>OZ241847.1:0-2170000 GCA_965202915.1 Gammaproteobacteria bacterium
TTCTTTGACATGGAGTACATGGTCTTCACGGTTTGGATTTTGAAGGCGCTATATATTTGTCTTATCTCCGGCACATCGTTGATGGATAAAATGAACCGTCCTTTGATAGTTGCGAGCAAATCGGCAATACAAGCAAAGTCATCCCGTTTGAATAGGTCTTTGCCATAATAATTTTCGCAATTGTAATACGGCGGGTCCAAGTAAAACAAGGTATGCGGCTTATCGTAGCGACGGATAAAATCCTGATAGGGCAGACATTCAATCACCACGCCGGCCAAACGCGTATGCAGGTCTTCCAGCATGGGAGTGAGCTTGGTAATATCGAACCGCGCCGGCCGCTCGGTTGCGACCCCGAAATTCATACCAGAAAAATTGCCGCCAAAGGCCGTGCGTTGCAGATATAAAAACCGCGCCGCACGCTCTAAATCAGTCAGGGTCTCCGGGTTTGTTTTAGCCAGCCGCTCAAACTCCGCGCGCGTAGTGATCTGAAAGCGCATCATCTCAATGAAGAATATATAATGGCGCTGGAGTATTCGGAATAAGGTGGCCACTTCACGTTTATAGTCATTAATCACTTCGCACTTCGGCTTTTCTGAACGACGCAGGAATACCCCGCCCATGCCGATGAACGGCTCGGCGTAGCAGGTGTGCGGGATCTGTTCTATCTCGGAAATAATTGTTTTGGCCAATCGGAATTTGCCGCCGATATAAGGCGCAACCGGTTTGACTGGGGACACCGCTGTTGCCGTGTCTTTCGGGGTTGAAGGTTTATCAGTTTTTGCCATGACGAACATCCTCGTTTTGATGCTCGTGGCGTTCGGGTTGGGGACTTACAGCCCTCAGATGAGTAAGCGTGCCACACCGGCGGCACTTGATTTCAATTGTAGCCTCGCTTGCCATACGAAGCAACAGCGCATTACAAACACCACATCGTATATCTTTCATGAGCTTTTCCTCTTCATATTTATGATAGGCTGGCTCTGCTGCGTACGTGGCAGGGTA
Source organism: Gammaproteobacteria bacterium (assembly GCA_965202915.1). Lineage (GTDB taxonomy): Bacteria > Pseudomonadota > Gammaproteobacteria > Eutrophobiales > Eutrophobiaceae. The sequence continues at coordinate 1,003 of OZ241847.1, forward strand.
GCCTCGGTTGGCTCACTGGAATGGTCAGTGGGTTGACGGCTCGGCGGGTGTTCGTGCACTCGCCGGGTCGCTGCCTCTCTTGTTTAGTTAAATCATGTCCACTGCTCCGCGATATATTCGAGCACAATATCCTTGATGTGAGTGCGGTCTTCGGTGGAGACGCCAAGAAAAGGCCGGGCTGGAATATCACCCCAGGGGATAGGCACTGCTTGCCGCGTTTTGATTATTGAGAATCTGCCAAACTCACCCTTTTTAGCGCCAAATTGGTGGGTGGTGGCATAAGGAACATTGGTTCCGACAACGGCTGTGGTACTGTCCCAATCGGGGAGGATAGAGTTGATTAAATTGCGCGCTACCTGGAGCTTTGGCCCATCCCTGCCACGGCGCTTGCGCGTTACCTCAGACAACGCTTTCCAAGGCGTACCGGTGGTTGGGTCCTGTTCCTTGTCAAAAGTTTCATTGGTGCTCTCAGCGAGGAGGTTGGCAATTTTACGCATCACCGGGGTCATGTCGGTGCCAGCTGTGATAAGACGGCTAATCGCGCGTTGTGCCTGCACGTCGTCAAGGGAGATATTGATTTTCATATTTATGTTGCTATACTATGATCACGTCAGAGATACAGCGGATGCCCGCACTTTCCTGGTTGATGTAAAAGCAGCACAAAAGAGACATGCGCCGTATCTGAAGGTGACCAGGCAACGCCTTCATTACTGATCCACCTTGCGGTGCAATAGAAACCCGCGCCGCTGATTATCCAGATAATTCCCTTTCGCCACCGAAGCCGGCACAAAGTTAAACAGCAGCGACCCGTCCTTATTCTCCCTGGCAATCACAAGAGATTGTTCCCTATCCCCTTCAAACAGCGTAATAAAGCGCCGCCGGAAACTGCCGTCCTCATACTCGCTCAACCAAACCTCCAGCGGGTCTTGCAGGGTGGGCAGAATATAATTGGCGTAGCGTTCGCGCGCGGCGTTGCGTTTTTCGACAATGTGCGGCAGGTAGGATTTGGCAATTATCACATTATGCAAACCCTTTGGGGTTTCCACCTCACGCCAGCCTTTTTCAGGGATAGCCAGCACTTCATTCAGTGTCTTTAAAGCAGCTTCCCTGCCGTTTGCTCTGGGTAACAAATCCGGTGCCGGCCTGCGCAGCTCGCCCGGGGTGTCGACCAATTTTGGCAGCGCGAAGTCACGAAAGGATTTCTGAGATTTTAGCAATCCCAGCACTTCATCCGGGGTGCCACCATTTGGATCGATTAGCGGGAAATCCTTACCCGGGTTATAACTCCATCCTGCGTCCGGTGTGAAGGTAAAAGACCCGCCCCGGGCGTCTTTACCACGGTATGCCATACCGGGGCGGGTGATGACTTCACCCGTGCGTTTGTCGATGCCGACGTGCTGCCGCACGCTGTCGAGGCTACCTTTGCCCTGGTTGATTTTCAAGCCGCGCTCCTCGACCTGTCCGGCGGTGAGTGCGCGCACACGGCAGCGGCAATTAAAACCGTTCGGCGGGTAGTGGCTATCCCAGAATGGGTCATCGTAGCGAAACACCTGGTTATTTATCGCCGCATGGCTGGGGCGGGTGCGTCCGTCCTCCAGTGCGTCATACATCCAGTAAGGCCGGTCGTCTGCGTTTTCAACTTGCGCCTGGTAGCGGGCCGCAGCCCTGGCGGTGTTCATATTGGTGCGGTAGATGGTTTTTAACCGGTGTGGACTGCCGAGTTGCACGCTCTCTGCCTTGCCTTCCGAATCAACAATGACTTGTCTGCCCCACCAGCCGCGCCGCTTCAAATTCAGTTCCAGCACCCGGCTGAATTGCTGCTCAGTTACCCCCTGCTCCAGTGCTTTGTCGACCGAAGTACGAATAGTCTGCAAAACGTCCAATCGCATGGCTTTAGCCACAGTGAAGGCTTTGGCGTGGGCCGCCTGCCAAGTCTCCCACCAGTTCCAGGATATAGCGTAACCTTTGGATTTGAAGTAGCTGATGGCGCGCCGGGGTGGGAGCTTTATAGCATAGCCCAGGTCTGTCTGATCCGGCATCGCTTAGCCCTGTAGCCGTTCCCAAACGTTCGTAGCAAAGAGGATTTGAGCCAGCTGTTGCTCCAATGCGGCGGTGTCAAGTTCCGGATACAGACTGGCTAAATCAGACAGCAACCCTTCCGGATCGGAAGCGGCCTTGTCCAATATGGGCTTAATAAGCGGGGAGCCCAGGGCTTGCCAATCCTTGGCATCAATGGCATCCAGGGCTTGTTCCAGTTGGTCAAGATCGCCTTCCTGTCGCGCATGCGCCAATCGTGTCGTTGTTGGCGGGTCTTCTGCCGGCGCGGTCGTCGGAGTCGACATTTCCAACACTTCATCATTCGGTCCCGGCGCTTCCAAATTCATCCACGAGCGTACTTGATCAGCGCGCACCCTCAAACCGAGCGGCACCAGTTTCGCAAGAGTTTCGCCACGCATTTTTACATCGATATCCTCCTCGCGTTCGATGATCAATCTGGGATAGTTTTTGCGCGGACCATTATTCAGGGTGATTATTGGGACTACCAGATCGCGCCTTAGTGTTGCCGCAAGTTGCCGCGCGTCTGAACGCTCTATATCCTGACGCACCAGATTGTGCACCTGCCCAAGGGCGTAGCTTCCGCTGTCTCCTTCCTCTGTAGTCAGTGTTTGGCCAAGTACCGCGATGCTGATTTGCCTATCGATGTATGACACCAGATCGCCAAAGATTTCGGAGCGTCCGCGAACGGTAGAATCATCGACAAATTCAATCATCATCTCCTCGGGAATAATCGCCGCCGCATCTGCTGCTACATTGGCCACGGCGCGGTAGAGAACGGTTTTATCCTCGAGAGTAGCGCCCTTATCATATTTACCTACCCGAAGTGGGTTTCCGTAGGCTTCAACAAAGCGTACCCAATCTTTCAACGTGTAATTCTTGAACAACCACCCCCATGCTGCGGAGCGTGCAAGACCACCACGAATAGGCAGGCCGGATTTTACCTTAGAAATGTGTGTGATGAATTTGTAGGACTCTAACTCCGACCAGCCGCCTTCTTCGGTGCGGAGCATCAAGCGGCTTCCAGTCACGCGGTCAAAGTCGAACCATCTTGGCATGCGCCAATCCAGGCGCAACGGCATCCACTGCCTCTCGGACATATCCCATAGGATTTCCGCAACACTGAAGCCTTTGCCTACTGCGTCTAAAAGATCAAACAACTCATCTTCAATAGCTTCGCGGCTGAAAAATTCATTGACCAGATCAGCATCTGCGATGTCTGCGGCGGCATCAGATACAGGCTCGACACGTACACCGATTTGTGCCACTTGCCGCCGCCGCGTTTGCAAAACTCCCAGGTAATGCAAATCTCGCTCTTCCATGAGCTCGGCCAAATCAATGTACCTCTCGCTACTGCCATCACCGGGGACTTCCGCCTCCCGCAATATTGCTGCAATTCGATTTGGGGTGAGGTTCTGAACACTCGAGCTTGACCAGATGGAACGTACACCGGTCAGCGACGGACCGGCGCGTTCCTCGCGCAGAGCGGTCATATCGATAGGGCGACCCAAATGATCCAGGATTTCTGCCATCAGTAACTTCCCTGACCAAACTGTGCCCGGCCACAAAACTTATGCCAGCGATCCGGAACCTGCGGCGTGTCGTCATCGGGATCTTTATATTGCAGCGTGCGCACGGGCTCGTAAGCATAGGTTTGAATCCCTGTTGTGCTGGCTGCTACAGCCAGTGCCAGCGCCCAGAATCGGTCGGCGTGGCCGTCCGTGCCGGATCGTTCAGCCACCAAGCGCGGAGCGCCGGTGGCGGTGACCTCGGCTTTAATACTGTGCAAATCTCTCCGCAGTTGCTCATCGACGGGCAGGCGCAGGCGTGAATCCTCCATCGCCTCACGCAGCGAGGTGGCAACATCCAGACGTCTCGGTGCGCTCAGTAACACCCCTTCAACACGGTTGCGGCCGTGTGCTTCCTGCATCTGTTCGACCGGCGACTCACCCATGCCGGTCTGGTCAACGGCGATACGGATGGGGTGGTAACCCGCTACCATTCCGTTGATGATGCTCGCCTGCTCGGCAAAGGTGATGCCCCGCTTGGCACATAGTTCGCGTACCCACAGCACGTCGCCGATGCACTCCAGCACCACCGCCACCCAGAGATCGTTCCGGCGCGCGATATCAACGCCAATATAAGCGGCGCCCTGCTGGTATTTATCCGGCACACCGGCATCGGCATGCTCGGCGGCGCGAATCCATTGCCACTGCAACCACGCGCCGCCACTTTGCGAAGGGATACAGAACAACTCCTCATCAGCCGCTTCCTGGTTGATGTAAGCGCCGACGACCTGCTCGCGCCATTGCTGGGCGGCATCCGGATGCCAGCGACGCCGGGTCACTTCATAAATGCGCTGCACCAGGCCATCCGCAATCGCGTCATCCAGGGTGATGCGATATAACCGGTACTGTTTATGTCGCCCTTCTCGGATCTCGGTGACCAGCTTGTTGAACGGATTTGTCTGGCCGTTATGAGTGCTGATAATTCGTACCATGCCACCCCATTGCGTGAGGGCGGTGGCGGCCTTCAGCAGTTCTTCCAGATCATCACAAAAAGCGGCCTCGTCCAGCACATAGCGGTCACCGGGCTTACCCTTGCTGCGCAACACGCGCGGGTTGGAAGGCAAAGCCTGGATGAACTTGCCGCCGTCGAAAGTAATTCGGAACCGCAGCACCTGCTCGCGCTCGTTGGTGACAAAAGTTTGCTCAATTTCCGAGCAGGACATATCGAACTTTTTCGCCCAGGCGGCGCAATCCTGAATATAGGTTTGGGTCATATCCTGGTTGAACGATTGATAATAGACGTTGCCCGTCCCGCCCGCCGCGTGCAGCACCGACGCGGCCGCGTCCGCCCAGCTCAGTCCAATGCGGCGGCCCTTTTCGCATACAGCGAACTGTGACGTATCATTAATCCAGCGAGACTGATAGGCGAACAGGGGGGCAAGTTGTTTTTTGAGATCGCTCATCCGGAGGCGACCGATTCCGTCAAAACCTCGCGGATAGCGTTAATGACCTCGGGCGTGACCCCTTGCTGTTTACAGACGTCCTCGGCCTTATCCGCCGCTTGCTGGGCATAGGCCGCTTGCAGTTTGCGCTCGCGCTCCGCACTGATTTCGGCGGCGCGCTCCAGGCGCTGCACCGCCAGGGCCATCGCGCTGATGGCCGACGCGTCCATGGCCGCTTTCGGGTCTTCCGATTCATCTTTGGCGCGCAGGGTGGCCTCAAACGCCATAGTGCGCAGCATCTCGACGATGTGTTGCCCCACCTCACCCGTCGGCGCCTCGCCGAATTTTGCAGTCCACACCGCCGCGACTTCGCGCGCTTCGCGGATGCGCTCGCCGGCACGTTCCATCCGGGACGCGTACCGGTTAAGGCCGGCGCTGGAAAGTGGCGGGATATTCTGTTTCGCCAGCAGCGGGTTGAGATGCCCCAAAATATCACGTTGAGATACTCCCGAGCGCAGAAGTTTATCGAGTACCGATTTAATCTCTTTGGGCAGTTGCTGTATCCGCCCCATGCGCCCGCGGGTGGTACGCTTGCGCGACATTAACCCGGCTCCGGACTTGCGATTCCTGTCACAGTGTCGCGACCGTAAGCCACGTCCTCACCGCGCTCGGTAATGGTCGCCGCGCTCACCGTCGCCCCAATCGCGCGTTTAACGATTAAGCCACGCTCGTCCAACCAGATGAGCTCTTGTCGTACCTGGTCGCCGCTGGGTTGGTGTGGTGTGGCCTCAGCGATCGAAGCCTTTAGAATGCTGACGTTCGTCTCGCATTTTGAGGCGGCGAGTAATTGCAGAATCGCCAACCGCAAATCCGCGACATAATAATGAGAGTAATCAGCCATTATTGTTATCTCCGATCAGGGCGCGTTGGATGATGTTCAGATTTCGGTTGATTTGATTCATCTGGCCGTCGATGTTGGCCGTGTTTATGGCCACATCATCGATCCGAGAGTGTATCGATTTGATTTCCGAATATTGGTCGGACAGATGCTTTATCTGCACCTCACTTTTGGTCACGCGCTCACTCAGCGCGACCAGACAAGCACTGTTTGCCTTACTGCGACCGGTCAGCCAGGCAAACACCATCGCGCCGATGGCGAGTAATGAGCTGGCAAAGTAGGCGTAGTCACTGAGTAGATTAATGTCCATCATCACACCGCATCAAAACCCGTTAGTCTTACTGCTTAATGGCCCGCAACCCTAACGCCGCCAATGCGGTGATGTACATCAACTGACCATAATTGATATCCATATCGGCTATCGCCCTCATCATCTCCGCCGCGGCCTGGGAAAGTTCCGGGTGACCAAATGCGGCAAAGATGCTGCCGAGCATCGCGGTGATCAATGGAGCGAAGACAACCAAAGTAACAAACTCATCCTTCCATGAACCACCTTGAAGACGCTGCCCGATCAGCTCCCACTCACTTTCATTCAGAGTGACTTTGGTTTCGCCCTCTTGCTTCGACTGCGCCGTCTTCGCCTGAATGGTCTGAATGGTTTTCTTGCGATCCTCTCTCTTTTCGAAGAAGCCCATTACAGGACCCACTAAACCACGAACCGCCCCGGAAATTAAATTGGCAGGATTCATACGTCGCTGATCACTAACAACCAGTCTTCATCGTCGAACACTTCCACCAGGCGCTCACAGGCGGCCCGGCTGCTATTGACAGACGCAGGATGCGCAGTGTTAAGGCTTAACCCCGGCGCAATGCAGCCGTGCAGTTCCTGGCGGTCGGTCTTGGGATTGATGAAGTAATTTGCCGGGTGTATTTCTATAAATGTGCGTCCGGGAACGTCCTGGATGGCAAAGTATTGAAAGCGCCCGGTCTTATCCCGCTTGACCGTATAACTACCGGGCGGGATACAGGACTTACCTCTCTCATTGGCCGCCCAGGGCGGTTCAACCGTGAAAAGCTCCTCACCTCCGGGCAGGATTAATTTACCCAGAGTGCCTTCGGCAAGATGTGCGTATCGCTCAAGATTTGCTTTTTTCATTCGGCAACACCCGCCAGGACTCCGCGATAGCCTCAGCGTCGGCCCGGGTTTCAAACACTACCATCAAGAAATCGCCGACCACCGCGTTATCCACGATGAGCGGCAATTTCGAGAAGTAAGCCTGGTCTTGATCTCTTACGTCAACCAGAACTAACCAATCACCCTCGCCATTTGTAGCGGTGATGATAAACCCTTGTTCGTCGCGAAGCGCGCGAACGGTGATGTCTTTGTACTCGTTCATGTCAGACCCTCAGAGTGGTGGTTTGCATGCACCAAAGCTAGCACTTCATGGCGGACATTTATAACTTGAACTATGTCATTTTTTTTCAAATATATTTATCAAGCGCTTAATCCGACGTTTATTCTTTTTTAGCTGGGATTCACTTATGGGCTTTCGCGGTAAGGCTTTTCTGATCGGCCTATCCGGCATAGCCGCCAGCACATGGACCGGTGCCGGAAACCGATCGATTTGATAGGCGAGGCACCGGAAAGCACCATTGATTCTCTCCTCGTCCAATTCTTGATTCCAGTTGATAGACTTATCCCAAAATGCCTCAACCCAAACCTGGGCGGTAACCGTAATCGTCTCGGCCGCCGGCGTGCCCGGCAGCGCCAGCACGATTATTCGTTGCAGTCCGGACGCCACCGCATTGGATAACCACTTAGGCGGTGGGGTATCCCTCATCACTGTTTCATTTTCTCCAACCGAACCAGGGCCTGGCCGGTTTTGCTCGTCGGCGCGATGGGTTTTCCTTCGGAGGGCGTTATGATAGGTCGGGACGCGACACTCTCCAGCACCCGCTTCAAATAATTATGATTCCTAAGCGGTGGACCGGATGGCTTCGATCTAATTGCCTCTACCGTTTCGGCCAGCGCGATATTGAGCCTCGCATAATCACCTGAGAGTGCCATCACTTCCTTTGCCAGCCGCAAGGCCCTATCGTTAGCCAGGTCACGCTTCGCAGACCGGAACAACGACAGATAACTGACTAACGCGGCACCGATTTCAATATCGATACGGCTTAGCAAAGCCAATAAATCCCGCCCAGCTTCATCCTGTGCCAGAGAATCCAGGCTAATGCGATGGTGGCATATGGGACAGCGATTAAGTTGCATATTTCGGATGTAAAATCCGACGTATCTGGCGCTCGGACAGACGGTATTTTTTAGCCAGGAATTGGTAATTTCGGCCGTTGAACTCTTTGATAATATTCTGATTTCGCAAGTCTATAGCGACGGGCCCAGCTGGGATGTAGATCGGATAAGGCTGGTGAATGGCCTCACATATCGCCAGCACGATCTGCGTCGCCTGGAAAAGGTCATCGCCGGCATTCGCTGTATATCGCCGGCTGGCCATAACCGTCAACGTCGCATCAATCATTTGCTCGACAATTTTATGGCGCATGAGATTTTATGCCTTTCAGACCTTCGATGATTTTTGAGGCATCCGTCGCCGTGCGCGGGCGGCACAGTCCAAAGGATTTGTTAAGCCAGCTTAGGTAGCCGCCATCCGTGTGCCAGGTGATTTCTCCAACCAGATCATTGATCAACCTTAACTGATCGGGCGTGGCCAGCCTGATCACATTATCCGGAACAGGCGCCGGCGCCGCCCGACGTTTATTCTGTTTGCGCTTCGGCGTGGACGGTACCGGAGCTAATGGCCGCCCCAGGGTTTTCAGCAGGATGCTCGCCTGGCGGCGGTTGAGTTGGGTACAGCTGCTAACATTATCCGGAACAGGCGCCGGCGCCGCCCGACGTTTATTCTGTTTGCGCTTCGGCGTGGACGGTACCGGAGCTAATGGCCGCCCCAGGCTTGTCAGCAGGATGCTCGCCTGGCGGCGGTTGAGTTGGGTACAGCTGCTTACATTAAACAACAACCGCAACTTCGCTCGATATGTGTCGTCATCGATGCCTTGACGAGCCAGTGCGACGTGGATCGACTTGATTTGTGCTTTAGTTATCGCTGCCATCAGGCGTCCAGCTCATCAACGTTGTGCCGCTTATATTGGCACTGAGCAACCGCCTGAGCGTCCGCCGGCAAGCGGATATTATTGGCCAGGGCGTAGCAGGACGCCTCATCCGAAATCGGTACAGTCACCGTGATCGAGTGGCACTCCTCGGACGGGCAAAACGTGATCATATAGACGAGCACCCATTCAATCATCTTGTTCACTCACCGTTATTCAACTCCTGCTGCGCGTGAAAGAGCAGAGCTACCTTCGCAACATCCCAATCATTGATATAATGCTGCCCATTCCCGTAACGTATCTCGAATGTGAAGCATTCGGTGTCAATGCGTACAATTTGAGCGTATGATCTCCAATTCTCATGTTCGACATAATGGAGTTCTCTCCTCCATGCATCGCCCTGCGGATCACGAACGATATGATCATTTGACAAAGACGCATCAGGGTGTTCTGTGCGGCAAAGATCAACGCATTCATTGCAGATATATACTGAGGGCCCCACAAATAATTTTTTAACGGCGGCCTGGCTCTTGCCACAAAACGAGCAGTAAAGAATACTTTCAGCGCCGCTTTTATCTTGTGCAATGTTCATGTTATACGTTTATCTATCGCGACCAACAGCTTCGCCTGGGCGATCCGCGCCTTGCCGATTTCCACCCCGTTACTGCCCGGTATCCGGCCGTTCAGGGCAAGCAGTTCCCGGCGAGACAACAGCGCCAGATTTTCCAAGGCGCAGTTAAGCCTGTTGCCGTCCACGTGCACCACTGCATAGCCTTTTGGAATCGGACCGTTGGCCTGTTCCCACACCAGACACGATTTTCTTTGCCACACTCCCCGATATCCGGAATAAGGATTGATCGCGTCTATTTTGATCTCCGGGTAGCCGCATGAATTAATGCGCTCGCTGCCCATCGACTTTATGTTTAACGGCTCTTTTCCGGGTTTAAATTGAGTCGCTACCATTTTTGGGTAGCTTTTCTTTAGCCAGCATTTTTTGCCCTTATTCCAGGGTCGACGGCCGGACTTAAAACGAGAGGATTCCTGTCGCCGCCTGCCGACCGCGCCCGCATAAATTTGATTACTAACACAATAATTTTTAGCCTGAGCCAGGCTCAGCGTCAGACCGAACTTCGAGTTAAGCAGATTTATCGATTCGCGCAGGGTGTGTTTCCGGTACGCCCGTACCAAAAATCGGTGCTGCTCTTCCGTCAGCAGGCGGTTACGCCAGCGTTGTCCAGTTGGCATCGTGTCAGCCGTCTTTTTTTTGTTCCAGCATCTCCGGCATCTTTCCCTGGGGCTTCCATTCCATCTTGAATTCCTCGGCCTTGAGTGCCAGCGCCGCATTGGAGATAATATTACTCGCGGTGTCGGTCATAGCTTTGGCACGCGCTATCTCTTCATGCAAGGCCTCACCCTTTAAGTCTTCGTCGTTCAACCGCTCCATTTCCGAGAATAAGAAGTTATTTAAATCTGTAAGCCGATTTTTCATTTATGGGTCCTCCTAAGGTTTATGCCGCGACCGACGTTTTAGGTTGCAACGCCTGCTCGACGGCTCCGTGATCGATTTTTGGTGAGCTTTTTTTCGATCCCGATGATGACTTCATCACGTCGCGCACGTGACCGCTTTTAATCGTGTCCGCACCCTCGGCCACCGTATTGGCGATGCAGTCATCGACCAGCGCGATCAGGTCCAGCCAGTTCCGCGCGTCGGGATGCTTCGCCATCAGCTTCACGGCATTAGCCTCGGCGCGCTTGCCCAGCGCCTCGGCAATCGCCGTGGCCGCCTCTTCGACCGCCAGGCCGGCGAGCCAAAGCTGATCCGACCGCAGGCCAACTTCCGGAATCGCCGCCGTCTTGTCCTGTTGCCCAATCAGCACGATGCCAAGCAGTGGCGATCTGCCCAGCCACTTCAATTCGCGCAGCCGCTTGAGCGCCCGCAGGGTCTGATGATGCAGAACGTGTGCATCATCAATAACCAGCACCACCGGGCCGCGTTGCGCGGCGGTGCCGAGGATGCGGCGCACCTGGTGACTGCGTGCCTCACCGGATCGGCGCGGCGATTCATCGCTCAGATCACGCACCAGCGCGCTCTCTATATCCCCCATATGCAGCTTGTTGCGCGTAAGCCGCAGCGGTTCGACGAGTTGCACGTCGTCACCCAAAGCGGCGCGCACGGCGACGGTTTTGCCGCTTCCTCGCCGGCCTATGATGGAGACCATCGCTGAGTTGTTCACCGCCGCCGTAACCATCAGCGCAACCCGCATGGAATCAGCGGTTTGGATATTGACCTCGCGCCAGGGGTCAGCGGCGAGTTTTAGATAATGTCGATTGATAATTTTCATCAATAATCCTCCTGTAGAAAAGAAAGTTGACCGCTCTCTGCTAACAATCGCAGACGGCGACCTTCTCGCCGCGACTTTGCATCGTGGCGGTTATGGCAGCGTTGACAAAGGGCCGCCAAATTCAAAAGACCGGCACTCTCCGGCCGCCGGTCATAAATATGAGCCGCAGTTAGCACTACTTTACTGTTGGTGATCGGGTGTGGCGCACCATTGGCGGCACCGCACCATTCGCATCGATTCCGTGCTCTCACGTGACGCACAAAGCGACTGCGCAGATGCCAATCTTTGGGATATCGGGCTCGGTTTTCAGGTCTGATGGGCATGTTTGAGTAACCGCGTGAGTTGTAATGCCAGGTCCCGCACCGCGTTTTTACTGAGCTTTGATTCTTCTATGCGCGCGATCAGCGTGGCGCGATTTTCGGGGGTCATCGGATAGGGGTAGATACTGTTGAAAGCGGTCAGCGCATCATCGATGCTGGCGTAACAAGCGGCATCCAGCGGATTATGTAAAAATCCCGCCTGCTCGGCACTTGCCGGCAGGCGGGTAAGGTTGCCGTGGTCCTTTTGTGCACTTTCCCGAGGTGCGTACAGATCCACGGCAGGAGGATTCGCGTCGGTTTGTAATTTCTCGAGCTCGGTTTTGGGCGTCGTCCGGACGTCGCCGTAGCGGCGGGCGGTGACCGGCTGGGCGATATGCTTGTCACCGGTGCGTTCGTCCTCAGCGATGACGTTGCCGGTGTTATCCATCGCCCGGCGGGCGATCACCCAAACCGAATGCAGCCGCTCCAGTTCATATTCGATGTTGCCCCAGCGAAGAATGCCGTTTTGATCGACATATCGCCGCACTTCATGTGCCATCGTCGCAATCGCGTTCGGTGGCAGCCTGCGTAGCCGGTTGTCGGCCGGTCGGCCGTTCGTCAACGCGATCCAGGCGTCGGTTCGGCTGACTCGCCGGCCGCCGACCGGCGATCGCGATGGCCGACGGGCGTTCTCACGGATCTCAAATTGACGCAAGCGCGTATTGAGATTGCTCAACGTGATCTCGCTGTCCGCGCGCAGGAATAACGCCCGCTCGAAGCGCGCCCAGCGCGTGCGGTGGGTGCGCTCGACCCCACCCATGCGCTCTTTTGCATACGGCGCGCCGGTGACCAGGTTAATATCCAGGCGCTCGACCAGATCACACGCCGGCCCGGATTTGAACAGCGGGCCTTGATCACTCCATAAATCATCCGGCACCCCGGCGAACGGAATGCGCGCATCATTTTTTTCCCCCAGTGCCCAGCAGAGAAAATCCATCGCGTCTATTGCAGACTCCCCGCGCGCGACGATGTAGCGTGATAAGGTATAACCCGTGCACATATCCCAGACCGCGTAGATCAACACCCGCAGGCGGTCGGGGCCGACCGGTTTGTTCTTGTACCCCTTGGCCGAGTATGGCCGCCGGTGGAGTTTTAGCAAATAGTCGCCATTGTCCAGCGCGCGCCGGACGACCAGATATTCCGAACTTGATCCATCAATTTGAATTGCCTGCATCGGATAATCAGCGTTTAACCGGTGCGTGCGCCTGGGCCTGGCAACCAGGCCCATCTCTCGTGCCAGGCGTCGGGCCGTCTGAACCGGCATGTTTGCCGCCTCCGCCGGCAACTGCTTATTGGCAATCCCCGCCTCAATCGCGAGATCAAGCGGCAGCGGTTTACCGTCCGGCGTGCGGTGCGCCAGGCCAACGGCAATTTTTGTCCAGTCACGATATTCCGGCTTTTTGATCGCCTGCTTGCGCGGCGTGCCCTTGCGCCTGGCATATTTATAAATGGTGGACACGCTGACCTTGTAGGTTTTCGCCAGGGCCCGGGCCATCGCCGTGCGGGTGCCATGCGGCGCCGACGCTAATTCAGCGGCAATATGCCGTTTAACGCTCGCCGAGAGCAATCGATGCCTCCTTGCTGTCGAACACATGGTGGCCTCGAATCATCTGATATAGCCAGATGCGGCCATGTTCTGTATGCTCTTGCCGGCAGTTAATTATGCAGCCATTGTCCCGCAATTCATTAATGCAGGTGCTCACCGCACACACGTCCGCCGACCACATCAAATCGCGGGTGGAATGCTCAGCGCCGTCACTCAACACGCGATAGACGCGTTGCAGTCGGGCCGAGATCATTAAATCAGCAGAGTGCATCACTCATCCCGGCCGTAAGCATCGCCCAGGTGGTCCATCCAAAGCCGGCCAATCCCGTCTATCAGATCATTCGTGCGATTGTTCCAGTCCATTAGCTGGTCCTGCTGGTCCTGGGGGGCGTCAATCTCACCCGCCAGTTCCTTAAATAATTTGCCGGCGACGGTATTTTTCTCAAGCAGGGTCTGCTCGATATCTTTCAATTTTTTGATGAATTGATTGAGTCGCGTCAGTGGATGACCATCCATCTCCACCACCTTGTCAGCATTTTCCAGCGCCTTAACCGCCGCGTCGCGTTCCTGTTTCAACACCTCGATCTCTTCGCGATCCGCCGGATGATGTTTGCCGTTGTTTTGGTGCTCAAGCAGGCGCTTGATTTCCGCCGAGCGCTTGCGCGGCGGCATGGCCATGATTTTTACAACCTCAGGCGCATCCCCGGCGAGGCTATCAAGACCGCCATCGACGAGATCAACAACTACCCGCATTAATTCCCGCGGTCGGGCTTGGGCGAGCTCGCGCAGCTCACGGTTATTACGCGCCTCATTCCAGGTCAGCACACGTTTTATAGCATCACCTGGCATCAGCTCAGTCTGATCGCAGATAAAGGTCGCAAACTCAACGTCATCATTGAACTCTCTCCGGATGAGCCAAAGCCGCTCCATCATCTTAGCCTCCTGCTCGTAGATGAAGTCCATGGTCGTTTTTACAATTTGATTGACTTCGGCCGCGAGCCTGATTGCGGTCACGGTCGGCGTTGGCCTGGTTACGTTCAGTTCTTTCATTTTTTTGGCTCCAAATAGGTATGATGCAGATCCGCAATCGCCCGCCGCAGGTTCTCTGACAAGAGCGTGACCCTGGCACTGAGCCGCCAGGCATCGCCGCATTGCTCAACCCACCCCACCATCTCCAGGTTTTTTAAGGCGCGGAAAACCTGATCCCGGTTTGTGGCCAACTCCGAGGTCAACCCAGCCAGGGATTTAGCCTGTAGCGGATCGGCCGCCAGCGCCTCGATAACCGCAATCAGCGTCTGCTGACTGTTATTCCTGTAGCCGTTATCCGTCGCGACCCCGATGGGCGTAACCTCACTCATCATTCGAGTACGCCTTCAACAACGCATCAACCAGCTTGTCGATCTCACCATCTATCGGCTTGATCACCACCTCGTCGCTGTCGGCATCAATAGTGATCCCCAAGCGTTTCAGATCGGCAGCGGTGAGATCATAGACGCCCGGTTTATGGACTTTTTCAGTCCGTTTAATCAGCAGCTCCGCCTGCGCCGTTGGCAACTGCTGGCGTATGCGGTTAATCGTTGCCGCTTCATCAGCGAACGTCACCTGTCGCAGATAGCGTTCGGGGGCCTCTAAAAAATCTATTAAATCGATGCCGAGACGGCGGTTGAATTGCCAGCGCACAAATACGTCCGCCCAGCGGTCAATGTAGAAATCAGAATATACGGGTGTCATCGGTACCTCCCTTTCTGATAACCTTAGCGGCTTGACCTCACCACGATTGAACCGCACAGACCAATCCTTAATCCACTCGTTTACAGCGGCTTTATCTGGCTTGCTCATCGCAACCCCACTTGCCGTGCCAGCCGTTCATGATGGATCCGACTCTGGAAGCGCGTATCACCGGCTCTGACCAGTGCACACAGAATGTGATGCGCAGAAGTGTGCGGTCTTGGCTTCATATGGGCGCGCGGCTTGCCGTCGGCGTATTTCCGGATGACCTGGTCGTATGAAGCTCTTGTCACCCCGTTGATGGCGGCGACGAATTTATCGGGCGTTGCAATCCGGCCCTGGGCGTCGAGTTTGTATAAAGGGTCGTTGGGGTCCGGCATCGCCGAGGCGATAGCTTTCGCCGCGGGGGAGTCGGGATCGGGGGCCGGGCGGTCGATTTCTATCGGCCAGTCCAGGTCGGCGGGCCAATGGTCGGAGAACCGTTGTATGATTTTGCCTGCACGGCGGGTGGTAATGGAGCTGCCTGATTTGAGACGATCAACTGTATCACCGCTGCCCGTCATTAACCGAGATATAGTTCGTATTGATCGCTTTACGTATGCCGAGTAAAGAGCATGTAGTTCCAAAATTTGCGTGGTTGTGCTATCCATAACACAATTATGTGCTATATATCGCACAAAGTCAAGATTTCTTTTAGATATTGTTATAAATGTGCTATTTTTAGCACGTGGAAACAGCAAGAATGACACTTAAAAGCATGGTAAAGAAAGCGGTCGCCGCGGAAGGCATACGCCCAACTGCTCGCCGTATTGGAGTATCAGTTAGCCTTATCCGGTGTATAATTGAGGGCCGCAATGTATCTATTTCAAACGCGGAAAAAGTGGCAAATGGATTTAACACTCCATTAATATTTGGTAGTCAAACATATCTGAATAAAACGCGGTTTAATTCAGAAAAAAAGGTTATTGACGAGCAGCGCCTGAGAAATGCAATAGAGATTTGTGAGCAGGGACTGGATGAGGCGGACAAAACTTTGTTGCCCGAAAAGAAAGCCCGATTAATTATAGTAATTTATTCAATGATTGGGAAGGCCAACACGGTAGCGGCTATCAAGCCTGAGGTGATTCGCTTGATTCATTTGGCGGCATAGATTTGAATTATGAACGACAACGATAAAAAAGCGGAAATCATTGACCTTATGAAAAGTGCAAAGAGCCGCAAAAACCCTGCACCGAAGGGAAAGGGAATCCGGGTAAGGGGCGATAGCAATATCGTTGTTGGTCGTGATATAAATATCAACAAACGCGAGGTCACACGTGTAGATTATGTGCCTGACGACCGTCATATATCAGTCACTCAGGCAAAGAAAATACAGGACAAAATTAAAGATCTTGCTGATATGGAGATTAAATCCGGCACACCGTCTCAGCAAGCGTATGCAAAATGGTATGCAATACTGAAAAAAAGATTTGCCGTCCCGAGTTATAAACTTATCCCTAAACACCTCGGAGAGGATGCACTGGACTGGTTGATGGAGCAAAAAGGGATGTTGAGACCCAAGCTGAGACGTACTGCGAACCAAGACTGGCGTAACGAACTTTACAAAGGGATATGGGCCAAATCTCGAAGCATGAGGATGTCCAAAGCCGATGTGTACTACGTTGTGCATGAAAGGATTGGCAAAAAAGTCAATTCATTGAAGCGGCTTGGCGAGCGTGATTTGGAAAAGCTTTCCAACATCATGACTGGCATGTATCGAACATTCCGTGGCAAATGATTGAACGATTACGGAATAGATTAGAGAAGCAACATGGACGACAGAAAGCGACGAGTTAAAAAATTGCATTCCAACCGGGTACGGAGATATCGTCTGGCAGGGACGTTGGTTATAAATAGTTCCCCATCATGACAATAGACACAACCACAATAACAACGCTGGGGTTTTTTTGTGTCTCTATTTTGTGTTTGGGTTTATTTATATTCGTAAGTCGTTTGAAAGGAGATTTACACGAAACCCTTGACCAAAAAGCAAAACTGGAGCAACGGTTTGCCCCGGTATTGGACATCGAGCGAGAGGCTGCAATTGAGCAGGCCAAATTAGAAGAATTAAGAGCCGCCTATGAAGAATTAAGAGCCACCTATAAGGAGAAAAAATCTGTCTTTGATGCGCTTAAAAAGCAAATCGCTATATTTGATGATCAAATGGCTTTTGCGGAACTTGGGGTTTACGAGCCGCACTTTGAATTTGGAGACAGTGAAACCTACAAGCAGAAAATTAAAGATGTGCGCGAAACTCAAAAGGGCATGGTGTCGGCCAAAACTGCGGTGATTTGCCATACGGAGTGGACTGTGGATGGTAATAGATCGAAAGGAAAAACGATGACAAACAGAAATATTCGTCTGACTCTTAGAGCGTTCAACAATGAATGTGAAGCGGCAATTTCCAATACAAGATGGAACAATGCCAATGCAATGATCAAGCGCATTAAAAATGCGCTTGCCCAAATCAACAAGGCCAATGAGAGCAATAATATTATTATAACGAACAAATTCTTTTCTTTGAAAGTGCGCGAACTTCGGTTGACTCACGAATATAAGGAAAAGCGGAATAAAGAGCGCGAGATTGCGAGGGAAAGTGCCCGAGAGGCGAGAGAAGAAAAACGCCTGGTGAAGGAAGCTGAAGACGCAAAAAAAGAAGAGGAAAAATATCAAGCCCTGCTTCAGAAAGCACGCGAAGAGGCAGGTGTTTTAACCCGTGAGGAGCATGATCAAAAAATAGAAGAAATACAGAGACTTCTTGACGCCGCACATGATAAATCGGAACGTGCCCAGGCGATGGCAGAAAAAACGAAATCCGGCTTTATCTATATCATTTCCAACATTGGGTCATTCGGTTCAGATGTCGTGAAGATAGGCCTTACCCGTCGTGTAGATCCGTTAGATCGAGTCAAGGAGTTGGGAGATGCGAGCGTACCCTTTGTTTTTGATACCCATGCGATAATTTACTCAGACGAAGCTCCGGCATTGGAGGCCGCCCTACACAACGAATTCGATAAAAAGAGAATAAACACGGCTAACTACAGAAAGGAATTTTTCAGAGTCACACTTGACGAAGTTGAAAAAGCGGTTGCGCGACTAGCTCCAGATGCGGAATTCCATAAAGATATAGAAGCAAAAGAGTTCAAGGAAACAATTGCCATAAGAGAGAAAGCACTTTCAGACAACGCTAAAATTGATGAACTCAACAGTTTTCCAGATGAGCTTTAGGGGCTTTGGAGCCTGATTGCTCGGCTTCAGGTTTCGCCGTGAACATTTCAATAAAACAAGCAAATTCTGGTCGGGGAGTAAAATATTATCTATAATACAGTTTGAGGATATCAAATTGGCACTAATCAAGATAAAAAATGTAATTAAAGATAAGCCTGTAAAATGGAGCATTATCGCAAGTGTGGTAATAGCGGTACTCGGATTGGTTACGGCTATTATCGAGAATTACTCTAACCGCGGTGGATTCGATAATGGCAAACGGAATGAAACACCCATTGAGCCTGATCAAGAAAGAGCCGAACAATATCTAGTCATTGGCAATGCCTTGGTTAAAACCGAGCAATATGAGAAAGCTCTAATTAATTTTAGCATGGTCATAGCCCTTGTACCAAATAACCCCGAAGCTTATTTGGCCCGTGGCCATGCCTACCTTAAACTCGATAAATATGAGAAAGCTCTAGCTGATTTTAACAGTGCCATAGAACGCAAGCCTCGTAGCTCCAAGGGCTATAGGAGCCGCGGACATGCCCACGCCAACCTCGATAAATATAAGCACGCTCTAAATGATTATAACTTAGCCATACAGTTTGAGCCTAATAGCTCCGAGGTGTATAGGAATCGCGGTCTTGTATTCAGCGAACTCGGTCAGCTAGATAAAGCCCGGGCTGATTTAAATAGGGCAATAGAGCGTGACCCCAACTACGCCCGAGCCTACTTCATCCGTGGCAATATATTAATAGGCCTAAAAATGCCCGTTTTAGCCCGGGAGGATTTCACCAAGGCAATAGAGCTTGACCCCGAGTTTGCCTGGGCCTACAACAACCGCGGCCTTGTATTCAGAGACCTCAACCTGCTCGATCAAGCCCGGCAGGATTTCACCAGGGCAATAGAGATTAGCCCCAATGTTAATCATTTCTACCAAAATCGCGGTAATGTATTAGGATCCCTCAACCATCTAAATGAAGCCCTGAAGGATTTCACCATGGCAATAGAGATTAACCCCCGCTATGCTTATGCCTACTACAGTCGCGGCAATGTATTAAGAAGCCTAACACTGCTTGCTTTCGCCCGGGATGATTTCACTAGGGCAATAGAGCTTGACCCCAGCTTTGCCTGGGCCTACAACAACCGCGGCCTTGTATTCAGAGACCTCAACCTGCTCGATCAAGCCCGGGATGATTTCACCATGGCAATAGAGCTTGAACCCAAAAAAACTTATACCTATACCGACACCAGTCGCGGCAATGTATTGAACAGGATCGACCTGCCCGATCGAACCGTGGATGGTTTTACCACGACAATAAAGATTAACCCCGTCTTTGCCTGGGCCTACAACAACCGCGGCCTTGTATTCAAAGACCTCAACCAGCCCGATAAAGCCCGGGATGATTTCACCACGGCAATAGAGATTTCCCCAGGCTTTGCCAGTGCCTACTTCAACCGTGCCCACATATTATATGCACAAAATCGGTATGAAGACGCTATCACCGACATGAACGCCGCCAAGCGATTGTTTTGGCAATTGGATAGACAAGAGGACTACACAAAGGCCGAAGCCTTGTTAGAACAATGGAGCACAGAATAATTATTTAGCCCCCCCTAAAAAATTGACATAGTTCAAGTTATAAATGTCCGCCATGCAGTGCTAGATTGGGCGGCATGAAACAAGAACTGGAAGCAATTTGCAGCGTTGAATTGCCGGTGGGTGAGACGCCTCCGACGTGGATCAAACTGATGCCGGTCGGCGATATTCACGGTCGCGATGGGCGCCGGTGGTACTTGGACGATCCAACCACGGTTATTTCCACCAGCACCACCCGTGCTGCCGGCACTGATCTGCCGATTGATTTCGAACACCAAACCGATTATTCAGCGGCCAACGGCCAACCTGCGCCGGCAGCGGGATGGATCAAGGAACTCACCGCCCGCGACGCTGGGATTTGGGCGCGGGTCGAGTGGACCGCGCGCGCAGCTGATTACATTCAGAAACGAGAGTATCGATATATCTCGCCAACCTTTTATCACACCAAAGACGGTCGAGTTACTTTAATCGCCAGGGCGGCGCTCACCAACACACCTGCGTTGGAATTGCCGGCGCTGGCTCGTCAACAAGAGGAGGACGGAATGAAGCAAAATTTAGTCGACAAAATTTTAACGAAGCTCGGTCTCACTGCGGATGCACCCGAGGCCGATGTGGATAAGGCACTTTTGAACATCGATGAGATGTCGCAGTGCCAGGCACAGTTTCCGAAATTGGCGGTCGCGATGGGGCTGGAGAAAGATGCCGGCGGAGATGATCTCATCGCCCGCGCGACGGTTCTGGCCAACGAGACGCCGAACCCGGGCGAGTATGTGCCGCGTCCGGAATTTGACAAGGTGGCACAGCAATTAACCAATCTCCAAACCGAGCAGACGGAAGCCAAAGCTACCGCGGCGGTTGATGCGGCGGTAACGGCGGGAAAGATCACGCCGGCCACGCGCGATTGGGCATTGAGTTATGCCAGTTCTGATCCTGAAGGTTTTTCTAAATATATCGAGGCGGCGCCGGTGATCCTGTCGTCCGATGAAGGGAATAAGGAGCGGCTGAAGACCGGCCCGGGTGCGGGACTGACGAGCGAAGAATTGTCCGTTTGCAACGCGATGGGGATAACGCCCGATCAATTCAAAAAGGCCAACGAGGCGGAGGTGGCACATGGCTAAACTCACTGCAAATATTTCACGGGTACATCGCGACGGAAGGGTTGTGGATAACGTCCCCGTCGCGGCATCGGCCAATATCCGGCAGGGTTCCATCCTGGAGATTGATAACTCCGGCAGGGTCAAGCCGGCGACGAAGGGCGCCAGTAAAAAATACTTTGGCGTCGCCCAGGCTGCTGCGGATAACAGCAGCGGCGCGGCGGGCGCCATAAAGGTGTCTGTGCTCCGTGACGCGGCGGTGTTGTGCGACAAATCAGGCACCGCGGTCAGAGGGAAGGATGCCTATGTGATTGATGATAACACGGTTACTGATGTCTCGGCGGCCGCATCCAAATTAGGCGTCATCATCGACACTACCGATGAAGGTGTCTGGGTTAAAATCTGAAAGAGAGAGGAATGCAATGATAGTCAATTCTGGTAATTTACAAACGCTGTATCGTGGATTCAATGCGGCCTTTCGCGAAGGCTTTGGCGAGGCGCCATCGACACACGGCCCGATCACTCTTGAGGTGAGGTCTGTTACCCGTACCGAGGAGTATGGCTGGTTGGGTCAGTTTCCTTCGATGAAGGAGTGGCTGGGTGAGCGTGCGCTCCGAGGCCTTACGGAGCACAGCTACACGATCAAAAACCGCAAGTTTGAATCAACGGTGGAAGTCTCCAGGGACGACATCGATGACGACACTTACGGCATATACGCTCCCCTGTTTTCTGAGATGGGCCGCGCCGCCGGTGCGCACCCATGCGAGATGGTTTTCGATCTGCTCAAAAAAGGCTTTGCGACAACCTGCTACGACGGTCAGTACTTTTTCGACACCGATCACCCGGTGGAAGGTAGCAGCGTCTCGAATACGGGCGGGGGCGCTAAAACAAACTGGTTCCTGGCCGACTGCTCCAGGAGGATCAAGCCGATCATCTTCCAACGCCGTCGAAATTACGACATGCGGCACATGGATATGATGGACGATGAGCGCGTGTTTATGACCGACAATTTCCTCTACGGGGTCGATGCGCGGGTCAACGCTGGGTTTGGATTGTGGCAGCTGTGCTACGGTTCCAAGCAGGATTTAACCTCTGACAACTACGAGGCTGCCCGTACAGCGTTACAGGGGATGAAGGGTAATGAAGGCCGGCCGATGGGGGTAATGCCGACCCATCTGTTTGTTCCGCCCTCTTTGGAAAAAGAGGCGTTGGAATTGCTGAATGCAGAGCGCAATGCTGCGGGTGCAACGAATGTCTGGCGAGGCACCGCACAATTGGTGGTCACGCCGTGGCTGGCATGAGTAACACTCTGACGATCACCGCCCGGCGTGATGGATTCCGACGCGCCGGGCGCGCCTGGTCAACCGAGCCGACAACCGTCGAGGCGAGTGATTTTTCCGAAGAGCAAATCACCGCGTTGCGCAGTGATCCGATGTTGACGGTATCGGAGAACGGCAAGGCCGGGGGTGCATCGCCGTCCGACGATGATTTGAGCGTGGATGACGTCATAGCGGCGATACGGCGGCTCGATCCAAACAACCCCGAACATTACACCAAAAGCGGCAAGCCGCAGACGGATGCGTTGAGTGAATCACTGGGTCGCGAGGTGTCGGCTAAATTGAGGGATAAGGCTTTTGCGCAAGTTGAAAGCAGTTGAAAAATGAGTGGAGGATTTTTAAATGAAAAGTTCGTTTCAGCATATACAAATGATTTTAATGATCGTAATGATGGTGGTGTTTTTGCCCGGCGCCAATGCGATGCCGGCGGCAGGGTCTGATATGAGTTACGCGACACTGCAAGACCTGGCCGAGCGCGAGCAGTTGAATGACCTCGCAGAAGCTGCCGGCAAGGACTATCCGGATGTGACCGGTGAGGAGTTGGCGATTTGGCTGGCTGATGGGGACATGTCGGACTGGACTGAGCAATTGCCGGAGCAGGTTGGCGTCGTCGTGAAACGCCTGGAGAAGGTATTGCAGGATTCAAGCGCGGAAGCCGACGGCTACCTGGCTGGGCAGTACACGGTGCCTTTGGAGAGAGTGCCCGATGTGGTGCGGGTCAAGGTGACGGATATTGCGGTGAGCCGGTTATTTGGTGGTGAGCAGGACAGTGAGCGCGCAGTGCGCTATCGAGATGCGATCCGGTTTTTCGAGAAGGTGGCCGGCAGGATAATCGATTTGGATATTGTTGCAGCCGAAGACTCTTCAGACTCTTCGGCGCGCTTTTCCGGCGCCACGCCAGGATTAAAACGGGAAAATCTTAAAGGGTTCATTTAGTTGGGTCTGCTTGCCGACATAAAGACCAGGCTTGAGAGTGTCGATGCAGTCAAGTCGGTCAAGGGCGCTGCCCGTTTATCGTCGGCCAGGGCAGATAAAATCAGGGATACCGCATTCATTTTTTTTCTGAATGCGTCGGCCGGCGACAACGGGCTGGTCAATGGTGTGCGGCAGCAGGTGACTATCAGATTTGCCGTGTTACTGGCGATTGGGAATCAGCGCGATCAGCGTGGAGAGTCAGGGATGAGTGAGGTTGAGATCGCCCGCGATCAGGTTTTGATGGCGATGTTGGGCTGGATGCCTGACGGCGAATACAGTGCAGTCATCTACCGTGGTGGGCGGCTGGTGGATATTCGAGAGAATGTTTTGTGGTGGCAGGACGAGTTTGAGACTACGCGGTTGATTTCCGCAGTGTGAGGAACAGGTTATGAAAAAATACGGAGTTATTTTAGCGGTGGCGGCGGCGATTGCACTCATCATCTGGGCATTCATCGTCAGTTTTTACTGGGGCATGGGCGCGTTGGCGTTGACGGTGGCGGCCTGTTGGGGCGTGGCTGAATTTTGGATTTACGAAGAGGCGACCGATGACGAGACCTATGCCGGCGAGGGCATGGCATTGTACGCCGCCGCCAGGTTGTGTCGGTCTGCCGGCGGCGTGATCCTGGGTTTGATCCTTATTTTAACGCTGATCGTCTGGACGATTCAGATGCTGATTTGAGGTATTGCATGAAAATCCTGCGCGGCAAGTTGGGGGTGTGAACGTGGCTAAAGAGATAAATTATGAAGCGAAGCAGGGCCCGCCGCCTGAAGCAGATCTGGATTGGCCTGCCGAGGGCGGCACTTATGTTCGTGATCCGAAGACGGGCAAGTTGAAACCAGTTAGAGAGGAACCAAAAAATGACGCTTAGATACAGGCGCAAGTTGATCCTGGCGAAGGTAGAGGCCACCGCCGGTACCGCCGAGGCGCTGGCGGCCGCGGATGCGGTGTTGGCGTCCAATATTGAGCTGACGCCGCTGGCGGGGGATACGGTGTCCCGCGAGATCGAATATCCCTACTATGGAAACTCGTCGCAGATCCCGGTGAATACGCATCAGCAGTTATCGTTTCGGGTGGAGCTGGCCGGCAGCGGCACAAAAGGCACCGAGCCGGCATGGGGTAAGTTGTTCCAGGGTTGCGGCCTGGCCGAGGTTAAAACGGCCCGGACGAAGGTCGATTACACGCCGGTCAGTACCGGCGAGAAGACCTTAACGCTTTCATTGAATATCGACGGTCAGATGCACTCGCTGGCGGGCGCACGCGGCACGTTCACCATCGAACAGGGCGCCAATCAAATCCCTTATATCAATTTTACGTTCACCGGTCTCTGGCAGGACCCCGCGAGCACGGCGGCGGTGGCGAATCCGAATTTCGCCGGCTTCAAAGCGCCGGTCATTGGTTCCAACGACAACACGCCCGTGTTTTCTTTTATGGGCGTCAGCGATTTGGGGCTCAGCACGTTTTCATACGATCATGCGAATGAGGTCGTGCACAGGGAGCTGATCGGTGCGGATAACGAAGTGCTGATCACGGGTCGCCAACCGACGGGCAGCGTGACCATCGACGCGCCGGCCTACAGCAAGCTGAATCTGCCCAAAGGCGCCCGCGATGGCACCACCGGTGCGTTGTCCGTTCAGCATGGGGTGGGCGACGGTAACATTATCGAAATCACCGCCCCGAAGGTTCAACCGTCCGCGGTCTCGTATTCCGAAGCCTCGGGCACGATGCAGGCGCAGGTGGCCTTAACCTTCCTGCCGCACCGCGCGGCCGGCAATGACGAGATCCGGGTGACGGTACGATGAAACCCATCCAACCGCCGAATCCGGGTCTGGAACATAGCGTGGCTGGCCATGATGCCTTGCCGATAGTGGTCGACGGCATCGATAATGGGAGGCCGGGGGTGATCCGGTCCACGTGGATTTTGAGTGATGATGAGTTGGCGGCGCTGCAAAAGACCAGGCGGGTCGAATTACTGGTCCATGGGAACGAGCATCCTGCTGTTTCTGTGATTGTTTTGACTGATCCCGACGCATCCGAGACCCGGGTATGCATTTATGACCGGTCGTTCCGATGAAACCGATCAAGACTGTTGAGGCCAATGCCATGTTGCAGGCGGTGGGGTGCGAACCGTTACCCTTATGCCTGAGCACGCTGAGCAACGGCACCCCACTCATGCGCTCGACCTGGGCATTGACTGATGAGGACGTCGTGCTCCTGACAAAAAGCAAAAAGATAGAATTGCTGTTATATACCGATCAACATCCACCCGTGGCGTTGAGTATATTGCCGGAACAGGCGGTATCCGCACCCACACCGGCGAGGCCACAATAATGTTCAAACTTGCTGATAAAAACAAGGCTTACCAGCGCGTAGTCCAGATTCAGGTTCCGAGCGACGGTGGCAAGACCTCCGCTGAATCGTTCACGGCGCATTTTAAGTTGCTGCCGGTGTCGGAGTTGCAGGCGCTGTTGAAGCGCAAGAGGATCACTGATCGGGAGTTGATCGGCGCGGTGCTGGTCGGGTGGGAGCACATCCAGGACAGCGATGGCACGCCGTTGGAGTTTGGCAAGGAGAACTTGAACCGGCTTTGCGATATCGCGTACTGGTCCCGGGCGGTGTTCAATGATTATATGGACTTCGCCGCGGGGTTGCCGGCAAAAAACTAAAGGCCGCCGCCCGGCATTGGTCGGGCCGTGGCGGCGGCAAAGACGAGTTGGCCGAGGATGCGGCGCTGCTGGGCATTGAAATTGAGCCGCCGGCCGATGATTTTGAGGTATTACCGGAGAATTGGGACGTGGTGACGGCGTTTAGGGTTGTGCAGACACAATGGCGATATGGGCCGTCCGGAGATCGCCTGGGGTTGGATTATGGTGCCTGCCAGGTGGCGCTGAAGGCGTCCGGCCTCAAAATCAAGTTTAAGCGGGTGTTTGCCGGACTGCAGGTGATGGAGTATGCGGTGTTGGATTATTTGTGCAATACGTAAACCAGGATTTCAACCAAGAGACGAAACGCGCACACGCAGACAACCAGGAATAGTATGAACAGAGCAGCCCAGACAAGGTTTTCTGCCAAGGCATTCAGGCAGAGAAAAAAAATAAGCCCGACTGCCCCCGCAATCAGCCAATCGCCAGGTGAATATTCTGTTGTTTCCTTGTCGTCCATGAGAGAAGTATAACATGGCCAGAGATTTAAGGTTAGGCATACGGTTGACCGCCGATGGCAAGGGCTTTGTTGGTGAGGTGCGGGTTGCAGAAAAGGAGTTTAAGCGGTTCACGGGCGGCGTGAACCGTGGAGAGGAAGCGCATCGTCGCTATAGCCGCTCGGCGAGGGAAGCGGCACGACAGACGCGCAGCGCCCACGGGCAAGTGCTTAAATATGCCGGCGCTTTCATTGGTCTGAGTCAAGCCATCAATGCGACACGCGGCACAATCGCGTTAGCAGACCAATATACCGAGCTGAATAACCGTTTGCGACTGGTCACCGATTCGAATGCTGGGCTGGAGCAGGTGCAGGGGCGGCTTTTGGTGATTTCACAAGAAACGCGCACCGACCTGGCGGCCAACGCGCAGCTGTATAGCAAATTGGCGTTGTCCATCGATGCCCTGGGGCGTTCTGAATCGGAAGTGCTGCAAGTCACCAAATTGCTCAATCAGCAGGTAGCCATAGGCGGCAATAATGCCATCGAAGCCCGTGCCGGCTTGGTTCAATTTGCGCAGGGGTTGGCCAGCGGCCGGCTGCAAGGCGACGAGTTGCGTTCGGTAATGGAAAATCTGTTGGGCGTTAGTTCCGGACTGATCATTGGCTTTCAACGCCTGCGTGAGCAGGGCAAAATTTCATTTGACGTGACCCGCGGGAATATTCGCGAGCTGGCCGCCGCCGGCAAGTTGACGACCGAGCTGCTATTTGATGCGGTACTTGCCAGCGGCGAGGACACCGAGCGGAAATTCCGCGAAGTGGCGCTTACCGTCAGCGGCGGGACGACGCAAATTAGTAACGCAGTCCTGACTGCTATCGGAGTTGTGGATGAGGTCACCGGCATATCCGGCGAATTTGCCGCCCAACTCAGCGGCGTTGCCGATTCCATCAACGGAATCAACCTCGATGAGTATATAGGCACGCTTGGTTATCTTGATGATGTGCTGGTGCTTTTAGCCGCCCGCTTTGCCGGCCCGTTCGCAGCTGGCCTGGTCAAAAGCACGGCACTATCGGCGCTGGCTACGGCCCAGACTGCCAGGCTGCACCTTGCGCTTGCGAGCATGGATGGGCACAGTCGCCGGGCGGCGATTGGTATGACCATAGCCAGTCGGTCAGCGGCGGCATTCCGAGGGAGCATGGCCCTTTTAGGAGGGCCTGCCGGGGTGATCACGCTGGGTGCGACAGCCCTGTTTTTGTTGGCGCAACGCACCCGGGAAGCCAGGGCCGAGTTGGTTAAGATGCCTGACGAGATCGAGCGGGTGGTCGAGCGCATAGAAAAATTAAACGAGGTCCAGCGCGCCCGGCGCCGGCGGGCACTGCAAAGTGAGATAGCAGAGCGGCAAAAGGAGATAGACCGGCTCACAAGCGCGGTCAATGATGACACTAGCGTGCGTGGTTATGGATTAAATCTTATTGACCGGGGGCAGGCGCGTGAGGAGATAGCGTTGCTGCGTAAGGTCCAGGCGGCCCGCGAGCAAGAGCTGCGCCTGCTGGACCCGTCTGCGCTACGTACATATCAGGCGCAGCAGGAAGCGAGTGCCGCCGCCAATAAGCAAGCATCATCCTCATTAAAGGAATTAGGTGATTCGTATGCTGAAACAAAAGCGCGGTCGGCGGATTTTTTAGCGGTTCAAAAAGAATTACTTAGCGAGCGCGAAAGCTTAGAGGCGCAATATCAATCCCGGTTGAAAAAGTTGCGTGGTGACCGCGACCCGCGCGAACTGGCCGGTGACGTGGAATACAAAGAGGCTATTCGCCGGGCGCGGGCCGAGCTGGATAAGGGTTTGGCCGAGCTGGAAAACAAGCAAAACAGGGAGGCCGCCCAGGCCATTGAGGATCGGGCTGAACGACATGCGCGCGCGGTGGAGCAAATCAATCGAGACAGATTGTCCCTGCTGCCGCCGTTGGAGCAGGAGCGGGCGGCCGCCGAGGAGGCGCTGCGAACGGCGCTGGCGGGCCTGGATGAGACTGCGGCCGGATACGATGCGCACCTGGCGGATGCGAAAGCGAATTATGAGAGCCGTATTGCCCGGGCGGAGGATGAGGCGCTGAATGAGCAGCGCGAGCGCCACGCGGAGGCGGTCGCGGCGATCAACGAGGCAAACCTGTCCCTGCTGCCGCCACTGGAGCAGGCGCGAGCGGCCGCAGACCAATGGCGGCGCGATCAGCTCAGCGGCCTGAGCCAGGCCGAGGCCGGCTACTCGACGTTCGTCGCCCGCGTGGACCATTTATACCGACATGAGCTCGCCCAGGCCTATGAAGAAGATGCCGAGCGCCGGCGCGAGGCCGCGGACAAGGCACTGGCGGAATCGACCCGCTTTGAGGATGGTATTACCCGAGCGCTGCTCAGCTACCAGCAGCGCGGCGAGGATGCGGCGTCGGCGGTGGAAGGTGCGGTCACGCGCGGTCTTGACTCTATGACGAGTTCATTAACCGACTTTGTCACCACCGGTAAATTTCAATTTCGTGATCTGGTGGGCAGCATCTTGAATGACCTGGCCCGTATAGCCATCCAACGCAGCCTAGTCGAACCGCTTGCGCAGGGGCTCAGCGGCGCATTGGGCGGACTCTTTGGCGGGGGTGGCGGTGGCGGTGCCGCGGCCACCGGTGGGTTCTTTGCCGGCGTCCAGTATCACACCGGCGGCATCGTCGGCGCCGACGGCCGGCCGCGGAAAATACCGGCGGCGTTGCTCGCCGGCGCGCCGAGATTGCACGCCGGCGGCCTGGCGGGCGATGAGGTGCCGGCCATCCTGCGCCGCGGTGAGGAGGTGTTGCCGGCGAATCATCCGCGTCATCGCGCCAATGCCGGCGGCGCGATGACGGTGAACGTGACACAGAGCTTTGATTTTCGCGGCGCCGATGAGTCCGCCATCGGGCGACTGCGCGCCGAAGCCGAGCGCATCAAGCGGGAGACGGTCGCGACCGTCTATGAGAATTTGACCGGCAACCGCCGCTGGCTGGCCGCGACCCGCGGTCGGTAGTCATGGCGGCATTTCCGAATATCCGCCCGAGCTCAATCGAGTGGTGGCTGGACAGTAATACGCTGGTGCATCAATCACCGCTGAGCCGGTCAACGCATACCCTGGAATTACCGGGCGCGCGGTGGCGGGTGAGTATGACTTTTTCCAATCTCCTGCGGCCCGAGCTGGATGCACTCACCGCCTTTGTCAACGGCTTACGCGGTGCCGCCGGGCGGTTCACCTTTGGCCCGATACAACAAACGCCGGTTCCTGTGGTTTGGAATCCCGATCTGATACTACCCTGGTTTGCCGAAATCAACATTGACAGCAGCAACCCCCTCCTCCAGAGTACCGTTACGGTGCCTGCGGGGGCAACTGAGGCGGTTGTGTTTTTTGGTAACCGTGCCATTGGCGCTGCACTCTTTGAGGCCGGATACTTTTTCAGCGTGAACAGCGAGCTGAAGCAGGTGACTGAGACGCCTCAATGGCCGGTGGGCGTTCCACCTCAAAACCTGGTTCACTTCACACCACCACTCAGGGCTGGCGTAACGGGTCGGGAAACGGTGGAACTGCTTGATCCGGTGAGTACGTTTCGGTTGATCGACGATCAACAGGGCCGTGCCGGCTATCATGGCGGCGGCCGGGTGGGCGACGTCACGCTTGAGATCGTCGAGGCATTCTAATGGCGAATCAGATTTTAACGTTGTTGGTCGAGCTCGATTTTCAGGCGCAACCGGTGCGCTTGCACAGTGGCGTCGGCACGATAGCCTGGAACGGCGCCGAGTGGCTGGGCGTCGGAGCCCTGGGTAAAATCAGCAACGTCAGCGAGAGCACGGACCTGCAACCGGCGCGCATAAAACTGGCCTTGTCCGGTGTGCCTCCGGAAACCATCGCTATATCATTGGGCGAACATTATCAAGGGCGGCGCGCGCGCATCTGGCTGGCCCTGGTTGATGAGGCCACCGACGGCGTGGGTATGCCTATCCTGCTGTTCTCCGGGATGATGGATTCCATGACCGGTACCCTGGGAGAAACCGGAGAGATCGCTGTGTCCTTGGAGAACCGCATGGCGGCGTGGTTGCGTCCCCGTGATCTGCGCTTCAACGAGGAAAGTCATCGGCTCCACTATCCCGCCGACCGGGGCTTTGAATTTCTGGCGGCTACGACTGAGAAATCCATTCTTTGGGGGCGGACTTTTCGATGATCCTGGAGCGCCGTGCGGATTGGGAGCAGCGACTGTTTCAGTTCATTCAGGCAAGGTCGGGGTGGGCTTTTGAATGGGGCAAGCACGACTGCTGCCTGTTCGCCGCCGACGCGGTTATCGCGATGACCGGGGTGGATCTGGCAGAGAAATATCGCGGTAAATATAACAGTGCGTCGGGCGCGAAGCGATTCGGTCGAGTTGAGGCGCTGGTCGTTAAAAGCGGGTTAAAGAAGCTGGATAACAAGCGCTTTGCACGGCGCGGGGACGTGGTGCTGATAGCGGGAAAAAGGCCGCTGTTGGGGGTTTGTGTCGGCGCGCAGTGTGTGGCGCCGGGGAAGAATCAATTGCTGCATTTCAAGATGAGCGGCGCATCCCGGGCGTGGAGGGTCGGCTGATGCCGCAAGCGGTTGGCGCGCTTTTGGCCTATAAGATCACCGCGACGTTGACGGTGGGTGCGCTACTCGGTTCGATTGCTATCTCGGTGGGCATCAGTTTGCTCAGCCGCGTGCTGTTTAAGCCCAAAATACCGGATTTTGATTCCAAGGCGATCGATCGCTCACACATCATTCGCTCAACGATTTCGCCACAGCGGGTGATTTATGGGGAGGCGCAGGTTTCCGGAGTGTTGGTATTCGCCGAGAGTTCCGGAGAAGACAATCAATATCTGCACCTGGTTATCGTGCTCACCGGTCACGAAGTGGAGGCCATCGACACGGTTTATTTCAACGACAAACCGGCCACCGATTGGGACCCCAAGTGGTATCGCATTCAAAAATTCCTGGGCACGGATGATCAGCAGGCCGACCCTCGCCTGGTTCGGGAAACGCAATGGTCGCGCCAACACCGGTTGCAGGGGATCGCCTATCTGTACGTGCGGTTGACCTGGGATAAGGGCGATGCCGATACCGATTTTACCGAGTTGGCCTGGCCGCACGGGATACCGAACATCAAGGCGGACGTGCGCGGCAAGAAGGTCTATGATCCGCGTACTGACGCCACTGCCTATTCCAACAACTGGGCATTGTGCGTGGCCGATTATCTGCGTGATGAGCGCCGCGGCCTGGGGACGTCTGCGGATGAGGTGGATTATGATACCGTGACCGCCGCGGCCAATATTTGCGATGAGGACGTGGTTATTAATCAGGCCGGCGATACCCAAAAACGGTATCGCTGCGATGGTGTGTTTGAACTCGATTCTGCGCCGTTGCAGATACTTGAGGCCCTACGCACCGCCGCCGGCGGGGCGGTGATCTGGTCCGGCGGCCAATGGCAGGTGCATCCGGCTGCGCCGGTGGCCGCGACTCGGCAGTTAAATGAAGACGATCTCCGTGGCGATCTCAGCTATCAGCCGCGGCGTGCGCGGAGTGAGCTGTTCAACGCCGTGCGCGGCACGTTCATCGATCCGACCCAGCAGCATCAACCGACGGACTTCCCGCCAGTGGTCAACCCCAGGTATGAGGCTGAGGACGGCGGTGAGCGGATCTGGTTCGATACCGATCTGCCGTTCACCAATAATGCCATCGCCGCCCAGCGGCTGGCAAAAATTGAACTGGAACGACATCGGCAATCCGTCACTGTTGCGATGCCGTGTAAGCTGACGGTGCTGGGCATCAAGGCCTGGGACGTTATCGAGCTTTCAATCACACACCTGGGTTGGGTCAATAAAAAGTTTCAGGTACTTTCCTGGACGCTTACTGATGATTTGGGCATCGATCTGGAACTGGTTGAGTACGCCGACGAGGCTTACATTTGGAATTTGGGCGATGCCGTCCAGCGCGACCCGGCTCCGGATACGCGCCTGCCCGATCCGCGCCAGGTGCCGGCGCCGCTGGTCTTGAAACTGGATAGCACGGAACTGTTTGTATCCGGCGCCGGCGACGTCCACAGCCAAATCATCGCAAGTTGGACGCCGGCCCCATTCGCGTTTGTGGCCAGCTACCACGTGCAATATAAACTCTCCGGCGCGGAAGCCTGGACTGAGGCCACCGCCGTGGGCACCCGCCATATGATCCAGCCGGTGCTGGACGGAGAGCAATACGACGTGCGCGTGCGCGCGGTCAATACCCTGGGCGCATACTCGAGATGGACCAGTGCACTGAACCACTTGGTCCAAGGCAAGACGACCCCGCCGGCGAATGTGAGCGGCTTTCGCGTCGACCGGGAGCCGAGCGGGGCGCGGATTTTTAGATGGAATTCGGTCTCGGATTTGGATCTCCGAGGATATTTGATTCAATACAAATTGGGCACCGGCCACAGCTGGGATGCACTGCGACCTATGCATGAAGGTTTGCTCCAGAGTTCACCCTGGGAGACCAATCAGCTCGCTGCCGGGGTATATACCATCGGAATTGTCGCAGTGGATACGTCGGGGAATGAATCGGTAGCACCGGCTATCATCGAATCCAATTTTGGCAACCCCTATTTGGAAAATGTGATTTACTATCACCAGCCCCACTTGCACGGCTGGCCCGGTGACATTGTGGGTGGGGTGCGGGATCAGGATGCTTCGACGATTACCGGCGTGCTTCCTCAAGATTTACGTGGTGATAATGCATTTTATTGGTTGCATTACATATCATGGGATCAGTTTGAAACCTGGGGCGGCCGCGGGCGACAGAATGACTTTGTTTCTGGGGACTCATATATGAGTTATTTTGTCCGTGTAAATCTCGGCATCGAGGTCTCGGTGGTGCCCTACACCTCGGCTGAGGCCCTAGGCGATGTGACGATAGAAATAAGATACAGGGATTCTAGCAGTCCCTTTTTCAACGATTTTAAAGAGCTGAACGGGGTTCCGATCAAGGTCGATAGATTTTTGGAGTTTCGAATAACGGTGACGCCGAATGAGCAGTATCCGGATATCATCAAATTGTTGTCGGCAACCCTCGCGTTGTCGACCGAATCGAAAACAGAGCTGATCAATGATAGCGACACCGGTGATTGGGCAGGTTCTGCGATGAGTGGGCGAATTGTCCCGACGACGGTAGAATTTACCCATATATATCAAATTCAGCTGGCGCTCCAGTCCGTGGGGCCGGGGTGGACGTGGGAAGTGATAGACAAAGATGCGTCGGCACCAAAAATTAAGATATACAACGCTGCCAAACAGCCTACGGACGCGGTGGTGGACGTTTTGGTAAGAGGAGTACCGACAAATGTGGCCTGACACGGACGGGTTAAGAGGCGAGCACCTGAACAATGGCACTGACTCGCCTTCCCGGGCCCGCCCGGCACTTTTCGCCGCCGTGACCAAGCTGCTCGATATCATTCGTCTGCGCGGTCAGGGGGACGGCATTTGTGATCTCGGCGAGGACGCGAAAGTACCGCCCGGCCGACTCGGTAAGGGTGAAGCCGGGGGGGTGTGTGAACTCGATGATAACGGTTTGATTCCGGCCTATCGTTATGACGCCGTTGTCGCCGGCGCTGGGTTGGCGCGAGAGGGTCAAACAGTAAAACATGCGGACACGTCGCGACAATCATCCGTCGTCGCCGGCGAGGGCAAAGCAATAACTAACCTGTCTGTTGACGAGTTTGGTCACGCGACTCTAATTCAAACGGGTGTATTCGTGACCGCGTTGCGCTGGTCGGGGCAGCATGGCAATGGCGTGGCGCCGCTGCAGGCAAAAATCGGTGGTCGCTGGTACACCGTATCCACGAGCTGATGAGAAAGACATGTCATTTCCAACACAAAACGGCTTAGAAACTTCCGGGCTGGATGCCGGCGCCGACAGACCCGAAAGCGGCCTCCCGGCGCTGTTTCAACTGGTCATAAAGTTACGGGCATTAATATTATCGCGCGGCCAGGCCGAAGGGATATGCGAGTTGGACGCAGAGGGTAAAGTTCCCGATGGACGCATCGATAAAGCCATCGCCGGTGGCCTCTGCGAGCTGAATGAACAAGGTAAAGTGCCGGCGGTGCGGTTGCGCCAAGTGCGCGCGGGGGTCGGTTTGGTGCGACAGCCTGATGACAGCTTTGAACATGCGAACAGCTCCGATGCGCACATCAATGCGCCGCCTGGGCATGCCCTTACGCGCCTTGAGCTGGATGAATTTGGCCATATTACCCTGGCCTCGTTCAGCCCGCTGATCCGCGCCGTGCGTTGGGGTGGGCCGCATGATTTTCACTGCGTTACCAGGCACCGTAGCGGTGTGTGTGGGCAGCCCGGAACAACAACAAGGACCTGTACCTTGACTGCCCCCGCGCCGCTGCAAGTCTTGCTCGGTGAGACCTGGGTAACAGTTAGCCATACGGAAATTTAGCGAGGAATAAATATGTTCAAGTTATATGGGCACTTCAAAACCTACTCCCGCCCCGGCGCCTTAGCCGACGCCGGCGTTATTTTTTTTAGAAATGCCGCCGGGCAGGACTTCTACGATCTGCAAAGATCCGGACTCGATGGCAAACAGTTCTTTTTGATTGATCCAACGACACGCCAGCTCATCGTCTCAACCAGCGACAAGACGCGCCTGGTCCCAGATGACAGCCTGCTCGTTGCAAGCGATGAGCCGCTGCAAATTACCGATCCCGCCGACTTTGTTTGGAATGGCGACGAAATTGTTCCCCGCCCGGCTAATTCGCAAGAGGTGAGTGCTGTAATAGCGCAGAGCCGTTTCCAGGCAGTGCTTGATGCACTGCCGGAAGCCTGTAAAAATTCGGTGCGGGTGGTACTGGCCAGAGACTATGATGGGCTTGATACCCGCGCTGTTCAACGCCAATCCGACGGTAAAACAGTGGGTGTAGAGATCACTGGCATTTACGGTAGTATTGATGAGGGCGGGCTGCAATCGATCCTGACGCTGACCCAATTTAACAACGACTGCATCGCCTTCGGCGTTCCATCGATTCAGACCCTCAGGGGCTCTGATGCAATTGACAAAGACCGTTTCACCAACCACCTGATTCAAAGATTCCAATTCAACGCCATCTACGGCCGAGATCAAAACTATGCCTGGCTACCCATGTCCGTTGAAATGTGGGCAAACCGGCAATGGCAGAGCATCAAAGACCGCCGTGACCTGGCCGCCCATGCCGATGTGGAATTTAAAGCGACCCGCTTCCAGGCCGGCCCGACAAGCCGTGCGAACCTGGCCGAAGTGCTGACCGCCGTCGCCGGTGGCTGGGTGCTGCCCGGAGATTATACATGGCGCGATGCCGGCAATACCGACGTGGCCATGACCCTCGAAGAACTTCAACAACTCGCCCGCGCCATGACAACGCAGAAAGACGCCGCTTACCGCGCATCCTGGGCCAGCCGGTCAGCGATAGACGCAATCGTCGCCGGCGACGACGATGATAGCGACAAAATCGCAGCAATAAAGGTCGTATGACGGCACAAAGGAAAATAAACTGCATCCATGTTGTCGCAACCGTGACGCTGGCGATCACCCTGGCGCTTGATGCCCGCCTGGACTTATTCATCGCTGGCTTGGTCATTGGCTGGATGCTGTGGCTTATCGGCGTAAGCCTGTCACTTCACAAATGGAGCGCCCATCGGAGCTGGTGCCCGCGCCGCCGCCTAATCAAAATCCTGCTGCTATGGCTAGGCACGTGCTGCTGCCTTGAATCAGCTATCAGTTGGCGTAATGCCCACCGTTTGCACCACCGACACTCCGACACCCCCGCCGACCGTTTCAGTGCCACTGGCTGGCAAGCGATCAAGATAGGTCTCTATTACCACCTGCCGCCGGTCGTACACGTCCGCCTGAATGAATGGCGTCTCCGGCCACTACACCGCTGGTTCCACCGGCACTATTTCCAAGTGCTTACGGTCACCGCCACAGCAATCATCGCCGCCGCCGGCGCCAACGCCGCATACTTCATCTCGCTTCCTATCCTGTACGTGCTATGCGGCTACTTCTGGATCACCGTCATCGCCCACCATCACGGCCAACCCCACGACCACCCCATCGCCGAGTTCCTGTTCCCCGGAGAAGGTCACCACGCCGCCCATCATCGTCACCCAGGTCTTCCGAATCCGGGTCACTTTGACCTCACCTCGCCCATCATCGCGATTCTAACCCGCGCCTAAAATCAAACAAATGTTGACATAGTCAACACCCCTGCACACCCATCTTTCGCAATAATTCCGCCCCAAGTTTCGCGCGCCTCTAGTCAGGGTCAGGTTGACTATCTGGCCGACGAAGAACGTCCGGTCAGGGAAAGTGGCACCAGCAGGGAAGCGCAGGGCCTCGGCAACAATGACGTCAAACTCTATGGTGTCGCTGCGACCGTTGGCATCGGTGACGGTGTAGGTGTGGGTGGTGGTGGTGCCGCCGCCTGCATTCACGCTATTGGAGGAGATGCGACGTGTACCGGCGTTGAAGTTGACCCCGTTCGGCAGGGCCGGGGAGATGCTGTAGATGTACGGTCCCGTGCCACCTTCGGCCGCCGGCAGGGTCACTTCGCGCACGCCATGGTCTATAGTATAACGCTGGTCCGGAATGGTGGCGTTGTTGCGGAAGGTCACGGCGTTGCCTTCAATCGTGATGACGACGAAGGCGGGCACAGCGTCAGGGTGCTGGACGAAGTCGAAATCAAGCCGAAAGGTTTCCGTGAGCGTCTCCCCTAATGGCAAGTTCCGAACGGTGGGGTTAAGCAAGTTCAAGATGTAGGTCCATCTTGCAGAGTTAGCATTCCTTTGTTCGAAACTGAACCTCCCGTACTGGGTGTTGCGTTCAGATTGTTCAGTTACCTCGGCGGTAGCTCGGTTGGTACCTCTAAAAAAAGAGTTGGTTAGGACGTTGGTAATAGTAGATCCTGACTGTTGCACAGTAACGCTTAAAGTCAACCCCCCAGCGAACACGATCTGGTTGCCCGCGGGCTGCATGAAGATGCGCGCATTCTCCAGATAAGCCCGTCTTCGTTCCGATTCGCCGGGCCGTATGTTCTTTGCCAGCGCCCGGTAGATGAAGGTATTGCTGCCGGTGGCGCTGGGTGTGCCGGTCAATACGCCGGTATCCGGATTCAGGCTCAGCCCGAAGTCGGCCAGTTGCGGGCCGCGTACCCGGAGCTGGAGCAGACCATAGGTGACGCCGCCGGCGCCACCCATGGCACGGGGCAGGGTCACGTTCACCGGCGTGCCCACGGTGTAGGTCTGTTGCGGGAAGCTCCGCACCAGGAAATACGGGTCAAGGTTCTCCCGGATGAAGATAGAGAAGCCGAGCGTGGCGGTGCGTTCATCGGCGTCGGTGACCGTATAGGTGTAAGCCATACCATTCTGGGGCGTGAGCGGGAAGCCGGAGAGGACACGGGAGTTGGCGTTAAAGCTGAGACCGTCCGGCAGGCCACCGCCGTTATTCCGGACGAGGGTGTAGCGCAGGGGGCCGGTGCCGCCGGTGGCCGCCGGCAAGGTGCGGTTGACGAACCGGCCCTGGGTGTACACCTGGTTGTCAATAGAGGTGCCCCCGAAACCGGGCTGGGCCGCGGCGTACTGCGTCGGTATCAGGCTCAGTACCGGGGCCAGGACGAAGGCCGAGACGAGGGCCAGGCGCGCGAACCGGAGACGGCGGAGGCGAGCACCGCCGCGGGCGGACGGCCTGAGGTCAGCTAAATTATTGGGGGGGGGGGGTGAAAGGCAGGCTGGTGGCCACCCGACGGGCGGGGCGGCGGTTATCCATCCGGCGTGTTCGCGGTGTGTTATCCATCATGACCCTCTTATGTTCTCAAGTATCGACTGCATTGCAAAGTCTTATCTCCACCCATTCAGTATAGCCGATTATCCCGACCCATCAACCCAATTTAATCAACCCGACAACCACACTGATCTGCGCAATCATCGCACCAACGATCCAGCGCGTCAGTCTTGTTTCCGCGTTGGCAATGTTCGCCTGGGTGGACAGGCGCAGTTTCTCTATGTCCGCCTGTGTAGCCAGGCGCAGTTTCTCTATGTCCGCCTTCACCTCAGCAATGTCCGCCCTGGTGTCCGCGCGCAGTTTCTCTATGTCCGCCTTGGTGTCCGCGCGCAGTTTCTCTATGTCCGTCTGGGTGGCCAGGCGTAGTTTCTCTATGTCCTCCTGGGTGGCCAGGCGCAGTTTCTCGATGTCCGCCTTCACCTCGGCAATGTCCGCCCTGGTGTCCGTGCGCAGTTTCTCTATGTCCGCCTGGGTGGCCAGGCGTAGTTTCTCTATGTCCTCTCTGGTGGCTAGGCGTAGTTTCTCTATGTCCGCCTGGGTGGCCAGACGCAGTTTCTCTATGTCCGCCCTGGTGGCCAGATTGCTGTTAATCATAGCGACCTGCTCACCGGCCAGGGCTTCCGCCTGCGCTTCGGTGAAACCGGATTCAGTCAGGTGCTTGACAAATTTATGTGTATCAAATGCGATGGCTTCCATATTCAGGTACCGGATATTTTATACGGGTACGGCAGGGATCCTCCACCTGCCACGGTTCTCCACCCATTAAGTATAGCCGTTTATCCCGGCCCGTCAAGCCCGGACACAGCCCCGGACTCTCGATTCACAACCGCACTGGCGCCGTTTCCGCCCGTCACTCATGGCTTGCAAGCGTCAATACGGCGTGCAATAGAACATTGGCACCGGCCGCAATATCATCCGGCTTGGCATTCTCCGCTTCATTATGTGAAATGCCGCCTTCGCAGGGTACGAAAATCATCGCGGTGGGTACGACGGTGGCGATGTAAACAGAGTCGTGACCGGCGCCGCTTACCATGTTGATGTTGCTGTAACCCAGCCGTTTTGTCGCTTGCCTGACGGCATCAATGCATTCGGGCGCAAAAGTGGTAACCGGCATATGCCATATTTCATCCACCCGGCCGGTTAATCCCAGGGGCTTGCATTGTTCATCAACAAGTGAACGAAATCTTTCATCCATCCGATCCAGAACGTCCGCATCAGGATGTCGTAGATCAACCTTGATCAGCAGTTTTTCAGGTACTGTATTACGTGACCCCGGTTCGGCATGAATATCACCAAAAGTTGCCCGGCCCCAAGGGGAAAAGCCGGCCGCCAGATCAAAACACCCCTGCACAATCGGCAGCAGCCCTTTAAAAGGATCACGTCGGTCCTGCATGGGCGTGGGGCCGGCGTGACAGGACTGCCCTATCAGGGTCAAATCATACCAGCGCAGGCCCTGTACGCCCTCCACTACGCCAATTTGACATTCTTCGGATTCTAAAATAGGCCCTTGTTCTATGTGCACCTCCAGCGCGGCTTTGACCGGTTTTGCCCGGGCTGGTGCAGTGCCCTTATAACCAAGACGTTCCAACTCACTTTTGACGGACTTGCCGTCCTGGTCGACCACGCGATACATTTTTTCAAGGTCAAACGCGCCACTCCACACCGCCGACCCCATAACGGCGGGGGCGAAACGAACCCCTTCTTCGTTGGTCCATACCACCACCTCGATGGGATGATCCGTTTCGATGGCATTGTCCGCCAGTACCCTTATTATCTCCAGACCCGATAAAACACCATAAACGCCGTCAAACAATCCGCCGGTGGGCTGAGTATCCAGATGACTGCCTACGATGACCGGGGGTAATTCAGGGTGTTTACCCTCGCGGCGAGCAAATATATTGCCTATTTCATCAACGGTGATACCGCAGTTTATATCGCGACACCAGCGTATGAATAACTCTCGCCCGAGTTTGTCTTCATCCGTGAGTGCCTGGCGATTACAACCCCCTCGATGGGTCGCCCCGATTTTCCCCATTTCCATAATCGAGTCCCACAGACGTTCGCCATTGATGCGCAGATTGATCATGCTTGAATTAAACAATGCTCTTTTGGAATAGTAAAACTAAGATAGTACTTTAAAAGTTTCTGAATACCCGCACATGCGGGTATTCGGCTTGATTTATTTATAACAATAATAAGCGCAGTGGCAAAATGATGGACGGTCATTCCTTAATTCTTGGGAATAATTACCTTAATACAATACACTAATAACGGATGGAGAATAATTCATGGCTAAGGGAATAAGTTATCCAACCGTGGGATTTTAGACATCGGGTATGGGAAGATCGGATAAAGGATTTTCCCCGCACCCATTTGAAACTTTCTTAATTTTGAAACCGCGTCACCTTTGTTGGGTAGTTATAAAGCTGTGGGGTGGTCACGTCCGAGTGCGTGATGGCAGGACTAAAATTTTTTGAGGATTTTGGAGCATGCAGCAATTAGATAGAGCGGATGGTTATATTATGCCGGCAGAGTTTGAACCTCAGGCTGCGATATGGATGGGGTGGCCCACTTTTCAGTGGTATGAGTCGGAAGCACAGGATATGCGCTTCCCGTTGGCCGGCGTTATTCAAATTCTGACGGGTTCGGGTATCACTGTAAAGTTAATGTGTAATGATAAAGCGGCGGCGGATGATATCGATTCCTGGCTTGAGGATCATGACTTCACGGTAAATTTTAATCTGCAATATGTATTTATTAATCAAGTGGATATATGGCAACGTGATTTCGGGCCGATATTCTTACGCAATGCAGAGAATAAGCTGGCGGTGGCCGGTTTTATGCAAAATCAATGGGGGTATTCGACCACCACAGATCCAACCTCAGTGGCCATGTCTAAAGTGCCCACCGAGGTTGCGAACTATTTGGGCATAAAGACCATTTTCTCTGCGCCTATCGTAAGTGAGGGCGGGGACAGGGTGGTGAATGGCAAAGGCACGCTTTTGGTGAACAGAGCGGTTGAGTTGCAAAGAAACCCGACGATGGATCAATCTGCTTTGGAGCAGGCCTATAAAGAGACGCTTGGGGTGACTAAAGTTATCTGGCTGAATGATGGCGTGAGAGAAGACCTGCATGCTGACTGGGGACCGATTCCATATTTAGATAAAGATGGCAATACTATTTATCTATATGGCCCGCAATCAACGGGCGGCCATCTGGATGAATTTGTCAGCTTTGCCACCGCCAATACAATCATATTGGCCAAAGTAAGCGAACAGGAAGCTGCATCAAACCCGATCTCAGCGGTGAATTATGCGCGGTTGGAGAATGCCTGCCGTATTTTATCCAATGAAACCGATCAGGACGGCAAGCCTTTTGAAATTATTCGCATACCTTCGCCTGACATAGAGTATATGGCCATAGAACCAGGGGAAAGGATGTATAAATATCTGGAGATAATGGACTATCCGGCCGATGTGCCACCCTTTCCAAAAGGCGAGATGATCAATGTCGTTAAATCTTCCAGCTATGCCAACTACCTGGTGGCAAACGACGTAATTGTTGCACCTGGCTATGGTAATATGGAAAAAAATGATCTTTTCCGGACGGCGCTTGAATCCGCTTACCCGGGTAGAAAGATTGCTTTAATCGACCCCAGTCCATTGAATTATGCAGGCGGTGGTATCCATTGTTGCACCCAACAACAACCTGTGGGAACTATCTCAAATCCCATTTTTGGTGGCAAGAACGCCTTATAATCTGCGTTGGTGAAAATAAAAACATTGGATTAGCGGCCGCTGAGAGCATCTCTTCCGGGTTTTTCGGTTGCACAGACGTAGAAGCCGACGTGTTTTACCGGCATTTCAGATTGCCTTGTCGGTCAGGCCACATATCCGGAATTTATCCGACTTCATGCCTAATGGTTATTCCCACTCAATGGTCGCCGGCGGCTTGTCTGAAACGTCATAGGTGACCCGTGAGACGCCGGCGACTTCGTTGATGATCCGGCCGGACACTTTTGCCAGAAATTCATGAGGCAAACGCGCCCAGTGTGCGGTCATGAAATCGACGGTGACGACGGCGCGCAGCGATATGACGTGATCATATTTGCGGCCGTCGCCCATGACGCCTACCGAGCGCACCGGCAGAAATACCGCGAAGGCCTGACTGACTTCCCGGTATAGATTGTGTGCTTTTAA
Organism: Gammaproteobacteria bacterium; assembly: GCA_965202915.1. Classification (GTDB taxonomy): domain Bacteria; phylum Pseudomonadota; class Gammaproteobacteria; order Eutrophobiales; family Eutrophobiaceae. The sequence goes on from OZ241847.1 coordinate 43,447, forward strand.
TTCTTCGATAAAGACGTTGTCCGCCCGTCTCAACAGTTGGACGTACTGTTTTTTGACTTCGCCTAAAACCCGGACGGCCAGGCCCGGCCCCGGGAACGGATGCCTGTACAACACTGATTCGGGTAATCCGAGTTGGAGTCCCAGCCCCCGCACTTCGTCCTTGAATAATTGCCGCAGGGGTTCGATGAGTTTCATTTTCATCCGCTCCGGCAGGCCGCCAACATTGTGATGCGATTTGATCACTTGCGTTTTGTCACTCCCGGCACCGGCGGATTCGATGACGTCGGGATAGATGGTCCCCTGTGCCAGCCATTTGATCCCGGCCAGATCATCCGCGTGTTCTTCAAACACCTGGATAAATTCACGGCCGATGATCTTGCGCTTTTGTTCCGGGTCGGTCACGCCCGTTAATCGTTCCAGGAAACGCTGTTCCGCGTCCACTCTGATCACGTTGATGCCGATATGTTGGGCGAAGGTGTTCATCGCCTGATCGGCTTCATTGAGACGCAGCAGCCCATTATCCACCAGAATGCAGGTTAATTGATCGCCGATTGCCCGGTGTAACAGCGCCGCCGCGACTGAGGAATCAATGCCGCCGGACAGCGCCAGCAGCACCTTATCCTTGCCCACCTGTTGTTTGATTCGGGCCTGCACGTCGGCAATGAAGTTTTTCATGCTCCAAAGCGAGCGGCAGCCGGATATCGTATGCAGAAAACGCCGCAGTATCGCCTGACCCTGGGGGGTGTGGGTGACCTCAGGATGAAATTGCAGGCCATAGAGGCGGTTTTTTTCATTGGCCATGCCGGCAATCGGGGTATCGGCGGTTGACGCGATCACCTTAAATCCCCGCGGCAATTTTTCCACCCGGTCGCCGTGACTCATCCAGACGTTTAACAAGCCGTGGCCGTCGGCATTGGTTTCATCTTGAATGTCTTGTAACAGGGCCGAATGGCCGTGCACCCGCAGTTGCGCATGACCGAATTCGCGTGCCGCCGAGGTGACCGCGCCGCCCAGTTGTTCGGCCATGATTTGCATGCCGTAACAAATACCCAGTATCGGCAGGTCCATGGTGAATATACTCTCCGGCGCCCGGCAGCCGTTTAGCCTTGTCACTGATTCCGGGCCGCCGGATAGTATGATGGCGGTGGGTTGGAAATCGCGGATCAGTTGTTCGTCACTGTCACCGGCGTGTATTTCGCTATACACGCCGGCCTCCCTGACTCGGCGCGCGAGTAATTGGGTGTACTGCGAACCGAAGTCCAGGATTAATACTCGTTCGGATTGTACGCCGTCGGTCATTGCCATATTGCTCTCCGGAGGTATCGCGGTTTGTGTTCAGACCCTGTAATTGGGCGGTTCTTTGGTGATGGCAACGTCATGAACGTGGCTTTCTTTGAGGCCGGCGTGAGTGAGGCGAACAAACCGCGCTTTGGCGCGCATCTCTTCAAAGGTGGCACAGCCGGTATAACCCATCGCGGCCCTGATCCCGCCGGTCAATTGGCGCACAATTGCGGCCAGCGGGCCTTTATGGGGTACGCGACCTTCAATACCTTCGGGCACCAGTTTTTCTATTTCATCATTTTCCTGAAAATAGCGGTCTGATGAACCGTGTCGCCCGGACATTGCGCCGAGGGAACCCATGCCACGGTAGGATTTATAGGCGCGTCCCTGATACAGTTCCACTTCGCCCGGGGCTTCTTCGGTGCCGGCGAACAGGCTGCCGATCATGGTGCTGTAGGCGCCGGCGGCCTGGGCCTTGGCAATATCCCCGGAATAGCGTATGCCGCCGTCCGATATCAGCGGCAGCCCTTTTTTCTTCAGGGCCGTGGCAACGTTGACTATTGCCGATATTTGCGGCATGCCCACGCCGCTCACAACGCGGGTGGTGCATATCGATCCCGGGCCTATGCCAACCTTGACCGCGTCCACTCCGGCCGCCGCCAATGCGAGCGCGGCTTCGCTGGTGGCAATATTGCCGCCTATGATTTGAATATCGCTAAATTGTGCTTTTATCCATTTGATCATATCCAGCACGCTCCTGGAGTGCCCGTGCGCGGTATCCACCGCAATGACGTCGACCCCGGCTTCGATCAATTGTTCGACCCGTTCCATCGATGCCTTGCCCACGCCCACCGCCGCGCCAACGCGCAGCCGCTCGGCTTCATCGAGACAGGCGTTCGGATATTGGGATGCCTTTTGCATGTCCTTGACGGTAATTAATCCGGTTAATTGAAATTTGTCATCCACTACCAGCACTTTTTCAATCCGGTGTTTGTGCAGTAGGGCCCGGACTTCATCTTTGGTGGCGCCCTCCCTGGCGGTCACCAGTTTTTCTTTGCAGGTCATAATATTTCTGACCGGGCTGGCGGTGTTATTTTCAAATCTGAAGTCCCGGCTGGTGACGATACCAACCAGTTCATCGCCTTCCACGACCGGCACGCCGGAGATATTTGCCTCTTGAGTCAAATTGATCACCTCCCGGATACTGGTGTCGGGCCCGACCGTAAGCGGTTCCTTGATGATCCCGCTTTCATATTTTTTGACTCTTTGAACGTGACGCGCCTGTAAGGCGGGTTCCATGTTTTTATGGATGATACCGATGCCGCCTTCTTGGGCCAATACTATTGCCAGGCCTGATTCGGTGACGGTATCCATGGCCGCGGAGACCAGCGGGATATTGAGCGTTATCCGCCGAGTCAACTGGGTCTGCAAGGATGCGTCACGCGGCAGGATTTCGGTGTAATCGGGTATCAGTAATACATCATCAAAGGTCAATGCTTCTTCAATTTTAGGCATTATTCTGTTCTGCAAGAAAAGGGATAGTCTATTATAGCGACGGTCATAGTTAGCGCAAAAGTTAGTTGTTGTTTGAATATTCCAATTGGGTAACATATGGCATGGCGTTGAATAATACTGACTCAAACCGGGATATTTTTACCGTTTCAAGACTGAACCGGAAGGTAAGAGAACTGCTTGAAAACCGGTTTCCATCGATCCGGGTTCAAGGTGAGATATCGAATTTGGTCAGGCCGGCCTCCGGTCATATTTATTTTTCAATGAAAGATCAAAACGCGCAGGTGCGCTGTGCGATGTTTAAGAGCAGAACCCTAAGGCTGCGTTTCAATCCTGAAAATGGGATGGAGGTGCTGGCCCGGGCAAACGTCGGTCTTTATGAAGGCAGGGGGGAATATCAATTAATTATAGAATCCCTTGAGCCGGCCGGGGACGGGGCCTTATTGCGGGCCTTCGAGTTGCTCAAGGCGAAGCTGGCAAAAGCGGGATTATTTGATCAACAACATAAGGTCGGGTTGCCCGCGTTTCCTCAAAAGATTGGGGTTATTACTTCATCCTCGGGCGCGGCGATTAGGGATATTTGCAGTGTCTTGTCCCGCCGTTATCGGCTGGCCGAGATTATCCTGTACCCCACTCTGATTCAGGGGCAGGAGGCCGCCGCTCAGATTGTTCGGGCGATCTCCCTGGCCGATGGCAGAAATGAGTGTGACGTCATTATTCTGGCCCGTGGCGGCGGTTCGTTGGAAGATCTGTGGGTCTTCAATGAGGAAGTGGTTGCCCGGGCAATTTATGATTGTAACTTGCCGATAGTGAGCGGGATTGGCCATGAGATTGATTTTACCATCGCCGATTTCGTCGCCGATAAACGGGGTGCGACCCCTTCCGTCGCCGCGGAATTGGTGAGCCCGGATATCGCTCAACTGTCGCAAACGATAGCCGCATTTGAGCGGCAATTACAAAAACACGTCCAACAACTGCTGGTGCTGGCAAGACACCGGATGGACAATCTGGTGGGTCGTTTGCGCGACCCGGAACGGCAGATACGGGAAATGAATCAGCGCGTTGATGAATGCTATCTGCGCCTTATCCACGTCATGCGTCTGAAGATCGCGCAGGGCAACGCTGATTTGCTGGCGTTATCAGGCCGGTTGAAAAATATAAACCCGATCATATTGTTGGGCCAATATAAGAATAAAGCGGACCTTTATAAACATCGACTCTGCCAACAGGTCTTGATGCAGTTGGAGCAAACAAGGCAGAAGCTTAATTATCTTAACCGGTCATTACACGCGGTCAGCCCGTTGGCGACGCTGGACCGAGGTTATGCGATAGTCACTAACAGGCGGACTAACAACATAGTCAGGCGTGCAAAGAGTGTGCAGACCGGTGATCAAATTTCGACTCGTGTTGCGCAAGGTGAAATTATTTCGCTTGTTGACGCGGTCAAAGACTAATGAATAATGTTGATCACTGTGCGATTTAATTGGGGGGGGGCAAATGCATTATCCGATTTAAAAAGTGCCCGGAATCTATCACTGGGGGAGGATGGTCTATCACGATCCCGAGCACTCGACAAACGCACTTCAAACAATGTTTTAGGAAGAAATAGTTTTATTACTTTGGGGAATAATAGATGATTTATTCGTGACGTGCCGTGACTCGGTTCACAAATCCTTTTATATATATGCGTTTATGCGTGATCAGCGTCACAATCCTGAATAAAATCGGGGGCGATATAAAAATGTCGGTCAGATAGTGCGCCGTTTTTGGTGAAAGAGGCGAAATGCGGGATAACCGGCAAATTAACCTGAGAGATATCCGGCCAATCGCGGCCAAAGACGACTACTTGTCGTTCAACGAACTCGAAAGTCTTGCAACCAAACCATCAACCCGATTGGAAGGCGGTACTGAAAAACATTCAGGGCGTTTATCTCATCACTGACGCCGAGACCAACATTGAGATACGTTGGCGCCACGTATGGCAATACCGGTGTCTGGTCGCAATGGGGAGATTATGTCGAGACGGGGCACGGTGACAACGTCGGATTTAAAGACCTATTGAGAGAAAAAGGACTGGAATACCGACAAAATTTTCGATTCACTTTGCCGTGGTAGTATTCCAGGCACACTCCTTAATGAAATAATCCAAGGTCGCGAATCATTCTGGAAGCGGATTCTTTAGTACTGATCAGTACGGTTACAAATCGTATCTTTAAGATGCCATCGCTTGACAGTCCACCTGTGATCATTAAGACTGCCGGTAATGTTTCATTATCAGGCCAATTCACCATGTCTTTAGAATTACATCCGACCGGGAGGCGCGGCAGCGTTGCCGTGAAGGTCGGCTCAGTGGTCATTGGCGGGGGGGCACCGATTGTCGTGCAGTCGATGACAAATACCGATACCGCCGATTTGGATACAACCGTGAAACAAATACAGCAACTTGCCGCGGCTGGTTCCGAACTGGTGCGCGTTACCGTGAATACCGGGGACGCGGCCAGACAGGTTGCGCCTATTCGGGACCGGTTGGCGGCAATGGGATGTCAAGTGCCTATCATAGGTGATTTTCATTACAATGGCCACGACCTGCTGACCCGGTATCCGGATTGCGCCGAGGCCTTGGCCAAATATCGCATCAATCCGGGTAACGTGGGTTTTGGACGTAAAAAGGATGCCCAGTTCACCACTATGATTGAAAAGGCGATTGAATATGATAAGCCGGTTCGGATCGGGGTCAATTGGGGGAGTCTGGATCAGCAATTATTGACCCGAATGATGGATGACAATGCAAAATTGTCGGAGCCTGAAGATACCGATGAGGTGACGCGTAAGGCATTGATTGCATCGGCAATCGGCAGTGCGGAAAAGGCCGAAGAAATTGGTTTGGCAAGGGATCATATTGTTTTATCCTGCAAGGTGAGTGGCGTACAAAAATTAATTGCGGTTTATCGAGACCTTGCCGCCCGTTGCGATTACGCTTTGCATTTGGGATTAACTGAAGCCGGCATGGGCTCCAAAGGTATTGTTGCTTCGTCCGTGGCGATGGGGGTCCTGTTGCAGGGAGGCATTGGTGATACGATACGGGTCTCGTTGACCCCTGATCCCGGAGGTGATCGCGGCAAGGAGGTAGTGATTGCACAGGAAATGTTGCAGACAATGGGGTTGCGGTCGTTCACCCCTTTGGTTATCGCCTGTCCCGGTTGTGGCCGTACTACCAGCACGTTTTTTCAGGAACTCGCCGCCAATATCCAGGCCTACGTGCGCAGCCAGATGCCAGTATGGAGAGAACAGTATATGGGTGTTGAAGAGATGAATCTGGCCGTGATGGGATGCGTCGTCAATGGGCCCGGTGAGAGTAAACACGCCGATATCGGGATTAGCCTGCCGGGCACAAATGAGTCACCGGTGGCGCCGGTATTTATCGATGGTAAAAAAGTGGTCACCTTGAAAGGCGACAATATTGCCGATGAATTTCGTGCGATTGTCGATGATTATGTGGCGAGTAAATATACGAAATTGAATGCCTGATCGCTACATGATAGGTGGAGCGTTTGACATATAATCAAAAAAATCCGTGTATATTAACTTGAGTGCTGTTATACTTAACTCTGTATTCAATAATAAATATTATATGCTAGGGAGGCAAGGGTAAGATGCGATTTGTGCGAATATCTATTGGTTTGTTGGCGGTGTCGCTGTTTTCAGGGTGTGCTTCATTAACGACGCAGGAATTGCGTAATGAGTGTTTCTTCGGGGCCATGGTGGTCAGTGCGACTGCCGGCGGTGTTATCAGTCCCTTAGGCGCCGGCGCGGGGGCCTTGGTGGGCGCCGCAACGGGCGCCTTTGTATGTGGTGACACCGCCGAGCCCGCCACTGCCCGGGTAACTCCGAAACCGACCAAGGCGAAACCGACCAAGGCGAAACTGACCAAGGCGGAACCGACTGGGTATTTTTGGCCGGATGATGAAGATGGTGACGGCGTGCTGGATAGCTCTGATCATTGTCGCTTTACTCCCTCAGGCGTCGCCGTTGACGGTAAAGGTTGTGCCAGGGATAGCGATGGTGACGGCGTGCCGAATTATCGCGACCAGTGTCCTAAGACCCCGCTTGGCAGAGTGGTCGACCTCAATGGTTGCGAATATGGGGCGGTAGCTTCAAAAAAACCGGTGTCTTCGCGCAGTGTTCTCTTTGAGTTCGATAGTGCGAGCCTGGGCTCGGACGCTAAATCGGCACTCGACAGGCTATTACCGACAATTCAATCGCACTCGGCCTGGAATGTTAATGTGAAAGGCCATACCGATAGTACCGGGCCGGACGCCTATAATCAGGATTTATCAAAACGTCGCGCGGTGGCGGTGGTCAATTATTTGGTTTCCAAGGGCGTGGATCGCTCCAGGTTGAAAGCGATCGGGGTTGGAGAAAGCATGCCCGTTAGCACCAATGACACACACTCGGGACGCGCTGAGAACAGGCGGGCGGATATCTTCTTTGGCAAGTGAATGATACCGATGATTTCGCCGTCTTTTAATTGGGTTTGCCTTGTGGCTAATAATAATGATGGGGTGTTGTGCCGGTTTTCCCGGTTGAGTATGCCCCCGAAAAATAACGGTTAAACTAAGGATAAACTAATGGTTAAACTAAAGGATAAAATGAGTGACTTGGTGCTGATTTAATTCATCATTGAGTGATTGTAGATTGTTGTATTGTTCTTGGAGGAGGGGCAAGCATTGTATGCTGAAGAATTACTATTAGGTCTTCTGAAGCTTGATCAATCGTGGTCAATTGGTCAGGTCGATACGGATCTGCCGTCTAATCGTTTGGATATTACCATTCATTTTGGTAGTAAAAAGAAGCGGTTTTTCTGGCAGTCCGCGGATATTTCATCAGAAGGTTATATTACCTTGCGCCACTTGCCTGTATGGGGTATGCGTACGTTCCTCCATGTTCCGGCTCCTGATACCGTTGCTTCTGACAAGAGTTGGATGCCGCCTTATTCCAGGTTCACGCATGAAATGGAGGAATGCGTTATCGAGGCATTCAGTCATTGTCAATCGATCCAGGGGACGGCCAGGATCGTGGGCTTAACCGCCACCGAGGTGCGTGAAATATTGGAGCGGACCGGTGCTGATACTGAAATTGGCCGCCCTCAACCGCAGCCGGATGATACGCCGTCCGATGATTTGACGCCGCAGTACGCCACGGCCCAGTCTTTTGATTTGGATTTATCCTACGATTCCAAACGTATTCCTCCGGAAACGCATGCCGGCTGGCAGCAATTGCTGGATGGCAAGGTGCAGCTTGTTTCTTATACGGTTGGTTTACAGATGTTATTACAACGCGTGCGTCAGGCGATCGTGAATAATCCCACTGAGACTGAACGTCTTGCCGGTACCCGTCTGGTAAGACAGTATTTTATTAAAAACCAGAGTGTGCATGAGCAGGATATACGGTTGCTTTTTAGCGACAGTCCGGTCACCCTGGTACCACCCACTGCCGATGCCTCCGGGCTTGCGGATGACCGCGACCGGCGTTGGCGTAGTATCATTGACGGTGAAATTCTTCTTGAAACGAGCCACGTGGGTTTACAAATGATGTTGGAGCAAATCAGACGCTCTATTGCGAGAAATTCATCGGAATCCAATTATTTGGCCGGCGCAAAACTGCTCAGACAGTTTTTCGACAGACACCGGAATCAGCTGGGCGTTGAGTTGGGTCAACTCGGATTTACCGAAGCCGCAGCCGAGCAACCACTTCCGCCCACTGAGGCGGCCATTGCGGTGCCGGCGAACACGGACCCGATATGGCAACGGCTTATTGATGGTGAATTAACCCTACGTACTGATACCGTGAGTTTACAGATGATGCTGGTACAGTTGCGCCAATCCGTCCTTAGGAACCCGACCGAGTCGGCGCGAATGGCCGGTATAAAAATCCTGCACCAGTTTTTCCTGAAGCATGAATTGCAACTGGCCGCCGAACTGCAACAATTGCACGCCGCCCCCGGGAGCATTGCCGACACCGGAACAACGGTATCAAAATCCGCCCAGGTGCCGGTCGAATCCGCGCTGGTATGGCAAAGATTAATCAGTGGCGATTTGCAAATACAGACTGATGCAGTCGCGTTGAAAATGATGTTGGAGGGTGTGCGCATCTCGATTCAAAATAACCCGTCCGACGCCAAGAAAATGGCCGGCGTAAAAATGCTCAGGCAGTATTTTATTAAACATCAACGGCTACATACAACCGAGTTGAGTCAGCTTATAGCAGCTTAGGAGCAAATAAGGTTATGTCCATATCTCATATAAATACCAAAATGGTTTCAGTCAGTGAGGCGAAAGAGGCAATTGAACAGGGCCGCATTTTATGGTTGGCGGGTTATGAAAATCTGTTAAAACAACTGCCAAAGGGTCGCTGGATAGGCGGTTCCATCCCTTATTTCATGTCTGATGAAGGGGGTAAAACCACCCGCGAGCAGATTTACGTCGCCGAGCTCGACCCATCACTGGCCAAGCGCTTGCAGGTAAAATTTTATAATTCTTCGACAATAAAAAATATTGTCAAAGACGCGCCCGATGACGGTTTCACTATTGTATTGATCCCGGCCTTTACCGATATACATTTGGCTTACGCGCAAAATGCGCCCGAATACGAGGATATGTTTATGAAGCCCATAGCCGGATGGGTGACCGGGATACATCTTGATGATTTGGGCACTATTCAGCCCAGCGTTGTAAACGGCGGTATAGGTGAAATCTCAAAGGATAAGGCGGTTGCAATGCACGTTACTCTTACCCCCGGCAAGGTGGCCCGTATTGGTATTGTCAATATCCTCAAACAGGGAGGCGGTGATACATTCGAGTTTCCCGATACCGGTTTTTCCGTTAAAGAATGTATGGTCAATGGTATAGAGCAGAATTTTGCCGATTATTTATTGCAAAATAAGATTGATACCAAATCATCACTGGTTGCCGATTATTCAGGTGCGATGATCAACGTCTCTTTTCAGGAAATAAATGAAAACGACAAAACCGTTTCTTTTTATGCTCCCGTATTCAGGGGGGTTGAATATAAACTTGCTGACGCGGTGAGTGATTACGTCTCCGAATTTCAGTCGGCTCTGCCTAATTTGAATGGCGTTACTTTTTCCTGTAACTGTGTTCTAAATTATATGTGGGCGGAGTTGGAAAATAAAAAAACCGGGGGTATTAATGGCCCGATGACGTTCGGAGAAATTGCCTATCAATTGCTGAATCAAACCCTGGTTTACTTAACAATAGAGAATGCATAGACAAACACAGTTTCTGTGCCAAATAAATCATGTCGGATGAAGTTGTAAAAGTGGCCTTAATCGGCATGTCTGAGAATGAACAAAAAAGGCTTAATGCCGCTTTTGATTATTCTAAAAATCGGAGCATTGCATATGTTGCGTGTGAATTACAGGACGCCGACCCGGCCGTCCTGATGGTGAACGCCGATGACCCTGAGCAGTTGTTTGCCTGGCAAAACTACAAAGACAGGCTTGCGGAAAACAATGGCAATATACCTCCGTCGGTGATGGTTTCCAGAGATCGTGAATTTCAAACCGAAGCGTATAAGCTAAGACGTCCGCTTATTGCTTCACGGGTTATTAATCTCCTTGATCAGATCCGGGCGAATTGCTTCGAACACGTCAATAATGATCTTGAGGCCGATAACGATCCTGCAAATAACGATCCAGACGTTGCTGAGGTTCTTGAAATCAATAATGATCTTGCGGCCGGTAATGATCCTGCCAATAACGATCCAGACGTTGCTGAAGTTCTTGAAATCAATAGTGATCTTGCGGCCGATAACGATCCTGCCAATAACGATCTTGACGTTGGTGAGGTTCTTGAAATCAATAGTGATCTTGCGGCCGGTAATGATCTTGCAATAATGATAGATGACAGTCCCGATATTATTAATATTGGCGACGCCTGGGTGGTCAGGTCGGCGGACAAGTCGGAAGCTCAAACGGAGACCTGCAAGGTGCTGGTCGTTGATGATAGTCTGCCGGTAAGGATTCAGATGGATCAAGCCTTGAAACAGTTTGATGCCGACGTTGATTTTGCCAAAACCGGTGAGGAAGCATTTGACTATATCAATAATAATGATTATGACGTTATATTCCTGGACGTGGTATTACCGGGCGTTGATGGTTATGAGATTTGTAAGTTCATCAAGGAGGATAAGACGAAAGATACCCCGGTTATAATGTTAACTGGTAATTCATCTCCGCAAGACAAAATTAAAGGCAAGTTGGTGGGTTGTGACACCTATCTTATAAAACCGGTTGGCAAAGTTGTCTTTCGGGAAGTGATGAATCAGTATCTATGATAACTTTGTATAGATGAGGTTACGGTAATGACGATCAGGAAGGTTCTTATTGTGGACGATTCACCCACGGAATTGGTGAATCTGAACAAAATTTTAACTGACGCCGGTTGTGAGGTGGTGTCGGCCTCCAGTGGTAAAGAAGCCATAGCCATGTCTGTATCTGAAAAGCCGGATATCATTTTCATGGATATCGTTATGGATGAAATAGACGGGTATGAAGCAACCCGTACAATTACGAATGCTCCTGATACCAAGGCCATTCCCATTATTTTCATTAGTAGTAAAAGACAAAAAGCTGATCGTGTATGGGCTAAAATGCAGGGAGGAAAGGAACTGATATCCAAACCCTACACGCCTGAACAGATACTCGATCAGTTGAAAGCATATGGTTGATGCGGTATCTTGGAATATGAATAAACCAATAACGGGTAATATTGCTGATTGGTTTGGAGGGAAAAGAATTCTCGATAAGGAAGTCGATCATTTTGATCCGTTTGCGGGCGTGTTCGATCCCGCCAAAGACACCGGCACTCGGAATATTCGATATGGCGTCGGGTTTTGCGGAGAAAATTTTTTGACGCCGGTTAATTTGGTCAGTGAAATAGTGCAGAATCCCGTCATTTTCAGGCTGCCGAATACGCCAAACTGGGTAAGGGGCGTGATTAATTTACGCGGCAACGTGGTGCCGATAATTGATTTGGACGCGCATCCCGATTATAAAACGGCTGAAATCCCCGATGCCAGAACATTGATTGTTATTAATCGGGGTGAAGCGGCCATGGGTCTGTTTATAGACCGCTATCCGGTAATGCTGGACTTCGATGGTGAAGACGTGTCCGAAATGTCCGGTTCTGAATTTGTATCGAAGGTGGCCGGGGAATATATATTGAGCACAACCAAGGTGGGCGAAAGTATTTATTATGAAATTGATTATGCTTCTTTTTTTCTTGAATTGACGCACGCGTACTTTAATCAATTTAAGCAATGAGGATGAATTTGAAGAGTGACGTCGATAATATAACCGTATGCGATACCTGCCGTGAGTAAAAAATTCAAACAAAAAATATATACCGCAACCGCCGTCATTTGCCTGTTGTTTATGTCCGTGTTTGCCGGATTTAATTACATCCTGGTTTCCGCCGGCGCCGCAGAAATCGTTCAGGCCAATTTACTAATTGGCTTGGGCATGATAGCCGTAACATTGTTCATTATTGTCCTGGGCGTGTTCCGATTTGTGAACGGCTTGAATACACCTTTGTTGCGCTTACAAACGACGACGAAAAAGATTATTGATGGAGATTTAGAGGCAAGATGCGGTATTAGAAGTAATGATGAATTTCAGGTAATTGGGGACGCAATCGATACCATACTGCATGATCATATATATGCATTGGCCCGAATAGAAGAGGAAAATGCGACGTTAAATGATTCGATTGTTTCCATGCTGGAAACCGTTACCCTGCTGGCTAATAAAGACCTGTCGATAAAGGCGAAGGTGAGTGAGGATATAACCGGGCCTCTTGCCGATGCGTTAAACATGATGGCCGGGGAAACGTCAAAGGTTTTAAATGAGGTCACGATGATTTCCGGTGACGTTGCAGAAACGTCCAATCTGGTGAAAGCGCAGTCGGACAATGTGTTGCTGTTGGCGAATAAGGAGCAGGAGGAGGTGAACACGACCGCAAGGGAGCTGAGTTTGGCCACAAATGCAATGATTCAGATTGCGAAATTGGCGGAAGATTCAAACGTTGCCGCTGAGGAAGCAATTCAAACCACGCGCACGGCCATGAGTTCGGTGACTGATACGGTGGATAGTATTAATGTGATCCGTGATTCCATCCATGAAACGGAAAAAAGAATCAAACGCCTTGGTGAGCGTTCACAGGAAATCAGCGCGGCAGTGAACCTGATTAACAATATATCCGAACGCACCCATATTCTGGCGCTAAATGCGAGCATGCACGCCGCAGCCGCCGGTGAAGCAGGCCGCGGATTTGGGGTGATTGCGGATGAAGTGCAACACCTGGCTGAGAATGCAAAAGAAGCCACGTCGCAGATTGGCACCCTGGTCAATAACATACAGATTGAAACTACAAGTACGGTTAACACGATGAATGAGCTCATTACGCAAGTGGTCGACGGCAGTCAGCTCGCGGAGAAAGCCGGCACTCAAATGCATGAGACTCAAACCACCACCGCTGAACTCGTTAGCATGGTAAAATCGATAGCCGACAATGCGACCAAACAGATGGAGATTAGCAGAAAGTTGCATGAGCGTACTGACGTCATTCGTGAAAGCGTCAGAAAAACGGGCGTACATCTGCAAGAACAAACCGTTCATACGGATGAGTTGGTTGAACAGGCTATGTCGCTTGTTGCCTCGGTTGGTGTGTTCAAACTGCAATAATACGCTCGAGCTAATGTCCTGCCACATATAAAAAATGTTTGGGGTATCCGCCTTTAATCCAGCAACCAATAATAAAATTATTGGACTCATTGCTGAAATGAATAGGGATATTGATTGTGATGCCGCGGCCTCAGTATCGTTGTCGACGATGGTTGCGTTACTTGAAAGACTCGTTGAGCAAACCGAGCGGGCGGATCTGGCCGGCATAAGGGACGTATGTCTTTTGTTGGCGGAAAATTTGTCGGACCTTGACGCTGATGGAAAAATCCTATCATCAGACCAATTTGAAATACTCAGAAAATTTCCTCAACGGTTAAGCTCATTCCTTGATGGATCAGATGCCAAATCCGCTGAATCATTATTGGGTCTTTTCGACCCCGAACGTTGGCCGTCGCCATTACTGGATGAAGAAAAAAAGATCCTTCTGGGCCTGTTAATTGCCGATAAAGCATCGGCAAAAGATACCGATGGACTCGATTTTACCGCGCTTAACGCACTTATCACCCGGAGTGACGGCGCCGATATTGACGCATTGAAAAGTATTGCCGACGAAATAGAGCGTATCAGTGATTTGGTGGGTGCGGTCGGCATGCAGGATATATGCCTGCTGATCCATGAAAATATTATGGATCTGGCGTCTGTTGACGCGGGCTTATCTGATGATCAGATGACATTGTTGGTTTCATGGTGCGGCTTACTCAATAAATACTATGAGGATAAAAATAACGAGGAAATAGCCCGATCTCTTATAAAAAATACCATGAATGAAATATGGCCGTCGGCACTTGATGAAAATCAAGCCGGGATTATTGCCGGGATGATGAACGTCTCCTGGGAAATCGGGGAAGACGTACCGCCCGAGTATGACGTGGGCGCCGGCGATTACCCCATCCTTGGAGAAATTGCCGAATTGGTTGAAGATTTAAATCGGAATGACGCCGATCAAATTATTGCGTTGGCGGAAACCATTAATCGCCTGGGTGAAATTGCCGGGCACAATAATTTATCGGATTTTCAGGATAGTTGTCGGTCGCTTTATCACAATTTAATTGATATTTGTGCCAAAGCGGGGAAATTATCCGATGCCCAATATGATTTGCTGAAGAGCTGGCCCGGATTGGCGGGGGATTATTTGCATCATTCGGACTCAGCTCAATATTTTGATCCTTTGGTCGCTTTCATAAATGACCCATACTGGGTGCCACCATCGTCAGACGCGGTACCGGAGCAGATGGAGCCCGGGGTGGACGACGACAATCTTTATGAGCAAACCCTTATTTCCAATACGGAAATTATTGACGAACTGGCGAAGATAAAAGAACTGGTCGATATGCCGGCAAAGCCCAAGGGGGTGAACCGTGTTTTAGTGAACATGTTGCTGGATGAAATAAAAAAGATTATTAATGATAATCAGCATTTATTTGACGCCTCGCCCAATGAAAGTCTTGAGAACGCGGTAATTGAAGGTGGATTGGCGCAATATATTGTGCAGATTGAGCGGTTTGGCGGTGCCTGCCAGGCGGCCGAGTTGGATGGCATATACCAGGCAAATGCTTATTTTAAGAAAAACATTTCCTTACTGACGTCCGGTAACGCGTTGATTGATGAAGGCATTGTTGAGTTGATGGGTCATTGGTTGTCGGCGCTTGAAAATTATTTGACGGAACTTGGCAATACCGATGCGGGTGAACAATTAGTCGGCCTGTTACGATCCGATCGTTTGCCGGAGCCGTTAATGGATGAAGTTTCTCCCGCACTTCTGGATTTGCTGAATTCCCCTTATTTATCCGACGAGGAGATTAAACAGGAAACCGGGCTTATCGAGGCCACTGAGCAAGACGTGTCCATTGAATTGCCCGATGATATTAATCAGGAATTGCTTGATGGCCTGTTACAGGAACTGCCCGATCAAACTGAGAGTTTCTCAGTTGCAATTCAGACCTTGCTTGAAGGCAACGGCGATATGCAAGACGTGGAAAAGGCGCAGAGGATTGCACATACGATAAAAGGGGCCGCGAATACGGTCGGCATCCGGGGTATAGCGGTATTGACGCATCAATTGGAAGACATTCTTGTCATCTTGAGCGGCAATAACAGGCTTCCTTCAAGGGCTTTAGGCTCGATATTAATGGGCGCGTCCGACTGTTTGGAGGAAATGAGTGAAGCATTATTATCCAGGAGTACAACGCCTGCAACTGCAATGACCACGTTACAATCGATTTTGGATTGGGCAAATCGTTTGGCAACAGAGGGCGTGTCCATTCTTGATGAGGACGGTACCGTTGTCGCGGAGCAACAAACGACCGCAGTGGAAACCAAAAAAAAGAGCGCCGACGGTGAGCCGCAGGAAGAGGAGCAATTATTACACGTGTCGGCCAAGTTGGTTGATGATCTGCTGCGATTGATGGGTGAAATAGTGATTGTAAATTCTCAGTTGTATGAAAAGGTTAATACCTCTAAAGAGCAAAGTGATTTGTTATTGAGTAATGGGCTCAGGTTACAAAATCTTGCCGGTGATATTGAAAAGCAAATCGAGGTCGGCGGCGTCGCTCAAACCGATCGGATTGGGATGAATCAGGATGAAGTATTTGATGCATTGGAAATGCGGCAATATAACGAGCTTCATTCCATCTCGAATCAACTTATTGAAACGGTTACCGACATACATGAATTTAATGCCGGGATTAAGGATGATCTGGAAGGTATGCATGAATTGCTGATCAACCAGGAAAGATTGAACAAACAAGTTCATGGCATGGTTATGCAGGTCAGAATGGTGCCGGTAAAAAGTATTGTACCGCGATTGCGGCGCAATGTTCGTCAAACCTGCCGCACCACGGGCAAGCAGGCAGTCCTTATTGTAAATGGCGCGGATACGCTTATCGACAGGGAGATTTTAAATACGCTTATCAATCCGCTGATGCATATTATGAGAAACGCGGTCGATCATGGAATTGAGGCCGGAGATGACCGGGTTTCGCATGGTAAAAAAGCCGAAGGCAGGCTGGAGATTAATTTCTATAGAGAGGGTGCAAATATCGTAGTGGTATGCAGTGATGACGGCAAGGGGTTGGACGCGGAGAAAATTCGCGGTATCGCACAAGCGAGAGGTATTATTTCAGCCGATGATGAGTTAACCGAAGATGAATTATATCGTTTAATTCTACGCCCCGGATTTTCCACCCGTGAAGAGACCACTCAGACCTCAGGTCGCGGTATCGGCATGGACGTTGTTAATACACAATTAGCCTCTATCAAAGGATACGTTCATATCGATTCCGATATGGGCAAAGGCGCGACTTTTGAATTAAGAATGCCCGCAACCTCGATAACCAATCATGTATTACTTGTGCGTTCCAGAAGCCAGCTTCTCGCGATTTCCAATCATGGCATTGCACGTATTCTTTATCTGGATGATAGCGAATACCTGGAAGGCAGGGAAAGTGGACGGTGTAAAGTGGACAATGATTTTGTTGATGTAAGCACCTTGGAGGAACTGCTTGGTTTGCCCCCTAATCGACGCGCGGTAAATCGTCATCAAGCGCAAGCCTTATTGATCCATGAAGAGGATATTCGGCAGGTTGTGTTTATTCAGGATATCCAGGGAAGTAGAGACGTTGTGGTTAAATCGATGGGGAAATATCTGAGTAATATTACCGGTTTGCTTGGTTCCACGATACTTGGTGATGGTAGCGTTGTGCCGGTGGTTGATTTGCCTGAATTATTGAGAGTACCATACCGGCATGCGCCGGAGCATGCCGCTGAATCGACCGGTGCCGACGCCGGTTTGGCCAGTACCATACCGTTTGTACTGGCGGTGGATGATTCATTGAGTGCCAGAAGGGCATTGGTGCAGGTTATGGAAGACGCCGGCTATAACGTGCGTTCCGCCAAAGACGGTCTGGAGGCCTTGGCCATTGTTGAGAAAAGGGTGCCGGATATCATGCTCGTCGATATGGAAATGCCCCGGATGAATGGCATCGAACTAACGTCACACGTGCGCGGCATGGATAAAGCGAGAGATTTACCCATTATTATGGTAACATCGAGGACTACCGACAAGCATCGTCGAATTGCCACCGCGGCCGGAGTCGATCAATATATGAGCAAACCGTTCTCAAGTGACGAAATACTTGGGAACGTACAAAAGTTGCTTAGTCGTTAGACAAGCACATTGCAATGTAAGTACAACCTGGGGGACTTATTTCAGAATTGGCCAAATTAGCAAAGAAAGAGAGAATCGGTTCTTGGCAACGCCATACACCCGAATTAGCCGGTGCGGATGAGGAAGTTATGTTTTCCGAAAATTCAGCACCGGCGGGTTCCGGCGTGGTCAATGACGGCGACGTGTTTGTTCCGGGTTATGAGATTATGGAACAGGTTGGTCAAGGTGCAATGTCGACGGTATATCTTGCCAGGCATGAAGATGATAAGGTTGTTGTGTTGAAGGTTTTCTTTACTCGTGCCTTGGACGACCCGACTATCCTGCGAAGATTTATGCAGGAATACACGATTATCTCCAAACTGGACCATCCCAACGTGGTGAAAATCTATGAACGCGCATTTGCCGCGGATTTCGCCTATATTGCAATGGAATATTTTTCCGGCGGTGATCTTAAAGATAAAATGCGCGCAGGCATACCCCCTGTTGATGCCTCATTAAACTATCTGCATCAGATGGCCTCCGGTCTTTCCCCGGTGCATCACATGGGCGTGGTTCACCGTGATTTAAAACCGGGCAATATTTTATTCGGGCAAGATGACCGCCTGGCCATAACCGATTTTGGGGTTGCCAGGATGCTGACCGAACAATCCAGCAGACTGACTCTGAGTAACGACATGGTAATAGGCACACCCTACTATATGAGTCCGGAACAGGGATTGGGGGAGGATGTCGATGCAAGAAGTGATATTTACAGTTTGGGGGTTATTTTCTTCCAAATGTTGGCCGGAAAAAAACCCTATATCGGCAAGAGCCTATCTGAGCTCATTTCAGCCCACATCAATCAGCCCATTCCTGACTTGCCCGGCCACTTGTCTCAATATCAGTCGCTTGTTGCTGGGATGCTGGCAAAAGAACCCAATGAACGATTTCAAAGCACCGATGAATTAATTGCCGGAATCGAATGGATAAAGACCCATTAATTCATACGGGTCAATAAATTGGCGGTCTGAAACGTTGATATGCTCGAATTTATTGCCTGGGAGGGAAGCAATGCATTTGATCGGTGGTCTCTTCATAACGATACAACATTGCGTTCATGCCCGTTGCCGTTGAGTACAGTGACGCCAATATTTTGTATTAACTGAATGTGATCGGGCATTCACAATCCATAATGGAGGAAGGGGCGAATGGTTGACAGCAAAACGTATCAAGTGCCGGCTGATATTGCGAAAAAAGCGCATATCAATAAGGCGCAATACCGGGAAATGTATCGACGTTCCATTGAAGATTCAGATGGTTTTTGGGCGGAGCAGGCGAGTGAGTTTCTCAGCTGGTCAAGGACGTGGGAGAAGGTACAGGAATGGGACTATACTGATGCCAATATCAAGTGGTTCATAGGGGGGCAATTGAACGTCTCTTATAATTGTCTGGACCGGCATCTGCAAACGCGCGGTGACCAGGTCGCACTGATATGGGAGGGCGATGATCCTGAGCAGGACCGCCAGATCACTTACAAAGAGTTATATCAAGAGGTATGCCGTTTTGCCAACGCGCTGAAGGCGCGCGGCGTAAAAAAAGGTGACCGGGTTTGTGTGTATATGCCGATGATCCCCGAAGCCACCGTGGCGGTATTGGCGTGTACGCGCATAGGTGCGGTGCACTCTGTTGTCTTTGGCGGGTTTTCTCCGGAGGCCTTGTGTGGTCGCATCAATGATTCCGATTGTCGAGTGCTGATCACCAGTGATTATGGTCTGCGCGGCAAAAAACAAATTCCACTAAAACAAAATGCCGATAAAGCTCTGGCGGATTGTCCGAACGTGCATACCTGTATCGTGGTGAAGCGAACCGGCGGCAGTATAGACTGGGATTCGGACAGGGACGTTTGGTATCACGAAATAGTGGGCACCGCTTCGACTGACTGTCCGCCGGCGGCAATGGATTCGGAAGATCCATTATTTATTCTCTATACTTCCGGTTCAACCGGCAAGCCCAAAGGTGTGTTGCATACCACCGGCGGTTATTTGTTGTACGTTGCAATGACCCACAAATATGTTTTCGATTATCAGGAAGGCGAGATTTACTGGTGTACCGCTGACATAGGCTGGGTAACCGGTCATTCCTATATCGTCTATGGCCCGCTTGTCAACGGGGCAACGTCATTGATGTTTGAAGGCGTCCCGACTTTTCCCAACGCCAGTCGGTTTTGGCAGGTGGTTGAGAAATGGAAAGTGAACTTGTTTTATACCGCGCCAACGGCAATCCGGATGTTAATGGGCCAGGGTAATGAATTTGTTGAAAAAACCGATCGCTCCAGTTTGCGTATTCTGGGAACGGTTGGGGAACCGATTAACCCGGAGGCCTGGGAGTGGTATTATCATATCGTCGGCAACGGCAATTGCCGGGTGATCGATACCTGGTGGCAAACTGAAACGGGAGGTCATTTAATTACACCGCTACCCGGCGCCACCCCGCTTAAACCCGGTTCAGCCACGTTGCCTTTTTTTGGCGTGGAGCCGTGTTTGGTCGATGATCAGGGTAATGAACTTGAAGGCGTCGCTGAAGGCGCGCTTTGCATCAAGCGTTCCTGGCCGGGCCAAATGCGTACCGTTTATGGCGACCATGAGCGATTCATTGAGACCTATTTCAAGATGTTTCCCGGCAAGTATTTTAGCGGAGACGGGGCGCGTCGAGATGAGGATGGTTATTATTGGATAACCGGACGTATTGATGACGTGATTAATGTTGCCGGTCACCGTATGGGCACCGCCGAGGTGGAAAGCGCGTTGGTTTTGCATGACTCGGTGGCTGAAGCGGCGGTGGTGGGTTTTCCTCACGATATAAAAGGCCAGGGTATTTATGCTTACGTTACTTTGATGGCCGGGGTTGATCCCACTGAAGACCTGCACCGGGAATTGGTTCAGCACCTTAGAAAGGAAATTGGTCCAATCGCGTCACCGGATATTATCCAATGGGCGCCGGGGTTACCGAAAACCCGCTCGGGTAAAATTATGCGACGCATCCTGCGCAAGGTGGCGGCAAATGAACTGGAGAATCTTGGGGATACCAGCACGTTGGCTGATCCTGCGGTCGTCGATGATCTGGTTGAAAATCGCGCAAATAGGTAGAATAGGGCCAGATAAAGCCGATTGGCAGGGGACACGAGAGTGCCGAAGAAAGTCGATTTATAAACAAACATATTGACATATTGATGCACTGCACTATAATTCGGTATAATGCGGGTTTCACCGGAGCGCAATTTGGCGGTGTGTGTTGACGTAACGGAACCTGTAAATATCCAAAGGAGATGAACTATGCAAAATGAATTGTTTGAAAAAATTACCGAAGCACACAGGGCCTCGTATGCCACGATGCAGAAGTTGGGCGAAATTAATACCAAAGCCCTTAGAGAGCTGACCGAGCTACAATTGGGCTGGGCCACGTATAATGTGGAAAGAGGGGTTGAATATACTAAAATGCTTGGTGACACAAGCAGTTATAATGATCTATTAAACGCTGAAACCGGATTTAATGATCAATATAATGCCAGGCTGATGGAACTCGGTCGTAAGGCCGTTGATATACTTACTGAATCCCGTGATGAAATGGTCACGTGGTTTGAACAGTCCGTCGAATCCCCCACAGGGAAATCAAAAAAGCCCGCCGCTAAACGCAGCAGTGGTAAAAAAGCCGCCTAGGATTGTACCGCAGCCATCAATTCCACCGTGAAACTGGTTCCCATGCATCTGCATGACCCGGGTGCCGGGCGTGTTTTTATCCATGCGGGCATTTTGGAAAATTCAGGTGAGTGGCGATAGCAATGAGTGATAAATCCGGATTTACCGATGCGGATGCCGTCAATGTTCAGAAGGCATTTCTTGATGCATGGTCAAATTTTCACCGATTGATATATTCTGATCCCACCCAGACCAATAGTTCTGAGGTGAATAGTGACTGGCCACTACAATTAATGGATTCATGGAATCGATTGGCCGGTGGCACGTTACCGGATAATATTCAACGGCTTTGTTCCACCCTCGTGAATCAATCACATGTTTATAATTTTATTGGTGATCAGTTATCCGCCCTTATGGATAATTATAACGGCGTTGATAAAACCTCAAAAAACTGGCAGCGGCAACTGGACGGATATTTTGATGCGCTAAAATCTGGTTTTGCCGCGCACGGCATGACCAACATTTTCCAGAAAATACTGGAGTTACCGATGGATAATATCCAAAGAACTCTTTCCTCCGCGTCAGTTATGCCGGGTGATTTTCTGCAGGGTTTCAAAAATAACGGCCTGCACGCGACTACTGAAAAATACCTGTCCGTTCCCGGAATAGGATATACGCGGGAGTCACAGGAACAATACCTGAAAGGTATCCGCTTAAGGACCGATTATCAAAATGCATTAAACGATTTCAATAATGCATACTCGCGCGTCGGCGTCCAGGCCATGGAGAAATTACGGCAACAGATGGTTCGACTTGGTGAAGAGGATAAGAGTATTACCAGTCTGAGACAGATTTATGATCTCTGGGTTGACGCCAATGAACAGGCCTACGCTGATTTTTTTTACAGCGAAGAATACCCGCGCTTATACGGCGCATTGGTAAATAGCCTGATGCATTATAAGCAACATAATCAGCGGACGGTCAATGAATTATTAGCCGCAATGAATATCCCGACGCAGCAAGGGGTTAACACCGTTAAGGAAAAGCAGCAAGACCTGCGCAGGGGGTTGCAATCAGTCAGACAACAACTGAAACAGGATAATGAACGGCTCCAACGGCTAACTCATCAGTTTGAACTGTTGCGAAAAGAGGTAAAAGAACTTAGTTTGTCGCTGACAACCGGCGCGGCTGAAAACATCGGTGATCAATTATCCGCGGGCGGCGTCGCCAACAAAAAAGACGTATCGGCAAAACCTGCGACCGCCCAATCCAAAAAGAAGGTGACCAAAAAAGCAAGTGCGAAAAAAACCGCAAAAGCAAGTGCGAAAAAAACCGCCGGGCAACGGACTCGATCCGGCAAAGTATCCGCAGGCAAAACGCCGAAGAAATCAACTGATAAACGCGCCTCCGAGCGGATATCAAAATAATAACAACTCGGGATAAGGAAACAACATTATGTCTCTGTTTGAATTACGTCCGGATCATATTGCCAGGGAGGTGTATGAATTCAATAGTAAGCTGGCCCAAGGATTGCATACATTGACTGAAATTGGTGATATTGAAGTGGGTGTTTCAGAAAAAGAGGTGGTCCATACCGAGGACAAATTAACCTTATACCATTTTATTCCGCATAAGAAAAAGCCGGCACCGGTTCCGTTGTTGATAGTCTATGCACTGGTTAATCGCCCTTATATGGCGGATTTGCAAGAAGGACGTTCCATGATCCAGGGCTTGCTGGAAGCCGGCCTGGATATATATCTGATTGATTGGGGATATCCGGACGGGGGTGATCGTTATCTGACCTTGGATGACTACATCAATGGCTACATTGACCGGTGCGTGGATTTAATACGAAAAAGACACGCCTTAAAGCAAATCAATTTACTGGGCATTTGTCAGGGGGGCACGTTCAGTTGTTGCTATAGCGCGTTACATCCCGAGAAGATCAGCAATCTTATCGCCACCGTGACCCCGATTGATTTTCACACCAAGGATGATTTACTGAGCCATATGGTAAGAAACGTGGATATGGATTTGTTGGTTGATACGGTGGGTAATATTCCCGGTGAATTATTGAACTGGACTTTTCTGAATTTAAAACCATTCCGGTTGATGGGTCAGAAGTATATGGACCTGGTGAATATATTTGATGATAAGGAAAAGGTCAGGGACTTTATGCGCATGGAGAAATGGATTTTCGATAGTCCGGACCAGGCGGGAGAAGCCTACCGACAGTTTATAAAGGATTTTTATCAGGCCAACAATTTAGTGAAAGGTGGGATAAAGATTGGTAATAATAGTGTAAGCCTGAAAAATATCAAAATGCCGGTCCTGAATATCTTTGCCAAAAATGATCACCTGGTTCCTCCGGCCGCGTCTAAGGCATTGAAACGCCATATAGGCTCAAAGGATTATACTGAGCTGGAATTTCCCGGAGGACACATTGGGATTTACGTCAGCGGTAAGGCACAGAAGATGATCCCGCCGTCCGTTGCCCGGTGGCTGGAGAAAAGGACAAATATTTAATTTAATCAATTTGGAATCGATTTTGCCACGGCAAACATAACATTTTGTCGGTCAATTTTGCATATTTCCTGATAATATTGCCGCCATTCTGATTCGGGTCCGCGTGGATGGCGGCTGACCGTCCAAAGTAAAATTTATCAAATTAAACCGAGCGGGAGTGATCATCGGAGTGTTCCCGCCTTATACGTGTGGAGGTAAATCGAGTTGGGGGTGCCGGCATTATTAGCGCTTGAAGATGGCAGCCTGTTTCATGGCGTCTCAGTAGGCGCCAAAGGACGAGCCGTTGGTGAGGTGATTTTTAATACATCGATCACCGGTTATCAGGAAATCCTGACCGATCCTTCCTATTGTAAGCAAATCGTAACCTTGACTCATCCTCATATTGGTAACGTTGGCATCAATGCGGAGGACCATGAATCAAATGCAATTTATGCCAGTGCGCTGGTGATTAGGGATACACCGTTACAATACAGTAATTGGCGCTCGGCCGGTGATCTAGCCACCTGTCTTGAAGAAAATAATATTGTCGGGATCGCCAATATTGATACACGGCGGTTGACCCGGATATTGCGAGAAAAAGGCGCGCAAAGAGGTTGCGCACATGCCGGAATAAACCCCGATACGGCATCGGCAATTAAGGCGGCGCGGCAATTCCCCGGCCTGGGTGGTATGGATTTGGTAAAACAGGTCACAACCGGCGCGGATTATTCATGGTCGCAAGGTACCTGGGACGTGACGAATGGCTACCAACAAACAACCGATCCCAAATGGCGGGTGATGGTCTATGATTTTGGCGTGAAGAAGAATATGTTAAGGGTATTGAGTGATCATAGCTGTCAGTTGACCGTTGTGCCCGCCGACACTTCGGCCGCCGAAGTATTGGCTGAAAAACCGGATGGTGTGTTTTTATCAAATGGGCCGGGCGATCCTGATCCCTGTGACTATGCGATAGAATCCATCAGGGAACTGCTTGGGAGCGAGGTGCCATTATTTGGGATTTGTCTTGGCCATCAATTACTTTCCCTGGCACTCGGCGCGAAAACAACCAAGATGAAATTTGGCCATCATGGCGCCAATCATCCGGTGCAGGCATTGGATAGTGGCAAAGTTATGATAACCAGTCAAAATCATGGTTTCGCGGTTGACGAAGCATCCATCCCTGATACCGTCACTATCACCCATAAGTCATTATTTGATGGTTCTATTCAGGGTATTCAGCACAAAACGCTACCGGCTTTTGGCTTCCAGGGTCATCCGGAAGCCAGTCCCGGCCCGCGTGACGTATCCGGGTTATTTGAAAATTTTATTAGGCTGATGCAGACAAAATCATAACACCATGCCTAAGCGTACCGATCTCGAGAGTGTGTTAATCATAGGAGCGGGACCGATTGTGATCGGTCAAGCCTGTGAATTTGATTATGCCGGTGTGCAGGCGTGCAAGGCCTTGCGGGAAGAGGGGTATCGGGTGGTATTGGTGAACTCCAATCCGGCCACGATTATGACCGATCCTGAAACGGCGGATTCGATTTATATTGAACCGATCACCTGGCGGATTGTGGCGCGAATAATTGCGCGGGAAAAACCTGATGCCCTGTTACCGACGGTGGGCGGGCAAACGGCACTGAATTGCGCGCTCGATTTGGCAAGAGAAGGCGTACTCGAACGCCATGGCATTGAACTTATCGGCGCTTCAATAGATGCAATAGACAAGGCCGAGGACCGCGGGCGTTTTCGAGAGGCAGTCAAACAAATAGGTCTCAATATGCCCAATTCCGTCATGGTGCATGATCTGAATCAGGCCAAGGCGATGCAGGCCGATATAGGTTATCCGACGATTATCCGGCCATCGTTCACTCTGGGCGGCAGCGGCGGCGGGATTGCCTATAATCAGGATGAATTTGCTGAAATTTGTGAAGCCGGTTTGGAGGCGTCCCCTGCAAATGAAGTCATGCTGGAGCAGCCTGTATTGGGTTGGAAAGAATATGAAATGGAAGTTGTTCGTGATCGCAAAGACAACTGTATTATTATTTGTTCCATTGAAAATCTGGACCCGATGGGCGTACATACCGGCGATTCAATTACGGTCGCACCCGCACAAACCCTGACCGACAAGGAATACCAGATCATGCGTGATGCCTCGATCGCGGTACTACGTACAATCGGGGTTGACACCGGCGGTTCCAACGTGCAATTTGCCGTGAATCCTGACAATGGGGAATTGATGATCATTGAAATGAACCCCAGGGTGTCGCGTTCATCCGCGCTGGCGTCAAAGGCAACCGGATTCCCTATTGCCAAAGTTGCGGTAAAGCTGGCCGTGGGCTATACCCTGGATGAGCTGGAGAATGAGATCACCGGCG
This sequence comes from Gammaproteobacteria bacterium, assembly GCA_965202915.1. GTDB lineage: Bacteria > Pseudomonadota > Gammaproteobacteria > Eutrophobiales > Eutrophobiaceae. The sequence goes on from OZ241847.1 coordinate 69,727, forward strand.
GGGCAACGCCCGCGTCATTTGAACCTTCCCTTGATTATATCGTCACCAAGGTGCCGAGATTTACCTTTGAAAAGTTTGCCCAGGCCGATGATCGCTTGACCACGCAAATGAAATCAGTTGGAGAAGTCATGGCCATAGGCCGTACTTTTCAGGAATCCCTGCAAAAGGCCATACGCGGGCTTGAAACAGGGATGACCGGTTTGAATGAACAAATAGACCTCCAACAACAGGACGCCGTTGCAATAATTAAGCGGGAATTATCCGTGCCCCGCGCAAATCGGCTTTGGTACGTCGCCGATGCGTTCAGGTTGGGTATGGAGATAGACGACGTCTTTGATCTGTGCCGGATCGATCCCTGGTTTTTGGCCCAGATCAAAGACCTTGTTGGTGAAGAGAAAAATATAAAGCACAAAGATATTCATCGCTTGGACTCGAATCATTTATATTTACTGAAACGAAAAGGATTTTCCGATGCAAGGTTGGCCGAATTAATGGACGTATCGGAGGGCGCGGTAAGGCGGCTTCGATATAAGCATGACGTCCTCCCGGTTTTTAAGCGAGTCGATTCTTGTGCGGCCGAGTTTGCCGCCAGGACCGCCTATATGTATTCAAGTTACGAGGAAGAATGTGAGGCGGAACCCGATGAACGGCAAAAAATCATGGTGCTGGGCGGCGGCCCAAACCGTGTCGGCCAGGGAATTGAGTTCGATTATTGTTGCGTTCAGGCGGCCTTCGCGATCCATGATTCCGGTTACCAAACCATTATGGTGAATTGTAACCCGGAGACGGTATCGACTGATTACGACATATCAGACCGGCTTTATTTTGAACCGCTTACTCTGGAAGATATACTGGAAATTATTCGGGTCGAGAAACCCCATGGTGTGATCATTCAATATGGTGGGCAGACGCCGTTAAAATTGGCGCGTGCATTGGCGGCGGCGGGCGCACCGATTATAGGCACGACGCCTGATTCGATAGATCTGGCCGAGGACAGAAAGCGTTTTCAAAAGCTGTTGGATGAATTAAATTTGAAACAGCCACCCAATCGAACGGCTCGTAACAAAGCAGAGGCAATAGCAAACGCGCAACAGATTGGTTATCCGCTGGTTGTTCGTCCATCATACGTTTTGGGTGGACGAGCCATGGAAATTATTCATGGTGAAGCTGATCTGCGGCACTATATGGATGAAGCGGCAGTGGCGTCGGATGCCCCCCCGATCTTATTGGATCGATTCCTCAATGACGCGATAGAGGTTGACGTTGACGCCATTTGTGATGGTCGGGATGTATGCATTGCCGGGATCATGCAACATATAGAACAAGCGGGTGTACATTCGGGCGATTCCGCGTGTTGTTTGCCTCCTTTTAGTATAAGTCGGGATATTGTCGATGAACTGGCCGCACAAGTTGGGAAAATAGCAAAAAGGTTGAAAGTCATCGGTTTGATGAACGCCCAGTTTGCAATACAGGCTAATGATATTTTTGTCTTGGAGGTTAATCCGCGCGCTTCGAGGACCATCCCGTTTGTGTCCAAGGCGGTTGGCGTTCCACTGGCCAGGATTGCGGTACGTTGTATGGTGGGGCAAAGTTTGAAGGATCAAGGCATAGTGGCGGTGCGTCAACCGGACTATTATTCAGTTAAGGAATCTGTTTTCCCTTTTATAAAGTTTGCCGGGGTTGATCCCTTACTGGGGCCGGAAATGAGATCCACCGGTGAAGTGATGGGAATAGGAAGAACATTTGGGGCCGCGTTTGCCAAGAGTCAATTGGCGGCGGGAGAGCAAATGCCGGATTCGGGCAATGTATTTATCAGCGTGAAAGACAATGATAAAGTTCAGGTAATTGAGGTCGCAAAGGAATTATTCGCATTAGGTTATCGTCTGTGCGCAACACATGGCACGGCACAGGCCATTAAGTCTGCGGGCGTAGAGTGCGTCGGTGTGAATAAAGTCAGAGAAGGCCGACCGCACGTGATTGATATGTTGAAAAACGATGAAATAGATATAATTGTAAATACCACTGAAGATAAACAAGCCATTGCTGATTCTTATTCGATAAGGCGTGCCGCACTGCAACACAAAGTGCTTTATACGACGACAATGGCGGGTGCCGGTGCAACTGTTGAAGCATTGAAATACGCGAATAACACAGAAGTTAATTGCCTGCAGGCATTACATTCGGGAGAAATTAAATGACCAAAACTCCGATAACGGCCAAGGGCGCGGAGAAAATTAAACAACAATTGCAGGAATTAAAGTCGGTTGAACGACCAAGAATTACCAAAGCCATTGCGGAAGCGCGCGCCCATGGGGATCTGAGTGAAAACGCCGAATATAAAGCGGCCAGGGAACAACAAAGCTTTATTGAAGGCCGTATAGCGGCGATCGAGGCCACTCTGGCCGAGGCACAAATAATTGACGTCGCGACTATTGACGCCGGTAGCGCCGCCGGCAAAATCATGTTCGGTGCCACCGTTGATCTGATTAACCTCGATAACGATAAACACAGCACTTATCAAATTGTTGGTGAAGCGGAGGCCGATATTGAATCAGGACTGATTTCGATTACATCGCCGATAGCCCGCGCACTGATTGGTAAACAGACCGGCGACGTCGTAGAGGTCAACGCGCCGGGGGGGGTCATTGAATATGAAATTTTGCAGGTTGGCTATATTTAGGCGTTTGCGCCAATTAATCTGCTTGCCACCGCGGGATGGATTATAAAGAACACCGGGGCCGGCATATACCGGAGTCAATGTTGATCTATACCGCATTTTAATCTATACTGAATTCTGAACTCTGTACTGATATTCAAATAAATTGAGTAGGAGTGGCGATCCATGCTTGTTGTATTGATATCAAGGATAGATCATAATAACTTAAATGAGGCGATAGGCGGGTCTATTTACTCTAAATATGGACAGTCCGTTGATTTTATGCCTTATGTCTTTATGCCGTTTAGCCGGTTGCGCCGTGCGTCGGCGGTTATCACCGTCATAATATTTCCACGAATCTGCAACCGGTAAGGCATAAAACTGTGTTCGGCAACCGCCACCGCTGAAGATGGCAACCCGATTCCGCCTCGACTGCAACTGGAAATTATAGAAAAACGCCCCATATAGGAACTGAATCACGCTGATTGAATCATATAGACTTAGAACTTATCCATGCCCGCCGGGGTAATTTGGCCCTGTATTTCCAGTCGGCTGTGCGGTATAATGATAAACTAACTTATTCTTTGAAATTATTGTAGTGAACGATATGGCTAAAAATTTGTTGTTATGGATCATCATAGCCATGGTGCTGATGATGGTATTCAGGAATTTTGAAAATCCGGTATTGTTGAATGATCTTGAGGTTTCCTACTCACGGTTTATAAAAGACGTAAAAACCGGTCGTGTCAGCGAGGTTACCTTTGAGGGTAATGACATACGCGGGAAAACACTAGATGGGTCAAGATTTACCACCTACAGTCCTGAAACGAGTAATGATGCCCTTATCGGCACATTGCTGGACAATAACGTCAGTATAAAGGGTTTGGAACCGAGCCGGAATTCCTTTTGGGCACATGCCTTTATCTCGTGGTTCCCGATATTATTACTGCTTGGTATATGGATTTACTTTATGCGTCAGATGCAGGGCGGCGGCGGTGGCCGAGGAGTATTTTCTTTTGGCAAGAGCCGGGCCCGCTTATTAGGCGAAGATCAGGTCCGGATCACATTTAAAGACGTTGCCGGCGTTGAAGAGGCCAAAGAAGAAGTGGTTGAACTCGTTAATTTTTTGCGCGACCCGGACAAATTTAAAAAATTAGGCGGCAAGATCCCTTCCGGGGTATTAATGGTCGGCCCCCCCGGCACCGGTAAAACGCTGTTAGCCAAAGCCATCGCGGGTGAAGCGCAGGTGCCTTTTTTTACCATTTCCGGTTCGGATTTTGTTGAGATGTTTGTCGGTGTGGGGGCATCGCGCGTGCGTGATATGTTTGAGCAGGCCCGTAAGCGTGCGCCCTGTATTATCTTTATCGACGAAATTGACGCAGTGGGACGACATCGTGGCGCCGGTTTGGGAGGGGGGCATGATGAACGTGAGCAGACCTTAAACCAATTATTAGTGGAAATGGATGGGTTCGAGGGTAATGAAAGTATCATTGTTATTGCCGCAACCAACCGTCCGGACGTACTCGATCCCGCATTGTTACGACCGGGACGCTTTGATCGCCAGGTGGTTGTGCCCTTGCCGGACATTCGCGGTCGTGAACAGATTCTTAAAGTCCATATGTGCAAAATTGCCGCGGCCGGTGGTGTTAAACCACGGATTATTGCCAGAGGCACGCCTGGTTTTTCCGGTGCGGATCTTTCCAACCTGGTCAATGAGGCGGCCTTATTTGCCGCGCGCGGTGATAAAAAATTTGTGGAGATGGATGATTTTGAACGCGCCAAGGATAAAATTATGATGGGCGCGGAACGGCGGTCCATGGTGATGGGTAAAGATGAAAAGAAACTTACCGCGTATCATGAGTCCGGCCATGCAATCGTTGGTCGTCTGGTCCCTGCTCATGATCCGGTTTATAAAGTGACGATTATTCCTCGTGGCCGTGCCTTGGGTGTAACGATGTTTTTACCCGAAGAAGACAGACTGAGTTTTAGCAAGGAATATTTGGAAAGTCAGATATCGAGTCTATTCGGCGGACGTATCGCCGAAGAACTTATTTTTGGTGCTGATAAGATCACAACCGGTGCCAGCAACGATATTGAACGTGCAACCGAACTTGCCAGGAATATGGTTACCAAATGGGGGTTATCTGAAAAACTGGGCCCGCTGACCTACAGTGAAGAAGACGGCGAGGTATTTCTTGGTCATTCGGTGACCAGACATAAAGTCATCTCTGAGCAAACCACCCATATTATTGATGGGGAGATCCGCAGCTTGATCGATCATAATTATGATCGGGCAAAAAGAATACTGGATGAAAATATGGACAAATTACACCTAATGGCTGATGCATTGATAAAATATGAGACCATTGATACCGACCAGATTGATGATATCATGGCCGGCAAGACCCCAAGGACGCCCGCCGACTGGGATGATGATGACAGTGGTTCCACTCAGCAGCCATCGGACGAAGCCTCTTCCGGCAAGGATGATACGCCACTCAGTGAACCACCGGCAAAAACTGCCTGAGTAGATTGCAACAGTGCCGGCGGCAACCATAAGGCCGTATAAATTGCAGGTTTATATTGTGCATATGTAATGCTTTTCTTTAGACGTGAACGATACTCTGTGGCACAAATCAAAGAATGAACTGTAAGAAAAGAAAATATTTTGGCACCGATGGAATACGTGGCCACGTTGGAGAAGGGGCGATAACACCGGACTTTATCATGAAATTGGGTTGGGTGGCCGGTCAGGTTTTGGTCAAGCAAGGTGGTGGCCCCGTGCTGATAGGCAAAGACACCCGTATTTCCGGCTATATGTTTGAATCCGCTCTGGAAGCCGGATTGTCCGCCGCTGGCGTCGATATCCGTTTAACCGGGCCAATGCCAACCCCGGGTATTGCCTTTCTGACCAGTAGCACCCGCGCTCAAGCGGGGATTGTCATCAGCGCTTCTCATAACCCTTTTTATGATAATGGCATCAAATTTTTTACAGGTGATGGAAAAAAATTATCGGATGAAGCTGAAAAGCAGATCGAAACTAAACTAAGCCTGCCAATTCGATCAGTTCATTCGCGGGACCTGGGTAAGGCGCAAAGAATAGTGGATGCGCCTCGGCGTTATATTGAGTTTTGTAAATCCAGAATATTCAACAAGGTGGATTTTAGCGGGCTGCGCATCGTGATAGATTGTGCCAATGGGGCAACTTACGATATTGCACCAAGGGTATTTGAGGAATTGGGTGCGGAAGTGATCTGTCACGGCGTCCACCCTGACGGTCTGAATATCAATGAGCAGTGCGGTGCAACCTCCGTAGATGAATTACAACGGCTGGTTGGAGAATCGCGCGCCGACGCCGGCATAGCGCTTGATGGTGATGGTGATCGTGTAATCATGGTCGATCAGGCCGGCAATATCATCGATGGTGATGATATTCTGTTTATTATCGCACAAATGCGAGCGACTCAACTCAATGGTACCGTGGTTGGAACCGTGATGAGTAATCTTGGCCTTGAGCAGGCGATCAATCATTTGGATCTTGGTTTTGTACGCGCCGCCGTTGGTGATCGTTACGTCATGCAGATTTTGCAAAAAGAACGGTTAATTCTCGGTGGGGAAACCTCGGGACATATTATCAATCTTGATTTAACTACGACCGGTGACGGGATTATTTCCGCATTGCAGGTTTTGGAGGCGATGTTATCTGCCGGCAAATCTTTATCGGAACTAAAACAGGCCATGCCCAAGTATCCCCAAAGGATCAAAAATGTGACCTTGACTAAAAAGATTGATTTAATCGAGCATGAGGGTATTAATGTGGCGATAAGGGACGTTGAGTCGACCCTTGGAGGGTCCGGCCGCGTGGTATTGCGGCATTCCGGTACCGAACCCCTGATCAGGATATTGGTGGAGGGTGAGAATGAAGAACAGCTTGAAAAACTGGTCGCTCAGCTTGCCGATAAAGTGCGCGAAGTTACCGAAGGATCACACTGCTGATATAAGCATCAAACACCACGGAGTATTTGGGTGATATCCACCTTGGCGCGGGTTTTACTGTCGACTTGTTTTACAATAACCGCGCAGTAAAGACTGTATTTGCCGTCATCAGAAGGCAAGTTGCCGGATACCACCACCGAACCTGGCGGGATCCGTCCGTAACTGATTTCACCGCTGTTGCGATCAAAGATCCGCGTGCTTTGGCCGATGTAAACGCCCATCGAGATCACCGCACCTTCCCCGACAATAACCCCTTCCACCACTTCCGACCGTGCGCCAATAAAACAGTTATCCTCAATAATAGTGGGATGCGACTGCAGCGGTTCAAGCACCCCACCGATGCCCACTCCGCCCGACAGATGTACATTTTTGCCAATCTGTGCGCAGGAACCTACGGTGGCCCATGTATCGACCATGGTGCCGCTGTCCACGTAAGCGCCGATATTGACAAAGCTTGGCATCAACACAACGTTTCGACCAATATAGCTGCCTCGTCTTACCGTCGCGGGAGGTACGACGCGAGCACCGGTTTCAAAGAACTGTTCCTTTTTGTAACCATCAAATTTTGCCGGAATCTTATCGAAGTAGTTGGTGTACCCCCCCTGTATCGGAACATTTTTCTCTATTATGAAAGACAGCAATACCGCCTTTTTTAACCATTGGTTCACGATCCACCGCCCGTCTTGTTTCTCGGCGACCCGCAGACGCCCGCTGTCCAATCCCGACAAGACTTGTTGCACCGCTGCTTTTAATTGCTTCGGGGGCGTAATTTTTTCAAGTTGTGCACGATTATCAAAATATTCATTAATCAATTGTTCCGGATCATTCATTATTACGTCCTGAGTGTTGATGATGGCGCTGGTTTATATGGCTGATTATTCGCCCGGCTGCTTCCACGCACTCTTCAAGCTCCGCCACCAAAGCCATGCGGACTCGATTCATGCCGGGATTCACTCCATTTATACTTCGCGACAGGTAGCTTCCGGGCAATACGGTGACATTATGGCTCGAATGCAGGTTTTGAGTAAAATCAACGTCGCTCTCCATGAGTTTGGGCCAAAGATAAAAACCTGCGTCCGGCCTGCTTACCTCAAGTTTTGAGCTTAATACCGGCAATACCGCGTCGAATTTCTCACGATACAGTTGTCTGTTTGCACGCACATGGGTTTCATCGCTCCAGGCCGCGATACTGGCCGACTGTACGTAGCCGGGCATCGCGCAACCATGGTAGGTGCGATATCGATAATACCGTTTAATTATTTCGGCGTCACCGGCGACGAAACCGGACCGAATCCCGGGCAAATTGGAACGTTTGGAAAGGCTGTGGAAGACCATGCAATTTGTGAATGCAGTGTTGCCATATCCGGCGGCATGTTCAAGTAAACTTTTCGGCGGTGCGGATTCATCCGTATAAATTTCCGAATAACATTCATCCGCGGCGATAATAAAATTATATTGTTCGGATTTTTTTAATAATTCAAACACCAGTTCTTCACTAATAATGGAACCGCTTGGATTGGCCGGCGAGCATAAATACAGCAGTTGGCATTGTTGCCATTGGGCGTCGCTGATTTGACTGAAATCAGGCTGATAATCATTGTCTTCATTACAATTCATAAAAACCGGCATAGCCCCGGCCAATAGCGCCGCTCCCTCATAAATTTGATAGAGCGGATTTGGCATTAATACCGTTGGAGAAGTCCGGGTATTATCAATAACGCACTGTGCAAATGAAAATAACGCTTCACGAGTACCATTAACGGGCAGGATATGATCGTCTGCATTAATATCAGTATTATTGAGTGCAAAACGTTTGACCAGCCATGCCTTGATGGTCTGGCGCAATGCATCGCCGCCGCGGGTTTTAGGGTAGGATGAAATTTCATCCAGTGCATTCGTGAGCGTTTCCAAAATCAATGGGTCGGCCTTATGTTGAGGCTCGCCGATAGACAGATTGATATTCTTTAATGCCGTCGGTGGAGGCCCGGCCAAAGTTTTTAACCGTTCGAGTTTCTCAAAAGGATAAGGCTGTAATGCTTTAAGACCGGCGTTCATTGAGGATCATATTCAGACGGGATTGATCGATATCGAGTGTACCAGCCGGTGGAATTTGGCAACGTTCGACCGGGTAATATCCTTTCCCATTCAAGAAATATTTCCGAACCTCAGGCATTGAGCGTCCTTCACCGGAGCTATCGTTAATTATTATTGCCTCGCTTTTATTTTCAAAATATTCGACGTCATTGATGAGATGAATTGATCCGTATAAATCACGTCTGATTGAACCGGCGGGCGGTTGCGTTAAGTGTTCAACGGTTCGCATAGTAGGGCTTATTGTACCATGGTTACTCAAAGCCCGGGCACGCAAAAAAGTCATATCGATATACACTGGCTAAGGATATGCCCAAATACCGGATGCATCCACGGATATCGGAATAACGCGATTATTTTACCTCATCCCGGTTTGATCAATTATACTTATGCGCCTGTTTCTGAAATAGTGTATTACGATCTCTCCCGGCGGGCGGTTGGCAATATATGAACGGATATTAATGCAAACTGAAGATGCCGATGTATTTATTTTGAGCCATACGGATGGGTTTGTATTGTCATCAGGCAAGGTATCTGCAATGATCGAATACTGGATAACCATTTACCGGCATTTTCATATATCTCATTAATATTTTATTAGCCTATGCATCCTAAACAGATACTCATCCTCCCCGGCGATGGCATTGGGCCGGAGATTGTGGCGCAGGCGGGAAAGCTCCTGGGTGTTTTGATCGAGACTAATAACCTGGAGCTGGTATTGAAGTATGGTTTGATTGGCGGCGGTGCCTATAATGAAACCGGCCTGCCTTTACCGCATGAGACGCTGGCGATTGCGCAGGAGTCGGATGCTGTTCTGCTCGGTGCGGTGGGTGGCCCTGAATGGGAAAATATTGAACGCACGTTGCGCCCGGAATACGGTCTTTTGACTATCCGATCCAGGCTTGAACTATTTGCCAACTTGAGACCGGCAATTCTATATAATGAACTGACCGATGCATCCAACCTAAAGGCGGAAGTAGTCAGTGGCGTTGATATTATGATGGTAAGAGAGTTAACCGGAGGCATATATTTTGGCGATCCACGAGGGATCACTGAATCCGAAACCGGAATAAAAACAGGTTTTAATACCCTGGTCTATAATGAAAATGAGATCGAACGTATCGCCCGGGTCGCCTTTGAAGTGGCCTCAAAAAGAAACAACAGGGTGTGTTCGGTCGACAAGGCCAATGTACTGGAGGCGACCGCATTATGGCGTGAAGTGGTCACCCGCGTCAGTAAAGATTACCCGGATAACACCCTTCAACATATGTACGTGGATAACGCCGCCATGCAACTGGTGCGTGCCCCAAAACAATTTGACGTGATTGTCACCACTAATATGTTTGGTGATATTTTGTCTGATCTTGCATCGATGCTAGTGGGCTCCATCGGCATGTTGCCCTCGGCGTCTCTGAATAGCCGGCAACGCGGCCTGTATGAACCGATTCATGGGTCCGCACCGGATATTGCCGGGCGGAATATTGCCAATCCGCTGGCCGCGATATTATCCGTGGCCATGATGATGCGTTACAGCCTGAATGAACCGGCCCTCGCCGACAAGATCGAAGCCGCCGTTAAACGGGTGTTGGCTGCGGGCTTACGCACCGCTGATATCATGTCCGAAGGCATGCGGCGCGTGACCACTGAGGCAATGGGTGATGCAATAGTCAATGCGCTTGAACCGGATTAATCAACCTTGGAAGGGGGAAAATGAGCAAAACATTTGACGTAGCCGTTGTCGGCGCGACCGGCTTAGTGGGCGGGACCATGTTATCCATTTTGGAGGAGCGAAAATTTCCCGTTGGCAAAATATATGCACTTGCAAGCAGTCGCTCGGCGGGCGAGCGCCTGCGTTTCGGGGGTAAAACCATCCGGGTGGAAATACTTGATGACTTTGATTTTAACAAGGTGAATATAGGCTTGTTTTCCGCCGGCGCCTCCATCTCCAAAGCCCATGCTCCACGCGCCGCTGAAACCGGATGTATCGTTATCGACAATACCTCTCAATTTCGCTATGACGATGACGTGCCATTGGTGGTGCCGGAAGTCAATTCCGATGCCATTGCTGCGTATGGAAACAAGGGTATTATTGCCAATCCAAACTGTTCCACCATACAGATGGTAATGGCATTAAAACCCATTTATGACGCGGTCGGCATAGAACGCATCAATGTGTGCACCTATCAATCGGTATCAGGCGCGGGTAAATCGGCGATGGAAGAATTAGCCACGCAGACGGCGGCATTATTGAACGGCAAGCCGATACAATCGAACGTCCATCCCAGGCAAATCGCATTTAATGTTTTGCCCCATATAGATGTATTTCAGGATAACGGCTATACCAGAGAGGAGATGAAGATGGTCTGGGAAACCAGAAAAATACTTGGTGATAATTCCATACAGGTCAATCCCACCGCCGTCAGGGTGCCTGTTTTTTATGGTCACTCCGAGGCGGTTCATATAGAAACCAGGGACAAGATATCCCCCCCACAAGCGCGGGAATTACTGCAAAAAATCGCCGGAGTGGAAGTGGTTGATGGATCTGATGCCGCTGTATATCCGACTGCCGTAACCGAGGCGAGCGGCAATGATTTAGTTTATATAGGAAGAATTCGAGAAGATATTTCCCATCCCAGGGGGCTGGATATGTGGATAGTTTCCGATAATATTCGCAAGGGAGCGGCATTAAATAGTGTTCATATTGCTGAATATTTGGTAAAAAACCATTTATAAGCTATATTTAAGGCATAATTATAAAGAACATTCATAAGTTACGATGGGGATCGTAGAGAAATTTTATTATTTTATAATGACTTGAGAACTAAACTTAAAACTGATATAGTGATATCTTATTAGCATAAGTGGTTGATTATTATACATGGATTGAATTATTACTCATAAAATGTTTATGAGATATCTGTTAAGGTTATTGGCCTACAGACATATTTTATGTGCAGATTTATCATTAAGATTACGCCGCCGGATTAGACGGCAACATAACTAGCATCATGAAACAATTAAAACTGTTGGTTTTATTATTGCTTATCTCACCGGGTATGGCATTTGCACTGGGGCTGGGTAATTTGGATATTGAATCCGGCCTGAATGAACCGTTTGCCGGACGTATAGAGTTGTTATCAGCCACCTTGGATGAACTGGATAGTCTTACAGTTGGGCTTGCCGATCAACAGGCATTTAATCGCGCCGGGATAGAGCGTCCGTTTCTGTTAAGCCGACTGAAATTTACATTACAGCGTCCGGAAGAGGGCACAAGTTACATCCTTGTTCAAAGCCAGGTTCCAATACTGGAACCATTCCTGAATTTTCTGGTTGAGGTAAGTTGGGCCAGGGGCCGCTTATTTCGGGAATATACCGTATTGCTTGACCCACCTTTATATGATCCTGAGGTAAATATAAAAAAAACCATCAGTGCCGCCCCGGTCCCCGCTGAGATAGCCGCGTCCCTGCCCGCGGACACAAAATTATTAGACGACCCTGAACATCAAGTGGTTTATACCGATGCCTTCGATGAGGGCACTGACGTGGCGCCTGCAATTGCGTATGATGGTGGCGATTATGGCCCCACCCAATCTCCGGACACGTTGTGGGGTATTGCCTCCGCCGCACGTCCCGATGGCGTCAGCATTAATCGGATGATGCTTGCCCTGTTACGGACCAACCCAAATGCATTCATAGACGGGAATATAAATGGTTTGAAACGCGGCCAGATTCTCAGTATGCCGACTGATTCCGAGTTGACCCGCCTGAGTAACACAGAGGTTTTGGCGGAAATTAATTCACAACACGCGCTTTGGGGGGATATCAAGAATACGGTGACCACCCAGGTTGCCGAGCGTCCCGCCGGTTCATCCGGATCAGAGACGCCGGCGGAACAGGCGGCGGCGACGGTGGCGACTATCAACGAACCTGAATCAGAACTCAAGCTGGTGGCGGCTTCGACCGTCGGTAATGATGGTAATGATCAAGCGATTGACGGTGGTGCCGCTGCAGATTCTACTGCCTCGGCGGAGCTTACCCTGGCACAGGAATCAATCCAGGCCCTTACACAGGAAAACGTGGAACTAACAGATCGATTACAGGAATCGGAAATATTGCTCGAGGATCTTAAGCGTCTTATTGCGCTGAAAGATGATGAATTAGCATCATTGCAATCTCAATTTGCACAACAAGCGGCAATGGCCGAGGAAGCCGCTGAAGCAGTCGAACAAGCGGCAATGGCCGAGGAAGCCGCCGAGGCAGTGGAACCAGCGGCAATGGCCGAGGAAGCCGCCGAGGCGGTCGAACCGGCGACGATGGCCGAGGAAGCCGTTGAGGCAGACGAACCGGCGGTGATGACCGAGGAGGCCGCCGAGGCAGTGGAACAGGCGACGATGGCCGAGGAGGCCGTCGAGGCAGTGGACCCAGCGGTGATGACCGAAGAAACGGAGCAAGAGCTTATAACTGAAGACGCAGCCGAGGGCGCACAACCAGAAGTAGGCGCCGAAGACGCGACCGAGGAAGTTGTTGAAGAATCATTACCAGCCGCCACCGGTATTATGGGTATGGTCAATACTTATCTAACGCCGATAAAAAATATAGTCACAGGCAACTCGATGATCGTTAAAATTGCCGGTGGGGCAACGCTATTGGTAATCATCATAGCCTTGATTGTTAAGAAATTCAGGCAGGAATCGGCGGAAGTGCTGGAACTTGACACTCGTGCAATGTCTGAATTCTCAGACGCTCAGAGCGATGCCGGCAACCAGCCGGGAATTGACGTTGAATATGCCGATCAATCGTCCGCGTCTGCTTCATATCTGGGAGAAGGAGAATCAGAGGCGATCACCGACGTTCCGAAGGCCGCCACGGAATCCCTGTCAACTGAGGACAATACCCCTGTTCCGGACTTTGATGAGGAACAGGATCCATTACAAGAGGTGAATACCTATCTCGCTTTTGAACAATTTGGTCAAGCCGAAGAATTCGTTCGTAACGTCATTGAACGGAGTCCGGATAATCCCGAAGGACATATCAAACTATTGGAAGTTTTTTACACGTCCGGAAATAAACAAGCCTATGAAGAAGCTGCGCACACCTTGCATGATTTGGTTTCCGGTCAAGGAGAATATTGGAATATGGCAGTGGCGATGTGGGCCGAGATGTCACCAAACAGAGCATTATTTGAAGAAGGTGCTGATGAACCTGAAGACACTGCCGAAGCAGCCGTTACAGGGGTAGGCATTGTTGATATCGCCACCGATGATCAAGACGATAACAGTAACCTTGATTTTGATATAGGTCTTGGCGAAGAAGAATCGGTAGTGGCACTGGATTCATCCGATGAATCCAGGGAATCAGATGAAGAGGCACTCTTGGACATGACCGTGACTACTGATTTGGACGGCGATGCATCACTTAACATGGAGACCGGAGCGGCAACAGAATCGGATGGCGGGACTATTGAATTTGAGATGACGGATAGCGAAGAAGATATTGCCGGAGCAAATGATCAGGATAATGTGATTGAGTTCGATACTGCGTCAATCAATAGTTCGGCTCCGGAGACTGACTCTGGCACTGCTACTTTCGATCTCGATATGGAAGATGAAAGTAATGAGATAAGCCTGGACGTGTCGGATGGTGATGTTACGGAAGATGAGGTTGCTCTTGATCTAAGCGATACCGGTACGGATGAGGTGCCCCTTGATCTAAGCGATACCGGTGAAGAGGAAATATCGCTTGATTTAAGCGATACCGGTACGGATGAGGTGGCCCTTGATTTAAGCGATACCGGTGAAGAGGAAATGTCGCTTGATCTAAGCGATACCGGTACGGATGAGGTGGCCCTTGATTTAACCGATACCAGTGAAGAGGAAATGTCGCTTGATTTAAGCGATACCGGTACGGATGAGGTGGCCCTTGATTTAACCGATACCGGTGAAGAGGAAATGTCGCTTGATTTAAGCGATACCGGTACGGATGAGGTGGCCCTTGATTTAACCGATACCAGTGAAGAGGAAATGTCGCTTGATTTAAGCGATACCGGTACAGATGAGGTTGCTCTTGATTTAACCGATACCAGTGAAGAGGAAATGTCGCTTGATTTAACCGATACCAGTGAAGAGGAAATGTCGCTTGATTTAAGCGATATCGGTACGGATGAGGTAGCCCTTGATTTACCCGAGCCCGGTGAAGAGGAAATGTCCCTTGATTTAGCCGACACCAAAGAGAACGAACCCTCCCTTGATGCAAGCGATAGCGATGATGACGAAATAGATTTTGATTTTAATCTGGATGAAGACGGAGAGGATGCCTCGGAAGACGCTGATTTCGAAAAGACCATCGTACTGCCAAAATCTGAGTCTGTTGCTGAAAGCAATGAAGATGGTGACGAGACGACCGTATTTGTGCCGCGATCAGCCACTCCTGATGAACAGAGTCTTGAAGATGAAATAGCAACAAAACTGGATCTGGCAAAGGCCTACGTGGAATTGGATGATAAGAACAGTGCCAAGAGTATTCTTGATGAGGTCATTGCCGAGGGTAATGCTGAGCAGAAAAAACAGGCGGAAGCCCTGTTAAGTCGAGTATAGTGCACAACCCACGTATATTGGGCCGGGTACTACCGTTGCCAAATATACCGCCGATAATTATCCTTCCCTTTATCATCCCAAATAAATTCACAAGCGGTGAAAATAGCGCTGGGTCTTGAATATTGCGGCACGAAGTTTTTCGGTTGGCAAAGACAGAATAAAATGCGTTCGGTGCAGGCCTGCGTTGAAGACGCATTATCCAGGGTCGCCGACCATGCGATTCGGGTAACCTGTGCCGGTAGAACTGACACAGGGGTCCATGCCGTGAACCAGGTCGCTCACTTTGAGACAAACTCCAGCCGCACTCGCCGTGCATGGGTTCTGGGAACAAATATAAACCTGCCCGGGGATATCTCGGTAGTATGGGCGAGGGAAGTGGATAAGGATTTTCATGCCCGATTCTCCGCATTAACGCGCACATATAAATATTACATCCTCAATCGAAATTCAAAGCCCGCGGTTAATGCCGGGCTGGTGACCTGGGAATATCGTCGCCTGGACATAAAACGCATGCAGGCCGCGGCCGCGCATTTGCTTGGAGAACATGATTTTACTTCATACAGATCGGCCGCGTGTCAGTCAAAAAACCCGGTACGTACAGTCGAAAATCTGGCATTATCCGAGTCCGATAACCTCATTGTATTAACCATTACCGCCAACGCCTTTTTACATCACATGGTCAGAAACATTGCCGGTGTATTGATCCAAATTGGTTCCGGCCAAAAGCAACCGGGTTGGGCGCGGGAAATTTTACTGGTGAAAGACAGGACTGCCGGCGGCGTTACCGCGCCCCCGGATGGTTTATACCTGCATCACGTTGACTATCCCGATAGCTATGAATTTCCGCCCCCCGTTGTCCCATATATTCGATTTTAATATGTCGTTGCAACAACACTGGCGTCATCTAAATTAATGGGTATATCAGCTTGTATCGCACACCTGGCACGCGGGCCGTTTATGCCCGGCCGGTGGGCGTTAAGGGCCGCGGGGCTCAGCAACCCCCGTTGTTAAAATATGACTATAAACAGCAAAGTCCGGATCAAAATATGCGGCATTACCAATCCCGGGGACGCGCAGGCGGCCATTGACGCAGGTGCCAATGCAATAGGTCTGGTATTTTATGAACAGAGCCGCCGTTATGTTACGATTGAACAAGCCGGCGAAATCGTTGCCTGCCTGCCTCCATTCATTTCCACGGTGGCCCTGTTTGTCAACGCCGATGTAAAATACATACAAACGGTGGTTAACAATATTGCAATCGATATTCTGCAATTTCACGGAGACGAGCAAGATGAAGAATGTGGCAAATATGGAAAACGCTATATTAAAGCGATCAGAATGCGCGCTGATATTGATTTAAATACCGAGTCCAAACGCTATACCGGCGCATCTGCGCTCCTGCTGGACAATTTTGACGTAATGCAGTATGGAGGCACCGGTTGCACCTTTGATTGGGGACTCATCCGGGGGCAGTCAGACAAACCGCTAATACTGGCCGGGGGATTAACGGCGGACAACGTCCGCCGGGCTATCCGCACGGTAAAACCGTATGCGGTCGATGTAAGTAGCGGGGTTGAAGCCGAAATGGGCAAAAAAGACGCTGATAAAATCCATGCCTTTGTAAATCAGGTTGTACATGCCTATGACTAGGGTATCATCCGGTATGGCTGACTTTAAATCCATTGAGCATTATCCCGACGAATCCGGTCATTTTGGGGACTATGGCGGACGTTTTGTCTCCGAAACCCTGATAGGGCCGTTGGCGGAATTGACCCGCGCCTACCATAGATATATCGCCGATCCTGATTTCCTTGAGGAATTTGAAAACGAGTTAAAACATTACGTCGGGCGGCCCTCACCTCTGTATCATGCCCGGCGCTGGAGCGAGAAACTCGCCGGCGCCCAGATCTACCTTAAACGCGAGGATTTAAACCATACCGGCGCCCACAAAGTCAATAACACCGTTGGCCAGGCACTGTTGGCCCGCCGGATGGGAAAACAGCGCGTCATAGCGGAAACCGGAGCCGGCCAGCACGGCGTAGCCAGTGCAACCGTCGCGGCGCGTTATGGCATGGAATGCATCGTCTATATGGGCACTGAAGATACCCGTCGTCAGGCTGTTAACGTCTATCGAATGAAATTATTAGGCGCTCAAGTGGTGCCGGTGGCCGCCGGGTCGAAAACATTAAAAGACGCGCTCAATGAAGCCATGCGGGATTGGGTGACCAATGTCGACGACACCTTTTATATTATCGGCTCGGTTGCGGGCCCGCACCCGTACCCGGCCATGGTGCGTGACTTTCAATCAGTCATAGGCCGCGAGGCCAGGCAACAATGCATTGAACAAGCCGGTCGCTTACCCGATATGCTGATTGCCTGCGTCGGTGGAGGTTCAAATGCCATTGGTTTATTTCATCCTTTTTTAAGCGACCAGGCGGTAAAAATGATAGGCGTTGAAGCCGGTGGGGACGGCATGGCCAGTGGCAGGCACGCCGCGCCATTAAACGCCGGCCGACCCGGCGTCCTGCACGGCAATAGAACCTATTTGATGGAAGACGAAAACGGCCAGATCGTTGACACGCATTCCATCGCCGCCGGGTTGGACTATCCCGGCGTCGGGCCCGAGCACGCCTGGTTAAAAGACAGCGGTCGAGCCACTTATGTTGCAGTCGACGACAATGAAGCCCTGCAGGCGTTTCATGATTTAAG
Organism: Gammaproteobacteria bacterium; assembly: GCA_965202915.1. Taxonomy (GTDB): domain Bacteria; phylum Pseudomonadota; class Gammaproteobacteria; order Eutrophobiales; family Eutrophobiaceae. The sequence continues at coordinate 87,772 of OZ241847.1, forward strand.
CTTAATCGAAGGCATCATTCCCGCGCTTGAGACCAGTCACGCCGTCGCTTATGCAGGCAAAATCGCGCCCACAATGAAGCGCGACCAAATCATCATTATTAATTTATCAGGCCGGGGTGATAAGGACGTGCAGACCATAGCAGAATGTGAAAACCTTTCCCTGTAACGGAGTTTTTCCATGAACAATCGCGACAGACTGATAGCATTGATCAGTGAAAATAAATTGGAGCGCTCTGAATTGGCGGCAATGCTCAAGGTCAAACTCAGCACGGTCAATAACTGGTTATTACCCAATACGTCCAGACACCATGAAGAGGTGCCCGATATGGCAATGGAATTGCTGACAATAAAGCTGGGGAAAAACAAATAATCATTATGAAATCAGATCGGCCTGATCAATATCGTCATGAGCAGAATTGAGCAGAGTTTTGTCCGGCTGAGCGACCGCAATCGCAAGGGCCTGATCCCGTTCATCACCGCCGGAGACCCCAATCCACAAGCCACCGTGACGCTGATGCACGGACTCGTTAAAGGCGGAGCCGATCTGATCGAACTGGGCGTACCATTTTCAGACCCAATGGCCGACGGCCCGGTGATACAACGCTCCAGTGAAAGGGCGCTGGCCCATCATACCAGCCTGGAAATGATACTCGACATGGTGCGCGAATTTCGTTCCGTAAACCGTGACACACCGATAATACTGATGGGCTATTTGAATCCGATTGAAATCATGGGATACGAGAAATTCTGCGCCCGGTCGGCGGCGGTCGGCGTCGACGGCGTACTCATAGTCGACCTGCCGCCGGAAGAGGCGGACAGTTTGAATCGGCGGATTCGCGCCCACAAACTGGACCAGGTTTTTCTGCTTTCGCCCACGACCGCCGGTGAAAGAATCAAACACGTCTGTGACGTGGCCAGTGGTTTTATTTATTATGTTGCACTCCAGGGGGTGACCGGCAGTGATCGACTTGACGTTTCTTCAGTGGAATCAAAAATACAAAAAATCAGGGAACATACCGCGTTACCGATTGGCGTCGGATTCGGGATCAAGGATCGGGAGTCAGCCGCTCGAGTCGGCGGAATAAGTGACGCGGTGGTGATCGGCAGCGCCCTGGTCGAAAAAATTGCCGTTCATGCCGGCAAAGGCACCGACCCGGCACCGGATGTCGAGGCGTTTATCGCGTCCATGCGCAGCGCCCTGGATGGCAATAACTGACTTCAACCCGCCGATATGAGTTGGATAAAAAAACTATTACCCGCGATAACAACCAAAGGCGCACTGAAACGCGCCGTCCCGGAGGGAATTTGGACCAAATGCTCGGACTGCAATGCGGTATTATATCGAACCGAACTGGAAAGAAACCTTGAAGTATGTCCAAAATGCAACCATCATATGCGCATTAATGCACGCACCAGACTGGAGCGTTTCCTCGACCCTGAAGGTTCCGATGAAATAGGCGCGGATCTCAAGCCGGTGGACGTTCTAAAATTCAAGGATGGCAAAAAATACAAGGATCGGTTATCGCAAGCGCAAAAACATACCGGAGAAAATGACGGCCTGATCGCGATCAAGGGCCAAATCAACGGTATGGCCGTGGTTGCCTGCGCGTTTGAATTTGAATTTATGGGCGGATCCATGGGCTCAGTTGTCGGCGAACGGTTTGTACTCGCCGCTGAAACCGCCAACGACAATGCAATACCACTGATTTGTTTTTCCTCCAGCGGCGGCGCCAGGATGCAGGAAGCCCTGTTCTCGCTGATGCAAATGGCCAAAACCAGCTCCGCCCTTGCCCTGTTAAAACGCAATGGCATTCCATACATTTCAGTGCTGACTCACCCGACCATGGGCGGCGTATCCGCGAGTCTCGCGTCCCTGGGCGATATCAACATAGCCGAACCCACGGCTCTGATTGGTTTTGCCGGCCCGCGCGTCATTGAACAGACGGTTGGACAAATCCTCCCGGAAGGATTCCAGCGCAGTGAATTTTTACTCGAACACGGCCAGGTTGACCTGATAATAGACCGGCGCGAAATACGTGACCGCGTCGCCTCCCTGTTATCGATTTTGACCCACCAACCCATTGCCCCGGCGAAACGGGACGCCATTTAGCGGATTTATGGACAACTCATCCACTCGGGAAATCACAAACAAGGGGAATTTACGTTTTAATTCCGTATCGCAATGGCTGGCGTGGCAGGAAACCCTGCACTTCACGGCCATGGAACTGGGACTGGAACGCTGTCGCAGAGTCGCCGACAACATGGGCATGTTGCACCCCAACCATCGAGTGATCAGCGTCGCCGGCACCAATGGCAAAGGTTCCAGCGTTGAATTACTCTCCTTGATTTTACGTCGCGCCGGTTACCGGGTGGGTTGTTACACCTCACCCCACCTGCTTCGTTATAACGAAAGGATCAAAATCAACGGCATTGAAGTAAGCGATGAAAAATTATGCGAATCGCTCGATCGGGTTGATCGCGCCCGCGGCGATATTTCTCTTACCTATTTTGAATTTGGCACCCTGGCCGCGCTCGATATTTTCAGGCAGGAACGGCTGGACATAACTATTCTGGAAGTCGGCCTGGGAGGCAGACTGGACGCGGTAAATATACTTGACGCCGATATTGCCCTGATCAGCAGCATCGATCTTGACCACCAGCAATGGCTGGGTTCCGATCGCGAGCAGATCGCCAGAGAGAAGGCCGGTATTTTCCGCAATCGTGCCGCCGCCATTTGTTCCGACACCAATCCGCCGTCCACGCTGTTGGACTGCGCCCATGCCCTCGACACCCCGTTATTTATCGGTGGCAGGGATTTTACATACCGGGTCGGAGATGAAACATGGAGTTGGCATTACCGCACAACCCACTTATCCGGCCTGCCCCGACCCATGCAATACTGTGATTTTCAGATTCAAAACGCCGCCGGCGTACTGATGGTGCTGGCAAAGATGGCATCGGAATATCCGGTAATGGATGAAGACATACATTACGGCCTGCACAATTTTCGCCTGGACGGACGGTTTCAGATCATTCCGGGCGAGATTCAAACCATATTGGACGTCGCCCATAACCAACAGGCGGCAAAGGCCCTGGTTGATAATCTCAACTTAATCTCCAAAATCGGAAAAAACCACGTCATATTGGGGATGTTAAAGGATAAGGATCATCAGGCTGTTTTTAAGGCCCTGTCTCCGGTCGCGGATACATGGCATATCGTTACGCTGCACGGAGACAGGGGCTGTGATGCAGCGACCCTGGCCGCCGAGCTGAATAAATACGGCCTGCCCGAACAGACTCAACGTCATTGCGACGTTAATGAGGCCATTAAAATGATTCAATCGCATGCGCTGCCCGGAGACAGTATTATCATTACCGGATCATTTTTAACGGTGGGCGCGGCGCTTAAATATTTATTATGAGCGGAGCCAATAGAAGATGGAGCCGAGATTGAAAGAACGTCTGGTCGGTGCCGCGGTATTGCTCGTGATCGCGGTCATATTAATACCGATGATACTCACCGGGGTGCCGGATCAAGCGCCTATCACAAAATCCAATATACCCGCCTCACCCGGAGATCAATTTCAATCAAAGATCATCTCACTTGATCCGCTTACTCCCGCCACCGGCGTAGTTGACGACGGTCCGGTGTCGCAGGCTCCCGCGGCGCCAGCCGCCGGCGCCGTTGACCCCGGTCCGGTAACACAGGATCAGCCGCAGCCATTGCCCCGGGCCGTTGAACCCAAACCCAAACCCGAACCCGAGCCCGCCCCCCGGTCTCAACCGTCCGCGCCGACCGTGGCAAAACCCGACAAAGACAACCCCAGACTCCCCGGATGGTCCGCATGGATTGTACAGTTGGGGAGTTTTAGCACACAAGAAAACGCCGAGGCCCTCAGTCAAAAATTGAGGCAGGCCGATTATCCGGCCTTTGTTGAACCCATCACCCGCCGCGGTGAAACCATATATCGAGTCAGGGTGGGGCCGGAGCTGTTCCGGGCCGACGCCAACGCCCTGCTTGAAAAACTGAAGACCAATATGAAACTTGAGGGGATAGTCCTGCACTACCCGTAATTCAGCCAAAACACCAACTCATTAAAAGGGCATCCATGCATGTGCGGAATAATTGGAATAGTAGCAAAAACCCCGGTCAATCAACTGATCTATGACGGCCTGACCATGTTGCAACACCGCGGCCAGGATGCCGCCGGCATGGTCACCTGTGACGGCAACCAATTATACCTGCGCAAAGACAACGGCATGGTGCGGGACGTCTTCCATATGCGTCACATGCTCAACCTGAAAGGCAATATGGGAATAGGGCACGTTCGTTATCCGACCTCCGGCTGTACCTCATCGGCCGAAGCCCAGCCCTTTTACGTCAACTCACCCTATGGGATCACCCTCGCCCATAACGGCAACCTCACCAACGGCAAACAACTTAAACGCGCGTTAATGCATGAAGACCTGCGGCATTTAAATACCAACTCAGACTCAGAAGTATTGCTGAACATTTTCGCCCACAGTCTCCAAAGTGAAGGTAAAAGACGCGCCAGCATTAACGCCGATCATATATTTGACGCGATCACACAACTGCACCGGCGCTGCAACGGCGGTTACGCCGCGGTGGCGATGATAACCGGCGTCGGCATAGTGGGGTTTCGTGATCAACACGGGATCCGTCCGATTGTATTTGGCAAGCGCACCGGTGCCCACGGCAAGGAATACATTATTGCATCCGAGAGCGTCGCAATTAATTCCCTGGAATTTGAATTGATCAGAGATATCCGTCCCGGGGAAGCCGTTTTTATTTCCGCCGAGGGCGAGATATTTACCCGCCAGTGTTCCGATTCCGCCGGATACGCCCCGTGCATCTTTGAATACGTCTATCTGGCGCGGCCGGATTCAATACTTGACGGCATATCGGTGTACCGGGCCAGGCTGCGCATGGGAGAAAAACTGGCGCAGAAGATATCGAGGCTGTATCCGCGGCACGACATAGACGTAGTGATCCCCATCCCCGACTCCAGCCGACCCGCGGCCTTACCGTTGGCCAAAGAACTGGGCGTCAGGTACCGGGAAGGATTTATCAGAAACCGGTACATTCCGCGCACCTTTATCATGCCCGGACAAAACGTCCGCAAGAAATCCGTGCGCCAGAAGCTGAATGCCATTGATTTGGAATTTCACAATAAAAACGTCCTGTTGGTTGACGATTCCATAGTACGGGGCACGACCTCAAAAGAAATAGTGCAAATGGCGCGCGAGGCCGGCGCTAGAAAAGTATATCTGGCCTCCGCGGCACCGCCGGTATGCCATCCCAACGTCTATGGCATAGACATGCCCTCGTCCGCGGAATTAATTGCCTATGACAGGACAGTCGAAGAAATTGCCGCGACCATAGGCGCCGATTGGCTGGTATATCAGGATTTAGCGGACCTGGTGGCCGCCGCCACTCACAAGAGCAACCCGGAGATCACCCACTTTGACACGTCCTGCTTTAATGGGGAATACATCACCGGGGACATCAGCGAAGATTACCTAGCTCGTCTGGCGTCATCCAGAAACGACGTCGCCGGCCAAACCCAGGCCCTGGCGGATGAAGGCCTGGCCGATCTGTCAAAAAACAGTTCCGCCATATAAAGCCCTCATAAAGCCCTCATCCGATCCGCATTCCGGGGGTATGCCTGGCAAGCCATTGCCGAGCCTTACCCACAGGACCCGGCCGTGTTTATCCTCTGAAAATAAACGTCCCCAGGCCGCCGCCCCCCGGGCTACCTAGGCTGCCTTGGCCGCCTTAGTCGCCTTGGTCGCCTTGGTCACGTCAGCGTAGCCCGGTACCACCGCAACCACTTTCTCAACGCCTTTTTTAGCCCAGGCACTGACTTCATCTTTGGATTCATTGACGATATCGATAGTATTACGGGCAATACCCTGCGCCTTTCCGGAAATTTCGCCGATCAGCTTGTTTTCCTCCCTGATGATTTCCTTATAGTCCTTTGCAGAACTCATCAGTTGAAACTGCCTGCTCATACAGCCCAGATAAAGATTCGCAAGAGCGATCTGTTGATCCGCAATCTGACTGGCCGCGTTCACGTTGATCCCATAAAGCGTCTTCAAAGAATCGTAAGAGACCTTATTAAGGTTATTTACACTTTCAAAAAACTTATTACTCATGATTATCTCCTCTCAAATTAAAATTAAATGGTGCAGTGCACTATATTGCGGTGCAACATATCCTTTTCAAGACATCATGTCAACAATTTATCTCAGTCGCCGTTAACGGCCCACCGGAGCCCGTGCCTCCCGTCGCGGGCATTAACCCACACCCAGCACGCCGGATTCCCGAACCAACCCGGATTCCCGAACTGCACCGCGAGCCGTGCCGAGCTAAGGGCTGACGATAATGTTGATTTTAATATACCCGCGACGGGAGTCACGGGCTCCTGTCACGGCCGGATTAAACCACTGGACAACTCAGCCAAACGCGAGTAACTTAAACCCGGAACACCCCCATATTCAGCCAAGAGGCACATAATATGACCGATAAAGCGAAACTCAAAGGCCTGCGCCCGCTGTTGCCCACGACCTCCCTCACGACCCCCCTGATGACCCTGTCCCCGGTCATAGGCGCATGCAACAGCAACCGCATTTACCGCGCCGAAGAAGCGACCGCGCCCACTGATACCCAAACGCCGCCGCCACTGATCTCCGCCCCGCCGGTGGTATTGTTTCCCCAGCCAATGGCATGGTCCCCCCGGCTTGTGCCCGTCATCCCGCCGCTGAGTCTGAGCTCGGACAACCCGGTCGCTGAGCCCCACAACATCCCCAACCTGCCGGCGCACTTGGGCGCATTCCCGGCCCCGCCCGTCGGTCTGCTCCAGGTCCTTGCCGGCATCCCCCTAACCAACCCCCCTGATAAGGGAGGCCAGGGGGCCAGGGAGACTTTACCCGAACCATACCGGGACCTTCCCGAGCAACATCGGGACGTTCCCAGTCCGCTCGCACTCCCCGCCCTGACTTCGGAGATGCAGCAGCGGTTGGGCGAAGTGGCGTTCCAGATAGAATTAACCCCACTGGACCTGAACCAGGATGAGGTCATCAATCCACAGGATGCCCAGATATTGTATTACATCGCCCTGGCAACGCCACCGCCGAACCTGGCGATGCTACTGGAGAATCTACGGGGCACCGTGGCGCCCGAAGAATTGACGACCGCGGCCAATGCCTGGCTGGCCCAGGCCCCGAATACGAGCCCCCTGGCCGATCTGAATAATGACGGCAGCATAGACTTGCAGGACGTGCGGGTCCTGTACTATGCCTTGCGATTTGAGGATATCCTGCGGGCCAGCGCCAGCCTGCGGGAAACCCTGCTCAGCGGCCTGACCACCGAAGATGATGCGCCCGGTGCCGACCGGGATGGGGTGTATCTGGCGATGCTGGATTCTGCGGCGGCACTCCGTGTCCGCGAACCCACCCTGGGCAACATCGATCTGACCGAGCTCAGCGCGGCGGACGGTTTTATTATCCAGGGGGATGCGGCCAATGACCAGGCGGGCTATAGCGTATCCGGTGCCGGCGACGTCAACGGCGATGGCTATGCCGACCTGATTGTTGGGGCAAACCAGGGCGGCGATGGTGACAGAAGTGCCGGTGAGGCCTACGTCGTGTTCGGCAAGGCCTCCGGCCCATCTGATCCATTTGGTAGCGAGGACAGTACCGGCCGCCGGGTCGTGGATTTAACCAATCTGGCCCCGGGGGACGGCTTTATTATCCAGGGTGATGTGGCCGGAGACCAGGCGGGCTATAGCGTATCCGCCGCCGGCGACGTCAACGGCGACGGCTATGCCGACCTACTCGTCGGGGCATACAGGGGCGACGACGGTGGCAGCAATGCCGGCGAGGCCTATCTGGTGTTCGGCAGGGCCTCCGGCCCATCTGATCCCCAATCTAATCCATTCGGCCGCGAGGACAGTACCGGCCGCCGGGTCGTGGATTTAACCAGTCTGGTCGCGGGGGACGGCTTTATTATCCAGGGCGATGCGGAGGACGACAATGCGGGCGTGAGCGTATCCGGTGCCGGCGACGTCAACGGCGATGGTTATGCCGACCTGCTTGTCGGGGCAATTGGGGGCCACGACGGTGGGATCATTGCCGGCGAGGCCTACGTCGTGTTCGGCAAGGCGTCCGACTTTGGTGACGACGTCAGCAATACCCTTGAAGACGGCACCATGGTTGACCGCCGGGTCGTGGATTTGACCAATCTGGCCCCGGCGGACGGCTTTATTATCCAAGGCGATGAGGACTCTGATCGTGCGGGCAGGCGCGTATCCGGCGCCGGCGACGTCAACGGCGACGGCTATGCCGACCTGATTATCGGGGCGCACTATGGCGAAGACGGTGGGCGCAATGCCGGTGAGGCCTATGTCGTGTTCGGCAAGGCCTCCGGCTTTGGCGACAACGTCATCAACGACCTTGATGACGGCACCACGGTTGTCCGCCGGGTGATTGATTTAACCAGTCTGGTCGCAACGGACGGCTTTATTATCCAGGGCGATGAGTCTAATGACGAGGCGGGCGTGAGCGTATCCGGCGCCGGCGACGTCAACGGCGACGGCTATGCCGACCTGATCGTCGGGGCCCTCCGTGCCGACGTCAACACGCCCGATGTCATCAAGTACGATGCCGGCGAGGCCTACGTCGTGTTCGGCAAGGCCTCCGGTTTTGGCAGGGAGGTCATCAATGTCGTTGAGGATGAAGGCGACTTCCCCCGCCAGGTCGTGGATTTGACCAGACTGGCCGCAGGGGACGGCTTTATTATTCAGGGCAATGAAAACGGGTATTTTTTCCGGTCCGGCGACTATGCGGGCGTGAGCGTATCCGGAGCCGGCGACGTCAACGGCGACGGTTATGCCGATCTGCTCGTCGGGGCGAACTTTGCCGACGTCAACACGCCCGATGGCACTACCAGGATCGATGCCGGCGCGGCCTATGTCGTGTTTGGCAAGGCGTCCGGTTTTGGCAGGGAGGTCATCAACGACGTTGAGGATGAAGGCGCCTTCCCCCGCCAGGTTGTGGACCTGGGAAGCCTGGCCACGGGGGACGGCTTCATTATTCAGGGCGATGAAGGGGGTGTATCGGGTGGCATATCTAATACTGAAGTTTACGGCGGCGACCGGGCGGGCTATAGCGTATCCGCCGGCGGCGACGTCAACGGCGACGGCTTTGCCGACCTGATCGTCGGGGCCTATAATGCCGACGTCAACGCCCCCGGCAACACCAGGACCAATGCCGGCGAGGCCTATGTACTGTTCGGCGGCCGGGCCGGCCTGAGCACCGAGGCCGCCGCGGTGTTGGGCACGGACGGCAACGACGAGCTAAATGGCAACGGCCGGTCCACGGTGGTGCTCGCCGGTGCCGGCGATGACGTGCTGAATATAGACGGCTTCGGCGCAACCGATCTGCTTAAATTCGACGGCGGCGCCGGTGCCGACACCCTGCGGCTAAGCGGTGCCGACCTGAGCCTAAACCTGCGCACCCTCGCCGATACCCGCCTGAGCAGCATAGAGCGCATCGATCTCAGCGGCAGTGGTGACAACAGCCTGACCCTCACCCGTCTGGACCTGCTGAATCTTTCCGAGGTACGGACTAATGGCCGTGCCGAACTACGGGTCGATGGCAACACCGGTGACAGCGTCACCGCCGACGATGACGGCTGGGTGCAGCAGGCTGATGACAACATAGACGGTACCACCTACAGGGTCTTCGACAACGGCAATGCCCGCCTGCTGGTCAATATCGACGTGTCGCCGGGCGGGAATTTAATGGCGACCAGTCGGGCCACCATGGCTGAAGTCCTGCAAAAATATGCCGCCGCCCATACCGTCGATATCCGCGCCCTCATCGAAGACCTGCCGCCGGAGGACGAACAACAAAAGCGCAAGCGCCTGGACGATGAGCTGGCGATGCTGGGGCCGTTGCCGGCGGCGAAACAGGCCATGGAGCTAACAGAACCGACGGCGGTGGCCGAGCCGGATGCCGACCTGTTCGACCTGCCGCCGCTGATCCCCGATGATGGCTAACGGAGTCGGGGTCTCCCGACCCCGATAAAACACACACCCGGCACGCCGGATTCCCGAACCAACCCGGATTCCCGAACTGCACCGGGGCTTTGCCGAATCAACACCAACCCCCCAACCCCCCCTATCAGGGGGGCTACCGAACCACCCCCAACCACTACACCCCCCTGATAAGGGGGGCAGGGGGGGGTTCGAGCAACACCGGCACCTTGCCCGAACTGCACCGCGAGCGGTGCTAAGCTAAGGGTTGACGATAATGTTGATTGTTATATACCCGCGACGGGAGTCACGGGCTCCTGTAATGAGCGGTGCAGGCACCTGCTGAACAATTTTATTTGATAACGGCGGGGCATGGGTCTATACTGACTATATGAGAGATATGAGCATTCCGGTAACACACTGTGGCAAGAGGAAGATCCCTGCCATACCGTATAAATTATCCGGTACCTGAATATGGAAGCCATCGCATTTGATACGCATAAATTTGTCAAGCATCTGACTGAATCGGGTTTCACCGAAGCGCAGGCGGAAGCCCTGGCCGGTGAGCAGGTCGCTATGATTAACAGCAATTTGGCCACCAGTGCGGATATCGAGAAACTACGCCTGACTACCAAGGAGGACATAGAGAAACTGCGCCTGGCGACCCAGGCGGACATTGCCGAGGTGAAGGCGGACATCGAGAAACTACGCCTGGCCACCCAGGCGGACATAGAGAAACTGCGCGCGGACACCAAGGCGGACATAGAGAAACTGCGCGCGGACACCAGGGCGGATATTGCCGAGGTGAAGGCGGACATCGAGAAACTGCGCTTGGCGACCCAGGCGGACATTGCCGAGGTGAAGGCGGACATCGAGAAACTGCGCCTGGCCACCCAGGCGGACATTGCCGAGGTGAAGGCGGACATTGCCAACACGGCAGCAAGACTGACGCGCTGGATCGTTGGTGCGATGATTGCGCAGATCGGCGTGGTTGTTGGGTTGATTAAATTGAGTTGACAGGAGCCCGTGACTCCCGTCGCGGGTATCAACACACACTCAGCACGCCGAATACCCGAACCAACCCGGATTCTCGAACTGCACCGGGACTTTGCCGAATCAACACCAAACCCCCCAACCCCCCAACCCCCCTTATCAGGGGGGCTACTGAGCCAACCAATAGCTCCCCCCTGATAAGGGGGGGGCAGGGGGGGTTTCGAGCAACACTGACACCTTGCCCGAACTGCACTGTGAGCCGTGCTGATTTGCGGGGTTGACGATATTGTTGATTGTTTTATCGGGGTCGGGAGACCCCGACTCCTTTCCCGAATCAACACCAATCACTACACCCCCCTGACAAGGGGGGCAGGGGGGTTTCGAGCAACACCGGCACCTTGCCCGAACTACGCTTTGAGCGGTGCTGAGTTGCGGGGTGATGGTATTGTTGATTTTTATACCCGCGACGGGAGTCACGGGCCCCTGTAACGGCCGGATTAAACCACTGGACAACTCAGCCAAACGCGAGTAACTTATATCCCGGAACACCCCACATTCAGCCAAGAGGGACAAAACATGACCGATAAATCAAAACTCAAAGGCCTGCGCCCGCTGTTGCCCGCGACCTCCCTCACGACCCCCTTGATGACCCTGTCACCGGTCATAGGCGCATGCAACAGCAACCGCATCTACCGCGCCGAGGAGGCGACCGCACCCACCGAGGCCCAGACGGCGTCGCCACTGATCCCCGCCCCGCCGGGGGTATTGTTTCCTCAGCCTGCACCCATCGTCCCGCTACTCAGCCTGAGCACGGACCCCACTGATCGGTCCCACCCCGACCTGCCGTCGCCCTTAGGCGGCCCGCTGCCGCCACTCCCCACGGGCCTGCTCCAGGCCCTTGCCGGCACCCCGCCAACCAACCTCAAGGGGGCCAGGGAGACTTTACCCGAACCACACCGGGACTTTACCGAACCACACCAAGCCTTTCCCGAGCCACACCGGGACGTTCCCAGTCCGCTTGCATTCATTGCCCTGACTTCGGAGACGCAGCAGCGACCGTATGAAGTGGCGTTCCAGACCAGCCTGGCGCCACTGGACCTGAACCAGGATAACGTCGTCAATTCGCAGGATTTCCAGGTCCTGTATTACCTCGCCCTGGACCGGGCCCCAACGAACCTGGAGGCGCTCCTGAATAACCTGAACGTGCCCGACCTGAGCGCGACTCGGCTGGTGGCGCTTAGGGCCCTGGATTTGAGTACCGTCATCAGGGACCTGAACGATGATAACGTCATAGACTTGCAGGACGTGCGGGTCCTGTACTATGCCTATCGGTTTGGGGAGCTCCTGCGCGCCAGCCCGAGCTTGCGGGAAGCGTTGCTGGGTGATCTGACCACCGAAGACGATGTGCCCGGTGCCGACCGGGATGGGGTGTATTTGTCTGTGCTGGACCGAGTGGTGGAAGTGGTCTCACCGATCCCCGAAGGCGATCACGCCTTCCAGGTGATTGAGGGCGCAAGCTATACCCTGAGCACGGACGACCTCAGTGTCCGTGACTCGGACGATACCGCCGCCACTCTGACCTGGATAGTGACGGACGCCCCGGACAACGGCCAACTGGAACTGAGCACGGCCCCGGGCATGGCAATTACCCCCGACATGAGTTTCACCCAGCAGCAGCTTGAGGATGGCGAGGTGGTGTACGTGCATGACGGCAGTAATACCCTCTCAGACGGCTTTACGTTACGAGTGGCGGACGACGAGGGTGCCCGGTCTGATCCGGTCATGCTGAATATCGATATCGCACATATCCTGGAAAACATCGATCTGACTGAGCTGGCGCCGGCGGACGGCTTTATCATCCAGGGCGACGTGGCCGGTGACTATGCGGGCCTGAGCGTATCGGGAGCCGGCGACGTCAACGGCGACGGCTATGCCGACCTGCTCGTCGGGGCGCCCTTTGGCGACGACGGCGACGACGGTGGCGACGATGCCGGCGAGGCCTATCTGGTGTTCGGCAGCGCCGACAGTAGCGGCCGCCGGGTCGTGGATTTGACCAATCTGGCGGTAGCGGACGGCTTTATCATCCAGGGCGATAGAGGCGGGTATCTTGACGAAGCCGGCGACAATGCGGGCATAAGTGTATCCGGTGCCGGCGACGTCAATGGCGACGGCTATGCCGACCTGCTCGTCGGGGCAAACTATGGCGACGACGGTGGGCGCAATGCCGGCGAGGCCTATCTGGTGTTCGGCAAGGCCGCCGGTCCATCCGATCCATTCGGCAGCCCGGACGCCGGCGGTCGCCGGGTCGTGGATTTGATCAGCCTGTCCGCACAGGACGGCTTTATTATTCAGGGCGATAGCGGCGAGTATGGGGGCGGGTTTCTTGACGAAGACGGCGATAATGCGGGCATAAGCGTATCGGGAGCCGGCGACGTCAACGGCGACGGCTATGCCGACCTGCTCGTCGGGGCGTGGATAGGCGACGACGGCGGCACCAATGCCGGCGAGGCCTATCTGGTGTTTGGCAAGGCCGGCGGCCCATCTGATCCATTTGGTAGCGCGGTTATCACCCGCGCGAGTGGATCGCCGATGACCCGCCAGGTGATCGACCTGACCAGCCTGGCGGCGGAGGACGGCTTTGTTATCCGGGGGGACGCGGATAGAGACAATGCGGGCATAAACGTATCCGGAGCCGGCGACGTCAATGGCGACGGCTATGCCGACCTGATCATCGGGGCGTCGACAGGCAACGACGGCGGCACCAATGCCGGCGAGGCCTACGTCGTGTTTGGCAGGGCCTTCGGCTTTGGCAACGCGGTCACCACCCGCGAGGATGGAGTGGTCATAACCCGCCAGGTGATCGACCTGACCGGCCTGGTGGCGGAGGACGGCTTTATCATTCAGGGAGACATGGATGGCGACAATGCGGGCGTGAGTGTATCCGGCGCCGGCGACGTCAATGGCGACGGCTATGCCGACCTGATCGTCGGGGCCTTCAGGGGTAACGACGGTGGGCGCGATGCCGGCGAGGCCTACGTCGTGTTTGGCAAGGCGGATGGTTTTGGCAGCGCCGACGGTAGCGGCCGCCGGGTGATCGACCTGAGCGGCCTTACGGCGGCGGACGGCTTTATCATCCGCGGGGACGCGGCCTTGGACCGTGCAGGCATAAGCGTAGCCGGCGCCGGCGACGTCAACGGCGACGGCTTTGCCGACCTGCTCGTTGGGGCGCCCTTTGGCGGCGCCGGCGGCATCAATGCCGGCGAGGCCTACGTCGTGTTTGGCAAGGCCGCCGACCCATCTAATCCATTCGGCAGCGCGGACAGTAGCGGTCGCCGGGTGATCGATCTGACCGGCCTTACGGCGGTGGAAGGTTTGATTATCCGCGGGGACGTGGATGGAGACCTTGCAGGCGTAAGCGTAGCCGGCGCCGGCGACGTCAACGGCGACGGCTATGCCGACCTGCTCGTCGGGGCCTTCAGGGGTGACGACGGTGGGGGCGATGCCGGCGAGGCCTATGTGTTGTTCGGTGGCCCGGCCGGTCTGAGCACCGAGGCGGCGGCGGTGTCGGGCACGGATAGTGACGACGTGCTGAACGCCGACGGCGTGGCGACGGTGGTGCTCGCCGGTGCCGGTGATGACGTGCTGACCGTGGATGGCTTCGGCGATACCGACCTGCTCAAATTCGACGGCGGCAGCGGCACCGATACCCTGCGGCTGGTCAACCCCGATGCAAGCCCCGGCCTGAGCCTGGAACTGAGCCTGGACCTGAGCACCCTCGCCGATACCCGGCTGAGCAGCATAGAGCACATAGACCTGAGCGGCAGCCTCAACAACAGCCTGCGGCTTAGCGGCCTGGACCTGCTGAGTCTGTCCGAGGTGCGTACCAAGAGCACCGAAGGCGCCGAAGGCCGGGCCGTGTTGCGGGTCGACGGCGACGCCGGTGACCGCCTCAGCACCGTTGACGGCTGGGTGCGGCGGGGCACGGAAGAGATAGACGAAACCACCTATGGGGTGTTCGACAACGGCAACGCCCGCCTGCTGGTCAATATGGCCATCGATGTCAGCGGCGTGGACGCGGCGCCGACCGCGGTGACCCTGACCCCCCTGGTCACCACATTGGCCGAGACCGACGACACCGGCACCGCCATCAAGGTCGCCGATATAGCCGTCACCGATGTCGACGCCGGCCCGCGCGGGCTGGAACTGACCGGTGCCGACGCGGCGCGGTTTCAACTCAACCCTGCCGGCACCGAGCTGTTGCTGAGAGCCGGTGCGGAGCTGAACTTCGAGACCAATCCGGCCCTGGACGTGAGCGTGCGGGTTGCCGCCAACCCGTCGTTGCGGGCCGATCTGATGATTCCGGTCCGCGATCAGAACGATGTGCCGATCACCGGCGGCGATGCCACCTTCACCCTGCTTAGGGGCACAGACTATACCCTGCTCACGAACGATCTGTCGGCGATGGATGAAGACGACGATATCACCGTGCTCACCTGGACGGTGGAGACCGAACCGATGTACGGCCAACTGGAACTGAGCACGAACCCGGGCACAAAGATCACCAGCTTCACCCAGGCCCAGCTTTTTGTGGGCGCGGTGGTCTATGTGCATGGTGATCGGAATACCGACCGCGACAGCTTTACCGTGCGGGTACGGGACGATCAGAATGCGCCGGCCGCTGCGGTTACGCTGGACGTGGGCATCCAACGAGCGATAGATATGGGAAGCCTGGCTGTCACAGACGGCTTTATCATCCAGGGCGACGCGGGCTATGACCAGGCGGGCGGGAGCGTATCCGGCGCCGGCGACGTCAATGGCGACGGCTTTGCCGACCTCATTGTCGGGGCACCCAGGGCCGCGGGCCTGGCCGGCGAGGCTTACGTCGTGTTCGGCAAGGCTTCCGACCCATCTGATCCATTCGGCAGCCCGGACAGTAGCGGCCGCCGGGTGATCGACCTGACTGGCCTTGGCGAGACAGACGGCTTTATCATCCGGGGCGATGCAGTCGATGATCAGGCGGGCGTGAGCGTATCCGACGCCGGCGACGTCAACGGCGACGGTTATGCCGACCTGATTGTCGGGGCGGGCCTGGGCAACGACGGTGGGCGCAATGCCGGCGAGGCCTATGTGGTGTTCGGCGGGTCGTCCGGCCCATCTGATCCATTGGGCAGCCCGGTCAGCAGGGGCCGCCGGGTGATCGACTTGACTGACCTGGCGGCAGAGAACGGCTTTATCATCCAGGGCGACGTGCCGGGTGACTTTGCGGGCGGGAGCGTATCCGGTGCCGGCGACGTCAACGGCGACGGCTTTGCCGACCTGCTCATCGGGACAGTCGGGGGTGACGATGGTGGCACCTATGCCGGCGAGGTCTATGTGGTGTTTGGCAAGGCGTCCGGTTTTGGCAGCGCGGACAGTAGGGGCCGCCGGGTGATCGACCTGACTGGCCTTGGCGAGACAGACGGCTTTATCATCCAGGGCGATACGTTGTTTGACTTTGCGGGCGTGGACGTATCCAGTGCCGGTGACGTCAACGGTGATGGTTATACCGACCTGATTGTCGGGGCGAACCGGGGCGACGACGGTGGCAACTATGCCGGCGAGGCCTATGTGGTGTTTGGCAGGTCGTCCGGCTCATCTAATCCATTCGGCAGCCTGGACAGTAGGGGCCGCCGGGTGATCGACCTGACTGGCCTGGCGGCGGAGGATGGCTTTATCATCCGGGGCGACGCGGAATATAACTATGCGGGCATGAGCGTATCCGGTGCCGGCGACGTCAACGGCGACGGCTATGCCGACCTGATTGTCGGGGCACCCAGGGGTAACGAAGATGAGTCCAATACCAGTGAGGCCTATGTGTTGTTCGGCAAGGCCTCCGACCCATCTGATCCCCAATCTAATCTATTTGGCAGCGAAGTCATCAGCACCGTTGTGGGTGAAGGCACCTTCCGCCGCCAGGTGATCGATCTGACTGAGTTGGCCCCTGAGGACGGCTTTCTCATCCGGGACGACGCCAACCGTGAATATGCGGGCTTTAGTGTATCCGTCGCCGGCGACGTCAACGGCGATGGCTATGCCGACCTGCTCGTCGGGGCACCCAGGGCCGACGTTAGCACCCCCGATAGCACCAGAACCAATGCCGGCGAGGTCTATCTGGTATTTGGCAAGGCGTCAGGGTTTGGCAGTCCGGTCGTCACCATTCTTGCGGACGGTCGCTCTGTCACCCGCCAGATGATCGATCTGACTGAGCTGGCCGCAGAGGACGGCTTTATCATCCAGGGCGATACGGACCGTGACTATGCGGGCAGGAGCGTATCCGGCGCCGGCGACATCAACGGCGACGGCTATGCCGACCTCATCGTCGGGGCGCCCTTTGGCGACGATGGAGGTAACAATGCCGGCGAGGCCTATGTACTGTTCGGCGCCCCGGCCGGTCTGGCCACCGAGGCCGGCGCAGTGCTGGGCACGGACGGCAACGACCTCCTCCTGAACGTCGACGGTGCGGCCACGGTCGTACTCGCCGGCGCCGGCAATGACGTGCTGAATATAGACGGCTTCGGCGATACCGACCTGCTCAAATTTGACGGCGGCGGCGGCACCGACACCCTGCGCCTGGTCAACCCCGGCGCAGGCACCGATCTGAGCCTGGACCTGAGCACCCTCGCCGATACCCGCCTGAGCAGCATAGAGCACATCGATCTCAGCGGTAGTGGTGGTGCTGACAACAGCCTGACCCTCACTCGTCTGGACCTGTTGAATCTGTCCGAGGTACGGACTAATGGACGTGCCGAACTGCGGGTCGATGGCAACACCGGCGACAGCGTCAGCGCCCCCGATGACGGCTGGGCGCGGTCGGCTGACGTTGTGATAGAAGGCACCATGTACAGGGCCTTCGACAACGGCAATGCCCGCCTGCTGGTCAATATGGAGGTATCGCTGGGTGGAAATTTAATGGCGACCAGCCTGGCCACCATGGCTGAGGCCCTGCAAAACTGTTGCGTCACGCAGACAGTCGATATCCGCGCCCTGATCGATGCCCTGCCACCGGAGGACGAAGCACAACAGCGCCAACGCCTGGAAGACGAACTGGCGATGCTGGGCCCGTTACCCGCCGCAAAGGCGGCGATGGAACTCGCCGAATCGACGGCGGTGGTGGAACTGGATGCCGACCTGTTCGACCTGCCGCCGCTGATCCCGGATGATGGCTAAAGGAGTCGGGGTCTCCCGACCCCGATAAAATAATTCCCAACCAATATCCCCCCCCTGACAAGGGGGGCAGGGGGGTTTCGAGCAATCACCCCGGATCCCCGAGCAACACCGAGACCTTTGCCAAACAACACCAACCCCCCAATCCCCCTTATCAGGGGGGCTACCGAACCACCCCCAACAAATATCCCCCCCTGACAAGGGGGCAGGGGGGTTCCCCCAATCACCCGGATTCCCGAACCACTCCGAGACTTTACCCCAACCACACTGTGAACCGTGCCGAGCTACGGGGTGACGATAATGTTGATTGTTATATACCCGCGACGGGAGTTACGGGCTCCTGTAACGGCGTTGCTACGCCGGGATTTTGCCCTAACTGGATTGTGAGCGGTGCTGAGGTGGGGGGTGATGGTATTGTTGGTTTTTTTTTATCGGGGTCGGGAGACCCCGACTCCGGTCCGGTCGGTACCCGGATCAGTCGCCGATTTTCTTGCTGAGATGGGGTACGGTGGTGGGATCTCCGGCGAGCATGTGGTGCGATTCTTTATCCAGGGCGGTGACGTTTTCATAGACTCCATGATCCCGTTTGACCAGTTTGGTGAATCCTATTTCTTTTAATTTGGAATTGCTGATTGGGATGGTGATGTAGGGCGCCCGGATCAGTTTCCTGACCGGTGTGTTGAATTCGGTATCACCCAGGGGCAGTTGCGCTGCGTAGCATATTTCTCCCCAGGTTTTGAGCTCTGCGTCCATGGGGTGGTTGACCTCTACTGTGCGGCCATTCTGGTCACAAAAATAGTCGTAACTGGGCATGAAAATAGACTTCCGGCGGTTTAATTACTGATAATAGTATAACGGTATTTTTGCGGGCGTTATTCCCATTCAAGTTCGGTAAAGGCTCTGGATACGTTGTGATGGTGCTGTTCATTATGCAGTAACCAGTCTGAGCGATTGTCGGGGTCCAGGTCTTCAACCGCCTGGTGTATGAATTTGCCGTCGGCGACGGCCTTGCGGGTGTCCTCGAGCAGGCGATTCAGATAGTCGTGTTGTTGCGCCAGCGCGGTGTCGATTGAATCCGCCAGGTCGCCATGGCCGGGCACCACTATTTTTACCGGCAGTTGGCGTAATTTTTCCATTGCGCTCATCCAGCCTTTGAGATTGCCGGTCAATGAGGGTATGCGTTGTCTGAATATCAGATCACCGGCCCACAGTGTCCGGCTGGGGGTGTCGATGACGATCAGATCGTTATGGCTGTGTGCGGTGGGGAAGGAGGTGACCGTTATGGTTCGATTGCCGAGATCAAGTTGTTTCGATCCCCGTATCAATAGATCGGGGGCGATGATGGAGGTTTTGTCGGCGCCGGCGCCCAGGTTGTTTTTGAATTGGCTGAGAAAGAATTCGCGGTTTTGTTCCATTGCCTCGGATAGCTTGTGATGGCCGACAAAGCCGGGTTGTTCGGGGACAAAGGCTTTGTTGCCCAGTACGTGATCGAAGTGCACGTGGGTATTGATCACGTAGCATATGGGTTTGTCGGAAAGTGTGCGTATTGCAGCCAGCAGTTGCCCGCCGATCCTGAGCGAGCCGCCGGTATCGACGACGGCAATACATCGCTCGCCGATTATGAAGCCGATATTGGCAATGTCATCGTTGTCAGCATCGCTTATCGGCAGGTGTCGGCCATAATGGACGAATACGCCGGGGCTTATTTCGGATAAATTGAAGTCCGGGTCGGTCGTCTCAGAGGCGCTTATTGTGATTGTAAAGAGCGCGGCCAATAAGGCCGGGATGATTTTTATGTCCATATTGCCTGGTGCGGGTGCATGTGTGTTTTACCGGTGTTTATTTTAGCACGATCACGCCATGCCGTCCGGGAAAAATTGCGGCGGCCGGGGGTGGCCTGCCTGCATATGTCGATATATATCGATATATATCGATTTAATGGGGCGATTATTGGGCGATTATTGATTTTTATACTTGTCGGAATCGAGATTTTAGGCTAGTGTTTATTATGTGGGTGGCATAAAGAATTTTACCAGTGTTCCGGTTTTGTTTTCGCCCTGCCGGGGGGTGAACGTCTTATGCCCCGCGGCGGCATTTTTTGGTTATTTTCACCGATCCATCTATGTCGTCTAAGCTGTTTAACGTGAATAAGGGGGACTTATGTTTGAATTTGAGCAAGAAACAGTCAACTCACTTCTTTCTGAAAATGCAAACTTTAAAAGATTGTATGATAAATATTGTGAACTCAAGCAAAAGGTCAAGCAGGCCAACGAACGCACCATTGAAATGGATGAATTTGCATTGGAAGAGATGAAAAAAAAGAAATTACATTTAAAGGATCAGATGGCAAAGATGATAGACGAGTATGGTGAGGATAACACCGCGGCCTAGTCGGTGGCGGCGGTAGCAGGGTTTTTTTTGATGCCGCCGGCGGCGGGGATGCTGCCGGCGGTGGGGATGCCGCCGGCGGCGGGGGAGCTACCGGCGGTGGGGATGCTGCCGGCGGCGGGGGAGCTACCGGCGGCGGGGCTTGTTTGTGGTGTGCTAGTCGGCCAGGCCGGTGTAGGCGTCGTCGGCCATATTGCTCCAGTCCCGGTAGGTTTTTCTGAAGTCCTTATAGGCCCGGTAAATCTGTTTGAATTTGGCGTTGCCGGCGGCTTCTTCATCCAGGGTTGCGGCGGTCAGGGTTTTCAGTTCATCCAGGACCCGGGCCGGGAACGGCAATACCCGGACGTTGGTTTTTTGTTTGAGTTGTTGCAGGGCCTTTTGGTTGTGGTATTCCATTTGCGTGTATATCCATTGGTTGGTCGCGGCCGCGGTGATCGTGACGATGCGTTGCAGGTCCTCCGGTAATTGCCGCCAGTTGTCAGTATTGATGATTAATTCAAACGCGGTGCCGGGTTCATGCCAGCCGGGGTAATAATAATAACTGGCGGCGCGATTTAATCCCAGACGCAGATCATGAAATGGCGCAACCCATTCGGTGGCGTCGATGGTGCCGCGTTCGAGGGCGGTGTAAATTTCAGCGCCGGCCATCAGCACCGGGTTGCCGCCGGCCTTCTTGAGTACCTTGCCGCCGAGTCCGGGGATGCGCATGCGCAGGCCCTTTACGTCATCCAGTGTTTCGATCTTTTTGTTAAACCAGCCGCCCATCTGCACCCCGGTGTTGCCCATCGGCAATGGAATGAGATTAAACGGGCCATAGGCCTCGCGCCAGAGTTCCAGGCCGCCACCATGGTAAAGCCAGGCGTGCATGCCCTTTGCGGTCATGCCAAACGGCACCGATGAAAAAAATTGCGCTTCCGGGATTTTACCGGCCCAGTAATAGGCGGAGCCGTGGCCCATCTCCACGGTTCCCTGAGAGACGGCGTCGAATACCTGCAGGGCCGGCACCAGTTCGCCGCCGGCGTACACCTGTATCTCCAGCCGCCCGCGACTCATCATTTTTACGTCTTCGGAGAATTTTTGGGCGCCTTCTTGAAATATCGGAAAGTTGGCCGGCCAGGTGGTGACCATCTTCCATTTGAACGTCCGATTTGAATCGACGGCGGTTGCGGTTGCGGTATCTGTATCGGGCCGATCACATGCGCTCAGCGTGAAACACAATAAGCAGGCGGCGACGGCCGGAATTAATTTATTCATTATTTTTTCCCGGTGGATGGATGATTGTATGTTTGTCGGGCCTTAGATTGCTCGCAGGTTGGCATACGCGACCACCAGCCATTTACAGCCGACTTGTTCAAAATTGACCTGTACTCTGGCCTGGCCATCGCTGCCCTCCAGATTCAGCACGATGCCTTCGCCAAAGGTCGCGTGCGACACTCTTTGTCCAAGGTTCAATTCGTTCTTTGGGGTATTCACGCCCTTTATGCCCTTTAGGGTATTTATGCCGGCTTCATTGCCGTTGAATGGGGCCGCTTCCATGCCCGCGCCCAGGCGAATATTGCGTAACAGCTCTGAAGGCAGTTCCTGTAGAAATCGGGACGCCTGGCTATAATGATCGGAGCCGTGCATGCGCCGGTGCTGGGCATAGGACAGGGTCAGATTTTCCCTGGCACGGGTGATGCCGACGTAGCAAAGCCGTCGTTCTTCCTCCAGTTGAGTCGGGTTGCCGCTGCTGCGCTGATGAGGGAACAGGCCTTCTTCCATGCCGACCAGAAATATATGTGGAAATTCCAGGCCTTTGGCGGAATGCAGGGTCATTAAATGTACGCAATCCGTGTAACCGTCGGCCTGGGTGGCGCCGGATTCCAGGGCCGCATGGGCAAGAAACGCGGACAGTTGATCCATTTGTTCCAGGGTCTGATCTTCGGATTCAAATTCGCCCGCGGCTATGACCAGTTCTTCCAGGTTTTCAATGCGGGCGAGATTCTGTTCGCTGTTGTCTTTGCGGAAATGTTCCGGCAGCCCGCTTTGCTGAATCACGCTATTGATATGGTCATGCAGCGGCAGGGTGGTAAGACTGCCCGCCATCGCTTGAATCAAGTTGGTAAAGCCTTCCAGGGCCGCGAGGGCGCGCGCACTGATGAGTTTATGAGTCAGTATTTGTTCGGTTGCATTCCACAGCGAGCAGTTGTTATCTCGTGCGGTGGTGCGCAGGCCGGCGAGTGTGCGTTGTCCGATCCCGCGGGCGGGGGTGTTGACGATGCGTTCAAATGAGGCGTCGTCGTGATGAAAATGGGCCAGGCGCACGTAGGCCAGCGCGTCTTTGATTTCGGCGCGTTCGTAAAAACGGATCCCGCCATAGACCCGGTATGGGATCCGGGCGTACATTAATGCCTCTTCCATGACCCGCGATTGGGCGCTGACTCGATACAGTACCGCGTGTTCGCGCCAGGCTTTGCCGTTTTCACCGGCGGTCTTGATCGCGTCGATGACAAATTCGGCCTCGTCCCGTTCATTATAGGCGGTGTATAAGTCGATAGGGCTGCCGTCGTTGCCTTCGGTCCACAAATCTTTGCCCAGACGGTTGCCGTTATTGGAGATCAGTGAATTTGCCGCGTTCAGTATGGTCGCGGTTGAGCGGTAATTCTGTTCCAGCCGCAATACTTTGACGGCGTTGAAGTCGGTCTTGAATTGCTGCATGTTTTCGACCTGCGCCCCCCGCCAACTGTATATCGATTGATCGTCGTCGCCGACCGCAAACAGGGTGCCATTTTGTCCGGCCAGTAATCTGAGCCAGTTGTATTGCAGGGTATTGGTGTCTTGAAATTCGTCCACGAGCAGATATCTGAAGCGTTCCCGGTAGCGTTGCAATACCTCCGGTTTATTGCAGAATAATTCATGGGCGCGCAATAATAATTCGGCAAAATCCACCAGCCCGGTTCGGTCGCAGTGGCGTTGATAGGTTTTATAGATATGGATCATCCGGGCGAGGGTGCGGTCGCCTTCATCATTGAGTTGTTCCGGTCTTAACCCCCGATCTTTTCTGGCGTTGATAAACCATTGTGCCTCGGTTGCCGGGAACCGTGATTCGTCCAATTCCATCGCCTTGATCTGGCGCCGCAGGGTGCGCAGCTGATCGATGCTATCGAGGATCTGGAAGTTTTCGGGCAGCCCGCAATCCCGGCGGTGGGCGCGCAATAAACGGTGGGCGAGGCCGTGAAAGGTGCCGACCCACATGCCTTGTACCGAGCGGCCGGATAATTTTTCGATGCGGGCGCGCATCTCGGCGGCGGCCTTGTTGGTAAAGGTAACGGCAAGTATGCCGAATGCGGTGGTCTGGCCGGTTTCGATATACCAGGCGATGCGGTGCACCAGCACGCGGGTCTTGCCGCTGCCGGCGCCGGCCAGCACCAGGATATTGGCGTTGTCGGCGGCGACCGCGTCGCGCTGGGCGGAATTTAACGGATCGAGTATATGGGATACGTCCATAACGGTATATTGTATCAGACTATCGATTGCATTCATTTGGTTTGGCATTCAATGTTAGAATAGCCGCGATGAATAATAATACTGACGGCAATACTGACGGCAATCGTTGCGAATTATCGGTTGCGGATTTGCACGGTGAACACGCGGAGCGTATCCGGCGGGTGCTGGATATGGCGCTGGACAAAGGCGCCACCGCGGCCGCGGCCAATATAGGCAGTGGCACCGGCCTGTCCGCGACCGCGCGCATGGGGGCGGTGGATAAACTGGAGCACGATCAGGACAGGGGTTTGTCTTTAACCGTTTATATGGATGGCCGAACCGCTAACACCAGTACTTCCGATCTCGGCCCGGCGTCGCTGGAGCAGGCGGTGAGTGCGGCTTGTGCCATTGCCCGTCACGCCGGGCGGGATGATTGCGCGGGTCTGGTGGATGCGGCTTTGATGGCGGCACAAGTGCCGGATCTGGATCTGTATCACCCCTGGGCGGTCACCCCGGAGCAGGCTATCGATCTTGCTATCGAGTGTGAACGGCATGCATTTGATTATGATAAGCGGATCAATAATTCCGAAGGCGCGGTTGTCAGCACTTATTCCGGGATGCACGTCTATGGCAATACCCATGGTTTTATCCATGGCTGGCCCTGGTCCAGCCATACCATAGATTGCAGCGTGGTCGCCGAGGATAAAAACAGTATGCAGGGTGGCGGTTGGTACAGCAAGGATCGGGATCATCTGCAATTGCAGGGTCTGCGGGAGATAGGGGAGGAGGCCGCGAACAGAGCGGTCGGCCGGCTTGGGGCGAAAAAGCTGAGCACGCGCAGTGTGCCGGTGGTCTTCGAGGCGCCGGTGGCGGCGAGTCTGTTTTCGGCGTTTATTACTGCAATTTCCGGCGCCAGTCTGTACCGCCGGGCGAGTTTTTTGCTGGACCAAAAGGGCCAACGGGTGTTTTCCGAGGGGATGCGGATCAGTGAACGGCCGCATTTGAAAAAGGCCCTGGGCAGTGCCCCTTTTGATGAGGACGGGGTGGCCACCCGGGAGCGCGACGTTGTTACCGACGGGGTGTTGCAGGATTATGTATTGAGTGGTTATTCCGCCAGAAAACTTGGGCTTGAAACCACCGGCAACGCCGGCGGTGTGCATAACCTGGTGATTGCGCCGGGGGATCATGATCTGCCGGGATTATTGCGGTTGATGGACAGGGGGGTGTTGATCACCGATATGATAGGCTTTGGGGTGAACCAGGTCACCGGTGATTATTCCCGCGGGGTGTCGGGTTTCTGGGTTGAGGGTGGACGGATCTGCCATCCGGTGGAAGAGATCACCGTGGCCGGAAATTTGAAGGATATTTACCGGAATATCATCGCCGTGGGCGGCGACGTTGATCCCAGGGGCAATATTTTAACCGGCTCGGTTTTGGTTGAGGCTATGACTATCGCCGGTTGATGCCGGTATTTTTCGCATGAGTATGGCCGGCACACAAATGCAGCAGACACGGGTGAGGGAGCGCATGGACCAGGTGGTTGACGCGGTCGCGCAAATTATTGTGGGCAAGGAAGCCAGTATCCGGCTGGCGTTGATTTGTATGATAGCGCGTGGACATTTGTTGATCGAGGATACTCCCGGCGTCGGCAAGACCACTCTGGCGCAAACCCTGGCGAGGGTGTTGGGGCTGGGCTATCAGCGGATACAATTCACCAGCGATTTACTGCCCGCGGATATATTGGGGATCTCGGTCTATGATCGCAATGACGGCCATTTTGAATTTCATCCGGGGCAGATATTTACCCAGGTGCTGCTTGCCGATGAAATTAACCGCGCCACCCCAAGAACTCAGAGTGCGTTGCTGGAGGCAATGGCCGAATATCAGGTTACCGTTGAAGGTGAGACTCGGCCCCTGCCACGGCCTTTTTTTGTTATTGCCACCCAAAATCCGGCCGGCCAGGTGGGTACGTTTCCATTGCCGGAATCGCAACTTGACCGGTTTTTGATGCGCCTGCAACTGGGCTATCCGGATCGTTCCGCGGAACGCACTTTGTTACAGGGGGCCGACCGGCGCCAACTGCTTGCTGAGCTCGATGGCGTTATGGAGGCCGATGAATTGCCGGCCCTGCAGGCGCAGGCGGAAACCATCCATGCCGCCGATGCCTTGCTTGATTATATCCAGGCGCTGCTTGAATGCAGTCGTCAATCGAGTCTGTTCACCGCCGGTCTTTCGCCGCGCGCCGGCCTGGCAATTTTACACGGCGCCCGCGCCTGTGCGCTGGTACGCGGACATAAATACGTTATGCCGGAAGACGTCCAGACGATACTGCCCGGTGTCATTGGCCATCGTCTGTGTGGTGTCAATTCCGATGAACGCAGTCACGCCGATCCGGCGGCAATACTTATTCAACAAGTGCCCGTGCCCTAGTCCGTGGCTACTAATGCGGTTGTACTCGAAGGCCCGGCGTCGGTCACAAACGGCGATGCTTATGGTGCCGGCCTGAGCCGCAAGCGGGTTTATATCCTGCCCACCAGGCCGGGGACCTTATATGCCTTTATGTTGCTGGTGATGTTGCTGGGTGCAACTAATTATAATAATAGTATGGGGTTTATTTTGTGCTTTTTTCTTACCGGTCTGGGGCTGGTTTGTATGTTGCACACCTATCGCAATCTGAGCGGATTGGTACTGACCACCGGCGTTCCCGGGCCGGTGTTTGCCGGAGACACCGCCGAATTTCCGGTGGGGCTGGACAACCGCGCCAATATAAGCCGCCATGCATTGGAATTTTCGGCGGCGACCGGCAAACGCTTTTGGCAAAAACGCGCCGCCGGTGCCGAGTGGAGGATTAATTTTGATGTCGATGCGGATGGGCGGGACAGTGTTTTTCTGCCGCTGAAAACGACGCGCAGGGGGTATTGTTCCATGGGCCGAGTTCGGATCGCCGGCAGATTTCCTCTGGGTCTGTTCCAGGCCTGGTCTTATTACAGCGTCGGTAATAAGTGCATGGTGTATCCGAACCCGGCCGGCTCCGCTGATTTGCCGCAACGGGCCCTGGCTGAGGCCAGCCTGGTTGAAGGCAGTATGCATGGCGTTGATGATTTTGGCGGGTTTAAGAAATATGCGCCGGGTGATTCGATTAAGATGATTGCCTGGAAGAGCCTGGCCAGGGAACAGGAACTCATGGTTAAGCAGTTTGTCGGCGGAGGCGCAGGTACGTTGATCTTGAGCTGGCAGAGCGTCGACCATCTGCACACTATCGAAGCGCGTTTGTCGCAACTGTGCAAATGGGTCCTGATTGCGGAGCAACAGGGTTTCAGCTATGGACTGGAATTGCCGCATATGAGGCTTGAACCGCAGCGGGGCGGCCCGCATAAACACCGTTGCCTTGAGGCACTGGCCTTGTTTAAGCCCTGATGAATAACGCCACCGCCACACTGTCGCGACAATCGATGATCGGGTTGATGGCGGCCCTGGTGCTTTCGGTATTGCCGCACACGATGCGCGTCCCCATCTGGGTATCGCTCAGCCATTTCATACTGGTTGGTGTGCGCCTGTTGCCGGTCTATTCGCCTTTATTGTCACTGCCAACAACCGGTGGCATTGTCAGGGTGGTGAAATGGCTGCTTACAGGCGCGGCCCTTATTGGGATTTATTTCAGTTATGGCACCCTGGTGGGGCGTGACGCCGGCACCGCGCTATTGATTATGCTTGCGGCATTAAAATTATTTGAATGCGAGAATGAGCGGGATTTTTATATTATTTGCTATATGGGTTATCTGCTGGTTATTACCCATTGTTTCTATAGTCAAACCGTTGCCACCTCGGTCTATATATGTTTTGTCGTAGTGGCGATGACCGTGGTGCTGATTTCATTTAATGATAAACAACAGAGTCTGGCGGTATCGCTTCGTTTTCGGCTGGCCGGCGGATTATTGCTACAGGCGTTTCCAATCATGCTGGTGATGTTTTTATTATTTCCAAGAATAAACGGCCCGTTGTGGGGTTTGCCCAAGGACGTCCACGTCGGCGTTACCGGCGTCGATGATGAGATGTCGATAGGTTCCATCAGCAAGTTGACGCAATCCAGTCAGGTGGCGTTTCGGGTCAAATTTGAGGACGATATCCCGGATCTTAATTTGCTTTATTGGCGCGGCCCGGTGTTGTCGCATACCGATGGCCGTAAATGGACCGCCGGTCGGTCGGCAAGGGGCGGGGCCGGGCGAATAGATTATCTGGGGGACAGGATTGATTATGAAGTGACCCTGGAGGCCACCAATAAACACTGGTTGTTTGCCATCGAGATGCCGGCGAGGCCGCCCGCCGGATCGTATTTTACCCGTGATCGTCAGTTGAGATCGCGTAAACGGGTGCAAAGACAGACAATTTATCAGATCAGATCATACACCGACTTCAAAAATGACGCGGCCCGGTCCGCTGATTTGCGGCGCGCCCTGGCCCTGCCGGAGGGCAAACATAAGCGCACCGTGGCGCTTGCCAATAGCTGGGCCGCACCGGGGCAAACGCCCGAACAAATCATCCGCCGGGGGTTGAATTATTTTCTGGATCGGGATTTTGTTTATACCCTGCAGCCGGTGTTATTGACCGGCGATCCGGTTGATGATTTTTTATTTTCAACAAAACAGGGATTCTGTGAGCATTATGCGGCCGGTTTTACTGTTTTAATGCGGGCCGCGGGGCTCCCGGCCAGAGTGGTGACCGGTTATCAGGGCGGAGAGGTCAACCCTGTGGGGAATTATCTCATCGTCAGGCAATACCATGCGCATGCCTGGTCGGAAGTCTGGCTTGATGACAGGGGCTGGGTCCGAATTGATCCGACCTCGGTGGTGTCACCGGCGCGGATCAATGACGGGCTGGAATACGCGGTACCGGAATCGGTGCTCAGCATGCCGCTTGGTCTGGAAAATAATGTCGTGGCGGCGGGGATCTGGCGAAGGCTGCAAAATAGCTGGGATGCCATCGATTATCAATGGACTCAATGGGTGTCGAGGTATGGCCCGGACCGGCAGGAGGCATTACTTACCAGACTCGGATTTGAAGCGGTGAATTGGAAAACCCTGGGCCTTGGCATGGTCATCTCGGTGTCACTGTTGCTGTTGGCGGGCGCGTTATGGATTTTCAAGGGGCGGCCGACCCCGGTTGATCCGGCTGACAGGCTGTACTTGAAATTCTGCCGACGATTGGCAAAAACAGGCGTCACAAAAAACAGCAGTGAAAGTCCCAATGCCTATGCCCGACGTGCATTGCCGCTGAGCCGCGGGCTGGAGGCCGATATTCTTGCGGTGACCGGGACTTATATGGATATCCGTTATGGTTCTCAGCGCCACAAACTCAGCCGGTTGAAGAGATTGGTGGCAAAATTTCTGGCATTGACACGGGTTTGATTTGTATACTAGCCGATTATTATAAATTATGCCGACGGATAACCATTCAATGGATAGAATCGCTTCTAAAAACGTGCAGTTAAAGGCGGAGGATATTGACAACCAGGAGCTGTTGCGGGGTGTCGATATTGGTTCCGTTTTGCCGATTTTGTCCAAATGCCCGATATACGAGTTGAAAAAAGATGAATTCCTGATCAATAGTGGTGATATCAATCATACCTTGTTTTTAATACTAAGCGGACGATTCAGGGTCCATCTGCCTTTTGATGACAGCAATCCATTGGCGGTGGTTGACAAAGGACGATCCATGGGGGAGATCTCCCTTATCGATCATCAGCCCTTATTGGCCGATATTGTCGCCGAAGATGATTCAAGGGTGCTTGCGGTTAGTGAGGCCGTGCTATGGCATTTGCTTGAAAACTCGCATCTTGTCGCATTAAATTTATTAAAAATCCTGGCGCAGCGTTTGCGTTATGGCAATACTTTAATCGATAAGGTAAAAGAGCTGTTAAAGGATTATCAGCGTAAGGCAACCATAGATTACCTGACCAGTTTATATAATCGCCGTTGGTTGGATGGTATGTTGGAGCGGGTTATGCAACGCTCCGCTGATAACAATGAACCCTTATCGGTACTGATGATGGATATTGATTTTTTCAAGCAATACAATGACCGCACCGGGCATATAGCCGGAGATATTGCCCTGTCTTCGGTGTCACGCGCCATCGTGTATAATCTGAGACCCGAAGATATGGTGACTCGCTACGGCGGAGAGGAATTTTTTGCGCTTATGCCCGGGCTTTCCATCGAAGTTGCGATGATGATCGCGGAGAGATTGAGAGAGGCGATCAGCAAGGCGGAAATCAGGCAGGTCGATGGTGACAGACTGCCTTTTGTCACTATTTCAATTGGGGTGGCGGAAATGCATCCCGGGCAAACGCCAAAAGAATTGGTTGCCGCCGCCGATAAGGCGCTTTATAAGGCCAAGCAGGCGGGCAGAAACAGAGTGTCTAAATAGTGTCGACGGCGACGTTACGGTTGTTGCCCAACTGCATTTGATATAAACGGGAATAGATACCCTGTTTTTCCAGTAATGCGTCATGTGTGCCCGTCTCCGCAATCCTGCCCCGGTCCAGAACGATGATTCTATCGGCGGATTCAATGGTGGATAGACGGTGTGCAATAATTATGCAGGTCCTGCCGTGTTTAATGTTTTCCATCGCCGATTGTATGTGTTTTTCCGACCGTGCATCCAGGGATGACGTCGCTTCATCCAGAATCAGTATCGGTGCGTTTTTTAACAGGGCGCGTGCTATCGCCAGGCGCTGCCTTTGCCCGCCTGACAGGCGTGTGCCTGATTCCCCAATCACGGTATCCATTCCCTCCGGCAGTGCCTTGATAAATTCCGAGGCGTAGGCGGCATCGGCGATCCGCCACAGCCTGTCTTCTTCGGCGGTATTGTTTAAACCGTAAACGATATTATTTTTTACCGTTTCATTAAAGAGAATAATGTTTTGGCTGACGTAGGCGATATTTTGGCGTAATGATTTAAGGTCGATTTCTTTGATATCGATATCGTCAAGCGTGATTATGCCGCGATCTGCTTCATAAAAACGCGGTAATAAGTGGGCCAGGGTGGTCTTGCCACTGCCGGATTCACCGACCAGTGCAACGGTTTCACCCGGGTCAATTTTTATTGACACAGATTCCAGTGCGGGCTTGTTCGCGGATGGGTAGCGATACGACACTTGTTGAAAGTGTATTACCCCTTTGACGTGGTCAAGCCGGCGTGTGCCGGTATCGGTTTCTCGTTCGGAATCGAGTAAATCAAAAACACTCTCACAGGCCGCCAATCCTTTTTGTATATATTCATTAACCCCGGCAAGACGCTTGATTGGGCTTAACAGCAAGGCCATGGCTGAAAAAAATGAAACAAATTCTCCCACGGTTAATAGATCCGCCTTTGCCTGTTGGGTCGCTATATAAATCACAATGGCAAGAATAATTGCGGCAACGATCTGAATAACGGGGGCACTGGCCGCCGCCGCCATGGTAAATTTCATGGCAAATTTTCTATGTGCGCCGATGGTGCCGGTAAATCGCTCGGTTTCCAATTGTTCGCCGCCGTACAGTTTGATCACTTTGTGGGCGTCAAAACATTCACGTAATATATGATGCATATCACCCATGGTGTCCTGGATCATTTGACTCATCTTACGCAAACGCCGTTTAATGATCAGGATGATCAATGCGATGCAGGGTGTGAATACCAGACAGATAAGCGTGAGTAACCAATCTATATAGAGCATCCAGGCGACCAGGCCGATAATGGTCAGTCCTTCAGGCAACAGGATCGCCAGTGCTTTCGATGAGGCTTCACTGACCTGGGTGACGTCAAAGGTAAAGCGTGACATCAGCTTGCCTGAGGTGTTGTGATCAAAATATCTGCTTGGGAAGGCCAGCAACCGGATAAACATCTCTTTTCTTAGTTCCATAATGGCCTTTTGGGAAATCCAGCTCAATGACACACTGCTTACATAGGTTGCCAGCCCGCGAATAATAAATACCCCGGCAAACAGGAACGGAATAAGTATTATCATTTTTTCGTCCTTGTTAAGGAAGGCACCGTCCAGCATCGGCTGCATCAGTGCCGGTATCGCCGGCGCGGTGGCCGCCAACACAATCATGCTGATGATGGTTAATAGAAAAACCCGCCAATACGGCAGTACGTAATGTAACAATCTGGCGTACAGGCGGAGGTCTTTTTTGCCGGAAGATTTTTTGCTGGAAGAGCCCATAGAGTTGCTTTATTTTACAATAGGATAGTCTTATACTCAATGCAGGTTAAATACTCATTGTAACATTGTCGCGGTTTTCCCGAGGGAATCATTAATCCCATTGCAATCGCGGTAATTAAGAATAAAGCCATGTCCCGAAAACATCCTATCATCGCCGTTACCGGTTCTTCCGGAGCGGGCACCTCCAATGCCAGGTGGGCATTTGAACGTATTTTTCGGGTTGAAGGGATCAAACCCGCGCTCATAGAAGGCGACTGTTTTCACCGTTATAACAGGGAGGAAATGAACCGATTGGTCGGGGAGGCGGAAAGACACAATCGGCGTCTGACCCACTTTGGGCCGGAGGGCAACCATTTCGATAAACTTGAAATGCTGTTCAAAGAATACGCCGACCGGGGAACCGGGCAAAAGCGCTACTATATTCATAATGCCGGTGAGGCATCCCTGCATGGATATTCCCCGGGGGAACTCACCCCCTGGGAGCCTCTGGAGGATGATACCGATCTGTTGTTTTATGAAGGATTGCATGGGGGCATAGTCACCGATACCATCAACGTCGCACGGCACGTGGATTTATTGATCGGTGTGGCTCCGATCATAAATCTTGAATGGATACAGAAGATACACCGCGATAAGGCGATTCGAGGGTATAGCAGTGAAGATGCGATAGATATGATCCTGAGTCGTATGCATGATTACGTGCAATACATTACTCCGCAGTTCAGCCGCACCGATATTAATTTTCAACGGGTGGCCACGATAGATACCGCAAATCCGTTTGATAATGATCTTATTCCGACCGACGCGGAAAGCTTTTCAATAATCCACGTAAGAAATCGCGATAAGATCCCGGTCGATTTTCATCATTTACTGGACGCGCTGGCCGGTTCTTTGGCTTTCACGTCGGCCCCGGATACGATAGTTGTCTCCGCCGACAAAAAGGTGTTTGCGATGCAGCTTATTCTTGCGCCTGTGATTCGTGAGTTGGTTAAATGCAAATCAGGCTAATGCTGAAAAGGCGTAATCCGGTCGGTGAACCGGCGGGGGTTATTCGACGGCCTGTTTATTTTCCGGCGGTTCCGGTATGTTCGCCGCCAGGCCCAGACCCATGTGATAATATTTTATTGCCGCCTCTTTATTTTCTTCTCGATCATATAAGGTCGCCAGCTCATAACAGGTTTCAGGATTAAGCTCGATGGCGATACTTGCTTCAAAATAATTTTTCGCCTTGCCCCATAATTTGTTTTTTATTGACAGCCGGCCCAGGGTCAATAATAACACCGGATCATGCGCGTGAGACTTGATGAAGCGTTCCATGCGGGCAAGCTGCGCGGCGCTATTGTTGGTGGCAATCAAGCCGTAGAGCCTTACCAGCGCCCGGTCCCAGTCATGTTTTAATGTACTCAGTAATAATTCATCACAATCGGCTGCGTCACCCAGCCTGAGTCGCTGGGTAACGTAAGCATCAATTAAAGAGACCTGCTTTCTTAATTTCGATGGAATGGCATACCATACTCTTGTGAGCTCCTTGCCGTCACCTTTGTTGCCGGCGGCGATTAATAGCCCGGCATAGGCATCAAGTTGACGTGCCAGTATATTTTCTTTATCAAGCGATTGGGTCTTCCCGGCCTGGGCCAGCACCGGCAACATTAAATCCCATGCCCCCAGTCTCCGGCAGGCATCCACAAGTAAGCGCACAACCCGTGCCTGTTTCGGTTGTTTGGCGAAAAGTTCCCGCAAGGTTGCCAGTGCCTGTTCATTTTGCCGGCAATGTAATTGCAATTCAGCCCGGGTGATGCCCACCGTCAGTGCCGTATTGAAATTGGCCCGGCGGGCCAAACGCAGATATTCATCACGTTTGTTTAATAACGCCTGTTCCTGCGCGGCGCGGGCGGCCAATAAATAATTTACCTGAGGAGAACGGCCGTACTTTGCCGAATTGAGAAATTCATTTTCCGCCTGTTTCCATCTGCCTTCAGTCATACTGGCCAGGCCCTGGGTGAGATACCGTTCGGCTTTGTGCTGATGACGATAGCTGCGCCATTTGCGCAGGCCCTCGGGCAGAGCAATGATTTTATTGATGGATCGCAGGAGTAAATAAAACAGTATGAAAAAAATCAATAACAGGGTTATGGAAAACGTCATCGATGCACCGATTATCCAGTCTGAAAGGGTTATTACCATATAACCGGAACTGGAATCGGCAACGGCGCCAAGTAAAACGGCGCCTAATAATGCCAGCAGTATTAATACAAGGATCTTCACGGGCGCGGGCTGGGAAGGTCTTCGGCGGCGGGCGGGCGCTCTTTATTATGACGGACGTAGGCGCGCACGGTCTCCAGCGAAGAATTAATATCCGGGATGGTCGGTTGCAGTTCCAGAGTCTGCATTTTTATTAAGGCCTCGATCAGGTTGTGCGTGGTCGATTCATTGCCATCAAAATATTGATTAAGCAAATCCAGAGCCAGTTTCACTGATTCCCTCATATTTGCGGTATCCCGGATGAGTGTGGCTTGACGGGCATTGAGCAATTCCAGTTTCAGATTTTGATAAATATAGTATTGTTCATCCGGCAATATGGCGATTGGCTCGTGCCTTCTTTTTATTATCAGCATTTGCCTCAATTCCCGGCCTATCGATTCAAACAGAGAACTCGATTCCGGGTCCCTGGCGGCGTCATTCGGGGCACCGGTTTGGTCGCTGTCCGTCGGCACGTTTTTTAATTTGAGTCCATCGATTCTGCCCGATATGTCCGCCAGGTATAACGCGATTCCGGCAATGTCGACCTGAGTCACCGACTGCAGGGCGTTCATATCCCTGGTAAGTTGTTCGCGCACTTCAGTCAGGCCCGGCAGAGATAATGCGGCAAGACGCTTATCCGCTGCCTGCATGGCCGTCAGCGCGATGGCTACGTCTTTGCTTAGACTAAGACGCTGCGCCGCTATAATGAGCAGATGTTCGACCTCGGCGATGGCCAGTTCGGAGGTGGTGGGTAATGGCTGTTGGCTGATGCCTTCCAGGTTGTCACCCAGGCGGGTGACCTCGGCACTCAATGCAGTCAGTTTTTTCCGGTCTTTCTTCAGCGTCTTCTGTAGCGCCGTTGTTTCCCGTTGTAATGAGTCGATTTTGGATTTAACCCCGTTTATCGATTGATCTAATTTATCGTTTTTATCGCTAAATTCCTGATAAAGGTAGAATGCACCGACACCGATCGTCAGGATCAGGATGATCAATAGAATACCAACAAGCCCCGGGCTGGAACCGCCCCTGGTATTATTTTCAGCCAATTCCTCAGTATCGGCCTGGCTTTTTTGATGCTCATGTTCCGTGGTCATTGCTTATCCTCTTTGGTAATCTTAGACAGTGCCCGCAATAAACCGGCATTCGATTGTTCGTCGGCGACAAAAATTTTATTGTTAAAGCCAAGCCGGGCGGCCAATTCCATCGTTCTCTGACTCATCGCCACCAGCGCGGAACTGAATAATTGCCCGGATACCGCTTCAGGTGTAAGTTTCACCAAATTCTGCAATCCTTCATTACTGGTTGCCACCACGGCATCGGGTTGGTGCCGTTGCCATATATTGAGCAGATATTCTACCTCATAAACCGGCATTGTGCGCTTATATACGTTGACGGTCGCAACCACCGCGCCCCTTGCCGACAGATTATTCCGCAGCAGGGTTCTGCCTCCTTCTCCTTTTATAATAACAATGCGACGGGTTTTAATCTGTGCCGATTGCAATTGCTCGAGACCCATCAATGCCTCGCTGCCCGCCTCAGGCCCGGCGTGCAGTACCCGTCTAATTCCATGGTTGGCCAGTTCTTCGGCGGAACCTTCACCGATTGCAATAATATCGGCATTATCCAGATCAGCGGCCCGGATGATGGTTTTGAACGCCCATATTACCGCGTTACGGCTGACAAAAATGATCATATCAAATGCGGACCAGTAATTGGGCTTATTTTGATAAACCCCGGTATCGGCGGAGGCCTCGATCACAATGGTCGGCAATGATAACGCCGTGCCGCCCTGGCGGCCTATCTGTTCGCACAAGCTGTTCGCCTGTTGCTGCGGTCGGGTGACCAGGATGACTTTGCCCGCCAGGGCAAGAACCGGCGGTGCATTCATGCCAATAATTCATCCAGTATTTTGTCGGCGCCGTTGGCCAGTAATTCCTCGGCCAGTTTGATCCCGATTTGTCCGGCATCCCGGCTCCGGCCTTGTGTTGTGGCCGAGATTATCTCACTGCCATTAATATGGCCAACCAGCCCGGACATTGTTAATACCTGTCCGGACAGGTCGGCCCGGGCGGCTATGGGCAATTGGCAACCGCCCTGTAAACGCTTGCTGAAGGCCCGTTCCGCCTGAATGCAGATCGACGTCCGTCGATGGTGCAGGGGTTTGATCAGTGCCCGGGTGGCGGCGTCATTGGCACAACATTCTATCCCTATCGCACCCTGGCCGATTGCCGGTAGTATCAGATCATGGGACAGAAATTGGCTGATTCTTGATCCGAGTCCCAGTCTTTTCATGCCGGCGGCGGCCAGAATGATGGCATCGTAATCGCCTGCGTCGAGTTTTTTCAGGCGGGTTTCAACATTGCCGCGCAGGGCGACAATATTCAAGTCTTTGCGTCGGCCCAGCAGTTGTGATTGCCGCCTCATGCTGGAAGTGCCGACCGTGGCGTGTTCGGGCAGATCATCGATGCCTGCATATTGGTTGGATATAAATGCATCCCTGCTGTCTTCCCGTTCAAGTATCACCGCTATCAGCAGATCATCCGGTAAGTCAATGGTAACGTCTTTCATTGAATGCACCGCGATATCAGTCTGACCGGCCAGGAGTGACGCTTCCAGTTCCTTGAGAAACAATCCCTTGCCACCGACCGTTGCCAGAGGGGAATCTAAAAACCGGTCACCTTCGGTTTGCATTGCCACTAATTCGACGGAGAGCCGCGGGTGTATATCCATTAACAGACGTTTAACGTGCCGTGCCTGCCATAATGCAAGAGGGCTTTTACGAGTCGCTATTTTTAAGGTATTCAATCTTACCGCCATGCTTATCTGTGCTGCGTTCATAGTAACCGACAACCATGAACCGTGGATATTATAAATCTTTGGGTGGTAATCATCGCTAAAGATAATTATTCTTAGCCAATGAATCTTGGCATCATTATGGATCCCATCGACCGGATCAATATAAAAAAGGACAGTTCGTTTGCGATGTTGCTTGCGGCCAAAGCGCGCGGCTGGAATTTGTTTTACATGGAGCTGTCTGATTTATGCCTGGTCGATGACAGTTTGCTGGCCAATATGAGCGAATTGGAGGTATTTGATGATCCGCGCCGCTGGGTTCAACGGCGGCAAGCCGGGGAAATGAACACCGCCGAACTGGATTTTATTTTGCTGCGCAAGGATCCCCCCTTTGACGTGGAATATATTTATGCGACCTATCTGCTCGATCACGCGGTAAAACAAGGGACGCCGGTATTCAACGATCCCACCGGCATAAGAAACGCCAATGAGAAATTATTCATAAGCCATTTCAGTGATTGTATCACTGCGACCCAGGTTTGCCGGACTGCGGCACAGATCAAATCATTCATATCGAAGCATGGTGAAATCATTCTCAAGCCGCTTGGGGGAATGGGTGGAGCATCGATTTTCAAAACCGGTGCCGGCGATAACAACCTGAACGTGATTATTGAAACTCTGACCGCAAATGAAACCCGGTTTGTTATGGCGCAGAAATATATTCCTGAAATAAATCGCGGCGATAAGCGGATTTTGCTGATCGATGGCGAGGCCGTCCCTTATGGCTTAGCCCGGCTTCCGGCGGCCGGAGAAACGCGCGGCAACCTTGCCAAAGGCGGTACCGGCCGCGGCAGTGAACTCAGCGAGCGTGATCGCCGGATCTGTGAACGGGTCGGTCCTGTTCTCAAACAAAACGGACTGATTTTTGTCGGCCTGGACGTGATTGGCGACTATTTAACTGAAATCAACGTCACCAGCCCAACCTGTATTCGGGAATTGGATGCGATTTACGGTATTGATATCGCCGCCCGCTTGATGGATGCCATTGCCAATCGGCTCAGAGCCTGATTTGCCGTTTATTTTCTGGGCATATTCAATGCCGATATTTATAATATGATCCCTGTTTCAATACTTGAGGGCATTTCGGTGTGACTGCCGAGGCCGCCGTCCAAACGATAACAACACCGGTTGATCGATTCAGCCTGACCTTGACTCTGGCAATACTCGCCCATGCGGTGTTTATCCTGGGGGTCACTTTTACCGGTGAAGACAAACTCAAACCGCGGTTCGATACCATGGAAATCGTACTGGTGCAACAGCAAAGCGAAGCACCGGAACAGGCTGACCTGCTGGCCCAGGCGAATCTCCGGGGGGGAGGCGACAGCGAAGAAGAAATGAATCCGGCCACCCCGCTGCCGGCGCCGTTTCCCGACCAGACGCCGGAGGTCACCGCCCCCCCGCCCGCGGTCAGTTCCCTGCCTGATCCGGTGGAATCGCCGGGGCCTGAAAGTGTCGAAGAATCGCCGAGGCCGGAAGCCACACAATCGGTGGAACAATTGACGGTCGAAAAACCGGTTGCCGATGAAGCCCTGAGCAAAAAAGTCGAGCAACCGGAGTCTGAGCCGGTACCCAAGAAACGGGTTGCCAAAACCATCCCCAAACCGCGGGTCCCCTCGGCAACGGAACTGTTGACCAATAGCTTCAAGATCGCCTCCCTGAGCGCCGAGATCAGGCGCAAATTGGAGGCCAAGGCAAAACGACCCCGACGTAAATTTATTTCGGCGAATACCCGGGAATATAATTATGCCGCTTACATGGAGTCATGGCGGGCGAAAGTTGAAAGGGTGGGGAATCTCAATTACCCGGAAGCGGCCCGCAAACAAAACCTGTCCGGCAGTCTGGTGCTGGACGTGGCTCTTAATGCCGATGGGTCGATTAACGATATTACGATACGGCGTTCTTCCGGCCACAAGTTGCTCGATGACGCGGCCGCGAGGATTGTTAATCTTGCCTCACCGTTCGCCCCGTTTCCTGATCATATAGCCGGGGAAACCGATATATTGCATATCATGCGCACCTGGCAATTTATCAATAATCGTGGTTTCAGATGATGTTTGTCGAGGGCGTATGGATTGGAGTGCCCGGGGCTTTGATACGGCGGGTTGACATCCGCGCAGTCAATCCGCATAGTATCGAAATTATGAAGGTGACCGTCTCATATATGCCGAGCGATAAAAGCTATCTGCAAAATGTTAATGCAGGGGGCGATGCAGGGTATTATCTGCGGCTTGGTTTTTAGATATGAACCAGGGTTGCCCGGGTAATAACTAAAGAGTATGGCTGAGCACTTATGGCAAAAACCAATCTGACAAATCAGTTTCTAATCGCGATGCCGCATTTACGCGATTCTAATTTCCATAAGACGGTGACTTATATTTGTGCGCATAACGAAAAAGGTGCGATGGGGATCGTCATCAATCGGCCGTTGGAATTGGAATTGGGCAAGGTTTTTAAGCAGCTTAATATCGATTCCAGCAGTAAATCGGCGGATAGTCAGATTCTATATCATGGCGGCCCGGTGCATACCGATCATGGTTTCATTATTCACAGACCGACCCGACAATGGCAATCGTCCATCATAGTGAGCACCGAGATCAGTATTACCGCGTCTAAAGACATATTGGAAGCCATTGCCTCCGGCGAAGGGCCGGGGGAATCCTTGATTGCCCTCGGCTATGCGGGCTGGGACGCCGGACAACTGGAACAGGAAATAATGGATAATGCCTGGTTAAACGGTCCCTCTGACAGTTGCATCATTTTCAACACCCCTTATGAGCAACGCTGGAAACAGGCGGCCATTTCCATGGGCATTGATGTTGATAAATTATCAAATGACATCGGCCACGCGTGAAGGATCAGATCATCCTCGGTTTCGATTACGGTGAGAGAAGAATAGGCGTTGCGGTCGGACAGACGGTAACGGCAACGGCGAATCCGTTAACCACCGTTCACGTATATCACAATAAACCCGATTGGCGGGATATCAGCCGGCTGGTCGATAAATGGAAACCGGATCTGATACTGGTCGGTTTGCCCCTGCAAATGAATGGTGAACGCCAGGCGATGACCGCGGCGGCGGAAAGATTTATCAGGCAACTGTCATCACGGTATCATCTGCCGGTCGAATCGGTGGATGAGCGTTTGTCATCATTTGAAGCGCGTCGCCGCGTCGGTGGTGATCAGGCCATCGATCCGATAGCCGCCCAGCTCATTGTCGAGACCTGGCTGGATGAGCGCAAGGATCAAAGGCATAAACAAGAGCCGGCCTGATAACCGCAAATGAATGAACATATTCTGGATATAGAGCAAACACTGGCGGCAATGGCCAATGGCATTGCCGAGCGGGTATCCGGTTACCCTGATCCGTTAATGATAGGCATACACACCGGCGGCAGTTGGATCGCGGCACGTTTGCATAAGTTGATGGCAATAAGTGCGCCGCTGGCGGAATTGAATATCGCGTTTTATCGGGATGATTTCAGCCGCATTGGCATGCACCCGCAAGTACGACCCAGCACCATCCCGGTTGATATGGAGGGGCGGCACGTTATTTTGGTGGACGACGTGCTTTATACCAGCCGGACTATCCGTGCGGCAATGAATGAGATATTCGATTATGGTCGACCCGCGAGTATTACATTGGCGGTGCTGGTCGACCGCGGGGGCAGAGAGTTGCCGATCCAGGCGGATATTATCGGCAAAAGTCTGCACCTGAATCCCGGCCGGCACGTTAAACTCTCCGGCCCGGAGCCATTGGTACTGGAAATAAAAAATCAGTATGAAGGCAGATAATATCCAATTGGATCAAAATGGTTGTCTCAAGCATTTTCTTTCCATTGAAGGACTGTCCAAAGAATTACTGACCGCCATTCTCGATCACGCGGAATCGTTTGCCGGCGTCAGTGAGAGACCGATAAAAAAGGTGCCCTTGCTCAGGGGCAAAATAATCGTCAACCTGTTCTTTGAACCCAGCACCCGCACGCGGATCAGCTTTGAACTTGCGGCAAAGCGGCTTTCCGCGGACGTTTTGAACATCGATATACCGGCCTCTTCAGCCACCAAGGGCGAAACCCTGGCCGATATGTTGAGCACCCTGGAAGCCATGCACTGTGATATGTTTATTGTCAGGCACGCCAACAGCGGTGCCGCACAATTTATTGCCGGGCACGCGGCGCCTCATATCAGGGTGATTAATGGCGGCGATGGCCGGCATGCACACCCCACCCAGGCGCTGGTGGATATGTTCACCATCCGCCGCCATAAACCCGACTTTGCCAATTTAAAGGTCGCGATTGTCGGTGATATTCTTCACTCTCGCGTGGCACGTTCGGAAATTCACGCGCTCAACACCCTGGGTGTTTCTGAAGTGCGTATTATCGCCCCGAAGACCTTATTGCCGGCGAATGCAGAGTCACTTGGGGTGCGCGTTTATCCGGATCTGCGCACGGGTCTGGAGGATGTCGACGTCATCATTATGTTGCGCTTGCAGCGTGAGCGCATACGCGGCCAGTTGTTGCCCGGTGCGCATGAATATTTTTATCGTTTTGGTCTGACCCAGGCGCGCCTGGCGCATGCAAAAAAGGATGCGATTGTAATGCATCCGGGGCCGGTGAACAGAGGTATAGAAATCGCCTCCGACGTTGCCGATGGCAAACGTGCGGTTATCCTGCAACAGGTCAGTTATGGTATCGCGGTGAGAATGGCGGTTATCGCGATGATCATGGGACAAATACCGGCCGCGGCTGCGCAATGAAACTGGTGATTGAAAACGGTCATATCATCGACCCGGCAAATAATATCGATAAACAGGGCTCGATTTATATCAATAACGGTAAAATCGCGGCGTTATTTAACGCCCCCGCCGGTTTTAGAGCGGATAAAACCCTGGATGCGGACAATAGAATCATCTGTCCGGGCATAGTCGATATGGCCGCCCGCCTGCGTGAGCCCGGGCTTGAACACAAGGCGACGATAGCCAGCGAGACCGCCGCCGCCGCGGCCGGCGGTGTAACCAGTCTGTGCTGCCCGCCCGACACCAATCCGGTGGTGGATACCCCCGCGGTCGTGGAGTTGATCCATCAACGCGGGCGGGCGGCAAACAAAACCAACGTATATGTCCTGGGGGCCATGACCAAAAATCTTGCGGGTGAACGGCTGTCGGAAATGTATGCCCTAAAGGAGGCCAACTGTATTGGCGTCAGTAACGGTTACGCGCCTATGGATAACGGTGAAATCCTGCGGCGCTGTTGCGAATACGCGGCAAGCTGTGACTTGCCGGTGTTTTTGTTTGCGGAAGATAATACTCTGAGAAATAACGGCGTAGTGCATGAAGGCGTGGTCAGTACCCGCCTCGGTTTGCCGCCGATACCTGAAACCGCGGAAACCGTGGCCGTGAGCCGTGCCTTGCTTATTATCGAACAGGCGGGTGTGCGTGCCCATTTCTGCCGTCTTTCGACCGCGCGCGCGGTGAACATGGTCGCTGACGCCAGACAACGGGGGCTGGCGGTCAGCGCCGACGTCAATATCTGTCAATTGCACTTTACTGATGCCAATATCGCCGATTACAACAGCCTGTTTTATTTACGGCCGCCTCTTAGAAGCCGGGATGATCGGGACGCGCTTATCAATGGCGTTAACTCAGGCGTGATTGCCGCGGTGTGTTCCGATCATCAGCCGCATGACGGTGATGCAAAGGCATTGCCTTTTTCCCTCACCGAACCGGGGGCCTCGACACTTGAATTATTATTGCCATTGATGCTGGATCTGGTTCACAAAAATAAGCTCGACCTGGTGACCGCATTATCTGCAATCACCCATCGGCCGGCGGAAATTATGAATATTCCGGCGGGTACGCTGGCGGTCGATGCACCCGCAAGCCTGTGTTTGATAGACCCCAATCAGGAATGGACCGTCGATAATGCCGGGCTGATCAGCGCCGGCAAAAATTCTCCATTTCACGGTTGGCGGATAAGGGGAAAAATCACCCAAACCCTATTGAAGGGTAAGACTGTTTTTGAACGGAAGCGAAACTGACGTGCGGCATGCCGATACAAGGGCCACGATTTTCCCTGAACGGGCCACGGTTATCGATCATATTGCCTATCCCGGTGAGCAATATCATTTGCGCCTGAAGGCGCCATTAACCTCCACTCATGCCCGCCCGGGCAGCTTTGTGCATTTGCAATGCGACCGACTTTTGCCGATGCGTCGTCCCATGTCAATTATGCGCGCCAATGCCGATGAAAAAACCATCGATATTCTCTACAAGGCACATGGAAAAGGGACAAATTTACTGACCCGCAAAAAACAGGGAGAAACGTTGGCTCTGCTTGGGCCTATTGGAAACCCCTTTAAATTATCCAATTTTCGTCAACGACCCTTATTGATCGGCGGTGGGGTGGGCGTACCGCCGATGATATTTCTGGCCGAGCACATAAAAAATACCACCGATGATATACGGCCGCTGGTATTACTGGGATCGGAGGTGCCATTTCCGTTCAAGACC
Organism: Gammaproteobacteria bacterium; assembly: GCA_965202915.1. Classification (GTDB taxonomy): domain Bacteria; phylum Pseudomonadota; class Gammaproteobacteria; order Eutrophobiales; family Eutrophobiaceae. The sequence goes on from OZ241847.1 coordinate 131,681, forward strand.
CGGCCGTCGCAAATTATGTTGCCCGATATGCCCGCCGGCGTGATCGCCTGTATGCCCCTGCTGGATGATTGGGGCATTGCGTCGCGACTATCCAGCCTGCAAGATTATCGGGGTTGCCATCAAGGCCACGTTACCGAGCTGGCGTGCAGATGGCTGGAGCGTTTGCAGCGGCGACAACGTGAGAATATTGAAGTCTTTGCCTGTGGGCCGGAACCGATGTTGCAGGCGGTGGCCAAATTGGCGCGGGAATATGATCTGCCGTGCCAGATCTGTGTCGAAGAATACATGGCCTGCGCGGTGGGCGGTTGTGCCGGATGTACGCTACTGATACATACGGACGCCGGACCGGCGATGAAGCGCGTCTGTGTCGATGGGCCGGTATTTAACGCGCGGGAGGTCTATCCGGTTGACGCCGTTGGAAGGTGATCATTTTCCACCCCAGGTCACCGTCGAGGTTGTCGCATAGTTCCATATTGCACCGGCTATCGCGCCGGCAAGTCCGGCAAACCACCATGGGATCCCGGCGTACGATATAATCGCGGCGCAACCAAAATTGACCACCGCCCCCATTGAGCAGGCCAGATAAAAACTCAGCAGACCGTAGAATAATTTATTTCCGCTCAGCATCTTATCCCTGAACGTCAGTCTGTTATTGAGTAGAAAATTGGACGTCATTGCCACCAGGATTGCCGACGCCTGAGAGGCAAGAAACGCCAATTCCATCTGTTTATGCAACAAATACAACACCACCAAGTGTACCCCGACGCCGGACAGGCCGACCGCGGCAAAAGACAGGAACCTGATCGGTATATATCGGCCCACCGCCTTGGCCATCAGCAGGGTAAAGAATTCCCATATCACCAACGCGTTCAGCTTGCTGGAACCATGGAGCCTTTCGCGCATGGTGTACGCTACTTCCTTATACCGCGGCTTATAATGCGGTACCAGTAATAGATCCAGCAGGATCTTGAATCCTTTGCCGTGCAGCACGTACATGACCCGGTTAAAATAGCTCTTTTTCAACACAAAAAAGCCACTCATCGGATCGGTAACCAATGTGCCAATAAGGATCTGACTGATTTTGGTGGCCGCCCGGCTTATCAATACTCTGTGTGCCGGTAATCCTCCGGTACCGCCCGTATCCAGATAACGGCTGCCGATCACCAGGTCCAGATCACCGGCGATGAGGGTGTGATACATGGTTGCCAGTATGCCAATATCATGCTGGGCGTCCGCGTCCAACACCGCAATACAGGCAGATGAGCTTGCCAGAAAACCCTCGATACAGGCCGATGATAAGCCGCGGCGCCTTATCCTGTGCAGACATCTGATTCTGTGGTCCTGCAATGAGATTTGCCTGATAAGCTCCGCGGTTCCATCCGGAGAATCGTCATCCACAAACAGCAACTCCCATTGGATTGATTTGAGATTGTTATCGATGATCTCGATGAGTCGGGTAATATTTTCCCTCTCATTATAGGTGGGCACAACAATGGTTAATTCTTTAGTCAAGAAAATTTCTCGGAAGAATTATTGTCAATAAGACCTGGAATCAATGCCGATGATCACCACAAGACGCCATCGGAGACAAGCGATGTGTGCTTATCGCGTCGGCCGGAGCGCGGATTGACCGCGTTCACAATCAAGCACTAACCAAAATTAATTCTGGCTTCCAGGTTGGTTCTCGAATCGGCGTTGTCGAGCGCTTCCTCAAGATCGATGCGGCCTTCCTTATAGATATTATACAAAGCCATATCGAAGGTTTGCATGCCTCTTTGGGCGCTGTCCTCCATTGCCGCCTTCAGCTCGTCCAGTTCACCCTTGAAAATAAGCTCGGCAAGATGCGGGGTATTGACCATAATCTCGACCACCGCACACCGTTTTCGGTCCACCCCCGGCACCAGACGCTGTGCAATAACCGCGCGGACGTTCAGCGACAAATCCATATACACCTGTTTATGCATATCCTGGGGAAACAGGTTGATCACCCGTTCCACCGCCTGATTGGCGTTATTCGCGTGCAGGGTCGATATGGCCAGATGGCCGGTATTGCATAACTCAAGTGCCGCCTCCATGGTTTCCCGGTCGCGTATCTCCCCAATCAAAATAACGTCCGGCGATTCCCGTAACGCCGCCCTTAATGCATTTCGATAAGACATGGTGTCGACGCCGATCTCGCGTTGGTTCACTATCGATTGCTGATTGGGATGACTGAATTCAACCGGATCTTCGATGGTCAGGATATGTCCGGCCATGGTCATATTGCGATGATGGATCATCGCCGCCAGGGTTGTCGATTTACCCGAACCGGTTGCCCCCACCATCAAAATCAAGCCGCGCTTATGAGCGATTAATTCTGTTAATATATCCGGCACGCCCAATTCTTCAACCGTTGGTATATCCGAAGGAATGCGCCGCAGGACCATCGCCACCGTACCGCGCTGCTTGAATACATTGGTGCGAAAACGGGCTACGCCATCGGCAAGGACGATTGCAAAATCAGCCTCCATGGTATCTTCAAACACCTTGCGCTGCTTGTCGTTCATGATGGCATAGGCCGCGGCCTGGATGATATCACCGGTGAGTACCGTTTTGCCTATCGATACTATTCTGCCTTCGATCCTCATTTTGACCGGGGAATTGGTGGTAAATAACAGATCGGAGGCGTTTTTTTCCGCCATTAAGTTTAAGTAAGGGCTAATATCCATGCCAGTATTTCTTATTTATTTTTCTCAGGTCCTGAGGCTGAATTAACGCATCATGCCCGTGCCTTTTTCTTCCGATTCCTCGAGTGACAGATGATCCACCTCGTCGCGTATATCCCTGCCCTTGGAGGCCTTGCCTTCCAATTTGATTTTCAAGCGCAATTCATTCACCGAATCGGCATTTTTCAAGGCCTCTTCATAAGTGATCTTATCTTCTTCGTGAAGATCAAATAAGGCCTGGTCAAACGTTTTCATTCCCAGTTGATTGGACTTCGCCATAATCGCCTTGATGTCATGCACTTCACCTTTAAGAATTAAATCCGAAATTAATGGCGAGTTCAGTAATATCTCTATTGCCGCAACCCGGCCATTACCATCGGGAGTTCTCAACAGGCGCTGTGAAACAACCGCTTTAAGATTAAGCGACAGGTCCATCAACAATTGTTGCTTTCGTTCTTCGGGGAAAAAGTTGATGATCCGGTCCAATGCCTGGTTGGCATTATTTGCATGCAGGGTTGCCATTGCCAAGTGTCCGGTTTCGGCAAACGCGATGCCAAACTCCATTGTCTCTCGGTCGCGAACCTCACCCAGTAATATTACATCCGGGGCCTGTCTGAGGGTATTCTTCAAGGCAATGTCCCAATCATCGGTATCAGTGCCCACCTCCCGTTGCATAATGATACAATTCTTATGCGGATGTACGTATTCTATCGGATCTTCGATAGTGATAATATGGCCGTGGCTGTTCTGATTCCGATGATCGATCATCGCCGCCAGCGAAGTCGATTTACCTGAGCCGGTGCCGCCCACCATAATGACCAGTCCGTTCTTGGTCATGACGACGCCCTTCATGACGTCGGGCAGTCCAAGGTCATCAAGATTTGGGATCGTGGTTTCGATCACCCGCAGCACCGCGCCACACTGACCCTGCTGTATAAATGCATTGGCACGAAAACGGCCAATGCCGGCCGGCGCCACCGCAAAATTACATTCCTTGGTGGCCTCATATTCCTTCAACTGTTTATCGTTCATCAACGCATATACCATGGTCTTGGTGTTTTCAGCGCTCAATGAGGCCTTTGATATCGGCGTCACCTTGCCGTGAATCTTCATTGCCGGCGGAAACCCGACGGTGATAAACAAGTCCGAACCTTCCTTCTCAACCATCAGTTTGAGAAGGTCCCGCATGAATTTTATTGCCTGTTCTCGTTCCATATACCCTCTCCGGTTTAGAGATATGCCTGTTTAGAATACGTCTTTGTTGGCCGCCTTACTGCGCGCCTCAGTTCTATCGACCACGCCCTTTGTAATCAAATTCTGTAAATTTTGATCGAGAGTATGCATGCCAAACTGCTGGCCGGTCTGTATCGCCGAATACATCTGGGCAATTTTGTTCTCACGGATCAAATTTCGGATCGCCGGGGTGCCAATCATGATTTCATGGGCGGCCACCCGGCCTCCACCTTTCTTTTTAAGCAGGGTTTGTGAAATAACCGCGCGCAGAGACTCGGATAACATCGCCCGTATCATGTCTTTCTCCGCCGCCGGGAATACGTCCACCACCCGGTCAATGGTTTTCGCCGCGGAGCTGGTATGCAGTGTGCCGAACACCAGGTGACCGGTCTCGGCTGCTGACAACGCCAAGCGAATTGTTTCCAGATCGCGCATTTCACCCACCAGAATCACGTCCGGGTCTTCACGCAGTGCCGACCGCAGGGCCTCGTTGAATCCAAGCGTATCACGATGCACTTCACGCTGATTTATCAGGCATTTTTTGCTCTCGTGGACGAACTCAATCGGGTCTTCAACGGTCAGGATATGGCCGTATTCCGACTCATTTTTGTGGTTGACCATGCCGGCCAGGGTCGTCGACTTACCGGAACCGGTCGGGCCGGTGACCAGCACCACGCCGCGAGGATAATCTGAAATTTCCTTAAAAATCTGCGGAGCGGACAATTGCTCCAGGGATAAAATCTCTGAAGGAATGGTTCTAAATACTGCGCCGCAGCCTCGATTCTGGTTAAAGGCATTGACTCGAAACCGCGCCAGACCAGTAATCTCAAACGAAAAATCACACTCGAGAAACTCTTCAAAATCCTTACGTTGCTTATCGTTCATGATATCGTACACCATATCATACACGTCCTTATGCTCCAGCGTGGGTACGTTGATCCGCCTGATATCGCCATCAACGCGGATCATCGGCGGCAGGCCCGCCGATAAATGCAGATCTGAACAACTGTTTTTGACGCCAAATGCCAACAGCTCACCAATATCCATTCACACTCCCAAATAATCAATCAGTCAATCTTATTCTATATACCTGCTATTCTGGTGTTCTTGCAATGCAAGCGCAACGGCCAAACGACGGTGAATTTTAATTAAAGGCCCGGGCTCCATATTCCATGTTACTGTGACATTAACTTGAAGTCTGAGTCAGGAACCCTGTATTAACCGCCTATAAGCGGGGTAAAATGCAGAAAAACCCACTGTTATATTGCCTACATCAGAAAACCTGTAATTATTCTCTAAATATTACATCAAAATTGAACAATAATACAATGCATATTAATACTAACGCCGGCAATCATCAGATCAACGATATATTTGCCGGCACGGACCGACGCCGATAACCACCAAAATCATGCGACACATTGCGATGGCACTGGAGCGGACCCTGCAACAGATAAGGGACGCCGAAATGGAATATGATCGTCCTCGAGATTCGGTACGTTTGATTGCCGTCAGCAAGACCAGAAGTATTGATGAAATTGTCTATGCGGCGCGGCGGGGTCAGCGGGATTTTGGTGAAAATTATCTCCAGGAGGCGCTACCGAAGATCCGGGCCATTAAGGAACCAGAAATCAGCTGGCATTTCATCGGGCCGATACAGTCCAATAAAACCCGGCGGATTGCGGAAAATTTTGCCTGGGTGCATGGCCTCAGCCGCTTGGATATAGCCCGGCGCTTGAATGATGCACGTCCCGATAGCGAGCGCCATCTGAACGTCTGCATACAGGTCAATATCAGCGAAGAAGCAAGCAAATCGGGGATAAAAATCAGCGAATTGAGCGATCTCGCAACGCAGGTCTCAGTGTTGCCCAGGCTACGCCTCCGAGGGCTGATGGCATTACCGCCGCCCGCCACCAATTTTCAGGGGCAATACCATGCCTTTGCACTATTGAAGCGGTTGTTTGATGAACAAAAATCACAATTTGAATACTGGGATACCCTGTCCATGGGCACCACCGCGGACATGAAGGCGGCCATTGCCGGCGGTTCCACCATGGTGCGCATAGGCACCGCAATTTTTGGCCCGCGTCAACTTGCGGTATGATCCCGACTACACTTACACTTAATCCAAACCAGGGTAACGGATAGCCTTTATGGATAACGCAAAAATTGCATTCATCGGTTGCGGCAACATGGGGCGCAGCCTGATTGGAGGTTTGATCGATAGTGGTTATGACCGCGGCCTTATATGTGCCGCGGACCCGGACCAACACCAGCGCGGCCTCGCCCGGGATAACCATGGGATCGTCACCACCGCCGACAACGGCGAGGCCATCGAGGACGCCGACGTCGTCGTATTGGCGGTAAAACCGCAAGTGCTGAGAGCCACCTTGTTGCCATTGCAGGACGTTTTTGCAAAGCCGCCGCCGCTGGTTATTTCCATCGTCGCGGGTGTACGCATACGGCATCTCAACCACTGGCTCAATGACGCCACCCCGGTGATCAGGGTGATGCCCAATACCCCGGCACAGGTTCGCTCCGGCGCCGCCGGCATGATCGCCAATCGATATGCATCCGAATCACAAAAGCGTCTTGCCGAAGTCATCATCGGCTCGGTGGGAATCGTGCTCTGGCTGGAAAATGAATCCGCTATCGACGCGGTGACCGCGCTTTCCGGCAGTGGCCCCGCCTATTTCTTTTTGGTCATGGAAGCAATAGAATATGCCGGTATCGATATGGGTTTGTCGGCCGAGCAGGCACGGCGGTTGACTCTGGCCACCGCGCAGGGGGCGGCAAAAATGGCGCTGGAATCCGGGGTTGACCCGGCGACGTTGCGACGTCAAGTGACCTCGCCGGGTGGCACGACCGAGCGCGCGATTGATATTTTGCAGGCGGGAGACCTGAGCAAATTATTCAAAGACGCACTTGAGGCGGCCAGAGCGCGGGCTGAAGAATTGGCCGGCTTAATAGAATAAATGCAAACAAGGGGGCAACGTGTATCCACCAAAGAATCCTGAATCCGGAAACGCTTTAACCGTGGTGACGGCACCTTAATCCGGGAAGTCCGCCGACGTTGAACGCAGCGTATTTTATCCAGGCCGGTGTTTTTCTAATCGAGGTCTTCTTCGGCCTGTATTTGCTGGCAATCATGTTGCGGTTTATGTTGCAACAGGTGCGCGCCGAATACCACAGCCCGGTCTCCCAGTTGCTGGTAAAAGTCACTCAACCGGCATTAACGCCGCTTAGAAGATACATTCCCGATTATATGGGCATTGATTGGTCGTCGGTGCTGTTATTATTTTTTGTTCAAGGGGTGGAGCTGTGTCTTGTGGCCTTGATGGTCCTCGGCGGGTTGCCGGCGTTGACCGGTTTATTGATATTGATCCTGGCACATTTGTTGCAACTGGTGATCTACGTGTATCTTTTTATCATACTGGTGCAGGTCATCATCAGTTGGATCAATCCCGGCGCATATAATCCCATCACCATCATGATGCATCAACTCAGTGCACCGGTATTGAGGCCGGTCAGGCAAATCGTCCCCCCCGCCGGCGGCTTCGATTGGTCGCCCCTGGTAGTATTGATCATCATCAACCTGGCATTGATACTGGCGGTGGCACCGTTAATGGACGTCGGTAATCGCCTTTGCGGTTTGCCCGGTCGGATTTTATAAGCCCGGTTTTACCTCAACCTGCCTCGGTGTCCGAGTATAGATCATAATCGTACTCGATAATCAATGGCGCATGGTCGGAAAATCGTTGCGCCTTGTATATCGATTCCGACACCAGCCGGGGCCTCAAATCCGGCGAAATGATCTGGTAATCGATGCGCCAGCCGACGTTTTTAGCCCATGCCTGGCCGCGATTGGACCACCAGGTATATTGCTCCTCGTTCTGATTCAATACCCGAAACGCGTCCACCATACCAATCTCATCGAACACCAGGTCCAGCCAGGCGCGTTCCTCCGGTAAAAAACCGGAATTTTTCCGATTCCCCCGCCAATTCTTCAAATCCCGTTGTTTATGGGCAATATTCCAATCGCCACAGAGAATATACCGGCGGCGCTGGCGGCGCATGCGTTTTAATACCGGCAGAAACCGGTCCAGAAAATCAAACTTTATATTTTGCCGCTCGTCACCGGATGAACCCGAAGGCAGATAAACCGAGACGATACTGAGTGAACCAAAATCAGCCTGAATAAACCGGCCTTCCTCATCCGCGGTGGCCCAGCCCAATTTATCATGAATTTTGTCCGGTTTTTTCCTGCTATAAAGCGCCACGCCGCTGTAGCCCTTCTTCAGTGCGTCATTATAATAAGCCGTATAGCCGGGCGGACACATTATCTCCTCGCTGAGCTGTTGACTTTGCGCCTTGGTTTCCTGAATACAGATCACCTCCGCCTCAGTCTGTTGCAACCACTCAAACAAGCCCTTTTTATGCGCCGCCCTGATCCCATTAACATTGAGTGAAATAATCTTCATCGACCTTTTTGCCAACCTCCGTTTAAGTAACTAAACTGTTTTTCACGTCAGCCCAATATATACTACAATAAGCCCGATTAACTTTTAAATAATGCCATTGACGCCCTCGATCATCCGATGCAGGACTTAAAACGCGACTTCATAGACTTTGCGATGGCAAGGCAGGTATTGCGCTTTGGTGAATTTAAACTTAAATCCGGGCGTATCAGCCCCTATTTTTTTAACAGCGGTTTATTCAGTGACGCCGAAGCGCTGAGCAGGCTCGGCCAATTCTATGCCGATGCCATTGAACGCTCGTCGATACAATACGATATGCTCTTCGGTGCCGCGTACAAAGGCATACCCCTGGCCTCAGCGATGGCCATCGCGCTGTATCAACGTCATCGCAAGTCCGTTCCCTACTGCTTTAACCGCAAAGAGATCAAGGATCACGGCGAAGGCGGAGGCACTTTCGGGGCGCGCTTGCAGGGAAAAGTATTAATTGTGGATGACGTGATCTCGGCGGGCACGTCGATCACCCTCTGTCTGGACCTGCTTGCCCGGGCCGGCGCGTCCCCGGCCGGTGCGATAGTCGCGCTGGACCGGCGGGAACGGGCACCGGCCGGATCATTGTCGGCGCGGGCGGCGGTGGAAAAAGCGCATGCAATCAAGGTCGTCAATATTATTGACTTGCATGATATTATCGTTTATCTCAGGGAGGCGGGCGGTATGGATCATTATATCGAACTCATAGACGCATACCGATCGCGCTATGGGGCCGAGGTAACACCAATGCAGCCTGCGCATTCTTGACTATAAATTTGATCTGAGGCCGATTTAATCAACCCGTATGTTTGGAGAACACAGGAGGAAATTATGAAGATTCGTTTTTATACCATACTGCTTACCCTGTTTGCATTATCATCGCTTATTACCCCGTTGCCGGCGCCGGCCGCAATAAAATGCTGGACCAATGATGAAGGCATTAAAGAATGCGGCACCGCGGTACCGCCGGAATTTGCACAACAGGGACACCAGGAGTTAAGCAAACAGGGCATGCTGAAAGAGGAAGTAAAACGGGTAAAAACCGAAGCGGAACTGGCGGAAGAGGTGAGACAGGCAGAAATGAAAAAACAGGATCAAATCCTGCTGGATACCTTCATCCTGGTTGAAGATATAGAATTGGCCAGGGATGATAAAATTGCCACCATTGACAGCAATATTACACTCACCATGAAACGCAATGAGAAACTTCAACAAGACCTCGACAAACGTACCGCCAAAGCTACCGCGGCCGAAGAGTCCGGCGAACAGCCATCAGCGGCGGATCTGGATGATATAGAATCCCTGCAACGGCAAATAGAGACCAATACCGCGCATATCGACAGTAAACGCCTGGAAAAGGAGCAGCTCCGCCAGGAATATGCCAAAAAGATGAACCGCTTCAAAGAGTTAAAAAAGCTTAACTAAGGGATAAATATTGATACAATAGCATGCGCCGACAACGGCCGCGAAGGATTAAACCAAATACCGTCAAGCGCCCTTAGCTCAGTCGGATAGAGCGTTGGCCTCCGAAGCCAAAGGTCAGAGGTTCGAATCCCCTAGGGCGCGCCAGATTTACCGGCGCAACGACGTCGCACCAGACTCCCCATTGTATCGGGCACGCTATATCAGCTCTTCATTACACAATAAATTTAAGGTATAGCGCACCCCAAAGCCGGTGGTATCGGTGGGGATATGTGCCAGGCCGCCTTTACAATTGCCGCTCGCCAGATCCATATGTATCCAGGCTGTTTTGTGTTTAACAAAACGCTGTAAAAATCGCGCGGCTACAATATGATCCGCATTATTCTCGCGAGAACATTGTTTTATATCGGCAATATCGCTTTCAATCAAGCTGTCAAAATCCTCATCCAGCGGAAACGGCCAGACCCGCTCCCCGCAATGTTGACCGGCGTCAATCAGCGACGTCATCCATGCCTGTCTATTGGTGAACACCCCGCTGTACGCGGTGCCCAGCGCGTTCACGCAAGCACCGGTTAAGGTGGCGAAGTCGATGATCAATTTCGGTTTTTGTCCGGATGCCAATGCCAGCGTGTCAGCCAGAACCATGCGCCCCTCCGCGTCGGTATGCACTATCTCAATGGTGGTGCCATCACAGGCCGTGACCACGTCATTGGGTTTATAGGCCTTTGGTCCAATATGATTCATCGCCAATGCCAGCCAACACTCGACCGGCCGCTCATAAGCCAGTTCCGTCAGCGCCGATAATATTCCCAGCGCAACCGCGCTGCCCTGCATATCTTCATGCATGCCAAACATATAACTGGCCGGTTTCAGATTAGTGCCGCCGGTGTCATAACAGATCCCTTTACCCACCAATGCGATCTTCGGTTTGGATTTGCCCCGGGCCGGCGTGTACCGCAACCGCACTATGCCGGCGTCATCGGTCGGACTGCCCTGCGCCACCGCCAGGAATGCGCCGGCCTTCTTACGCTTGAGCGCCTGGGTATTATAAAATTCAAATTTCCATTTGTGCCGTCGTGCGAGTTGCCTGATTTTGGTCAGATAATCCGCGGGCCTCAGCATATTGGCCGGCAACATACTTAAACTGCGGGCCAATGCGTTACCCCTGGCCTCGGCGAAAACAGTCCGGAAACGATCCCTGGAGCGCACCCCAAACAGCGCCAGTTTAGTCAACCTGCTTGTCTTTGGCTTGACGCTTTTGAACTGCGGCATATCGATATGTGCCGCCAACGTCGCAATCATAACCGTCTCAGCGACCCGCTCGGCATTATCCCGCTCAAAACCGCCGACGATGATCCCCAGCCGTTTGGGCCGAAACGGATCATGTACCGCAACCAATTTGCGCGCCAGAGTTAATAATTCAAAACTGGACAGTGACGGTTTAATACAGGCATAAGCCACGCGGCCCGCCGGCTCGGTTGGCAAATCCAGAGTGATCGGCCGCGTATCCGGCTTGTCAGACCCCAATTGCCTGCGACGGGACAGGAGTTGTTCACCATACGGCACACCGGCAAACGGTTGCGGTACATCATCGGCAAACACCATGATCCAGAATGAAATCGCGCTAAGCTGTTTGTCATTGGGTAATCCACTATCCTGCACTAACTTTATATTCATCACATTATCTCATTATAATAAACTGGCAGTTTTGCCAAATATAAGCTAATCTAAATTAATGACCAGACGCCATAAGCCAGTATCTTAACCCGATAAAAGCAAATGAACCCCAAAATTTTGATACAATTCTGGCACAACTGAGAAACTCATATTAACATGCCGGCTCAAGACAAAGACATAGACCCGCAGGAAACCCGTGAATGGTTGGCGGCGCTGGAATACCTGCTCGAACATGAAGGCCTGGAACGCGGCCATTACCTGCTCGAGCACTTGATCGCCAGGGCCCGCACCTACGGCACCTATCTGCCGTATTCCGCCACCACCGCGTACTTAAATACCATCCCGCCGGACAAGGAACAAAAATCGCCCGGCAACCACAATATAGAATGGCGGATTCGCTCGCTGGTCCGCTGGAATGCATTGGCGATGGTCGTCAAGGCCAACCGTATCAGCGGTGAACTTGGCGGACATATTGCCAGTTTTGCCTCCTCCGCCACCCTGTATGACGTCGGCTTTAACCACTTCTTTCGCGCCCCCGATAAAGATCAACAGGGCGACTTACTGCTGGTCCAGGGACATTCCGCCCCCGGCATTTACGCCCGCGCGTTTCTCATCGGTCACATCACCGAGCAACAGTTACACCATTTTCGCCAGGAAGTTGACGGCAAGGGCCTATCCTCCTACCCGCATCCCTGGCTGATGCCGGACTATTGGCAATTTCCCACGGTATCGATGGGACTGGGGCCGTTAATGGCCATCTATCAGGCACGCTTCATGCGCTACATGGAAAATCGCGGCCTGATGAAGGACACCCGCCGCAAGGTCTGGGCGTTTATAGGGGACGGTGAAATGGATGAACCGGAATCACTGGGGGCGATTGGTCTCGCCGCCCGCGAAAAACTCGATAATCTGATCTTCGTGATCAATTGCAACCTCCAGCGTCTGGACGGACCGGTGCGCGGCAATGGTAAGATCATCCAGGAACTGGAAGGGGTATTTCGCGGCGCCGGCTGGAACGTCATCAAGGTTATCTGGGGTTCTTACTGGGACCCACTGCTGGCAAAAGACCCCGGCGGCCTGCTGCAAAAACGCATGGAAGAATGCGTTGACGGCGACTATCAGGCCTATAAGGCAAAAGACGGCGCCTATGTACGCGAACATTTCTTTGGCGAATACCCGGAGCTCAAAGAGCTGGTTTCAAACATGTCGGATCAGGATATCTGGCGTCTCAACCGCGGCGGTCATGATCCGCATAAGGTCTATGCCGCCTATGCCGAGGCGGTCAAACATACCGGCCAGCCGACCGTGATCCTGGCAAAAACCGTCAAAGGGTACGGCATGGGCGAGGCCGGCGAGGGACAAAACATCACCCATCAACAAAAGAAGATGGGCGAACAGGCGCTCAAGGCGTTCCGCGACCGATTTAACATACCGATCACCGACGCCGAAATCGCCGATGCGCCCTTTTACCGGCCGGCTGAAGACAGTGAAGAGATTCAATATATGCGCTCGCGCCGCAAACAACTGGGCGGCTATTTTTTTGGCAAGCGCAAGCCGGCGCCGCAACTGGCCATCCCCGATATCAACCTGCACCGGGCGCTGCTGGCCGGCAGCGGCAAACGCGAGCTCTCGCAAACCATGGCCTTTGTCAGGATATTAAACACCCTGATGAAAGACAAACAACTGGGAAAACATATTGTGCCGATAGTGCCGGATGAAGCCCGCACGTTTGGCATGGAGGGCATGTTTCGCCAATACGGTATTTATTCCGCGGTGGGGCAGCTTTATGAACCGGTCGATTCCGGTCAGGTCATGTATTACAAGGAAGACATTAAAGGTCAGATACTGCAGGAAGGGATCAATGAAGCCGGCGCCTATTCATCCTGGATCGCCGCCGCCACCGCCTATCGCAACCATGGGATGCAGATGATCCCGTTTTACATCTATTACTCCATGTTTGGCTTTCAACGAGTGGGCGACTTGGCCTGGGCTTCGGGTGACATGCGTTCACGCGGCTTTTTACTCGGAGGCACCGCGGGCCGAACCACCCTCGCCGGTGAAGGATTGCAGCATCAGGATGGGCACAGCCACGTACTCGCGTCCACCATTCCAAATTGCATTGCCTATGATCCCACGTTTGCCTATGAATTGGTGACCATAATCCAAAACGGCTTAAAACGCATGTACCAGAATAACGAGGACGTTTTTTACTACATCACCGTGATGAACGAAAACTATCCGCATCCGCCGATGCCTGAGGGCGTCGAAGCCGGCATACTCAAAGGCATGTATCTGCTTAAAAAAAGCCGGCGCAAAAAATTAAAAGTGCGTCTTCTCGGTTCCGGCGCGATACTGCGCGAAGTCATTGCCGCGGCGGAATTACTGGAACAGGACTTCGGCGTGGCGGCTGAAATCTGGAGCGTCACCAGCTTTAATGAATTAAGACGCGAAGGTCTGGATATAAGCCGTTGGAACAATCTCCATCCCGATAAAAAACCCAAAACCAGTTACGTCGCATCGGTCCTCAAAGAGGCCGATATTCCGGTAGTCGCGGCCACCGATTATATGAAGATCTATGCCGATCAGATCCGGGAATTTATCCCGGCAAGATACACCGTGCTCGGTACCGACGGCTATGGCCGCAGTGACACCCGCGCCCGGTTGCGTAAATTTTTTGAAGTGAATCGCTATCATGTCGTCGTGGCCGGACTCAATTTGCTGCGCCAGGAAGGCAAAATACCGGCATCCAAGGTGGCGGCGGCGATGAACAAATACAACATCGATCCCGACAAACCCAATCCGGTAACGGTGTGATATACAGGTGACTAAGGAAAAACAGGTATTGCTGCCGGATATAGGCGATTTCGACACCGTCGATATCATTGAAATTGCCGTTAAAGCCGGTGACCCGGTCGCGAAGGAAGACACCCTGATCACCCTGGAAAGCGACAAGGCGACCATGGACATTCCCAGTCCTTATTCCGGCACGGTGCGGGACATAGCCGTCAAGGTTGGAGACAAGATCTCCGAAGGCGGGCTGATCGCCACCATAGAAGAAACAGCCGGCGAGGCCGTCGCCGAACCCGCCCAGGCCCCCGCGCCGCCGGCCCAAGACCCGCAATCGAAGGCCCCGGCGGCGCCCCCCCCCGTCGATACTGTTATCGAAGCGCCCGTTATCGAAGCACCCATTGCCGAGCCCAAACCGGCGCCTGAGGCGGCCACCCCTGCGGTCGACACTGGCAGCCCAAAACAAGTGTATGCCGGCCCATCGGTGCGGCGGTTTGCCCGTGAACTGGGCGTCGAGCTCAGCCTGATTAAAGGTTCCGGCCGCAAGGGCAGGATCCTCAAGGAAGACGTTAAAGCATTTACCAAAAGCACATTATCCGGCAATAAACCCGCCGGCGGTTTTACCCTGCCGGAAATGGCACCGGTCGATTTTGCCAAATTTGGTACAGTCGAGACCAGACCGCTTGGTCGGATCAAACGGCTTGGCGGTCAAAACCTGCAACGAAACTGGATCACCATCCCCAGCGTGACTCAGTTTGATGAAGCCGATATCACCGATCTGGAGGAATTCAGGAAGTCCAACATCGAGGCCGCAAGCCAACAGGGGATCAAACTGACGTTGCTTGCCTTCCTGGTTAAGGCGGTCGTCAATGCACTGCAACAATACCCGGTATTCAATTCCTCGCTCTCCGCCGATGGCGAGAATATTATCGTAAAAAAATATTTCCATATCGGCGTTGCCGTCAACACCGATAACGGATTGATGGTGCCGGTGATAAAAGACGCCGATAAAAAGGGATTATTTGATATCGCCAGACAAATCAGCGTGCTCAGCGATCAAGCCCGCCGGGGCAACGTCGCCCCCAAGACCCTACAGGGCGGCTGCTTTACCATTTCCAGTCTGGGCGGCATAGGCGGCCTGCATTTTACCCCGATAATCAACGCCCCGGAAGTTGCAATACTCGGGGTTTCACGGGCGCAGATCAAACCGGTTTATCAACAAACCGGCGAATTCACGCCCAGGCTGATCATGCCGTTTGCACTTTCCTATGACCACAGGGTCATAGACGGCGTCGCCGGCGCCCGGTTCGGCCAGTTTTTAAGTGCCGTACTTACCGACGTTCGCCGGCTGTTGTTATGAGTTGTGCCGGGACTGCAACGTCGAGTCCCGGGCCGATCATTGATTCTGCAACAGGGCCCTTTCCCGGTCGATAAGCCTGTTCATCACCGTCACTACATTGGCCAAAGAGCCGGCGTCATTGCCGCTGGTTAAATACCTGCCATTAATGATCACCGAGGGCACGCCGGCTATTTTATAGCGCTGACCCAGTAAAAACGCCTGTTTCACCTGATCATCAACCTCTTTGGAACGATACACCTCGGTGAACTGGCCGCCGTCCACCCCTTGCTCCTGGAAAAATGCTTTTAAAGCCCGCTCATCATCGAGTTTTCTTCTTTGCTGGTGGATCGCATCAAACAAAGGTCGATGAATCCGGTCGAACACGTTCAATGCCCGGGCGGTATAAAACGCCTTCGCATGAGCTATCCAATTCTTATTGAATATCCCCGGCATACGTCGAAATTCGACGTCTTGCGGCTGAGTCTCCAGCCATTTTTCAAGATGCGGTTCAAAATCATAACAATGCGGACAACCGTACCAGAACACCTCGATCACCTCTATCCGGTCACCGGTTTGGGTCGGTTGTGGCGGCGTGATCTCGCGGTGATCCTGAGCCGCCACCGTGCCGGCAAACAACAATAACGCCAGTATATTTTTCAGCATCAGCGTGTCCGCGGTGCCGTTACGGCCCGCAGTCCCTGCATATATTCAGCCACCGACTCCATCTGGGCGTTGCTCATCCGCGCCGCGATGTAACGCATCACCGAATTATCGTCATTATCACGTTGCTCGAGTTTAAAGGCCTGTAATTGAGTCACCGCATAGGCCGCGTATTGCCCCCTCAGTGACGGATATAAGGCCGCCGGATTACCCCTGCCGGAGGGGTTGTGACAGCCCATGCAGGCCGGCAGGCCGGCGTCTTTATCGCCGGCCCGGTAGAGCCTTTCACCCAAGCCGATCAGGGCCGAATCGGCCTCACCGAAGACTATCTTTTGAGTGCTGTAATAAGCGGCCAAATCCTCTATATCCCGATCACTCAAGCCGGCCACCATTGCCGTCATCTGGGCATTATTGCGTTTACCGGACTTAAAATCGTACAATTGCTTGGCGGTATAGCCGGCATGTTGGCCGGCCAGTTTCGGCCATATTGGATTAACGCTATTGCCATCGACGCCGTGACAGGCCGCACATGGCTGTGATAACTGTTCGCCCGCAACCGGATCACCATCACCGGCAAATGCGTTTGCAACCAATAGCAGGCCCAGCAGATTACCGATAATTACAAAACTTCGGAGTTTATCCATTTAATCATCACCATCATATACAACATATTAACCGATCATACCATTTTGAACAAAAAACTCATGAATAATTCCATAACGTATCACTGCGGACGTATTTGATGCCATCAATTCCGAACAACGGGGTTGTATCGCGAGAGTCCGGTTTGGCACCCTTTGGGTGCATAGCGTCAGATAGTCCAATCCTAAGTGTGGATGCTCGCCGTTGTAAATCTGCAGATAGGCTGGTAGGCGCTCATTAAAGCCATGTGTGTTTTTAATCAAGATGGCCTATGATAGTGACGCCTGCACATTATTACTGACCATGACATGTACCCGAATACGATAAATGGATAGTTGGCGAAACAGTTTCCAGGCATTTTTACACCCAAGAGTGATCACGATGTTGTTTTTTGGCTTCTCAGCGGGTGTGCCACTGTTGCTGATATTTTCCTCGCTGGGCCTGTGGCTGCGTGAGGCTGGAATCGATCGTTCAACCGTCACCTTTTTTAGTTGGGCCGCGCTCGGCTATTCTTTTAAGTTTATATGGGCGCCGATCATAGACCAGCTTCCTCTGCCCTACCTGAGCCGGCGCCTGGGCAGGAGAAGGGCCTGGATATTAACCGCTCAAATTGCGGTGATTGCCGCGATCATGCTGATGAGTTTGACCGATCCCGCGTCGGGGACGGCGCAGTTGAGGCTAATGGCGTTGGCGGCGGTACTGCTGGGGTTTTCATCGGCCACTCAGGATATTGTGATCGATGCCTACCGGATAGAGTCGGCCGCATCTGAATTGCAGGCGATGATGGCGTCAACCTATATTGCCGGTTATCGCATGGGTATGCTGGCGGCGGGCGCGGGCAGCCTGTACATGGCGGGCGCGCTCGGCACTACGATGGAGGTTTATAATTACCCGGCGTGGCGGCTTACCTATGGCAGCATGGCGGTGCTGATGCTGATAGGCGTCGCCACCACCATCATTATCGATGAACCGCAGCAAAACCGGGCGAAACAAAATAATTATTCAAACCTGACGTATATAAAATTTCTTGTGGTATTTATATTGGCCGCGGCCGGGTTTGTTCTATCATTCCAGCTTAGCGCTGAGCTGGCGGAAATTTGGAAAGACCAACTGGTGACACTGTTGAAAAACCCTGTTTTTGCGAATTTCTGGGTGGAACTGTTGCGCGTCGGTTTCGGCCTGTCGATAGCCGCCTGTGTGGTCGCTTTGTCGTTGAGGTTTGGGTGGGTGGAGCGTAACACCGTCATCGCCATTTATATCGAACCAGTGGTTGATTTTTTCCGGCGTTACGGGCTGAAACCGGCGTTATTATTATTGGCTTTGATTGGTTTATATCGGATCTCCGATATCGTGCTTGGGGTGATCGCCAATATTTTCTATCAGGACATGGGCTACAGCAAACAGGAACTGGCCTATATAGTAAAGACTTTCGGCGTGGTTATGACCATCATGGGAGGGTTGTTGGGGGGGCTGTTGACGCTGCGCTTCGGGATCTTAAAGATTTTATTTTTAGGGGCGCTGTTGACCATTGTGACCAATTTATTGTTTATGTTGCTTGCCATTCACGGTTATGATATCACCCTGCTGTACGTGGTTATCTCCGCCGACAATTTGTCCGCGGGCCTGGCCAGCGCCGCGTTTATTGCGTTTCTATCGCGGCTGACCAATGTTTCTTTTACCGCGATGCAGTATGCACTGTTCACCTCCCTTATGACCCTGTTGCCTAAAATCATAGGCGGCTACTCCGGCTCCATGGTCGAGAATATAGGCTATACACAATTTTTTTTGTTTGCCTCCCTGCTCGGTATTCCGGTGCTGGCGATCATTTACCTGGCCGGCAAGCATTTGAAATTTGACTAAAGCGCAATGGCGACCGAAATTGAAAGAAAATACCTTGTTGTAAATGCTCAGTGGCAAACCAAGGTGATCAAAAAATCGGTGTATAAACAGGGTTATATGAATACGGGCCGGGCTTGTTCGATTCGCGTGCGAGTGTCTGAAAACGACGCCCATTTAAATATCAAAAGTGCAACCCTGGGGGTCACGCGCAGTGAATATGATTATCCGATCCCGCCGGCGGACGCCAATGAGATGCTGGCCGCGTTCTGTGACGGGCCGTTAATAGAAAAGACCCGGTATTACGTTAAAGAGGATGATGCCTTTGTTTGGGAGGTGGACGTGTTTGGCGGCGAGAATCAGGGCTTGATCCTGGCCGAGATTGAACTGGAATCCGAGGACCAGGTTTTTATAAAGCCGGACTGGCTGGGTAAAGAGGTGTCGGATGATCCGCGTTATTATAATGTATGCCTGGTGTCCCACCCGTTTCAGGATTGGCGGGAAGGCCGTTAGCGTCGGCCTGCTATTCCACAATCGCGTGCGATTTTTTCGGGCGTTTTATGAACCACAACAGGTAACCCAGCGGCCATAGCAGCAGCACCAGAAACCAACCCTCCCTGATCAGCGCCAGCGTCCCGATAGCGATAAATAAAAACGGCAGGATCAGACCTTTATGACCCATGTCCCGGGTTGCCGCGTCACCATAGATCCAGAGTATGCTGCAAACGTAAACGGAGCAGAAGATGATAAATAAAAATACCCCGGTAGTGTTGGTAAAACTCACTGTCATGGTTTTTCGCTCCTTTACTCTTTCATGTGATGTTTTGCATCCACCGGACGCATTGTCGCGTTGGCGATCAGGGCTATAAATAATAGAACCGCCATCAGGTACATGGTGGTATTATACAGGCCGGCGGTGGGATTAACCGTGCCCGGCGGCGCGATTTCCATTAACTTCGGAATCGTTACCGTTTTTGCCTCGACCAATAATTCCAGTTTATCGATACCCTCGCCAAATTTTTGCCGGAATAGCGCGGGGTCGATTTTGGCGGCCAAATCGCGTATCGAGTTGGATACCGATATTTCCCGCAGGGAGGTGATCGCCAATGGGCCGAATACGCCGGCACTGCTCCAGGCGGTCAACAAACGACCATGAATGCCACCGACGTATTTGGTACCGAATATATCCGCCAGATAAGCGGGAATGGTCGCAAAACCGCCGCCGTACATGGTAAAAATGAGCATGGTTATCGCGTAAAAATACACCAGCCAGACCATCGCTGGATTGACGCTTACCTGATGCGCGGTATAGGGAATGGAACAATATAAAATAATGCCCAGGGTAAAGAATATCCAGTAGGTGTTGCGGCGGCCGATGTAATCGGAGGTGCTGGCCCAGAAAAATCGGCCCACCATATTGAACAGACTGATCATCAGCACGTAGGTGGAGGCAAAACCAAAATCGACTATGTCCGGTAAGGTGGAACCAAATATTTCATTCATCATGGTCTTGGCCACCGCCAGCACGCCGATGCCGGCGGTTACGTTGAAGCAGAGCACCACCCATAGCTGGTAGAATTGTCGGGTTTTCAGGGCCTCGTCAATATGCACGTGGTGGCGGGTGATCATGCTGCCGTGCTCGTCTTCCCTGGGCGGTTGCCAACCTTCCGGCCGCCAGCCTTCAGCCGGAACCCGATAGGAAAATGCGGCACACATCATAATGATAAAATATATGCTGCCGAGCGTGAAAAATGCCTGCGCCACGCCCACTGTACCGGTGCCCACCAGGTACACGCCCTGTTCCCCCGGCACAATCATATTGGCCACGTCATTGGCACCGATGATCACCACTTCTTTTAATGTGCCGCCGGCATCGATCATGCGCCGGCCGGCCTCGGTGGAAAGCTGTAATAAGTCAACCGGGCCCAGATATTCCGGTGCTTTATAGAAGATCCGGATAAAGGGTTCGATCATGAATTTGGCGATCATCGCGCCGCCGCCGAAGCCCATGATCGCCAGCCCCGTGGCCATGCCGCGCCGGTCCGGAAACCAGCGAATCAGGGTGCTGACCGGGGAAACGTATCCCAACCCCAGCCCGCAACCGCCGATTACTCCATAACCGAGATACAGCAACCACAGTTGCCCGGTAATGATCCCCAGACCGCCGACGAAAAAGCCGCCGCCCCAACAGCAGGCGGCGACGCAACCGACCATTCTCGGCCCGACCTGTTCCAACCATTTGCCCGCTATCGCCGCGGCCAGCCCTAAAAATACGATTGCGACGGTGAACACCCAGACCACGCTTTTTAATGACCAGTCATCGGCGGCACTGGTGACCACTCCAATGCGTTTAATCAATGCCGGATTGAACAGGCTCCAGGCATAGACCGAGCCTATGCATAAATGAATACCCAATGCCGCGGGTACGATCAACCAGCGATTAAAACCCGGCCTGGCAATAATATGCTGTTTTGATAAGAGACCTATCATCAAATATATCCTCGTTATGTGCCGTATGTTCCTGTTGTTATGATGTAAGCTGTTATGCAAAGTCGGCGTTATCTGCCGCACAATGGCTTAAAGCGGGATTCTCTATGATGCTATAACAACGGGCATACGTCAAGGGCGGGATCATTTGAACCTGGGATTGCGGTATTGCGGCCATGCGGATATACTTGCCTGAACGGTGGAACGGCATGGCAATGATAGATACAGGCTGAGAAAAAGTGAGCGTATTGGTCGATAATTTTGGCAGAACCATAGATTACCTGCGCATGTCGGTGACTGACCGCTGTGATTTTCGCTGTGTATATTGCATGGAAGAAAAAATGCAGTTTGTGCCGCGGGCACAGTTACTGACCCTGGAAGAGTTGCATTATATTGGCCGGGCGTTTGTGCGGCTTGGGGTGAAAAAGCTCAGAATCACCGGCGGCGAACCGCTGGTGAGAAAAAACATAATTCGGCTGCTTAATGATCTTGGCGGTTTGCCCGGCCTGCGGGAACTGGTGCTCACCACCAATGGTTCCCAGCTTGCGGATAAGGCGCACGAGTTGAAGGCGGCCGGCGTTAAACGTATCAATATCAGTCTCGATTCCGTTGATCCGGTTAAATTCAGGCACATGACCCGGATCGGTGATCTGAATAAGGTGTTGGCCGGCATAGACGCGGCATTGCGGGTCGGGTTTGAACGGATCAAGATCAACGTGGTGATCTTGAAGAATCGTAATCATGATGAAGTGATCGATCTGGTGAATTTTGCGGTGGAGCGCAATATGGATATCAGTTTTATTGAGGAAATGCCGCTGGGCGTCAATAACGATCATGATCGTGCCGAGGCGTATTACTCCAGCGATCAAATCAAGCGCGATATTGAACAAAAATATACACTCATGGACACGGTCGAGACTACCGGCGGGCCGTCCAGATATTTCCGGCCGGTGGGCACCGGCATACGCATTGGTTTTATATCGCCCCATAGCCATAATTTTTGTGGCCAGTGCAATCGCGTCAGATTGACCTGTGAAGGGCGCTTATTGCTTTGTCTCGGACAGGAACATTCGGTGGATTTGAAACAGGTTGTCCGCGCCCATCCGCACAACCCGGAAAAATTGCAACAGGTCATTATTGATTCAATGTCGATCAAACCGGAAAGACATCACTTCGATTTAACCGCCAAACCGGTGATATTTCGCCATATGAATATGACCGGCGGATGAGATGGCTGAAACTCGCTACCGCCCCAAATTGACCGACGCCGGTTTGCCGCCGACGCAGCTTGCCTCGGCGATGGATGAATATCAGAACCGCCGCGAGCTCAATATTGCCGATGAACGACCGTTGACCCTCTATATTGATGGTTATGAAATTGTCACCCTGATGACTATCGGTTCAAATCCTGAGCTGCTTACCCTGGGGTACTTAAAGAATCAAGGGCTGATCACCGATCTCAGGGAGATAGTATCGGTGCAGGTGGATTGGGAGGTGGCGGCGGCGGCGGTGACTACGATATCGGACAGGGATGATTGGCAGAAAAGGCTGGGCCCGCGTATCGTCACCACCGGTTGCGGTCAGGGAACGGTTTTTGGCGACATTATGGCGCATTTAAACCAGACCACCATAGTGCCCGGCACATTGAAACAATCCGACGTATATGCACTATTGAAAAATCTGAATCAATATAATGACGTGTATAAACATGCCGGTGCCGTTCATGGTTGTGCATTATGCGATGGCCCGGCTATTCTGGTGTTTGTTGAAGACGTGGGCCGGCATAACGCGGTCGATGCGATAGCCGGCAGGATGTGGTTGGAGAATATATCCGGTGCCGGAAAACTGTTTTATACCACCGGCCGGTTAACCTCGGAGATGGTGTTAAAAGTAGCCCAAATGGGGATCCCGACGCTGCTGTCCCGTTCCGGCATTACCCATATGGGCCTGAGTCTGGCGAGGGAGAAAAATATCACCCTGGTTGCCCGCGCCCAACGCAAACATTTTCTGGTCTATAACGGCATGGAATATATTGAATATGACGTTTCCCTGCCGCCAAAACTTGAAGTCAGCCATATGAAACTCAGGCGGTCACAAACCGTATGATCAGGGTTGATCGAGTGCAATCGTCCCGGCTATCGTTTCAGTTAAGCCCAGTTGTGTTATCTCCAGCGTCATTTTGGCATTGAGGGTTTCGTTGCCCTGCAAGTTGCCGTTGGCGATTGCCGCGGCCACCGCCTTTTCAATTTCTCTTTGTGAAGTGACCCCGGCTTTTTTAAGAAATCGCCTGATCTCCATGTTCATGTGTTCCTGGTTCATAATGCAAGCTCCAAATTGATTGGAATAATATTAACCGGTATGAGCAATAGTTGTCGATTTCAATGACTCAGTGCAGCGACGTGGTCACCGCGGTGGTGCTTGCCGGCGGCCGGGCGCGGCGCCTGGATGGCCGGGATAAGGGCTTGATCGAGATCAACAACAAACCGATGATCGCATACATACTGGCGGCATTGGCCGGTCAAACCCATGAAACCATTATTAATGCCAACAGAAACCCGGATAAATACTCCGGTATGGGCTGCCGGGTGATTCCCGACCGCATCCCCGGCTACTGCGGGCCGTTGGCGGGCATGGCCAGTGCAATGCATATTTGCAGTACCCGCTATTTGTTGACCGTACCGTGTGATTCGCCGTTGATTGCCGGCGATTTGGCGGCACGGCTTTATGCCGCAATCGCAACCGAGTCGGCGGATATCGCCGTAGCCCATGATGGCAGGCGGCTGCAGCCGGTGTTTTGTTTGTTGAAGACCGGGTTGCGTGATTCCATCGAGACGTTTCTCAGTGCAAACCGGCGCAAAATTGATCGCTGGTTTGAGGAGGAAAAATACGTCGCGGTGGATTTTTCCGATCAGCCGGACATGTTTATTAATGTGAATACCCCCGAAGACCTGAGTCTTTTGCAAACACAACTCGCGGATGGACGCGATGATTGATTCAGCCCGGTCCCGGGCCGGGCACGCCGGTTGCGGTTGTCATTGCAGGCAAGGCCCGGTATATAATATCGGATCGGTGCCCGGGTACCGATCAGGATGTTATTAGAGCCATAGACCCATTTATGCCGATCAAAAAAGCCATCAGTTGCAAGGACGATTATGACCCGCTGGCGATCACGCCCGATGACGCGCTGGCAACCATTTTCGACTCCATCAAACCGATTAGCGACGGCGAGTCGGTTGCGCTTCGGCAGGCACTCAACCGGGTCCTGGCGGCTGATATTGTTTCATCGATGAACGTGCCGCCGGCGATGAATGCGGCGATGGACGGCTATGCGATCAATGCCGCTGATATTCCCGTCGAGGGCATGCGTACATTAAAGCTGATCGGCACCGGATTTGCCGGAGTGCCTTTTGACAACGGTCTAAATCGGGGCGAATGCGTGCGCATAATGACCGGCGCGGTGATCCCCGCCGGTGCGGATACCGTCGTCATGCAGGAGCACGTTCGGACGTCCGGAAAGCGGATCAGTATCGATAACACCACCCAGGCCGGCGATAACGTGCGCCAGGCCGGGGAAGATCTGGCTATCGGCGATCCGGTCCTGGCAAAAGGCCTGAGACTCAGGCCGGCGGATATCGGCCTGCTGGCGTCACTGGGCCTGGCCAGAGTGGAGGTGGGGCGAAGACTCAGGATTGCGTTCTTTTCCACCGGAGATGAATTGCGCTCCGCCGGCACGCGGCTTGATGACGGTGCCATTTATGATAGTAATCGTTATACCCTCCACGGCATGCTTACCCGCATTGGGGCCGAGATCATCGATATGGGAATAATCAAAGATGATCGTAAATCCATCGACAACGCGCTGCTGGAGGCGGCCGGCCATGCCGATGTATTGATCACCTCCGGCGGGGTGTCGGTCGGTGAGGCCGATTACGTCAAGGCAAGTCTGTTAAAACAGGGTCAGATCAAATTCTGGAAAGTGGCGATGAAACCCGGACGCCCTTTTGCCTTTGGCACACTCGGCGGTAGCTGGTTTTTCGGGCTTCCCGGCAACCCGGTGTCGGTCATGGTCAGTTTCTATCAATTTGTCCAACCGGCCCTGAAAAAACTGGCGGGGGAAAACCTGAGCGCGCCTCTGTTGCTGCAGGTACCCTGTCGGTCAAAATTGAAAAAACGCGCCGGGCGGGTGGAATATCAGCGCGGCATACTGGAATATGATGCCTCCGGCGAGCTGGTGGTGCGCAAGACCGGGGCGCAGGGCTCGGGCATACTGCGTTCCATGGCCGACGCCAATTGTTTTATTGTATTACCGTTGGCGAGTGTAGGGGTGGCGCCCGGTGAGCGGGTGGCGGTACAGCCTTTCCACGGTATTGTTTAGTCGGTGTTGCGGCATCGCGGATTGCGCGTCACCGGAGATCGCCCGCTCCACAGGCATCGGTCCGGATCAGAAACCGGGGGTATTTTCTTCAACCCATTTATCGCCATCCGCGGTCGTTTCTTTTTTCCAAAATGGGACGCGGGATTTCAATTCCTCCATCAGACTGCGGCAGGCCTCAAAGGCGTGTTTTCTATGCTCGGCCCAGGCGGCTACCAGAACGATATCATCACCGACGTTAAGCTCGCCTATCCGATGCAGGATCAGCACATCGATCAGGCGCCATTGCTCGATGGCCTGCACGGCAATGGTGTTCAGATGTTTTTCAGTCATTGCCGGATAATGTTCCAGCATCATACCGGTCACCGTGCGGCCCTGGTTAAAATCGCGCATGGCACCGACAAAACTGACCACCGCCCCGTACCGGCCGGCACGCTCCAGGTGCGCCTGGTAAGACTCGATCTCCCGCCAGGCATTAAAGGCCCGCTTGCGGAGTTCGATCAGCACGACCTAGCCCCCGGTGACCGGTGGAAAAAATGCGACTTCATCGCCGGCGGCAAGTCGACGTTCAGAGGACACGTATTCCATATTGACCGCCACCATCACCTGCTTACATTCAATCTGCCTGCCGGTGGTGATGGATTGCCATAAGTCTTTTACACAGATGTTATCATCCACTTCCATGGTGGCATCGGTTTCACCGATCAATTCCCTTATACTGGCAAAATATTTAACGAATATCCGCATTTGTGCTTATTTCACTGTACCCGATATTTGAGTAATATTGATATTATAGTAATAGAGAGCAGCATGATATGTCCAGATTGACACATTTCGACGAACGCGGTGCCGCCCATATGGTGGATATCGGGGCCAAGGACAGCACCCGCAGGGTGGCGGTGGCCGGCGGCAGCATTCGCATGCAGGCGGAAACCCTGGCATTGATCATCCAGGGCGGGCACAAAAAAGGTGACGTCTTAGGCATGGCCAGAACCGCGGGCATCATGGCCGCTAAAAAAACCGCCGAATTGGTACCGCTGTGCCATCCCCTTTATTTGACCCATATCGCCATCGATCTCAGTGTCGATCAGTCACGTTCCCTGGTTAATTGTCGGTGCCGTGCGGAAACCGAGGGTAAAACCGGGGTCGAGATGGAGGCACTGACCGCGGTTCAGGTGGCGTTGCTTAGCATTTACGATATGTGCAAGGCCGTCGACCGCGGCATGGTGATCACCGACGTGCAATTATTGGAGAAATCCGGCGGCCGCTCCGGTACCTGGAAACGGGATTAATCATATTTGACGTATTTGAAACGCGGATCATCCGGCGTGCCCTCCAAGGCGCTGTCCTGCTCGGCCCCGGGCTGCCATTGAATCACTTGCTCGATCCTGCCGGCCAGTTGAAAATCCTTGTCGGTTACTCCCTTGGCGGCATGATTCATTAATTTAACGATCACGAACGCATACGAAACCGTCAGGTCCGGATGATGCCAGGCCGCCTCCGCAAGATGGCCTACGGTATTGACGACCATTAAGGTTGCCTTCCAGCCGCTGGTCTTGTATTTGCGTCTGATCCAGCCGCCTTCAAAGTACCAGGCGGGTAATTCCGCCTTTAACCGGGCCTCGATCTCTTCTTCTGAATAGGTTTCATCTTTTTGCTTGTTACGCCATTGTGCCATTTTTCAGTACCTCGTCTTTGCTGTGATCATGGTTGATAATCCTTTTCGGCGGGATCGCAGTGCGAATCCTGTTGACTTTGTGCCGATCAATCCGGTTGACCCGGCTGTTTTTTGAACAAAGCGCACCGCGAAATCCCAGATAATCGGGCCGTAATTGCAACAGCTTGTGAACGTCCCGGTACCGGAGTGAGCCGGCCAATCCGCTCAGCAAGGCATGATCTTTTACAGTCCGCACAAAATGCTCCAGTTTTTCAGCGGTTAAAACCGCCCGCAAACTCCGACCGCTCTTATCCCTGGTATCCAGCATAATGCCATGAATGCCGGTTTGCAATAAGGGCTCAAATGATCTATTGCCGGCATAATTTTCGGCGAATAATACGATCACCAGCTTAATGTTTTGATCCGCGGCTCGTCGTATCGCGTCGATAAAGCGGCTTGTGGGATGCGAAGCAAACAGGCCAACCTTGATGATATCGACCCCGGCCGCCGCGATCCTGTCAATATGCCCGGGCAGTTCTGGATCATCAGGCTGAATATCACCCGCTGTTGCGCTGACCGGAATCACCCCGTTGACCCTGGCGACGATCCCGGCCACCTCATCCGTCTCCAGCGCACCCAACGCGCCCGCGTGCGGATCTTTTAAATCCACCAGGTCGACCCCCTCGGTCAGCACAATCGCGGCCTCCGCAATTGAGGTGACGCTGGCCAGCATCCCGGTCATGCGGTTTTATCCCGGCATCGTTGTCGGACCGTTTTTATCTCGTCCATCAACCAATTCCATGCAATGGTTTCATTTTCCCCGGCGGTCTTGTCGATAGCCGTGGTCAGATATTTGATTTCCCGGTCAATTTTATTGTCCGTCAGCAGGTGCAGGCGACTCACCAGGATGGCCGCCTCCAGCACCGCCGCCTGGGCGCGGTTAAGGCCGGTGAACGGCCTGTGCGCGGCCTCATAAATCGGTTGGCAATAGCAACGCGGACGCAGTGGATCGTCTTCAAAGTCTGATAATTCCAGTTCAACGTGGCTCAATGCCGCCGTCAGCCGGTATCCGTCAATCTTTTCAGTCGGCATCAATGACCAGTCTTTGCGTCCGGTTAAACAGCCGGCAAAAATGCGCACGTCATCGATATAATTGACCGTCGCATTTTTATGGCGTTGTATATTGTCTAATGTCAGCGACGGTTTAAACGGTGCAATGACGATCAGTTGCCGCTCTTGCCAAATACCCATAGGCGCAATATGCCCCGCACCCTGCTGATCCGAGGTGGTAATGATCACTTCCCGGATCATCTGATTTTGCCGGCTGTTGTGGTCCAAATCGCGTCCCATTCCGCTAAGCCTCCGAGGGGCGGGTCCCCCGGTATTTTTCCTGTTCCGGAGCGGTTATCACCGCGCTGCCCCAATCCAGCTCCCGATCCTGCCGATACGGTTTGCCCAGTTGCCAGGCGATCTGCGCCTTGGCCAATTCCACTCCCATATAAAACGCATGGGAGGCGTCATTTTGCAATGCTTCCAGTTTGGCGAACAGGTCGAATGGATCGGTGCCGGTATGGATGCCGTCACGATTATAGACGTGTATCCCCTGCTCGCTCAGCTGGACCCGATAGCTGGGGTCCGTGACCTGTTGGTAAAATTCATCGATTTCCGCGGCGGTGTATGCAAATGGCCTGCGGGCATGCAGGCCGGTCAGGGACGCATCCAGACCCTTGGGCAGACTGGCGTCTTTTTTGGCCGCGTACATGATGCGCCTGGCCATATCCGCTTCACGAATAGCCGACCGGCAGTGGGGGCTGACCTCGGTGCTCAGGACCGCGTTCAATTCCAGTTCCGATATTAACCCGAATAAAATGGCATTAATGCCGGTGGTGTCGGCCTCGGTCAGTTCGGTTATATTGCCTATCCCGATGATGATTTTAATATCGGGGTGGCTTAGCCGCAATTCACGGTAGCGTATGATCGACTCGGTAAAACCAAAATGGATCGGATCGAGTACCGGGTCGGCGAGAAAGGGTTTATCCCGTTGCCCATATTTTTCTATCGCCCGGTAAAGTGAGGGCATGTCGCCATGCCGCGCCGGGATCAGCACCGGGATCGAGTCCACTTGTTCGCCGATCCAGAGTGTGTCCTCGCTCAGGCTCAATAAATAATCGGCGCCGGCTTGACCGCCACGCAATAACTCGTCCTGTTCCAGAGAATCGACACTGACCTTGAACCCGGCTTCATGCAGGGCCTTGACCGTGTCCGCCAGGTGGGGAAAGGGCGTATCCGGCAAACAGCCGATATCGATCACATTGGCACCATCTCTGGCGTAGCGGTCGGCCTGTTCCAGAATCGCGGCAATCGTCATCATTGGGGCATGGACAATTTCGGCAAATATATCCACCGCATGGCGGCTTAGATCGATCGGTTTGCAGTCCCGTCCAAAAAAAGCCGGCAGGTCTTTCATATCGACCGTGCCGCGCGTACAAGGCACACCGAGACTATCGGAGACCGCGGCCAGATCTCCCCGGCAAAGCCCGGGGACGATGACCCGGTCGACGCCGTTCAAATCGGTTAAGCGGCGGCAAATCATTTGGGCCGTCATCAATGCCGCAACACTGACGCCAATATTGCGCACTTCATAACTGAACTCGGTCGGTTGCATCGACTGCAGAATATTCTCAAGCCGCCGCTGGGCCAGCCGCCCGGTTAAAAAAAGAATATGTTCCCGCCTGGCCTGGGTCATCATATCCTCAAATTATACGCCGCATCCGAATCAGTGCGTGCCCCGGAATATAAAATCGGTTGATATAAACCAATGATTGCGTTTGGGCACACGATATTATCGCCCGCCTGGTCTGCATCGGCCCGCTGGTTGATATGGTGCCATGGCCTGAGACAATCCATAAGCCATTGTTTCTAAAAAGCTATTTTCGGTCATTGGGTTCAAGGGTCGATATTGGCACGATTTTAGCTGTTAGTTTAATTATCATTATGATTAACCTTTTTTCAGGAGAATGAATATGAAATGGTCGGTACCCGAGTACAATGATATTCGTTTTGGCTTTGAAGTCACAATGTATATCAATAATAAATAACTTTCCAGTATATCATCGCATATCTATTCCGCTTGGCCGGCAAACGGCACCGGGTTGTAATCACCGGATTCGCAGCGTCGCTGCAATGATGCGGAATAGATAATCACCGGCCCTGGGGGATCCCATGCACATCCATCTTTTGGGCACCGGCGCCGGTGGCGGTTTTCCTCAGTGGAACTGCAATTGCAATAACTGCAAGCGGCTTCGGGACGGTTCCATAAAAAGTACCGCCCGCACTCAATCCTCAATCACGGTAAGTGGCAACGGCATAGACTGGGTGTTGTTCAATGCCTCCCCGGATATTCGCGCCCAAATTGAGTCATTTCCGCCGCTACAGCCGGCGCGGCAGGTGCGCGACACCGGCATCGCCTCGATCATACTGTGTGACGCCCAGATCGATCACACCACCGGACTCATCATATTGAGAGAGCATGACCGACCCTGGGACGTATATTGCACCCAATCGGTGCATGAGGATATGACCAGTGCTTATCCCATCTTTACGCTATTGGGCCATTTTCGCGGGGTCAACTGGCACGAAATAAAAACCGATCTGTCCGGTTTTACCATACCCAAAGCGGATGATCTGGTATTCACCGCGGTGCCGTTAAAAAGTGAAGCGCCGCCGTATTCACCGCATCGTCATAATACCGTGCCCGGCGACAACGTCGGTTTCAAGGTCGAGGACACCTCCACCGGCAAAAAACTGTTCTATGCGCCCGGACTCGGCGTCATCGAAGATCACGTGCTTGAGTTCATGGCGGACGCTGACGTGTTACTGGTTGACGGTACCATGTGGACCAATGATGAAATGTCCCGGCATGGGATCAGCAATAAACTCGCCAGTGAAATGGGCCATCTTGATCAATCCGGTCAAGGTGGCATTAAACAAACCCTGGATGGCCTGTCAAAACCAAGAAAAATCCTGATTCATATCAATAATACCAATCCGATACTTGACGAAGAATCCGAGGAAAGAAAGATACTCGATGATTCCGGAATAGAGGTATCCTATGATGGCATGGATATACATATTTAACCGACCATAGCGAAATGACCGACGCAAACACACCCTGGACCCGGGCCGAATTTGAAGCAAAGTTGCGGGACAGGGAAAAATATTATCATATCAACCATGAATTTCATGTGTTGATGAACGAGGGTGGGCTGGACCAGGCGGCGGTGCGCGGCTGGGTGGCCAACCGGTTTTACTATCAAACCACAATCCCGCTCAAAGACGCGCAGATCATGGCCAACTGCCCCGACCGCGACGCGCGCCGGATGTGGGTGCAGCGTATCATCGATCATGACGGCGTCGAAGGCGATGACGGCGGCATTGAGGCCTGGTTGCAGTTGGCGGAAGCGGTCGGTCTGAGCCGTGCCGAAACCTTATCCTACCAGCACGTCCTGCCCGGCGTGCGCTTTGCGATCGATGCCTATCTCAATTTTGCCCGCAGCGCGACCTGGCAGGAGGCGGCGAGCTCCTCATTAACCGAATTATTTGCCCCTAAGATCCATCAAAAACGCCTGGATAACTGGCCCGCGCTGTACCCCTGGATAGAGGAAAAAGGCTACCACTACTTTAGAAAGCGCTTGTCCGAGGCCCGGCGTGACGTGCAGCATGGACTCGATGTGACCCTCGACTATTACCGTACCCGTGCCGAGCAGGAGCGTGCGCTGGGTATATTGCAATTCAAACTGGATATCCTCTGGACCATGCTGGATTGCATGTGGATGGCCTATATTGCCAAGAAACCGCCGTTTCATAATTGCCGATCATGACCGACGCCATTACCAAAACCGCGGTACTTGAGGTTGCCCATATGTTTCGGGTGCAATGGGAACAGGCGCAGGATTGCTACGTTGTGTTGTATCCTGAAGGTATGGTTAAATTGAGTACAAGCGCGGGCGAGATTATGAAGCGCATAGACGGTGAAAGCAGCGTCGCGCAGATCATTGGCGATCTGACTGAATCTTTTGCCGGTGCGGATGTCGAACAGGATGTATTAAAATTTTTGGAGGTGGCTCATGGCAACGGCTGGATCAGAGCAAAACGAGCAGTCTAAACCGTTATGGTTGCTGGCTGAATTAACCTACCGCTGTCCATTGCAGTGTCCGTACTGCTCAAACCCGGTGGAAATGGCGCGCTATCGGGATGAAATCAGCACCGAGGACTGGTTTCGGGCGATGCGGCAGGCGCGTGCAATGGGCGCGACCCAACTGGGGTTTTCCGGGGGAGAACCGTTGGTGCGCAAGGACCTGGAAGACTTGATCGCCGAGGCCCGCCGTCTGGGTTATTACAGTAATTTAATCACCTCCGGCGTCGGCATGGATGAACAACGGGTGGCGGCGTTCAAACAGGCCGGCCTGGATCATATCCAAATCAGTTTTCAGGCCAGCAGTGAGGAACTGAATAATTACATAGGCGGCACCAAAACCTTTCAGCATAAACTGGATATGGCCAGGGTGGTGAAACAATACGACTACCCGATGGTATTAAACATCGTGTTGCACAGAAAGAATATCGATCAGATCCGAGATATTCTCGATATGACCGTCGAGCTCAAGGCGGATTACGTGGAACTGGCCTCGACTCAATATTACGGTTGGTCGCGCGTCAATATCGACCAATTGTTACCGACCCGGACGCAACTGCTTCATGCCGAAACCGTCGCCAAGGAATACCAGCAAAAAATGAAGCACAAGATGAAGATCATCTACGTGATCCCCGACTATTTCGAAAATCGGCCAAAGAAATGCATGAACGGCTGGGGCAATATTTTTCTTACCATCGCCCCCGATGGCACCGCTCTGCCTTGTCACGCCGCCGGTCAGTTGCCGGGCTTGACCTTTCCCAAAGTGACCGACCACAGCATCGAATGGATCTGGAACGATTCGCCCGATTTTAACAAATTTCGCGGTACCGATTGGATGCGGGAACCGTGCCGCTCCTGTGATGAAAAATATAAAGACCTGGGTGGCTGCCGCTGCCAGGCCTATATGCTGACCGGCGACGCCGCCAATGCCGATCCGGTTTGTGACAAATCGCCGTTGCATCGCAAACTGCATGACGACGTCGAGCGCATCGGCAAACTGGCCGGGGAGGCCGCGTTTGAGGCCAAGCCGCTGGTGTTCAGGAATATGAAAAATTCCAAGCGGCAAATGCGCGATCCGGAGCCGGAACAGGCCTGATCCGGGCCGCCGCGGCCACGCGCTTCAGGCCTGGGCCTGCCCTATGGCCCAGGCGGTATCGGCGGCCTGGCGGTTTTCCCGCACGTCGTGCACGCGCACTATTCGGACGCCGGCCCGCACCGCCAGCGCGGTGACGGCGCAAGTCGGCGGGATCAGATTATCCGGGGTATCATCGGGTTGCGCCGCCGGACAAATCGCCCCAAGAAAACGCTTGCGGCTGGCGCCCAGCAGCACGTCAAAGCCGGTGGCGACAAAATCCTCAAGCCGATTCAGCAGGCGCAGGTTATGTTGGCTGGTTTTGCCAAAGCCTATGCCCGGGTCCAGGATGATATGGCGGCGTTCGACCCCGGCCTTGAGTGCCTGTTCGGCCCGTTCCAGTAAATAGCGCCGGACCTCCTCCACCACCTCGGCATAAACCGGATCATCCTGCATCGTCGCCGGTTCGCCGCGCATATGCATCAGGCAGATCGGCACCTTGCGCTCCGCGGCCAGGG
This sequence comes from Gammaproteobacteria bacterium, assembly GCA_965202915.1. Taxonomy (GTDB): domain Bacteria; phylum Pseudomonadota; class Gammaproteobacteria; order Eutrophobiales; family Eutrophobiaceae. The sequence continues at coordinate 165,787 of OZ241847.1, forward strand.
ACAATATATCCGGGTCTTCGGTGCCGGCGGAGACGTCATTGATCATGGTGGCGCCGGCGTCCAGCGTCCGTTCCGTGACCCGCGCCCGGGTCGTGTCTATGCTGATATCTATCGCCGGCGGCACTTGTCGGCGGCATGCGGCGACGATATCCAGGGTCCGCCGCAATTGTTCATCGGCATCGACTCGCTCCGCACCCGGGCGGGTGGACTCACCGCCGATATCGATAATATCGGCGCCTTGCCGTACCATCACGTCCACATGCGCCAGCGCCGCATCAACGTCATTATAGCGGCCGCCGTCGGAAAAACTGTCCGGCGTCAGATTCAAAATGCCCATGATCGCCGGTCGCCGGGGTGTGTTACTCATGCCAGTGATTGCGCCATTTGATCGGTCGCGTCGATCAAGGCATCCACCATTGCCGGCTCACCGGCCAGATGTCCGGCTTGCGGTAATAACACCAGCCTGGACCTGACCAGGGCCCGGTGTAACAACCACGACGATTCCGGCAGGCAGGTCAGATCGCGGCGGCCGTGGATCAGCGTGATCGGCACCTCGGGCACCCGTCCAATCTGGTCGATGATCTGATTTTCGTCGATAAAATAGCGGTTATGGGCATAATGCACCTCTATCCGGGCCTCATTCAGGATCTTATCCATTTGTTCGTCCAACAGATATTCATCCGTCAGCGACCAGGTGACCACCCTGCCGGCCCAGAGCGCCCAGGCGCGGGCCGCCTGTCGGCTTATGTCGTCGTCCCCGGCAAAGATCCGCCGATGCAGGGCGGCGATCAGATCGTCGGTTTCGGCGGTGGAGAAATCGGCGGTCAATTCCTGCCAGTGATCGGGGAAGATCCGATTGACCCCATCGCGGACAAACCAATCCAGGTCGCACTGCCGGGCCAGGAACGCGCCTCTTAGGATCAGCCCCAGCACCCGTTCGGGGTGGGTCTCGGCGTACAGCAGGGCCAGCGTCGCCCCCCAGGAGCCGCCAAACAACAACCACTTGTCAATGCCCAGGTGCCGGCGGATCCGTTCCATATCCGCCAACAAATCCTGAGTCGTGTTGTGTTCAATCGCACCGGTCGGCGACGAGCGGTTACAGCCGCGTTGATCAAACAGGATGATCCGGTATCGATCCGGGTTAAAATAGCGGCGGTGATTATCATTGCAACCGGAGCCCGGTCCGCCGTGCAGGAACACCACCGGAATGCCATGCTGATTGCCACATTGTTCGACATAGACCGAATGGCTGCCGGTTTCAATCGGGCCGGCGGTATCAGGCCCCAGTTCGGGATAGAGTGTGCGCAAGCTAGTCGTGCACGCCTGCGGATTGTCCGGCGGCCTCAGAGATCATTCAATATCTCCGCACGTTTTGCCTGATATTCCTCTTCGGTGATCAATTCCCCGGCCAGCAATTGCTCCAATTTGGCCAGCCGCTCCTCTATGGAGAGCGTCGAGCCCTTGGAAAGGGTCTGCATTTGCTTGCGCATGCGCGCCATCTCCAGGCGCATTTCCCGGCTCAGGGTCGTGGCCTCGCGCCGTATCGCGCTGGTATCGGCGTTTGGTTTGGATTCCTGCTGTTTTTCCGCCAGTAGCGCCTGTTTGGCCGCGTCCAGGTCGATCACCAGCCAGTCACGGCGGAGTTCGTCGGTTTGCTTGTTTTCCACGCCGGTTATGCGGACCAGTTTTTGCTTGAACGAGGACGGGCTGGAACGACTGCCGTGGTAAAAGGAGTACGGCACCCGGCCCTGGCCGGAGGGATCATAGGCGGCTTCAAAGGCCTCATTGCGGGCGCGGTCGTGCTCGCCGATGATAATATTGAGCCGGTCCTGCTGGTAAAAGACGCGGCCACAGACAAACGCCCGGTCGCTCAGGCCGAGCAAGCCGCGATTGGTCTTGCTGAGGGTAAATACGATATCCTGCCGCGGCCCGGCCTGTTCCAGGCCCTTGGCCAGTTGTTCGCCCAGCAAGAGGCTCTGCCGGGGTGAAAACAGCAATTCTGCTTCTTCATCGCGGAAAAATTTCTTGTCCCAGATCCGCACCGCGTCCAGCACCGCGGTGATCTCGGCCGGCTTCAGGCTGACCGGATGATCGTTGTCGCCGTTGTCGGAGGAATCCTGTTCGGCGTATTTAAAATACAGATTCGCGCCCGAGCGCCAGATCAGCTGCGGGTCGTCATCGAACAGGCCGGCCGCCGGCGTCACCGCAATCGCCGTACCCAGTAAAGCAATCAGCTTGCAGCTTTTAAGCATCGGGCGTTCTTTCCGGAAATGGTTGATCATCGCCGCTAGTGTATCCCAAACGGGCGGATAGGCAAAATCAAATGCTGTTTTACGTACTTACAGTCTTATCGCGCTGATGATCCTTGATCATATTGTCGACAATATATTCAGAGAGCGCCGCAATAGTACGGGATGGATTCAAGCCAATGGCTTTGGGGATAATGGCCCCGTCCACGACGTAAAGCCCCGGATAACTGAAAACTGCTCCTTTAGAATCAACCACTCCATCATCCGAACTGATGCCCATTCGGCATCCCCCCAGAGGATGAGGCGTGATCAAATTCTTTAAAAATTGCCACGTCGGAGGTACCCGAGGCGTGCCCCCTGTTTTATCGGCAAGCTCTTTATGCATATCAACCATCGCGTCAAGCACCTTTTCACTGTCTGATATATCCCAGTCCATGGCTAATTTTCCGGTACCCGAAAACGGATTCCACCAGGGTCGCTTTAATTTTAATACCCCGTTGGACGCATCAATGGCTTGACCAAACCACGGCATAATACGTGACAACGAAGTTTGGCCCCCCTCCATTTCGGCTAAATTTTTAAATAAAATTTCCATCCCTCCGGTTGCCGACTGAGCCCGCTTGAGCACCTCTCCGATGGTTGATCCGAGAACCTTTGGAAAGCCGCCGTCTTCAATAAAGAAACGATTGCCGTTTTTACTGCCATCCAAAAAATCAATGGCACAGGTAATTGTTGGGCCAACCGTTGGCGATACGTCTCGATCGGAATAAATGGTGGGAGTTAAAAAATCACCATTCGAACTCCACCCATGGCCCAAGGTCCGACTAATGTTTGGAAGCGTGCGATCAAGGTCTCGAGCGCGTAACAAAATTTCCGTCGACCCCAATGAACCGGCCGCCAGAACAACGGATCCTGCTCGATATGTATAAGGTATGCGCCGCCCGTCCTGCAGGTGCATACAATCAACCAGATAACCGCCGGCTTTATCTTCGGTCGGCGTAATACCGGTTACAAGATGAAGAGGTTTTATTTCCGCGCCGGCCGCCTCGGCGTCAGCCAGATAATTAAGATCAAGTGTATTTTTTGCCTGTGCTTTGCAACCGATATCACAATAGCCACAATGAATGCAGGTTCCCTGATCACGACCATGACCATTATCACTTTGGGGCGACAAATTATTCTCTGAGGTATTGTTTTTATCAGGAGCAAAATCAGGGTTAAATTTGACCGCCAATGGCAGCTTTCTAAACCTATCGCTATAGCCTGCGTTTTTTGCTGCGTCCCGCACCAATTTAAAGCGTTCCGTCAACTGCTTATCGGGAATTTCCTGCACGTCCAACATGTCTCCGACTATTTGGTAATATTTTTTGAGATGATCAAAGGTGATTTCCGGCGGCCAACCCTCGTCAAAAACGAAGGGTTCCGCTTCCACGGAAACATTGGCGTAAATCAATGATCCGCCGCCAACGCCGGCACCTTGAACGACCGTCATATCACCAAAGTATCGCCAATCTATCCAGCCATTGCTCTTTTCCGGATGATCGTGGTCCCAAACCCACGCATCCCCGGCGGTACGCGGATATTGGTCCGGTTGCCAGCGTCGTCCGCGTTCTAAAATAAGCGTCTTGTATCCGGCCTGAGCAAGTCGACAAGCCGCGACCGCGCCGCCAAAACCTGATCCAACAATGATCACATCGTACTTGAAACTCATAGCATTACCTCCATGGTCGATCCGCTCATTAATCCCCGACGATCAGGGATCAACGATAAACGGGTACAAATCTTTGATTTCAATCGGGCGTTCTCTTTCACCATTTCGCCAGTTGTAAGCCGGCAATCAGCTCCTTGCCACGTCTGCGAATAATCTTCCCCCGATCATTAATCGGTTTGACCAGCAATTGACAGTGATCACCGTCAATCTCAATGCGACAGAAATTATTTTCCTGGGTAAAGTTACTGCTTTTATAATCAATACAGGGGCCCGATGCACTCCCCGGGATATCGTGCGGACCATTAATAGGAAATGTATCCTCTTGTTTTGTTGCCGTTGAATCGTGGACAAAGTTGGCGGGGTCCCCATCGGCAAACCAGTAAGGCCAATGAAAAGCCGAAGAAACAACGCTGAAGGCCTTGAGTTTCTCCATGCCTTTGCCACCTGAAAACCTGATTTCTGAAACGCATGAACTATGAATATCACCGGATAAAAAAATGACGTTTTGTATCTTTTCTTCGATCATTGTCCTTAGAATTGTCGCCTTGGTTACCGGAAAACCCGGCCAGGAATCAGATTCTTCTTTCCAACGGATTTTTTTCTCGCTGGTGCCGTCTCGTCCCCAACGCGCCGACAGCGGGCTTGGGACAAAAACACTTGAGGAAACAATAAACTTTGGAATATCTTTGTCCTGTTCCATGAGCCAGCCGATAAGGTGATCAAGCTGTGTCCGTTCATCATCAGGATCGAGTCGAGGACGGCCTAAGAGATGATTATCTTCCAAACTATCCGGATCATCATCGATATAGCGGTGTGTGCGCGTATCGAGCACGAAGAAGGGATAGCCATTATAGTCAAATTTATAATAAAGCCGGTCGCCAAAGGTCTTGGGTCCATGCACCCATTGATAACTTCGATACGCCGAAATCGCAAGATTAAAAAGTTCAGACTTTAGCGTTGATCGCATACGATCCTGATGCCAGTTGTCTTCAATTTCATGATCATCAAGAATCATATAATTAGGCGCGCTACGCAGTAATTCACGCATATAGGGCGTACCAAAAGCGCTGAGGTAGCGTTCCTGAAACTCTCGTGCGGTATCGGCGCGTCCGGTGGGGAGGCGATTAAAAAGATCCGCATAAATCTGATCACCCACCATCAATGTAAAAGCGGCCGGATTTTGATAACCTCCGGAGCCTTTGGTCATCGGGTTTTTGACCTGCCCGACCATCGGTTTAAAAATACGATCGGCGTTTTTTTGCGATAAAAAACCGGGATAGCGACACGAACCCAGTAGAAAGGCAAAACTCCTGAATTCTTTATCCTGACTGTCCGGAAAGGTGCGAAAACACACACTCGATCCGCTTGCATTTAACCTGCCCAGGTCTTCAATCCAGATTCGCGGATCGGGCAGCTTGTCCGTTAGTTCACGATTGCTGACGTCCATATTAAATTGATCCGGGGCATCAAGCGTCAATGATCCCAGCCGTGCTTCATAAACGGTATCGGCTTGCAGACCCGCGACTTGCTGATCATCCGGGGTGGCGGTTAAACAGCGATCCTCTCCGAGGGTGAACACCCCGGTGCGATCATATTTTCTATGCAACCGAAAATAATAAGCCCTGATCTTTTGTGCACTGATCTTTTGATTGTTTTTCTTAACCAGGGCCACAACCCCAAGGGTGCGTCGCTGCTGATTTAGATGAATATCCTTATCATCCGGGTCCGCGGCCCGAATCCATAAACGTGCGCTTTTATTTGTCGTATGGCCGACAATCGGGCCTAAACCGGGAGGGCGCAGAGATAACATGGCAGATTGATTATTTCCTTGGTCGACCAATTAGAGTTGGGAAAATTATCATATAAAAACCGGCCAAAATCAATATATGGATGCAGACTGTCTGAAAATCGCCGATTTTTTTATAATACACGACGTTATCGTGGCAAACATACGATGAGTTTGGCCGAGGGTCGCAGATCATATCAATGGTTTTAGATGCACTGTTAAGTGTTGACCCGGCCAACGTCCTTGCGCAGTTGTCTTGCGCAATAATTTTCGCGCAGGTTTCCGGGGCCTCTGGTTTGGCTGGGCCTAAGCCGGGCAAAAAAAAGGCCTCCGCTGGGGGAGGCCTTGTTCGGCAGTGATGACTGCCATTATGGCTGTATGCCTTTAGAAGAAGAAGGTCATGCCGAGTGTGAACAGATCCAATGCGTCCGCGTCGTCATACGCCGTAGTACCATCAACGTCCAGATCCAGGTTCTCATAGGCGGCATAGACGATCAGCCGGCTGCCGAAGTACTGGTCGACGGAAAAGCCGATACGCTGCACCTCGGAACCGGTGACCCCCTCTATGGCTTGATCTAAGCCAAATTGGTCCATATACAGGCCATATTGGAATGTCAGTGCGGTATCGCCGATGCTGGTGAAGGCGCGCTTGACACCGACCTTGATCCAAAAGGCATCACTGTTATCCAGTTCGCCGGGGATACTGCCCCCATCTACATCGGCGGTCTCATTCTGGTACGCGATGGTACCAAATATCCCGGTCACCGGGTCCATCAGACCGGCCTGCAACTGAAAATTAGTGGCCTCATCATAGAACTGACCATTGACACCATGGTTTTCGGCATAGCCAAGATGCAGCAGTGCCTGCATCCGACCGAGCTCGGTCTTGAACTTGGCGGCGATATCATAGACGTCGTCGTTGGCATAGCCGACCGCAATGCTCAGCGGTTCAATAAAGGTCGGCAGATCATAGCGAACACCATTGCGGTAGATGCCGTTGCAGTCTATGCCTATGCCAAGGTTTCCGCGCAGTGCCTCGGCGGTATAGCAGTTCAGGAAATCCCCCCAGACGGCACCAGTGCGGGTCTCACCGTCTTGAATGAAAAAGCCATTGCCACGGAACACCGCTGAGATGGATGACCACAGCGTCAGCGAGGGATCGGCCAGCACCGCGATATTATCGGTGGGCATGCTCTGCAGACCCACGGTCAGCTTACCGAACGGGCCACTCACATAGCCGCTGGTCCCCAGTACGTCGATACCGGCACCAGTACTATTATCGAAATTATCCTGGTTAGCAACTATCAACGGGGTTGCATCGGACAGCGGTTCCAGGATCACCTCAAAGCCGGCACTCATCCCGGTGTTTTCCAGCTCGGTTGAACCGGCGAGGGTGATGCGGCTACCCAGCGTGGTGCCGTTATCCGAGGTCTGGACAACATCGCTACTATTGCCATCATCGTAATAGATCAGTGCTTCGTTGATCCAACCGGAGATGCTCCAATTGTCGCCGCCCTTGTCCTGCGCCACTGCAGACAGCGGCAACAGCCCGGCGACCGCGGCCAGACAGGCCCGTCGTATTAATTTATTGTTAATCACTATGTCTTCCTCCTTAATTTCCGGAAAATTAAAAGTTCTTCCTCCCCCACTTGTCCGCCCTCCGGTATGACCTAATGGAGGTCGCCCGGTTTGGTCGACAAGTATCGGAGTCGACTATGCCTGTTTTCACAGGCGCGGCTACCATATCAGGGAAGATCTGCAATTGCAAGTATTTTTTTGCTTTTTTTGCCACAGGCGTGATTCTTGCCAGGATCATGTCCGATTTTTGCCACAATTCGGCGGAATCGCCGATGGCCGTGGCCGATTCTGTTGTATAAATACCACAGGGCTTAGCCGCCGCCGCGGTGGAAGGTGCGATCGAAACGGACCAGGTATTCGCTGATTTTGGCCTGGCTCAAGCGCCGGAATTGTAACTGCAATCGGGTGAGCGGCAAGCGCAGGGAACCGATGGCGCGGGTGGTTTCCGGTTCCAGCAATACGGTGATCTCGCCGTCGCCAAAAGGGATCACGATTTTGGCCCGGTGCCGGTCTATATCCGGCGGTTGCGGATCGATCACGGTGGCGGCGATCAGGCGATAGCAATCGGCGTGGCTGAAGGCCAGTTCGCGGATCAGGGTCTGCTCAGCCACCGGCAACGGGTGGCCAGACGGCGAGGGTGTCGCCGTCTTTGAATGCGGGCCTGTTGCGTTGCGCCGGGCTCAGGTAAATACCGTTGAGTAATACCAGGTGGGCCTTGTCTTCCGGCACCTGGTATCTGGCCAGGACGCCGCGGGCGGTTTCCTGCGGGTCGATATCGAGCCGGGTGCCGCGTTGTTTATCCGCGTCTTTGGGCAGATAGGCGCCCAGCGAGGCGTACAGTTTCAAGGTAATGCGCACGGGGCCCGACTATATCACCCCGGCATTGTGTCCTATCGCCTGGGTTGTGCCCAGATAGGCTTCCATGATACGGGTCGGGTCCTTGATCAGCCGCTGTTTCCATTTTCCCAGCCGGGCCTTGGTCTGGATCAGCCCGCGTAGTACGCCGACGTGCTGGGTCAGGCCCAGTGCCTGGGCGCCGACCAGGGTATCGTCTTCAAATTGCAGATTCAGATAACGATATCGGTCCTGGTCGCATAATTCGGTGGAATCGCCGTCGTCCACCCCCATCCATATGCCGTAGGAACTGGAGATCAGGCCCATCGTATCGAGTACGTTCATATTGATGCTGCCCTGGTGCAGGGTATTCCTGCCGGCCATGTTCAGCGCCGCGATTCGTCCATGCTCGGCGGCGGTGGGTTGAATCGCCTGGACGTTGTATTCGCCGGTGGAGAAATCCCGACCCTGGCAGACGTCACCGGCGGCATAGATATCGGCCTGATTGCTCTGCATATGGTCGTTGACCAGGATCCCAAAATCGGTCTCTATGTCGCTGCCTTCCAGGAATTGTATATTGGCGCGCACCCCGGTTGCGGCAATCACCAGGTCGGCACTCAGGGTTTCGCCATTGCTCAGCGTCAGTTGCAGTTTGTTACCGAATAAGCCCGATTTTTCTATTGCGTCGATCTTGGTGGAGGTGTGCACCGCAACGCCTTTATCCAGGCACCAGTTTTTTATCATTCGCCCGGACACCTGATCCATCATTCTCGGCACCATCCGGTCTCCCATCTCGATCACGGTCAAATCCACCTTCCGGCCCGCCAATGCCTCCAGGATGATGCAGCCGATGAAGCCGGCGCCCATCAGTACCACTTTCGCGCCCGGCTGGGCGTATTTGATGATGTTTCTGCTGTCCTCCAGCGTCCAGCACGGGTAGATCCCGGGTAGGGTCATGCCTGGGATCGGCGGGTTTATCGGGTGAGAACCGGTGGCGATCAACAGTCGGTCATAGGCGACGTCGGCATCTCGTTGGAGTGACAGGGTTTTAGTCGCGGCATTGATCGCGGTCACCCGGTCCTGTATCAGTTCGATGCGCTGGTCGCTGTAATGGGACGGCAGTTTGCGCAACAGGGTGCCCTTCTCACTGATCCGTTCGCTCAGGTAATAGGGCAATGCCATTCGCGAGTAGGGCGATTCCCGTTCTTCACCTATGATCGTGATCGTCGCCGACGGATCCACCTTGCGCAGGGTCTCGGCGGCAATGACGCCGGCCGGGCCGGCGCCGATGATGACGTGTTTCATGAGCTTACAGGCCCAGCCGTTGCCGGGTTTGATCGGTGGGTACGCCGTCCGCGCTCCAGCCGCGCACTTGATAGTATTCCGGCAACATTTTGTCAAGTTCATTGACCTTGCCCTGGGCCGGTCCGGTTTTGGCGGCCTCCTTGAGCAGACGCGGCGGCAGATTGTCATCCTTGCCGGTCAGCCCGGCGGCCAGATTGAAGTCACGCTCCATATTCCAGATCCGTTCGCCGGTTTCAAGCATTCTTTCCGCGGTCCATTCGCCTTCACAGGCGGTATTGATCTGCGGGGCAATATCCTCCAGCGTCCAGGCAAAGGTGGTGAACACGCACAGGCCGGTGGAATCGACCGCCGCGGTGTTGTCCTGACATGCCTTGACCAGTTCGGCCTTGCCGTCGGTGACCAGTGGATCGGTCTTCTCCGGGTTGCCCAATACCTCGGATGAAATCGTGTAGCCGCGCAGGTGGCAGGCGCCGCGATTGGAGGTGGCATAGGCGAGGCCCATGCCCTGTACGCCGCGTGGGTCATAGGCCGGGAATTCCTGGCCTTTTACCGTCATCGATAGTTCCGGATGGCCGTATTTTTCACACAGACGCTTGGACCCCAAACCCAGGTCCTTGCCAAAACCGGTGCCGGTTGAGACCCATTCCGCGGCCCTGGCCAGCGCCTCGGCGGAGCCGAAGCTGAAATCGATGCCGTCGGTCTCGCGGGTGGTGATCGCCCCGATTTCAAACAGTTCCATTGCCGCGGCCACGGTCGCGCCAAAGGAAATTGGATCATAGCCGTCTTCATTGCACAGAAAGTTGGCGTAGGTCAATGCATCCATATCATCGACGCCGCAGTCGGAGCCCAGCGCCCAGGCGGCCTCGTATTCCAGGCCGCCGGAATTGCCCCAGTATTCGGGCTTATTTTCAACGGTGAAATGCTTGCGGTCTATGGTGGAGATCCGGCCACAGGCAATCGTGCAACCAAAACAGGCGGCATTGGTGGTGAGATTGGGTTTGCCGTCACTTTTTCTGGGTTCCAGCATCGCCTCACCGGAGATATTGCCGGCGCCTTCAAATTGCACCTCGCGCATATTGCGGGTCGGCATCGCGCCGACTTCATTGATCACGTTCATCAATACCTGGGTGCCGAGCGCCGGCAGGCCCTCACCGGTGACCGCGTGTTCGGCCAGCACCCGCTTGCCGGCATTGGCCGCTTTCATGAAGCCGGCCGGGTCGTTAATATTACCGACGCCGACCGTGCCTCTGACCGCCACCGCCTTCAGGTTTTTGGAGGCCATTACCGTGCCGACGCCGGAACGGCCCGCGGCCCGATGCAGATCATTCACCACCGAGGCATACAGACAGCCGGCCTCGGCCGAGCGGCCGACACAGGCGATGCGGATCAATGGGTCCTGATGGTTTTTATGGATCAATTCATCGGTTTCCCAGACTGATTTGCCCCATAGATCATCGGCCGGCAATAATTCGGCCCGGTCATTTTCCAGGTAGAGATAGACCGGGTTCGGCGCCTTGCCTTCAAAGATGATCATGTCCCAGCCGGCGCTCTTGATCTCGTTGCCGATGAAACCGCCGGAATTGGAACAGGCGATCGCGCCGGTTAACGGGCTCTTGGTGACCACCGAATAGCGGCCGCCGGTGGAGGCCATGGTGCCGGTTAACGGACCGGTGGTCATGATCAGTTTGTTTTCCGAACCCAGGGGGTCGCATTTGGGGTCGATCTCCTCGACCAGGTATTTGGTCGCCAGGCCCCGCTGGCCGAGATAATCCATCGCCCATTCCATATTCAGCGGTTCGCGCTTGACGGCGCCGTTGGTTAAATTCACTCGCAATACATTTCTAGTCCAGGCCATTTGTTTATCCCTCCTGTATGCCCGCTTGGTCTTCGGGCAGATTCCGGGCTGCATGCGCGCGCATTCTATCCAGCCCGCCGTGATCGCTGTCGACATAGGTGATCGCCTGAGTGGGGCAGGCCTTGGCGCATTCAGGGTCGCCGCCACAGAGGTCGCATTTATAAACCGTGCCGGTTTGCTGGCTGTAATTGACCGTGCCGAACGGGCAGGCAATGGTGCAGACCTTGCAACCGACGCAGATATCATCCAGCACGTCCTTGGCGCCGGTATTCGGGTTGACCACTATCGCCTCCACCGGACAGGCGTGCAGGCACCAGGCCTCGGTGCATTGGGTACAGGTATAGGGGACAAATCGCCCCTGTTCATGGAATGTAAATATCTTGATGCGCGATCGGGCGGTGTTAAACACACCCTCGGCTTGATAGGAACACGCCATCTCGCACTGTAAACATCCGGTGCATTTCTCCGGTTCAATTTGAAGCGAACGTAGCATAGTCGGTCTCCTTTCCTATTTGTAAAGGTTATTTTTAGCCCAACATATTATTATGTTTGGTAACGGCGGGCAAAAAAGGAATTTTTTTATGCCCGGCCCTGGTAAAACGGTTACAATAATAATACCAAGTTTAATACAAAACAACACGAAAATAATAGCTAATGAACAAAATTCCCGTATTTTTATCGATATTATTATTCGGCATATTATTGTGTCGGCACGGTTCCGCTGAATTAGAGCAGATAAAATTTGCCTATATCGGCACTGACGCCGACAGTGCGTTTGCCGGTGCGCAGCAGGGTTTGCTGGAGGCCAATCTGCAGGGGCGGTTTATCGGGCGCCAGTATATGCTGCAAGTGTTTGCGCCCGATCAGTGGCGGCAACCGGACTTATCAGAGTTTATCGGGATATTGACGGCGGCGGGCAAGGACCCGCTGATTGCGATCGCCGAGGCCCACCCGGACACGCCGGTGTTTAACCTGGCGGCGCGGGACAATTCACTGAGGACCGATTGCCATAATAATTTGTTGCATATTATTCCCAGTCAGCGGATGCTGGATGACGCGGTGGCTCAATGGCAACAAAAACAACCGGGATCGTCGGCGCTGGCGCGGGCCTGGCATCCGGATTTCAAAAAATTTGCCGCGCGCGATTTAAACAAGCGGTTTTTACATAATCAGGGCATTCGGATGGATGATCGCGCCTGGTCCGGTTGGGCCGCGGTCAAGATGACCTCCGACGCCGCGGTCAGAGGCACCGGCACCCGGGCCGCCGATATGTTACGTTATTTGAAAACTGAACTGTCCTTTGATGGTCAGAAGGGCAGTATTATGAATTTTCGAGTCACCGGCCAACTCAGGCAGTTGGTGTTGCTCGTTGAAAACGATGACATAGTCGCCGAGGCGCCGGTCAGAGGTGTTGCCGGGTCGGCGGGACTGGATAGTCTTGGTTTACTGGATTGTGCAAAATAAGGAGTATTAAGCAATGATATACCGTTTAGTTCCATTATTTATTTGCCTGTTGTCGCTACCGTTGCAGGCGGCGCCGACCGGCAGGATCTTTGTCACCAATGAAAAGGCCGACACTATTTCGGTGATCAACGGCGCCACCCTGGAGGTGGAAAAAGAGTTTGCCATTGGCAAGCGTCCGCGTGGGATCGGTATTTCCCCGGATGGTTCCGAGATCTACGTGGCGATCAGTGAGGAGAATGCGATAGTCGTGTTCGATCCGCTTAGCCTTGAGGTGTTGCGTAAATTTGAGGCCGGTTCCGATCCGGAAACGTTTGCCGTGCATCCCAATGGCAATATTTATATTTCCAATGAAGATGATGCCAAGGCCAGCGTATTCGACCCCAAAACCGGCCAACAACTGGCTGAAATTCCGGTCGGACTGGAACCCGAGGGGGTGGCGATATCGGTGGACGGTTCCAAGGTGATTGTTACCAGCGAATCCACCAATATGCTGCATGTGATCAGTGTGCCGGAGCATGCGATTGTCGGCAATATTCTGGTGGGTGCCCGTCCCCGCGCGGCGACGTTCACTCGGGACGGTAAGATTGCCTACTCCACTTCCGAGATCAGCGGCGAAGTGAAAAAGATCGATATGCAGACCTATGAAATCCTGGCGCAGGGCAAGCTACCGGACAGCAAGGCAAAACCCAAGGATATAGTGCTGAGTAAGGATGAAACCACTCTGTACGTCGCCGGCGGGCGTTCCAACCAGGTGTTGGTGCTGGACGCCAATTCCATGGACGTGATCACCGGTATCCCGGTCGGCAAGCGCGTCTGGGGATTGGCGATGACCCGCGACGGTAGCAGGATATTCAGTACCGACGGGGTGAGTGGCACGGTATCGGTGATCGATACCGCCGGCAATAAAAATATCAAGACGATTAAGGTTGGGGCGTTTCCGTGGGGCGTGGCTATTCACGAATAGTGCCCCGGTGTCGATGACGCCGAGCCAAGCCCTGCGTCAATTTGGCGGTAACTGGCGCATTTGCACCGGGCCGGCTGAACATTGGTAGTCCGCGGCCTGCGCTATTGAACACTTTCCAGGGCGTGAATCAATTCTTTTGCGCTTTGGTAACGATCATCGGGCGACTTGGCCAGGGTCCTATTAATGATATCCTGATATTGAATCAGATTATCCGGCAACCTGGGGATATCGGCATAGATATGTTGATAGATTAATGTAGCCGCGGTGCTGGCAGTGTACGGTTTGTCGCCGGTTAATAGCTCATACACTAATACCCCGGCGCTGTATATATCCGAACGCGCGTCCACCGGGTGGCCCTGGCCCTGTTCCGGACTCATATAATTAGGCGTGCCCAGAATCTTTCCCAGGGTGGTAACATCGTCCAGATTATCCAGGTCCTTGGATATGCCAAAATCCGCGAGCGCAAGGCTACCGTCTCCTCTGAACATGATATTTGCCGGTTTTAAATCACGGTGGACTATGCCTATGGAGTGCACGTGATCGAGTCCATTGGCGATATAGGTGGCATAAATAATTGCAATTTCATGATTCAATCCCATTTGCAAACGTCGCTTGAGATCGCCACGGGAAAAAAATTCCATCGCAATAAAGCCGTATTTGGTGGTGATGCCGTGTTCATATATTTTTACAGTAAAAGGGGAATCCAGTTTGGCAAGGAGCTCGGCTTCTTGAATGAAACGCCGAGTCAATTCCCGTTTTTTTATCTGTCTCAGGTCGAGCACCTTGAGTGCGACGGTGGATCCATCTTCAACGGATTCCGCCAAATACACCTTGGACATAGCCCCTTCACCTATTATCCTGACAAATCTGTAACCTATATCGGCGCCGTCATCCGTGGTACCGTGCCTTGTTTCGGCCTGGATATCCTGGATTATTCGAGTTGCGCTGTTCAACTCCCGGTTTTGAATGGTGGTGGATTGGCGTGAAAATTCAACCGCCTCATCGATCATTGCAGCGATTTTTTTGGGTGAGATATCGACTTTATTGATGTAGTCCGCCGCCCCCAGTTTGATCGATTTTACCGCGATGTATTCATCACCTTCCGCGGTTAATATAATCGTCGGAGGGAAGCCGGGCTTGTCTTTAAACGCCTTGAGCCATTCCAGCCCGTCTTCATTCGGCCCCAATTTGTAATCCAGAAATAACACGTCATATTCCAACCAATTGTAGTTATCAGCGGGTCTGCCCAGCCGATCAAAATCGTATTCGATGATCTCGCCATCCTTCAATCCTTTATTGATATGAAGCCGGAGCAAAGCCCGAAAATCGGCGGAATCGTCAATAATAAGTATTTTCATTTAAGGCATAAACGCCGGGCGGCGGAGTCGGTGTTGATCTTGTTTGTCGACGTGATCGTAGCGCTGTTCATAGTTGACTTTCCGGGTGGGGATGCAGGCCGCATTCTTTCCTGGTCTCTTCTTCCCACCACCATCGTCCCTCCCGCTCATGCTGATTGGGCAGTACCGGACGGGTGCAGGGTTCGCAGCCGATACTCTTATATCCCTGGCTATGCAGGCGATTATAGGGCACCTCATTTTCCCGTATATATTGCCAGACCTGTTCCGAAGTCCAATTGGACAAAGGGTTGAATTTGATCAAGGGTTTATCGGCGGCTGAGAATGTGGCGTCGCGTTCTATGACGGGTACATTTATGCGGGTGGCCGGACTTTGATCTTTGCGTTGACCGGCGATCCAGGCATTCACCGTAGCCAGTTTGCGACGCAATGGCGCCACCTTTCTGATCCCGCAACATTGCCGGTGGCCTTCACGATAAAAACTGTAAAGTCCTTTTTGCCCGACCATTTGCCGCACCGCGTCGGTATCCGGAAACAGCACGTCGATAGTAACCTTGTAGTGTTCCCTGACGTCTTCAATAAAACGATAGGTTTCGGCGTGCAGGCGGCCCGTATCCAGTGAAAAGATATCGATATCGGGCTTGATTTTAACCGCCATATCGATCAACACCACGTCTTCGGAGCCGCTGAATGAGAGGGTGATCTGCTCAAACTCTTCCACCGCAAGTTTGATCAGCTCAGATGGGTGGTTGCGGTCGTGATCCCGGGCCAACTGCTCAATGTCCATATTCATGTGCTATGCTAATGGTAATAACGTGCCAAACAGGTTAAGGGAAATTGGACGTGTTATTAAAATGTGCTTGTCTCTAAGGTTACAGTCCGGTTATTGACTTTAGGCAAATAAAGGAATAATTATCTTTCCATATAGAGTAAAGTATAAGCGATGTGTTGCATCGATGCAATGTGATTAGCCAAACGGAGCAAATTATGACAGATGAAGGCACAGAAGTAAAAACCATGTGGTCCGAGAGTTTGTTGGAAGGTCTCTACGATGCGCTCAAAAAGCAAAAGGGAGACAAAGTATTGATTGGTATCATCAGGGAACTGAAAGCCAAAGGTTATGAAAGCCGTTATCTTATCGATAAGGTGAGCAAAAAAGTCGGCCCCAAAGCGGGGGATCGTATGCGGGAATTATTGTCGCGGGGCGCCAAAAAAGCGGCGAGTCGGCGAAAACGCAGCAATCAGCCCGCACAACAAGGCCTGCTCGCCAGGATAATGGCGATGTTTAAGCGCTAACCGCCATGGGCCGGCAGGTATTTGGCGGCAATATATGAGCCGTGTGAGGATAAATCGGTCAGCTTAATGCGATTATCCGCGTCAATATCGATAATAAGATGCAGGCGTGACACGTCTATCAGGGTATGATCTATGATCACATTGCTGTCTCGATCCCGTCCGATAATATTTTTACCCGGCCTGAGTCGATGCTTGCCGCCGGCCGGATCGGTAAATGTAATCGCGTGACCACCTCTCAGTTTGCATTTGTGTGCGGATAAAAACAGTCTGATCGCCTGGTTTCGGTTTATCGCAAGTGGTACGGTTTCGCCCTTGGGCATGCGTTCCATTTGATTGTCATCATCTGTTTCGAAATCGGACAGGGACACGTCGTCGTCATCCAGATCGGCGGTATTGTTTTGGTGTTTTCTCTTTTCCGAATAAAGACACTTTATCATTGCCTGCATAGAAGCAAGGTATTGCGTATATTTAACCAGGGCAATACGCCTAAACCGGTCATCCGCCTGATCACTGTTGCGTAAAGCGGCAATAATGGTCCGCCATTTGTGGTCACGGGAAAATGCCAGTGTGTCCAGTTCATCAATGGCACGCTTGATACTGCCGGTTTGTTCCATGGTTTGGTAAAGTATTTTGGCGAAGCGGGTTTCAATGTTCTTGATCGTTCTTGCCTTTTGCTTTAATTCAGTGGTGGATAATTGGGCCATTTCGATGATTCTTTTTGCCGGAATCGTGGTTCTGCCCGCAAGGCAGAATTCAAGATCCTCCGGGGAGTAGAAAGTCAGGTACTTGCTCCCGATGGCAATTTCGACGGGCCGGATGGCAGTATTGTGTAACGAGGTTATCAAAATTAATCCAGTATTGATATTGCAGATAATGCAATTTTATACATTGTTCACTTGTATAGAGTATAGGATAAGCGGGAAAAAAAACACAAAAAAATGGAATAAGTATAGTTAATATGCCACCACGCTTGATAGTTACCAGCCTGATGAAGGCGATTATATATGGTGATCTGCAAATGATCGTTTGCCAAGATATATGGGTATTGTGCATGCCGATCGATAGATCGGTTACGCACGGCACTGCCTGTGCAGTTCAACGCGTTCGAGTGCTTTGAATGGTTAAATTTTTGACCAGGCTTAACTGCCATATTCTTTCAGCCCTTGAACCCAAAAACCAAAAGCTCAAAGCCAGTATCGCAAACAATACGGCTTTATGAGTGCCGTCCCAAAAATGTTCGAAGAATCTTGTATAGAGGTTAATAAAGATAAAAGTTAAACCAAATCCTCTGGTCATCCCATCATCATATTTTACTCCATGTAAAATGCTTATAATTGAGGCAACCCCAAACAGTATGGACCAATGAAATAATTCAATTTGTTTTACCTTTTCCCAGGCGTTAAGATCGCCATAATTTCCAAAAATGGACATTATCCAAAGAGAAATAAACAGGTAAAGCAAGCCTATCACTCTTGTCGGCCTTAAAAATTCCTCTCTACTCTGCCATTGATTAAACAAATATGAGCCAATCAAAATAACAACGAGACCAAACAGCATAAACCTTAATGGATAATTCATGCCAAGATAATACGCCCCCCAACCCGAAGCATAGCCGGTTTCCGCTCCAAACCAGCTACCCAGGGATAGCAGAGAGAATACCCAGATAAGTTTAGACGGAACCCAAAGACCTAATAAACCGTAAATAATTGCAGCGAGTAGTAATAAGAGAGAGAAATGACCTGAGCCGGTGTCCACCGCCTTACCCAAAAACGCAATAGCCACCGCGGTCGCTGCCACACCCAATAACAATATTGCCTCATTGCTATAAATTTTCGCGGGAAATCTGTCTTTTCTTCTTATCCCAAGGAAATACAGGGAACTGGAAAGTATGGCGAAAATAATACACTTTACCGCGTCAGGGGCGTTAAATAATTTCTTGAATAATTCAAGGAACCATTTATCCATAAGCACAGATGCTATGGAAATAACAATACAGGCAATGGCCAGCCAGAAAGAATATTTTGCAACACGTTTCCAATCAAATTCAATCACTTCATAGGATTTTTCAAGTTTTTGCGATTCCTGTTCAGTAATCACCCCGGTTTCACGCCAAATCTGAATGGTTTCCCCAAGCACTTTTCCTTGCTTTTTAGACACTTTTATCATGTTATGAATGTCGATAGTCAATTTATAATATTTAAATATATCTTACCCGTGCTCACGCAAATCCTACCATATTACGGCAAAAGACTGTTGAAAATCCGTCCTCAAGGCATTTCCGGCCCTGGCAATATAGAGCCCGCCGTTTTTCACCCTGGGGTTACCGGGGAGACAATTTTCCTGTATGGTAAGCGGGGTGCCAGGATAAAATAACAGTATTTGCCTCGGAGAAGATAATGAATGACCATATTCGCACGCCCCTGTTAGACCGGATCAATTCACCGGCCGACGTGCGCCTGTTATCCGAAAGCCAGCTTGAGATACTGGTCGATGAATTGCGCTTGTTTTTATTACATTCAGTGAGTAAGAGCGGCGGTCATTTTGCCGCCAGCATGGGTGTTGCCGAGTTGACGGTGGCCTTGCATTATCTTTATAACACCCCTGAAGACCGCCTGGTCTGGGACGTCGGCCATCAAGCATACATACACAAGATTCTATGCGGACGAAAAGACCGGCTGGGTTCCATACGCAAATGGGCCGGACTGGCGCCGTTCCCCAAGCGCGAGGAAAGCGAATACGATACCTTTGGCGTGGGTCACTCAAGCACCTCCATCAGTGCGGCACTGGGCATGGCGATTGCGGCCAGGCAAACCGGCGGTAAGCGTAAAGTCGTCGCCATTATTGGCGATGGTGGCATGACGGCCGGTATGGCCTTTGAGGCATTAAACCACGCGGGCGATTTACGCAACGATTTGCTGGTGATCTTAAATGACAACAATATGTCGATATCACCGAACGTCGGTGCCTTGGCGGGCCGTTTTGCCAAATTGATTTCCAGCAGGCTTTACTCGACCGTGCGTGAAGGCGGTAAAAAAGTATTGGCCGGCATTCCCAACGCATTGGAAATTGCCAAGCGCACCGAAGAACACGTAAAGGGTTTGATCGTTCCCGGCACCTTATTTGAAGAATTTGGTTTTAATTATATCGGGCCGGTAGATGGTCATGATTTACCTTCCCTGTTGACGGCGTTAAAGAATATCAAACGGCTGGAAGGCCCGCAGTTTTTACATATCATTACCCAGAAGGGCAAAGGTTACCCGCTGGCCGAAGAAGATCCGATTAAATATCATGGGGTGACGCCTTTCGACCCGGGGCGGGGGATTGTTGCCTCCGGGAAACAGGCATCGAGCCCGACCTATAGCAAGGTATTTGGTGACTGGGTTTGCGATATGGCGGCGCGGGATGAACGTCTGGTTGCGATTACCCCGGCGATGCGGGAAGGTTCCGGCTTGGTGCGCTTTGAACGGGAATATCCCAGGCGTTATTTTGACGTTGCGATTGCCGAGCAGCATAGTGTGACGGTGGCGGCGGGCATGGCCTGTGAGGGATTAAAGCCGGTGGTGGCCATTTATTCCACCTTTTTGCAGCGTGCCTATGATCAACTGGTGCATGACGTGATTGTGCAAAGACTGCCGGTCTTATTTGCCATCGATAGAGCCGGTTTGGTCGGCGCCGATGGGCCGACCCATAATGGCAGCTATGACCTCAGCTTCATGCGCTGCCTGCCCGATATAGTGATCATGGTTCCGGCTGATGAAAACGAATGCCGGCAGATGCTGTATACCGGATTTCAGCTCGATCAACCGGCCTCGGTGCGCTATCCGCGTGGTACCGGTCCGGGCGCGGCAATACAGCAAGACATGGTGCCGGTGCCGATAGGCAAGGCGGTGACTAAAAGGCCGGGGCAAGGCATCGCGATATTGGCGTTTGGCGCGATGCTTGAGGTCGCGTTGGAGGTTGGCGAAGTTATCGATGCGACGGTGGTGAATATGCGTTTTGTTAAACCCATCGATGAGGACCTGATTCTGCAAATGGCGGCCAGTCATGAGTTGTTGGTGACCATAGAGGAAAACGTGGTTGCGGGCGGTGCCGGTAGCGCCGTTGGCGAGGTGCTGGCCGGACATAATATTGCTCGGTCGGTGATTCATTACGGCTTGCCGGATAGATTGATACAACATGGTTCCCGTGAAGACATGCTGAATGACGCCGGTTTGAATCAAGCCGGATTGCTGGCATTTATTCGGTGGCATCGTGAGCAACAACCGGGCCGGAACGCGCAGACCAATACCGCTTGCGACAAGGTTGGCGGCGGCGCTTAGCCCGGTTTTATTTCTTTCACCAGGGTGGCCATCACTGCAATCAGCCGGTCAATATCCTGCTCGGCAAGGTCGCCCATGCAGGCAATTCGGAACAGGGGCGGCAAGGGGCCGCGTTGGCGGGTATAGATCACCAGACCATGTTGTTTCAATCGGTCATGCAGGGTCGTATAACTCAGCCCTTGGGGCAGATGAAATGCATTAACCACGCAGGAGCATTTTTGTCGTTCCATCAATGGCCGGATACCAAGCCGCTCAAAGCCATCACGCACGCTATTCATTTTGCGCCAGTAATCCTTATTGCGGTTTTGCCAGCCGCCCGCTTGTTTTAATTCATCCAATGCCTCGGATAATGCATAAAAGGCATGCACCGATTGAGTGAACGGTACGCCCTCGGCGTCCTGAGTCCGCAGATAGTTGCCAAGATCCAGATACAGTGTTCGCGCCGGGGTGCCCGCCATCGCCGCCATCGCCCGCCGGTTCGCTATCACAAACGATATCCCCGGTGCCCCATGTATGCATTTGCCGGCGGCGGCGGCGCAGGCGACAACATTCCATTCCTTGAATCTAATCGCTTCGGCACCAAAACTGCTGACCCCGTCCAGCAGGATGGATGCATTAAACCGCCGGCATAATTCGGCAATCGCCCGCAGATCATTTAAACGGCCGGTCGTGGTCTCATGGTGGACCAGCGCCACGTGGGTTATTTCCCTGTGATATTGCAATTCACCTTCGATTTGGCTCAGGTCCAGATCGGCCCCCCATTGATGGTGAACGCTGAGATGATCGATATTATGAATCCCGGCTATTTTGGATAAACGCTCACCATAGGCGCCGTTCTCTATGATCATGACCTTGCCGTGAGCGGGGACAAAACTGGTCATCATCGCTTCCACCGCCGCAGTACCGGAAGCGGTCATTAAAATCCCGGCCCATCGGCTTGCGGGGAGCTGATAAAGATCAAGCAAATCCCGCCTGATTTTATTTTGCAGGCGGATAAACTCCGGTTCCTTATGACAGATATCCGGGCCGAGCATGGCATTGCGCACCCGTTGGCTCAGCACCACCGGGCCGGGATTGAACAGTATCTGCTTAGTCATCAACCTTATTAATTAGAGTAACCATTATAATGAAATTGCTTTAATATACGTATTATGTTGATCCCGAAAAAACTTGGCAAATACGAAATCAAAGAGCAAATAGGCGAAGGCGGCACGGGGATGGTCTATATTGGCCACGATCCGTATAATAATTCCGACGTGGCCGTCAAGGTGGCCCTATCGGATTTATTGAAAGAAACCGACGCCGATGGTTCTCATCGAGACCTGTTCTTTAATGAGGCCCATGCCGCCGGGATGTTGCAACACCCCAATATTTTACAGGTATTTGACGCCGGTATTGATAATGACGTTTGTTATATTGTGATGGAATTGGTTGCGGGTGCAAACACTCTAAAAACATACTGTGCTCCTGAAAATTTATTGTCCTACGAACAGGTTGTCGAGATCATTTTTCAATGTGCCAAGGCTTTGGATTATGCCCACTGCAAGGGTGTGGTTCATCGCGATATCAAACCGCTCAATATTCTTATCACCGATGATATGCAGGTCAAGATTGGAGATTTCGGAATTGCCCACGTGCTGACTCCGGGTGCCGATAAGTCTGTGATCACCGGCATCGTCGGTTCACCGCTTTATATGTCCCCGGAACAGGCGCGCGGGACTCCCCCCACCGCCCAGACCGATCTCTTTTCCCTGGGCATAGTCATGTATGAAATGCTGACCGGGAAACATCCATTTTCCGCCGGCAAGTTACCGGAATTGATCCATAAAATACTTCATCAAAGTCCCCCGCCATTGCGTGCCTGCCGGCCCGACGTGCCGAACATACTGATAAAAATTATTCGTCGCGCCCTGCAAAAAGACCCGAATAAGAGGTACAAAACAGGAGGCGATATCGCCTCCGATTTGAGTCTTGCCTTTGATTTTCTGCGGACCTTAGCGAAAGATTTGGGGGCGCAGGAAAAATTCAATATCATTGAGTCTCTGGATTTTTTCACTGATTTTGAAGAGTCGGAGATCTGGGAAATTATCCATGCCTGTATCTGGCAGGAATTTAAGGCCGACGAGGACGTCCTCAGGGAGGGTGAAATTGATGATTCATTATTTATTATTATTTCCGGTACCATAGGGGTTTATAAAGGAAAATCATTGATCACGACCTTATCCAAGGGTGCTTGTTTTGGTGAAATGGGCTATTTGGTTAAAACCAAACGAACCGCGACGGTCATCGCCCAAGACGACGTGAGCTTAATCAAACTCAAGGGGGCGGTACTGGACCAATTGTCGCCCGCGTGCCAATTGCGTTTTAGTAAGACCTTTATTAGAGAATTGGTGAGACGGGTTTCTGAGACAACTGAAAAATATATTTCCAAGGGGCGGGCTTAGCCGTTTTCATCCTTATAGCGGCGCAATAATTTTGCCGTGGATGAATCAAAATTATTAATCGGCAGGTTACCGGTGATCGTCGTCACAATATCCGCCGCTATTTCTTTACCGAGTTCCACTCCCCACTGGTCGAATGGATTGATATCCCACAGTATCCCCTGCACAAAGGTGCGATGTTCAAACAGTGCCAGCAGACTTCCCAGGTTTGCCGGCGTTAATTTTTGGTAGCAAATCATCGTACTCGGCCTGTTGCCGGGCGTTGATTTATAGGCATAATTGCCGGTTTTTCCCCGCATCAATGCCCGTGCCTGGGCAAGGCAGTTTGATATTAACAACTGATGATGCCGCCGATTGCCATATTGTTTTAGCGGCAGCAGAAAATCCACCGGAATAATATGCGATCCCTGATGTAATAACTGAAAGAAAGAGTGTTGCGCATTGGTGCCGGTTGCGCCCCAGACAACCGGTGCGGTGGCCTCAGCCCGGGTGCCGGCGGCGGTGGAGGTTTTGCCGTTGCTTTCCATGATCAATTGCGACAGGTACGCGGGCAACAGAGACAGGGACTGGTCATAGGGGATAAATGCATGGCTGCCGGCATGAAAAAAATTGACGTACCAGAAATCCAATAAGGCCAGGATCAAGGGCGCATTATCATACATCGGAGTTTCCCTGAAATGTCGATCCATTGTTTCCGCCCCGGCCAGCAGGGCCAGAAAATTTTCATGGCCGATGGCGATCGCAATGGGGAGTCCGGTGGCCGACCAGAGTGAGTAGCGCCCGCCAACCCAGTCCCATATTTTAAATATATTATTTTTGTGCACGCCAAAATTGATTGCCTTATCAGCACGTGCGGTCACCGCGGCAAAATGTTTTTTGGTATCGGTGCAGCCCTTGTGTTCCAGCCAGGATTTTATCGTTATCGCATTTTGCAGTGTCTCAACGGTTGAAAAGGATTTTGAAGCAATAATAAACAAAGTCGTTTGCGGGTCTATCCTGTTAAACAGCCTCTCCAATGGGGTTGGATCGACGTTGTATAGAAATAAAACCTCAATGCCGGATCGTTGATAATTTTGCAGGGCCCGGACTGCCAGTCGCGGCCCCAGATCGGAACCGCCGATGCCAACGTTGACCACGGTATTTATCGGCTTGCCCGAATAACCCGTTGTTTCACCGCGGTTGAGTGCGGCGACAAATAAGCCTATCTTTTCAAGCTCGGTGTTGACCTCGGTGAATACATTCTGCTTGTTTATTCTCAAACCGGTATCGCTGGAAGTTCTCAGGGCGGTATGCAGTGCCGGCCTGTTTTCAGTGGAATTAAGCCTGTCACCGGCAAACAGACCGCGTATTTTTGCATCGATATTCTTTGCATCGGCATAATTCAGCAGTAATTCCAGGGTTTTTTTGGTGATTCTGTTTTTTGAGAAATCGATATAAAGGCCACCCAGATCGATACTGAAATCATCCGCCCGTCCGGGATCATCATTAAACAAATCGCGCAGATGCAGCGGGCTGATCCGCTGGTAATGATCTTGCAGCGCGCGCAGCGCATTTTCACCGTTCATAAAGGGCCCAGGTCGCCGGCAAACGTCCTACCGTACGGATAGGGATTGCGCCCGTGCGACAAAATGCCGGTAAATCCGTACCAATTCTTCGGCAGTGAAACCGATGATGACGATCTCCTGCCCGGGATAGATCAAATCCGGGCTTTTTCCCATTTTCCCTTCACTGTAATTATAGACATAGGATTGAGAAGTTTTGCGGTCAATCAGCAAACCAAGAAATGAGCTGGAATGATCCCGCCGCACTTCATCGGCGTTGGCCGGGATCTCCACCTGGTAATGCTCAATATCTTCCCCCCGTCGCACGGCAATGCCGGCGGCGAAATTAGTTACCAGGCCATCATGGACTATGCCCCAGAGCCCCTGGACGTCGTCTGCGCCAACGTGTCTGACGTAATAAATACCGTCATCCCGTGCCGGTCTTTGGCCCATGAGTAATTCATCCACCGTCGCCGTTGCCAGGCGCCGGGGTTGTTTGATGATCCTGATGGTCTCATTTTGATCCAGCTCAGGATCGTCCAGTAGCGCGCGCTTGGTGGTCAGTTCATAATGCTCAACCCTGCTGATAACGGCCAGCCGGTGTTCCAGATTGGGCCGATATCCGGCCACCA
The DNA here is from genome assembly GCA_965202915.1 of Gammaproteobacteria bacterium. GTDB lineage: Bacteria > Pseudomonadota > Gammaproteobacteria > Eutrophobiales > Eutrophobiaceae. The sequence continues at coordinate 191,117 of OZ241847.1, forward strand.
ATTCCGACAACGGCAGCTCGATGGTTTGATCATTTTCAAATAGCGTTATCCTGGTATTCAGATCGCCCCTGGCCCGTTCGATTAATGACGCTATCGAAACCATCTCAATTTGCCGTTGTTCGCGTACCAGGGTGATCGGATCGTCGAACGCCAGGGAGTCGTCGGCCGCCAATTCGGCAATGCTGATTGATACAGGTTCATGGCCCTTATCGAGTGCCAGGCTCTGACTGCCGGATACGAAATCATCCGCTGATTGCACCGCTATCGGGTCATTGCTGTCGACCGTCAAATCCGATACATAATCCGCGGCTTGCCGTCGCAGGGCTTGATCATCGTTCTCGGTCGCGTCTGCGCCAGGGGGGCGGTCGGAAGACGGAACCACCGCCGGCTCGGTTTCCGCCGGCCGGTTCCAGTCGTGATCGATGGAGAGGTAGGCGACCGCGGCCGCCAGGATCATAAAGGCGATAATAATTATGCCGCGCATTCAGGCGGGCTCCGTGGGGTCATACCCCGGGGTTTTGCTGAGCATGGCCATTATTGCCCATTCCGACAATTCGTCTCGTCATTATAATCTCCCTGTTCGGCCACTGCTTTTTGCTTCCTCAATTTCGACACACCAATGATTATTGGATTATATAGTGCCGGTGTCGATTAAATCAACCGTATTGAGGGTTTTATCGCGGCGAAGTGAGGTGCCCCTGTGTCCGGGTGCGCGATGCGGAGTGAGGGTAAAACGTATTCCGTCGGGAGCAGGAATGGGCAGGTACTTTTTTGCTTAAATCGACTGGCCCTTACGGTTGGAAGGCCAGACGCGGTCTCATTTCTGAGGGCGGATATAAATACGGCGATGAGAAATGAGCAAGCGCCCTTTCTCACCGCCGTAACCGATCACAAGTTAATCAGATACTAGAACAGTAATACGTTAAAATCGTAACGAAAACCGATACTGATTTCATTGACTTCATCATCGCTTGTGAGGTCATCAAAATCAAACCGCACCCATTCGGCGAATACCTTGCTATTGGCATTTAAGGTCTTGATCAGGGTAATGTTCTGACCAACTGTGTCACTATCAAGGTCTCCGCCCCTCGTCCCATCCACACCATTATCGTAGGCAAAAACGCCTCCAATCAAAGTATAGTCATTGCCTAGATTGTATGACACTAAGGCGTCCAGTGTAAATCGATAATCTTTATCCTGATCGACCTCGGCGGTAATGTATTGGTAGGTAAAGGCAAGATACAGATCATCATGGGGCTTCCAACTGCCGCCGACACCGTAAAAATTACTCTCAAATTCACCGCTATGCTGGCTTAAGAAGGATGCACCCAGATAAGCTGAACCGAAGTTATAGCCCACCCCGATGGAACCGGCATCGATATTGTTGGGTTCGGTGCCGGTGTTGGGAGGGGAGGCACTGCCGGTGAGCTCGCCATCATCGTTGCGTACATCCATAGGGTTGCCTGACGCATCCATAGTTCGGTCAATGGTAACATCAAAATCAGTATTCTGGCTAACAGTGTTTGATCGACCCCCACCACTACTGCCATTAACCTGCACACCGATATCGACCTTGAGGCCGCCGGAACTATAGGCATACCTGAGCAGGTTATCGGTGCGGAATGGGCCCGAATCATAATCGTAGCCGAATGGACTGTTACGATGATAATAAATATCGGTCACTTCGCCGACGATATTGAAATGCGGGTCCCATTGTTTGCCGATCCTGACCGAACCCCAATGGTCACTGTCAAAGCCCACATAGGCCTGGCGGGCGTCGCCAAAATCGCCATCGGCCTCCACGTCCACGTCCCACTCGCCTTTCAGTACCGCGGTCAAACCGTCGGTGACTTTGGCATCAGTCGCAATCCCGACACGGGACAGCGCATCGGTAATATCGGTGGAGGTGGTGTCCGCAACGCTCCAGGTCAATCTCGGCCATAAGCGGCCATAGAGTGACACGTTGACGTCGTCCTCCTTTGGCGCCGCCTTCGGCGCCATCTCCACGTCTTTGGCGATGCTTTCCCGTTCCTGCTGGGCCTGCTCCAGTGCGCGTTCGAGTTTCTCGATCCGTCTTTCCAATTCTTCCACATTGGCCGCATTTGCGGTCACCGGGCATATCAATACTGTGCCCAGTATTGCAGCCAGGATGGAATGTTTTCCTTTGTATAACATTGCTATTACCTCACTTGATTGTTTTTAACTTGTTGTTGCCGATTGTGCCGTTCCGGCCGCCTTATTTTCCGCATCGAAGTATTCGCGGGTTACCTTGAATACCATCGGTGCAAGCAATATCAGACCGACCAGATTGGGTATCGCCATCAACCCATTCAGAGTATCCGCCAGATTCCAGACGAAGTCCACCTTGACGTTGGCAAACGTCAATATGGCCAATACCCAGAAAACTCGATAGATTATCAGGCTTTGCTCGTTGAACAAATATTGCCAGCAACGCTCGCCATAATAAGACCAGCCGAGTATGGTGGTGAACGCAAAGATCACCAACGCAATGGACACAATATACTGTCCTCCGCCTATGGAATTCTGGAAGGCGGTGGAAGTCAGCACTGCCCCGGTAAGGCCGCCTCCATCGGCGCCCACTGCAGTCCAGGCACCGGAGGTGATGATAACCAGCGCGGTCATGGTGCAGACGATGAGGGTGTCTATAAAAGTGCCCAACATCGCGATTATACCCTGCTTGACCGGATTATTGGTCCTGGCCGCCGCGTGCGCAATGGCCGCGGAACCCAGGCCGGACTCGTTGGAAAATACCCCGCGGGCAACGCCAAACCGAATCGCCGCGGCTACTGCCGCGCCGGCAAAACCGCCGGTGGCCGCCGCCGGAGTGAAGGCATAGGTGAAGATTAAACCGAATGCCGCCGGTACGTCGGCGATATTGAGAATGATCACCACCAAGGAGGTGCCGATGTACAGTACAATCATCGCCGGTACCAGTTTACCGGCGACTTCGGCGATGCGCTTGATGCCGCCAAAGATCACAAAGGCGACCAGTACCGAGATAACGATTCCGGTTACCGCGGTGGGTAATTTGAAGCTTTGCTGCAATGCCGCTCCCATGGAATTGATCTGTACCGCGTTGCCAATGCCGAATGCCGCCACCGCGCCAAACAGCGCGAACGCCAGACCCAGCCATTTACCCAGCTCCGGGGCAAAGTCCTTCAAGCCGTTGCGCAGATAATACATCGGACCACCGACGTATTTGCCGCTTGCGTCGACCTCGCGGTAGGTGACCGCACAGACCGCTTCGGCATATTTGGTGGCCATGCCAAACAGCGCGATAACCCACATGTAAAAGATCGCACCCGGGCCGCCCAGCGCTATTGCAGTGGCCACACCGGCTATATTACCGGTGCCCACCGTCGCGGACAGCGCGGTCATCAATGCGTTAAAGGGTTTGATCTCACCCTCACCGCCGGCACCCTCTTCCTCTTTGGAGAATAGTAATCTAAAGCCATAGCCCACCTTTCGCCATGGCATAAACACCAGTCCGAGGGTAAGCAAAAGACCCGTCACCCCCAACATGCCGAGCATGGGCGGGCCCCAGGCGAAGGCATTGATTTTACTAATGTATAAATCTAATGTTTCCATCTCTATCCTCCCTATAAAACATTGGTATTGTAGTCAGACTTTATTTTATATCCGGGCTCGACCTCACCCCGATATCCAAATTCCATGCCAAACTTAATAATAGCATTATAAACACGATTGCTACAGTATAACATAATAATATTAAATAATATTAATTATGCCAAAGTTTTCGCCATGCGGACGGATGAGACCGGCACCGGCACAAATCGATCATTCATAGGCCTCTATCGGCGGGCAAACACACATCAGGCTGCGGTCGCCACTGGCGTTGTCTATGCGTGCGACCGGCGGCCAGTATTTTTCCAGTTGGATGTCTTTCACCGGGAAAAATGCCTCCTGCTTGGAGTAGGGAAACCGCCAGTTTTTATCCAGTAGCAGGCTGTGCGGGTGAGGCGCGTTGCGGAGCAGGTTGTTATCGCGGTCGGCTTTACCCGCTTCAATGTCGGCGATTTCCTCGCGGATGTGGATCATTGCGTTGCAGAAGCGGTCGAGTTCGTGTTTGGACTCGCTCTCGGTGGGTTCGATCATCATGGTGCCGGCCACCGGGAAGGATATGGTCGGCGCATGAAAGCAGTAGTCAATCAGACGCTTGGCGACGTCGTCCACGGTAATACCGCATGATTCCCTGATCGGGCGCAGATCTATGATGCATTCATGGGCGACGAAGCCATTATCCTGGGTGTACAGCACCGGGTAATGCTCGGCGAGACGCATGCGCACGTAGTTGGCATTAAGGATCGCAACCTGGGTCGCGCGTTTCAGGCCGGCGGCACCCATCATCGCAATATAGCACCAGGTGATTGGTAAGATGCTGGATGAGCCCCACGGGGTCGCCGAGACGGTGCCTATGCTACTCTTCTCGATCTCGGCCGGATTGAGGCCGGTCACCATAGAGTGGCGCGGCAGAAAGGGTGCCAGGTGCGCCTTGACCCCGATCGGGCCGACACCGGGGCCGCCCCCACCGTGCGGGATACAAAACGTCTTGTGCAGGTTCAGGTGTGAGACGTCGGCGCCGATCTCGCCCTGGCGGACTATGCCGACCATCGCATTCATATTAGCGCCGTCGAGATAGACCTGGCCGCCGTGGGCGTGGACGATCTCGCAGATCTCCCGGAACCTCTTTTCAAAGATGCCATGGGTTGAGGGATAGGTCACCATGGTCGCGGCGAGGACGTCTTTATGCTGCTCGACCTTTTGTTGCAGGTCGGCTACGTCAACGTCGCCGTTGTCGCCGCATCGGACCACAACCACCTTCATCCCGGCCATGATCGAACTTGCCGGGTTGGTGCCGTGCGCGGATTCCGGGATCAGGCAAATATTACGTTGGCCTTCGCCGCGGCTTTCATGGTATTTGCGGATCACCATCAGGCCGCTGTACTCGCCTTGCGACCCCGCGTTTGGCTGCAATGAAAATGCGTCGAAACCGGTGATCTCGCACAGACCGTCCTCGAGTTCCTTAAATAATTGCTGGTAACCCTGGGTTTGGTCCAATGGCGCGAACGGGTGCATATGCGCGAAATTGCGCCATGATACCGGATCCATTTCGCTGGCCGCATTCAGCTTCATCGTGCATGAGCCGAGCGGGATCATTGAGCGGTTCAGCGCGACGTCCTTGGATCCCAGCCTGCGCAGGTAGCGCATCATCTCGGTTTCGGTTTGATGTCGACTGAATACCGGATGGGTCATAAACTCGCTGGTTCTGAGCAGGGCCTTGGGGATGCACTCGCCAACTTCGGCATCGAGCGTCTCGACGTCGAGTTTTTCCATCGCGGCCGGGTCGAACACTTCCCACAACGCAATCAAGTCTCCGCGGTCAGTGGTCTCGTCAAAGGAAATGCCGAGATGGTTCCAGTCAGCCATAGACAGGTTTATGCGCGACTCGCGCGCCCTCGCGGCGATGCGTTGGGCCTGTCCGTTGATGCGCACGGTAACGGTGTCGAAAAATGCGTCGGTGGCGATTTCAAAACCAAGTTTTTCCAGCCCGGCGGCCATGATCTGGGTCATGCGGTGGACCCTGTTGGCGATTCTTTTGATACCTTGGGCACCGTGATAGACGCCATAGAGGCCGGCGATGACCGCCAGCAGAACCTGGGCGGTGCAGATGTTGCTGGTGGCCTTTTCCCGACGGATGTGCTGTTCGCGGGTTTGCAGCGCCATGCGCAGCGCCGGTTTGCCATCGCTGTCACGCGATACCCCGATGATGCGGCCGGGGATATTGCGCTGGTATTTTTCATGGGTGGCAAAGAACGCGGCGTGGGGTCCGCCGTATCCCATCGGTACGCCAAAGCGCTGGGAACTGCCGACCACGATATCGGCGCCCATCTCACCGGGCGGCTTCAGCAGCGCCAGCCCCAGAAGATCGGCGGCGACGGTGACCAGCGTGCCGGTGGCATGGGCTCGGTTGATCAATTCATGCAGATCGCGCACTTGTCCGCCGGCGCTGGGATACTGCACGAGTACGCCGAACAGATTGTATTTATCAATATCGTCGCCAAACGGGTCACCGACCACCGCCTCAAAACCCATTGGCGCCGCACGGGTTTGCACCACGTCTATGGTTTGCGGGAAGCAGTTTTTATCGATCAGGAACACTCGCGCCGACTTATTACCGCATACCCGCTTTGACATCGTCATCGCCTCGGCCGCCGCGGTCGCTTCATCCAGCAAGGAGGCGTTCGCGAGTCCCATGCCGCTTAGGTCGCAGATCATTTGCTGGAAATTGAGCAGCGCTTCCAGGCGTCCCTGGCTGATCTCCGCCTGGTACGGCGTGTAGGCGGTGTACCAGGCCGGGCTTTCAAACACGTTGCGCAGGATCACCGTCGGCATCACGGTGCCGTAGTAACCTTTACCGATCATTGAAATAAATACCTTGTTGCGCTCGCTCATATGCAGCAGGTCGGTCAGTGTCGCGCGCTCGTTGCGTGCTTCCGGCAGATTCAACGGGCGTGAGCTCAGGATGTCTTCAGGCACAATTTTATTGATCAACTCGTCCAGGGATGACACTCCGAGTGCCTCCAGCATGGTGGAGATTTCCGCAGTCGATGGCCCGATATGGCGGCTGACAAATTCGTCCACGTATTCGAGTTGCTTGAGTCCAGGTACAGCATTCATTCTATTTCTCCAGGATGGATCGCTTATTCAAGCGTGGATATGAACTCTTGATAGGCGGTCTCATCCATCAGAGCATCAAGTTGCGTTGCATCGGCGAGTTTGATCTTGAACAGCCAGCCTTTTTCATGCGCGTCCTGATTGACCAAATCAGGCGAGTCGCCGAGCGTCGGATTGATCTCAACCACTTCCCCGCTGACCGGTGTGTACAGATCGTTGGCGGCCTTGACCGATTCGATGACGCCGGCTTCCTGGCCCTGTTCGATCCGGTCGCCGACTTGCGGCAGTTCGATGAACACCAGATCGCCAATGGTTTTTTGAGCATAGTCGGAAATACCGACCGTGGCGATGCCGGCCTCATCAACCCGGGCCCATTCATGTTTCTCGCTGAATTTCATTTCATTCATAGGGTTCCTCCATTAAGCAATAATGTCAGCAGTAATATCAAGTTTTAACGCCTCGGTAATAACGTGTTGGCACGAATGGCAAGGCAACCACCTGCGCCGGGTGAAGCCGGCCACGGATCTTGAGCTCTATCGGTGTATCGGCGGCGGCGTAGCGGGTGTCAACGTAAGCGATTGCGATAGGCCCTTGTACGGTCGGGCCGAAACATCCGGACGTCACCTCGCCAATCGCAGTGTCTGAGCCGGCATGCACCGTTACCCCGGCACGGGCAATCATCCGCCCCTCAGGACGCACACCGACGCGTTTTTTCGGTGCGCCCTCAGCGAGTTGCCTGAGTATGGCGTCGGCGCCGGCAAACCCGCCGGTTTCACGGCGTGCTTTTGGGATCATCCAGCTCAAATTTGCTTCCACCGGTGTGGTATTTTCGTCAATATCGCTGCCGTAAAGACACAGGCCACACTCCATGCGCAGAGAATCGCGGGCGCCGAGACCAACCAATTCGACCTCATTTTCGGCCAGCAGGCGTTTTGCCAGCGCGACCGCCTGCTTCGAGGCAACCGAGATTTCATAACCGTCTTCGCCGGTGTAGCCACAACGGGCGACCGATATCCGCTCGCCGTTAAATTCATAAAAACGCTGCGACATGAATACCTGCGCGGTGACCTCGTCGCCAAACAATCGTTCCAGCACCGTACTCGCGGCCGGGCCTTGCAGCGCCAATAACGATTTTTCGGGGAAGGTCTCGATGCGACTGCCGCCGTTCAGATGGCTTGCAATGTAGTCATGATCGACCTGCTTGCGTGAGGCATTGAACACTATCAACAGCCGGCCGGACGGTTCGCCGAATGGGCGCGCGATAATGGTATCATCGACGATGCCGCCGCGTTCATTGAGCAGCACCGTGCAACGCTGGCGCCCGGGCTCCAGGCTGGTAATCGCCGCCGGCACCAGTGTTTCCATCAGTGCGCCGGGGTCGCCACCGATCAACTGCGCCTGTCCCATATGGGAAACATCGAACAGCCCCGCCTGTTCGCGCGTGTGCAGGTGTTCCTGGATTATCCCCCGTTGGTAATGCAGCGGCATCGAATACCCGGCAAACGACACCATCTTGCCGCCGGCCTCAACGTGCAGATCGTAGAGCTCGGTTTTTTGCATCCTTATATATTTCTCCTAATCCTTTATTATTTTTACACTGAATTAATTATATCGCCACTTAAATCCGGGGTCGAACTCATTATATTATTCTGACGTCATTTATAATAGTCAAAAAATAATGTTTCCGATCCGGAATGCATCCTATTATAGTCTATAATTTTCATTCTGCATTCTACGGGCTAAAAATATTAAAATTTCGCCGCTAAGGCCAAGCAACTGATGTTTTACTGGTTCAAGTCCCTGCATCTGATTTTCATGGTCACCTGGTTTGCCGGTCTGTTCTATCTGCCGCGATTATTTGTCTATCACAGTATGAGCACCGATCCGATCAGCATAGACCGTTTCAAGATCATGGAGAGAAAATTATTCTACGGGATCATGACGCCCGGTGCGATACTGACGTTGATATTCGGCGTGGGCATTGTGCTCGTCAATGGCTGGGATAATTATAAAGACGCGCCATGGATGCATATCAAACTTGCGGCGGTGTTATTACTGATCGGCTACCATATTTATTGCGGCATATTATTGACCGGCTTTAAGCATGATAACAATCGGCATGGACACGTCTGGTATCGCTGGTTCAATGAAATACCGGTGCTATTGCTTTTTGTCATCGTTATCATGGCCGTGCTCAGACCGCTGTGATCATTGCCGGCCTCATATCTCGATCATTTCAAAGTCTTCCTTTCGGGCACCGCAATCCGGGCATACCCAGTTGGGGGGGACGTCTTCCCATTTTGTTCCCGGCGCAATATCATCGTCCGGATAACCTTTTTCCTCATCATAAATAAAACCACAAATGACACATAAATATTGCTTCATTGCTACCTCGTCTCTCTATTGTTATCCCTCTATCAGGATAATGCAGGATACATAATATGGGAAATTTTCCTGCAAAGCGTCCGGTGGTGCTGGTATTTGCCGGCCATGATCCATCCGGTGGCGCGGGCATACAGGCGGATATAGAGAGTATTGGCGCGGCCGGCTGCCACGCGCTACCGGTGATCACCGCGCTGACGACTCAGAATACCCGGACGTTTGCCGGTTTGATCCCGCAGGACCCGGCGTCCGTTGAGAAGCAAACCGAATTACTCAAACAGGATTTCCAGATTGACGCCTGCAAGATCGGAATGTTGGGAAACGCCCGGCTGATCGAACCGATTGCGGTGGTTCTAAGCGATCTGAAAATACCGGCCGTATTTGATCCGGTGTTGATCACCGGCACCGGCGACCCGGTGGCCGATAACACCATGCAATCTCTAATGGTCGACGAACTGCTGCCGCTGTGCCGCATTATTACCCCGAACGGCCCGGAGACGCGCACCCTGGCCGGTATCCAAGAGACCGCGGGCGCCGCCGACAAACTGCTGAATTATGGATGTGACGCGGTACTGGTAACCGGCGCCGATGAAGACACCGCGATGGTGACCAACCGGCTTTACCGCAAAAACCGCACTGTGCTGAGCTATACCTGGGAACGCCTGGCGGGCGTCTATCACGGCTCAGGCTGCACACTTTCGGCGAGTATTGCCGCCCGGCTGGCGCACGGCAGTGATCTTGAAACCGCGGTCAACAATGCCCAAAAATACACCTGGCACACACTTAAACACGGGCAAAGACTGGGTCGGGGGGCATTACAACCGGATCGTTTTATCGATTTTTGACGGCACTGGCATATCGGCCTGATCCGGTTTATCCTATGGCGATGAGTATATTGCCCGGATCCGGTGTTTATGCGATAACCGACTGTGAAAATTTCTCCGACGGTAGCGTGCTCAGCAAGACCAGGGTTATGCTGGAACAGGGTATCGCGATGCTGCAATACCGCAATAAAAACAGAGCCTCGCCTGAGTACCTGCCTTTGGCTCAGCAACTGCTGGGTCTTTGTCGCCAGTATGATTGTCCGCTCATTATCAATGATGATCTGGAATTAACCCGCTCCATTGACGCCGACGGTGTGCACCTTGGCCGGGATGATCTGGCCATCAGTACCGCGCGCTCAGGATTGGGCCGCGGCAAACTGATCGGCTGCTCCTGTTATAACCGGCTGGAGGCGGCAATGGAGGCCGAGCGGCGGGGGGCGGATTATATTGCCCTGGGTGCGTTTCATCGGTCACCAACCAAACCCGACGCCGGGCGCATCGAATTGTCGCGATTGCAGGCAATCAGACGGGCCGTCTCCATGCCTATCGTTGCGATTGGCGGGATAACGCCGGCGAATGGCAGGGCTATCGTCAAGGCGGGAGCGGATATGCTGGCGGCGGTATCCGGTCTGTACGGGGCCGCCGATACCGCCCGGGCGGTGCGTCAATATCAGGCGTGTTTTAGATGAACAGGTCCGCTGAAGTATTATTTGCCGCGGCCCAGCGGGTTATCCCCGGTGGGGTTAATTCGCCGGTGCGGGCGTTCAAATCGGTCGGTGGCATACCGGTCTTTATCGATAGGGCCAGCGGCGCCTATCTGTATGACAGCCGGGGCCGGCAATACATAGACTACGTCGGTTCCTGGGGGGCAATGATACTGGGCCATGCGGCGCCGGAAGTGCTGGAACAGGTTAAGGCCCGTATCGACCAGGGTCTCAGTTTTGGCGCGCCCACTGAGATAGAGACCATGATGGCCGACAGGATCTGCGCATTGATGCCGGCGATTGAAAAGGTGCGTATGGTCAATTCCGGCACCGAGGCCGCGCTCAGTGCGATACGGTTGGCCCGGGCCTATACCGGCCGTGACAAGATCGTTAAATTTGAGGGTTGTTATCATGGCCATGCGGATTCCCTGTTGGTGAAGGCGGGCTCAGGGGCATTGGCCCTGGGGGTGCCGACCTCTCCCGGCATACCGGCTGATTTGGCCAAACATACCCTTACCCTGAGCTATAATGATCCGGTGCAGGTGGAACGGGTATTTAAACAAACCGGCGAGCAGATTGCCGCGATTATTGTGGAACCGGTGGCCGGCAATATGAATTGCGTTCCGGGGCAGCAGGCGTTTTTGGATACCTTGCGGACGCTGACTGCCGACTATCAAAGTATCTTGATCTTTGATGAAGTCATGTCCGGCTTCAGAGTGGCGCTGGGTGGAGCGCAATCGATATATCATATTACCCCGGACCTGACCCTGCTGGGTAAGATCATCGGCGGCGGCATGCCGGTTGGCGCGTTTGGCGGCAAGCGGGAAATCATGGACTGCGTTGCCCCGGATGGGCCGGTTTACCAGGCCGGCACCCTGTCGGGTAATCCGGTCGCAATGACCGCGGGCCTGGCCACACTTGAATTGATCTCGGCGGCGGATTTTTATCCGCCACTGGAAAGACGGACACAATCGCTGTTAACCGGGCTGAGAGCCGCCGCCGCAGAGGCAAATATCGCATTTACCACTAATCAGGCCGGGGCGATGTTCGGGCTGTTTTTCTCGGAGGCAAAGGCGATCAGTACCTATGAGCAGGTTATGCAATGCAACCGGGAACGCTTTAACCGTTTCTTTCACGGTATGTTGGCCGAAGGCATTTATCTGGCCCCCTCCTTATTTGAAGCCGGGTTCACGTCCAGCCGGCATAGCGATGATGATATCGACGCTACGATTGCCGGGGCGAAAAAAATCATGATGACGCTGGCGCCAAAATAGCCATGCGGGACGGCGCTGACTCTCCGAGTGATGGCGCTCCCTAGGGGTTTCGAACCCCTGTTTTCGCCGTGAGAGGGCGATGTCCTGGGCCACTAGACGAAGGGAGCTGATTAAATCCGATGATTAAGTTATTATACGGTTAAGTTACATTAACAACAATTTATGAGTTAAGACGCAATCCACGTTATGAACATTATGAATCTTAATATTATTTCAACGCCCGCGAGCGGATGCCTGTCCTTTGCCCGACGCTCAAGGCCCCTGCAATCGGCAACCATGCCCAAGCCGGGGGAATAAGATGGCCGGTTTCAACCTGGGTAACAAGGTAAATCAATTAAGGCCGGCACCGGAGATCATTCCGCGGGGCGAGCACGCTATTTGCCGGTCGGCGATGAGCAAGAATGCGTTAAAGGTGTTATACCGGCTTAAAAATGCCGGTTACCAGGCCTATATGGTGGGCGGTGGCGTCAGGGATTTATTGCTGGGCAGGGAACCCAAGGATTTTGACGTGGTAACCGACGCCTTGCCTCAACAGATCAGGGAATTATTCAGGAATTGTTATTTGATCGGCCGGCGATTCCGTTTGGCGCATATTCGATTCGGGCGGGAAATCATCGAGGTCTCCACGTTCAGAGCGGCGCATTATGAGTCGGATGACCGAGGCGGCCATTCGCGGGAGGGCAGGATCATTCGTGATAATGTTTACGGCCGCATCGAAGACGACGTCTGGCGGCGGGATTTCACCGTGAATGCACTGTTTTACAATATCAAGGATGATTCGGTGGTGGATTACGTCAATGGCGTTGCCGATCTGGAAAAGGGCCAATTGAGACTGATCGGCGACGCCGAGAAGCGTTATATTGAGGACCCGGTCAGATTGTTAAGGGCGGTGCGCTTTGCGGTAAAGCTGGGGTTTAATATCCACGCCCACAGCGAAGAGCCGATCTATAAACTCGGATATCTGTTGGAGGATATTCCCGCTGCAAGATTATTTGAGGAAGTACTCAAGTTGTTCACCGGCGGCGTTTCACTGCAAACTTTCGAGGCCTTGAGGCATTATGGTTTATTCGGTTATCTGTTTCCATTGACCGAGGCCGTTCTGGCCCGCGAGGAACGCGGTTTCCCGCACACTTTTCTTTGTCACGCCTTTACCAATACCGATCAAAGATACTCCAATGAGCAACCCTTTACGCCCGGATTTTTAATTGCGGTATTACTATGGGAGCCGATGCTGGAGGTTAAAGAGCAGCATTTGATGAATGGCATGAATGACGCGGACGCGACCCAATTGGCCATCGACACGGTCATTTCCAAACAAATTTCCATGACCGCAATGCCGAGACGGGTGACCTGCATTGCTCGTGAAATATGGTTTATGCAGCATCGGCTGATGCATTGTTCCCCAAAACGCAGTAAACGGGTGCTGAGCCATCCCCGATTTCGGGCCGCCTATGATTTCCTGTTATTGCGCCATCAATCCGGGGAAGAATTGGGGGCACAGGTCGATTGGTGGACTGAGCGGCGTGACGCCGCGCCGCCTGTGCCGGCAAAATCCCGCCGGGCAAACAAGCCGGAGAAGCCATACCTATAGGACTGAACAGTCAAACTGGTGCGTAGCCTCAACCATGATCAGGGCATATATAGGACTTGGCAGCAATCAACAATGTCCGGGCCGGCAGCTCAGGCGGGCACTGAAAACGATTGCATCCACCCCCGGCGTTGTATTGTGCCGGTCATCATCATTTTATAAAAGCAAACCGGCGGGCCCTCAAAACCAGCCGGATTTTGTCAATGCGGTAATTGAAATTAAAACCCGACTGGAGGCCAGGCCATTGCTGGATAAATTACAGGCGATTGAAAAACAACAGGGGCGAGTTCGCGTCAGGCGCCGGGGGGCGCGCACTCTGGACCTGGATATTCTGTTATACGGCCGGCGGCAAATAAATAACCGGCGGCTTATCGTCCCGCATGCGGCCATATCGGATCGCAATTTTGTGTTGTTGCCGCTGGCCGAGATAACCCCGGATCTGGATATACCCGGGCTCGGTTCCGTCGCGGCGTTGTTACAGTGCCATGGCACGGCTGATATTGAGAGGATCGGATGAACAGATATCCCGATTATATCGTGGTTGAAGGCCCGATAGGCGTGGGTAAAACCACCCTCGCAAAACGTCTGGCCGGGACCTTTAACACCGATCTGATGCTTGAGCTGACGGATGACAATCCCTTTTTGTCGCGGTTTTACGCCGACCGGCGTACTTTCGCGCTGCCCACACAGTTGTGTTTTTTACTTCAGCGCGCCAGGCAAATACAAAACCTGCGGCAAACGGATATGTTCAGGCCGGTACAGGTCTCCGATTTTTTACTGGAAAAGGATAAGTTGTTTGCCAATATTGTGCTGGATGATGATGAGTTATCACTGTATCAGCAGGTCTATGAAAAGCTGGCTTTGGATGCCCCCCGGCCGGATCTGGTGATTTATTTGCAGGCGCCGCCGGAGGTGTTATTGCGGCGCGTGAGCGAACGCGGTCACGACTATGAAAAACAGATCGACCGGGCCTATATGCAGCGGGTGAACAACGCCTATATTGAATTTTTTCATTATTATAATGATGCGCCATTGCTGATCGTGAATACCGATGATTTTGACCTGGTCGGCGGCGACCGGGAATATCAGCTTTTGCTGGAACAGATCCGCGGCCCTGCGCACGGCAGGCATTATTTTAATCCCGGGTCGATATGAACGACGGGATCACGATAACCGCGTTGCGTGCGATGAAGCGGGCCGGTGAAAAGATAGCCTGCCTGACCGCCTATGACGCCTGTTTTGCCCGCTTGCTTGATGACGCCGGTATTGAATTAATACTGGTCGGTGATTCATTGGGTATGGTTTTGCAGGGCGAAGACTCGACCCTGAAGGTGAAGATGGCCGACATGATTTATCATACTCGGCTCACCGCCGCCGGCCGGCGGCGCGCATTATTGGTTGCCGATATGCCCTTCATGAGCTATGCGACGCCGGCTCAGGCCCTTGGCAACGCCGCCCGTCTGGTGGGTGAGGGCGGTGCCGAGGTGGTCAAAATCGAAGGCGGGCGGGAGGCGGTTGACGTGGTCTCACTCTTGAACGCCAAAGGCATGGCCGTATGCGGCCACCTGGGATTAACGCCGCAATCGGTGCATAAACTCGGCGGTTACCGGGTCCAGGGCAAACAACCCGCCGATGCCGAACAAATCAAACAGGATGCCCTTGCCCTGCAGGATGCCGGGGCGGTATTGCTTGTGCTTGAGTGCGTGCCCGCGTCCCTGGCCGCGAAAATCAGTGATATGCTGGCGATACCGGTTATCGGCATAGGCGCCGGCCGCGGTTGTGATGGCCAGGTGTTGGTTTTGCACGACCTGCTTGGCGTCAACCCGCAACCGAATAAATTTTCCAAAGTATTCCTCAGCGGCTCGGCATCGATTGCCACCGCGGTACAAAATTACGTTGCGGCCGTTAAATCGGGGGCGTTTCCGGCCCTGGAACACCAATTCGACTAAATGCGTCAGATCGGCACCATCCCGGCACTGAGACAATATATCCACAACCGCACTCGGCGTCCGATTGTGGTGGTGCCCACCATGGGTAATTTGCATGCGGGGCATCTGGCCCTGGTTGAGAGGGCAAAAGGCATGCAACCGGGCTGTGTGATCGCCACCATCTTTGTCAATCCGCTGCAATTCAGCCCGGGTGAAGATTATAATAGTTACCCCAGGAGCCTGGGTGCGGACGTTCACCAATTGGACGCCGCCGGCGTTGACGCAGTATTTACCCCCAGGATCAATGAACTCTATCCCGCCGGCGTCAAGCACGGTACCAGAGTGACGGTGCCGGAACTGGAAAATCTTTATTGCGGCAAATTTCGTCCCGGACATTTTGCCGGCGTCGCCACCGTGGTGGCTAAATTATTCAATATCATATCGCCCGATCACGCCGTGTTTGGCGAAAAGGATTATCAGCAACTCATCATTATCCGGCGGCTGGTCGACGATCTGCACTTGCCGGTCAAGATCATAGGCGTACCCACGGTGCGCGAATCGGACGGTCTGGCAATGAGTTCACGCAATCACTATCTGCGTGAAGATGAGCGCTTGAAGGCGCCGTTACTGTATCAAACCCTGGCGCAGATGGCGGCCGGGATTGCCGGCGGAGATACCGACTATCAACCATTGCAGCGGGCCGCGGTCGAAGAATTATCCGAACATGGTTTTAAGACCGACTATATCGAAGTCTGCGACGCGCATACTCTGGGCCGGCCCAATGGCGGTGATCGGGTGATATTGGCCGCGGCCTGGTTGGGTCGGGCGCGACTGATTGATAATATTGCGGTGTAGCATTGGGCTTGAATGAAACCGGTTTATCGGACATACTCTTCACCTATGAACCATATAACCGTACTTAAAGCCAAACTGCATCAAGCCTGTGTGACCCATGCGGAACCGGATTATGACGGTTCCTGCGCGATAGATAAGCATTTGCTGGACAAAGCCGGCATCCATGAATATGAGCAAATACAAATCTATAATATCAGCAACGGCGAACGACTGACCACCTATGCCATTTGTGCCGAACCGCATTCCCATATTATTTCCGTTAATGGCGCCGCCGCCCATAAGGCCGCTCCCGGTGATCGCGTCATTATCTGCGCCTATGTATCCCTGGCCGAGGATCGATTAAAGCAATATAAACCCACCCTGGTATATCTGGACCAGCACAACGGCATTACCGGGATTAAAGACCGCATCCCGGTGCAGGCCGCCTGATGCCGTCGACGTTGCCGCGATAAACATTGTTGCAGCCCGGGATTGGTTATTATCCGCGCACCGCTCCCACCGGCGCGGCCCTGGGGCGTCCGCAACCAAAACAGACAAGCAGATGCAATACCGCGCCGCGTTGATCATCATTGGCAATGAAATTCTTTCCGGCAGAACCCAGGACCGGAATCTCGCCTTTATCGGCCAACAATTGGACCCACTTGGGATAAGCCTGGATGAATGCCGCGTCATACCCGATCTGGAAAAGGTGATTATCGACGCGATCAATGATTATAAAAACAGATTTCACTACGTGTTCACCACCGGCGGCATAGGTCCGACCCACGATGATATTACCAGCGCCTCGGTCGCCCGATGTTTTGATCGACCGCTTGTGCGCAATCCTCAGGCGGTTGCCAAACTGAGCCGGTTTCATAATGGCGGTGAATTAAACGAAGCCCGCCTGAAAATGGCGGATATTCCCGATGGTGCCGCGCTGATCGATAATCCCGTCAGCGGCGCTCCCGGATTTCAGATCGACAACGTCTATGTATTGCCGGGTGTTCCGGTCATTATGCAGGCGATGTTTGTCGGAATAACCGAAGGTCTCGCCGGCGGTGCCGCGATAATCACGGCCAATATCTTTACCGATCTGCGCGAAGGCAGTCTTGCCAAACCATTGGAGCTGATACAGAGGCGATATAACGACGTCAGCATAGGCAGTTATCCATCCTTCAAGAATCGCAACCCGGGCGTCAATCTGGTATTACGCACCACCGACGCGGACAAGTTGGAACGGGCAAAACAGGACGTCGAGAAAATGATCATCGACCTTGGAGGCACACTGACTTGAACAGGCCGGTAACAAGCGTTACTATTGCACTGTTTCCGGGGGCAATACCCTGGGTGAAATACATGACCGCCCCGTCATCAAAATGATCATGATCCCGTTGAGCTGAAAATGTCCACGATAACACAAAGATTAACGTTGCTGGCCGAACATGATGGTTCCAAAGAAAGGTTATTGGAATTAATGCAATCCTGTGGCTTTTTTTCAGACCTTGATTTGGATGAAATAGAAATGCTGGGATACTGGGTCAAGGCATTTTCAGCGCCCGCCCGCACAACCATCCTGCACGAAGGGGACGCCGAGCTTTTACTGTGCATTGTTGTAGAAGGGGCGATCAATATCTTTAAAAAGGTGCATACCGAAGAAGAACACGTAAAAGTTGCCGAGATCCTGGCAGGGGCAAGTTTTGGTGAAATGGGAGTCATTGACCGCCTGCCATTATCCGCCACCGCCATTGTCGCCGAGGACGCGGTAATATTGACTATTAACGCCGAGAATTTTCAGAATCTCATCACCAAGAACAGCAATCTTGGGGTGAAAATCCTGCTCAAACTTGCCAGAATTCTCGTTGGCCGGCTGCGGAGCACCACCAGCCTCTGGGCTGATTTATTTTCGAGTCGCAAATAACGCGTTCAATCACCGGTTTGCCTGTAAGGGACGAACGAATTGGCTCAACCGGTTTCATCTCTCCGAACATTGACGCACCATCCGGCAGCTTCGGGTTGGTTTCATCATCGGCGGCCATAAGCCTGTTATGTTTGTGCCGTCGCGCAGTGCCGTTTAATTTGGAATTTTGCCGGCTTCGGTTTTGAGTCAGGCAGTGAAAGTATTTTTCAGACCGGGTGTATCCTCTGCGGACTGATTTGTTCCACGACAAAACCGGCGCGGTGGCGCGGCTACACTCTTTGATTGACTTTAGTTTATGATCGGTATTTACTGATATATCTATTTCTGGTATTTATTTCCGGTATTTATTTCCGGCACTCATGATCATCTGATGATGATCCGGGCATAGGCAAGCATGGTATGACTGCATTGATATTACGATTGGATATTTCCGGCGCACCGCTAAGGTGGATACCCTGGCAACATGCGATCTGTTTATACAGCCGGGACCGGGTGGCATGGACCGCAGGCGACAGCGTGTTCACTTTTCGCGGCGGCATATCGCGCCTCACCGGCAGGAAATCCCGGGTCGAGGTGAATTCCATCATCGCGGTGAAATGCTCCCGGATCGGCGGCTATCGACGGGTTATTCCGCCGTTGACCAACCGGGAATTATTTTTGCGCGACGCCAATCTGTGCCTGTACTGCGGCGGCCAGTATCATAAGAGTGAACTGACCCGCGATCATGTGATCCCGTTGTCCAGGGGCGGCAAGGATAGATGGTTGAACGTGGTGGCCGCGTGCAAACGCTGCAATACCCGCAAGGGCAATAGAACCCCGGAAATAGCCGGCATGCCGTTATTGGCGGTGCCGTACGTGCCTAATTGGGCTGAATATCTGGCGTTGTCGAATCGCAGGATTCTGGCCGACCAGATGGAATTTTTGAAACAACAATTTTCCGACCGGCGGCGCTCTTTTGCGGCTGCCGGGTGCGGTTTAAACGGGGGTGTGATATGAGGGTATTAGTGGCGGTATTTTTTACACTTTGCATTGCGTGCTTTGGCGTCGCGGCGACCGACGGCGCCGGCAATTACGCGGTTTGGGGCAAGGGCAAGCAGTCTTGTTTTTCTTATAGTCGGGCTCGGCAGGATGATGATATTCGGGATTATAAAAATTATACCATGGGTTATCTGACCGCCACCAACATAATGATGGAGCAGACTTACAGTATTTCTGGTAAAATGCATCTCGATGAAATTTTTCAATGGATGGACGAATATTGTCAGGATAACCCGATGTCTTCATATGAGGGGGCGTTGACCGAGTTTGCACTCAGTCATTTCGAGGCACGCTCCAAATCCAGTTCAAGCGCTTCATGGTAAGATATTTTGGTCGGGTGGCGGGTTTTATACCGCATAATGACGCGAAAAATAATTTTCATTGGCAGTGATATGTTGGTATTGTTAGAATGGTTGGGTTAAATTTTGTTATTGTTCATGGTTGTTGCAATTTTAATAGGAGAAATAAACTATGCAAAAAGTTACTAAGGCATTGATTATTGCACTGGCGTTAGGGATGCTCGGCGGCTGTGCCGACGTGGCGCGTACGAATACTCAATTGGATGAGGCCAGGGCTGCGGCCGCGGCGGCAAAGGCGAAAGCTGATGATGCCTATAAGCTGGCTCAGTCGGCAAATGAAGTCGCTTCAGAGGCGGCTTACAATGCTACTCAGGCGCAAAAAACCGCGGATTCGGCACTCGATTGTTGTAATAAGAATTCAAGCAAGATCGAGCGCATGTTCAAGAAGGCAATGCGGAAATAAGGGTCGGAGACGGCTAGTGACAAGCCCCGCCTGTGCGGGGCTTTTTTTTTGCCGGATGGATGGGATGGACGATCCGATGGCCCGTTTAAAAGCGTAGCCGTAGCCCGATATATGCGCTGATCGGTGCGCCGGGGCCGAGGAAGCGAGAATCGTCAAAGTCCCGACCATCCTCACCAAAGCCGGGGAGCTCATCGGGCTCACCGAACAGGCCAAAGGTTTCATAGTCGGTGTCGAATAGATTCCGGATGCTGGCCATTACGGTAAGGTTGGGGTTGATCTTATAGCTGCCGTGCAGGTTGACGATGGCATAGCCGTCTATGGTGTCCGATTGGTTGGATTCATCCCCCCTGACTACCTGGTTCGAGTTATAGATCATATTGGCGCCTATTGAAAGGCGTTCATTGAACGTATAATCGGCGCCCAGTTTAAGCGAGTGTTGCGGTATTCCGGGGATGCGGTCGCCCGCCTCCACCTGAATTGTATTGTTCTCGGCATCGGAATCGGCATCGTCATCGTCATCGTCATTGATGGGATGGTTAGCGCTGAAGCTCTCGAACGCAGTGTCGAAAGTGGCGTCGACAAAACTGTAGTTCAGATACCAGTCGAGCCGATCGCGGAATACGCCTTTGAGTCCGAGTTCGGCACCGACGCGCAGGGTGTCCCCGACGTTTGTGAAAAAGCCTTCATTTGAGGCCAAGCCACCGGTGGTGCCAAAGAGGATATCGTCTTCGTTGGTGCCGTGGAAACCGCCGACGTGGTAGCTGATGCCGTTGTCCAGGCGGCCTCTGAAACCGCCTTCAAAGCTTTTGTTGACGACTTGTTGCAACGGCGGGTCGGCCAGGAATGCGTTGGGCAGGCTGCAGGGAGCGTCCGGATCGGCGCATAGTAATTCAATCGGAGTGGGCGCACGCGCTGATTCACCATAGCCGCCATAGGCACCGATATTCTGGTTGATCTTATAGGTGAAGCCGATTGCCGGATTGACGCGGTCGAAGTCATGGTCGCCATTTAGGTCAGAATTTTCCTCCGCCAGAGGATCGAACGCACCGCGGTCAGTGAGGACGATATGGGAATTGTTGTATCTTGCCGAGGCGGTGATCGCCAATTGCTCATTGACGGAGAAGGTATTGCTGGCATAGATCGACCAGATGCGATTGCGGGCTTTGATATTGACTCCGCTTTCGGGGACAAACAGGCCGCGGCCCATGGTGGAGCGGTCGTCTAACAGTGACGCGACTTCAACCCTCGAGAAAAAGTCGATCAGGCCCTGTTGGTAACCGGCGCCCAGAGAGAATTGATTGGCGCGACCGGCCAGATCATGGGTGGCGGTGATTTGGATATCGCCGCCAAATCCCTGCTGTTCGCGCCGGCTGGTGTTGTTGATCGCCTCTCTACCAGTAGGACTCACTGGGATAGACATTCCTGTCTGGTCTGTTATGGACACAGACTCATCTTCTTCGCATAGCTCGCCGGCGGTGCCACCCGCTTCTTCGTCGCATTCTTCAAATTCACTGCCGTCGCCGTTAAAACTGTCGGTTTGATTGTCGCGGTAAAACGTGTTGGCGCTGAGTTGCAGTCGGTCGTTGAGCCAATGCGTGGCCTGCGCGGAAACCATGATCAATTCATTTTCAGTTTGGTCCGGGGAGGTGAATATCTGGTTGCGGCCGCGTGCCAGCAATTCCACTGGGGCCGGACCGTTGCCGATTAAATCGGTGTTGGCATGATTGATATTGATATCCACGGCCGTTGCCTCAGCCTCGTAACTTAATGCCCCAAAAAAATTCAGTGCGTCGGACGGTGAGGCGTCGCGCCAGCCGTCTTCATCAAAGTAATTGCCGGTAAAGTAATAGCCCCAGGTTCCGTTGTTGGCGCCGCTTTCCAAGGTGGTTAAGACCCGTTCATAGGAACCGCCCTGGATTTCCAGGCTGTGCCCCGGATGGGTGAAGCCGGTTTTGGTGGTGATTGCCAGGGCGCCGCCAAGGGCGTTCAGGCCAAACACCGGATTGGCGCCGCCCATCAAATTGACGCCGGCAATCGAGGACTCCGGGATCAGGTCCCAGTTGATCGAATCCCCGAACGGTTCATTGATACGGACGCCGTTTTGGTAGGCGGCCAATCCCTGGGGCAGGCCGAGCAGCGGCGACAGGGTGTAGCCGCGATACTGCACGTCCGACTGCAGGGGATTATTCTGAGCGTTGTTGATGGTCACGCTGCCCAGGTTGCGATTGAGGAAATCGGTCAGATCAAAGCTCTGGGCCCGTTCCAGGTCTTCATCGGTGGCACTCTGGACGTTGAACGGGATCAGTTCTTTCGGCAGGCCGATCCCCTTGGTCGGCGTGACCCCGATCACCTTGATCACCTCATCTTCTTGTCCATGCCCGTGCATGGATACCAGCAATAATGCCAGTAACACCGCAATGTATTTTTTGTTATACCAGTCTGACACCTCTTTTTCCCCCTTTTACTGTGGCGAATGATTAAGCGGGACGAATTATAGTCTATTAGCTCGTGTAAGGGTAGTTTTAACGCCCGCGCTCGGCGGCACCGGTTCCGGGGTGGGGGTTGGCACTATATATAGTGCTCCAGCAGGTCGCGCTCTTCGGTGGATAATTTTGGGTTTTGTAATCTGTTTTTGATCAATTCCTGAGATATGTCGTGGTTTTCAATCAGATTCTTTTTTTCCTCCGGGGACAGGGTGTCCATGAAAAACAGATTATTGGCCGGGTAGTGACCGGCCTCGATGACCGCGTTGGCCTCGTTTGCCAATAGGCGGAATTTGCCAATGTCTTTGCTCAGCCGTTCATTGGCCAGGGTTTTGTCGGCAATGTCGGAGTGGTAAACGGCATGGATCTCCATGCGATAGCTGATGATATGGGCGGGGTCGTTGGTTTTGTCAATATCGGCTTCGATGTGTTCCAGCCGGGGCAACAGTAATTTGCGAATACCGTCCAGCACTTCCCGGTCTTTATGGCGTGCGGAATAGATATCGATTACGTTGTCTATGGAAAGTTGTTTATAGTTATCGGTGGTGAATAATTCATTTTGCCGGTAGCTCAGTAATTTATGGTTTCTGAAGCCCAGTTGGGCATGGACGTCGGAGAGGTCGCGGATAAATTTGTTGAAGCCCAGGGCACAGACCAGCTGAGTGTGATTCAGCCCCAGTTGGGCGGCAATTTTATCCAGCCTTTTGATCAGATCTGTTTCGTCGCCGGGATCAGTCTTGTACATGATCCTGACCAGATCGTCATCGCCTGCAGTAAGCAATTGTTTGAAATCAACCATGCGCTGTCAACGTCCCGTTAATGAGGTTGAAATAATTTGGCCCCGTTTACGTCATTGTAATTTTAGTACAAAAAAAGTGCGATCCTGCAATTATATTGCGCTTGTGTTTATTCGCAGGTGCCCGATTCCCGATTTTGTCGGCGGCACCGGCGATTGCCGGGGCGATTTTTTGAGTGTGACCCTCCGCACGTCGCTACGCCATTGATTTTGCCAGGGTGAAGATCTCCTCTGCGTCAAATACGCCGTCATTGGCGGCGAACAGCCTGGCTATGCAGGCCCGGTGCAGGGACAGTTTCAGCACCCCAAATCCAATCGCCCCCCAGACGGTTTTGCCATTATATTGCTTGCCTTTATCGCTCATGTCGGTGCCGCCGATACCAATCGGGGGGGTGGCGTTGGCGTCCGCGATCATTTCAATATGGGCGTTATTCCGCCAATGTTCCGGTTTGAGTAATTCGACCCCGGCGGCGCCGGTGGCAAAGACGATGCGGGCGTCTGCGATGGCGTCGCCTCTGGCGTCATTGTCGAATGCAACCATAGGCGTCAGGTGCACGCCAAAACCCTTAGTCATCATTTGACAGGCATTTTCGGCGCGCTCGGCGGTGCGCGAGGTCAGGGTCACCTGCGCCCCTTCTTTGGCCAGCATAACCGCAACCCGCTGTCCGACCGGGCCGGTGCCGGCCAGCACGACGGCCTTTTTACCGGCCACCGTGCCACTGCTCAGCAATTTTGCAACCCCGGCGGCGGCGGTGGTATTGCTGCCGTTGCTGTCCAGCATCACCGATACTCGGAAATCGTAAAAGAATTTTTCCCGCACCGCGTTGAACAATGCCTCACCGGCGGCCATATTGCCGCCGCCAATAAAGATGGCGGTAAATTTTTTCTCTTTGGGGGCGCGGGTAAAGATCGCGCCTTCAACCAGGGGCGTGACGTTATCCGGGGTCACGCCTCCATGGCTAATGACCCGGTCCGCGCCGCCATCGTAAGCCACCACGGTATCGAATACCGATGGGTGGGCGTCGGTGTCAAATTGCAGTAAAAGTTTTTTCATTGTGGCTTCTCCCCATTTATAGCTGTTTCAAATTGCCTTGATCTTGCCGTGCCGGCAGCGCGCAGTTGGGTCTATTATATCGGCTATGCGCTTCGATGGTATAAGTTATGCGGGTCCGGCCGATCTGTTGCCGGCTAAATCCATAATGGCAGCGATAAAATTTGCAGCAGGGTCGTGCCGGTGGTGATTAACGGTCATGCGGAATTTGAATCTGTTATATAATCACCGCCGGGTTGGCGGATATTATTAAGGAGCGATTGAATGATTAAAGATATGTCGATACAACAGTTTCTGGATCAGCTGGCGGGCAAGGTGGCGACCCCGGGGGGGGGCGCGGCGGCGGCGATTTGCGGGGCGACCGGTGCCGCGCTGGTCAGCATGGTGGCCAATTTTACCATAGCCAAAAAGGGTTATGAGGACGTGGATGAAGAGGCCAGGGCAATGTTGGAGCAGTCCGAGGCATTGCGAACCCGGTTGACCGATGCCATTCAAGATGATTTGCAGGTATTTGATCGAGTCATGTCCGCGTATGGTTTGCCGAAGGCCAGTGATGAGCAAAAGACCGCCAGGACCGAGGCGATACAGGCGGCGTTAAAACAAGCGACTGATATACCACTGGCATGTGCACGCCTGTGCCGCGAAGTGGTGAATCTCAGTCTGGCCGCCGCGGAAAAAGGCAATCGTAACGTGATCAGCGACGCCGGCGTCGCGGTATTGGCCGGATACGCCGGCTTGAGAAGCGCGGCCTTGAACGTCTATATCAATACTGCCGGCATCAAAGACCGGCAATTTGCCGATGATCGTTGCCGCCAGTTGGAGGCGCTGCTGGAGGGTACCGAAGGCTTGAAGGAACGCATTTACCAAACGGTAAAGGACAGGCTATGAGCGGTGTTCGGCGGTGTCGATCCGCATTGAGAAATCGATGGCGTGCATGTGTTTGGTCAGGCTGCCGATGGAGACCGAATCAACCCCGGTTGCGACGATTGTGGTGAGATTATCTTTATCTATGTTACCGGAGGCCTCGAGTTTGGCCCGCCCCCGGTTGATCGCGACCGCCTGTTTTAATTGATCGACGCTGAAGTTATCGAGCAATATGCCGTCCGCACCCGCTGACAGCGCTTGTTCCAATTCCTCCAGGGTTTCGACCTCGACGTGAACCGGTGGCCCCTGTTTTTTGGCCGCCGCGACCGCGTTGGACAATCCGCGTTGCGCCAGTATATGGTTTTCCTTTATCAAAAAGCCGTCATAAAGGCCGATCCGTTGGTGATCGCCGCCGCCGCAGATCACCGCGTATTTCTGGGCCAGTCTCAGGCCCGGAATGGTTTTGCGGGTATCGAGCAGGCGCGCCTGGGTGCCGGCGATGATTTTGGCGTATTCAGCAACGGTGGTGGCGGTGCCGGACAGGGTTTGCAGAAAATTGATCGCGGTGCGTTCTCCGCTCAGTAAGGGCCGGATCGGGCCTTGCAGTTTGCACAGGATTTGATCGGCGTCAATCACGCGGGCGTCGTCGCTGAACCATTCCACGGTAATGCCTGGGTCAAGGCAATGAAATACTTCGTTAAACCAGTCACAACCGCATAAAACCGCCTGTTCGCGTGCGATTAATGTAGCCGTGACCAGCGCCTCCCTCGGCACCAAGGCGGTGGTAATATCGCCCTGGCCCAGGTCTTCATCCAGTGCCGCCCGCACCGCCGATTTGATCGCCTGCGGTGGTATTTTACTGCGGAATCGCTTGTGCATGGGCCTGGGTATGGGCCTGGGCCTGGAATGATTCATTGCCGCTATTGGCGCAGTGTGAGCTGATCGCCACGCTGGGTTAACTCCAGTTTTTTTAAGAAATTCATGCCCATCAGGACGTCGTCCTGATACATGGCCGGGTTGATATTGGCCCTGACCTTTTTTTGGATGATGCCGCCTATCTGCACGCTATCGAGCACGGTGGCGAAGACATCGACGTTGCCGTTGGCGGTGGTCACCGGGTAGCGCCTGCCCCTGCGCAGGTTTAATTTTTTGGCGACGTGGCCGGGGATGCTGATATAGGTGGCGCCGGTATCCAGGAGTACGCTCACTTCACGGCCATTGATCCGTGCCGGTGCAACGTAGTGGCCGGCCCGGTTGCGTTGTAATGTAACGGTTTTGTCGCGGACGTTGACGCCGGCGTTGAGGGCCTGGT
Organism: Gammaproteobacteria bacterium; assembly: GCA_965202915.1. GTDB lineage: Bacteria > Pseudomonadota > Gammaproteobacteria > Eutrophobiales > Eutrophobiaceae. The sequence continues at coordinate 217,592 of OZ241847.1, forward strand.
TGGGGTTGTGCTGTGCGTCCAGATAGCGGTCAAATAAGAATGCCATGAGTCCCAGCAACAGCAACCAGGCACCTATGATCATGCCTTTGCCGATTTTTGCTTGATAGGGATCAGGTCGCATCGACGGGGGACGCCTCAATCAAACACCAGGCGCACGCCGGCAAATTGATGGCGTTTGTCCGGTTGGTAGTAATTCCTGAAACTGGGCCTTTTTATCGGCGCCTGGGTAAGATAACTGCCGCCCTTGAGTATGTAATGATTGTCATCGAAATACGGTTGTGAATAACCGGCGTAAGGGAAAGGTTTGAAGCCTTGATACGGGGAGAACGCATTGGCACACCATTCCCAGACTTTGCCCACGGCCTGCAACAGGTTTTTTTTACAGGCCAGTTCCCATTCATATTCGTGTGGCAGGCGCGCCTGGGCCCAGTTGGCATAGGCCTCGGCCTCATAGTAACTGATGCCGCACACCGGGTCCGTCGGCCCGGGCGTGCCGCCGGCATTCAGCCTGAGCCAGTAGTGGGGCTGTCGGATTTGATGGGTTTGGCGCCATTGCCAGCCTTGCCTGCTCCAGTAACGTCTGTTTTCATAGGCCCGTTCATCGACAAATTGCTGATATTCGCCATTGCTGACCGGATGCAATCCGATCCTGTAGCTTCCAAGCCGCACCTGATGCGGCGGATATTCATTATCATAGGGGTGGTGGTGATGAGTGGCGCCAATCCGGTAGGCGCCGCCTGCAACCCGGCATGAATCCTTTGACAAGGGCAGTGGCTTGATCGGTTTGGGGACGCCGGTGTCCTGCCTGGCCGCATCCAGAGATTGGTAGGCCAGGACTATGTTGATGGTTTCAAAATGCTGGCAATAATGTTGAATCAAAAAATGAATGAGAAAATCATTGCGCATTAATTTATTATCCGGCGGATACTTTAGCGCCTGTTTGAGCGAAATTAAATTACGCCGCTGACAGTCCGCGGCCCAGGTAACCGTGCTGTGCTTGGTCGGCAGCCGTTCGCCTCTGGCGTGTTTTTTTGTCCGGGTGGGCTGGTATAATTGCGATAACTTATCGTCGGTTTTGCCAAGCCTGAGCAGTTTTTCCCGTATCCAGTAATTTTCGGTAAAGATGCAGTGCCCAAGATGCCAGCCTATCGGACTCAGATCGGGATGCAGTTGGCGCCTGAATAATTGCTCCGTTTGTTGGTCGACCGCGTCCAGCACCAGTCGTTGATAATGTTGCAGCTCGTCCAGCAGGGTATTCATAGGGTAAACAGGGTCCGGCTTCCGTCCGGGCTGAGCTCCATAATGGCACGTTCGGCGAGCTTGTGCCAGCCTGGCGATTCATCGAATCTTTCGGAGGCGGCGAGGGCGGCGTTCGGATAGGCCGGGTGATTATGAGTGTAATAGAGCGTCGGGCAATCAACGTTGATCGCATGTCGGCACAGATAAAGGCGCCGGTCGGCGTAGAGTATGATACTGAGCATGGCCTCGATATCGGGGTCGAGAGATTCCAGCACTGCCATGGTCTGTTTGATCGCCTCCGGCAGGGTCTCGACCTGCGCGTGGATATGGCGTATCAATGCAAAGATATATTCAGAATCGGTGTTGCCGTCGATTTCGGTGCGCCGCTGAGCATTCAAGTGACCGAGTAATTGCTGTTTTATTCCGGAGGAAAATGGTTTTAGGTAGCCATTATGCAGATAGACCAGTTGGTCGGCGATAAACGGCTGGGTGTTGGCTATGCTCACCCCCTGGTTGCGGGTCGCGCTGCGGACGTTGGCCAGCCACATCCGGCTTTTCAGGCAGGCGCCCAACGCCGGCAGATTATTATCCGCCCATATCGGTAAAATGGATTTATAGGAGTGCATGGCATCGTCCTCGCCACTCCAGCAAAACCCAAAGCCATCGGCACTGACCACCGCTTCCCGCATCTCTTTGGCCGCCCATGACTGCTTTAACAGACTGTGTTCGGGGGATAAAAGAAATTGTTCCAGGTTGATTTCTGAGCCAATATAGGCGGCTAAACGACACATGCTGATTTATCGATTATTATCGGTGTTGGTTTTAACGGGTAAATCATAACTTAATACAATATCATTGCTTAGGTTGATGCCACAACTTGATAACAATTATGAATGGTTACCGGACGCCAGGAAAATAGTCTCACCAAATTATGATGAGCGCTCCGGGCGGGGTGATATAGACACCCTGGTGATCCATGGGATCAGCCTGCCGCCGGCGGAATATGGCGGCGGCCATATCGACCGCTTGTTCACCAATTCACTCGCTGCGGACGAACACCCGTATTTCCAGGGGCTGGCTGGTTTGAAGGTATCGGCACATATTCTAATCGACAGGCGTGGTGCAATCACCCAATACGTCGCGTTCACCAAGCGCGCCTGGCACGCCGGACCGTCAGAATTTCAGGGCAGGAGCGGGTGCAATGATTTTTCCATAGGGATTGAATTGGAGGGCGTGGATCACCGGCCTTATGAAAGAGCGCAATATTTGACGCTGGCGCTGGTGACTGATTATCTGGTCCGTTGCTGGCCGGCGATCAAGAAAGACAGGATCGTCGGCCATTCCGATATAGCACCGGGGAGAAAGACCGATCCCGGCCCGGCATTTGATTGGCGCTATTACTTTTCCCGATGCGCAGTGCTGTAAAGTGCAGGGTGCCGTAACGGCCATGACCGCGGCATTTAATCAGTATTTTGCAATACAATCACTGATCCGCATCATCGTGAATCCATCCGCATATACCAGCACGTTATCGCGTTGATACCAATCGCCCAGGACGATACGTTTGGCCGCTGCGCCATTTAGTTTAAATTCATGCACCCGGCATTGGTGAGTGTGGCCATGAATCAGGGTAGTTACCCGGTATTGACGCATTATCTTTAGTACCGTGTCATGCTCGGCGTCGATCATTTTGACGGATTTGTCCCTGACCAGCCGCTTGGTATAGGAGCGGGTGCGATGGGCAAGCAATTTGCGCAGGCTGACGGGCAGCGACATAAATGACTTTTCAACGATGGGGAGGGTAATAAATTTACGATAACGCTGATAAGGCTTGTCCAGGGTGCACAGTTTGTCGCCGTGCATGAGCAGTATTTTTTCATTATCAAGTTCGATCAGCGTCGGATCGGGGAGCAATTTGCAACCGGTTTGCCGGGCAAATTCATCATTCAGATAAAAATCGCGATTGCCGCGCAATATGAATAATTGCGTACCGGTTTGGCGCCCGTATTTTGACAGCAATGAAATAATCGTGCGGTTGGGTTCCGCCGGATCATCGGTGCCGATCCAGAATTGCTCAAATATATCGCCCAATATGTACACCGCCCGCGCCCTGGTTGCCGGGCCCGCCAGAAATTCGCCCAGGAGTTGAATTTTTTCCGGTCGTTCAGCGGCCAGGTGCAGATCCGAAATAAACAACAACAGCCCGTCCATCGATGATCACCTCTTCAATTTGCCGATTCCAGCTTGCTTGCCCGCGTTGCTGATATATGGGCGCAATAATTCAGGCCAGACTATGTACACGGCTTATGGACCTGTCAAATTTTTTTGTGAACGCGCGCGCTTTGCACTAATATACCCGCTCCATCATCTGCGACTGCCACCTCATGCTGGTAATATATAATAGTTTAACGAAAACCAAGCAAATATTTGAACCGATCACGCCCGGACAGGTGCGGATGTACGTCTGCGGTATGACCGTGTACGATTATTGCCACCTGGGTCACGCCAGGGTGATGGTGGTGTTTGACATGATTGCACGCTACCTTAGGGAGCAGAATTATCGGGTCAACTATGTTCGCAATATTACCGATATCGATGACAAGATCATTAACCGCGCCAATGAGAATAACGAACCGATAGAGGCCCTGACCGGGCGTTTCATTGCCGCAATGCATCAGGACGCCGCGGCCCTGGGGGTATTGCCGCCGGATCAGGAGCCCAGGGCAACCGAGCATATCGATCAGATCATTGCGATGATCACGGCCTTAATCGACAACGGATACGCCTATCACGCCGATAATAATGACGTTTATTTTAACGTCAGCCGGGCCCGCAAGTACGGCGTATTATCGGGCAAGAATATAGACGAACTCAGGGCCGGGGAGCGTGTTGCAGTCCGGCAGGGTAAGGATGATCCGCTTGATTTTGTATTGTGGAAGGCCTCCAAACCGAATGAACCCTGCTGGGATTCCCCCTGGTGCAAGGGCCGACCGGGTTGGCATATAGAATGCTCGGCGATGTCGACTCATTGTCTGGGGGATCATTTTGATATTCACGGCGGTGGCCGGGACCTGCAGTTTCCGCACCATGAAAATGAGATAGTGCAATCCGAATGCGCCACCGGCGAGTCGTTTGTCAACGTCTGGGTCCACAATGGGTTTGTGCGGGTGGATGAGGAAAAGATGTCGAAGTCATTAAATAATTTTTTTACCGTCAGGGAACTGCTCAGCCGGTATCCGGCGGAGGTGCTGCGCTTTTTTATCCTTTCCAGTCATTATCGCAGTCCGCTCGGTTATAGCGCCGAGGTTCTGCAGGCGGCCAAACTTGGGTTAAGCGGTCTTTATACCTGCCTCAGGGACGGCGATATCGATAATGCCGCCGATACGGCCCCGGATAAAACCTACCTGGCGCGGTTTAATGAGGCGATGGATGACGATTTTAATACCGTCAGGGCGATAGCCCTGCTGCATGAGCTGGCCCACGCCGCCCATCGCGCGGGCAAAGGCTCGGAAACATCGCGCCGTTGCGTGGCCACGTTAAAACGTCTCGGCGCCGTGCTGGGTTTATTGCAGGATGATCCACTGGAATTTCTCCAGCGCGGCAATCAAGCCGTCGACGCCGACGCCATTCAGGCGTTAATCGACCAGCGCAATCAGGCCCGTGCGGATAAGGATTTTGTTCGCGCCGACCGTATCAGGGAACAGCTTACCAGGCAGGGCATCGCCCTTGAAGATACCGCCAACGGAACGCTTTGGCGAAGTGCGCAGTGATCATTTGAACCTGCCGGTGGCGATTGACGCGCCCGGATTGGAGGCGTATCATCGCTGCCGGCAACGGAACGTGCGGGGCATGGCGCAGTCTGGTAGCGCATCTGCTTTGGGAGCAGAGGGTCGGGGGTTCAAATCCCTCTGCCCCGACCAAATTTATCCGGCACCGGGTCGGTCCGAGATTGACGTGCGCCTGTAGCTCAACCGGATAGAGCACCGGCCTTCTAAGCCGGGGGTTAGAGGTTCGAGCCCTCTCGGGCGCGCCATGAATGGGTCGGAACCGGATCGCGATCCATATTACAAAATGGAGCATGGCCAATGTCCGCAGTAATTTTGTCGATCAACGTTGGTGACTGTAGCTCAGTTGGTAGAGCCCCGGTTTGTGGTACCGGCCGTCGTGGGTTCGAGTCCCATCAGTCACCCCAGTTTATCGATTTGTTTCGATGGGCCGTTAGCTCAGCTGGTAGAGCAGGGGACTCTTAATCCCAAGGTCATAGGTTCGACCCCTATACGGCCCACCATCCAAGCGAGTCGGGTGCGGGGTGCTGATTTTTCCGGTATCCCGGTGGCGTCAAAAAACACTTGCCGGCGGCGATGGAATATGCTATGATTCTCAGCCGTTTGATAGTGTAATCAATGATTGAGGTAACGTACGTGACTGAGATAGGAATGGATACATATCGCACTGGGCACAAACTCCCGACTGGCCTGGGTTCCGGGGCTACCCCCCCCCCCCCCCCCCCCCCCCCGCATCCAGAGGGCCCTCGCGGGTACTTCAAGTATAAGTGCTTCGCTTTACCCCGCCGGATATTTTCGCTCCTCGGTCTGCTTGCGCTGGCTTTGTTGCCGCCGCAGTCCCTGGCGCAGACTACTACTACCTATTCCAGTAACGACACGCCGGTTAATATACAGCGGGGCTTTGACTTTAATAACTTCGGCCCGCCTGCAGACAGTAATATAATAATCACAGACGATAGGACTATAAGTACGATCTCTGTCTCTCTTGATATAAATTATCCTGTTGGGTCAGGACTTACTATTGAGCTGAGAGCGCCCGATGGTTCCAATATCATACTTGTTGCTGATGCGTTCAGCCGCTTTATGCCGACCTACACTGAAACCTCCGGACTTGTAGCGCTTGTCGGTACCCGCACAGCCGGCATGTGGAGGTTGAGGGTCAGGTCACAGGAACCATTCCGAGGCATGATAAACAGTTGGTCCATAAGCGTTACCTCGCCGGGCGCCGCCCCGACCTTCGGTACTGAGACCATCTCCCCCCAGCAGTACGCCACTGAGGGCGCCATCACCCCGTTGACCCTGCCGGCGGCCACCGGCGGTGATGGTACGCTCAGCTACAGCATTGTTGAACCCCTGCCGGATGGGCTGTCATTTGACGCCACCACCCGCATTCTAAGCGGCATACCGAGCGCCGGCACTGAACAAGCGGCCTCGCGCTATACCTACCGGGCCGAGGATAGCGATGGTGACGTAGCGGGTTTATTGTTCACCATCGCGATTAGACCCAGAGTGACCTTTGGCAGTGCGACCATCGCCCCCCAGAATTACAGCACCGGTGCACCCATCACCCTGCTGACCCTGCCGGAAGCCAGCGGCGGCAACCCGCCGCTCAGTTACAGCATTGTTGAAGCCCTGCCGGATGGGCTGACATTTGACGCCACCACCCGCACCCTGAGCGGTACACCGGAGGCCGGACAACCAGCCTTGACCTATACCTACCGGGTGACGGATACCGTTAACATAACGGCAGATTTGACCTTCACCATCGAGATTACAGACACCCCGGTCGCCATGGACTTCACGGCGGACCTGTACCGAGACCCTGACGTATTCACAACGCCCACCGTCACCATCGACTTTAACGATTTGATTGCTGATGGCACCACCTCTGATGCGGACTTGGTGGTGACCCTCATGGACTTTACCAACCCCAGCGTCATGCTGGTCAGTGGCGGCGAGATCGATGCCGCCACTGACGTCCTGACCCTGGACAGTACCAAGCTGCTGGAAGTCTCCAGCGTCGCCGGCACCGATCTCGCCCCCCATACGTTCCGCTATACCGTGACCGACGAGGGCCGCAATACCGCGACCGCCAACCTGACCCTGCGCATCGATGAGCGGCCAACCCTTTCCTATATTAATACCGAGTTTAACGTATCCGGTCGATTCATCATGTTGGGCACGGAGCCTAGCGGCGGGCGTGAACTTCTGACGCCCACGAACAGCCACACCCCGCATGGCGAGGAATTGAGAGTTGTTGCAGTGCCTAATCTTGCCAATTCTAATTTTAGGAGGCGTTTTGATCCCGTTGACGGTCGGACCATTAATGTGCTCTATACGTTTACTCCCGGCTTTACCGGTCGCGTCAGCGGCACGTTCACCGTAGGTTTATACGCCACGGCCAACTCTATTGCCAACACCATCATCCCGCTGATGAATGCCGACGTTGTTGCCGGAGACCTGCTCATCTCTGCCAGCGCAACCTTCACCTTCATTGTCCCCAGCGCCCCACCGGTGCTCACGCCGCCCGTCGTGGCCAACCCCTATCCGCCCAACCAGGAGATTGAACTGCGCTTCAGCGCCACCGATGCGGAAAACCATGCACTCAGCTTCTCCCTGGAGGCAGTTACGGGCAGTCCCCGTACCCTGCCGGCCAATGCAACCTTTGCCCCGACCGAGGCACAAGCACCCCCGGCCACCGCCACCTTCACCTGGACCCCCACCGGCGCGGACGCGGGCACCTACCGCTTTAACGTCGTCGCCACTGAAACCACGACCGCGCTCAATACAGCGCCGGCCACCACCCGCTTCCAGGTCATGCTGGTCATCGCATCGCCGCTCACCTTCAGTGGCACCACCAGCGGCGCGGTCACCGAGAACGCCCGGACCAACACCGCCGGCGGCACCCTGATGATTGAGGACCTGGCAGGTGGCGACGAAAACTTTGCGGTACAAAACGAGGTCGGCACCTACGGCACCTTCTCCATTAATGCCAACGGCGTCTGGACTTACACCCTGGACAATGCCGACGACGACACCAATGCGCTGGCCGAAAGCACCACCGTCACCGACGTCTTCACCGTCGCGGCCAATGCCCGGCCCAGCGCCACCCAGGACGTTACCATTACCATCACCGGCGCCAACGACGCCCCCACCGCCACCATCAGCGCACCGCTGAACAACGTCGAGGTCGGCACCAGTACCGTGGTCACACTCACCGGCACCGGCAGCGACCCGGACACCGGCGACGCGATCACCCGCTATGCGTGGAGCGCCAGCCCCGCCCAGGGCAGCTTTGCCGATGCCTCCATGGCCGACACCACCTGGACCGCACCGTCTGGCGTGGGGAACGTCGTCCTGACCCTGACGGTCACCGACGGCAACGACGCCACCGACAGTGCCACCATTACCGTCCGAGTGGTGCCGGTACCGGTCACCATCACCGGCGACGTCATCGGTGCCGTGACCGAAGACCGGGGTGGCTTCAACCGAGCGATGGGCGACCTGAACATTACCACCAGGGCCACCTTGAGCACCTTCGTCCCGCAAACCGACGTATCCGGCACCTACGGTACCTTCTCCATTAATGCCGACGGCATGTGGACCTACGACATCGACAATAGTCGTGCCGCCACCCAGAACCTGGCCGAGGGTGCCATGGCCGACGACGTCTTCACCGTCGTCGCGGCCGCCCGCAACACCGCCACGGCAATCGTCACCATCACCGTCACCGGCACCAATGAGCAGCCCACCGCCACCATCAGCGCCCCGACGAACGGTGCGACGGTGAATGCCGGTGTCCCGGTCCCGCTCACCGGCACCGGCACCGACGTCGACACCGGCGACTCAACCCTTTTAAGTTACCAGTGGAGTACCACGTCCCCGACCCAGGGCAGTTTCGCCAATGCCACTCAGTCCACCACCACCTGGACCCCGTCGGACACTGCGGTGGACACCGACGTCACGCTGACCCTGACCGTCACCGATGCCAGCGGCGCCGCCAATGACTCCGCAACCGCCACGGTCACCGTCCGGGTAACGGAAGCAACGCTCACCATCAGCGGCGACACCGCGGGCGCGGTCACCGAAGATGATGACGCCAGCAACGTCGCGAGCGGCGCTCTGGGCATTACCACCCCCCTCGCTGACGACACCTTTGCGGCACAAAACGAGGTGGGCACCTACGGCACCTTCACCATCGCTACCAACGGCGTCTGGAGCTACACCCTCAACGACGACGATGAAGACACCAATATGCTGGCCGAAGGCGCCCCCACCGTCACCGACGTCTTCACCGTCACGGCCAATGCCCGGCCCAGTGCCACCCAGGACGTCACCATTACCATCACCGGTGCCAACGACGCCCCCACCGCCACCATCAGCGCACCGCCGAACAACGTCGAGGTCGGCACCAGTACCGTGGTCACACTCACCGGTGCCAACAGCAGCGACCCGGACACCGGCGACGCGATCACCCGCTATGCGTGGAGCGCCAGCCCCGCCCAGGGCAGCTTTGCCGATGCCTCCATGGCCGACACCACCTGGACCGCACCGTCTGGCGTGGGGAACGTCGTCCTGACCCTGACGGTCACCGACGGCAACGACGCCACCGACAGTGCCACCATTACCGTCCGGGTGGTGCCGGTACCGGTCACCATCACCGGCGACGTCATCGGTGCCGTGACCGAAGACCGGGGTGGCTTCAACCGAGCGATGGGCGACCTGAACATTACCACCACGGCCGTCTTGAGCACCTTCGTCCCGCAAACCAACGTATCCGGCACCTACGGCACCTTCTCCATTAATGCCGACGGCATGTGGACCTACGACATCGACAATAGTCGTGCCGCAACCCAGAACCTGGCCGAGGGCGCCATGGCCGATGACGTCTTCACCGTCGTCGCGGCCGCCCGCGCCACCGCCACGGCAATCGTCACCATCACCGTCACCGGCGCCAATGAGCAGCCCACCGCAAGCATCAGCGCACCGACGGACGGTGCGACGGTGAATGCCGGCGTCCCGGTCGCGCTCACCGGCATCGGTACCGACGTCGACACCGGCGACCCGGCCAGTCTGAGTTACCAGTGGAGTACCACGCCCCCGAACCAGGGCAGTTTCGCCAATGCCACCCTGGCCACCACCACCTGGACCCCGTCGGACACCGCGGTGGGCACCGACGTCACGCTGACCCTGACCGTCACCGATACCAGCGGTGCCGCCAACGACACCGCGACTGCCACGGTCACCGTGCGGGTAACGGCAACGACGCTCACCATCAGCGGCACCGCCACCACCGGCGCGGTCACCGAAGATGATAACGCCAACAACACCGCAAGCGGCGACCTGGACATAGCCACCACCCTCGCTGACGCCACCTTCGTCCCGCAAACCAACCTGTCCGGCGTCTACGGCTTTTTCTCCATTGATGCCGACGGCAACTGGAATTACCGGCTGGACAACGATGACGTCGACACCCAGGCCCTGGCCTCGGACGCCACCGCCCCCGACGTCTTTACCGCACGGGCCAGTGCCCGGCCCGGCGTCACTCAGGCCGTCACCCTCACCATCACCGGCGCTAATGACGCGCCCACCGTGACCATCGATACGCCGGCGGATGACACCGCAACCAGCGTCGGCAACCCGGTCACGCTCACCGCCACCGGCGCTGACGTCGACACCGGCGATGAGGCTGGTCTGCGCTACCAGTGGAGTACCACGCCCCCAAACCGGGGCAGTTTCGGCAATGCCACCGCCGCCAACACCACCTGGACTGCACCGACCACCCCCGGTAACGTCATGCTGACCGTGACCGTCACCGATACCAGCGGCGCCGCCAACGACGCCGCTACCGCTACCGTCACCCTCATCATCGACACGACGATGTTCCTGCCGGACCTGAGCGGCAACGGTGATTTGCAGGCGTCGGACGCCCAGATATTGTATTACCTCGGGCTGCCACCGTCGCCGAGCAGGACTCGTTTGCTGGATAGTCTGGGGGTCTCGGCCGACATGGTCGACCAGGTCAACGCCCGTGCGGAAAACTGGCAAAATCAGGAGCCGCTGTCGGACCTCAACGGTAACGGCGAAAGGGACCGGCAGGACGCCCAAATTCTTTACTACACGGCACGCTTTGGCCCCCTGCTGGAGGTCAGCCCGACACTGTTGCAGGCGGTGCTGGGTGATTTGGCGAGGAACCCGACCGCGGCACTGAACAACGCCCGCAGGTTGCTTAACCGCTGATCCGGTCACGGAGATGAGGAAAAGCAGTGCCTGACCGTATGCAGGCGGTGAGGTCAGGACTGTACGCTCAATCCGCGCACCGGCGCCCGCAAATGCAGACGGGTTTGCAGGCAGTTCGGTGAGGAATGCTTTGCTGACTTATGAGAGTTGTTCACCATACTTAGGCGGGTCATTGCCGCGACCGGTTTCTCCGCGGGGGCGCCAATAGGGTGAATTTGAGCGGCCTCACCGATGCAGGAACTATACGCCCCTATCGGTGCATTTCGAGGTTGCCATGACGATAAGACGGCAGTGAAAGTTACGATCTTATACTGATTTGGCTTCTCAGTTTTCTCAACCGCTAATGACTATTTCTTTTAAGTGGTTCTTTTAAGTGGGGTCAATGATTCCTTCGCCAATCATGCGAATCGCGGTAACACTGGGGACAAAAAAGTAATCTCCTCCCCTTGTTTCCACAAAGCGAGGGAGGTTGCTGCAGAATAAAGGAGCATCCTGACCATTTTCAGGATCGGCTTCGATCATGGTCCGGCCCGCTGGTTTTCCATTCTCAGTTGAATGGTTTCCTAATAAAGGGTCCTTGTCGTTTGATAGTTTAAAGTCATTTCCATAGTTGATCCATTGCTGCTGCAAAAATTCAAATTGCCTTTTAATGCTGGTATTGAGTGCCATAAAAATGATGCCGTGTTCTCCATCGTCCTTAGTCGGATCTTTTACTTCTCCATACGGCAGGCCGCGCCTCGCGATACGACGCCGATTGTCCAAGGCTCCGGGTGTGTTAAATGGTTTTTCCTTTGCCTTGTCTTTCACAAACTCTAAATATCCACGAGGGTTATTTCTGCGAACGTGGGCACCGAAGGGACATCCTGCTCCATCCAGGTCGTGGTTGTAATCAAAGGCAACGAGTCTTTTTTTAAGCTCTTCTAACTCTTCCTGAGCCTGTTTGGCGGCCGCTTTATTATTGGCGGCCCTGGCTGCGTCTCGTTTAGCCCTGGTCTCACTGATAGTTGTAATGAATTGATCTGCCTCTTCCCGGGTGGGAAAGGTGGTGATAGGGGCTCCATTTTTCCACCTTCCTGCAAATTTGGCGGCAAGCATATCTTTTCCACCCGGCAAATCTTTGCCTTTCTCTTCTAAATAGCGGTTAAAACTGCCTACGTTTTCATGCAGTTTTCGATAAACCATGAACGTTCCATTGAAAGAGAGCAGGCGCGGCTCAGGGGCGATGGGGTATTCCTGCAATTCATCTCGATGTCCTAAAATGAATTCTCCGGTTCCCAAGGGCTCCCATCCCTCACGAGTAGAGGGATCTAAACGGGTGGGCTTTCCTCCGCCTATGACACTGATGCCGGTTTTGATACATCCTTCAAAATAGGGGTCGCTAATTCCATCGGTATAACCGAAGTGTTCTTTAGGGGTGGGATTACCGTTTTCATCAAAAACGGCGGAGGCCGCTTGATACTCTTGATTCTCCCCCTGGTGTCCCAGCAGTTGTTCCACGCCTCCTTTTGTGCGGTCTTTGTGATCACAAATTACTTGATAGCGTTCTTTTAACGCGTTCTTATTTTGGGCGTTGATTGTGATTAAAATATCCACCGGGTTCTTCCAAATCGGGTCCCAGTTTTCCGGTGCACTGGCTTCATCGTCTCCCAGAATATTGATGCGGTCCTTCATTCCCATAATAAATTCTTCAGGAAAGCTATTCAGCGATTTAGTGGGCACGCCTAAGTGTTTTAATCCTTGAAAGGTAAAAGCGATATTTGTTGTAATTTGCGGGATTTTTGTTTTGTCTTCCTCTGAGCTTTTAGGATTCCATGGGGCGCCGGTTGTAATGAGATCAAGCAGGTTAAGGAGAAATTGGCGACCTGCGTCGCCTTGATGGACCCGATAGAAAACATAGCGGGCATAGGGGAAACCAAAACGGCCGTATCCTTTGATCACGTTGCCCTGAATATCATGCAAATCGAGTGCCGTGTTTGTCATAGGTCTTTTACCTGGCTATAAGAGATTTTTTGTTTCATCCTGTTTTGTCTTGATTTAATCGGGATCATGGGGTGGTTGAGCCTGCTCGCCACGTTGGCCCTGATGTGTTATCGGGTTGAGTTCGCGCGACAAATTCTTGAAAGGCTTTTTGCAAGTCTGCGTCACTTTTCCCCTGTTGTTGGTACACAAACCTGGAAAATTCCTGTTTTAAATAGAGGCCTTTCAGATGGGCCGCCAATGGCTCGTCGTCTTCCTCTGTTTCAGGATCTACTGAACCGTTAAAGAAAAAAGTGGTTTCCACCTGGCACTTTTTGATGTATTCCACAAAACCTGTTTCATCCTTGACTTTGTGAAAACCCACACAGTGTTCAAAAACGTGTTCTAATTCTTTTGAGGCCGCATTCCACGCTCCTTCCAGATAGGCGTCCAAATCTCCGTAAAAATTGGAGGCAAATACTAAATATTTTGATTTTAAATGATCTTCTAAAACTGAAATCTTTCCATAAAAAATGTATTGAAACCATCTTTTAAACAGCCCCCAATCTTTTACCGCAGGTTCTCCTCCCTGATAGGGGACGTCATTCAAAATATAAAATCGGCATAAATAGGTATTGGGGACTTTTGCCATCGGGCTTTTTTCATTGGTTCCCAAATCCTGCAGGCGACCGCGCATTATGGACGCATAGGAAGTATTTTGATGACTTCCATTTTTGATTGGACACAGGGTGGTAAGCCCATAGGCTTTTTTATTGATGTTTGGCATTTTGCTCTTTGGTTTTTTGCTCTTTGGTTAAGGGGTCTCTTTTCGTCTGCGATTCTCAACGGCTTCACTGGCTAAACTGACTATGGGAGTGGGAGCCATTACGCTGAGATCATGTTGTAAATCGGTAAGTAATTGATTGTATTGTTTTCGAAATTCCCCCGGCGAACAACTTCCGGTTCCCGCAACAAACTTATTGAGTGCCACCTTCACTTTTTTGCCTGATTTGACGTCGTTAGAGGAAGCGAGCGGATAGGCATTATAATAATGATTAGTCCACACTTGATTATAGGTAATGTAATTATAAAATGCCTGCTCAGGAATGGAATTGGGGTAACGAATATTTTTAGCCCAGAAAAGGTCCAAGCCGTAGGGAATGGCCGTAGAAAAGGAATCAACGTATTGTTCCCAACTTCCATTAAAATTGCTGAAAAAAAACATGTAGTTATAATTCAGATCTTCCCTGGGTTGTTCCTCTGACAGCCGAGGAAATTTATTGACTATGGTCCAGCGGGCATAATGGATTAATGACAGGGTTTGTAACCCGGCCCGGCCAGACTTAAAGAACTTTGTTCCTCCCACCCAAAAAATGATTTTATTCAACCACGTCAGCCTTTTACGAATGGGGGTGACCACGTTCATTGCATAGGCTTTGCCTGCAATATTGGACATTTTTTCTCCTTATTCTCTAATTATACGTCAAATTCAATATTTAGATGAGTGGGAAAAGCACCTTGCATTTGTAGTTTCCCGGCGTCTCCCTCGGCTCGTCGTAAATTTTTTTGTTTTAACAGGGGGAGAAGAATTCCGGGAATTTGCACTTGGTTGATATATTCACCAAAACAAGTATGTATGCCATAGCCATAGTGCATATATTCGTGGGGTGGGCGATCAAGACGAAAGGAATCAGGATTTTGAACGTCGTTGCGATCACCCCAATAGTTCAAAAGACTCATGCATTTATCCCTGTATTTCATCCTTGGTATTGATAATAATAGTATAGCTTTAAACTATAAATTGTCAATTACTTTGAAGGGCTGAGTCATCCGGCGATGCTCGCCCTGGTGGTAATGTGCTATAATCTCTGCAATGGGAATATCTGTAGGAAATGATTCATCAATGAAACTTAACAAATTTTTTGTGCCGTTGTTTGCGTGTGTTTTGTTTATCGCGTTCCAGAATGACGTTAATGCGGATGAACAACCCCGGACGCCCGCCACTGAGTCCAACCCTCTTGTTTTGCCCGATGAGGATCAGGATGCGGAAGAGCAGTGCCTTACCGTATGCAGGCAGTGGGGCCAGGATTGTACCCTCAATCCGCGCACCGGCGCCCGCAAATGCAGACGGGTTTGCAAGCAGTTCGGTGAGGAATGCTTTACTGACTTGTGAGTATGGACCAGACTCCGTAGTCTGTGTCATCGGTTGTAAGCGGTTCGTATTCGCCATCCATCCGGAAACCATTGTCGCAGGTATATTGCAGACCGCCGTCATAGAGAAAACCAAATTCATTGTCATCCTTTGACCTCGACGCTGACCCGTTTGTATGCAGGTACGGATTGGGGACGCCGGTGTTAGCCTTACAGGTCTCCGGGAATGGCCTTAAAACCATCCTGCAAACCGACTTATCCCTTTAACGCGGGCCGCTGCGATGATGCCGCCGTGCGGGAGATGGACGGCGGCGGGTTACTATGCTAATATTATGCGCATGCCTTGGAGGGCATGATGTGTTTGTTTGCCATGGATTTGTTGCCGGATTGGCATTGTTTCCGGATAGTTTATTTTTTGGAGAGACGTTTTGACGATTAAACCGCCGGCTGAGGGTGAAAAAATCACTATTCACCAGGGAGTACTCAAGGTGCCGGATAAACCTGTGATCCCTTATATTGAAGGCGACGGCATTGGGCCGGACGTCTGGCGCGCCACTGAAAAGGTATTGGACGCGGCGGTGCAACGGGCTTATTCCGGTGACAGGGAAATCAAGTGGATGGAGGTCTATGCCGGTGAAAAGGCCCACCAGTTGGCCGGTAACTGGTTGCCGGATGACACATTGGACGCCTGTCGTGAATATCTGGTGGCGATTAAAGGCCCGCTGACCACGCCGATAGGCGGTGGCTTTCGGTCGCTCAACGTGGCACTCAGGCAGATACTGGACCTGTACGTTTGTCTGCGGCCGATTAGATGGTTTAACGGCGTGCCCTCGCCGATTAAGAACCCGGCATTGGTTGATATGGTGATCTTTCGGGAGAATACCGAGGATATTTACGCCGGTATTGAGTTTGAAACCGGTTCCGAGGAGAATGCCCGCTTCCTTGAATTTTTTAAAGATACGTTTCCCACCCTGTTTCAGAAGATTCGCTTCCCTGAATCATCGGGCATAGGGATTAAACCGGTTTCCAAACAGGGGACGGCAAGACTGGTTAGGGCGGCCATTCAGTATGCGGTTGATAATGGGCGCAAGAGTGTGACCATGGTGCATAAGGGCAATATTATGAAATTTACCGAGGGCGCGTTTCGTAACTGGGGCTATCAACTGTCTGAATCGGAGTTCCCGGAGCACACCTATAGCTGGGAGCAATGGCAACGTACCGCCGCGGAGAAGGGTTCCGGGGCCGCCAATGAGGAGCAGGAGCAGGCGCTGTCGGCCGGTAAGATCCTGATTAAGGATGCGATTGCCGATATTACCCTGCAACAGGTGCTTACCCGTCCCTCTGAATTTGACGTGATCGCGACGATGAATCTGAATGGCGATTATTTGTCCGATGCGCTGGCGGCGCAGGTTGGCGGCATAGGCATTGCCCCGGGGGGTAATATTAACTATGACACCGGCCATGCGATTTTTGAAGCCACTCATGGCACTGCCCCCAAATATGCCAATTTGGATAAGGTCAATCCGGGTTCATTATTACTTTCCGGTGAGATGATGCTGCGTTATCTGGGCTGGACGGAGGCCGCGGACCGGGTTATTGGCGCCATGGATAAAACCATTGCGGACAAGACCGTGACTTATGATTTTGCCCGGCTGATGGATAATGCCAAAGAAGTAAAATGCAGTGAATTTGCGGACGTTCTGATAAGTAATTTATAGGGGCAATATCATGCCGTCACAAGCGCATGGTGACTTAATAGCGGAATGCTCGCAACTTATCTATGATGGTTTCATCGATTATAATAATCGCTTCCATCGTATCACCCGCCGGGCCCAGACCCGGTTTGAAAAACGCGACTGGAAAGGTCATCAGCGGGACGTGGTTGAGCGCGTCGATCTCTACGAAAAATCAGTGCGCCGCGTGGTGCTTGAACTGCGCCGTACCATGGGCGCCCATATTAATGATTACCAGCTTTGGAATGAAATAAGAAATTACTTTGGTGAACGTCTGCTTGAAGTGCCGGACGTCAGTTTTATCAAGACGTTTTTTAATTCAACGACCCGCCGCATCTTCGGCACGATAGGCACTGATCCCAAGCTGGAGTTTATCGCCGCCGATTCGGTCGATGATCAGGAAATGGCCGCGTCGCTCAATATCCGGCGCTATCCCTACTGGGATTCGGTAAGACGCATCTTTGAAACCATACTGGCCGATTTTTCATTTCGTAAACTGCCCTATAATGATCTGGGAAGTAACGCCGAACATATTGCCGCGGTGATAAAGGCTTATTTCAATACCGACCAATCCCTGGCCATAGGCATACGCCGATTTGAATTTATTAATTCGTTTTTCTACCAAAACGCCCGTGCCTATCTTGTTGGCAGAATTATTCTGGCCGACAGCATTGTGCCTCTTGTTATTGCATTCAAGAATGAGGACGACGGGGTTTGTGTTGACGCGGTATTACTTACTGAGCCGGAGATCAGTGTCGTATTTGGCTATACCCGGTCTTATTATTTTGCCGATCCCAATTCGGTAATAGGCGCGGTTTATTTCCTGCATTCGATACTCAAAAGCAAGCCCATTGATGAGTTGTACACAGTGCTGGGACGATTGCGTCAGGGCAAAACCGAGCGCTATAGAATCTTTACCCAGCATATGCGCCGGAGCAGCGATCAATTTGTTCACGCCGCCGGCGATAAGGGCCTGGTGATGATCGTCTTTACCTACCCCTCCTATGATTTGGTGTTTAAGGTAATACGCGATAAATTTGGTTATCCAAAGGCCATGTCGCGCAAAGACGTGATCGGCAAATATAAATTGGTATCGGAACACGACCGTGCCGGGCGTTTGATCGATACGCAGGAGTTTCGCAATCTTGAATATAAGATCGATCGTTTTTCGGATGCATTGCTGGACGAGTTATTATCCGAAGCGGCCGACACCGTCGAGATTGAGGGCGATAATCTGCTGTTGGGTCACGTTTATATAGAAAGACGGGTGCGGCCGCTGAATCTGTATATTAATGAGGTGGCGGATGACAAGGCCGGTTTGGCGATCATGGATTACGGCCAGGCGATCAAGGATTTGGCCAATACCAATATTTTTACCGGTGATTTGTTGCTAAAGAATTTTGGCGTAACCAAGCATAATCGGGTGGTCTTTTATGATTATGATGAGGTTTCATTGATCACCGAATGCAATTTTCGTGATATTCCCGAAACCAATAATATGGACGATGAAATGCAGGCGGATCAATGGTATTACGTCGGCGAAGACGATATTTTTCCGCAGGAGTTTATCAAGTTTTTATCGATGAATGAGAAATTGCGGCGGACGTTTATGAAATATCATGGCGATCTGCTGAGTGCCGATTACTGGCGCGCGATCAAGGCCCGGCTTTTGGCCGGGGAAGCGTCACCGGTGATCCCGTATGAAAGCTCGGTGATCACCGGCGTTCCCGCGCGACAATGAGGCCGGTTAATTGCCGGTTGGGTGATACCAGGCCAGGTGTTCGTGTAATTTGACGACTTCACCAATAATAATCATGCTGGGCGGCTTCACCTGCCGTTGTTTTGCCATAGCCGGCAGGGTTTGCAGGCTGGCGATATGGACTTTTTGACTGGCGGTGGTGCCCCGCTCGATGATCGCCGCGGGCAGATCCGGGTCCAGGCCGCGATGGATTAATTCATGACTCAATTTTTCAACGCCGTGCATGCCCATATAGATCGCAATAGTTTGTTGCGGCTGTATCATTGCGTCCCAATTCAGTGACAGCTTTTCGTCCTTCAGGTGGCCGGTGACAAATAAGCAGGATTGGGCGAAATCCCGGTGGGTGAGCGGGATGCCGGCATAGCTGGCGCAGCCACTGGCGGCAGTGATGCCGGGCACGACCTGGAACGGCACGCCCGATTTGGATAGTAATTCTATTTCTTCGCCGCCGCGACCAAAAATAAATGGGTCGCCGCCTTTTAGGCGCAATACCCGTTTCCCCTGTCTGGCCAGGTCGACCAGTAATTGATTGATTTCAGCTTGTGGAATGGTGTGTTGATCCCGCTGTTTGCCGACAAATAAACGTTCGGCGTCTTTACGCACCAGTGCCAGCACTGCTTTTGCCACCAGACGGTCGTACAGGACAACGTCGGCCTGCTGCATCAGGCGCAGGGCTCGGAAGGTTAATAAATCCGGATCGCCGGGGCCGCCGCCGACCAGATAGACCTCGCCCTCGGTGCTGACGTTATCATTGTCCTGAGTGAGATAGTGTTCCAGGGTGGTGATCGCGGCCTGCTCCTGGCCGGCGTATAACATCTCTTCAACCGGGCCTTGTAATACCTGTTCCCAGAAGCGCCGTCGTTGTCGCATATCGGTAAAACGCCGGCGCACCCGGTCGCGAAATCGGGCAATAATTTTGGCCAGTTTGCCGTAAGAGGCGGGAATGTAGGTTTCCAGACGGGCGCGCAGCAGACGCGAGAGTATGGGCGATACTCCGCCGGAGGATACGGCAATGAAAACCGGGTCGCGATTAACGATAGACGGCATAATAAAGGTGCAGAGTTCGGGATTGTCAACGACGTTCACCGGTATGTTTTCCGCCCGCGCCAATTCGGACACCCGTCGGTTGACTCGGAGGTCGTTGCTGGCGGCGATCACCAGGCAATTGCCGGTTATTAATTCGGCCTTGAATCCGGATGCCACGGTTTTGATCCGCTGCTGCTCGGCCAGCGTCTCGATGGCGGCGTTAAACATGGGAGAGACTACGGTGACGTTTGCTCCAAACTCGACCAGTTGGGTTATTTTACGCAGCGCGACTTCACCGCCGCCGACCACCAGACAGGGGCGGCCGCTGATCTGCATGGATATCGGTAGATAGGCCATTATTGTCTATGCTGATACGGTCTTGAGCGGCACTGTTATAGTGTGTAATAGTATATTGTATCATCAGGAGGGTGATCACCCTTTATAAAGCGCACTATCGGAGGGTTTCGATGCAAAAGGCGGTCAGAGATTTTTCTTCCAGTGGTGGGGTTTCCTATAAGGAGATTCCATTGCCCGGCGTTGACAATGGCGAGGCGCTTGCGCGAATTGCGGCCAGCATCAACGTGTCGGGTAACCCGCATTGGGATCTGATATTGGAGCAAAAAAAGAGCGGCGGCAGTCACCCTGTACTTTATCTGCATTCGGTGGATATGACGGCATTGCGGGAATATCTGCAAACCCTGGTCAAGGAAACCTCGGATGAGGTACTGGTGGACGGCATTTTGAACGCGATAGAGAACGTCAGAAGTTATGGAGTACGCGGCGGGCGACGGGTATATGCGGGGTATAACGCCGAACGAAAAGTGGCGGGCAGGAAAGATAAGGAAAAGGCGAGGGGGAAATATTTTTATGCCGCCGGCGGTGATTATAATGAGACCAGGAATCAATATCCCTGCGAATATGAAAATAAAATCATCTGCCGGGATAGCGGCGAGTTCCTCAAAAATCTGCCCGATAACTGCGTTGATTTGGTATTCACCTCCCCCCCGTATAACTTTGGTCTGGACTATGCGGCGGATGAGGATGACGCCACCGATTGGAGTGCTTATTTTGACAGGCTTTTTTCGGTATTGGACGAGTGCATACGGGTTTTAGTATTTGGGGGGCGGCTGATCATCAACGTGCAGCCGCTGTATTCCGATTATATTCCGTCGCATCATATTATCAGCAATTATCTGGCGAACGAAAAAAAACTAATATGGAAAAGCGAAATTCTGTGGGAGAAAAATAATTACAATTGCAAGTACACGGCCTGGGGAAGCTGGAAGAGTCCTTCCAATCCGTATATGAAGTACAGTTGGGAATTTCTTGAAGTCTTTTGCAAGGGTTCACTAAAGAAACCGGGGGAAAAAGACAACGCCGATATATCCGGGGATGATTTCAAGCAATGGGTTTATGCAAAATGGTCTATAGCGCCGGAAAGAAATATGACCCGGTACGGTCATCCCGCGATGTTTCCGGAGGAGTTGGCGCATCGGGTTTTGACCCTGTTCAGTTTTAAGGACGATATGGTCCTGGATCCGTTCAATGGCGCGGGAACGACCTGCGTGGCGGCTAAAAAAACCGGGCGCCGTTATCTGGGCATAGACGTTTCAAAGGAATACTGTGTTGTGTCCGAGCGGCGGCTTGCTGAGCTTTTGGATTTGTAAATTTATAGACCTGAATTTTTTAAGAGTTTGGGTCCGCATTTGTTCAAAAAAGCCGTGGCAACAATTCAGCCACTGACGCCGGGGCGGATTGATTTTATACAGGGCCCTTACGGGCTCCATTCACGCCAGCCCCGTAGCAGGGGGAAATACAGCCCCAGCTTGATTTGGCCGTCATCCATGGCCCCCATCAGGCCGGCGTATTTTGTCAACTGGTCCCGGTGTCGTTGCTGTTCATGGTTGAGGAAAGTGTCCATATCCGGGCCTTCGTGGCGGCTGGTTTTATAGTCGATGATCCAGCGCACGCCGTCTTCATCGACAAAGGTGCGATCGATAACGGCGTTGATCAGCCTGCCCTGGAACAGTCCGCTCAACGGGTATTCATTGTGTTGGTTTTTATGGTCATTGAGGATCCAGCGGCCGCGCTCATCTCGCAGGGTGTTACTGAGTGCCTCTGCAATTTGGCCGCAGGCCCAGTCTATTTCCTGGTCCGGCACTCCCTGTTGTTGCAACAGGGTTACAAAACGTGCGTTGTTTTGTCCGATTCTCGCGGCGTTCCATTGGTCGGCGCCCTGTTCCGCGATCTGTTTCAGGAATTGATGCACCACCATCCCGATCTGCCTGATGGTCTCACCGGCCCACTGGTATTCGATGGCGATATATTCCGGCTCGGCCTCGGTCGCGTTGTGTTTGCCCGCCCACTCTATTGGGGGATCGGGAGACGGGCACCGCCAGTCCTGATGGAGTCGGTGCAGATGATTGTTGATGGTTGTGCCGGGGTTGGCCGTATCCGCGGCAATTTGTTTTGGCATGGCCGCCTCGTATTGTTGCCGCAATACCGGCCAGAGATGGTGTAATAAGGAGTGTGGCGCGGGGCTACAGTGGCTGTCACCGTTTTGATTCGGTTTTAATGCGGCGTGACCCAGCAGATGCAGCGAGATTCTGGCACGGGTTGCGGCCACGTACAGCAATCGTATTTCCTCATAATGCTGCTTTTTTTGTTCCAGATGTTGGAGGTATTGGTAGATCGGGGGCTTTGTTTCCCCGGCCTGTTTTATCGGCGCCAGGATTAAGTCATCTCCCTGTCGCCGATTCGGCTTTAACGTCCATTTTAATAAGTCAGTCTGTCCGCGTTTTTGAACGTGTCCCAGACCCGGCAGGATAATATGGTCAAATTCCAGCCCTTTGGCTTTGTGTATGGTCATGATCTGCAGGATATTGCCGGATTGTTTATCGGGGGCGGCATATAATTGCTGCACCTTGTCCATAAATCGCTGTGGGTCATCTATTTCACCGCCGCGGTCAAATTGCTCCAATAATTCAAAATAGGTGTTGATATTGTCGAGATCATTTTCCACCGTCAGGGCCGCCGCGCCCCCCAGGCTGATCCACAGGGTTTCGATTATTTTTCTTAATGGTCGCCGCTGCCGGGCGTCAAAGGCCGCGCTAAAACATTTGATCAGCCTTTGCAATCTTGCCGCGGCCCGTTGATCCAGCCGTTGTTGTCGTTTTGGATCGGTGATCGCGGGCCATATCGTGCTGCTGCTTTCATGGTTGACCAGGCTGTGCAGGTCCTGTAACGACAGGCCGCACCAGGGGGCGCGTAATACCGCCAGCCAGGCTGTACGGTCGGCCGGATGGATATAGGCGCGGGTCAATGCCAATATGTCCTGTATCGCCGGCCGTTGGCCCAATGCATCGATCTCTATCGCCTGAAAGGGCAGGTCGTGGTTTCTTAACTGCGGCACCAGTTCATTTAAATGCCTGCGGTTGCGCACCAATATTGCGATACCGGCGTCCGGGTTGTCGCGTCTGATTGTCCCGATGATATTCCGCACCTGCCGCGCCTCCTTTACCCCGGCATGGTTAAACAATGGATGCGGGTTGACGGCGCCACCGGCACCGGCTTGATCCTGCTGGACGATGGATGGGCTGTAACGCACCGCCCCGGCGGCAATATCATCCTGAGCGGGCAGTATTCCGGCAAAGCTGTCATTGACCCAGGCGACTATGCCCGGCAAAGATCGGAAATTAACCGATAACCGTAGCGGCGTTAATGGTATTTGTCCCAGACACCGTTGCTGAAAGGTTTTCATAAACAGCCCCACCTCGGCCTGCCGAAATCGGTAGATGGACTGCATCGGGTCTCCCACCAGGAATAGACTGCGATCTTCATCCGCCCCCCAGGCGCCGGTGAGTTGGGTGATTAACCGGTACTGGTTAATTGAAATATCCTGAAATTCATCCACCAGCAGATGTTTGATTTGATAATCCAGGTGCAGGGCCAGATCGGTCGGCGCATCCTCTTCACCCAGCGCGTCAATTGCCGCCTGAGCCATGCCGATGTAATCGATTTGATTGCGTTCCGCGAAACATAATCGCAGTTGTGCCGCGGCGACTTTCAGACAGGTGCATAAGGCCCGTACCATTTGCCACTCATTGTCATCATAGCGTGCCGGCGGTAATGCCTTTATTGCCGCAAGCCGGTCCCGCAGCCCATCCACTTGTTGTAACTGTGCGCTCAGGTCAGCAATGCGTTGTTTCATGTCGGCGCGTTCCTTGCTCTTCTGCGGGTTGTCCCTGGGAGCGGGAAATCCATTGCGCTTGTTAAACGACTTTCTCCAGGTATCGTCCCCGGTTAGTAATAGTGCCGCTATGCTTAGCCATTGCCCCAGGTCCTCGGCCTGTTGCCCCGGCAGGGTGGCGGATTCATGGTGAACAGGCTCGGCGACGTTATTTTCCCGGATTAGATTGCCGGCGGCGAAACGCAGAATATCGCAAAGCTCGGCTTCAACTGCACGCGGGAATACGGCTATAAGATCGCCAAGCTGTTCCTCAATGGCATTTTTTAATGACTGTTCCAGTTCCGTGCGCACCTGCGTTTGGGTCACATGGTGCAGCCATTGATCACGCTTTTTTAACATCTCCACGATCAGGCCTGTAATGCGTTGCAGATCGTTGTCCAGATGCGACAGCAGGCAGGCAATCTCATCGGCATAGTCGGCGTCAGTTTCGAGTTCGGCGAGGGTATTGATTGCCGCCTGTTGATATAAAGGCTCGGCGTCGTCGACGATCTCCGGCTGTGTGCCAAGGCGCGACAGCATCGGCATTTGTTTCGCCAGGCCGGCACAGAGTGAATCGATGGTTTGTACACGCAAACGCACCGGATTGTCGCTGAGCTCCCAGTTCTGTTGTTGATCCTGCGTTAATACCCTCCGCGCCAGCTCCCAGGTTTGCCGCTGGTGGGGGCTTTGCGGCGGCCGCCCGGTTTTAACGGCCTTAATCGCCGTCAGGATTCGGCTTTGCATTTCCCCGGCGGCTTTGCGGGTAAAGGTGACGGCAATGATCTCTTCCGGCGAGTCGACCAGGGCCAGTAAGCGCAGATAGCGCTGGGTCAATAATTCGGTTTTACCCGATCCGGCCGGCGCTTGAATAATGAATGACCGTTGGGGATCGATAGCCTGTCGGCGCTGTTGCTGATCGGGCGGTTGCATTAGCGTCCCCGGTTTATTGGCGTCGTGTGGTTCATATCTGTACGCCGGTCTTTTCATGGATGCGGCACAGGGCGTGCAGATCACAATATTGACAGGCCTGCGGGTCTTTGGGGTTGACCTCCGCCCGGCCCTGCCGGAAATTTTCAGCCAGCACCGTGAGTGTTTGCCGCCATTGCTGCAGTTGTTCCATCCAGGCAGCCTCTTGGGGTCGCTTTACTTTGGGAATCAAGTCCTCATCTTTGGCTATGCCGATAAATCGCATTTCGCCGCGCTTGACCCTGGCGAAAACCACCGCGGCAATATGGCCTTCGGTGGTGATTGCATATAACGGCAGTTGCGGTTCTTTGGGGCGTTCGGTTTGCCAATCGTCGATAGTGGCGGCACCGGTCTTATAATCAATAATAAGCAGTTCGCCATCGGCCGATTGGTCGATCCGGTCAATTTGCATCCGGATCTCGATATCGTTAAACCGCCGTTCATGTCGTTGTTCCGTCGCTATAACCTTGAACGGCGGGCGCTCGCGTTCCAATGCCAGCCATTCGCTTATTAAGGTTACCAGCCGCCGGTCTTCCAATTGAGTAAAGCGGGGGGTGAACATTGACGGTCTTTTTGCCGCCCACTGTCTCAGAGTTGCGGCGACAACCTCCCGGATCAATTTATCCGTCTCCTGTTGCGATTGTTGCCTGAGCCGGTCCGAGGTTTTTAATCGTTGCCAAAGGTGCTGCAATATCTTATGCACCAGCAGACCGCGTTCCGCGGCATCAAGGCCAATATTCTGTTGCGCCAGGCCGTCGGCATGCAGCCGGTGTTTGGCGAACGACTTAAACGGACACGCGGCCTGATCTTTGAATATTGCAGTGCCGCCGCGGACTATGTTTTCCCGGGTGATGGCCGGCGCCCGGTCATCGGTAAAGGTCTCTAATTTTTGTGACTTAAAGATCGCAGTCTTGAAATCGTCCCGGTTGGCCCGGTTGGCGTTGTCGAGCCGGCTTGCATCATTTAAAAACCGGGTAATTAACGGGCTGGGGCGTAATTGTCGGTCATGGTCGTGTTCGGCGTAGCTGTAAACCACTTCCCCGGCTGAATCGGTTAATTGTTGGGTGATTTGCTTTGCCAGTTGGTATTGTTGTTTCGCAGTCGCGGCGGGCAGGTCCGCCTCGGTTTGCAGCTTGAGCGGAATAAATGGATCGGGTTTGGCCGCCGGCGGCCATTGTTGATCGTGCATGCCCAGCACCCACAAGTGATCAAATTGCATCCCGGCGGCACCGGTCGGGCCTAAAATCTGCACCGGGGTTTCCGCAGTTTGCGGCTGGAAATTGCGATCTGCAATAATCCATGACAGTCGCGATAACGCCGATTGGCAGGCGACCGCCGGGCTGATTTGATCCAAACTGGCAAGCTGTTGCAACGCGGCCTGCCAGGCCTGGATGATTTGGTGTTCGTCACTGTTCAGGGGGCGGTCTCCCGGCCAGCCCAACAGCGTCAACCAGTGGGCAAATGTCTTTGCCCAATCACGCAGGGATTGTGATTCGGGACTGTTTGCATGGTGTATATGGAATGCCTTGAAGTGCCTGATAAATATTTTGCACTGTGGATGGGGTTGGTTTTGTTGTGCCGCCAGCCGCAGTAAGGTCGCTGGCGTCAGGCTTTGTTCGCCGTATTTGCGCAGGTATGAGTCAAAGCGGGCGCGCTCAAACTGCTCCACCTCTCTTCCCGATATATACGGTGACAGCAATATCGTACTTAGCCGGCTTAATGGGATCCTGCCCATGGCCAATTTCAGCAACGCCATCGCGGTGTGAACGATGCCATAATCCGATAACGGTTTGCCCAAGGCAATGGTATAGGGCTTAACTTCGCTTCCCTCAAATTGCATCAATGATCCGGGGGCGAGGGCGTTGGAAAATTCATTTTCGATATGGCTGCGCCGTGAGTGCAGGTCGAGTGAAACTATGCCTATGCTGGCCTCAGGGCAGGCCGTTAATTTTTGTTTTGCCCATAGCGCCGCGCGGCTGATCTCCAGGCGGTTATCAGGGGCGGCGTATGCCAGAACGGACTGGTTTTGTTTCCGAATTGTGGCGGTGCTGACCCGGCAGCCTTTGGCTATTAATGCCTTAATCAACGTCTGTTGTTGCAAGGTGTGGCGATCAAAGCCGTACAATACAATATGTCGACCGGCCTGGTGGGGCAGGTTTTTGGCGATATGATCGGCCAGATTGGCGTCATCCACCCAGTTATTTCCGGCCAGTGTGTGTTCATAGTCCTGCGCCCAGGTCTTAAAGGCGCAGGCATCATCATTCAGATGCACATTATCGGGAAATATGGCGAGCTCGGCACTTTTACAAATCCGGTAGCTACGCATTGCAAGCCTTGCCGTTGCCAGTGGCTGCAGGCACTGACCGGCGAAATCCGATTGCCGCACCGCCTGTTGCCATAAAATTTGCTGCTGGCAACCATTCAATAAAATCGGCCGCCGTTCCGTCATCAGCGACGTATCCCGCCATTCGCGATTACACCAGACAGCCCAGGGCAGAACACTCGGCGTTTCCCATGCTCGCTTGCCCGCCTGTAATTGCAGCGTGGCATAGCGATGGTGCAGATGACGGCTTAAACGCTGCGTCGGGGTAATGATCTCGGCGGCATCGTATATATATTGAATTACATCCTGCATCGGCTATTTGCCAATCTGTCTAACACTGAATAAGTGCCGGCCAAGTGTGCCATGGTTAAAGCTCTGCATGTGTATTATTACAATCCCGGTAAGTCTGCAATGACGGCGTGTTTGCCGCCGATTTACACCCTTGTATTTTATCGAGCTCGCGACTGTCTCCCGACGACCACGTCGTTGCGAGTGAGGTATCTCATTATCAACTATTTTCACAAACACGCCAAGATAATGGTGGTCGACCCGGAGATCGCCCTCGCTCAGCTCATTCCCCGTTATGACTAAAGCGTGGTCAGAAATTCCACCGCCAGATAGATCGCCAGATAAACCACCGAATAAAAGGCGATCATGCCGCGCTCAAAGCTGCGGACAATCGGCGGCATTGCGACAATGATCGCGAGGATCAGATATATCCGCCAATTGAGTGCGATCAGTGGCGGCCAAATCTTGACCAAAAACAAGGTGAACAGAAGCACTGCGAGCTTGATGGCAACAATATCAAAACAGCGCATTTTTGCGATCCGACTATCCGCCCATTCAATGAATCCGAACATTGTTAGACCTCCACCTTTTTATGGTTTTCATTTGCGAACCTCCTTCATACCACAAAATTGGCGGGTATTGTTTTTTTGCCTTTTATCCACTCTGTATAAATACTCAGATTGAAAATGAAAGATAATTTATTACCAATACTGTTTAGGCTTGTTCCAACAAAATAAAGATGCTGATCATCCAATATAAAGGCGAGAATTTCCCCGCACCTGGCCGATGGGCTGCTCAAACACGATTCCATCCGCCGCCCCACGGAGGGCCTGGCCTTAAAACACCGGTACAGTCTGGCATCGATCACAACAAACAGTGCGATATGTGGTGGATCTATACGTTGTCTTGACATGATCCGGTGATGACAGGGATAATATGGGTTGCTTTGCTCCCTCCGGCCAAATTCCTTCGCGCGTGTAGATGTCTTTGATCTGCATGTGATGAATCGAATGATGACCGGCTCCGGGTTTATTTTACGTGTGACTCATAACCAGACTGCATTATGGATGGTAATACACCACAATCGGTGATCAAAGACGGAATAACCTGTTTTGAGGTCGTGCCGACTCGGTACGTGCCCGATCTTGCTGAGGACGTTCGCGCCGGTTTAATCAGTGAGCCTCGTTCATTGCCGCCAAAATATTTCTATGATGCTTACGGGTCTAAATTGTTCGAGAGGATATGCAACACCCCGGAATATTATGCCACTCGCACCGAAGATGTATTGTTAAGCAAACATTCCGGGGAAATAATTCAGTGCACCCGTCCGCGTCAGATTCTTGAATTCGGCAGCGGCAATTCGCAAAAAACGCGGCGATTATTCGATGCTTGTCAACGGCTTGGTCGCCACTGTGATTATGCGCCGTTTGAGTATTGCCTGGAAACTCTGGAACAAGCGGCCGCACAATTATGCCGGGAGTATGACTGGCTTACCGTCCATCCCTTATTGGGGGATTATCACGCCGGCCTCGATAATCTGCCCGTTTGTAATGATCCCCGCCTGTTTGTTTTTTTGGGCAGTACCATAGGCAATTTCTCATATGACACCGCCATTGGATTCCTGCAAGAGGTACAGAGTCATATGAATGCCGATGATTTCCTGTTGATTGGCGCCGACAGGGTTAAAGCGTCGGAGGTTCTCAATGCCGCTTATAATGACCAACAAGGTTTGACTGCGAAATTTAACCTGAACGTGTTGGACGTGATTAATCGGGAACTCGATGCGGATTTTGCACTCGATGGTTTCAGGCACAACGCCGGGTTTAATGACGCACTGGCGCGTATTGAAATGCGGTTGACCGCGACGCGCAATCAGGACGTCAATATAGCCGGGTTGAATGAAATAGTGCATTTTAATTCGGAGGATTCGATCCTGACCGAGATCAGTCAGAAATACAGTTATGACGGCATTGAAAAGCTGCTGATCAGCGCCGACCTGAAAGTGCAACGACATTTTGAATCCGACAATCATTACTTCTCGCTATTGCTGGCATCGGCGGCTCAATAACCGTAATTACTGAATCATTTCGGGTGTATCCGGCGCCCGGCATGGGTTTGTCTGAACAAATGAATGCGTTTGATTTTCCAAATAAGCATTAATTCTGGTTTTTTCCGAGCGCTATGACGGCAATATTGAAATTAGGCGGTTTGCTTGTGGTGGCCGGTTTGGCGCCATGGTTGCTGATATCCAACGGCCCCGATAATCAATTGGATCGGATCAAATCCGTGGGTGAATTGCGCGTCGGCATTCTGCCCTCACCGGCGCATTATATTGTCGATAATGGCGCGGTTGGCGGCGTCGAGTATGATTTGATTAATGACTTTGCAAGCTCCATAAACGTGCGTTTAAAACCGGTGCCGTTGACCAATTTGGATGAATTGAACCGATTGTTAAGACAGGGTGGGATTCATATCGGAGTCCCCGGAAGCACGGTTCTGCAGGATAACCCTGAGCAAAAAACCGGGCCTGCGTATGGCGGCGGCGAATGGTATCTGGTTTATAATCGCGATAATAACAGGCCTGAGGGATTGCATGACGTTGCCCGCGATCGTTTAATCATCACCCCTGATAGCAGACAATCGGCATTGCTTGGCAGCTTGCAATCGGAATTTGATGATTTGCGCTGGAGAGAAGACGGCGACTTTAATATTGTGTCATTGTTGGAGATGATCAGTGCTCGCGGTTATTATTACACGCTGATCGATAGTGATAGTTTTGATTATTTTCGGCGTATTTATCCAAGGCTAGACAAGGCTTTTAGCGTGGATAATACCACCGCCCGCTGGTTATTCCCGGCAAGCGAAGATTCCTCGCTTTATGATTGCGCCCAGGTCTATTTTGACAAACTCTCAGGGTCCGGGGAACCGGGTCAATATGCCTATTTTGTCGGCGATGGCGGCCTGGATTATCTCAGCAGCCTGGTATTCCTGCGACGTATTGACGCCTTGCTGCCGCAATACCGTTATTATTTTGAAAGCGCCGCGTTGAGGGTATCGATAGACTGGCGTTTGTTGGCGGCAATCAGCTATCAGGAATCCAACTGGGACCCACAGGCAACGTCATTTACCGGTGTGCGGGGGCTGATGATGCTGACTCAAACCACGGCGCAACGCATGGGCATTCGCGATCGCCTGGACCCGCACGCCAGTATCAGCGGCGGCGCCGACTATCTGGCATTACTCATGGCGTCCCTGCCCAAGCGGCTTGCTGATCCGGACCGACTTTGGCTGGCGCTGGCCGCCTATAACGTCGGACTTGGGCATCTCGAGGATGCGCGCATATTGACCGAAAAATCCGGCAAAAACCCGGATAAATGGGACGCGGTCAAGCAGTTTTTACCGCTGCTTGCCGATCCACAATGGTATGAACAAACCAAGCACGGCCGGGCAAGAGGGGGTGAGCCGGTTAAGTTTGTTGAGCAAATTCAGCAATACTATGACGTATTACGGTTTTATTTAATCCGTCACACTTATGCGGAACTGGAGCGGCCGGATATCCTGTTACATCCGGGACTGACCATACGCTCACCCGTGCTATGACCGTTGTATCATCGGGCCGGCGACCTGATCGGCCGGGTTCGGTTGCCGTCACTGAGTGTATAGTTGCTCCCATCCCGTGCTTTTGATTCGCCCGGAGTGTTACCGCGATGCAATACACCGTCGCCATTTCTGATATACTCTGTGGCGGTTATGCTTAATTATTATTGATATTTATGAAGTATCGTATGAATCTTATGGTCGTGCTGGGGGTGTTCTGTTTCGGCGCGGCAGTCAATGCAACCGCCTCGCAGGAAGGCGCGGGGCCATATTTTATTGCGCCTCAAAATGGTGCAACGGTAACCAGTCCGGTCACCGTGGTAATGGGCTTGCGGGGCATGGGGATTGCCCCCGCCGGGACCGCGGTGGAAAACACCGGTCATCATCATTTGATCATCGATGCGCCGTTGCCGAATCTGAATCAGCCGATACCGAACGATGACCATTACCGGCATTTTGGCGGTGGACAGACACAAGCACAGATTGAATTGCCTCCCGGCACCCACAGCCTGCAATTGTTGTTGGGTGATTTTGCTCACTTTCCTCACGATCCGGCGTTGTTTTCCGAAGTGATCACGATCACCGTTCAATAGCACGGTGGTCATGCATGACCCTGAGCATGTCTGCAAATAGCCATCAGGCCAGGGTCGTCGCGGCCCTGTATAAATTTGTTCGCCTGCCGGATTATCGGGAGATGCAATCGAGCCTGCTCGACCGCTGCAAGCGGTTGCAACTCAAGGGCACCCTGTTGTTGGCGGAGGAGGGCATTAATGGAACTATTGCCGGTTCCAGAGAGGCAATCGATTTGTTTTTTGACTATCTGTATCGGGACCGGCGCTTTTTAAATCTGGAATACAGGGAATCTATCGCCGCCGAGTTACCGTTTCAGCGCCTCAAGGTCAAATTAAAACAAGAGATCGTGACGATGGGGGTGGCGAATCTGGATCCGACCCGGAATGCCGCGGCCCGGCTTAACGTCGCTGAATGGAACCGGCTGATAGCCGATCCGGAGGTATTGTTGCTGGATGTTCGCAACCGCTATGAATACGGGATCGGCAGCTTCAGAAATGCACGCTCAGCGGATATCGATAGTTTCCGACAATTTCCGCAATATGTAACTTCTAAATTGGAGCCTGCCAGGCATAAACCGGTGGCGATGTTTTGCACCGGCGGTATTCGTTGTGAGAAAGCCGGCACGTTTATGTTGACGCGGGGCTACAAGTGGGTTTATCAATTACACGGCGGCATACTGCGTTATTTGGATCAGGTGTCGCCGGCAGAGAATCTCTGGCGGGGCGAGTGTTTTGTGTTTGATGGTCGCGGTTCCGTCAATAAAAATCTGCAACAAGGCGGCTATGAACAGTGTTTCACGGCTAAGCCGCCCATTGTTCAACCCCATCGACGGCGGCGAGTCAAATCGCCCGGATCCCTCGGCGCACCGGATATGGGCGCCGATAGCACCACCGCGCCGGTTTGATGCCCGCGGGCGGGGTGGGCCGTGGCAAAAACTGACAGACTCTTTCGGGCGGATAAGGCGCCGGTAAAACCGTTTGAGTTTAATGAGCAGGTTGCCGAGATATTTGGCGACATGATTCACCGTTCGGTGCCGGGCTACCCGACCTTATTGTCGCTGATCGGAATACTGGCCGGGCAGTACGCCAGACCGGACACAAAAATCTACGATCTGGGATGTTCACTGGGGGCGATGACGATAGCGATGCGGCCCCACCTCAGCGACAAAAACTGCACCCTTGTTTGCGTCGATAATGCGCCGGCGATGATAGAGCGTTGCCAACGGAATATCGACCGCGAGCCCTCCCCGACGCCGGTCGAAGTGGTGTGTGAAGACCTGCGCAATATTATTATCGATAATGCGTCTTTTGTAGTGCTGAATTATACCCTGCAGTTTATTCCGATAGCGGAACGCCGGTCCATTCTTGAGGGTGTGTATGCGGGGATGGTGCCGGGTGCGGCGTTGGTATTATCGGAAAAAATTATTGAGACCACTGCGCGTCACCGACACGGCATGGAGGCGTTACACGAACGCCTTAAAAAACACAATGGTTACAATGATCTGGAAATCGCCCAGAAAAGAACCGCACTGGAAAATGTATTGCTTCCCGAAACCGTGCCGGCCCATATCGCAAGGTTGAATGCGGTCGGTTTGATTGACGCCGTGGTGTGGTTGAAATGCCTTAATTTTGTTTCAATTGTCTGCTTCAAACCAGAATGAATCATGCGGGTGTGCCCGAACGCTTGATTGAACGGCTTGAAGGCCGCCAAATGTCGGGGCTTGCATCGACCTTGACGCGGCAACATGACGCATATTTCAATGCCGTGAGTCACGGTGACTTTCGCATTTGGCGGGCAGCGGTCAACAGTCTGCCGGATATTGTTGCTTCAAGGATCGCGTTGGATCAAGCCGCGATCCAAATTGGCGACCCGGATGATTGTTCCGATGACGACAGGGAAGAGTTAAAAAAACGATTGCGGGTATTGATGCCGTGGCGCAAGGGGCCGTTCGATTGGTTCGGCATCGATCTGGACGCGGAGTGGCGATCCAACCTGAAATGGGACCGGCTTGCGGGTAACCTCAGCCCGCTTGCAGGCAGGGTGATCCTGGACGTCGGTTGCGGCAATGGTTACTACGCCTGGCGGACCCTGGGGCGGGGGGCGGATGCGATAGTGGGGGTTGACCCGACGTTACGTTACGTTATGCAGTATCATGCGGCGAACCGGTATATTAATGACGACCGCCTGTATATTTTTCCATTTAAATTGGAGGCCCTGGAATGCAGGGGATTGTGTTTCGACAGCGTCTTTTCAATGGGGGTGATCTATCATCAGCGCGATCCTGTCGCTCATCTGGATAGACTCTATCAATGCCTGCGGCCGGGGGGTGAATTAATACTGGAGACATTGATCGTGAATCGGGGTAATATGGAGGTGCTGCGGCCCAGGGGCCGATATGCCAAAATGAATAACGTCCGGCATATCCCATCCTGCGGGCGTTTGCTTGAATGGATCGCCGACAGCGGCTTCATTAACGCGCAGTTGGTTGATATTTCACCCACGACAACGGTGGAACAAAGAGGTACTGAATGGATGATATTTGAATCCCTGGCCGATTTTTTGGATGCCAATGATCAAAATTTGACCGTGGAGGGTTATCCCGCGCCTAAGCGTGCGATTGTGATTGCCGGAAAACCATGAATATTTTGCCGCAACTGCTGGTCCTGATCCTGTGCGCTCAGGTTTCACTGGCGTCACTCGCGGCCGCGTTTGATTCGGAATTGTACCGGTTTGAGGCGGAGCAGATCGCCGATGGGCTGGTGCATCCCTGGAGCATGGCTTTTTTGCCGGAAGGCGGGATGCTGGTGACTGAACGCGACGGTAAATTGCTGCGGATAGACGAACACGGACACAAGCAAGTCGTATCCGGCCTGTTCAGGATTCGCGAGCATGGTCAGGGCGGCCTGCTGGACGTGGCCCTGCATCCGGCCTATCAGCAAAACAAAACCATCTATTTATCTTACGTCAGCAAAGCCTCGGTTGGCTATGGCACTGAAGTGATACGCGCAGTTCTCGATGGTCACGCGCTCAAGAACCTTGAGATGATCTTCAAGGTGGTGCCGAAGAAAAAGACAAGCCGCCATTTTGGTTCAAGATTTTTATTTGACCGGGATAATATCCTGTTTATCAGCCTTGGGGATGGTGCCGATCGCCTGCGCGCTCAGGACCTCGGCGATCATGCCGGTTCCTTAATTCGCGTCCATGCCGACGGGGCGGTGCCCAAGGATAATCCCTTTATAGGCGTGAACAATGCGCTGCCGGAGATATACACCTACGGTAATCGCAATATCCAGGGACTGGCGATGCACCCTGAAACAGGTGAAATTTACGCCCATGAACATGGGCCCCAGGGCGGGGATGAACTCAATCTGATGAAGCCGGGGAAAAACTACGGCTGGCCGGTGATCACTTATGGCGTGAATTACGTTATCGGTACCAGCATAGGTGAGGGCACCGCCAAGGCCGGCCTGGAACAGCCCCTGCACTACTGGGCGCCTTCCATCGCGCCATCCGGGATGACGTTTTATACCGGCAATGATTTCCCGGAATGGCAGGGTGATTTATTCATCGGCTCATTAAAATTCGGTCAATTGGTTCGGCTTGAGCTTAAAGATAATAAAGTGATCCATGAAGAACGCACCCTGGCGGGGAAATTAGGCCGGATACGCGACGTTCGCCAGGGGCCGGATGGCAAGCTGTATCTGCTCACCGATGAAGGCAACGGGAAACTGTTTAGATTAAAGCGATTGGGGGATGAGGACGGCGTAAGCGCGCATTAAACTCATTGCCATTGGGGTGAAGTCCCGTGGCATAACGTGATCGCCACTTCTCCATATATCCGCCCCGTGTTGGCCGCCCATAGTCTGATCGGCGCACCGCAGTCGTCTCAAACGTGCGGCGATAACATGCATCGCTATCATTGCCATTGTGACAAATCAAAAGTTCGGTGCCACCCGGCGTCTTGAGCCTTACACCAGAATTATCCCGAATCGCCGATAATCGCCTCGGCGGTGGATAGTATGGACCGCCCCGATCCCGCGGCCCAAACAACCACCCCGCATTGATCCCCCCTGACAAGGGGGGGGCAGGGGGGGTTAAGTTCGATATACTAAACCTCCGGCACATTGCATCGATAGAGAGGACTAACATGGCGCAAGCCAACGCAAAGATTCAAAGATTTACCCTGATCATGGTGTTATTAAACGCATTTACCACGCCATTGATGCTGTCTGCGGTCAACGTCGCGCTGCCGGCGATTGCCAGGGACCTGAGCCTGGACGCGGTTACCCTGAGTTGGGTGCCGATGGCCTACTTGATGGCGAG
The DNA here is from genome assembly GCA_965202915.1 of Gammaproteobacteria bacterium. Classification (GTDB taxonomy): domain Bacteria; phylum Pseudomonadota; class Gammaproteobacteria; order Eutrophobiales; family Eutrophobiaceae. The sequence continues at coordinate 253,779 of OZ241847.1, forward strand.
TGCAATATTTGTCCTGATCTTCGGTCGCTTGGCCGATATGTATGGTCGCAAGCGGATATTTTTAGCCGGCACCGTATGTGTGATCGTGACCTCATTGCTGGCTACCGTCGCGATGACCGGCCCCTGGTTATTACTTGCCCGTTTTTTACAGGGGGTGAGCGCGGCGATGTTATACGCAACCCAGATTGCGCTTGTCTCTTCGGTGCTCCCCCCCGCCAAACGCGGGCACGCAATTGGGCTGACGGTATCGATGATCTATCTCGGACTCACCGGCGGGCCATTGATAGGCGGTTACCTGGTGGACTTATTTGGCTGGCGCGCCAGTTTTATCCTGCATATTCCGCTGGCGTTCATCGTATTGCTGATTGGCTTGACCCAGGTGCCGGTGGAGTGGTCCGCCGATGAAAAAGGACAGTTTGACGGCAAGGGGGCGATATTATATGGCGTCACCATTGCACTCTTTTGCCTGGGCATCTCGACCCTGCCAAATTTATTCAGTTACGCCTGTATCGTCGTGGCGGCGGTCACGGTGACGTGGTTTTTAGCGCACGTCCGCAACAAGGATCATCCGATTTTCAACGTCAGCCTGTTTTACAGCAACCGTTTATTCAGCTTTTCCTGTCTCGTGGCCCTGATCATTTATACCGCCACCTATGCCAACGTCGTACTGATCAGCCTGTATCTGCAATACATCAAGGCCATCAGTGCCACCGTTACCGGACTGATCATGATGGTGCAACCCTTGACCATGGCCATCGTATCCCCGGTCGCCGGTCGCCTGTCCGACAGGATCGAGCCGCGGATCATCGCTACACTGGGGACGTTTTTGACCGCCTTCGGCCTGCTGCTGCTGGCCTTAATGGATATCAACAGTTCGGTCACTTACATTATTATTGCGCTGGCGTTGACCGGGCTTGGCTTCAGCCTGTTTTCGCCCGCCAATGCCAATGCGATCATGAGCGCGGTGGCCAAACCGTTTTATGGCAGTGCCGCCGGATCGATAGCAACCGTGCGGATCCTGGGACAAATGAGCAGCATGGCGTTGGTGACGCTGGTATTTGTGCTGATCATAGGCGCGGTTGAGATCACCCCCGCAATCTATTCCACTCTTTTCCGCGCCATCAAGATCAGTTTCGCCGTGGCCGCGATTTTGTGTATTCCGGGATTATTGTTTTCACTGATCCGCGGGCGCATGCATTAGCTATAACCGGCGCAGCCGGACTATGGCTAAACCCCGCGCTGCCAGGGTGATTTATGTCCAGTTCTGTATATAAAAGAATCATGACCAGCGCTTGCCACTGAAGAAATCCTTCAGTTTTTCTTGATACTCCAAACCAGCGGTTAAAAATTTGTTTCGCTCTGTTTCTGAACAGATTTTTGGCGCGTATTCCTCCAGACTCTCCGTTCCCTTTTCCCTATTGTGGTCATCACGGAGAACCTGCAAATTATCCTGGTCATTAAAAATGGCAAGTTGCTCTTCTTCGGGTAAATTACGAAATTCGGGATACTCTTCAACAATCCAGCTAAATGGCACACGATGGTCGATATGAAAATCATCAGGGTCTGATGATGAAAACCCGTGTAGATATGTCCAATAGCCTGAACTAACTTCCTTTTTCAAATCATCCCATTTAACAGTCTTTTCCGAGGTCTGTTCCAACAAATAATTCCGCGTATCTAAATCAGTATTCTCAACGATCGTCCAATCCATTTTCTCGCGCAAACCGGTGTTATATACCATCCACATTGCGTCAGCGGCCCGCCGATCACCGCCTGAGCAGCATAGAGCGCATCGACCTCAGCGGCAGCGGTGCCAACAGCCTGACCCTCACTCATTTGGACCTGCTGAATCTGTCCGAGGTACGTACCAAGGGCACTGATGGAGCCGGAGAAGGCACCGAATAGTTATCCGAGCCAGCCTTTGCCGACGCCGCCGGCGCGATCAATACGGCTACCCCGGCGGCGGCACCGGCCCATTATCCCCGCCCACCCATCATCATACTGAACCTCAATATGGTTTTCATCCTCCCATCAGGAACGGGAATCGCGGGCTATATCCGACTCATTTGATGGTAGAAACACGGCCCTCCTTTAGCCTCATCTCATATTGGCAAAGACCCGGACTTGACGGGTCGGGATAAATGGCTAAACTGGATGGAGAATCGTCGCAGGAGGAAGATCCCTGCCGTACATATATAAATCATTATTCGGTACCTGAATGTGGAAGCCCTTGCATTTGATACGCATAAATTTGTTAAGCATCTGACCGAGTCCGGTTTCACCGAAGCCCAGGCCGAAGCCCTCGCCGGTGAGCAGGTCGCTATGATTAACAGCAACCTGGCCACCAAGGAGGACATAGAAAAACTCCGCCTGGCCACCAAGGCGGATATAGAAAAACTCCGCCTGGCCACCAAGGCGGATATAGAAAAACTCCGCGCGGCTACACAGGCGGACATCGCCGAGGTGAAGGGGGATATAGAGAAACTCCGCCTGGCCACCAAGGAGGACATAGAAAAACTCCGCCTGGCCACCCAGGCAGATATGGAGAAACTGCGCGCGGCCACGCAGGTGGACATCGAGAAACTGCGCACGGACACGCAGGCAGACATCGCCGAGGTGAAGGCGGAAATAGAAAAATTGCGCCTGGCCACCCAGGCGGACATAGCCGGGGTGAATGAGGCCATTGCCAATACCGAAGCAAGATTGGTGCGCTGGATGATGGGTGCGACGATTGCTCAGATCGGTCTGATCGTCGGGTTGATTAAGTTGATTTGACGCGCCGGCAATCGGTCCGGGCCGGGTGAACGTCGGCTCAGGCCGACACAAGGCCGTCTGTTTGACGGTCTCCGTCTGCCGCGACCGGTGTCCGGGCGGTATTTTCTAATCCATAATATGAGTCTGAAGCGGGAACTGTTCAGGGTCGATCCCAAGTCCTCTTTGTCTCCGGTTCATGGGTTGAGTAGCGTTACCGGCAGACCGTCCCCGTGCAGCCGTCTTTGGGTACCATACCCCGGTGATTGCTTAACGCTTAATGGTTTTGCCGACCGGGTGTGTCCAGCCTGGGAAGCCCTGCTTGAAACCGGATATTCGCCTTGGTGCCGGTGATTTTCTCAATAATCGTGTTATTCAAACACGGTTTCCAACTCTATGCTGCCGGTATGACCGATATGGCAGTAATTTTCCGCCAGCCAGTGTTCGGCACATTCATAGCCGGCAAGGTGGAGTTTGCGCAACAGATTCGGCGATGCGTTATAACGGCTGCCGGCGTCGCTGTCGCTGATGTAATTTTCCGCACTGATCAGGTGGATGCGAATATTGCGCAATTTCCGTTCCAGCGGCCCCAAAGGCAACCAACTGTTGCGGATGGTGCGTTTGGAAAAGCTGATCGCGCGCATTTCCCGCATGAAGGCGGAGTTAAACGCGATCTCGGCGGTATGCTCGCGGATCTGTTCAATGGAATCGAGCACCGGTTCTTTTTGTAATGGATTGACCAATATAATAATGATGTCCGGTGCGTGACAGTTGAAAATCAGCGGGTAGATCGGCGGATTGCCGGCGAGGCCGCCGTCCCAGAATATTTCGTCGTCTATTTTTACCGCATGATGGATCGAGGGCAGGCACGCGGACGCGAGAATATGATCGACCGTGATCTCGTTACGTTCAAATATTTTCAATTTACTGGAGCGAACGTGGGTGGCGGCGACGAACAGTTTGATGCGGTCATTTTGTCGCAGCCGGTCAAAATCGATATGCGCCTCCAACAAGTCGCGCAGAGGATTGAGATCAGCCGGATTGAATACATATGGAGACATGAATTGGGTCAACATCCCGGTGAACCATTGCAGCATGAACGCGGAAGAATTTTCGCCCAGTCCCGGGAACCCCATTAATTCATTACAGGGGGTGAATATGTGGGTAAATACCTCGCCCAGCTCCCGCCAGAATTCATTCAGCGGCGTGAGTACCGAGTCAGCGTCCTTTGCCACCGTGGTTCCGTAAGCCAATAAGGCCCCATTCACCGCACCGGAGCTACAGCCGCTTATGCCCTCAATACTGAGATTCCCATGCTCGAGTAGTCTGGTAATGACCCCCCAGGTGAATGCCCCATGTGAGCCACCGCCCTGCAGGGCTAAATTGATTTTTTTAGATTTATTCATATAAAAATGTTGTTGCAATGCAACAATTTCACCATATCCAGGCTGAGTTTGCAAATCAACGCCGGCGTAATGGGCATTGGAAAGGTGGCCGGTTAACACCGCCCCGGATGATTAAAACAGTATTTTATGCCGGAATTTGCTAAAATAATGTTACTTATCCGATCAAACTGCGAGGAGGCTCATATGCCATTACATATTGGTGATAAAGCGCCTGATTTCACGGCCAAAACGACAGAGGGAACGATTAATTTCCATGAATGGATCGGCGATGGTTATGCGATCCTGTTCTCGCACCCTAAGGATTTTACCCCGGTTTGCACGACTGAGCTGGGCTATATGGCGGGTCTGAGGGATGAATTTGCCAGACGCAACTGCAAGATCATCGGTTTAAGCATCGATTCGGTCGATGATCACAGGCAATGGGTGAAGGACATAGAAGAAACCCAGGGGCATGAGATCAATTATCCGATGATTGGTGACACCGATCTCGGTGTTGCCAGGTTGTATGACATGATCCACCCGCATGCCAGCGGTGAGGCAAAGGATCGTACCGCGGCTGATAATGCCACCATCCGCTCGGTGTTTATTATCGGGCCGGATAAGCGGGTAAAATTAATGATCACCTATCCGATGAGTACCGGCAGGAATTTTAATGAAGTATTGCGGGTGCTGGATTCCATTCAACTGACCGCCGAGCATAAGGTGGCGACGCCGGTAAATTGGCAACAGGGCGAGGAGGTTATTATTGTGCCGTCGGTTTCAGACGCGGATGCAAAGGAACAATTCCCGGATGGCTGGAAGGCCCCCAAACCCTATTTGAGAATAGTGCCACAGCCTAAATGATTGACGATATATCTAATTAAGGGCTGAACAGGTTTGCAAACTCAGCGTAGCCTTCTTTCTCAAGCGCTTCTTTGGGTATGAATCGCATCGATGCCGAGTTTATGCAATAGCGCAGGCCGGTCGGCGCCGGACCGTCTTCGAAGACGTGGCCCAGGTGTGAATCGGCCAGGCGGCTCCTGAGCTCGGTGCGGGTATAAAATAATTTACGGTCTTCATGCAGGGTGACCGCGTCTGAGATGATTGGGCGGGTGAAACTGGGCCATCCGGTGCCGGAGCGATATTTATCGGCGGAACTGAACAGGGGTTCGCCGGAGACGATATCGACATAGATGCCGTCACGCTTGTTGTCCCAGTAACGGTTGTTAAACGGTCTTTCGGTGCCGTCGCGTTGGGTGACGTCATATTGCAGCGGCGTTAATGTCTTTTTTAATTGATCTTCACCCGGATGGACGAAGTTATCCGCCCGTTGCGACCAGGGCGTTCCATCGGTTTCCGCGTTCATCGCAAGCGCTGGTTGCGTTTGCTCGGCATGGGAGGCACGGGGCAGGCCCGGCGGGCTGATGATGTATGCGCCGGTTATCGCGCATACGAGGGTAAAAAAGATAATTTTTTTCATGGTAGCAGGTGACGTTGTTATGAAATCGGTTTGTTGGCATTGAGACAGTCAAAGCGGCGTTGAGTTCCCTGCAGGTCTGCGGTGAAGCGGGTGGGGGGCGATACTGTGTATATTATGCCGGCGAAAAAATCCTTGGCCATTGGGTAATGATCAGTCCCGCGAATACGATGCCGGTGCCTATGAAAAAAGAGCTTGTTATGTGCTCATCGAGTAATAACCAGGCGAGAAATATTGCGGTTAATGGATGCAGGGTGACGAATAGTGTGGCCATGGTGGCGGTGGATTTGTTGAGTACCCAGTTAAACAGATAAAAGGCTATGCCGCCGGCTATGCAGCCAAGATACAGGACGACGCCCAATTGCAGCATATCGAGGGTATGCAGGTCCCGGATGACGTGGCTGGATAATGCCCAGGGCGACAACACGATACAGCCGGCCAGCATTGCCACCGGGGTAAATTGACTGGCATGGGTGTTTTTTAACGCGGATTCGGCGATGTTGCTGTATATCGCACCGATCATCGCGGCCGCCAGCATGTATAACTCGCCGGTGAAAGAGGTGACCGCCTGCGCCGGGCCCAACAGCTTGTCCTGCAATGCCCAGGCCAGACCAATGATCGTGATCAGTATGCCGGTCAGCAGGGGTGCGGTGATTGTTTCATGTTTGGTAAAGTGTCCGATCAATATCGACCAAAGCGGCATGGTCGCGATGACCAGCGCCCCGCGGGCGGCGGTGGTGTATTTGAAGGCGGCGGAAAAAAGAAAAGGAAACAGCGCAAAGAACAGGATCCCGAGCAGAATGCTCTTTATGATATAGGGCTGCGCTGATTTGACCGATTTATGTAAAATGAGGCCTAATGGCAATATGAACAGTCCCCCCAGGAAATAGCGTAAAAATGCCACTTCCACCGGTTCCAGCCATGCAATCAGGTAACGAGTGGAGACCGACGCGGTGCCGGTGAGGCAATGGGCAATGGTGATTGCCAGCATGATCTTGAAATGGGACATCGATTATGGATGATGCAAACGAGTTATCAGGTCTGTTCAGAATGATATGAATGAGTCAATGGCGGCGCCGGTGGTATGGGATGGCCATATCTCATCCTTGAATGATGGTATTCCGCAGCGGGTTGATTGCCGGAGGCGCGGGCTGGCGGAACAGGGCGCACCCGCGGTCGGCCGGTTGTCAGATATCAGCGCCAGTAATTATTTGCCTGCGCGATTGTACTGAATTCAATCGCGATCACTTCGGCGGCTTCTATCAATATATCGCCGCGTTTGGAATAGGCGGAGCGCACCTGTTTTTTTACTTCCGGGTCCGACTGCATTTCACCAATGGATTTACGGGCCAGTTTAATCGCCAACTGACGTCCTTCAAACGGCGTGGCGGTGATTAAACTGGGCAGATAATTATCGTCAGCGTAGCTTGATAATGGCAGCGCATAAAAGAAACCGATGAACAGTGTTGTAAAAATTGTTTTCATTACCCATCTCCTTGATAGGGTGATTCATAATCAAAGATCACCGGCGGGGTTGTTAATCAATGATTTTGAATACCGGTACGATCTGGTTTATAATAAAAAAATCAAGCGAATATCGCCTTTATCATATATAATGATTTAAATTTATTGGAAAAGATGCGTACACTTTAACAAATGTAGCCCAGTTAAGCAATAAAATGTTACCGATTAGCGTCAAACAACATATTTCTTCAATGAATGAAAATGAATTGGAGGGTTTGTATAAATATTATTTAAAGAAAGTCTCGAAGGGCAGTATCAGCGACTTTATTGATAAGCTCTATAAAAATAAAAAAATAAGCAGTCAGGAATATAAGAATTTCCAGTTATGGAAACAGGTAAAAGCAATGCCGGTCCAGCGCGCCTCGTCCGAGGAATATGGATCGGCGCCGATTGCAAGCGGTGAATCCTATACTCTGCTGGAATCCATCGACGGCGGGGCAATGGGAGAAATCCTGCTGGCTAAGGATAATAAACTGGATCGCACCGTAGCCTATAAAAGAATATACAAGAAGGTCGCTCAACTTCCCGGTTTTATGGATCGCTTCATTATGGAGGCGCAAATTACCGCCCAACTGGAGCATCCGAGCATTATCCCCGTATATGCATTGGTGAGCGACGGGGGCGAAGTCGGCTACGCGATGAAGCTTATCAACGGCAAGACCATGCGGGATTTAATTAACGAAACCGGCCGTCAATACCGTGATTCCGGCGAACCGGATGAGAAGCATACCCTGCCGGCGCGGCTGGAGCATTTTCTTAAAGTATGTGACGCCATGCATTATGCCCACCGCAAGGGGGTCATACATCGGGATCTTAAACCGATCAATATTATGATCGGGTCATACAACGAAGTGTACGTGATGGACTGGGGCATAGCCAAAGTGGTGGAGGTCGACCGCGACACGTTTGGGGATAAAACCGTTGCTTTGGGTGAGAATAAAGGCGCGGAGGTTGATAAAACCAAAAGGGGTCAGGTTATGGGCACCCCGCAATATATGTCTCCTGAGCAGGCCGGGGGTGAGATTGACAATTTCGATCATCGCAGTGATATTTACGCGCTGGGGTTGATATTATTTGAAATTGTCACCTTCCATAAGGCGATAAACGGTAAAACGCCCGATCAGATACGCATGCGGGCGATCATGGGCAGAATTGATCCGCCGCCCAAGTACAATAAACAAAAAGATGAACAGGAAGTGCTGTTGGCAATCGTTAAAAAGGCAACCCAGTTCGAGCCGGAAGACCGTTATCCAACGGTTGAGGAATTTGCCGATGATATACGGCGTTTCATCCATGGTGACCCGGTGCAGGCCCTGCCGGAAAAGCTAAGACACAAGATCCTGCGCTGGGTCAGCAGGCATCGCCGGGCGACCATCAATATTGTGATATTAACCCTGTTGCTGTCGTTGATCATGTTTGGTGTATTCCTGTATCTGTATATTCAGATAGTGGAAGAGATGATGACGTAGATCATCTAAGCTCCAGACCGATGCAGGTTATCTTCTTCACTGTATTGCTACGGAATTGATTGGTATCTAAGGGGGGGTCCTCTTTTTTATTAATTGCTGTCTTTATGAGTGTTGCGATGACTCCCTTATCATCCTGATTATCAGGAAATGTAATGTCCAGGTCACCACATTGATCGCAATGAAATTTATATTCCTTTGTAGCCTGGTTTTTATCCAGAGAAACCTTCGCGTTGTCGCATTCAACATGAAAAATTTTCACGTTGCCAATATAGAGGTCTTTGTTGTCCGGGAGAGGTTCAATAGCGAGTGTTACAGTTGACATCATAAATCCCTCCATTAGTTGAAAGAAACATATACCTAAGCGCAGTATAAGCAAATAAACGTGGCAAGTGAAATGTTATTCAATACCTGCTTTTTTAATATCAGCCGGTGTTAGCAACGAAAGTGATGTTGCGTCTTTTTCGCCGGACGGTGCTATGCGATTTGCGTGTTCCCCTAACACTCTCTCAAAAAGATTACGTGTTGACCTTGCGTTTCCAAACTTTTCCGCTTCAACTCTTTTCAAGTGCTTTATTTTGTCGAGGAGCTCCTGTTCAGCCTTATCGCTTTCGCTTAGATCATAGCCCTCATCAGAAGCCATTTTTTTAAATATTTTAACTAATTCATTAGGTTTATAATCCGGGAAATCAACATAGCGATTGAATCGGGATTTCAGTCCCGGATTGGAGTTAATAAAGTCATTCATTAAGTCCCTATATCCGGCAACAACTATAATAAGATTATCGCGGTGATCTTCCATGTATTTCAATATCGTATCTATGGCCTCCTGACCATAACTGTCGTTTTCTACGCTTAAAGCATAGGCTTCATCTATAAATAATATTCCCCCTAAGGCACTATCCAGCACTTCTTTGGTTTTGATCGCCGTTTCTCCCAGGTATCCACCAACCAAGCCCGATCGATCAGTTTCAGTAAAGTGCCCGTGTTCAAGAAATCCCAACCTGCCATAGATGTTAGCTAAAATCCTTGCAACCGTTGTTTTGCCAGTACCCGGAGGCCCGGTGAAAACCATATGCAGAGATATTTTGGATTTCTTGTGGCCAATCTGTTCCCTCAGGGATTGCACTTTCAGGAAATTTAGTAGCTTACCGAGATCATCCTTAACCGATTGTAATCCTATTAATTGATTAAGTTTTGATATGGAATCTTTAAGACTCTCGTCGGTACTGCTTGGGTCAGTAGCACTTTCATCGTCAAAATATTCATCAAGAATCTCGTCGGTACTGCTTGAGTCAATAGCACTTTCATCGTCAAAATATTCATCAAGAATCTCATCGGTGCTGCTTGGGCCAATAGTATTTTCATCGTCAAAATATTCATCAAGAATCTCGTCGGTACTGCTTGGATCAATAGCACTTTCATCGTCAAAATATTCGTCGCTTACACATTCTAGCGGTATATGTAACTGGTTCATTATTTTCTCGAACCCAGAACGCATTCGATCAAAAATATGACCCGGTAAATTTAACTGACTCATTACTTTCTCGAACCTCTTTTCGCTACTAGATAAGTCTAGGCCAAACTTTTCTGCTGCAAGAACAATTGATTGAATTAAAGACTGCAGAACTTCCTCAGGTTCCTTCAACGATAAATTAGGGGTGGCAAACAAGTCTCTAAGATGACGTGTTCTGCCTATAAGGCTATCGGTGTTGGCCGCCAGGCAGGTAAAACCTATAAAGATCGCCAATAAGGTTTCTGTGTTGTGAGTATCGTGTAAGGAATCAAATAGCATTGCTGCAACAATGAATCGAGGAGCTGTACTATATGTAATAGGTTTATGGTAATTGAGCTTATTTAATAGCTTGCTCGACTCCATATTTTGACCAAATATAAGATTGTAAAGTTGAACTTCGAATTCGGTGAGAACTGATTCACATTTCATTGATGTTAGAAATATATCCTGAAAAATTTTAATCACCTCAGCGGAAAATTCATTTTCCGAGTTGTAGTACAAAGCAACCACATTGGTCTTCTTCCCAATTTTCAAAATTTTTGTATAGGCGAGCTTAACTGAAGCGTTGATAGCTACTGCCATAGAATCGCGAAAATCTTCGGGCACATCGGGAAACCCGGAATGTAATTTAACTATTTTTTTCAATAGTCATCGTCCAAACAGAGATTTATTAATAGTGTAATTGATACCAAATATCTGAGACGTTTAGTAGGGATTTTTAGGATATTTCCTGCCGTTCAGGAAGAGACCGATGAAGGTGTTTCTGACGCAATAATGATAGCTTATAAAACATATCGCCGTGGCCGCGCCCAATACGATCAGGAATTTTATCCCGCCCCCAATCGCGGTGCCCGCGAGTAAGCCGGCCATCCAGGCGATCAGCGGCAGGTGTATTAAATAGACCCAGTACGCCGAATCGGATATATAGCGCAGGCCGGAGGAGCCGTTGCCGGCGTATTGCAGGAACAGTCCCATGAAGGCAAAGATATACAGCCAGACTGAGATGGCATTGGCCAGTATCGCCCAATACCCGGCCCAGTCATGGTCGGAATTGTCAAAGTAGATTTTTACCGCAAACGTGATCGTGGCCAGTATCAGCATCACCCATGCGTGTTTGATGAAATTGGGAATGATTTGGACGGAGCGGTACACCGCCCATCCGTACCAGTAATATACGCTGTAAAACAGCAGGGTTTTCAAATCCGGTATGAAATCGGCCGAGGTCACCGCGGAACTGGAACCCATATAAACAAGAGTTAGAAAGGTCACAGTCGCCAGCGGCATGATCGGGACAAAGGTGTTTTTATGGGCGATTTCAAACCAGTGTTTTATTTTTGAATGGTGGTAATCAAATTTTTCGAGCATTAATGCCGGCAGGCAGGTGATGAATGAGATCAGGGCAAGATAAAATAGAAACCAGAGGTGTATGGTATTTTGGGGGATCAGACCGCCTGGGAAGACCGCATTGATCGCGAGTGCGAGGCTGTTTTCATGGCCCATCATCCTGTGATTGGCGAATTGGAAGGTCAATACCGCCAGCGGCCACAGGATTAACAGCGCGACGATAAACGGATAGACGATGCGGTGCAGGCGGTTGCTGAGCATTGCCTTCGGGCTTTTCTTATAAAATAGTAATGCCCCGAAAAAGCCGGCAATCACAAAGAAAGCCGGCATTCTGAAGACGTGGATAAATTCAATGAGTATATGGAAGGCGTGACTGGTATGGGTGACGTCTTTTAACGGCCATACATTGCCATAGTCGACGTCGGAGTAGGTCATTGAGGCGTGAATCACCAGTCCGAGCATCATCATTACCGCCCGCATCGCGTCGAAACCATGGATCCGGCCTGAATCGGTTTGCTTAGCCATTGTGCCGGACTATACCATGGATAAAGGCTTTATTGATGCGCACAATCATGCCGGGCGATATCCGGGTCTCCGCGGTTACTCCGGATCATAGCCGAGATTGGGCGCCAACCACTGCTCGATTTGCTTTTGGTCCATGTTCTTTCTATGGGCGTAATCGATGACTTGATCTTTGTTTATCTTGCCCAATCCAAAATAACGGGATTGTGGATGTGAGAAATACAGGCCACTGACCGCGGCGGCGGGGTGCATCGCACAGGTGTCGGTTAATTTGATGCCGGTATTTTCCTCGACGTTGAGCAGCGTCCAGATGAGTCTCTTTTCGGTATGGTCGGGACAGGCGGGATAGCCGGGGGCGGGGCGGATCCCCTGGTATTGTTCGGCGACCAGTTTGGCATTATCGAGCCCTTCGTTGGGACTGTATCCCCAGTATTCCTCCCTGACTTTTTGATGCAGGCGCTCGGCGAAGGCCTCGGCGAGACGGTCCGCCAGGGCTTTTAACATGATGGCGCTGTAATCATCATGATCCTCTTCAAATTGTTTGATCTTTGCTTCCATGCCAAAACCGGTCGCCACTGCGAATGCGCCTATATAGTCGTTCTTATTTATCTCCTCCGGGGCAATGAAATCAGCCAGTGCAAAATTTGCCTGTCCCGGCGGTTTCCAGGTTTGTTGTCTGAGTGTGTGCAGGGTCCTGGTTTCCGCCGCGTCAGTGCCCGTTGGTGCGCCGGCGTGATTATGAATCCTGATGTCATCATGCCCTATCGAGTTTGCCGGAAACAGACCCAGCACCCCGTTTGCGGTGAACCATTGTTGTTCGATGATCATGGCGAGCATCCTGCGGGCGTCCTGATATAATTCGGTGGCTTCCCTGCCGACGATAGCGTCATTTAATATTCGTGGAAATTTGCCGGCAATTTCCCAGGTCATAAAAAAAGGCGTCCAGTCGAGACAATCTGTCAGCTCGGTTAAGGGATAATTATTAAATACCCTGATTCCCGGCTTCCTGGGCACCGGCGGGACGTAGTTGATCCAATCAATCCGGGTGTGATTCTTTCTGGCCTGCTCCAGGCTCAGCCACTTGATTCTTTTCTGTTTGCCGGCGTGGCGTTCGCGCAGGGTGTTGTATTCTGAGGCAATTTCCTTGTTAAAGGCGGCTTTCATATCGGTACTGAGCAGCCGGGTGGATACCCCGACCGCCCGTGATGCATCTTTGACGTGCACCACCGGGTGTTGGTAACTCGGATCTATCTTGACCGCGGTATGCGCCCGCGAGGTGGTGGCGCCGCCTATCATCAGCGGCAGGACAAAATTCTGCCGTTGCATTTCTTTGGCAACGTGCACCATTTCATCGAGTGACGGGGTGATCAAACCGCTTAAACCGATAATATCGGCATTTTGTTCGCGGGCGGTATCCAGTATTTTTTGTGCCGGCACCATGACGCCGAGATCGATGACGTCGAAGTTATTACATTGCAGCACCACACTGACAATGTTTTTGCCGATATCATGCACGTCCCCCTTGACGGTTGCGATGATAATTTTACCCTTGTGCTGAACGCTGTGGTCACCGCTATCGGCCTTTTCCTTTTCTATGAAGGGGATCAGATAGGCGACCGCCTTTTTCATCACCCGCGCACTTTTCACCACTTGCGGTAAAAACATCTTACCGGAGCCAAACAATTCACCGACCACGTTCATGCCGATCATCAATGGGCCTTCAATCACCTGCAGTGGGCGGTCATAGTGTTGGCGCGCCTGTTCCACGTCCTCTTCAATATGATCGGCTATGCCTTTTACCAGCGCATGGGTGACGCGATCCTGGAGCGAGCCGTTGCGCCATTGCTCATCGATTTTGCTTTGCCCGCCGGCACCGGCCTTGACCGTTTCGGCAAATTCCACCAGCCCGTCGGTGGCATCGGGGCGGCGATTCAGTAAAACGTCCTCGATTTTTTCCAGCAGGTCTTTGGGTATTTCGGCATAAATGCCTAGTTGCCCGGCGTTAACGATTCCCATGTCCATGCCCATTTGGATGCCGTGATAGAGAAAGGCGGCGTGCATCGCCTCGCGCACCGGTTTATTGCCGCGAAATGAAAATGACACATTGCTTACCCCTCCGCTTACCAGCGCATGGGGCAGGTGTTGCTTTATCAAACATATGGTTTCAAAGAAAGACACGGCCTGGTTATTGTGTTCCTCCATGCCGGTGGCCACGGTCAGTATGTTTGGGTCAAAAATAATATCTTCGGGCGGGAAGCCGACTTGATTAACCAGAATGTCATAACAGCGTTTACAGACTGCGAAGCGGCGCTCAGTGGTGTCGGCCTGGCCTTGTTCGTCAAACGCCATCACCACCACAGCGGCGCCATACCGTTTAACCAGTCTGGCATGTTCGATGAATTCCGCTTCGCCTTCTTTCAGGCTGATCGAATTGGCAATGCCTTTTCCCTGCAAAACCTGCAATCCGGTTTCAATGACCGACCATTTGGATGAATCGATCATGATCGGCACCCGGCTTATGTCCGGTTCCGCCGCCAACAGGTTGATAAAATCGCGCATCAGCGTTTCAGATTCAAGCAGGCCCTCATCCATGCAGATATCGATCATCTGGGCACCGTTTTCCACCTGTTGCCGGGCAACCTCGACGGCCACTTCCAGATTGTCTTCCTTAATGAGTTGCAGGAATCGGGGGGAGCCGGCGACGTTGGTGCGTTCACCGATATTGACAAAGTTGGTCTCCGGGGTGAGGTTGGCGGCCTCAAGCCCACTTAAACGTTGATAAGGCGGGAGTTTCGGTATCGATCTGGGTTGAGAATCTCCGACCGCTTCAACCATTGCGCTGAGGTGCTCGGGGGTGGTGCCACAACATCCGCCGACAATGTTTAATAATCCGGATTCGGCCCATGTTTTGATATGGGCGGCCATCGGTTCGGCGTCCAGCTCATAATCGCCAAATTCATTGGGCAATCCGGCATTCGGATGGGCTGAAGTACAGGTTTGGGCAAAGCCCGCAAGTTCTTGTACGTATTGGTGCAGTTCCTCAGGCCCCAAGGCACAATTCAGGCCTATGCTCAGTGGGTTTGCATGCCTGACTGAGTTCCAGAAGGCCTCGATAGTCTGGCCCGTCAGGGTACGCCCGGAGGCATCGGTGATCGTGCCTGAAATCATGATCGGGAGTTTAATGCCATGGTGCTGGTAATATTGATCGATGGCGAACAGGGCCGCCTTGGCATTGAGGGTGTCAAATATGGTTTCCAGCAGCAGGATATCGGCACCCCCGTCGATCAGACCACGGACCGCCTCGGTATAGGATTCCATCAGTTCCATATAAGTAATATTGCGAAAGCCCGGGTTATTGACGTCCGGCGAAATGGAAGCGGTGCGATTGGTCGGACCCAGGACCCCGGCGACAAATTTATTCGGGCCGTATTGATCCGCCACCGAGCGCGCCAGTGCCGCGCCCTGCTTATTGAGTTCATAGGCCAGGTCCTGCATCTGATAATCGGTCATGGCTATCGACGTGGAGTTGAAGGTATTGGTCTCGACGATATCACTGCCCGCCTCAAAGTAGGCGGCGTGTATCGCCCGGATGATATCCGGCCGGGTAAGCGACAACAGATCGTTATTCCCCTTGAGGCTGCAGGGATGGTCTGCAAATCGCTTGCCATGGTAGTCCGCTTCCTGTAAATCGTAGGTCTGGATCATGGTGCCCATCGCACCGTCCAGAAAAACGATGCGTTCTTTTAACAGGGCTTCAAATTGTGCGGTTTTATTGGTCATTATGATTATAGTGTTTAAGTATGCCTATAATAACATTAAGCCGATCCGCGTTTGGGGTCATACATCGCTTGCCAAATAGGGTAAGATAGCGCGGCGCGGGCCATTAACAATTACGGCGTAATGGATTATGCCGGTGATTATGCCGGTTAAAGGGCGGTCGGATTGCCTTTATTCGTTGCTATTGTGGTGCCCCGGTTAAGTTGCCTGAATCCGGCGGCATATCGGATCTGAGCAGGTTCTTGTTCATGCTCGTTTGCACAGGTACAATAGCGCCAGTTTCTATTCGGAGGTCGGGAGCAGATGAGTATGTCATTAAATTATCGGCACAAGGCCGATATTGTTAAGGATTTTCGGCGTTCCGGTAATGATACCGGTTCACCTGAGGTGCAAGTTGCGTTGTTGACGAACAGGATCACGGATTTGTCCCAGCATTTCAAGGTCCATAATAAGGATCTTCATTCGCGGCAAGGTCTGCTGCGCATGGTTAATCATCGGCGCAGGCTGCTTGATTATTTGAAGAAGAAAGATATAAATCGTTATCGTGAATTGATCGCGCGCCTGGGTTTGCGAAGGTGACGGCGCGTTGTCAACCGGCATAAAGATTGTGGTGGGCGCGATCTCGGCGCCGTTTTAAGTCTATTTTAATTTATTTCAAGGATACAAATATGACTATGGTCAAAAAAGAATTTCAGTTCGGCAATCATCGTATGACCCTGGAGACAGGCAAAGTCGCTCGTCAAGCAACGGGCTCGGTAATGGTGAGTATGGACGATACCGTGCTATTGGTGGCCTGTGTGGCCAGAAAAGAAGCCAGCCCAAACCTGGATTTTTTTCCATTTACCGTGGATTATCAGGAGAAGACTTACGCGGCGGGGAAAATTCCGGGCGGGTTTTTCAAGCGTGAGGGCCGGCCATCGGAGAAGGAAACGCTGACCTCAAGGTTGATCGACCGGCCGCTACGCCCCTTATTCTCCAAGGGATTCAAAAACGAGGTGCAGATCATCGCCACGGTGCTGTCGGTGGACCCGGAAATCGATCCCGATATTCCGGCATTAATCGGTTCGTCCGCCGCGGTTGCGTTATCCGGGCTTCCCTGTGGAGGGCCGGTGGGCGCGGCAAGAGTGGGATATAAGGATGGGGGTTATTTGTTAAATCCCACCGGTTCGGAATTGAAGGATTCAAAGCTGAATTTGGTGGTGGCCGGTACTCGCACGTCGGTGTTAATGGTTGAATCGGAGGCGCAGCAATTATCGGAGGAGGTGATGCTGGGTGCGGTGATGTACGGGCATGAACAGTTCCAGGTGGTATTGGATAATATTCAAGCCCTGGTTGATGAAACCGGTACCCGTCCCTGGGATTGGCAGCCGCCGGTAAAGGATGACGCACTCGCAACGGAAGTGCAAAATCGTGGAGTCGACTTGATACGCGAGGCCTATGCGGTGACGGATAAACTGAGCCGCAAGGAACGGGTTCGCGAGATTCGTCAACAAATTTCCGAAGCGGTATTGGCGGGGGAAGAGCCGGCCTGGTCTGATGACGAGGTCACCGACGCTATTAAGGAACTGGAAGGCGAGGTCGTCAGGCAAAGTATTATTGCGGGCAATCGCATTGATGGCCGCGGGCTTGCGGATATTCGTGATATTAGCGTTGAAATAGGGGTATTGCCGAGGACGCACGGATCGGCGTTATTTACCCGCGGCGACACTCAGGCATTGGTGGTGACCACGTTGGGGGCGGAGCGCGACGCTCAAATTATTGACGCGATTGATGGTGATAGAAAAGAACCGTTCATGCTGCATTATAATTTTCCACCATTTTGTGTGGCGGAAACCGGCCGGGTGGGTTCACCAAAACGGCGTGAAATTGGCC
The DNA here is from genome assembly GCA_965202915.1 of Gammaproteobacteria bacterium. Taxonomy (GTDB): domain Bacteria; phylum Pseudomonadota; class Gammaproteobacteria; order Eutrophobiales; family Eutrophobiaceae. Next base: position 271,413 of record OZ241847.1, read on the forward strand.
ACGGTCGTTTGGCCAAACGCGGGATACTGGGGGTGATGCCGAATATGAGTGAGTATCCTTACACGATTCGAGTGGTTTCTGAAATCACTGAATCCAATGGCTCCAGTTCGATGGCGTCGGTTTGTGGTACCAGTCTTTCTCTGATGGATGCCGGTGTTGCGATAGAAACGCCGGTTGCCGGCATAGCAATGGGCTTGATTAAGGAACGCGATAAATTTGTCGTATTGTCGGATATTATCGGCGATGAAGATCATCTGGGTGATATGGATTTTAAGGTGATGGGCAGTGATAAAGGCATCACTGCGTTGCAGATGGATATCAAAATTGACGGCATTACCAGGGAGATTATGGAAACCGCATTGGTCCAGGCAAGAGACGGCCGTATGCACATCCTGGAAAAAATGAACGCGGTGATCTCATCGGCCAGATCTGAGCTGTCGGAATTTGCTCCGTGCATCACGGTGATCAATATTCATCCCGACAAGATCCGCGACGTGATTGGCAAAGGCGGCGCGACTATTCGTTCCATCACCGAAGAAACCGGCGCGACCATCGATATTAATGATGAGGGTAACGTTAAAATCATGGCGGTTGATAAGGCCGCCGGTGACGCCGCCAGAAAACGCGTTGAACAGATCACCGAAGACGTGGAAGTGGGTAAGATCTATGAGGGGCGGGTGGCAAAACTGATGGACTTCGGGGCATTTGTTAATGTTTTGCCCGGCAAGGATGGTTTGGTTCATATCTCTCAGATCTCCGAGCAACGGGTCAACAACGTCAGCGATGAACTCTCCGAGGGTGAAATGGTTAAGGTCAAGGTATTGGAAATCGACAAGCAGGGACGTATTCGCCTCAGCATGAAGGCGGTCCATGAACAGTAATGTAGCTTGTCGGGTAATTCGATTATGAAAAAGATCGCGGCTGTATTCGGCAATTATCCGGTTATCAGGAAGGGCGTGGTCGGGATTGTGCTGCTGCTGTTGATGGTTTGTTTGTTCCTGCTGTTCTGGTGGGGCAATGAGCCGGATTCTTTTGACGTGGTTGAGCGTGCAACCAGACAAAATGGCGGCGAACAGGCATTTGTCACCGGATTTGTAACCGTGGCCACCGCCATTGAGGTTGCAAATACATTGCTGGACAAGCGCGGAGGTTATTTGAGTAATGATATTATGCCGCCCAGCATTTTTATGGACAATATTCCATCCTGGGAATTTGGCGTCATTACCCAGATGCGGGATATGTCGCGGGCGTTGCGCAATGATTTTGGCCGGTCTCAGACACAGTCCGCGGAAGACCCGGACCTGATGATCGCCGATCCGCTGTTTCATTTTGATTCTGAATATTGGGTGTTGCCGGCGACCGAATCTGAATACAGGAAAGGGATAGAGGCGTTGCAGATGTATTTGATGCGTCTGGCCAATCAGCGACAACCCCGGTCCCAATTTTACGCGCGGGCTGATAATCTTCGTGATTGGCTGGCGATAGTGGAAAAACGTCTTGGCAGTTTGTCACAGAGTTTGACTGCAAGCGTGGGACAGGTGAGGGTGAACACCGATCTGCGGGATGAGGCGGAGACTGCAGGCGCGCCCGCTGACGAGGTCGGGGATATCTCCGTGAAAACGCCCTGGTTGGAGATCGATGATGTTTTTTATGAGGCCAGGGGCGCGTGTTGGGCCTTGAGCCATTTTTTCAGGGCAATCGATGTTGATTTGCGCGAGGTGCTCAGGAAGAAAAACGCATTGGTGGGTCTCAGGCAGATCATCCGTGAACTGGAAGCGACACAGGAGCGATTATGGAGTCCAATGATACTCAATGGCACCGGCTTCGGGTATTTGGCCAATCATTCCCTGGTGATGGCGTCTTATATTTCTCGCGCCAATGCCGCCGTCATAGATTTAAGAAATTTACTGGAACAGGGTTAAGTGCTAACAGAGGCCCGGTCGCGTTAGCCCTTTTGACTGATTAATTCCGCCCCGGGTAAGCGCGCCGTCATTTATGACACGATTGTTAAAACCGATCTATTGGGCCGCCGGTTTTATCTGCATTGTGACGGCGGTATTTTATTTTTTGAGGTTCGTGCCGGGACAATCTTATCATGGTGCGTTGCCGGCGTTGCATGACCGGCAGTTGCAGATGGCAAAAAGACTTGCTTCCCACGTTGGGGTGTTGGCCGGGGAAATCGGCGAGCGCCAATATCTTCGGGTTGGTTCGCTTGAGCGGGCGGCGGCCTATATTGAAAACCAACTACAACTTGCCGGACTGATTCCCTACACGCAGGAATTTGGTGATGAATTTGAGTATCGCAACGTCATCGCCGAGCATTACGGATCTCAAACCCCCGATGAAATAATTATTGTCGGCGCACATTATGATACGGTTCGGTTCACCCCCGGTGCCGATGATAATGCCTCAGGGGTGGCGGCGATGATTGAAATGGCGCGCCTGCTTTGCCAACGGAAATTTGCCAGAACGATACGATTTGTCGCGTTTGCCAATGAGGAATATCCCTTTTTTTTCACTGAAGACATGGGCAGCCTGGTTCATGCAAAACGTGCGCGGGAAAAGGATGAGACGATTGTCGCGATGTTTTCGCTTGAGATGCTGGGGTATTTTTCCGATGAACCAAACAGCCAATCCTACCCGCGACCGTTGCAATGGATTTACCCGGATACCGCAAATTTTATTGCATTTGTAAGTGATATCAATTCTCGCAAATTATTGCATGATGCAATTGGTATTTTCCGTGCCCATGCTCAGTTTCCCTCCGAGGCATTGGTTGCGCCGGCGGCCCTGGTGCCGGATATAAAACGTTCCGATCACGCCGCTTTTTGGGAGTATGGTTATCCGGCGGTAATGATCACCGATACCGCCGGATTTCGGAACGCCGGATACCATAATATTGATGATGTGCCTGAGTCTCTGAATTATGGGAAAATGGCCCTGGTCGTCGATGGCCTGCTTGTCATGCTTGCAACGCTTGCCGGTCCGGTATCGGCTGACGCGGGTCAAAGCTCGTTGGATCACATTACCGGCGATCTTAATTTCGGGCGTCTGATAAAATAACATGATCCGCCAACGTAAAAATTGCCAACGTAAAAATTGATAAAGGAATTTATTTGATGAAAATTATTCTTGCTCCCGATTCATTTAAGGGAAATTTAACCTCACTACAGGTGGCCGGGGCACTTGAAAAAGGGATCAGGCGCGTACTGCCGAATGCCAAATGTATCAAAATTCCAATGGCCGACGGCGGTGAGGGCACCATACAGGCATTGCTTGCCGCCGCCGGTGGCAGGTTTATAACAAAAACCGTGATCGGTCCCGCCGGTGAACCCACCCGCGCCCGTTACGGCATGTTGGCTGACGGAGAAATCGCGGTGATTGAAATGGCGGAGGCCTCCGGTTTGCCCTTGATCAGTGGCAACAAAAGAAACCCGTTGAAGACCACCACCTATGGAACCGGTGAGTTAATATTGGCTGCGATGCAACGGGGCGCAAACAAGATCATTATCGGCATAGGCGGGTCCGCGACCAACGACGGCGGGGTGGGCATGGCGCAGGCACTGGGGGTGCGCTTTTTGACCCGCGAGGGAAAAGTTATCAAGAAATACGGTTGCGGGGGATGGTTAAATAAGATCGGCAGGATCGATATGAATGGGCTTGATCCGAGGGTAAGAAAGACAAAGATCATTGTTGCCTGTGACGTGGCCAATCCATTGTGCGGCAGGAACGGCGCATCCCATATGTTTGCCGCACAAAAAGGCGCGACGCCGGCGATGATCAGGACGCTGGACGCCAATCTCAGGCATCTGGGAAAAGTGATTAAGCGCGATCTGAATAAGGACGTCATGCGTATAAAAGGCGCCGGCGCCGCCGGAGGATTGGGCGCCGGTTTGTTTGCGTTTGCCAGGGCCGGAATGAAACAGGGCGTCGATATCATGATGGAGGAGGCCGGGATTGATAAACATATTAAAGGCGCCAGGCTGGTCATTACCGGGGAAGGGCGCGTCGACCGGCAAACGGCTTTTGGTAAAACCCCCGCCGGGGTGGCAAAAATGGCGCGTAAACATCGTGTTCCCACGGTTGTCATCGGTGGGGCCATTAGTGATGACGCAAATCAGGTTTTTACCCGTGGCATGGACGGGCTTGAAAGTGCCTGTGCACGTGATATGAGCCTGGAAGATGCGATGCGTTATTCACGCGCACATTTGGCCAATGCCGCCGAAAGGGTGATCAGGCTGATTTTAATCGGCAGGAAACTGGCAAAAAAATCCAAATAGGGGAAGTATGGGTTGCCGTCAATTTGGTCCGGTCGGTAATAGACGACCCTGCAATTCACCGGTGAATTATGGACTTTTCTAAATTCGCGTCCCGGCTGGCGTCTGATTCGGGCATTGTTCAGTTAATGAATGATCTCGGTGACGCCCGCTTCGGGAGTTTGGATATCTTGATGCTTGGGGGAGGCAACCCCGGCTATATCCCCGAAGTTCAGCAATTCCTGCGTGACCGGATGCAGGCCATAGTCGATGATCCCGCCCAATTTTGCCGGCTGATTGGAGATTATGACGCGCCTAAGGGCAATATTGAATTTATTACCGCTTTGGTCGGGCATTTAAATCAAACCCTGGGCTGGGGGGTGACGGCCAAAAATATTGGCCTGACCATCGGCAGTCAATCCGGTTTTTTTATGTTGTTTAATATGCTGGCCGGAGAGTTTGAAGATGGCGTTCAAAAACAAATCATGTTGCCGTTAACGCCGGAATATATTGGCTATGGAGGCGTGGGTATTACTGAAAATTTGTTTTATTCGTTTAGACCGGAAATCGAAAAAACCGGTGAACATGAATTTAAATATCACGTCGATTTTGACGGCATCGGCATAAAATCCGGTACCGGTGCCATTTGCGTGTCACGGCCAACCAATCCCACCGGCAACGTATTAACGGACACGGAGATGGCCAGGTTGATGGATATTGCCGAATCGATCCGCGTCCCATTAATCATTGACAATGCCTATGGTGCACCGTTTCCGAATATTTTGTTTGCGGAAACAAATCCGGTGTGGAATGAAAATATTATTTTTTGCCTGAGTCTGTCCAAACTCGGGTTGCCGGGAGCCCGCACCGGAATCGTGGTTGCACGCGAAGAAATCATTCAAATGATCACCAAAATGAACGCGGTTATTAATCTTTCCCTGTGCAACCTGGGTCCGGCCCTGGCCAAAAATTTAATGAGTGGCGGCGAGGTGGTGCGTTTATGTGAATCCGTTATTAAACCTTTCTACAGACGCAAAATGGAAATGACCCTTGAGGCCATTCATCAGAATTTTCATGGAATAAATTATTTAATCCATAAACCGGAGGGGGCGATTTTTCTGTGGGTATGGTTCCCGGATTTGCCGGTCACCACCAAGGAACTTTATAAACGCTTAAAAGAAAAAGGCGTATTAATTGTTCCGGGGCATTATTTTTTTCCCGGTTTGGATGATGATTGGCGGCATCGGCATCAATGTATTCGTCTCACTTATGCGATGGATGACCGGGTGGTGTTGTCCGGGGTGGCGTTGATTGCCGAAGAGGTGCGCAGTATTCAGGAGCGTCAATGATCGGCGATTTAACGGATAAGCGTGTAAGCCGTCACTACAAGCGGTATGATTATGGATTTAAGCGCGTTTTTTTACGCGCCCGCCCACCGAGGCATTGCATTGCCGGGTGAAATTAAGTCAGTTCGAAAGACTCGACATTGGTGATATTGCCAATGGCGTTCTGGTGCTCGCCTATAAAATCTCCAAAGGCGTAATCGGTGCCAAAGCCTATCGCCTTCGTCAGTGAGAGGGAGTCGTTAATATTCTTGGTAATAAACTTTATTTTCCTGTCTTTAAGCGTGTCCAATAAACTTGGGGTTTCCATTGCTTCGTCGTCATTATCATTACCGCCACCGTCGGTACCCGTTTGCGCGTCGGTGGTCTCATTCAACAAGCCGATATTGTCCAGTGATACCAGTAATAATGATGAATGAGTGGCCTTAATCAGGCCGTCAATCTCATCAAAATCTGTCATCCCGTCCAGGGCAATTTTAAACCCATAATTTTTATATAATGACGTCACCAGCGGCATGGCTCTTTTTTTGTTTTTTATGAACGTCTGTGCATTAATAGTTAATATAATTGAGTTGCCCGGCTGAAATTCCGTATATTCGGACAGCATTTTCTGCAGCCAGTTAAACAGGGTGATATCTGAGAACCAGGCCTCGCTGACTGAAAACATAAATATATATGAGTTATTTGCCTGTTTGCTTTGAATGATCCCCCTGATTATTTGCCGCAACGTCCATTGATCCATGGATTGCTGCAAGCCTATGGAACATTTGTGAATATCGACGTTGTCCATATTGGTGGCAACGCCGTTTTCATCTAATATTTGCAAGCTCACCGCGAACATGTCCGGTTGTTCGTTATTATCATCGACGAACATGGTGATGATGGGTTGATATAATTGTACGCAGCGTTGTTCAGCCAACGCTTTTTTAATCATGCTTTCAATCGCTTCGGGCTTGCCTGCTTCAGCCTCTTCGGCGGCCTCGATTTGCTTTTTCAGCTTTAGCTTTGTTGCTTTGGCAACCCTCTCCTGTTCTCTGAGGGTTTCCATTGCCTGCTGTACCGCCTTAACCGGTTCTTCAAGTTTGGTTTCCAACGCGGCGGGGGATTCAGGTTTTGTTTCAGCCTCCGCGTCTTCCGCGGGCGTCGGCATTTCTGATCCCTGCCAGATATGGTAAGAATTATCATCCCCCCTGGCGGCGAGTTCACTGGCTTCACTGGCAATGCTTAGAATTTCCGTTGCGTTGGTGTACGTACCATCCAACAATAGCGCACCAATACTTACGGTATATTTATACACGCGATCGGCGAGGGTAAATTTTCGTTTTTGCAAATGATCGCATAAGCCTTGAAGATTAAATTCAAGCAGTGTATTTGTGGCGGGCGCATCGATTTGCAGCGCAATTGTGGCTTCACCTATGCAGGTAATATTTGGATTGCAGGCCCCGGCTTGAAATACGTCAAAGCTGTTTTTGGCAATTTGCTTGACCAGATCATCGCGTGCAATCAAACCGATTTGCTTCTCCAGCGTATCTACGTCATTGAGTTGGATGACCAGTAATGCCCGGTCCGGGCCGAGGCCGTCCGGGCCTTTGGGTTGTTCCAGTTTTTGGTAAAAGAGTTCCTTGCTGAACGCCTGATTATATTCGGTGGCTTCCTTTTGTTTTTTGCGCTCGGTTTTATTTGCTTCCCATGACTCGATTATCGATTGTTTTAACTTGTCCTTGGTGAGCGATTCCTTGCGCAGATAGGCATAAATATCAAACTGAAGTGCGTTTATCGCCACTTCTTCATTATCGGTTCCGGTTAACATTATTGTGGCCGGGAAATCACTTTTTTGATGATGTTCGCGTAAAATATCCAGTCCGGTAACATTGTTTAGGGAGAGATGGTAGTCCAGCACAAGCACGTCGTAATCGGCCCAGTTGAAATCACCTTTCGGCGCCCCTTTTGCAATAGGGTCATATTCATGCACCCGCAATTGCGGCAGTAATTGACCTATCAGGGTTTTCAGCAGCTTGCGATAGTCATGGTCGTCATCAATGATGATGACCGTTCTTAGTTGGGAATCCGGCATTGATTAAAATCTACAAAATTATAAGCAGGGTTGGGTGGTTTTAATAATTATTTGGCCTGCGCCTCTTGCATTCGTTTCTCTGCCTGTGCCTGGCGTTGTTGCACCAAATCCATAAATGCATAGGCCACGCGCGGCACGTACTCAAAATAGTGCGTCAGGTTGCTGTAATCCGCACCCAATAAACACGTGGGGCCAACGGTCCGTGCTGAGGCGGTACGATGGCCCCCATGAAAATACCCCATTTCGCCTATGGGTTCGTATGGTTCGATAAAAGCGATATGTATTTCATCATCATCATCATCATCATCACTGATTTTAAATACCTCAACCTGGCCTGATGCCACAACATAGAGTGAAGGGTCATTTTCTCCCTCCATTATGAATTGTTGTCTGGCGGCAATATTGATTTCTCGGAAATTCTTGCCCATTGCAATAAGTTCGGGGTGGGTTAAGGTTTCAAATACGGGGCAGAGTGCCAATCTGTCAGCTCGTTGGAGCCTAAGCGCTATTTCAATATCTTCGTTGGTGAGTTCTGTTAACTCAATTAATATTTGTCCGATCAATTTATCCGGTTCGCCTTTGAGTTTTGCTTCACGTTTCTTCTGCATGGCCATGCGGATGACGCCGCGGGAGCAAGGCAAATAGTTGCCGAGTAAGCGGGGTGCTGATTTTTGTTGGCTTTTTTGGTTCACAATGGGTTTCTTCAGGATTGGGTTGATTATATAGTTATAATATTGACAAAATATTATCCGGTTCTCATCCTTAATTCGAGCATATGCCTGCTTCCTGCATCAGTTCCTTTTTTTATGGTTCCATATAATTTAGATCTATTATAGCCCTGAAATGCTTAAAAAGTGTAAAAATATTATTGTTTTATCGGGATTGACCCTAAGCAAGGCGGGATGGTGTGAAAACGGACTCCCTGACGATGATGCAATGACTGCCTGATGACAGCGTCGTTTAATGCTTGTCTAAGGAGGGTGATGGTGCCTGTTTAGGCGCCGTTTTAGACTAATTTAGACTAATGTCGAGTTGCAGGTGGTCAAGCCGGGGAAGGGTGCCAGCCGGCATCGGCCCATAATTCGCCGCTCACTGCGGAGTTTGAGATCATGAAGCAAATCGCATCCGCGATCTCGGCGGGACGAATGAGTCGTCCGAGTTGAGTGTCGGGCAGTATGTATTTTTCGATGTATTCCTCACCCATGGAGCGCACCATCGGGGTATCGGTAAATCCGGGATGGATAACACCGCAACGGACACCGTGAAAGATAGCTTCCTTGGTCAAGGTTGCGGCGGCGCCTTCCAGTCCCGCTTTGGTGGACGCGTAAGACACCTGCCCCTTGTTCCCTTGTGAGGATATGGAACCAATAAACACGACGGCGGCTTGTACGCCTTCTTTGGCGCGCCATTTTTTCAGCCCGTGTTGGGCTCGATCCTGGGCAATATGGGCTATCATCTCCATTGCCCAGTAAACCGGGGCAATCAAATTCACTTCGACTACTATTCTAAAGTTATCTATTGGATAAATATTGGCTTTTTTTGATTCCTTATCTACTTTTACCGCCAGTGCGTCGCGGGTGACCCCGGCGGCGGGGATGCAGACGTTTACCAATCCGTGATTATCAGTGACGTCAGCGTACACCTCCTTCCTGAATTCCTCCTTGATCACGTCACCTTGATACGGATAGGCAACGGTTGTGCCGATTTTGTGATTGAGCTGCTCCGCGGTACTATGGATATCTTCATTGAGGTCAACCATGGCAATGGCCTTGACGCCACGTTGCGCAAGTTCAAACGCGGCTGCACGACCGATACCGCTTGCGGCGCCGGTGATAATGGCAATTTTATCTTTAATTTCCATAATACTTCCTCTTGTAGCTGACCATAGCTCTTTATTTTAAACTAAAATTTGTGCAGTGCAATATTGATTTTGCTCTGTACAGTATTAAATGGAGGGTGACACAGTGGGAAATCGCAGTATATCCGGTCGTCAACGAGTGTTGTACCTCGGATAAATATTGGTAACCACTGGGTTCTATGGGTATGCCGTAGCTGTTATCGTGGACGTCGCCGGGTCAGCGACCTTGTCGCAAGCCGCTTAGGTCAAGTGCGTAACGCGAATCCCTTTTCCCCATTTCTTTTGCAGATATTCCGCAACCAGCCGTCGGTGACAGTGATGGGGTTTGTCTTCGCTGCAAAGCAGGCAACCGTGGTCCAGGATTTCTTTGCTGACGCGATCCTCTATATGACGTTGCGCCATTAGTTCAAGAAACTGCTCTTCATAAACGGCCCACTCGCCTTTATGCTTCTTGTAGGCGTCCAGCATGTCCCTGGTAGGGGCCAATTCCGTGAGATGGGTATATTCCACGCCGGCTAACCGGCGTAGGAAGTAGATCAAGTCGTCTTTTTTGGCAAAACCGGCGAGTTGCGAGACGTTGTTGAGTCGCACGTCAAGCACCCTTTTGACGCCGGATTGTTTCAGTTTGCTGAAAAAATACTCGGCCGTTTTTTTAGTGAAACCGATGGTGTATAAATCAATATTTTTCATGGTCCTCTTTATTCACGTAAGCGATTTTTTGCGCCTGCAGGTCATACGCATCTTCAATGCATTGGTTCTCGTCTCTGACCAGATCAGGATGGATATTTAATAAATCCCGCAGTCGTGCTTCCGCCGCTGTGCCGCTCTCGATGCGGCCATCCGCAAGAATATGTTTGATGGTGTAGTCCCGTCGCAGTTGCCGCGTCACCAAAATCGTCCGGTGGCAGGTGATGGGGTCTTTCTCGGCGCACATCAGGGCGACGGAGTATTGGCGCATGCCTTTTTTCAGCCGGGTCAATCCCCATTGAAACAGCGGCTCGGCGGCCAGTTTGCCGAATTGAATTTTGTCATCCACATAGCAGTTGGAATTATCGTTGCGGGCGCCTAATTCCTCGCCGAGGAAAATATAATCGATGCCGTGGTTTCTTATTTCACTCGCGATTCTCTTGCGATTATATTGCGGGTTGTAGTGGCTGTATGGGTTTGAGCGGACGTCGCATACGGCGTTCACACCGTGTTGCTGCAACAATTCGATAAAATGCTCCGTATCGTGGGTGGAGTGACCGATTGTAAATAATTCGGGGGGCATTTAATCGTCGTCTCCGATGATTGCCGCAACCAATTTATAACACCAGTGGTCCTCTAATTCTTTTGTCAGACTCAAGCACAGATACACATCATCGACTGCAATGGGATATTCGCGTGGCAGGTCCAAGCCTTTTTTGCCGTCAAGGGCACTCTTTTCTTTATACTTTTTTTTGGCATACGGGTCGGTAACAGCCAAACGATAGTGACGTCCATTATAGTCAAAATCAGCGCGAACTTTGAGTGCGTTATTCCACTTATTCGGTTCATATTGCACGATGAATTTCAGATTTTTGGGCTGTATCAACAGCAACGATCCACCCATGTTCTTGGCGGCGTAAGCGCCAACCCGATCATTTGTTCCATGTCTACCAGACCTCCCTTGATTCTTAGAAATCCAAAGGTCGCCGGCCACGCTATCCAGCAATTTAGGCAATTGCTGTACGTCCACACTGTCGATCTTTTCCCATCGGCGCCCGCTGTGAATTAAATGATTCTCCTGCTGATGGTGGAATGGCCTGGGTTCCAACATCGGAATGGTCACCACGTCCAGAATTTGCAGCCGACCACCGTTGGAAATTTTTTGTTCTTTCTCGGAAATTGCCCCGGACGCCCCCGCGCTTACAGGTCGTATCCATCCACCGTAACCTTTGCCCAGCACTTCCTTCCCCGCAAAACAAAGCCCACCCGGTTTTCCCGAATTGGCTAAACAGACAATCTTTTTCGTGTATGACATATCTTAATCCCCCCAGATCATATCATCGTCATCACAGCGACTCTCGGTTGCGATCAACAAGCCGAGATCATAAAGCATTCAAAAATCATGTGCCAGCGAAGCGCATCAGCACTTCAACCCCCAATCCCTTTAATCATATCCGCATACTGCTCTCCAATGATAATAACCAGCGCATTGATGTTCCCCGAAATGACGTTGAGCCTGATGAATGCATCGGCGATACCGATGCCGTCGAGGCCGTGAATTTTAATTGATGATCCACCACCGCCATGGAGCCGCCGGCAGGGTCCATTTTACAGGTGCGCGCGTGTTCCAGAAATTCGTCGTCGGAGCGGACGTGATTCCCCGATCTGTACCAAGCACCACTCTACCGCACTCAGGCCAACGCACTCTCCAGTCCAATGGTGGTATTTTTTTGCAAACTGGTCTAATATCCCAGGCAATCATAATATAGAAGAGGAGCATCATGGAACAATCGCAGGTGATAATTACTCCCAGATCAGTAGTTGCTCTTCGGGGGGCGGAATGGCTGTTTGACGGCTTTGGTTATTTTAAAAGCAATCCCCTGGCCTGGATAGGTAGCTGCTTTATTTTTTTGCTTATTACGCTTGCCATCGGATCGATTCCGATTATTTGGGGACTGCCGGTTTATCTGCTTGTGTACGTCTTTGAGGGCGGTTTCATGCTCGGTTGTCAGGCCGTTGATGCCAATGACCGGTTTCGATTTCACCACTTATTCGCCGGCTTTAAACATGATCGAGTCGGACAGTTGGTCATGGTCGGCGCACTCTTTGTTATCGGTTATATATTGTTAATGGCGCTGGTGTTATTGATGTTCTATATACAATTTGGCGGTGAAATGGTATTGGCTTTATGGAGTGATCAGTATCAGGAAAGCGCCCCCGTACTTGCCGGTATTGCTGATAACCTGCCAGGGTTGCTCTTATGTATCCTGGTTGGTCTGGCATTCTCTTTGCCCCTGATCATGGCCTTCTGGTTTGCCCCCGCGATCATTGTGCTGCGGCAAATCAATGCAATTCCGGCGATGATATTGAGTTTTAAGGCGTGCCTGGTGAATATTTTACCGTTTCTTGTTTATGGTATTGTGGGATTAATATTATTCGTATTGGCTACGATACCTGTTATGTTGGGCCATCTGGTTCTTTTCCCGATGATCATTGCCAGTATCTATATAGGGTATAAAGACGTCTTGTCGATTTGATCAGGTTTTTGTCTTGCCCCATAGGGTTTGGAGACGTTTGTCCCGGCCACAGGCGTAACGGTAATATTTATAGCGAATCGGATTTTTCCGGTAATAATCCTGATGATAATCTTCCGCGGCATAAAAGCGTTCAAAGGGGATTATTTCGGTTACAATCGGCTGTTTGAACGGTTTGGTTTTATCCAGGGTTTGTTTGGATTGTTCAATCAGTTGCTTTTGCTCTTCATCGTGATAGAAAAGAGCACTTCGGTATTGGCTGCCCTGGTCACAAAATTGCCGGTCCGGGGTGGTTGGGTCGATGTTCACCCAGTACACCTCCAGAAGCTCCCGGAAGGAGATCTTATCGGGATCATAGGTGATCTGCACCACCTCGGTATGGCCGGTGGTGCCGGACGATATTTGCTGATAGTTTGGGTCTTGGGTATGCCCGCCACTGTATCCGGAAATTGTTGAGATGACGCCGTCAAGTTCATCGAATGGAGGTTCCATGCACCAGAAACATCCACCTGCAAACGTGGCGAGCCTGGTATTGTGTTGCCGGGTTTCGGCCCTGGCATTGAAACAGGCCAGATTCAGACAGACGAGCGAAAATATAATTGCAAGCGTTCGGGAATAGTGCATTTTTTTGATCCTGGTGGTTGTATAATTAATAGTTAATGTGACAATATCAAGTCGGTATAGTTTAACCGCGGTCAGCGATTGCACTCATTGTTAGCACATTGCGACCAATCGACCAATAATAAACCATGTTCGGTGCCAATATGAAAACTCGAATGCCCGCGCCCGATGAAGCCCCGGCGGGCCGAAGTGCGAGTATGCCCGTCGCCGACCGGCATTTCGTTCATCATAATCCGCTCAAGCCACCTTTTCCGGATGGGATTGAGCTGGCCATGTTCGGGATGGGTTGCTTCTGGGGTGCGGAAAAACATTTTTGGGTTGTGCAGGGTGTTTATTCCACCGCAGTCGGCTACGCCGGTGGATACACCGCCAATCCAACGTATCAGGAGGTGTGTACCGGTCGCACCGGACATAATGAAGTGGTACGGGTCGCGTATGCCCCTGAGCGGGTCGGCTATCAAGCCTTATTGAAAATTTTCTGGGAGGCGCATGACCCCACCCAGGGGATGAGACAGGGTAATGATATAGGTACGCAGTATCGCTCCGGTATTTATTATTTTACCGACGCGCAACAAGCCCTGGCGGCACAAACCGGGAATGAGTATCAACAGGCCCTGTTAAGCGCGGGTCACGCCAGGCTCACTACTGAAGTATTGCCGGCCCCGGATTTTTATTATGCCGAGGATTATCATCAACAATATCTTGCCAAGAATCCCGCCGGCTATTGCGGGGCAAGCGGCACGGGTGTGCCGTGCACTATTCGAAGCGATTGAAAGTCAAGGTTGTTTATCATCGGGTTTGATCGCATTTTTTGGCGGTTTCTTTTTTTCGCGTTCATTTGCCGGTGACGTCACCGGTATGGCAATAACCCCGCCGCTTTGGGTTCTGATATAATTGGTGGGTTCGACAACCTGCATTTTTTTGTTTCTGGTGTTCATGGTATTGGAAACCTCGCTGCAAATTTTGTTATCCATTCTTCCGTGATCTTTTCCTGGCTTAAAAACGGTCCGTCTCGTCGCCTTTTATCATCCAAATAAAGTTCGATGTGGCATATCTGCTCCACAATCCGAATACGCTGTTCATCCCGTTTACGCATCAGCCATAAGCCGGTTTCGTAACCTGTCTTGTTTGCACGTATCAAGACAACTTTGCAGGTAAATTTTTGTACGTCTTTTCGGGTCGGTATGGTTATTTCAAGCACCGCACCCGGTGCCCTGTATTTTGCTGAGGTGATGATCAGACCGATACTACAGGGTTCTTCGGTTTCGAGATTTTTTTTGCGCTCCCAGCGTCGTAGTACCTTGGTTTGAATGGGACAGCGTTCAGGATGATGGATAAAACCGTGACAGTGCTCATCACTGAAATCATCCACCGCCGGCCCCCGCGGGGGAGCGGTAAATGCCGGATAGGCATTGGTTTTTGATAGTCTTTTATTATGGCTGCGACTAAACATGACTATTTTTCCATTGTTTCGATAAATGATAAGCTGATTTCTAGCACAAAAAAAGATTAATTGTCAAGTATTTCTTATTAAATTTTATATGTTTATATAGTATATCTCAATTATATATTAAATAATTTATATTATATCAATAATATAAGTTTTTGAAAAAAATGTTTTATTCTTATATTTTGCCTGATCCATGGGGCCGGGTGGTTTGTGCATACGGCCGTATGTGGCATCGGACGCGGTGGATAAATGGTTATTTTCAGGCCCGCCCGTATGCCGGATCTAGGTGCGGATTGCAGAGAGATTTGAAACAGAGGTAATTTATGAAGATTGTAGCGGGGATATTGCTGGCCATATTGGTGGTCGTATCTATCTCGTTGTTTGCGCCCGGTAGCGATGACGCTGTGATTGATATTAATACTGCGCCCGGTTTAATGGGTGAGCACGCCGGTGATCAATCGACGCCGACCGGTATGGAGCAATCATCTGCGGATGATGAGGCCAGGTATGCCGCCATGCAGTCTGAATTTGACCGGCTTAGGCAGGATCGGCAGGCATTGCAACAACGTCTTAACAGGCTCAGGCATCAGCTCTGGGGGTTAACATTGCCGGCCGATCAGGCAAAATCGCTGAATGCATCGATGCTGGCCGGTTTTAGGGTGCTGAAAACGCCCAGGTTGTTGGGGGCTTTTTCCAGTATAAAAGGGATTCAGGACGAAATCGCACGGGTCAGGGCCGCAAACAGGGGCTTGGATCAAGTCCAGGCAATCATTGATCAGACTGACAAAAGGTGACCACAACCGCGGCTTTGAACATTACATCATATCCGGCAAGGTGGCCTCCTGTTGAAGCAGGGCAGTGGACAACTCGTTACTGGAAGTGGAAAAAATCGTTACTGTAATTACGCCAAAAATAATAGGGGCAGGGCAAACCTGAATTTATAGCAACTTAATCAGGGCGACAATTAACCCGCCTTGCGCAATCATAGCTGCAAACGTCCACTTCAATAACTCAACCTTTGTAGCTTCAATATCCGCTTTGGACGCAGCCTTTAACGCCTCAATATCCGCTTTGGATGCAGCTTTTAATTCTTCAATCGCACGTATCACTTTTGCAATATCCGCCTTGGACGCAGCCTTTAACTCTTCAATATCCGCCTTGGATGCAAGGTTACTATTAATTAGATTGACTTGTTCATCCGCCAGCACTTCCGCCTGCTCCTCAGTGAAGCCATGCTCGGTTAATCGCTTGATAAACTTATGCGTGTCAAAAGTAATCGTTTCCATAATTACGGAGTCATCTCATCCATCCGGGATTGTGACTTTAGCCGCCTTCTTTTTGGCGTGCTCGCCGGCTTTTTTTATGATTGAAAATTGTAAATGATTAATAACCCGGCCTCCTTTGGCTTGGCCAAACTCCACATGCAAATCACGACTGTATTTATTTACGTTATCCATTGTCGGCGATTTAAAATGGCGATGCAAACCGGCAATTTTTTTGTTTGGTTAATCCCGGCAACTTTCTCACCCTGTCCACTCCAGTCTCATCTGAGTAAAACCTGTCGACCGATAACAGACTCCATCCATATCCATATTATGACTGATAATATATGCGTGTTTATGAAATAATACCACATCAAAGTGCCACACAAAATCCAAGCTGGCGCCCACGCTTAGGGAGTGCAAACCACGTTTTTTGGGATGACGCGCTTACCGGCGATACATTGAATAGTTTACAAATCCAGCCGCACCTTTACACGTCCAAAGGTTTTAACCGCACGTTCTATTTCTTCAACGGATAAAGCGGCGTTAATCTGGATACGAATTCGGGCTTTTCCACGCGGCACGACCGGATAGGAAAAAGCTACGGCATAAATGCCCTCTTCAAACAAAGCATCTGCAAATATTGCAGCCATTAATTCACTGTCAAACATCACCGGAACAATCGGGTGCTCGCCCGGCAACAAAGTAAAACCGAGTTTTTCCAAGCCTTCACGAAACAGTGCCGTATTGGCACGTAAAGACGTGCGCAGTTCGCCGGATTTTCTGGCGATTTCTATGGCCTTAACAGCACCCGCCACCATCGGTGGCGCCATTGTATTTGAGAACAGATAAGGTCGAGAACGTTGCCGTAATAGTTCGACAATTTCTTTGCGCGCACTGGTAAAGCCACCACTCCCACCACCCAGTGCCTTGCCCAGGGTTCCGGTGATGATGTCGACCCGATCCATACAGCCGCGATACTCATGCGTTCCCCGGCCCGTCTCGCCAATAAAACCGGTAGCATGGCAGTCATCAAAATGAACCAAAGCATCGTACTGATCGGCCAGGTCACAGATTTCGTCCAGCCTGGCAATGCTCCCATCCATTGAGAACACACCATCAGTGGTAATCAGCTTAAAACGGGCGCCATGCTTGCCGGTCACTTTCAGCCGGCATTCCAGATCAGCCATATCGTTATTGTTATAGCGGTACCGACTGGCTTTACACAATCTGATACCATCAATAATGCTGGCGTGATTCAAGCTATCAGATATAACCGCATCTTCTTCACTCAACAGGGTCTCAAACAAGCCTCCATTGGCGTCAAAACAGGATGGGTACAGGATTGTGTCTTCCATACCCAAAAAGTCACTGAGCGCATCTTCGAGCTTTTTATGCAGGGTTTGTGTGCCGCAAATAAACCGTACCGAGGCCATTCCATAACCCCAGTCCTGCAAACCTTTTGTGGCTGCGGCATTCACCTCCGGATGCTGAGTCAGCCCAAGGTAATTGTTGGCGCAAAGATTCAGTATTGCATCATTCGCAACCTTAATGCTGGAGCCTTGGGGCGAACTGATCCGTCGCTCATTCTTGAACAGTCCATCTCGACGAATGCCGTCAATCTTGCCATTTAGATGTGCTTGAAATTTGCCGTACATCGCTTATTAACCGCCTGCTCTTACAGCTGCTTTCATTGCCGCCTTTATTGCCAATCCAATATCACCTTACCGGCATTGCCTGAGTTCATGGCTTCAAGACCAAGCTGGAAATCAGTAAAAGGCAGTCGATGTGTAATAACCGAGGATATATCCAGGCCGTTCTCAATCATCACGGACATCTTGTACCAGGTTTCGTACATTTCGCGGCCATAGATACCCTTCAAGGTCAGCATATTAAAAACCACTGTTTTCCAGTCGACGGTTATTTTGTCCGCCGGGATCCCCAATATTGACACTTTACCACCATGACACATATTGGCCAGCAGGTCTCTCAACGCCATCGCGTTACCCGACATTTCCAGCCCCACGTCAAAACCTTCAGCCATGCCGAGTGACTTTTGGAGCTGCTGAAGATTTTCAGAGCGCACGTCGACAGTACGTGTCGCACCCATGCTGTAAGCCAACTCTAAACGGCTCGGGTTTATATCGGTGATGACAATGTGACGTGCCCCCGCATGCCGGCAAACTGCCGCAGCCATACAACCGATAGGCCCGGCGCCTGTAATCAAAACGTCTTCGCCCAATAAATCGTATTGCAGGGCCGTATGCACGGCGTTGCCGAGCGGGTCAAATAAAGCCGCAACATCGAGGTCTATGCCTTGCTGATGCTCCCAGATATTGGACATGGGCAATGCTATGTATTCGGCAAAGGCACCGGCACGGTTGACACCAACACCACTGGTATAAGCACAAAGGTGACGCCTTCCGGCCATGCAATTACGGCAGCGGCCACAGACAATATGGCCCTCTCCGGAGACAATTTGAGCGGGTTTAAAGTCGTTCACATTGTCGCCTGTCTCGACAATCTCACCGACAAATTCATGGCCTATGATCATAGGCACGGGAATGGTTTCCCTTGCCCACTCATCCCAGTTATAAATGTGCATATCTGTGCCGCAAATAGCGGTGCGCATGACCTTTATCAGTACGTCGTTAAGCCAATTGCAGGGATCGGAAGGTCTTCCAGCCAAAGCCCGGGAGCGGCTTCTTTTTTGACGAGAGCTTTCATTTTATTTGTTCCATGGCGATTTTATTGGTTGTTTGCCGGGGCTTAATAGTGACAAGAATAGAAATTCCGAACCCATACCGCTTAATTTATGTTCTTACCGCTTCAAACTTCGCCCAGGCTTGTTCTAGTTCATCAATGTTAAACCCGGATTGACGCGCCGGTTCTAAAATGATGGCTTCATTGGTGATAACGGTTTCAATAGCCGTCTTCAGCCGGGGAACGACCTCTGACGGTATGACAAGTGCACCGTGGCGGTCTGCATGGATGAGTTCCCCTTGTGCCACGTGCATACCGAATACATTGACGGGCGTACCGATCTCTACCACGTGAGCGAAGCCATGGCTTGGGCCGATTGAACCGGCCAGCACAGGGAAGCCTTCATCGATAACGTCAAGGTCACGCATTACTCCATTGGTGACCGCACCGGCAAGACCGAAACCCTTATGCACGGCAACGTGCACTTCGCCCCACCAGCCGGCGATGCAATTGGGGTGATCGGTATCCTCAACAACCGCAGCCGATGGGCCGGGCCCGGCGGCCATCGACCGGAAATACTCGATTCTACGAGCATGAATAACCGCCTTATCTTCCTTCGGCGGCGCGAGCCCGGCAATTTTCGCAGTTCTGGCAAACCCCACGATAGCCGGCTCCCCCGGTTTTGAATGTTGCATGGTTGCTTTTGTAAATCGGTCGAAACCACGCCGGCCCTGCGCTACTTCAATTGCGTTGCAAACAGTGGGGGTGTCGACTTTTCGCAAAAAGGCCAAGAGGTCATCAGGTATTGCATAATCAATCATTTGTTTAACTCTCCGCTAGGTTGAATATGGTGTCTTCAAGCAGGTAATACATACCGCAATAACGTGCCCGCCGGCGATGTTAGCTTAGGGCCGTCATTTTTGGTCATCGTAACAATACAGTCATAACCATGGAGATCATGGCGTTAACCCATCGGGCGTGACAATCGTGCCGATATTCCGTGCCTTGTTGAACTCTCTGACGCGCTCGAGCACGTCCACACCTATCTGGCTGTAAAGATCGAGAAGATCAATCAGCACCCAGTTTTCGCGGATCAGGCCATTTTCCATACGCCAGAAATCCAGGCTGCTTAAAAATACTTCTTTCCCCGCCGGGGCAATGCCCATCCAGCCGTCACCGGAAAGCGTGAGCCGCATATTCGGCCAGCCGGTCTCGCAGACATAATTGCCTTCGGCCACCCAGTGGGAGGTCAGATCATCCGAGACCGTCATCATTAATGACGATGATGCCCCGCCTTCGGCCTCCCAGTGGGGCCTCAGATGACCCGAGGCCTCGATTGTGCGATTAGGCATGGCTCTCAAAAACGGAATCTGATGCCAATTGCGAAACCCTGCAATACCCCTGCCCGTACCTATCCCCGCGGGCCCATACCAATTAAAACGCGGGTGCCAGTATTTTTCCAACTGCATCACTTTTGGATCAGGATTGGCCGGGTGCTTACACATATCCGCTATCATCGCGACCACGTGCTGATGAGCTGCCTGACCGTCACCCGTTACAGTAAGCCCATCCCCGCTCATTGGTGCGGGCGTGCAAAGATACGCTCCAAGCTGGGGCGCCATAGGCCAGGCATGGGCCTGCATCATCAATTCGGGCAAGTCCCAAATGGCCTGTATTTCAACCATCCTGCCATTTTCCATATGGAAGAATTCATGATAACGCACGTGGGCCAAACGTCCGGTCGGCGGGATGTCGATAAAGGGCGCCAAAAAAGTGCCCATATAGTTGCCCATGGTACCCACCCAAGCCTGTCCCTCAGGCGTTGTTCCCGCCAGCAGAATCATGTCTCTTCGTTCCAAATCGGGCATCGCCGCGTGCAGGGGCGCCAGGCAGCTTGCAAAATAGGCCTCAGGCCCGGCCAGGGTGCCGAAAGGATGGCAGATCTTCAGCGTCGCATCAGGCGCACACAGATTTGATAGCGCGGTACGCACCGTTGTATTTTCAAAGTCGGCCGTAGCCGCTCGGTAAGGTGCTATTTGCGCCTTTAATTCAGCAGATGTCGTCATTTATGGTCTCCAATTTGAAACAATAGCAGTCAATCCGACCATCGGGAGTATTTGCGCCTTTATCGTAAGCGGCAAAGACCCTACCGTGATTGGATCAGGCCCGAGCCTGTTTAGTTAAGGGTCAGCTTAGTGGTCGACCGCCATCCACGGGAATAATACAGCCGGTGTTGAATCTCATCGTGGTCGACAAGGCAACGGCCACGTCGGCCACGTCGGATGCGTTGGCGATGCGCCCCAAAGGCGTCTTATCCACTTGCTCTTGCAAATAAGCAGGGTCTGCACGGCTGGCGTATTCACCTGTGACCCATCCCGGCGCAATGGCCACTACCCGAATATCGGGTGCCAGCGCACGACCCAATGACATTGTCATGGAGTTGAGCGCGGCTTTGGATGCGCAGTATGCGATGCTGCTGCCAACCGCAGTGGTCCCGGCAATGGATGATACATTGATAACCAGGCCTGCCCCATTTGCGGCAAGCAATGACCGGAAAGCGCGGACACAAGCAAAAGAGCCTCGGAAGTTGGTGGCAAAAATTCCGTCTATATCTTCATCTGCAAGCATATCAAGATCCTGGTGCGGCACCATTTTGGTGATCCCCGCATTGTTGACAAGAATATCCAGCCGGCCTATCTCTGAGGCAATTTCACCGGCCAATGCAGCCAGAGCGACGCTATCCAGAACAGGCGCACGTTTGGTCACGTGCCCTTCGCCCGGTAAAGATGCGCAAACGGATTTTGCCTTTTCAGAACTACTGTTGTATCCGACAATGACTCTCGCCCCGGCGGTTGCGTAGGCGGAGGCAATCGCCGAGCCAATGCCTCCGGAGGCGCCCGTTATCAGCACAACTTTTCCAGGCAAGTCCTGCATCATCTTTTTACGCTGTGAGATTCCTGCACCAATCGCGGGACCGCTATGCCTGCTTATATCTTTTTACGCGCAGGTCGGCCTGGGCCTTGTGGCCGGCAAAACCTTCCAGGGCGCAAAGCCTTGAGCAGTATTCACCCATTTCAACCGTAGCCTCCGGCTTTACCCTTTGATAGGTGCAGGTTTTAATAAATTTGCCCACCCAGAGACCGCCGGTGTATCTGGCCGCCTTGTTTGTTGGCAATGTGTGGTTGGTACCAATTACTTTGTCGCCATAGGCAACATTGGTTTCCGGGCCAAGGAACAGCGCACCGAAGTTGGTCATATTCTCCAAAAAGTAGTCCGGGTTCCGGGTCATCACCTGTACGTGCTCAAATGCCAACTCATCCGCAACCCGAACCATCTCCTGATCGGAATCACAGACTATCACTTGTCCATAATCACGCCATGCCTGTCCCGCAATTTCAGCGGTTTCCAGGGTTTTCAACTGACGCTCCACCTCCATCATGGTGTCTTTGGCCAACTGTTCGCTGTTGGTTAACAAAACAGCCGGTGAATTGGGGCCGTGCTCGGCCTGGCCCAGCAAATCGGTGGCAGCCATTTCCGCGTCACAACCCACCTCGTCGGCAATAATCAGTGTTTCCGTGGGCCCCGCGAGCAGGTCGATGCCGACGCGGCCAAAAAGCTGGCGCTTGGCTTCGGCAACAAAGGCATTGCCGGGGCCGACAATCATATCCACCGGGTCCATAGTCTCGGTTCCCAGGGCCATCGCCCCCACGGCCTGCACGCCACCCAAACAATATATTTCATCGGCGCCGGCCAGGGCCATGGTCGCAACAATCGCCGGCATCGGCTTGCCATTAAATGGCGGGGCGCAGGCAATCACACGTTTTACCCCCGCAACCCTGGCCGTGGCAACGGTCATATGTGCCGAGGCGACCAGCGGGTACTTACCACCCGGTATATAGCAGCCAACGCTGTTCACCGGAATATGCCTGTGACCCAACACCACGCCCGGGCGCGTTTCAACCTCAACGTTGTTCAGCGAATCGAGCTGAACGCGGGCAAAGTGTTTAACCTGCTCTTGAGCGAACTTAACGTCATTCAGCGTTGCTGCCGGCAAGTTGTCAATGCAGGTTTGAATTTCGTCTTCGGATAAACGAAAACTTGCCGGCGACCAGTTATCAAATTTCTCTGACAGCTCGCGCACGTGCGCGTCACCCTTATCGGTAATTCCCTTGAGAATATTTTCCACAACCTCGCAAACCCGGTTGCCTGTTGCAAGCGCCTGCTCTTCCGAGACGCCTTTTTTTAGTATTTTGGCCATCTGTTATTTCTCCCAACCTGAAGTGATATTTGGCTGTGTTAATCAACTCCCTTCAATCGAAATGACTTCTAATGAGATACGCACTGGTGCGAGTGTTGCGTTTAACAACTTTCTACGAAAAATCGGGCACTCATGCCTTGTAACTTGGCCGGCCATAGCAGCTATTCTGATGTACATTTTTTATTAACTCTGAGGCTAACCCAAACGCGCTGATTCACCTTCTATAAAGACGCCGCTAAATGAACGTTTTTCAGGTGGCAGCTCAGGGTTCTCGACCCTTTCCGTCAGCATATTAACAACCGCCTCAACCATAATCTCAACCGGCTGATTGATCGTTGTCAGACGATAACTTAACCAGGCCCCCGGCGAAGTACCATCAAAGCCGACCACTGATAATTGTTCCGGAACCTTCAAGCCATAATCCATTCTCGCCGCATCCATACAACCGATTGCCATCACGTCATTGGCACAGATAACCGCATCAATCTTATCGCTCTTGGTTTCTGCAAAATGGTGGAAGGCATCCCGCCCGCTGTCATAACTGAAATCACCTTCAACCAGGTGAATATTTTTGATCCCCAACTGTTTTAAACGAGTTAACGCACCCTGGGTACGCTGGTGACTGACAATCGAGTCAGAGGGGCCGCTGACGACGCCAAAGTTTCTATGACCCGCGGCGTACAACTTGTTTACCAGGATCCGCTCACCTTCCTCATGGTTACAGCAGATTGCGCTGACTGGCGTGTCCTGAAAATGGCGATTGTAGAAAACCAAAGGAATACCATGTTGTTCAAAGAAGGCAACCTGCTCAGAAGACAGGTTCGCGGCAGAGATAACCCCGTCAATTTGGTACTGCCAAACGTGCTCAAGTGTTTTTTTTGCCTCGCTTTCGGTTTCCACCGTGAACAACAGCACATGTATTTTGCGCTCTTCAAATCGGCGGCTAAGCTGCACCAACAGCTCAGGATACGCCAAATTGGCCGAGTTATTAATAATAACCGCCACCATGTTAGAGCGTTTGGTGATCAGGCTGCGGGCAATGGCATTGGGTTGATACCCCAGTTCTTTTGCGACCCTCATAACCTTTTCGCGCATTTTTTTGGAAATGCTGGCATTGGGCTTAAAACAACGAGAAACCGCCGACTGAGACACGCCGGCGACATTGGCCACGTCGTAGGAAGTCACGCGCTTTCCCGACTCGATCATAGTTAATTTGGCAGACGTTTTACCGGAAGTCATATTTCCCTTGTCGCTCAAGTAATTTGGTTACCAACAGATAAATTGTACCGCAAGATTGGCAAAATGCATTTATAAACACTCCATTTGGCAGCTACTATTATATAAAGATTAACTCCGAAGTCAATTAGTATAATGGCCTCGCTTGATTTTCTGTTATTGCCAACAAAGCCTGAAACAAAAGCACACTCAAGCCATGGCGCTAAAAAATGCCCGGCAACATAAACGACTCAGACATAAAAGTTTGGGAATTTAGGAAAACAAATAAATCATTGATTTATATATTAATTAAACTATAAAAATGGCCGCGCATAGCTTCCATTCTGATGCAATGTGAGAAGAATTGAAGTTTCTTTATGGTCCTATTTGTATTCTTTTAGCGATGGGGTTAACCCCTATCTGCAACTCTAAAAGAGAGTAATATTTGCATTTTTTGATTTCCCAGGTATATTAAATTGACTCCGAAGTCAATTTAATATACCTTTAGTAACATGGGCCATGATTTTGGATTAGGTCAATGTGCCTTGCACTTTAGCCTGAATGAGTGGTTGTTACCTCTAAGCAGGTATATTCGGTCAGTGTTTACGCTGGGTTTTTTTAGTTATAGGAAAGGAGGATGCATATGAAAAATCGATTGAAATTATTACCAAATATAGTGGTTGCGGCGTCAATTGTCAGTTTGCCGGGAGTTGCATCTGCCGCTGAACTTGAAGAAATTGTCGTCACTGCGAACAAGAGAGAGGAAAGCATTCAGGATGTATCGGTGTCGGTGACGGCGCTTAATGATGCAGCTATAGAGCGTGCGGGTATTGTTGATATACAGGGGTTGGAAGTTATAGTGCCCGGTTTGCGGATTGGTACTTCCGGGAGTGAAGTACGCCCAGCGTTGCGCGGGGCTAGAACTAATGAGGTCGGTGTTGCGGGTACGGGTATTGCCGAGCAAGTGATCGGTATTTTTCAGGACGGGGTTTATAGCCCGACAACAACGGCAGGTTTGGGTCAATATGTGGATATTGAACGCATAGAAGTCCTGCGTGGGCCTCAAGGCACACTGTATGGACGCAATACTTTTGCGGGCAGCATCAATATCATCAGCAAAACGCCTGATTTTGATAGGGTCGGTGGTGTTGTTAAATACTTGCGTGGCAGATATAATCGCAATTCCTATGAAGGGGTGTTGAATCTGCCTTTGCATGATTCATTTGCCACCCGTTTTGCGTTCTCAGCTGATACACATGATGGTATTATTGAGAACCTTTATAATAGCAGTGCCTCGGATGATTTGCGTGATCGTGACCGCTATTATCTGCGATCCACCAGCCAGTTGAATATGACTGACGATCTCACGGCCACTTTGCGTATTGACTATTCTGAGAAGGATCAAAATGCTGATGCGATTTGGGGGTATCAACAAATTGCCGCTCGTCAAGTGGCTGCAACGGCGGCAGATGATTCAGCGACGGAAGGTTTTGATGGCAACTCAATTTCCCATCAAGGACATGTTTATGCCGGCAACGTTGTGACTGCCGCGCCCGACGGGGGGGCCCGAGAGACTAGACCTGCAAGACAGGACTTAGGGCCTTATGCAGTTTATCGTGATGCACCGTCCATAGATGAACAGGAAACCCTTTCGACAACGTTCGCATTGGATTGGACGGGTTTAAATTTTGCCGATACCAAGTTCACGGTTAATTGGTCCCAACTGGAAGGGACACAAGTCTATGACGCTAGTTTCAGTGAGGCTCTGGGGTTTGATTTTGGCCGTAGAGATGATCAAGAAGCCTTGTCGCTGGAACTGCAATTCACCTCCACGCATGAAGGCCCTTTATCCTGGGTGGGTGGTCTATACTACTTTGATCAGGAAACGGAATGGGAATGGTTGACTTATGCCCGTTTTGGCACGTTTCCAAATTTTGGTTATGATGTAGTAAGGTGCTGCCTCAACTCTGGGGACGGTGTGGCGAACCCGCACAAGGTTGAGTCAACGGCTGTTTACGGGCAGGCTACTTATGCCGTGGCTGATCGGTTCCGTGTCATTGGTGGTTTACGCTATAACAATGATGAAAAAGAATTTACCCCTCATGGTCAGGGTGATGAAGTACCTCAACCCCCTGACTGGAGTGATGATGCGGTATTGTGGAAAGCAGCATTGGAATGGGACGTGAGTGATAACAGCTTGGCCTATGCCAGTATTGCAACCGGGGTGCGCACTGGTGGTGCCAATGAGCCACGAGCAGCGGCAGCGGGTAGTCCTCTCCTATACGATAATGAAGAGGTGATCTCTTATGAGATTGGTTGGAAGAATACGCTGCTCGACGGTACGATGACCTTGAATCTCTCCGCTTTTGCGAATACCTATGAAGACGTTAAGGCGCAACTTTTTGTGCGCGGGCCAGTGGGTGTTGATGCTGCAGGTATGCCGGTAGATCTGGTATTTGAATACTATGAGAATGGCGGCGACGTGGATTCATACGGGGCCGAGTTGGAAATATTATGGGCGCCCACAGATGAGGCCTTGCTGAATTTCAACGTGGCTCTTCTGGACTCTGAGTTTGATGATAATTTTGCCGTGGGCAGTGCGCGATTAAGACCGTTATTGGGTCTGGGTAATATGGGGGGACGCCAGGACGTAACGATTCCTCTTGCTGAGCTTACCGATGCAAACGCTCAGTTCAGTTTTGCCGGCTGGACACCGGCTTTATCGCCTAAATATACTATCGGTTGGGGCGGTGCTTATGATATTCACATGGAGTTGGCCGGGTTGGGAACAACCGTGTTGACTCCTTCGTTACAGTTCCGTTGGGTGGACGATTACTATGCTTTTGATACTAATATTCCAGAGGTTAAGCAAGATGCGCACGTCATCGGGGATGCTCGTATTACCTGGATGCTGGAAGATGCCAATATTCGGGTGGATGCCTTTGTCATGAACATGTTTGATGAAGAAGTTTTAACCCGTGCGGTGGTTCATAATCGCGCTATTATAGATGTTGGTGGTACAACAGGTGCCGTCAACTCTGTTCAGGCCAACTGGAACAATCCGAGGACCTGGGGTTTCAGCTTCAAGTATAGTTTCTGATATACGCCCGTTGGATAAAAGCGGTGGGTTCACCCCGAACCCACCGCTTAACACTTTATTGCAGAAATACGAGACGCGATATATGAACGTATCCAAGGCTCAGCCCGGGACAGCCATCGCACAAAGAGTGATTCGATTTGATGAATTTGTCCCATGCACCACGGCTTTTATCGATGCCCGCACGCCCGGCAGTGACAAGAAAGAAAACTTTTGCCTGATTGGCGGCGGCGTCACCGAGAATCCGGGACAAATCGTTCATATCAATATCCCCCACGGGTTTGATATTGGGGCTGCGCGTCAGCCGCACGGCTGTAAGAACTCTCACCACAGCCATGACACCGAAGAAGTATTCATGATTTTCTCAGGGGATTGGAAATTCACCTGGGGACAACAGGGAGAAGACGGCGAAACGGTTTTGTCCGAGGGCGACACCATTTCCATTCCAACGCAGGTTTTTAGAGGGTTTGAAAACGTCGGCGCGGATGAGGGCTTTATGTTTTCCGTATTGGGCCTCAATAAAAACGGCACCGCCGGACGCGTTGTTTGGGCCCCTTACGTATTCCAACAGGCCAAATCTCACGGGCTCATACTGCTGGAAGACGGCCGCCTCATTGACACCTTTGCCGGCGAAACAGTGCCTGATGACGTCAACGAGTACAGGCCCATATCCCGTGAACAGGCCGCGACCCATTTTCGTAAATTAACCCTGGAAGACATGGCCAACTGTGTCGCCCGCAAACAAGATATCGGCTCGTTTTCCATCGGTGGTCTGAGTCAATTACCCAGGGTCACCGAGAGGGCGATTATTGGCTGCGACAATCCCTCAGAGCATATTGGGCCGGGGAAAATTTCCTGGGAGCATGGTTTTCAAGTCAGGCATTTAAGCATTGAACCCGGGGCCCAAATTCCGGCGCATGTACGCCGGGAAGAGGAGGTGGTTATCGTTCAGAACGGGGAGGTCACCGTCGAAGTAGCCGATCAACGCGTTGATCTGGCCGCGGGGGACGTCTTTACCGCCCCGATTGACGCTCCGCGTTGTTACCGCAACCAATCTGATCAACCACTGCACGCGTTTGTCGTGCGCCGCGGCAATCATCCGGCCGTGGCACACCTGCTCTAAGAGGAGCGATTTTTACAATCGCTCTGTTTCATTGAGTCTTAACCCGCTTTTTTGACCGCCGTGTACTGTGTCGTGCCCTTATGAAGCTTTTACAACACCACCATGACAGTGCTCCGCCGTCTGAAGACAGGGCCGATGCGGTTACTCCGGCAATGAAGGGGTTTGATCCTGAGTTTAAGGACATTGTTGATTATATATTGCGCGTCACTTATAGAATCTGGGAGGGCAAGCAAGTTGGTCTGTGCCGGGATTACTACTCCGCTGACTGCCCTGTCTATACATTGGCGGGCGTTACCATAGGCGCGGATGAGGTGACTCAGAATACCCTGGCCACGCTCGCGTCATTTCCGGATCGAACTCTGGACGCGGTGAACATTGTTTGGGGCGGCGATGACGTTTCAGGCTTTCATAGCTCACACCTGATCAGTAGCCATATGACCAACATGGGTGATTCAGAATACGGGTCTGCCACGGGAAAAGAGGCCACCATTTTGGTGATTGCCCACTGTGTTGTGAAAGACAATAAGGTGATTGAAGAATGGCTGGTGCGCGACAACTATTCCCTGGTTCAGCAACTGGGGTACGACCCTCATGAGGTGGCAACACTCTGGGGATCCAAACCCGCTTCAGAGCGCCTTGATAATTGGCGCAATCGCGAGCTGCAACGTCTGCAGGATCAGGTTAAATTTGACCGAGTGCCGGTTGATCAAACCTCCGGCGGCAATGATCCCGAGTCGTTTATTCGCTCCAGCTTACAAAACATCTGGAATGCGCGAATGATCGGCGATGTTTACCAGGCCTATGCAAAAGGCGCCAGACTCCACAGCGTGGCCGGCCGGGAACTGGAAGGTCAGGATGCGATCACAGGCTTTTATGGGCAAATTTTGGGCACACTCTCAGAACTGCGTTTTTCAGTTGATTACACCTGCCGGCAAGCCAACAAAGCGGAAGGAATTGATCTTGCCGCAAGGTGGACACTATCCGGCGTGCATACCGGCAGCGCACTTTACGGAACACCAACTGGCATTGCCGTTTTTATTCCGGGTGAAAGCCAATACCATATTGTCGACGGCAAAATTGTTGAGGAGTGGACCATTTTTGATGAGCTATCGGTGTTATCAGAGATTTATAAAGCCCGGGGGCTAAGTCGCGATACCGCTGGCCATGAAGCCAGATAAACCGGCAATACGGACATGTCGATTGAACAAGGCTCCTCAGGTATTTGCGATGGCCTGGAGATCTGCGATGCACATCATCACCTGTGGGATTTAAGAGCCGTACGCTACCCCTGGCTTAATGCCCCCAGGGGTACTCGCCGTTTTTTTGGTGATCCAACGGACATTCAAAAAAATTATCTGCTTACTGATCTTCAATCTGATATTGATCAGCTGCCTGTTACCCGAAGTGTTCATATCCAGGTGGGGGCGGCCGCAGACCAACACCTTGCAGAAACAGCCTGGGTTCAGTCGCAAATCGATTCCGGGGCTTCATCATTACCCAGCGCGATGGTGGCCTACACGGATCTCGAATCAGAGAATTTGGATCAGGCTCTGGATGATATCCGGATTTTTAATGGAGTTCGGGGAATTCGCCAGATTGTTGGTCGGGCACCGGCGGAAGATCGGCAAACGGGTAGCGGGCTACTGCCTGCCAATAAGCACTGGCAAGCCGGTTTGCGGGAATTGCAAAGACGCTCACTTAGTTTCGACCTTCAGCTTATTCCATCGCAAATGAATGCGGTTTTTGAGGTATTCAGCCGGGTTGAAAATCTGCCCGTGGCACTTTGCCATTGCGGATCACCCTGGTTCTTAAACGAGAAATACCGCTCTTCCCAGAACTTTTCACTGTGGAAACAAGGAATGCAAAAACTGGCCACCCTACCGAATATGCATTGCAAAATATCCGGCCTGAGCATGTTCAATCAGGAATGGCGGTTGGACGATGTGAAACTGATTATGGACACCACGTTGGACGTTTTTGGCCCGGAACGCTGCATGTTCGGATCAAATTTTCCGGTCGACAAGCTCCACGTCAGCTATCAGGATATATGGCAAACCTATCTTCGGCTAACGGAACATATGACCATGGTCCAGAGGCAAAAGCTGTTTGCTGAAAACTGCCGTCGATTTTACAGACTTGAAACAGATGACAATCAACGCTTGGAAAAAAGTTCCAACGACCAATAGATCATGAGTGTTTATCAACGCAACAAAATGCTCGTTCTTGAGTTTTACCAGGCGCTGGAGAATGCAGCGGCGGACAACGTCGCCGACGTTATCGCCAAATTTTGTTCGCACGACTGCCAATTTTACGGAGTCCACCCCTTTAATGAATTAACCGGACCGGAAGCAATTGCAGGGAATCTCTGGCGGCCTTTACTGGAGTCCTGGTCATTTGTGCAACGTCGACAAGATATCTTTATCGCCGGTACAAGTGAAATTGGAGGAGGGCAATGGGTCACCGGCATGGGCCATTTTATCGGGCTGTTTGATAAGCCCTGGCTGGATATCCCGGCAACAAACAGAATTGCTTTTCTGCGCTATGCCGATTTCAACTGCGTGCGAGACGGCAAGATCGTTAAAATCGGGTTTTTCTGCGACCTCATCAGCGTTATGAAACAGGCTGGTTATAACCCGCTACCGGCGCAAACCGGTGCGTCTTTTATTTGCCCGGGGCCTAAGACCCATGATGGCATTTTTCTGGAGGACGGCGACCCCGCTGACGGCAAGGCAACCCTCGAGCTGGTCAATCGCATGATCAACGATCTAAACGAGTTAAATCTAAGCGGCAATGACCATTGCTCTCCTGAATACCTTGCCCGTACCTGGCATCAAGACATGATTTGGTATGGGCCGGAAGGCATAGGCGCCAGCTACACCATCCCCGGATATCAGGCGCAGCATCAGCACCCTTTTCGGGAAGGACTGAAAGATAAGGTATTTAATGGCCATGTTTGCCGTTATGCCGAAGGCAACTACGCTTGCTTTTTTGGCTGGCCAAATCTCAGCAATACCGCCAAAGGAGGCTTTCTCGGTTTACCCGCCAGCGGGATTCGTGCCGATATGCGAGTGGTCGATATCTACCGTCGTGAAGGTGAAAAACTGGCTGAAAACTGGGTCATTATCGACCTGCCCCATTGGCTGAAGCAGCAGGGTCTGGATATTTTCGAGCGTATGCGCATGGTGTTGCCGCAACCATAAATAATATCCGGTCGCCTCTGAAAAACAGGTGCCCGGACTTTCTAATTCCCCAATGATCCAAACCAGATCAAAAACAGGATCGTCAGTATAAAGAACCCCGGCAATGACCAGACAATCGGCTCCACCTTGCCGGGCACCAGATACCAGCCCTCTGATTTCATATCCCTGCCTTCACGCTTAAACAGCTCAATCTGGCCCGGCACCGAGTGGGGGTGCCACTCGTCGGTTTTGCCGTTCAGCGCCAGACTAAGAACCCAGGCAACCGCAATATTAATCACGCTGCTGATCACCACGTACCAG
Organism: Gammaproteobacteria bacterium; assembly: GCA_965202915.1. GTDB lineage: Bacteria > Pseudomonadota > Gammaproteobacteria > Eutrophobiales > Eutrophobiaceae. Next base: position 303,394 of record OZ241847.1, read on the forward strand.
GGCCAGGATATGACCGGCCTTTCAGCACCCAGCAGCCCCCAGATTGAATCCACCGCAGGTTGCAGAAAATCAAGGGGCGCAAAAAACATTAAACCGACAAAACCGGCCACCACGCCAATCAGCAGCCCTTTTTCGGTCACGTGTTTGGAAAAGAATCCCATTGCAAACATCGCGAGCTTGGCCCCCACCAGATATGAGCTGACTTTGGAGAGCACCTCAAGAATGGAGCCGGTGCTGCCGGCAAACGCTATCGCAATTGGAATAATGGCCAAACCCCAGAAAACCGTGAACACTCTGGAGGACTTTAAATAGTGTTCTTCGCTGCCATCGTTATTAACAAATTTTTGATAGAAATCGGTGACCGAAATAGTTGACAGTGAATTTAACGCGGACGACGTGCTCGACATCGAAGCCGACAAAATCGCCGCACTGATAACGCCAAGCAGTCCGGGTATTGCCAAAGAGTGGGCGAATATCAAAATAATCGAATTGGGCTGCTCAAAGGGCTCGCCCTGGTAATGAACAAACAGTAGGGCACCTATTAGAAAGAATACGAAATACAGGAAAAATGCCGCAAACCCCATAAGCATATAAGACTTTTTCGCGTCACCAATGGACTTCGCGGCCAACGCTCTCTGCACCATGAACTGGTTGGCGCCATACACGGTGATATGGTAGATCGTCATCGCAATCACCCCTGCCCAAATAGTGGGAGGTATGGATAAATCCCAGTCCGTATTAATAGGATCCAGCTTGCCGTGCGACTCCAGGAACTGTAACGATTCCGTGAACGGCCCTAACTGGCTGAGCAATGCCACCAACACAACCCCGGCACCAAATATGAAAATAATGCCCTGTAGAACGTCGGTCCAGATCACCGCGTTCATCCCGCCCAGCATAGTGTAGGCAACAACGATAACCGTCATCATTATAATGGCCGTCCTGGTATCTATTCCGGTCACATAGGTGACCGCGATTGCCGTTGCCGTAAGAATGGACGCCGCACCAAAGACCATGGTCAGCATAAACAGAACGCCCATCACCGCGCGGGACGCGACGCCAAATCGGCGCTCCAGATAGTCATAAATAGAGGCCACGCCACTATTAAAGAAAAACGGAATAAAGAAAACCACGCAGGCAAAAATAACCAGGGAATAATTGATATGTATTGCCAATGCGGCCATTCCGTCACCATAGGCCCATGCAGGCCCACCCAAAAAAGACAGAGCGCTGACGTAAGTCGCCATCACGGAAATACCTATGGCCCACCAGGGCGATGAACGGTCCCCCAGGTAGTAATCTTCCGAGGTCCTGACCCGCCTGCTCATGTACCCGCCCAGGCTCAAATTAGCCAGTAGATAGACAATAACTATTGTCCAGTTAATCCATCCAAATTGTTCAAGCATGGCTTACCCCTTGTTTTTAACGGAGGCCTTCATTATAAATGGGCTGAATCCGGCATTGATGACTCCAAATGCAGTGGATGGAATCTGGCTAGTGCCGCAACCATTGACGCATCAAGTTGATCACTTCCAAAGGTCTTTCCAGGGTCGACAAATGCCCACACTCGCCAATGATATGAAGCTCTGAGCCGTTAATTTGGGAATGCATGAATCTGTGATGATCAAGCGGGCAGAGCTGATCCTCGTCACCACAGATAATCATTGTCGGACAATCAATGGCAGGCAATAAATCAACGGCATCAGGACGATCTCGCAAGGCAATCGACTGTCTTTCAAAGACCTCCGGGCCAAAATCGACCGCCATCGATACCACCAGATCCAGAAGTTCTCGATTGTGCCGATTTGCATCCGCAAGGTAATGAAGCTTAATGCCGTTTATGACCAGATCACGAAGGTCCTGATAAGCCCGCCGTATTTCGCCTGCTCTCCGGGCCTGACGTTCAGGCTGCTCGGCAAGGGCATTGGTGTCTATTAATGCCAGGTGTGAAATCCTATGTCGCGCTTGCCTCCAGGTTTCAAGCGCGACTATGCCTCCCATGGACAAACCCGCCAAAGCAAAGTGCTCGGGCAGCCTGGCAAGCAACTGCCCGGCAATATCCTTAATACTGGATGCAGATGTAATATCACCCACCAAAATCGGCTGGCAAAGGTCTGACAAGCCGTCAATCTGCATTTGCCACATTCGTGCATCACACATCATGCCGGGCAAAAGCACCAAAGGAATTTTTTGAGTCATCACCATAGTCTGTTTCTTGTAATACAATTTAACCCGGTCGCACGTCGCTATTGTATAACAAACCGGTAAAAATGACTTCGGAGTATTTTATTGTTAGCATAAGTCTTCTTATAAAGGAAAAAAATAGACGGCGCGATGGCAAACAAAATCCTTACAACACACGTGGGCTCTTTACCCAGATCGCAAGAAGTGGTTGATTATATTTTCGCTCGGGAGAGGGGCGGGGAATACGACAAAAACAAATTTGCCACCGTGATGAGCGCCAATGTTGATGAATGTGTCGCCAGGCAGGTTAAAGCGGGTATCGATATTGTTTCGGATGGCGATACCTCGAAGATTTCTTACGCGACCTACGTCAAAGACCGTTACACCGGGTTTGCCGGCGACAGCCCAAGGAATGCGCCCGCCGACTTAAAGCTGTTTCCTGATTTTCTAAAGCGCCTTGCCGATCAGGGGGGAACCCCCGATTACGCCAGACCCGTTTGTTGCGGCGAAATTACCGCGCCGGATTATGACGATCTAAATACGGATATCGACAACCTGCTGGCGGCCGTTTCAGCACACAATGCTGATCAGGGGTTTATGACGGCCGCGTCCCCCGGTGTTATTTCATTGTTTCTACCCAATCAGTATTATCCGGGCAGAGAAGACTACTTGGAAGCGCTGGGCAACGCGATGAAAAAAGAATACGAAATCATCGTCAACGCCGGCTTAACACTTCAGCTTGATTGCCCGGACCTGGCCCTTTCCAGACATATGTTATTTAACAATTTATCCGACCAGGAGTTTGTAAAAATTGCCAATCAAAACATTGAGGTTTTGAATCATGCATTACGTGATATCGATTCATCGAAAATACGCATGCACATCTGCTGGGGTAATTATGAAGGGCCTCATGTATGCGATATACCCATGGAAAAGATGTTTGCCACCCTGATGAGATCGAAGGCCCGGTATCTTCTTTTCGAAACGTCCAACCCGCGCCATGCGCATGAATGGACGGTTTTCAGGGAACGCAAAGCAGATATCCCGGAAGACAAGGTACTCGTCCCGGGCGTGATCGACAGCACAACAAACTTTGTGGAACATCCGCAACTGATAGCTCAGCGCATTAAACGTTATACCGATATTGTCGGACTGGAAAGAGTCATGGCCGGCTCAGACTGCGGATTTGGCACTTTCGCCGGCTTCGGGGCGGTGGCGCCCGATGTTGCCTATGCAAAATTAGCCGCATTAGCTGAAGGCGCGGCGTTGGTAAATTAATCAGCTTCTTCCCATCTCAATATTAATAATCGGGGCTTGTCGATGCAGTCTCGAATCCCTTATCCCCGGTGCGCGTGCTTCATCCTTGAACAATTGACGCAGGGGGTCGCGGCGTTTTAACGGGCATGACTGCCAGCCTGGTATGATCCCTGGACAAACCGATGATATCGACTTCGGTCACCTGGTTTGCAGGGTTTTCGGAATCGGGGAACGGGTGTTCGGCCCGGATATAGTTTGCGGTGTAGCCGTTCCATTGCCGGTCTGAATTTTTGGTTTCCCATAATACTGACAGGGTTTTGCCGACCTGTTGTTGAAGGTAACATTGCCTCATCTTGTTGCTGAGGGCGTGTAATTCCCGGCTGCGCTGTTTTTTTATCTGTAGCGGGATTTGTTCCGGCATGTCCGCGGCTTTTGTGCCCTGACGTTGTGAGTAGGGAAAGATATGACAATCGGAAAAACCGATTTTTTCGACAAAGTTGATACTCTTTCGCCATTCTTCATCGGTTTCGCCGGGAAAGCCGACGATCATATCGGTAGTGAGATTAAAATCGGCTATGCCGGTGCGCAATTGGGTGACCAGGGCCGCAAAGGCGGCGGTTGTACAGCGGCGCCCCATTTTTTTCAATACCCTGTCGCTGCCGCTTTGCAAAGGCAGATGCATATGCGGCATGAGTCTTTTATTTTCGAACAGCCGGATAAATTGATCGGACAATTCCCAGGGCTCTATTGAGGCGAGCCTGACGCGGGGCACGTCGGTATCCGCCAGCACCGCGGATATCAGCTCAGTGAGGTTTGAATCAATGTCACTGCCGTAACCGCCTATATGCACACCGGTCAAGACGATTTCGTTGACGTTGCGCCGATGAAGGGTATTAATTTCATCGACGATGCTCGTTACCCTGCGGCTGCGTTCTTCGCCGCGGGCCAGGGTAACCGTGCAAAAAGTGCAGCGATGGCGGCAGCCATCCTGGATCTTGATGAAGGCGCGATTGCGTCCGCGTGCCGCCAGCCCGGTTTGCTCCGGTAACGTCGCGCCGGACGGCGGATCGTCAGACCCCAGTTTGTCCAGGACGATCCCTGCCAGGCGGTCTTTATCCCGGTTGGGAATGATCAGATCAATGGCTTGGATCTTGTTGTCAAGATCATGGTCGAGGGTCGCGTAACAACCGCTGACGACCAGTTTGGCGGCGGGGTTTTTGCGTTGTATCCGCCTGATTAATTGGCGTGATTTTTTGGTCGCCTCCCGGGTCACCGCGCAGGTATTCACTATCAGCAGTTCGGCGGAATCCGGATCATTGATAATCGTGTGCCCCCTGGCTTGAAAATCCCGAGCCCAATTTTCCAGCTCCGCTTCATTGAGCCGGCAACCCAGGGTATTAAGATTAATTCGCATGGGATATTATACCAGAATGCCTTAACGCGGCATCCTTTTGCGGGCGTCGATGCAGGTAAGCGGGCGACTTAATAAAGGCGTGGATGGTTTATAAATTCTCGCGGGCGTCAACGGGTGCGGTTTTATCAACCGTTTTTAATTCCGTTGGTAAAATTATTTCCGGGACAATCAGGTCGTTGAGTATATTGGCGGTTTCATTCAATAAAACGTCAATGGGCTCAGTTTGGTCTTCATCATCACCGTCCTCAAGTGGTTCCAATCCCTGTAGAACGCGCATTTTATTTTGTATCTCTTTTTTTGTTTTAAGCATGTTTTCTCTTTCCCGGGTGCGCGTTGTTTCCAACAGTGATACGTCTTTACGTTCGTTACGGGCGCGGGTTAATGTAATATCCTCCAGGAATAACTGGAATATTTCATTATCCTCTATTCTGTCGCCGTGTTTTGCCTTTGCAACCGCAAAACTGTCCACCGGGGCATTGGCGGCAACATATTTGGCCGGTTTTACTCTATCCCAGGGCAGGGCATTGTCATAGGCGCGTTCACCCTGTTTGGAAGAGTCCTGCGCGGTCGGGAAAATAATATCCGGCACCACGCCTTTATACTGCGTGCTACCGCCAACGATGCGATAAAACTGGGCAATAGTGGTTTTCAAACGGCCCAGGTCTTCATCGGAATCTTTTATTAAGTTGTTTAAATTGATTATATTCTGCACCGTGCCTTTGCCAAAAGTGGGTTCACCGATGATGATGCCTCTGTGGTAATCCTGTATCGCACCGGCAAAGATCTCCGAAGCCGAAGCACTGCTGCGGTCGACCAATACCGCCATCGGACCGGCATAACTGATGCCGGGAGCCGGGTCCCGGTTGATTTCCACCCGCCCGGAAGAATCCTTGGTTTGTACAATCGGTCCCTGATCGATAAACAGGCCGGTTAATTCCAACGCTTCAAACAATGAACCACCGCCGTTGTCTCGAAGATCGATAATCAGCCCGTCTATTTCCTGCCGTTCCAAATCATTAATTAATCTTCGCACGTCCCTGGTTGTACTTTTATAATCCTTTTGTTTTTTGGCCTGGGCGACAAAGTCTATGTAAAAGGTCGGGATATTAATGACGCCGATCCTGGTATTGCTTTCGGGCAATTCAATAATCGATGAACTTGCCGATTGTTCTTCCAGATTGATCTTATTGCGCCTAAGGGTAATGCGTTTTACCGGGCCTTCATATCCGGTATCCTTTGGGATGATTTCCAATCGTAACAGGGTATTCTTCGGCCCTCGTATTTTGGCGACGACGTCATCAAGGCGCCAGCCGACCACGTCAATAATTTCACCCTCCGCCCCCTGGCCAACGCCCACTATCCTGTCCTCATCGTTTAATTGGCCGCTCGCTTCAGCGGGCCCGCCCGGTATGATTTTCACAATCTGAGTGTAATCATTTTCACTACGCAATACCGCGCCAATGCCTTCAAGGGAAAGACGCATGCTGATATCAAAATTTTCCGAAGTACGCGGCGATAAGTACATGGTATGCGGGTCTATCGCAGTGGTATAGGCGTTGATAAATAATTGAAAGATATCATTTGCATCCAGTTGAAAGGTGCTGGTTCTGAAGCGATTATATCGGTCGCTCAGGGTTTTGTTTATTTCCTTTGCCTCCTTTTCGGCAAGGCGCAGACTGAGCACGTCATTTTTGACTTTCTTGCGCCACAGGGCATTGATTTGTTGATCGTTTTCAGACCAGGATTCTTCCCGGCGATCAAATCGATAGGTCTCATTCTTTTTGAAATCAAATTCCTCATCGAGCAAATCAAGCGCAAGGCCGGTGCGCTCGTCGACACGCTGACGATATCGTTTGAAAATTTCAAATGCGAGTGATATGTCCAGATCATTTATTGCGTTATCCAATTCATACTGGTAGCGCCTGAATTCATCGATATCCGGCTGGATAAAATAGGATTTGTTGTGATCCAGAATTTCAAAATAGTTATTCAGGATAATTGACGAAAGCGAATCATCCAATTGAGGTTTTTTATAATGATCCGCGGACAGGATACGGCTGATTAATTTAACTGCCTGTTTGTGTCTCTGCTGCTGGTGGAGCTCTTCAACGGGAACGGTGGGGACCGCCGCCCATATCTGATTGCAGGCAAGCAAAAGCGCCAGAAATAATGAGCCTGATTGTAATCGCATCAAAGGTCTAATATTGTTAATCGCTTGGTGGTCGTGTTTCATGGTAATGGTAATCAATTATTGAATTGTTGTCATGACGTTAGCAGTCAGTATGGCCCGGATTGGCCATGCCGACCATTTATATCGGTTCTCTTACGGCTTTGGCCTGATGCCGGTGATCTCCCCGGGGCAGGGTGCGGGCCGTTGCCGGAGTCGGGAACCCTCTACCGGGTGGGCACAGGCACCGACCTCGGTTTTATATCGCTTTAAGCCGCTGCAGTTGTTGGTATATTTTTTCCGCCATTTGTTTGTATCCTTTATCGTTTGGATGCACCGGATCCGATTTAAGTTCATTGTCGGCAAGTATTTCCGGTAACAGATCATCCGCCAGTGGCACCTGGGTGGCCGAGGCGACCTGCAAATACAAATCGGCCGTGCTTAAAAATAACCCCGGTTTGGGGACGCCCAATAGTAATACATCGATGTTTTTTGCCCGCGCCAGATTGATCATCGCGATCAGATTCGACGCGGCGGCATCGATATCCTTTTTTCTAAGCAAGTCGTTGCCGGCGTGACATAAAATTAATAAAGCCGGTTGGTGTTTGTCCAACAGTCCGGGTAAACGGTTTAATCCCTGTTCCGACAGTTCACCGGGCACGCCGGCGTTGATCACTTCTCGGCCGGTTAAGGCCTGCAACAGGGTGGGGTAACTTTCCGATGGGTCCGCTCCGGTGCCATAGGTAAGACTGTCGCCAAAGGCCAGAATCACCGCGTCTTTTGCCAGTGGTTTGAGCCCGGGCGGGGCCTCCGAGCAACCATAGGCAAGCAGAATAAACAGCAAGGCAAGTCTTGATCGCATGGTGGGTCTCAATTTCGCTCCGGCATTCGCTTATGGGTTAATAAATTTGATTCATGGCTTCGCTTATCACTTCCACCCCGGCATTCGGGCGCCGGGATTTTTCGGATAATATCCGGCGATATGCGCGGGCCCCGGGTTGCCCCTGAAACAGGCCGACAATATGCCTGCTCATCTGTTTTAGATCTGATCCTGCGGCTATCTGCCGCGCCGCGTAATCGCTGAATTTTACAATAATATCATTTCTTGACGCCTTTGGCCCGCGTTTATCGGACAGCATCTGATCGATCTCCGCCAGAAAATAGGGTTTTTGATAGGTGCTCCTGCCCAACATTACGCCGTCAACGAATTCAAGCTGCCGTTTGATCTGATCGAGGCTGGTGATTCCGCCGTTGATGGTGATATGCAAGTGAGGGAAGTCCCGCTTTATCTGATGCACGGTTTCATACCGTAACGGCGGCACAGTGCGGTTGTCCTTGGGCGACAGGCCGTTTAATAACGCGTTGCGCGCGTGCAGGATAAAAATCTCACAGCCGGCCCGGCTGACCGTTGCAATGAAATTATGCAGATCCCGGTGGGAATGGTTATTAATGCCGATCCTTGATTTAACCGATACCGGCACCGAAACCGCGTTCATCATCGCGGCCACACATTCCGCGACCAGGCCCGGTGTGGCCATCAAACACGCACCAAACCGGCCCCGGCGAACGCGGTTGCTGGGACAGCCGACGTTGAGATTGATTTCATCATAGCCATAGTCTTGCGCAATCTTCGCAGACAGGGCCAATTCATCAGGATCGCCGCCGCCCAGTTGAATACCGACCGGATGTTCCGGCTCATTGAATTGCAGTATTTTGTCGCGGTTTCCGCGGATCACCGCGCCGGTTGTGATCATTTCCGTGTATAGCAGGGTGCGCTTCGATAATAAGCGCATCAAGTAGCGGAAATGCCGATCGGTGTGGTTCATCATCGGGGCAATGCTGATCACGCGTTGTTCAGGCTGTATTGCAGGCATCGGCGGCGCGTCGTTTAAGGGGTCGGATTGATAATTTGGCTGGTGAATGAAGCGCGCAGATAAAACCCGCGGGGCAGGGTTTTTGTCTGCCGCCCCTGAGAGTCGACAGTGCTTATTAACGATTTTGAGCTTGCGCCTTTCGGCCGTATTTGTAAATATTCACCGATGGATGAGCTGATCGCTTGAATATTGCCAAGGTAGATCGGTTCGATGATTTCTTCCCAATCGGTCCTGAGCTGGCGTTGGACCCGGTCATTCGGAGACCATAATAACGGATTGCCAATGCGCCGGGTTTCGATGCGCCGGCCGATGATTGTTTCCACCGGGATCCATAATACCCTGGTTAATTTTTTGTGAACGCTGGATTCTTCCCATCTTGGAAATGCATCGAAATGCATCGGCGTGCTGCACACGAACGTCGACTCCTTTGGCCTGCCCTTGTCATTAATCGGTATCGATTTAAGTTCAATGCCCAGATGCAGAAAATCCGGTTCTGACAGGCAGGACGCGGTGGCCCCCAGATATAATTCCAGTAACTCGCCGATCATTCCCTTGCACTTTGCCGGTGACGCGGGCAAATTAATATGCACCGCCTGAGCCAGGGCCTGCAGGGTTTTCCCCCTAAGACTGTTCGCCCTGTGCAGCAGCTCGGTTTCGTTCTCGGGCGGGGCAAATTTCATCGCGGCCTATGATTCCAATCGGTGCTTATCCCAATGATTCCATAATCGACGTTTTCAGCTCTTCGAGGGTTGCCGGGTTGTCGACGCCGTCGCCATTTTCGGTGGTGATGTAAAAAACGTCTTCCACTCTCTCGCCGTAGGTCGATATTTTTGCCCCCTGTAACTGGACGCCGGATAATTCCATGGCCGCTCCAATTCTTGAAAGCACGCCGGGTCTGTCCATGGTAATCACTTCCATAACCGTGCTGTTATTTTTTCCATCGGTCGAGAAACTTATTTGCGTCGGAATTTTAAAACTTTTTAGTTTTCTGTCCTCCAACATAAACGGCGGCAGTTGGAAGGTGGTCATTAAGCCCTTTTTGGCTTGCAGTTCATTGGTTATTTTGGCAATGATCTTGTCGCATCCGGCCTTGTTTTTTATCGGCTTGCCGTCGGCTTCAAGGACGATATAACTGTCCAGCGTATAATCATTTTTGGAGGTGATGATCCTGGCGTCGAGCACGTTCATATGTAATTTGTCTATCGCCCGCGTGGTCGCGGAAAAAATGCCGGCCGAATTTTGCATATATATAAAAATCTGACTCCAGCCTTGTTTTGTTTCCTTATCGACCAGTATTAATGGCAATTTATCCGCCTCAGTGTTTAAAATTGCCGTGGTATGCCATGCAATTTCCTCGTGAGAATGTTTTAAAAAATAATCGGCGTTAAGGGTTTTCCAGAATTTATTAATCCGCTCCGCACTGTTTTCCGAATCGCCAAGCAGTTGCAATGCGTCCCGTTTTACCTGCCGCAGGCGTTGTTTCCGGTGTTTTGGTTGTTCCAGCCCGTGTCTTAAAACCCGCAGGGTGTTTTGGTACAGGCTCATTAACAGGAACGCCTTCCAATTGTTCCAGAGCGTCGGATTGGTTGCGCATATATCGGCAACCGTCAACAGATAGAGATAATTCAGGTGATTCTGATCGGCCACTTTTTGAGCGAAATCATTAATGACGTCGGCGTCATCGACGTCCTGTTTTTGCGAGGTCCGGGACATCAGCAAATGATTTTTAACCAGCCAGGCGACCAGTTGCGTATCATAGTCGCTCAGGTCGTGATTTTTACAAAACCTGACCGCTTCTTTGGCGCCGAGTTCGGAGTGATCGCCCCGCCGTCCCTTGGCAATATCATGAAACAATCCGGCAATATACAGCACTTCCAGTTTTGGGATTTTTTTGATGACTTCATGGCACAGCGGATACTGCGTTTTATATTTATCAAGGCCGAATAATCTCAGGTTGCGAATGACAAACAGGGTATGCTCATCCACCGTATAGACGTGAAAAAGATCAAATTGCATTAACCCCTGTATTTTCCTGAAAACAGGCAGATAGGCCCCTAACACCCCATATCGGTGCATGCGCCTTAATTCATGACCAACGTGCCGGGGTTGGCGGATGATTTCCAGGAAATAGCCGCGCGCCCGAATATCATTTCGGTATTCATCGTCTATTAATTCAGCCTGTTTCCTGACCAGTCTTATCGCGCTCGCCCGAACGCCCCGTATGCTTGGGTTTTGTTGGATTAATAGAAACATTTCCATCACCGCAAAGGGGTATTTTGAGAAAATATTTTTATTTTTTACATCGATGAAATCATGCCTGATCTGAAAACGGTTATTGATCGAGACTATTTTGTCTTTGCGTTTTGCAAAGATTATGGTTTCCTGAAAATGTTGCAACAACATTTCATTGAGGCGGTTTATATCACGGACGGTGGTGTAATACCGCTTCATAAATTCCTCCACGCCGCCGTTGCCCCGGCCTGAATAACCGAATTGTCGGGCGATGGTTTTCTGGTATTCAAATAACAAACGATCCTCGCGTCGACCGGCCAGCAGGTGTAAGCCGAAACGAATGCGCCATAGCAACTCCCGGCCGCCGGTCAGTGCCCGGTATTCTTCCGGGGTCAGGAATTTGTGGGTCACCAGTTCCCTTAACCGGGACGCGCCGAAATGACGTTTCACCACCCATCCTATTACCTGGATATCACGCAATCCGCCGGGCCCCTCCTTGATGTTGGGTTCAACGTTATCCGAGGTGTCGGCAAATTTTTTATGACGTTTTTGCTGTTCCAAAAACTTGGATTCAAAAAATTTTCGATCTGACCACGTTTTATCGGGGCCGATCATCATAGTCATCGCCGCGTACAATTGTTCATTGCCGTCAACCAGTCGTGATTCCATCAGATTGGTTATAACCGTGATATCCTGATCGGCTTCGTGTTTGCATTGTTCGATTGTTCTAACGCTATGCCCGACCTCCAGGCCGATATCCCAGAGGAATCTCAGAAAGGATTTTATGAGATCATTTAAATCCGTTTTAATCCCGGTCTTGTGCAGAATCATCAGGTCGACGTCGGAATAGGGGTGTAATTCCCCTCTGCCGTAACCACCCACCGCAATCAGTGACAGCTCCGGTGAGGCAATGATGCATTTCCAGGCATTGATCAACAATTGATCTACAAACCATGCCCGCTGATTAACCAGCGTGCGTATATCCTTGCCCGCTTCGTAACCGTCTTTCAGATAATTGTTACCGCGGCTCAGAGCCTGCTTGAATAACGCCAGTTTATTTGTATTTTCTTTAAGAAGTGCCTTTTCAAAGGAAAATTTGTCAAACAGTGCCGGTTCCATTGCAACGGAGTCTAACATGCCTGGAAATTCTCATCATTGCGTTTTGTCAGCACTTCATGGCCATTTTCGGTAACGAGGATGGTATGTTCCCATTGTGCTGACAGCTTTCGATCCCTGGTTACCACCGTCCAGTTATCCGGTAACAGTTTCACGTGTCTTTTGCCGGCATTAATCATCGGTTCTATGGTAAATATCATGCCGGCTTCAAGTTGCAGACCCGTGTTTTGTTGACCATAATGAAGAATTTGCGGCTCCTCATGAAATTGCCTGCCGATGCCGTGACCGCAATATTCACGGACGACCGAAAAGCGATTTGCCTCGGCGTGAGTCTGGATGGCGTGGCCGATGTCCCCGAGTCTTGTTCCCGGTTTCACCGTTTTTATTCCCAGGCACGTGCATTCATAGGTAATATCAACCAGTTTTTTAATTCTGGTCGAGGGTTTTCCGACAAAGAACATTTTGCTGGTATCACCGTGATAGCCATCTTTTATTACCGTGACGTCGATATTGATAATATCACCGGTTTTCAATTGTTCGTTACCGGGAATACCGTGGCAGACAACGTGGTTTATCGACGTGCATATGGATTTCGGGAATCCCCGGTAATTCAGCGGCGCGGGCGTGGCGTGCTGGGTATTGACGATATAATCATGGCAGATATCGTCCAACTGCTCGGTGGTGACGCCGGCTTTAACGTAAGCGTCGATCATTTCCAGCACGTCGGCGGCAAGTTTGCCGGCAATCCGCATTTTGTCTATTGCTCCGGCTGTTTTGATATCTATCGGCATCTTGCTTTGATTGAGAGTAAGGAATCGATGGGCGTATTTGTCGTAATCATATTTCTATGGTATAAAGCAAGCGCTGTTTAATGTAAGCGAGCAACCGTGATACGTTCCCACTGCCAACATATAAGGCTTGCGTTGGGGTCGTCTCGGGCACATCAGGGGCAAAAGCTTAACCCTAATAGAATGGAGAAGATTACTAATGTCTAATGTCACCATGGGTGAAATGTTGGAGGCAGGCGTGCATTTCGGGCACCAGACTCGTTATTGGAATCCGAAAATGACGCCTTATTTGTTTGGGCACCGGAATAAAATTCATATTATCAACCTTGAGAAAACCCTGCCTTTATATAAAGATGCGATCAATTTTATCGGTAAAACAGCCTCAAGAAAAGGCAGTATTCTGTTTATTGGCACCAAACGTTCGGCGCAGTCGATTATTAAGGAAGAGGCGCAACGATGTGGCATGCCATACGTTAATCGTCGTTGGTTGGGCGGCTTATTGACAAATTTTAAAACCGTTAAACGCTCTATAAATCGCCTGAAAGAGTTGGAAGCCATGCAGACTGACGGTAGTTTTGATCAGCTCAGTAAAAAAGAGATTCTTACTCATATGCGTGAACTGGACAAATTGAATGCATCTTTATCGGGCATTAAGGATATGGCCGATCTCCCGGACGTGCTTTTTGTCGTCGACGTGGGTTATGAAAAGATCGCGGTGAGCGAAGCCCTCAAACTGGGTATCATGGTGGTTGGTATTGTCGATAGCAATAGTGATCCTGATGATATTGATTACGTTATTCCCGGTAATGATGACGCGATCCGTTCGATTCGCCTGTATGCAAAGGGCATCGCTGACGCCGTTCTGGAAGGTCGTGCCACGGTGTCGCATATTGCCGATGACAGCAATAAAAATGAGTTTGTAGAACTGGACGAGGCCGGTGCTCCGGTTGAATCCGACGAGGAAAAAAGCCCTCGCAAGATAAAGATCACTAAAAAAACATCAAAGAAAAAGGCAGTTGAGTCGGTTGTCGCGGCATCGGACCCTGATCCGGAAGTTGTCGCGGCATCGGACCCTGAGCCGGAAGTTGTTGCGGTATCGGACCCTGATCCGGAAGTTGTCGCGGCATCGGACCCTGCTCCGGAAGTTGTCGCGGCATCCGACCCTGATCCGGAAGCGGTCGCCCCGGCTGTTGCCGACCCGGCGGCGGAGCAGGTCGGGGAGAACACTGAGCAAACCGCTGACAAGGGAGATAAGGACGACCATGAGAACGACTGACAAACCGGCGAAGATGGCCTGGGACCGGTACGATAACACACAATTATTGGGAAGCGGGCAATGCAGATAACGGCAACATTAGTTAAGGAACTGCGTACAAGAACCGGCGCGGGCATGATGGATTGCAAGCACGCGCTACAGGCCGCGGACGGTGATATTGACGCGGCAATTGAAGCGATGCGCAAATCGGGCGTGACAAAGGCGGCGAAGAAAGCCGGCCGCATTGCCGCCGAAGGCAATATTGTTATCAAGAGGGTCGATGACCGGACAGTCATATTGGAGGTTAATACCGAGACCGACTTTGCCGCCAGGGACAATAATTTTAAGTCTTTTGCCGACGGCGTTGCCGATTGCATTCTATCCCAGGGTCCGGATGACGTCGGCGCGTTAATGCAAATGCAGGCGGACGGGCGGACGCTTGAAGAGACCCGTCAGCAGCTGATCGCCAGGATAGGGGAAAACATCACGGTAAGACGATTTGATTTAATTACAACCCGGGGCACCCTGGGGAGTTATCTGCACGATAACCGGATTGGCGTGCTGGTCGACGTCCAACAGGGAGATGCAGACCTGGCAAAGGATCTGGCGATGCATATTGCCGCGAGCAGCCCCGGTTACATTGGGGAAAGTGACGTTCCCGCGGAAGTGTTGGCAAAGGAAAGGGAAATCTTTGCCGCACAGGCGGCGGAAAGTGGCAAGCCGGCGAACGTGATTGACAAAATGGTTGACGGTAAAATGAGAAAATTCATCCGGCAGATCACGCTGTTGGGGCAGCCCTTCGTCAAGGACACCGATACCACGGTTGATAAGCTGTTAAAAGACGCGGGCGCGACGGTGAATTATTTTATTCGCTACGAAGTGGGTGAAGGGCTGGAAAAGAGCGGCGACAATTTTGCCGAACAGGTGATGGCGCAGGTACAAGGAGAATAATGGCCCGCCCCGATCCGTCAAGCGATCTTAAATATCAGCGGGTTCTGCTCAAACTCAGTGGTGAAGCGCTGATGGGGCGAGGGGATTACGGCATAGACCCGGACACTATCCAGCGCATTGCCGGGGAAGTCGCCGAATTAGCCGCGGACGGCGTTGAAATAGCAATCGTAATCGGCGGGGGTAATATTTTCAGGGGGGCGGGCCTGGCCGCCACCGGCATTGACAGGGTGACCGCCGATCATATGGGTATGATGGCAACCATCATGAATGCATTGGCGATGCAGGACGCATTGGAACGTCATAAACTCCAGGCCAGGGTGATGTCGGCGATCCGCGTACATGAAATCTGTGAGGATTATATTCGCCGGCGGGCCGTTCGGCATTTACAGAAAGATCGCGCCGTTATTTTTGCGGCCGGCCTTGGCAATCCTTTTTTTACCACTGATTCGGCCGCCAGCCTGCGGGCGATAGAAATAAATGCGGACCTGTTGATCAAGGCCACCAAGGTGGATGGTGTATATAATTCTGATCCGAAGCAAAATCAAGACGCCAGACGTTACAGCGTATTGAGTTATGATGAGGTTATCGAAAAAAAATTGAACGTTATGGATATAACCGCAGTGGTATTATGCAGGGAAAATAATATGCCGATCAGGGTATTGGATATGACCACGCCCGGTGCGCTTCATCGTGCCGCAATGGGAATGGGTGAAGGCACGCTGGTGACCTATGATCGGACCTGCTCCGGTGGTGATCGGGCGCCTGGGCCGGAATGAAATATGTGAGGAGATAGCCATTGGTAGAAGAAATAATTCGCGATGCCAACCAGCGTATGAATAAAAGTCTGGATGCGCTCAAACAGGAAACGTCCAAGCTAAGAACCGGCAGGGCCCATACCAGTCTGTTGGAACATGTGAATGTGTCTTATTATGGTAATAATGTGCCATTGAATCAGGCCGCCAATATCAATGTGATCGATGCCCGAACTCTGGGTATTTCTCCCTGGGATAAAAATACCGTCGCCGATATTGAAAAGGCAATTTTGAACTCCGATCTGGGCCTGAATCCGGTTACCACCGGCGACGTGATCCGAGTGTGTCTGCCGCCATTGACCGAAGAGCGCCGCCGGGAGTTGATACGCGTCGTCAAGGCGGAGGCGGAAAAGTCCCGTGTCGCGATAAGAAACATACGGCGTGACGCCAATCATTCATGTAAAGAAATGATTAAGGAAAAGTTGATCAGCAAAGATGATGAACGCAAGGCCGAGGACAGGGTGCAGCGGCTCACGGATGAACATATTGCCGAGGTCGACAAAATCCTTTCGCAAAAAGAACAGGAAATGATGGAAATATAATCAATCCATTTGTGCCAGCATTCAGAGCTCAGTCCGGATAAATTTTCCATTCAATGGCAACAAACGCGCCCGCGCAACCCAGACATATTGCAATTATTATGGATGGCAACGGTCGCTGGGCGGATCAGAGAAAATTACCGCGCATAGCGGGACATAAGGCCGGGGTCGATGCCCTCAGGCATATCGTTGAATGTGCGGTTGAGCGGCGTATCAAAATATTGACGGTCTATGCGTTCAGCAGTGAAAACTGGCGCAGGCCGGGCGATGAGGTCAATTTATTGTTGGAATTGTTTATGAATTCTCTAAAATCCCGGATTGATGATTTGGATAAAAACAACGTCCGCCTCCGGTTTATAGGCGATCGCTGCCGTTTCCCTGAAAAATTGCGGGCTTCCATCGATGCCGCCGAACAACGCACTGCGAAAAACACCGATTTAATGCTTAATGTGGCTGCAAATTATGGCGGTCGCTGGGAATTAACCCGGGCCGTTGTCGCGCTGCTGGAAAAAACATCAAATCAATCATTGTCATTATCGGATATCAATGAAGACCTGCTCGCCGCGGAAATGGCACTTGCGGATTGCCCCGATCCGGAATTATTCATTCGTTCAGGCGGGGAACAACGGATCAGTAATTATTTACTATGGCAGTTGGCCTATACCGAACTTTATTTTTGTGACGTGCTCTGGCCGGATTTTGACGCGCCACAATTCGATGCCGCGTTGCAATGGTTTGCCAACAGGCAGAGACGATTTGGCCGTACATCACAGCAGCTTGAGGGGCATTAATGATGCTTAAACAAAGACTTGTAACGGCCGCCATTTTGATCCCGATGGTATTATTTTTGATATTTGGACTTGAAACCCACTATTTTGCGGTGTGTCTCGGTTTGCTTGTATGTATCGGTGCCTGGGAATGGGCGGGATTATCCGCCCTCAGAACCGCCATGGCCTATCTGTACGTGCTTGTATTTGTTGCCGGTCTTGGATTAATTCTGGTTTATGGTGACAGGCAGTGGTTGCACGTCATTGTTATCACCGGCACGATTTGGTGGTTGTTTTGTCTGTTGCCCATCCTCGGTTGCCGGACAATAAGGCGCATATTATTTGGCCACGGCCTGATCCGGGCCGGCATGGGTCTGGTGACCCTGATCCCGGCCTGGGCGAGCCTGTTACTGTTGCATGGGCACGTTTCCGATGGCGCCGGGATCCTGCTTTTTTTGATGTTGCTGATCTGGGTGACCGACAGCGGCGCCTATTTTGTGGGTCGGAAATGGGGCCATACGCCGCTGGCCGTCAATATCAGTCCCGGTAAAACATGGGAAGGCTTCTGGGGCGGCTTGTGTGCCGGCCTGTTACTCGGCCTGGGTTACGTGCCGGTATTCGATATGGATGCAATGAACGCCTGCCTGTTTCTTGTTGTATGCCTGATCACAATAGTATTTTCAGTATTGGGTGATTTAATGGAAAGCATGCTGAAACGGCAGAGCTCGGCAAAAGACAGCGGCCATATTTTACCGGGTCACGGCGGCATCCTGGACCGCGTCGACAGCGTGGCCGCGGCCGGTCCGGTATTTGTAACGGGCATGCTGGGAGCGGGGTTATTAAAATGATTGGGCTGACGATACTGGGTTCTACCGGCAGCATCGGTCGCAGCACACTTGACGTCGTATCACGTCACCCGCAGGAATTTCGGGTGGAAGCCATTACCGCCCATAAGAATGTGCCGGTGTTATTGGAACAATGTCGCGAATGGTCGCCAAAATATGCGGTCATGGCCGATAATGACGCCGCGGAAGCGTTGCACAAGGCATTACGCGCCTCGGGTCTGGAGATAACTGTGTTAAGTGGGCCGGAGGGTTTGTGCCGGGTCTGCGCATTGGCGGAGGTGGATTACGTGATGGCCGCGATTGTTGGTGCCGCCGGTCTGTTACCGACGCTGGAGGCGGCCAATCACGGCAAACGCATACTGCTGGCCAATAAGGAAGCACTGGTCATGTCGGGCGGTTTGTTCATGGACGCGGTCAGGGCAAATAATGCCGAATTGCTACCGATAGACAGTGAGCATAATGCAATCTTTCAGTGCATGCCGAGAAATTATCAGGATGGCCTGGCTCAGTCCGGGGTTGAGAAAATACTGCTTACCGCTTCCGGCGGCCCGTTTAGAACCACCCGTATCGAAGACCTGGATTTGATAACGCCCGAGCAGGCCTGTGCCCATCCAAATTGGGATATGGGCAGAAAAATCTCAGTTGATTCGGCGACCATGATGAACAAAGGCCTGGAAATAATAGAGGCATGCTGGTTGTTCAATGCCAGTCCCGCCGGCATAGAGGTGGTTATTCATTCACAAAGTATAATTCATTCCCTGGTGGCCTATTCGGATGGTTCCATTCTGGCCCAGTTGGGTCATCCCGATATGCGCACACCGATTGCGCATGCGATGGCCTGGCCCCGGCGTTTCGATTCCGGCGTGAACACCTTGAATTTGTCTGATATTGGCCAATTAAATTTTGCAATGCCGGATCATGACCGATTTCCCTGTTTGCGGCTGGCGCGTGACGCGCTGCGGCTCGGTGGCACCGCAACCGCGATACTCAATGCCGCCAATGAGGTGGCGGTGGATAGTTTCCTGAATAATGAAATTGGCTTTACCAAAATTGCCAAAGTGGTTGAAAAAACCATCGAGCACGTTGAACGGCACGCGGCCGATACCATAGACGTCGTATTATCGGATGATCACGCGGCGCGGGACTTTGCCGGCGGCGTAATAGAGGAACTGAAAAAATGATTGAAGTGCTACAAGCGATTATCGCTTTTATCGTTGCCCTGGGTTTATTGGTTACCTTCCATGAGTTTGGTCATTTCTGGGTGGCTCGAAAATGCAATGTAAAGATCCTGCGATTCTCAGTCGGGTTTGGGCGCCCGCTTTACAAAAGATATTTTGGTGAAGACAGGACGGAATTTATTATTGCCGCGCTGCCTTTGGGTGGTTATGTAAAGATGCTTGATGAAAATGAAGCCGAGGTCGGGGAAAATGAACTGTCGAGGGCGTTCAATAGGAAGCCCTTACATCAAAGAACCCTGATTGTTCTGGCCGGGCCGGTGTTTAACTTTATTTTCGCAGTGTGTGCATACTGGTTGATATTTGTTATCGGCATAGACGGATTGAAACCGATCATCGCTGAGGTCACCTCCGGTTCGGTCGCACAAAAATCAGGCTTCCGGCCGGGCGATCAGATCATCTCCATAGATGCAACCACCACCCCCACCTGGTCGTCCGTGATTGATATGGCGGTAAAAAAAATTGTCCATGGAGACAGGGTTGTGGTGAACGTCATTAATCCGTATCAAGTGCCGCGTCAACTTGAGGTCGATCTGACGGCAATATCGATTGATGATATGGGCAAGGGTCGTTTGCTTGAAACAATCGGCGTCAGCGTTTACCGCCCGCCGATTCCGCCGGTGATGGGCAAACTGATTGCCGGCGGCGCGGCCAGCCGAAGCGGCCTGCAATCGGGCGATAAAATCATCGCCGTTGACGGCAAATCCATCTCAAGCTGGCAGGAATGGGTCGATATTATTCGCCTGAATCCGCAAATCGACCTTGATATTGAAGTAATGCGGGACAATACGCCGGTCAATCTGCTTATAAGGCCGGACGGCGTGACGGATGACAACGGTCGTGAGACCGGCAGAATAGGCGCCTACGTGCGTTATCCCGAAGGTCTGTATGATTCCCTGCGCGCGGTGGAGGCCTATTCCTTACCCCAGGCCCTGTACAAAGGTATTATTACCACCTGGCAAATGTCTTTGCTTACCCTCAAAGTGCTGGGCAAAATGCTGATGGGGGAAGCATCGGTTAAAAACCTCAGCGGGCCTATCAGTATCGCCCAGTACGCCGGGCAATCGGCGGAAATCGGCGTGCTTGCATTCCTTAGATTTCTGGCTATAGTCAGTGTCAGTCTGGGGGTGCTGAATTTATTGCCGATTCCGCTACTGGATGGCGGGCATTTGCTGTATTATTTCACCGAGTTTGTATTGAAGAGGCCTGTGTCGGAGGCGATTCAACTGGCGGGACAGAAAATTGGATCGGTGCTGTTGCTGTCGCTGATGAGCCTTGTTTTGTTTAACGATATTGTCCGATTGATGGGCTGATATCAAGATACGTCAATTAATTATAGGCAGAAAATAATGCGGGTATTCTTTAGGAAATGCATTTATATATTTATATTTGTTGCAGCCATCCACTCGGTTCACGCCGACCAGGAGTTTATTATCGAGGATATTCGCCTGGAGGGGCTTGAACGCATTACCGCCGGGACGGTATTCAATTATCTGCCGGTAAAAGTCGACGACGCATTTGATGAGTCCCGTTATTCCGAAGCCGTTGGCGCGCTCTTTAAGACCGGTTTCTTTGAGGACGTCAGGCTGGAACGGGATGGCAATATACTGGTGTTCATCTTTAAGGAGCGTCCCGCAATCGGCAGTATTACCATTAACGGCAATACTGATATTGAGACCGATGATTTATTGGAAAACCTGCGCCAGGTCGATTTTGCCGAGGGCAGGGTGTTTGTTCAGGCCCAGCTTGACCAGGTCGAACGCGAACTGCAGCGTCAGTATTTTGCCCTGGGCAAATATGCGGCAAAGGTGAGCAGCTCAGTCACGCCGTTGAATGATAATCGGGTTGCCATTGTCATTGACGTTTCCGAGGGCAAAGGCGCAAGTATCAGGCAAATCAATATCGTCGGTAATAAGGTGTTCGAGGAGGAAGAACTGCTGGACAGCTTTCAATTGAGCCCCCCCACCTTATTCTCGTTTCTCACTAAAGACGATCAGTATTCACGCCAGAAACTTTCCGGCGATTTGGAGGCATTACGGTCTCATTATCTTGAGTATGGCTATCTGAATTTCAACGTCGATTCCACCCAGGTGTCGATCACCCCGGATAAGAAGGATATTTACGTCACCATCAACGTCAGTGAGGGTGAACAATACACCATATCCGGGATAAAATTTGCCGGTCAACTGATTTTGCCCGAGGATGAATTATTCTCGCTGGTATCGGTTAAGGAAGGTGAACTTTTTTCGCGAAGGAAAATTACCGAAAGCACCGAAAGATTGACCGAACGCCTTGGGAATGAAGGCTACGCGTTCACCAACGTCAACCCTATTCCTGATATCGACAAGCAAAACAAGACCGCGGCGCTGACGTTTTTTATCGATCCGGGGAAACACGTCTATGTGCGCAGAATTGCATTCCTGGGCAATGATACCACCCGCGATGAAGTCTTGCGCCGGGAAATGAGACAGCAGGAAAGCGCCTGGATATCGGCCAGCAGGATAGAGCAGAGCAGATTACGCCTGCAACGTCTCGGATTTTTCCAGGACGTGAACGTCGAAACCCTGGAAGTGCCGGGCACCACCGATCAAGTGGACGTGAATTATACGGTGGAAGAAGCGCCGGCCGGTAACCTGAGTCTGGGTCTGGGTTTTTCACAGGAGCAGGGGTTTATCCTGCGAACCAGCATCTCCCAGAATAACTTTCTTGGCAGCGGCAAGCGGATCGCGTTTGCATTCAGTAACAGTGATATCAACCAGATTTTCCAGCTTGGATATACCAATCCTTATTTCACGATAGACGGTATAAGTCTGGGGTATAATCTCAACTCTACAAGAACGGATGCCTTTGATGCAAATATCACTTCATTCGACATAGAGGAAACAGGTGGCGACGTCCATTTCGGAGTTCCGATATCCGAGCGCAATACACTCTTTGCCTCCCTGGATTACGCCAATACCAAAATCGACGCCAATACCGACTCGAGTCAGCAGGTCAGGGATTTTATTCTTGAAAACGGCGACCAACATGATATAGTAAGCATCTCCGGGAGGTTGCGCTATGACAGCCGTAACAAGGCCATTTTCCCGGATGCCGGGTTTCTGACGCAAGTCCAGTCCACACTCAGTATTCCCGTGTTTGGTGATCCATTGGAGTTTTATAAGATCGATGTACGCTCCCAATGGTATAAACAATTATATGAAGACTTTGTTTGGTCACTAAGAGGGGAAGTGGGAGTGGGCGACGGCTATGGTGGCACCGAAGAGTTGCCGTTTTTTCAGAATTTTTATCTGGGTGGGCCGAGATCGCTAAGGGGTTATCGTGCCAATACCCTGGGCCCGAGAGACAGTGAGGATCGTCCGATTGGCGGCGCATTGAAGATTGCCGCCGGCACCGAACTGGCGTTGCCGATCCCATTTCTGGAAGATCTGGAGTCGGTGCGAATAAGTGCTTTTTTTGACGCCGGTAATGTATTTGATGAGTTATCGGATTTTGACGTCGGAGAATTACGGTATTCCGTCGGTTTGGGGGCAATTTGGCTGTCGCCATTTGGCCCGGTTAATGTTAGCATTGCCCAACCTATTGCTGACCAGTCTGATGACGATATTCAGCAGTTTCAGTTCACTTTTGGGGCATCATTTTAATTATTCTTGGAGTATGTAGTAATGCAAAGCATCATAAAGCGGGTGGTACTGGTCGTTATTTCAGTTTGTTTTGCGGCCGGCTTGCAGGCACAGGAAACATACAGGCTGGGTGCCGTTAATTTGGTGCGTGTGCTGGAAAAATCTCCTCAGTATGAGGCCGCGGGCAAACTCATTAAAAAAGAATTTGACCCCAGAGAGAAACAGATCATCGAAGAACGGAACGAGTTGAAAGAACTTGAAGATCAGTTGAAAAAAGACAGGGCGATCATGAGCGTGGTGGAATTAAAGAAACTTGAACGGGATCTGATTTCCAAGCGACGGGAATTAAAACGCAAGCAGGATGAATTTCGAGAAGACCTGAATTTTCGGCGCAATGAAGAATTTTCCAAGATTCAAAAACAAATCGTGGACGCCATAAGGGCGGTTGCCAATGAAAAAAAATATGACGTTATATTGAGCGAAGGCGTGATATTTGCCAGCCCCAAAGTTGATATTAGCGCGCTGATACTTGATTATCTCTCCAAAGGCTATGAAGGTGGCGGAGAACAATAGGCGCGGAGAACAATAGGCATTGAATAAAAAGATATCCTGTGATGGCGTTTACATTGGAGCAGCTTGCTGAATACATTGATGCCAGGGTAAAGGGGGACGCTGATTGCAGGATCACTGCAATTAACACCCTGCAGAATGCCGGGGAAGGCGACGTCAGCTTCCTTGCCAACCGCCGTTATTCTCGCTATTTAGCCCTCACCCGGGCCTCCGCGGTTATCCTGCAAGCGGACGATTTGCCCGCCTGTCCCACCAATGCGTTAATCGTCGATGATCCGTATATTGCCTATGCAAAAACAGCAAACCTGCTTTATGCCAGTAATAAACCCGGGCGGGGGATATCCTCGAGTGCGCAAATAGCCGAGCGCTGTAATATTGCCGACACCGTTTGCATTGCCGCGAACGCGGTTATTGGAACCAAGGTTGAAATCGGCGAGCATTGTTATATTGGTCCGGGCTGTGTGATAGGCGATGAAGTTACGATCGGCGAGGATTCCCGCCTGGTCGCGAATATTACCATTTTGGACCGGACCAGAATCGCCGACCGGGTATTGATCCACCCCGGCGTTGTGATTGGCGCCGATGGTTTTGGGATTGCCAGAGATGACGGCGTATGGTTAAAGATCCCACAGATTGGCGCGGTCGTCATTGGTGATGACGTTGAGATAGGGGCAAATTCGACCATAGATCGCGGTGCCATAGGTGACACCGTTATTGAGCGGGGCGTTAAGATTGATAATCAGGTGCAGATTGGCCATAATGTGCATATCGGCGAGCATACCGCCATCGCCGGATGTACCGGCATTGCCGGCAGTACAACCATAGGCAAAAGATGCATGATTGGCGGTGCCGTGGGTATCAACGGACATATTGAAATTACTGATGACGTGGCTATTACCGCGATGTCCGGCGTGGCAAGTTCAATAAAAAAAGCGGGGACGTATTCATCGGGACCACCCGTTATTACCGACAATAAACTGTGGCGCAGGAACAGTGTCCGCTTTAAGGAACTGGACCTGATCGCGAGAAGACTAAGCAAGCTGGAAGACCAGTGTTCATTCGGGTAACGGAACCATGCCGGACAACATCGATATAGAAAAAATAAGAACAATACTGCCGCATCGCTACCCGTTTTTGCTGGTGGACAGGATCCGGGAGTATGAAAAAGGCAGCACCATAAAGGCGATTAAAAACGTTACCGTTAATGAGCCCTTTTTTCAGGGGCATTTCCCTCAGAAGCTGATCATGCCCGGTGTATTAATTATAGAGGCATTGGCCCAGTCCGCCGCGTTATTGGCGTATTTTTCATTTGAAGAAGAGCTGCATGAGGGCACCCTTTATTATCTTGCCGGGGTTGATAAAGTCCGATTCAGAAGACCGGTGGGGCCGGGAGATCAGCTGTTGCTCGACGTGCACTTCGTCACCGCCAAGAGAAAGATCTGCAAATTTAAGGCATCCGCCAGCGTCGACGGAAATCCAATTGCTTCCGCCGAATTGTTAACCACAATAGTGGATTAATTTCTTGATACATAGCACTGCAATTATTCATCCCGCGGCGGTAATTGCAGAAGGCGTCAGTATTGGGGCATATTCCATTATTGATGCCGACGTCACCATTCAGTCGGACTGTGAGATCGGTTCCCACGTTGTCATTAAAGGCGTCACAAGTATAGGCAGACAGAATCGTATTTTTCAGTTTTGTTCCATAGGCGAAGGCCCGCAGGATAAGAAATATCGGGGGGAAAAAGAATCCCGATTAATCATTGGAGACGGCAATACCATCAGGGAATACGTATCCATACACAAGGGCACTCAGGGCGGTGACGGCAAGACCGTCATAGGCAATAATAACTGGATAATGGCTTATTCCCATATAGCCCATGACTGTCTTATAGGCAATAACGGCACCTTTGCCAATAACGCGACTCTCGCCGGGCACGTCGAGATTGATGACTTTGTCGGGCTTGGAGGCTTTACCGGTGTTCGTCAATTTTGTCATATTGGCAGTCATAGCTTTTCCGCGGCGGCCTCCGTCATAGTCAAGGACGTGCCGCCTTATGTACTCGTATCCGGCAATACCGCCAAACCAAATGGCCTTAACAAGGAAGGCTTGAAACGCCATGGTTACACCTCCGAGCATATTGATACCTTAAAAAAGGCCTATAAAATAGTATATAAAAATGGACTCGTTACCAGTGAGGCCTTAAAGCGTCTTGAAGCCATCGCCAAAGATTCCGGAGAAGTTGCCTTATTTCGCGATTTTATCAGTCGTTCCAAACGAGGCATAGTCAGGTAAAGCCCGTATTTGCGCGGCCCGATCCACTCCCGCAACCTCCCGACAAAGGTGCCGGCGCGATGCCAGACCCGGGTGATCATTGCGTCATTGGCGGATCAGCAACCCCGGTGAACCTGCCATTTGATACCTCCCGTGAAGTATTCGCCGGCGTCGATGAAGTCGGTCGCGGTTGCCTGGCCGGCCCCGTGGTCGCGGCCGCGGTGATTCTTGACCGGCGGCGCGTGATTGCCGGCGTGCGGGATTCAAAAACAATGTCACCGGCAAAAAGGCTCTCGGTTTCTGAAGAAATTAAAAGCAAGGCCAAAGCCTGGGCGATTGCCAGAGCCGAGGTCGACGAGATTGATAAACTGAATATTTTGCAGGCCAGTCTTTTGGCGATGAAAAGAGCGATTGAGAAATTACCGTTGGCGCCCGCCTGGATAGTGGTTGACGGTCAGTTCTGTCCCGACGTGAGTATGCGAAAAGTTGCGCTTATCAGAGGCGATAGCCTGATCCGGGAAATCAGTGCGGCGTCCATTATAGCGAAGGTATATCGCGACCGGGAAATGATAACACTGGCGCAGGCCTATCCCGGTTATGGTTTCTCAAGCAATAAGGGTTATGCAACCAAACGCCATATCGACTCACTCAAAAAACATGGCGTCACCGATATACACCGGCGCAGTTTCTCGCCGGTGAATAAATTGCTTTAATTCATGGAAATAAACTCCCCATGAGTTTTATACATCTGCACCTTCATTCCGAGCACTCATTGTCTGATGGCATTGTTCGGATCGGCGATCTTGCCGGCACCCTGGTTGACATGAATATGCCCGCGGTTGCGCTTACCGAACGATATAACCTGTTTTCGGTAATAAAATTTTATCGCATCATGCGGGCCAACGGCATTAAGCCGATAATTGGCTGTGAATTAAACCTTGGTCCGTTGACCGAAAATGACGTCCAAAGTCAGGTCGTCCTATTGTGCCAGAATATTACCGGCTACAAGAATCTTACCCGATTAATTACCCGCAGTTACACCAGCGGCCAACGTCGCGGCGTTCCAAGAATCGAATACAAATGGCTGGCCGAATTAAACGAGGGTCTGATCGCTTTGTCGTGTGCCGAAGACGGCGACGTTGCACGGGCACTTTTGCAAAAGCACAGTGCGGCAACCGAACAAAAAATAGATTACTGGCTCAGTAATTTCAGCGGCCGCTTTTATCTGGAATTACAAAGAACCGGATATGACAATCAGGACGTATATATTCATCGGATTTTGCCACTCGCAAGTAAATTTAAGCTGCCGGTGGTGGCGACAAATAACGTGCAATTCCTGGTTGCCGAAGATTATGAAGCACATGAAGCGCGGGTCTGTATCAACCAGGGTTACACCCTCAATGACACCAACCGGTCGAGGCGCTACAGCGAACAGCAATATCTTCGTTCCGCCGAGGAAATGCTGGAATTATTTGCCGATATTCCCGAAGCAACCGCCAACACCGTCCATATTGCCAGACGTTGCAACGTCGAATTGACCCTGGGTGCAGCCTTTTTACCGCATTTCCCCTGTCCCGCCTCGTCCGATCAGGATCAGGTATTGCAGGAAAACGCCAACACCGGCCTCCAACAACGCCTGCTTAAAATCAAAGCACTGGCAACCGACGTCGTCGAACGGCAATATCGCGACAGACTCGACGATGAGATCAAGGTCATTACCGATATGGGCTTTGCCGGATATTTTCTGATCGTTGCGGATTTCATTCACTGGGCCAAAAACAACAATATCCCGGTCGGTCCCGGTCGCGGTTCCGGCGCCGGTTCACTGGTTGCTTACGCATTGGGCATTACCGAAATTGACCCGATACATTTTGAACTGCTGTTTGAACGCTTTCTTAATCCTGAGCGCATATCATTGCCCGATTTTGATATTGACTTCTGCATGGACCGGCGCGATGAAGTCATTAATTACGTCGCCGATAAATACGGCCGCGATCACGTTGCCCAGATTGCCACCTTTGGCAGCATGGCGGCAAAGGCCGTTATCCGCGACGTCGGGCGGGTATTGGGATTTTCATACGGATTCGTCGATCAAATTGCAACCCTGGTGCCGTTTGATTTGAATATGACCCTGGATCGCGCCCTCGATGAAGAGGAACAACTATTACAGAGGTATAAAAACGACGACGACGTAAAAACCCTGATAGATCTGGCAAAAAAACTTGAAGGAATAGTCAAAAATGTTGGCAGACACGCGGGCGGGCTGGTTATCGCCCCGGACCCCCTGACTGAATATATGCCATTGTATTGTGAGCGGGGATCGGACCTGATAACCACTCAATTTGATATGGATGACGTCGAGGCAATCGGTCTGATTAAATTTGACTTTCTTGGTCTGCGCACGCTCACCATTATCGATTGGGCAATAACGGATATTAACAGAGTAAGGCAACAACAAAACAGCGAACCGATAGATATCAATAAAATCCCATACACCGATCAACAGACCTTTAATCTGATTCAGAGCATGCAAACCACCGCCATTTTTCAACTTGAATCCGATGGCATAAAGAAATTGATAAAGCGGCTCCGACCCGACTCTTTTGACGATTTAATTGCATTGGTGGCCTTGTTCAGACCGGGGCCGTTGCAGTCCGGCATGGTCGACAGTTTTATCGATAGAAAACACGGCAAGGCCGAAGTGCGTTATTTACATCCCACCCTCAAGCCGATCCTGGAATCCACTTATGGGGTCATTGTCTATCAGGAGCAGGTTATGCAGATCGCCCAGGCATTGGCCGGCTATACCCTCGGATCGGCCGATCTCCTGCGCCGCGCGATGGGCAAGAAGAAACCCGAGGAAATGCGGAAACACAGGGAAATTTTTGTCCGGGGCGCAATAGAACGCGCCATCGAGCCAAAAATTGCGGCGACAATTTTTGACCTGATGGAAAAATTTGCCGGCTATGGATTCAATAAATCACATTCGGTGGCGTATGCACTCATTGCCTATCAAACCGCGTGGTTAAAAACCCATTACCCGGCCGCCTTTATGGCCGCCGTCTTATCCGCCGACGCTGACAATACCGATCAGGTATTTCTATTGCTTGAGGAATTGAAGAGACTAAAGATTGATTTATTATTACCAATGATCAATCACAGCTTTTATAATTTTACAGTCGTCGATGAGTCCACCATTCGTTACGGGCTGGGCGCAATCAAGGGCACCGGCTTTTATGCAATTGAACATATCATGCGGGAAAGGCGGGAAAACGGGCCATTTTCGGATCTGTTTGATTTATGCCGACGCGTCGATTTGCGCAAGGTGAACAGGCGCGTGCTGGACGTGATGATTAAATCCGGTTGTGTCGATGAATTGGGCCCCGGCCGCAGCATTTTATCGGCGAACCTTCCCAAGGCGATTTCCTTTGCCGAACAATATTCCCAGAATATCGACAGCGGCCAGGATGATCTGTTTGGATTACAGGTAAAAGTCACCGATAACGTCGAACCATCGGCGCAGGAAAGTTGCCTGACCTCTTATGACCACGTCCCGGACTGGGATGAAAATGAACGCCTGTTGGGAGAAAAGGAAACCCTGGGTTTTTATTTGAACGGCCATCCAATTACATACTATGAAGATGAACTGGCAAACATCATTACCACCCGATTGGACCGATTATCCGCCGGTAACGCCACTGTGGCGGGTTATGTTATCGGGGTGCGCAAAAGAACCAGTCGGCGCGGCAAAATGGCCGAAGTAAAACTGGACGATCGTAACGCCAGAGCCACGGTCATGGTATATTCAAATGAATATCAGACCTACAAACACCTGCTGTTAAAAGATCAATTAATTATTGTTAAAGGCGTCATCGTTGAAGATGATTATACCATCGGTGGATATTCCATCACCGCCAAATCCATATATGAGCTGGATCATTTCAGAGAGAGTTATGGTACGTTAAGGCTGTCACTGTCGGATAAAACCACGAACCCTGAGAAGATCGATTTATTACGCCAAATCCTTACACCTTTTCGCCCCGGCAACGGTCGGGTTTTGATAGAATATCACAAGCACGGCGTACACGCCGTCATCAATTTTGGCGAAGATTGGAAATTAATGTTAAATGATGACTTACTGAATAAATTATATGAGTCCTTCGGCATTGAAAATACCAACGTGGACTACAAACTTAAAGATTATTTAACCCGGCAGAATATATGAACTTTCTTGATTTTGAACAACCCGTTGCCGAGCTTGAGGCAAAAATTAAAGAATTGCGCTACGTCAGTAATGACAGAGAGCTGAACATTAATGAGGAAATTAACAAATTACAGAAAAGAAGCGCCGAACTGATAAAGACGATTTTCTCATCCCTGTCGGCGTGGCAAATATCGCAGGTGGCCAGGCATCCGCAACGGCCTCACACACTCGACTATATTACAAGAATAATCACCGACTTTGAGGAATTGCATGGAGACCGTAATATAGCCGATGATCCCGCGATCATTTGCGGCATGGGCAGATTGGAAAACCGTCCGGTTGCAATCATTGGCCACCAGAAGGGCAGGGACACAAACGACAGAATTTACCGCAATTATGGCATGCCCAGGCCCGAAGGCTATCGTAAAGCCCTCAGGATAATGCAACTTGCCGAACGCTTTCAATTACCGTTGCTCACGTTCATCGATACTCCGGGCGCACATCCGGGCATCGATGCCGAGGAACGCGGCCAGAGTGAGGCCATAGCCAAAAACCTGCTGGTCATGTCGGAATTGAAAACACCCATTATTGCCGCGGTCATCGGTGAAGGCGGTTCCGGCGGCGCGCTGGCAATAGGCGTCGCTGACCTTGTGTTTATGCTGCAATACAGCATCTATTCCGTAATATCGCCGGAGGGATGCGCATCCATCCTATGGAAAAATGCCGATAAAGCCGAAGACGCCGCCGAAGCACTCGGCATTACCGCCCCCCGCTTAAAGCAACTGGAATTAATCGACGGCATAGTCGATGAACCGCCCGGTGGCGCGCACAGGGACTATGACGCCGTTGCCCGCACACTCAAACAAACACTGCTTGACGGCCTTGAATCATTATCGCAAAACAGCCCAAACAGCCCAGACAGCCCAAAAAGTATAGACCAGCTTGTTATCCAACGACGCCGGAAACTAAGAGATATTGGCCGATATAAAACAGCCTGAGCCCCCCTGAATGACCTGATCTCCCGAATGATCTGACCCCCTCATCCACTCCCATCCATCATTGAATAGCGATCATCCGTTTTGACCCTTTCCAGGTTGAGCGCCGCCGAGGTGCACCATCGCCTCAATCAATATCCCGACACCAATAGATATATCATTGCATTCAGCGGTGGGGTCGACTCCCACGTACTGTTACACTGCATACAGGCGATTCAATTCAAGCCCGGTATCACCCTCAACTGCATCCACGTCAATCATGGATTAAACGAGCAAAGCCATAATTGGGGCGGATTTTGTCGGGACATATCCGATCAATACGGCATCGATTTTAAAGAATTGCATATCAACGCCGCGCCTCCCGCCGGGGCCAGCATAGAAGCGTGGGCGCGCGAGGCCCGTTATCGACTTATTGCCGGTGAAATGTCGGATGGAGACGTACTCATCACCGCCCATCACGGCGATGATCAGCTTGAAACCATTTTACTGCATCTATTACGCGGTTCCGGTCCCAGAGGCTTATCCGGGATGCGCGGGCTGAGAACCTTTGCCGGCGGCTGGCACGCGCGCCCGATGCTGGAATTTAACAGGCGTCAAATTCTGCAATACGCGCAGGAGAATCAACTCAAATATATCATCGACGAAAGCAACCGCAACCCCCGCTATCACAGAGCATTTTTAAGAGAAAACATACTCCCCGAGTTACAAAAAAGATGGCCGGGGCTGAATAAAAGCCTTACCCGCGTCGCCGATCATCAACTGTTCATAACCGAACTATTGGACACTCTGGGTGCCCGGGACTTAAAAATCGTTTGTGGGCCAGATCTGCACGTCATCGACCTGGACAAATTTGGCCAACTCAGCCGACACAGACAGATCAATCTCATTACATACTGGTTGCGAACCCTGGACCTGCCCGCTCCGGCGCGGACACACCTTGATGAAATCATAAAAAATATCATCCTGTCGAAACCCTCCCGGACCCCCTGCGTCACCTGGCCGGGGGTGGAGATCAGGCGCTACCGTAAAATGATGTATGCCTCAAAACCACTGCCCGCGCACACCCCCGACCGCCGTTACCCCTGGAATATCAACAAGCCATTAACCCTTTCATACGGAGTGCTCAGAGCGGTTGCAGACACCGGCGCGGGATTGGCAAAGGATCAGTGCAAACCCGGTCGCGTCTCAGTACGTTACAGACTCGGCGGCGAAAAGATCAGGCCGCAAAAAAGGCGGCGGTCAATCACGCTCAAGAACCTCTTTCAGGAACACGGCGTGATCCCCTGGTACAGGAACCGCATACCCCTGATATACATCGATAACCTTCTGGTCGCCGTCCCCGGGCTATGTATTGACGACAGATTTGCCGCAAAAGCCGACCAACCCTCATGGCAATTAATATGGGAATGCCCCGATAAAGTGATCCAACATTACCGGAGCCCGTGACTCCCGTCGCGGGTAAAACCCACACCCGGTACGCCGGATTCCCCAATCCCCCCGGATTCCCGAACCACACCAGGCCTTACCCAAATCAACACCAAACCCCCAAACCCCCAAACCCCCAAACCCCCAAACCCCCAAACCCCCAAACCCCCAAACCCCCAAACCCCCAAACCCCCAAACCCCCAAACCCCCAAACCCCCAAACCCCCAAACCCCCAAACCCCCAAACCCCCAAACCCCCAAACCCCCAAACCCCCAAACCCCCAAACCCCCAAACCCCCAAACCCCCAAACCCCCAAACCCCCAAACCCCCAAACCCCCAAACCCCCAAACCCCCAAACCCCCAAACCCCCAAACCCCCAAACCCCCAAACCCCCAAACCCCCAAACCCCCAAACCCCCAAACCCCCAAACCCCCAAACCCCCTTGTCAGGGGGGCTACCGAACCACCCCCAACCACTACACCCCCCTGACAAGGGGGCAGGGGGGGTTCGAGCAACACCGGCACTTTGCCCGAACTGCACTGTGAGCGGTGCAGGCACCTGCTGAACAATTTATTTGATAACGGCGGGGCGTAGGTCTATACTGGCTATATGAGAGATATGAGCATTCTGGTAACACCCTGTGGCAAGCGGAATATCCCTGCCATACCGATAAAATTATCCGGCACCTGAATATGGAAGCCCTCGCATTTGACACACATAAATTCGTCAAGCATCTGACTGAATCGGGTTTCACCGAAGCGCAGGCGGAAGCCCTGGCCGGTGAGCAGGTCGATATGATTAACAGCAATCTGGCCACCAGGGCGGACATAGAGAAACTGCGCCTGGCCACCCAGGCGGACATTGCCGAGGTGAAGGCGGACATAGCCAAGGTAAAGGCGGACATAGAGAAACTACGCCTGGCCACCCAGGCGGACATAGCCGAGGTGAAGGCGGACATAGAGAAACTACGCCTGGCCACCCAGGCGGAAATTGCCGAGGTAAAGGCGGACATAGAGAAACTACGCGCGGACACCAAGACCGACATTGCCGAGGTGAAGGCGGACATAGAGAAACTGCGCCTGGCCACCCAGGCGGACATAGAGAAACTGCGCGCGGACACCAGGGCGGACATTGCCGAGGTGAGGGCGGATATTGCCAACACGGCAGCAAGACTGACGCGCTGGATCGTTGGTGCGATGATTGCGCAGATCGGCGTGGTTGTCGGGTTGATTAAATTGAGTTGACAGGAGCCCGTGACTCCCGTCGTGGGTATTAACACACACTCAGCAACACCGGCACTTTGCCCGAACTGCACTATGAGCCGTGCCGAGCTACGGGTTGACGATAATGTTGGTTTTTATATACCCGCAACGGGAGTTACGGGCTCCTGTAAAAAAACCATAAAACCCAAACCATAAACTTCAAGCTATGCTATAATATGGAATATTCCATATATCTGTAATGAGCTTAACGAGGCACATAACATGATCGATAAAGCAAAACCCAAGGGCCTGCGCCCGCTGTCCCTCAGCCATTCTACGACCCCGCTTGCGGCATTATTGCCGGTCACAGGCACAGGCAATCGCATCTACCGCGCCGAGGAGGCGACCGCACCCGCCGAGGCCCAAACCCTGCTGTTGCTGAGTCCGGCGGCCCAGTCGTCCCCGGACGTGGTCTTAGCCCCCCAAGCTGTGCCGGTCATTCTGCTGCTGGACCTGATCCCGGATAGCACGGATAAACCGGCCGCTGAGCCGCAAAGCCCCGGCCTGCCTGGGGGGGGGGGGGTACTGTAGGCCCGCTCCTGGCGCCGCTTACGGGCCTTCTCCATGCTCTAACAACCAACCCCCCTGATAAGGAGGGGCAGGGGCCAAGGGAGACGACTTTCTCCGAACTGCACCGGGGCTTTACCGCACCAACCTCCGAACTGCACCGCGGCCTGGCCGAGTGGCACCAACCCCCCCAGCCCCCCTTAGCAGGGGGGAGTTTCTCCGAGCAGCGCCCATATGAAGTGGCGTTCCAGACCGGCCCCGATATGCTGAACCGGCTGGACCTGAACCAGGATGCTGTCATCAATCCGCAGGACGCCCAGGTCTTGTATTACCTCGCCCTGCCCCAGTCCCCGGGCAATCTGATGACGTTGCTGAGCAACCTGAACGTGGCTAATCCCGGCCAAGATGCGGCCACCAGGCTGGCGGCATTGAATTTGCTGGGCGGCATTGACGCCGTCGCCGTTCCGATGCTGGACCTGAATCGTGATGACGTCATAGACCTGCAGGACGTGCGCGTCCTGTACTATGCCCTGCGGTTTGAGGATATCCTGCGGGCCAGCGCCAGCCTGCGGGAAATCCTGCTCAGCGACCTGACTGTGGGAGACGATGAGGACGGTGTCGTCCCGGATGACGAGTATTTGGCTATGCTGGACCGGGCGGCGGCACTGAGTCTGCCGGTCAACGTGGACGAACCCCCGACCGCGGTGACGCTGAGCGGCACGGTGACCACCTTGGATGAGAACACCAGCGCCCGCACCCGGGTGGCCGATATAGCGGTGACCGATGATGATGACGGCCCGCGCCTGCTGGAGCTGGTCGGTGAAGACGCGGGGCTGTTTGAACTGAGCAGTGACCAGACCGAGCTGTTCCTGAGGGCCGGGCAAGTGCTGGATTTTGAGTCCGACAATAAGCAATTAGACGTCACCATACAGGTTATTGGGAGTAACCCTGCGGTGGCGGCCACCCTGCAAATCACCGTTACCAATGCGAGCGAAGTACCGACCACGGGCGGCGATGGCGGGTTCCGAGTGTTTGAGGGCACACGCTATACCCTGAGCACGGACGACCTCAGCGCCCGCGACCCGGACGATGACGCCGCCGCCCTCACCTGGACGGTCACAGAAGCCCCGATGCTCGGCCAACTGGAACTGAGCACGACACCAGGCACAGAGATTTCAAGTTTCACCCAGGCTCAGCTTGAGGCGGGCG
The DNA here is from genome assembly GCA_965202915.1 of Gammaproteobacteria bacterium. Lineage (GTDB taxonomy): Bacteria > Pseudomonadota > Gammaproteobacteria > Eutrophobiales > Eutrophobiaceae. Next base: position 338,900 of record OZ241847.1, read on the forward strand.
AGGTGGTCTATGTGCCTGATACCGGCAGCGGGGGCAACGATGACGGCTTTGTAGTACGGGTGGCGGACGACCAGGGGAACCAGGCCAACCCCGTCACGGTGAACGTCACTATCGCGGGCTTCCTCGGCAACATAGACCTCACCGATCTCACCGCAACGGACGGCTTTATCATCCAGGGCGATAGGGGTGGCGTGGAAGATGAATCTGGGCGCGTAAGGGGGGCGGACAATGCGGGCGTGAGCGTATCCGGTGCCGGCGACGTCAACGGCGACGGCTTTGCCGACCTCATCGTCGGGGCAGACGGGGGCGACGACGGTGGCGAAAATGCCGGCGAGGCCTACGTCGTGTTCGGCAAGGCGTCCAACCCACGGGCGATAGATTTGACCAATCTGGCCGCCGGGGACGGCTTTATCATCCAGGGCGATGCGGGCGGTGACCGGGCGGGCACTAGCGTATCCGGTGCCGGCGACGTCAACGGCGATGGCTTTGCCGACCTCATCGTCGGGGCGAGCGAGGGCGATGACGGTGGCAACAACGCCGGCGCGGCCTACGTCGTGTTCGGCAAGGCCTCCGGCTTTGGCAGCATGGACAGTACCGGCCGCCCGGTCGTGGATTTGACTAATCTGGACGTCGGGGACGGCTTGATTATCCAGGGCGATGCACGCGGTGACAATGCGGGCGTGAGCGTATCCGGCGCCGGCGACGTGAACGGCGATGGCTTTGCCGACCTCATCGTCGGAGCGCGCAATGGTGACGATGGTGACAGGAATGCCGGCGAGGCCTACGTCGTGTTCGGCAAGGCCTCCGGCTTTGGCAGCCCGATGGACGGCCGCCGGGTGATAGAACTGGACAGCCTGACCCCGGCGGACGGCTTTATCATCCAGGGCGATGCGGAAGGTGACCAGGCGGGCGTGAGCGTATCCGGCGCCGGCGACGTGAATGGCGATGGCTATGCCGACCTCATCGTCGGGGCGCGCCAGGGTGACGACGGTGGCAGCAATGCCGGCGAGGCCTATCTGGTGTTTGGCAAGGCCTCCGGCTTTGGGAGCGAGATGGGTAGCCGCCGGGTCCTGGATTTGGATGACCTGGCCCCGGAGGACGGCTTTATCATCCAGGGTGATGCGGAAGGTGACCAGGCGGGCGTGAGCGTATCCGCTGCCGGCGACGTCAACGGCGACGGCTATGCCGACCTCATCGTCGGGGCAGTAAATGCCGACGTCACCAGGTCCGTTGGTGGTTCCCCTAGAACCTTCAGAAACGCCGGCGAAGCCTACGTCCTGTTCGGCGGCCCGGCCGGCCTCAGCACCGAGACCCTCGCCGGCGACGACGTCCTGAGCGACGACGATAACGACGGGGTCGTCATCACCGGCCCCGGCAATGACGTCCTCAACATAGACGGCTTTACCGATACCGATCCGCTCCGCTTCGACGGCGGCAGCGGCACCGACACCCTGCGCCTGGTCAATCCCGATGCCACCACCGACCTCAACCTGGACCTGAGCACCCTCCCCGACACCCGCCTAATCAGCATAGAGCGCATAGATCTCAGTGGTAGCGGTGACAATAGCCTCACCCTCAACCGTCTGGACCTGCTGAATCTATCCGAGGTACGCACCGAAGGCCGTGCCGAGCTACGCGTCGACGGCAACGCCGGCGACCGCGTCGCCACCGCCGATAGCGGCTGGGTGCGGGGGGACGATCAAACCATAGAAGGCAACACCTACACTGTCTTCAACAACGGCAACGCCCGCCTGCTGGTCAATACCGCCCTGACGCTGGGCGGGACTTTAGCGCCCACCAGCTCGGCCACCATGCCCACCATGGATGAGGTCCTGCAACAATACGCCACCACCCACACCGTCGATATCCGCGCCTTCATCGAAGACCTGCCGCCGGAGGACGAGGCACAACAGCGCAAACGCCTGGAAGACGAACTGGCCATGCTGGGCCCCTTACCCGCCGCAAAAGCAGCCATAGAGCTCGCAGAACCGACACCAGTAGCCGATCCCGATGTCGACCTGTTCGACCTGCCCCCGCTGATCCCGGATGAGGGCTAACGGAGTCGGGGTCTCCCGACCCCGATAAAACCCACACCAACAAATACCCCCCTGATAAGGGGGGCAGGAGGGGTTCCCCCAATCACCCCGGATTCCCGAACTGCACCAGGCCTTCCTCAACCAACACCAATAATAACGGTGGCAAGATTCGCCGTCTCCGTTCAGCCAAACCCAAACAACTTGAATCCCCAAAATTCAGCCCATATGATTCAACCCATAAAACCAGGCTATAAAATTCTGTTGCTGCGGCTTGATCTTCGACATAAATACCGACAGTTTTTTATTGCTCCAATCATAAATATATTCCTTTGCTGTGTTTTCCTGTTCATTTAAAATGGATTTTTAAGGCTCTGTTAACTTCTTCCTTACGTCCTGCCGTCCGATAATCGCCATGATTTCGACGGTTTCCCTATCTACGCGGTAATACACGCTGTCAGAACCACATGGGCTGCGCCTGTACCCTTCGAAGTGCTCAGAAACCGGATATAAAAGCGGCTGCTCTGCAAGCCGTTCGAAATGCTCAAAAAAAGCATCGTGATAACGGTCTGCGGCCTTTACGCCCCAATGCTCAAGGCCATAAAACCAAATTCGTCTCAGGTCAGCTTTCGCTGTTGGCGAAACTCTATAATTTGCCATCGCGACGGGCTTCCTCTTTGAAGCCGTCGAGCATTTCTTGCGGCGTTTCCTCAACCCATCCATGCTCCTCTACGGATTTTTCGGAAGCGATAAGCTTAGCGCGGATTTGCTCGATTTCAGCCGTCCGCATTTCTTTTTCGCGCAAGGCTTCGCGGATCAATTCGCTATCGGTCGCGTAGCGGCCTGTTGCCATTTGTGCCTGAATCCAACTTTCCTGTTGATCGGTCACTGTGATGCTCTTTTTTACCATCGGCATAAGAAGTCCTCCAAAAAGTGGGAAATCATACTATTATATCCTACTCTATTTTTGCCGTTTTGATAAGCAACGGATCCCGTAACTCCCGTCGCGGCTAAAACACACACTCAGCACGCCGGATTCCCTGAGCAACCCGGATTCCCCAACCACACTGTGAGCCGTGCTGAGTTGCGGGTTGACGATAATGTTGATTTTAATATACCCGCGACGGGAGTTACGGGCTCCGTTTCCGTTCAAGCAAACGCGAGCAATTTGAATCCCCAAAATTCAGGCTGTATAATCCAAGCTATAAAATGCAGGCTATACTACAATACGGAACCTTCCATACATCTGTAATGACCTTAACGAGGCACATAATATGACCGACAAAGTAAAACCCAAGGGCCTGCGCCCGCTGTCCCTCACCCATCCGATTACGACCCCGCTCGCGGCATTATTGCCAGTCACAGGCGCAGGCAACCGCATCTACCGCGCCGAGGAGGCGACCGCGCCCGCCGAGGCCCAAAACTTACTGCTGCTGAATCCGGCGGCCACCGAGTCGACGTCCCCGAACGTGGTCTTAGCTCTCCAACCTGTACCGATCATTCTGCCGCTGGGCCTGAGCACGGGTCTGAGCACGGCCCTGAGCAAGGCCCTGAGCACGGATAGCACGGCTGATGAGCCGCAAAGCGCCGGCCTGCCTGCTTCAGGCATGCTCCCGCCTACGGGCCTTCTCCATGCTCTAACAACCAACCCCCCTGATAAGGAGGGGCAGGGGCGAGGGGAGACTTTCTCCGAACTGCACCGCGCCTTTACTGAACTGCACCGCGGCCTGGCCGAGCAACACCAACCCCCCCAGCCCCCCTTATCAGAGGGGAGTTTCTCCCAGCAGCGCCCGTATGAAGTGGCGTTCCAGACCGGGTCGATGTTGTCGGTGCCGTTGAACCTGAACCAGGATGACGTCGTCAACCCGCAGGACGCCCAGGCTTTGTATTACCTCGCCCTGCCGCAGTCCCCGGCCAACCTGACGACGCTGCTGAGCAACCTCAACGTGGCCAATCCCGACCAGGACGTGGCCACCCGGCTGGCGGCGTTGAATTTGCTGGGCGGCATTGACACCGTCGCCGTCCCGATGCTGGACCTGAATCGTGATGGCGTCATAGACCTGCTGGACGTGCGGGTCCTGTACTATGCCCTGCGGTTTGAGGACATCCTGCGTGCCAGCCCCAGCCTGCGGGAAACCCTGCTCGGCGACCTCACCACCGAAGACAATGCCCTGCCCGCCGACGGCCGGGATACAGTGTATATCGACCTGCTGGAGCGAGTCGCCGACCTGTTCCCGGTGGTCACCACCGGCGACCGCGCCATTGAGGTCGGTACCGGCGCCAGCTATACCCTCACCACCGCCGACCTCAGCGCCCGCGACCCGAACGATGCCGACCTCGCCCTCAGATGGACGGTTACCACCGCCCCGGCAAACGGACGCCTGGCACTGAGCACGACCCCGGGCACCGCCATTGACGCCGGCATGGGCTTCACCCAGGCCCAGCTTGAGGCGGGCGAGGTGGTGTACGTCCATGATGACAGTAATAGCGCATCAGACGGCTTCACGCTACAGGTGGCGGACGACGGCGGACTCCCTCTCCAGGCCGCCGAGCCGGTTATTGTGAGTATCGATGTTACACGCAAACTCGATAGTATCGACCTGTCCGAGCTCACCATGGCGGACGGCTTTATCATCCAGGGCGACGCGGTCGGTGACCGGGCGGGCGTGAGCGTATCCGGTGCCGGCGACGTCAACGGCGATGGTTTTGCCGACCTCATCGTCGGGGCAGCCCTTGGCGACGACGGTGGCGACAATGCCGGCGAGGCCTACGTCATATTCGGCCAGGCCGCCGACTCGGGTAGCCCGGACGGTAACCCCCCACGGATCGTGGATTTAACTAATCTGGGCGCCGGGGACGGCTTTATCATCCAGGGCGACGCGGTCGGTGACCGGGCGGGCGAGAACGTATCCGGTGCCGGCGACGTCAACGGTGACGGCTTTGCCGACCTCATCGTCGGAGCGTTCTTTGGCGACGACGGTGGCGACAATGCCGGCGAGGCCTACGTCGTGTTCGGCAAACAGGATGACTTTGGCAGTGCGGACAGTACCGGCCGCCGGGTCGTGGACCTGGAACGCCTGGCCCCGGAGGACGGCTTTATTATCGAGGGCGATGCGCCCGATGACCGAGCGGGCGTGAGCGTATCCGGTGCCGGCGACGTCAACGGCGACGGCTTTGCCGACCTCATCGTCGGTGCATACCGGGGCGACGTCACCACGTCCGATGGCAACACCAGGAACAATGTCGGTGAGGCCTACGTCGTGTTCGGCAAACAGGACGACTTTGGCGACGAAGTCAGCAACCCTCTTGAAGACGGCGTCAACATGGTTATCCGACGGGTGATTGATTTGGATGAGCTGGCCACCGGCGACGGCTTTATCATCCGGGGCGACGCGGCCGGTGACCGGGCGGGCGTGAGCGTATCCGGTGCCGGCGACGTCAACGGTGACGGTTTTGCCGACCTCATCGTCGGGGCAGCCCTTGGCGACGACGGTGGCGACAATGCCGGCGAGGCCTACATCGTGTTCGGCAAGGCCTCCGACACCGACCTCCGGGTCGTGGATTTGGATGGGCTGGCCCCGGCGGACGGCTTTGTCATCCAGGGCCATGCGGCCAATGACCGGGCGGGCGCGAGCGTATCCGGTGCCGGCGACGTCAACGGTGACGGTTTTGCCGACCTCATCGTCGGGGCATACTATAGCGACGATGGTGGCCCCAATGCCGGTGAGGCCTACGTCGTGTTCGGCAAACAGGACGGCTTTGGTAACATGAGGGGCAACCGCCGGGTCGTGGATTTGACCAATCTGGCCGCCGGCGACGGCTTTATCATCCAGGGTTATGAGGACGATGACAATGCGGGCAGAAGCGTATCCGGTGCCGGCGACGTGAACGGCGACGGTTTTGCCGACCTCATCGTCGGGGCATACTATGGCGACGACGTTGGCACCAGTGCCGGCGAGGCCTATCTGGTGTTCGGCAAGGCCTCCGATTTTGGTGACACGGATGGCCGCAACCGCCAGATCGTGGTTTTGGATGGACTGACCCCGGAGGACGTCTTTATCATCCAGGGCGATGCGGCCGGTGACCGGGCGGGCATTAGCGTATCCGGTGCCGGCGACGTGAACGGTGACGGCTTTGCCGACCTCATCGTCGGAGCAAATCGTGCCGACGTCACCAAGTCCGAGGGTGACACCAGGGACGACGCCGGCGAGGCCTACGTCTTGTTCGGAGGCCCGGCCGGCCTCAGCACCGAGGCCGCCGCGGTGCTGGGCACGGACGGCAACGACGTCCTGAACGCCGACGGTGCGGCCACGGTGGTGCTCGCCGGCGCCGGCGATGACGTGCTGAATATAGACGGCTTCGGGGCCACCGACCTGCTCAGGTTCGACGGCGGCAGTGGCACCGACACCCTGCGCCTGGCCAACACCGACATCGGCCTAAGCCTGGACCTGCGCACCCTCGCCGATACCCGCCTGAGCAGCATAGAGCATATCGATATCAGTGGTGGTGGCCCAGGCATGAATAATAACAGCCTGAGACTCACCCGTCTGGACCTGCTGAATCTGTCCGAGGTACGGACACGCGGCGCCGATGGTTCCGAGGCGAGCCGCGCCGAGTTGCGGGTCGATGGCAACACCGGCGACCGCGTCACCATCGATGGCGCCTGGATAGAGGCAAGCAACACCCAGGATATAGGCACCACAACCTATAACGTCTTCGACAACGGCAATGCCCGCCTGCTGGTCAATACCGCCGTGACGGTGGAGGTGGTCATGAGCGAGGCGCCGACCACGGCCGGCGATGGTGCCTTGCGGGCGTTTGAGGGCGGGAGCTATACCCTGACCCCGGACGACCTCAGCGCCAGCGACCCGGACAATGACGCCGACACCCTCACCTGGACGGTCACAACCGCCCCGGCAAATGGCCGCCTGGCACTGAGCGGCGACCTGGCCACGCCCATTGACGCCGACATGGGCTTCACCCAGCGGCAGCTTGAGGCGGGCGAGGTGGTCTATGTCCATATCGGCACTGATGATAGCGATGACAGCTTTGTAGTACGGGTGATGGACGACCAGGGGAACCAGGCCGACCCGGTGACGGTGAACGTCGCTATCGCGGACTTGCTCGGCAACATAGACCTGAGCGAGCTCACCGTGGCGGATGGCTTTATCATCCAGGGCGATGGGGTCGGTGACCGTGCGGGCATAAGCGTATCCGGCGCCGGCGACGTCAACGGTGACGGCTTTGCCGACCTCATCGTCGGGGCGCGCAATGGTGACGACGGTGGCACCGATGCCGGCGAGGCCTACGTCGTGTTCGGCAAGGCGTCCACCCCACGGGTCGTGGATTTGACCAATCTGGCCGCCGGCGACGGCTTTATCATCCAGGGCGATATGCCCGGTGACAATGCGGGCGTGAGCGTATCCGGTGCCGGCGACATCAACGGCGACGGCTATGCCGACCTCATCGTCGGGGCGCGCAATGGTGACGACGGTGGCACCGATGCCGGCGAGGCCTACGTCGTGTTCGGCAAGGCGTCCGGCCCATCTGATCCATTCGGCAGCCTGGACAGTACCGACCGCCGGGTCGTGGACCTGGAACGCCTGGCCTCGGAGGACGGCTTTATCATCCAGGGGGAGGCGGGCGGTGACGAGGCGGGCATAAGCGTATCCGGTGCCGGCGACGTCAACGGTGACGGCTTTGCCGACCTGATTGTCGGGGCGAATCTGGCCGACGTCACCAACTCCGGCCCCACCAGAAGCGGTGCCGGCGAGGCCTACGTCGTGTTCGGCAAGGCCTCCGGCTTTGGCAACGACGTCCGCATCCCCCTCTCGGACGGCACCACCATGGTTGACCGTCGGGTGATTGATTTGACCAGCCTGGCCGCCGGGGACGGTTTTATCATCCAGGGCGACGCGCCCTTTGACAATGCGGGCTATAGCGTATCCTCTGCCGGCGACGTCAACGGCGACGGCTATGCCGACCTCATCGTCGGGGCATACAGGGGCGACGATGGTGGCATCGATGCCGGCGAGGCCTACGTCGTGTTCGGCAAGGCCTTCGGCTTTGGTAACCTGATGGGCCGCCGCCGGGTTATAGACTTGGAAAGCCTGGCCGCCGGGGACGGTTTTATCATCCAGGGCGATGCGGTCGATGACCGTGCGGGCGTGAGTGTATCCTCTGCCGGCGACGTCAACGGCGACGGCTATGCCGACTTCATCGTCGGGGCATCCAGGGCCGGCGAAGCCTACGTGGTGTTCGGCAAGGTCTCCGGCCGATCTGATCCATTTGGCAGCCCGATAGGCGGCCGCCGGGTTATAGACTTGGAAAGCCTGGGCGCCGGGGACGGTTTTATCATCCAGGACGATGCGGTCGATGACCGTGCGGGCTATAGCGTATCCTCTGCCGGCGACGTCAACGGCGACGGCTATGCCGACCTCATCGTCGGGGCATACAGGGGCGACGATGGTGGCACCGATGCCGGCGAAGCCTACGTGGTGTTCGGCAAGGCCTCCGGCCCATCTGATCCATTTGGCAGCCCGATGGGCGGCCGCCGGGTTATAGACTTGGAAAGCCTGGGCGCCGGGGACGGTTTTATCATCCAGGGCGATGCGCCCTTTGACAATGCGGGCTATAGCATATCCTCTGCCGGCGACGTCAACGGCGACGGCTTTGCCGACCTGCTCGTCGGGGCAACCGGTGCCGACGTCATCAAGTCCGTTGGTGGTGTCCGTAGAACCGTCTTCGACGCCGGCGAGACCTACGTCCTGTTCGGCGGCCCGGCCGGCCTCGGCACCGAGGCCGACGCCCTCGGCGATAACGTCCTGAACGCCGACGGCATGGCCACGGTGGTGCGCGCCGGCGCCGGCGATGACGTGCTGAACATAGACGGCTTCACCACCGCCGACCTGATCAGCTTCGACGGCGGCACCGGCACCGACACCCTGCGCCTGAACGGTGCCGGTCTGAGCCTGGACCTGAGCATCCTCCCCGATACCCGCCTAATCAGCATAGAGCGCATCGACCTCAACGGTGGCGGCCCAAGTGGTAGCATGAACAACACACTCACCCTCACCCGTCTGGACCTGCTGAGCCTGTCCGAGGTACGTACCAAGGGCACTGTGAGCACCCAAGAAGGCACCGAAGGCCGTGCCGAGCTACGTGTCGACGGCAATGCCGGCGACCGCGTCGCCACTGCCGATAACGGCTGGGTGCCCCGGGGCCGGGAAGAGATAGCCGACGTCCTCTATAACGTGTTCGAAAACGGCAATGCCCGTCTGCTGGTCAATACCGCCATCGATATCGGCGGAATCAGGCTGACGGTCGACCTCACCGAGCTCACCTCCGCGGAAAGTCCCGGTTTGTCTCAGGACGGCTTTATCATCCAGGGCGATGCGCCCGGTGACTATGCAGGCCATAGCGTATCCGGTGCCGGCGACGTCAACGGCGACGGCTTTGCCGACCTCATCGTCGGGGCACCCTATGGCGGCGAAGGTGTCGACAACGTCGGCGAGGCCTACGTCGTATTCGGCAAGGCCTCCAACCCACGGGAGATGGATTTGCGCAATCTGGCCGCCGCCGACGGCTTTATCATCCGGGGCGAAGGGAGCAATGAAAATGCCGGCTATAGCGTATCCGGTGCCGGCGACGTCAACGGCGATGGTTTTGCCGACCTCATCATCGGCGCACAACGGGGCGGGAGCAGCGACGGTGGCTACAATGTCGGCGAGGCCTATGTCGTGTTCGGCAAGGCCTCCGACCCATCTGATCCATTTGGCAGCCTGGACGTCAACGGCCGCTCGGTCGTGGATTTGAGCAGTCTGGCCGCCGGCGACGGCTTTATCATCCAGGGCGACGTGAGCGATGATCGTGCCGGCCATAGCGTATCCGGCGCCGGCGACGTCAACGGTGACGGCTATGCCGACCTCATCGTTGGGGCGCGCCAGGGCGACGACGGTGGCGACAATGCCGGCGAGGGCTACATCATATTTGGCAAGGCCTCCGACCCATCTGATCCATTTGGCGAAGCGGTCGGCGACCGCCAGGTGATTGATTTGACCGATCTGGCCGCCGGCGACGGCTTTATCATCCAGGGCGACGTGGGCGGTGACAATGCCGGCCATAGCGTATCCGGTGCCGGCGACGTCAACGGCGACGGCTATGCCGACCTCATCATCGGGGCGCCCTTTGGCTACGACGGCGGCCTCAACGCCGGTGAGGCCTACGTCGTGTTCGGCAAACAGAACGACTTTGGCAGCGTGGACGCTAACAGCCGCCAGTTCATCGACCTAAGCAGCCTGGATGCGGCGGATGGCTTTATCATTCAGGGCGATATGGCCAACGACCAGGCGGGCAGGCGGCAAATATCCGGCGCCGGCGACGTCAACGGTGATGGCTATGCCGACCTTATCATCGGCGCCCGTGGCGGCGGCGACGGTGGCCCCAACGCCGGCGAGGCCTACGTCGTATTCGGCAAGGTCTCCGACCCATCTGATCCATTTGGCGAAGCGACCGGCGGCCGCCAGGTGATTGATTTGACCAATCTGGTCGCCGGCGAAGGCTTTATCATCCAGGGCGACGTGGGCGGTGACAATGCCGGCCATAGCGTATCCGGTGCCGGCGATGTCAACGGCGATGGTTTTGCCGACCTGCTCGTCGGCGCCCCCAGGGGCGATGATGGTGAGTTTGACGCCGGCGAAGCCTACGTCGTGTTCGGCAAGGCCACCAACTTTGGCAACCTGGACGCGACGACCAACCGCCGGGTCGTGGATTTGACCGATTTGACCGCCGCCGACGGCTTCACCATCCAGGGCGACACCGACAATGACCGGGCCGGCTATAGCGTATCCGGTGCCGGCGACGTCAACGGTGACGGCTATGCCGACCTCATCGTCGGCGCGAACCTGGCCGACGTCAACGCCCCCGGCGGCACCAGGACCGATGCCGGCGAGGCCTACGTCCTGTTCGGAGGCCCGATAGGCCTGGCCACCGAGGCCGCCGCCGCACTCGGCACCGCCGGCGACGACCTCCTGAACGCCGCCGGCGCGGCGACGGTAGTGCTCGCCGGTGCCGGCGATGACGTGCTGAATATAGACGGCTTCAGCGATACCGACCTGCTCAGGTTTGACGGCGGCAGCGGCACCGACACCCTCAGCCTGGCCAACCCCGATGCCGACATCGACCTGGCCCTGGACCTGAGCTCCCTCGCCGATACCCGCCTGAGTAGCATAGAGCGCATAGACCTCAGTGGAGAAGCTGACAATAGCCTGACTCTCACTCGTCTGGACCTGCTGAATCTGTCCGAGGTACGTACCGAAGGTCGTGCCGAGCTAAGAGTTGACGGCAACGCCGGCGACAGCGTCACCGCCAACGATGACGGCTGGATAAAGGGTACCGACGTTACGATAGAAAGCACCACCTACAACGTCTTCGACAACGGCAACGTCCGCCTGCTGGTCAATACCGCCCTGACGCTGGGCGGCACTTTACCGACGACCAGCCCCGCCACCAGCACCAGCACACCCACCATGCCCACCATGGCTGAGGTCCTGCAAAAATATGCCACGGGCGATACCGTCGATATCCGTGCCCTCATCGACGACCTGCCGCCGGAGGACGAGGCACAAAAGCGCAAGCGCCTGGAAGATGAGCTGGCGATGCTGGGACCCTTGCCCGCGGCAAAGGCAGCCATGGAACTCGCGGAACCGACGCCAGTAGCCGAGCCCGATGCCGACCTGTTCGACCTGCCACCGCTGATCCCGGATGATGGCGCGTAGCCGTTAACGGACTACCGGAGCCCGTGACTCCCGTCGCGGGTAAAACACACACCCAGTACGCCGGATTCCCCAATCACCCCGGATTCCCGAACTGCACCAGGCCTTTGCCGAACAACCCCCCAACCCCCCCTTATCAGGGGGCTACCGAACCACCCCCAACCAACCACCCCCCTGACAAGGGGGGCAGGGGGGTTCGAGCAACACCGGCACCTTGCTCAAACTGCACCGCAAGCCTTGCTGAGTTGCGGGTTGACGATATTGTTGATTTTAATATACCCGCGACGGGAGTCACGGGCTCCTTTGGCGTTCAAGCAAACGCGAGCAACTTGAATCCCCAAAATTCAGCCTATATAATTCAGCCTATATAATTCAAGTTATAAAATTCAGGCTATACTATAATACGGAACCTTCCATATATTTTTAATGGCTTTAATGAGGTACACAATGTGACCGACAAAGTAAAACTCAAAGGCCCGCTGGGACGTCCTCTATCTCTCACGAATCCCCTGATGACCCTGTCACCGGTGATGGGCGCAGGCAACCGCATCTACCGAGCTGAGGAGGCGACCGCGCCCGCCGAGGCCCAAACCTTACTGCTGCTGAGTCCGTCGGCCGAGTCGACGTCCCCGGCCGTGGTCTTGGCCCCCCAACTTGTGCCGGTCATTCTGCCGCTGGGCCTGAGCCCGGATAGCCCGGATAAGGCTGAGCCGCAAAGCGCCGGCCTGCCTGCTTTAGGCACGCTGCTGGCCACGGGCTTTACGGCACCAACCCCCCAACCCCCCTTATCAGGGGGACTATCGAGCCATAGCCAGGCAACCAACCCCCCTGATAAGGGGGGGGCAGGGGGGGTCTCCAAACTGCACCGCGGCCTGGCCGAGCAACACTGGGACCTTCCTGATCAATACCGGGACCTCTCCGAGCCGCTCGCACTCCTTGCCCTGACTTCGGAGACCCAGCAGCGCCCGTATGAAGTGGCGTTCCAGACCGGCCCGGTGCTATCGGTGCCGCTGAACCTGAGCCAGGATGACGTCGTCAACCCGCAGGACGCCCAGTTCCTGTATTACCTGGCCCTGCCTCAGGCCCCAACCAACCTGAGCACACTCCTGAATAGCCTCAGCGCTACGCCCTTGAGCGACGTGCGCCTGGCCGAGCTGACGAGCCTGGATTTGACCACCATCATCCCGGACCTGAACAATGATACCCTCACCAACCTGCTGGACGTGCGGGTGCTGTACTATGCCCTGCGGTTTGAGGACATCCTGCGCGCCAGCCCCAGCCTGCGGGAAACCCTGCTCGGCGACCTGACCACCGAAGACAATGGCCTCGATGCCGACGGCCGGGATACAGTGTACATCAACCTGCTGGACCGAGTGGCGGACCTGTTCCCGGTGGTCACCACCGACGACGGCGCCATTGAAGTCGATACCGGCACCAGCTACGCCCTCACCACGGACGACCTCAGCGCCCGCGACCCGGACGATGCCGGCGCCGCCCTGAGCTGGACGGTCACGACCGCTCCGACAAGCGGCCAACTGGAACTGAGCACGGACCCGGACACGGCCATCATGAGCTTTACCCAGGCCCAGCTTGAGGCCGGTGAGGTGCTCTATGTCCATACCGGCACTGATAATACCGGTGACAGCTTTGCAGTACAGGTGGCGAACCCGGCCGACCCGGAGGGCACCGCGCCGGTCCCGCCGGTGACGCTGACCGTGACCGTCTCCACCCCGGCGGATATGGCCCCGACCGCAGTGACGCTGAACAATGTGGTGCCGCCATTGGCCGAGGACGCCGACGTCAGCACCCGCACACGGGTCGCCGATATTGCCGTCACCGATACCGATCTCGGCCCGCGCGACCTGGAGCTGATTGGTCCCGACGCGGCGCTGTTTGAGCTCGGCGATGACCCTGTGACCGGTATGCCCATGCTGTTCCTGATAGCCGGTGCGGCGCTGGACTTTGAGACCAACCCGACCCTGGAGGTCACCGTGCAGGCGGCGCTCAACCCGTCGGAGGCGACTGCCGACCTGAGCCTTGCGCTCACCGACGCGAACGAGGCGCCGACCACGGACGGTGATGGTGAGTTCATGGTGGTTGAAGGCGCAAGCCATGTGCTGACCGTGGAAGACCTGACGGCGACGGACATAGATATAGGCGACGGTGCGGCCGATCTCACCTGGACGTTCATCAGCGGTGGCCAACCGGCAAACGGACGCCTGGAACTGAGCGGTACGCCCATCACCCCGGGCACGGCCATCGACTCATTCACCCAGCAGCAGCTTGAGGCGGGCGAGGTGGTGTACGTGCATGATGACAGTAATACCCTCTCAGATAGTTTCACGCTGCAGGTGGAGGACGACGGGGGTCTCCAGGCCGCCGACCCGGTTATTGTGAGTATCGATATCACGCGCAAACTCGATAGCATAGACCTGTCTGAGCTCAGCGTGGCGGATGGTTTTGTTATCCAGGGTGGTATGGGCGGTGACCGTGCGGGCCAGAGCGCATCCGGTGCCGGCGACGTCAACGGCGACGGCTTTGCCGACCTGATTGTCGGGGCGCGCTTTGGAGACGATGGTGGCACCGATGCCGGCGAGGCCTACGTCGTATTCGGCCGGGCCGCCGACTCGGGCGATACCTCCCCAGGGGTCATCGATTTGACCAACCTGGCCCCGGCGGCCGGCTTTATCATCCAGGGTGATGCGAATAATGACTTTGCGGGCTTTAACGTATCCGGTGCCGGCGACGTCAACGGCGACGGCTTTGCCGACCTCATCGTCGGGGCATACGGGGGCGACGACGGTGGCACCGATGCCGGCGAGGCCTACATTGTATTCGGCAAACAGGACAACTTTGGCAGCCTGATGGGCCGCCGCCGGTCCATAGACCTGGAAAGTCTGACCCCGGAGGACGGCTTTATTATCCAGGGCGATGCGCCCGGCGATGGTGCGGGCTTTAGCGTATCCGGTGCCGGCGACGTCAACGGCGACGGCTTTGCCGACCTGATTGTCGGGGCACGCTTTGGCAACGACGGTGGCGACTTGGCCGGCGAGGCCTACATCGTATTCGGTAAAGAGAACGACTTTGGCAATGACGTCAGAATCACTCTTTCGGGCAGCAGCACGGTTGTCCGCCGGGTCGTGGATTTGACCAACCTGGCCCCGGAGGACGGCTTTATCATCCAGGGCGACACGTTCAGAGACAATACAGGCGTGAGCGTATCCGGTGCCGGCGACGTCAACGGCGACGGCTTTGCCGACCTCATCATCGGGGCATACGGGGGCGGCGATGGTGGCAACTTGGCCGGCGAGGCCTACGTCGTGTTCGGCAAACAGGACGACTTTGGCGACGACGTCAGCATCACCCTTTCGGGCGGGAGCACGGTTGTCCGCCGGGTAATTGATTTGACCAATCTGGCCCCGGCGGCTGGCTTTATCATCCAGGGCGATGCGCCCGGCGATGGTGCGGGCTTTAGCGTATCCGGTGCCGGCGACGTGAATGGCGACGGTTTTGCCGACCTCATCATCGGGGCACCCTCTGCCGACGTCAATACGCCCGATAGCAACAGGGGAGACGCTGGCGAGGCCTACGTCGTGTTCGGCAAAGAGGATGACCCATCTGATCCATTTGGCAGCCTGGACAGTACCAACCGCCAGGTCGTGGATTTGACCAATCTGGCCCCGGAGGACGGCTTTATCATCCAGGGTGACGCGGGCGGTGACTATGCGGGCAGAAGAGTATCTGCCGCCGGCGACGTGAACGGTGATGGTTTTGCCGACCTCATCGTCGTGGCAAACAAGGGCGACGACGGTGGCGACAACGCCGGCGAGGCCTATCTGGTGTTCGGCAAGGCCTCCGGCCCATCTGATCCATTTGGCAGTCTGATGGATGGTCGCCGGGTCGTGGATTTGGATGCGCTGGCCCCGGAGGACGGCTTTATTATCCAGGGCGACGCGCCCAATGATCGTGTGGGCACTGGCGTATCCGCCGCCGGCGACGTCAACGGCGACGGCTTTGCCGACCTCATAGTCGGGGCAGGCCTTGCCGACGTCACCACCTCCGAGGGCGACACCAAGATCGACGCCGGCGAAGCCTACGTCCTGTTCGGCGGCCCGGCCGGTCTGAGCTCCGAGGCGGCCGCGGTGCTGGGCACGGACGGCAACGATGATCTGAATGCCGACGGTGCTGACAGTGCCTCCGGCGAGGCCACGGTGGTGCTCGCCGGCGCCGGCGATGACGTGCTGAATATAGACGGCTTCGGCGATAACGATCTGCTCAGGTTTGACGGCGGCAGCGGCACCGACACCCTCAGCCTGGCCAACCCCGATGCCGACACTGGCCTGGACCTGGATCTGAGCACCCTCGCCGATACCCGCCTGAGCAGCATAGAGCGCATAGACCTCAGTGGAAACGCTGATAACAGCCTGACCCTGACTCGTCTGGACCTGCTGAACCTGTCCGAGGTACGCACCGAAGGTCGCGCCGAGTTGCAGGTTGATGGCAACGCCGGCGACCACGTCAACATCATTGGCGACTGGATGGAGGGAAGCATGCAGGATATAGGCGGCACCATGTATAACGTGTTCGACAACGGCAATGCCCGCCTGCTGGTCAATACCGCCGTGAATGTCGAAATCCCACGCCGCATCGGCAACATAGACCTGACCGAGCTCACCACCGCGGACGGTTTTATCATTCAGGGCGACGCGGAGGGCGACTGGGCAGGCGTAAGCGTATCCGGTGCCGGCGACGTCAACGGCGATGGCTTTGCCGATCTCATCGTCGGGGCGAGCTTTGGCGACGACGGTGGCACCGATGCCGGCGAGGCCTACGTCATATTCGGCCAGGCCGCCGACTTGGGTAGCCGGGACGGTACCCACCCGCGGGTGGTGGATTTGACCAATCTGGCCGCCGGCGACGGTTTTATCATCCAGGGCGACGCGGAGGGCGACCGGGCAGGCGTAAGCGTATCCGGTGCCGGCGACGTCAACGGCGACGGCTTTGCCGACCTCATCGTCGGGGCGCACCGGGGCGACGATGATGGGCGCAGTGCCGGCGAGGCCTACGTCGTGTTCGGCAAGGCGTCCCATCCACGGCTGATAGACCTGGAAAGCCTGGCCCCGGAGGACGGTTTTATCATCCAGGGTGATGAGGGCTATGACAATGCGGGTATAAGTGTATCCGGCGCCGGCGACGTCAACGGCGACGGCTTTGCCGACCTCATCGTCGGGGCGTACCGGGGCGACGACGGGGGTAACGAGGCCGGCGAGGCTTATCTGGTGTTTGGCAAACAGGACGGCTTTGGCGACGACGTCGGCAACACCCTTGAAGACGGCATGACCATGGTTGACCGCCGGGTGGTGGATTTGACCAATCTGGACGCCGGCGACGGCTTTATCATCCAGGGCGACGTGGGCGGTGACCGGGCGGGCGGGAGCGTATCCTCTGCCGGTGACGTGAACGGCGATGGCTATGCCGACCTGCTGGTCGGGGCGCCCAAGGGCGACGACGGTGGCAATGAGGCCGGCGAGGCCTATCTGGTGTTTGGCCAGGCGTCCACCCCACGGGTGATTGATTTGACCAATCTGGGCGCCGGCGACGGCTTTATCATCCGGGGCGATATGGACAATGACAATGCGGGCGTGGGCGTATCTTCTGCCGGTGACGTCAACGGCGATGGTTTTGCCGACCTCATCATCGGGGCGAATTTGGCCGACGTCAGCACGTCCGATGGCAACGCCAGGACCGATGCCGGCGAGGCCTATGTTGTGTTCGGCAAGGCCTCCGGCTTTGGCAGCGTGATAGATTTAACCAATCTGGCCGCCGGCGACGGCTTTATCATCCAGGGCGATGAGGCGGATGACCGGGCGGGCGTGAGCGTATCTTCCGCCGGCGACGTCAACGGTGATGGCTATGCCGACCTGCTCGTCGGGGCATATAGGGGCGACGACGGTGGCAACGATGCCGGCGAGGCGTATCTGGTGTTTGGCAAGGCCTCCGCCCCATCTGATCCATTCAGCAGTCTGGACACCGACACCAACACCAACCGCCGGGTCATCGATTTGAATGCGCTGGCCCCGGAGGACGGCTTTATTATCCAGGGCGGTGCGCCTGGTGACTATGCGGGTGTGAGCGTATCCGCCGCCGGCGACGTCAACGGTGACGGCTTTGCCGACCTCATCGTCGGGGCATACCTTGCCGACGTTCCCGTCTCCGGTTTTGGCAACACCAAAATCGATGCCGGCGAGGCCTACGTCTTGTTCGGCGGCCGGGCCGGTCTCAGCACCGAGGCCGGCGCGGTGTCGGGCACGGACGGCGACGACGTCCTGAACGCCGACGGCCGGGCCACGGTGGTGCTCGCCGGTGCCGGCGATGACGTGCTGACGATAGACGGCTTTGGCGACGCCGACCTGCTCAAGTTCGATGGCGGCAGCGGCACCGATACCCTGCGTCTGAACGGTGCCGGCCTGAGCCTGGATCTGAGTACCCTCGCCGATACCCGCCTGAGCAGCATAGAGCGCATAGACCTCAGCGGTGGTGCCCCAGGGGGTAGCATGAGTAACAGCCTGAACCTCAGACGTCTGGACCTGCTGAATCTATCCGAGCTCAGAACCCGGGGTACCGATGGTACCACGGGCACTGTGAGTAACGATGCCAGCCGCGCCGAGTTGCGGGTCGATGGCAACGCCGGCGACCGCGTTGCCATCGATACCGACTGGATGGAGGGAAGCAGGCAAGAGATAGACGGCGTCATGTATCGGACCCTCGACAACGGCAATGCCCGCCTGCTGGTCAATATCGCCGTGGCCGTGGACGAGGTGCTGCCGACCACGGGCGGCGATGGCACGTTCCGAGTGTTTGAGGGCAGAAGCTATACCCTGACCCAGGACGACCTCAGCGTCCGCGACCTGGACGATGACGCCGCCGCCCTGATCTGGACGGTCACGACCGCCCCCGACTCGACCAGGGGCCGCCTGGCACTGAGCGACGACCCGGACGTGGCCATCTCGAGATTCACCCAGCAGCAGCTTGAGGATAGCGAGGTGGTGTACGTCCATATCGGCAGTGATGATACCGATGATAGCTTTGTAGTACGGGTGATGGACGACGAGGGGAACCAGGCCGACCCGGTCACGGTGAACGTCGTTATCGCGGGTAAGCTCGACAACATAGACCTCACCGAGCTCACCACCGCGGATGGTTTTATTATTCAGGGCGATGCGCCCTTTGACTATGCGGGCGGGAGCGTATCCGGTGCCGGCGACGTCAACGGCGATGGCTTTGCCGACCTCATCGTCGGGGTGCGCTTTGGCGATGACGGTGGCGCCTCTGCCGGCGAGGCCTACGTGGTGTTCGGTAAGTCGTCCAACCCACGGGTCGTGGATTTGACCAATCTGGCCGCCGGGGACGGCTTTATCATCCAGGGTGATGAGGCCAGTGACCGGGCGGGCAGGAGCGTATCCGGTGCCGGCGACGTCAACGGCGATGGCTATGCCGACCTCATCGTCGGGGCAAGCCAGGGCGATGACGGTGGCAACAATGCCGGCGAGGCCTACGTGGTGTTCGGCAAGGCGGGCGGCCCATCTGATCCATTTGGCAGCCTGGACAGTACCGACCGCCGGGTGATCGATTTGACCAGCCTGGCTGCTACCGATGGCTTTATCATCCAGGGCGATATGAACTTTGACTATGCGGGCGGGGCCGTATCCGGTGCCGGCGACGTCAATGGCGACGGCTTTGCCGACCTCATCGTCGGGGCGGGCCAGGGCGACGATGGTGCCACCGAGGCCGGCGAGGCCTACGTCGTGTTCGGCAAGGCGGGCGGCCCATCTGATCCATTTGGCAGCCTGGACAGTACCGACCGCCGGGTGATTGATTTGACCAATCTGGCCGCCGGGGATGGCTTTATCATCCAGGGCGACTCGGTCGGCGACATTACGGGCGGGTTCGTATCCGGCGCCGGCGACGTGAACGGCGACGGTTTTGCCGACCTCATCGTCGGGGCATCCGGTGGTGACGACGGTGGCACCAATGCCGGTGAGGCCTATCTGGTGTTTGGCAAGGCCTCCGGCTTTGGCGACGACGTCAGCACCACCCTTGAAGACGGCACCACCATGGTTATCCGGCGGGTGATTGATTTGACTGGGCTGGCCGCTGCGGACGGCTTTATCATCCAGGGCGATGCGGAAGGTGACTATGCGGGCGGGGCCGTATCCGGCGTCGGTGACGTGAACGGCGACGGCTTTGCCGATCTGCTCGTCGGGGCGCGCTCCGGCGACGACGGCGACATCAGTGCTGGCGAGGCCTATTTGGTGTTTGGCAAGGCCTCCGACCCATCTGATCCATTCGGCAGCGCAGATAGTAGCAGCCGCCAGGTCGTGGATTTGACTAAGCTGGCCCCGGAGGACGGCTTTATCATCCGGGGTGATTTTTTCCGTGACCGGTCAGGCGGGGCCGTATCCGGCGCCGGCGACGTCAACGGCGACGGCTTTGCCGATCTGCTCGTCGGGGCGCGCGATGTCGACAATATTAGCAACATTGCCGGCGAGGCCTATCTGTTGTTTGGCAAAGCCTCCGGCTTTGGCAGCGTGGATGGTAGCAGCCGACAGGTCGTGGATTTGACTGGGCTGGCCCCGGAGGACGGCTTGATTATCCAGGGCGATGCGCGTGGTGACAATGCGGGCTTTAGCGTATCCGCCGCCGGTGACGTCAACGGTGACGGTTTTGCCGACCTCATCGTCGGGGCGAATCTGGCCACCAGGACCAACGCCGGCGAGGCCTATGTCCTGTTCGGCGGCCCGGCCGGCCTGAGCACCGAGACCGCCGCCGGCGACGGCGTCCTGAACGTCGACGGTATGGCCACGGTGGTGCTCGCCGGCGCCGGTGATGACGTGCTGAATATAGACGGCTTCGGCCCCGCCGACCTGCTCAGGTTCGACGGCGGTGGCGGCACCGACACCCTGCGCTTGAACGGTGCCGGTCTGAGTCTGGACCTGAGCACCCTCGCCGATACCCGCCTGATCAGCATAGAACGGATAGACCTCAGCGGTGGCGGCGCAGGCCCAGGTGGTAGCATGAATAACAGCCTGATCCTAACTCGTCTGGACCTGCTGAGCCTGTCCGAGGTACGTACCGAGGGTCGTGCCGAGCTGCGGGTTGATGGTAACTCCGGCGACCGCGTCAGCACCGATGACGGCGGCTGGGTACGGCAGGCTAACGTCATGAGAGACGACACCATGTATAGTGTGTTCGACAACGGCAATGCCCGCCTGCTGGTCAATATGGCTATCGATATCAGCGGCGTGGACGAGGCACCAACCGCGGTGACGCTGACCCCTACGATGACCGAATTTACCGAAAACGCCAATATCACCGTACCCATCAAGGTCGCCGATATCGCCGTCACCGATGCCGATGGCGGCGCCCCGCGAGACTTGGAGCTGGCCGGGGCTGATGCGGATTTGTTTGCGCTGAACGATGACCAGGATGAGTTGTTCCTGAGAGCGGGCGCGGCGCTGGACTTTGAGACCAAACCGGTATTAGACGTGAGCGTGCAGGTTGCCGCTGATACGACGGTAGCGGCCACCCTGCAAATTACCGTTACCGATGTCAACGAGGTGCCGACCACGGGCGGCGATAGAGCCTTCAGGGTGGATGAGGGGGAAAGCTATACCCTGACCGTGGCTGATCTGTCGGCGACGGATATAGATACGGCCGACGATGCGGCTGCGCTCACCTGGATGGTGCTGGAGGGCGGACCGACGAACGGGCGACTGGTACTGAGCGGCGATCTGGACACGCCCATCTCGAGCTTCATCCAGGCCCGGCTTGAAGCGGGCGACGTGGTTTACG
Source organism: Gammaproteobacteria bacterium (assembly GCA_965202915.1). GTDB lineage: Bacteria > Pseudomonadota > Gammaproteobacteria > Eutrophobiales > Eutrophobiaceae. Next base: position 360,558 of record OZ241847.1, read on the forward strand.
TCCATACCAATACCGGCACCGGTGCCAGCCCGGACAACTTCATGGTGCGGGTGGAGGACGACCAGGGTGAACAGGCCGACCCCGTCACGGTGAATATCGATATCACCCGCATCCCCGTCCCCGTCATAGACCTGTCCGATCTAACCCCGGAGGACGGCTTTATTATCCGGGGCGACGCGGGTGGTGACCGAGCGGGCAGGAGCGTATCCGGCGCCGGCGACATCAACGGTGACGGCTATGCCGATTTGATTGTCGGAGCGTACCGGGGCGACGATGCCGGCGAGGCCTATGTGCTGTTCGGCAAGGCCTCCGGCTTTGGCACCCCGATGGGCGGCCGCCGGGTGATTGATCTGACCAATTTGGCGGCCGGGGACGGCTTTATTATTCAGGGCGATGCGGGCGGTGACCGAGCGGGCAGGAGCGTATCCGGCGCCGGGGACGTGAACGGCGACGGCTTTGCCGACCTGCTCGTCGGGGCGAACCAGGGCAACGACGGTGCCGGCGAGGCCTATCTGGTGTTTGGCAAGGCCTCCGGCCCATCTGATCCGTTCGGCAGCCTGGACAGCACCGACCGCCGGGTGATTGATTTGACCAGCCTGGCCCCCGGGGATGGCTTTATTATCCGGGGTGATGCGAGCGGCGACCAGGCGGGCAAGAGCGTATCCGGTGCCGGGGACGTGAACGGCGACGGCTATGCCGACCTGCTCATCGGGGCGGACTTTGCCGATGTCAACACGCTCGATAGCGGCAAGATCGATGCCGGCGAGGCCTATCTGGTATTCGGCAAGGCGGACGTTTTTGGCAACCTGATGGATGGCCGCCGGGTGATGGATGTGAGCAATCTGGTGGCCGGGGACGGCTTTATTATCCAAGGTGATATGAACGACGACCAGGCGGGCAGGAGCGTATCCGGTGCCGGGGACGTGAACGGCGATGGCTATGCCGACCTGTTCATTGGGGCACCCTTTGCCGATTTCAACACGCCCGATGGCGACAAGACCGATGCCGGCGCGGTCTATGTCGTGTTTGGCAAGGCGGACGGTTTTGGCGCCCCGATGGGTGACCGCCGGGTGATTGATTTGAGCAATCTGGCGGCCGGGGAAGGCCTTATTATCCAAGGCGATGCGGCGAACGACCGTGCGGGTTATAGCGTATCCGGCGTCGGCGACGTCAACGGCGATGGCTATGCCGATCTGCTCGTCGGGGCACGCTTTGGCGATGATGGGGGCGACAACGCCGGTGAGGCCTATCTGGTGTTTGGCAAGGCGTCCGGCTTTGGCGCCCCGATGAGTGGCCACCGGGTGATTGATTTGAGCAATATGGTGATCGGGGACGGCTTTATCATCCAGGGGGATGCGGACGGTGACCAGGCGGGCAGGAGCGTATCCGGTGCCGGCGACGTGAACGGCGACGGCTATGCCGACCTGCTCGTCGGGGCCCCCGATGCCGATGTCCCCACGTCCGATGGCAACATCAAGCCCGATGCCGGCGAGGCCTATGTCCTGTTCGGCGGCCCGGCCGGTCTGAGCACCGAGGCCGTAGCGGTGCTCGGCACGGTCGGCGACGACATGCTGAATGGCAACGGCCAGGCCACGGTCGTGCTCGCCGGCGCCGGCGATGACGAGCTGACGATAGACGGCTTTGGCGCTAACGACCTGCTCAAATTCGACGGCGGCAGCGGCACCGACACCCTGAGCCTGGTCAACCCCGATGCCGACCTGAGCCTGGACCTGAGTGCCCTCGCCGATACCCGTCTGAGTAGCATAGAGCGCATCGATCTCAGCGGTGGCGGTGACAATAGTCTGACTCTCACTCGTCCGGACCTGCTGAATCTGTCCGAGGTACGGACTGAAGGTCGTGCCGAGCTACGGGTTGATGGCAACGCCGGCGACAGCGTCACCGCCGACGATAACGGCTGGGTGCAGCAGGCTGATGACACCATAGACGGTACCACCTACAATGTCTTCGACAACGGCAACGCCCGCCTGCTGGTCAATACCGCGGTATCGCTGGGCGGGAATTTAATGCCGCCCACCGGCTTGGCCATCACGCCCACCATGGCTGAGGTCCTGCAGCAATATGCCATGGGCCATACCGTCGATATCCGCGCCTTCATCGAAGACCTGCCGCCGGAGGACGAGGAACAAAAGCGCAAGCGCCTGGAAGATGAGCTGGCGATGCTGGGGCCGTTACCGGCGGCAAAGGCGGCGATGGAGCTCGCAGAACCGGCGGCGGTGGCGGAACCGGATGCCGATCTGTTCGACCTGCCGCCGTTGATCCCGGATGAGGGCTAACGGAGTCGGGGTCTCCCGACCCCGATAAAACCCACACCAACAAATATCCCCCCCTGATAAGGGGGGCAGGGGGGTTCGAGCAACACCGGCACCTTACCCCAACCACACTATGAGCCGTGCTGAGTTACAGTCTGACGATAATGTTGATTTTTATATACCCGCAACGGGAGTTACGGGCTCCTGTAAAAAAACCATAAAACCCAAACCATAAACTTCAAGCTATGCTATAATATGGAATATTCCATATATCTGTAATGACCTTACCGAGGTACAAAACATGACCGAAAAAGCAAAACTCAAGGGCCTGCGCCCCCTGTCCCTTACCAATCCCCTCTCCTCCCCGCTTGCGGCATTATTGCCGGTCACGGGCGCAGGCAACCGCATCTACCGCGCCGAGGAGGCGACCGCGCCCGCCGAGGCCCAAACCCTGCTGCTGCTGAATCCGACCACCGAGTCGACGTCCCCGGCCGTGGTCTCAGCCCCCCAAATTGTACCGGTCATTCTGCCCCTGGACCTGAGCCTGGCCCTGAGCACGGATAAGACGGCCGCTGAGCCGCAAAGCGCCGGCCTGCCTGGGGGGGGGGGGGGGTACTTGTAAGCCCGCTCCTGGCGCCGCTTACGGGCCTTCTCCATGCCCTGACAACCAACTCCCCTGACAAGGGGGGCCAGGGGCCAGGGGAGACTTTCTCTGAACTTGCACCGGGGCTTTTCCAACCCCCCCAACCCCCTCTTATCAGGGGGGGCTTAGCCCAGCAACACCGAGCCTCATCCGAGCCACTCCCTGCCCTGACTTCGGAGACCCAGCAGCGCCCGTATGAAGTGGCGTTCCAGACCGGCCCGGACCTGCTGGACCGGCTGGACCTGAACGAGGATACCGTCATCAACCCGCAGGACGCCCAGGTCCTGTATTACCTCACCCTCGCCCCAGGCAACCTGACGACGCTTCTGACCAACCTGAACGTGACCGACCCGACCGCGCTGACGGACTTGAATTTGTTAAACCCCAGTGCCGCTGCCGCCGCTGTCCCGGCGCTGGACCTGAACCTTGATGGCCGCATAGACTTGCAGGATGTGCGGGTCCTGTACTATGCCTATCGGTTTGGGGATATTCTGCGGGCCAGCCCGAGCCTGCGGGAAACCCTGCTCAGCGACCTGACCGTGGCAGATGAGGGCCTGGATGCCGACCGGCGGGATGCAGTGTATATAGACGTGCTGGACCGAGTGGCGGCACTGGTCCCACCGGTCACCGAAGGCGATCACGTCTTCCAGGTGATTGAGGGCACAAGCTATACCCTGAGCACGGACGACCTCAGCGCCCGCGACCCGGACGATGCCGCCGCCACTCTGATCTGGATGGTGACGGACATCCCGGACAACGGCCAACTGGAACTGAGCACGGACCCGGGCGTGGCAATTACCCCCGGCATGAGTTTCACCCAGCAGCAGCTTGAGGCGGGCGAGGTGCTCTACGTCCATACCGGTGGCGATGACACCGACGACGGCTTTACCGTGTTGGTGCGCAACCCCGATGCCCCCGAGAGTGCGGTGCAGGCCGAGCCAGTCACGTTGACGGTGACCGTCAGGCCTGGCGTAGGCCTGACGAGCCTGGAACCGGCAGACGGCTTCATTATTCAGGGCGATGCGCCCAGCGACAGGGCGGGCGAGAGCGTATCCGGAGCCGGGGACGTGAACGGCGACGGCTATGCCGACCTGATCGTCGGGGCAACCAGGGGCGACGACGGTGGCAGCGATGCCGGCGAGGCCTATGTCGTATTCGGCAAGGCCTCCGGCTTTGGTTCCCTGGACGGCGACACCAATCGTCGGGTGCTTGACCTGACTGGCCTGGCCGAAACGGACGGCTTCATCATCCAGGGCGACGTGGCCGGCGACCAGGCGGGCAGGACGGGCAGGAACGTATCCGGAGCCGGGGACGTGAACGGCGATGGCTTTGCCGACCTGATCGTCGGGGCATTCCGTGGTGGCGACGGTGGGTTCCGTGCCGGCGAGGCCTACGTCGTATTCGGCAAGGCCTCCGGCTTTGGTTCCCTGGACGGCGACACCAATCGCCGGGTGATCGACCTGACAGACCTGGCCACGACGGACGGCTTTATCATCCAGGGCGATACGATGCGAGACGGTGCGGGCTTCAGCGTATCCGGAGCCGGCGACGTCAACGGCGACGGCTATGCCGACCTGATGGTCGGGGCGCCCTATGGCGACGACACTGGCAGCCTCAGTAGCGGTGAGGCCTATATCGTATTCGGCAAGGCGTCCGGCTTTGGTAGCCTGGACGACGGTACCAACCGCCAGGTCGTGGACCTGACTGGCCTGGCGGCGGCGGACGGCTTTATTATCCAAGGGGAAAGGGTCAATGGCAATGCGGGCCATAGCGTATCCAGAGCCGGCGACGTCAACGGCGACGGCTATGCCGACCTGATCGTCGGGGTACCCTTTGCGGGCATGCTTGGGGTCTATGTGGTGTTCGGCAAGGCAGGCGCTTTTGGCCGCTCAGTCACCACTACCGTGCAGGGGGAAGGCACCTTTCCCCGCCAGGTGATCGATCTGACCGGACTGACGGCGGCGGATGGCTTCATTATCCAGGGTGCTGGGACAAACGACCAAACGGGCAGGAGTGTATCCGGAGCCGGCGACGTCAACGGCGACGGCTTTGCCGACCTGATCGTTGGGGCACCCAGCGGCGACAACGGTGGGCTCAGTGCCGGCGAGGCCTATGTCGTATTCGGCAAGGCGGACAGCTTTGGCAGTCCGGACAGTGCCAACCGCCGAGTAATTGACCTGACTACCCTGGCCGAAGCAGACGGCTTTATTATCCAAGGCGATGCGACCCGCAACTATGCGGGTAGGAGCGTATCCGGAGCCGGGGACGTGAACGGTGATGGCTATGCTGACCTGCTCGTCGGGGCTCCGGGGCCCATTGTCGGTCCCACCACCGTCGGCGAGGCCTATGTCGTATTCGGCAAGGCGTCCGGCTTTGGCAGTGCAGTCAGCATGGATGACCCAGCGGGCGGTAGCCCCATCATGCGCCGGGTGATCGATCTGACTACCCTGGCCGAAGCAGACGGCTTTATTATCCAGGGTGATATGGATCGCGATCGGGCAGGCGAGAGCGTATCCGCGGCCGGGGACCTGAACGGCGACGGCTATGCCGACCTGATAGTCGGGGCACCCAGGGGCGACGACGGTGGGGGCGATGCCGGCGAAGCCTATGTGATATTCGGCGCCCCGGCCGGGCTGACCACCGAGGCCGACGCGGTTCTGGGCACCACCAGTGGCGACAATCTGAACGCCGACGGCGAGGCGACGGTGGTGCTCGCCGGCGCCGGCGATGACGTGCTGAATATAGACGGTTTCGGCGATAACGACCTGCTCAGATTTGACGGCGGCAGCGGCACCGACACCCTGAGTCTGACCGGCACCGGCCTGAGCCTGGACCTGAGCGCCCTCGCCGATACCCGCCTGAGCAGCATAGAGCGCATAGATCTCAGCGGCAGCGGTGACAACCGCCTGACCCTCACCCGTCTGGACCTGCTGAATCTGTCCGAGGTACGCATCGATGGCCGCGCCGAGCTACGCGTCGACGGCAACGCCGGCGACCGCGTCACCGTCCCCGCCGACGATGACGGCTGGGTGCGGGGGGACGATCAAACCATAGAAGGCAACACCTACACTGTCTTCAACAACGGCAATGCCCGCCTGCTGGTCAATACCGCCCTGACGCTGGGCGGGAATTTAGCGCCCACCGGCTCGGCCACCATGCCCACAATGGATGAAGTCCTGCAACAATACGCCACCACCCACACCGTCGATATCCGCGCCTTCATAGAAGACCTGCCGCCGGAGGACGAGGAACAAAAGCGCAAGCGCCTGGAAGACGAACTGGCGATACTGGGCCCGTTACCCGCGGCAAAGGCAGCCATAGAACTCGCAGAACCGACGGCGGTGGCCGAGCCGGAAACCGACCCGTTCGACCTGCCGCCGCTGATCCCCGATGATGGCTAACGGAGTCGAGGTCTCCCGACCCCGATAAAACACACACTCAGCACGCCGAATACCCGAACCAAGCCGGATTCCCGAACTGCACCAGGCCTTTCCCGAATCAACACCAAACCCCCCAACCCCCCTTATCAGGGGGGCAGGGGGGGTTCGAGCAACACCGGCACTTTGCCCCAACCACCCCACGAGCGGTGCTGAGTTGCGGGGTTGACGATATTGTTGATTTTTATATACCCGCGACGGGAGTCACGGGCTCCGTCTGATCCAGAGGGCGCGCAGGTTTAATCAGTCGCTTGACCGCGCCTGGGTGTTGTGCCGCACTCTTGTTTCTTCCAGGGAGTGATCGGCAATGCAGCTTGTGAACCGTAAAAAGATATCGCCAATCTCCAGCAGGTCATCATCCCGCAGGGTATGCCTGGACGTTTTTTCATGATTGACGTATATGCCGTTCATTGATTTGAGGTCAATGATCTCAAAGCTGCCGTTTTCATTGCGGCGTAATTCGGCGTGTTTTCTTGAGATTGAGTTGTCCTCCAATGATAATTCATTGTCTTTTCCCCGGCCTATGCGCCATAGGGTTCTATGGATTGGGTAACAGGTTGCGGTTTCATCCTGCCTGATCAAGTAACCATAAGGTTGGTATTGTGGCGGATTGTCGCCGGGCGGGGTGCTCGGCTTGACGCCCCGTTTCCATATCGCCAGCAGGGTAAGCAGTACCGCAATGATCAGTATGATGAGGGCGCCCGGTATGCCGTACCAGAGCCATAGGTTAACCGGCCTCGGATCATTTTTGCCGGCAATGATCCGGACGCCGTCGGTGACGCTTTCAGTGGCAGTGGCGTTGACAGTTTTGGTCGGTGGTATGGTGAATGGAACAGGTATGATAAGGTCACCGGGATCGGTCTCGAAGCCAAGGCTGAGTTGCTGTTGACGCGAAGGGGAGGCGGGTGTGAGGTTGCTCAGCTGAACAAGTATTCTGCCGCCATGGTCAATGTTCTTGAACGCGGTTTTGAGATAAGTGGACGGCAGATCATATCGGCCGTCAGCTTCGATATATTTTCCGCCGGTTTCCTCACTCAAACGCCTTATTGTCTGGAGGGAAACCGATAATGCGATCGATCGAGGATAGCCGATTGAGTTAATGACTACGGCTGAGCGGCGCGCGGCTTTAATTACGTCTTCATGAAAATAGGCTTTGTCCTCGGCCAGCCCATCCGATAGCAAAAAAATGACTCTTCGATCCGCTTCAATCTTTTTTATAAGGTCAATCGCCTTGATTATATTTCTGTACAGTTCGGTGGTTTGACCGACGGCTTCGATGGATTTTAATGCGGGGATGATATCCGACGTGGGGGTGCCGATGGGGGCCACCGTTGTCAACTGTTTATCAAAGCCGGCTATACCGATGCGATGATGTGCTTCCGCGGAATCCAGGATCTGCGCTATGTGTTGTTGTTTTATTTCAACGGTTTTTTCCCGTGCGGGGTCGCTGGTATCTATCAGGAATAAAACCGCTGTAACGGCATTGGGCCATGGGTAGAGGGTCTTTTCGATCAGCAACGGCGCATTATTATACGTCGCCCGGATGGGTAATTGAGGTTGCGGTGATAGTGTGCGGTAATTGCACTCAAGCGTTTCAAATTTATGTTGCTCGCATGATAGATGTAATGCTTCATTGAAGGCATTAAAGGTCGGGGCGGCGACCGCCAGCCCCGGCAACAGCAACGAAAAGATTAGTATTCTCATTGATGGTCATGCCGTTTTTGGGGTGTTTCATTTATCCGGAAATAACGGGTCCGGCATATCATAAAATTCTATTTGGGTCGATATCTGGGTCATGCGGCTGTCATCTTGAAGTTCCAGCATGTTTTCATCGGGTTCTTTGAATTCACCCAGTTGGGGTATGGCTTTGTTAAGTTTGGCGTTGACGTTAATAATTTTCTCATGGAGGGCATCGGAATAGGGCAGTTTATGGGCCCTGGGAGGGGACGTGGCGGACATGTTTTCTATATGGCTTAGCCATAGATAAATCGCGCCGTCATCTCCGGTTTGCTTGTCAGCCTGCTCCACGTGTGCGGCAATTATTCTGAACTGTCTGGTGGGATTCTGCTTGGTCGGCCAACCCAGTAAGGGCGGAAACGACATATAGCTCACCAGATAAAATATCGAGGTCAGTATTATTGACCCCGCCTTTACCGGCCAGGACCATTTTGAATAGAGGTTGATGCTTAATAACAAAACGGCAAGGAGAACATATGCCGCCGTTATTCCAATGATACCCAAAGTCATTTCCATATCTCCAGATTATTATTGCCGTCAACGGGTTGTTTGCGGCCGGTGGTTAACCGAGCAATACCAGTTGCTTGGGCAAAAAGTTAATATTTGATATTTTGCCACTGCGGCCAATCTTAAATCTCAGTGCGGTTTTTTCCATTCCCACCTTCTCCAGGTTCACGGTTCCATAATAGATCACTTCCAGTGCCGGGTTCACTTTAACCAGGCGGACGTTGACGTCAACCGGTTTTTTTGTTTCCGTGGCATAGTAATGCAGGTTGACCACGTATTCGCCGGTGACTACGCCGCGAATGGTAACAATTTCCTGATTCAGCGGATTTTGCAATTCTTCCCCGTTGACGAAAATTGTATCATTTACCAGGCCCCGGTCATCACGGTCCAGATGCAGCAAGCCGGCTTCGGGACTTCTGAACCATATGATCTGGCCGTCCGGGTCTTCCACCCATACGTCGATATCGTCGGGATTATTATCTTCCCAGCTTATGGTCAGTATGTATTCGGCTTTGGGATCGATAATACCGGTTTTGGCCTCCGGGTTCATGAACATAATGGCTACAAGAAACAGAAACGTGAACCCCAGCAGGGCATTAAACAGTAAATCAGTAAATGGGTCGGACTTGACCCTGTCTTTCATTCTCACAATCTATCCCTGGGTTTGTATCATTTTCGGAATAACGTAGGTATGGGTAAGATGCTTTATCATTTCAAGCAGTTCATCAGCTTGCCGGTCGATCATATGGTATTGCATTGCGGTCAGCATACTACAGATCAAACCGCTGAGGGTGGTGTATAAGGCGGTTCCCATGCCGGTGCTCATGTGTCTGAGTACTTGCTGCATGGTGCTGACGTCAAAATCGGCAATGTCGGCAACCGAGCCCAACATGAAAATGAAACCAATGATGGTGCCCAACAGGCCGAGTTTGAGCATAATATCGGACATAAACCAGCCGATTTCCTGAGGGCCTTTGATCTGCGATTCATAGATTTCTATTAAATCGGCGGCGTTATCGGTATTCTCGTCATTGTTATTTTTTCTGCTGCTGTGACGATAATAAATATCACTTAAATACCTGGTCATTATGCAATCCGGCAATGTGGTTTTTTGATTCAGCCGGACCGCGTCGGTATCTACGCTAAGACTGAATTCCTGCGCGTTTCTGACCATTCGGTCAATTTTTTGTGACAGGGTGTGTTGTTGGGAAACAATCCAAATACGTCTGGCACAATGGAGTGTGACCAGTAGATAAATTGAGGCTATGGCCCATGAGATTTTACTTTTATCAACGGCAAAAAGCAGTTGTATGATGTCTTCATACCATGCGATAACCAGGGCAAATGCGATTAATCCGCTTAGGATTAACCATCTGAGTAATAATACCTGTTCGGGTGTATTTCTCATTTATCCTCAGGGTTCCTCTGAATATTGAGATTCATTCATTAGAAACAGATCGTCTTCCGCCGCGTATCGCACTATTTTGCGCAGAATGGAATTGATATGGGCGGCCATTTTTCTCATTTCATATGAACTGGAATGTTCCGGCAATAATGCCGTACCAATAATAATTTCATCTTCCTGTTCGCGGATACTCAGTTTGTAAGGGCAGTAATATATAAAATGCTCATCCAATGATAGCATTGTCTCGGCGTAACTCAGATTGCAGAACATTATTACCTCATAGAGCGGAAACCGGCTATTATTTCTTTGTTGAATGGCGCTGCCTATTTTAAGGTTACCGGTAATTCTAAAATTATTCTCGGCAATGATGAATGCCGCGTCCTGAAGGACTTCCTCAAATAATTTTGTACTCTTTTGCTCAATAACGCGGGGCGGTTTATATGCACACGAGGTCATTGGCATGAGTGCGATAAGCAAGGCTGCAATTTTCAGACAGGCGCCGGTGAAATCGGTCTTAAAGCGGGCAATTTTATTCACCGATAATAACCCGTGTCCCAATTGTAACGTATTGTTTGAGTTCGGTAACGGCCTCATTTAACAATGCAACACAGCCTTCAGTCCAGTTTTCCTGTTTATGTATCCGCAGTTTTTCCCGGTTCGTCTGCCCCAGACCATGTATGCCGATGTATCCGCCCAGGCCGGTATTTTGCGGAGGTATTTCGCGTTTTTTGTGGGCGCTGGCTATTTGCTTAAATTCACTGGCCGAGATTATCTGGTTTTTATAGCCATGCCAGGCATCCGCCAGACTGGGGTAATCAATGTGCATGAAATAATGGAATTTGCTGTCCGCCTTGAACCCGGCAATTCGATAACTGCCGATGGGTGTTTTGCTGTCTCCCTGTTGGGTTTTTGTCCCGTCCTCGGTTGCGCCGGTGGCAACGTGAAACATTTTAACGGTATCTTCGCCCTGCATTACGAACAGTTGTCTTTCCGCTTTGGAGATAAAGATATGGTAATCATCGGCGATGGCGGGAATTGGATTACAGCATGATACTATCAGGCATAGTAATCGCTTTATATGGCGATACTTATACATTGGGACATGAGTGAAAGTGTGTTTTTGATGTAATTTAACCTGTTAAACAGGCATATCCTATCAGTAAAACAGGCAATAATATAACTTAAATTGTTTTACCGGAAACGCAATGAATGCAATTAAATGGGGGGAGGGATAAATAAAACGCACAAATAAGTAAGGGGCCGTATTTGGCCCCTTACTCAAACTTAACTGACTTTGGTCAACAGTACTTATTTGTTGTTGATGTACATGGTGACTTCAAAGCCAAAACGAATATCGCTGTATTCAGGAGTTTCCCATTTCATTGTAACTTCCTCCAAATATTAAGGTTAAAAGATGAACGTGTATCTCATTGTCGGAGCACACATTAAATATACTGTTTATATAGCATTTTCCATGCCAGATCTGCTTGATTGCGGGATAATTCCATATAAAACAATGAGTTATATTTATTTTAATATTCATCCAAGATGTTATAGAATGGTTGAATTGGCTGAATATGGCTCACAATACGCACTATAATCTGGTTTATATAAACCACGTCACTCTATTTTATCGGACACCATGGCATTCAAACGGCCCCAATCGCTTAAAAGGCTTATTTTTATTCATGAAGCGGCATTTTTATTTTTGGTCGCGGTGACCGGCCTGTTGGGCGGTCTGTCTGCTTATTTTTGGAAACAGAGCTCTTCAGAATCGGTTCGCATCAATGCACTTTTCTATATCACGGAGCAGATACGCAGTGAGCTTTATGCGCAAATCCAGGAGGTAATACGTGCCCGGGTGCTTGAAGATCCGAGAGCCCTGGACGTTTATGCCGATTATTCAAGGCGTATCGATGATCATTATAATGCCCTGCGCCGGAGAACCGCGTCAAGGCGGGAAGATTTGGCGATTCAGTCGCTACAGCGTTCATATCGGGAAATCCAGCAGGATATGAATAAAATCTTCAGCGATCCTTATATTACCGACCAGCTGGCAAGAATAAGGATCATCGACCCGGCGTTTGCCCAGAGTATGATAGGGGGCTTTGAAAATCACTATCGTGGTTTTAAGGATTTGCTTGCTGAGGAGCATAAGGAATTAGACCGGACCTTGATTAATTGGACCAGATTTGCCCCGGTTGTCATTCCTATCCCGTTAATTCTGGCAATTTTGCTGGTTTTATATACTCGATTGATTGTCAACCGCGGCATTATCAGTCCCATGTCGGCAATCATTGCCGGTGCGCGGGTAATAAGTCGGGGCAGGCTTAATCATAAGATCCCGGAAACCGGGGTGGAAGAGGTTGCAAGCGTGGGTAAAACATTAAATACAATGGCGGCCAAATTGATGCGCAGTCGTGACGCCCTGGTGGAGAGTGAAAAACAGGCGGTGTTGGGCGGATTGGTCCCGGTTGTCGCCCATAATATACGTAATCCCCTGGCCAGTATTCGGGCAACGGCGCAATTAATAGATAATGCCGATGAACGCCGGGAATTGATGGAGAATAAACAAGTCATTATTGACACCATTGATCGTCTCGGGCGCTGGGTCAACGCCTTGGTTTCATATCTTCACCCGTTGAGCCCAAATCTGAAAATGATTAAAATCAGCGAGTTATTAATTGCCTCGATTGGCCTGTTGGAAAGCAAATTGGCGGATAAAAATATAACGGTGAAAAAAACCGGCTGGGATAATGATCATGAGCTTCAGGTTGATCCTGATCTGATGGAACAGGCTTTATATGGTTTGATTAATAATGCGGTTGACGCCTCACCCGAATCCGGTCAACTTGAAATAAGGCTTGCGAGACGTGAAGAATATATAGAAATACATATCCTTGATGAAGGACCGGGTTTTCGCTTCCAACCGAAGCCGGGGAATCTTGAACCCGGCCCATCGACAAAAAGTTTCGGTACCGGCCTGGGGATCCCGATTGCGTTCAAAATATGTCAGTCACACGGTTGGAATATTCAGTTCAATTCACCTGAGAATGACAGAACCCAGGTCATTATTGCCGCACCCATCGTGAAAATTAAATCAGGGCCACAATGATGGATTCCATCGTCTCTTCAGCGGAAATACCCGTCATTGAAAAAAATATCCTTATCATCGAGGATGAAACGATGTTTGCCAAGGCGGTAAAAAAACACCTGCAAAGAGCCGGTTTTATTATTGAATTGGCGCCCGACTTAAAATCAGCGCAGGAGCGATTCAGTAAAAATCCGCCGCATCTGATATTGCTCGATATGCGCCTGCCTGACGGTTCCGGACTCGATTTTCTTGTCGATCTTCGCAACCACCATAAATCCCGGGTGCCGATTCTGGTCATGTCGGCTTATGGCGAGTTGGAGGACGCGGTGTCGGCAATGAAATTAGGGGCATCGGACTATTTGAAGAAGCCGGTGGATCTCGATGAACTGTTATTAAACGTTCGCAAAGTGTTGGATCAGGATGAGGTGTCCAGGAAGCTGGAATATTCGGTCAAGCGAGAACAACATGCGGTCAAGGAAGTGGATTTCCTGGGTGAATGCGCGCAGATCGAGGCGGTAAAGGATCAAGTGCTTAGAATATCAACATTGTCCAAATCCACCAAAACCGTTCCCCCGACGGTGCTGTTACTTGGGGAAACGGGTACCGGCAAGGACGTTGTAGCCCGATTATTGCATGCCAATAGTGGTCGTTCCGCAAAACCTTTTGTACAGGTTGACTGCGCGTCCTTGCCCAAAGACCTCATTGAATCGGAATTATTCGGCCATGAGAAAGGCGCATTTACCAATGCCCACGTGGCGCGTACCGGCTTGATTGAGGCGGCCGAGGACGGCGTATTATTTTTGGATGAAATAGGTGAGCTGCCGTTGGATTTACAATCCAAACTGCTTGCCGTGCTCGAACGCAGAACCCTGCGCAGGGTGGGCACGACCCAGGAGAGACCGGTAGCCGCCTGGATAATTGCGGCGACTAATCGTGATCTGAAAAATCTTGCTGAAAATGGAGGGTTCAGATCGGATTTGTATTACCGATTAAACGTATTGGCGATACAGATGCCGGCCCTGAGGGACAGGGGCGACGATATATTACTATTGGCCGGGCATTTTGCGGCACAGACGGCGAAGTCCTATAGTCTGGCGGATGTCAACTTTACCAGGGATGCGGTACAATGTTTAAGTGGGTATGCCTGGCAGGGTAATATCAGGGAATTGAAACATATGATAGAAAGAGCCGTATTATTAACCGGCGGCGGTGAGATTGATGCGGAGATTTTAGGTCTGGGTGACGCGCCGGTCAAAGAAATAGCGGTTACGGAAGGGCAGGATGACGTGACGTTGACGGAGGCGGAAATGAATATGATCACCCAGGCGCTGGCAAGGACCAATCGGAATGTATCAAAGGCCGCTCGTGAATTGGGCATCACGCGGATGGCCCTGCGTTATCGCATGAAGAAATATGATTTGTAAATAACAGTAGGGGGGAAGAATGACACATAAGATCAAACAATATATCAAACGATCTTTCCATCGCAAGGTGGTTAGGGATGTCCCAGCTATTTGGAGGATATTTAATGCACCTGGACCCACTCCGATCTTGATTTATCAGATGGGGAAGGTTGGTTCTACCTCGTTGTATGCGATGTGTGCGAGAGCGCGGTCTGATGTGCCACTTTTCACCGTTAACAGAATCAGACCTGGTAACAATATGGAACTTCATAACACTAAAGATTGTTTGTTCCAATCTTTTTGTGTGTGGCATATCAAAAAAACATTTCTACCTTTGTGGCAGTATTACTTGAGAAATCAAATTAGAAAGAAATTGGCCCATAGTGAGGTGAAATTTATCAGTATTGTTAGAGACCCTGTAGTTCGTAACGTATCCGGCTTTTGCCAATATGTAGAGTTATATCTCGATCACTTGATATTTCGTTACCAACAGAAGCAAATCGACATAGAAAGTGTAAAGTCGATTTTTTTCAGGCAATACAAGCATGATATGCCTTTAAGGTGGTTCGATTATGAATTTAGGTATGTAACCGGCATAGACGTATTTGTAGAAAAATTTCCCCAAACGAAGGGTTTTGTAAGGTACCATAATGATAATGTCTCTGCCCTTGTTATCAAACTCGAGTACCTTAATTCGCCTGAGACAGTAGCGGCTATATGCGACTTTATCGGCGCAGAGGAAAAGGAATGTGAAATGCCTCGAATTCACGTTACTGCCCAAAAAGATAACCAGGCTGATTTTTATATGGATTTGCGAAATGAAATTACTCAAGACATTGATTATATGGATTGGATGTATAACTCAAAATTTGCAAAACATTTTTATTCCCAAGAGGAACTGAGTCAATTTAGACTGAGGAATACGCGCGCTACTGCCCGGTCGGATTATTCTGATCAATAGATACAAAATAACCTAAGTGAGCTTTTATTTTTTGCGAGACTGGCTGATCCTGTTGTGCCAATTCGGTTGGAAAGCATCAGCCATGCAGGGAGACGATGGTTCATGATCATCAACTGCATCAGTAGGCCATTGTCATTACTTAAACAAGCGCTTGGACGACCGATTAAGGACCTGCAATATCATGGTGGGCGTTATTTACTCTGATCCGAGAACCGTATGCCTGATCATTGCTGAAATTACCGGCATATTACTCCCTTACCGGCGATCTCAACGAAGCCAGTCACTTCTTTCAAAAGATAAGTCAGATAAATGGATCGTATTCGCCAACCGTTAAAACTTATCCAATTGACTGATACCCATATCTTTCCGAAAACAGGACAATTGTTTAATGGGGTGGATACCGCCGGAACGTTGAAGCGCACCATTGAAGCGCTACGGGCCGAAAGCGTGCCTGCTGACGCGGTTGTCGTCACCGGCGACGTTGTGCATGAACCGGATGAAGCGTCTTACCTGCGGTTTCGGTCCTTATTAAATGGGATCACTGTTCCGGTCTATTGCCTGCCTGGTAATCATGATGATCCTGATTTGATGGCGGCGCTGCTGAATGAGCGGCATATATCGACACAAAAAAGCATAGAGACGGTATTCTGGCAGATTATTCTGCTAAATACCTGCGAGCGGGATTCTGACGCGGGCAGTTTGTCGGATCAGGAACTGGACTGGTTACAGGCGGAACTGGAAAGAAGCGGCAACAAATTCATACTGATTTGTCTGCACCATCATCCGGTAAGGATCGAAAGTCCCTGGATGGACGCGATGATGCTCAAAAATGGGGATAAGCTCTTCACCCATATACGGGGTTATCCCGTTAAAGGGATAGTCTGGGGCCATATTCATCAGGAATATCACGCCAGCCATGAAGGGGTGAAGCTGATGGGGAGTGCCTCAACCTGTATTCAATTTGTTCCCCGGGCCACTGCATTCGGGCAAAATGCCCTGCCACCGGCCTATCGTGAAATAAATTTATTGGCCGACGGTACGATAGATACCTATACGCATTATCTCCGATAACAAAAGAGACTGTCATGCCCGGATCGGTGAATAATTGATTTATAAGGCATTATTTCTTATATATACCGGCCTTGCTTTGTCAGCGGCAAGGTATTCGGCGTTGGCATAAGCGGGGATGGCCAGTGCAATAATTGCGGTGGCGCGGGGGAAATTCAATGGTTCATGGCCGGATAATTTTTCACCAAATAACCGGCTTAGGGTTACATGGTGGGTATTCCACCCGGAACCCGCGCCCAGCCAGTCATCGTTATCAGGGACGGTGATTCTGTCAGGCGCGCAAACCATTTCATTTCCCACGATTTGCATCAAGCCATTGGTATTTCTTTGAAACGCGCCCCAGTACACCTGGTTCATCCTGGCATCCATTGCGACCGCCACCCGTGCCCGTTGGTCTGCATGCTGCTGGGCAACCGCCGCCAACGTGGAGATCGGGATCACTGGAATGCCGAGGGCAAAGGCAATGCCCTGGGTGACGCCGGCAGCGATGCGTATCCCGGTAAATGAACCCGGACCCCGGCCAAATGCGACGGCATCCAGTGAGCGTTTATTTATCCCGGCGTCCCGCAATAAATCATCGATCATTTGCAGGATGAGATCGGCGTGTTGACGCGGCGCCAGTTGATATTTTTCCCGTGTATCACCATCGATGCAAAGGGCCGCCGAGCATGCCTCAGTCGCAGTTTCAATTGCCAGAAGATTCAAATTTATTTCTCACCAATATCGGTTGATCAATCCGGTTTCCCCCGGAACGCTATTTTAACACCGGGGCTTGACGTTTATAATAGCCTGCTATGTTAAGTTCTTTTGAAATGTTTATCGGTCTGCGTTACGTCAGGGCAAGACGCCGCAATCACTTTATTTCCTTTATTTCATTTATCTCAATGCTTGGCGTCGGGCTTGGCGTTATGGCCCTGATAGTCGTGCTGTCAGTGATGAACGGCTTTGAAAAAGAATTAACGGAAAGGATACTGGGCATGGCTTCTCATGCAACGATACAAAATTTAAATGATGAATTTCAAAATTGGCTGCCCATTATGGAAGAGGTTAAACGCCATCCTGAAATCATCGGGGTTGCGCCTTTCCATCGAATCGAAGGCATGCTGATTAACGGTAAAAACGTTCATGGCAGCGTGATCCGGGGTGTATTGCCCGAATTTGAGGCGGACGTTTCCGAAGTGGTCGAAAAAATTATCGTCGGCGATTTTAATGGCTTAAATGCCGGTCAATTTAATATCGTACTGGGCGCCGAACTTGCGCGCGCCCTGGGGGCCGGGATAGGCAATAAAGTGACCCTGGTCGCGCCGCAGGCAAATATTACCCCTGTCGGCATTTTGCCGCGGTTGAAACAATTTAAGGTCACCGCGATTTTTGAGATCGGCATGCATGATTTTGACAGTGCGCTGGCTTTAATCCATTTGGATGACGCAAAAAAATTATTTCGTCTGAATGATCCGAGCGCATTAAGGCTAAAGACCGTCGACATGCTGCGGGCGCCGAAGATCAGCCGAGAAATCGCCGGCCGGTTGCCGGGCAATTACTGGGTGGTGGATTGGACCCAGCGACACGTTAATTTCTTCAAGGCCTTGAAAACTGAAAAGACAGTGATGTTTGTTATTCTAATTTTAATTGTCGCGGTGGCCACGTTTAATATCATTTCCACCCTGGTAATGATGGTCGCGGATAAACGCTCGGATATTGCCGTATTAAGGACTCTCGGCGCGAGCCCAAACAGCATATTAAAAATATTTATTATCCAGGGCATGGTGACCGGCTTGGTGGGCATTGTCATCGGTGTCATCGCCGGCGTGTTGGTTGCCTTGAACGTGGAAACTCTGGTGCCGGCAATTGAGCAGTTTTTTGATACCAAATTTCTGGCGCCCGACGTGTATTACATTAGTGAATTGCCTTCCGATCTGCATTGGAGCGACGTGATCACCATTGCTTCGATCTCATTCATACTGTGTATTTTTGCCACGATTTACCCTGCATTACGCGCATCCGGCATACAACCCGCAGAGGCATTAAGATATGAATGAAGGGGTTTTCCTGAACGCCAGAGGTTTGTATAAGTCCTTTAATCAAGGTGGCCTGGCCGTGGAGGTGTTACGTGAACTGGATTTTGCGATAGATAAAAATGAAACCGTTGCAATAATGGGGGCCTCCGGTTGTGGCAAGAGCACCCTGATGCATTTGTTGGGGGGATTGGATTTGGCGGACAAGGGCGAAATTTTGATAAACAGTCAATCCATTGCCGACATGTCCGAATTGGAACGCGGTGAGATGCGTAATCAACACCTGGGATTTATTTATCAATTTCATCATTTACTGCCTGAATTTACCGCCCAGGAAAACGTGGCCATGCCCCTGCTTATTAATCGCCAACCCCCTGCAACCGCAATGGATAAAGCCGCGGAGTTATTAAAAAAAGTGGGCCTGGGAAAACGGTTATTGCATAAGCCCGGTGAATTATCCGGGGGTGAAAGGCAGAGGGCGGCAATAGCGCGGGCATTGGTTACCGAACCTGCATGCATACTTGCTGATGAACCGACGGGCAACCTGGATGAAAAAACCGCGTCACAGGTGCTCGATCTGATTCTGGAGCTTAATCAGATTGTGAATACCAGCTTGATAATGGTAACCCATAACGTGAATTTATCACGGCGGGTAGCGCATACCTATGAGTTGAGAGAGGGGACCTTGCATCCATTATAGGGACTGGCGGTTGTCTTTTAGTTCACCGTAGGCCGCAACCATATCAGAGATGGTATTTTCCAGGGATATCGAAACCTGCCAGCCGGGATAATCCGTCTTAATTTTAGTGAGGTCGCTGTAGTAGCAAATATGATCTCCCAAACGGGGTGCGTCAATGTATTTATACTTTTGAGCCTTACCGGTTTGAGCTTCCACCAGTTTGAATGCCTCCAGGATCGAACAGCTGTTGGCTTTCCCGCCGCCCATATTATATATCTCCGCCATCTTTGGATTATCTACGAATTGATCCATAAAGCGAACAACGTCCAGTGAGTGGATGTTGTCACGCACTTGTTTTCCTTTATAACCAAAGACGGTGTAGTCTGTCTCAGCCAGGTTGCACTTTATCAGGTATGACAGGAAACCGTGCAATTCCGTACCGGAGTGAGTTGGCCCGGTAAGACAACCGCCTCTTAAGCAGCAAGTGGGCATACCGAAATACCTGCCATATTCTTGCACCATGATATCGGCGGCCACCTTAGACGCGCCAAAAAGCGAGTGCAAAGTCTGATCTATGCCGAACGATTCATCTATTCCATTGTCATACCGCGGATCAGAAAATTCCCATCTGTTCTCCAACTCCTTTAATCCTATCTTATTTGGAGCATCACCATACACTTTGTTTGTGGATAGATGAATGAATGGACTGTCCATACAGTGCCGACGCACGGCTTCCAGCATATTTAACGTGCCGACCGCATTAGTATCGAAATCTTCAAACGGGATCTGAGCCGCTTTGTCGTGAGAAGGCTGCGCTGCGGCATGGACCACCGCGGTTGGTTTAATCTTCTTTATTAAGTTGTCGATACCTTCGCGGTTTCTTATATCCAGTTCATGCGGTTCAAAGCCTTTGAATTTCTCTACCAGCCTTTTTTGCACCCATCTGGTACTGCCTTGTGCTCCAAAGAAAGACTCCCGCATATTGTTATCAATGCCATGTACATGCCAGCCCTTATTGGCAAAATAGGCAATGGTTTCTGAACCAATTAGTCCGGAAGATCCGGTAACTATCAATTTTTTCATGATCGGGCAGCCGGGTTCCCAAAAGTGGATGTATGGGTTGCTGATTCAATAATTTGTTTTGTCATGAACCCAAATATGTCAATCAAAAAATTTGTCATTAAAATTACTAATATATGAGGTGTCCGGCAGGTGTCGATCGCGTCCCGATGAAGCTACAAAGTGCCAATCGTTTTTTATGCAGATTAAATATTCTTTGAATAACCAACGTCTGATTCTGTTTATTATTGCGTTCTTGATTCTTCTTGGCATAGTTATTTGTAGAGGGTACAATCTATCATATATATAATTTAGCACATACGAGTCATTTTTATATATACCGTCGGCTTTCAAAATATCCAGAATGTTTGCAAGTTCATCCCGATTATGATTCTCATAATCTTGATAGTTTCTCCAAATTTCGTTATTCCCAAGATGGAAGGTTAAATGCATGTTCCGGAACCATGCAAAATTCCGGGCATGACAGGTGAGAATGGCCAGCAGAGCATCGTCTATCCATGCTGTGCCGATACAAATATTATTCAGTGGCATCAGCGGATAGAGTTCACGCTTAAATACAAAACAATCGGCACCTTCATGCGATCTGCCTGCGAAGGTATACAATAGATTGACATCCGTTGTGGTGTCGGGGACGGTTCTGCGGCTGATTGCGAAGGCATCATAGCCCTGGTCAATCAAATACTGGATGGAGATATAAAAATGAGGGACCAGTGCAATATCGGCGTTTGTGTAGATCAGGTAGTCGGCATCGGTCGCCTCATAGAGTCGTTCCAGGATATCCTGTAGGATGGGGAGTTTGCGTTTGGTTCGGAACTTCTTCAACAGGGCAATATGCCGATCGAGGTCTTTGGTATATTGAAAATCATAATCGCTTGGGATAATGGTTTCTTCATCAGAGTATTTGCTTGCATACAATTCGATATTCACCTTGCCCTCGGCATAGTGTCTGGCATTTTGCATGGACTGCAAGGTGATCGGTTGCGCTTGATAAAGCTCCGATTCCTTTGAGACTACAAAAGGATTAACGATATGAGCAATTTTCATATTAGCCGTTTTTTTGTGGGCATCCTTTGTGTGATGTGAGGTGTTCAGCAGGCGCCGGTGGTGCTCAAAGGAAGCTACAAAGTGCCGATCGTTTTTCATGTCGGCGAAAAAATTTTTGAATAGCCAAGATATGGTTCTATATATTATTGCGCCCTTGATTCTTCTGATTTTTTTTGGCACTTCTGTTATGCGATGAGAGCGCACGCGCTCATAAAAATAATTGAGCAGAGACGAGTCATTTTTATATACACCGTCGGCTTTCAAAATGTCCAGAATGTTTTCAAGTTCATCCCGATTATGATTCTTATACTCTCGATAGGTTTTCCAAATTTCGTTATTCCCAAGATGGAAGGTTAAATGCATGTCCCGGAACCATGCAAAGTTCCGGGCATGACAGATGAGGATAGCCAGCAGAGCATCGTCTATCCATGCTGTGCCGATACAAATATTATTCAGTGGCATCAGCGGATAGAGTCCACGCTTAAATACAAAACAATCGGCACCCTCATGCCATCTGCCTGCGAAGGTATACAATAGATTGATATCCGTTATGGTATCGGGGACGGTTCTGCGGCTGATTGCGAAGGCATCATAGCCCTGTTCAATCAAATACTGGATAGAGATATAAAAATGAGGGACCAGTGTAATATCGGCGTTTGTGTAGATCAGGTAGTCGGCATCGGTCGCCTCATAGAGCCGTTCCAGGATATCCTTTAGGATGGCAAGTTTGCGTTTGGTTCGGAACTTCTTCACCAGGGCAATATGCCTATCCAGGTCTCTGGTATATTGAAAATCATAATCGCTTGGGATAATGGTTTCTTCATCAGAGTACTTGCTTGCATACAATTCGATATTTACCTTGCCCTCGGCATGTTGCCTGGCATTTTGCATGGACTGAAAGGTGATCGGTTGCGCTTGATAAAGATCCGATTCCTTTGAGACTACAACAGGATGAATGATATGAGCAATTTTCATATTAGCCGTTTTTTTGTGTGGGGGTAGATAATATTTTGATAGCTAACATTCTGATTCTGCGTTTTATTGCTCGCTTGATTCTGCCTCGAATTGTTATTTTCGGATGGTATATTTGATCATGCCTATCATTGAACAGAGGCGAGTCATCTTTATATATACCGTCGGCTTTCAAAACGTCCAGAATGTTTGCAAATTCATCCCGATTATGATTCTGATATTCTTGTTCTTTGAGCCAAATTTGGTTATCTCCAAGATGGAAGGTTAAATGCATGTCCCGGAACCATGCAAAGTTTTGGGCATGACAGGTGAGGATGGTCAGCAGAGCATCGTCTATCCATTTTGTGCCGATACAAATATTATTCAGTGGCATCAGCGGATAGAGTTCACGCTTAAATACAAAACAATCGGCACCCTTATGGAATGTGCCTGCAACGGTGTACAATAGATTGATATCCGTTATGGTGTCGGGGACGGTTCTGCGGCTGATTGCGAAGGCATCATAGCCCTGGTCAATCAAATACTGGATAGAGATATAAAAATGAGGAACCAGTGCAATATCGACGTTTGTGTAAATCAGGTAGTCGGCATCGGTCGCCTCATAGAGCCGTTCCAGGATATCCTTTAGGATGGCGAGTTTGCGTTTGGTTCGGAACTTCTTCACCAGGGCAATATGCCTATCCAGGTCTCTGGTATATTGAAAATCATAATCGCTTGGGATAATGGTTTCTTCATCAGAGTATTTGCTTGCATACAATTCAATATTCACCTTGTCCTCGGCATAATGCCTGGCATTTTGCATGGACTGAAAGGTGATCGGTTGCGCTTGATAAAGATCCGATTCCTTTGAGACTACAACAGGATGAATGATATGAGCAATTTTCATATTAGCCGTTTTTTGTATGCCAGGGAGGTTACCCGCCACTTATTTTTCATGGAGGCAGTACAATAATTTTTATAGTATTTAGTAAAGTACATTTATGTTTGATGAGGAGGGTATTATATTAGATGCTCCCCCTCGTTGGGTTGGTAACCCTACTTATTATATTATAAAAATAATGGGCAGGACAAGCATGGTCCTAAAGAACTCGTGAGGTTTAAGAATTGATACGCGCAGGAAGTGCAGCATTTGCAGGCGGTGTTTTATACCTGTCCAGTTTAGTGGTTTTGCCGGGAGCCGGGCTGCTTATTCCAGTTTTGCCATTATGCATGGCCGCCCTCTACTTTAGGGGAACGCGCCTGGCCGGGCTGGTGCTACTTGGGTTCATATGGGCACTTATGCAGGCCAACCTTATCCTTGAGAAGCGATTGCCGCGGCAATTTGATGGAGAGTCTGTGCTTATCCATGGGACTGTGGCATCACTCCCCGAAAAACGTGCCAATGCAGTCCGGTTTTTGTTCGAGATTGATAATATCAGAGATAAACACGGACAAATCCGGTCATTGCCGGGGAAGGTCAGGCTGAGTTGGTACGGCCCCCGGCCATCGCTGAAACCGGGTGAATTCTGGCAGTTGTATGCAAAATTACGCCGCCCCCGTGGTTTTATCAATCCGGGCGGCTTTGACTATGAGACCTGGCTGTTTCAAAAAAAGATCAGTGCGACCGGTTACGTCAAAGCCTCTCCAAAGAATAAAAAAATATCCGCCACCAACGATTATCTGTTCCATCAATGGCGGCATAAAACAGGCGGCAGAATCGATGATCATATTACCGGCAAATATGCGGGCTTGATCAAAGCACTGGCCATTGGCGATAGAAGCGGGATCAGTGACGAACACTGGGTTTTGCTTAGAAAAACGGGCACCAATCATCTATTGGCCATCTCAGGTTTGCATATTGGGCTGGTGGCGTTTATCGCGTTTTCTCTGGGACGGGTGTTATGGTCATGGAATATGCGCTTGACCACTTTATTACCGGCCCGCCAATTTGCCGCGCTGTTTTCCATATTAATCGGCGTGATGTATGCCGGCCTGGCCGGATTCTCGCTACCGACGCAAAGGGCGTTGATCATGTTGTGCGTGTTCATGTCGGGCATATTACTGGGCAGACAATGGCGCATTTCATACGTTATCGCAATAGCAGTGTTTCTGATCTTGCTGATCCATCCATTTTCCGTACTCGCGGTTGAATTTTGGTTGTCTTTTGCCGCAGTAGTGATTATTGCCTATGCCCTTTCCTGCAGAGGCAAGCAACACAGGCGGTTCAATTCGCTGGTGCGGATCCAGTTTTTAATCCCGTTTGGAATGGTGCCGTTATTATTATTCTGGTTTCAAGAAATTGCAGTCAATAGTTTCTTTGCAAACCTGTTAGCGGTGCCGACGACCACCTTAATCATAGTCCCCCTCACCCTGCTTGCCACCTTGATAACCGGTCTGCTACCGGAAGTGGCCGGCTTTTTATATGAATCGGCGGTCCTGGTCATCACGCTGATGTTTGTTTATCTGGAGTTTTTAGGGAATTTGCCTTTCTCAAGCTGGGCGTCTTCCGCTCCCTCATTAATGGCGTTATTATTCGCCGGTATAGGCATGGCTGTTATTTGCATGCCCGCAGGCGTGCCGGGCCGGTGGCTGGGCCTATGCTGGTTGATGCCCTTATTATGGCCCAATATTGCCTCACCCCGAACCAATGGCTTCCATTTTTATTTGCTCGACGTGGGCCAGGGTCTGGCGGCGGTGGTGTCCACCCGTAATCATACGCTACTCTATGACAGCGGCCCGTTCTGGTCGGATCGCTTTAACGCCGGGCGCAATATCATTATCCCATTTTTGAGGAGTCAGCGCATATCCAAAATAGACACGGTTTTGTTGAGTCATGGCGATAATGATCATATAGGCGGAGCAGACAGCGTGCTGGATGCAATTAAGGTCGGTAAAGTGCTGGCCAGCACCGACAAGATCACCTTTGGGAACAAGTGGCCGTGCGTCTCCGGGATGCGCTGGCACTGGGACGGCGTTGATTTTGAAACACTGCATCCGCGGAGCAACACCAAGTTTACCGGCAATAATTCATCTTGTGTATTAAAAGTCAGCAGTCCCGATCTGTCGGTATTACTGCCCGGGGACATCGAATATCAGGCCGAGCAAAAAATAGTTGCGATACAGGCGGACAAACTGCAAGCCGACGTGTTGGTCGTGCCGCATCATGGCAGCATGACCTCATCTTCCCCCAGGTTTATCGACGCGGTGTCCCCGCGGGCGGTGTTATTCTCCGTCGGTTATCAAAATCGCTTTGGTTTCCCAAAACAAGATATAATAGAGCGGTATAACGATATCGGGGCAAAAATGTTATCAACTGCCGACAGCGGCATGATTGCATTTGCAAGCGATGACGCAATGACGTTTACCGAATCCAGGCGCCAAAAACGGCGTTTTTGGCATTCGATTGATAAAAACTAATATATTGAGAGATAAAAAGTGCTTGAAATTATAGAGGCGGGCGGATTATTAATGTGGCCTATCCTGTTATGCTCGGTCATTGCCCTGGCAATTGTTGCCGAGCGGTTGTGGTCATTACAGCAGAAGCGAGTAGCACCCAACAATCTGGTTGCTCAAGTGTGGCGATGGCAAAAGGCCGGCGATCTCGATTCGGAAAGAATACAAAGTCTGAGACATCGTTCACCGCTGGGGAGCATTCTGGCGGCGGGCCTGGTCAACAGACACCATAACCGCGAGGTCATGAAGGAAAGTATTGAGGAAGTCGGCAGGCACGTTGCCCACCAAATGGAACGTTTTCTTAACGCCCTGGGTACGATTGCTTCGATTACGCCATTATTGGGCCTGTTGGGCACGGTCATAGGCATGATTAAGGTATTTGCAGTCATTACCTCCCATGGCGTCGGTGACCCAAGCGTACTGGCCGAGGGTATTTCGGAGGCGCTTATCACCACTGCGGCGGGATTATCGGTGGCGATTCCCACCCTGATGTTTCACCGTTATTTTCGCGGCAAGGTCGATGGTTTGATCATGACCATGGAACAGGAATCGCTGAAAATGGTGGAAATCATGGTAGGCATGCGGGAACGGGATCACGGTGAGTAACGGCGCATGAATCTCCGCCCGTCCAGAAAAGAAGACGTCACTCTTGAAATCACCCCGCTGATTGATATCGTATTTTTATTGCTGATATTTTTCATGGTTTCAACCACCTTTGAACATGATTCGGAGATTAACATTACCCTGCCGGAAGCCTCGGAAGAGCTTACCCAGGCAAAACCGAACGCGATTAATATCGCCATCGACCCGCAGAACCGGGTTTATATCAATGACAAGCCTTTGTTGAATGATCAAGTCACAACCATCAAAAATGCGATATCCTCCGCGATTGTCGGCCTGGATGAACCGCCGGTCATTATCAGCGCCGATTCCCAGGCCACCCATCAATCGGTGATTCGCGTGATGGACGCGGCGCGTCAGCTTAACCTGGTTAAGATCGTATTTGCGACCCGCAGGGTTGAAGAAGAGTAAAGCCTTGCCACAATGCTTATTTCGCCAAAACTCATCAATGCAATCTGGTATGAAAATCATCCGCTGTCGTTGCTCCTGGCACCATTGAGTTGGTTATATTGTGTGGTCGTCACCACCCGGCGTTTCCTTTACAGGGTGGGGCTGCTGGCCGTCAACAAGCTGGACGTTCCGGTTATTGTTGTGGGCAATCTGACCGCGGGGGGTACCGGTAAAACCCCATTGGTTATCTGGCTGGCGGAATATTTAAGCTCACGGGGCTATAAACCCGGTATTGTCAGCCGCGGCTATCGCGCAGGTGGCGGTAAAATCCCGCAGCGGGTAAGCGCGGACAGCAAACCGCAGGAAGTCGGCGATGAACCGGTATTGATCGCGCGCCGCATTCGATGTCCGGTCGCGATTGGGAGGGCCAGACATATCGCCGCCAGGGCACTGATCAATCAACCCGGTTGTGACGTGATCATCGCCGATGACGGCCTGCAACATTATGGTTTGTATCGCGACATTCAGATCAACGTCATCGATGGCCGGCGCCGGTTTGGCAATCGCCGTTATCTGCCCGCCGGGCCCCTCAGGGAGTCACTGTCTCGCCTGAACGATATGGATCTTATCGTCGTCAATGGTCCGGCCGGCCGACGGGAGCATCAGATGGATTACCAGGTGAACCTGCTGGTCAATTTAACCCAACCCGATAACAAAGTGCCGTTGAATGTATTTAAGGGGCGTTCAGTCCATGCCGTTGCCGGCATAGGCGCGCCCGCGGGGTTTTTTGCGTGTCTCCGGCAATATGAATTGGATATTATCCCGCATGTATTTCCGGACCATCACTATTATTCGCGGGACGAAATAAATTTTGACGATGATTTAGCCGTGATCATGACCGAAAAAGACGCGGTAAAATGCGGCGATATAGGTTCCGACCGTCACTGGTATCTGCCGGTCGAGGCAAAATTATCCGAGACGTTTTTACATCGTCTTAATACCCTCATAGAAGCCATGCCAAATGGACAAGAAACTGCTTGATATCCTGATCTGTCCGGTTACCAAAGGCGCGCTGATTTATGACCGCGGCAATCAAGAATTAATCTCTCTCAAGGCCAAACTCGCCTATCCCATTCGCGATGATATTCCGGTGATGCTGGAAGCGGAGGCGCGTGCGCTCAGCGATGAAGAGATAGAGCGGCACAGCAACTGATTTTGAATTTCACGGTCGTTATTCCGGCGCGTTATGGCTCCACCCGATTACCGGGTAAGCCCTTGATCGAGGTACACAATAAACCGCTTATCCGGCATGTGTACGAGGCCGCCCGCGGCAGCGGAGCGCGCGACGTGATCATCGCCACTGATGATAAGCGCATACAGGCGGCGGCAGGCAAATTTGGCGCCCATGCGGTGTTGACCTCAACCCGGCACAGGTCCGGCACCGACAGAATAGCCGAGGCGGCCAATGTCTGCGGGCTAAAGGACGATGAAATAATCGTCAACGTTCAGGGCGATGAATACGGACTCCCGGCCCGGCTGATTAACCAGGTTGCAACGGCGTTGCACAATAATTCCGGTAAAGCCATCGCGACCTTGTCTGAGCCGCTGGTGGATGAAACCCGGATAATCGACAGCAATGTTGTGAAAGTGGTCGTCGACCATGACAATAACGCATTATATTTCAGCCGTTCCATCATTCCCTGGATGAAACATGCCGGTGATGGCCGGATTTATCGGCGTCACGTTGGCCTGTATGCCTATACCGCTCGAACCCTGCAGGCATTTACACAACTTGCAGCCTCCGCACTTGAAAAAAGCGAATCCCTGGAACAACTGCGCGCCCTGCATCATGGCTGGAAGATACACGTTGAAATGGCCACCGCGAATACCGGCATCGATATCAACACCCAGGCGGATCTGGACAGGATCAAGTCATCCGACACCGGCTGAATGGCACGTCCGAATGACGCCGAAGCACGGGCGGTGGTTTGACGGGGTCAACGTTCCCGGTAAATTATTCTGCCCTTGCTGAGATCATAAGGCGTCATTTCAACCGTGACCGTGTCGCCGGTAAAAATGCGGATGTAATGTTTTCTCATCTTGCCCGAAATATGCGCGGTCACAACGTGGCCATTCTCAAGCTCAACACGAAACATGGTATTGGGCAGGGTCTCAATGACTTTGCCCGCCATTTCAATCTGATCTTCTTTTGCCATATAGTATATCCATGATTGCAGGGACGTAAATTCTGCACTAATTCGGCGGATCGGGCAACTCTATGCAGTCTGCGGTTCAAGCCTGCCGTTATTGAAGGCGCAATATTTTGATTGATGCGCGATCAACCGGGACGGCGACCCGCCGACGCATAGGGCACCAACAACACCCACCTGAGGCGGGTGGCAAGGTGATTGAGCTACCGCCCTCGTTATACGGTAACCCAGGGTGGTACCGGTTCCTTTCCACACAGGCAACCATTATGCCGACCTTAACGTGGTTACTTTATGCCCCGGCAAATAATTGCAGTCATACGACGGGGTAAGGTAAAACCATAACTTATTATTTTTGCAGGACCTCAAATGTAGAGGTGGCCGGCCAATCGACGGTTTTCTCAGGCGAACAAAAATCGTCGAGAATAGCGATAAATCTCTCTCTGGGCATCATGATCGCGCCCAGGCTTTGCAGATGCTGTGAATGCAACTGGCAATCGATCAACCTGAACCCTCGCAACTTTGTTTCCCGCACAAAATGCGCCAATGCCACCTTGGAGGCGTCAGTCGCGTGACTGAACATCGATTCACCGAAAAAAATCCGGCCAAAACTGACACCATACAGCCCGCCAACCAATTTATCGTCCCGCCAGCATTCGACCGAATGCGCATAGCCCATTTTATGCAATCTGTTATAGGCGCCGGCCATATCTTTGGTGATCCAGGTGCCGCCGCTGTCTTTTCTGGGTTTGGCACAGTTTGCAATAACCCTGCTGAAAGCGCGGTTGAAAGTAACCGTGAACCGTCGTTTTCTAAGCGTTTTCCGCAAACTGGCGGAGATCTTGAAATCATTCAATTCCAATACACATCGGGGATCAGGCGACCACCAAAGTATCGGATAATCCTGATTAAACCACGGAAATATGCCTGACTGATAAGCCTCGCTCAGACATTCAACGGTTAAATTACCACCGATGGCAAGCAGGCCGTCGGGCTCACTTAATGCGGCATTGACGGTCGGGAAATGATCCGAAAAGACGTTATCCCGCACCCAGTAAAGTTTCTCATCACTGCTATGATGGTGGCGGTTTTTCATGGTGACGCAATCCTATAGGCGGAATGGTGTCTTAAATCGTCATAATATTGCCTGATGGCCTCACTTTCCCGATGAAGAAACGAAGACACCGCCGTTCTAAACCCATGATCATGAATCCAATGCCAGGAATAAGTCAGCACCGGTTCAAACCCCCTGTTGATCTTATGCTCCCCCTGCGCCCCCGCGTCCAGTCGCCTGAGATGATGATGTATGCAGTAATTAAGCGTTTGATAATAACATAATTCAAAATGCAGATAGGGTATATCGGATGCACACCCCCAGTGCCGACCGTACAGCGTATGCCGGTCCTTCATTGCCAATGCCCCGGCAACCGGCTGATTTCGCCGATAGGCAAGCAGTAACGTGGTTGAATCCGGCAAATTCTCGCTAAGCGACAACATGAAGTCCAGGGTCAACCGCGGTTCCCCCCATTTTCGTATAAACGTGGAACAGTAAAAATTATAATAAACCGCCCATTGTTCCTCGGTTATTTCAGCCCCTTCCAAGACCTCAATACCGATATTGCTTTTTTCAAACTGCTGCCGTTCACGCCTGATTTGCTTGCGTTTCTTTGAACGTAATTGATCAAGAAAATCCTGGAAATCCCGGTAATCTCGATTAAACCAGTGATACTGGCAACCCAGACGCAGCAGCAGATCGCGTTGTTGCATCGCTACGCCACTGAGTGGAGTATGGAAAAGACAATGGGCCGATGACATGCCATTATCGCGGGCAAAGGCGATGATTTGATCGATGATCAGCGCTTTGATATCGTCGTTTTCGCAATCCGGGTGTACCAGCAGGCGCGGCCCGGCAACCGGAGTAAACGGGATCGCGGACACCAATTTCGGATAATATCGCCCGCC
This sequence comes from Gammaproteobacteria bacterium, assembly GCA_965202915.1. GTDB lineage: Bacteria > Pseudomonadota > Gammaproteobacteria > Eutrophobiales > Eutrophobiaceae. Next base: position 391,485 of record OZ241847.1, read on the forward strand.
CGCCCGCTGATACGCCTCCGCCCAGGCCCAGTCAAACACAAATTCGCCGTATGAATCCTGTTTGACGTACAGCGGCATCGCCCCCACCAGGCGCTTATCCGAATACACGACAATATGGCAGGGTTGCCAATTCTGTTGGTTCAAACAGCCGTGTATTTCCAGACCATTCAGAAATTCATACCGTATGAAAGGATAACCATCCGGGACCAGCGCGTTCCATGCATCGGCCTTGACCACCGCAAGCCGGTCAATGATATCGGCGGTCAAGGTCGCCGCATCGTAATCGCTTGAAACCGGCAAATCAGACAACACCCTTCAAAAATGTAGTATATTCACTCACTATAAACCAATATTAAGATTGCCACCCCGTATCGGAACTTATTATCATATAGCAATACAAGCCGCAATTTCCGTATAATATTATGAATAGAAGACAGTTTCTCATCGCGGCACCCTTACTCTCAGTGCCTTATCTGTCTTTGGCACTGACCAAACAGCATGACCAAGGAGGCGCTATGCAGACCGACGCACCGGCCCCGGTCGGAGAATTTGCCGGCAAACAACAGCCAACCGGATTTGTCTATGATCCGGTATTTTTACAACACGTGATCAGCCCGCATCATCCCGAATCACCGGCACGACTGCGGGTGCTGGTGGAATTGGCCGATACCAGCGGAATATTAAGCAGGCTGCAACGCCTGCCGGTCAAACAGAACGTGGAAAGCCATATCGCGGAATTGCACACCGAGCAGCATATCGAATCGCTCAGGCAACGTCACCCGCGCAGCGAACAGGCCGCGGAAGCGGCCGCGGGAGGGGCATTGGCCGCGGTTGAGCAAGTATGCCGGGGACGGATCAGAAACGCATTTTGCGCGCTGCGTCCGCCGGGTCATCATGCATTGAATAGCGGTGAGATCGAAGGCTTTTGTCTCTACAATAACATTGCAATCGCGGCCAGGTACGCCCAAAAAACACATGGACTGGAAAGAATCCTGATCGTCGATTGGGATTACCATCACGGCAACGCCACCGAGGCGATGTTTTATCACGACCCCAGCGTACTGTTCTTCTCCACCCACGACCTGCACGCCTACCCCGGCACCGGCGATCCGAACAAAAAAGGCGAGGGCGACGGAGTCGGATACAACATCAACGTCCACCTGGATTGCGGTACTCAGGACGAGCAGATCATCGACGTATTTGAACAAAAACTATTGCCGGCGGCGGAAAAATTCAAACCCGAATTAATACTGGTCTCGGCCGGATTTGACAGCAGGCAGGATGACCCGCTGGGTTGTTTCAGCATTACCGATCAAGGCTTTATCAAATTGACCGAAATCGTGATGCAACTGGCCGACACCCATTGCAATGGCAGGGTGGTGGCGATGCTGGAAGGCGGGTATAACATCAAAGGCAATGCCCAGGGGGTGCTTGCGCATGTATCAACCTTGATGGAATTTCAATGAAAATTGACCCCGGACAAACCATTAAGTCGGACGGTGCCGTTGCAGGCGCTGCGCTACCGATGCAGGCTGCATTCATACTCGTACACATAATGGCTGGCCGACGTGCCTAAGAATCCGCCCCCCGGACAAAGCGACCTCTTTAGTGCCGCATTCATCCGTCAATACCCCGTGAGCAAGACTCTAAGGTTTCGCCTTGAGCCAATGGGAAAAACCGAAGAGTGGATGAAGAAGAAAAACATACTGCGGCAAGATGAAGATCTGGCAGAAAAATACAAGTGCGCCAAAAAAATCATCGATCAATATCACAAAGATTTTATAGACCGGAAACTTGAAAAATTTTCTTTTGAGAAGCAAGAATTAAAGGATTTTAAAACATCATATGATGATCTCAAACGCCAAAAGACGGAAAAACCGGCTGAGCAGCTAATAGAGAAAAAGAACCATCTGCGTGAAAAAATAGCCGCCATATTTAAAGACGCACCTATGTTCAAAAAAGCATTTATCAAAGAAGACTTGCCTAAATGGCTTGAAGAAAACCCGGTAACCGTGGACTGCACGAAGGACCTTAAAGATGATCCCAAATCTGTCATTAAAGATTTCGAGAACTGGACAACTTACTTTACCGGTTTCAACGATAACCGCAAAAACATATACACCCCCGAAAAACGCAGCACTTCCATTGGCCATCGCCTAATTCACGATAACCTGCCAAAATTTTTGGACAATATGAAACGTTACCACCAGGCCAAACAGTTGCAGGTGGATTTCTCCGAAGTGGAAGAAAATTTTGGCTGTCGGTTGGATGATTTTTTTATGCTTAAAGGCTTCAACAAATGCCTGACGCAGAAAGGAATCGAACAATATAACTTGATCATAGGAGGGCAAAGCCTCAACCAAAATCGGAAAAAACAGGGCTTAAATGAAAAAATTAATCTCCATGCACAGCAACTTAATAACGTTGCCGACAAAAACCAAGTGCGTGCCTGCACACTGGAAGAACTATATAAGCAAATACTGAGCGACCGTAGCAGACTATCTTTCCGCTTGGAGGATATTGATAATGATGCCACGTTATGCAAACAAATCACCTCGACTTTCGGCATTGACGACAGTGACAAACTAATTGGTCAATGCGAACAGATAGATACCGCTACCGGTGAAGTTACAACCAGAGATTTTAATATTACAGAAAACCTAGAGCAAGCTATGCATGATGCCCTTAATAATGCCGACGACCAAAAGATTTATCTTAAAAATGACCGTGCCATTGCCGATATCTCACAATATCTTTTTGGTAGCTGGCACACGATCAAAAATCGTTTGGAGGACTATGCCGAAAATAAAAAATTCCCCATACCGCAAGGCAAAAAAGATACAAAAGCACTTCAGGATAAAAGGGACAAGTGGCTAAAAAAATCATATTTTTCTTTTCGTGAGATACATGACGCATTAGAAGCATATTATAGTGACAGCAAATTCGAGGAAGAGAGTAATTCCAGTGATGAAAAAAATAGACCAAGTATCAAAGAGCAAAAGGAAAAAGCCCTAAGCAAACCGCTTTTTAAATATTTTGCTGATCTTACTATCAGGAAAAAGAAGCCCGATAAGAATGAACCCGATAAGAATGAATTTGAGCCCAGAAACTTGCTTGGGGAAATTCAAAAAACGCATAAAAAAGCCCTTTCAGTATTAAGGAAGTACGAAAAAATTGAGAAGAAAAAACTTAAAAATGAAAAACACAAGGTGGAGGAAATCAAGCATTACCTCGATGCCTTGATGGATTTGCGACACTTCTTGAAGCCTTTACACGTTCAACTTGAAGAAGAAACGGAGTATGAAAAAGACCGCGTTTTTTATGGCGAATTTGAACCTTTGTTTAAAGTGATAGATACAATCATTCCGCTCTACAATAAGACCCGAAATTATCTTACCCAAAAACCTTACAATGTGGAAAAATATAAACTGAACTTTGACAATGCAAGGCTTGCAAATGGCTGGGATAAAAACAAAGAAAAGGACAATACCTGTGTTCTGTTTATGAAAGACGGACAATATTTTCTTGGTTTAATGGATGTACGACATAAAACTATATTTGAAGATAAAAATACGAATAGTGATGAGATAAAAGAACAGATTACAGAGAAACAAGAACGTGAAAAAAAGCAACAAGAATTGATTCAGCGAAAAAAACCGGGTACAAAAATTTATCAGAAAACAAGCGATACTATAATTAAATTACGTGGGGAAATAGATGGACTTAGAGAAAAATTAAAACTTATAGAAAACAATAAAAGCTGCTACCACAAGATGATCTATAAACAGGTGGCGGATGCAAGCAAAGACATTCAGAATTTAATTAAAATCGGTTCCTCGTTTGAAAGAAAAACGAAAGAATTGGATGATCTTAAAGGCAAGAATATTCCTGACATTGCAAGGATTAGAGAATCTGGCGCTTACAAAACTACAAGTGAGAATTTTAACGTACAAGATCTAAAAACATTTATTGATTACTATAAAGAAGCAGCAAAAGATTACTGGAAATGGTGTGATTTTTCTTTTGACCCGAGTGAAGACTACAAAAGTTTTAAGGAATTTACAGACGACGTCAACCGCCAGGCATACACCATCTCCTTTAAAAAGATTTCCGAAAGTTATATTGATCAATGTGTGGAAAGCGGCCAGTTATATCTTTTTCAGATTTACAGTAAAGACTTTTCATCGAAAACAACAGGCAGGCCAAATTTACAGACTCTTTATTGGAGAGCCTTGTTTGAAAATGAGAACCTGAAAGATGTGGTCTATAAATTAAACGGTCAAGCAGAATTATTCCATCGTAAGCCATCTATTCCATACTCGAATGAAATTTGGAAAAACGGCCACCATGCCAATGATCCGGAGAAAAAGCAACCTTACCCCATTATAAAAGATCGTCGCTATGCGCGGGATACCTATTTATTCCATGTGTCGATCACATGTAATTTTAACACGGCCGGTGGCACCAAAATTAATAGCGAAGTATTTAATAGCAAAGTCAGGCGTTATCTCAAGAGCACTCCCGATATTAATGTCATTGGCATTGATCGGGGAGAAAGACATCTGGCGTATTACACGATTGTTGATCGGCATGGCAAGATTTTGGAACAAGACAGTTTAAACCGTCCTTTGCCTGATAAACCTGAACTTGACTATCGTCACATTTTGGATAAACGAGAAAAAGAAAGAGACACGGCAAGAAGATCTTGGAGGACAATTGAAAAAATCAAGGATTTAAAACACGGTTACCTGTCCCAAGTGGTGCATAGGATCTCAAAACTTATGATAGACCATAACGCCATCGTAGTGTTTGAAGATTTGAATTCCGGTTTCAAAAAAGGACTTTGCAAAATAGAGAAACAGGTTTATCAAAAACTGGAAAAAATGCTTATAGACAAGCTCAGTTATCTTGTATTCAAGGATAAGCACTCTGATGAAGTGGGAGGCCTGCTGAAAGCCCTGCAGTTGACTGCACCATTTGAGAGTTTTAAAAAGTTGTACAAGCAAACGGAGTCGGACAAGCAAACGGAGTCGGACAAGCAAACGGGGTCGGACAAGCAAACGGGGTCGGGCAAGCAAACGGGGTCGGACAAGCAAACGGGGTCGGACAAGCAAACGGAGTCGGGCAAGCAAACGGGGTTTATCTTTTATGTTCCTCCTGCCTACACGTCCAAAATCTGTCCGGCGACCGGATTTGTCAATTTGCTGTCCCCAAGATACGACACTGTCAAAAAAGTAAAGGAATTTTTTAAGAAATTTGACAAGATCATTTTTGACAAGGCGGAACAATATTTTGAATTTCATTTCCATTACGCTGCCTTCACCAATAAAGCCGAAGGAAGCAAACAAGATTGGATAATATGCAGCCATGGCACTCGGCTGGAGAATTATAGAAACAGAAGCAATAACAAACAGTGGGATACTCGTGAGATATCCTTAACCAGGGAGATACAAGAATTATTTAAAGATAATTCCATTGAGTTTGAAAATGGCGACTGTTTGATTGAGCAAATTATTCAACAAAATACGAGCAAATTTTTTAAGCAGCTTATTCGCCTGCTTAAACTCACCTTACAAATACGGAATAGCAGAATAGCATCCGAAGAAGATTGGCTGATTTCACCGGTAAAAGACAATGATGGGGTTTTCTTTGATTCACGCCAGCACAAAGACGAAATCTCCATCCCTCAAAACGCCGATGCAAATGGCGCATACCATATTGCACTTAAAGGCGTGCTGATCCTGCAACAGCTTGATGATATGGAAAACCCTGATAGGTTCAAACCGGATTTAAGTAACAAGAAGTGGTATGAGTTTGCACAAAAAAAACAAAACTAATTTAAGCGCGGTAAAGGTTCCAAAACCCACCGGAACAGGGATGATAATAATCTAAACTTGCTTAGACTAAGCCCCCCAATCCGGTATTTTATAAGATCACCCAAACACATTTTATTAACACAAGGGACAAATTATGGCGAATTTTATGATAGCGTATTATGGCGACAAGCGGCCAGACTCGGAGGAAGAGCGCAGGGCTCAGAGGAGTAAATGGAAGGCCTGGGTTGAAGCGCTGGGTGACGCCGTTGTTAATCCGGGTACGCCGTTACCGGTTTCAAAGATTGTAAGCTCAAGTGCCGTTGAAGATGATAACGATCCGGATTCGATGCGGGGATTTGCGGTAATTAAGGCGGATAGCATGGATGCCGCCGTCGACGTTGCCCAATCAGACCCATTCTTGGAAAATGGCGGTACAATTCGTGTTTCTCAAATGATGGACGTGCCCTAAGATTACCTCATTATTACCATCCGGGATTTTGCCGGGCGTCAACAACAGACCGTAAATGAGTAGATCTTTAAATAACGATTTTGACCTCAACCCCTGTTTGGCTCATCCCGTTTTGCATATGGCTAATATGTGCACCTGTGAACAAACCCGCCGGCAAATAAAGAAAATGTTTTTATTAAAATCGGCCGTGTTTTTTTGTTTATTTATTCCGACGGCTTTTCCCGCTTATGGAGACAGTTATTATTATTGTCATTTCGAGAAGGATGAAAGCCCGTCTATGTTTGATGAAATTATCACTCTGGCCGAAGGCCCCCAGGGAAGGGTGATTCATCAAACACGCCATGGAGGTGAGGAGATCGGAGCCTACGATAGAGGGTCTGAGGTGATCACTGTGTATGAGAAACGATATAAACGGAATAATAACGACGGCAGGCATTTCTATATATATCAATTGAACGTACAACAAGATTCCCTTGCTGTGTTTGCTTCTTTCCATGGGCCTATTACACGCTTTAAGGAGAGTTTTGGTCGGCCCTACACCGAGGCAAACCTAAGGCCATATAGCAAATATGCCGAATTGCTAAAATATTTACCCAAACCCGACCCTCAGCACTATGCCGTGGTTTTTCCCACAAATCAGCGCCCCCCACGCTCGTGTGATTCCATGAATTTTTTAGAATATATAATCAAATCCGCCGGTTTGTTGATGCTGCAATTCATTTCCATGTAAAAGCAATAACAAAGGAGAACGGGTTTTCCAACCCGTTTTCTTGCCGATATTTAATAAATGAGACGCATGTTCACCCTGCTTAAAGATGCGGAAGCCGTTACCAAATTCAAACCCTGCTTGAATCATTAGAGGTCGTATAAATTTGTACAAATCCAAATCAGTGGTATAAAGGAGACCCTGGTGACAAAAACCGAACATTGCAATGCAATCCTATCAACTGAGCCCACATTATAGATGCGACACGGGTGTGGACGGAAAAGAATTTTCCGGTATAAACGACCCGGACAAGGTAGCCTCCTTTAATATTGCCAAGAGAGCCTATGAACATATACTCAATCCTCCGGCGGAAACGAAACCGGCGGCAAAGGAAAACCAGGGACACTCCAAGACTGGCAACAAAGGTAAAAATCGCTCAAAAAACAATCGTCCCCAGTCAACAAAATCATCACCGCCTCCGAAGAATCAGCCTTTCGCAGGATTAGACCGATTGCTGAAAAAATAAAGGATATGAAGTATGGAAACCTATATCCCCATCTCTTTCCTGAATGATTTCACCTTCTGCCCCCGCTCCATCTATTTCCACCGGCTTTACGGCAACCGGGAACAATTAACCTATCAGGCAACGCCGCAAATATCAGGCAGACAGGCCCATAAAAGTATAGACGCCGGAACCTACAGCACCAGGAAAACAATCCTGCAGGGCATAGCCGTTTATTCTGAACAATATAGACTACACGGCAAAATAGATATCTTTGATGAAACCGAAGGCCTGCTGACTGAACGGAAAAAGCGCATTAACCGCGTTTACGATGGTTATATATTTCAGCTCTATGGGCAATATCATGGGCTAAGGGAAATGGGCTACAGAGTCCACAAGCTGCGCCTGTACAGCATGGATACCAACAAAAGTTATCCTGTGCCGCTGCCGCAAGACAACCAACCCATGCAAAAGGCCTTTGAAACATTAATTGCGGCAATCAACGGTTATGATTTGTGCGCCCCGTTTCAGGCCGACTCGAGAAAATGCGCTGGTTGTATCTATGCCCCCGCTTGTGATGCAAAGGCGGCGGCATGTTGAGTCTGCCCGATTTTACGCAAAAACAGATTGTATTTGTGTTTTCAAACAAGGGGGAAAGGCTGAGTTTCAAGAACAGCAACATTATTGTAACCAACAAGGAAGATAAAATAGTGCATCAATCCACCTGCTACAGATTATTTGCCGTCTATATTGTGGGCAATCTAACGGTGACCTCAGGACTACTTCAGCGCGCGGAGCGATTTGGCTTTACGCTGTTATTTATGACCCTTGGTTTTCGCGTGTATGGGATCTGGGGGTCAAAGATGGAAGGGAATTTTTTGCTTCGGCGGAAACAATACGACTATTCCTCGCTTGCCATTGCCGCACACCTGATAAGAAACAAGGTCGCCAATCAAGGCTTTTTGCTCAAAAAGATTCGCGGTAAAGATGATGAGATAAAGAAAACCATTAACAGGCTGGAACAATTCAAACTGCAGCTCTCCGATCATCAGTTGGAGCTGCACACCATCCTTGGTTTTGAAGGGATCGCCTCAAGGGAATTTTTCAAGATCCTGTTCAGAGATTGCGGCTGGACCGCAAGAAGGCCGAGAGTAAAACACGATACTATCAATTCACTGCAGGATACGGGCTATACTCTCCTATTTCATTTTATCGATAGCCTCTTGAATTTATACGGGTTTGACACCTACCAGGGTATTTACCACCAATGCTTTTACCAAAGAAAATCTTTGGTCTGCGATATAGTGGAACCTTTCCGACCCATTATAGACGCGCGCATCAAGAAGGCTTTTTCGCTTGGCGCAATACACAATGATGACTTTACCGTTGTCAATAAGCAGTACCGCCTTTTGGGCAAAACAGGCCGGCCTTATATGGAATGGTTGTTAAAGGCAATACTGCACTATAAAAATCCGATATTTCTTTACGTACAGCAGTATTATCGGTGCTTTATCAGGGAAAAAACCATAGAAGAATATCCGGTTTTTCTGTTGTCGGAGCAATGACGTGCTGATAGTGTCTTATGATATAAGCGACAACAAACTCAGAGGCAGGCTTGCCGGATTTCTGAGCAAATTTGGCTATCGTCTTCAGTACTCGGTTTTTCAGATTCGAAACAGCGACAGAGTTCTGAATAATATTATTACCGAGATAGAGGGAAATTTTGCCCGATATTTTACTCAAACCGACAGTGTCATTATTTTCATTCTTAGCAAGACCTGCAAAGAAATAAAATTTGGCTATGCAAAAAATGATGACGAAGAGTTGATTTTTGTCGATTAAGATTTTATTCTTAGGACTTAATATGAGTTCTTTAACAATTTGCAAACCTTGGTCTTAATATAGTCATGCAGCCTTATTTTGGCTATACTCAGATATGGATTAGTCATTTTAGGGCCTTTTCTGTGCGAAAAAACCATATTTACGGCCATTTTTTTAGCTTATCTGGCTAAGATGGCCTTTTAATTTCTACTCTTGTAGATTATTGTCCCGCAAGGTGGATCAGTAAGGCTAAGATGGCCTTTTAATTTCTACTCTTGTAGATGATAAGCTATCACGAATTTTCCCATCAAAGGCTAAGATGGCCTTTTAATTTCTACTCTTGTAGATGGAATCGTTTCCGGAATCATCCCCAGGGCTAAGATGGCCTTTTAATTTCTACTCTTGTAGATAGAATATCCCATACCTAACCATACCCCAGGCTAAGATGGCCTTTTAATTTCTACTCTTGTAGATCTCTTATGTCAACATCGTCAATCGCGCCGGCTAAGATGGCCTTTTAATTTCTACTCTTGTAGATTAAATATGCTCCTAAATTTCTTTATTTGGCTAAGATGGCCTTTTAATTTCTACTCTTGTAGATACGATTAGTGTTCCATTCGCCAATTTGAGGCTAAGATGGCCTTTTAATTTCTACTCTTGTAGATTTCCCGTTCCCGATCGATGCGATCGAGGCTAAGATGGCCTTTTAATTTCTACTCTTGTAGATCGGCATCGGGGTTGACTCAGATCAAGAGGCTAAGATGGCCTTTTAATTTCTACTTTTGTAGAGGGCGGGTTGGAAAACCCGCCCTCCTTTGTAGTTCTTAAAAAAGGAACAACACCATGAAAATTATTAGTTTTAAAATATGTCCCTTTGTCCAGCGGGTCACGGCCCTGCTTGAGGCAAAGAGCCTTGATTACCGTGTCAAATTTATAAGCCTGAGCGATAAACCGCAATGGTTTCTGGATATTTCACCCAACGGCCAAGTCCCTGTCCTGGTTACCGATGGTGGCGCGGTGTTGTTTGAATCAGAGGCCATTGTTGAGTATTTGGAAGAGGCTTATCCCGCACTCCAGCCCGGGGTCTCGCTTGAACAAAAGGCACAGTATCGTGCCTGGAGTTATCTGGCGTCAAAAAACTATCTGGTCCAATGCAGTGCTCAGCGCAGTGCCGACGCGGAAACGCTAAAAAAGCGCAGCACTAGGCTTGCAAAGGCCTTTGATACGATTGAACAACAGCTCGATAACAAGTGTTTCTTTGGTGGTGACACAATCGGCGGGGTTGATATCGCCTGGTTGCCACTCTTGCATCGTGCCGATATCATTCACCGTGGGTCATGTTATGATTTTATCGGAGACCGCCCTAAGCTAAAGGCATGGCAAAAACAACTGATGGCAACCGGACTCGCTGAGAAATCGGTCGCATCGGATTTTGAAGCGGCGTTTTCAGAATTTTATTTGTCCGACCAAACCTATCTCGGACAAGGCCGTGGCGTGGCAAGTCGTACCTTCAATCAAGAGTGCGTTCTTGATAACTGCTGTTAGGCTTGGGTTATCCATCGGCGCCGACCGGACGTTTGGAAAATAAGCGTTGGTGGCATATTATTGCCTGGTGATGCGCTTACTCGCTTCGATCATGGTCGGCCTCGGCATATTAAGTATTTCTATCCCACCACATTGCCTATTCATTGCCGTTCGGATCGCCAAAATGCAACCGGCGCCCGCCGGGGAATGACAATGCCGGGTGGTCGTCGAGCCACCGTCCTACTCTACACGGGTGTGTTCCAGGTACTTGCGGTGGAACACAATCAGTACGCTGCCGTTGCTTGTGGCGCCGTTCAGATCGGACTTGAAGACCCCGCTGTCAATGTCTTCGCTCTGGAAGGCCTCTATTCAGGCCGGTAATCCACAAAAGTCCAACCAAAGACTCTGGTAAAAAACGTCCTGGCAGTCTCCGGATTCTTGGCCGGAAATTCAATATAGTTATGTTTTCTTGCTATCGCCGGGCGGGGTATATACCGGGAAGGGCATGATATTGCCGTCTTCTTTGGATACATTGGTGATCTTGGCGCTGCCTTTTTTATTGACCTTGTCGATTCGGATGATGGTGTGCATCGGGATGTAGGTGCATGATACCTCGTCAAATTCGGCTTTAAGGGTTTCCTCGGATGGGTCGACCACCAATGCGGCTTTGTCGCCAAAGATTAAATTTTCGACCTCGATAAATCCAAATAACGCCCCTTGATGGATGCTATGGGCATAGAGCTCACAGATCTTGTTTTGGGTGCAAAAGATAATTTTATATATGGGTTTGTTATCCACGTTGAAGGTCAATTTTTCTGATAAGGTTTTTTTGGTAATTCTTTTTTGCAAGATCGCAATATTAGCATATTTTGTGCCGCTTCCCTATGGGGTGTAATCCAGCACCCCACCGGGGCCCAGGGGGATGCCGGTCATCATCCATATTAATAATAGACCGATCCAGACGATAAAAAATCCGATGGCGTAAGGTAGCATAACCGCAATCAATGTGCCAAACCCGGAACCGGCCAAATGACGCTGAAATTGGGCCAGGATGATGATCATATAGGGATTTAACGGGGTGACAACGTTGCTGACCGAATCTCCGACCCGGTAAGCCGCCTGGGTCAATTCCGGACTGATCCCGGTTTGCATCAGCATCGGTACGAATACCGGCGCGATAAAGGCATATTTTGCCGATGCGGAACCGATCAGCAGATTGGCCAATACCGCCATCAATACGAAACAGCCGATCAGGAAGGCGTTATTGATTTGCAGGTCCACTAACAACTGTCCGCCGGTTACCGCCAATAGGCCGCCCAATCCGGAATATTTGAATGCTTCAATAAATTGCGCGGCAAAGAAGGCCAGCACGATGTATGAACCCAGGCGGGCAATGGTATTGCCCATCATTTTTGCCGCGTCTTTGTCCGATTTTATTGCACCGGTGACCACGCCGAAAACAATGCCGGGTATCGCAAAATAGAAAAATAATAACGGTACGATGACTTCAATCCAGCGGTCGAATTTTTTGCCGCTGCCAAATAAAGGCCAATCGGGAATCATAATGGCCGCGACAGTAATGATGATCAGGACGCTCAGGGCCAGCCCGGCGTAGCGCATGCCGCTTAATTCCCAGTCGCTGATGGTGAGCACCGCCGCTTGTTCCGCAAGATTCTTCCCCGCGACGGTATTTCGCAGACGCGGTTCGACAATCTTATCGCTGATCCACCAGCCCGCCAGGGTGAGGGTAATGGTGGAGGCGATCATGAACCACCAATTCGCGGTGTCGGCAACGGCATAATCCTTATCCAGAAATTGCGCCGCCGATTCGGTAAATCCGGCCAGCAGCGGGTCCAGAGGCGTGATCGATAAATTGGCGCTGAAACCGGCGGAGATGCCGGCAAATGCCGCGGCAATGCCGGCCAGCGGTGAACGGCCGGCGGCGATGTACAAGGCCGCCGCAACCGGCGGCAAGACGACGTAACCGGCATCCAACGCAATCGAGGACAATATCCCCGCAAGCAGGGTCGCCGGGGTTAACAGACGGTCGGCAACGTGAGTGATAAAAAAGCGCAGCACGGTCGGGAGCAAACCGGTTTGTTCGGCCAGGCCTATGCCCAGCATGCCGACCAGCACTATCGCCAACGGTGGGAATTTGATGAAGTTTTGCACCATATTGGACAGTAACCACCAAAGTCCTTCCGCCGATAATAAATTGACCGCCCGGATTTCGCCGGCGGACGCGGTGGTGACCGACCAATTCATGCTCGAGGCCAGCGCCGAAATCAGCATGACCGCGACCAGGCCGATGATGAACAGGCTGGCGGGATCGGGCAATTTGTTGCCGGCGCGCTCTATCGCGCTAAGCAGTTTCATCGCTCAATGATCCCTTGAATGAACGCATCCAGCGCGTCGGTGTAAGATTTGCCGCTGACTATGAAGCCGGAGTTATGGTCGCCGGTAATATCGACAAAGATTTTTTCCGCGGTCGCCTTGGCGAACAGTGCCCGGCCAAATTTATACGGCACTATTTGATCATTTTGACTGTGTATAAATAAGATCGGGCTGGTTATTGCCGTAATATTTGCCAGCGAGTCATACCTGATCCGGGTGATCAGTGGAATCGGGAGGTAGGGGTAGTAATGCTTGCCCATATCCATAATCGAGGTAAAAGTGGATTCCAGAATCAGCCCATCTGTGTTGACCTGTGTTGCCAGCCAGCTTGCCACGCCCCCGCCGAGGGAACGTCCAAAGACAATAATGGCTTGATCGTCCTTGTTTAATTGCTCATTTAAGTAATGCCATGCGGCTTTTGCATCTTTATAGGTGCCTTGCTCCGAGGGTCGACCGTCACTTTGCCCGTAACCGCGGTAATCGATGATGAATACCGATAGGCCCAGGTCATTAAATATCTTTAAGCTGTCGAGACGATGTGAAACATTGCCGGCATTGCCATGCAGGAACAGCAGTTTTGCCCTCGCCTCAGGATGGGGGATGTACCAGCCGTGGATGCTTAGGCCGTCATCGGTCTGTAATGCAACGTCGCGGTATGCAAGATCGATATCCTCAGGCGTGCCAAGCAGTTGTTTATGCGGGTAATAAATAAAATGGGGTTGGAATAGGTATAGAAGGGCGGTGAGCAATAACCAGACCAGGCCGGTGATCAATAAAATCGATTGCAGCATTCTTTTCAAGGATGGTGTCCCCGGGGCATGATAGCTTTTCTGGCCGGTGAATTTAAGCGATGGAGAGAACGATTTTGTCGCCGTTGATCGCTTATGCCCTTAGCCCCCTGGCGCTGATCGCGGTGCCCGTGGTTTGGCCGGTTGTGGAAACAGGGATCGCCTGCCGCCTGCAAGTGCGCCGGGCCCGGTCATTGCCGGCATTATGGCGGCGTTCATGAATCTATTGTCCTCGTTCCGGTTTGCTTAAATAAGCCTCCGCGTCCAGTGCCGCCATGCAGCCGCTGCCGGCGGAGGTGATGGCCTGCCGATACACCGGATCGGCCACGTCGCCGGCGGCAAATACCCCCGGAATGCTGGTCGCGGTCGCCTGTCCCCTGCTGCCGCTGTTGACTATGATATAGCCGTGATCCATGGCCAGCTGATCGGCAAAGATCCGGGTATTGGGTTCATGGCCTATCGCAATAAACACGCCCTTTAATTCAATGTCTTTGGTATGGGCGGAAGCAACGTCTTTTATGCGTATGCCGGTTACCCCACCGTCGTCACCCAGTACCTCATTGAGCACATGATTCCATTCGATGGTCACGTTGTGGTGTTTTTGTTTTTCCAGCAGGCGCTGGGCCAGTATTTTTTCCGCGCGAAATTGATCGCGCCGGTGCACTACAGTAACCTGCCGGGCGATATTGGCCAGGTATAAGGCTTCTTCCACCGCGGTATTGCCGCCTCCAATCACCGCCACGTCTTCACCGCGGTAGAAAAACCCGTCGCAGGTGGCACAGGCGGAAACCCCCTTGCCCAGGAAGGCCTGTTCCGAGTCCAGTCCCAGATATTTTGCCGAGGCCCCGGTGGCAATGATCAGCGCATCACAGGTATAGTTGGCCTGATCGCCGATTAACTTAAACGGCGGGTGCAATTCGGCGGTGTGAATATGATCGACGATGACCCTGGTATTAAACCGCTCCACGTGCTCTAACATGCGCTGCATCAGATCCGGGCCCTGCAAACCCTGGGCGTCACCCGGCCAATTTTCCACGTCCGTGGTGGTGGTGAGTTGGCCGCCCTGTTCGAGCCCGGTGATCAACACCGGAGACAGGTTGGCGCGTGCGGCATACAATGCGGCACTGTATCCGGCCGGGCCTGAGCCCAGCACCAACAAGCGACAATGTGTTGATTCAACCATAAAAATACTCCTGATTACGAGAATGACCGGTGCCACGACACGCCGCCATGGTACGTTAAAGCGTCCGCGCCGACAAAATAATTTAAACCGACTTGCAAATTGTGTTTATTATAAACTATGATATAATTATTCTTTTATAAACATATAAATATAACGGTTTCTTAATTAAATAGGTTTAAAAATTATGAGTCAGGCTTACCGTAAACGTACAGGCAGTTTGGGGATCACCACGCATCTGGTGAACAATTTGCGCGAGGTTTCCCTTATTGTGCTTTTTGCCATGGCGGTTTATCTGCTGTTGGCCTTATTCACCTATCACCCCGATGATCCGGGTTGGACTTATTCGGCGAGTGTTGACAATATTGATAATGGCGCGGGTGTGATAGGGGCCTGGGTTGCCGACGTGCTGTTGTATCTGTTCGGCTACCCCGGTTATTTATTCCCGATAATCTTTCTAAGCAGCAGTTGGCGGTTGTTTCGAGACCGGCAGCGGCAATTGTCGTTTGATCCCTCTAAATGCGCGTTCCGAGCCGGTGGCTGCATCATCGGCCTTATCGGCGGCTGCGGGCTGGCCTGGATGCACTTTGGCGTCGGCGTCAGTCTGCCGCATCAGGTGCGGGGTGCGGGCGGGATATTGGGAGACGCCTTTGGCAGTGGTTTGCAACAGAATGCCGGTGCCACCGGCGGTACATTAATCGCCTTGGTCATGTTCATCGCCGGGGTGACCCTGTACACCGGGATTTCCTGGATGAAGTTGATGGATGCCACCGGTTATTGGACCTTACGCATCCTGGCGCAGTTAAAAATCTGGCACTCGGTTTGTCGGGATTGGTTTGATGGACGCAAGGTGCGCAAAACCCGGGAAACCGTCTTCAAACAGGCCCAGGAGAGCATTGAACTGCGTACCCCGCCGAAGATCGAACCGATCATTTCCGAATTGGAACCGGGGCTACGCGCCGAAATAGAAAAGCAGGAGGTCTTGTTTGAACCGCCGGCCGAGACAAAATTGCCGCCCTTGCATTTACTCGACGAGCCCAAACCCCAGACTGATCAGTATTCCGACGAGGCATTGCAGGCGATGTCGCGCCAGGTCGAGATGAAACTCAAGGATTTTGGCATTACCGTGGAAGTCACCGCGGTGCATCCCGGCCCGGTGATCACCCGGTTTGAGCTTCAGCCTGCCGCCGGGGTAAAAGTCAGCCAGATCAGTAATCTTGCCAAAGACCTGGCCCGCTCCTTGTCCGTTGTCAGTGTCCGAATTGTTGAAATCATCCCGGGGAAATCGGTGATAGGGGTGGAAATACCCAATGAAAACCGGGAGTTGGTTACGCTGGGAGATATCTTAAATTCCAGAGAATATGAAAATGTGAAGTCACCGATGGTATTGGCGCTGGGTAAAGACATAGGAGGCAAACCGGTGGTCACCGATCTCGGCAGGATGCCGCATCTGCTGGTGGCGGGCACCACCGGTTCCGGGAAATCGGTGGCATTAAATGCAATGATTTTAAGTCTGCTGTATAGATCGGTGGCGAAGGACGTCCGCATGATTATGATCGATCCCAAGATGCTTGAATTGTCGGTCTATGAGGGCATTCCGCATTTATTGACGCCGGTGGTAACGGATATGAAGGAAGCCGCCAATGCCCTGCGTTGGTGTGTCGCTGAGATGGAGCGGCGTTATAAATTGATGGCATCGCTGGGGGTCAGAAATATTGGCGGGTTTAATCGTAAGGTCGCGGATGCGCGCGACAATGGGCAGCCGATACCGGATCCGTGTTACCAATCCGGCGGCGTCCAAAATACCGTGCCGGCACTCGATGAATTGCCAATGATCGTTGTGGTCGTGGATGAACTGGCCGATATGATGATGACGGTCGGTAAAAAGGTGGAGGAATTGATTGCACGGCTGGCGCAAAAGGCGAGAGCCGCCGGCATCCATTTGATCCTGGCGACCCAGCGTCCATCGGTGGACGTGATCACCGGTCTGATCAAGGCCAATATCCCGACCCGGATCGCCTTTCAAGTGTCATCGAAAGTGGATTCAAGGACCATACTCGACCAAATGGGGGCGGAGCATTTGCTGGGTCACGGCGATATGCTGTATTTGCCCGCCGGCACCGGCATCCCCGAACGTATTCATGGCGCATTTGTCTCGGATGAAGAGGTGCATAAGGTGGTTGCCAATATCACAGGCAACAACGAGCCGAATTACGATGATGCGATATTGCGCGGCCCTGATGAAGGCGGCGCCGAACCGGTGCCGGGGCTGGAAACCGCCGGCGATCAGCCGGACCCGTTATACGATGAGGCGGTGCGCATTGTGACGGAAACCAGGAAGGCATCCATTTCTTATATACAGCGGCGGTTAAAGATCGGTTATAACCGTTCGGCCCGCATTGTGGAAGAAATGGAGAACAGCGGACTGGTTGGGCCGTTGGAATCCAATGGTGGCCGTGAAGTATTGGCCGCGCCGCCGCCTGTGGTGGAGTAAGCAAGGTGCACCCGGCGGTTGTCTGTATGCTGTGGCTGTTACCATTCATCAGCCTGGCCGATGAGGGCAAGCCCCTGGATAATTTTTTGAGCGGATTAAGTACCTTTGAAGCCCATTTTGTGCAAACATTGATGGATGAAGAGGGCACCGAATTGGAGAAATCAACCGGTATTTTATATCTGTCATACCCCGGGCGTTTTCATTGGTCATATCAAGCGCCGTATGTTCAACATATCGTCACAGACGGCCAATCACTGTGGATCTATGATGAAGACCTGGAACAAGTGACGATAAAGCCTCTGGGGGAATCAATCAGGCAGACCCCGGCGGCGGTGATCTTGGGGGATGAGAATATAGACAGGCATTTTGTCCAGATTGATATGGGCAATATAGATGGGTACGATTGGATAGAATTGACTCCCCGTAATATTGAGTCGGAATATAAACATATCAGGGTCGGTTTCGATGATGATCAACTTGGTTTGATGATCATATTTGACAACCTGGATCAGGTGACCCGTATCGATTTTTCAGACCCCAAGCGGAATACCGGATTGGATCAAGGCTTGTTCACTCTGGATATTCCGTCCGGCGTGGACGTGTTTGATGAACGAGGCGAGCTCTGATCCGGAATCCCGGCGCGCCGGGATTTTTATTTCATTCAATAGACTGCTTGCGTCAGTCCGTTCCACCATTGATATGGGTGGATAGATAGTTGCAGACTTTTGTTTTTCCATAATCAGGGCAAGTTTCAACAACCCTCGCCACGAAAAAATTATCCTGTTCTCCGCTCCACGTTTGATAAATCCACGCACGTGTCAAACAAATGTGGGGGACTCCTCGGGCAAAGGGCGTCGGTGGAAGCCTTACTGTGATACCGTCGCGATCAGTAGGCCGCGCTCACGCCATAGGCGAACTTCAAGCCCGCGAGAATACAATTTCATCGGCGGTTTGCCCTGTATCAGGTCCGGCAGGTCTTGATGCAAGGCGGGGTCATAAGGCACTTGATAGATGGTTTTTATCCGCCCTTGCGCACCCCGCATTCTCAACTGTGCCGCCGCCTCGCCCTGAATGGTGCAAAAACGCCCCCCGGTGATCTGCCAACGCGTATTTTCAAACATTGCGGACTCGATCAGTGTAAAACCCAGTGAGCTGAAAAAATTACGCACTTCCGACATGTTATCGGAGCTTACTTCAAGGGGCTTCAATTTCATGTGATTTGTCGCCACTTCATCGGCAATACTTTGATAAATCGTGACCGCCGGCAACGACGATATTCGAGGCTGTAACATTAACCACGCCACCACCATGGTTACCGGCACCGCAACCAGTGCGGCGGTAATCGCGGGGTAATATCGCCTTATGCCCACCTTCGCCGTCGGGCCAGGCAATGATGATCTCCGGTCTTTCACCGCCATCCGATTCAGTTCGGCAAAGGACGACGTGGGCAGGGACTTACCCCTGAGGTATGCCTTGACCGCTTCATTGATTGGTTGATCCGTCATCAAGCCGTCTTCCTATTGTGTCCCTGCACGCGCTTGCGCAACCTTGAAATTCTCGACAACACGGTACCGCGCGGCAGATCCATCCACCTGGCGACCTCACTCGTCGTATACCCCTCGACCGCCCACAGAAAGAGAATCTCGCGCTCGACCTCATCAAACCCCGCCCACAGTGTCGCCAGCATGTCCCGATCCACCATGGTTTGCTCAAGTGTGGCGATGTCGAAGTCGATATGTTTTTCATCGTCAAACAGTTCGGACACAAGACGGCTGTTCTTACGCCAGTCATCAATCCACCGATGGCGGATTATCGTCATCAGGTATCGTTTGTTGACCTCAATGGCCGAGTGCCCCGAAAGCAGGTATTTCTCGAACGCGCCCTGCAACAGATCGGAGGCTTTATCGTCATCACCGATCAGCGAATAACAATAGCGGTACAGATGATTAAAAAGCTGATAATTTAGTATTTCGCCAACCATCTATTCATCCGCTTTGTCGTTCATCTTAGCTGATGAACGCAGGTGAAAAGATATCACCCAGCCCTGCTCAATCAACCATGGCAAATGTCGATCCAAATGCGCAAATTGTCGTGCCAACTGCTCCAGTGACTGACCCTGTATCAGCGCCTCCAGCAAACAATATTTTTGCCGTGACAGGGGCGTCACCGCGGGACGCAACCGCTCGCGGTGAACACACAGATATTGGCAATGGCCGGGATTGCCATCGGCAAACTCACGGCTTTGCCAGATCTGATACAGCGGATGCTGCGAAGACAGCAGTGCCACCGCCTGACTGACGGTCAATACAACACCGGCATGCTGATGTTCCTTGATCTGCGAAAACGCGCCAAAGTCAAACCGCGGATCATCCGCGGCATAATAAGCACGGTGATAATGCCACTCCAAACGCGCCAGCTCAGGCAGGCAAGCCAGTCGATGAGCCCGCGTATCGTCATCCCCGGCGGTTTTTTCAGTTTGCTCATCACAATACAAACGTAAAAAGTCCGAAAACGTTTCGCCATATTCGTTTAAGTCACTGTGCCAACTCGGGACTAAGCGCACATAGCCGGCGGCAATCCCGTTGAATCGCTTCTCGCCCAATAATTGTGCGCATACCGGATACACCGCACCTAAGGCATCCACCAAAGCACCGCGCATATTGCGGTGATATACTCCGAGGCTTTGTGCGGGCAATAAAGTCCCCGCCGGATGCACCAGCTCAACTAATGCCGGACTTTGTTCTCCCAGCATCGTCCGCTTAAAATCCGCCTGCAGCGATCTTAAGTTCATGACGTTCAAGCGGCGTTTGTTTGATATCCGCCGGAAATGATCCGCTGTGCTTTGTGCATTTCATCAAGCAGCGTTTGCAACGGCGGCAGGTCGTTATCCCATTCAACCAGCACCGGGGTATCCGGTTTGACGGCGATAAAATCAGCGAATAATTGCCACACCGGATCAGCCACCGGATGGTCGTGTGCATCCAATAAAAAATCACCGCGATCTTGAAATCCGCCGAGGTGTATTTCATGCACGCGCTCAAGCGGTACTTGTTTCAGCTCACCGACCCTCTCGTGTCCATGGTTTTGCAGATTTACGTATAAATTATTAATGTCCAATAAAATATTACAATCCGCCAGCTCGGCGACCGCGGATAAGAATTGCATCTCGTTTATGGTCGAGTGTTTATAAGTGAGGTAACCGGACACGTTCTCGATCAAAATACGCTGCCCCAGAAAATCCTGTATCCGGGAAATTTTCAGCGCGGTATGTTCAATGGCTTCCTGGGTGTAAGGTAACGGTAACAAATCGTGAAATTGTGTGTTACCCAACGCGGAAAAACACAGATGATCGGAAATCCACAAGGCCTGATAGCGCTGTGCCAGCCGCTTGACCGTTGTCAGATATTCGTAGTCTGGCGGATCGACCGAGCCCAGCGACATACCGACGCAATGCAACGCCAAAGGATAATTTTGCCGCACTTGCTCCAATTGATAAGGCGCGATACCACCGTGAGCAAAATAATTATCGGCGAGCACCTCAAACCAGGCGACGTCCGGGCGGTGGCGTAAAATATCGCCAATGTGCGCTTCACGTAAGCCGATTCCGACCCGGCCATTCATTGCCTATACCGTTATTGTGTGCGACACCAGGCAAAATCCGTGGTCCAAGTCGCCGCATGACGGCGATATTGTCGCAACGGAGATTGCACTGTGTCACACGTTTTTATTATTGCCGGAACATGGTTCGCAACAAATCAGAACAGATCACTTGGCGGGTTTAACCGCGGCGATCGTGCCGCCGACGAGCTTGTCGCAAGTGCCTTTCGGTACGTACATCCATTCCTGTGCGCTATTGTCCTGCGTAGCCTGACCCGCACAAGCATGTTTGCCATCCAAAGAGCCGCAATCATTTTTGCCCGCTTTAACGACGCCGGCGCATTTTTCCCATTCTTTGGGCTGATCCGGCACCGCTTGCGCGACGCCCATTAGTACCGTACCCGCCGAAAGTATCCCGGCAACCGCCGAATTAATTAAGATTTTTGATTTATCCATTTAGATTTCTCCTAACAAGTAAAAAGGATTGAGCCGAAACAATCGACCTTACCTCATAACAACGCATTTGTCGGAGATTTGATTGCATGAATCGTAAAAAAACTGCTGAGGAGGGAGAAACATATGGGAACGATCACCCCCTGTTGGCAATGAACAGGTAAATTCAGATTGGGTGGGCGGCTGAGTCGTTCAGAGAATGCCAAGGTAGCGGAGGCCGCCTTGGGGGAAAGCTTAATCAACCGCCATGGCGTGCTCCCAATCCTTGCCATACATCTTTGGGATATTCTAAATGATCTTAATCGGTATTGATGGCCCAGGTTTAAAGCTATTTAAGTATAATCGAAACCAAAATCAGATTCTTTTATGATCTATCGGGCATTATTCAGTGTGACTTTTTGTTTTTACCGGAATATTCGTTGATTACAACAGGGCTTTGTTTATGAAGATGCATATATACTGGATTCGTGGCCTGAGCCAAACAGGAAGCTGACGTGCTAATACAATGTATTGGTCGTCGCGTCCGCAACCTCTATACTTTTGCTGCTTATGCAACGGATGAGTATGAACTATTCAGCCCAATGGCGGCGCTCAGCCCTTATATTCCGCCGGTCGGATTCGCTTATTGATGAGCAAGGTCCCTGACTACGCCCCGTTGGCTGACCGTATGCGGCCGCAAGTCCTGGCGGATTTTTTCGGTCAATCTCATATTTTGGCGAAAGACAAGCCGCTGCGGCTTGCCATCGAAGACGGTCGTTTGCATTCCATGGTGTTCTGGGGGCCACCCGGCACCGGCAAGACGACTCTGGCGAAACTGATAGCCCGTTCATGTGATGCTCAGTTTATCCCGCTGTCGGCGGTATTGAGCGGAGTAAAAAATATTCGTGTGGCAATTGACCGGGCGCAGCAATACCGTAGCGCGTACAGCAAAGACACCATATTGTTTGTGGATGAGGTGCATCGCTTTAATAAGGCCCAGCAGGACGGTTTTTTACCTTTCGTGGAAGACGGCACGGTGACCTTTATCGGTGCAACCACTGAAAATCCTTCCTTTGAATTGAACAACGCTTTGTTGTCGCGTATGCGCGTTTATGTGTTGAAATCATTGACCAATGAGGAAATCATGGAAATTTTGCAGCACGCCCTGCGGGATAAGGACCGGGGTTTGGGCAATAAACCGGTGTCGTTGGCACAGGGCGCGCTGGAACAGATCGCCCGGGCCGGGGATGGGGACGCACGCCGGGCCTTGAACCTCTTGGAAATTGCTTCGGACCTGGCCGACCGGGGCGCGATCGATGATTCGATACTGAAAGACGTACTCTCGGCCGGGACGCTACGCCGTTTCGATAAAGGCGGGGAGATATTTTATGATCAAATCTCGGCGTTGCATAAGTCGGTGAGAGGTTCCGACCCGGATGCGGCCTTATACTGGTTTGTGCGGATGATCGATGGCGGCTGTGATCCGCTGTATATTGCCCGCCGCACGGTGCGCATGGCATCGGAGGATATAGGCAACGCCGATCCGCGCGGCTTACGTCTGGCTCTGGATGCCTGGGAGACGCAGGAGCGCCTGGGTTCGCCTGAGGGCGAATTGGCCCTGGCCCAGGCTATAATCTATCTGGCCTGTGCCGCCAAAAGCAACGCCGTCTATACCGCGTTCAAATCGGCGATGCGTGATGCAAAGGAATTTGGGTCCGCGGAGGTGCCGTTGCATTTGCGCAATGCCCCGACCAAATTAATGCAGGGCCTTGATTATGGCAGGGGATATCGTTATGCCCATGATGAGCCTGAGGCCTATGCCGCGGGTGAAAATTATTTCCCTACAGAGATGAGCAGGAGACGGTATTATCTGCCGGTAAATCGCGGTTTGGAGATCAAGATAGCGGAAAAGCTGGCGCTGTTAAGAGATTTGGATAAAAAGGCAAAATAATCTGCAAAATAATTTATATCATCTATACTTTAATTAACAGTTACGTTCTAGCTGCAGTAGAAGTATAAATTTCGCTATCGATTTATATTAGTTATATATAGCGTTTTTTAAGAAGTAAATTGCTGTGAGATTGATAGCAATAACTATAATTACTACTTAAAGGAGGATGGAATCGAAATGGCAAAAACTGCATTTACTATCGATACTAAGAAGTGGCCCGAAGATTTGGACGTCAAGCCGCACAATCGCTGGCATCCGGACATTCCCATTGTAGAAACATTCAAACCCGGCGATGAATTTCGCGTGGAATGCTACGATTGGACCGGCGGACAGATTCACAACGACAACACTGCCAACGACATTCGTGACGTTGATCTTTCCAAGGTGCACTATCTCAGCGGCCCGTTCGGCGTGGAAGGTGCCGAGCCCGGTGACCTGATGGTCGTTGATATCAATGATATCGGTGCGCTGGAGGCATCCCAGTGGGGGTTTACCGGCATTTTCGCCTATGAAAATGGTGGCGGCTTTCTGGATCGGCATTATCCCAAGGCGAGGAAGGCATGTTGGGATTTTCATGGGATTCACACTTCTTCACGGCATATACCGGGGGTACGCTGGCCCGGCATGATCCATCCGGGATTGATTGGCTGTTTGCCTTCCGCCGAATTACTGGCAACCTGGAATGATCGGGAATCCAAGCTGTTTAATACCGATCCGGAGCGGGTACCACCATTGTGCACCTTGCCGGATGGCATGGCGGGTACAACCACCGCGTTGATGGGACAAATGCAAGGCTCAGCGGCGAAAGATGCCGCCGCAGTCGCTGCACGCACGGTACCGGGACGCGAGCATGGCGGCAATTGTGATATTAAGAATCTGTCACGCGGATCACAGATCTATTTTCCGGTGTACGTTAAAGGCGGCGGTCTTTCCATGGGCGATATTCACTGGTCCCAGGGCGACGGCGAAATCACGTTCTGTGGTGCCATTGAGATGGCCGGTTGGATCGATATCGGGGTTGACCTGATTAAAGGCGGCATGGAAAAATATGGCGTTATTAATCCTATCTTCAGGCCCAGCCGGATTGAACCGCGTTTCACCGAATACCTGATCTTTGAAGGGGTTTCGGTTTGCGAGCATACCGGTGATCAGCATTTTCTGGATGCCACCATTGCATATCGTCGCGCCTGTCTGAACGCGGTCGAGTACATGAAAAAGTTTGGTTATACCGGTGAACAGGCCTATATGATCCTGGGTACCGCTCCGGTAGAGGGACGGATCAGCGGTATCGTTGACGTCCCGAATGCCTGTTGTACTCTGGCGTTGCCGACCGAGATATTCGATTTTGATATCCGGGTCAATAAGGATGGTCCGTCGCGTCAATCCCATGTTTCGGGAACCGACGTCGCCAATTCAGACTAGAGGTAGCAGCAATGTTACTTGGATTGGTATTACTGTTTGTTGGTGCCGTGCTTTTCCTGAACGGTATTTGGGTCATGGGTCATATTGAAGACCGCGAGATATCGGTTATTAATATCTTTGTCGGTACGTTGACCTTGCTGGTCGCCTTATACCTGGCGTTTAGTGGAGCCCATGCCGGGGATTTGGATTCCGTCAGGGCGGCGGCGTTTACTCTGCTGTTCACGTTCACCTATTTTTGGGTGGCGTGGAACAGATGGAACGGCGCGGATGGTCGCGGTCTGGGTTGGTTTTGCTTCTTCGTCGGGATAACCGTTGTGCCCATTACGCTGGATGCCTTTGGCGGTGCCAGCAGTACCTGGGATACCTGGTTTGCCTGGTGTTGGGCATCATGGGCCGTGTTATGGTTGATGTTCTGGGCCTTGTTGGCCTTGCAAAAACCGATAGCAAAGGTAACCGGGGTGGTATGTGCGGCTCAGGGTATCTATACGGGCTGGATCCCCGGTTATTTGTTGTTGACCGGCACACTGTCTTAAAGTAAGCGTACCGGACGAGGGAGTAATGCCTGTTTATCATTACGGTTGTGAAAATTGCGGGGAGTTTGCGGAGTTGCGCAGGATCAGCGAATGCAGGCTCCCCGCATCTTGTCCGTCTTGCAGTCAAATGGCGTCGCGTATCATTAAGGCGCCATCACTCAATACCATGGAAAAGGCTCAGCGTATTGCTCATCACACTAACGAACGCAGTGCCAACGAGCCGAAGCTTGTGAGCAGGGATGAAAAAGAGTCACACAGTCACCGTGGCCATAAGCACGGCGGTGTCAGGCATAATCATGCTCCATCCCGGCCCTGGATGATCGGACATTGATGTTTTGGATACGGTTGCCTGATAGTTAATTTAGCGGCACCGTTTACCCGCCTCCGGAATTATTGGGAATATAGCCTGTCACACCCTGTTCCAGTCTTTGGGTGGCATCCAATCAAAATGCAAGGTTTTAATTAGCCGTTAGCAGGGGAGAGACGAGTTATGGGTAAGCAGTCTAACGGCATTGAGCCTGGTCGGGTTCGGCATAAAATCTGAAAACCGGACACGCATTCAAGCGGTTGTCTGGCACTTACTCCGGGGCAAGGGAGTAGATAACTATTGCTTGAATGTGCTGCGCTTGCTTATAAAATATACCGCTAATAATCCAATATCAGTGTTACAGAGAAGGCGAAAAAATAACAAAGTCTGTTTATTTTATATACAATACCGGCGGACGTCGGGATTCAAGTACCTCATCGCCTAACAAGCTGCAAGGAAATTCACCCGGAAAGATTAGATTGTGTTTCAAATCGCTGCAATTACCGTTGGTGGCGCGCTGGGCGCGCTATTGCGTTTCTGGGTTTCCAATGGTGTTTATACGCTCTTAGGTCGCGGCTTTCCCTATGGCACGCTGGCGGTCAACGTGATGGGTTCGTTTGTGATGGGCCTGCTGTATGTATTGATGCTGGAGAGGATGGCAATCAGTGATGAATGGCGGCCGTTATTGATGGTGGGGCTATTGGGGGCGTTTACCACTTTCTCCACGTTTTCAATGGACACCATAAGTCTGATCGAAGCCGGTGATATTACCAAGGCGGGTATTAATATGATTTTAAGCGTCGGTTTATGTGTGTGGGTGTGCTGGTTGGGCATGGTGCTGGGGAGGCAAATATGAACGGGACTGAAATGATAATAGTCCGGTGATGGGAATAATAACAATGCAAACAAAGATCATCGATGGAAAAAAGATAGCCAAACAGGTTCGCACCCAATGGAAATCACGGGTTGCTGAGCTTAGGCAAAAAACCGTGTTTCCGGGACTTGCGGTCATTATTGTCGGCAACGATCCGGCCTCCCGGACCTATGTCAATAACAAAATCAGGGCATCCGAGGAAATGGGTCTATATTCGGAAGTACACAGACTGGACGCCGATATAAGCGAAGCCGAGCTGTTAAAAAAGATAGCGCTGTTAAATGACGATGATCGCCTCCATGGGATCCTGGTGCAGTTGCCATTACCCGCCCATATCAATGAGAACAAAGTGCTGGAAATGATCTCGGTTGACAAGGACGTTGACGGGTTTCATTTATATAACGTCGGTGCGCTGGTGACCGGTAGTACGGTCTTTCCTCCCTGCACGCCTTACGGGGTTCAATGTTTGCTTGAAACCCTGGAGGTTTCCGTGGAAGGCAAACATGCGGTTGTTGTGGGTCGGAGTAATATTGTTGGCAAGCCGATGGCTATGTTGTTGTTGAATATGAACGCAACGGTGAGTATTTGTACCTCAAAAACACGCAACCTCGCGGAGATCACGCGCCAGGCCGATATCCTGGTGGTCGCCACCGGCAAGCCAAAAATGATCACCGGTGATATGGTCAAGGAGGGCGTGGTGGTTATAGACGTCGGAATCAATTACCTTGACGATGGCCGTCTGGTTGGTGATATAGATTTTGACTCGGTTTATGAAAAAGCAGGCTTGATCACACCGGTGCCCGGTGGGGTTGGTCCAATGACCATTACCATGTTGCTGGCCAATACCATACGGGCGGCCGAACGGGCGGAGAAAAAATCAACATGATGCCTCCTCGCCGGGAAAAATGTTAGACCCGCGGCTATTGCGTCATGATCTTGATACGGTTGTTGCTGCGTTGGCAAAGCGCAATCTAAGGTTCGATACCACTGCAATAAAGAATATAGAGGCAAGACGCAAGGCCATCCAGATCAAGACCGAAGAACTGCAGGCCCTGCGGAATTCCAAGTCAAAGCAAATTGGCCAATTAAAGGTCGCGGGAAAGGATCCCCAGGCCATCATGGATGAGGTCGTTGATATTAAGCGGCAACTCGATGACAGTGCCACTGAGCTTGATGGTATTCAGGCACAACTCAATGAGATTGTTATCGGCATACCCAACGTTCCGCATGAATCGGTCCCCGCAGGTGACGGCGAAGCAGACAATGAAGAGATAAGAAAATGGGGTGAACCGGCGGGGTTTGATTTTACACCCCAAGACCACGTTGCTTTGGGTGAGGCCCTGGGCCTGCTGGATTTTGAAACCGCAACCAGGATAACCGGGCCGCGTTTTGTGGTGATGCATGGCGCGGTGGCACAATTGCACCGTGCATTGATCCAATTCATGCTGGACGTGCACGTTGGTGAACATGGCTACCGGGAAATCAATGTGCCTTACCTGGTGAACGCGGACAGTTGCCTGGGCACCGGCCAATTGCCGAAATTCAAACAAGATCTGTTTCATATTGGCGAACAGGATTTTTATTTAATTCCCACCGCGGAAGTGCCGGTGACCAATACCGCCCGCGATGCGATACTGTCGGCGGATGAATTGCCGAGGAAATATGTATGCCATTCCCCTTGTTTTCGTAGTGAGGCCGGCTCCTATGGCAAGGATACCCGTGGCATGATACGCCAGCATCAGTTTGAGAAGGTGGAGCTGGTGCAGTTGGTTAACCCGGCGGATTCATACGCCGCGCTTGAGACCTTGACCGGTGATGCCGAGGCGATTTTACAGAGATTGAATTTACCTTATCGGGTGGTGGTGCTTTGCGGGGGCGATCTGGGGTTTTCCGCGGCCAAGACCTATGATATCGAAGTCTGGCTGCCGGGACAGAATAAATATCGGGAGATATCCTCTTGCAGCAACTTTGAGGCCTTCCAGGCAAGGCGCATGAAGGCGCGCTGGCGCGACCCGGCGACCCAAAAAACCGAATTTCTGCATACGCTCAATGGATCAGGCCTGGCGGTGGGCAGAACCCTGATTGCGGTAATGGAAAATTATCAGGATAAGGATGGCAATATTACGATACCGGAAGCGTTGCGTCCTTATATGAATAATCAATCACTTATAGGCTGATGATTTGGCGTATTCGCCGCATGTATCCGCGAGAATGGATTATAATAACTACAGCATTTCTTTTAGTACGGCATCCAGGCTTTCCTTGGCGTCACCGAAATACATACGGGTATTTTCCTTAAAAAACAGCGGATTTTGAATGCCGGCGTAACCGGTGGCCATGCTCCGTTTTAAGACGATAGTGGTGTTGCCTTTCCAACATTCCAGCACCGGCATGCCGGCAATCGGGCTGTTGGGATCTTCCTGGGCGGAGGGATTGACGATGTCATTGGCGCCGATAATGATCGAAACGTCAATATTGGGAAAGTCGTCATTGATTTCATCCATCTCAAACACGATGTCATACGGTATTTTAGCCTCCGCCAACAATACGTTCATATGACCGGGCATGCGGCCGGCAACGGGATGAATGCCAAACCTGACGTTGATGTTTTTTTCCCGCAGGGCCTGAGTAATTTTATTCACCGTATGCTGGGCTTGTGCCACTGCCATGCCGTAACCGGGAATGATCATCACCTGTTTGGCGTGCATTAACAGACCTGCAACCTCATCGGTCTCAATCGCGATCACTTCGCCCTGTTGTTGATCGCTTGCCGCCCCCACGCCGCCGGTATCGGAGCCAAAGCCGCCGGCAATGACGGCGATGAAGTTGCGATTCATCGCCCGACACATGATATAGCTCAGGATCGCGCCGCTACTGCCCACCAATGCGCCGGTCACAATCAATAAATCGTTGGATAGCATGAAACCGGTCGCCGCCGCGGCCCAGCCGGAGTAGCTGTTGAGCATGGAAACTACGACCGGCATATCGGCACCGCCAATCGCCATGACCATGTGAATGCCAAAGGCGAGGGCGATCACGGTCATAATGATCAATGGCAACATGCCCGCGCCGGTTGCCGCTTGTGCGACAAACTGATAGCCCAGCCAGATGGCGGCGATGAGTAGCGTCAGGTTGAACCAGTGACGCGCGGGTAACAGCAATGGATTGCCGCTGAGCTTGCCGCTCAATTTGCCAAAGGCGATCACCGAACCGGAAAAGGTGACCGCACCGATCAATACTCCTATATAAATTTCCACTTCATGGATGATTTTTTCCACCGAGGTTGGGAATATCGTAGTTTCATCCATAAAGTTGACGTAACCGACCAATATTGCGGCCAATCCCACCAGACTGTGCAGAATCGCGACCAGTTCCGGCATCTGAGTCATCGCCACTTTTCGGGCAAGCAGGCCGCCGACCGTGCCGCCAATTAGCATGGTGATGATGATCAGATGAAAATTGTGGGTGACCTCCGGCCCCAGCACGGTGGCTAATATCGCAAGGGCCATGCCGATCATGCCGTAGAGATTGCCTTTGCGCGCGGTTTCCTGATGACTTAATCCACCCAGGGTGAGGATGAATAAAATGATGGCGCCAATATATGAGACCGCAACCAGTCCTGCCGACATGATCTTAGCCGCCTATTTCCTAAACATCCGCAACATGCGTTGCGTGACCGCAAAGCCGCCAACGATGTTGATGCTGGTGATCAGAATGCCAAATGCGGCCATGGCCACCAGTAACGGGCCCGCAGACGAGACCTGGATCAGGGCGCCGATGACAATAATACTGCTGACCGCGTTGGTTACGCTCATGAGTGGTGTGTGTAATGAAGGGGTCACGTTCCAAATCACCATATAACCGATAAAACATGCCAGCACGAACACGGTAAAATGAGACATGAACGAGGGCGGGGCGACGTAGCCCAGGCCGCATAAGCCCAAGGCGCCGATCACCAGAGGCAGGGCTTGTTTGATTAAGCCGGGTGGTTTCGGTTCCGTCGTTGCAGGCGGTGTGGGTTTCGCCGGTTTTACCGCCGGTGCCACCGATAGAGTCGGTGCCGGCGGCGGCCAGGTAATTTTACCGGCCTTAATCACGGTGCTACCGCGTATGACTTCATCTTCCATATCAATAACCAGTTGGCCCTCTTTCTCCGGGGTCATATCGGTGATCAGGTGACGGAGATTAGTCGCATACAGTTGACTGGCCTGGGTCGGTAAACGGCTGGGCAAATCGCTGTAACCAATGATGGTGACACCGTTATCGGTCACCGTTACTTCATGCGGTACCGTTGATTCGCAGTTGCCGCCCTGTTCAGCCGCCAGGTCGACAATGACGCTGCCGGCTTTCATGGATTTTACCATCTCGGCGGTGATCAGCTTTGGCGCCGGTTGACCGGGGATAAGTGCGGTGGTGACGATGATATCGACCTCTTTTGCCTGCTCGGCAAATAATGCCATTTCCGCGGCAATGAATGCATCGCTCATGGTTTTGGCATAGCCTCCGGTACCGCTGCCTTCTTCATCAAAGTCCAGCAATAAAAATTCTGCGCCCATACTTTCGACTTGTTCCTTGACCTCAGGGCGAGTATCAAAGGAGCGGACAATCGCCCCCAGGCTGTTGGCGGTGCCAATCGCGGCAAGTCCGGCAACGCCGGCGCCAATGATCAGGACTTTGGCCGGCGGCACTTTACCCGCAGCGGTTATCTGGCCGGTAAAAAAACGGCCAAAATGATGTGATGCCTCGATCATGGCGCGGTACCCGGCAATATTGGCCATGGAGCTGAGCGCATCCATTTTTTGGGCCCTCGAAATACGGGGTATGGCATCCATCGCCAATACATTGATATTCTTTTGCGCAAGTTGCTGCATCAGCGCCTCATTTTGCGCCGGCCAAATAAAACAGATCAATGTTTGCCCTGGATGCAGCAATTTAATTTCATCATCAGTCGGGGCGCGCACCTTGAGGATAATATCCGCCTTATCATATAAAGTCTTGATATCGTTGTGCATTTCACCCCCGGCCTGAGCATAGGCCGAGTCTAATAAATTGGCGCCGGCGCCGGCACCGGCTTCAACCGCGACGGTATATCCCAGTTTTTGTAGCCATTTAATCACTTCGGGCGTGGTCGCAACCCGACGTTCGCCCGGATAAAGCTCCTTAGGGACACCAATCTTCATCTATGTTCCTCCCCCTAAATATTTAAGAGATAACCGCTTATCTCTCTTGGATATAAAAAAACCCGGCGGGTGGCCGGGTTTCCAGTATGAGGATTGATATTTATTCTCTACCTGAAAATGCAGCCAGTAAATGCAGCAAGCTGGTAAAAAGATTATAAAGACTGACGTATAAGGTGACGGTGGCCATGATATAGTTAGTTTCACCGCCGTGCACCATCTGACTGGTCTGGTACAGTATTAAACCGGCCATCAATAACACGAACATTCCGGAGACGGCCAATGACAGAGCCGGAATACCGAATATCAGCGCACCTATCCCCGCCAGGAACGCAACTAGAATGCCGGTCATCAGGAAACCGCCCATAAAGCTGAAATCCTTGCGGGTGGTCAGGGCATAGCCTGAAAGCCCCAGGAAAATCGTGCCGGTACCCCCGAGTGCGGTCATCACCAGTTGAGACCCATTTGAATAAAAGTTGATGTAGGCATTAATCATAGGGCCAAGTGTCAGTCCCATGAAGCCCGTTAGCGCAAATACCGATGCCAGCCCCCATACGCTATTGCGCAGGCGAGTGGTCAGGAACAGCAAACCGAAATAGCCCCCCAGTGTTACCAAGGGTCCCATAAATGGGAAATTATATATCATCGCCACGCCGGCGGTAACGGCACTGAAAATCAAGGTCATGGCCAATAAGATATACGTGTTGCGAATCAGCTTGTTGGTAGCCAGTACCGCCTCGGTTGAGCGGGTAATAGCAAATTGATTCTGGTTCATGAATTTCCTCCTTACTTTGTAGCAATGACTAAAATTATATACCTAAATTATTAGATAGTAAAAAAACAGTAAAATTCAAGTGTATTTTAGCCGATAATTTATATCGCTGATAATATCATCATAGCATAAGATACATTGCGGCGTAGGGGGAGCATAGCCTGAGCGGCGCCTTGTGAAGCCGGGTTGCGGGTTTTGCCGGCGGGCAATCCGGACGGAGTTATTGTCAAAAGTGGTGTTCAGGGACTTCAATCAAGCGGCGATCTGGTTTGATTCTGTTATCTCGATTCCCTCTTTAAATTTCACTCCCGTGATGACTTTGACAAGATAGTTGAAACCTCGCTGTCGTCGCCAGTTCTTTTGCGCACACGTGCCCAGTTTGAACATCATGTGTAGCATCCCATTGCGCGACAGACAGCCCTTCGAGCGCTTAGTGCGATGGCGAATCGTCCCGAAGGTCGACTCAATCGGATTGCTGGTCCTGATCTCTGCCCGTGCTGGGCCGGGAAACGGTAAAAGGCCATCAGTTCCTCCACTGGCAACTCTGAAGGATGTGGGATATGGGATTGTCGATTATTTTTATACGGCGGGTTCCTTGAAATTACCAAATCGAGGTTGGAAGGCCAACCTATTGCAATTTCCTAGAAAGTCTGTATTTTCGATCAATAAAGATTTAGCGGTCAGATTACTGGGTGGCTATGCACTTCTGGTTTTAGCCAAATAAATCGTATAAGCATTGCAACTCTACTACCCGATATCGTTTCTCTGTTTTATACTGTATGAATGACTAAGATTGCGGCCATACAGATGGTATCCTCCGCTAAGGTATCGGAAAACCTGGAGATGGCCGGAAAATTGATCGGCGATGCGGTCGCAAAACGCTCCGAGTTTGTCACTCTGCCGGAAAACTTCGCGTTTATGGGCGGGAATGAACGGGATAAACTCAAGATTGTTGAGCAACCCGGTACCGGGATCATCCAGGATTTCCTGTCGGGACAGGCACGCCGGCATCATATTTGGCTGCTTGGCGGTACGATACCCCTTGTAGCAACCGATCCGAGCCGGTTACGCGCTGCAAGTCTGCTCTATACCCCGGCTGGGCAATGTGCGGCCCGATATGACAAGATCCATTTATTTGATGTATTGGTCAATGCAGCCAAGAACGAGTATTATAAAGAATCGGCAACCATTGAGGCCGGGGACGATTTAACCGTTGCGGATACGGCAATTGGAAAAATTGGAGTCTCGATCTGCTATGATTTGCGTTTCCCCGAGCTGTACCGGAATATGCTGAGGCATGAGGTGCAGATAATCGCCATACCTTCGGCATTCACCGCAACAACTGGTGAGGTTCACTGGGAGGCATTGTTGAAGGCGCGGGCGGTGGAGAATTTGAGTTATGTGGTCGCCTCAAATCAGGGGGGAGTGCACGTTGATAACAGGGCAACCTGGGGACACAGTATGATTATTGACCCTTGGGGTAATATTCTGGATTGCGTTATTTCAGGGGCGGGGATGGCAATAGCGGATATAGACTTGCAACAGCAAGAGGTATTACGAAAAAATTTTCCGGTACTGGAACATAGAAAATTGAATTACCAATTAATAAAATGAGTACGGCATTGGACATCGCCCGCAATACTTTGCTCGATGCGCAGGGGCTTGGAATCGAGGATATTCAGGACACGCTTGACCACCTTGCACTGGCCTCCATCGATCAGTCTGATATCTACTTCGAATCGTCTCATGCCGAGTCATGGGTGCTTGAAGATGGTATCGTCAAGGAGGGTTCGTTCAGCATTGATCAAGGGGTGGGGGTCAGGGCGATCAGTGGCGAGAAAACCGGCTTTGCCTATTCGGATGAGATTATATTGCCGGCCCTGAAGAGTGCGGCCAATGCCGCCCGTTCTATCGTTAGACAAGGCGCCAGTGGCAGGCTCAAGGCCTGGGATCATCGGCGGACGCCCAAACTGTATAACGACTCCGATCCACTGGTATCGATTGATACGGAGCAAAAGGTTGAACTGTTAAAGCGGATCGATACCATGGCCAGAAAAAAAGACGCCAGAGTCAAACAGGTTCTGGCGGGGTTGACCGGTTTACAGAGCACGGTATTAATTGCCACTAGCGAGGGCCAGTTGACTGCCGACGTCAGACCCCTGGTCAGATTGAATGTAAACGTGATTGTCGAGGAAAACGGTCGTCTCGAAAAAGGCGGTGCCGGCGGTGGCGGACGTTTCGGTTATCGTTACTTTCTCGATAATGATCTGTTTCTCAATTACATTGATGAGGCGGTTGAACAGGCGCTTATTAATTTAACCGCCATTGACGCCCCTGCCGGCAGTATGCAGGTTGTGCTTGGGCCAGGTTGGCCTGGAATTTTGTTGCATGAGGCCATTGGCCATGGTCTCGAAGGTGATTTTAATCGTAAGAAAACCTCGGTGTTTGCCGGTCGTATCGGAGAACGCGTCGCATGTCCGGAGATCACCGTGGTTGATGATGGCACCATAGAGAACCGTCGCGGGTCCCTGAACGTGGATGATGAGGGCACGCCGACGTCGTCAACGACCTTGATCGAACGCGGAATATTGAAAGGGTATATGCAGGACAAACATAATGCACGCCTGATGGGTATGGCGCCAACCGGTAACGGCAGGCGCGAATCTTATGCGCATTTACCGATGCCGCGCATGACCAATACCTATATGTTGGGCGGGGAGCATGAGCCGGAAGAGCTGATCGCTTCCGTTAACAAAGGCATTTATGCCCGCCAGTTTGGCGGTGGCCAGGTTGATATCACCAATGGCAAATTCGTATTCAGCGCGAACCAGGCCTGGTTGATAGAAAACGGGGTACTGACGTGCCCCGTCAAAGGTGCGACGTTGATCGGTAACGGCCCGGACGTGCTTACTCGTGTTTCCATGATCGGCAATGATATGCAGCTTGATCCGGGCATTGGCACCTGCGGTAAGGATGGTCAGTCAGTGCCGGTGGGCGTCGGTCAACCGACAATACGCATCGATGAACTGACCGTCGGTGGTACCCGCGTATAAATATGGCCGGTCACTTGTTCCCTTGAACATCCGCATTTGATCATGCCATCCGGTTCGGCGAGACTGGGTTGGGTGGAATCAATGTTCGGCGTACCGTTGTCTATCAAATAATTTGCTGAACACCGAATCGCGGTCACAAAAGCCCGTGAGTGTATATATCGGCCAATCGATGCATACAGGGTTATTGCCGGGCCCCGAGTTGCATGGCCCGTTGTTTTCGTTGGTTCAGATCACCTTGGTCATGGCCCCAATCCCGGCAATGACCGATAATAATATTGCACAAGGCTTCAATGTGTTCATGATCGTCATTTAATGCCGGTATGTAAGAAAATTGTTGACCGCCCGCCTCGGTGAAAAAGGCTCGATTTTGCATATTGATTTCTTCCAGTGTTTCCAGGCAGTCGGCGGCAAAACCCGGGCAGACGACTTGTACGTGTTTGACGCCTTGGGCGCCAAGCTCTTTTAATGTTATATCGGTATAAGGCTGTAACCATTCGCGGGGGCCAAAGCGGGATTGAAAAGTTATTTGCCATTGGTTTTCGTGCAGTTTCAGTTGTTCGGCGATGAGACTGGCGGTTTTATTGCATTCGCAATGGTAAGGATCGCCCGCGAGAAAGTAATGTTTGGGCAAGCCATGAAAAGAAAACAATAATTTTTCCGCTTTCTCATGTTGTTGCCAATGATGTTTAATGCTGTTTGCAAGCGCGATAATGTAAGCGGGATGATCATGGTAGTGATTGATCATTCTGATCTCGGGCAACCAACGCCAGGTCTTTAAAACCTCGGCGACCGCGTCAAAAGTCGAAGCAGTCGTGGCGGCCGAATACTGCGGGTAAAGAGGAAAGATCAACAGGCGATTTACGTTGGCCCGTTGCAGTTTTTCCAAACCGGCTTGGATAGAGGGCACGCCATAACGCATCGCCAGCTCAACTTTTATTGTCGGGTCAAATTTTTGCCTAAGTAGATCAGCAATTTTTTCGGTCTGCTTTTTCGAAATAACCAGCAGTGGCGAACCTTCATCGGTCCAGATACTTGTATATGCATTTGCCGAACGGCGCGGACGGGTCCGCAGAATTATCCCGTGCAACACAAACCACCATAACAATTTGGGTATTTCTATAACGCGGGGGTCCGACAGGAATTCAGCGAGGTATTTGCGGACCGCGGCCGGCGTCGGAGAATCAGGCGTTCCCAGATTGGTAAGCAATACGCCAACGCTTAGCGGCGTGTCATGGGTATAGTTTCGATTGCCTTGGTACTTTGCCATCCATTACCCGAGATAGGAGAAAATATTGCAGTGATAGTTATGATAAACTGATAAGTTGAATAGCTGGCGGGTCACAATAGTTCGGTTTAATGCCTGATTTCAGGAGTGACCACCAATGCCGCATATTGTCATTAATAGCACTATCTTGGTCTTAACACAAGCGAAAAATGACGTTCATAAGGAAAACTCTCATTACAGGATTTGTTCTCTGTTCATCCTGCGCAATTATATCCGTTACCCATGCTTACATCATGGGTCAGGATGATCGTGGGGCGCTTAATGCCTTTGAAAAAACACTACCGCTGGTTAAACAGACGGGATTGATTCAAATACAGGGAGAGGCGTTTGTGACCGGTTTGGTATTGGGCAATAACTGTGACGTGGTGGTCACCGTCGGTCATGCGGTGTTTTATTGGAAATCCATGGATTGGAAAGGCTGGCGGATAGGAAAACCCAGAGGTGACGGCAAATTCTTATTCTATTCAAACCCGCGGGATAAGACCTCCGGTGTTTCCATGTCACTGGTTAAATCCGGATACCAGAATATTGACAATATTCCGGCTGATGAGCATGATTGGGCACTGTTTCGTTTGGCGGAATCGGCCGGCAATATTTGTGCGCCGGTTGCAATTGAACGGTCCGTCGTCTATTGTGACGATCAATTATTAATGCCCGCATTTCACTTTGATTCCAAGGGAAGAAGGCTAATAGACCGGGATTGTGCTACAAAACATTCAGTCGGTGGGCGGTTAATTATACACGACTGTGACGGCAAAGACGGATCGTCGGGTGCCCCGTTAATCTGCGGCGATTCTTCCGCCGCCAGGTTAATCGGCATCAATGTTGGTGGGTATACTAAGCGGGGCTACCATGATCCAGGAATATATAAGATCAGAGGAGCAAATTTTAATATGAAATATCACAAGAATTATGCCGTCTCAATTCATGGCGAATTTTACAAGGCACTGCAAAATGAATTGGAATTATCGCGAGTGCGCGCGGTAAAATACCACG
This sequence comes from Gammaproteobacteria bacterium, assembly GCA_965202915.1. Lineage (GTDB taxonomy): Bacteria > Pseudomonadota > Gammaproteobacteria > Eutrophobiales > Eutrophobiaceae. The sequence goes on from OZ241847.1 coordinate 429,578, forward strand.
ATATTGACTAATATATTTGCCGTCCCGCTTTGAGTGGTTATCAGGCTTTATGGATAATTCGGTTGCCAGAATAAAATCAAGATGGGAAGCCCATGACACCCGCGATAGTGCCAATATTTTTACCATTCAATGACCGAATACAAGCAGTTACTGACGCAACTTGATGATTTCAGTTACCAGGATTTAATCCTGCAAGATGTATCCCGTACTTTTGCGCTAACCATTCCGCAACTTCCTCACCCGTTATCCCGGGTTGTCGGTAACGCCTATCTGTTGTGCCGTATTGCCGATACCATAGAAGATGACGACTCCCTATCCGCAAGCGAGAAACGGACTTTCGTCAGAACCTTTATTAAGGTGGTAGCGGGGCGACACAACGCGGAAGAGTTTGCAAAACGCTTAGCTGCTTTATTATCTCCGCGGGCCTCTATTATGGAGCGTGATTTAATTGTCAATACCGCCGCCGTTATACGGATAACCCACGGTTTTAATCAGTGCCAGCGCGCCGCATTGGAGCGTTGTGTTGCCATTATGGCGGAGGGCATGGCTCGCTATCAGGATGCTGAAACATTGGATGGCGTGGAAAATATCAGGGATATGGATCAATATTGTTATTATGTTGCCGGGGTTGTCGGCGAGTTGCTCACTGAATTGTTTTGCGACTACTCGAGGAAAATTGGTCGACACCGACAGGAATTAATGTCACTTGCGGTGTCATTCGGGCAGGCTTTGCAAATGACCAATATACTCAAGGATATATGGGAAGATCATCAGCGGGGCGCCTGTTGGTTGCCGCGTGATATTTTTAGCCGATACGGGGTGGATATCACCAAAAAACGGCCCGGTGACCGAAATGAAGGGTTCAAACGGGCATTGCAAGAGCTGATCGGCATAGCCCATGCTCACACCGAGAATGCGTTACGCTATACGCTGATACTGCCTCCCGATGAAAAGGGCGTGCGGCGGTTCTGTCTCTGGGCGTTGGGTATGGCGGTACTGACTCTGAATAAAATCAATCAAAATCCATGGTTTGTGGCCGGTGACCAGGTAAAAATTCGCCGCCGTAGCGTCAAGGCGACCATATTATTTACCAATGCATTTGTCAGTCATGATAATGCATTGAAATTTCTGTTTCATTTTGCCGGACGCAATTTGCCAACGTCCCCTATTCGTGAGAAACTGATCGTTGCAAATATTGCCGGAAACAATGGCGGAGCGCAATAGCCTGTCTTTCTGATCGCGCCTTCCCGATTTCAATGCAGAGAAAAAATTAATACGGAATATAAATGGTATTGCAAACGAATTTGGATAATGCCTACACGGAAGCGGGCATCACGTTAGATGGCACCCCGTCGTCTGCACAAAAATATTCAACCTTGAATGAGGCCGTCTCTGCGGCGCGCGATGAATTGATAGCACAGCAACAATCGGACGGACACTGGGTGTATGAACTGGAGGCTGATTGTACTATCCCCGCCGAATATATATTGATGAACCACTTTTCCGGTGAAATCAATGACGAGGTTGAGCAAAAGATTGCGCGCTATCTGCGCAGCCACCAAAATGATGAAGGCGGTTGGTCTTTATATCCTGGCGGAGATACCGATCTAAGTTGTACGGTCAAGGCCTACTACGCCTTGAAGCTGGTTGGCGACGGTCCACATGCGAAGCATATGATAAAAGCAAAGAACACCATTCTAAACCATGGCGGGGCCGCCCATAGCAACGTCTTTACCAGGATCACCATGGCATTATTTGGACAGGTTCCTTGGAGGGCGACACCGTTTATTCCGGCTGAAATTATTCTGCTTCCAAAATGGTTTCCGTTTCACATCAGTAAGGTTGCCTATTGGTCGCGCACGGTTATGGTACCGCTGTTTATATTGTGTACGATGAAACCGACCGCGATGAATCCACGCGGGGTGGATATACGCGAGTTATTTGTCATTCCTCCGGAAGATGAACAAAATTATTTCAAGATCACCACTGTTTTATCCAGGCTATTTTTGCTCCTTGACCACGTTGGTCGCGTGATTGAAAAACTGGTTCCGGATTTTATTCGGCGATACTCGATTCGGAAATGTGAAAACTGGTTCCTGGAGCGTATGAATGGAGAGCATGGTATTGGCGGCATCTTCCCGGCAATGGTCAATGTGTTTGAATCTCTTGTTACACTGGGTTATCCCAAAGACGCCCCTATTCGGAAACATGCCCGTCAGAGCGTTGAGAGGATGGCGATCAAGCGTGGTGACGCAATCTATTATCAACCCTGTTTATCACCCGTATGGGATACCTGCCTTGTTGCCCAGGCGCTTATCGAAACCGACCGCAATGATAAGCATATTGAACCGGCACTGGATTGGTTGGTGAAAAAACAACTGTCGGATGAACCCGGTGACTGGCGCTATTTTTGTCCGAACCTTCAAGGAGGAGGATGGGCTTTTCAATATAGCAATTATCATTATCCGGATCTTGATGATACCTCCATGGTGGCGTGGAGCATGTGCCGTAAGGATAAGGGAAAATACGCCGATTCAATTGAATGTGCCGCACAGTGGGTTGCCGGTATGCAGTCAGAAGGCGGCGGTTTCGGTTCATTTGAAGTAAATAATACGCAGTTTTATTTAAATGCCATTCCCTTCGCCGATCATGGCGCATTGCTGGACCCGCCCACCGCTGACGTGACCGGGCGGGCGGTTGCACTTTTATCCCAGGTCGATAGAGAAAAATATAAAACTAACATTAGAGCGGCGATTAACCATATTAAAAAAGAACAGGAAACGGATGGTTCATGGTTTGGGCGTTGGGGAACAAATTACATTTACGGGACCTGGTCGGTGTTAACCGCACTTGAAGTGGCTGCAGAAGATCCGAACCAGGATTATATTCGGCGGGCGGTAAACTGGTTGATTGAAACGCAAAATAAAGATGGTGGTTGGGGTGAAAGTAATGATAGTTATTATCCCCCCAAACATCGGAGACCCTATAAAAGTACGCCTTTTCAAACTGCCTGGGCCTTGCTGGCTCTGCTGGCTGCCGGAGCAGTGGACTCTATTCATGTCGAACGAGGAGTCAATTATTTAATCCGTACTCAGCTGCCATCGGGATTGTGGCAGGATGATAGCTTTACCGCACCTGGGTTTCCGCAGGTTTTTTATCTCAAATATCATGGTTACAATTGTTATTTCCCGCTTTGGGCCTTGGCCCGGTACCGTAATTTGATTAATGAAACCCGTTGAATGATATCGGGATTATCATCGCCTTAACCGCCGAGGCGGGCAGCCTTACCAGCAAGACCTTAACACCTGGTCGCCCTGAAAAAGTGGATGGGCATATCTGGGCGTGTATTACCGGTATGGGCGCGGCAAATGCACTTGCCGGCATGGACAAACTCATCCCGCTTAATGTTGACAAAATTGTTAATTGGGGGGTCGCCGGGGCCTTGCATCATGGTTTTTGCAGTGGTGATATTGTTATTCCTGCAACCGTCAGCGATGGAGTAAACGTGCTCCGCATTGATTCCGGTTGGCATCATTCCGTCTGTTCCGCGTGGTCTCAACAAAACAGGAGGTTTCATACCGGCAATTTGGTGTCAACAAACAAAATTATTTCAACCGTGAGCGAAAAATACCAACTTGCCGACGCTACCGATGGCATGTTTGTTGACATGGAGAGTTATGCCATTGCTGAAAGGGCGGTTCAAATGAATATAGACTTCTTATCGGTAAAGAGCATTGCAGATGAAATGGATACCCCAATACCCGCCTGTATAGCCGGAGTTACCGATGCCTTTGGTGAGCCTGATATACTGGGTCTTATATGGAATATCCTGAAAAGTCCAGCCCAGGTAAAACCACTTGTAAAACTGTTTAGATCATTTAACAAAGCGAGTAAAGCACTCCGGTCCCTTAGGAATGATTTATTTGATGCGAATTTCTATTATCCGGATAATAATTAACCTCCGGCATTATCCATCCAAATTTGGCCTGCGTGCAAAGCACCATATCCGGCGCATGTGTCTGAGTGTCGGTATGGCATTGGCGAAACGGCAAGCACAAGATTTTATGGCTGTTTTAGAGTGTAATGACGCGATGATTAATCGGGGACAAGTAATCAATAGAGACTTCATTTTGAGAAAATGAAAGATTCGTTTGCCGGTTTTATTATTTTCCTGCAACAACACAGGATAGGGTTCATGTGTACATTTCTCGCCTTAACCGTGGTTGCTGTTGTGTTTATTACAAACAACCTGGGAATGAACACGGACACCAAAGATATGCTTTCCGGTGAATTAAACTGGCGTAAGCTTGACAGGCAGTATGAGGCTTTATTTCCACAGTACACGGGTAATATCCTGGTTGTCATCGAGTCACCGACGCCTGATCAATCAGCCGATGCCGCGATTGCCCTGTATCGCGCATTGATCCGAGACGGCACGTTATTCAAGGATATATATTATCCCGAATATCTTGATTATCTGCGCCAATCATCATTGCTGTTTCTGGATGCCGATGAACTCCATGATCTATCCGATCAACTTGCGAAGATACAACCTTTTCTTGGGGCGTTGGTGGAGAATCCCTCTATTCAAGGCCTATTCCAAATGCTGTCCGGAATGTTGGACGCCATTGAAGAAGGTAGAGAGATCGATCTTGCTCCGTTGGTTGATGAGATGAATCTGGGGCTTGAATCATTATCCGGGACCGGCCTCCGCCCCATGTCCTGGCACAAACTTATGAGTGGCAAAAACAACAGTCAGAATGTTTATCGTGAATTTATTATATTGCGACCGCATCTCGATTATTCCAAATTGTTTCCAGCGCGTGATGCTATTGAATTTATCCGGCTAACCATGGATGCATTAGACCTGGATAGAGTATATGGCGTTAACGTTGGTATTAGTGGCAACGTGGCATTGTCTCACGAGGAGCTTGAAAGTGTATCCAAGGCAAATTGGGTTGCAATAAGCCTTGCCCTTGTTATCGTTACAATCTTGTTAATATTTGGACTGGGTTCATTAGGGGTAGTCTTTGCCTGCATGACAACTCTTATTTGCGGCCTTATTTTCACAACGGCATTTGCCGCCGCGACCGTAGGCGAGCTCAATTTAATTTCCGTCGCATTTGCCGTGCTCTATATTGGTCTTGGAATTGATTTTGCCATTCATTATTGCGTGCGCTTTAGAGAATATTTTATTATCCATCAAGACACAACCGGCGCATTAATACATTCCACCAGAGCAATATTTCGCTCACTCTTGCTCTGCTCGTTAACAACCGCAATCGGTTTTTTTGCTTTTATTCCGACTAATTACACCGGCGTGGCGGAACTGGGATGGATTGCCGGGAACGGCATGTTTATCAGTTTTATACTTACCTTTACTTTGTTGCCGGTATTATTGTCATATACAAAATTCAAATGCAATACACAACATACGCACACCGAGAATTTGCCAAAATTACCATTATTATCGGATCACAATGCAAAAATTGTTGTTGGAGTAACAGGCATACTGGCGGGTATTGTTTTATTGCAACTGTCCTCCATTGAATTTGACACAAATACGCTCAACTTGCAGGACCAGTCCAATGAATCGGTGGAGACCTATAAATCTTTACTGGATGACGGTGCCGCCTCCCCATGGGCCGGCTTGCTTTTAGTAAAAGGTAAATCCCAAGCCAAAATTCAGGTTGATAAATATGAAGAGTTGGATGCGGTCAATAAGGTGGTTTGGCTGGATAAATTTATACCCGCAGATCAGGAAGAAAAACTTGCGATAATTGAAGAAATCAATCTGCTAATGGGGGGAGGGCTTTTATCTGAGGGTGGCAATACCATTAGCGACGTCGATAAATGGAACGCATTGAAAAATTTTCATGCCAGACTCGAAAATATGACTATCGATGACGAAAGATTACACCAATTATATGCAAATATTGATGGCATCATAAATGAATCCAAAAATGACGGCGTTATATTGACAAGAGTAGAAAAAATTCTATTGCAATCATTTCCGGGTCGAATCGAACTGTTACGAGATGCGCTGGAAGCCGAATATGTAACGCCGGACGTACCGCCTGACTCACTCAAGGCGCGTTGGGTAAATAATCATTATTATAAAATCGACCTATATCCGAAACATGATATTAGTGACGATAGTACACTGGAACAATTTGTATATGAAATAAGGCAGTTGAATCCAAACGTGATTGGCGCACCAATTATAAATTTTGAAGCCGGAATAGCGGTCAGTAATGCCTTTCAACACGCGTTTTTATACGCTTTTGCAGGCATTGTTTTATTACTTTTTATTGTAAAAAAATCATTGCGCGATACCCTAATAATCACTATCAGCTTGTTGATCGGGGCATTATTGACAGCCGGCTTGATGCTGGTTTTTAATATTTCGATGAATTTTGCCAATATCATTGCTCTGCCACTATTATTAGGCATAGGTGTCGACAGTGGCATCCACATACTGGAGCGTTATCGTGCTGCATCAAATGCCAGCGTGAACATCCTATACACAAGCACTTCTCGCGCGGTGATCATCAGCGCATTAACCACCATATGTAGCATTGGTAATCTTGCACTTTCTTCACATTATGGCATGGCCAGCATGGGGTTGTTGCTGGTAACAGGTATTGTATCGATGGTATTCAGTATGCTGATATTTATGCCAGCACTGCTGCTTGTAATGGATTCCATGTTTGCATCGGAATGATAATTTAATCAATATTGGGATGGCCGGTATTTCCAATACCGGACTATCTAATGCTTGGTATTGATGTAAACCAAATTGCCATAACAGGCATCGGCGATATCGCGAATAATCAGAGGGGCGTTGTACTGGTCATTGGCATGTACAAATACTCACAAGCTCACTGCTAACCCGGAAAATTCACGAAAGGGGTAGAAAAAAGGCGGAAATATCTTAAAAATAAGGATATTGAAACCTCAATGACAGGATAATCCGCCGTCACAAATTGCTACCAGACTTCGTGCCAATTTCCACCCGTTAAACGTCGTAAAGTTGAAGCTGAGTTCAAGGGTGGAGACATCACCAATAATGGAGGGATTCCCTTGCGGGCTCAGGTCGATCAGCAGATGGGTCTATTCCGGGCCGTCGCCAAGGCGATGGCCGATAGCCGTCGTCAAGCCAGCTGCGCTCACGCCTTACAGACACTTCTCAAGCAACGCCTCTACGCCCTCGCCCCGGGCTAAGAAGATCTAAATGATCACCAGGAATTACGCCACGATTTGGCATTACAAACTGCGACCGGTCGGGTGGAGGCCCTGGCCAGCCCATCGACTCTATGCCGCTTCGAGCAACGCTCCGATCGGGAGACTGCCGTGGCCATTCACCAGGTAGTGTTTGATCAATTCGTCGCCGCGCCCCCGCGCCCACCCAAACGGCTGATCCTGGACTTTGATGCCACCGACACGCCGTTGCATGGAGATCAGGAAGGCAAGTTCTTCCACGGCTACTATGACCACTAAGGCTACCTGCCGCAGTACGTGTTTTGCGGTCGCCACCTGCTGTTCAGCTCTTTGTGCCCGAACCCTATCGACGCCGCTAGACACGGCTGGGCGATTCTCTCCCTCCTGGTAAAGGCCTTGCGCCGGCAATGGCCCAAGGGAGAGAGCATCTTCCGGGGTGACAGGGGCTTCTGCCGCTGGAAGCGGCTGCGTTGGTGCGACCGTCACGATGTGCGCTATATCGTGGGGCGGGCCAAAAATCAGTGCCTGCAGCGTGCGTCAGCCGAACTGATGTCTCTGGCCGAAGAGCAGCACGAGGCCACCGGCAAGAAACAGCGCTTGTTTACATCGATCCAGTAGGGTGCCCGCAGCTGGGAGCGCGCCCGCCGGGTCATCGTCAAAGCGGAGCACAACGCTCACGGCGCCAATCCCCGTCTTGTGGTGACCCATTTGCCCCAGACGGACCCGTATCTGTACGACAAGCTCTATTGTGCCCGGGGCGATATGGAAAACCGGATCAAGGAGCAGTAGCGGGCTCTGTTCGCCGACCGCACTGCCTGCCCCCGCGGGTGGCCGAACCTGTTCCGGCCATTGCTGTCGGGTCTGGCTTACACCTTGTGTGAGGGGTGGCGTTCCCGGGCCCTGGAAAACACCTCATTGGCCAAGGCCAGCCCGAACCGCATCCGCCTCTTGCTGAGCGGCGCTTGCCCGCATCAGGAACTGTTCCGTACCGTTGCCTTCCGCCTGAACTCCTCATGAGTCCTGTAGAGTGCTGCCCCGGAATGTTGAAAAACAATGGGGGTAGGGAGAGGTGACTCTGCAACAAGGCAAATGGCTACAAATCGCTCAAATAATGATCAGCGAATCCTGTGATGCCTCCAAATAATGCTACCGGCTTAAAAATGGGCTTCACATCACGCGTTCATGCAATATTGGGGCTAAACACCAGATTCAGTTATAACTCATTGAACGGCCTGCCGAAGTCGCTTCAATCTAGGGCAGGCAGGCCCTGCATTAGATCTGGTAGGCGAATACCCGCGAGGAGGCCGAGAAGGTATTTGATCTGTTCCTGCTGACTTATGAACCCAAGTACCCGAAAGCCGTGCGATGTCTGCAGAAGGATCGGGACGATTCGGCATCGCACCAAGCGCACGAAGAGTTTTTTGACGCACAATGGGAAGCTACACATGATTTGATCCTATCCACCAACAGTGGACACACAGTTAAGCGAGTTGTTGTGCCTCAAACGCTTGCGGGCAGATAAAGCCGTTGGCACTGTGTCGGCGGGTTCGATTGGAGTCCACTGCGATGTACTCGAACACCGTTTGTCGCATCTCTTCCCGGGTGTCGAATCGCTCACCGTGTATAACCTCTACCTTGAGCGTGTGGAAAAAACTCTCGGCACAGGCATTGTCGTAACAGTTGCCCTTCGCGCTCATGCTGCAAAGCAACTCGTGCTTGCTGAGCCCCTGCTGGTAAACGCCGGAACAGTATTGACGGCCGCAGTCCGAGTGCACAATGACCCCGACGGGCATTCGACGCCGCCATAAAGCCATCTGTAGCGCGTCACAGACCCACTGTGTAGTCATGCGCTCCGACATGGCCCAGCCCACCACCCGACGCGAGTACAGGTCGATAACGACCGCCCGGTACAGCCCGCCCTCCTCAGTCCGGAGATACGTGATGTCACCCACATACTTCTGCTTAGGCCTACTGGCCGCAAAGTCCTGCTACAATAGCTTGGGTGCCACCGGCAGATTGTGCCTGACGTTCGGGGTCGCCTTGAATTTCACCGCCGCCTGAGCGCTCAGCCCCTGCCGTCGCATGCTTTCAGCTATGGTTTTGCGGTTATGCGGGGGGCCGTCGTCTGCCAGAGCCCGCACCCACCTCGGTGACCCGTAGCGGCCTTTGCGGGCATCAAAGGCCTTGCTAACGGCTTCATCGAACTGTTTCCAGCGCTACTGACTAGGCGATGGATGACCCTGTCGCCGGCACCAGGCATAAAATTCACTCCGGGAAACCTGCAGTGCCCGGCTCATCGCCGAAACCCCCAAAGTGCCCTGATGTTCGCCCATAAACACCTCCTTCACCTCAGGCTCTTCGCGAACTATGTGGCCGCCTTTTTTACGATGGCAAGCTCCTCGGCATTCTTTGCCAACTGGCCATTCAGGCGAGCGATCTCGGCCGCCTGGCTTTGCTCCAGAGCACTCTGCTCCCGCTTCGCCCTGGCCTTTGATCGCCAACCATAGCGTTGCGAGTTAAGGCATCCAAGCTCCCTGACTGCCTTGGGAATACCGATCTGCTCTGCCAAAGTCTATGCTTCCTCCCGGAATGCCTGTGAGTGCCGCCGCTGGCTGGTTTTCTTCGTGCCTGTCTCTTTTGTCATGGTTCTCCTCCGTAGCGTAGTTTACTCGCTTAGTAGGGTCTCCATCATTAGTGGGTAGGATCAATGTTTAAACTGGGGATGTGTGCGCAGAAAAACTGGCGCCGCCAGCGGGGTTTCAACTCCCTTGCCAGAGTCGTCAGGGGAGTGCAATTCAAAGATGGAATCGAGGTAACCGAATCAAGCCAGGTCGCCGCCTAACTCAGATGCTTAAACACCTCTTTTGACAATAAATCTATTGGGGCTAGACTAGCAGATGTCTTTGTTTCCCCATCGTCAATGTTTCGGTCAGGTTCGCTTATCAGGAAGTTGATTTTATTCCGGCTACTTGTCAATGACATGTAATGCTTTATCAGTGGAGCGGTTGTCGACCAATATCAGCTCTATTTCATGCTCGCGTTATTGTGAAGTTATGGTGTCGGTATTTGGGCAATCCGGGTGTCATTTAACAACGGGGTCCGCGCAGGGATCTTCATTAAAATGGGTATGAAGGGCAAAGGTTGAAACAGCAATTTGTGTGCAGATATGCATACGAAATACCCAATGCCCTGGCTGGGAGAATCGATGCTGTTCCATCAAGCAATCTTGGCAATGTCGGAGTAGATATCGCAGAGTTGTGGTATTACCACGCCGTACTCGTATTCGCGCAGTGCTTTGCGTCGGTTATATTGCCCCATCTGCGATCGCAACAAGGGGTCTTTACACAGTCGGGTTAGTGCCTCGACATAGCCAACAATATCATCAGGGTCGATGAGGTAACCACCGTTCGGAACATCAATTATCTCCGGTATGGCACCTACTGGGGATGCAATGACAGGAAGGCCGACAGCCATTGCCTCCAAGACACTATTAGGAAATCCCTCATTCTTGGAAGGGAATAAGAAAATATTTTTTTCTTCAAGTAATTTGGGTATCTCCTGTTCGGATACCGGCCCTATTACTTGCACCCGGTTTGTTATATTACTCTCCTGAATGTGTCGGGAGAGTTTTGCCTTTGCCTCTGTACTAGCATCCCCGACTAACTGAAACTGTACATTCGGCAACTGTTTTGCTATATCGATAATGTTAAATACTCCTTTTGCTTCTATCAATGCCCCTGTAAAAATAACCTTTATAACTTCCCGGTTCTCCTGTTGCAGTGTGGTTTCTGGAACGCTTCGAAAATTTATGAAGTTGGGTAGAATCCGGGTTTTATACCGCAAATCTCCAAGTTTTAGCACATTGCTGAGACTTGGTTTAGTTATCGGTACAATGATTGCCGCACCGTTGAATATGATACGATAGGTCGATCGATAATATAGTGCGAGAAGGCTATTACTATTGAGCATCATGAATCTCCCGTGTAGATGCACGATATACGGGGTATCGTGCCACCGTGCCAGTAGTGCTGAACAAAAGTTCCGGGGTATGCTAAAGAGACTAATTGAGTAGTTAAAATGTACTACCAAGAATTGTTTGGAACGCAGTGCCCGGTAAATTTCCCATAAGATTTTTAGACTATGCCTTATTTCCGCCAGGGTCAGTCTTATGGGCACGGACGGATGGCGCCGTATCGTGCGAGTGTTAATAAGTGTAAACTCGAATGGCGTCGGTAGTCCCCGCTCTTTTACTATCTGCGTCCAGGTAGATATGCCGCCAAATGGCGGAGGTAGGGGCGAAACTAGTAGTACCCGGATCACGGCGTCACTTGACTTTGTACGGGTATGGTTTGCTTCAGGCATGTTTCGCGGAAGATGGAGGAGTTTGATGGCTATCTGTACATGAGGATGCCAGGATTCGCTCAGTACTGAGCACTAGTCCAACCCAGATGAAATAGAACCAATCCCCGAAAAAAGGCGCGGCATTATGGAAAAGGCTGTTTATCAGGTAGGCCGTAAGCCCTCCCACAAGGGCAAAAAATAGAACAAATGTTTCAGTATTATCATTAGTCTGTCTGTTGATTAGTCGATAGGAATAATACAGCGATCGTAGCACGAAAAAATGGAATAACACGAGTAAAATCAATCCCGGATACCCATAGTAGACGAGGATTCCAAAAAACTGGTTATGCGGTGTATTGCTCTGAATATTTTTAACTAGCTGGGTATTAGGTTTACTATCTGGTGAAGCATTTTTCGCAACAGGTTTGGTAAGGGGGGAAGAATTTTTTGGGTCTATATTCGAGTCTATATGTTTGGGTGAAGCATTTTTCGCAACAGGTTTGGTAAGGGGGGAAGAATTTTTTGGGTCTATATTTGGGTCTATATGTTTAATGGATGGGGAATACTTCTGACCTGTTCCACGTGGATTATCCAGACTATATCGAATTGCTGTAGTGATATAAGGAATCCGGGTTTGAGCCGAGAAGTCATTGAACTTAACAATACGCCCAACCTGAGGTGCAATACCCGCTATATGTAAGCCAGCCGATATAAGTAGCCCAGCAATAATTAGAATAGCTGCAAGCAACAGAGTTTGCCGATTTGGCAGCCATTTCAATGCAGCGATGGAAATGATGATTAGTGCAAGTATCACTCCCAGCACCATTGAACGAGTCGAATTTATTATCATTGTAATTGTTAGAATTAACAGTATTGCACCTAGTACTGAATGGTAAATTTTGCCCCGAGACGGATGGCGCAGGAACAGCGCAAAAACAAAAGGAATCGCAATGGCGAGCGAATAACTAAACACGATTGGTGTACCATCCAGCCCAGCAATTCTGCCTCGCTGAGCGCTGGCCAAGTCGTCGTCCAACACGGTGGCAACGGTAGTCCATATATCCCAAAAAGGGTCGCCTATAAAGAATGTGGCAAGGCCAAATAGCGAAGATACGAAAACTGCTAGGACATCTGCACTAAGCATCCACCTGATCCAGTGCATTTTGTCCACCAATAGATAGACAGCGATCATCATACAGATACCCAATGCTATTCGTATTACGAGTCGTGGCAGGGTAAAGAAAGATATTTGGCCAGTATTCAGCCCTGTGATAACTATCCAGGTGAGTAAAAGCAGTGATATGGTAACCATCGGAATAAAGTTATTGCAGAAAACCAGGCGTTGCTGCGTCATAATTATCAGGCCATGGGCTATTGCCATGAAGATGCTCAGGCTGGCAAGATTTACATTCGGTCCTCCCAAGGGGAGGGGGGTGCTGGCGAACCATAGATACGCAAAAATAGTCAACAGTAACAGGATGAGCCCGAACCGCTGAATCTGGTTATCAATGGCGGTTAATTGCAATGTTGGTTTACCTCACTTATAAGTTGCATGTATTGATCTATAGATGACTCGGCGGAAAACTCTCCCCCCCGAGCAATCAAAAACTCTGGATTTGTCGGGTTGTCTAATGTGGCCACCATAGCCTTTGCCAACATCTGCCAGTCACCTACTGGTACCAATCGACCATACTTGCCATCATCTAATATAGCCCTCGGTCCATTGGGACAGTCGGTACTCACCACTGGTGTTCCGCATGCCATCGCTTGCACAAGGGTGTTGGCGAAAGCCTCGAAACGGGATGATAGCACGAATAACGATGCCTTTGCCATGTATGCAAAGACATTGAGCTGAAATCCTGGAAAATCAATGTCATCAGTGATGCCCAATTCCTTGGCAAGTGCTATAAGGCTCCCCCTGTCCCCCCCTTCTCCCAGCACCACTAGATGTACTCGCCGGAGCTTCACTACCTCTGCGAATGCGCGGAGTAGGGTGACTTGGTCTTTTTCTGGTTCCAGCCGACCAGCGGTTAATATGACGGGTATGCCCTTGTCCTTGAACCAGGGATGTTCCACTTTTGCGGTCGCTTTTTCGGCGTGCTCAGGCCAAACGATAGGGTTTTTGACAACCTTTATCAAACAGGTGCTATCATCGGGTAGATAGTTTCGCTGCAGATCATCCAATGTTTCCTGTGAGTTAACGATAATTGCATCGGCAGATGGTAAGATGTGTTTTACCAGCTTGCCTACTACTCTATTCTTCCAGTTACCACTGGCAAACTCTGCCACTGGTATACTTGCCAAGCGCACTATCACGCGCAGATTGTCACCTAATATTTTTTTTGCAATCAACGCATTGAAATTGGCGACGCCCAAGGTTGAAATTAGTATATTGGGTTTCTCCATACGTAGATGGTGGAGCAGACTGGGCAGAGCCGTAGCACTCCGCCATGCACCCAGGTCGACCATTTTTACCTGATTTGATAACAGTTTACGGTATACCCCTTCGGCGCGGGTAAGCACCAGGTAGGTGGATACGCCGCGCAGAGTAAGGCCTCTGGCAAGGTCTAACATGGCTCGCTCCGCACCACCTCCTGCGAGGGTGGGTAGGTATATGGCTATTTTACCGGAAATGTTACTGTCCCTTCCCGCTGGCTATCACAGTAAGAGCGTCCACATATCGCTGCGGAGCATGCTCCAAGACTACCAGTTTATAACTATGCTGCCCCATCTCCATCAACCTTTCTCGGCAGCGCAGTATCCTGTCCATGTGGGATTCCAAATCATCCAGGTTATTGCTACGGAATACAAACCCATTCTTGTCAGGGTGGACATAGCATTGTGTGCCGTTGGAGTCGCTACATATTACCGGGAGAGAGTGGGACATCGCCTCCAGCAGTGAAACTGCCCCCGGTTCATCATGACTGGCCAGGACAAATAAATCGTGGAGTGCATATTCCTTCTGTATTTCGGAGAACGATAGACCCGTCTTGAAATTTACACGGTCGTCCAAACCGATGTGCTTGCTGTACCGTTTTACTGATGTAAATTCCTGCTGTCGTTCTGGTGTGGAAGAGGATTCGCCAATGATCGTGACACGAATCGGGTAGCGTGTCGCAAGCCTGCTAACAGCATCCAGAAATAGGCGATGATTCTTGCGCCGTTCAAACTTGCCCACACTTAGAATGTTGACCATGTCCCCGGCAAACCATTGCTTTACCCGAGGACAAGTCTGCGGTTCAATGACAAAAGGAACATAGTGTAGATCAACAAAGGCTGGTTTATACCGATTAGAATTACCCAGAACGGGCGTTATCCAAGCCGCGTTTACTATTCGGAGTGTGCCCTTGCGCACCCACGCCTTCCACCTGTTCGTCCGTTCGCACTGTGGCGTCTGAGTATAGAAAATTACCCTGGTGCCTATTAGTTTGGATATCAGGATGGCCAGCAACCCATACGCGGTTCTAGGGTCTCGGATAATCACTGCCGATGGTCGTTGTCGTTGCATTTCGCGCCAGAGCTTGAGAATTGGTGGAATGCCGATCATGCTGTACATTGATGAGTATCCCAGTATCGTCGGATGCAATGCAGCGTATTCCTCACTTTGTCCCCGGGTAAGCGCCAGGAACGAGACTTCATGACCTGCCTGTATGAGTGCTTTAACAGGGAAATGCTGATTAGTATGGTATCTGGGGGCTGTATAAACAAATCGCATACTGCTCACTGTCACGCTGTACCCGCCATTCTTATTCTAATTCTGTTCCAGCAAGCGGCTTCCAGAGAAAGCTATCATCGTTATAGCTAACCGCACGAAGACCTGCGAAGAATCTCGATAGACTATTGTTCCCACCACTATATATAATTCTGGATTAACCTTACAAACCATTTATTATACTGTTTAACGGTGCATTATCAAATGGGGACCACTTTGCATCTGACGGAAGTTAGCATTTATCCCAGAGCGGTGCTGGACGTCCATACAGATGTATTGGCCTAAATCGCACTGCTCAAGTATCTAGCAGAGGCTGATACACCTCTTTATGGTACCTGTTCGTAATGACACTCCAGTCATGACGCCGGGCCAGTGACAAGGCGTTATTGGTTACCCATAGGCGCAATTCGTTGTTTTCCAGAACCCTCACTGCATTTTCCGTCAGATTATCCGCATCTTCCACTTCAGCTAGAAAACCATTTATTCCATCCTGGATAAAGTCGACGCACATCCCCACACGAGTCGACACCAGTGGTACGCCACTTGCCATCGTTTCCATTAAAGCCATCGGGCCTCCTTCGTCCCGCGAGGCAATGATGTAGAGGTCTAGTGCCCAGTAATAACGGGGTATTTCCCAGTAGGTTTTCAGGTTGACGTGCCGATAGGGCACCTGCAATCTCTCCAGCCCCGCCTTGATGTATCCCCGCGCAGGTCCAGTCAGCAGAACACACAACTCACAATCGTGTCGGAGGCGCTTGATGACCTGTAGGAAAGTATCCGGTCCTTTCACCCATTTGGGTTGCATGCCCTCGCCCCAACCAACACCGTCTTTCTGGAAAGAACCAACGCAGTAAGCAGTAGCAGGGATATTCAACTGCCGGCGCACATCTGCACGCTGCCCCGGTGTGGGTGGACGAAAAAGTTGAGTGTCTATTCCATGTGGGATGCAGATCAATTTATCAGGATGGATGCCCTCGTTGAGCAACATTTCTACGCCGATCTTGGAGTGAGTGATGATTTTATCCATGTAAGGGTTGGCTTCTATCATCCTGTTTAGCCTCTGGGGGAACCTTGGGTTTGACCTTTGTCCATGTGTCCAGGTTATCACTTGCCTATTGGAAGCGTGTACCCTTAAGTACAGTCTCTCATTTAAAACCGCCGTCGGTGCGCTAAAATGGACCAACGACCTTCGGATACCGTGCCAGAAACAACTCGCCCCAAAAGTATAGTGCTGCTTTAGGTGGTGGCTAATGTAACTACCAATGATAGCGAGCACCCAATTTTTTCGGTTACATAAATCACAGGTGGCTTTATCCATTGGTGTTGTCGGGAGAGCAGGGCGATGCCAGAGTACAAACATCCGCCCAGTGTACCCACACCGATAGATGCACACCGGCGGACAGTCATCATCATGTGCTACACTTCGTTCCGGTTGTGCAGGGCAAGTGCATGGAGACAACCTTATAGTAAAGCGAGATATGGTCTGCTATTGCACGGGAAACTGAAAATTGCTTTACCACTGTCGCAGCATTTTCAGTCAAACGCTTTCGTAGCTCGGTATCTTTATATAGCCTCACCAAGGCTTCTGCAATCTTGGTTACATTCGTTGGAGGAATTAGCAGCCCATTATGTTCATGTTCAACGATTTCAGGAACACCCCCAACGCGGCTAGCCGCTATGGCTGTCCCAAACTTCATCGCTTCCAGTAGCGAGATAGAGAAGCTCTCGAAATGAGATGTCAAGCAGTAGATATCGCTGGTACGGAAATATAAGTGTTTCCTCGGGCCAGTAATTTCTCCGATTATGTCAACATCCTTCTTCAGTCCCAAGGCGTTAATCAGTTGAACAATTCGTTTCCTACCGCTACCAGGGCAGGCTAGCCTTAGCTTAGCATAATCGATCGAGGGCTTTGCCATGGCGAAGGCTTTAACTAATGAGTCCAGATTCTTTATCTTCCGGGTGCTGCTGAGAGAAAGTATATTAAAAGTTTTGCCATTGGGAGCGCTTGTAGTGCACGCATTTCCATGAAGAGGGGAATAATAGCCTGGATCCACTTCGAAATCATATTCAGCCCAACTGGGAATAACATTAGGTATTACCACGGTTTTATCGTTGGGCGTGCCGGCAGCGATGGCCCAGTCACGCATAGCTTTACTAGGCAAAACATGAGCGGCTAGCCGCTTGGTACACATTTCAGTGAGAAATTTCCCGCCTGGTGAATGTACTCGGCCATAATCCCATTGTGGTAAATTTACGATGTCATGCCCGTGTGATGTAACGATAATTGCCACCGGCATGCGTATCAGGCGGCTGGCTGCAAGAACCCACAAACCATCTGGCCTTACTGCGTGGCAATGAACAATATCCGGCCTGATTTTTATCAGCAGGCTTGCCAGACTGGTCACAATCCTCGCCCTTCCTTTAGTCTCAGTGAGTGCCAAATCGTGAGCCGTTATATTGGTAAAGCTCGCATATGGCACTGAGCTCGCGTTAGGATAAGCAAAATGCGCCTGAATATCGTTTTGTTTTTCCAGATGACGGTTTAGGCCATCAAGGAACCATTTCAATTCATACTGTAGCCCTCCAACCGTTGGCAGAAAAGTGCTAGTCAGGAACAAGACTTTGGGGTACATTGGTGTTAGAAAGCAGTGTAACGGGCTAGTCTCGCGCCACTGGATAATTGGCAATGGCATAGCGAAACGCTGTCAGGTATTCCTGTGCCGCACGGTCGATAAGGAATTCATTTCGATGCCGCAATACCTTCTTGCGCAGCTCATCGTACCGCTCTCGCATGGTGTTAACGGCGGTGGCGGGATCATTGCTTAAAGGGATGCCGTATTTGCCGGACAGTTCACGATTGCCACCGGAATCTCGGTAGATAACGGGCAGGCCACTGGCCAGTGCTTCTATCATACTATTGGAGCAGGGTTCGTTCCATGCCGCATGCACCATCACGTGGGATGTACGTAGGATTGCGGCAAGTTCCTCCGATTTTTTTGCTCCGACCCGCTTAACCTGTTTTGGATCAATTTGGGCCGGCCAGTTTCCCACAAAGGTTAGCTTGATGTCAGGCAAGCACGATATTTCAGCCAATGTAGTAAACCCTTTCCTTGGGTTGTTAGACCAGGATGTGGCAACTAATTGAAATGGTCCATCATCTGGCGTTATACTCTCATCGGGAAGAAATATCTGTGGGTCAATGGCGTTCTTGATCACCCGGTAGTTTGCCGGCGGTTCTGCATTCGAATACTTGGTGAAAGTTGTTTGGCAAAACTTAGACTGGAAAATCGTATAGTCCGTCAGTCGATTTATGGCGAACATCATGGTGTCTGTTTGAGTCTTATACCCCCCCCGCGTCAGGTTGGGCACGCCATCAACACGATGAATCAGTATTGGCCCCGTTCGTTTCCGTTGCAAGTGTAGCCACACTGGCAACAAGTTACCCAACAGAGTAAATTTGCCTGCTTGCCGCAACTGAGCGATCTTGCGTGGGCGTAAATACCGACCTGGCCCTTCATGAAATCCTGATATCAGGACAACTTGCGTGGTCAATGTGGGTTGCATGGTGACCCGGTGTCCCATCCGTTTCAATTCCACTGCAAGGGCTCGCAAAAACTGGTTTCCCCCGCCCCAGGGCTGATCTGTGTATCGGTACAAAATACATATTTCAATAGGTGTGTCTGGCATATCTAAATGAATGATTAGCTATTACTGTGTCTGTATAGACTGGGGGCATTAATGTTGTATTAAGTTGGCTATGGGTAACTGAGTCGCCAACCCAGTCTCTCCCTGAGACCAAGCAGTTCCAGTGCTATGGCGCATGCCCAGGTAAACATCACGGTGCCGTGCATATCGCTCTGCCGCTTGCCCAGGCTGACCAGTACGCCGTAGTACGCTGGCTGGGCTCGATTCAAATGGAAGGAAAAGCCACCATCTGTTTGGTGGTAGCCAACGATTTTTGTAAGCGTATTTAATGCATATTCCCGTAGCTCGGCGAGGCGGTAATCAGGACAGGCCAGACTCGCTTGATGCAGAACATACAGCTTGTTCAGTATGCCACATCCATGCTTATCTTCAGCGTTGCTTAGGGTGTAATCAATGAGTCGCTTCGGGTATGGGACAGTACGCCCCGCCCAGTGGTATGCCGTCAGCATCTTCATTGCGCCGTTTATTCTGGCTGAGGGGCTGATTGCACCCACCCCCCAGGTGCCTGTCTCAGCATCCAGGAAGTGATCGGTTGCCTCAAAGGCCGCGTCCAGCAACCCGGATTGGGATGAGGAAAGTTTCGTTGTGTCACCGGCCTGCATCGCAGTGAATGCTATCAAATGGCTGGCATGACTGCCAGCACCCCACGGCTTTGTCCAATCCAATTTTCTTATGAAATCGCTCACCATGGATTTGTTATGCCAGTGCGCCGGGGTTGAGTACTTGGGGGGGGAACCCAACAGTATCAGAAGCGCTGTTGATTGTCTGGTTTCTGCCCTTATAAGATCGAGTCTATCCCTGCGCATGCTACTCAGCGCATCCAAAAACCGCCCATTTTTTGCTAAGATGAGTCGCTTGTCGTACCCTATTCGGTTCCACATCCACTTGTCAATAAACTCGCCATTGTGTGTTTGAAAAGATTTGATAAACCGGATGCATCCTCCTCTGGTAGCGGCCGACCAATCTGGCCAGGCACCAATGTGCCAAGCACTCTTAGCCGCAAAGCAGGTTACCCCCATGCCCCGCTTTCCATCTATTGGCGCCAAACGCCGACTTCGACAAAAGCGGAATCGGCCGGGAGACAGGCCCTTTCCCATCTCATCAAGCCACAGGCCAACGGATGTTTTGATGGCGTTGGCAATATTTGTTGGATTCAAAGTGTCAATATGCAACATCTTTGTCATCTATGGTTAGGTTCCTTCAAAGTAACTATCGTCGATTTGTTTTTGCATTAAAGTCAAGGGATTAACTTGTCAATTTCACAGAGCTGTAGCAATAGCGCCCCATCGATTAAGACAGTATCATCGAATCCGATCCTCTGCAAGTCAGTGTATGGGTTCATAACCTATGGTATGCCGGGTGGTGAACAGGCAGCGATGGTAAAAGGATGCATGGCGCCAGGGCATAATGGCACCATTCGATCTGGTGAAACACCCGCTACCTGGCCAACGCATGGGCAATCCGCTGGTGAGTATCAGCTCGGACCGGGAGCGTCATTACCAGTTGATTGCACTTTTGCCGGAGGTGGTGATAAATATGCAATCACCAGCATTAACACGCCCACCGTCAGGAAAGAAATAATACGCGCCACTGTACCGCTATTGGCAAGATCAATTAAAAACAGTTTGGTAAATACTATCGCCAGTAAAATGCTGCCGATCGCCCATAAATAAAGTTTACCGAGACGAGTTGCAGTACCCATGATTAAAAATGCAGTCAGAGTCCAAATGATGGATATACTGGTTTGGAAAATGGTGGACCCGAACATTGATGCCATGTCATAGCTGACGCCGGCATAATGATTGACTGAATGTGCGGCTAATGCATTCAACCAAATAAATAGGATAATCGCGATTATTGTGAAACCGGCATTTACATTTAACCCAATTGGCATTGGGACCCTATTACCCTTGATCCGATGCAACCAATCGACAATAACCATGATTGCAAATAACTGCACAATGTCTTGCGGATTTAAAATCGGCCAATATTTCAATGGCGCCGAATCAATTTGATTAAAACACATTATTACTATCCAAATGGCTAAAAACACAACCATTGGGAGTAGGCCGCTGCCTAAATACTCATTTTTATATTGTTGCAGTGGCCAGGTGCAGCGCTCTCGAAACAACAATAGTTTGGATATTACTAATGCTGGGATCAATCCCCACATGACATTACCCCAGATGTTGTATCCCGCCATCACGTCATTTGTTGCATCGGCAATAATCCAGGTTGCAATAAAAGTATAAAGCCACATTGTTATGGCATGCCAGCAAGACGTCACACCTTTATGCCATATGGTATCGCAACGATATAAAAGGACGTACTGAATTGCAAAAGCGGTTATCCAGGCAACATAACCGAGATTTAAAAATGGGTTCAAATTTGGATTGTCCAAATAAAGAAAAAGGGCAATGACCGTCATTGTTGGTAATAATAATATTGGTGGATATTCAAATCCTTGCCACTCGAGTGTGCGCGCACTTAAGGACACCAGTAATAGACTGGTCGCGATAAAGAACAGGGTAGCATTGAGCGCGTATTCAGGGGGAACATGATGATCGATTTCCATGACGCCGGCGCCAAACCACCAGACCAACCCCCAGATCATGGGCACAATATAAAACTCTTGTTCAGCTATCGGCAGGCTTTTTCTATGGCGATTATACTGATAAGCAATAAACAGGCCACCCATGCAGACAAACAGGGAACCAATATAAACACTGTTAATAAGAGGCATGCTCCCGTAGGGGTGAGAAGCCACAGTCAGAAAAATCATTGCCCCCCCAAACTGTAATAATATTCCGAATACTCTTGCCAGTAAGCGGTGCTGGCGTATCCCAACCCAGGTAATACCGGCACCTTCGAGTGCCCAGGTTACCGCTGTCCAGTGCCCATTCAGTGTATAGGGCACCGCAAGACTCGCAAAAATAATACCTAATGCCAGGAATGATTCTGCCATCATCCGCATATTCTCCACTTGTTTGTGCCATAACAGGCGTGCCAAGACAAGATAGGTTATGGCGAAACCCAAAGCGGAGAAGGCTCGACCATATTCAAAATCATTCACCAAAGCACTTTGCAGGACAAAACCAAGCAGTGGCACACCAAATACCATTGAACCATCCACCAATCCCTTTAAATGCAGGGGTTGTCTATGTGCAAATAAAATCGGGACGGCGACATAAAAAATAAAGAATAAAATCAGGAAGGGTTCCACCGTATTAAAGTACTGCGGTGTATAGGCCGTATGCCCCCATAGGGATGCAATAACAAAAGTAAATATAAAACCTATCCAGTTTAGAATACGCCATGACTTGTGCCAGGCGATACCAAGAATGCCCGCATTGAGTGCGGCATAATAAGAGAATAGAGCCACATGATTGCCGGTATCATCCGACGTTAGAATGGGGGCGAGAAATCCGCCTATGATGCCAAGACAAGCTAACGCCCTTGAATCTTGTACGACTGCAATAAATCCGGTGGATACCACCAATGCCAACATGACTATAAACGCCACACCTAAAGGCAACACCTGAATTTTTGTGGCGGTAAAAACGGTTATATATAAAATACCAATAGCGCCACCCTGCAATATGAGCGCAAAGTCCGGCCTTTTTGCATGCAATTTCCAACCGATCAATTGCATCGCCACGCCGACGGCGGCCACGGCAAACAAGTAGAATTCTATCGGTATGACGCCGCGATCATTTATGTATTTCAGCAATAAACCGATGCCAAAAAATAAGATTATGGCCCCGGCTTTGGCTACAATATTTCCTGTGGTGAAATACTCTTTTAGCCGGCCAATGCCTTGCTTGATCAAACCGGTTTTATGATCGCTAAATAACGGGTCGTCACCGGCCGATCGAGAACCCAATTTTGTCGCAGATTCCCTTCGGGCTTGTACGAATGCTTGCTCAGACGGAATATCATTAATACCGGCGGATTTAGGAACAGTATCAACAGGATTGTCAATACGATCGGACGGTATTAATTTAAGCTGTTGTTCGATCTTCTGGATACGATTTTTATGCTGGATCAGGGTGCCTGTTAACAAGCCTGCTACACAACCAAAGATTGCTCCGGGCCAATCATCCAGAGCAGCACCAATAAAGAACCCAATGATTGAGCACAGAAATTTCATTGCTTCTTCTCAATAACTAATAGAGTACTTATTTCAAACCCAATACATCCAGCATATCATAAAGCCCGCTTGGCTTATCATGCAGCCATTTTGCGGCTTTAACGGCACCACCGGCAAAAGTTTTTCTTGAAGTGGCTTTATGAACAATTTCAACTCGTTCGTCAGCGGTTGCAAACATTACGGTATGTTCACCAACAATATTGCCGGCACGAATTGTCTCAAAGCCGATGGTATTGTTATCGCGCCCGTCGGTGTGCCCTTGTCGGCCATAGATGGCGCATTCCTGTAACTGTCTCCCAAGGGTATTTGCTATGATCTCTCCCATAGTCAGGGCGGTGCCTGAAGGCGCATCTTTCTTTGCGCGATGATGTGCCTCGATAATTTCTATGTCTGCATCTTCACCCACTATCCTTGCCGCCGTCTCCAATAACTTAAAACACAGATTAACACCTATGCTCATATTTGGCGCAAATACCATGGCGATATCCGCGGACGCATCATTAATCAGTTGTGTTTGCGATTCGGACAGGCCGGTTGTTCCGATAACCATCTTCTTGCCGGCGGCCCGGCACTGTTCAATGGTGTTGGAGATTGACGCGGCCAGGGTAAAATCGATTAACACGTCAAATTGATCGATCACCTTGCCTATATTATTGACTATTTCAACGTTCTGCTTGCCTAAGCCTGCGGCCTCACCGGCATCCATGCCAATCATGGGTGAATTATCATATTCCACCGCCGCGGATAGCTCCACGTCATCCGCGCCATGACAAACCTCGATCACCATTTTGCCCATTCGCCCCGCGGCACCGCATATTCCAACCCTCACCATTGCACTTGTTTTTGGCTTGGCCGTTTCGTTTGCAATAGAGTGAACCGCTTGCTCATCAAGTAATCGAGTCAAAAAAACGTTTGACTCCGTCCAGCCAGGAACTGGCTCGCGGAGTGTGCTTGTTGCCGCCGGCCTGCATGCTTTGTCCAAATTGTTTTAACAAATCTTTTTGTTGCTTGTTGAGATTAACCGGAGTCTCGATGATCACCCGGCATAATAAATCACCCTTGGATGAAGTGCGTACCGATTTAACGCCTTTGCCGCGTAATCGAAATAATTTTCCCGATTGTGTTTCCGGGCGTACCTTGAGTTTCACTCGCCCATCTAAGGTCGGTAATTCCAGTTCACCGCCCAGGACTGCGGTTGTGAAACTGATCGGTACGTCACAATAGAGGTCGTTGTTGTCTCTTGTGAATAGAGGATGATCCTTAACAATAATATGCACGTAGAGATCTCCGGTCGGGCCTCTGTTTTCTCCGGCTTCACCTTCACCGGACAAGCGAATACGATCACCGGTATCCACCCCCTCCGGAATTTTCACTGAGATAGTTTTATTATTACGCACCCGTCCCTGACCTTTACAGGTATGACAGGGATCAGTGATGATCTTGCCCACGCCTCGACATTGTGGACAGGTTTGCTGGACCGAAAAAAAACCTTGTTGCATTCGAACCTGTCCGGCACCGCCACAGGCCGAACAGTCTATCGGTGGCTTGCCTCTGTTTGTGCCGGAACCGCCACAGGTGTGGCAAGCCACCATCTTCGGCACCTGAATCTTTACGGTTTTGCCGGAAACAGCCTCTTCCAGGCTCAATTCAAAATCATAGCGAAGGTCGGCGCCACGATAGGCACGATTCCGTCCTCGTGCACCGCCACCACCACCAAATATATCACTGAAAACACTGTCGAAGATATCACCAATCCCGGAACCTTGACTAAACCCGCCGCCGCTTGCGTTGGCCTCTACACCGGCATGCCCGAATTGATTATAAGCCTCTCTTTTTTGCTTATCGGATAAAACGTCATAGGCTTCTTTAGCCTCTTTGAATTTCTCTTCCGCGGTATTATCATCGGCGTTACGGTCCGGATGATATTTCATGGCTAAACGCCGATAGGCCTTCTTTATGTCATTATCGCCGGCATTTCTTGTAACGCCGAGCACTTGATAATAGTCCCGTTTATCCGCCACTGGATTGCTCTTCCGCGCTTCTTCCGGGTTGTTGCCACACTGCCAAAGCCAGGAGAGCTAATGAACCTTCCCGAGTCATAATAATTATATTTTTTTAGCTAAAGATCAGGGTCTGAGCTTGGCGGAGCAGGGTTATTTTTTGTCGTCATCGACTTCTTCGAATTCGGCATCAACAACATTTTCATCCTCAGTGTTACCGCTGCCCCCCGATGATGAGGCAGTATCGGCCGGTGCCTCTTCAGCAGATTCGGACTGGGCGGCATAGGCGCGCTCCGCCAGCTTGCCTGCGGCCTCGGTCAAGGTTTTAGTTTTGGCGTCAATTTCTTCTTTATTATTGCCTTTTAATGCCTCTTTGAGCTCGGCAATCGCGGCTTCTATATCCTTTTTCTCCTGCTCTTCCAGTTTATCGCCGAGCTCTGCGATGGATTTTGTAGTTGCGTGCACCATATTCTCGGCTACGTTGCGTGATTCGACCAATTGTTTCGCCTTATGATCTTCTTCCGCATGAGATTCAGCGTCTTTGACCATCTTGTCGATTTCTTCCTGGGATAAACCACTTGATGCCTTGATGATAATTGACTGCTCTTTACCCGTGGCCTTATCCTGGGCGGACACGTTGAGAATACCGTTTGCATCAATATCAAAGGTTACCTCGATTTGTGGCACCCCGCGCGGCGCCGGGGGAATATCGGTCAGATCAAATCGGCCTAATGATTTATTACCGGATGCCATTTCACGTTCTCCCTGCAAAACATGGACGGTTACCGCCGTTTGACTGTCTTCCGCGGTTGAAAAAACCTGATTGGCCTTGGTCGGGATAGTGGTGTTTTTATCGATCAACTGTGTCATCACGCCACCCAGAGTCTCAATGCCCAGGGATAAAGGCGTAACGTCAAGCAGTAATATATCTTTGACGTCGCCACCCAGTACGCCGGCTTGAATCGCCGCACCGATTGCAATGGCCTCGTCCGGGTTGACGTCCTTACGCGGTTCTTTACCGAAAAATTCCTGCACGGTTGATTGTACTTTGGGCATTCGAGTTTGACCGCCTACCAGAATCACATCGGTGATATCCGACGTGGAAATGCCGGCATCCTGCAATGCGGTGCGGCAAGGCTCAATGGTACGTTCCACCAGGGCCTCGACCAGCGATTCGAGTTTGGCGCGAGTCAATTTGAGATTAAGATGCTTAGGGCCGCTGGAATCAGCCGTGACGTAGGGCAGATTAATGTCCGTCTGCTGACTGGATGATAATTCAATCTTGGCTTTTTCCGCCGCCTCTTTCAGGCGTTGCAGTGCCAAAGGATCATTATGTAAATCAACCCCCTGTTCTTTCCTGAATTCATCACAGAGAAAATCGATAATACGCAGATCAAAATCTTCGCCGCCGAGAAAGGTGTCGCCGTTGGTGGAAAGTACTTCAAATTGATGTTCGCCATCGACCTCGGCGATCTCGATAATGGAAATGTCAAAAGTGCCGCCACCCAGATCGTACACCACTATCTTGGCGTCACCGCGTTTCTTATCCATGCCATAGGCCAGCGCGGCCGCGGTGGGTTCATTGATAATGCGTTTAACGTCCAGACCGGCAATGCGACCGGCGTCCTTGGTGGCCTGACGTTGTGAATCATTAAAGTACGCGGGAACAGTTATAACGGCCTCTTTGATCTCGACGCCAAGATAATCTTCCGCAGTCTGTTTCATTTTCATTAAGACCCGCGCTGAAATTTCCGGAGCGGCAATTTTTTTACCTTTGACCTCAACCCAGGCGTCGCCATTATCCGCTTTGACGATTTTGTAGGGCACCATACTCATGTCTTTTTGCACGACACTATCGTCAAAACGACGACCGATGAGTCGTTTCACTGCAAACAGCGTATTTTCAGGATTGGTTACCGATTGACGTTTGGCGGACTGACCGATGAGGATTTCGTCATCATCGGTATATGCCACAATCGACGGCGTGGTTCTGGCGCCTTCACTGTTCTCAATAACCTTGGTTTGGCCGCCTTCCAACACGGCAACGCATGAGTTGGTCGTGCCTAGATCGATGCCGATTATTTTGCCCATAATTTTTTCTCCAAAGATTCATACTTTAATTTCATTAAAAGCCATATATGGCCTGGTGGCGGTGTTTTCAAGCCAAGACAGGCCTATTTTGAAACAATAACCCGTGCCGGTCTCACCAGCCTGTCGTGAAGTTGATAGCCTTTCTGTACCACTTTCACCACCATATCGACTGCCTGGCCTTGCCCTGCTTGCGTGGATACGGCTTCATGTTGGTCGGGGTTGAATTTTTCTCCACTGGGGTCGATAACCTTGATGTCAAATTTTTCCATGATCCCGATAAATTTTTTCAATGTAAGGTTCATCCCCTCACGTATCTCCTTGATATTGTCCGCACTTCCCAAGGCTGACAATCCCAGCTCCAGACTATCAATGGCAGGTAATAATTCATTGATAAACTCTTTCAGGGCGTATTTATGCGCATTTTCCACGTCTTTAAGCGTACGCTTACGCAGGTTTTCCATCTCGGCCTGAACCCGTTTTATCTTATCGAGATTATCATCGGCTTCCTGTGTTTTCGTTTCCAGTGCTTGTTTCAGTGTTTCAATATCGTTTTCATCTTTATCCTGGCGTGCATCTTGGTCGGTATTAATCGGTTCTTGCTTTGCCTGATTACTTACCGTGGACGCATCCTTGTCATTTTTGATCCGTTCCTTTGCGATACCGTGTTGTTCTTGTTCATCTTGGCTTCCATCCTGGTCGGTGTGAATCGGTTCCCGCTCTGCCTCATTAGTTACCGCAGACGCCTCCCCACCATTTTCGCTACCATGCTGTTCTTTCGACATAGTCATTCTCCTCTGGTAAACAATATAAGGAAATTGTCATTATAAAAAACCGCTACGAAAGAATTTGGAGACTAATGTTGCGAATTCAAGGCCGAACCCAGCATTTTTGCGGTAACGTCCACAATCGGAATCACGCTTTCATAATGCATACGGGTTGGTCCAATGACGCCCAACACACCCAGTATCTGTTCATCTTTCTCATACGGTGAAGTGACGATACTACAATTATCCAATACCTCGTACCCGGATTCTTCGCCAATAAATATCTGCACCCCCCGGGCATTGATCGACTGTTCCAGCAGATGCAGGATATCCCGTTTCTGGTTAAAGGAGTCGAATAACTTCTTGAGTGTCTCTACATCACATAATTCCTTGACTCCCATCAGATTAGTTTGTCCGGAAAAAACCAGATCATCTCCGGTATCATTAGTCTGGAAAGCCTTTTGCGCCATCTCAATTGCGGTCTGCATCAACTGGTTCACGTTATCTTTGATTTGTTCCAATTCCTGCAGGATCTCGGCGCGCACCTTGGTCAACTCCTTCCCGGCAAACATCCGGTTCAGGTAATTGGATACTTGTGTCAGTTCCGCAGGGGAATAGGGGCGGGCAGGGTAGATAATACGATTCTGGATGTCCTGATCATTGACCACCAGAATCACCAGAATGCGGTTATCAGATAGGGAAGCAAACTCGATTTGTCGTAATATAGGCGGTTTCATTCTCGGTAGCATCACCACTCCGGCAAGTTGAGTGATGTTGGATAATATGCTTGAAGCGTGTTCCAGCAATGATGATATATCCTCGTGCAATTCAAATTCCTGCGCAATTTTTTCCATCTCGGAAGCACCAAGATGATTAACGCGTAGCAGAGCATCAACGAACAAACGATAGCCTTGTACGGTAGGCACTCTTCCAGCGGAGGTATGTGGGGAATGGAGCAAACCCAGGTCTTCCAAATCAGCCATTACATTTCTAACCGTGGCCGCACTGAGTGCAATATCCGCGTCTTTGGCAAGCGTACGTGAACTGACCGGTTGGCCGTCTTCTATAAAACATTCAACCAGTGATTTGAAAATCAACAGGCTTCTGTCATCTAAATGTGACAAATCAGAGGATCTGATCATCAGGATTGGCTCATTAAATTGGATAGCATAAAATTTACCATTCTATTTGGACCAATGCAAAGCCTGGTCGGGTTCATAAGTCCCTATTTTCAATGTTTTTGTCAGATAAGCCAATCATGATCGGTGCAATATCGGCGACACGCCGTGTTTTTTCCGGCAATCTACAAAAATGAGGTAAAGAATACGTCGGTACAGTTTGATCATGAATATGGGGTGTCTCAGGTTTTGATCCTATTGAATTGGTCAATTGCAAATCCGTCCGTCATGCTTGCAATATAATCCGCTATCTTTTTTTCAAGCCCCGCATGGGTATCATTTTGCGGTAGCAAGCCCGGATCCTCACTATAGGCTGCAAATAAAGCCCGCACCATTGTTTTTGCCTGTTTGTTCTCGGTTTTGACGTGCGGGTGTTGATATAGATTATTCTGGAGAAATCTTTTTAATTCCATATTCATTGTCTGCATCGTATTACTCATGCCAATCATTGGCTCGGAAGACGCCCTGACTTCGTCTATGCCGCGAGGATCATTTGCAGCAATATTTTCTTGACTGGTTTCGATTAAATCACTGACTTGTTGGTTAATCATACGCCGTATCACCTCATGCCGCATTCGGTTTGACGTCAAATCAGGCCAGGTCTTTTTAACCGCTTCATATTGTTGCCTGAAAAGCATACATTCCATCAATTTCTCAAAATGGATTAATCCGGCCCTTATACCATCATCGATATCATGATGATTGTAGGCGATGGTATCGGCAATATTGGCGATCTGCGCTTCCAATCCGGGCTGCCGCCGGTGAAGAAATCTTTTCCCCAGCTCACCCAGTGACCGGGCCTGGACTCTTGAGCAATGTTTTAGTATTCCTTCCCGTGTTTCAAAGGTCAGGTTTAATCCCGGAAACTCGGCATATTTTTCTTCCAGCGAGTCGACGATTCTTAGCGACTGCATATTATGTTCAAACCCGCCAAAATCCGCCATACTCTTATTGAGGGCATCCTGACCGGCATGACCAAACGGGGTATGACCAAGATCATGTGCCAGGCATATGGCCTCGGTCAAGTCCTCATTTAGCGACAAGGCTCTGGCAATTGTCCTGCCTATTTGAGCCACTTCCATGGAATGGGTTAAGCGGGTGCGATATTCGGAATGATGGAATATGTTGTCATGAGAAACTCCGCGGGGGTCGGTCCGGCGGGTGCGCTTCATGCTCCCTTTATAATTGATAAATACCTGGGTCTTGTGTTCCAGCCGGCGAAACGCCGCCGAATGAATAATGCGGTCTCGGTCACGTTGGTATTCATCACGATAATCGCTTTGCAATTCCTTATGCAGGCGTCCTTTCGAGTTCCCGGTTTGGGCCGCATATTTGGCCAGATCAGCCATTATGATTGTGCTCTAGCAAACCAAGAAATTACCCATTATCCGGACCAGTTTAGTCTGATCGTAATTTGCGGTCACAATAGCCTCACCGATCCGTTTCAGCAATATCAGGTGTATTTTTCCATCCTTGGTCTTTTTATCCACAGCCATCAATTCCAACAGGCGTTCGGCGGTGACGCCGCTCGGCAACCGCACCGGCAGTCCGGTTCGTTCAAGCATCCGCCTGATTCTATCAACGTCTTGCATAGTCAGCCAGCCGGATGCTCGTGATAATTCCGCCGCTATTAACATACCGCACGCCACTGCTTCTCCGTGTAACCAGTGTTTATATTCAAGTGCGGTTTCTATCGCGTGTCCGAATGTATGGCCAAAATTAAGAATTGCCCGCAGGCCCGCTTCACGTTCATCTTTTTCCACTATTTGCACCTTGTTGGCACATGAGCATTCTATTGCATATGCCAGCGCATCATGGTCGCGATTGAGCAAGGTTTCAATATTGTCATCAAGCCAATCGAGAAATTTGCGATCCTTAATCAACCCGTATTTTATTATCTCGGCCATGCCCGCGACAAATTCTCGCTCCGGCAAGCTCTTTAAAACGCTCGTATCCGCGATCACCGCCACGGGCTGATGAAATGCGCCGATCATATTTTTTCCCAAGGGGTGATTAACGGCCGTCTTGCCGCCAACCGATGCGTCAACCTGTGCCAATAATGTTGTCGGCACTTGAATAAAATCGATACCGCGTTGATAACAGGCGGCGGCAAACCCGGTTATATCGCCGATCACGCCGCCACCCAATGCCACCAGGCAACAATTCCTATTGAATTTATTCTCAAGCAGACCGGTAATAATCCGTTCCAGGTACGCGATGGATTTGTATTGTTCGCCATCGGGTAAAATAATCCGCTTAACGATATGATCAACATAATGTCGCACGATATTATCCAGATACATCGGTGCGACGGTTTCATTTGAAACCAGCATGATCTGTCTGCCATGGACGTGTCGCTGAAATATATCCGCCGAGTTGATGACGTCATCACCCACGTAAATAGGGTAACTTCGCTTGTCGAAGTTGGCCATGATGACGTTCATTTATCGATACAGTGCCGGTATAGGGTATCCACAACGCGAGTAATGCCAAGTTGATCTGTTTCGACTATCAAGTCCGCAATTTCCCGGTACAAAGGTTCTCTTTGCTTGAGTATTTTTTTGATCGTGGCTTGGGGGTCGGCCGACTGTAAAAAAGGCCGCGTTTTGTCCTTGATCGTCCTTAACATCAATTTCTCGGGTACTGATTTCAGATAGACGACATAACCGTTTTCTGTTAATTGTTGACGATTCTTCTTATCCAAAACGACCCCGCCGCCCGTTGCCAGTACAATCGGTTTTTTTTTAACCAGAGTGGCAATCATCCGACATTCACGTTTTCGGAACCCTTTTTCCCCTTCCAGCTCGAAGATAAGAGGAATACTTGCCCCGGTCGATGCCTCAATTTCCGCGTCGCTATCATAAAATTGTCTGGATAATCTGTGAGCAAGTCGTTTGCCCACGGTGGTTTTGCCCGCGCCCATGGGGCCGATAAGAAATATATTGGAGGTATTTAATTGCACATATTGAATAATACCAGTCCAAGCTGATAACAGGGAGTAATAAAAAAACAGATGCGGCCTGTGATATCAGGCCGCATCTTTAAAAAACGTCCTTGAGATGAGTCCTACGTCGTCAGTCCATCCTTCAGGATTTTTGGCGTAACAAAAATCAACAGCTCCGCCTTCTCCACGTTATCGCTTTTATTCTTGAACAGGAAACCCAGATAGGGTATCTCACTGAAGAAGGGTACGCGAGTAAGGGCTTTGGTTTCCTCTTTGGTATAAACGCCGCCCAGCACCACCGTCTCACCGTTACTGACCAACACCTGTGTCGATACAACTCGGGTATTGATTGGTGGGACCCCCAATACCTCGGGGGAACCTCTTGTATTCTGAGTCACTTGCAGATCCATGAGTACTTGATCATCGGGTGTGATTTGTGGGGTAACGCGCAAACTCAAGGTCGCATTCTGAAATGAAACCGAGGTTGCACCACTGGAGGTGGCCTCCTGATATGGGATCTGTATACCCGATTCAATCAGCGCCTCATGCTGATTTGAGGTAATAACACGCGGGCTGGCAATATTCTCAACCCGCTCTTCGGCTATCAACGCGGATAATTCGAGTTGTAGTAGATATGATCCGATTTTGCCGATAGCCAAACCAAGATTTGCGACACCGGCCTCTGTGACCGGCAAGTCAACGATCAGCCCCTCATTCCCATCCACATTAAATGCGGTGCCTTGCTCTGCTGTACCGCCGGGTCGTCTTCCTCCTATGAGCACCCCCGGGCTTCCGCCGGCCTCACGGCTAAGACCTCCACCTTCATCTCCACCTTTACTATTGATACTATACCCAAACCGCACTCCGATCTCTTTCATCACGTCCTCATCCACGTTCACGATTCGGGATTCGATCAAAACCTGTTTGATCGGAATGTCCAACTGTGTCACCAGACCCCTGATTGCTTCCAGGCTGGTGGCAATATCCTGAATAATTAATGTATTAGTTCTTTCATCAATCGCAACCGTGCCACGCTCGGATAATAAATTCGTCTCCTCCGCCTGGATCAGGGTGGCCATCTCCGGCGCATCGGCATAATTAATTTGTACAAATTCGGTGCGTAGCGGAGCAAGTTCTTCTATTTGTCTTTCCGCCTCCAGTTCCAATCTTTCACGAGCGGCGAGCTCTTCCTGAGGCGCGATCAACAAGACGTTACCGTTCTGTCGCTGGCCCAGTCCTCTGGCGGTAAGAATGATATCCAGAGCCTGGTCCCAGGGAACATTTTTAAGACGCAAGGTCACGTTGCCGCCCACGGTGTCACTGGTGACCAGGTTAAAGCCGATGAAGTCGGCAATCAACTGTAATACCGCGCGTACCTCGATATCCTGGAAATTCAACGACAGCCGTTCGCCGGTATAACCAAATCGTTCCTTTTTTTGCTTTTCAAGGTCGGCTTTGGTTAATGGCTTGAATTCAATGGTATAAAGATCATCCGCTTGATATGCCAGGTGATCGTACTCCTCGGTTAACGTAGAGATCATCATGCGAACATTATTGCCACTGGCAGATGTATTGATATATTGTACCGGGGTGGCAAAATCGGTGACGTCAAGGTTTCTATCCAGTTCACCGGGTAATTGTGTATCAATAAAGTCCACCACCACCTGTCCGCCTTCATAACCCAGATTAACCCCGGTTGTTGCATCCGACAAACGCACGGTGATCTTGCCTTCACCCGCATCGCCGCGGCGAAAATCAATATCCTTTATGGTACTGCTTACACCGGTTGGGGTAACGGCAATCTCAGGGGAGGAAAACAGGGTGAGTAGCACGCTGCTGTCCTGTAACTCCACCTCATATAGAACCGACTGCACCAGATTCAATACCACGCGTGTC
Organism: Gammaproteobacteria bacterium; assembly: GCA_965202915.1. Classification (GTDB taxonomy): domain Bacteria; phylum Pseudomonadota; class Gammaproteobacteria; order Eutrophobiales; family Eutrophobiaceae. Next base: position 463,580 of record OZ241847.1, read on the forward strand.
CTGCCGGACGCTTCCACCGCGGTTATGCTGTGTGCCGCACCTATGCCTATGGATTGATTTTTTTCGGCGAGGTTTAAGGTCACATTGGGCAAATCAAGGGCAATGCGCGCGGGGTTATCTATCGCGAAATTCAATGGTTCGGCCGATAATGGTTCAGAAAAATTCAGTGTTATCTGAACTCGGTTACCGGACACCCCGGCAAAACTAATATCATCCAGGGAAACGGCATATGCGGTGACGGCAAACATTGACGAAAGGATCGAGATGATCCCGATATATATTACCCTGTGTATCATATTTTTCATAGTTTCATAACCTTTTAGGAAATGTGTATTTGCGTCGAGAGCATTCATAATTCATATACCTCGCTGTATTTTTATTGCAATTCCTCCAGGGCCAGGCTTGCTTCACGCTCCTCCCATCTGCCCTGACTATTTTGAACGATTTCTCTGAGCTCGATCCGGTCTTCAAAAATATTGGTGATCTTGCCAATGTTCACGCCCAAATAATTTCCAGCCTTAACCCTGTGTACCGTTTTATCCGGGTCTAACACAATCCCCCAATATTCTTCCGCGTCTTGGAGCGTGCCAACCATCCTTAAGCTATCAAGTTCAAACTGTTCCAACTCTTCACGATTGCGATTCTTTATTTCTCTTTCCATTTCGGCGGTTAAACCCGAGCCCGCGGATTCTCCGGCAACGTCCTCCGGTGCCTTTGCGAAAAGAGATCGGAACGGATCTTTCGCGTTTTCCAAACCGGATTCATAGGTATAAGCCTCATACGGGGTAATTTCTGGCAAGGGTTCAATGCGTCCGCCCGGTGTTGCCATAATTGCGGATATTTGAGTTTCGAGATCGCTAATATCATGGGAAACACAGGCCTGCAAACCCAAACTGCAAACGCTTGATAAAATAAGTTTGACTGCCTGTTTTTTATTCAATTTATTCATAATATTATTCGGCGTCAGTTTCCAATTCGGCGTCGGATTCCGATGCACGGTACGTTTTAGCAATCGCCTGCATTGTTAAGACGTCATCTTTATTCTTACTTATATCTATGTCATGGGTGGTAACGATACGCGGTAACGTGGCCAGGCCGCTTACAAATTCACCAAATTCGTGGTATCGGCCCTGTACCTCTATCTCAATGGGAAGTTCGGCGTAAAATTCGGCGGGCACCTCTGCTTTGGGTTTAAACAGATTAAACTCAAGGCCGGCGGACAAACCGGTCTGTGATATATCAACGAGTAAACCGGCCACCTCGGTTTTATCCGGCAGTTGTCTCACCATATCACCAAAGGACTGTTCTATTTCCCGCATTTGTTCCTGCAACGCCTTCAGGTTGGCCGCTTTCCTTTGCTTTAGTTTCAATGCCTCAATTTGTTCCGCTTCTGTTTTTTGCAGCACTGCAAGCTGTTCACGTTGCTTGGTAATGTCCAGTTTCCAACCGGCATAGAGTATTCCGAGCACGATAATGATAAAGAGCGCCAGTTTTATCGGTAACGGCCAGGCCCCGGGATTATTTGGGTCTAAATTATTAATGGATTCTATAATGTTCATTGTTCCTCCTCCACGTTGGGAAGGACCTGTTTGAAGCTGAGCGTGAACTCGCTGAGACTGGCGTCGGCCTGAGCGGCTTTCTTGCCTTTATCCGCCTGGATGATCTGCAGATTAGGCTCATCGATCCATTCGGAGCTGTTGATATTTCTCATAAATGAAGAGACCCTGGCATTGGATTGTGCAACTCCGGTAATTGAAACTTTATTTTTACTTTGTTTTATGCTGCTAAGACTTACGCCCTCAGGCAGGCTTGTTACAATCTCATCAAATAATCTTACAATTAATGGCCTGTTTCCCTGTAAGTTTTCAATAGCACGCATTCTTGCCAACAGACGTTCTTTCTCCTCTTCGAGTTTTTTTACTGCCTCGATTTTTTTATCCAGTACTTCGATCTGTGTTTCAATATAAGTATTCCTGGCATCCTGGGCACTGATTAACTGGGTATGGTAGAAATGTCCTATGCCCCAGAGTACGCCACCGATTGCGCTAACAATAACCAGCGTTATTATAAATTCGACCTGTTGTTCTTTACGCCGCTCTTCGCGCCATGGAAGTAAGTTAATATGAGGCATTACTCAAAGCTCCTAAGTGCTAACCCACATGAAATCATCATTGCCGGGGCATCTTTGCTCAACGAGTTGGCTGCCACTCTTGACGCAATCGACATATTGGCGAATGGATTCGCCACCGTCGTATGGACCCCAACTTTCTCTTCAACCATTTCCGCTATGCCGGGAATCGACGAACAACCTCCCGCTAAAATCAGATGATCTATCTGTCCCAACGCACTGGACGACAGGAAAAACTGTTGCGCGCGACTTATTTGTTGGGCCATTGCCTCCTTGAAAGGCCCAAGCACCTCAGGCTCATAGTTATCGGGCAACCCCCCTTGTTTTTTGGCGAGACCCGCTTCTTCATAAGAGAGTCCGTAACGGCGTTGAATATCCTCGGTTAATTGCGCACCGCCAAAGGTCTGCTCACGGGAATAAATCGTTTTGAGGTTTTCCATCACACTAAATATGGTAAGCGTGGAGCCCACGTCCACAACCGCGATCACCTGATTCTCGCTGCCAATAAATTGTTCCCTGGCCATCATGTTGACCGCATTTTCAACGGCGAAGGCCTCCACGTCTACGATTTTGGCAGTGAGGCCGGCGAGATCCATTGCGGCCACCCGGTTATCAATATTTTCAGACCGGGAAGCGGCCAACAATACGTCCACCTGATCGGGATTATCTTTTGATTCCCCCATCACTTCAAAATCCATCGCCACTTCTTCCAATTGGAATGGGATATATTGATCCGCCTCCAATTGAATCTGATTTTCCATATCACCGTCAGATAATCCATGCGGCATGTTAATAACCTTGGTGATCACCGATGAACCGGCCACTGCAACTGCAACTTGTTTAGTTTTTGAACCGGATTTTTTAACCGCCCGTCTGATCGATTCGGCGACCGCTTCGATATCCTGTATCCCCTTTTCGGTAACGGCATCGCTACGCAAAGGCTCAACGGCATAACTTTCCACTCGGTGTTTGCTACCGCGACGGTCAAGTTCAAGTAACTTTACTGCGGTTGCACTGATATCGATTCCCAGCAGCTTGGTCGTTTTTTTCTTAAATAAAAACACAAAATTTTCCTTTTAGTATGAGGCTTTATACATTATATATATAATATCACATTAACTACTGATCTGTAACTATAGTCAACAAAAAAAAAAAAACAAGTAATTTTTACAATTTATTAAGCAAATCCCGGTATATTTGCAATTATCTATAAAAAACAATATATATTGATCGATCTGATAGAATAGCCACAATATGTTGCGTTTCGTATTCAATTTGCTTTTGATTGTTCTGATAATTTGCATTATTTCCGTGGCAATAATTGCCTGGTACGTGGTCCCCGGACTGCCGGATATCGACACTCTTAAAGACGTAAAGATGCAGGTGCCGTTGCGCGTTTACAGCAGTCAAGGCGCATTAATATCCGAATTTGGTGAAAAACGCCGCGCCCCGGTGGCTATCGATCAGGTGCCGGATAAACTGATAAAGGCCTTTATTGCCGCCGAAGATGATCGCTTTTATAGCCATCCGGGGGTGGATTGGCAGGCCATGATCAGGGCGGTTTATTCTCTGATCAAAACACGCACCAAGAAGCAGGGCGCCAGCACCATTACCATGCAGGTCGCGCGTAATTTTTTTCTATCCAGAGAAAAAACGTATGCCCGTAAACTAAATGAGGTATTTCTTGCGCTCAAGATTGAACGTGAATTAAGCAAGCAAGAAATACTTGAGCTGTATCTGAATAAAATTTATTTCGGTCAGCGGGCATACGGTATCTCGGCGGCGGCGCAAGTATATTACAGTGCCGGGATCGATGAACTTACGCTGGCACAAGCCGCGATGATCGCCGGTCTGCCCACGGCACCGTCAAAAAATAATCCCGTTACTGATGCAAAAAGGGCCTTGGACAGGAGAAATTATGTATTAAGAAGGATGCGGGAACAGAATTTCATAGATGAAAATGAGTATCAACACGCCAAGGTGCAACCGATCACGGCATCGTTATACAAACCGGCCACGGATATAGAAGCCCCTTACGTCGCGGAAATGGTGAGAGCGGACCTGCTTGAGCGTTTTGGGGAAGAGGTTTATACCCAGGGTCTGATAGTCAGAACCACGATAATCGATAACAGCCAAATCGCCGCCAATCTTGCGCTGAGGAAAGCGCTGATTGATTATGATCAACGTCATGGTTACAGGGGGGCGGAACAGCGCTTCGATATCGACGTGCACACCCGGACCGAGGCCGATTTCAGCAAACTACTTGATGCCTTTCCGATGCTGGGCAATTTGATTCCGGCCGTTATTATTGAAGTCGGCACAAAATCGGCGACCGCGTTTATTCACGGCATAGGAAGAGTGGCAATTAACTGGAATGGACTGCAATGGGCAAGACCTTATATTACCGAAAACCGGCGCGGCCCGGCGCCCAGGACCGCCGGTGAAATTCTGCAAATTGGTGATATTGTGCGATTACGGGAATCGGTGGAAGGAGAATGGCAGCTATCACAAATACCGGCGGTAGAGGGCGGGCTTGTTTCGATGAACCCGGACAACGGCGCCACCCTGGCTTTAGTCGGCGGTTTTGATTTTTTGCGCAGTAAATTCAACCGCGTTACCCAGGCGCAACGCCAGCCCGGTTCCAGTTTCAAACCCTTTATCTATTCGGCTTCACTGCGGGCCGGGAAAACGGCGGCGTCCATTATCAATGATGCGCCCGTGGTCTTCGCTGATCCGGGATCAGGGAATGAATGGAGGCCGAAAAATTACAGTAGAAAAAGCTATGGTCCGACCCGGTTTCGCGAAGCCTTGGTCAAATCTCGTAACCTGGTTTCAGTCAGATTATTAGACGAAATAGGGTTGCCATTTGCTCTCGATCATATTGCCCGTTTCGGTTTCGATACCTCACGGCTACCGGCCAATCTTTCCCTGGCTCTTGGTAGCGGTGAACTGACGCCCTGGGAACTGATTCGCGGATATTGTGTATTTGCCAATAATGGTTATTTAATCGATCCGCATTTAATAGAGACGATCAGCACCTATGACGGTACGCAGTTATTTCAGGCCACGCCTAAAACCGTATGCAGAGAATGTACATACCAATCAGTCGATGAATCCGAACATACACTACAAACAACGCCGGCGAGTGATCAGGCACTGACTTCGGAGGTCACCGAGATGAATAATGAATTCGTCGGGCCAAAACAAAATATTGCCCCCATGGTTGTCGACCCCAGAAATATCCATATTATGAATTCGATAATGCGAGACGTGATAAGGCACGGTACGGGCAGAAAAGCGTTGTCGTTAAACAGAAATGATCTGGCCGGCAAAACAGGCACGACCAACAATCAACATGATGCCTGGTTCGCCGGCTTCAATCGCAATATCGCCACTATTGCCTGGGTTGGATTTGATCAGTTTCGACCCCTGGGTAGCCGCGAAACCGGCTCTCGTGCGGCCTTGCCCATGTGGATAGAATATATGAAGCCGGTATTGGCCGGCATGCCGGAATCGATCATCGCCAGACCCACGGGGTTGACCAACATCAAAATTGATTCGCACAGCGGTCAGCGTGCCTCAGTATCTGATCCGGATGCAATCTTTGAGATCTTCAGAACAGAAAATATTCCCCCCGAACAAATTGATCAGCCTGGCGGCGATCTGTATCTGGATGACTTTGTCAACGAAATACCGGAACAATTGTTTTAGGCGATCACACCGGGTCGATGCAATGACGGCACTATTCGGTGCCGCCGCCTGGCATTGCATTGTAGCGTCTCGTTTAGGGCGGGTACTGATTAACTATTTCATTCCCATCTCAAATTCAATATGAACTCGAGTTTTTGTTGTCTTAATATCGCGGTCAAGACACCGTTACGACGTTATTTTGATTATTTACCGCCGGAGAACGTCTTGATAAAAAATATTGAACCCGGGAGCCGGGTGTTATTGCCCTTCGGCAACAAGAATCAGACCGTTGGTTTGATTTTATCGGTCTCCACCAGGACAAATATCGAAAAAAACAGACTCAAACGGGTGATCCGGATCATCGATGAGCAACCAATAATCAGCCCGGCACATCTGGATTTATTAATATGGGCCAGTGACTACTATCATTATCCGATAGGCGAGGTGATCTTCCAATCGCTACCTGCAAAGTTGGCCGGACATGATTCATCGACCACGATACCGGTCGTTAATTACTGGTCAATAAACGGCGAGCATTCCGGCAATATCGATCAATTACCGACAACCGCGACTTTGCAGAAACGGATTTATTGTTTTATCCGCGAGTCCAAAAATCCGGTTGGCGAAAACCTGCTTGCAGAAAACTTCAATAATTGGAAGAAACCCGTTGCCGGATTATTTGCAAAGGGATTAATAAAAAAAACCGATCCGGCCCCGATTCCGGCAAATGTATTTGCAGCGCGCAACGGCAAAATCATCCTGAACAAAGATCAACGGCATGCCGTCAAATTAATACAGCAAAAAATCAACGGCTATAATCCAATATTATTGGACGGGGTAACCGGCAGCGGCAAAACCGAAATCTACTTGCGCGCGATAGAAGACAGGTTGAATAACAACTTGCAGGCACTGGTATTACTTCCTGAAATCGGGCTCACACCACAACTGATTGCACGTTTTCGCGAGCGATTTGGCGCCGAAATAGCCGTACAACATTCCGGCCTGTCCGCAGCAGAACATTTTAACGGTTGGATCAAGGCCAAACGCGGACAGGCGCCGATTATTCTGGGCACCCGCTCCGCAATCTGGACGCCGTTGGCTCGGCCCGGACTGTATATTGTCGATGAAGAACATGATCCTTCCTACAAACAGCAGGATACGTTTCGCTATTCGGCCAGGGACGTCGCGATGGTGCGCGCCAAAAGAGACAGGGTGCCGGCCATTCTTGGCAGCGCCACGCCATCCATGGAAACGCTAAACAACGTGCAGGCAAAAAAAATCCATTGTATCAGACTGCCGGTACGTGCCGGCAACGCCAAGCCGGTGGCCTATAATATCATCGACTTGCGCGGCACTAAAATGCACGGTGCCATTTCTCAAACCCTGCTTACATGGATTCGGAGGGAACTTGAAAACAACCGCCAGGTTTTGCTTTTTTTGAATCGGCGAGGCTACGCCAATCATTTATTATGTCATGAATGCGGCTATAAGATCATTTGCCCGCGCTGTCTCTATCCCTACACCTACCATAAATCAAGGAATGCGCTTATCTGCCATCATTGTGAATCTCAAAAACAGGCCATATGGATCTGTGCCCAATGCGGCAAAAATGCATTGTCTAAAATAGGGCATGGTACGGAAAGGATTGAGGAGACCCTCTCAGGCTTGTTTCCCGATGCCAATATTATTCGTTTTGACCGAGACACCACTCAAAAAAAGAATGCCCTGCAGCGGCTACTCGATGACATTGAACAAGGCTCGGCTGACATTGTAATTGGCACACAAATGCTGGCAAAAGGGCATCATTTTCCAAATATCACACTTACCGGGATTATTGACGCTGATCGGGGTTTATTTGGCAGCGATTACCGCGCCGGCGAACGGCTGGCGCAATTGCTTGTCCAGGTGGGCGGAAGAGCCGGGCGCGGCGACAAACCCGGCAATGTGTTGATTCAAACTCATTACCCGGATCATGAGCTGTTACGTATTTTGACAAATTCCGGGTATCGGGCATACTCAAAAAAATTGCTGGCCGAAAGAAAAGCGGCATTGCTGCCACCGTTCAGTTACCATGCATTACTGAGGGCGGAAGCGAATAAGATAGCACCGATCAATGCATTTCTTAGCGATGCAAAAAATAAACTTTCGGCAATGCAAGAGCCGGGCATTGATGTATTTGGTCCGATTACCGCCCCGGTCAAGAAACGTTCGGGCAGATACAGAATGCAGCTCTTCATTCAATCCGGCAGTCGAACAATATTACAACGGACTATTAGTCCATGGATTAATTATCTGGATAGTAACAAACTCGGCAGAACGGTCCGCTGGTCTATCGATATTGATCCGCAAGAGATACTGTAACCATGGTTAACAATAATTTACATATGCAAGGGAGATCCGTCATAGCCATTGCCGTTGCGCTGGCCATTGTATGCGGCCTGGCGGTGAATGCTCACGGCGATGAAGTGGGCATCAATACAAGCATTCAGAGCGTGGACGTGCTCCATAACGGCAGGAAAATAACAATCAAGCGCAACCAGGACCCCAATAATACGGTTAATCCTTTCTATGCAAAAACCTCCAGAAAATGCCCGCCGTTTTGCATTCAGCCGGCAACGCTCGCGCCCGGAGTGGAGACGGTTGGTGAACTTGAGATGTTGGAATATCTCAGGCGCAATACCAGCGGCGATGACTCGGTACTGGTTATCGATTCCAGGACCCCTGACTGGGTTGCCCATGGCACCATTCCCGGATCGGTCAATATTCCATGGGCCAAACTCAAGCCGGGTGCGGGTGCCGACCCATTTACCATTGCTGAAATTATGGAAACCCGATTTGGTGCGGTCAACTATGAGGGGCTATGGGACTTTAGCGATGCAAAAACACTGGTATTATTCTGTAATGGCATGTGGTGTGGGCAATCCCCCACCAATATCAGAACCCTGATGCGATTCGGTTATCCTCCGCACAAATTAAAATGGTATCGAGGTGGGATGCAGAATTGGGAAATCCTGGGGCTGACCGTCGTTAGATAATCGCTTGTTTTGGTATCGAAATTGAGACTTAGAATGAGCGCCTTTGTGCCGAGGTGTGGTCGTTGAAACAAGTCATTGCAGATCTTGTTAGAGATTCTCTAAGCGAGATTAACAAACAACAAACGCCGGCGTTATTGATCCCGGATAAAATCCAAGTGGAAACAAGTCGTAATAAGCTGCACGGCGACTATGCCTGCAATATTGCGATGGTGTTGGCGCAGCGTGCCCATACGTCTCCGCGTCAATTAGCGGCGCTCATCGTCAGCCATATATCCGCTTCGGCTTTAATCAAAAAAATCGAAATCGCCGGGGCCGGTTTCATCAATTTTTTTATTCAGCACAGCGCCCAGGGTCTTATCATTAAAGACATTCTGCAGGCCGGTAGCGGCTATGGCCGAACTGATACCCATGCGGGAAAAACAGCATTGATTGAATTTGTCTCGGCCAATCCGACCGGGCCTCTGCACGTGGGGCATGGAAGAGGGGCGGCTTACGGCGCGGTGGTGGCCAATCTGCTCGAAACCATGGGTTACAAAGTCGATAGAGAATATTATGTGAATGATGCGGGTCGCCAGACCGATATTCTTGCCGTCAGTATATATCTCCGTTATTTGCAACAAAATGGCCAAGTGGTGGCATTTCCGGAGCAGGCTTACCAGGGCGATTATATCTCTGACGTTGCCGAAGTCTTGAAAAAGCAACACTCCGATTCACTGGTACGTCCGATTCAGATCGCCAATACCGGCGACCCCGAACAACAATTGGATGCCTTGATCGATGAGATAAAAATCAAATTAGGCGACCGCTATGCCACTTTCCATCAGACCGGTCTGGACCTGATTTTAGCCAATATTAAACATGATTTAACCGAATTCAGTGTGGCCTTTGATAATTGGTTTTTAGAGAGTTCGTTATTGGATAATGACCGAGTTGCCGAAGTGCTGGCAAAACTGGCGGCCGGAGGGCATACCTATAAAAAAAATGGCGCATTATGGTTCCGTTCCAAAAACCTGGGAGATGAAAAAGACCGAGTCGTGGTGCGCGATAATGGTCAAAGCACTTATTTTGCATCGGACGCGGCCTACCATCATCACAAATTTCAACGAGGCTACGATAAGATCGTCAATATCTGGGGCGCCGATCATCACGGCTACATTGGCCGTATACGGGCGGTACTGGAAGCCCTTGGCGATGACAATAATAAATTGGAGATACTCTTGATACAATACGTATCGCTTTTCCGCGACCAGGAAAAAATACCCATGTCGACCCGCTCAGGCCGGTTCATAACCTTATCCGAGTTATATAAGGAAGTGGGCAAAGACGCCGCGCGTTTTTTTTATGTGATGCGCAAGAGCGAACAACACTTGGATTTTGATTTGGAGTTGGCCAAATCCAGCAGCAAGAAAAATCCGGTCTTCTACATACAATATGCCCACGCCCGTATTTGCCGCTTACAGGACAAACTTCAACAACAAAATATTGACTTTATTTGGCGGGATCAAATCGATAAACTGGAATCACTGGGGGAATATAAGGAGCAACAGCTTTTGACCAAACTGGCGAGCTATAAAGAAACGCTTGAAAAAGCCGCCGTTAATTATGAACCGCACACACTGGTTTATTATTTGCAGGAATTAAGTCATAACTTTCATACCTATTATGAGACCCATAGAATTATCGACGCCGACGGCGACTTGCAGGCGGCACGCTTGTGCTTGTGTCTTGCGATCAAACAAATCATCCATAACGGCTTGATCTTACTGGGTGTTTCCGCGCCTGACAAAATGTAATGCCCACCGATTACAAACACATGTTGAATGGCGGCGGTGATCCCCAGAGCCCCCCCCCCCGGAAATTCAGCGGCGCGCCTTCCTTTATTGTCGGCCTGGTGCTGGGGCTGGTGCCGGCCGCGGTCATTTATTTCAGCCAACACGACGCCCCGGTCGCCACAATCCCATGCCCGGAGCCGGTGGCAAAGGAGGAAACAACGTCCGTCGATAATGCCCCGGCGTTGCAAGCTAAAACGGCCATTAAACCTCAATACGACTTCTACAAAATCCTGCCCAGCAAAGAAGTCAATATTTCTGAATGGGCCACCGTGGAACAATCCCCGCCCGAAACTGATAAAAGAGAACCCGGCACCTTTATATTACAAATTGGTTCATACCGGGAATACCGGGCCGCGAACGCAATCAAGGCCAAATTGGCAATGATAGGCATAGCCGCCGATATTCAGCGAGTTGTGATCAATGGCCAGGACGTGCGTCATCGTGTTCGGGCCGGCCCCTATAATAATCCGGCGGAACTGCAACTGGCGCGTGATCGCTTGCTCGCCAATGATCTGGATTTTGTGCTGTTACAATTGAAAATGGAAGATATCTAAAATTGTTTGTCGGTATCCTTAACGAATCCAATGGATGACGGCAAATGGATGGAGCGGGCCTTACATTTGGCGCATCATGCGCGGGGCATGGATGAAGTGCCGATAGGGGCGGTGATAGTCCGTCGGGATGAGATTATTGGCGAAGGCTGGAATACCCCGATTGGAACCCATGACCCGACCGCGCACGCGGAAATTAACGCGCTCAGACAAGCGGCCGATGCAATGAATAATTACCGCCTGCCGGACACCACTTTGTACGTTACTCTGGAACCCTGTGTAATGTGTGCCGGCGCGATGATCCATGCCCGAATCAAACGAGTCGTTTATGGCGCCGATGATAATAAAGCCGGGGCCGCGGGCAGTGCGTTGAATCTCCTGCAAGCGAATCAGCTTAATCATAAGGTGGAAGTGGAACGAGGCGTACTGGCAAAGGAATGCAGCATGCTACTGCAGCAGTTTTTTGAATCCAAAAGGCAGCCATGATGAACATACTGGATTCATTGGCCACCCAGCTTGGCGATGCTTGTCGAACTACCCGTGATAAAATCGTCACGGCCGAATCCTGCACCGGAGGCGGTTTGGCCGAGGTGATCACGCGCATCCCGGGCAGCTCTGACTGGTTTGAAAGAGGCTTTGTCTGTTATTCAAATTCAGCCAAGCGGGAACAATTGCACGTTCCCGAAGATACAATCAGGCAATATGGTGCCGTTAGTGAGGAGACTGCGTTGGCGATGGCCCGGGGTGCGCTTGAGCACAGTCATGCCAGCCTTGCCGTAGCCATTACCGGGATCGCCGGCCCTAAGGGAGGCAGTGACGAAAAACCGGTGGGCACGGTTTGGTTCACTTGGGCTGAGCAGCGGACGCAAAGCATCCGTACCGCAACCGCCGGATTTGATGGAGACCGACGGGCGGTAAGAACCCAGGCCTGCATGTTTGCACTACAAGGGTTAATTGAAACATTGGAAAGAATCCGGGCCTAATACCGCTTCAGGACATAAGCGATCAATGCCCGTCTGGTCACGATCTCGATCACGTCATTTTTGTCGCTCAAATCAAACAGCAAGCCGGCCCGGTGGTTTTGATCAAGCTGCAGGTGAGGACTGAGGAGTAAAGTGACCATTTCCACCCAATCTTTGTCATGGATCGGTCTCGATTCGGCATCAATGTGCGAACATTGGACAAAAGCGCGATAAGACCAAGGCTTGAAAATCATGGCTTGCCTCATCGCCGGCGTTATCTGGCAAAGCACGTCTTTGGCGGGTAATCGGCAGGGTAGCACCAGCTCGTCTATTAAAGTATGATCCATGTTTTAACCGGCTTGTTTAGTTACCGCATTTGACGATCAGTTTGGCGATCAATTTGGAGGCATCAGCGATGAAAACCGATATAAACGACGATAAAAGAAAGGCATTGGCAATAGCATTGAGTCAGATTGAAAAGCAATTTGGCAAAGGTTCGGTGATGAAAATGGGCGATCAGCCCATTGCTCAAATTCCCACGGTCAGTTCCGGTTCATTGGGCCTGGATATTGCCCTGGGGGTGGGAGGATTACCTTACGGGCGCATCGTTGAGGTCTATGGCCCGGAATCGTCCGGTAAAACCACCTTGACGCTGTCGGCGATTGCCGAGGCGCAACGGCAAGGCAAAACCTGTGCCTTCATCGACGCCGAGCATGCTCTTGATCCGATTTATGCTGAAAAGCTGGGGGTAAATATTGATGATCTGCTGGTCTCACAACCGGACACCGGCGAGCAGGCACTTGAAATCTGTGACATGCTGGTACGCAGTGGCGCGGTCGAATTGGTCGTTATCGATTCAGTGGCGGCGCTGGTACCGAAGGCGGAGATTGAAGGTGAAATGGGTGATTCACACATGGGTTTGGCCGCCCGCTTGATGTCGCAGGCCTTGAGAAAACTCACCGGTAATATTAAGCGCGCCAATTGCTGTGTGATTTTCATTAATCAGATCCGCATGAAGATCGGGGTCATGTTTGGTAATCCGGAGACCACCACCGGCGGCAATGCGCTGAAGTTTTATTCCTCGGTGCGTTTGGACATACGCCGGATAGGTGCGATCAAGAAAGGTGATGAAGTAATAGGCAGTGAAACTCGCGTCAAGGTTGTTAAGAATAAAGTCGCTCCGCCTTTCAAACAGGTGGAATTTGATATTTTATACGGTAAAGGCATCTCCCGGTACGGCGAAATCATAGCACTGGGGGTGAAAGAGGGGCTGATTGATAAGGCCGGTGCCTGGTATAGTTACAAAGGCGATCGGATTGGCCAAGGCAAGGAAAACGTCCAGAATTATTTGCAGGATAAGCCTGAAATTGCACAGGAGATAGAAGCGCAAATTCGTGCCAACCGCTTACCCTTGGTTACCGAGGCAAATCTGCCTGAAGCAATGGAAGAGGAAATCAAACCCTGAGCAACCTGCGTCAGCGAGTATTACAGCGTGCCTGCAACCTTCTGGCCAGGAGAGAGTACAGTCGTAAGGAGTTAAAAGACAAACTTGCATGTTCCGGCTATGACCCGGTATTGATCGAAGAGCTGCTGGAAAAGCTGAGCGCCGATGGTCTGCAAAGTGACACACGTTTTACCCGAAGTCTTGTCCAATGTTGCGTTGATAAAGGACAAGGACCGGTTAAAATAGATCATCAATTAAAACAATCCGGGATCGAACAGGACTTAATCGATAGCTGCCTGGAATCAGCTACGATAGACTGGTTGGCGATTGCGGAGGAAGCAAGACAAAAGAAATATGGCAAGGGCACACCAAAGGATGACCAAAACAAGGCAAAACAGTCCCGATTTTTATATGGCCGCGGCTTCAGTAGCGACCAAATTGATCAGCTTTTGAAGGCATAATGAGAACCAGCAACGAGATACGCCAATCATTTCTGGATTATTTTAAAAATCGGGGGCATGAAGTCATAACCGGCAGTTCCCTTGTGCCCGCTAATGACCCCACCCTATTGTTTACCAATGCCGGTATGGTGCAATTTAAAGATATATTTCTTGGGCGTGAAGAATGCCGCAATCCCCGGGTCGTGTCATCCCAGCGTTGCCTGCGTGCAGGCGGCAAACACAACGATCTCGACAACGTCGGGCATACCGCCCGGCACCATACCTTCTTTGAAATGCTGGGTAATTTCAGTTTCGGTGATTACTTTAAGCAAGATGCGATCAAATTTGCCTGGGAATACCTGACGCAGGAACTGGCCATATCCGCGGAAAAACTGTCGGTGACCGTACATAAAGAGGATGATGAATCCGCGTCAATATGGTTGCAGGAAATCGGCATACCCGAGGAACGGCTCAGCCGCCATAATGAAGATAATTTCTGGTCCATAGGTGATACCGGCCTGTGCGGGCCATGCAGTGAAATCTTTTATGATCATGGCATTGAAGGCGGATCAACCGGGGATCTTGAGCAGCAGGATGATCGCCATGTTGAAATTTGGAATCTTGTTTTTACCCAATATGATCGTGATGTGACCGGAAAATTGAACCGGATCCCCCGCCCGTCCGTGGATACGGGCATGGGGCTGGAACGTATCACCGCGGTGATGCAGGGGGTACACAATAATTATGAAATAGATTTATTTCGGGCGCTGATTGCAGACATACAATTATTGGCCGGGAAATCGAATGCCGATCTCATCTCAATGCGAGTGATCGCCGATCATATTCGTTCCTGTGCGTTCCTGATCAGTGACGGGGTCCTGCCCTCCAATGAAGGCAGGGGCTATGTATTGCGCCGCATTATAAGAAGAGCAATCCGACATGGCCATGGAATCGGCTTCAAGGCCCCGTTTTTCCATAAATTAGTGTCACCCCTGCGGCGGCAAATGGGGGACGCCTATCCCGATCTAAATAGCAACCATGCCCATATTGAAAAAATTTTATTAACCGAAGAACAGCGGTTTTCCGAGACCCTGGATCAAGGACTAAAGATCATCGAAGAGCTTATAGCCGGCTTGAACGGCAGGATCATATCAGGCGATGACGTCTTTCGTCTGTATGATACCTACGGCTTTCCCATTGATCTCACCGCCGATATTGCCCGTGAACGCGGTGTGCAAATTGATAAACAGGGATTTGAAGACCTGATGCTGCAGCAACGGCGGCGAGCCCGGGCGGCGAGTAAATTTGAAGCTGAAACCTCGGTTGAGCATATTGACGGCTTAAAAAGCGAATTCAGCGGCTACGGCAGACTTGAACAGGCCACCACGGTGATGGCTTTGTATCGGAATGGCCAAAGCGTAAACCGTCTTGAAACAGGTGACCGCGGTGGAGTTATCCTGTCAGCAACCCCATTCTATGCCGAATCAGGTGGTCAGATAGGCGACCAGGGTGAACTTTGCAGCGAAGACAGCGTATTTGCAGTCGAAGATACCAAACAGCAGGGGCGGGCACATATTCATCTGGGCCTGCTGGGCTCCGGCTCACTGACCGTGGGCGACGCGGTGACGGCACGGGTTGATAAGGCGCGTCGCACAAATATCATGCGCAATCATTCCGCGACCCATCTGCTACACGCCGCATTAAGGCGGTTGCTCGGTGAGCATATTGTCCAGAAAGGATCACTGGTTGCCGCGGATCGTTTGCGATTTGATTTTGCCCATAATACACCGCTCAGTACGCAACAATTAGACGATATCCAACGCCTGGTCAATCAACAGATTTTGATGAATCAAGCCACGCAGATACAAGAGATGCCTATTGAAAAAGCCAAACAATCCGGTGCCCTGTCCTTATTTGGTGAAAAATATGATCCCATCGTGCGCGTACTCTCCATTGGCGGCGAATTTTCCAGGGAATTATGCGGCGGCACTCACGTCCATCGTGCCGGCGACGTTGGGCTGTTTAAAATTATCTCGGAAACGGGCGTTGCCGCCGGCATAAGAAGAATAGAAGCGGTGACCGGCGAGGGCGCATTAAACCGGGTCGAAACCAATGAGCATCAACTGAGCAGGATCGCCGAATTATTAAAAACCGACAGGGATAATATCGACACCAGGCTGGCGCAACAGTTGGAGAGCTTGCGCAAGCTGGAAAAGGAAGTCGAACAATTACGCGGCCGCATGGCCAGCAGTATCGGTAATGATCTCGGCGCAACCGCGGTTGACGTAGGCGGCATTAAGGTGCTGGCAACTACGCTGGACGGTGCGCAACCCAAAACCCTGCGCGATACCGTTGATCAGCTTAAAAACAAACTGGGTACCGCGGTTCTGGTGCTCGCCTCGGTCTCCAGTGCCAACAGGGTCAATCTGGTGGCCGGGGTGACCAAAGACAGCACTGATCGGATTAAGGCCGACGAGCTGGTCAATTTTGTCGCCGGTAAAATAGGCGGCAAAGGAGGCGGGCGCGCGGATATGGCACAAGCCGGTGGCAACGACCCGGCGGCGCTTGATGCAGCCCTTGCCGGCGTACCGGATTGGGTGCACGAGCACTTGTAAATTCCGTTGATAGCAGCCCACTTACCCTGACGGCAATCGGGATTCTTAGCTCTCTATTATGGCGATCATCGTCCAAAAATATGGCGGCAGTTCGGTTGGCAGCACCGACAAGATCAAGGCCGTCGCCAAAAAGATCATTCAGACCCGCAAACAAGGGCATCAAGTGGTCGTCGTCGTATCAGCAATGGGCGGGGAAACAGACCGATTACTGGCCTTATCCCGGGAAATTACCGATCAGCCCACCGCCCGCGAGCTGGACGTTTTGTTGTCCACCGGCGAACAGGTTACAATTGCCTTACTCAGCATGGCCCTGGAGGAGCAGAATTATCGGGCACAGTCATTTACCGGCAGTCAAATACATATACGCACCGACAGTTCTCACAATAAAGCCAGAATTGTCGACATTGAGGCGGCCCGTGTACACAAGGCCTTGCGTGCAGGCAAGATAGCCGTGATAGCGGGATTTCAGGGTATTGACGAGTATGGACACATTACCACGCTGGGCCGTGGCGGTTCGGACACCACCGCGGTGGCAATGGCGGCGGTGCTGGATGCAAAAGAATGCTGCATCTACTCCGACGTCGATGGCGTCTATACCGCTGATCCCAGGATAGTGCCCGAGGCAAGACGGCTGGACAATATTACCTATGAAGAAATGTTGGAGATGGCAAGCCTGGGCTCGAAAATATTGCAGATCCGCGCGGTCGAGTTTGCCCGCAAATATAATGTTCAGATCAGGGTATTATCGACATTTGAGGATGGGCCCGGGACAGTAATCACTGACGAGGATGAAAATATGGAACAGGCATTGATTTCCGGAATCGCGCACAATCGCGACGAGGCAAAGCTGACTATTACCGGAGTGCCGGACAGGCCCGGGATTGCGCATCAGATACTTGGTCCGATTGCCGAGGCCAATGTAGAAATAGATATGATAGTGCAAAACGTAGGGGCGCACAATAAAACCGATTTTACCTTTACCGTAAATCGGAACGATTACGATAAAGTATTGAAATTGCTTAGGAGAATAGCGGAAGCAATAAATGCGGATAATGTATCCGGGGACAACAGGATCATCAAAATCTCGGTGGTCGGCGTCGGCATGCGTTCTCATGCCGGTATTGCCAGCACCATGTTCAAGGCATTGGCCGATGAAGGCATCAATATCCAGATGATCTCCACTTCCGAGATCAAAATTTCCGTGGTCATTGCTGAAAAATACCTGGAGCTTGCGGTCAGAATACTGCATGCGGCCTTCAATCTGAAAGATGCGGAATCAGCCGGTAATGAACACCGGCCGGCATAGGTCAGTCATTTTATTTACCTCGCACCGGGGGCGTCCAAAGACATGACCGATTACAAGTTGAACCATCTTAAACAGCTCGAGGCCGAAAGCATTTATATTATTCGCGAAGTGGCGGCTGAGTTTGACAAGCCGGTCATGCTCTATTCCATAGGCAAAGACTCATCAGTCATGTTGCAACTGGCCTTAAAGGCATTTTATCCGGCCCCGCCGCCGTTTCCATTTTTGCATATCGACACCACCTGGAAATTCCGCGAAATGATCGCGTTCCGTGACCGAGTCGCGAAGGAACTCGGCCTGGAGATGCTGGTTTATATCAATCAGGCCGGCGTGGACGCGGGTATCAGCCCCTTTACCCATGGCAGTAAAAAACACACCGACGTGATGAAAACCGACGCACTCAAACAAGCCCTGAATAAATATCAATTCGATGCCGCTTTCGGGGGCGCCCGCCGCGATGAGGAAAGATCACGCGCCAAAGAGCGGGTATATTCCTTCCGTGATAAACATCACCGCTGGGACCCAAAAAATCAGCGCCCTGAATTATGGAATATATACAATGGCAGGATTGACAAAGGTGAAAGTATCCGGGTATTCCCATTATCCAACTGGACCGAACTCGATATCTGGCAATATATCCACTTGGAACGCATCCCCATCGTGCCGCTCTACTATGCCAAGGAAAGACCGGTGGTGAACAGGGACGGCGTGTACATCATGGTGGATGATGATCGCATACCCCTGGACCCCGAAGAGACCGTGGAGAACAAAATGGTGCGATTTCGCACCTTGGGTTGCTACCCGTTGACCGGCGCAGTCGAATCGACGGCAACGACCTTACCGAAGATCATTCAGGAAATGCTGCTCACCAAAACATCGGAGCGCCAGGGTCGTATTATTGACTACGATCAAACCGGCTCAATGGAAGAGAAAAAACGCCAGGGTTATTTTTAAACACATTGGAATCCACCCCATGTCACACCAATCAGAACTGATCAGCACCGATATTGACGCCTATCTGGCCGAGCATGAAAAGAAGCAGTTATTATGCCTGCTGACCTGCGGCAGCGTTGATGACGGCAAGAGCACGCTGATTGGGCGTTTATTACATGATTCAAAGATGATCTATGAAGATCAACTGGCGGCCATAACCGCGGACAGCATTAAATTGGGTACCACCGGCGCAGAACCGGATTTGGCCTTGCTGGTGGATGGATTGCAGACAGAGCGGGAACAAGGGATCACGATTGACGTCGCCTACCGTTACTTCTCCACCCCGGATCGCAAATTCATCATCGCCGACACCCCCGGCCATGAACAATACACAAGAAATATGGCAACCGGCGCTTCCGGTTGTGATCTGGCGGTGATTCTAATCGACGCATGTAATGGAGTGCAGACCCAAACCCGGCGCCACAGCATTATTTCCAGTTTATTCGGGATCAGGCATATTATCGTCGCGGTCAATAAAATGGACCTGGTTAATTACGATGAACGCGTTTATGAGCAAATCAAAAAAAACTACCTGGATTTTATCGCCAAATTGGATCAAGTTGACTTACAATTTGTGCCGATTTCCGCATTAAAAGGCGATAACGTCGTCAATTCGAGCGGCAATATGCCGTGGTATCAAGGGCAACCATTGATGCGGCTCCTGGAAACGGTGGAAATTACCACCGACCGAAATCTCGATGACGTGCGTTTCCCGGTACAATACGTCAATCGGCCGAACCCCGGCTTTCGCGGTTACTGTGGCACGCTTGCCGCCGGGGTTGTGCGCAAGGGCGATCAAATCACCGTATTGCCATCCGGGAAAATCAGTACCATTAAATCCATCATAGGGTTCAAATCTGAACTGGATGAAGCCTTTCCGCCGATGGCGGTGACGCTGATCCTCGACGACGCGATTGACGTCAGCCGCGGAGACATGATCAGCCACAGCAACAACCCGCCTTATCTGGGCAACCGCATGCAGGCCAGAGTATTATGGATGACCGAACAAGCGATGACCGCAGGCAAACAATATTATTTCAAATTTGCCAGCAGGAGTGTAACCGGCTCAGTATCGGTCATCCACGATAAAATA
This sequence comes from Gammaproteobacteria bacterium, assembly GCA_965202915.1. Classification (GTDB taxonomy): domain Bacteria; phylum Pseudomonadota; class Gammaproteobacteria; order Eutrophobiales; family Eutrophobiaceae. The sequence continues at coordinate 483,666 of OZ241847.1, forward strand.
GACGTGAATACCCTCGAGAGATCGCCCACCGACCGGTTTCATCTGAATGAAATTGGCGATTGCAATATTACCCTCCATGCCCCGGTTGCGTTTGATCCCTATCACCGATGCAAGGGCACCGGGGCTTTCATCATGATAGACCGGCTAAGCAATGGCACCGTCGGCGCCGGCATGATCAAAGGCGTTGCCGATGACGCCGAACTGCATCCGGTCAGCAGGGAAGAACGCGTTGCTCGTTATGGGCAAACAGCCTTTACCGCATGGTTGACGGGCAACAATAACCGACAAATTGCCCGCCAACTTGAACGCCGATTATTTGATACCGGCCACGTCTGTGCGGTCTTCGACCAGAACCAGACCGGCGGTGATCTGGAACAGCTCAGTCAATTGATCAATCAAGCCGGGTTGATCTGTCTATGCAGTGTCGAAGACGGGCCTGCTCGGCATAGCGATAACAGTGCCGTGTTTGATTGTGACCGGGCTGAGCTGGATGAAATTCTTGAACAGATACGGACCAAGGCCGGGCTACGATAAAAAATCATTCGCAACTTCTTGGATTCATGTAATATTTAAATATTAGGGCTATGATAAACTTACAGGGCTTAATCAGAGGGATTTTTCATAATGAGTAAAACTACCACAGTTGATGCTGTCGACCCGCTGAAGAAAACATCGAAAGTCATAGATTCAGCCGGTAATGAAGTAACGGTACAGATGACCGATACCGAAGCCAAGTGCTACTGGAATGATGCCGAATTCTCTGCGGGAGCAGAAATCGATGCCAACGGCAAACGTTACGAATGCAGTTTTGGGTACTGGGTGGAAGTAAGCGATGAGTAGCCTGGAATAGGGCGTTTGTCGGGCAAAGTATTCCTATCATTTTTGACCATTTCATTGTCTGATAATAGTGCAAGATGATAATTGCTGTCCTTGAGTATTGTTTGGATAATGTCCTGCTTCATCATTTTCTAGTCCAGTTTAATTTTGAGAGTGGCACGGTGATTGGCATTCCCTAATATAACGAGTCACATCAGCCTTATCAAAAGTGGGCTGTAGTAGTGAGGCGTCTCTTACCATCTGTTTAGACTTCAGGATGTTCTTTTTTATCCTTGATTGTTAGCCGAACATTCTTGCCATGTTTCAAGTGAGAGCATTTAACCCAAATCATCAGGTGCCCACTCTTGGCTAACTCCTCCAAAGAAGGTTTATCGCCTACTTTTTCTTGTTGTAACAGTAACGCAGACCATTCTCCTCCAGTATCTAACTTTATTGGTAAAGGAAAAGATGTCTTAGGATTTGGAACGAAACCAGAAATTGAAGGTTTTCTGCGTATTTGTGCATATAGATTCTCATAGTATTTTATTCCTATGTTGTTTAGTGTGGTCGGAAGGTGACCGATATTTGATATTGTTACATTAACATATAGAGTATTATTGGGTCCTGGGCTGATTATTATGTTCGGTGTAGCGCGCATAAGGAGCTTCGGGCCGCTGGTTTTCCACTTGTAAACATCCCATATCAAAAGCAGTGTAGCAATGATTGCACCCCACCAACCAGCTATTTCAGAGGGACTCAACGTGTTAAACCTCTTAAACACACCTGAATTTTATGCACATCATCGCTTATGCGGCGATGGATTCGTTGGCTTGAGGAACGTCACGGGTTTCTAAGTTCATGCAATCAAATATCTGGTTTGTGCATGGCAACAGGATAGGGCACATGCTTTTATTATTTGCTAAAGTACAAGCAGATAGTATCATGTAGCCACGGTTATCAAACCAAATAACTGGTGCCGAGAAGAGGACTTGAACCTCCACGGGGTTGCCCCCACTAGCACCTGAAGCTAGCGCGTCTACCAATTCCGCCACCTCGGCAGGGCCAGAATTAATATTGAAAGATGGCGGACTTTACCCAGCACGGATAATATTGTCAATGAATAAAAAAACGGCTGTACCGGCGGCAGAGCCAAATCAGATCATATTGCCTGAACGCGAGACCATCATGGAGTTTCTCCAGGCGGCGGGCAAACCCCGAAAACGTCGGCATATCGCCAGACAATTTAATATCACCGATCCGGATGCCGAGCATGCCCTGGGCAGACGGTTAAAGGCCATGGCCCGGGATGGCCAGTTGGTAAGGAATAGGCGGGGCAGTTACGGTCTCATCGACAAAATGGACCTGATATGTGGCCGGGTCATTGCCCATCGGGACGGATACGGATTTTTGGTCCCGGATGGCGGCGGTAAAGACCTGTTTCTTTCCACCAGGGAAATGCGCTCCTTACTGCATGGTGACCGTGCGGTGGTCAGGCAGATCAAGCTCGATAACAAAGGTCGGCGAGAAGGGGCCCTGGTGGAGGTGCTCAAGCGTGCCAACCAGCGCGTCATCGGGCGTTTTCATAAAGAAAAAAACGTCAGTTTTGTCGCGCCGGATAACCCCCGTTTGCACCAGGACGTACTCATCTCCGAGAAGGTAACCATAGAAGCCAGGCATGGGCAATTTGTGCTGGTGGAAATTACTCAGCAGCCGGACCGGCATATTCAACCCATAGGCAAAGTGGTTGAAATCATCGGTGATACCATGGATATCAACATGGCCACCGACATTGCGATCCGATCCTATGATCTGCCCTGCAATTGGTCGGATAAAGTCAAACATGCCATTGGCAAATTGAATGCCCGGATTGATCCGGATGAACTGAAGCGACGCCAGGATTTACGTTCCCTGGCGTTTGTGACCATCGATGGAGAGGATGCGCGTGATTTTGATGATGCCGTATTTTGTCAACGGCGGCGGGGCGGGTGGCGGCTTCTGGTGGCGATTGCAGACGTGGCTCATTACGTTAAACCGGACACCGGACTCGATAAAGAAGCAAGAAAACGCGGCACTTCGGTCTATTTCCCCCGGCGCGTCATTCCGATGCTGCCCGAGGTGCTGTCCAATGATCTATGTTCATTGAAACCGGGCGTGGACCGGCTGAGCGTCGTTTGTGAATTAAATATCGATAAACAGGGCAAGGTCGGAAAATATAAATTTATCAAGGCGGTCATTCGTTCGGCGGCCAGGCTGAGCTATAACGAAATGGCGGCGGTGGTCATTGATCGGGAGCAGGCCGTCAGGAAGAAACACCACTCTATTGTTGCTGATTTGGATAAATTGTACGATTTATATCGGATCTTACATGCCTACCGCAAACAACAGGCGCTGATTGAATTTTCCACCGTCGAGACCAAATTCGAATTTAACAAACGCGGTAAAATTAAAAACATACACCCGTTAATCAGAAATGACGCGCATCGCATCATAGAAGAATTCATGTTAACCGCCAACATTGCCGCCGGCAGTTATCTGCAAACCAACCGGATACCGGCGCTGTACCGCGTACACGATAGCCCGGCGCCGGAAAAACTCGAGGAAGTCAAAAATTTTCTAAAGCAGGCCGGTCTTAGCCTGGGCAAAAACAGCACCCCCAGGGCCGCTGATTATGCCGCGTTATTGGAGCGGGCGCAGGCTCGTGAAGATACCCATTTGATCGAGATGATATTATTGAGAAGCATGCCTTTGGCGGTATATAGTGCCGACAATATTGGCCATTTTGGCCTGGGATTTGACGTTTACGCCCACTTCACGTCCCCGATCCGCCGATATCCTGATTTACTGACACACCGGGCCATAGAACATCTATTGGCAAACAAGCGTGACGGGTTTATGTATGAGCAGAAACAAATGGCGGCATTGGGCGAGCATTGTTCCTCGGTGGAACGGCGGGCGGAAGAGGCCACCCGTGACGTGGCGCAGAGAATGAAATGCATATATATGAAACAACACGTCGGCGACACATTTGCCGGCGTGATCACCTCGGTGACTTCGTTCGGGTTATTTGTCGAGCTCGACGATATCTACGTCGAAGGTTTGATCCATATCAGCACCTTGCCGCTGGATTATTATCATTATGACGCCGTTGGGCACAGCCTCCATGGCGAGCGTAAGGGGCGGAAATTCAAGCTGACCAACCGCATACGGGTTACCGTATCGCGCGTGGACGTTGATGAAAGAAAGATCGATTTCGACCTGGTCGAATAGCGCACACCGATAGCCCGGTCGGCCACCGCAGCCGCGCGATGGCATGCGGAATCAGTCCGGTTCCTTGTCCTTAAAGGCCGAACGCATTGCCATTTTGAAGAAAGTTTCCTGCATATGTTTCCATATTTTCAGGTTTTCCTCGGTCATTTTAGTGGTTGCCGCAATCGGGTTGGTGGCGGCGACGGAACGTAACTGCTTATGCATTTCACCTTGCTGATTGACGAATAGATCTATGCTGTTTTGAAGGAAATCGGCCGCCACCGACTGTATCGAATTGCCATAAAGGCGGATGATATGACTCAGGGCCTCGGCGGAAAACAGGGGCTCACTGCTATGCTCCTGCTCAGCGATGATTTGCAACAGAATATTGCGGGTTAAATCTTCCTCTGATTTGACGTCTTTTACAATAAATTCCTCGCCGTCCAGTACCAGTTGTCGCACGTCTTCCAACGTGATGTATCTGCTGCTTTCGGTATCGTATAAACGACGGTTGGGATATTTTTTGATAACCCGTTTATCGCTCATAATTCCATTATCCGAGTGTTAATGCGCTCATCCATTCCCAAACCGCATGCCCTACATCATGTGCTGGCCACCATTCATTGCAAACTCGGCGCCGGTGGTAAACCCGGACTCCTCGGAACAAAGAAAGCTGACAAGAGCGGCCACTTCTTCAGGTTTACCCAGGCGCCCGGTGGGAATTTCGGCAATGATCCGATCGCGGATCTTCTCCGGTACGGCCATGACCATTTCAGTCGCAATATAGCCCGGCGATACCGTATTGACGGTAACGCCTTTGGCCGCAACTTCCTGTGCCAATGCCATGGTGAAGCCATGCATACCGGCTTTGGAAGCGGCATAATTAGTCTGGCCGAATTGACCTTTTTGGCCATTGATCGATGAGATATTGACAATACGCCCCCAGCCACGTTCGACCATGCCGTCAATAACGTGCTTGGTAACATTGAACATACTGTCAAGATTAATGCGCATCACCGCGTCCCATTTATCCTTGGTCATTTTTTTTAACATACTGTCCTTGGTGATCCCGGCGTTATTGACCAGTATATCGATGGGCCCCAGCTCGGTCACTACCTCCCCAATCATTGCCTCGCAGGCTTGATAATCCGAGACGTCGGCCTGATGGATTTTTATATCAAATCCGCGCTCCATAACCTCCTGGCGCCATTGCTCGGCCTTGTCCCGGTTGCGATAATTGGTGGCCACCTTGATCCCGGCCGCCGCCAGTCGCAGGCATATCGCCGCCCCAATCCCGCCGGTTCCGCCGGTGACCAGTGCCACTTTAGTAGTCGATTCAGTCATCACGATCCCCTTTCCACGGCAAGCGCGACGCCTTGACCGCCGCCAATACATAAGGTCGCCAGACCTTTTTTGGCGTCTCTGCGCTTCATTTCATACAATAATGTAACCAACACCCGGCAACCTGAGGCGCCGATAGGGTGCCCCAGTGCAATAGCGCCGCCGTTGACGTTGACCCTGTCCATCTGCCAACCGAGTTCCCGCTCCACCGAGAGCGCCTGGGCGGCGAAGGCCTCATTGGCTTCAATCAAGTCCAGTTCATCGATGCTCCAGCCGGCTTTATTGAGACATTTCCTGGATGCCGGGATCGGCCCCGTGCCCATAATTTTCGGATCAACACCGGCACTGGCATAGGCCTTAATCCTTGCCAGGGGTTCAATCCCAAGCTGTTCGGCCTTGTGCTCAGACATCAGCAATACCGCCGCCGCGCCATCATTCAGGCCGGATGCATTGGCGGCGGTGACGGTGCCGGCCTTATCAAACGCCGGGCGCAGTTTAGTAAGCGCCTCGGCGGTGACACCGGCACGCGGAAATTCATCCTTATCAAACACCACCGGATCGCCTTTGCGTTGCGGTATCTCCACTGGCACGATCTCGTCTTGAAACTTCCCGGCTTTGATCGCCGCCTCGGCCTTTTGCTGTGAATGGCTGGCAAATTGATCCTGAGCCTCCCTGGATATATCGTATTCCCTGGCGATATTTTCCGCGGTGACGCCCATGTGTATATCATTAAATGCGTCCCAAAGGCCATCCAGGATCATCGAATCCTGCATATTCCAATCGCCCATTTTAACCCCCTTGCGGGATCTGGGCAGGACGTGGGGAGATAAGCTCATATTTTCCTGACCGCCGGCTATGATGACGTCGGCATCCTCGCATTTGATCGCCTGGGTGGCGAGATGCACGGTCTTCAGCCCGCTGCCACAGACTTTATTAATCGTCATGCTGGGCATGGTATGGGGCAAGCCGGCCTCAATGGCGGCCTGACGGGCCGGATTCTGCCCGGCTCCGGCGGTCAATACCTGACCAAATATGACCTCATTAACCTGTTCGGTTTGCACTCCGGCACGCTCCAAAACGGCGCGTATTACCCGTGCACCGAGGACATGGGCGGGGAGGGTGGACAGCCCACCGCCAAAATTCCCAATCGCGGTCCGGGCGGCGGATACGATTACCACGTTATCCTGCATTCTCTCTGCTCCTTATGATTATTCAGGGATCGAACCCCAACTTTATTGAAACGAACCGCACATCAGACTATAGCCGCTGGCGGAGGGATGAATATACCGGAAAATACCGTTAAAATACAACCGTTTTTTTCAATCCCTAATCCCTAGATAGAAATCCCTAAAACATAGAAAGCCCTGGCTGTATAATGGATAGCAACAAAAACATCTATCACCCAATGGGTGCATAGCTCAAGGCTTTCCATGATTCTATCCTATAAACTCGAAACAATGAACGATTTAAGAAGTGGACCCCATAAATCGGACAGTTAAGAGGACAGCGTAGGTGGATTCTGCAACACTATGTCGATAAGACAGAAGAAGCAGATGAAGAGAAAACGTAGAAACCATAGTTCGTGCTTTAAGGCCAAGGGGGCTCTGGATGTCTTGAAGGGGGAGATGGCTTTGGCCGAGCGAGCCGATAAACATGATGTTCACCCGAACCCGATTCCCGAATGGAAGAAAAGGCTACTGGAGCATGCTAATCGGGCTTTTGGTGGAGACAAAGCCACAGCAGATGCCGAGGCAAAATCAAGGTGCCACACGCCAAGATCGGTCCGTTGGCGATGGAGAATGATTTTTTAGAACAAGGACTGACAAGGATACACGGTCTGAGAGGCCAGGAATGGTAAAGCGAGGTCATTATCTGCCGGTGACCCACGAATGCCAGTTATTATCGTTGAATCGCTCCACGCTGTACTATCAACCGAAGTCTGCCTCGGCTTAGGCCCTGAAGCTGATGCGGCGAATCGATGAGATGCATCTGAATGCGGCCATTCTATGGAAGCCGCCGACTTCAGGATGGGATGCAGGATGAAGGCCATAACATCAACCGCAAGCGGGTCCAGCGGTTAATGCGTTTGATGGGTATTGCGGCGCTGTATCCGAAGCGATGCACCCGTCGACCCGGCAAAGGTCACACCGTCTATCCTTATCTGCTCAAGGGCTTGACGATCGACCGGCCCGATCAGGTCTGGGCTACGGACATCACGTACCTGCCGAGGGCGAAAGGCTTTGTGTACCGGGTGGCGATTATGGACGGGTACAGCCGCAAGGTGCTGTCCTGGCGAATAGCCAATACGCTGGACTCATCGTTCTGTGTCGGCGCACTGGAAGACGCCATAGCGCGCTACGGTTGCCCTGAAATCTTCAATACTGACCCCAAGGAGCCCAGTTCACCCGTGAAGCCTTTGAAGGCGCTCTGAAGGCCCAGGGTGTCAAGATCAGCATGGACGGTAAAGGGCGCTGGGTGGATAATGTGTTTGTGGAACGCCTATGGTGCAGTGTGAAGTACGAAGAGGTCTACCTGCATACCTATAATCGATGTCTGAAGCGCGACGCGGCATTGGGAGCTATTTCGAATTTTACAATACGCAACGGAAACACCAGGCACTTGGCAGGACACCGGAGCAGGCTTACAATGACAATTTCATGCTATCGGAAGCCACATGATTAACTGACCGGAATTCACTTAAGCGGCTGTCTAAATTTGGGCAAATAATATAATTCGGTGGAGTGCTATGAAGAAAGTAATAAAATATTTACTGTACAAATTAGGGTTTCAAATTCAAAGAGTTTCAAATCGAAGCAATTATTTGACGATGGAAGGAGCTTTAAAAAGATGTATAGAGAGAGGTCTGAATGTAAACACAGTCATTGATATAGGGGCATCAACTGGTAGATGGTCAAAGATGTGTATGAAACATTTACCTCAGGCAAATTATCTTCTTGTTGAAGCTAATCTCTTGCATGAAAAAGAATTGATTCATTTTAAGAAAGATCTTTTTAATGTTGACTATGTATTAGCTGCGGCGGCAAAAGATGATGGAGAAATTTATTTTGATAATCGTAAACTATTTGGGGGAGTTGGCTCTGAAACCCCTTTTAGAGGCTATGGTATTGTCGTGCCTGCTATTTCCATTGATAATGAAATCAGGAGGCGTAACCTTAAACCACCTTATTTAATTAAACTGGATACTCATGGCTTTGAGGTGCCTATATTAGAGGGAGCTTCAGAGACAGTAAAATCAGCAGAACTTATCATTATAGAGACTTACAACTATCAATTGGGAGGAAGGGAAAAGGCTTTAAAATACTTTCAAATGTCTGAATATATGGAGAAGTTAGGGTTTTCTTCAGTTGAAATGGTGAATTTTGGGTTGAGGAGTTATGATAATTCCTTTTGGCAAATGGATACATTTTACATACCCTCAAGTAACAAAATATTTTCTTACCGCTACTATGAGTAAATGAGTTTCTAATGGTAACTGCCCGCCCTCTCCTCTTTGAGAATGTGACGCGCTACAGATAGCTTTATGGCGGCGACGAATGCCCGTCAGGGTCATTATGCATTTGGACCGCGGCAGTCAATACTGTTCTGGTGTTTACCAGCAGTGGCTCAGGAAGCACGAGTTGCTTGGCAGCATGAGCGCGAAGAGCAATTGTTACGATAATGCCTGTGCCGAGATTTTTTCCACACGCTCAAGGTAGAGGTTATACACGGTGAGCGATTCGCCACCAGGGAAGAGATGCGACAAACGGTGTTCGAGTACATCGCAGTGGACTCCAATCGAACCCGCCGACACAGCGCCAACGGCTTTATCAGCCCGCAAGCATTTGAGGCACAACAAGTCGCTTAACTGTGTGTCCACTGTTAGTGGGCAGGATCAATTTCTATCTGGGGATTAGGGTTCAATTGCGGCGGTTAATGCGATCTTGCCCCACCTCAGATATGGATGGGGCGCTTATCCACCGCCAATGCCGCCTCGTGCATGGCCTCAGACAAGGTCGGATGGGCGTGTATAGTCCGAGCCAGATCTTCGGTGCTGCCATCAAATTCCATTGCCAGCACCGCCTCGGCAATCAACTCGGATGCATTCGGCCCGAAAATATGCACCCCCAGAATACGATCAGTCTGGGCGTCCCCCAGAATTTTTATCAAGCCCGCGGTTTCCCCGCTCGCCTTGGCCCTGCCTGAGGCCATGAACGGAAAAGAACCGCTGCGATAATCGATCCCCGCCGCTTTTAATTCCTGCTCGTTTTTACCCACCCAGGCAATCTCCGGCCAGGTATATATCACCCAGGGCACGTGGTCAAGATTGACGTAGCCAACGTGTCCGGCGATTTGTTCGGCCACCGCCGCGCCTTCTTCCGAGGCCTTATGTGCCAGCATCGGGCCGCGCACTACGTCACCAACGGCATAGACGTTGGCCAAATTGGTTTTACAATTCTCGTCAACGGCAATAAATCCCCGCTCATCCATATTGAGTCCGCATTCAGCCGCACCCAAACCCTCAGTATTCGGACTTCTGCCGACCGACGCGATGAGTTTATCGACGGTGATCTGTTGTTTGCCTTTGGAATCCTTGTAATTAACGGTAACCTGCCGGCTGTTACTGCCCGTGCCGGTTACTTGCGCACCCAGCCGGATATCCAGGCCCTGTTTGGTGAAAACGCGCTGCGCCATTTTTGCAATTTGCCGATCAACCAGGGCCAGGAAATCGGTCAGCGCCTCCAGAATGATCACCTTTGAACCCAGACGGTTCCAGACGCTGCCGAGTTCCAGGCCGATCACGCCGCCGCCGACGATTCCCAAAGTCTGCGGTATATTGTTAAACGCCAGCGCCCCGGTCGAATCCACGATCAGATTATTATTCACCACCAACAAGGGTAGTTTGGTCGGCACCGAACCGGTTGCAATAATGATATGGTCGGCGGTGACCTCAGTCTTTTGCGGATGCTCCGCCGACACCGGATTGATTTCCACCGTGGTATTGGACAGCAATTTTGCATGGCCCTGTAACCATTCCACCTTGTTTTTTTTGAACAGGCCGGCGATCCCCTGGGTCAGGTTCTCCACAATGCCCTGTTTGCGCTTGAGCATCTTATCCAGGTCCATGACCGCGCCGTTGATCTTAATACCATGGTTTTCGGCCTCATGCTTGATATGGAAAAAATGATGCGATGAATCCAGCAGGGCCTTGGATGGAATACACCCCACGTTTAAACAAGTGCCGCCCAGCGAGGGCTGACCGGATTCATTGATCCAGCTATCAACGCAGGCGGTATTGAGCCCCAGTTGGGCGCAACGGATGGCGGCAACGTAACCGCCGGGGCCGGCACCGATCACAACCACGTCATATGAACTCATTTTCGTCTCCCCATATTGTCTTTAAAGTTGCAACAGCAATCGCGCCGGGTCTTCCAGTTGATTCTTGATGGACACCAGATATTGTACCGCTTCCCGGCCGTCAATGATGCGGTGATCATAAGACAACGCGAGATACATCATCGGTCTGATCACAACCTGGCCATTCTCGGCGATAGGCCGTTGCTGAATCTTGTGCATCCCCAGGATCGCACTCTGCGGCGGATTAATGATCGGGGTTGAGAGCAAGGAACCGAATACACCGCCATTGGTGATGGTGAACGTGCCGCCGCTCAGATCATCGATCATCAATTTTCGATCCCGGGCCTTTTCACCGTAAGCACGGATCTGGGTTTCAATCTCCGCCAGGGAGAGTAAATCCGCGTCCCGGATCACCGGCACCACCAAACCATGGGGAGAGCTCACCGCAATGCCGATATCAAAATAGCCATGATAAACAATATTGTCGCCATCGATGGAGGCATTGATCAGCGGGAATTTTTTCAATGACTCAACCACCGCCTTGGCAAAAAACGACATAAAACCGAGTTTAATTCCATGCGCACTCTCAAATTCCTCCCTGTACTGTGCGCGAATATCGATCACCGCCTGCATATTGATCTCATTGAACGTGGTCAAAATGGCATTTTCATGCTGGGCCGTCAGCAGGCGCTCCGCGGTTCGCCGGCGCAGGCGCGTCATCGGCACCTTTTCTTGTGGGCGCTCCTGTGAGGTTTGTGGCGATGGTGGATTCTTTGCCTGATCGTCGAGTGCCGGCGCCGGAGCGTCTTCGGAAGAGACCGCCTGATCGTCCCCGACCTGCACCTCAGCCACGTTTGCAACCGGCGCGGGCGGGACCGGATCATCTGCAATCGGGCGGGGCACGTCCTGATCGTCCCCGGTCTGGTCCTCAGCCGTGCTTGCAACCGGCGCAGATTCAAGCTGATCATCCTCAATATGGCGGATGATATCCTCCTTGGTAATGCGGGTGTCCCCGAGTTTTGCCGGAATATCGTCGACGTCCAACTGATGCTCATCGATCAAATTTCTCACGGCCGGGCTTAACTTGGGGCTTGAATCCCCACTTGCATCCTGAGTCAACCAGGATTGTTGTTCGGCTTCATGGTCGGATTGTTCCGAGGTTGCCGCCGCGTGCAGCAAAGATGATTGTTCGTCGCCATGGTCGGATTGTTGCAGTGCCGCCGTTTCCGCCACGGGATCGGGGGCGGCACTGGCCGGGTCTTCCGCGACCCCGGCCTCGGTATCAATATGGGCAATGATCTCATCGCTTTGCACCGTCGCGCCGTTACCTTTAAGAATTTCAGACAAAATGCCGTCATTTAACGCGGCCACTTCCAGGGTCACCTTGTCCGTTTCGAGATCGACCAGACTATCCCCGCGTTTTACCGGATCACCGACGTTTTTGTGCCAGCTCAGCAACGTTGCCTCGGCAATGGACTCCGCCAACACAGGAACTCTTACATCCACAAGCACAATAATTTCCTCTTAATTTCTATCACAATTAATACGTTCTTTACCCATGATCAGTCATTGAATGCCCGATATTCTCCGTTATTATTGCGAGTCTATACCGTTACCGGGCATCCGTCACTAAATGATTTTGCCATTGTGGGTGCCGCGCCGGCCAATCCGATCCGGTATTCAGCCTTGTAATGGCTCATCCCAACCGTTGGTATCGGCGGGCAAGCTACCACCTGTCCTCGAGCAGCGTATTCATTTCCGCCCGCCACGTATCCTGAAACATCATCTTGAATTGCATCTGCGGCTCTTCTACCTTCAGAGTCCCTCTGTGAACAAGTTTTTTGTTATAGGTGTCCTCAAGGGTTTCGAGCAGTTTGTTTTTATAATCCGTATCCTCGTTGCCCCGCAAGTGCACACCTTTTGTCTCCAAAATCAGCAGTGTTCCATCATCTTTGCGGTGGGCAACAAAATCGGGATAAACCCGTTGCCGGCGCCAGCCTTGCAGCGAATACGCCTGCCGTGTCGCGATTCTGTGCCACCAATATATCGCGTCGCGGGTTTCCAGATAAAGCGCAAAGTCTTTTTCCAGACCGTTAAAGCCGCCTTCATAAATCGGCTCAAACAGGCTATGCTGTATCGGATAGCCGTGTTCGCCTTGCAGTGATCTGTCCTGTCTGGAAACAAACACCTTAAACGACTTGTCCAATTCATAATTCAGTTGCTCATCGGTCTCAAGATGAAACCTGATTTCATCACGCCCGACCTTATCATGGAACACCTCTTCAGCCCTGGCGTCAACGGCCTCTTGCACCTTGCGCCTTAACTCCTCCGAAAGATAAATCCGATTATGCAACAGTTTCGTATCATCGCCTTGTTTAGCTCTGTGTTTTTCGACGAAACTCTCGGCCATCCGCGCCGCCTGCCACGGATTGGGCACCACGTCCATAAGCCGCCGGACAAAATAATCCAGGGTCAAATGCTCGCCGGTATCAAGACTTTCTTCCGCAATCCCGCCCTGGACGCCTTGAATATCGACCGTGGTTTTGATCTCCCGGATAATATCCTGATCGTCCAGATTGACCGCGTCGCCGGCGTCAATTTCATCCCAGTCCAGTGCGCCCAAAATATCGCGGTCGTAGTCAAGCAGGCGCCATTTTTTGCCTTGCTTATGCAGAACCTGCGGGAGAAATATGTTTAACCGGTTGTACTTACCCCGGCGTTTCACCGTCACCGGTTTGGGCGTGTCACCTTCGCCGTATCCATGAATCGAATCGCCCAGCCCGGTCAACCCTTCTTTTTCCAGGCCGGCTTTCACGCTTTCAACCGCGTTGCCCACCTTTTTGTTGTAACAGTAGATATAACACCGATTCAGCGCGTCCCCGTTTTCAATCCTGCGCGCGTGGGGTTGTCGCATCACCCGCCCGACCATCTGCGTGATCGCGGTTGTTGCGGAGGTATTGTCCAGCAGCGCCAGCACGTAGGCAAACGAGCAATCCCAGCCTTCCTTCAAGGCATCCTTCGTGATAATCAAGCGGACGGTGCTTTGTTCGCTCAGCAAATTCTCGCCTGCAAGTCCCTTTTGTTCCGATGACTGGATCCTGATCTGATCTTCCGGCACGGCAAGATTCCGTATCAAATAATCGCGCACATCTTCGGAATGAATATATCCCCGCTCTTGTTGGTTCCTGCCGGTTCTTTGCACCCGCACCAAAGCAATGGGACGCACATGGCGGTTTTCTTTTGATTGGAGTTTGCGGGCGTCCTTTTCAAGTGACCTTAATTTATTCTGGGTCTCGGCCAGCGTGTACCGCCAGTCGGAATTACTGAAACTATGAATCTCTATCGGCAGTTTAATCATCTCCTCGTCCTGAAGTTCGGTTCCCGATACATTGACCAGGATATTGCTGACGCCGATTTTCGGCGTGGCGGAAAGTTCAAGCACAAAGCGGGGATTCAACCGGTTGACGGACTCTACAAAGTCTTTGTTTTTCTTGTCATTTTTCCCATACGCCTTATGCGCCTCGTCCAGAATCACGGTGGGGCGAATCAGCTTCAGGACGTTGATAAGGCTTTGCTTGACCCAGTTGCCGGTTTTGTTTGTCTCAAGATCGGGATGCCGTTCGGCAAGCCTCTTATTGGCAGAGGAGTCGTCCTGCTCAGGAAAGAAAGAAACGTACCCGCTGCCGTCGCGAAATATCTTGCGATTATTCTGAGGGCTGGCCGAAGGCAGCATCAACATCATCACGCACAGGTAATTTTCAATATCCGACCGGGTGAAGGGATCGGTCTTTTGCAGCAGTTTCACCTTGCCGCCGGACGTCCGCTCCAGCATCTGCCGATAGGGATGCTCGCGGGTCCGAAAGGCCTTGATGGTCTGCTCATAAATCGCCTTCGTCGGCACAATCCACAACACAAACCCCGTGTCCCGTTTGATACGTTCAAGCGCGGCCACGCCCAACAGCGTCTTGCCACCACCGGTCGGCACTTTCAGGCAAACATGGGGAATGGGCTCGTCGGAGGTCGCGGTGCGGGAAATGTGATCCGGGATTTTAATATTTCCGCCTTGTTGAACACCGGGAAGAACATTTTGGTCTTTCAGGCTGTTCCATGCGGAAAGGGGATAGTTTTTTAGCTCTTCGGGAATATCAATACCTTGCTCCTCAAGGACGTTGCCCGCCTTTTCGGCCTTCAGGCGGGCTTTCTTGATCGCTTGAGTATAACGATCCAACTGCTCAAGGGCGTTTTGTTGGTAGGTTTTGAGTTGCATACTATTTATGCAAATAAAATGCCGCAATTAAGTGATCACGGGTTCATAGATTAAATTTCTATTTTGACTTCCATTAATAGTAAGAATCATCAAAACATAAATATTAGATCGCCACGTCCACTAATCAACAACTAATCCATAAGAAGGTAGCAAATCCCGTAACACATATGTTCGGTGGATTGCCGCAGCCCGATAAAACTGCCAAACGCGGGATTTGATGGCATTATCGTAGTTTTGTTGTTCATTAAATGATTGCCATTCACTATTCCAGGATTCTCCGTCGTAGTCAGGAATTGATTCGCCGGCTTCAGCGCCAAGAATCTTGCCCTCCCTCGCGGCATCTTGCCAGGCCTTTATTCGATCGTTCTTTTCACCCTCCAATGCCAGGATTGTCTTTACGGCATCCGCTATCTCAGAGAATTGACGCCCATCTCCGGCGCCATATTTTCCCCCATCAGCCTGAGCAAACCGTTCAAATACACCATGCAGAGCACGACAGCCCTCAAAAAACGTTTCCAGGTTATTTCTACGACTCCATCGGCCCTCTGCCTCAGCGTCATCCTCCTCATATTGGAAACGCCACTCCAAATAGGGGCGATCCGGATAGGTTGCCACTGCGCCGTGCCCTAAAGCACCTGATGCAGTTTCGGCCAAACCACCCATTAAACTGGCCTTTATATTCGCCAGGTTGAGACTATCCGCATATTTCCCAAAAAACTTACCTGCCTTCTTGGTAATATAATCCTTAATATTGGAGCCATGTCTCTCATCAATGGAAATAGTGGAGTTATCAATACGGTTTCCACGAGAACTCACACCGGAAAAGCCATAATGTGAAAAGGTGTCAGCATAAACATGAGCACCGATGCCCATCAATTCAGGGGCAAACTCACGATCGCTAAAAACAAGATGATGTTCAATCATCTTTTTTGCGGGCTCACTGTTTTTTCGACATTTAAGCCTATCCCGATAACTTGTACCAACGTTACCCGGAAGAAAATGAAAAGGCACCCACACACGGCGTTGGTCATGTGGGTCCAAATTCCTTACTTCCAAAGTATGATGAGCGGTAGCCTCGCTATCTATTCTCGCCGCATTCTCGAATTCAATGGCCCCGCTTGCCACATTGTCGTCAACAAATTGAGCGCTGGTAGCAATAATTTTTGCCGTATCCGGCTTAATACCGGCCGCTCTCGCCATGGCATAGGTGCCATAATAGTGCATGTCTAATTGCATGATGTTTCTCCTTTATATGAAATTGCAGTGATTGGGTATTTCCCTTCCAGTCGTATCAATAGCAAAACAGACTCTAATTTACCTGGACAGCAATGAAACCGAGTAAAAATCCGGTAGCGATTAACTCCTTCGGTAAATGGTTTTATGGACTCAGAGCCCCTCTTTTTGAAGGCGTCTTGTATCAGATCCATGTTCATTCAAGTAATCTCAGTTGATTTCCATGCTGATGGCTTTTGCCATTTTAGTGTCTCGGTAGAGTTATTGTCAAAAGTGGCGTTCAAAGGCTTAATCAAGCGGCGACCCGGTCCACGTCCGTTACCTCTATTCCATCTTTGAATTTGATCCCCGTAATGACCTCGGCCAGGTCGTTGTTCGGAAAGTTTCTCATTGGCAGAGGAGTCGTCCCGCTCAGGAAAGAAAGAAAAGCACCCGCCGCCGTCGCGGAATATCCTGAGAAAATCCCCTTCCTTGCCGCCGGTTTGCGGAGGGCGATTAGCATCATCAAACACGTTAATATAACGATCTAACCGCTCAAGGGCCTTTTGTTGGTGGGTTTTGCGTTGCATTCAATTTGGATTTCGACTTTCAGCGATGATCATTAATTTCTTCCGGTATATGCTTATGGCATGATCAGCCAGAAATTTGCTCCATGGAAGTTTCTTAATCCCCCACCCCTTAATTCGATAAAACAGACTTACGGAATATAACAGCTTCACGTCATCATATGCACCAGCCCGGCAATTTGTCATGTATCTCATATCGCCGGCATGTGTATAACCTCCAAACTGCAACAACCATGACCGGAGCAAATCTCCGACCCTGGGAACAAATTGACACAGCCAGGCAACAACATCGATAATTTCCGTCCCGGGCGGCATCATAGTCACACAGTCAGCCGCATTCACCATCCTGTAAACAGGCGTTTTGATATCCGCCACCCATACATCATTACCCACTCTTGCAGCTCCGAAAGTGTAACATGCAGCGAGACCACCTTTGTGAGACAGTTCTCTTGCGGCTATGGTTGCCAATGCACCGCCTAAACCGTGCCCGGTAATGAATAAAGGCATATCCTGGAGTTTGGTATCTTTATCTAATTTTTCCTGAATATCCAGAGCCACCTCATCAAAAGCGCCCTTGAACCCCATATGAATTTTCCCGCCCGTTTCACAGTGCACCATTCTTGCATCTGCCTCTGCCTTAATATCCCTTATACTGTCCAGTTCAGCTTTTCTAAAAGCCAACACGATGAACGTGCCACCCGAAAATAAGACTGCCTGGGTTCCGTTATTATCAAACGTTTGAACAACTTTCATGCCCAAATCGCGCGCCTCTCGATTGAGTTTTTTTAGCTCTTCGTTGTGGTCGTAGTCTAATGAAGCAATATATTTAATCAGAAAAATTTTCTTTTTTTCACTTAATGACTTTAAGATTTTTTCCTGAAGTAATTTGTTACGCTTATCGTTCAAAATCGATGGATTGAATTTAATATAGGCCAACTCCGACAAGCATGCCATTATCCAGGCGGTTCTATCGCTATATGCCTGCCTATAGGGCGGTATATTTTCACATTTTTTTAATAGAGTTTTAACCTCATTGAGTTCCCTCTTCGATTTAGCAAGTGTATTAGCCATTATGATCTCCTCATCTATCGCTTATGGAAATTTGATGCGACACTCTATTCATTTGCTCAGTATACTGCACGATAACCGGTAAAACACTATCCTCATCTCGGTCAATTCTTTTTGCCCCATAAATTTATCGGTGGCAAAGGCGGTCGCTGTTCGTGGCGGAGCCGGTGCTTCGCAGGAAGGCGGGCTTCGGCTGGTAGATAAGATACAACATTTTATAACGTCTGGTTCTGCGAGTATATCGAGATTAATGGTCTAACGGTTCAACGGCATTTTGTTGATAGATTTTGATCTGCATTTAACCAATCTGGTCTTTAAGGTAACTCTCAATTTTCTCCCGGTTTCCCACCAGGTTGGAAAATTGGCGGTCGCAAATATCGGTGAAACGGGAAAGCACTTTTCGATTAATTTGTTCCTGGTCTTCAAAAATCCCCAAGGAGAAAAAAGGGAGTTTCCATTTCTGAAATTGAAAAATATTGATGGTGGTATCACGGCATTTATCGTTATTTCCTATAGCATATACGTGTAACGGATGATCCATGCCATTGATTCGGCAATCCACCAGGTATTTACGATCAGGATCACGTGATATTTCCTGATAATCAAATTGAAATCTCTCAGAGGAGACAGACTTACTGATAAACCGTCTAAAATCCTCCATAAATGTAGATTTGACCCTTTCTCGACTAAGATAAGAAATATCGGTAATGTTGATCAGGCACTGAATGAAATTATAGAAAATATTTCCTGCATTTTTGAGATCATCAACACGCGCAAGAATTTGTCCTTCTTCCTCGTCTATCCCATATTTTTCTAATGCACTTTCAATAATTGCGTTGCGCGTACCATTTTCAAGTGAAGATAAATCCATTTGGTAACTCATGTGCATATAAGTATGTCCCTCATCAGTGATAATCCAATTCTCACCATCTCCTTTCCGCAAGATGATAACAAAGTGGTCACCGTCATCGAAATGAAACGGAGTAAAAATCTGGTAGCGGTTAACCCCTTCAGGAAACAACCTGATAGACTCGGCAACCTTCTCCTTAAAGGCATTCTGTACCAGCTCTATGTTCATTCAAATAATCTCAAATGATGGGTCTTTACGGCGTATCCGTAGCCTTGGGATGGCCTGGGCAATGCCTGTTGAGCGATTAGACTGCCGGATTGATGCGGTCAAAGGGTGGATGACTCCTATAGGGACGATTTTGGGGGTAATTCTTGAACTATGGTGGTAGATACTCAGCATTTTAAAAGGGGGTTTTGTTGGTAGGGTTTGGGGTGTATTTCAGGAAAATCGGCTCCCGTATGTGATAGCCGACTGTTGCACGTCTATTTCCTGATTTTGGGTTTTAATCCACATTTCCCAGTCTTGGATATTCTGTGCTCTCGGACCAAGTATTACCTCACTGAAGCGGAAATCTTGCCGGGTTTCCAAATAGAAACGCGGGGGAATTTGTTCTTTATCGACTTTGACTCTATCCGAGTTTTTCATCATGTCTTCCTCGTAATAATGTAGATCAATAACGCGGATTTCATGCTCTTCCCGGTAATGCCCCTTTTTGAACAGGAAGCGGATACTATCAAGCAGTTCGCATACAAATGCTCTGAGATAGTTTTCTTTGTTTTTCCATTTATCATGCGTGATCAACGTATCTATTTCTTTCAAAGATTCTGCTAAAGACTTTAATAATTTCTGCAATTCGTTGTTCTCATCTTCGCGGTCGTTTATGTAAGTGACCTTATAAAGAGCAGGAGGGGTTTTCGCTAATTCCTGGGCATCGCTTTCTGCAACCTTAAATGACATCCCTGCCATGCCTCCCAATTGTTTTGGGGAAGACTTTGCAAAACTGTCCGGCTTAAATATCAGGCATGCGCCCGAGGCTTCTTGGTTGTCCTGTTTTCCGTATAGACGCCATAAAATCAACTTATCCTTTGGTTCCTGATTTTCCGAATCCACGATAACAAAGCTGCCGATATATGCCGGTGATGAATACGGATTATTTGGGTAGAATTGGCGCTCCACATTTATATCTACATCAGTTACTTTTTTGTTCATTTTTTTAAAAAAAGCCTGCCCCTCTTCAGGGTCATTCATATATGACGCATTGTAAAGCCGAAAACGCTCTTTTTGAGCAAGACTTTTGAGTGTATGAAGAGATGTGTAGTGCGCAACTTCAGTCTGCTTATAAAGTAGCTTTTTCTGTATTTTCACTATTGCATTTAATAATCCGACATAAGGCTTCAAAATTATATCTTCATCTTTTAAATTATTAGAGAATATAGCGTCAATATGATATGCGATATAGATTCGTGGAAAATATAATTTCAGAGTTTGGTCATGCTTATTAGCACTCATATAATCTTTGAAAGCTCCACCATAATCGTCTAATCTAACCTTTGCATTACCTCGATTGTAATATGCTTCGGCATAATCAAGGTTGAGTTGAATTGCTATGTCGTAATCAGCAATTGCAGCTTGATGCTCGTCTAATCCATACTTTGCATTGCCTCGATTGTAATATGCTGCGGCATCATCAGGGTTGAGTTGAATTGCTATGTCATAATCAGCAATTGCAGCTTTATACTTGTCTAATCTATCTTTTGGTATCTTTTTCATTTCCTCGATTGTAATATGCTTCGGCATAATCAGGATTGAGTTGAATTGCTTTGTCGTAATCAGCAATTGCAGCTCTATACTCGCCTAATCTAACCTTTAAATTTCCTCGATTGTAATATGCTCTGGCATAATCAGGTTCGAGTTAAATTGCTTTGTCGAAATCAGCAATTGTAGCTTGATGCTCGCCTAATCCATACTTTGCATTTCCACGATTGTTATATGCTTCGGCATAATCAGGGTTGAGTTGAATTGCTTTGTCATAATCAGCAATTGCAGCTTGATACTCGCCTAATCCACACTTTGCAGTTCCACGATAGTTATATGCTTCGGCATAATCAGGATTGAGTTGAATTGCTATGTCGAAATCAGCAATTGCAGCTTGATGCTCGTCTAATCCATACTTTGCATTGCCTCGATTGTAATATGCTCCGGTATAATCAGGATTGAGTTGAATTGCTATGTCGAAATCAGCAATTGCAGCTTGATACTCGCCTAATCTAACCTTTGCACTTCCTCGATTGTAATATGCTTCGGCATAATCAGGGTTGAGTTGGATCGCTTTGTCGAAATCAGCCATTGCAGCTTGATGCTCGCCTAATACAGATTGCACCTTTTCTCGTTTGTTATATGCTATAGCTCTATTTTCTTTGTTGGATTCCAGAGAAATGATTTCAGTCAATACAGAAACTAATTCCTCCGGTTTCTGATCGAGCAAAAGGGAATTAATTCTTTCATATAGTTCTTGTAGTTTTTCGTTCATCGGTTCAGATTGCTCCATTTATACTATGAAGAAGTTGATTATACCATGAGGAAATTGAGCAAACACTATTCCCATACCCGTTAATTCCTTTTGCCCCATAAATTTGTGGGTGGCAAAGGCGGTCGCTGTTTTCATTGTGCACGTCCACTCTTTTTTTCGTGTAAGAGCACGTTGTTTGTAATGACGGGTCTTTACGGCGTATCCGTAGCCTTGGGATGGCCTGGGCAATGCCTGTTGAGCGATTAGACTGCCGGATTGATGCGGTCAAAGGGTGGATGATTCCTACAGGGACGATTTTGGGGGGTAATTCTTGAACCATGGTGGCAGATACTCTCTTCTAAAAGGGCGTTTTGTTGGTAGGGTTTGGGGTGCATTTCAGGGGGTATTTCCATATTTGATTTTAGATTGTCCCACTTTCATATCCCTATCCTGTTCCTTAATCCATCTTTTCCATTCCTGGATGTTCTGTGCCCTTGGTCCGAGTATCACCTCATCAAAGCGGAAGTCTTTTCGGGTTTTCAAATAGAAACGCGGGGGAATTTGTTTAGTATCAATTTTTACCCCGTCAGGTTCTTGAGCCGTATTTTCCTTGTAATAACGAACATCAATAACGCGGACTTCCTTTTCTTCGCTGTAATGACTCGCCTTGAAAAGGAAACGGATACTATCGAGAAGTTCACGGACAAGCCCTTTCAGTTCAGGTTCTGTTTCAGGCAACTCTTTGTCATCCAAATATCCCCTTATATCTTTCAAGTATTCTGCTAATTCTTCCAATTCTTTGGATAAATCTTGCTCGTTTCCGCTTCCATTTTGAGTATGGACGTTCATATAATGGACTCTAAAAAGAGGTGGTTTAGTGTTTTCCCTCTGTCTTGTCTGTAGATATTTTCCCATACTTTGGTCTGACATAGAATAAATTAATCGTTCCTGTTCCATTTTTCCAATTTGCAATGAAATTTTTTCTGCAAAGCATTTTCTTTTAAATATCAAACAACTTCCTGCTGCTTCTTCCGCATCATGTTTTCCGTATGTGCGCCAAAGAAATAGCCTGTCTTTAGGTGTTTCTTGTTCATTCGAATTCAATTCGACAAAACTGCCTATATAGGCTGGAGAGCGATGAGACGGATTTTCATATTCTTTGTAAAAGATACTTTCTATATCTGTACCATAGGGTTTCATTATTTCAAAAAAGATACGACCCTCTTCTGGATCGTTCATATATGACGCATTGTAAAACCGAAAACGCCCTTTTTTAGCGAGACTTTTGAGTGTATGAATAGATGTGTAATGCGCAACTTCAGTCTGCTGCGGATAAAATAGCTTTTTCTGTATATTCTCTATTGCATTTAATAATTTGCCATAAAGCTTAAAAATCGTTTTTCTATCTTTTAAATTATTAGAGAATATAGCGTTAATACGATATGCGATATAGATTAGTGGAAAATGTAATTTCAGAGTTTGGTCATATTCATCGGCACTCATAAAATCTTTGAAAGCTCCATCATAATCGTCTAATTCAAACTTTACATTTCCTCGATTGCAATATGCTCTAGCATCATCAGATTTGAGTTGAATTGATTTGTCGTAATCAGCAATTGCAGCTTGATGCTCGCCTAATCTATCTTTTGTATTTCCTCGATTGTTATATGCTACGGCATTATCAGGTTCGAGTTGAATTGATTTTTCGAAATCAGTAATTGCAGCTTGATACTTGCCTAATCTATACTTTGTATTGCCTCGATTGTTATATGCTGCGGCCTCATCAGGGTTGAGTTGAATTGCTTTGTTGAAATCAGCAATTGCAGCTTGATGCTCGCCTAATCCATGCTTTGCATTGCCTCGATTGTTATATGCTCCGGCATCATCAGGGTTGAGTTGAATTGCTATGTCGAAATCAGCAATTGCAGCTTGATGCTTGCCTAATTCATCCTTTGCACTTCCGCGATTGTTATATGTTGCGGCATCATCAGGGTTGAGTTGAATTGCTTTGTCGAAATCAGCAATTGCAGCTTGATACTTGCCTAATCTATACTTTGTATTGCCTCGATTGTTATATGCTGCGGCCTCATCAGGGTTGAGTTGAATTGCTTTGTTGAAATCAGCAATTGCAGCTTGATGCTCGCCTAATCCATGCTTTGCATTGCCTCGATTGTTATATGCTCCGGCATCATCAGGGTTGAGTTGAATTGCTATGTCGAAATCAGCAATTGCAGCTTGATGCTTGCCTAATTCATCCTTTGCACTTCCGCGATTGTTATATGTTGCGGCATCATCAGGGTTGAGTTGAATTGCTTTGTCGAAATCAGCAATTGCAGCTTGATGCTCGCCTAATCTATACTTTGTATTGCCTCGATTGTAATATGCTGCGGCCTCATCAGGGTTGAGTTGAATTGCTTTGTCGAAATCAGCAATTGCAGCTTGATGCTCGCCTAATCTATACTTTGTATTGCCTCGATTGTAATATGCTCTGGCCTCATCAGGGTTGAGTTGAATTGCTTTGTCGTAATCAGCAATTGCAGCCTGATGCTCGCCTAATCTATCCTTTGCACTTCCTCGATTGTTATATGCTCCGGCATAATCAGGGTTGAGTTGAATTGCTTTGTCGAAATCAGCAATTGCAGCTTGATGCTCGCCTAATCTACCCTTTGCACTTCCACGATTGTAATATGCTTCGGCATAATCAGATTTGAGTTGAATTGCTTTGTCGAAATCAGTAATTGCAGCTTGATATTCGCCTAATTCATCCTTTGCATATCCTCGATTGTTATATGCTCCGGCATAATCAGGTTTGAGTTGAATTGCTTTGTCGAAATCAACAATTGCAGCTTGATACTCACCTAATCCATACTTTGCATTTCCTCGATTGTAATATGCTCTGGCCTCATCAGGGTTGAGTTGAATTGCTTTGTCGTAATCAGCAATTGCAGCTTGATGCTCGCCTAATCCATACTTTGCAGTTCCTCGATTGTTATATGCTCCGGCATCATCAGGGTTGAGTTGAATTGCTTTGTCGAAATCAGCAATTGCAGCTTGATATTCGCCTAATTCATCCTTTGCATATCCTCGATTGTTATATGCTTCGGCATAATCAGGATTGAGTTGAATTGCTATGTCGAAATCAGCAATTGCAGCTTGATGCTCGCCTAATCCATACTTTGCATTTCCTCGATTGTAATATGCTATAGCTCTATTCTCTTGAGGGGGGTCCAGAGAAATGATTTCAGTTAATACGGAAACTAATTCCTCCCATTTCTGATCGAGCAAAAGGGAATCACTTCTTTCATATAGTCCTTGTAGTTTTTTGTTCATCAGTTCAGATTGCTCTATTTATACTATGAGGAAGTTGAACAAACATTATCCCCATCTCCGTTAATTCTTTCTACCCCATAAATTTATCGGTGGCAAAGGCGGTCGCTGTTTTCATCGTGTACGTCCACTCTTTTTTTCGTGTAAGAGCACGTCGTTTGTAATGATGGGTCTTTACGGCATATCCGTAGCCTTGGGATGGCTAAGGCAATGCCTGTTGAGCGATTAGACTGTCGGATTGATGCGGTCAAAGGGTGGATGACTCCTACAGGGACGATTTTGGGGATAATTCTTGAACCATGGCGGCAGGCACTCTCTTCTAAAAGGGTGTTTTGTTGGTAGGGTTTGGGGTGCATTTCAGGAAAATTCGCTCCCGTATGGGATAACCGACTGTTGCACGTCTATTTCCTGATTTTGGTTTTTAATCCACATTTCCAAGTCTTTGATATTCTGTGCTCTCGGACCAAGTATTACCTCACTGAATCGGAAATTTTCCGAAATTTCCAAATAGAAACGCGGGGGAATTTGTTCTTCATCAACTTTGACTCTATCCGGTTTTTCCCCCATGCCTTTCTCGTAATAATGTAGATCAATAACGCGGACCTCATGCTCTTCCTGGTAATGCGTCTTTTTGAACAGGAAGCGGATACTATCAAGCAGTTCGCCCACAAGTTCTCTGAGATCGTTTTCTTTGCTTTTCCATTTATTTTGCGTGATCAAATCATCTATTTTTTTCAAAGATTTTGCCAAAGACGTTAATAATTCCTGCAAATCCTTATCAATGTTCGCATCTTTGTGGTCGCTTATGTAAGTGACCTTATAAAGAGCAGGATGGGTTTTCGCTAATTCCTGGGCATCGCTTTCTGCAACCTTAAATACCATTCCTGCCATGCCTCCCAATTGTTGTGGGGGAGACTTTGCAAAATTGTCCGGCTTAAATATCAGGCATGCGCCCGTCGCTTCTTCTTTGTCCTGTTTGCCGTAGAGGCGCCATAAAATCAACTTATCCTTTGGTTCCTGATTTTCCGAATCCACGATAGCAAAGCTGCCGATATATGCCGGTGATAAACGCGGATTATTTGAGTAGAATAGGCTTTTCACATTTATATCTACACCAGTTACTTTTTCGTTCATTATTGCAAAAAAAGCCTGTCCCTCTTCAGGGTCATTCATATCTGACGTGTTGTAAAACCGAAAACGCTTTTTTTGAGCAAGACTTTTGAGTGTATGAATAGATGTGTAATGGGCAATTTCAGTCTGCTCCTGATAAAATAGCTTTTTCTGTATGTTCGTTATTGCAATTAATAATCTGACATAAAGCTTAAAAATTGTGTTTCCATCTTGTAAATTATTAGAGAATATAGCGTCAATACGATATGCGATATAGATTAGTGGAAAATGTAATTTCAGAGGTTTTTTATGCTTGTTAGCACTCATAAAATCTTTGAAAGCTCCATCATAATCGTCTAATCCAAACTTTGCATTTCCACGATTGTTATATGCTTCAGCATGATAAGAGTTGAATTGAATTGCTTTGTCGTAATCAGCAATTGCAGCTTGAGGCTCGCCTAATAAAAACTTTGCATTTCCTCGATTGTAATATACTCTGGCATAATCAGTCTTGAGTTGAATTGCTTTGTCGTAATCAGCAATTGCAGCTTGAAGATTGCCTAATCTAAACTTTGCATTTCCTCGATTGTAATATATTCCAGCATAATCAGCCTTGAGTTGAACTGCTTTGTCGCAATCAGTCTTGAGTTGAATTGCTTTGTCGTAATCAGCAATTGCAGCTTGAAGATCGCCTAATCTAAACTTTGCACCTCCTCGATTGTTATATGGTTCGGCATCATCAGGGTTGAGTTGAATTGCTTTGTCGAAATCAGCAATTGCAGCTTGATGCTTGCCTAAGCTATTCTTTACATTTCCTCGATTGCTATATACTCTGGCATCATCAAAGTTGAATTGAATTGCTTTGTCATAATCAGCAATTGCAGCTTGATGCTGGCCTAATTCATCCTTTGCATTTCCTCGATTGTAATATGCTATAGCTCTCTTCTCTTGGTTGGGTTCCAGAGAAATGATTTCAGTCAATACGGAAACTGATTCCTCCCATTTCTGATCGAGCAAAAGGGAATTACTTCTTTCATATAGTTCTTGTAGTTTTTTGTTCATCGGTTCAGATTGCTCCATTTATACTATGAGGAAGTTGAGCAAACACTATCCCCATTTCCGTTAATTCTTTCTGTTCCATAAATTTGTGGGTGGCAAAGACGGTCGCTGTTTTCATTGTGCACGTTCACTCTTTTTTCCGTGTAAGAGCACGTCGTTTGTAGTGATGGGTGTTTACGGCATATCCGTAGCCTTGGGATGGCTTGGGCAATGCCTGTTGAGCGATTAGACTGCCGGATTGACGCGGTCAAAGGGTGGATGGCTCCTACAGGGACAATTTTGGGGGGTAATTCTTGAACCATGGCGGCAGACGCTAAAGTTTCTAAAAGGGCGTTTTGTTGGTAAGTTTTGAGTTGCATGTTAGGAAAGGCTGCCTTATTTTGATTCCGGTTGTCGCACTTCCATGTCTATTCATTCACCTAAACCAACCATGTTATTCCGGCTCCAATCAAAGCCGTTATTATTGCCAACACAACGTATCCTGCTGATTCACCCTTCCGACGCAACAGAATTGACTTGCCTGTCTCCTTCATCCATAAGTGCCCCTCGAAAGATCTATCCTCTTTTTTTGTAGAATTATCGCCCTTATATGTTGTAATTTTTTTGCTGAAGTTACTTTTTGTTACTTTCATTTGATATTCGTCTGATATTGAGCCTGGCAAGCCGGGATGTACTATCGTCACATCGCTCCCCTTGAAAGCTTTAAACCATTCCTCTTCATGCGCTCTTGTTGTCTCAATTTCTACTATTGCCTCAGCCTCCATTCGCCATCCCCGCATACTGAACTTCTTTATATCGTATAGTTTGTATTGCCCGATGATTGACCCCTCCGGCCCCACTCCTGTGAGGATCCGTAACTTCAGATCTTTATGCTGGTTAGGATCGTACCTTACCCGCACTGTCCCTTGAATTGCTCGGCGTGGAATTATTGGCTTTCCATTTGAATCATATTCCTCAATGGTTACCCACTCGAATTTCCTCTCTTGTCCTACCTTCGTATCTCTTATTTTCTGCGTTCCAGGGTTCGACCGATTCCGCCTGTTTCTGCGTCTAGACATATTCTTCTTCACCATTGTCTATATTGTGTAAGGAATCTGAACAAAAGTTATCCCCATCTCCGTTAATTCCTTCTGCCCCATAAATTTGTGAGTGGCAAACACGACCGCCGTTTTCTGCTTTTTCTCTGTTTGTTTGGCGATACGTTCAGCGCGGTCGATGTTCAGGGCGGAGTCGGTGCTTCGCAGGAAAGCAAGTTTTGGTTCGTAGATCAGGTAGTACATGCTGTCTTTTGTTTCGTGGAACAAACCGTCTCTACCTCTTGTTTTGCGGATTTTATCCGCTGATTGTCCGGTTGCGGTCCAGAAAATGTGGCGGGCCAGGGTTTCATAGTCCGGCAGATTTTTGCCGGTGAGCATTTTTTCAATGCTCAGTTCATCGCCCAGAGTGCAGTAAGTGAAATTGCCGCCAAGACCTTTTTTCAGGGTTTCGTCTTTTGCTTTCGGAACACCTTTTATCACGCGGCGGACGCGCTCGGCGGTGATTTTGTTGGCGTAATCTTCGCATTCCACAAGAATAAACTTGCGGTTGCCGCCGTCTGCTTTGTTGAGGGCAAGGACGGCATGAGCAGTTGTGCCAGAGCCAGCGAAAGAATCAAGGATAACGGAGTCTTTGTCTGTTATCCATCGTACGAGACGTGTTAATTGATGCACATGTTTCTCGTGAGGAAAATTCGTTAACTTTCCAGAAGTTCTTACATTCATCCAGACATCCGACATGATTTTATAATTTCTCGGGCCTACATAATATTGAACTTTGTCACTAGAACCCAATCTGACGAAATCCGGATTTATTCCTCTCTCTTGTAAACGTATGCGATAGTAGTCATCAAGTGACATTTCGTCTTCGTAATTTTCTAGATACTCTTCATAATTTCTTATTGCTAATTCGGCACGAGATTGACTCCACCGCCATTGGCCGCTATCTGGTGTTTGATTAAATAAGGCATAACGCATTGTTGGCCTGTCAGTATTTCTCCAAAAAGTATCCCATTTCCCTGGTTCATCCCCCGCACCCACTTCTTGGAGTTTTGGAAGTCGAATATCTTCCTTCTTTGAATAAACAAGCACTGTGTCGTGTCCCGTTGCCAAGGAATCTATTGTCTCAAATTGAGATTGGACATTCTTAGTGCCGCGTCTCACCACTATTTCGTTGCGAAAGTTCTGTTCGTTAAATATTTCATCCAATACGAGGCGAATCCTATGATGCTCATTAATGTCTATATTCACAAAGATCACCCCATCCTCGGCCAGCAATTCCCTCAGCAAATGCAATCTCGGCCACATCATGCAAAGCCATTTATCATGTCGCTCCAAATCCTCGCCATCCACCGGGCTTTTACCCTTGAGCCACTCCTTCATCATCGGACTGTTCACGTTGTCGTTATAAATCCACCCCTCGTTGCCGGTGTTGTAAGGCGGATCGATGTAAATACAGTTCACCTTCCCGGCGTAACGCGGTAACAACGCCTTGAGTGCGTGCAGGTTGTCGCCGTGGATGATCAGATTATCCTCCAGAGAAGGCTTTCCGCCCTTGATCGGGAGTGATTTTCTCGCGTCCACCTCGAGCGGCCTTGACGCAACGGTCAAGTGGTGAGCGTAGATGAGTTGTTTTCCTTTGAAGTCGAGGGTTGGCATGGTAATGGACGGGCCTTTTTTGTTAGTCGGATGTTCTGAAAATATACACTTATTTCGGGACGGCGGTAAAGGGCGTGGTGTTATTTTCGTTTTAATTTCTGTAGAAATTCCACAAGTATATGGACCCGGGTGGAAGGATTGTCGGTTCCAGTTTCCAGTGCAGAACCCAGTGACCGCTGTGCATTTCGTTTTGCGTCTTCCACTTGTTTTTGCAATTGGCCGAATATGCCTTTCCCTCCTTTTTCATAGTTTGGCATGTAACGTTTCAGACTGCTTAACACTTCCGATGAATTACAAGGCTGTGTGCTATATTCATAGTGTAACAAGAGCCAGTATTCAAAGGCGGGAACCGAGGTGATTGCCACATAGGTTTGCTTGGGTTTCATCCCTCTTATTTTTTCCATGGCTGCGTTGTAGTCAGTGTGTTGATCTTTGTCAAATACGCAGAAAACTTTGTCAAAAGGGTCGCCTCTTTTTTTCTCGGTCGAATATCGTTTTCCAGCAAAACTGACGATACTCGTTGGTGTAGCACCTCTGCCGACAACTTCCACGTTGGCGCTGTTTAATCTCAGAGCATCTTTTAGTCCTTTCAGATAATTTGGCTCGGTTTTCTTTCCTTCACATACGATGAGCACTTTGTCGTAGGGTTCCCTTTTGGGTCCCCGGCGTACCAGGGCCCTTGCTCTGACTTCCTTCCTCATCGCTTTATATTTAGTTTTCTTGAACGTACGGCAATGCTCCGTAGCGATCGGAAAGGTATGCGGACTCCAGATTTTCGCGCCCCTTGCGCGGACTGAAGTCAGTCAAAGGAAAAACTTGCGTTGCTTGTGTTTCATCTTTTTCACAAAACCAGATTTGATCTCGGCGTAAAATTTCTTGGCTCAGTATATTGGTTTCATGGGTGGTAAATATCAGTTGCGCGTTATTAGGATTGGTTTCCGGGTTGTTGAAAAGACGCACTAAAAACCTAACCAACATCGGATGCAGATTATCATGTAACTCATCAAAGCAGATCACATAGCCTTCTTTCAGGCTGGTAATCCAGTGGCCTGCAAGGGAGAACATCTTCTGTGTGCCATCTGACTCATCGCCCATATCCAATGCAACAGGTTTTCCATCAATGTCTTGATGAATCGTTCCTACCCTATAGATCTTTTCTTTTTCCGACTCCTTGATAAGGATCTGTTTGATATCATCGGGCATCCAAACGGGGGGGGTTTCCAACCCGAAGGTTTCTTTTAGGGTTTCTTCTTTTACATATATATCCTTAATATCCAAATCGGCTTGATTAAGAAAATCGAGGATATCTTCTTTGGTTGCTTTCATACAAAGGGAAACACTGAAATACGGCTTTAACTTGGTAGCATTTATATAACGAAGGGTTATTTTGAACCAATCATATACGGGTTGTAACTGTTGGCTATTGAGTTGTATTGCCGTGGAAAGAAACAGGGCATTGTCACGCGTTGCTGTTTGCCATAGTTTTTTTTCACCGGTGAATGATGGCCCAAATTTCCATTCGTATTTACTTTGTTTCCGGCTGCGGGTGAACCATCGCTGTGGGCGTTTTTCAGGATAGACAAATAACCATTCTTCGGTGATGTGCTCTTTTGTTGCTGAAAAGCCATATTGATAGCGAATTCCCTCCACGATAAACATCACTTCAAATTTGCAGGGGGCGTTGCGTGACCCAGGGTGCAATTTGAACGGAGCAACGGGAAGGAGTTCTCCTCGAAGCTTTTCTGAGGCAGACCTCGATACGATCCTTGTCATTACATCAAGAGCAAGTAGCAAATTGGTTTTTCCGGCGGCATTGGGGCCGTAAATTGCCGCGGCGCGTAGTAATTTCATGCCCGACTTGTCAAAAGTATTTGAATCAATCAACTCCTTATTCTTGGATGCCACCATGCTGAAGACCTGTTCGTCTTTGATGGACATGAAATTAGTGACACTAAATTGAATCAGCATTGTTGCTATCTCTTGATTGGTGTTGGTGACAAATTCTGCTGTAATTATGATGATAAATGGAAATTTGTCAAGTTTATAGCCATTTTTCGGAAAAATTGGTCAAAAACCCCGGCTTTCCTCGATTTTACCCCGCTGGACACCCCACCCAATTCCCGCTACATTGCCCACATGCACACCCCCCCCCACAGTCCGCCAACTCGTTGACGCTTTCAGCGGCAACGAACTGACTTGCGAGGCGTTGGTGGCCGATGCGCTGGCGGCGGCGGAGCAATCCGAGGGGTTGTTCACGCGCATCAATCACGACGTGCTTGACCAGGCCGTTCACATTGTCGTTATAAACCCATTTTTCATTGCCGGTGTTGTAGGGTGGGTCAATATAAATGCAGTTCACTCTCCCCGCATAACGCGGCATCAACGCCTTGAGCGCGTGCGGATTGTCGCCGTGGATAATCAGATTACCGTCCAGAGAAGGCTTGTTGCCCTTTGGCGGAAGCGATTTTCTGACATCCACCTCAAGCGGCCTTGACCCAACGGTCAAGTGGTGACCGTAGATGAGTTGTTTTCCTTTGAAATCAAGAGTCGGCATGACAATTCTTACTTATGTTTAAGAATGCAGAAACACATCATCTGAAAACCATTCGCGCGGAAGAGGAATAAAACTATTGACTGCCTTTTGTAATTCATAACCGGTGCCGGGCGTTGCGGCAAAAATCTTTTTACCCATCTCTCTAACCGCCTCAACCGCCGGAATAAAATCTCCATCGGCGGATACAAGATAGGCAACGTCAAATTCATTGTTCATCGCTTTCATCACCATATCCACCGCAATGCTCACGTCCACCCGCTTTTCCGTATAAATATACGTTTCTTCCGATATGATGCTTTGAAGGCCATTCAGGACGCTGGGCTCCTTTATCAGGTGGCCGCGAGAGAGCAGAAAGTTTCGGAGTTTTCGTTGGATTTGGTTGTTGCCCGGCTGAATCTTCTTTTTCTCTATGCGCCCCAATGTAATTTGGACATTTTGTTTCTCGAGGGTTCTGATGAACGTTTTTTGCTTCCTTGAGCGGGTTAAGTCCCCGGATACTTGGCCGACATAGTATCTTACTCCAATAACCCGGCGATGTTGCTGGGCGAGTTTGTGGGCAAAATTCCAGTAGTCAATATCTGAAACGACCACCCCAATTCTTTTCGCGGCATGATACCAGTTGCTTCCGTCTATGAAGACAATCGCACTTTCCTGTGGTTGTGGTGAAATCATAAAACAAAAATCTTCGTTGAAACACCAAAAAAACCCCCGGGGGTCCGACATTGAAGAACGGCATAGTCCCGGGGGGGGTTAGACTTATTCAGTCATCTAATATCATAGCAGTGGTCGTTTTGTCAAGAATTAAGTTTGTCAAACATTCCAATCCACGTATCCACCTGAAATATTCAGGTGTGATCTTTAATTTGGTTCGGTTTTTTTCCCTTCACATACGATAAGCACTTTATCGTAGGTTTCCCTTTTGGGTGCCCGGCGTACCGGGAACCTTGTTTTGACTTCCTGCCTCATCGCGTTATATTTGGTTTTCTTGGATGTACGGCAATGCTCTGTAACGACTGGAAAGGCATGCGGATTCCAGATTCTCGCATCCCTTGCGCGGACTGAAGTCAGTCAAAGGAAAAATTTGCGTTGCTTGTGTTTCATCTTTTTACAAAACCAGATTTGGTCTCGGCGCAAAAATTTTCGGGCGTCGGTCGATTCTGCTCCCAAACTGAAATCAACGGGTTTACCATCAATGTTCTTGCGAACGGTTCTTAGCTCGTAGATTTTTTCCTTTGCCATGTTTGTGGCCAATGCTTGTTTGACATGATTAGACATGAGTAGCCGTGGGGGCCGCTACAGAATTTGGTTACAAGCTACTGAGATCGAGGATACTGGACGAACTCGTGCGCAAAGCCCGGCGAAGAAGCGGCGGTGAATAGCACTATAAATAGTCAAGTGAGAAGCAAACGTTACTTGGGCGGATTGCCGCTGTTGCTGAAGGCAATCGGCTGTTCCCGCAAGTTCGGTGCAATGATATGGCATACATCGCTTGGAAAGGCAAAAAAACTCCCGGGATAGGAAAGCCTCCCGGAGGAAAACACAAACATTAGCTTTATTTATTGCAGATATTATAGCTGGGTGCACATTCTTTGCAAGCGGGAATAGGCGGGTTATTCCGGTTTAATGGGGAGAGTTCACCGGTCTTTATCAGGCACCAGCCCCAATGCATCGGCGAGCGTCGGGTCCGGACCCACCCAGCCTGCATCGGCGTTGACGATCATGGTCTTGAGAAGTTGCACAAATTCATTGGGGGAGAGATTGATGGTGCCGCAGGTTTGATCTTCCAGCCCTAATTCTGCCTGTAGCGGGCAAATAGCCCGGCTTGCGTGGTAGGCGGTTTCCAGGTCTTGGAGTCGCCGCGAGAGGGCTTGTTCAAGGGCTTCATTTGAGCGCGCGCCGGCGGCAACCCGAATGTAGAGGGTTTTGAAACAGTCGACCGCGTCACGATAGGCGAGGGTGCGTTCGTGGCCGGCCTTGTTGAACCATTGTTTTTCCGCGCATGCCCGCGCGGCGGTGATTATTTCTGGATTTGCGGCCAGCGCCGGTGTTGCGGATAAGATTATCTGGCACAGTATCAGGGCGATGATCAGCGGCATGGGCTATGCGCTCTTTTTATGGGTGGTGATTTGGAGTTTGTCCAGTTTCAGGGCGTCGGCGATTAACTGCTCCTGTTGCTTTTTATGCAGGGAAAGGTAGCCCACCGCCGGCGAGGCCGAGTAGAAACGACCGGCATAGCCGAAGTTATGATGTTCCTGCAAACAGCCGATCAGGGTGCCGCGTGATTGCATGTAATACCAGCTCCCCTGATTTTTGGGTTCTTCCTGGACCCAGACGATTTCTTTTACATTGGGATAGCCGCCTATCAATGCCCGCACCTCCTCCGCCGGAAATGGAAATAACTGTTCTATTCGGGCAATGGCGATGTTTTCTATCTTGCTTTGCCGCCGCTGTTCCAGCAGGTCGAAATAAACCTTGCCACTGCACAGCAACAGGCGGGTGATTTTGTCCTTGTCCAGGGGATCAATTTCGTCGATGACGTTGTGAAAATGGCCGTTTGCCAGTTCGTCCACGGCTGATACCGACAATTTTCGGCGCAACAGGCTTTTCGGGCTCATCACGATCAGGGGTTTGCGGTAGGGGCGGATCATGTGCCGCCGCAGCATATGAAACATTTGTGCCGGCGTGCTGGGAAAACAGACCTGAATATTTTCCTCGGCGCACAGTTGCAGGTAACGCTCCAGCCTGGCCGAGGAATGTTCCGGCCCCTGGCCGTCATAGCCGTGCGGCAGGAATACCGCCAGGCCGCAATAACGCTGCCATTTGGTTTCGCAGGAACTGATGAATTGATCAAAGATAACCTGGGCGCCATTGGCAAAATCGCCGAATTGTGCCTCCCAGATCACCAGGGTGTTGGGTGACGCGCTGCTGTAGCCGTATTCAAACGCCAGTACCGCCTCTTCCGACAGGGTTGAGTTGATCACCAGAAAAGGGGCCTGATCGTCCTTGATGTGCTGCAAGGGCAGGTAGGTTTCCCCGTCTTTTTGGTTGTGGATCACCGCATGGCGATGAAAAAACGTGCCCCGGCCGCTGTCTTGCCCGGAAATGCGCACCGGATGATCCTGTTCAATCAAACTGGCATAGGCCATGGTTTCGGCATAGCCCCAGTCCATATCCAGTTCGCCTTGTCCCATTTTGCGCCGCGCCTGGATGATCTTGGCGACGGCCGGGTGCAGTTCAAAGTCATCGGGCAGGGTGGTGATCCGCTCGGTCAGTCTGGCGATGGTTTGCTGATCTATGGCGGTATCGGCGTCATCGGTCCAATGGGTGTCGGTATAAGGGGAGTAATCGATCAGAAATTTGGGATTGGCGTGTTCGGCATGGGTGCCGGCCACGCCTCTGTTGGTCTCCAGGGATTCGATATAGTCGCGTTCTATTTCTTTGGCCTCGTCGGCGGTAATGACCTCGGCGGCGATCAGTTGGTCGGTGTATTTGGTTCGCACTCCGGGGTGCTTGCTGATCTTTTGATACATGATGGGTTGGGTGGCAAATGGTTCATCCGCCTCACTGTGACCGTGTTTGCGGTAGCACACCATGTCTATGACCACGTCTTTTTTATATTTCATTCTGAAATCGAGCGCCAGTTTGGCGATATAGACGACCGCTTCCGGATCGTCGGCGTTGACGTGAAATATCGGTGCCTGCACCATCTTGGCGACGTCGGTGCAATACAGGGTTGAGCGGGAATCAACCGGATCGCTGGTGGTGAAGCCGATCTGGTTGTTGATGATGATATGGATGGTGCCGCCGGTGGAATACCCGCGGGTCTGAGACAGATTTAAGGTTTCCATCACCACCCCCTGGCCGGCAAACGCGGCGTCACCATGGATCAGCACCGGCAGCATTTGTTTGCGCTCGGTGTCGTTGCGGCGCTCCTGGCGGGCGCGCACCGATCCCTCGACGACCGGATGGATGATCTCCAGATGGGACGGGTTGAATGCCAGGGTTAAATGGACGCTGCCGCCGGGTGTGTGTATGTCCGATGAATAGCCGAGATGGTATTTGACGTCACCGGAACCCACTAATGTATCCACCGCCTTGCCTTCAAATTCGTCAAATAATTCACTGGGTTTCTTGCCCACGGTATTGACCAGCACGTTGAGTCTGCCCCGGTGCGCCATGCCGATCACGACTTCTTTTACGCCTTGTGTGCCGCCGTCCTGGATCAATTCATCCAGCAGCGGGATCAGGCTTTCACCGCCCTCCAGGGAAAAGCGTTTCTGACCGACGTATTTGGTATGCAGATATTCTTCCAGGACGTTGGCGGCGATGGTCCGGCTCAGGATCACCCGTTTTTTATCGGCGTTGAAATCGGGCCCGCCGCCGGAGCTCTCCAGGCGTTGTTGGATCCAGCGTTTTTGTTCGGTTGGATTGATGTGCATGTATTCCGCGCCTATATGGCGGCAGTAGGTGTTTTTTATGATATTCAGGATTTCATGCAGTGGGATTTCATCGGGGGCGAATAATGAACCGGTATTGAAGGTTCGGTCCAGATCGTCCTCGGTTAATCCATGATAGGCGGGATCGAGTTCGTGAATCCCGGGGCGCGGATATTGCTTGAGTGGGTCGAGTTCGGCCTGATTATGCCCCAGGAAACGATGGGCATTGATAATTTGCAGGACCGCCGATTGTTTTTGATGGGATACGGTATCCGCCGCCGGGGTGGTGGATTGTGCGGTCCGGTGCCGGGATCGGGCCGCCTCGTAATAGGCCTGGCGGATGGGCGTATGCGATACGTCGGTTTCCGCCTGATCCTGCAATGAATCAAAATAACCGCACCATTCGGGCGGAATCAGTTCGGGGTTGCTTAAATAGCGTTCGTACAGGTATTCAATGTACCAGGCGTTGCCGCTGTATAGCCAGGTGGGTAGGGTATCCGACATTATTGTTTATCCGTGATCGAAGGTATGCAGGTTTGTTTCAAGCCGTTGTTAAAATTAAAAGTAATATATTAACTATACCCTGTAAATATATAATAATTAAAAATTTTATGCTAAAATATGAACCCTGGTTCAGCCCGCACCGGTCAACTCTCCTTGCCATGACCGCATAATACACTGTATGCTGATCGGCTATTATACTTTTTTCATAATAAAAAATTAACGTTAATTTATATAATTAACTCGAAACGGGGGAAAGAGGTATGTCTGATACCGTTACAATTATTGACAACCGCTCGGGAAAGCGGATTGAATGTCCTGTTGTTCAGGGGGTGTATGGCGCGCCGGTGATAGATACCAGGCTGCTTTATGGGGAGTTGGGGATGTTCGCATTTGATCCCGGCTTTGTGACCACTGCGTCCTGCAGGAGCGCGATCTCCTATCTGGATGGGGAAAAGGGCGTGTTGCTGCATCGCGGCTATCCGATAGAGCAGCTTGCTGAAAAAAGCACCTATTTGGAGGTGTGCTATTTGCTGTTATACGGTGAACTGCCGACGTCGGCGCAATTTGACCAGTT
Organism: Gammaproteobacteria bacterium; assembly: GCA_965202915.1. Lineage (GTDB taxonomy): Bacteria > Pseudomonadota > Gammaproteobacteria > Eutrophobiales > Eutrophobiaceae. Next base: position 521,174 of record OZ241847.1, read on the forward strand.
CCGGCACGATCTGAATCGGCGCAATATGGTGCATGAGCATCTTGAGCGCTTTTATACCGGTTATCGCTATGACGCCCACCCGATGTCGATTTTGGTGGGTATTACCGGCGCGCTGTCTTCTTATTATCATGAGGCGCTGGATATTCACGACCCGGAAGACCGGGAATTAACCGCCTTGCGGGTGGTTGCAAAAATGCCGGTTTTGGCCGCGCATTGCTATAAACATGCGATGGGGCATCCGTTTGTTTATTCCAGGGATGATCTGGGTTACGTCGAAAATTTCTTAAATATGATGTTTTCGGTGCCTATGCGCGGTTATCAACAGCATCCGGTGGCGGTAAAGGCATTGGATCAGTTATTGATTTTGCATGCCGACCATGAACAGAATGCCTCCACTTCCACGGTGCGTCTGTCGGGGAGCGCCGAGGCCAATCCATTTGCCTGTATTTCCGCGGGTATCGTTACCCTGTGGGGGCGGGCGCACGGCGGCGCCAATGAGGCGGTATTGAATATGCTCAATGAAATCGGCGATATTTCCAATATCCCCGGATGTATCAAGCGCGCCAAGGATAAGGATGATCCGTTTCGTTTGATGGGCTTTGGTCATCGTGTTTATAAGAATTTTGATCCCAGGGCCACTATTATTCGCAGTGCCTGCCATAATCTGCTGGATGAATTGGATACCATTGATCAACCCCTGTTTAAGATTGCAATGGAGCTGGAGCGGATCGCCCTCGAAGATGAGTATTTTATATCCAGAAAGCTCTATCCGAACGTCGATTTTTATTCCGGCATTATCCTGAAGGCGTTGAATATTCCGACCTCGATGTACACCGTGATGTTCGCGTTGGCGCGCTCGGTGGGCTGGATTGCACAATGGTTGGAGATGATGGAAGATCCGGATTTTAAGATCGGACGCCCACGTCAACTGTATATTGGTGAGGAGACCAGAGACTATGTACCTATTGATAAACGCGGCTGATCGGCGTCTGCTGATACTCGGTCAGGGTGGGAGGATGAAGCGATGAAGGCGCCGGTGCGGGTTGCCGTCACCGGGGCGGCGGGGCAAATAGGCTATGCGCTGCTGTTTCGCATCGCCTCCGGTCAGATGTTGGGGGAGGACCAACCGCTGATTCTACAGATGCTGGAAGTGCCGCCGGCGTTAAAGGCGCTGGAAGGGGTGGTGATGGAGATAGATGATTGTGCCTTTCCGCTGGTGGCGGGGTACGTGACCTCGGACGATCCCGGCGAGGCCTTTAAGGACGCCGATTACGCCTTAATGGTGGGTTCCAGGCCGCGCGGTGCGGGTATGGAGCGCAGTGATTTACTGGAGGCCAACGGCGGCATTTTTAAGGTGCAGGGGCGGGCATTGAACGATCATGCCGGTTCGGACGTCAAGGTCGTGGTTGTGGGTAATCCGGCCAATACCAACGCCCATACCGCGATGCTTAATGCGCCTGATCTGGATTCCAGAAATTTCACCGCATTGACCCGGCTGGATCATAATCGTGCCCTGGCTCAGTTGGCCCAACAGAGCGGTGCGCGGGTGAGCGATATCAAAAAAATGACCATCTGGGGCAATCATTCCACCACTCAGTATCCCGATATCAGTCATGCCACCGTCGGCGGTCGCGCCGCCAGTGAGCGGGTTGATCGGGATTGGTATCAAAATCAATATATCCCGCGTGTTGCCAGGCGCGGCGCCGAGATTATCCAGGCCCGCGGGGCCTCCAGCGCGGCTTCGGCGGCAAACGCCGCCATCGCCCATATGCGTGATTGGGTACGGGGTACGCCGGATGATGACTGGACCAGCATGGCCGTGCCGAGTGACGGCAGTTACGGCATTCCCGAAGGCTTGATATATTCGTTTCCGGTGACCTGTAAAGGCGGGGATTATTCCATTGTGCAGGGGCTGGAAATCGATGCATTCAGTCGCACAAAAATGGATGCCACCCGCAAGGAATTGGAAGAGGAGAGGGAGATGGTGGCAAAATTGCTGAGCTGAGTGTCTATCTCAGGCTGATGATCGGCCAGCCTCTCAGGTCGGCCACTTGCCTGAGCTGATCGTCCGGATCTACGGTCACCGGACGTTCAACCTGTTCCAGTAGCGGGATATCATTATGCGAATCGCTGTAAAACCAGCTTTTCTTTACCTTGACTTGTCGCTGTTGCAGCCATTCCCGCAATCGGCTTACCTTGCCTTCGGCATATGAAGGCGTACCGCTTACCCGCCCGGTGTAGCGGCCGTCGCGCATTTCCGGCTCGCAGGCGATCAGGTTATTTATATTGAATGCCGCGGCTATGGGTTCGGTCAAAAACCGGTTGGTGGCGGTGATGATCATCAATTCATGTCCCCGCTCGCGGTGGTCCTGTACCAGTTCCCGCGCCTTCGGCAGAATGATCGGATCAATCATCTCGGCCATATACTCGGTACGCCAGCTCAGCAGGGTGTTGAGGTCGTGATTGGCCAGAGCTTGCAGTTGAAAGGCCAGAAAGGCAAGGATATCGAGTTTGCCGGCCTGATAAGACCGGTAGAATGCCTTGCGTTTCTCAGTATGGCCTGAGGCGGCATCGATATAACCACGTTGGTCAAGGAATTGTCCCCAAAGATAGTCGCTGTCTCCGCCTATCAGCGTATTATCGAGGTCAAATATCGCCAGCTCCATGGTCTTCTCAGAGTGCCCCATCCAGAGTATATGCTAACCGGCGGGCCCTTGGCCCCATCCAAATAAAATCAATAAAAAAACTAATTTAATCAATGTAATAAAAGATTATCTTAATCTATTATATAGATTTTTGACAACGATTGGGGTGGGGCGGGATTAAGGGCAGCGTGTTGTTACTGCGGATCGGTGGCCGGTGCCGCCGGTTGGTTTGATCCGCGGGTCGCCATATAGCGCATCAGATTGGACAGTAGTTTATTGGCCTCTTGATTGCTGATATTCCAACTGAATTTTCTTGCCACCTCCGGAGAGTAATTGCCCTGGGTGATCTGCATATGCAGTTTTTCCAGAATGAAGCCGCAGGATTTCATTGCAGTATCGGCCACTTGTCTGGGATCCGTGCTCTGCTCTATCATCTTTAAGGATTTTTCCTGCAGGCAGGCCTGGTAATCCGCCCTGGCGGTAAACACCATCCGATATTCTTCCTGGGTGAAGCCGGCCGGGTCCTTAAATTCCGCCTCGGCACCGGCGGAAACAAGCACAGAGAACAGGCTAGTAAAAAAGATAATTCCTAATGAAAACAATATATTATTCATATTTATTCAATTCTTTTCTAGGAGACTTCGCAACATCCAGGCATTTTTTTCATGGATCTGCATCCGCTGTGTCAGCAGATCAGCGCTGGGTTCATCCGCGGCTTTTTCAACCCCTGGGAAGATTGAACGGGCGGTGCGCACCACCGTTTCCTGGCCTATTACCAGTTGTTTAATCATTTCCTCCGCCGAGGGCGTGCCGGTTTCTTCCTCGATGGAAGAGAGTTTGGCAAATTGCTGATAGGACCCCGGTGCGTTGACCCCAAGGGCACGGATACGTTCCGCGATTTCATCCACCGCAGTCGCGAGCTCGGTATAATGTTGCTCAAATAGAACGTGCAGGGTGGTGAACATTGGCCCGGTCACGTTCCAGTGGAAATTATGGGTTTTCAAGTACAGGGTATAGCTGTCCGCCAGCAGGCGGGACAATCCGGCCGCAATTTCCCGCCGCTGGTTTTCAGCAATACCGATATCGATCTCCATGTTCATGTTTACGTCCTCCAAGGGTAATTTTGGATCATTCTAATATATTTTACGTATCCATATGAAGATAATTGTATAGGATAGTAATAGGTTTAGCTTATCAAAAATCCATCCCACCGAGGGGTGATCTCCGGTCGTACGGAATGAAATTCCCCCGGGTTTGAATGCGAGGCGCACCGGCCGGTTTTGCCGGGGAAACACTGATTTATGGCGACAATCCCGCCTGCTCGACCATATAATCCACGACGGCTTCGAGTTCATCATCACTCACCGTGTCGCCTCTGCCTCCACGCGCGGGCATATTCCCTCGGCCGTTGATCGCCGAATCGTAGAGTCCATCGATTCCTCTTTCCATGAGGCGCTGCATCCAGTCTTCCGTAGCCCCACGAATGGGTGCCATCAGAACACCGAAGTCATGACAACCCATACAACCAACGCTCGTATACAAAGCCTCGCCGTCAAGGCTGGGGGCATCTTCGTCTTCGATGGTCACCGTCGCGATCCTGGGGCTTCCCAAACTGACCCCGGTGGGCAGAATATCGGTCGTGATGGTAACAGTGAAGTTTTCATCGCTCTCCTGCACGTCATCGTTGGTAATGGTGATGGCAAGATCGGCGTTTGTCTGTCTGGCCGGGATGGTCAGCGTCCGGGCACTCACAGCCGTGTAGTCGGTCGATGCAGTGGCCGTACCGTCGGTGGTGGAAACGGTGAAATTAACGGCATTATCGGCTTCCGCACTCAAGTTGATCTGTACAGTCAAGGTGCCGGCATCCTCGACCACGGTATAGCTTGCCTGGGAGAAGGCAAGGGTGGCGCTGTCGTCATTCATGATATCCACCGTTGCGGTATCCGAGGGACTTAGAGTCACTCTGGCGGGCAGGCCGGGGGCGGTGATCGTGACCGTGAACTGCTCGTCTTCCTCGACCACGGCGTCATTGACAATGGTGAGGGGGAGATCGACGCTCGTCTGTCCGGCCAGGATAGTGAATGTTTGAGCAACGACCGCGGTGTAGTCGCCCGCGGCGGTGGCCGTCCCATCGTTGGTGGAGACGGTGAATTCCACGTCACTGGCGGCCACCGCGCTCAGTGTAACTGGAATGGTAAGCATGCCGGCATCTTCTTCCACGGTATGGCTTGTCTCGGAAAAGGCGAGGGTGGCGCTGTCGTTATCGTTGATCTGCACCGTGCCGTCCGGAACCAGACTGATCCTGGCGGGCAGGCTGGCGGCGGTGATCGTGATCGTGAACTGCTCGTCTCCCTCGACCAGGTCGTCCTCGGCAATGGTGAGGGTGAGATCGACGCTCGTCTGTTCGGCCAGGATAGTCAATGTTTGAGCACTCGCGGTGTAGTCGCCCGGGGCGGTGGCCGTCCCATCGTTGGTGGAGATGGTGAATTCCACGTCACTGGCAACCGCCGCGCTTAGTGTAACTGGAATGGTAAGTATGCCGGCATTTTCTGCCACGGTATAGCTTGCCTGGGAGAAGCCGAGGGTGGCGCCGTCGTTATCCACGATACCCACCGTTGCGGTATCCGAGGGACTTAGAGTCACTCTGGCGGGCAGGCTGGCGGCGGTGATCGTGATCGTGAACTGCTCGTCTTCCTCGACCAGGTCGTCCTCGGCAATGTTGAGGGTGAGTTGAGTGCTCGTCTGTTCGGCCGGGATAGTGAATGTTTGAGCACTGACCGCGGTGTAGTCGCCCGGGGCGGTGGCCGTCCCATCGGTGGTGGAGACGGTGAATTCCACGTTACTGGAAGCCGCTGCGCTCAGTGTCACTGGAATGGTAAGTATGCCGGCATCTTCCGCCACGGTATGGCTTACCTCGGAGAAGCCGAGGGTGGCACTGTCATTATCGTTGATCCGCACCGTGCCGTCCGTTCCCAGACTGACCCTGGCGGGCAGGCCGGCGGCGGTGATCGTGATCGTGAACTGCTCGTCTTCCTCGACCAGGGCGTCATCGGCAATGTTAAGGGTGAGTTGGGTGTCCGTCTGTCCGGCCAGGATAGTGAATGTTTGAGCACTGACCGCGGTGTAGTCGCCCGCGGCGGTGGCCGTCCCATCGGTGGTGGAGACGGTGAATTCCACGTCACTGGCGGCCACCGCGCTAAGTGTAATTGGAATGGTAAGCATGCCGACATCTTCTTCCACGGTATAGCTTGCCTCGGAGAAGGCGAGGGTGGCGCTGTCGTCATCGTCGATCCGCACCATGCCGTCCGGGACCAGACTGACCCCGGTGGGCAGGCTGGTGGCGGTGATCGTGACCGTGAACTGCTCGTCTTCCTCGACCAGGGCGTCCTCGGCAATGGTGAGGGTGAGTTGGGCGCTCGTCTGTCCGGCCAGGATAGTCAATGTTTGAGCACTCGCGGTGTAGTCGTCCGGGGCGGTGGCCGTCCCATCGGTGGTGGAGACGGTGAATTCCACGTCACTGGAAGCCACCGCGCTCAGTATAACTGGAATGGTAAGTATGCCGGCATTTTCCGCCACGGTATAGCTTGCCTCGGAAAAGGCGAGGGTGGCGCTGTCGTTATCGTTGATCTGCACCATGCCATCCGGGACCAGACTGACCCTGGCGGGCAGGCTGTCGGCGGTGATCGTGATCGTGAACTGCTCGTCTCCCTCGACCAGGGCGTCCTCGACAATGTTGAGGGTGAGTTGGGTGCTCGTCTGTTCGGCCGGGATAGTGAATATTTGAGCACTGACCGCGGTGTAGTCGCCCGGGGCGGTGGCCGTTCCATCGGTGGTGGAGACGGTGAATTCCACGTCACTGGCAACGGCCACGCTCAGTGTAACTGGAATGGTAATTATGCCGGCATCTTCCTCCACGGTATAGCTTGCCTCGGAGAAGGCGAGGGTGGCGCTGTCATTATCGTCGATCCGCACCATGCCGTCCGGTACCAGACTGACCCTGGCGGGCAGGCTGTCGGCGGTGATCGTGATCGTGAACTGCTCGTCTTCCTCGACCAGGTCGTCATCAGCGATGTTGAGGGTGAGTTGGGTGTCCGTCTGTCCGGCCGTGATAGTGAATGTTTGAGCACTGACCGCGGTGTAGTCGCCCGGGGCGATGGCCGTCCCATCGGTGGTGGAGACGGTGAAGTTCACGTTACTGGAAGCCGCCGCGCTCAGTGTCACTGGGATGGTAAGCATGCCAATGTTTTCCGCCACGGTATAGCTTGCCTCGGAGAAGCCGAGGGTGGCGCTGTCGTTATCGTTGATCTGCACCGTGCCGGCCGCTCCCAGACTGACCCTGGTGGGCAGGTCGCCGGCGGTGATCGTGACCGTGAACCGCTCGTCTTCCTCGACCAGGACGTCATCGACAATGTTGAGGGTGAGTTGGGCGTTCGTCTGTCCGGCCGTGATAGTGAATGTTTGAGCACTCACCTCGGTATAGTCGCCCGGGGCGGTGGCCGTCCCGTCGGTGGTGGAGACGGTGAATTCCACGTTACTGGAAGCCGCCGCGCTCAGTATAACTGGAATGGTAAGTATGCCAATGTTTTCCTCCACGGTATAGCTTGCCTCGGAGAAGGCGAGGGTGGCGCTGTCGTTATCCACGATGCGCACCGTTGCGGTATTCGAGGCGCTTAGAGTAACTCCGATGGGCAGGCTGTCGGCGGTGATCGTGATCGTGAACTGCTCGTCTTCCTCGACCAGGGCGTCATCGGCAATGTTGAGGGTGAGTTGGGTGTCCGTCTGTCCGTCCGTCTCCGTCTGTCCGGCCGTGATAGTGAATGTTTGAGCACTGACCGCGGTGTAGTCGCCCGGGGCGGTGGCCGTCCCATCGGTGGTGGAGATGGTGAAATCGACGTTACTGGCAGCCGCCGTACTCAAGATGATCGGCACGGTGATCACGCCGTCCGCTTCGTTCCCCTGGTAGCTTGTCTGTGATAAGGTCAATATGGTGCTTTCGTCATCCACGATGCGTACCGTTGCCGTGGTCTGGGAGCCCAGATTAACTCCATTGGGCAGGCCGGTGGCGGTGATCGTGACCGTGAAGCTTTCTTCTCCTTCGGTTTGAGTATCATCATTAATAGTTATCACAAGATTGATGCTACGCTGTTCGGCCGGGATAGTGAGTGTTTGAGGGCTTACCACAGTGTAGTCGGCCGGGGCGGTGGCCGTCCCATCGGTGGTGGAGACGGTGAATTCCACGTCACGGGCGGCCGCCGCACTCAAGCTGATCGGTATGGTGAGGGTGTTGGCATCCTCAGTCACGGTATAGATTGCCTCCGGGAAGGCAAGTGCGGCATTGTCGTCATCCATGATACGCACGGTTGCCGTGGTTTGGGCGCCCGGATTGATTCCGGTGGGCAGGCTGTCGGCGGTGATCGTGACCGTGAATTGCTCGTCTCCTTCGACCAGGGCGTCATTGGCAATGTTGAGGGTGAGCTCGGTGTCCGTCTGTCCGGCCGGGATGGTGAGTGGTTGAGCAGTTACCGCGGTGTAGTCGTCCGATGCGGTGGCCGTGTCATCGCTGGTGGAGATGGTGAAGTCCACGTTACTGGAAGCCGCCGCACTCAAGCTGATCGGTATGGTGAGGGTGTTGGCATCCTCATTCACGGTATAGATTGCCTCCGGGAAGGCGAGTGTGGCACCGTCGTCATCCATGATACGCACGGTTGCGGTGGTGCGGGTGCCCGGATTGATTCCGGCGGGCAGGCTGGCGGCGGTGATCGTGACCGTGAATTGCTCGTCTCCTTCGACCAGGTCGTCATTGACAATGTTGAGGGTGAGCTCGGTGTCCGTCTGTCCGGCCGCGATGGTGAGTGGTTGAGCAGTTACCGCGGTGTAGTCGTCCGACGCGGTGGCCGTGTCATCGCTGGTGGAGATGGTGAAGTCCACGTTACTGGAAGCCGTCGCACTCAAGCTGATCGGTATGGTGAGGGTGTTGGCATCCTCATTCACGGTATAGATTGCCTCCGGGAAGGCGAGTGTGGCGCCGTCGTCATCCATGATACGCACGGTTGCGGTGGTCTGGGCGCCCGGATTGATTCCGGCGGGCAGGCTGGCGGCGGTGATCGTGACCGTGAATTGCTCGTCTCCTTCGACCAGGTCGTCATTGGCAATGTTGAGGGTGATCTCGGTGTCCGTCTGTCCGGCCGCGATGGTGAGTGGTTGAGCGCTTACCGCGGTGTAGTCGTCCGATGCGGTGGCCGTGTCATCGCTGGTGGAGATGGTGAAGTCCACGTTACTGGAAGCCGTCGCACTCAAGTTGATCGGTATGGTGAGGGTGTTGGCATCCTCATTCACGGTATAGATTGCTTCCGGGAAGGCGAGTGTGGCGCCGTCGTCATCCATGATACGCACGGTTGCGGTGGTTTGGGCGCCCGGATTGATTCCGGCGGGCAGGCTGGCGGCGGTGATCGTGATCGTGAATTGCTCGTCTCCTTCGACCAGGTCGTCATTGACAATGTTGAGGGTGAGCTCGGTGTTTGTCTGTCCGGCCGCGATGGTGAGTGTTTGAGCGCTTACCGCAGTGTAGTCGTCCGACGCGGTGGCCGTGTCATCGCTGGTGGAGATGGTAAAGTCCACGTTACTGGAAGCCGCCGTACTCAAGCTGATCGGTATGGTGAGGGTGTTGGCATCCTCATTCACGGTATAGATTGCCTCCGGGAAGGCGAGTGTGGCGCCGTCGTCATCCATGATACGCACGGTTGCGGTGGTTTGGGCGCCCGGATTGATTCCGGCGGGCAGGCTGGCGGCGGTGATCGTGATCGTGAATTGCTCGTCTCCTTCGACCAGGGCGTCATTGGCAATGTTGAGGGTGAGCTCGGTGCTCGTCTGTCCGGCCGCGATGGTGAGCGGTTGAGCAGTTACCGCAGTGTAGTCGTCCGACGCGGTGGCCGTGTCATCGCTGGTGGAGATGGTGAAGTCCACGTTACTGGAAGCCGCCGCACTCAAGTTGATCGGTATGGTGAGGGTGTTGGCATCCTCATTCACGGTATAGATTGCCTCCGGGAAGGCGAGTGTGGCGCCGTCGTCATCCATGATACGCACGGTTGCGGTGGTGCGGGTGCCCGGATTGATTCCGGCGGGCAGGCTGGCGGCGGTGATCGTGACCGTGAATTGCTCGTCTCCTTCGACCAGGTCGTCATTGACAATGTTGAGGGTGAGCTCGGTGTTCGTCTGTCCGGCCGCGATGGTGAGTGGTTGAGCGCTTACCGCAGTGTAGTCGTCCGATGCGGTGGCCGTGTCATCGCTGGTGGAGATGGTGAAGTCCACGTTACTGGAAGCCGCCGTACTCAAGCTGATCGGTATGGTGAGGGTGTTGGCATCCTCATTCACGGTATAGATTGCCTCCGGGAAGGCGAGTGTGGCGCCGTCGTCATCCATGATACGCACGGTTGCGGTGGTTTGGGCGCCCAAATTGACTCCGGCGGGCAGGCTGGCGGCGGTGATCGTGACCGTGAATTGCTCGTCTCCTTCGACCAGGTCGTCATTGGCAATGTTAAGGGTGATCTCGGCGTCCGTCTGTCCGGCCGCGATGGTGAGTGGTTGAGCGCTTACCGCGGTGTAGTCGTCCGATGCGGTGGCCGTGTCATCGCTGGTGGAGATGGTGAAGTCCACGTTACTGGAAGTCGTCGCACTCAAGCTGATCGGTATGGTGAGGGTGTTGGCATCCTCATTCACGGTATAGATTGCCTCCGGGAAGGCAAGCGCGGCGCCGTCGTCATCCACGATACCCACGGTTGCGGTGGTTTGGGCGCCCAAATTGACTCCGGCGGGCAGGCTGGCGGCGGTGATCGTGATCGTGAATTGTTCGTTTCCTTCGACCAGGTCGTCATTGGCAATGTTGAGGGTGAGCTCGGTGTTTGTCTGTCCGGCCGCGATGGTGAATGTCTGAGCGCTTACCGCGGTGTAGTCGTCCGATGCGGTGGCCGTGTCATCGCTGGTGGAGATGATGAAGTCCACGTTACTGGAAGCCGCCGTACTCAAGTTGATCGGTATGGTGAGGGTGTTGGCATCCTCAGTCACGGTATAGATTGCTTCCGGGAAGGCGAGTGTGGCGCCGTCGTCATCCACGATACTCACGGTTGCGGTGGTTTGGGCGCCCGGATTGATTCCGGCGGGCAGGCTGGCGGCGGTGATCGTGACCGTGAATTGCTCGTCTCCTTCGACCAGGGCGTCATTGGCAATGTTGAGGGTGAGCTCGGTGTTCGTCTGTCCGGCCGGGATGGTGAGTGTTTGAGCACTGACCGCGGTGTAGTCGGCCGGTGCGGTGGCCGTGCCATCAATGGTGGAAACGATGAAGTCGACATCGGCAACGGCCATGGTACTCAGGGTGATCTCCACAATGACCGTACCGTTCGATTCATCCGCGCGGTAGCTGATCTGTGAAAAACCCAATGTTGATTGTTCAGGATCGCGTACTTCCAGTGTTAGCGAACTGCTGAGCCCGTCGTAGCGTGGGTCTTCTGAGCGGTAGCTCAGGTTAATGACTGCTGAATATGTCTCCATCTGTCTGAGCACTGCGCCGCGGGTGTTTTGCGGCGTGCCTGTTTCCGCTGCACCCACTGCTGAACTGATCAGGCTGCTTGCAACGGCTGTCCGGGGCGGGACGCGTACCCACGCCGTCTGTGGCTGATTCCAGTTGTTCGGGGTAAAGCGCAATGTAATCGTCTCAGTGAACGGCCCGTTGCCGCCGGTTGCGCTGTATTCGATCGATTCTTCGCCGGAATGCGTGAGGGTCACGAAAACGTCGGCTATCGGTCGCTCGGGCAGCGCCGGGATCACCAATGGAAATGCCACGTTGGAAAATACCGTCTCCGGTACCCCAGGCCCAAGCAGGGGCGAAGAAACCGCAAGCCTGATCACTCTCTCTTCAGTGAAAATTCTTTTTTGCCGTTCTATCGGACGGAACAGATCGGGGTGGAACTTTGTCGATGCACTTCGCTCCCGCACTGGCAGGCGCAGGTGCAAGCCCAAATTCCAGCGATCATCCCATATCTGATCATCGTAACGGCTATAGCTTGCGGTTAACTCGATCCCCGGCCAAAGCTTATGCGCCAGGCCGATTTCATGTCCGGTCCGAGTATTATCCGGCTGATCTTCCAGCCTGGATTTCCATATGGAGGCCCGGCCCTGGACGCTCAGGGACTCTGCCAGGGCATAGTCGAAGTAAAACTCGGCTCCATCCAGCGCGCTTTCCTCGTACTGAAATGCATCCTCGCTGCGCCCTCGCTTCCATCCTCCCAGGCGTTTATACAGATTCAGTGATAAATACCCCGCCCCTGACCGATAATCGGCACTGAGTCCAAGGCGTTGATGTCCATGGTCAAGGTTATAGTCGAAGAATCCTCCCAATCCAAAAATGGCCGATTCGTCCTTTTGGAAACGATGACCCAGTCCCAGGGACAAATCCTCCCGGTAAGTGCCGTGCCGGTCTTCCCACAAGGCCAATCCCGGCTGTAAAAACCAGGTGGATTGGTTCTCGTTAATGACAAACGGGATCAATGCATCGACCTCTCCATGGAGGCCGCGTCTCCCCAGGCGCAGATCAGATTCGATTTGAAAATGATTACCAAAGAATGCCTTTTGTCCAAGTTGCTCGACATAATCCGCCCCGCGGGCAAGCAATCTATCTGCCAGGCGAGCCTTTAAACGGTCCGCCGCATCCTTCCCTTCCATGCCCTGCTTTACAGGGTCGCCAGGCCGGTCTTTGGTGCCGCCCGCCTCAGGCCGGTTTGCCTGCTCCGGTAAATCGGATGAATCGGTTTGCCGGGTCGTATCCTGAACGTCGGCCTGTTGAGACGCGGCGACCGCAGGCACCGATTCATCGGGTCCGGGTTGTGGTTGTTTGATAGTGTCCGCGGCGACCGCGGGTCTGGCAAGTGTCTTGCCCTGGTGGCAGGTATGGCAATTGATCCCACCCTCGGGGTTATTCTGGTTCAGATTCTGGACCATCCGTATCATTTCGCGCGCCCGCTGTTTGGTCGGTTTGGCGTCCGAGGAGAAATCGTTTAGATCGTGGCAATATGTGCACTGCACACCCAGAGACTGCGTCATGAAGGCCATGTTTGACATGAGTTTCGCGGTGTCCAGGTACAGAACCTGAATATTGCTCAGAGAGGGCGCCGTGTCGTTTGCGTCCCTGCCGGGCGGGAAGTACTGAAATGACAGCTCGCTGGTGGCGGTTCGAGGTTGCAGCGGAGTGGCTAATTCCTGATAGCTATCCTGCGATTCTTCAAAGTTTTTGCGTAGCCGGTTTTCCTGGGCTGAGGTCAGCAGGGTACACAGCCCTAAAACGCCGGCGATAAGCAACAGGCCTGTTCTCGATTCCAGATAAGCTCTCAGGTGTTTTCTAGCTTGTCTTGCCGGGGGTCGCCGGTGATCTTGTCCGTACATGGATATCCCGCATTTACTCTGCTATGTGACACCGGAGGCAATCGGCGTTATTCAAGAGCCCCAGCGGATGAGGGGGCGGCCTGGTATCGTAACGGTGACAAGCGCTCAGGCAATTTCTCTGATCGGCGCCGATCAGGCCGGAAACGAAATCCCTGCTGCTGTCCGTCAACAGCCTGCCCGCGGCGTCCTGATGCCTTTCTGATATCCTGCTCGCACTGTGGCAGGCACTACAGCCGTTCGCTTGTCCGGCTGGAAAGTGGCACTGCGTGCAGTGTAGATAGGGCGGACGGGCGTAACCGGGCAGATGTGACGCCGGGCGCACCCCATTCTCGGGATCGTGACATTCCAGGCAGGCATCCTGCTGATGGCAGGCCTGGCACATCTTGCGGTCGGCCCTGGCCATCGCTCCATGCCCGCGGTTCCTGAAAAATGCCGTGTGCGATGGCGGTGGGTCCGCCATATGGCAATCCTGGCAAAAGGACTTCTTGCTGTGGCAGAAGGTGCATTTTTGTTCAAATTGTTCGCGCGCGAATCGTCCGTGCTGATGTAACCAGTGATCATCATGAAAATCGGGGATCACTTCGGGGCGCCAGTATTTATGGCAGGTCTGACAATCTGTTGAAACATCCCGTTTGGTATGGCAGTCCACGCATTCAGTCATTTCGGGAAAATGGATCTGGCGATAATTTTTCGCCTGATCTTGATTTTTATGGCAGGACAGACAGGGAAGTTTCGCCGCCAGATGAGGTTTGTGGGAAAAATTCAGATCAGCGTAAGTGGGACGCGGCAGGCCGCCGACGACGTGGTCCGCACGAGCATGACACATCCCACAGCCGGCGTCAGGATTTGCGTGATCGCCAACTTGATGGCACAGGGAGCAAACCTGCTCCGGCACGCGCCTGGGCTCGGTCGGGTCTTCCAACTGGTGGCAAGTGGCGCACAGTACCTGTTTATGTTTCTGATGGTCGAAGATCAGGCCGGTGTCCTGCGCCTCGGCCCGCCCCGTCCAATAATTTGCCAAAATCAGACACATCAGGATGGAAAACACTCGTCTTCCTATCTGGGTTTCCTGATTTTGACGGGCAAACCATCGAACTTCCGGATAGCTGGAAATCATTTGTCAAAACCTCCGGGTCAGCCGCAAAAATGCCTGCTTGTAGCCACGGCTGCCAATATTTCTGGACAGAGTGCTGCGATCGTAGCTGGTACGCAAACGGATTTCCCATTTGCTGGTAAGGCGCTTTCTGAACTCAAAGAACCAGGTTCGTATTATAAAATTCCCCCCCAAATCCTGGGACAGCAATTCGGGTACGTTGGTGAGCACACCAATTGGGCTGCTTGCCGCCTCGGTAAAGATCACATGAGGATCTGCCTGTGATGAGAAATCGTAGTTTGAATAGGAAGTGCCTATGGAAAATCGGGTGTCCCGGTTCATCCGATAATCGATCTGTCCCGAACCTCCGAAGTTGACGTCACGGCTTTCCGCTCCGACAGTGCCGGATGAACCAGCGATATCATAACTGTATTGTGAATCGAATTTCTGCCGGACGACGTTTGCCTGTAGCAGCAATGCCAGGTCTTTCTTGATAAAGTCGAAAATATGCAGGTTAAAGTAAGCGTGCATCGCATTCCTGCTACCGGAATCATCATTGTCCACTGCGGTGACGTTCCATCCTCCCGCAACCGCGAAGGTATTAAAATACTTCGTCACCGTCAGGTCGAATTGATGCAATCTCTGGGCGGCGCCAAGGATGCGGAAATATTCGGAAAAGATTCGATCGTCGGCAAGGTCAATTGTAGCTCTGCTTTTTTGAAGCCGCTGATAATAGCGTGCGGACAGGTCGGTCTTGATAGCGGGAATGAATGCCAGCGTCCCTAATTGCAATTCCCTGCCTCGTCCATTCAAGAGCGTGAAATCTCCGTACACGCGCGCCCGCCTTTGCCATAAACTGTGGGAAAAGCCAATGCCTGTCTGATCGTTGACGTAGGGGGCTTCATCGTTCAGCAAAAAATAAAGACGCCACTCGGAATCCGATGGCAACAGTCTGAACTGCCCGCCATAGACGTAATCGGATGAGATTGAACTAAACTCCGAGACCGGCCGGCCGCCGAAGACTATCAAGTCCGATTTATTATTTTTCATGGAGAAGCGCAGACCGTCCAGGTGGACGTTTTCGATCTCATGTATCCATTGCCGGCCCAGTCGAATGCCGCTCTCCCCGAAGGTGGGGGTATCTATAAAGGCTTGGAAAACCCGTTGGTCTGTCCTCGCTTCGAATGCCCGGTCGCGATCACTGCTCCCATGGTCCATATCAAAACGCGACCTGCCATTGAATACCAGCGAAATTTGCCGGCCGTAGAGGGTGGTATCCATCTCAGTGCGTGCGCCGATACTGAAGTCAAAATCGTTCTCACGCTCGTTTTGATCATAGTCAAAGGTGAAGGTCAGTTTGCCCGACTGGTCTGCGGAAAACAGTGTGTCTAATCCCTGGGCTGAGGATACGGGCGCTTGGGTCAGGCACAGCAGACTCAGAGAAGCAACAGCGACCAATGGATGGCCGCCATAGTGGAAAAACTGCCGGCCATGACGTAAATATCCAACCAACACCCTCTCTACCTCCTGCAAGAGGAATCTCTAATTAAGAGGAACCCTGCCTGTGTATCCTGTCCCGTAACCTACAATTATAGTACATAAGGCAATTTTTGCAGATAAATCATCTGGGGGCCCGCTTTCCATGGTGGAATTCCTTTATATGCGCAAGTTGTTTATTATAGATGCCGGAGCTCATCGGTCATTATGATACACAACGTATAAAGATATTACGGATGCTTACCACTATCAGCATCTTGTTCAATGCCTTCATGGATATTTGTCGATTGCGCAAGCGACCGCAGGATATTCCGGAATCGAGCACCTTATTTTGTGTTTGTCTCGTCGCTTATCTATTGGTCTCAATATTGCTGGTGCTGCTGTCCACGCCTTTGGAGCAAGCCGTTATGATAACGCTCCTTGAAGTATCGTTGCTGATGCTGTTTATCTATATCCTGTTGCGGCTCACTCACAAAACCCGGCGCTGGCCCCAGACTATGACCGCAATATTCGGTACCGGCATAATCATCAGCTTGTTTTCAATACCGCTGTATTATTTCGGCGGGCGCGGTGATGCTCAGGCCCTGGTGCAGAATCTGAGCGTATTATTCCTGTTGGGGCTGATTGTCTGGAACATCCTTGTAATGGCGCATATCCTGAAGCATGCTTTACATATCCACATGATCGCCGGGGTTATGATCATGCTCGGCTATACCTGGCTTTTCTCCAGTCTTATTGTGCTGCTGCTACCCAAAACGGACGTCCTGATAGGTTGATGCATATACACGTCCTGGGCATTGGCGGCACCTTTATGAGCGCTATAGCGACCATCGCTCAGGCAATGGGAGATCGGGTCACCGGTTCGGATAAGGATATTTATCCGCCGGTGTCGGATTTATTGATGCAACAGGGGATCCGGGTTACCTCAGGCTATGCTCCGGAACATCTTCAGCCGCGGCCGGATCTGGTGCTGATCGGTAATGCCTTGTCCCGGGGTGAACCGGTGGTAGAGTATATTTTGAATGAATCCCTGGCCTATATGTCGGCGCCGGAATGGCTGAATCACAAGGTGCTGTCCGACAAACATGTGCTGGCGGTTGCGGGCACGCACGGTAAAACCACGACCACCGCGATGCTGGCCTGGTTACTGGAGTCGGCCGGGCTGTCTCCGGGGTTTCTGATTGGCGGGGTCGCGGAAAATTTCGGTTTGTCGGCGCGTTATTGCGATTCCCGCTACTTTGTTATTGAGGCGGATGAGTATGACACCGCCTTTTTCGACAAACGTTCAAAATTTATCCATTATCGGCCCGGCACCCTGATCATCAATAATATTGAATTCGATCATGGGGATATTTTCAGTGATATCAGTGCTATAAGACGTGAATTTCACCATTTAATCAGGATTCTGCCGGGGCGGGGCAGGATCATTGCGTTGCGGGGCGATCCTGAAATAGAGCGGGTCTTTGAGCAAGGCTGCTGGACGCCGGTCAGCTATTTTGGTGAACAGGACGCGGAATGGCGGATAACCGCTCACAGCGAGGATCACAGTAATTTTTCCATCCGCTCGGATCAATATGGAGAGGCTGAGGTGCACTGGCCCCTGCTCGGTCGGCACAATGCTTACAATGCCCTGGCTGCGGTGGCCGCGGCGCATACGGTTGGGGTGGGCGTCAAACAGGCATGCGCTGCGCTGGCCGGGTTTAAGAGTGTAAAACGGCGCCTGGAATGTATTGCGGATATCGACGGTATCAGGATTTATGATGATTTCGCCCATCACCCCACCGCAATTAACGCGACCTTGACCGCGCTCAGGCGGCACGTTGGTGACGCGCATATTGTTGCGGTGATAGAGCCGTGTTCATACACTATGAGAACCGGAGGGCACCGGTCGACCCTGGCCACCGGGTTTGCAGAGGCAAATCAGGTGTTATTGTATCAATCAGAGCGAGTGTCATGGGATATGCACGCGGAGCTTGATAAACCGGGTCATCGCTGTCGGATTTTCAAAGAGATCAGTGCGATAGTGGAGGTCCTGCTTGACGAAGTTCAACCCGGGGCACATGTTGTCATTATGAGCAATGGCGGATTTGGTGGCATACACCAAAAATTGATTAAGGCGTTACAATCGAGATAAATACCGCCGGATTGGTTTATCTTTAAGCCGACGCCCGGGCGGATTGTGCTATCCTGATCACACCTCGGTACAGCCCCTGATTATGGCAATGGGATAGCGGATCATTTTTATCGAATTGCCCGGAAAAAATTTTGGATGGTGGATTTACAGACGCGGACAAAGTTTATGAGAGGATATATTGATTAATTTATTAAAAAAAGTTGTCAGGTATTTGTTTAGAAAAAAATTAATTCAGAAACCTATAGCAACAAAGGAACATTATTTAAGGTTGCATGAGCAATGCAGGCAGGATGTTTATCGGCCAATATTAAGCCTTGAGGCGGAGTACGGATATGCCATTAATAATGATTATTTTGAAAATCTGGCATTGCATACGCAGGTTTGTGTAAAAAAATCCAAATTAAATTATCAACATGGCAAACTGCTTTATATTTTTTTAAGGGCCTATATTGAAAACAATTTTGAATCTCAGAATATGAAGCTGGTAAATGTTTTTGAGACTGGCACGGCCAGAGGGTTTTCTTCGATATGTATGGCAAAAGCAATTATCGATAGTGGCAAACCCGGTCATATCATAAGCTGTGATTTGTTACCTCATTATCATAGAAGGTATTGGAATTGCATTGATGATCTATCGGGTAAAAAAACCAGAGAGGAATTATTATCACCATGGTCTGAAGAAACCAGGTTAATCACTTTTGTTCACGGGAAAATAAAAAATATTTTAGATCACTTGGGGTGTTCAAGGATACATTTTGCCTTTTTGGACGCCACGCATGCCTATAAAGACGTTAAAGCGGAATTTGATTATGTTTCAAAGAGACAAAATAAAGGTGATTGCATCGTATTTGATGACGTTACCGATGCCTTATTTCCGGGAGTGGTTAAGGCGGTAAAAGAAATTGAATCAAGTAAAGAATATTCAATCTCTTATATTTCTCTTTCCGATCAAAGAGGCTATGCCATTGCCACCAAAGCGGGCTGATTTTGCGGGCGCTTGTACTTTGCCGCTAAGCCTGTACCGCCGACGTTGGGGATCGCGGTGGTAAAGATTGATATTGGGGACTGATGCCCCCGGTATAATGAAAACTCGCTGATTGCTTTAACCGGTTTTTCGCTCCAGGATAATTTTTTGCCACTCCATGGGTCCGGTTTTATGCACCGAGCGGCCATGGACGTCAACCGCAACCGTGACCGGCATGTCCCTGACTTCAAATTCATGGATCGCCTCCATGCCCATTTCCGCAAAGGCAATCACGCGCGCGTCGGTGATGGCCTTGGAGACAAGATAGGCGGCACCACCGATTGCAATAAGGTAAACGGCTTGATGCTTTTTTATCGCTTCCACCGCAACCGGGCCGCGTTCGGCCTTGCCGATCATGCCGATTAAGCCGGTTTTATCCAGCATCATTTCAGTGTAGTTATCCATGCGGGTGGCCGTTGTCGGGCCCGCGGGGCCGACGACCTCGCCCGCGACCGGATCAACCGGGCCGACGTAATAGATGAATCTATTGTTAAAATCAACCCCATCCGGCAACGGTTCGTCCCTGGCTAACAGCTCCTTGATGCGCCTGTGTGCGGCATCGCGTCCGGTCAGCATCTTGCCCGACAGCAACAGAGTTTCCCCGGGTCGCCAGGTCTTAATATCCTCGCGGGTGAGGCTATCCAGGTTGACCCTGCGACTGGAGGCGCCGGTTTCGCGGGTAATATTTGGCCAATCGTCAAGACTGGGGGGCGTTTGTAACGCCGGGCCGCTGCCATCCAGAATGAAATGGGTGTGGCGGGTGGCGGCACAATTCGGGATCATTGCGACCGGTTTGTTGGCGGCATGGGTGGGATAGTCTTTTATCTTGACGTCCAACACCGTGGTGAGCCCGCCCAGACCCTGTGCACCAATGCCGAGTTCATTCACCTTGTTATAAATCGCAAGCCGCAGTTCCTCGATGATATTTTGCGGGCCTCTGGCCTGTAATTGGGGCATGTCAATCGCCTGCATCAGCGATTCCTTGGCGAGCAGCATGGCTTTTTCGGCGGTGCCGCCTATCCCTATCCCCAAAATTCCGGGCGGACACCAGCCTGCACCCATTGTGGGGACGGTGTTCACCACCCATTCGACGACGTCGTCCGCCGGATTCAACATCACAAATTTTGACTTGGCCTCGGAACCGCCGCCTTTGGCCGCGACCTCAACCTCCACCGTGTCACCGGTGGTGAGCTCGGTATGAATCACGGCCGGGGTATTATCACCGGTATTTTTACGCGCGCCGGCCGGATCGGCCAATATTGACGCACGCAATATATTGTCGGGACGTTGGTAGGCCCTGCGCACGCCTTCATTGACCATGTCGGTAAGCGATAAATCAGCGTCCCAGCGGACATTCATGCCGGTCTTGATAAAGACGGTGACGATGCCGGTATCTTGACAAACGGGGCGGTGGCCCTCGGCACACATTCGTGAATTGATCAGTATTTGCGCCATTGCGTCTCTGGCGGCCCTTGATTCCTCTTTTTCATAGGCGGCGTGCACGGCCTGAATGAAATCGCGCGGGTGATAGTAGGATATGAATTGCAATGCATCGGCAACACTGTCGATCACATCATCTTGTTTGATTGTCACCATGCTGATAAGCCCTGTAATTTGGAATGATATTGTTATTATAACCGGTTTGCAGCCTTTGTAGCGTTTGTTGCGGCAACGCTATAAACCGCCGGTCCCGGGTATTACCGGATCAGCCATGCAGCAGGCCCGGTTTCCCGGAAAAGTTTTGAGTAATGCGATGATATGATACACTTGCAGAATAATACCGCCAGGCATGGTGTGCCTGGATCATTTTAATATAGAGGAATGCGTTTCAATCAGACTGAAATATCGTGCCCAAACCGGCATATGGAAAAAAACCGAACTGCTCAATTTTTTTTATGTCCGTTGGTGTTTTTCTTGTCGTTGGGGCGGCGCAATAAACGGCTTCCGGAGCTACTGGCGGCGCTGTTGTTTGCGATATTACCAGTAGTCGTTCACGGCACCTCCTACGATGAGGCGAAACAAGCCTATTTCGCCGGTGATTACGCGCAGGCTCTGGAGATCGTGCAGTCACTGGCGGAACAGGGCGATGGCGAGGCGATGGCACTGCTGTCACTGATGTATGAGAATGGTGAAGGTGTGCCGCAGGACACGTCCAGGGCTTTCAAGTGGTTACAGAGATCGGCGCAGCAGGGTGTCGCCAATGCCCAATATGCATTGGGTTTGCGCTACTATGAAGGTGACGGTGTGGCCAAAGACTATGCGCAAGCCAAAGAATGGTGGGAGAAGGCAGCCGGGGCCAATATAGCCGATGCGCAATTCAATCTTGGTCTGCTGTATCATCGTGGCCTGAGCGTGGAAAGGGACTATGCTCGTGCGCGTGCGTTGTTTCGTCAAGCGGACGAACAGGGTCATGCCCGTGCCCAATACAGCCTGGCGGTGATATACGCGGTGGGGCAGGGAGTGGAAAGAAATTATTCCCAGGCACTGGAATTATTTCAAAAGGCGGCAGATCAAGGCCTGGCCCAGGCTCAGTATAACCTGGGTGTATTCCGCGAGAATGGCTATGGTATCGAAAAAGATCAGGCGGAAGCCCGGCGTTGGTACCGCTTGGCGGCGGCGCAGGGCATTGAGCAGGCGAAAGAACGTTTGTTACAGCTTAATGGCACGCTCACTGAGGTGACTGATCTTTCACAATCCGACGCGGGGCAGCCATCGTCTGCGGACGTTGCCGATGATACCACCGAGTCGGAGACGGCTGAGGTTTCACAACCCGACGCGGGGCAAGCATCGTCTGCGGCCGTTGCCGATGATACCACGGAGCCGGAAACGGCTGAGGTTTCACAACCCGATGCGGGGCAAGCATCGTCTGCGGACGTTGCCGATGATACCACGGAGCCGGAAACGGCTGAGGTTTCGCAACCCGACGCGGGGCAACCATCGTCTGCGGCCGTTGCCGATGATACCACGGAGCCGGAAACGGCTGAGGTTTCGCAATCCGACGCGGGGCAGCCATCGTCTGCGGCCGTTGCCGATGATGCCATGGTGCCGGAGATGGTTGAGGTTTCGCAATCCGACGCGGGGCAGCCATCGTCTGCGGACGTTGTCGATGATGCCATGGTGCCGGAGATGGTTGAGGTTTCGCAATCCGACCTGGGGCAAGCATCATCTGTAACCGTCGCGGAAGATAGTAACGGATCGGCTGGCACGGCCCAATATCTGGAGTGGGTGCGACAACAGCCGATTGATTCCTATACTTTGCAGGTGGTCAGCACGAGTACGGAAACACGCGCACTTGATTTTATCAATAAATTCCCGTGGCGTGGGCCGGTGGCCTATATCAAGGTGCGCATCAATGGAGACCTACGCTATAACGTGCTGTATGGCAGTTATCCGAGTGCGGACCAGGCACAGCGGGAGATCGCCGAGTTGCATCCAAGTATTCAGCAGAACAAGCCCTGGGCCAGGAGTTTTCGCGCACTGTTGCCACTGATGGCAGAATAAATCCGTTCCCGGGAAGAGCGGGTTAAATCAGGCGCAACAGACAACGGTTTGCCATTATCGCCGTAACCAATGCACAGGCCCACACGCCGCGGCCTTCCGCATGGGTTCGGTTCGGGCCCCGATAGACTACTTTACAGACGCTTAGTCCTAAGGATTGGTAGATTCTCCTTGGGCGGCGTCGGAATCAGAGGGCATACGCCTGGCGCTCAGGATCAATATATCCTCGTTGGGCACGTCATTATGCGGACCCGCCTGGCCGGTTGGCACCGCCACGATTGCATCCGCGACCTCCATGCCTTCCGTTACTCGGCCAAACACCGCGTAACCCCATCCGGTATTGTTCTTGGCGGTATGATTGAGTAAACCGTTATCCGCTACGTTGATGAAAAATTGTGCGGTTGCCGAATGCGGGTCATTAGTGCGCGCCATCGCCAGAGAACCGCGCTGGTTGAGTAGGCCGTTGTCGGCCTCGTTCGGGATCGGTTCACGAGTCGGCTGCCGCGCCTGCATGCCGGGTTGAAAGCCACCGGTCTGGATAATGACGCCCGAGATCACGCGATGAAAGATCAGACCGTCGTAATACCCTGAGTCGACGTAGTGCAGAAAATTTTCCACCGATTTGGGCGCCTTGTCGGGCATCAATTCGACAATGATGTTGCCCTTGCCGGTCTCAAACCGCACCATCACAGGTTCCGCCGCGATTGATGTGCCGCAGAATGCGGTCAGGATTATTGTCCACCATAATAACTTCCCCTTTTTTAATGTCATTTGTTTATTCTCCTCAATTCGGGATGAATCCCGGCCTATAATGATCGGAATGGATACTAATTAACAACCGCAACCGGAATATTTTCCAATTTGCTTTTTGCCGCTGCGGCACTGTTTTGAAAAGATTCGATCTCGTCAAAATTCAAATAGCGATAGACCTCATCCGCCATTGTATCGATATCCCCGGCAAATTGCATATATTCCTGCATACTTGGAATATGCCCGAGTATGGAAGAGACCGCGGCAATTTCGGCGGAGGCCAGAAATACGTTGGCGCCGTCACCGAGACGGTTGGGGAAATTGCGCGTCGAGGTCGATACCACGGTTGAGCCGGGCGCGACCCGCGCCTGGTTGCCCATGCACAGGGAGCATCCGGGCATTTCAGTCCTGGCGCCGGCGCGGCCAAAAATGCTGTAGTAGCCTTCTTCCGTCAGTTGGTGTTGATCCATTTTTGTCGGCGGGACTATCCACAGCCGGGTCGGGATTGCAGCCTGCGCCTTTTCCAGCATTTTCCCGGCGGCCCGGAAATGACCAATATTGGTCATACATGATCCGATAAAGACCTCATCAATCGGGGTGCCGGCGACCTCTGAAAGGGGTTTGACGTCATCCGGGTCATTCGGGCAGGCAAGCAATGGTTCGGTGATTTGGTCGAGATCGATTTCAAAGATTTTTGCATAGTCCGCATCCGGGTCCGGCTGCATCAGCACCGGGTTTGACAACCACTCTTCCATCGCCCGTGTGCGCCGTTCCAGGGTTCTGCTGTCGCCATAACCTTCATCGATCATCCAGCGTAACAGGGTGACGTTGGATTGCAGGTATTCAATAACCGGGGCTTCATCCAGGCGGATGGTGCAACCGCCGGCGGAACGTTCGGCACTGGCGTCTGAGAGTTCAAAGGCCTGTTCACACTTGAGCTGCGGCAGACCCTCTATTTCCAGGATGCGCCCGGAGAAAATATTTTTTTTGCCTCGTTTTGCAACCGTCAGATCGCCGCTCTGGAGGGCCGCATAGGGTATTGCGTTCACCAGGTCGCGTAAGGTAATGCCCGGCTGTAATTCGCCTTTGAAGCGTACCAGCACCGATTCCGGCATATCCAATGGCATAACACCGGTGGCGGCGGCAAAGGCAACCAGGCCGGAACCCGCCGGGAAGGAGATGCCTATCGGGAAGCGGGTATGTGAATCCCCGCCGGTGCCGACGGTGTCCGGCATTAACATGCGGTTTAACCAGGAATGGATGATGCCGTCCCCGGGGCGCAACACCACCCCACCGCGGGTCCGAATGAAGTCGGGCAGGGTATGATGGGTATCAACGTCCACCGGTTTTGGATAAGCCGCGGTATGACAAAACGACTGCATGACCAGATCGGCGGAGAAACCAAGACAGGCGAGGTCCTTTAATTCATCACGGGTCATCGGGCCGGTGGTGTCCTGTGAACCCACCGCGGATATCTTTGGTTCACAATAGGTGCCGGGGCTGATCCCTTCCACGCCACAGGCCCGTCCCACCATTTTTTGCGCGAGGGTGTGGGCCCGGCGCCCACCATTGACCGCAACCGGGCGTTTGAACAGATTGGTCGTCGCCAGCTTCAGCGTTTCCCGTGCCCGCTCCGTTAGGCCGCGGCCTATGATCAATGGGATCCGACCGCCGGCGCGGACCTCATCGAGGATGATATCGGTCTTCAAGGAAAACGTGCACAGGGTTTCATCGGTCGCATTATTTTTAATAATGCCCCGGTGAGGGTAAATATCGATCACGTCGCCCATGTTCATCCCGGAAACGTCGCATTCAATCGGTAACGCGCCGGCGTCTTCCATGGTATTAAAAAAGATCGGGGCAATTTTACCGCCTATGCAGACGCCGCCGTTGCGTTTATTGGGAATGAATGGAATATCATCACCGATATGCCAGAGCACTGAATTGGTTGCCGATTTCCTGGATGAGCCGGTGCCCACGACGTCACCGACGTAGGCCAATGGAAATCCCCGTTGTTTTAATGATGCAATCAATTTTATCGGGCCTGTTTCGCCGGCTTTGTCGGGTTCAATACCCTCGCGCGGCATCTTTAACATGGCCAGGGCATGCAATGGAACGTCCGGGCGCGACCAGGCATCGGGCGCCGGAGAGAGGTCATCGGTATTGGTTTCACCGGCTACCTTGAATACGGTAACGGTCAATTTTTCGGCAACGGCCGGTTTGTCTGAAAACCATTCACCCTCGGCCCAGGAGAGCATGATTTGTCCGGCGTGGTCATTATTGTGATCGGCCTTTTCCTGAACGTCATGGAAGGCGTCAAACATCAGTAAGGTATGCGAGAGTGCATGAACGGCCGAGGGCGCCAGCTCGTCGCTGTCCAGGCATTCGATCAGTGCCGCAATATTATATCCGCCCGACATGGTGCCCAGCAGTTGCACCGCCTTGACTGCGTCCAGAATCGGTGACGCCGCTTCACCTTTGGTGATTGCGGTAAGAAAACCGGCCTTGATGTAGGCCGCTTCATCGACCCCCGGTGGGACACGGTTGGTGAACAGATCAAGAATAAATTCTTCCTCACCCGTGGGCGGATTTTTCAGTAATTCGATCAATGCCGCGGTTTGTTCGGCGTTTAATGGTTTGGGCAATATCCCTGATTTGGCCCGTTCTTCCACCTGTTGACGATAAATTTCCAGCACGATATACCTCCTTTTGTATAGCCGATTATTATTTGGCCGCGTATCAATGATGCAAATAGATGCAGACAATCACCGATAATCACGAGGGTGATATGACTATTATAAATGATCAGCCGGATAAAGTGCAGATTTTCCTGCTCAGCGGGATTAATAAGTGCTATCTATAATGCCCCCGCCCAAGCAGGTATCCTGTTGATAAAGAACAATAAATTGTCCGGGCGTGAGGGCTCTTTGGGGAGTGCGAAATGAAATAAAACAGCGGCGGTTTTGCATGCGCTCAACGGTGCAGTATTGATCCGCCTGCCGATAACGGTTTTTGGCCGAGCAATCAAAAGGCAGGCGGGGGGGGCTATCCGCGACCCAGTGCATATCAGAGGCCGTTAGTGCGCGGCTGTAGAGTAATGGGTGATCATGATCCTGGGCGACGATTAATTCATTTTCATCAATATTTTTCCGTATGACGTACCAGGGGGCATCCGTGGCATCCTTGACGCCGCCTATCCTTAATCCCCGGCGCTGACCGAGGGTGTAATAAAATACGTTCTGATGTTCGCCCACGGTTCTGCCTTCGGTGGTTTTGATCAGACCCGGGGCGGGGGGCAGGTAGCGGCTCAGGAAACGGCGAAAAGACCGCTCGCCTATGAAACAAATGCCGGTACTGTCTTTCTTGTCATGGGTTATCAGTCCGGCCCGTTTTGCCCGGGCTCTGACCGCCGACTTTTCCAGATCACCGATTGGAAACAGGGTTTTTGTCAGTTGTGTCTGGTTTAGACGGCACAAAAAATAACTCTGATCTTTGTTTTTGTCGCGGCCTTTCAATAATTGGCGGCCCTGAGGTTGTGTTTCGATACGGGCGTAATGGCCGGTGGCAATTTGATCCGCCCCCAGGGTTTCGGCATATTCCAGAAATGCCTTAAATTTAATCTCCTGATTGCAGAGCACGTCGGGGTTGGGGGTGCGGCCGTTTTTATATTCGGACAGGAAATAGTTGAATACCTTGTCCCGGTAGATGGATGAAAGATCGACGGTATTGAGCGGGATGTCGAGTTTTTCACAAACCCGCATCGCGTCCTCCACGTCTGCTTCCCAGGTGCACTCACCATTTTCGGCATGGTCATCCCAGTTTTTCATAAACAGCGCTTCCACCTGATGGCCGCGCTCTTTTAACAGCATGGCCGCGACCGAGGAATCCACGCCGCCGGACATGCTGACGCAGATTTTATTGCCGATTCGCCGGTTCATGGAACATGATTGCCTGAGCGATCATCAGGTTCGACGATGGAGCCCTTATTAATTGCCGATTGCCAGTGCATAAGTTGCTTGATTATGGATAAATTATTGTCGATAATTGTTATTGGTTAAATATTGCATGTATTACTGACAGCGTGTTTAAAGAACTTAATAGATTCCATATTTTTGGTCTGACGATTGCCCTGGTAATGATTTGGTTACTATTGTCCGGGCATTATACGTTCATGTTGCTTGGCTTGGGTATAGCTTCAGTTTTGCTGGTCATAGTCATTTCGATTCGGATGGACGTTATCGACCGGAAAAGATACGTCTTTTATCTTAATTTTATCGCCATGGCCAAATACCTGGTTTGGTTGTTAATAGAGGTTGTCAAGGCGAATATTGACGTTTGTTTGAGGATTATCAAGCCCTCCATGCCGATCACGCCGACGGTGACGACGATTAAATCCGGGCAGAAGACCGAGCTTGGCCGGGTTGTATATGCAAATTCAATTACCATGACTCCGAGTACCATTACAATCAACGTCAGTGAGGGTGAAATAGAAGTGCATGCGCTTACCGTTGAAGCCGCCGATCAGTTACAGCAGGGCGAGATGAACAGGCGAGTGAGCGCAATGGAGTCTATCGGCTAATGTATATATTTGCGACGGTTTCAGTTATGTTGACAATGTTGCTGGCGTTGATTTGCGCAATGACCGGCAAGACCATATACGATAAGATTCTGGCGGTTAATATTTTTGGTACGGTAACGGTATTATTTATCGCCCTCTTTGGTTTCCTGACTGAGCGGCCCGAATTTCTGGATATCTCGCTGGTCTATGCCCTGATTAATTTCATCAGCACGGTGGCTATTCTCAAATTTTTTGAGTATCGGGATATGGGCAAAGGCGCATATGATGGAGGTGAACCGGATATATGATCGTTGATTTGTTATCTGTATTGTGTCTCTTTACCGGCAGCGTCGTATTATTGATCGGCGCGGTTGGGGTGTTGCGCATGCCGGATTTTTATACCCGCCTGCATGCGGCGAGTGTTATCGATACTCTGGGTACAATGCTTATTATTGCCGGTATGTTATTACAGGCGGGTTTGTCATTGATCAGCGTCAAGTTGATTTTAATCCTGGTGTTTTTGTTGATCACCTCACCGGTTGCGGTGCATGCACTGGCAAAATCCGCGTTACACGGGCAATTACAACCGCAGTTACTGGATGATGATTAACATGGTGCTATTGGTTAATTTTGTCATTCTTTCCATGTTGATATTGACCGCGTTTGCGGTGGAAAGACAAAAGAATTTATTTGCCAGCACAATGTTAATGGGGATTTTCAGTTTATTGTGTGCGTCATTGTTTGTGTGCATGGACGCCGTTGACGTTGCCTTTACTGAGGCCTCGGTGGGCGCGGGAATAGCGACTTTTCTATTCCTGAGCACGTTGGCGTTTACCGACTATGAAGAAAAACATTCCACGGTCAACAGACTGCCCGCTCTGTTGATTGTCACCGCGACCGGAGCGCTGTTGATCTATGGCATTAACGATATACCTCATTTTGGCGCAACGGATGCACCGGTACATCAGCATCTGTCGCCAAGATATTTATTGGCTTCCGGCGATGAAATTGGCATACCCAATGCGGTCACGTCGGTTTTGGCAAGTTATCGCGGCTATGACACTTTTGGTGAAGTGACGGTGGTTTTTGCCGCGCTGGTTGGGGTATTGATGCTGCTCGGACGCAGTTAGCGATATCAGCGGTCAAATATTCGGAGCAATTTTATGGAACATCATCTGGTACTGCGCATTGTCGCCAAGTTGTTAATTCCGGTAATTTTACTGTTTGGCCTGTACGTTCAATTTCATGGTGACTATGGCCCCGGCGGAGGCTTTCAGGCGGGCGTTATTTTTGCTTCCGGTTTTATCCTGTATGCGCTGATATTTGGCATTGATAACGTCCGCGAAGTAATACACCCTTCATGGGTGAGGGTGCTGGCGGCCCTGGGGGTGTTGTTGTATGCAACGGTCGGTTTGGTATGCATACTGAATGGGGGCAATTTTCTGGGGTATAACGTGCTTGCTGATAATCATCTTGATGGCCAGCACCTCGGTATATTCCTGATAGAGCTTGGTGTGGGAATGACGGTGGCGTCAACCATGATCATGTTATTTTATGTGTTTGCCCGCCCTTGATTGCCCTTGACCGCATGGGCGCGGTTGTGCACGCCACTGCCTTTATTTTTGCACGCTGACGCGCTCTATCACCGGCTCATCCCAGCTTCCGGTAATGGTGTATCGATAGCTCAATAGTTTATCCACTTGCGTCGGAATGCCGTCAAACAGTTTGCCGGCCAGAAATATCGCCACACCCACTCCAGCTCCAATGGGCCCCAGGCCGGCCGGGGCCAGCACGGCGCCGAAGACCGGCAGGGTATAGGATATTTTTGGCGTCACAATCGCGGATTGATCATAATCCCTGGCGGAAATTCCCGTGCGTCCGGTTACCAGTATCTCCACCGAGGGGCCCTGCATGCGCAGATCATTGGTATATGCGTTACCGTGTCCCAGCTCGAAATTACCTTTGACGTCGTCGAAGTTCAGTCCTTTGCCAAATATATCGGAAAAATCCAGGGATAAACGGCGGTACAGGGTTTGGAAATTGAACAAACCAAGCAAACGACCCGCCACTGGATTAATATCCAATAAACTGCCTTCACCAATCGCTAAACTCATGGTGCCGTTAATTTTGTTGAATGAAAAGTCGGTCGGCGCTCCATCCCAGCTTGTGTCAAAATTTATAAAGGTTTCAGCGCCTTCAATATCCGATCCGGAATAACCATAACCGTTTAGCATGTCAGCGAGATTTTTCGCGTATATATCAAAATTGAATACCGATAGGGACAGGTTTGTATCGGTATCCTTATGCCAGGTGCCTTTTCCATTGATACTTATATCCGGCTTGGTAAATGAGATGGTCTTAATTTCCATCCCCTGCTCGATTTTCCCGGTTACGATATTAACCTCGCCGAGGTCGATATTGTCATAGCTAACCTTATTAAGTCTGAGGTCAAATGCGGGTATGGATTCAGGTAAGACCTGGTTTTTATCGCCGTCAACGGGTTTGTTCTTCTTTAAAATCAGGTGCTCGATATCAGCGGTGATCGGTTGTGGCGGCGAAGAATCGGGTAAAAATATCTTACCTTGAATATCGGCGCCACGGATATTGGTTTGATAACCGCCGTCTGTGGCGGCAAAAGATAAGCCGATATCGTTGAATTCATTGCCCAGAATAAGCAGTTTTGAAATGGCTATTTCGCCTTCATATTCATTAAAACTCGCCGAACTGCCGCCATCTCCCGCATATTGCGCCCATTTCGACAGATCTAAGCTGTCAATATCACCTTTAATCAGCACCTTTCGGGGCGCACGTTGGGCTGAGGCCGGTCCTGACCGGGCTGAATCGGCGGCATTGAAATCCAGCTCGGCCTGCAGAACCGAACCATGCTCAATGCGCATATGATCGATAATTGATTTGCGGATGGTGGCGCTTAGCAGAGTGGGTCTGATTTCCGCCCTGGTTTTGCCCAGAGGGGCGGGTAAATCCAGCCCCAGCCCGTGCATGTCAGAGCTTAGATTGGCAACGATGCCATTATCGGTTTTATGCGCTTTCAAAGTCCATTCACATCTGCCTCGCATCGAATCCTGCAAATCAGGCATTGCGGCAATCAATGCGGGATAAAACTCCCGCAGCCGCTGGCTAATAAATTCATTATCCGCGGTACCCGCAAGCGTCACTTCAAAAGGCGAACCATATCTGCCATTGATACCGACTGTGACCGGATGTAAGCGATATATTGCGTCGATATTGCCGGCGGTAACCAATTTTTCAGTAAAATTAACCGTGCCATTTATTTTTTGCAGGCCAAATCCGGTACTCTCCAGGACAACACCGGCATCGATTAATTTCATATCACCGGCAACGGTGATCAATCCGCCTTCCATGGGGATATTCAGCTTAATCGCCAGCATCGTCCGCCCCACCAGGTCGCGGTCGGCAACGTCGTCCAATGAGATTTTGTTGGCGAGCGGACTCTGTTCAATAAAAAGCCTGGCATGGTTTAGTTCTCCGGCAAGTGCGCCTTCAATAAGCAGCCTGGGATCATCATCACTGATGAAATCATCGATGGAGGCGTTAATATGCTTTATCCGGGCGTCATAAATGTTGCCATTCGTGACAAGCACGTCAAGGTGTTGATCATTAATGATCACTTCGGCGTCCAGATTATCCAAAGGAGGCCAGTCTTTATGATAGTCCAGGGTGGCGTTTTCAATATTGAATACGGCTTGAAAGATGCCGTCCGATTTGATGAACGGGTAGTCCCTGAGAGAACCCCTGAATAACAGGTTGGAAGAAGTAATATTGCCGGCAACAAATGCCCGAGTTAACCAGGCCGGGGTCGAGACGGGCATATAATCGCTTACTTTAGCCAGATCAACCCTCCCCACGGACATGATCATATCGACAAACGGTGACCCCTGGTTTGGCGAAAAATCCACCCGCCCTGACAGGCTGAGCGGAAAATTCGGGGTGTTGAGTGTCATCAGTGGGATTTCGAGTTTATTGACGGAACCCGGTTTTTCCCAATTAAGATTGCCGGTGATTGAGGAAAATTGGACAGGCTGGTGCAGATGGTCGGGTACCGCAAGCGTCGCAATTTCGGAGTCCAGGTTGACGGATATGGTTTCGTTACCGCCCGTCAGGGTTCCCGATAAACCGGAAATTGATGCGTCGGTATCGCGTTCAATAATATTCAGTTTGGAAAATTTGAAGGAATAATCGACGAGTCCGGCATGTTCCTTATCATGGCTATGGGAGAGTTTAAAGTCATTTAATGCCCCATTGATGCCGTAATCATTCAAAAGGTCGTTAATAAAACGGTTTTCCGCCGCAAAAGCCCGGAGCAGGACGGTGGCATCTTGGGCGTTCAAATATTCAAACCAGGCGGAATAGTCGTAAGTATTATTTTGTTCATCATGGCGTAATTGAATGGCGTGCTCCGCCTTTGGCCATGATCCGTTAGCGGTTGAAAAGGGTTCCGTGTTGATATTGATGGTCCAATTGCGCGTATCCTCGCGTTTCGCCGAAACAGCGGCCTTGAGTTTTGGAATCGACAATAGCCTGCCATCCTTTGCCATATTTAAGTCCTGATAATCGATATAGCCTTTTACCTTGCTTAGCCGAGCCTGTTCCCAGTCGGTCCAGATCCTGAAATTGGAACGGGTATGATCGATTTTCAGGTCTGCAATCGGTAGGAATTGGTCCGGGGATAAATTTCCGGCTTGCAGGTATATTTGTCCCGACCAGTTTGGCGTCGTCAGATTGCCATTAATATCCAATTTCAACTCAAGCAAGTCGTCATTACCATCGGGAAATCCGGCTGAAGCATCGATCTGGGTACGTTCCCGGTACCTTCTAAGCCTGAATCCAACGTCAATAAAATTCATTGTTGCTTTGCCCAGTTTCTGATCAGTCCAGCTTATTTTGGCGTTTTGCAGGTTAATATCAGTTTGGCCGAGCAGCCATGCGGATAATTCCGAGGCCCTGGCGGTGTCTTGATCATATGGGCGCATGGGTTCATCGCCCAGGATGGTAATTGCACCGTCTTTGGTGCGGGTGAGATCAAGTCGCAGACCCGAAATAATCAATCGATCAGGTATCAATGCCCACGCGCGCAGGCTTTTTACCGGATTGATCCCCACGCGCACGTTATCAAAATGAGAAATAGTGTGTTGACCGTCCGGGTCCAGCAGTTTGATATCGGACAAAGCAAAATGCGGCGTCCACCCGCGCCATTCAATATCTATCTCATTAAACACGACCGGGTATTCCATATATTCACTCACCCAGGTCTGGATTTCATCACGGTAGCCGTCAATATCAGTGAGCACCAGTCGTATTGCGGTCGCGGATACCACCGCGGCAAAGATTACTGCCGCGACCAGGTACCAGGAAAAATGGTAAATGCCTTTTACAACACGTTTTGACATAGCTTGGTTACAGTCCTGGCTGGTGGGCTATCGGTCACTTTTTATCAACGCTAACCACAGGAGATGCGTGTGATTCAAACTGTCTGATTTTCGCTGAAGTTGTTGCAAATACCATATAATACATTGTTTTCATTCAGTATTCTGATCGTCATTCCGATTGTTTGGGGCGTTTTAATACAGGTTTCGCAGCATTCCGGTATCGGCCACCGCAACCGGCGGCGCCGGACGAGGTTATGGACGAGAATCGCTATGCCCATGATGCAGTGTCTGACTCCATTAAGCAAATTCAGCCTGTGATTTATTGGCAATTATATGTTATTTGCCGTCTAAGCATTGACTATCGATGAACGCATTACAGGCTCAAACAAATTGTTGCACTATGGGCGTAAATCCAATATAGTACGGTCTCGTTGTATCAGGTGCCTGAACGCTTTTCTGCGAACGGGTTAAACGGGAAGCAGGTAAATCATCGATAAAGCCTGCGCTGCCCCCGCAACGGTAGATGAGTCAGGTTCAATTATCACCGCCACTGTGCATGGCATGGGAAGGCGATTGAACCGGTGCGAAGCACGCTCATAAGCCCGGAGACCGGCCTGATATCCATTTACCGTTGAATGCGGTGGGCATTCATTTCAGTAAGAGGAGTGCGCAAATGCTTCGCGTCTTGTTTACCATCAAAATCATTGTTGTCTGCCTGTGTTTCACATTTTCCGCTAATGGGCGGGGGGAAGCCGCCGAGATCATCGTGGTCACCGCTGCTCAGCTGGGCCTGCCAAAATCAGCAATCGGTTCCACGGTGACGGTGATCACCGCCGAGGATATTCAAAAACGCGGGCTTATCTATGCCGGCGATATATTGCGCGAGGTGCCCGGGGTTGCGATCAGTCGTTCCGGCACCTGGGGCACGCTGACTAATATACGCGTGCGCGGCGCCGAGGCTAACCATACCCAGGTCCTGATCGACGGCATAGAGGTGAATGATCCGGCGACTGATTCGGCGTTTAATCTGGGCTCTTTAACTTTGGATAACATGGAACGGATAGAGATCATTCGCGGCCCGCAAAGCGCATTGTCCGGCAGTGACGCGATAGGCGCAGTGGTCAATTTTATTACCCGCAAGGGGCGGGGCGCCGGGTCTTTAAGCGGGAGCGTTGAGGTCGGGGGAAGGGACACGCTCAAAGCCGCAATAGGCGGTAATTTTGCCAATGATTATTTTAATTATAATATCAATGCCGAGGTATTGGGCACCGACGGCTTCAATATCGCCAGGGGAGCGGGTGAGGACGATGGCCATGATAATCGCAGCTATGATTTAAAGCTCGGCGTTACCCCGTTCGAGACACTGCATTTGGAGCTTGTCGCCCGCCACGTTGACTCGGATACCGATACCGATCCCCAACCCTCGTCCAGGGTTGTCGACGGTGCAGGCAACGGCACCCTGGTCGATCAAACATATTGGAGCACCCGGATGCAATGGTCACTGTTTGACTATCGTTGGCGGCATCGGCTTCAGGTTGATACCACTGAGACCCGCAATGGCTTTCGGTCGGCTTTTCCCTCATCCACCCGCGGCCGGCGTGAAAAATACGCCTATCAAACCGGTTTTAGTTTTGCCACGCCGGCGCTGTCACATAACCCCTCATTTCTATTCGAGTATCAAGACGATAGTGCCACCGGCACCTTTGTCGGCGGTGGCTCCGAGATTGGCTTTATTTCAAAAAGCTATGCCGGCGAATATCATTTGGGCGTGTTTGATCGGTTATTTATCACTGCCGGCGCACGGTTTGATGATAATGAGTTTTTTGATGGCGCCGAAACCTACCGTATCACCGGCGCATACAACCATAAAGATGACAATATGCGTTTTCACACCAGCTATGGCACTGGTGTTAAAAATCCGACAATTTCTGAATTATTTGGCAATTTTCCAAATTTTATGGGCAACCCGGATTTGAAACCGGAGAGTGTGAAGGGATGGGATTGGGGTATTGAACAAACATGGATGGATCAACGTGTACTGGTCGATGTAACTTATTTTCATAATACAATCACCGATCAAATCATCGGGCGAAATAATACTGTTGCCAATAGCCCCGGGAGCAATCGCATTGATGGTATTGAAATGGTTGCAAAGGTTGATGTGAAACCAAATCTGAGCGTATCCGGTACTTATACCTATACCCGTGCCAAAGACGCCGATGGACGGGAGTCCATACGCCGCGCCAGGCATATTGCATCATTAAACCTGAATTATGCATTTATCGACAAAAGGGCAAATATTAATTTGGGGGTGCATCATAATGGCGAGCAGCAGGATACAGTTTTTTCTTGCTCACCAACATCATGCACGCAGGAGGGTGTTACGTTGGATGGTTTTACCCTGGTCAATTTGAACGCCAGTTATCGAATCAATGATGCGCTTACGACTTATCTCAGAGTGGAAAATCTGCTCGACGAGGGTTATGAAGAGGTATATAGTTACCGTGCGCCCGGGATCAATGGGTTTCTTGGGCTAAAATTGAATTTCAATCGCTGATATAGGGCTAAAACGGGGTTTTTATTAATGAAAGCAAATCCACTAAATAGTTGTTGTTATTTCCTGATCATTTTGGCCATTGCGACCCGATTCATT
Organism: Gammaproteobacteria bacterium; assembly: GCA_965202915.1. Classification (GTDB taxonomy): domain Bacteria; phylum Pseudomonadota; class Gammaproteobacteria; order Eutrophobiales; family Eutrophobiaceae. Next base: position 556,865 of record OZ241847.1, read on the forward strand.
CCCCACCCGGCGGGGATGACCGCGGTTGGCGCGGTCGGATTATTTTCAGGCGCATATTTATGCTATAAACGCGCCTGGTTGGTGCCGGTCGCGGCATTATGGATCAGTGATATCATCATAGGCTTCTATCATCCACTGGTGATGCTGTTTGTTTACGGCGGGTTTGGGTTGAGCGTGGTGATCGGTCGAATATGCCTGTTTCAAAGACGTTCTATTGCACGCATCGGCGCGGCCACCGTTATCGCTGCCACGGTATTTTTCATGCTATCCAATCTGGGAGTTTGGCTGACCGGGCTGTATTATCCGTTGACGATCACCGGTCTGCTTGAATGCTATATCATGGCCATACCATTTTTTGAGCGGACCCTGGTGGGAGACATGATCTATGTTGCGGTGTTGTTTGGATTATATGAATTTATTCACGCCCGATTTAAGCGCCCAATCCCCATGCAATCGGCTTAAATCCGGCTCTCCCGATGCGCTTTTTTATAGTGACCGTCGGGTTGCCGGCTATCGTGGTCATTGAAAATGGCTAATCGTTTGACAAAAATATATTCCCGCGTTGGCGATGACGGTTCAACCGGATTGGCCGACGGTAGCCGCATAGACAAATCCGGTGATCGTATTGACGCAATCGGCCAGGTTGACGAATTAAACAGTCTGATAGGGGTATTAATCGAAATCGGTATCGCCGACGATATTGCCGGGTATTTGCAGGCCATACAGCAGCGCTTGTTTGATATAGGGGGAGAATTGGCGATTCCGGGCAGTGTTATTATCAAGCCGGATTGTACCAGGCAGCTTGAAGAATGGCTGGACGCCTGCAATAAAGAGTTGCCGGCGTTAAAGGAATTTATCCTGCCGGGCGGTTCCCTGGCCGGTGGCGTGTGTCATTTGGCCAGGAGTGTGTGTCGCCGGGTGGAGCGCAGTCTGGTCAGGCTGGAGCGGGATCAGGGATTAAATTCAGATACCCTGTGCTATATCAATCGACTGTCTGATCTGCTGTTCGTTCTGGCGCGGGTGATCACCCTACAGGCCGGCGGCAGGGAAGTTTTTTGGAACAGTAAGCGATTAAAACGTCCGGAGTGATCCCTCGTTCAGTATCTTTTCTCCAACTGCAGGAGCTGTCCTTCACGCTTCATATTCAACCGGCCAAGAAAGGACATCCCCAATAGCGGCGTCGTCGGAAAATCACCGGTGCTGATAACCGCTTCCACGTCGCTTAATTCAATATCGCCAACCCGTACCTGTCTCAGATTCATCACGTAACCTCTGTCCCTGCCGGAGGCCGTATTAATCACCACTTCTCTACCTTCCAGCCGGTAATCCAGCCCCAGGCGTTTTGCCAGGTGACTGTTCATCGCCACTGATGAAGCGCCGGTATCGACAAGAAAATTTACCTTAAACCCGTTAATAATGCCGCTGGTCGCGTACATGCCGCCGCGGTCAGGGGCGATGGTGATCAATTCCCCTCCGCTGGGCTTGGAAAATGAACTGCTGATTTTGGAATTAAGCGTATGGGTTTGCCGTTCACCATCCACCTCTATAACCGCTTTCTGGCTGTCCGCCGAGATCAGGGTGATGCCTTCACGGTTGGTTTCACCCTGCTCCAGCACCCGACGTTTACCGTCAATTTTGACCACCGCCTTACCCTTGAACAGGCCGAGAATTTCAATATTCCCGGTCGCGATCACCGGTCTGATCCCGGTGATTAGAATAATCATGGAGAATAAGAGCATTTTTTTCATGGTTACACCCATTATGCAGTATCGTGGTGCGAATGAAACAGATTTTAATACTTTCCGCCCTGTATGGGCACTTCCGGCACCCTCAAAGACGGATAATTACCTTGAGCCAATAATACCATACTGATCATACTGAGCCCCGACACCAATACCAAGACCGCGGAATTTAAAAAACTTTCCCACCACCTTAATCAGACCATACCATAATATAATAATGAGCCGTGCAGCCCCCTGCTGAAAATTTATTTGATAACGGCCGGACGTGCTTCTATACTGGCCATATGAGAGATCTGAGCATACCGGTAACACACCGTGGCAAGCGGAAGATCCCTGCCATACCGATAAAATCATCCGGCACCTGAATATGGAAGCCCTCGCATTTGACACCCATAAATTTGTCAAGCACCTGACTGAATCCGGTTTCACCGAAGCGCAGGCCGAAGCCCTGGCCGGTGAGCAGGTCGCTATGATCAACAGCAATCTGGCCACCCAGTCGGACATTGCCGGGGTGAAGGCGGACATAGAGAAACTACGCCTGACTACCAGCGAGAACATAGAGAAACTACGCCTGGCCTCCAGCGAGGACATGGAGAAACTACGCCTGGCCACCCAGGCGGACATAGCCGAGGTGAAGGCGGACATAGAGAAACTACGCCTGGCCACCAGCGAGGACATGGAGAAACTGCGCCTGGCTACCCAGTTGGACATTGCCGAGGTGAAGGCGGACATAGAGAAACTGCGCGCGGACACCAAGGCGGACATTGCCGAGGTGAGGGCGGACATAGAGAAACTGCGCGCGGACACCAGGGCGGACATTGCTGAGGTGAAGGCGGACATAGAGAAACTGCGCGCGGACACCAGGGCGGACATAGCCGAGGTGAAGGCGGACATAGAGAAACTGCGCCTGGCCACCCAGGCGGACATAGAGAAACTGCGCGCGGACACCAGGGCGGACATTGCCGAGGTGAAGGCGGACATAGAGAAACTGCGCCTGGCCACCCAGGGGGAAATAGAGAAACTGCGTGCGGACACCAGGGCGGACATTGCCGAGGTGAGGGCGGACATTGCCAATACCGAATCAAGACTGACGCGCTGGATCATTGGTGCAATGATTGCGCAGATCGGCGTGGTTGTCGGGTTGATTAAATTGAGTTGACAGGAGTCGGGGTCTCCCGACCCCGATAAAACACACACCCGGCACGCCGGATTCCTCAATCACCCCCGGATCCCCGAACTGCACCGAAGTCTTTGCCGAATCAACATCACCCCCCCCCAACCCCCCAACCCCCCAACCCCCCTTATCAGGGGGGCTACTGAGCAACACCGGGACTTTGCCTGAACTGGACTGTGAGCGGTGCTGAGTTGGGGGGCGATGGTATTGTTGGTTTTTATACCCGCGACGGGAGTCACGGGTTCCTGTAAAGGCGCCGCCCGCCTGCTGGTCAATTATCAAGGATGTGAATGTTGCCAGGGAGGTTTATCTGGGGCGATGCAGGCTGTATAAAAAAGTGAGGCCGGTTGAGTACGGCGTTTGCTTATATATAATCGTTTTTGGCCGCCCTCATTCATGCACGGGTGAATTTTGCTAAAATCACCGTGCGGTTGACGACCCTGAAACGGTTGATGGCCTTGAAGCGGGAATTATCGATCGCTGTCTTCTTGATCGCGAAATTGCTTTTTTTTGATTTCTCTGCTCTGCTGAGCTTCCAGGGATAAGGTGGCAACGGGCCGTGCTTCCAGACGACGAATACCGATTTCTTCACCGGTTTCTTCACAGTAGCCATAACTGCCGTCTTCAATACGTAATAATGCTTTATTGATTTTTCTTAATAATTTACGTTCTCGGTCGCGAGTGCGTAACTCAAATCCAAATTCGGTCTCCTGAGTAGCTCGATCAGTGGGGTCTGCAAAATTGGCGGCATCCTCTTTCATGTGGTGAACCGTCACTTCCACTTCCTGCATAAGATGACGCTTCCAGTCAAGCAGAATTTGCTTGAAATGTTCCAATTGCTTTGGACTCATATATTCTTCGCCTTGCCTTTCCTGGTATGGCGTAATGCGTCTCTTTCTGGCTGCGGTCTTCCCGGCTGTTTTCTTTTTGGCTGCGGTCTTCCTGGCTGCTTTCTTTTTGGCTGCGGTCTTCCTGGCTGCTTTCTTTTTGGCAGCGGTCTTCCTGGTTGTTTTCTTTTTGGCTGCGGTCTTCCTGGTTGCTTTCTTTTTGGCAGCGGTCTTCCTGGTCGTTTTCTTTTTGGCTGCGGTCTTCCTAGCCGTTTTCTTTTTGGCTAAGGTCTTCCTGACCGTTTTCTTTTTGGCTGCGGCCTTCCTGGCGGTTTTCTTTTTGGCTATGGTCTTCCTGGCGGTTTTCTTTTTGGTTGCGGTCTTCCTGGCGGTTTTCTTTTTGGCTAAGGTCTTCCTGACCGTTTTCTTTTTGGCTGCGGCCTTCCTGGTCGTTTTCTTTTTGGCTGCGGTCTTCCTGGCCGTTTTCTTTTTGGCTAAGGTCTTCCTGACCGTTTTCTTTTTGGCTATGGCCTTCCTGGCCGTTTTCTTTTTGGCTATGGTCTTCCCGGCCGTTTTCTTTTCGACTGCGGTCTTTCTGACTGTTTTCTTTGCGGCTGCGGTTTTCCCGGCCGTTTTCTTTTTAGCTGCGGTTTTCCCGGCCGCTTTTTTCTTGTTCACGATGTTCTTTGCCACTTTGTTTTTGGTCCTTGTCGTTATCCCGGTTGCTATATCCTCAACTATTTCGCCTGTAAAATCAGCGCTTGCATTATATACCCGAATGGTCGGGATGAATCAATTGTTGATTAAAATTAATCGGTAGCCGGTCACGCTGGGGGCAATTTTAGCCTCCGATACTGTCAACCTTGATTTATGGCAAGTGCACTTGCATTGGCGGCGTCCAATCCGGACTGCAATGATCGGCCACTACGGTTGTGTGGATGCCTCCTCTGACGTTGAATTTTGCAGTCAATCGCATAAACCGGGGGGACAGGGCATGGACTAAGTCGGCCAGTATCTTATTGGTCACGGCCTCGTGAAACGCCCCCTGTTCACGGTAAGATCGAATGTATAATTTCAGTGCCTTTAATTCTATGCAGTATTGATCCGGTACATAATCAAGCTTCAGGGTGGCAAAATCCGGTTGACCGGTTTTGGGGCAGAGACAGGTGAATTCGGGTATGGAGATATGAATGCTATAGTCTCTTTCAGGTGCGGGATTTGCAAAGGTTTCAAAGAGTTCGGCGGCTTGTGATACCATTAGGGTTATTCCAGTAATTAATGGGTTGAAAACATTGGTTGCGGCTTTCCAGCTATTAATAAAATACATTAATTTACTATAAATAATATATACATATCAATAAATAAATCTATTAAGTTAAACTGATATATAACATGAGCTCGGGTTAAACTCCGGGTAGTGTATCGTCTTATGCGCCTGTCTAACATAAAATTATCCGGATTTAAATCTTTTGTCGACCCGACCACGCTCAAAATACCCGGCAACCTGGTGGGTATTGTTGGTCCCAATGGTTGCGGTAAATCAAATATTATCGATGCGTTGATATGGGTAATGGGTGAGAGTTCCGCCAGACATTTACGTGGCAATGCATTAACCGATATTATTTTTAATGGCGCCGGCCAGAGAAAGTCAGTTGGCCAGGCTACCGTTGAATTGATCTTCGATAATACTGATAAAAAACTGGGTGGGCAGTATGCCTCCTACAATGAAATCTCGATTAAACGTCAAATCAATCGAGAGGGTGTTTCCAGTTATTATTTGAATGGGGGCCGCTGTCGGCGACGGGATATTACCGGGATATTTTTAGGTACCGGTCTGGGACCCCGCAGTTATGCCGTTATTGAGCAGGGGATGATTGCCCGTCTGATTGAGGCCAGGCCGGATGAATTGCGGGCATTTCTTGAAGAGGCGGCGGGCATTTCCAAATACAGGGAACGCCGCAGGGAAACCCAAAATCGCATTGAACATACCAATGATAATATCAATAGAATCAATGATGTAATAGCAGAAATTAAGAAACAGATTAGCTATTTGAAGCGACAGGCAAAAGTGGCCGAGCGTTATCAATTATTGAAGCAACAGGAACGCACCTTCAAAGCCGAGCAGTTGGCACTGGGATGGAGAGATTTAGAGTCCGAATCCGACCGAAAAAAGGCATTGCTTATGGAACATGAAAATCTGATGGAGGCGGCCAGGGCCAGCTTACGTTCAGTTGAGGCGGACGTTGAGAAGCATCGTAATGAATTAACCCAGGCCAATACCCATTTCAATCACTGTCAGTCCGGCTATTACAGTATCAGCGGTGATATTTCCCAGCTTGAACAAAATATTCAACATACGCATGAAAGGCAGACCTCTCTCAGCGCTGATCTGGAACAGGCGCGTGCCGATCTGCAACAAACCCGCGCCCAGTATGAGCATGATAAGCGGCAACTGCAGGCCCTGGATAAAGAATTGGCGGAGCTTGAACCGGAATTGCAGAGTGCGGAACTCAAAAGCGATGACGCACAAAAATTATTGAATGAAGCCGAATCGATCATGCAGGGCTGGCAAACCGAATGGGATGCCTTTAATCAAACCCGCGCCGATCTTGAGCGTCAATGCCAACTTGATCAAACTCGACTGGAGCATCTTGAACACAGTATTGATGACATAATAAGCAGGCGCACACAGCTTGAGGACGAACTGCACACCATCGAGGCCAGGGATCCGGGCCGGCAAACCAGGCAGCTTAGGGAAAACTTCGATCAGAAACAGTCTGAGCTGGCGCAGTTGAGAACGAAACAGGCGGATGCCATTGAAGAGATGCAACGGGGGCGAAAAGAATCGGCCATCATCAGCAACCGGCTGGATGAAACACGTTCGGAGCAGCAATTATTGAAAGGCCAACTGGCGTCACTGGAGGCCTTACAGCAGGATGATCTTGGCTATAATGATCGGCGGCCGGATGACTGGTTACGGCAAAATAATATTAACAATATCGGTCATTTAGCCAAACAACTGGAGGTCGAATCTGAATGGATAAAAGCATTGGAAATGGTTACCGGCGGCCATCTGCAAAGCCTGTATATCGAAGACCTGGCAGCGTTGTTAAACCGGATCGATGATGGAGTCCCGGATATCAACGTGGTGGCGCCCAGGGGCCGGCCTGATCGCCATCCCAGGTGGACCCGATTGATTGAAAAAATTAATAACGATCTTTCGCTGCCCTCGCCATTGGAATCGGTTTTTATCGCCGCCGATTGGGCCACCGCATTGGCAATGAGAAATGAACTGGAGGCTTATGAATCGATAGTGACCGCCGACGGGGTCTGGATGGGGGTAAATTGGCTGGTTATTCACCGTGAAGCTCAGAATGACGCCGGCACATTGTTGCGTGAACAAAATATCACTGGCCTGCGCGAAAAATTACAACGGGCCGATGAGCGGGTAACGGCGCTGACCAAAGAACTGGATGAAAGTAATAAACTGCCGGAGCAGGCCGAGCAGAAACGCGATCAGACTCAACAACGGATCCACGATCTGCAATCGGAGATAGCGGAACTCAGCGGTTCAATCGCGACCAACGAAACGCAATCCAGGCAGAACCTTATGCGCACGGACCGGATTGCGGCTGAGCTGGAGCAGTTGTCGGAGCGGCAACAGGATGCTCATGATAATCGCCACGAGATTAAACGCCACTTGTCGAACCTTGCCGATGATCAACAAAAATTGCATCATCGGCATGAAGAGTTAGTGGCCCTGCGGGAAAAATACCAGGACTCCCTGGATACCGCTCGACCCAGATGGCGGAATGCGCGTGAACAAAGCCACCGTATTGAGTTGCGAATCGAGTCCCTGCGGTCGCGACGGGATTTATCGGATCAGGCGATCAAACGAAATAACAGCCAGTTGTCACAGCTTGATGGACGTTGTAACGCCCTGGAGACCGATTTGGCACAGTGTCGGGAACCGCTTAACCGGCTTCAATCCGACTTGAAACAAAAACTGGAGGAAAAAATTTCCGTCGATCAGGGCTTAACCCAGGCAAGGGCGGAGGTGCAGACCGTGGAAACAAACCTGCGCGAGCGGGAACGGATGCAGGTTCAATATCAGCAAAATACCCGGGAATTGCAGTCTTCCGTTGAACAGGCCAGGCTGGACGTCAATGAATCCGGGGTCAGATTGCAGACCGTTGAAGAGCAATTAGAGGAAACCGGCCGGAACCTGACGGAATTACTCGGTCAGCTTGAAGAGGACGCAAAGTCGTCCGATTGGCGGGATAAGCTGGCGGAGGTGACCCGCAAAATTGAAAAACTGGGCCCGGTCAATCTTGCCGCGATGGATGAATTTAACCAATTAACCGAGCGTAAAACCTATCTTGACGGCCAACTTGCCGATTTGAATGATGCATTGACCACGCTGGAAAACGTCATACACAAAATAGACCGGGAGACCAGAACCCGTTTTAAGGAGACGTTTGACGGCTTGAATCATCATTTGGAGACGATGTTTCCGCAATTATTTGGCGGCGGCCGGGCCTATCTTGAATTAACCGGCAGTGATTGGCTGGAGACCGGTGTCACGATCATGGCCAGGCCGCCCGGAAAGCGTAACAGTACGATTCAGTTATTATCGGGTGGAGAAAAGGCGCTGACCGCGGTCGCGTTGGTTTTTTCAATTTTCAAATTGAACCCGGCGCCTTTCTGCATTCTCGATGAGGTTGATGCACCGCTGGATGACACTAATATCGGTCGGTTTGGTGATCTGGTTGTCTCCATGTCCAAAGACGTGCAATTTATTCTGATCACCCATAATAAAATTACCATGGAAAAAACCCGGCACCTGCTCGGCGTGACCATGCAGGAATCCGGCGTTTCAAGATTGGTTTCCGTGGATATGGATGCCGCCATTGAGATGGCCGCGATGGCGTAAATGTAATATTCACCATTTTGAGAACACCCTTTGAGAACGCCCATTGTGCAGATAAGCAGTATTGATATCGCAGGGTTGCCTGCTCAACCGCCCCCTCTGCAGGGTTGATTATGGACAATTTGCGATTGGTTTTATTTATTACCGGCATTTTAATATTTGCCGGGATTTATTTATGGGAAATACGCAAATCACCGCCGGATAATCGCAAACGAAGCATGGATCCCCCCGGCGGGCAGCCCGATGAACCGGCAAGCGACGCGGCCACCGGCGGGCCTGAGCGGATACAGGGTGCCACCGACGTGATGGCCGATCCTGAGCCGGGCATGAGCGATCCCGCGGGGGCTGCAGGCGCTGAAGCAGGGCCGTTCAATCGCGCCACCGGGGGAATCGCCGAGCCGGATACCGGAAGTGCCGGGGAAAGCCCTGAGCGTGCGCGGGGGGAAGCCGCGGTAACAAGCGCGGAACCAGTCAGCGGGCTGAAAAACAGCAGTGTCGATCCCGAACAAGAACTGATCACGTTATTTATAACGGCCACTGAGGACAACGTCTTCAACGGCGCGGATATCAGTCGCGCCGCCCGCGACGCCGGCATGATGTACGGACCCATGAAAATCTTTCATTATTTTGGTTCGGAGCGGATGCAATCCGATCAACCCCTTTTCAGCATGGCCAATATGTTTGAACCGGGCGCATTTGATCTGGAGACCATGTCCGAGTTTGAAACAACGGGGATCGCTCTGTTCATATACTTATCGGCGCTGGTGGAGGGTCAGGACGCATTCGACCTGTTTATCAATAGTGTCCGTGAAATTGCAACCACCCTGGGCGGCAATATTCGGATGATTAACCAGGAACTGCTTGACGACGCCGATATTGAGGCCATGCGCAAACGGATAAAATGAACCAAATCGAGCCGCGCATGCGGCAATTGGCCGAACAAATCAACCGCCATAACCGGCATTATTACAGCCTGGATGATCCGCTGGTGCCCGATGCCGAGTACGACCGTTTGTTGCGTGAATTGCTGGAACTGGAAGAAAAATACCCTGAATTGAGAGACCCGGCGTCTCCGACCCAGCGCGTCGGTGCGCCGGCGTTATCTGAATTTAACCAAATCCGTCATAAGCTCCCAATGTTATCGCTGGAGAACGTCATGAATGCGGCTGAATTTGCCGCGTTTGATAAGCGCGTGCGGGAAAAACTGGGCATAGACGTGGTGGAATATTGCGCGGAAACCAAACTGGACGGTCTGGCCGTCAGCATCGTCTATGAACAAGGCGTATTACATCATGCCGCAACCCGCGGGGATGGCCGGACGGGTGAGGATATTACCCACAATATCAAAACCATACAAGTGATCCCGCTGCGTTTGCAAATTCAAAAAACACCCGAATTAATCGAAATTCGCGGCGAGGTCTATATGACGCTGTCCGGCTTTGAGCGGCTCAACGACAGCCAGACAAAGGCGCATGAAAAAGTTTTTGCCAACCCTCGTAACGCCGCGGCCGGCAGCCTGCGGCAGTTGGATTCGAGGATCGCCGCGTGCCGGCCGTTAAATTTTTTTGCTTATGGCATTGGTGAATACCGGGGCCCCGACAAATTTGACGGTCACAAGCAACAGTTGGACTACGTGGCACGCGCGGGAGTGCCGGTGTCGCCGGATACCCTCATCGTCAGCGGCGATGATCAATGTATGCGGTATTTTGATGAAATTGACCGGCGCCGGGGCCAATTGGACTATGAAATCGACGGCGTAGTCATCAAGGTGAACAACCTGGCCCAACAGGCGATGCTCGGGTCCGTTGCCCGGGCGCCGCGCTGGGCGATTGCCTTTAAATATCCGGCCGCGGAAGAGATGACCCAACTGCTGGATATCGAAATACAGGTCGGTCGTACCGGGGCAATTACGCCGGTGGCCAAATTGGCGCCGGTCAAAGTCGGCGGCGTCACGGTGAGCAGCGCCAGCCTGCATAATGAGGACAACATCAGGCGCAAGGATATACGCATACGTGATTTTGTCACCATCCGACGGGCCGGGGACGTGATCCCTGAAGTGGTGAGTGTAATAAAAACCAAAAGAAAGAAGGTTAAAACCTTCACAATGCCGGTTAATTGTCCGGTATGCGATTCCGCCGTTCAATATGACGACGGCCAGGTGGTTGCAAGATGCAGTGGGGGATTGTGTTGTCCGGCGCAAAGCATACGCTCCATCATTCACTTTGCCTCCCGCCGGGCGATGGATATAGACGGTCTTGGAGGCAAACGGGTGGAACAATTAATGCAGGCAGACTTGATTGGCAATGCCGCCGATCTCTATCAGTTGACCGTGGAACGGATGGTTGATCTTGACGGAATGGGCAAAAAATCCGCGGAAAATCTTGTGAACAGCCTTGAGAAAAGCAAACACACCACCCTGGAAAGATTCATTTATGCACTCGGAATACGCGAAGTTGGGGAAGCGACCGCACGGTTACTGGCAAACCATTATCGCAATCTGGAGGCATTGTTGAACGCAAACGAGGAGGGCCTGCGGGAAATGGACGACGTCGGGCCGGTGGTGGCCGCCAATATTCACACCTTCTTTATGCAGCAGCATAATCTGGAAGTGCTGCGGCGGTTAAAGACAGCCGGGATCCACTGGCCCGACGTTGACCCGCCGCCAATGGATGAACCACTCAGCGGCAAGACCTTTGTATTAACCGGGGCGTTGACCCGATTGACGAGAGACCAGGCCAGGGCCAGATTGATCCGCCTGGGGGCGAAAGTGAGCAATACTGTTTCCACCAGGACCAATTACCTGGTCTATGGCGACGCCCCGGGGAGCAAGCTCGAAAAGGCAAAACAATTGGATATCGAGACGCTGGCGGAAGATCAATTTCTTACATTAATTAACGAATATCAGCATTCCAAACAGGGGTGACGTCAAACAGTCGGGAAGATCCCGTTGTCCGCAATGCAGTGGCATCAAACCCGCTGTATAAATTCAATCGTATCTATGCTAATATTGGCCTCAAAGCGTAACAGGGTAGCGATGACGGAGGAGGGCATTCTGACGGAACCCATATGATCTTCGATGCCCGGCACCGAGCGAAAGTTGCTTTGCCCTCCTCAAGTTGAATGGCGGCGTCATGCACATTGCTTTAACCGGTGGTGGCACCAACAGCGGGACGGTGCAACGTCACCGGTGTTGGTGCGGGTATTGTTCAAAACGACCGTCGCCATTCGGACATCGATGACGTCCCGTCGTGCCAGGAGTTGGAAAGTTATGTAGTGTGGAATGCACCGGCACGGTGCGTGGCCGCACTCCGCAGAGAATGATATTGAACAGGAGCAAGCAATGAGCAAAAAGAAAAAAACGTCTTTGAAAAAAACCGCACCCAGGGCCGCGGCCACCGCCAAGGAGGATGGGTCAAACGGGTCGGCGGGCGCAGATAATCAAGGCCCGGCCGCCGATCCCGAATTATTGTTTGAGGCAGTCCCCACCCGCGGGTTTGTCAGTTGGCTTGCCGGTTTCAAAGTGGCGCTTGCCGTGACCACCTATCAGGTGGGCAAACTGATGTTTTTTGGCGTCAAAGAGGACAACTCGCTGTGGGTATTCAACCGCAATATCGGGCGTTGCCTGGGCCTTGCCGTGCGGGAAAATATACTATGGGTGTCTTCGGACGTTCAGATCTATCGTTTTGTCGATGCGCTGGAACCCGGTCAGCGTACCAACGAAGGCTACGACGCTTTCTATGTGCCGCAGGCTGCTTATTTTACCGGCGATCTTGACACCCACGACATTGCCGTGAATGCCGATAACTGGCCGGTCTTCGTCAACACCCGCTTTAACTGCCTGGCCGGGCCGGGCGATAGCCATAGTTTTACGTCGGTGTGGCACCCGCCGTTTATTTCGCGCCTGGTTGCCGAAGATCGCTGCCATCTGAACGGCTTGGCGATGGTCGACGGACGCCCGCGTTATGCAACCGCGGTGGCCGAGAGCGATACCTTTGATGGCTGGCGCGATCAGCGCAAAGCGGGCGGCATAGTGATCGATATCAACAGCAACGAGATTGTATGCCGCGGTCTGAGTATGCCACATTCGCCGCGTTGGTATCGTGACAGGTTATGGTTGCACGATTCCGGCACCGGGAACTTCGGTTATTTGGATGCGGCCAGCGGCAAGTTTGAGCCGATCTGTTTTTGTCCGGGGTATCTGCGCGGGTTGGATTTTATGGATCGCTATGCGGTGATGGGTTTATCCAAACCGCGCGAGAACCGCACCTTTGCCGGTTTGGCGCTGGACGATGAATTGGCACGCCGCAAGGTGGAGCCGCGTTGCGGTCTGTATTTTGTCGATCTGGAGAGTGGCGCGGTGGCGCATACCGTCAATATAGGCGGGATTGTGACCGAACTCTATGACGTTGCAGTGATTGCCAATAAGCGGCAACCGGCCGCGCTGGGGCCGTCAAGCCCTGAGCTTGCGCGCACGATCTCCGTCGGTGAACCAGGGGAAATATCCTGGGCCGGACATGATCAGCATTCCTGACAACACTCAGCCCCTGCGGCTCAAGACCGCACTGGCCCGAAGTCGCAACGGCCTGGTGGCGGTGGCAGTGTTTAGCTGCTTTACCAACGTGCTGATGCTGGTCTCCCCGATCTATATGCTCCAAATATATGATCGGGTGCTGGCCAGTGCCAGCTATGAAACCCTGATTGCGCTGACCGCCGTGGCAGTGTTTCTATTATTGTGTTTCGGGGGGTTGGATTGGGTGCGTCAAAGGCTGATGGCGCGTATCGCACTGTCGCTGAATTTCGAGGTGCTGGATGAAGTGCTGATGGTGACGTTTCGGGGCAGCCTGCAACGTTTTCGCCAAAGCGCCAGTGAACCGGTGCGGGACCTGGATACGGTGCGCCAGTTCATCGCGAGTCCGCCCGCACTTGCGTTCTTTGATGCGCCCTGGGTGCCGGTGTTCACCGCCATCATCTTTATCGTGCATCCCTGGCTCGGGATATTTGCGGCCTTCGCCGCACTGATCATCCTGATCCTGGCCTTGCTGACGGATCTGACCTCACGCGACTCATACCGCAGCGCTTCAGAGCACTCGGTGAATTCGCAGCGGTTTGTGGAGAATAGCCTGCGCCATGCAGACGTACTCGAGGCGATGGGAATGTTTGAAAGTTTCCGGCGGCGCTGGCGGGACAAACACGACAGGGCGGTGATATTTCAGGCCCGCGGCGGCGCCAAACTGAACATGCTCACGGCAACCTCCAAGGCATTTCGGCAAGTGGTACAAGTGGGAATTTTAGGGCTGGGTGCGTGGTTGGTCCTGTTGCAGGAGATCACTCCGGGTATGATGATCGCGGCCTCGATCATCCTCGGTCGGGCACTGGCGCCGATAGAGCAGGGGATCTCGGCATGGCGCGGGTTCGTATCGGCGCGCCAGGCATGGCAACGGTTGAATGCGATATTGGCGACGGTATCCACGCCGCCGACGGATACCAGGCTGCCGCGACCGGAGGGATTACTGGAGGTGGAGTCCGTATATGCGGCACCGCCGGGATTGGAACAGGCCATATTGCGAGGGGTGAGCTTTAGTCTCAAGCCGGGGTCGATCACGGGCCTGGTGGGCTTGAGTGGCAGCGGCAAGAGCACCCTGATGCGGTTGCTGGTGGGGGTGTGGCCGACACAGAGAGGGGTGGTGCGTCTGGACGGTGCCGCCATCGGTGATTGGCCTGCTTCAAGCCGCTTGCGACATATCGGCTACCTGCCGCAGGAAGTTGAACTGTTTGAGGGCAGCGTGGCTGAGAACATTGCCCGGCTGGGAGAACCGGACGATGAGGCGGTGATCGAGGCGGCGCGTCTTGCCCATTGCCACGAGATGATTATGCGTCTGCCGGAGAATTATGACACACCGATGACCGCCGGCGGAGCAAATCTGTCGGTTGGACAGCGCCGGCGCATAGCATTGGCGAGAGCCATGTACGGTGACCCGGTATTGGCGATAATGGATGAGGCGGACGCAAATTTGGATATAGAGGGGATAGCCGCGTTGATCGAGACCATACGAGCACTGGCGGCGGGCAATAGAACCGTGCTGCTGACGAGTTGCAATCACGTCGTGTTGCGAGAAGCAGGTAATGTGCTGGCGTTGAATCAAGGGACAGTGGCGTTAACCGATAATAATGATCAGAGTCTGCAACACCACCTCAACCCGATGTACAAAGGACAGGAGGCAAAATGAGACTGGCGGTGGGTGAGAAGGACGATCTACCGGAGTTATCGGCACGCCTGTCCCAGGACCTGGCGTTGAAGGTCGGGCTGACCGTGATATGTGTGGCGCTGGGCGGGTTTATTACCTGGGCCTCGCTGGTGCCCTTGACCGAGGGCGTGGTCGCCGCCGGCTCAGTCGTAGTCGATACTGCCCACAAGACCGTACAGCATCTGGAAGGCGGCATAATTGAGAAGCTGTACGTGCGTGAAGGCAGCGAGGTGAAAGCCGGCGATCTTTTGATCGAGCTGAGCGAAACCCAGCCGCGAGCCGAGTTGGAGCTATTGGAGAGCCGCTACTACAGCCGGCTGGCCGAGATCGACAGGCTTAACGCGGAACGCCTGTTGCGCGATGAAATTGAATTTTCCGATGAGCTATTGGCACGGCGCGAGGAGCCCCGCATAGCCGATACGCTGGCGATACAGAAAGATTTGTTTGAAGTGCGTCGGCGCCAGTACCACGGACAGATTGAGATACTGCGTTACCGCAAGGCCCAATTTGAGGAGAAGATCCTGGGCCTGATTGCGAGCCGGCAGGCCAAGATGCGTGAACAGGAACTCATTGCAAATGATATCAGCGGCCTGCGCGCACTCCACGAACGCAAATTGCTTGATGAAGGTTCGCTGATCACCCGCCAGCGTGAATATGAGCAAAACACCGGCGAAGTCGGCAGTATCACCGCAGAAATTGCCGCCACCCGAGTCGCGGTCGGCGAGACTGAGCAGGAAATTATCCAGCTTGAACATACTCTGCGTACCGAGGCCTCAAATCGCATCACGCAGGCGCAGCAGGAATGGTACGAGATCCGCGAGCGGCTGGCGGCGGTGCGTGACGTGTTAAGGCGCACCCGGATTGTGGCACCGCAGGGTGGCATGATCATTGGTTTGACCGCCCACACTCTGGGTGGCGTGGTGCCGCCGGGAAGCCCGATCATGAATATCGTGCCGAGCGAGGATCGGTTGATCGTGGAGGGCCGGGTCCGGCCCATAGACGTTGATAACGTCCATCTGGCGCAACCGGCACGGCTGCGTTTTTCAGCCCTTAACCTGCGTACTACGCCGGAGGTGTTCGGCCATGTTGAGCGCGTCTCCGCCGATGCGTTCCAGGACGAAGACATCGGGGAAAACTATTACCTTGTCCGCATCCAGGTAACCGATGATGAGTTGGAAAAATTGGGCACCTCCAAGATCGGACCGGGAATGCCGGTAGAGATCATGTTAACCGGCAGGGAGCGGACGGTAATGCAGTATTTGACCGATCCTTTGATCGATATTCTGGAAAAGGCGTTGGTGGAAGAGTAGCAGATGCGACGTTTGCCCGGCGCTTATTTACACCCCGCGTTGGTGGCGGGATTCCTGCTTGCGTTGCCCGCCATGCCTGTGAGCGCGGCGGGTCCGAGTGCCGATAACGGCGCCGGTCATTATACCCTGGCGCAGGCCTTCCGTGACGCGCTGGCACGGGACGCACGGATGCGGGCCGCACAAAGCCGCATTGTACAGGCCGAAGAAGAACTGAAGGTGGTAAAAAGCGATCTCTGGCCCATGCTGTCGGTGGTCGGCAACGCGGGCTACATTAATAACCGTAATGAGGCCCGGACCATCTCCACTTTCGAGGGGAGCGCACTCGGCGGCGGCCTCAGGCTGAGTCAAAGCATCCCTGTTTTTGGACGCTTGCGGGGTCGTTTGAGGGGGGCCGAGGCCGAGGTCGGCGATGCCAGATATGCCGCCACCGAAATACACCAACGGGTGCTGGCCGAAGTGGCACGCAGCTTTGCCGAGCAGTTGTATCAAGGGCGCCTGCTGCAACGCCGTCAAGACTTTGAAATGCTGGTGGATACACTCAAGCGGGTGGCCGATGAGCGTGTCGCCCTCGGCCTCGCCGATCAGACCGAGCTGCATAACATCTTGCGCCGATTGCACCGGTCACGGGCCGAGCGCATAGAAACCGGAGCAAATTACCGAAGCGCAAGGGCGCGCCTTGCCGGGCTGACCGGGGCAGCGCAGGAACCGCTTATGGAGGCTTCTCTTGCCGGCCTGGAGGTGGCGCTCCCACTCACCCTGGAAGATGCACTGGAACGGGCGCAACAGCAGTCTCCAACCCTCGCACGGGCAAGCCGGCGCCTGGACGTCGCCGAGGGTGAGCTCGATTTCCGCAAGGCGGACGTACTGCCCACCCTATCCTTCGAGATCAACACCGATGAAAGCCGGGAGGGCGACATAGACACCCGCGTAGTCAGTGCCGGGGTTCGTTTGAATGCGCCATTGTACGCAGGCGGAGGCCGGGTTTCGCAGCTACGCGCCGCCAGAGCGGGGGTGGAGACGGCGCGGCAGGAATTGATCGCAGAACGAGAGCAAATTATGACGGAGGTGCGTTTAAGTTGGGATTTGTTCAAGAGTCTGCAACTGGCCCTGCTGGATTTTGACGCGGCCGTTGCCGATGCACGGACCGTGGTGGAACTCACTCAGAGTAAACTGGACGCCGAACGGGCGACCAGGGTGGAACATATCGACGCGCGGCAATTGGCACTGGAAACGGAATTTGATCAGCTTGATACCCGCCTGCGTCTGGAGATAGCCCGCATCGATCTGTTACAGGTCCTCGCCGGCCTGGGCGAACCGACCGGCACCCAAATATCCCCGCATTCTCCACCCTGAGCGTCATTGGTCTTGAAAACAGGATCATCGCCCTGCGCGGGTGGAGGCCAATTCCAACGCCATCCAGTCATTTTTTGTCATAACCGGGCCGGAACGATACAATCATTACCGGCACAAACAGCAGACAAGGGGGCGGATTTGAAATGAATGAACAGATTAAAACCGAACTGGAAGCGGCGGCATTCCGGCGTTTGGTTCAGCATTTGGGCGAGCATACCGAGGTGCAAAACATCGATTTAATGAATTTAGCCGGTTTTTGTCGTAATTGTTTATCAAAATGGTATCGGGCCGCGGCGCAGGAAAAAGGCATGGAACTGGATTATGAACAAGCGAGGCGGATCATTTACGGTATGCCGTATTCCGAATGGAAACAAAAATATCAAAAATAGTTGAAACCGGCGCCGAAACAACCGATAAACCGGCGGGCGGTTTATGGGCATACTGTTCAACTCAAGGCGCCCCGATTTATGGCCTCAGCGGATGCAAACCGATTGAATGCACCGCCAGCCCTTTACAGGTTCGCCCGGGTGGTGGAATTGGTAGACACAAGGGACTTAAAATCCCTCGATCTTTGATCGTGCCGGTTCGATTCCGGCTCCGGGCACCATATCAGGAATAAAAAGATTGAACGAAGCCGGCGGCCCAAGATGGGTATGGGTGCGTACCCGGCCGTGAGAGACCAAAACAATGCGGCGATTGCCTGAAGATTGCTTTTCCCATGCGGGAACAACCGAGATATGCACTTTCATATATACTTCGCAAACAAAAAGATTAAAACCGAACCGGAAGCGACGGCATTCCGTCGTTTGATTCAGCATTTGGGCAGGCATCCCAGGGACGCCTTCCAGGTTGCGCCGGATCGCCGGAAAAGGAAGCCCCGCGGGACGCCGATGCAGGGCGATATTCTGCCGCCAAATCACATTCTCGGAAGCCGGCAACAACCTCGCCCGGCCGATGGTGGCGCGCCGGTTCCGGGACGACCGGCACAATTTTATCGCACCCTCCGGCCTGTGCGTCCCATACCCCGGATTGGCCGTACCCACCGCAGCAGGCCGGCGCAATTGGCCGGGCGGGGCGGGGCGCCTGGGCCCGCACTCCGCCGGCACAGATCGGACCTGGGCTGATGTCCCGCCGTATTCTCTTATCGTGGAGTTCCGGCAAGGACAGCACCTGGGCCCTGCACGTCCTGCGCGGACAGGGCGAGGGTACGGAAGTGGTCGGCCTGCTGACGACCTTCAACGAAACCGTTGACCGCGTCGCCATGCACGCCGTACGCCATAACCTGGTCAAGGCCCAGGCCGCGGCGGTGGGATTGCCACTGTGGCCGGTGCCGTTACCGTCGCCGTGTCCCAATGCCGAGTATGAAAAACGCATGGGCGCCGCCATGACCCGCGCGCGGGACGAAGGCATCACCCACGTCGCTTTCGGCGACCTGTTCCTGGAGGACGTGCGCGACTATCGGATTAAGATGCTGGTCGATACCGGCATTGAAGCGTTGTTTCCAATTTGGTGCGCCCCCACCGAGACCCCGGCCCTGGCGCGTCGGATGCTGGACGCCGGGCTGCGGGCCGTACTGACCTGCGTCGACCCGGCGCAGATTCCGGCGGCGCTCTCCGGTCGCCGGTACGATGCGGCGTTACTCGCCGATTTGCCCCCCACCGCCGACCTCTGCGGGGAGCGTGGCGAGTTCCACACCTTTTGTTACGCCGCCCCGGTATTTAACCGGGAAATCCCGGTGGTAACCGGCAAGACCATCCTGCGCGAAGGTTTTTGTTTCACTGATTTGACAGGAGGGTGGGTTTCCAAACCCGCCTAAAAAAAAAAACGGTTTTAAACAGGAGGGTGGGTTTCCAAACCCGCCTAAAAAAAACGGTTTTAAACAGGAGGGTGGGTTTCCAAACCCGCCTACGGGTTGAAAACCCGTCATCCTGTACAGAGAATCCGGCGTGCTGAGTGTGTGTTTTATCGGGGTCTGGAGACCCCGACTCCTGTAAAAAAAACACATTAAAGGTTGAATGATTTAAGACGGGCTTGGAAACCCGTCCTCCTGTACAGAGAATCCGGCGTGCCGGTTTAAACAGGAGGGTGGGTTTCCAAACCCGCCTACGGGTTGAAAACCCGTCCTCCTGTACAGGGAATCCGGCGTGCTGAGTGTGTGTTGTATCGGGGTCTGGAGACCCCGACTCCTGTAAAAAAAAACACATTAAAAGTTGAATGATTTAAGACGGGCTTGAAAACCCGTCCTCCTGTACAGAAAATCCGGCGTGCCGGGTGTATGTTTTAAACAGGAGGGTGGGTTTCCAAACCCGCCTACGGGTTGAAAACCCGTCCTCCTGTACAGAGAATCCGGCGTGCTGAGTGTGTGTTTTATCGGGGTCTGGAGACCCCGACTCCTGTAAAAAAACACATTAAAAGTTGAATGATTTAAGACGGGCTTGAAAACCCGTCCTCCTGTACAGGGAATCCGGCGTGCCGGGTGTATGTTTTAAACAGGAGGGTGGGTTTCCAAACCCGCCTACGGGTTGAAAACCCGTCCTCCTGTACAGAGAATCCGGCGTGCTGAGTGTGTGTTTATCGGGGTCGGGAGACCCCGACTCCTGTAAAAAAAAACACATTAAAAGTTGAATGATTTAAGACGGGCTTGAAAACCCGTCCTCCTGTACAGGGAATCCGGCGTGCCGGGTGTATGTTTTAAACAGGAGGGTGGGTTTCCAAACCCGCCTACGGGTTGAAAACCCGTCCTCCTGTACAGAGAATCCGGCGTGCTGAGTGTGTGTTTTATCGGGGTCTGGAGACCCCGACTCCTGTAAAAAAAAACACATTAAAAGTTGAATGATTTAAGACGGGCTTGAAAACCCGTCCTCCTGTACAGAAAATCCGGCGTGCCGATTGTGTGTTTTAAACAGGAGGGTGGGTTTCCAAACCCGCCTACGGGTTGAAAACCCGTCCTCCTGTACAGGGAATCCGGCGTGCTGAGTGTGTGTTGTATCGGGGTCGGGAGACCCCGACTCCTGTAAAAAAAAACACATTAAAAGTTGAATGATTTAAGACGGGCTTGAAAACCCGTCCTCCTGTACAGGGAATCCGGCGTGCCGGGTGTATGTTTTAAACAGGAGGGTGGGTTTCCAAACCCGCCTACGGGTTGAAAACCCGTCATCCTGTACAGAGAATCCGGCGTGCTGAGTGTGTGTTTTATCGGGGTCTGGAGACCCCGACTCCTGTAAAAAAAAAACACATTAAAAGTTGAATGATTTAAGACGGGCTTGAAAACCCGTCCTCCTGTACAGAAAATCCGGCGTGCCGGGTGTATGTTTTAAACAGGAGGGTGGGTTTCCAAACCCGCCTACGGGTTGAAAACCCGTCCTCCTGTACAGAGAATCCGGCGTGCTGAGTGTGTGTTTTATCGGGGTCTGGAGACCCCGACTCCTGTAAAAAAAAACACATTAAAGGTTGAATGATTAAAGACGGGCTTGAAAACCCGTCCTCCTGTACAGAAAATCCGGCGTGCTGAGTGTGTGTTTTAAACAGGAGGGTGGGTTTCCAAACCCGCCTACGGGTTGAAAACCCGTCCTCCTGTACAGAAAATCCGGCGTGCTGAGTGTGTGTTTATCGGGGTCTGGAGACCCCGACTCCTGTAAAAAAAACACATTAAAAGTTGAATGATTTAAGACGGGCTTGAAAACCCGTCCTCCTGTACAGAAAATCCGGCGTGCCGATTGTGTGTTTTAAACAGGAGGGTGGGTTTCCAAACCCGCCTACGGGTTGAAAACCCGTCCTCCTGTACAGAGAATCCGGCGTGCTGAGTGTGTGTTTTATCGGGGTCTGGAGACCCCGACTCCTGTAAAAAAAACACATTAAAGGTTGAATGATTTAAGACGGGCTTGGAAACCCGTCCTCCTGTACAGAGAATCCGGCGTGCCGGTTTAAACAGGAGGGTGGGTTTCCAAACCCGCCTACGGGTTGAAAACCCGTCCTCCTGTACAGAGAATCCGGCGTGCTGAGTGTGTGTTGTATCGGGGTCTGGAGACCCCGACTCCTGTAAAAAAAAACACATTAAAGGTTGAATGATTTAAGACGGGTTTGAAAACCCGTCCTCCTGTACAGAGAATCCGGCGTGCCGGTTTAAACAGGAGGGTGGGTTTCCAAACCCGCCTACGGGTTGAAAACCCGTCCTCCTGTACAGAGAATCCGGCGTGCTGAGTGTGTGTTTTATCGGGGTCTGGAGACCCCGACTCCTGTAAAAAAAAACACATTAAAAGTTGAATGATTTAAGACGGGCTTGAAAACCCGTCCTCCTGTACAGAAAATCCGGCGTGCCGATTGTGTGTTTTAAACAGGAGGGTGGGTTTCCAAACCCGCCTACGGGTTGAAAACCCGTCCTCCTGTACAGGGAATCCGGCGTGCTGAGTGTGTGTTGTATCGGGGTCGGGAGACCCCGACTCCTGTAAAAAAAAACACATTAAAGGTTGAATGATTTAAGACGGGCTTGAAAACCCGTCCTCCTGTACAGGGAATCCGGCGTGCCGGGTGTATGTTTTAAACAGGAGGGTGGGTTTCCAAACCCGCCTACGGGTTGAAAACCCGTCCTCCTGTACAGAGAATCCGGCGTGCTGAGTGTGTGTTTTATCGGGGTCTGGAGACCCCGACTCCTGTAAAAAAAAACACATTAAAGGTTGAATGATTTAAGACGGGCTTGAAAACCCGTCCTCCTGTACAGGGAATCCGGCGTGCCGATTGTGTGTTTTAAACAGGAGGGTGGGTTTCCAAACCCGCCTACGGGTTGAAAACCCGTCCTCCTGTACAGAAAATCCGGCGTGCTGAGTGTGTGTTTTATCGGGGTCTGGAGACCCCGACTCCTGTAAAAAAAAACACATTAAAAGTTGAATGATTTAAGACGGGCTTGAAAACCCGTCCTCCTGTACAGAAAATCCGGCGTGCCGGGTGTATGTTTTAAACAGGAGGGTGGGTTTCCAAACCCGCCTACGGGTTGAAAACCCGTCCTCCTGTACAGAGAATCCGGCGTGCTGAGTGTGTGTTTTATCGGGGTCTGGAGACCCCGACTCCTGTAAAAAAAAACACATTTAAGGTTGAATGATTTAAGACGGGCTTGAAAACCCGTCATCCTGTACAGGGAATCCGGCGTGCTGAGTGTGTGTTTTAAACAGGAGGGTGGGTTTCCAAACCCGCCTACGGGTTGAAAACCCGTCATCCTGTACAGAGAATCCGGCGTGCTGAGTGTGTGTTTTATCGGGGTCGGGAGACCCCGACTCCTGTAAAAAAAAACACATTAAAGGTTGAATGATTTAAGACGGGTTGGAAAACTCCGGTTGCTCAGGGAATCCGGCGTGCCGGGTGTGTGTTTTAAACAGGAGGGTGGGTTTCCAAACCCGCCTACGGGTTGAAAACCCGTCATCCTGTACAGGGAATCCGGCGTGCTGAGTGTGTGTTTTATCGGGGTCGGGAGACCCCGACTCCTGTAAAAAAAAACACATTAAAAGTTGAATGATTTAAGACGGATTTGAAAACCCGTCCTCCTGTACAGAAAATCCGGCGTGCCGGGTGTATGTTTTAAACAGGAGGGTGGGTTTCCAAACCCGCCTACGGGTTGAAAACCCGTCCTCCTGTACAGAGAATCCGGCGTGCTGAGTGTGTGTTTTATCGGGGTCGGGAGACCCCGACTCCTGTAAAAAAAAACACATTTAAGGTTGAATGATTTAAGACGGATTTGGAAATCCGACTCCTGTACAGGGAATCCGGCGTGCCGATTGTATGTTTTAAACAGGAGGGTGGGTTTCCAAACCCGCCTACGGGTTGAAAACCCGTCCTCCTGTACAGAGAATCCGGCGTGCTGAGTGTGTGTTTTATCGGGGTCTGGAGACCCCGACTCCTGTAAAAAAAACACATTAAAGGTTGAATGATTTAAGACGGGCTTGAAAACCCGTCCTCCTCATTGTTTTATTATATTTAAAAGCCCCGATAGAGATAGAAAATCCGGCGTGCCGGGTGTGTGTTTTATCGGGGTCGGGAGACCCCGACTCCTGTCATTCAATAAGCCCCTGCACCGCATCCAGAGTCGCCTGTGTCACCCCCAGCGCATTCCGCAGTTCCGGGCTGGCACTCAGCTCATCCTCAAACCGCAGCGCATAGTACAGCAGCCGCCAGTCATTCTGGTCCAGGACATTATCATCGACCAGGTCGTACCGGTCTGCGCCCGCCAGGGCCGCGGCTCCGGCCTCGAGTGCGGCAATATTTTCGGCGTTCCCCAGCAGTGTGTTCAGCAGGGTGTCGGGCCGGGGCGTCAGCGAGAGATAATACAGGATCTGGGCATCCTGGGCGTTGACGGTCTGGTCTTGATTCAGGTCCAGCGGATCGGCGCGGGTCACCGTCAGCCCGTAGGTCTGCGTGGAGGAGTCCGCGGCGGTAACGACGACTTCAATCGCGTTGGCGCCCACGTTGAGCGCGGCGGTGAACGGCGCGGTGGTGATCGCCGCTGCCGCGTTCACCGTCACCGCCACGGTGGCGCCGCTGTCGGCGGTCGTGGGGGTGATGGTCAGGGCGGCCACGGTATTGGGCACCGTGGCGCTGTAAGTGAAGGTGGCGCTGTCAAACGCCGGCGTCAGTGTACCTGCGGAAATCACCAGCGCGCTCAGGTCGGCATTCGAGGAAACTGCGCTGAGTTGCGCGGCAGTGATCCGCAGGCAGTCGTCCACACCGGCGGTGGCGGCTACAATGGTGTCGGCGTTCGCCCGCGAGCAGACAAAATGGGCGTCGCGGACGGTATCGTCAACACGGAAGCTCGCGCTCGAGTCTTCGCCTATGGCGCCCAGGGTGTCCAGCACGTCGTCAAACACGCCGTCTGGCAGGGTGGTGAAGGCGTTGCCATTCAAACTCAAACTCTCAAGCGCCGACAGGTCGTCAAAGACACCGGTGGGCAGCGTGGTGAGGTCGTTGTCACTCAAACTCAAGGTCTCAAGCGCCGACAGGCCGTTAAAGACATCGGCGGGTAGCGTGGTTAAGTCGTTGGCATTCAAAGTCAAGGTCACAAGCGCCGACAGGCCGGTGAAATCACCGCTTGCCAGCGAGGAGATGCCGGCCAAAATCAAACTGAGAGACCTTATCCCGGCCAGGGCGGTCTCCGGTACGGAATCACAGGCAGGCGTTGGATTGATGGCGGCAAGAATCGCAGTCACTACCTGAGCGGTGCGGTCGCAGATATTTACCGTCGGCGGCGCATCGCGGGTCACCGTCAGCCCGTAGGTCTGCGTGGAGGAGTCCGCGGCGGTAACGACGACTTCAATCGCGTTGGCGCCCACGTTGAGCGCGGCGGTGAACGGCGCGGTGGTGATCGCCGCTGCCGCGTTCACCGTCACCGCCACGGTGGCGCCGCTGTCGGCGGTCGTGGGGGTGATGGTCAGGGCGGCCACGGTATTGGGCACCGTGGCGCTGTAAGTGAAGGTGGCGCTGTCAAACGCCGGCGTCAGTGTACCTGCGGAAATCACCAGCGCGCTCAGGTCGGCATTCGAGGAAACTGCGCTGAGTTGCGCGGCAGTGATCCGCAGGCAGTCGTCCACACCGGCGGTGGCGGCTACAATGGTGTCGGCGTTCGCCCGCGAGCAGACAAAATGGGCGTCGCGGACGGTATCGTCAACACGGAAGCTCGCGCTCGAGTCTTCGCCTATGGCGCCCAGGGTGTCCAGCACGTCGTCAAACACGCCGTCTGGCAGGGTGGTGAAGGCGTTGCCATTCAAACTCAAACTCTCAAGCGCCGACAGGTCGTCAAAGACACCGGCGGGCAGCGTGGTGGTGAGGTCGTTGTCACTCAAACTCAAGGTCTCAAGCGCCGACAGGCCGTTAAAGACATCGGCGGGCAGTGTGGTTAAGTCGTTGTCACTCAAACTCAAGGTCTCAAGCGCCGACAGGTCGTTAAAGACATCGGCGGGCAGTGTGGTTAAGGCGTTGCCAGACAAATCCAAGGTCACAAGCACCGACAGGTCGTCAAAGACACCGGCGGGCAGAGTGGTTAAGGGGTTGCCAGTCAAATTCAAGGTCACAAGCCCCGACAGGCCCGCGAAATCACCGTTTGCCAGCTCGGCGATCGAGGTGGCGAGGCTACCGGTCAAATTGAGTTCGGTTATCCCGGCCAGGGCGGTCTCCGGTACGGAATCACAGGCAGGCGTTGGATTGATGGCGGCAAGAATCGCAGTCACTACCTGAGCGGTGCGGTCGCAGATATTTACCGTCGGCGGCACATCGCGGGTTACCGTCAGTCTATAGGTCAGCGTGGAGGAGTCCGCGGCGGTAACGACGACTTCAATCTCGTTGGCGCCCACATCGAGCGCGGCGGTGAACGGGGTGGTGGTCATCGCCGCTCCCGCGTTCACCGTCCCGGCCACGGTTGCGCCACTGCCGGCGGCCGTGGGGGTGATGGTGAGGGTGGCCACGGTATTGGGCACCGTGGCGCTGTACGTGAAGGTGGCGCGATCAAACTCCGGCGTCAGCATGCCTGCGGAAATCGCCAGCGCACTCAGATTGGCATTCGGTAACGCGGCGGCGAGTTGCGCGGTAGTGATCCGCAGGCAGTCGTTCACACCGAGGGTGTCGGCTACGATGGTTTCGGCATCCGGCCGCGAGCAGACAAAATGGGCGCGGCGGACGCGAATGTCAACACGGAACAACTCGAGCGCGCCTATGGTACCCAGGGTGTCCAGCACGTCGTCAAACACGCCGACGGGCAGACCGGTGAGAGTGGTGAAGTTGTTGTTCCTCAAATCCAGCCTCTCAAGCACCGACAGGCCGTCAAAGACACCATCAGGCAGAGTGGTTAATTCGTTGTCAGCCAAACCCAACTGCTCAAGCGCCGACAGGCCGTCAAAGACCCCGTCGGGTAGCGTGGTTAAGCTGTTTTCACCCAAACTCAACCTCTCAAGCTCCGTCAGGCGGTCAAAGATGCCGTCGGGCAGCGTGGTTAAGCGGTTCCGATCGAAACCCAATTCCTCAAGCGCCGTCAGGCTGTCAAAGACTCCGTTGGGCAGCGTGGTTAAAGAGGTGTTGTCCGCCAAAGACAACCTCCTAAGCGCCGTCAGGCCGTCAAAAACATCAGCGGGCAGAGTGGTTAAGCCGGTGAAAAGCAAATTCATCACCTCAAGCCCCGACAGTCCGGCGAAATCACCGCTTGCCAGCGTGGTGATACCGGCTCCACCCAAAATGAGTGAGGTTATCCCAGCCAGGTCGGTCTCCAGCACAGCCCTACAGTCAGGCGGCGGATCAGAAATCGCCGCAAGAATCCCAGCCCGTACCTGAGGAGTACGGTCGCAGATACCTACTGTGGTGGAAGTTTGCCCAAACCCAGGCACACTAAGCATCGGATAAACGACGACAACGACTAAAAATTGTTGTATGGTTCTCATAGCGGATTTGGTCCGAGTGGTTATCCACTCCAGTATAGCAACTGCGAACGGGTTTTCCAACCCGTCTTTAATCATGTTGTTTTTTTAGACGGGGTCGGGAGACCCCGATTCCTGTTCTTCCAAAAATTATCAATGAGATTTCCTGTTCAGCATGTTTTGGGATGACCACGTCTGTGGCATTTCCTGAGCAATTGGTGAGCTCTCCAACGAATATCTCTGTTCCATTCGTATAGAGGTCTATCCTGATCAGAGAAAATCCGGCGCTCAGTCGGGCGGCGACTGAGAGCATCTCTTCCAGGTTTTGGGGCTCGGCAATATGCTTTTCAGATTTTGGGTATGCAGTAGAGAAATCCTTTTTCGACCAGTTGACGTCATAAAAGCTTCTTGTATGAGCGGTGTGTCGATCAAAGTCAACTTGAATTATTTTTGGAATGCCCTGGTAACAAAAAATCTTATAGTCTTCAATATTGGTCGTACCGAAAATTAACGGCTCAACGATTACTTTGGGCCGGAGGGTTTTATAGTTTGCCTCGCGATAATTCATGTAATAATTTACATCAAACCAATTTTTAATTTTTGTGGTATCCACCGGTTGGGTATCGGTACGAAGTATTACGTGACCGGATGTATGAGTGGGTTTGATACAACAATCCGCGGGGAATTCGTATTGATCCACGGCATCTTTGGTTGTTAAAACGTCCAGGGTTGGCACCGTATATTTTTGCCGACTGTCGCCTTAACGTAGAGTTTTACGTACTCTTTATCGGATACAAAGATACGTAATGGATCTAAAATCTCGTTTGATGTCTTGATCTGAAAAAGATAGTCGTTAAACAGGAATCCTTTTTTAGGCCATCTTCTCATGTATGCGATGAAGAACAGGAAAGATACGATTTTATCGCCCAAACGGGTGGTCGGCGTAAGCGTCAAAAGCAGCCTGTATAGTGTGCGTACCATCCATTTAGTCCTTGTCAAAACGGCTACCGGTAGAAATCTTCTCATTCATCATTGTTTTACCTGTCCCCGTTTGCGGCTCGTCGGCGCCATTGGCCTCACCGCTTGGCCTTTCTTTAACAACCGGGGCGCTGATTCACGGCGCCCGGGCGGTGCCGGTACACAAAAAATATTGATGCTGTATTGATTTTAGCATGAATCGTGGCGGCAGATATACGATCCCGTAAGGACGCTTTCTTCCGGCGGTTGACCCGCTCCATCCTATTGGCTATGGTAGTGATTATGATAGAGTGCAAAACAGCCTTATTCCCACCCGCGGTGTTCGCCCAACAGGCGGTATGGCCTGATTTATTTTCCCTCAACCGCGGTGGCGCTGAGCCGGGGGAAAGATCATGCCTTATCTATTGATGGAACGTGACGATTAATCGCGACAGGATATTGGGCGGGTTTATCACGGCTCTGCTTCTGTTCGGACAGACCGTGGCGTCTGCCCATGCGTTTGAGCATGATCCATTGTCCGCAAACGATCATTGTGTGGAGTGTCTGAGCCAATCTACGGTGGATGATACGGCACCCGTTCATAACGGCGTGACATCCGATACCGATTTACATGATTCGGTTCCACAACATTTTTATCGTTACTGCAATGCTGCATTCATACCGCATTACCCCGCCCGCGCGCCTCCCAAAATCCTCTGAAACTCAACG
Organism: Gammaproteobacteria bacterium; assembly: GCA_965202915.1. GTDB lineage: Bacteria > Pseudomonadota > Gammaproteobacteria > Eutrophobiales > Eutrophobiaceae. The sequence continues at coordinate 585,515 of OZ241847.1, forward strand.
GCTGTAATAAACGCCGGCGCCCGTGGCGCTATGCGTGATTTTCTTGAGTGGTTATTGGAGGATTTACTATGTGGTTCGGGAAATATAATGTATTGTTATTGTTGTTTTTTGTCGTAAATTATTGCCTTGCTGACGCGGGGGGTGAACAGGAAACAGTACCGGAGGTGATCGTTACCGCCGATCCATTGGGTGGCCTGGGGGATCTGCCGGTACAACCCGTTCAGGTGATCGGCAAAGAAGAACTGAAAAGGAAAAATAATCGATCCATAGGGGAGGCGGTGGCGAATGAAGTCGGTGTGAGCTCCAGTGATTTTGGCGCCGGTGTGGGTCGACCCATCATCCGTGGCCTGGCGGGCAGCCGGGTACTGGTTCTCGAAAATGGTATCCGTACCATGGACGCCGCTGATATCAGCGTGGATCATGCCGTACCGGTGGAGTCCCTGTTTGCCAACCAGATTGAAATATTCCGTGGGCCCGCAACGCTGCTGTTTGGCAGTGGTGCCAGTGGCGGAATCGTTAATGTGGTGAACGATCGAATTTTAAAAAGCCTGCCGGAACAAATTCAGAGTGAAGTATCGCTTCAATATGAAACCGTCTCGGAAGGTGTTACCGGCGGGGGTAGCATCAACGCCGCGGCGGGACCGATTGCTCTTCACTTTGACGGCCTTGTTCGGGATACCGGTGATTATGATATTCCCGGATTTGCCGAACTGGATCCGGATGAGCCGGAGCGGGGCACGCTGGAAAACAGCTTTGTTGAAACGGAGAACCTGGCCGGAGGGGTCTCATATATTTCCGATCGTGGTTTTATCGGTTTCTCTGTGAGCCGTTTGTGGAATGAGTATGGGGTCCCCGGCGCCCATCATGGTGAAGAAGAGGGAGAAGAAGAAGAAGAGGAGGAGGAAGGTGCGAGCATTGACATGGATCAGAGCCGCTATGATGTTGAGGCGGTATTGGAGACTCCGTTTGCCTTCGTTCAAAAGATCCGCACCCGCTGGGGCTGGAATGATTACCGGCATAATGAAATTGAGGGCGGGGGTGAGATCGGCACCACGGTGGATAATGAGGAAATGGAAGGCCGATTTGAGATTGTGCATGAACGGCTGGGGCTCTGGAACGGTGCGGTCGGCATCCAATACCGGGACAAGGAATTTGCCGCAGTGGGTGAGGAGAGTTTCGTTCCGCCATCCCGGCTTGATTCATTTGGGATATTTCTGTTGGAAAAGGCGGATATCGATAACGGGCATCTGAATCTTGGTGTCCGGTATGAAACTCAGGATGCGGAAACAGATACCGGTCTGGAGTCCGGTCATGATCTGTACAGTATATCCGCGGGAGTGGATTGGGACGTTCGCCCCGATTACCATATTGGCGTTTCGTTCACTCATGCCCAGCGTGCACCATCCATCGAAGAGTTGTACGCAGATGGTCCGCATATCGCCACCAATACCTTTGAGTTGGGGGATCCGGATCTTGTGAAGGAGAAGGCAAATAATATTGATGTGTATCTGAGAAAGTCAGCCGGCCGATTTACTTTTTCCGCCAATGTCTTCTATAACCGGATTGATAATTTTATCTTTCAGGAAGAACAGGATCTGAACGGTGATGGACTTGCGGATCGGGTGGAAGAGGATTTCACGGGTGATCCGGCTGAGGTACTCGACCCGGCCGACGATGAAGAGCCCCTGCTGGTGTTTCAAACCCAGGAAGATGCGGATTTTTTCGGGTTTGAACTGGAAGGTGAGTACCGGATATTTGATGATCATCGGGGTGAACTGGGTCTGCGTCTCTGGGCCGATTATGTGGAAGCAGAGCGTAATAATGATGTTAATTTGCCCCGCATAACGCCCTGGCGTTTTGGTGCCGGGGTGGCATGGCGGCGTGATGCATGGAACGTTGATCTTTCCTACACCCACGTCAATGAACAGGATAATACGGCACCGCTGGAGACGGAGACGGGTAGTTATGAACTGTTATCCCTCTATGTCGGCTATCGGTTTGCGGTGGGTAACCGTGAAATCAATTTGTTTGCCTCGGGCAGCAACCTGTTTGATGAGGAAATCCGTCGTCATACCTCGTTTGTAAAGGATATCGCACCCTTACCGGGTCGTTCGGGAACACTGGGGATTCGAGTGTTGTATTAGCAGTAGCAAGCAGTATTCGGATGGCCGAGCGAGCGTTGTGCGCAAGGGCTATCCGGCTGAGCAAGCAATGCAAACCCGTCTGGGGCGGGTGACGGTCAAGGTTACCGGTGTGCGGTCAGAGAGTGACGAGCCGGTGACCTTACGCTCAGTCCGGGTGCCGCCGTACGTGCGCAAGACCAGTACGCTTGAAACCGCGCTACCCGGGTTGTGGGTAGGCCCGGAGGCCAAAGGCCTGTGAGCCAGTACCGTATCACGATTAAAGCGCGTTTGGGCGCAGGTATAGCAGGCATGGCATAGTGGGCACCCGGATAAAGACCGTTGGGTGTATGTGTGGGCCGATGGCATCTACGGCGGCCTGAGGTCTGAGCAGACCAAACGCTTGGACAGCACTGGAGAAAAATTAGCATGTGCCTGAACTGTGCGATGGCGTCATCATCTCATTCATATTGTTTTCAAGCCCAACTCTTTTAAGTACTTATTATGTTTTGCAGCGCTTGCCGTTGCTTTCTTTTCAATTTCTGTCAGTGCGGTATGTACTTCTTGCAGGTCGATTTTCTTTTCCGCTTTTGCCGTACTTACATATCGGGAAATATTCAGGTTAAAATCGTTCTTTTCTATTTCTTCCATTGAGACTCTTCGGGCATAACGCTCGATAGCTTTCTCCGGACGATCCCTATAGGTTTTTACTATCTTCTCAATGTCTCTTTCGCGAAGATGATCAGGTATGGCCCCGCATAAGCGCAAATGACCTAGTAGCGCATCAATTCCATTGTCTTTGATTTCCTTGTTTATTTCATCTTCAACCTTTTCTGCGTCCACTCCAAAATTGCCGCTAAGTCTGCTGATCTCATCAATCCAGTAACTTCTGGCACTAATTTGCTTCTGGGTTATTACTTCTATGTTCATTTGGTTCCCATGTGTGATTTTGGATAGCTAACGTCGTTGATCAACCTTGTTATGCGATTATTTCCACCCCAACATCCGAATGTTATTAAAGTTAATTGCATCGACTTTTAAACTATTTAGGTACCCCGATAGACTGAAATCATCAGTTAATACTAATAATTCATTTTTCATAGCACCTTCAATGATTCCAGTATCAGTTAAACCGTACTTTATAAAACTACTCGATTTAGATATCTCTGAACTTTCTCTATAGCCTTCCCTGAATAATTCTACTTGTTCTGAAAATGTCTTATAAAACGAAGGCTTTAAATCATTACCTAGCTGATTAAGGAAGCCACTGACCTCTGTTAGAATATGTGGTGTTGTTAACACCTCTTTAAACCCCTTTATATAGCGACACAACAATGAATAGTCGTCTTTTGTGTATGTTTTTGTTCTTTTAAAAGATGAAATTCTATCTTCGTCACATGAACCAACAAAGTATAGAAGAAGTAGATTGCTATCAATGATGGTACCCCGATTTCTGTACTTTATTAGGTTCTTATCAATCTCTTCAGTCATTGATTATTCTGATTTTCATTGATAAAACCTTTCCTGTTTCAGATTTAATACGAAATATCTTATATTCCCGCCTTATATTTGCACCAGCCAAGGCGCCAAGTCCGGTTGTAGGGGGAGTAAAGCCAAGTGTTATTAACCAATAATCCTCATCGTCAGAAAGTTCCACTTCTTCAAGGGCCAAGTTTGAATAAGAGCCTTGATAAAGTCCTGTGAAATACTCTAACGCTTGTTTTACTGCTTCTTTTACGTCTACCAATTAAATTCTCCTATTCGCATAACGTCGCAAATCACCAGCCGTTTACTGCGCTCTTTCTTTTGTGTTAGAGTAGAGCTTGCGCAACGGCACACAAAAGAAAGAGCGCAGTAAACGGCCCGTGTGCATTTGTCTTGTTAGCGTTCTTTTATTGTTTCACAAAATGCGTCAATTCCTGTCCTCGCAACTAGTACCCCAATAACTACTAACAGTCCTGTAAGAGGAGCAAGTATAGGTATTGATGTACTAAGAGCACCAACAATCACCGCAACAGTCGCATCAACTTCTCTAAATCCTTTTTTTCTTAAATCAGAATATACATTATGATTTTCACATATAGCAGAAAATATTTGAGGTTTCCAGTTTATTAAGAATTGTCGACCTAATTCGGCATATTTCTTGTGCCAAAAAGTTTCTTCATCACCAAGCACTTCTGGGCCAGCTTGCCAATATTCTCCAGTTCTCCCGTTATCCAACACATCACTGGGGTTTGTTGTAAGAGATATTGAGTATAGACCGAGCACAGAATACAATTCATCATCAGTAGCGGTATATAATTTATTGATATTTCCTGCAACTAAGTTATCCATTGATTCAATCCTAATTACTCACTATAAGAGTTTTCCTCATATACTTCCCAATACGCTTTACAAAAATTTCAGTATTAAATTTAGTATCTTCATATTTTGTTTTTACTTCTTGAATTGCATCATTTACTTTATTATTTTTTTCCAAGGCTTCCAAGAATGTTTCTACTTGTTCATTAGCATTCTTTGGAGAAATCACCCCCCTGTTTACCCATACGCCACTTGCTCCGGCATTGAGGAAAGCATCCGCATACCCGTTATCTATCCCATTACATATTCTCAACATAACAAATGGGCTGTAAATGAAGTTGAGCTTAGCGATATCTTCTGGAATGATGTCAATCACCTTACCACTGGGTAATCTTACATGACACCCATTAGCATGTGCTACGATAAAAATAATTGTTTTCGATCTAGATAAACGTTGTAACATTTCTTTTTTGTTACCAATCTTTCTTATTTTTTTTGCATCTATGAACTCTGAGTCATATTTGTCAGCAACTTTTCTAAGTTCGTCTTGCCTCTCTTTCCATACCTCTATACTATCAGTTTTTTCTTCCTGAAAAATGGTCTGAAGATCTCCTCGACTTTCAGGATATCCAGAGACTATTGTAATTTTACTTGGTTCTGTTTTTTGCTGCGATATTAATTGCGAATTGGAAAGAGCTTTTAGTGATGACGCGCTTCCTATCATTTTTACGTCATATTTACCAAGTGAAGCAGGCAGAACTCCATAATAGTATATATCTTTTAAATATACTTCCTTTTTCTTATCAATATTAGTTGAAGGTAGTAATTCTGAATTTAAAACATTCCTACTAAATTCTGCTGAAGGATTTCTTGTTGAATCAATTAATGTTTTAAATTCTTCAACATTCATTTTAGACTGAGCGACTACTGATACGCTCACTGACTTAGCCTTATCTTTTTCGATTTTAATGTTAGCCATACCATCGGAAGTTTCAACTGGAACATATACAATCAAATTATTCTGTTTTGCATTACTTAACTCTTCAGTTAATTTATCAATTCTGCTCTTCAAATTTGATCGAATTTCAATTTCAGTACCAGAATAGTTTACTTTTACATCGCTACTAAATGCTGATTCAAAAACATCCGAGCACTTAGAAGCGTTTGAGGTCACTGAACTCGTTATTAGAATGAGAAAAATAATATATATTGATTTAGAATATTTCATAAGTATTGTATCCATTAATTATGCAGAGTTATGATATTAAGTCACTAAACAGATTCTTTATAGTTGCTTAATATTTCTATCACTGCTGTCACATAGTTGAAAAAGCCAAGGCCTACTTCCCCGTAATTTGATACAATCGGTTTTGAGAAAAATCACTTGAATCAAAGGAGAAATAAGCGTTGGCTCACAATAATTTGGCCCACAATAATACCGTATTATTACAGATACTGAAACTGGTTTGCAGACATGAGTTTGAAACCCTCGCTAAATCGCATCATCAGGGCCAGAAACTACGAAAGATGAGCCGATGGTCTCAATTTGTCGCCATGGCGACTGCACAATTGTCAGGGCGAACCAGTTTGCGTGATATTGAAAGAATGCTAAGTATCGTGTGCTTGGACGTAGAGCCTGTCGCAAATCGACGGGTGTCACCTCTGATCAGGTGATTGAGTTGACGGGCACAAAGGCTAAACATTGTCCAATTCGATTACGTCGAGTCGGTTTCAGGGATAAGGAAACAGGGATCCGTTACGAGTTTCTGACCAATAATATGCAACTGTGTGCTAAAACGATTGCAGATATTTATAAATCGCGGTGGCAGATCGAATTGTTGTTCAAATGGATTAAGCAAAACCTGAAGATCAAAACATTTGTCGGCACATCAAAGAATGCAGTGATGACACAGATATGGATTGCGTTATGTATTTACCTTCACTTAAGCTATTTTAAATTCACCAGTTGTAAGGACAGAAGCATTCAGCAGATATTGAAGCTATTGCAAATGAATTTATTTGACCGGAGGGAACTGATTCCATTGATTCGAGGCGACAAAATTGAACCGCCTGATAGTATCCATAAAAATCAGATGAGATTATTTTAAAATTGTGGGACAGCAGTGATCTCATTCATATTGTTTTCAAACCCAACTCTTTTAAGTATGTATTATGTTTTGCAGCGCTTGCCGTTGCTTTCTTTTCAATTTCTGTCAGTACGGTATGTACTTCTTGCAGGTCGATTTTCTTTTCCGCTTTTGCGGTACTTACATATCGGGAAATATTCAGGTTAAAATCATTCTTTTCTATTTCTTCCATTGAGACTCTTCGGGCATAACGCTCGATAGCTTTCTGCGGACGATTCATATAGGTTTCTACTATCTTCTCAATGTCTCTTTCGCGAAGATGATTTTGACGTTTTCCCTTTGCATAATTTTCCTCGTCACTGGCGTTAATAAAAAGCACGTCATCTTCTTTCTTGCATCTCTTTAAAACCAAAATGCAAACGGGAATTCCCGTTGAGAAAAACAGATTTGAAGGCAAGCCGATTACGGTATCAATATTGCCGTCTTTCAGGAGTTTGGTTCTTATGCGTTGTTCCGCTCCGCCTCTGAACAATACCCCATGGGGTAAAATAATGGCCATGGTTCCCTGCTCGCTCAGGAAATGAAAACCGTGCAATAAAAATGCGAAATCGGCGGCCGATTTTGGGGCCAAACCATAGCTTTTGAATCGGAAATCTTCGCCCATGACTTCCAAAGGCGTCCAACGCAAACTGAACGGGGGATTGGCTACAATGGCGTCAAATTCCTGTTTTTTTGTCGGGTTTATTTCATTTAAAATGTCCCAATCGTTGGTTAATGAATCGCCGTGGTGAATTTCAAATTCCGAATCTTTAACGCCATGCAGAAGCATGTTCATTCGGGCCAGGTTGTAGGTGGTTATGTTTTTCTCCTGCCCGTAAATTCTACCGATCCCATTTTTACCCGATTGGTTACGCACATTTAAAAGCAATGAACCTGAACCACAGGCAAAGTCGAGTACTTTGTTTATTTTATTCTTTGAGCCTGTGCGCGGATTGTGGCTGTCTAACGCCACAATTTTTGAAAGTATGGTAGAGATTTGTTGCGGTGTATAGAATTCGCCTGCTTTTTTACCGGAACCCGCCGCAAACTGACCGATCAGGTATTCGTAAGCATCGCCCAATACATCGCTATTTGCAGAAAACTCTGAAATCTCTTCGGCAATTTTGGTAATGATAGTACACAGCTTTTTATTACGTGCCTCGTAGTTTTTGCCCAGCTTCTCCGATTCCAGGTTAATCTCTGAGAACAACCCTTTAAAGGTGCTTTCAAAAGATTCGTTTTCTATGTACTTAAAGCCCTTTTGAAGCGTATGCAGTAACTCACTGTCTTGCGTTCTGGCAAGTTCCGAAATGCTTCTCCATAAAAATTCGGGCTTAACCACATAGTGAACCTTTCGGCGCATTTGCTTTTCAAAGTCTGCAATATCATCTTTGTTTTCGTTGTACCAGCAGGAAAGGGGAGCGCTCTTATCATCATCTAATATGGGATAATCTGAGCCTAATTCTTTTTTTACCGACTTTTCATAGTTGTCTGACAGGTAGCGTAAAAAGAGAAAGGAAAGCATGTAATCGCGGAAGTCGTCCGCATTCATAGCTCCTCTTAGTTCATTGGCAATATCCCAAAGTATGTCACCTAATTTTGTTTGTTGTTTTACGGTCATGTTTTTGCGTGTAGAATAAAGTTGTATCTTTTTTGGATGGCCTCAAAGATTTCAATGATCTTCTTTTTATTGTCTGGAACGGGTTCACTAAACTCATAGCGAAAAACGCGCTTATGAGACATGGTGTTAACCAATTGACTCCACTTATCTTGGTCAGTAATACCTATTTCAGTTAAAACATGAGAAAAGTTACCGACACCTAAAAAAGAACTTATATTCTCTAGTACCTGTCTTAGCAAAGCAAAGTGATAAACATAAATTATATCAGCGTCTATAGCTTCTTTTAGAATTCTAAGTAGCTCTAGATGATATAATAAAACCTCTTTTTTTGGTCCGACTAATTCAACAACTCCTTCATTTTGTTTTAGTTTATAAAAATTTATGTAATTTTTGTAACGATCGGATTTCTCGCCTCTACTTAACCAATCTGCTAGAATTGAAAAGAAACCAATATGATGAGTGGTAACTATTATTTTTCTATTCTTATAATGCTTGTCTATCAATTCCATTAAGGATGAGATCGTAACAAAAACGTTATGGTCATCAAGACTTGAAACAGGGTCATCAATAAAAAAGTGAGTCGATTGGTTCTTATCTCCAGTCCAACTTTCAACATCAAATAGTGCGAGGAAGAAACACCATTTAAATATCTGTTCTTCACCTCTTGATATTTTGATTGCTACGTCTTGCTTTTCTTCTTCAGGCTTTTCCTCATCTTCTTCTTTTTTAAGAAAGAACTGAATCGATTCAATACCATCATCAAGGTTATCAAAGTACTTAATGCGGTAATCGAACTTAGGTTTGTACGGGGCGAGTTTTTTCTGTAGGTTTACCTCGTCTAGTAAAGAATGGAACTTATTTAAACTACTTTTTTGGATTACTAATCGAACATTATCTCCATCATTTTCTTCGTCATTATCCCAATTAAATAAATCTTCACTGTATGCATTGAAATAGACGCCTATGTGATTTCCTGCATTATTTTCTTTGGTAATATCCTTATATACAACGGAAAGCCTGGTTTTACCCGTCCCATTAAAGGCATAAATAAGGTTGATGTTCTTGTTTGAATCAGCAATAGTTGCAGCGATTTTCCTAATGCTATTGTGAAATTTCTCACTCATGCAACGAACTTATTTACGGTTGGAAACAAGCTTTGCATTAAGCCTTTTTTATGGTCTTTTAAGGTTTCTATCTTTTCGGTTTGGGTTTCTATCAGATCATCAATAGAGGAAAGGCAGGAGGCTATTTTTTGTTGTTCACCTGAATCATAATCAGGGTAGTTAATCAGTTTTTCTTTTAATATTGAGAAGTGCCTTTCATATTGTTTCATTAACAATGGTTGGTGCTGAAGAGCATAATATAAATAGCGAGTGTCAATAATTTTCTTACCTTCGAATATTTTTATTCCATCAGCCCCTTGAACAAATGGATATTCTACTATTTTAAGTATGCAAGTATGGTCACCAAAAACAATTAGGGGGAAATTCCCATTTATCAACGAATTTTCATTATTAGTCCATCCAGCAACTCTATTCTGAGATTGATCAATAATTGGAAATGCTCCTTTGCTCTCATATTGCGATGATTTAAGCTTTTTAGGTGGTGAAACATTAGTAATTAAGTTCAATAACTTATCTTCCTCCCACTCCCCATCATTCACAAACTCAGGGAAGCGTAATTTTGGAACAGTTTCCCCTTCAGCGGGAAAAAGTTGTTGGAGTAAGCCTTTTTTATGGTCTTTTAGACCATCTAATTTTTCGGTTTGGGCTGCTATCAAATCATCTAAAGAAGAAAGGCAGGAGGCTATTTTTTGTTGTTCTTTGATATTGGGAACAGGAATCTTTAATTTTGAGAATATTGAAATCCAATGCCGCTCATGTACCCCGACTTCATATCCAATCAATTGCATTGATTCATATATGAATTTGATGTTGATGCTGTTCTTCGCTAATAAAATTTTCATTGCAGACGACTTTGCCTTAAATGGAAAATCTACAAATTTTGAGGCTGTAGTAAAGTCATCAAAAATGACAACTGGGAGCTTCTCTTCAAAAACTCCTTCCATTTCATTTGTATATCCCAATATGAAAGTCTTTCCTGCTGTTAATACAGGTATCGAGTATGAATCGTCATATGCAGTACTATTCACTAAGTACCTAGTAGGTTGTAGGTAATCCAAGCACTTTTCTAGCTCTATCGGCTTCCACTCCCCGGCATTCTCAAACTCAGGGAAGCGCAATTTTGGCTCCATACTTCTACTTTCTTCACTCATAAGCAGTCAACCCACTAATCTCACGCCCTTCGGCTTTTTTCTTTAATAAGGGCACCAACTTTTCCATTAATGCCAGTTCTTTTTCCCTGCGTTCTTTCCAACTTAGTGCTAAGGGTTCCAACAGGTCAGTAAGCCTCTCCCCGTCAAAAATCATGCGGCTTAAAATGGCATCTGTAAAGGCTTTCAGGTCTGTCGGTTGCAAACCGTTTTTGTCAGCAATGTCGGCCAGCTCTTTGTCGTATTTCTCCACCTTGAAGGTTTCGTAGCCCTGGTATAAGGTGCTTACATCATGTCCGGCATTCCAATCCAGATTATTAATGTAGTCCGTTAAATCTTCTTCATCCATCAGGTTGGAGTTGGATTGCAGCAAACTGATTACCTGTGCTTTGGTCATTTTTTGCCTGGCAGGACTTTGTTGCATGCCATCGGCAATCAGGTTCATGATATAGTCGTAATCAATTACCGCAGAGGCAAAGAGTACAAACTCAAAATCCAGTTCTTGAATTTCGTCCGGTGCATTTTCACCTGCTTGTTGCTGTATTGTCCTAATCCGTTTGGCGGTCTCTATGTACGAACTCCTGAACTCCTGCAGGGTTTCCTCCGGCAGTATGGCTTCAATATTGGCCTGTTGTTCCTCATCCAGGTCTGTGTATTGGTCTAATTGGGTTTTTAGCCGCTGTACCTCCTTAAAGTTGTTCACAAATGCTATGCGGGCCTCATCTCCTTGCAGCTTATACACTTCCTTCGGTTCGTTCACCAAATTGTGTTCCCGCATAAAAACTCCCAACATTTCCACTGCTTGTTGGTATCGGTCAATCACCACCGGAGCAGGATCCACCAGCCAGATATCTTTGGCTTTGCTACTGTCTTCGCCCGAAAAGAGGATGATGGCTTGATTTACCGAATCTTCCTGCTGACGGAAATCCATAATATTTCCGTAGGGTTTGGTATCATTCAAAATACGGTTGGTACGTGAGAATGCTTGTATCAGGCCGTGGTATTTTAAGTTCTTATCCACGTATAAGGTGTTCAGGTATTGAGAATCAAAACCTGTTAACAGCATATCCACCACAATCACTACATCAATTTTGTTCTTATGCGGGTAGTCTTTGTTGCTGTACTTCTGGTCTTTTATCCGCTGTTGAATATCTTGATAGTACAAGTCGAATTCATTGATCGTATGGTTTGTGCCATATTGTTCGTTGTAATCGGCTATGATCCCGGTTAGTGCTTGTTTCTTTTTGTTGGGTTCTGTCTTGTTGTCTTCTTTTTCCTGTGCTAAATCTTCTTGTATTTGTTGAACGTCTTTATTGCCCTCGGCGGGCGGGGAGAATACGCAGGCAATATTCAAGTCCTGGTAGCCGTCATCAGCTTTTCTTTTTTCCGCTTGTATTTCTTTGAACAGCCGATGATATTCAATGGCATTGTTAATGGAAGCCGTTGCCAATAGGGCGTTGAATTTCCGCTGATTGGTGGCGGTATTGTGCTTGTCGATAATAGCCTCAGCCACTGCCCGCTGTGTAATAGCTTCCTCATGTTGGGGATTTTGGTCGCCCTTACCTTTGAAATAGTCAATATGAAAACGCAGTACGTTTTCATCCTCTATGGCGTGGGTAATGGTGTAGGCATGCAACTGCTTTTCAAAAATAGCCCTGGTTGTTTTATAGGTTTCATGTTGGTCTTCCCTTATTCTATAAGTCGCATTTTGATCAAAAATGGGCGTACCGGTAAAACCAAACAGTTGTGCATTCGGAAAGAATTCTGTAATTGCTTTGTGGTTTTCTCCGAACTGCGAACGGTGGCACTCGTCAAAAATAAAAACCACCCGTTTTTTACTTAATGGCTCTAATCGCTCTTTGTGGTTTCTCTTATTCGTACCGTCTAATGCCAATCCCAATTTTTGGATGGTGGTAACAATTACCTTGTCGGCATAATCGGTGGAAAGTAAACGCCTTACCAATGTTTCGGTATTGGTGTTTTCTTCCACACTGCCTTCCTGAAATTTATTGAACTCTTCGCGGGTTTGGCGATCGAGGTCTTTGCGGTCAACCACAAACAGGCATTTTTCAATATCGGGGTTATCCTTTAAAAGTGTTGATGCCTTAAATGAGGTTAATGTTTTACCGCTTCCCGTAGTGTGCCAGATATACCCATTGCCTCTGTTTTGATGAATGCAATCCACAATCGCCTTTACCGCATAAATCTGATAGGGCCGCATAATGAGTATTTTTTGCTCGCTCTTTACCAGCACCATGTACTTGCTGATCATTTCACCGAGCCTGCACTTGGTGAGGAATTTTTCCGTGAACGATTCAAGGTGCGTGATTTTTCTGTTGCTCTTGTCCGCCAGTTGGTAAATCGGTAAAAACCGCTCATCCGCATTAAAGGCAAAATGTCGGTTCTTGTTATTGGCAAAATAGTAGGTGTTGGATCGATTACTTACGATAAATAACTGCATAAAGCACAACAGAGAGTTGGTGTAGCCGTTGCCCCGACTGTTTTTGTAATCCACGATTTGCTGCATGGCTTTTTGCGGCGAAACGTCCAGCCGTTTCAATTCAATTTGTACCACCGGCAAGCCGTTGATCAACAAAATGACGTCATACCGCTGATGGCTGTTCTCTGTATTAATTCGTAATTGATTGATGACCTCAAAATCATTTTTGCACCAATCTTTGGTATTCACCAACGTATAATGCAAAGGTGTCCCATCTTCACGAGTAAATGAATTTCGCTCTCGCAACAGTTCTGAAGCTACGAATACGTCCGGCTCGATGATCTCTTCCCGTAAACGATTAAACTCAGAATCGCTGAGATTAACCCTGTTAAGTGCTTCAAACTTTTTTCTAAAGTTCTGTTCAAGCGTATTCTTATCCCTTATGTCTTCGCGATAAGTGTATTTTAAACCGGTAAGCGTCCCGATTAATTCAGCTTCTATTTGTGCTTCTTTTTTAGTCATTAATCTGCTTTTATCAATGATTTTACGTCCGCGTTCAAAATCCCGGCGATTTCAAAAAATGTTTCCAGTCCTGGTTGCCGCCTATTCTGCACCTAAGCGCTCACCATGTTGTAACTTTTTTTTCATGGTTGTGCCAACCATTTCTGTTTAACCGGTTTTTCTGCGCACACGTGTCCGGTTTGAACCTCATGTGTAGCATCCCATCGCGCGACAGACGGCCTTGCGAGCGCCTGGCGCGAGGGCGAATCGTCCCGAAGGTCGACTCAATCGGATTGCCTGCCCGTAGGCTTTGCCAGTACACCTTGAGCCACTCGCCTGGTCGACGTGAATAAAAATGCTCGCCGCTTATTATATCCAATGTCTTTTGGCGGGCACCAACAAGGTAATTGAGTGTGGGCTGTTTGCAGAGAGGAAAGTCATATCCATGGTATTGAAAATTAACGGAAAAAGGCCAGGCAGCATCTGATTAGGGTGAACGATATGGGCATCCTGATTAAAAGAATAGATTCTTGTAAGTTGGCGTATATTGACGTTAATAATATTGTGATAGTTACGTGCCTGGGATATGATTGATGAACCGATAATTGTAACTGCTGATAGGTTCACTTAATAATGCCATTAATAATCGAATCCGTGAAAAATTATATAGATATAACCTTAAAATTTAAGGGTTTTTTGAAAACTTTAATGGTTTTGAGCGGAAGTTTGATTTTTGTTCCTCTTGTTGTTAATGCCGCCAACCTGGAACAAGTGCAGAAAGAAGGCGAGAACAAGTTGCTTGAAGCGGAACAGTCTCAGGCAAGGATTGACAAGATTGTCGAAGGCGCACAGGACCGGCTGATTCAATATCGGGCCTTGTTAAAGCAGGTTGAGGGATTAAAGGCCTACAACGAGCAATTGACGACACAGGTGGCCAGTCAGGAAGATTTGATCCGGCGTTTTGACGAATCGATTAACCAGGTTTCTCTTATTGAACGTCAGATGTTGCCACTGGTAAGTAAGATGGTCACGGCTCTGGAACAGTTTGTGGAACTGGATCTGCCGTTTAATACTGACGAGCGGCGGGAACGCGTTGCCTTTCTCAATGAAAATCGGGTTGCGGCCGACGTTGACGTCGCGGAAAAATTCCGCCAGGTGATAGAAGCCTACCAGATCGAGAATGAATACGGCCGCAAGATTGACAGCTACCAGGCCATCATAAATCTAAACGGCGCCGAGCGGGAAGTGGACGTGTTACGCGTCGGGCGCATCGCGATGGTGTGTCAGACCAAAGACACCAGGACCTCGGCGCGCTGGGACAACAATACAAAAAGTTGGGAAATACTGGATAACGTCACCTATCGTAATCCCATACGCAAGGGCATTAAGATGGCGAAGAAGCAAGCCTCGATTGATATTTTGACCCTGCCCATCCATGCACCCGAGGCCGCCAAATGAACCGCCGTATCGCAAACTCGCTGCTGTCCTGGTTTATCGTCGTGTCGCCGACTTCGCTTCAGGCTCAAGAAGAACAATTATCTTTGCAGCAATTATTGCAACAGGTGAAACAAAGTCGGGCCAGGGACGCAGCCGATAACCAACAACGAGAGCAGGCCTTTCTCAATGAAAAGGCCGAGCAAGTTGCCAGGATACGTCAGGCGATGGCCGATATTCAGCGTCTTGAAGCCAGGAGCGCCACACTGGAGGAACGCTTTAATGCCAATGAACTGCTGGTCGATGAGAAACGGCAACAGCGCAATGAGCGTTTGGGTTCATTAAAGGAACTCTTTGGCCATTTAACCGGTGCCGCCGGCGATATGCGCAGCCGTTTTCGTACTTCCATCACCACCAGCCAGTTTCCGGGGCGGGAGGCGTTCCTAAGTGAACTGATTAAAAAAATGAACAGTGATACGGATTTGCCGACCCTGGAAGAAATTGAACGGGTCTGGTATGAGTTGCATCGCGAGATGACCGAATCCGGTCGCGTGGTTAAATTTACCACCGCGGTGGGTACCGACGCAGAGCGGGAGGTGGTGCGCGTGGGGTTGTTCAACCTGCTCTCCAATGGAGACTATTTATCCTACGATTCGGATACTCGCACTGTGTCCGTGCTCCCAAGGCAACCCGCGGGCCTTGCCGTCAGTGCCCGGTCTTTGCAGACGTTGTCGACGGGTGTGTCCGGGGTGGGTATTGATCCCACCGGTGCCGCCGGCGGAGGCTTCTTAAAGGCCATCATCAATACGCCGACCCTGGAAGAGCGTTGGCACCAGGGCCGGCAGGTGGGTTACATCATCACCGGCATTGGTGTGTTTGCCTTGTTAGTGGCCTTGTGGCGATTCCTGGCATTGGGGGCGATCTCGGCGAAGATAAGCGGCCAATTAAAACGCAAAGAGATCAACACCAATAACCCACTGGGCCGGATACTCAAAGCCGCCAAAGACCATCAAGGTGCGGATACGGAAAGCCTGGAACTGCATCTGGGTGAGGCGATCTTAAAGGAAAGCCCGAAGATTAACTCGGGCTTGTCCTTACTTAAAATCATCGCGATGGTGGCGCCGCTGTTAGGGCTCCTGGGTACGGTAACCGGTATGATCATCGTCTTCCAGGCGATCACTATTTACGGCGCCGGTGATCCGAAGGCGATGGCCGGGGGCATTTCCAGCGCCCTGGTGACTACGGTCCTGGGTTTGGTGGTGGCTATTCCGACCCTGTTATTGCATACCATGCTCAGCGGCAAGGCCAAGCAACTGCTGCACGTACTGGAACAACAAACTGCCGGAATTGTCGCGGAACGAGCCGGGCGCTAACCGGGCCGGATACAGGGGAAATAAACGATGCCCTTATATCTGCTGGATGCGTTTGAAGCCGTCAATAATTTCTTTCACTCGGGCGGTCCCGTTCTGTATTGGATTGCCGGTTTGACTTTTATCCTGTGGACCTTGATGCTGGAGCGCAGTTGGTACTATCTGGTGGGTTATCGTCGCGACGTGAAAAAGGTAATAGCCGCCTGGGAAGCCCGAACTGAACGCACTTCCTGGTACGCTCATGCCATACGCGATAAATTAATCTCGGAAACCCATATCAAAATTAATCAGAATTTGTCTTTGATCAAGACCCTGATTGCGCTATGCCCACTGTTCGGATTACTCGGCACGGTGACCGGTATGATCGAGGTGTTTTCGGTGTTGTCGATCACCGGCGGCGGTGACGCCAAATCCATGGCCGGTGGCGTCTCCCGTGCCACCGTACCGACGATGGCGGGCATGGTGGCGGCCCTGTCGGGTGTTTTTGCCAATATCTATATCAGCCAGAAGGCCTCGCGCGAGCGTGAGTTAATTGAAGAACATTTAACCTTGGAGCATTAAACCAGAGACCCCGCATTATGAGAAGACGAAGATTTGGAGGCAACGCAACCGCTGAGGAGGAAGGTGCCATCGATTTAACGCCGATGTTGGACGTGGTGTTCATCATGTTGATCTTCTTTATTGTCACCGCCACCTTTATTAAAGAAGCCGGGGTTGAAGTGAATCGCCCTGACGCCAACACCGCCGATCAAAAAGACAATACCACGGTGTTGGTGGCCATCAATGCCGACAATAGCATCTGGATCGACAAACGCCGTGTCGACATTCGCTCGGTGCGCGCCAATATCGAACGCCTGCACGCCGAGAGCCCGGAAGGCGGGGTGGTGATACAGGCCGATGAACTGGCTTCGGTTAAGACCTTTACTTCGGTGCTGGACGCGGCGCGGGAAGTGGTGCCGCATGAGAAGATCTCGCTGGCAACGGAGCAATCCAATTAATCGCGGTGCTGACACTGGAATGTAATGATAGGGGTGCCGGGTGATGAGCCATCTATTACGTATATTATTTGTGATACCGCAAGCGGCGATTGTGACCCTGTTATTACTCGTTCTGATGGTCAGCCTGATTGAATTTGCTGATAAGAGTCTGGAACAGAGTCAGCGTATAAAATTGCCGGATATTCATATGCCGGAGGTCGAGATTGAGATTCAACGTATTATTGAGAAACCGGAGAAACCGGAGGTGGATGAGACCCCGCCACCCGATATACCGGAGCAGGATTTTGACCGGATCGATGGCAATGCCGCGGTAGGGCAGGTGGCCGCCCCCGGCAGGATCCGGGCAAAACTGGACCTGGACATCGGTGCCGGTCTGTCCGCGACCGATGGGGAATATCTGCCGATAGTCAAGGTTGCGCCGCAATATCCGCGCCGGGCCTTGAGCCGCGGTATCGAAGGGTACGTTATTCTGGAATATACGGTTACTAAACAGGGCACGGTGAAAGAGCCGGTTGTGGTGGAAGGGCAGCCCGAAGGCACTTTTGACAGGGCGGCGATCAAGTCTGCGTTGCGCTATAAATATAAACCGCGGGTGATCGATGGTGTACCGGTTGAGGTTCCGGGCGTGCGCACCAGGATCATCTTTCAACTGGAGGAATAAGTGATGCCGCCGGAGACAAAATCAAACCGATTTCATGGTGTTTATTCTGTGTTCATCATGGGATTGGTGGCGGCCTTAGCGTTCACTGCATTGGCGGTTCATGCGCGCGACAAAGAGGAGACCAGGGCCAGCGGTGCGATAGACGCCAAGACGTTTGAAGTCTTGACCAAGGCCCAGGAGGAGACCGAGGCGGACAATTTCCAGCAGGCCATTCAAACCCTGGATACCATCAAAAACAGCGACAAGATGAACAGCTACGCCAAGAGTCAGATGTGGAACTTCTACGCGTTCATTTATGCCAGCCAGGAAAAATACAAAGACGCGATTGGCGCTTATAAAAAAGTCCTGGCCGAGCCGGATGCACCGGCGGGTTTGAAACTGACTTCCAAATACACCATGGCGCAACTGTATTTCCAGATCGAAGACTATGCCTCGGTCATCAGCTTCATGGAAGAATGGTTAAAGGAGATCGATAAGCCGACCGCAACGGCGCACATTATGCTGGCACAGGCCTATTATCAGAATAAAAACTATGATCCCGCATTACAGAATTTGTTAAAAGCCATGGAGATGATCCGGGCTGAGGGCGAAAAGATCGATGAAAACTGGCTCAGGATGAAGGCGGCCATTTATTTTGACAAGAAAGACATTGACAACACCTTAAAAACCTATGAAGAGCTATTACAGCACTATCCGAGTTTGACCTATTTGAAGCAAATTGCCGGGTTACACGGCGAGTTGGGGAATGATCGCAAGCGTTTGACCACCTTTGATGCGATCTATATGTATGGCGGACTGAGCAGCGAATCGGACGTGTTAAATCTGGCCTATATGTACCTGGGACAAGAAATTCCCTACAAGGCCGGCAAGCTCATTGAAAGCAATATAAACAAGGGTTTAATTAACGGGACACCGAAGAACGTCGAGACCCTGGCCAATGCCTGGGCCCAGGCCAATGAACACAGGAAGGCGATCCCGGCCCTGGAAAAAGCCGCCGATTTGTCGGACAAGGGTATTCTCTATGCTCGTCTTGCCGGCGTTCATTTTGACGCGGGTAACTTTAAAGCCGCGGCTGAGGCGGCCAGGAAGGCCAATGACAAGGGTGGCTTAAAACGCAGAGACGGCAACCAGATGTTGATGGGAATGTCTTATTTTAATATCAAGGAATTTGAGCCGGCCTTGCAGGCCTTTCGTCAGGCGAAAAAATCGAAGAGGAGCTTTGCGGACGCGAGGAAGTGGGAGGCATATACTCTGGCTGAATTGGAACAATTGCGCGCCCTGGCGGCGAGCAGGTTTGAACTGGCTGAGAAAACCGAAGAGGCCTTAGAGTCCGATGAGAACAACGTGGAAGCGATAGGCGGCAATCTGCTCAAGGACAAAATCGAAGATTTGCAACAAAAAGACGGGCGGGAAAATACAAGGTCAGCGCGGGAATAAACTCGATAATGCCCATAAGGGGAATCAACATTTTCGGCCTGGATAGGGTACAATAAAGAAGTAAACGGAAATTACAGGCCGTTAGCTATTGCGGCGTGTAATTGTGAATTCTCATTGCCTATTTGCTGGAGTGAATTTTGACAATACAATGGTCCCCGGACAGTTGGCGCGGCAAACCGGCCAAACAAATCCCGTCTTATCCCGATGGAGCCGGTCTGGCTCAGGTTGAAGAGAAGTTGTCTTCATTTCCGCCATTGATATTTTCCGGGGAAGCGCGCCTTCTTAAACAACAATTAAAAGACGCCTGTGAAGGGCGCGCCTTTCTTTTGCAGGGCGGAGATTGTGCCGAAAGTTTTGCCGAATATAACGCCGATAATATTCGAGATACATTCAGAGTTTTGCTGCAAATGGCGGTCGTTCTAACCTATGCCGGTAACTGTCCGGTGATCAAAGTAGGGCGCCTGGCCGGACAATTTGCCAAACCCAGAAGCCAGCCCTTTGAAGAAAACAACGGCATTAAATTGCCTTCCTATTACGGGGATATCATTAATAGCATTACGTTCACCGAGGCCGACAGAACGCCCGATCCGCAGCGACAATTGACCGCTTACAGCCAGGCCGCGGCAACCCTGAATCTATTGCGCGCCTTTGCCCAGGGAGGGTATGCAAATTTGGAATCCATACACAAGTGGAATCTGGATTTTGTTTCCCAAAGTCACGCCAGTCAGGAATACAAACAATTGACCAATCAAATCACAAGATGCCTTGATTTTATGAAGGCTTGCGGACTTGATTCCGACAATACGCACCAACTGCAAGGGACCGATTTCTTTACTTCACACGAAGCTTTGTTGCTTGGCTATGAGCAAGCCATGACCCGGATTGATACCACCACCGGAGACTGGTATGACACTTCGGCCCATCTATTATGGTGTGGAGAGAGAACCCGGGATCCGGATGAGGCGCATATAGAATTTTTAAGAGGCATATCAAATCCGATAGGCTGCAAGATCGGCCCAGGCATAACGGCGGAGGAGTTGCTGCGTTTGGCGGACAAACTTAACCCGGAAAATGAAGCCGGACGCCTTACTTTAATCAGCCGTTTTGGGGCCGACAATGTGGCGGAAAAATTACCCGGGCTGCTCCGGGCGGTAAAATCCGAAGGCAAAAATATTGTATGGTCATGCGATCCAATGCACGCCAATGTGATCAAAGCGCCGAATGGGTTTAAAACCAGGCCCTTTGATAATATTCTCCGGGAACTGCATCAGGTTTTTACATGTCACCGCTCAGAGAACAGCCATTGTGCCGGCATTCATTTGGAACTGACCGGGAAAAATGTTACCGAGTGCACCGGCGGCAATATGGCTATTTCAGAAGATGATTTGAAAGATCGCTATCATACCCATTGTGATCCGCGCTTGAATGCCGATCAGGCGATTCAGTTGGCCTTTCAATTGGCCGGCGATATAAAAATCGAGCATAAACACCACGCTTGAACGTGGAGCGTTTTATCCTCCAAATTTCTTTACTGGAGAAATGCGGTTAATACCTCAATCAATTTCCGATTCTCGTGTTCCAAACCGATGGATATCCGTAAACATTGCGGTAATCCGTAAGCCGCAACCGGGCGTACTATAATACCCTGCCGGCGCAGATACTGGTTCGCCGCCTGAGCGTGTACCGCGTCATTAAAATGCACTAATAGGAAATTTCCGACGCTGGGTGTGATCTTAAGCCCTAAACGTCCAAATTCAGCAGTCAACCACTCCATCCATTCTTTATTGTGGCGTTGCGCTTTTTGTACGTGGTCCGTGTCATGCAACGCGGCAATTGCAGCGGCCTGAGCCGGGCCTGAGACATTAAAGACGCCTTTTATACGGTTTAATACATCGACAACCTCGGGATGACACACGGCCCAGCCAATGCGCAATGAGGCAAGACCATAAATCTTTGAAAAGGTGTGTAATACAACGGTATTACCGTTTGGCACCTTGGCAAGCTCATGACAAACACTGTAGGACGGTTCGCTCAGATATTCACCGTAGGCGGCATCAATAACCAATAAGACGTTTTCAGCAAGGTTTTCCCGCAGACGGTAAATTTCCTGCTTCCCTATCCATGTGCCGGTTGGATTATTGGGGTTGGCAAGAAAGACTATCCGGGTTTTATCGTTAACTTTGGAAACAATCCTATCAAGGTCGGCGGTGAATTGTTTTTCAGGCACCGCGACTGCGGTTGCACCATTGGCTTGAGCGGCTATGCGATAGGCAATAAAGGCATGTTCCGTAAAGATGACTTCATCGCCCGGGACGGAGTAGGCTCTCGTTAATACGTCGATTAATTGTTCTGATCCATTGGAACAAATGATCTGCTCCGGTTGTAAGTTATAGTGCTCCGATAGGGCCAGTCGTAAATCGCCGCATGCACTGTCCGGGTAGCGCGCCAATGTATGGGCGGTATCTTTGAAGGCCTTAATCGCCTTTGAACCGGGGCCCAGTGGCGATTCATTTGACGACAGTTTGGCCGGATCGTTGAATCCGGGCACGCTGTCTTCTCCCGCAACGTACAAAATAGTATCAAGAACACAGGCATTAGGTTTAATGGTTGGCATTGAGTATCCTTTACCGTTGATTTTAGAGAATTTTTACCTTACGGGGAATAATATGTATTCTAACAGAGTATCCGGGGATATTTGCCGATGAATTATGCAGACGCATGCAAGAAATCAGTTATCAGTCGTGCGGTGGCTGGACTGTTAAACCGTCATCTATTGGAAAAAAATTGACGGATTTGAGAAAAGGCGCTCGCGTCTGTGCTGATCAGATATGGGGCAATCTGTTTACGCTGAAGTTATTCCCATTGCCGTATCTTATGAAGAAAGATGAGTTACCACACTCTCTCAAAATGAATGTAAATTACTGGATATATTGTTGATAATGTTACAAAAAGAAGCCAATGGGTCGCATAAAAATAAGCGTGCGCTGTGCCTTAAACAGGGCATGGGGCCCTATCCAAATATCATCCGGGCCATTGCTGGAATGCCTTATTGCCGATGTTGACAATAACCGATCATCGCCGGGATAAATTGGGCTTGAAGTATATTTATCCGGTCCTGTCCAGACGTTCCGGCGGATTATCCATAGGCATTAATCTGAACGTCAACAATGCCTGTAATTGGGCCTGTATTTACTGTCAGGTGCCTGATTTGATTCGCGGCAATCCACCGCCGGTTGATTCTGATGAGCTGAGTAGAGAGTTGCGATATGTTTTGACCGACGTCATAGGGGGTGATTTTTACGTCCGTGAAGCCATTCCCGCTGAATATCGTTCGATTCAGGATATTGCGATATCCGGCAACGGAGAACCGACCCTGGTCCGTGATTTTGATCATATTATTGATATGACCGGGGTTATCATGGATGAATTTGGTCTGCGAGGCAATATCAACCTGGTACTGATCACCAATGGCAGCATGATCAATAAATCATCGGTAAAGGCCGGACTGGAAAAAATCTCAAATCTGGGTGGTGAGGTGTGGTTCAAAGTTGACAGTGTTACTCCTGCCGGCATGAGCCGGATTAATGATGTCCGCGGCTCAGAGGCATCCATTCTGAAACGGCTTGCAACAAGCAGTACACTGTGTTCAACCTGGATACAAACCTGTGTTTTTGGCTATGATAATAAGCCGCCGGAGGAAACAGAACTCAGCGCCTATTTAAATTTTCTCGACGTGATCAAATCGAGGCAAATCCCGGTTAAGGGGGTGTTACTTTATGGCCTGGCCAGATCATCAATGCAACCCGGGGCCGATAGATTAACCAGATTACCTGAGCAATGGCTACAACAATTTGCCTTGCGAATCAATCATTATGATATGGATGTTAATATTTTTCCTTAATTTTGATTAGCAAGTGTTTTGCCAAACTGTATAAATTCTTTTCTGTCTTTGAAGCCTTCCAATAATTTTCTGCCTTCGCCATTGCATGCCAGGGAAGCAGCAATCATTCGTGCCGCCGTCAGATACTCTTGCCGTTTCAACCAGTTTCTTGAATGGGCACACAGATTCGACTCGTTTAGCAACGCCAGCGCAACATTGTACCGGTCTAAAACAATGAAACGTCTGTTATATGAACTTTGTTTATAACTTTAACTCGAATCATTTAATTTTACCCTTATATTTTTTTGCTAAAAAAATAATAATGGCATTATACTATCAGTACAATGGTTTTTTTATCAAGGAGCGTGATGGAATGAATAAGTTAATAGCTGGATTAGTAGGATTAATCTTTTCCACTCTGGTCATTGCGGACGTGGCCCCAGCCGATTATCGGCAAAAACAATCGGATAAGGTCTGGGAAGAAAAATTAAGACAACCCAACTTTCAGGATCGGCCAATCATTGAAGGGGTACAACAAGATATTTTTGAGATAAAAGCCCCATACACGGCGGAAGACGCGACCCTGGTGCCCATATCGATCCATTCAAAAATCGATCAGAAACCGGAGCTTTTTATTAACAAGATAACGATTTTTGTGGATAAAAATCCTTTGCCATTGGTGGGTGAGTTTGAATTAACCAAGGACAGTGGCAAGGCGGATCTGGCAATGAAGATCCGGGTTGACGATTTTAGTTACGTCCGTGCCATTGCTGAAACCAGCGACGGCCAACTGTATATGGCAAAGAGTTTCGTCCGGGCAAAAGGGGCATGCTCCGCACCGCCACCGGCCAGTATGGAGGATTCCAGGAAATTATTGGGCAAAATGAGGATGAAAACGATTGGAAAACTGGCATTGGGTGAACCCAATCTGATGCAGATCAAAATCAGGCATCCGAATATAACCGGCATGGCGCCAATAAAAATTGGTTCTCGGGTCATACCTCCCGCGTTTTTTGTCAAGGAACTGGAAGTCGACTTCAATGGCAAACTGGTGTTGAAGGCAAAAACGACTTTTTCAATCAGTATGGACCCGGCATTCAGGTTCTTTTTCGTTCCGGATAAAGAGGGTGTGCTTGTTGTCAGAGGTAGTGACACAAAAAATAATAAATTTGAATCCAGCCATGAGGTAAAGACATAATAAACCCTCTGGATACATGATACAGAGGAATATATATTATTTAACATAATATATATTATACGCATAATTATCTCGTAGAATCCATTTGGAATATTAAATTGTGGCCACACAAAAAACACCGATAAATTTTGAAAAAAACCTTGGCGAACTGGAAAATTTAGTCAAGAAAATAGAAAAAGGTGATTTGCCACTGGAGGAATCGATACAACTCTTTGAAAAAGGCATTAAATTAACCAAAACCTGTCAGCAGGCATTGACGTCGGCGGAACAAAAAGTGCAAATGCTTGTTGAGAAAAACGGTCAACAGGAGCTCACGCCTTACTCGACTAATCGGGAACAAGAAAAACAGTAATTACATGGCTCTGAGGCTTGAATTCTATCAGGCTGCGGTTGAGCATGCACTGGATCAATGGTTACCTAAGGCCAATATTCAACCGGAAATACTGCATGATGCAATGCGTTATGGGGTGCTTGGCGGTGGTAAACGTATCCGACCCATCCTTGTTTATGCAACCGGAGAAGCATTTGGATTGCCGTTACAGGCGTTAAACGGCCTGGCGTGTTCGGTCGAAATCATCCATGCTTATTCCCTGATTCATGACGATCTGCCCTCAATGGATGATGATGCTTTAAGGCGCGGACGCCCGACGTGCCATAAAAAGTACAATGAAGCGATCGCGATCCTTACCGGAGACGCGTTACAGTCTCTGGCTTTTTATATTATTGCCAATGATCGGCATATTGAAGTCAATGCCGAACAACGGCTGAATATGATCAAGGTTTTGGCTCATGCCAGTGGTTCACACGGCATGGCGGGCGGACAGGCTATTGATCTGGCCTCAGTGGGCAAACGATTGACCATAGAGGAATTAGAGAACATGCACAATCATAAAACGGGCACCTTGATAAAGGCCAGCGTGGAACTGGGCGCACTCTCGGTTACCGGCATGAACGACGAACAGTTTGCCACCATATCACGGTACGCGGAATGTATAGGCCTTGCCTTTCAGATTAAAGATGACATACTTGACGTTGAATGCGATACCGCAACACTGGGAAAACCGCAGGGTTCCGATGAAGCTCAAAATAAACCCACCTACCCCAACCTATTGGGTCTGGACGGTGCCAAACGGGCGGTTGACGAAGTATATCAAAAGGCGCTTGCACACCTTGAATACTTGGGTAAGCAGGCGAATATATTGCGTGAAATCGCTGATTTTATTGTCCACAGAGACAAATAAGTACCGTACAATGCAAAATGGGTGGTTGATTTTGTCCGCGGCGGTTGATGAATATATCTATAAAAACGGGTACACTAACGATTAAAATGCAACAAAACAATTTTGGAAGATATTAATGGACTCGATTGTACCTTCGATAAAAACCATCCCGGATATCCAAAGCAGCCGAGATAATCGCCATATTGCGATTGACAAGGTGGGTATCAAGGACATTCGCCATCCTGTGGTGGTGCGTGATCGTTCCGGGCGTGAACAGCATACCGTGGCCAGCTTTAATATGTACGTCAATTTACCGGACAAATTTAAAGGCACGCACATGTCGCGTTTTGTGGAAATACTCAACAATCATGAATATGAGATCACGGTACAATCATTCAAAGACATGATCGCTGAAATGACCCAGGTGTTGAATGCCGAATCCGGTCATATAGAAATGATGTTTCCCTACTTTATTAAAAAAGCGGCACCGGTCTCCGGAGTGGAAAGCCTGATGGATTATCAGGTCTCATTTATTGGGCAAATTGAAGCGCACAAGCCCTGTGTTCTGGTAAAGGCGGTTGTGCCGGTGACCAGTCTCTGCCCCTGCTCCAAGAACATTTCCGATTATGGCGCTCATAACCAGCGTTCGCATATTAGCGTGAGTGTTCGCACCAATGGTTTTATCTGGATAGAAGAATTGATTGCCATGGTGGAAAAAGTGGCTTCCTGTGAACTGTATGGTTTGCTGAAACGGCCCGATGAAAAATATGTTACCGAACACGCTTACGACAATCCCAAATTTGTCGAGGATATGGTCCGTGACGTCGCACTGGTATTCAATGCCGATGATCGTATTTCCTCCTATACCGTAGAATCGGAGAATTTCGAATCCATTCATAATCATTCCGCCTATGCAATGATCGAATTTGATAAAGAAACGGACCCGAAATGATCATCACCGCCCTGCCCTATGTGCTCTTGTCGTCCCAAATAAAGTATCTGTGCTCATTGTTATAACTTCGTGAAACGGCCTAAGATCCATTCGGACCGCGGTGAAGTGCTGATAGCGGTCTCCCCGCTGATAGACGCGCGTACCGCCATCCCGCGCATTGCGCCGATTTCAACGCCGCGGCCGCAACAGCCCATTCCCAGAAACGGCAGGCAGGTCGAGCTTTCGCCGATCCATGACTTCATGAGCAAACTGCTGCAACCCGGCGCGATCGAGACCCTCAAGGAATACGTGCACTGGCAGGCGGCCTGGCGCGACGGACGCACGCGCGGAGTGTCTTTTGAGACCGCGCTGGCGAGTATCCCCGACCGGGCGCCGCTGTCGGTCAATCTCGACGTGACAACGGCTTGCAATTATCGTTGCGACCACTGCGTTGATATGGACATCCTGAACACCGGTATCAGTTACGACCACGACAAACTCAAGGACTCGCTGAGCCTGCTCATGGACAAGGGGCTGAAATCGGTGATCATCATCGGTGGCGGCGAACCGACTGCGTATCCCGGCTTTGAAGACGTCGTCCGCCACCTCAAGGCGCGTGATATGAAGATCGGCGTCGTCACCAACGGCAGCCTGATGAAAAAGATCAGGGCGGTCGCCGACGTGCTCGGAGAAGGTGACTGGGTCAGACTGTCGCTGGATTCCGGTACCAATGATACCTTCCGCCGGATGCACAAGCCGGGCAGCAAGAAATGCACTTTGGAATGGATTTGCGATCAGATCGCCCCGATCAAGGAAATCAACGCGGACTTTCAGATCGGTTTCAGCTTCATCATCGTCTGGAACGACTGTGAGGCCAACGACGCTAATATTATAGAGAATGTCCACGAGATATCCCCCGCCGCCGAGCTCGCCAAACGCAGCCGCTTCGACTACATCTCATTCAAGCCATTCCTGACCCGCGCCGAATCAAACAACGCTGAGATCGTCGAACTCATCAAGAAACAGGAAAAAATACATGCGGTTGTGAGCCGAATGCGCGACGAGATAGACCGTGCCAAAACTTTTGAGGACGCCTCATTCAAAGTGATCGAAAGCACCAACCTGCGCGTTCTGGAGAATGAAAGTTACCGTGAATATACCGGGCAGCCGCACAACTGCCACCTGCAATATTTCCGCCAGGTCCTCAGCCCGCTCGGCGTTTTCAACTGCCCGGTGTACCGCCACATGCCGCAGGCGCTGCTCGGTAACAAGCACGCCTACGCCGGCACCAAAAGTTTTACCGAAACGCAGAAAAACACGCTACGCCTGATTGAGGCGTTCGACGCCACCACGGAATACCGGGAAGTCACCTGCCTGTATAACCACGCCAACTGGTTCATTGAGGATCTGATACGAAACCCAGAGAAACTCGAAAGCCTTGAAGCGAGTGAGGACCGGAAAGATTATTTTCTGTGAGAGGCCTATGCTAAAAAGCCATTCTTTTCGATCGTGAAAATCAAGAGTTTATTTCATTTCTTAGGTTTTCGCGGGAAGCCAAGACATTTTACCTACAAGGTATACGACGTTGATCTGGAAAACGGCGTGGTGGTTCACTATGCCCGATGGCTGCACCCTCGGGAGTCAAAAAAAACGGTCACCCCTCAAATGGTTGACGCTTACCGGGAGTTTTTAAGGGAGGGGGATTTTTGTATTGATATAGGAGCACACACTGGGGATTCAACCTTTCCTATGGCCTTGGCCGCGGGTAATTCCGGCTGTGCACTCGCGCTCGAACCTAATCCGTTTGTTTACCATGTTTTGGAAAAGAACGCCCGCGCCAACACTCATATAACCAATATCAAAACTATGATGGCCGCGGCAACCGCCGATGAAGGATTCCTGAAATTTGAGTATTCTGATTCCGGTTTTTGCAACGGCGGCCGTCATGCAAATATCTCAGCCTTTAAGCATGGGCACCCTTTCAAATTAGAGGTGTTTTGCGTGAATCTTGAAAAGGAACTGCGTGAAAATTACTCCAATCTGCTTCCACGATTAAAATTTATCAAGGTGGACGCCGAAGGCTATGACCTGCATGTTTTGAAATCAATGGGCGATATAATCGGAACCTACAAACCGGCCGTTAAAGTAGAGGTTTTCAAAAACACTGACAGCAAATACCGCAGAGAGTTGCTTTCGTTTTTCCAAGATATTGGCTATGCCGTTCACAAGATAGCGGAAGAACCTATTAGCCTGGGGCCGCCTTTGACCGAAGAAAGCCTTAATGACTGGAAGCACTACGACATTCTATGTAAGCCTAACGAATCAGGGTAATTGTTGCACTGGTTTGTCTCGAACTGCAAACACGCTTGAAAACTTGAACAAGCAAGAAGCGAAAAAAATATTTCCAACCACCGAAGAGGAAAAACCTCCGCAATCGCAGAGAGTACTGCATAGAGGCAAATACCGGCACGGGAAATACATCGTCAGCCCGGCTCCAAAATCCGCCGCTACCCTGATTCAGTGGATCACCTCAGGCAGATTCAGTGCCTACGAAAAAGAGCAATTCCATTTAAGCAAGGTACCATGCCGGCCACGTAATAAGCTGTATAGTTTTCACCTGCCTGAAATGCAGCAGGAGGTAGTCATGAAAGTTTCGCATATCAATCCCAGCTACCGATTGTCCAGAAAAATAGACCTATTTTTAACGAGTCTGTATAAAGACTATTGTAAAATCAGCTTTCACGGTGCTTTGGCATTAGATAATTGCAATTTACCCGTTGCCACACCTTTGGCATTTTGGACTGTCAAACAAGGCTTTTTTAAGAAAGAAAGCTATTTTCTATCCAGTAAGCTGCCCGGAGAAAAATCAGTGTGTCAAATGCTACAGTCGTTGGAAAGAGACGAGATCAAAAATGATTGTCACGCTCTAAGCAAAAAATTAGTCACTATTATAAGAAATATGCATGCCGCTAATTTACGTCACGGCGACTTGCATACCGGGAACTTCTATATTAATTTTCCGCAATCCGAGTCAATCGGACAGCCAAGAAAGATATCAAATGCCGATTTATTCCTACTGGATTACGATAGTTGTTCAAACACGAAAATAACAATCCCTTGGATAAAGAAAATTTATGATCTCAAAGACCTGAGCCTGCTGGCAATCCCGGGAGTCAGAGATGAAGAACTGCTGGAGATGTATTTTAACGATATTTCTTCTCCTGGATCATTGAGAGTTTTCAGATTCTGGAAGAACAGCCGATGACCTTACAATCAAGGTCTGGATTGACTGGCACCGTAGCACGGATGCTCATAAACTTCCCGCCCCAACAGAAAGTGCAAAACACCGCCCGTCGGGCAGAAAGACTTTTGGAGACTTGATAATGCACTTGCCGAGGTTTTCAAATCAAGGGGGCAACACCTGGATCATAAAAGTACACGCCAGCAGGTCACGGTAATGGTTCACCGCGGTAACCCTCATATACATAGAACGTCCCAACTCCGTAGCATTCCAAATTTGCCCATGGTACTGCCCCAACATCCGCCAAAAGTGCCCCAAGGTTTCGGAATAAACTTTTGAACCCAGTCCCGAAATGTCACGCCTCAGGAAGATGTGTGAAATCTGTTTCTTATAAAGTTTATTTTGCATCCTGAGCGGATTCATTGAGTCTCCGGCTTATTTGGTTGGCAACAAGCATATATCCTTGAGGATTATAGTGCCCTTTTCCCCAACGAGAAGGAAATAAATCCAGCGGATCTGAGGTATTGGAAAAAACTTTATGAATATCAATGATGGGAATATCCAGCTTACTCACCAGATTTAGAACCTCTTTACGGTTCAGGAAATCATCATTCTCTTTAAATCTATACCTATGCCAGGTAGGCAAATAGACAAAGTATAAAGAGCCTCCCCAGTCGCCAACTTTGGACTTAACCATGGAAAGAATGTGTTTTAAGTCAGGCGATAACTCCCTGAATACATCCTCATCCCTATCAGGAAATGTTGATCTAAGCTTCAGCAACCTGTTTCTGACCTTATACAGCTTCATCCATTTTGGAATATTCCTAGTTATATTCCTGGCGAGATTCGTTTCCGTATCTCTTTTTACTACATTTCCAGGGTATTGTAATAATACCTTATCAATGTAAGGTTGGATAGCAGTCAGATTATTATGGGACTCACCGGACAGATAATCATCAAACAAGCCGCTTTTCTTTTCCGACTCGAGGTTATGCAGATCATTCCCTTCATAATAAAACCAAAACACCGTTTGCGGTTTAAGAGCAACAGCGTATTCCAGAACCACCCCCATTTTTATTAACGGCCCATTTCCAGAATGCGCTAAATTAAGTACCGTAAGTCCTTTCCGCCGCAACCAGGATGCAATAGTGTCTTCTTCCCTTACGCATATTCCAAAAACAAAAGAATCTCCCAGCAATACCGCATCAACTCCCTGGCGGTGCAATCCTGGTGGGTTATTAAACCCATATTCATCCGTCTGATAGAGCGGCCAGTACCCGTTCTCATTACAAGCAATAAAAGTACTATTGCTGATAGACGTGAGAATGGGAATTACTTCCCCAGTATCCTGCCTCAATGCCACTTTATCACTGTATAACATCTTCGGATACACCAATCGCAATATTTCATTTTCTTGCATCCTCATAACTTCTAAAACACTTCTTACACGACGAGAATCCAATAATCGAAAAAAGCCTTCTGCAGAATACAAGGCTACCAGAACCGCTAAACCGAATACGGTAACGTTCGCTCTCCGGGTAAATTCAAGCTGAAAACAGGCGAGTAGGCCGGTGGCCAACCCCCCAAAAACAACCGTCTCGGCTCTTTTACCGACCCCAATAGCCATCACAAATGCAAAGGCGAACATCGCGACCAGCAACCCCAGCGCAATGTTGACTACACGCACCAATGCCCTATTTTCCGCTACTTAAAAAATACCCGCCAAGACTAAAACAGCGTATAGACAAACGGCGCATATACTGCATTTTGTGAAACAACCAGCAGTCCGCCCAGCAGAAGAAAAATAATGATGATAGGCAATAACCAGAACTTCTTGCGTACCTTCATAAAACTATACAGGTCTTTCAAAAACTCCAGCATCAAAAAGGTCTCCTCATGTCTCGTGTGTGGGAATCGGTATCCATCTCAAGATAAGAATCAGCGTTTTTGTCCCAGCGCCGTTGCATCGGATCTTTGCCAAAAATACGCCTGGCAAGCCCCATCGGTAGGATTATACCAAAAAACAAAACGGTGATGATAATCCTCGAATTGATATACCCCAGCCATTTTCCGACAAACGACCAGACGATGAACACCGGCTTCAACAGAATCGGCACCGTAAAGGCCGTTGTAATCAGCACACTCGACGCCACCCACGGCCATCGCCACGGCTCGTCGGCGAAAAGTGCCGACGACAAGCCGAACACCAGGGCAATGAACCCACCCAGCACCAAACCGAACTGGCGCAACAGCGCACGATTAATCGTCGTTCCGTCCACGGGGATCCTGCTTAGTCGGGCTCAAACTCGGTGCCGGGCATTTGTTCCACCGCCGCGGCATCCTGATCGGTCTTTATCAGAAGGCAGTTTCCAAGCGCCAGGCAGTCGATTTCGGTGTGCATGAAACACCGCCACGCATCCTCGGGCGTGCATACGATCGGCTCGCCCCTGACGTTGAACGAGGTATTGATCAGCATAGGGCAGCCGGTCTGCTTTTCAAAACAGTCGAGCAGTTTGTAAAAACGGGGATTGGTGCTTTTATGCACTGTCTGAACGCGCGCCGAGTAATCCACGTGGGTGACCGCCGGTATTTCACTGCGCGCGGCTTTCAGCAAATCAAGTCCACGTAGCTCCCGTTCGTCATCGTGCAGTGCGACGCGCTTGTCGGCGTGCACCGACGCGACCAGCAGCATATACGGGCTGTCGTGCTCAAGATCAAACCACTCGGCGGCGTTCTCAGCCTTGACCGCCGGCGCAAAGGGGCGGAAAGACTCACGGTATTTGATCTTCAGGTTCATCGTCGTCTGCATCGTGCGATTGCGCGGATCCCCGAGAATTGATCGGTTCCCCAGCGCCCGCGGGCCGAACTCCATCCGGCCCTGAAACCAACCGACCACTCTGCCGCATGCGAGTTGCGACGCCACCTCAGACAGCAAGGCGTCATCCGGCAACTCCCTGTAAATCGCACCCTGTGAATCAAGAAACCCTTTGATCTCCTCCACCGAAAAGTGCTGGCCGAGGTAAGACCCCTGCATAAGGTCACCGCCGTTCAAGCGTCGCGGCTCCCCGAGATGCTGATGCCACGCTGACAGCGCGGCACCGACGGCGCTACCCGCGTCGCCCGCAGCCGGTTGTATCCACAGATCGTCAAACACACCGGCCCTGATTAGTTTGCCGTTCGCAACGCAGTTCAATGCGACGCCGCCGGCGAGGCATAGCCCCGAGGCATGTGTCTGCCGTTTCAAGGTCCTTGCCAGACGCAGCACGATCTCTTCGGTCACGACCTGGATCGAACTCGCGAGATCCATCTCGTGGCGGGTCACCTCGCTTTCGGGCCGTCTCGGCTCTGCGCCGAACAGTTGGTGGAAACGCCGCCCGGTCATCCTGAGGCCGGTGGCATAGTCAAAATAACTCATGTTCAGTCGGAAACTGCCGTCGTCCTTGACGTCTATCAGGTGGTCGTAGATGGCCTGCACGTAGCGGGGTTCGCCGTAAGGCGCAAGCCCCATCAGTTTGTACTCGCCCGAGTTGACCTTGAAACCGGCGTAGTAAGTAAAAGCGGAATACAGCAGCCCGAGCGAGTGCGGGAAACTGATCTGCCACAGCGGCGTCAGGTTGTTGCCCTCGCCGTGCCACCCGCTTGAGGTCGCCCATTCGCCGACGCCGTCGAGACACAGCACCGCCGCGCGCTTAAATGGACTCGCGAAAAAAGCCGCCGCCGCGTGCGACAGGTGATGTTCGTTGAACAGTAGCTGGGGCAACTCGCCGGGTTCGAGACCGCTGATGGCGGCGAGCTCTTTCCTGAGGGCACTTTTTAGAAAGAGTTTCTCCTTGATCCAGATCGGCATCGCCTGTGAAAACGATTTGATTCCCTGCGGCGCAAAGGCGAGATAGGTCTCGAGCAGCCGCTCAAATTTCAGCAGTGGCTTGTCATAAAACGCGACGTAGTCAACGTCCGACAGGTGTGCCCCGGCTTCATCGAGGCACGCACGCACGGCATTCGCCGGAAAGCACGCATCGTGCTTCTTCCGCGTATAGCGCTCCTCCTGCATTGCCGCGCGGATTTTACCGTTGATCAAGAGCGCGGCTGCGCTGTCATGGTAATAAGATGAAATGCCGAGGATGTTCATGTGAAGATTGCGATGGGATAGGGATCTGTGGCAATTACGGTGACGATGGCGACGGCGTTCACGTAGAGCGAAACTGGACGCATGATAGAGACAAACTGTGCTACGGAGATTCGAAGATACCTATGTTTCATTACAATGAGATTTGGATAGTGTTTCGTGATTAAATCGTCTTCCTGTACGGTTATCGGGCTTCAGAGCCGTCTTATACATACGAATATGGCGTTTGGCAACAACATCAGGGGAGTAGTTGCGTACATCGCGTTTGGCGGCTTGGGTAAGTGCCTGTCCAAATGCCCGGTCCCGGTATAAATGTTCAATACCCCGGGCCAGCGCTTCAGCGTTGGTAGGGGCCACCAACAACCCGTTTTGTTCATGGCGAATGAGGTCCACGATACCGGTCACTTTATCCGAGTCCATTTTTGATTCCACCAGGCCCAGGTGTCCGCCTTGGACTCGTGTGCGCGCACCATATCGAAGCCCAGAACGACGCGTAGAGGCAGATTGCGCCGGGTGAATTTACATGGCAGGGGTTCAGCCCAGTGTGCGGGAATACCGGATTCCAGCGGCAATAATAAACCTGTATCGATTCCCTGTTTGCGCAATTCATCAGCCAGCAATAAGGTCTGGCGCTCGCCACCACGGAATTCGTGGGCTAGATTAACGTGCAGAATCCGCAAATCTGCTTCTCGCGTATGCCTTTATATACTTGAAAAAGACGCCGTTGGCGGCGCACCAAGCAATGACCAAACCACGCCATCCCTCAAGGCAACCCAATTGGAGCATATAACTCTTAATAAATGTATAGAGTGTGCGCAATACTATGAAAATGGGATGCCGTACCCGCACAGTTGGTGCCGCCAAGTCTGAATAATTCTGGATCTTGCTCAGGAAGGTGTTTATATCAGATGCAGTCAAATGATCGACTCCGCCGGCGAGAAGAATTTTTCTGCTTTTGGAGTGCTCGGCAATTTTTTCATGTACCGCTGATAAGGAAAATTGATGGATATTGCGATGAAATAATCGTACAATGTGATCATTCCCCCAACCACCGTGCTTGATATGTTTCCCCATGAAAAAATTATGCCGATCAATGATTCCCAGACGGCAGTGGTTACCATGCGTATCCCAGGCAAGCAAAGTATTCAACAATTCAGCATCGGCGACCTCGTCCGCGTCCAAGGAAAAAATCCAGTCATTGCCTGCCTTGCTTATGGCTGCGTTCTTTGCACTTCCAAAACCGCTGAACTCAATCTTAAATAAGCGAACATTAGCGTAGCTCCGGGCACGCTCCACCGTATCGTCTGAGGAACCCGTGTCACAGATCACAACTTCTTCAAAAATCTCCAGTGCTTGCAGGCACCGGTCTATGGTGTTGGCGGCGTCACGCGTAATTAAAACGGTACTGATCTTGTGGATTTTAGTGCTTTCCATGACCACATTATCCGGTAGCAGGTTTATTTCTTTCACATCGTTCCCAGGAAAACGCATCTGATATTATTTGATCCAGGTCCTCGTATATCGGGAAAAAGCGCAACGCTTTACGCACAAAACCGGTGTCAGCCACGACATAAACCGGGTCGCCGGGACGACGTGCCTTATTATTTGTGGCAATCGAGATCCCCGCTACTCGTTCAACCGCTGAGACGATTTCACGTACGCTGGAACCTTTGCCTGATCCAATGTTAAAAATGCTGCTGTCCTTGCGGCTTTCGGCATACTTTGCGGCATATAGGTTTGCCCGGGCAACGTCGCAAACATGGATATAATCACGTACCGCAGTGCCATCAGGGCTTTGGTAGTCGGTTCCATATATGTCCATCGTTGCGCATTTCCCGGTGGCACATTGCAGTGCTCCCTTAACCAGCCCGCCGCTGCTATTTTTCATATCCCCTGCCCTTAGTTTGGGGTCAGCTCCCGCAACATTGAAATAGCGCAGAGAAACACTACAGAATCCTTGTGCTTTAGCAAGGTCTCTTAAAATAAATTCCACCATTAACTTGGATGAGCCGTATGGACTGATTGGGGTAACGGCATGTACTTCTTTGATAGGAGCATCGTGCGTACCATAAACGGCGGAAGATGAAGAGAATATAAAAGTTCTAATATGGTGGCGCATACAACAGCGAATCAAGTGCACTGTTTTGATGACATTGTTTTCATAATACCAGAGTGGTTTAACGACAGATTCCGGTACGCTGATACTGGCGGCGGCGTGGATGACTATGCCGATGTTAAATCGGGAAAATACTTCCTCCATTTGCTCTTCGTCTCCGAAGTCCCCCTGTGTAAACACAACGGCATCGGGTAACAGTTCATGAAATCCATTGGAGAGATCGTCTATCACAACGACTTCATACCCTTCATCCAGCAAGGCAAGGACGATATGACTGCCAATATAGCCTGCTCCACCGGTTACAAGTACTGCGCCTTGCATCTTCAGCTTCTTCGGCCTTGAATGATGGATAACAGCAAAGGGACGTATGTATTGTTCATGAAATGTCCGGAGTCAAAATTATGAATATATTCTCATTGTCCTTTCGTAATGACTTCCCGCAAATAATCTGTAAGAATTACATTCATAAACGGCAGAGCAATATCCAGGTTTTTGATTGAATATTAGATAGTTATACACTTTGTTATTCTATTATATTATCATGGCCGATGAACTAAAGATTTGAACGCGCTTAAATAAAGATCATGAAATATCCATTACTATGCTTGGCAGTAGACTTGCAATGAGTATAATCTCTTCAATATTTATGGCAAGCCCCTATATACCCCCACTGGGAGCATTTTTTGTGAGAATGGAACGGGGGAAACCTTGTGTTAATATCCAAGGACGCAAATAATCGCAACTATGGACAATTTCAAATCAAATGACAATTATCGCAATTCCGGGAAATTTTCTGGAGGGTTTTTGGTAACCGAGGTATGAATAAGTTTGCGAAGAATCCGATCGTTCTTGTTCGTCTATTCAATTGTCATTTATTCCTGATGCAATATTTGTTTATAGTGATAAGAATGCGTCCTGGGTGGAACCGTGGCATGATTATTGCCAATTCCAGTGTTAGTTGGTGGGGGGCATGGCTTAACCCGGCCCCCGATAAAATAGTCACAGTCCCTTGTTTGTGGTGCCAAAAAGAGACGAATATTGATGCCGGTGAGTTGATTCCCTGGGAGTGTTCTCCGTGAGCATAGTTGGTTCGTCGCAGTGAACGGGCAGGTAAAAATCAGTGTTCTCATGCCGGTTTTCAATGCTGCGGCATATCTTCCGGAGGCGGTCGAGAGTATTCTGCGGCAGACTTTCACAGACTTTGAGCTGCTGATCCTGGACGATTGCTCCACGGACGGCAGTTTGGAAATAATTCGCGATTATGAAATCAAGGATTCTCGTATCAGAGTATTAGAGAATCCAAAGAATTGCGGGGAGAGTTATTGCAGGAACCGCCACTTTAAGGAAGCAAGGGGAAAATATTTTGCACTAATGGACGCCGATGACGTTTCCAATAAGGAAAGACTTCGTATCCAGAATCGGTTTTTGGATGAGAATCCTGATATCGGGATTGTCGGGACCTGGGCAATGCGGTTTAGTGAGGATGGGAGGAAAAAAAGATTGCGTTACCCGACGCGTGACTGGGATATTAAATCGTATTTGCTAAAAGGTTCCCCCATCTGCAATCCGTCCGTTATGATGAGGGCCGAGACGATACGGCAGTGTGCGCTTTCTTATAATCTGAATTACAGAAGTGCGATGGACTATTTGTTCTGGGTTGATGCTTGTAAGTCTATCAGAATGGCAAATATCCCCATACCACTTTTCCATTATCGTGTGCATTCTAATCAAAATACCGCAGTTTATAAACGAGTTTGTGAATCCAATCATGTGAAAATCATGTCGAAACATCTTGCACACTTTAGGATTGAAGCCGATACAAATACTATTCGTCGTTTCTTGTGGCCCCGGGCTTTTCCCTGTGTGTCTGCTACGGAAGTTTTACAGATCGGCAAAATGATTGCCTCGATACTCGCCATAAAAAACTTTTACGGTTACAAGGGAGTATCACAATCCGCGAGGAAACATATCAGAAGAAAGTATATTCGAGTGTGGCGGTATTTCATCATGCGCTTAATCTTGGGAAGATTGACTTGACTCATGATGAGTGTCTGATGCGTTTGGGAATCAGCCTCAATTGGCCTGCCATTTTGATCATGAAACGCCAACGACGGTACCGTATTGTGTAAACAAGGATTCCGAATAATACTTTTCTAAGTGTACGAAAGTCATCCCTGTTGATGGATATAATAATTAACTGGTCGATAATGTATTCCACATCCTTGCTCATTCCTTGCCGAAGTAGTCGGCGACACCAGTGGCGTGCATTGATTATACAGGCTACCTTGATTGGGTGTGGCAATGTGGCCAGTGCGGGGATAAATGAGGATGAGTCTGTATCCGGAATTGTCAAATCGGATAAGGGGTCCTGGGAACCGTTGCGTCTGCAATACGCGGATAATACAGCAGCGCACCAGTAATTCCAGAACAACACCGGGCTGCTCCCCATTAGGTTTTTACCTCCATTCGAGTATTGGCGATATTTATAGAGTGGTGTGCCGTTGAGATGGGCGATGCGATGGTTTTCCGCAACTCGTAGTGAGAGATCAAAATCCTCCAAGACTCTGAACCACGGGCGATAGATATTTTTCGACCATCCAAGCGATGGAACCCGAATCATTGACGTTGCATTGACCAGTATTTGTCCCCGTAACAGTTCTTCAAGGTTTAGCCCGGCTTCCTGAAAAGATTTTCTTGGGCTTTGTATCCTGATCCTCTTGCCTTTTTCGTCAATCAACTCGCACAGGCACGAAACGATCGTGTATCCGGGGTTTTCGGCAAGAAAGGAAAATTGTTTTTCCAGTCGCTCAGTGTGTGCTACGTCATCGCTGTCCATAAAAGCGATAAAGTCGCTTTGAGCATGGATTATTCCCACATTTCTTGCTGCGGCGAGTCCCATATTCTTCTGATTGATCACCCTGATACGAGTATCCTTATCTGTATATTTGGAAATGATAGCCAAAGAATTGTCGCTTGAGCCGTCGTTGACGATGATCAGCTCAAAATCCTGCTCGCTCTGATTGAGAATGCTTTCAATGGCCTCGCGGATATACGCACCCGTGTTGTACGCTGGCATGACAACTGAAATTAAAGGCGGCTTTATCATCGTCGGGTTATTACAAATCAAGGACTGTCCATTGTGATGGAATCAGATCAGGAGTATCAAGACGCGCCTTGCTTTGAAACCATGGGCGGGGGGCGATTACCCGCTTGTCAGAGCGTAGGTTAAGCCATGCCCCCCACCAACTGAAACTGGAATTGGCGATAATCGCATCCCGGCAGGCTGCCATGAGGGCCACGTCCACCCAGGGCTCATCTTCATAGGCAGTCACAAAAATCGCGTCAGAAATAAATGACAGCATTGACCGTGCCTCGGCAATATCGTCGGAAAAAATAAAATAGGTCGCTTTCCCATTGCTTGATTGGTTGATGATATTGACCGCCCGCTGGTAATAATCGCGCGCGCACAAGGAATACACCCCTTTGATAGCAGGATCCTCCAGGTAATCACCGCGCCTGACGTGTAACGCCACGGGCCAGGGAGCGGCTTTAATCGCGCCCCACAGATCCGGTCCTCGCCTTTTAAGCGGATTTTTCAGTTGAAAGGCGTCTCGGATGGTTTGGGCGCAGGAGAGAAAAAATTTCTCGCTTTGGAAATAGCCTTTCCGTAGAAAAAGCGGCGGATGCAGTTTTATGAGATTGTCATCAAAACAAAAGCCGGGCTGGCGGTAGATCATATAAGTCGGTTGATACTGGGGAATAAGGCCATGCAAAAGGCTTTGCAGGGAAGCGGAAAAGCTTTCAAATGGCGCAACGTCTTTTGCATTGGCAATGGCTGGGGGGAATTTATATTGATTCAGTTGATATTTGCGGGTCTTGTGCCGGTCGTAGAATCGGATATCCACCTTGACAGGGCATTGCCAGTGCCGTCCCAGGGCAAGAGCGGTGGCGTACTGAAACATTTGATTGCCCAAACCGCCAACGATCTTGGCGATGATGAGTGGGGTTCCGGCGCCATACTTCAAGTTTTGTGCCTCAAAAATTTTACCTGCCGACCAACCTTCGCAACAATATCTTTAGTAGAGCTTTTTTCGACAACGTCCTGACAGGCGGGCTATTGATAGTGGGCCCCGTGCATCTAGGCATATCTGTATAGTAGTGCAGCTTTGTGAAGAAAAGCGATTTTCTGTTTTTTTCCTTAGGCAGTTTCTCTTCGATATATTCCAAGTGCTTCAATTTGTCCGGGCGCAGCTCGTAATATTCTACGTATTCAATATATCGCAGTAGCAAATCATCTATTTCGCCGGGGATGGATATTTCCACAGCCGGGCAATGCGGAATTGTAATTTGTATTGAGTTCTCAAGTACGCTCTCGAATAAACTGGACCGGATATCAACTTTTTTGTATTTTGGGAAAGCGCCATATAAATCCAACCGTATTTCCAATACTTGTTTCCACATAAAATCAACGTGAAGTTGATCCTTAGACACCTCAGATACCTCCACGCGCCAATCTTCGCTTGGGTCAAGCCGGTTGAAGAACGCGAGTGCTGAGCGGCAAAAGGCGTGTATATCGTAACTAAAAATATCAATGTCACACTGTTTCCCGTAGTTTACAATATTGCATTCTCCTCCTCGTATTATGGTGTAGGTATGCAGGTCAACGAATTTGAACAAGTCCTGCAATGGCAGAAAATCGGAGTGGTTTTCCATAAATTAAACGACTGCTGCCAGAATGGATTTTTCGCCTTGACCAACCAAAGCAGCACATCTATGCGAACCATCCAGAATGACATAATTTGATGGTGAAATCTCTTTGAGGATAACGTAATTAGTCTCTCTTGATGCGCCAAGATAGTCAAGGTTATCCGACAAGAGGTCAAAATCCATGCAAAAATGAGGATCTTTCAATACTTTGCCTCTATTCTCATTGTAGTAGCGCAAATACGGTTGCGTTTCCCCTTGCAAGTATCGGTAATGCACCGATTTGGCAATGTTAACCAGTTGGGTGGATTTATTTCTTGACACAAATGTCCGTTGTTTTATTTGATTAAAATTGACTTTTCTTATTTGAAATTTATGTATTTTTCCCAAATGCCAGGGAGCGTTTTTCAGGGTCTTGCTCGCGCCTTCAAATACACGGCAATCATTGCCCAGCCCCAAATATGCTAACATTTTAGATGTTTGCAACTCATTATCCGTGGCATGGACTACATGATGTTCACTCCTGTTTCCATTCTGATTGCGTGGATTAAATTGCCTCCTGAGTCGCTCTTTGAGTGCCTTTATTCGCTGACATTCGACGTGCAAATATTTCCCGCTTCCATATATGGCCTCTTTTACGTTTTGATTTTCTGCAAAAATGAATAACACTTCAGGCGGGGTTTTGAGCAAGTATTTGGTTTTACTTCTTAGATGGTGAAAAGGTGCGTAATCATAATCGTAAACTGCTCTAACAATTTTTTTGATATTTTTCGCCGTATGTTCATAGATAGTCAGGATTTGGAAGTTCGGTTGATTGTGCAGTTGCTTCAGTATTTCATCTTTGTACTGAAGCCCATGCCCCCAAATGAGAAAAAAATCGAATCGCTTTTTGTTGAAGTTCATGAATCAGTGAGTATGAAGGCTAATTTGTTGTTCAAATTATCCTTTCAGCAAGGAACGGTCCGCCGCCACCATGTCCCGCACAAGTTGTTTGAAAGTCGTTTTGTGGGTCCACCCCAGGACCCGTTTTGCTTTACCGGCATCGCCCAACAACATATCCACTTCGGCAGGTCGAAAGTAGTGCGAGTCGACGCGCACAAAACATTCACCGGTGTTGGCATCAAATCCTTCTTCTTTCACGCCCTTGCCGCGCCACTCGATTTTGCGCCCGATCTCGGCAAAGGCGAGTTCAACAAATTCACGCACCGAATGGGATTCGCCAGTGGCCAGCACATAATCGCCGGGAGCATCCTGTTGTAGCGTTCGCCACATGCCCTCCACGTATTCCTTGGCGTATCCCCAATCGCGTTTGGCATCAAGATTACCGAGCCACAGACAGGATTGCCGCCCGGCTTCAATGGCGGCCACTGCGCGGGTAATTTTGCGGGTCACAAAAGTTTCCCCTCGGATGGGGCTTTCGTGGTTGAACAAAATTCCGTTGGAAGCATACATGCCGTAGGCTTCTCGATAGTTCACCGTAATCCAGTAAGCGTAAAGTTTTGCCACAGCATAAGGGCTGCGCGGGTAAAAAGGTGTGGTCTCGTTCTGCGGGGTCTCCTGTACCATGCCATAAAGTTCAGACGTTGATGCCTGGTAAAAGCGCACACGCGAAGCCATATCTAAAATGCGAATCGCCTCCAACATGCGCAAGGCCCCCAAAGCATCAGCCTGGGCGGTGTATTCCGGCGTTTCAAAACTGACCTGGACATGGCTTTGCGCCGCAAGGTTGTAGATTTCATCGGGGCGTACTTCCTGCATCAGGCGCATCAGGTTCGTCGTATCGGTTATATCACCGTAGTGCAAATGAAACGAGGCTTCATGATCCTGTTGTAATTGTTGCTCATGGTAGTCGTGGAACAAATGGTCAATCCGACCGGTATTAAACGATGATGACCGACGTTTGACTCCGTGCACAGCATAACCCTTGTGTAAAAGTAATTCGGCAAGGTAGGCACCATCCTGCCCGGTAACGCCGGTGATGAGTGCGGTTTTATCCGGCATGATTGTGGTGGCGTAAGCGTTTTTGATTGTCAAGAAACCATTGATAGTAATCCCGCAATCCTTGCTCCAAAGGAATGGCGACGCGCCATCCCAAGCGATGCAAGGCGGCAACGTCCAGCAGTTTGCGCGGCATGCCATCCGGATAGGATGAATCATAAACGATACGGCCCTGGAATCCAACAACTTCGGCGATTAGGCCGGCAAATTCGGCGATGGAAACATCCTCACCGCTCCCCACATTGATGATTTTCTCGCTGCTGTAGTGCCGCAAAAGAAACAGGCAGGCGTCAGCGGCATCATCGACATGGATGAATTCCCGCTTGGGTTTGCCGCTGCCCCACACCGTAACAGTGTCTTTATTACGCAGTTTCGCATCGTGGAATCTTTGCAACAATGCCGCTGGCACATGGCTGTGCTGCGGATGAAAATTGTCTTCGGGGCCGTAGAGATTGGTTGGCATGGCGACAATGTAATCGCACTTATATTGCCGACGATAGGCCTGGCATAATTTTATTCCGACGATTTTCGCGATTGCATAGGCCTCATTGGTCGGCTCAAGCGCACCGCTAAGCAGGGCTTCTTCGGTGATCGGCTGCTCGGCAAGCCGGGGATAAATACAGGAGGAACCCAGAAAGAGCACCTTCTCCACACCGGCGCAATGAGCGGCATGGATGATGTTCGCTTCAATCATCAGATTGTCATACAGAAACTCCACCGGCTGATTACTGTTGGCATGGATGCCGCCGACTCGGGCGGCGGCAATGATCACTGCATGCGGTTGCCGCTGTTGCACCCATTCCTCCACCGCTTGCTGGCAACACAGGTCAAGCGCGTTGCGGTCGGCGGTAAGGATTGTGCATTCATCGTAAGCCTTATTTTGTTGTATGCGGCGCAACAAGGCCCGCCCGACCATGCCGCCGTGGCCCGCTATCCATAGGCGTTTGCCCGCGATAGAATAGGTATCAGAATAATCCATGAATGGCTTCCAGGGTATTGTAAGTGCGCGATTAGGTAAAATGATTTTTTTTTGAGGTGGTAGTATGCCTTTCGCAGGGGGTTCCTCGACTTAATATCTCTACGGTTGTGTAAGGTCAGTAAATTTAAAACTTTCGGAGTCGAAGGAGATGATTACAAGTCTTTTACTCCCCTCGCTAATAATTCAAAAATATTATGCTCGTCCAGAATCAGTTGTCGAGCCGGTTGCAACGCCCCCTGATTCTTTTTATCCTTATCCGATGTAATCACCGACTCGATCACCGCTATCGCTTGCTCAGGCTGGTCAATTTCAATGCGGGCGAAACTGTCACTCGGAAGATAATCATCCAAATTCTCAAAATCAAAAACGGATATTCTATATAACAAACTGTTCCACCAACAATTGGTGGCGCCAAGTATGCAGTTGATGCACGGTTACAAATTGAATTTTTATAATATCACAATTTTTCTCAATTGGTGGCGCCGTTGAAATATTTTTAATTGAATGTCAGAGCGATTTAATTATACCTACACGCGGTAGCCGTGCCATGTTTCGTCACTCGGCACGGTATACCTACCACCATAACCCTATTGCATATTATACAATGTGTAGGCCCACCCACCGGGTATAACCTTGATTGAGATCTTGACCGAGCTTGGGAGCCTCCTGACGCAGGTGCCGGATCTCGTGTGCCGATGGTGGTGGCCAGGTTGGACGCCAGCAACATTTAGGTGCCCCGCACCCCAGAGGGACGAATGATCAGTGGATGAATGCCACTGGGTTGTGGAGTTTAAGAACCACTGTAATAAAACAATGTTTTTTATCTCTTACTACTCTTTGTTGAAACTAAGCTATAATCACCGC
Source organism: Gammaproteobacteria bacterium (assembly GCA_965202915.1). Lineage (GTDB taxonomy): Bacteria > Pseudomonadota > Gammaproteobacteria > Eutrophobiales > Eutrophobiaceae. The sequence continues at coordinate 630,053 of OZ241847.1, forward strand.
ATGTTTGATGAGCAATCCTTTACTAACTGGCTAAACCAGGAAGCGGAAAAAGCGATGCAGCGGGTGACCTCCGGGGAATCATTGAAGACGGAGGAGATCATCATCCTGACGCTCAAGGCGCAGACCAATCATATTGCGCATCTTGAGCAGGATCTACGTGGTGATATTTTAGCCCTCCGCCAGGATATGGATAAACGCTTTGAGCAGGTCAATAAACGCTTTGAACAGGTCGATAAACGCTTTGAACAGGTGGATAAGCGCTTTGAACAGGTGGATAAACGCCTTGAGCAAATGGAAAAACGCTTTGAGATTTTTTCAGGGCGAATGGATAGTTTTATGCGCTGGTCTTTTTCCACCACCGTCATGGTGGGCGGCTTGGTTGTTGCCGCCATCAAGCTGATTTAATTTAGGAGATTGTTTAAGTTAAAAAGCCTGGCGGTGACCTACTCTCACACGGGGAGACCCCGCACTACCATCGGCGCTGCGCCGTTTCACTTCCGAGTTCGAGATGGGGTCGGGTGGTGCCAACGCGCTATGGCCGCCAGGCAAACTGAGAAACTGAGAACATAAGCAGGAATCATCCCGCTTATGTTCACGTCCTTTGAAAAGCTGTTGTACATCGCATTATCACACTGCTTGAGTATTATACGGTCAAGCCTCACGGGCAATTAGTACCGGTTAGCTGCATGCGTTACCGCACTTCCACACCCGGCCTATCAACGTCGTCGTCTTCAACGGCCCTTCAGGGACCTCTAGGGTCCAGTGAGACCTTATCTTGGGGCGGGCTTCCCGCTTAGATGCTTTCAGCGGTTATCCCTTCCGTACTTAGCTACCCGGCAATGCCACTGGCGTGACAACCGGAACACCAGAGGTACGTTCACTTCGGTCCTCTCGTACTAGAAGTAACTCCCCTCAAGTCTCAAACGCCCACGGCAGATAGGGACCGAACTGTCTCACGACGTTCTAAACCCAGCTCGCGTACCACTTTAAATGGCGAACAGCCATACCCTTGGGACCTGCTTCAGCCCCAGGATGTGATGAGCCGACATCGAGGTGCCAAACACCGCCGTCGATACGGACTCTTGGGCGGTATCAGCCTGTTATCCCCGGAGTACCTTTTATTCGTTGAGCGATGGCCCTTCCATACAGAACCACCGGATCACTAAGGCCTGCTTTCGCACCTGCTCGACGTGTCTGTCTCGCAGTTAAGCACCCTTTTACCTTTGCGCTCATAAGCACGATTTCCGACCGTGCTGAGGGTACCTTCGCGCTCCTCCGTTACTCTTTGGGAGGAGACCGCCCCAGTCAAACTACCCACCATGCACTGTCCCCGACCCGGATAACGGGCCTGGGTTAGAACCTCAAACACACCAGGCTGGTATTTCAAGGGTGGCTCCACCCGAACTGGCGTCCGGGTTTCAAAGCCTCCCAGCTATCCTACACAAGTATGCTCAAAGTCCAGTACAAAGCTGTAGTAAAGGTTCACGGGGTCTTTCCGTCTAGCCGCGGGTACACTGCATCTTAACAGCAAGTTCAATTTCGCTGAGTCTCGGGTGGAGACAGTGTGGCCATCGTTACGCCATTCGTGCAGGTCGGAACTTACCCGACAAGGAATTTCGCTACCTTAGGACCGTTATAGTTACGGCCGCCGTTTACCGGGGCTTCGATCAAACGCTTCGCCGAAGCTAACGTCATCAATTAACCTTCCGGCACCGGGCAGGCGTCACACCCTATACGTCCTCTTACGAGTTTGCAGAGTGCTATGTTTTTAGTAAACAGTCGCAGCCACCTGGTCATTGCAACCCTGTTTTGCTCCGGCCGCAGGGCCTTCACATACTAAGGGCACACCTTCTCCCGAAGTTACGGTGCTATTTTGCCGAGTTCCTTCACCCGAGTTCTCTCAAGCGCCTTGGGATTCTCTCCCCACCCACCTGTGTCGGTTTAGGGTACGGTCTCTTTTAACCTGAAGCTTAGAGGGTTTTCTTGGAAGCAGGGCATCAATCACTTCGCTCTAATAAAAGAGCTCGTCATCACGCCTCAGAATTATGTCCCCGGATTTACCAAAGAACACTTCCTACACGCTTGAACCGGAACAACCAATCTCCGGCTGACCTAGCCTTCTCCGTCACCCCATCGCAGCTAAAAGAGGTACAGGAATATTAACCTGTTGTCCATCGACTACGCCTTTCGGCCTCGCCTTAGGTACCGACTCACCCTGCGCTGATTAGCATGGCGCAGGAAACCTTGGGTTTTCGGCGTGCGGGTTTTTCACCCGCATTATCGCTACTCATGTCAGCATTCTCACTTCTGATACCTCCAGCACGCCTCCCGGCGCACCTTCAACGGCTTACAGAACGCTCCTCTACCATGCAAAAGGTTGATTAAAACAAACTTTGTCATAAATGTTATTTTTCCGGACCCATCTTATCAATTTGCTTCTGCGCTTCTCTTCTTTCAAGCTCATCAGCAACCGCATAGTGTACGCACTTTTTATTCACCGGATTAAAGTATGCTCCTATGTGTTTCGCAGTAGCTAGGGCAGCGGGTATTCCTATAATAGATACGAATAGAACCGCCACTTGGAAAGCAACAACAATGAACAACCAAATCCCTACAGTAATAACATACACTACCATAATTATTTTTGAATAGATGAGCCAAGATTTATTTTGCTTCTCCGTCATTTCTTCTTTACTAACTAAATCTCTACTAAACGGCAAAAATAAACATTTCCCTAATTCCATAAGCCCTAAACCAACAGGAGCAGCGATAACTGTTATAGTTAAAATAAGCCCTATTAAATAGGTTATAATGGCGCTTACAAAGCCAAAAAAGGGGAAATGCCACAAAATATTTCCCAGCATCTTCATTAAATTACCCTCCTCTACTAAATTAAAAGTTTGCTTTAATCAACCTTCTGCATCCGTAGCTTCGGTATATAGCTTAAGCCCCGTTAAATCTTCCGCGCAGGCTGACTCGACCAGTGAGCTATTACGCTTTCTTTAAAGGATGGCTGCTTCTAAGCCAACCTCCTGGCTGTCTATGCCTGCCCACATCGTTTCCCACTTAGCTATAATTTGGGGACCTTAGCTGACGGTCTGGGCTGTTTCCCTTTCGACGACGGACCTTATCACCCGCCGTCTGTCTCCCGTGATTGCACTTCCTGGTATTCGGAGTTTGCCATGGTTTGGTAAGTCGGGATGACCCCCTAGCCATAACAGTGCTCTACCCCCAGGAGTGAAACACGAGGCTCTACCTAAATAGATTTCGAGGAGAACCAGCTATCTCCGGGCTTGGTTAGCCTTTCACTCCTATCCACAGCTCATCCCCTCATTTTTCAACATAAGTGGGTTCGGGCTTCCAGTCAGTATTACCTGACCTTCACCCTGGCCATGGATAGATCGCCCGGTTTCGGGTCTACTCCCAGCGACTATGGTCCGAAGACCTGGCGCCCTGTTAAGACTCGGTTTCCCTACGCCTCCCCTATCGGTTAAGCTTGCCACTGAAAGTAAGTCGCTGACCCATTATACAAAAGGTACGCGGTCACCGGCAAGCCGGCTCCCACTGCTTGTACGCATACGGTTTCAGGTTCTATTTCACTCCCCTCTCCGGGGTTCTTTTCACCTTTCCCTCACGGTACTGGTTCACTATCGGTCGGTAAGTAGTATTTAGCCTTGGAGGATGGTCCCCCCATATTCAGACAAGATATCACGTGTCCCGTCCTACTCTTCGCCACCCCACCTGAATCGGCTTTCGATTACGGGGCTATCACCCGCTATGGCCGGACTTTCCAGACCGTTCATCTAGCTGATCCAGGTTTGCGATGGCTGGGCTGTTCTCCGTTCGCTCGCCGCTACTAAGAGAATCTCGGTTGATTTCTATTCCTCTGGTTACTTAGATGTTTCAGTTCACCAGGTTTGCTTCCGCACCTTATGAATTCAGATGCGGATGACCCCGAAGGGCCGGGTTTCCCCATTCGGACGTCTCCGGATCAAAGTCAGTTTGCCGACTCCCCGAAGCTTATCGCAGGCTACTACGTCCTTCATCGCCTCTTACCGCCTAGGCATCCACCGTATGCGCTTACTCGCTTGACCATATAATCTCAAACAGTCTGTTCTAACAGAGATCATATGTTCACTCTTAAATAATCATACAATGTACCTGAATATTTTCACAAATATTCAGCAACACAAAACAATTGAGGATTGTTTTGTGCTACAGCTTTTCAAATTGTTAAAGAGCAAAACCCGGTCGTTTTCACACCGGCGACGCCAGTATAAACACATTAAATTAGTTTGGCAAGATAAATTTTGCAACACAGCATTAACACATTTGCCGCGGCTTACCCCGCCTGTCTGTGCACCTGGGCAAGGTCCATATGCTATTCTGATTGGCTTGGATTTGCAAATATTTATGTTTTTAGTAAACAGTCGCAACTACCTGGTCATTGCAACCCTGTTCTGCTCCGGCCGCAGGGCCTTCACATACTAAGGGCACACCTTCTCCCGAAGTTACGGTGCTATTTTGCCGAGTTCCTTCACCCGAGTTCTCTCAAGCGCCTTGGGATTCTCTCCCCACCCACCTGTGTCGGTTTAGGGTACGGTCTCTTTTAACCTGAAGCTTAGAGGGTTTTCCTGGAAGCAGGGCATCAATCACTTCGCTCTAATAAAAGAGCTCGTCATCACGCCTCAGAATTATGTCCCCGGATTTACCAAAGAACACTTCCTACACGCTTGAACCGGAACAACCAATCTCCGGCTGACCTAGCCTTCTCCGTCACCCCATCGCAGTTAAAAGAGGTACAGGAATATTAACCTGTTGTCCATCGACTACGCCTTTCGGCCTCGCCTTAGGGACCGACTCACCCTGCGCTGATTAGCATGGCGCAGGAAACCTTGGGTTTTCGGCGTGCGGGTTTTTCACCCGCATTATCGCTACTCATGTCAACATTCTCACTTCTGATACCTCACAGCACGCCTTACGGCACACCTTCAACGGCTTACAGAACGCTCCTCTACCATGTAGAAAGTTGATTAAAGTGTTTATATAATAAAATAAATTATAGAACATCAATCAGATTTTTCCTCTTCTTGGATTCTAGAAACTTCTCGTCTGAATTGGACAGGATTTTTTATGTATGGTACGGGAGCTTGTTCTCCAGCAGAAGAAACTTTAACTGATCCATATCCAAAAATCCTCCCGAAAATTCCTTGTATAACTTGGATACCCTCAACTCTTTCAAGATTTATTTCATAGGTCTCCCTGCGAATAAATCCAAACTTTGCCACTACCTTTTTATTCGTGATAGCAAGTTCAGTTGATATATATCTTATCCAGATATGTAAAAGCAATGAAACTCCTACAACTGCAAGAAATATTCCAAATATTCCTTCCGCATACATAGCCCAAGCAAGAAATGATAATGCTGCTATAAAAAATATATGCCAAAAGCCCCAAAGGGAAACTTTAGCTTGATAAATTACGGTCTCTCCATCTGACAAAGTAGTTTCAAGGTACGACATGATTTTACTCCTTATATTGAAATAAAAAATCTATTCTATTGAATAGCACTTTAATCAAAACTTCTGTATCTGTAGCTTCGGTATATAGCTTAAGCCCCGTTAAATCTTCCGTGCAGAAGGATAGCTGCTTAATTGCGCAAGATTAATTTCTTATTCAACCTATTTTTCAGCATACGCCGGTCAGAGCCGCCTGACCGCCTCCAATACGGCATCCACGTGTCGGTCCACCTTGACTTTACGCCACTCATTGCGCAACACGCCTTGCTTATCGATCAGAAATGTACTTCTCTCTATGCCCATCACCTTTTTTCCGTACATGTTTTTTTGCTTTATCACGCCAAAGGCCCGGCACAGGGTCTCATCCTCATCCGCCAGCAGATCGAATGGGAATTTTTGTTTTTCCTTGAATTTTTCGTGTGACGCCACGCTGTCGCGGGATACCCTCAGAATGATCGTGTCATGGGAATGAAATTCATCAATGTGGTCACGGAAATCCTGACCTTCGCGGGTGCACCCGGGCGTGTTGTCCCTGGGATAAAAATACAGCACTATGTTTTTGCCCGTTAAATCTGAGAGTTTTACCCGCTTGCCGGCGGTGGCCGCCAGGTTGAACGCGGGGACTTGTTTGCCGATTGCTATAGTATGCATATGCCCATTATGCACTAAATAAGAGATTATCTTACAGATTCCATTATTACGTTCATATCAATACGGTCATCGCAGCGCCCTCCCCGGAAATTTATGCCTGAATTTGCCGGTATTTACCCGGATATTATTGTTATAATGCCTGCTATAATCATAGAGGCTGGGGCTTGAATGACGTTTAAAGGCAGTATGGTTGCAATAGCAACGCCGATGGAAACCGGGGTGACGCCGGACACTGAAATTGATTTTGCCCGCCTGGCGGGTTTGATCAATTTTCACGTCGATAATGGTACCGATGCGATCGTCGCAGTGGGTACGACCGGAGAATCGGCCACCTTGTCGGAACCGGAACACCGGGAGGTGATTCGGCGGGTGGTGGAGATGGTTAATGGCCGTGTGCCGGTGATTGCCGGCACCGGTGCCAATTCCACCACAGAGGCTTTACGATTGACTGAATGCGCCAGGGTGGCCGGCGCGGATGCGTGTCTGCTGGTCACCCCATATTATAATAAACCGACCCAGGAAGGCTTATTGCAACATTATAAGATCATTGCGGAAACCGTGGATATCGGCCAAATTCTTTATAATGTGCCCGGCCGCACCGCCTGTGATATGCAACCTGAGACGGTGGCAAAGCTGTCGGAATTTGATAATATCATCGGGATAAAAGAAGCCACCGCCGAGGTCGAACGAGTCGATCGCCTGAGAAGCTTATGTTCGGATGATTTTCTGATATTAAGTGGTGATGATTTAACGAGTAAGGATTTTCTATTGAGAGGGGGGGATGGCGTGATCTCAGTAACGGCAAATATTGCACCCAGGGCGATGCATGAGATGTGTGGCAATGCAATCAATGGGGCTCAGGCGGCGGCGACCGAAATTAATGACACACTTGTCGGCCTGCATGAGACCCTGTTTATCGAGGCGAATCCAATCCCGGTAAAATGGGCATTGCATAGAATGGGGCTGATAAAGAGCGGCATCCGGTTGCCATTAACCTGGCTATCGGAGTCGTATCATAAACGAGTTGAGCAGGCCATGTGCCAAGCGATGGTGATCTAAACTGAATAAATCGATAAAGTGTATTTTATACCTTATTAGTGCATCGGCATTAGCCACGTCGGCCTCCTGCGGGTGGCTAGGCCTGGATAAAGTGGTCGAGGACAAACGTACCGAATATCTTAAAAGCAAGGCCTTGCCTGAGCTTGAAGTTCCGCCCGATCTGACCTCAGATACAATCGGTGATTCGATGGCGGTGCCGGGAGAAGAAGACCCGATGACGCTATCTGAATTCGAGCAAAAAAAGGCCCAACGCTCAGCGGTTGCCAGTGCCAAGGTTGCGGCGGACGGTGTCGAGGGGGGCGATAACGGTGCCGAAGTGCCCGATAATGGTGCATTTGAAGATGAGCAACGGCTGACGGTTCAGGGTTCGGCATTCGATATTTGGCCGGAATTAAGGCGATTCTGGACCGGCAAAGGCTACCAGATAGACTTGGATGACGCTGAATTGGGGATAATGGAAACCGAATGGCAGCACTCTTCCGAGGCCATCAGGGATAAATTCCGAGTCTTCTCGGAACCGGGCGGGGATGAGACCATGCTGGTGTTATTCATATCCAGTGAACGAGAACAGCAAAGTGGCGGCGAATGGATACCCGCACCGCGCGACATGGAGCTGGAAAAAGCCATAGTGAAGGAATTGAACGTGCATTTTTACGGCGCAACGGCGGCATCCCTGGAATAAACGCAGTTATCCCCTTATTGCACTGTTGATAGGGTTACTTGCGGTGCGATATGTTTCCAAACGCAACCCGGCTTTTAGGTAAAAGTTGCATAGAGCAGTTTTGCGGAGATACAGTCATGGCAGATATTGACAAGCTGATTAAGGAAGAATTTCCACTCGACCCGGATATAGTCTATTTGAATCATGCCGCTGTTTCCCCATGGCCAAGCCGTACCGCCAGGGCCGTTGCCCAATTCGCTGAGGAAAACAGCAAATACGGCGCCACTGATTATTCAAACTGGCTGGAGACTGAAAAAAAGCTGAAAAATCAGCTTAAATGGTTGATCAATGCCCCCAGTAGCGACGATATCGCGTTGTTAAAGAATACCTCCGAGGCGATATCGATAGTCGCCAGCGGCATAAACTGGCAAGCCGGTGAGAATATTGTCACCAGCGACCAGGAATTTCCTTCCAATCGCATTCCATGGCAGGCCCAGGCACGTCATGGGGTGGCACTGAGAGAGGTTAATTTAAGTGCGGATCGGTCGCCGGAAGCAGCGCTGATGGCCGCCTGTGATGCAAATACCAGGCTATTGACGATTAGCTCGGTGCAATATGCCACCGGCTTGAGGCTGGACCTCCAGGTGCTGGGCGAATTTTGCCAACAACAAGGCATTTTATTTTGTATCGATGCGATTCAAAGCCTGGGGGTCCACCCTGTTGACGCCCAGGCTGCTCAGGCTGATTTTATTATGGCCGACGCTCATAAATGGTTATTGGGGCCCGAGGGTATTGCCCTGTTCTATTGTCGGGCTGAGGTGCGCACTCAGCTCAATCTCCACCATTATGGCTGGCATATGGTGGAAGATGCGGGTAATTACGCCGCCAAAGACTGGCAACCGGCGCAATCGGCCAGACGGTTTGAATGCGGCAGTCCAAATATGCTGGGCATTCACGCCTTATCAGCCAGTTTGAGTTTATTTGAACAGATAGGCATGCAACAAATATATAGAAATATAATTAAGAAAGTGTCATTAATATATGATTTAACTAATAATATAGATGGGATACATTATTTATCTCCGGTTGATTCCGACTCGTCCAGTGGCATCATTACCTTCAAAATTGGCACTAAAGATATGTCTGAATTACATGCCAGGTTATTGAAAAGAAAGGTAATTTGTGCTCATCGATCGGGCGGGCTGCGGCTGTCTCCCCACTTCTATACGACTGATGAAGCTATCAATAAATCAATTGATATACTAAATATAGTTAATTGATTCTTAAAGGTTTAATGCTATCAAAAAGCCTAAAGAAATTATCCGTCGTGGCCCTGGCTACGGCCTCTACCGTGACGCCTCTCAAGTCGGCAAGATGGCCTGCCACCTTGTCCAAATAAGCAGGCTGATTGGTTTTGCCTCTATACGGAACCGGTGCCAGATAAGGCGAATCCGTCTCTATTAAAATTCTATCCATCGGCACCTGTCTTGCCACCTGTTGCAGGGCTTGAGCATTCTTAAACGTGACTATGCCGGAAAATGAGATATAAAAATTCAGTGCCATGGCCTTTTCCGCGGTTACGATATCCTCAACAAAGCAATGCATCACCCCCCCCACCTGTTCCGCCCCCTCCTCTTCTAAAATCTGAATGACGTCTTGTTTGGCCTCACGAGTATGGATAATAAGCGGTTTATTTACCCTTTTTGCCGCCCTGATATGAGTTCGGAACCGTTGCCTCTGCCATTGCAAATCACCCTCACTCCTGAAGTAATCCAATCCGGTCTCCCCTATTGCCACCACGGTATCGTCTTCGGCCAACTCGACTAATTCGGAGACACCGGGCTCGGATTCAAGCCTGCTGTTGGGATGCACCCCAAGCGATGCTGAAATGTGTTCATATTGTCTGGCAAGGGCGCGTATTGAAGGAAAGGTGTCAAGGTCTATGGAGACGCATAACATATGGGCAACACCGCTTTGTTTGGCATTTTTAAGCGCCTGAGGGATACCGATTTCATCTTCAAGCAGAGGAAGATGACAATGTGAATCAACCAAGACCATGGGATCAGTGGGTAACGGGAGTATTGCGCCGGCTATAGTATTACATTGTGTTGGTGGAACGATCTGATCTCAGCGCCCCGGCAAGCTGTTTCTCAATTTTGCTTTTAGTTGCGCCCTTGTCCAATTCACTGAATTGCACCCCTATGCCCGCGGTTTTATTGCCTTGCGCCCCTTGAGGCGTCATCCAGACCACTTTCCCGGCAACCGGCAATTTCTCCCGACTTTCGGCCAGGGTCAGCAACATGAACACTTCTTCGCCCATTTTATAGGTCTTTGCGGTGGGGATAAACAACCCGCCATTTTTGATATAAGGCATGTATGAAGCATATAACGCATTCTTATCCCGGATAGTCAGAGATAGAATACCTTGTCTTGGATCACGACCTGCGGCCATTATCAATTATCTCCCATCAATTACCATTATTTTTCAGCGAGCCTGGATTGCCAGTAAATTGTCAACTCTTCAAGTAGCCCCAATGAGTTAAAGCTCACCGGACTCAGGGCTAAGCGATATTGTCCCAGAATAAACGCATAACTATGCGCTAATTGCAACAAGTTTAAGCGTTTTACGTGATGATGTAAACGGGTTTTAACCGCCCGTAGCATGCTATTTTCAATGCTTCCGCATAATTTATATCTAATCATTGCCTGATTTACCCGCAATACCCATGCAATTATCTCACGGCAACCGATGCTATTCCAGTAATCAGCGGCTTCAATCGGGTCGACTTTATGCTCCAGTAATGCAAGCAGTTGATTGATTACTTTTTCCCTGGCCTCAAGCATACCGCTGTTTTGCATTGACACCGCAAGGAGCGGTGCTCCTTCCGCCAGTTCAAGCAGTACCCCGGGTTGTTTATCGGCGTCTCCAATCTGATTGCCAATCCACTGTAACGTGGCGTTATTGATATCAACTTGAACCGTCACTATCTGACAACGGCTTCGAATGGTTATCGGCAACGTGGCCGGACGATGGCTGAGCAAAAACAACAGCGAATTTTCAGGCGGCTCTTCCAGGGTTTTCAATAGCGTATTTGCCGCACTGGGATTGATGCCGTCGGTAGCATCAATGAGTGCAATTTTTGCATTGCCGGCAAAACCCTTTAAGGAGATAAAGTCGATTAATTTACGAATTTGATCGACCTTGATTTGGCCGCCATGGTCTTGATTGTTGATTAACAATAGATCCGGGTGATTACCCACGGCAAATAAATGACAATCCCGACAACCCCCGCAGGCATCCTGATCCGTCTGACAAAGAACAGCATTTGCTAAAACCCGGGCAAAATGCCCGATCCCCGAACCGTGCCTGCCGGCCAAAATAATCGCATGCGGCAAGCGTCCCTGCTGTCTTATCCGGGTTAAATCCTGCCAGGATTTTTCCTGCCAGGGATAAACTATCGCCATAGCTTCGACTTCTGCAATATTGATTTCAGAGCAGCCCGAACCCGCTCCGGATCCTGAGATGCATTAACCACTTTAATACGTTCCGGCTCAGCTTGGGCTAATTTCAGATAATATTTCCTGACTTGTTCAAAAAACGCAATATGCTCTTCCTCAAAACGATCCGTCCCCCTGCCGTCACACCCCATTCCCCGGTCCGATTTGGGATTAAAAAGATCGGCCTGGCTGCGCTCCAGGGTACGTTCCATCCCCTGCTTTAAATCGATATTAAAAAGCAAGGTTAAATCCGGTCGGAAGTTCCCCAGTACCCATTGATACAATTGATCGATCCGGTCTTCCGCAATGCCCCGCCCCGCCCCTTGATAAGCATAACTGGCATCGGCAAATCGGTCTGAAATAACCACCTTACCCGCGGCGATGGCAGGTTGAATAAGCTGTTGGTAATGCTGAGACCGGGCTGCAAACATTAATAACAGCTCAGTATCCCGGTGTAACTCGGTATTTTTATTTGCCAACACAATATCACGCACCAATTCCCCTATTCGGGTGCCGCCCGGTTCGCGGGTGGTCAACACCTCTCTATCCTGTTGCCTGAATAATTCAGCAAGATAATTCAATTGGGTACTTTTACCACCCCCTTCAATGCCTTCAAGGGTAACAAACCATCCTTTTTGCGCGCCACTCATGAGTACGATCAGTTAAAATTTATCACTTCAACTGGTATTTAACCACTGCCCGGTTATGCTCCCGCAAGGTCTCTGAAAATTGATGACTGCCATCCCCCCTGGCGACAAAATAAAGCGCTTTTCCACTATCAGGATGGACCGCGGCGCGTATGGCCTCGCTCCCCACCAGGGCAATCGGCGTCGGCGGCAATCCTTTCTGCACATAAGTATTATGGGGCATGTTTAGTGATAAATCTTTTTTCCTGATATTACCATTATACATATCACCCATCGCGTATATCACCGTAGAATCAGCCTGTAATTTCATCCCCCGGTTCAATCGCCTGATAAACACGCCGGCAACTTTTGCACGTTCATTACTCAGGGCGGTTTCTTTCTCAATGATTGAAGCCATGATCAGCGCCTCATAGGGGCCCCGGTATGGAAGCTCCGGGGCCCTGTTTTCCCATTCCGCATCGAGCACGTCCATTAATGCCTGATGCGCCCGGTTGAGAAACGCCAGGTCCGTTGTCCCCGCCGGGAAATGGTACGTTTCGGCGAGAAACAAACCTTCCGGCGATGATTGCATTAATCCCAGCACCGAGCTTAGCGTTTGGGCGTGGCTATCACTCAGGGTGTGAATCAAAACGTCGCTATTAGCAATGGTTTCCATGACCTGGATAAATGACCAACCTTCAATCAGAGTCAGGGAGTATTGAATCACGCGACCGGAAACCAATAAATCCAATAATTCCTCCGGGGTAATTCGATCATGAATATGATATTCCCCCGCCTTTATTTTACTGGCCCGCCCGGATTTTCTGGCGGCATAATGAAGATAACCGGGAGCTGCTATGATTTTTCTTGCATGCAAATCCTTGAGGATGGATCGAAAGCTGGCGCCGGACTTGACGACGTAGCGAACGGGCGCCTGGCTGATCTGTAATGGCGTATGCAAATATTCATCCATATCATTCTTGAGCCACCACCCCGCCACGATTACCGCGACCGTCAGCAGACAGGCGATTAAAATAAATAAGCGCTTCATTACACCGGCATGATGATATGATGATCCAATAAGTAAGTGCTTATCCTGGGACCGATTTTGAAATCTGCATATCGACGTGCATCCAGCCGTCTAATTGGCCACAGCCCGATCAGACTATTACACAGGAAAGCCTCATCCGCTCCGAGCAAGGTCTCCACCGAGACCGGTTCAACGTTTATGATCAGGCCCAACGATTGTGCATGTTCAAGAATATATTGACGAATAATCCCGGTTACACCCGATTGCGAAAGCTCTGGGGTCAATAGTCTATTATCGGCATAGATAAAAATATTACTCATCGTGCCTTCAATGACCTGCCCGGCCTGGTCCATCACGATCCCCTCCACGGCATTGGAGTCGGTTAATTCATTTGCGGCCAGTATTTGTTCGAGTCGATTCAAATGTTTGATTCCGGCAAGTCGTTCATTTGCTCCATAACGGCTCTGGCAAAGTCGGACAACAACCCCTCTGCTTCTATTTATCGCAGGGTAGTCCGGCCATGGATACAAGGAAACCATTCGGCTGGGCCTGCTGTTTTTTGATATTCGGTAACCGCGCATGCCTGCACCCCGGGTAACAATGATCTTTAAGACCGCGCGCCGCTGGTTTTTAATTAAGCCGCCCACTTCCGTTTGCAGCGCATCAAAATCATTAAATGGAATGTGTAATCGTTGACAGCCGCGGGCAAGCCTTGCAAGATGCCGCTCCCAGCATAAGGGTTGCTCATCCAGAACCGCTATCGTTTCAAATACACCATCACCATACTGTAACCCCCGGTCCTGCACCGATACGGTATCTGAAATTTGCCCATTGACCCACGTCGTGATTGGCATCGTCCTCACAAGCGGACAGTTCGATTCGGTTTATCCCGCTTTTTTGAAAATCAACGTGCCATTAGTGCCGCCAAAACCGAACGAATTGGATAAGCTGATATTAACGTTCATTGGTCTTGCCTGATGCGGCACATAATCAAGATCACAGGCGGGATCGGGCTCATCAAGATTAATAGTCGGTGGTACGACCTGGTCGCGAATGGCCAGTATGGAGAAGATGGCCTCCACCCCTCCCGCCGCACCCAGCAGGTGACCGATCATTGATTTTGTCGAACTGATTGCCAGTTTATTGCCATGATTGCCAAAAACCCGTTTTACCGCAACGGTCTCGGCAATGTCTCCGGCGGGGGTGGAGGTACCATGGGCGTTAATATAATCCACCGCGTCAGGATTGATACCGGCATCATTCAAGGCATTTAACATACAATTTGCAGCCCCCTGACCATCTTCACGGGGTGCGGCCATATGATAAGCATCTCCATTCATGCCATAACCGATGAGTTCCGCGTAAATAGTCGCGTTGCGTTTTTTCGCGCACTCATATTCCTCCAATACCATCACCCCGGCGCCATCGCTTAATACAAAACCGTCCCTGCCCATATCCCATGGACGGCTGGCCTGTTCCGGGGCATCATTGCGGGTGGATAACGCGCGCGCCGAGGCAAACCCCGCCACCCCGGTATGGGTGGTTGCCATTTCCGCCCCTCCGGCAATCATGACGTCGGCGTCGCCACAGGCGATCAGACGGGCGGCGGTGCCTATATTATGGGTCCCGGTGCTACAGGCCGTGACAATGGCAAGATTGGGGCCTTGGACGCCATATTTAATCGACAGATTTCCGGATATCATATTGATAATATTGCCCGGAATATAAAACGGTGAAATCCTGCTCGGGCCGCTCTTGAGAAACCGCTCAGTACCCTGCTCGATACCCGCCAATCCGCCGATACCGGACCCCACCGCAATACCGATCCGGTGGGCATTGTCATCAGAAATTTGCAGGCCGGAATCTTCTATGGCGTGGATCCCGGCCACCATGCCGTAATGGATAAACGGGTCCATTTTCTTCATTTCCTTGCGTGGAATATAGGTCTCCACCGCCAAATCCCGCACCGCCCCACCGATTTTCACTGTAAAATCGGCCGTGTCGAAACGATCAATTAACCTGATGCCACTCTTGCCGGCGAGGATATTCTCCCAAGTCTCACCAACTGTATTGCCCACAGGCGTTACCATGCCGAGCCCGGTAACGGCCACACGTCTGTTGCGCATTGCAGTCACCTGTACTGATTTGGATGGATCGTCAACTGATTCCAGGGTCCATCATGGCAGTAGCGATGATATGAAGGCCACGCCATTGATTGAATCCGGCCCGATGCCGGTTTGCTTAACCCCGTTACTCAAGATTCGCATTGATATAATTCACAACCTGTTGCACCGTGGTGATATCTTCAGCCTCCTCATCCGGAATTTCAATTTTGAACTCCTCCTCCAGGGCCATAACAAGCTCCACCGTATCAAGCGAATCTGCACCCAGATCATCGACAAAAGATGCCTCCATGGTGACCGCTACTTCTTCGACTCCCAGCTGTTCTATGACTATTTTTTTTACGCGTTCTTGAACACTATTCATAATGACATACACCTCCATTGACGATCGCGGACCGAATTAAGATTGGTAAGTTTAGTAAACTAAAAACATCTTGCAACTCAGATTATCGATTATTATTTATAATTTTTATGCAGCCGCTATTTATCCCTGTAAATTAAAGTAATTTATAGGGGTAAATCAGCCCATATACATACCCCCGTTCACATTGATAGTCGTACCGCTTATATAAGCGGACTGTTCACCGGCCAAAAATGCCGCCACCGATGCGATCTCTTCCGGCCGCCCAAACCGCTGCAACGGGATCTGTTTCAGCAGCTCCTGTTTCAGCCCTTCAGATAACCCCGCAGTCATATCGGTATCGATGAATCCCGGTGCTATCGCATTGACGGTAATACCGCGGGAACCCACCTCCCTGGCCAGCGAACGGGTAAAACCTATGATCCCTGATTTCGCCGCCGCATAATTGGTTTGGCCCGCGTTACCGCATAAACCGATAACGGAGGTGATATTGATAATGCGTCCATATCTGGCCTTCATCATCGTCCTGATGCACATCTTGCAAAGATAATAGAGGCCGTTCAAGTTGGTATTAATAACCTCAATCCATTCATTATCCCGCATGCGCACCAACAAATTATCGCGGTTGACGCCTGCATTATTGATCAAAATGGACGGCATATGTTTATTGCTTTCCAGTGATTGGGCAAATATCCGCAATGATTCCTGATCAGAGACGTCCAATTGATAGGCCCTACCCCGGACTTCGTTATCTTTGAGATTTTGTTCAATGGTTTGCAGACCCGAAGCCGTGGTTGCGGTGCCGACAATATACGCACCATGTCGGCCCAATTCCTCCGCCATCGCCCTGCCCAGCCCCCTGCTTGCGCCGGTGATCAACGCTATTTTGTCAGTGAACGGGCCGGCCATCATTCCGCTCTAATCCTGTAACCGCATCAATGGTTTGCTCCAAACCGGCCGTGTCCGTTATCGACAAGGTCCGCAGCGACCGATCAATTCGTTTAACCAACCCGCGCAACACGCTGCCAGGCCCGCATTCTATCAAGGTTGAGACCTTATGTTTGCTGAGACAGGCAATGCTATCCACCCACTGCACCGGAGAATAGAGTTGTTGCAGTAACATCGGCTTGATATCCACCGCCCTGGTTCTGGCGATGGCGTCAATATTCTGGACGATGGGTATATTGCCATCAGAGAAAACTATGCTATCGAGGCTGCCGGAAAATTGCCGTGCCGCGTCTCGCATAAGTTCACAATGGGATGGGACACTGACGGGCAATACCACGGCACGTTTTGCCCCCGCTTGCTTACACGCGTCAATGGCAGCCCGGACCGCGGCTTCATGCCCGGCAATGACGGTTTGACCGGGGGCATTAAAATTGGCTATCGAGACCACTCCCTTGTCGGCGGATTGTTTGCAGACCCCTTCAATAACGTCGCCGTCAAGCCCCAGAATCGCGGCCATGGCACCGGTGCCGGCCGGCACCGCATTTTGCATACAACGCCCGCGTTCCGATACCAGCCTGATGCCATCATCAAAGCAAATAACATTACTGCACACCAAGGCCGTATATTCCCCAAGACTGTGTCCCGCGAAAAAGGCCGGGAGTATATCGCTGTGTTGTTTATATATTTCCCAGCTCAGCACTCCGGCTACAAGCAGTGCCGGTTGAGTTTTTTCGGTCCGACTTAACTCCGCCTCCGGCCCCTCTCGGATCAATTGCGATAAATCATAGCCCAGTATATCCGATGCCCGTCTCAATAAGGCCTCCATTGCCGGAAAACCATGCAACAGATCATTCAGCATGCCCACCGATTGTGACCCTTGACCGGGAAACAAAACGGCCAGATTAGTATTTATTGTCATGAACCGTGATGGATTAAAGGTCGGTTAATAGTTAATAAGTGCCGAACCCCAGGTAAACCCGCCACCAAATGCCTCCAATAACAAGGTATCACCGGCTTTGATCCGACCATCCCGCACCGCGACGTCCAGCGCTAAGGGCACCGATGCGGCGGAGGTATTGCCATGCTGGTCGACGGTTAACACCACCTTTTCCATGGGCAGGTTCAGTTTTTTTGCAGTGGCGGAGATAATTCTGATATTCGCCTGATGCGGCACCAGCCAGTCAACGTCAGACTTGGAGATATTATTGGCCGCCAGGGTTTCATCGACGATCAGCCCCAATTTATTCACCGCCATACGAAACACCCCGTTGCCCTGCATGGTCATATACGGTTGATTCGATCCCGAAGAATCCTTATTACCAATGCCACTGGGGACTTTTAGCAATTCATGGTACCTGCCGTCGGCATGCAAATGGGTGGCAATAATGCCCTGTTTGGGGCTGGTGTGCATAATGACCGCGCCGGCGCCGTCACCGAATAATACGCAGGTTGTTCGGTCCTCCCAGTTGATCAGCCGGGACATGGTTTCAGCCCCGACCACCAACGCGCAATCCACGTCACCCGACTTAACAAATTTGTCGGCAACACTCAAAGCATAGATAAAACCGGTGCAAGCGGCCTGAACGTCAAAAGCGGCGCAATTATGAATGCCCAGACGCTGTTGCAATAAACAGGCGGTACTGGGGAAGGTTAAATCAGGGGTCGAGGTGGCAACAATGATCATATCAATCTCGTCCCTTGAGATGCCCGCGCTGGCGATTGCATTCAGCGAAGCCTGTTGTGCCAAATCACAGGTGGTTTCATCCTCGGCGGCAATATGGCGTTTTTCTATCCCGGTTCTGGATTTGATCCATTCATCAGAGGTATCGACCATTTTTTCCAGCTCCGCATTAGTCATAATCCGCTCCGGCAGATATAAACCGGTGCCGGTTATTTTTGCATAGCGCATTCGGCCGACCCTTCCTCAAACAGTTTTTTCAGTCTTGCGCTGATACGTTCGGGCACGTTTTTCTCCACTTCCAGCACGGCCTCTTCGATTGCGGTTGCAAAGGCAATTCGGTCGGCACCGCCATGGCTTTTAATCACTATTTTGCGCAGGCCCAGTAAGCTGGCGCCATTATATCGGCGGGGATCAATTTTCTGTTTTAACGATTTCAATATCGGTGCGGCAAACAATGCCGCGAGGCGTCCATAAATGGATTCTTTAAATACCAAAATGGTAAAATGTTTCATAAAATCGGCCACTCCCTCACTGGCCTTGAGCGCAACATTGCCGGTAAATCCGTCACATACAATGACGTCCACCTTGCCCGTATAGATATCCGAACCCTCAACAAATCCGATATAATTCAGGTGGCTTGCGGTCAGCAGTGTCGCCGCCTGCTTCACCCGGTTATTGCCTTTAATCTCTTCCGCCCCGATGTTAAGCAAGCCCACCCGCGGTTCCACCTTGTTATCAACGGCACAGGTAAGCTCAGTGCCCATCACCGCAAATTGCAACAGTTGTGTGGAACTGGAATCGACGTTGGCCCCCAAATCCAGTACATGTGTATGCCCTTCAATACCCGGCATGGTGGTACAAATGGCCGGCCGGTCGATGCCCGGCAGCATTTTCAACACATATCGGGCCATCGCCATCAATGCGCCGGTATTACCCGCACTGACACAGGCGTCGGCCTGTTGCTGTTTGACCAGATTGATTGCCACGCGCATTGAAGAGTCTTTCTTATTTCTTATTGTGGAAGACGGCAGTTCATGCATCCCAACGATTTCAGAGGCATGCTGGACGCTGATGCATTTGGGGTTGTGATAATTATGTCTATCCAACTCCGCGTCAAGCAAATCTTTCTTGCCCACAAGAATAAGATGCAGAGTCGGACGCCGGGCAACGGCATAAATAGCCGCAGGAACAATTTCGACAGGGCCAAAATCGCCGCCCATGGCATCAATGGCAATGGCAGTTTTCAATTATGCGAGTAGTGCCGTTGTAAAAGGACTCTCAGACCTTCACTCGGCGGAGTTTATTCGGTCTCTTCATCGGAGGCCACGTCAATCACTTTCCGCCCGCGATAAAATCCTTCCTGGCTGATATGGTGGCGCCTGTGAACCTCGCCGGTATTGGATTCAATCGATAACGTCGGTGCCAAAAGCGCGTCATGTGAACGGCGCATATCACGTCGTGAACCGGATTTTTTCCTTTTTTGAACCGCCATGTTTGTAATTCCCCCATTAAAGATATTATATCAGGATGCCGTATGGTGTCATTTTACCCATTGCAATGCCTTTAATCATTTGAAGTGGATCAGCCACCCTTCTTTCCCATATATTCTTAGCTGCGACCAGCCACCACATCGGTTCAATCATTGCACCGAATCGTATTACATTTGAAGGCGAAATTGTATAATCGTACCCGCGGCCTGTCAAAATTTTGTATCGCTCCGCCACAACGGATGGGTTCAATCGCAAGCCGCTTGCAGGTCAAACAGCCGGGTATTTGACCCATCAATGGATGGTCATCGGGTATAAGCTTATCTCGCCGCTATCGCCCCGGACAGGCGTACATTATCCGTCGGAGAGGATGCTTTGCGTGTGTTATCCCCGCCCTAAACCAGTATAATCACCATTATGACCAAAAATGTACTCGGCACCAAACTGGAGGATTGTTGTCTGCAACCGGCAACCGGTTTTTTTCGCGACGGCCAATGCAGAACCTGTCAGGAAGATATCGGAGAGCACACTATTTGTGCCGTCATGACGGATGATTTTCTAAAATTCAGTAAAGAAAAAGGCAACGACTTAATCACGCCCAATCCGGATTTTGATTTTCCCGGTCTGGTAAGCAATGACCGCTGGTGCATTTGTCTCGCTCGCTGGGTAGAGGCCTATCAAGCAGGCATCGCGCCGAAAATACTATTGCGCGCCACCCACCATTCCGTTACTGACACGGTACCACTGGAGGTCTTGGAACAGTATGCGCTACATGACGGCTAAACCATAGCACAATGCTTTTGATGCTTGCACTCATAGTTACCGTTTTAAGCATATCCATCCATTGCCAGGCCCTGCTTTTAATAACGAAACTGTTCAAAAACCATTCCAGGCTACACCCCACCAGAATTATCCTGCCGGTATTGCTGGCGGTATTTGCCCATCTCATAGAAATTATTATTTTCGCGCTCGGATGGCAAATAATGTTATCGCATGAAATCATTGAATTTTCAATTACTTCACCCACATTCCTGGATTTAATCTACTTTTCCGGGGCAACCTATACCACGGTTGGTTATGGTGATATTTATTTGTTGGGACAAGGTAGAGTTATTGCCGTATTAGAGGCGGTGACCGGTCTGGTGTTGATAGCATGGACGGCGTCATTTACCTTTTTTGAAATGAATCGCTACTGGAATAACTGATTGAACCTGCTTGTTAAATATATCGACACCTTCCAAGCGGGCCTAAGCCCACCCCAGCTAAGGCGAGCGAAACGCGTTGCTCAGCAAGGAACCACCTACGGCAATAAACAAATTGGCAACCAGTCCATAGATGCCGGCATGAAACCCATAAATTTTGCCGCCGGCAACAAAATCGAAACCACCAAAAGCAAGCGTCAGGGAAATAATCACACCGACGGCCAAACCGGTAACAACCGGCAACGTCGCCAGACCCCGCCAATGCAATCCCAACATAAAAGCAGGCACACACTGCACCAACAGATCAAATTTACGATCCAATAATTGCAATAACGATGCCTTGTCACTCAGATAGATGGCCAGCCAAACCAAAAAGCAGATCAACACCCATGAACAGATTTTGCCGATGCGAGTCAATGTATATTGTTCCGCGGACGGATTGATAAAACGCCCATAAACGTCTTTGCTCAGCATCGAGGATATCGATAGTAACGCTGAATCCGCGGTCGACATCATGGCCGCCAATATTGCGGCGAAGAGCACGATAACAAGCACATAGCCCAGTTGAGATCGCTGTTGGACTTCGACCAGCATACGAGTCAATATCTGATCAGAAGACACGCCCTCAAGGCCGGGAATATAGGCGATGGCATATATGCCGGCGATCACCGCAACCAATACCGTCGTTAGCGGAAGGAACGCCATGATGGCCAAACTCTGACGCAATACCCTTGCCGATCTTGCCGCGTAAATTCTTTGTATCGCCTGCGGATATAAGGCCGCGCCTAAGCCGACCAGCAGCAGATAGCTTAACCATTCACGAATGCGGTCTGCCGGCGGCGGTTTCGCCTTGGCAACGGTCTCGATACTGGTTGACGTCAGCAGCTTCTCCGTAGCCAGGGATAACGGTCCATATTGGTCAAACAGCAGCCATAGCAAAGCTAAAAAACCCAACATCAGCACCACGCCCTGAATCATATCGGTCCAAGCCACCGCCCGCACACCCCCTAAGGTCCCATAGATGAGCATAATCAAAGTCAGCAGAATGACGCCAAAAATATACGCTTGTTGTGGATTAACTTGCGACAAACCCTGCATGGCTCTGCCCATGGCCATCAACTGTGCCAGCAAATAATTGCTCACCACGACAATCATGATAATTACCGCAAGTATATTGAGCGCCCTGGAGCCGAAGCGATCATCCAAATAATCGATCGGAGTAATATATGCAAACCGTTTGGCGCGCCAGTACAGCCTGGGCGCAAACAGGAGATAACAGGCAATAATCGCGGTCATGAAATGCAGACACATAATCCAGGCATAACCGATCCGATAGGTCTTGCCGGTATAACCAAAAAGGGTGTTACCGCTGTACTGAGTCGCGTACAAGGTGAACAACAACACCAGCAAACCAAATCCTTGACCGCCCAGATAAAAATCCTTCAGGGTATTGGCACGCCTGGCTTTGTAGCCGATCCATCCAATGATGATCATGGATAACAAATACGCCAAAATGAACCACCATGCGCCCGCACCAAAAGGCAGATGCTGAATCATGATCCCGCGCCGTCGCGGTCTTCACCGGGCCAGGTATAGTGCAACAGAATAAAGGCGGTGAATAAAGAAGTGAGCAAAGAAACGACCACCGCTACGGTCACCCAGAGCGGCATACCTAAAAACAGGATACTGTGATCCTCAGGCCAATACCAAGGCACACCGAGCAGTATAAAAATGAAATATACCGCCGTTACCCATATACCCGGCTTATCAGAGTGCATACGCAAAACCGTATTTAACCCGGATTATTTTGTACAAAACAGATCATTACCCGCTCCAAGTATGTCCTTGTCCACATTAAACGATGTGCCTATAATAACAAGGTGACTCTTACTATGATTGTACCCATTAACGGCTAAAATGGTAATTTGCCATCCAAAGAAGCGCAATTGTGCCGTATCCCTGGCAGTAGAGACGATCAAGCGATAGGTTGCTTCTATATCGGGGGCGAGACATAGGGCTTAGTCTGTAAATCCCATAATTATAAAGATATTGATCGGAGAAAAAAGATGCTGATATCAAAAGTAGTACTGGCATTTAAGAAATCTTGGATATACCCCCATTATAAGCAGCATAAAAATCTCCATTATATAAAGACTCGCATCGGAAGAGGTATAAAGACAGTTATAGCAGCGCAAAAAAATCCTCGTCAATATTACGATGTGACGGTCTCTTCCTTTGGGGGGTGTAGCACAAGCATGCTGTTGAATTTTTTAAGTCAATCCCTTATAAGCAACGAGCGAGGCAACTTAGATGGCATTAAACATATCGGTTTTCCACCCGACTGTATCTCCAAGCGCTGCATTTATATATTTGGTGACCCATGTGCATCCATCCTCTCCCTATTTCGCTACCATGATAAGCATCCGAAACAGCACCATTTGGGCATGCGTATAGGCTTACAAAAGTTTCCCCCACATTGGTTTCCCCCATCCACATTGGAGAATTATGCAAAAAAAGGGAAAGACAGTTTCCTGTTGGCACAGCAGTTTGACAGTTGGTTCAATTCACAAGCGCGCGTACCGGTACTGTTTATACGCTATGAAACACTATGGGATAACCTGGAGATATTATTTGATTTTGTTGGGCTACCCACCGAGGCCCGCAATAATTTTCCGAAATATCAGCAGCGAAAAAGTGATATAAACACAGTGCCCGCTGAGATCCTGGATAGACTCGATCAAATACACCGGCCGCTTAAAGAAAAACTGGACGCATTGCCGGACTATATACTGCGCGAACCCGATGAGCCGGCGGACGCCGCTACTTCAGACCATAGCCCTCGAGCAGTTCAGAAAAGTTTCGATCTTCATACATGAAAGCGGCCGACTGCGACCGCAGTTTCACAAGAGAGCGCTGCAATCTTTTCAGGTTTCCGGCAAAATAGTCGGCACTTACACCGGCAATGATGCGCGCCTTATCAAAATCCACAAGGAAAATCGTTCGCACATGCTCGCCAAGCAAAACATTATGCGCGTTCAGATCGGCATGATAAATACCCGCGTCATGAAAACGGCGCAACACCTCACCGATCGCACGCCAACGCTCGGCGGGCAAACAGGCCTGCATCAGCAACTGCGACAACGGACGACCAGGCAGGCGCACAGTGATCAAATCGGCACTGTAACGCCAGCCGTAACGGCAATAACGCGCCGCGTGCGGCACCGGCGCGGGCAAACCCAAACGTTGCAATTCGGCCAACAACCGCCATTCACGAAATGAACGCACCGCCGCATCGCCGGTATAACAATACCTATCCCGAACGAAGCGCCCCAACCAGCCGCCACGGTAGTAATGCTTGAGCACAAACTCATCGCCGTTGTCGGTAAAAAACAGCACCGGGGCACGGCCGCCACAGGCCGTCTGCTGCGGGTCTCCGGATTCCGGCGCGACGCGATCGAACCAAGAGCTCAAACACTGAGGCGCCGCATCCGCATTGTATAGAATATGCACCCCGCCCTGTCGAATGAATTGTTGTTTCATGCTGATTGAACCATGAGCCAGCCCATTATCAATCCCGATAACCCGCCCGGGACAATCTGCCTGGTACGTCTATCGGCAATCGGGGACGTCACCCATATGTTGCCCATAGTTAATACTATCAGGTCTCGCTGGCCACAAACAAAGATCACGTGGATCATTGGCAAATCCGAACTCGAATTAGTGCGCGGGCTGCCTGACATAGAATTTATTACCTTCAATAAAAGCCGCGGCGTGCGCGCTTATCTGGACCTGCGCCAACAACTGCGCGGGCACCGTTTCGACGTACTACTACTGATGCAAGTGTCATTGCGCGCAAATCTGATTCCACCATTCATCAGGGCGCCCATTAAGATCGGTTTTGACCGGCGCCGGGCGAAAAATCTGCACCGCCTGTTCATAAACCGCAGCATTGTAGCAAAAACCAACCAGCATGTGCTTGACGGCCTATTCTGCTTTACCGAGGCCCTGGGCATTGCCGAAAAAAAACTAACATGGGAGCTGATCCGTACCGATGAAGAACAAACCTTTGCCGCCGGCGTCCTGCCCGAAACCGATCAGCGCACCCTGTTGATCAGCCCGTGCGCAAGCCACGCCAGCAGAAATTGGCCGCCCAAACACTACGCCGAGGTCGCCGATCATGCCATTGAAACTCATGCCATGCGGGTCGTGCTTACCGGCGGATACAGCGAACACGGCTACGCCCAACAAATCACCGCTGCAATGCACACCCGCCCGGTTGACTTGGTCGGAGCCACGACGCTACGCCAACTGCTGGCCGTAATCGCACGCGCCGACGTCGTGATCAGCCCTGATTCCGGCCCGGCGCATCTGGCAACCTGCGCCGGCAAGCCGGTGATTGGCCTGTACGCCGCCAGCAATCCCGGTCGCACCGGCCCCTATCTAAGCCGAGAGCAATGCGTAAATCGCTACCCTGAGGCGGTGCGCCGCTATCTTGGCAAAGACTGGCGGACAATCAAGTGGGGCACGCGCGTCAAACACCCCGACGTAATGGAATTGATCACTGTTGCCGACGTATGTGAGAAACTCGACGACTTGATGCTCACCGGCATCCATCAGGGCGAAGCACACAAACTGCCGGCATGAGCATAACGCCGCCCAATTTGACGTAACTGAAAATAGCCGTACAAGGACGGTCTTGCATAATTCAGCCACAAACACCGAGCACCTGGCCAAACCATGCTGCATGTAATATCGCAATCATGCAAAAGGCCGTATATTGAGCTATTTCCCTGCAACCAGTAGGATCACCGCGACTCCGCCACACAACCGGGAACAAAAACATTCATGCCTGCATGCCACAATATTGCGGTCATCGGCGCCAACCGCCACAGACAGGGAACGGGCGCATTCATCGCCTCCGGATTTGCCGGCCTGGGGCATAAGATCTGTGCGATAGTCGGCACCAGCGAAGACAGTTTGGCCAGGGCAAGTCGGAACTTGCGCCTAAATTATGGCATCCGGGCCAATACCTACACCGACGTTGCAACATTATTCGACCAGGAAGACATAGACATTCTGGCCATTGCCTCACCTAATGCAAGCCACCTCAAATACCTGTATGCCGCCGCCCGCGTGCACTGCCATGCTTTCTGCGAAAAACCCTTCTGGTGGGCGGCCGATGATATCCGCCTTGCTGCCGATAAAGTTGAACGTACTGCCACCGATTTGGTCGGGCTGTTTGACGATTGCCGGCGCAGCCTGCACGTCAACCTTCAATGGCCGCATACATTGACCTCGTTTCAGGCGCTATACCCCAATGCGACGCTGGCAAAGCAACACATCAAACACTTTGAAATGCGGCTCGGTCCGGAAAGCAGTGGCACCCAAATGGTCGTCGATTCAGCACCGCACCTGCTAAGCATGCTGTATCACTTGCTCGGCATAGGTCATATACTCAACGGCGCCGCCCGTTACCGCGACGCCGAGCGCACGGCCCTCACGCTCACCTTTGACTACCATCACGGGCAGGACAACGTCACCGCGGTCACATTGACGCTTAAACGTCATCCCGGAAAACCCAAACCGGCAGGGTATTCAATCAACGGCAATAGCGTCGAGAGAAAGGTCACTATGCCAGGCTACCTGCTATCGTTCACGGCCCAAGACCAATCCATGCCTATCCAGGACCCGCTGCTTCAATCCATTGAAACATTTCTGGATGCGATCCGGCGTGAACAACCGAACCAGAAACAAGCGATTGTCGCCGGGATGAAGCATCTGCACCAACTGGCGCGCCTGTGTGAACAAACCGACCGGGCATGAGGGTGAAAAACGTCACGGCGGATATGGGATTCAGATACCGGATAACCAAAAGAACAGGGCACAAAACATGAGCACATTTGCCCGCAGGACCTATAATGCCTGTACCATGCAATCAGACAAAGCATACCGCCTTCAGCCATTGTCAGGGGGCGCCGAATTGTCTCTCCCGCCCGAATACCTCTTCCACGCGGTGGACGCCTTGATCATCAGCTTCCCCACCTGCCCCGTTCCACCACGTTGACGCTGGTATGCACCTTTGCCGGCTACGGAAAAACCATGCAAGCCCACCGCCATGCCATCATCCGGGATTTCTGCTTCTACTCCTACGGCGACGCCATGTTCGTCAAATGATAAAATAGCTGACAAACGGCGATATCTACGCAGACTGAAATCCACGGACGGACTATAATGCACGCCATGCACTGGATAGCAACTTATACCAAGGAAATCACCGCCGTCGCCGCCACCGGCAACGCCACCGAATTTTCCTATCGCACGGCCATTGACAACATGTTGCACGCGGCGGTCACGGAGTTTGGCCTGGACGCCAGGATTCTGCAAGAGCCGAGCCGTATCAAAAACAGCGGTGCGCCCGATTTTCGCGTCAGCGCCAAAGGCGGCGGCGTGGTCGGCTACGTGGAATGTAAAACTCCCGGCGACAACCTGCAGAAACTGACCACCAAAGCGCAACTGGAAAAATATCGCGCCCTGTCCGGCAACATTCTACTCACCGATTCCTGGCACTGGCTGCTTTTGCGGAACGGTAAAAAAATCGGCCACGTCGTCCTGGCGGAAAAGCCAGGCCAGCAAGTAAAAGCCGATTTCACTAATCTGCTGCATACCTTCATGGAAGCGGAGGCCGAAAAAATCGGCGACGCTAAACGACTGGCGGCGGCGTTGGCAAGGCGGTGTGCGATATTGCGCGCAGGGCTTAAAACCCACGCCAACGACGACCCGGCGCAATCGCGCCTGCACGGGTTGCTGGAAGCCTTTCGCACCGCCCTGGACACCGAACTCAGTTTCACCAAATTCGCCGATGCCTTCGCACAGACACTGGTGTACAGCCTGCTGCTGGCCAAACTCAAAGCCCCCGCCGGAACAAAACTTGACCTCTACGGAATCAACCGCCACATTCCCGCCAACTTCGCCGTCATCCGTGAAATCACCACCTTTTTACAGGGGCTGAACGACTCGGAGTATGAAGACATCGCCTGGGTGGTGGATGACATACTGGCCATAATCAACACCATGGACGCGGCGGCGGTGTCCGAATCCATGTCCTACCGCAAAGACGGCAAGGGCTTTGCCGACGATGACGATCCCTACATTTATTTTTACGAAGACTTTCTCGCCGCCTACGACGCCAAACTGCGCGAGCGATGCGGCGCCTATTACACCCCGCCGCCGGTGGTCAAGTTTATCGTGCGTGCGGCGGATGATGTGTTGCGCCGTGATTTCGGTTTGGCTAACGGCCTTGCCGAAACCGACGCCGTTACCGCGCTGGATTTTGCCGCCGGCACCGGCACATTTCTGCTTGAGATGATGCGCACGGTGTTGTCAGGTGCACCGCCGGCGCGCCGCAACATGCTCACCCACGGCCACGTCCTGAAAAACTTTTACGGTTTTGAGTTGATAATGGCGCCTTATGTTATTGCCCACCTGAAACTGTCGCAGTTTCTGGCGGACAACGACGTGCCGCTGGAACAAGATGAGCGAATCAATATCTTCCTGACCAATACGCTGGAACGAATTAGTGAACAGATTGCATTACCGATGATGCCCAAATTGGCGGATGAAGCGAATCAGGCGCAAAAAGTAAAGGATTCGCCAGTGCTGGTGATTACCGGCAATCCGCCGTATCAGGGCATTTCCCAAAACAAAAGCGCAGAGCAGTATGTTCGTGAACACAAACGGATAAAGAATAAACAAGTAAAAGACACTCGACCTACTTGGATCGGAGGTTTGATAGAAACATACAAGCAAGTAGACGGCCAACATTTTGGCGAAAAAAAGCATTGGCTGCACGACGATTATGTGAAGTTCATCCGCTTCGCCCAATGGAAAATGGCACAAGTGGAGCGTGGCATTGTTGCCATCATCACTAATCATGCTTTTCTCGATAACCCGACTTTTCGTGGTATGAGGCAAAGCCTCCTCAATGCCTTTGACGCGCTCTATTTTCTCGACCTGCATGGCAATGTTCAAAAGAAGGAAACCGATCCTGGCGGTAGCAAAGATGAAAATGTGTTTGACATTATGCAGGGCGTAGCCATCAGCATACTGATTAAAAATCCTAAAGCTAAACAGAAAGGCGTATTTCACACTGATCTATGGGGTTTACGCGAAGACAAATATAGAGCGTGTATAGAAAACGGTATTGAAACGATTAAGTGGCGGACGCTAACACCTGATTCGTCTCCATATTTGTTTGTGCCACGGCGCAATATGCCGGCGGAATACAAAACTGCGTTTTCTACAAAAGATATTTTCTCCGTCAATGTATCGGGAATTGTCACCGCTCGCGATCATTTTGCGATAGATACTGACAAATCAGCCTTGCTACAGAGAATGCGACGATTTATCAACACCGACAAAAATGATTCCGAGATTGCAACAGAGTTGAAACTGAAAGACACCAGAGGGTGGAAAATCACCGAGGCCAGAAAAAACATGGCGAGGATAGAAAACTTGGATGAATACGTGAAGGAAATCGTATACCGTCCCTTTGATATGCGCTGGATTTTTTATCACTCATCAGCAATTGACTGGGGGAGGGAAAAATTCATGCGTCATATGTTGCTGGAGGAAACTTTTGGATTAGTCACCGTTCGGCAAGTTGCAGAGGGTATATTTAATCACACCGTTGCCGTTGATACAGTCATGGATAATCGCTTGACTCGGAGCAATAGAGGTATTGGCTATTTGTTCCCCCTTTACCGCCAGGATATCGAAATGGGAAAAACCGTCCGCAATGAGAACTTGACACCGGAGTTTCGCCGCTGGATTAACGACCACTACGGCACCACCCATTCACCGGAAGCCATCCTCGGTTGCATCTACGCCATCCTGCACTCCCCCGACTACCGCAAATGTTATGCCGATTTCCTGCGCACCGATTTCCCGCGCATCCCGTTCCCCGAACAAAACAACGAATTCAAACGCCTGGCCACCATCGGTAAAGAACTAATCGCCGCCCACCTTCTACGCAATCACTGCACCGGCGACCTGGCCAAACACGACGGTACCGGCACATCCCACAAAGTCGAAAAAGTCACCTTCAACGAAAACACCGAACGCCTGCATTTCAACAAAGACGAATATTTCGCCCCCGTCCCGCCGGAAATTTTCACCTTCCAAATCGGTGGCTATCAACCCCTGGACAAATACCTCAAATCCCGCAAAGGCCGACCCCTGACCCTGCCCGAAACCGCAACCATCCAAAAAGCCGCCAACGCGATTGCTTTTACTATTGCAAAAATGCAGGAAATTGACCAATAAACCAAGTCTCACTGCCAGGTACCAGCTTTTTCGTTACTTCTAGCAATATATCTACCTGGTTCTGCGATTCGGCGCCGATTGCGGAGGGGTTGTGGCGTCATAACAGGTCCTTGCATAATGACCTGTTGCGTGCCTTTCGACCAAATCTTACCCTTATGGTTGACTATAAATTTGAATGATGACGTTAGTTCAAAGATAACGGTCATTATTATGATGAGCCGAAAGAATCGCCTCTTGCAATTTTTGGTTGTCTTCCAGTGGTATTACATTTACACCTATCTGTCGGTTTTTGTAAAAATCCAGACGCGTAATAAACAATATTTCGGTTATCTTGCAATCGGCTGATTTTGGAAAGCTCGGCTTTCAAAAGCCTGTCCAAGAGCTAGGGATTCTTACCTTGATTGACCTTGTTTATTATTTCAGCCCAGTCTGGCATGTTATTCTGCCAGTGTAATTTTATTGGTAGTCAACGGACTTTCGATGCTCGGGGGCATATATTGTGGTTCTGGTATAGATGGGAAAATCGGCAATTTGTATATTTCACTAACTTTCAGATATTGTTCGTATTGCTTCTTGGCTTTCTCCATTTCGACCAGATACTCGGTTGAATCTGTCGTCTTGATAATCATTTTGGCCCTCCCATAGGGAAAAATATCGCATATATGATGAAATATAGACTGTATATAATACACAATTATGCGTCTCTATACTCCTTTTCAACCAGAAAATGCTGTGGTAGCAAACAAATTTTGCCCGATTCCTGAGCAAATTCCTCAATTTCTACAAAACTGCCGGTGAAATTCCAAATCCACCACACCCGCAACAAGGCACGGTGCGGGCGCATGATATTCGCGCGCGGGGCGGTGGATACGCCGGCGTTTATGCCGGTGGGGACCAGCGGCGCGGTCAAGTCGCTGGCGCCGGAGGAGGTCGCCGGGGCCGGCGCGCAGATTATTCTGGGCAATACCTTTCACCTGATGCTACGACCGGGGGGTGACGGCGACACAGGCATACCCCAACAAAGTTTAAAATCAGCTACAGTAAGGAAAACAAGCGCCTGTATTTCAATAAATACCGCATGACTTGTGCTTGTCCCACCAAAAAAATTTAACTGTCAAATTGGCGGCTACCAGGCTCTGGACAAACACCTTGGATCGAACCCTGACCCTGCCCACAATCGGAATTATACAAAAAACTGCGCCAACGTCATCGCTAAAATGCGGAAAATTGATGAATGGAACTTACAGGTTAATTTATTGGGCGCACGGACGAGGAGAAGCCATTTTTGCCAGTTGATTTGCATGCCTTTCCCGTTCCTTTTTCTCCGTGGCAGCCGTGGATGGAAGCACGATATCCGCGTGCCATTTATTTTCGTGTTGAGGCGTTGCCCGAACCTTTCGGTCGTCTTTGCCGGCGTCTGCAACTGACAATTCCGCCCAACCGTAAAAGTGACGATTTGCACCACGCTGTGTCGCCATGGAATCACCGATTTTTGTCAATTTTTTGTCCGATGTAAAATCCAGAAGGAACACGGAAATTTCAATCGGACTTGTCCTGTCAAGAAAAACACCGGGCGGTGTATTTTCCGCTCCCTTGTTTATTTTCTTCCAGTCACTGCTTTGAAAAACAGCACGGCCCACGGCCCCCCGGCTAACGATAGCCCCGAATGAATAAGGAGACATCAAGCGGGAATTTTCTCCAGCGCATCAATGACAAGCTCTAAAGGCATATCCTGCGCTAATTGGTATTGGCTTTCGTAGTCATGCCCATCAGGCGTGTTAACATACAAGGCCGCCCCACCGTTCGCACGGCAGTAAATGCTGACACGCCATCCTGCGCCACCGGAATAGATCACTACATCGCCATCTTCCCACAAAGAAACTGAGTAGTTTCGTGGTAATTTCAAAGTAAGTTCCCGAAGAATTTTCCGCACTAAATTCCTGGTAATTGGTGATGGTGGCGAAAGCTCCTCTTCAGTTGCATAATCGTCCAGTTCTTCCAGTTCTGCCAACGCTTCAGTAAAAAATTTTTCGCTTGCCAGGTATGACAGCGATATATGTGCAATTTTGTTCGGGGTATCCGTGACGCATATTTCGCTTGTATGGTTTTGTGAAGATACATAAATCGGGCAAGAAGTATCTTTACTATTGCAGTACATTTTGCCGGCCAACAATTCAGGGTAAATAACGTCCATGATAGCCTTAAATCGAGTATGATCTGAAGACAGAAGGGACTCATCCGTATCTCCTTCTATAAAATCGGAATAATTTCTTTCTTTGTTGAAATACTTTGAAAATAACTCGCCGGGCTCGGCAGAATTATGCATAATCATTGTTTCCCCATGGTTTCGGTAATGTTGCTGATTAAGCGTTTAAAACAGTCCAAATCATTTTTCCAATCATCCACAATGGCGATTGCAACATTGTGTGATTCCCCTTCCTTTGATTGGATATCGTGATGAAAATTGCCGCGAAAAATGATTTTTTGTTCGTTTCCTGAATCAGCAACCTCGCCACTATTAATATTCAAATTAACAGTTCGCCTGGCGAGAAGGTAGGTCAATATAATCTCCGCTGATGGAGAAACACCCTCAAATTCACTCCGACTGTTATCATTGAGCATATCGTGCGGTACCAATGTACTATCGAGCGTAGGACAGAATCCGGAAAAATTAATCCCCACGGCAATATAATGAACGAGTGGCACTGTCCGCAAATATTTTTTTGCCGCATCATAACAAAGAGCACCCTCTTTTTGTTCGATGGTTTTCTCGATAAAAGAGATTTTATTGGGCTCACTGACAATGTGCAGGCCATTCTCGAAAATGCACTGAGAGGCTAACGGCGTATTCAATACTGGCGGATCTTTGGCAAGTGCTACTTGCTCGGGCACAATACGGTTGCGCCAGAGAAAATCCGGGTTGAGAATAGACGGATTATGGGTTTGGCCCATAATTACCGTGTTCGCCGCACTCAGTTTGATCGGATGTTCCATAATAACAGGATAAATATACCACAGATTTGCTCATGGCTATCGCGGAATCAATGAAATTCCAAATCCACCACACCCGCAACAAAGCCCGGCGCGGGCGCATGATATTCGTGCGCGGGGCGGTGGATACGCCGGCGTTTATGCCGGTGGGGACCAGCGGCGCGGTCAAGTCGCTGGCGCCGGAGGAGGTCGCCGGGGCCGGCGCGCAGATTATTCTGGGCAATACCTTTCACCTGATGTTGCGGCCGGGGGTGGAGGTGGTGACCGCCCACGGTACGCTGCACGATTTCATCCACTGGCCGCATCCCATCCTTACCGATTCCGGCGGGTTTCAGGTGTGGAGTCTGGCGGATTTGCGAAAACTGGACGAGTCGGGCGTCACTTTCCGCTCGCCCGTTGACGGCCGCGAGGTGTTTCTTGGTCCCGAGGAATCCATGGCGGTACAGGCAGCGCTGGGTTCGGATATCGTCATGGCCTTTGACGAGTGCACCGCTTACCCGGCCTCTGTTGATGAGACTCGCGCATCCATGGAATTGTCCGGCCGCTGGGCCGAGCGCTGTCGGCGCAGTTATACTGGCGACGGTGCGTTGTTCGGCATCGTCCAAGGGGGCATGTACCCGGAATTGCGGCTGGAGTCCCTGGCGGGTCTGGTGGAAACCGGCTTTGACGGGTACGCGCTGGGGGGGCTGTCGGTGGGCGAGCCGACGGAGGCAATGCTGGGACTGCTGGATGCGGTGGCCAACCACCTGCCGGCGGATAAACCGCGCTATCTGATGGGGGTCGGCACTCCCCGGGAGCTGGTGGACGGCGTCGCCGCCGGGATAGATATGTTCGACTGCGTGCTGCCGACCCGCAACGCCCGTAACGGCTGGCTGTACACCCACGACGGCGTGGTTAAAATCCGCAACGCCGCTTACCGTCAAGACACCGGTCCGCTGGACCCGGACTGCGATTGTTACACCTGCCGCCACTACTCCCGCGCCTATCTCAGACACCTGTACCACAGTAATGAAATCCTCGGCGCGCGCCTTTGTTCCTTGCACAACGTCCATTACTACCAGGACCTGATGAAGCGCATACGCGACGCGCTGGCGGAGGATCGATTTGCCGCCTTTGCTGGAGCGTTCAGGGCTTAGCGGGTAGTTGTCTCAAGACCGGACGTATAGCAAAATGCAACCATGAAACAGCACAACATAAAGCAAATCAGATCAGATCGCTATCACAGCCCCATCGGCAAAATTCTGATATTTGCCGACGGCAATCAACTTTGCGGCCTGATTTTTGCCGATAACGACCACAAGCTGGAAAAACTGCTGGCCGGTCGCTACGGCGAATATTCCATCACATCACAAGCCAACCTGCTCAATCTGCGGACCCGGTTGGATGGCTATTTTGCCGGCCAATGGGACGCCTTTGACGGGCTTGATCTGTGCACTGACGGCACCGAGTTTCAGCGCAGGGTGTGGCGTGGCCTCACTAAAATCCCGGTCGGTAAAGCCATTTCCTACCGCCAACTGGCCCATTCCATCAACAAGCCCAGCGCGACCCGTGCGGTGGGCGGCGCCAATTCCCGCAACCCCATATCCATCATCATCCCCTGCCATCGGGTCATCGCCGCCGACGGAACATTGGGCGGCTATGCCAGCGGTTTAGACCGAAAATCCTGGCTTTTGGCCCATGAAGGCGTAGCGCTACGGCAAGACGTGCACACAGACCTATCGCTGTACCAGTAACAAGGGTGACCGGCGGCAAACCGCCTCAAAACAAACCGGCCTTATTGACACGGGTTGTGACAGTGATACGGCAGTAAAACGTGTCGTTGGTCATGCCGTGTTTGCGGGGCAGGTCCTGCACCGGCAGGTCTGCTTCACGCACCTTAAAACATACCTATGATTTGCTCTGTGCTGATGGAATGTAATATTTTTTATTTATAATAGATTGGTTACTTTTTATGATGTAGAATGTTACAAGTAAATTATAATGTAAGGGGGATAAGTTATGAAATTAATTATAAAAATAATAATACCTGCATTCTGTTTATTCTCGGCCGCCGGCGCCGCAGAAAACCCGGCCGAAATAATTGGACTTGAGCAGATGGAACCGAAGCCTATTACGCAACATCTGTCTATGAACATCAGCACTCAATTTTATGACTGGGAAAATGATGATGATTCCTCAGACAGAGGATATCAATCGGTTACTCCGATAACCATTGCTTATCAACTGGGTAATTTTGACTTTGGCTATCGCCAGGCCTACATTATTTCCGAAAGAAAAACGCCGGGTTCAAGAGGCCGGGTGGCGACCATCAGCGATGCCGCATTCAGTGCTTCCTACACATTCAAAGACTGGTCATGGCCGCTTAGGCTGGTGCTGGATTACAATTTGCCCGTCGGTAAAGCGTCACTCAGCAGTCGTGAAAACAACGTGCTGGGCGTGGACAGCTATCTTGTCCAGCAATCACAATTTGGAGAGGGGCATAATGTCACGCCGGGGATTAATATTACCCGTACCTTGAGCAAACATACCGCAGTGGGTGTCGGTATAGGTTATACTTACAAAGGCAAGTTTGATCCCAACACCGAGGTGGCCAATGACGTGATTGACCCTGGGGATGAAACGAATATAACCGCTCAATGGCAATACAGGCGACCAAATTGGGACCTTAGCGGCGGTGTTATCTATACTCATTACAGGCCCACTAAACGTGACGGGATGGATTTTTTCCAAAAAGGAGAAAGGCTCCAGTATAATTTGACAAGTGTATGGGCATTCCGGCAGGGGTATCAGTTTGATCTCTCCTTCCGTTTTACCGAACAGGGCCTTGATAAGAATTTCAGCGGCTCGCGCGGTGAATTGGAAAGGGAGCAGTTTAACGTCAATGGTGATACATCCTATTTTGCATTGGCGTGGAGTAAACTTTTTGCTCAGAGGCATAGGTTGCGTCTGGCCGGGGATTACCTGAAAGCAGAAGAAAATGACTATCCCGGAGACAGCATCAATTTTAATGCCGGCAGGAGTCGTTTTGGCTATGGAGCCACTTACAGCTATGCATTCAGTCCACGCAGTTCTGTATCGTTGACAGCAAGGGGGTTTAATGTTAAAAATGAACCCGAGTTCGGAGAAGGTAGCACAACATACAAAGGGCTTAATACGTCCATGAATTTGAATCATCGATTTTAATTAAGGGGGAACGCATGAAAACATCTACTCTGATTTTATGTTTTATGGGGTTAATTGCCTATTCCGCAGTCGGGTGGGGGGCAGGATATGATGTGGGAAGAGAAACCCTGAAACTTGCGAAGTTGTCAAAACAATCATATGGTAATGGGGACGATGTAGTCGGCTACAGACAAATCGCTATAAAAACAGAAAGATCAGGGTTCGCAGCGAGGGCATATCATAATGCTACAAAAAACGAGTTCGTCATTGCATTTGCAGGCACTGATATATCCTCTCTCCGAGATTGGTTGACAAATATTGACTCACAATTCGGAACAAACCCACCCCGCCAACATGTGGAGGCAGAAAAATTCGTGGATGAGGTTATACAGGCTATTCCTGAAGGAAGTGAGGTAGTTCTTGTGGGGCATTCTCTTGGGGGAAATTTAGCCCAGTTTGTTGGAGCAAAAAAACTGATCGATGGTACACTCGAACCGGACAATTTGAAAGTCATTACTTTCAATCCTGATGACATTTCTTGGGGACTTGGACGAGGCTTTGTGCAGATGATGAATGAAAGTGGAGTGATAGATTCAGATTCCATTTTTACAAATATTTGCATTGAAGACGATCCGGTTTGTAACCCAAATGACAATCTTGGCGAAACTATTTTTTTGACGCCTAGTAGCCGGAGCCAAGGCGTGCATTCGATTGCTAGTGTTATAAACATTATAGAAGCTTTCATAAACACAGACACGAGGGAAAACGCCTTGGCGAACAACTTGCCCGACACCTCCGCATTACAAAACATGCTGACTGCTGGCACAAACGCTGGCAATTCCTGCATCGTCGCCGCCTCTCCATTTACCGGTCAACCGCCGCTTCCAACAGTAAATAATAATGAACAGCGGGTCTATGATAATAATGCCAATACCGGCAACAATGCCCGCGAAATGGTATTTACTGATGGTGTCATATTAACGCCGGAGGTGGTGGATGGAGAGATACTTGCAGGCTTCGTACGTATTTCTGCTGATTATGGCGGCAATCGAGAAGATTTTTCCCTCCATTTCACAGGCCAAGGTGATACAAACCCTTTTGTCTATTCGATTCCACTGCCAAGGGGAGATAGAAAAGTAACCACCATCATTCGAGAAACGTCAGGGGGGAACAGATTCCACATCTATGAAACGCCCGTTATTGAAGGGGGGAGTGCTCCAACGTCATCTGATGGTATAACAATTGATGATGCGGATGCATTCGGAGATGAAGGCATATATCAGATATATGTGCATGATTTTGGCAATAGAGACCAACAAGGATCAACCGGTTTGGCCAACTCCGGAACAACGGTTGCAATTACACAAAACGATAACGAAATTGCAAGGTATAGTGTGCCAAGCGACGGCCGGGATAATACATGGCAAGCAATTGAGTTTGATACCAGAACAAACACCATAGGCCCAACCGGAAATTTCAGAGATATAAATGACCCGGATAGGGTGCCTTTTAACGACCCGGCAGTGAACGGCTTAGTGGTTGATAGAGACACGTTTAACTCTAATAATGAACCGATTGAAGGTAGTGATGGCCTTTAAACCCTATTCGGTGACGCATCTTTGTGTCATCCCTGCAACGCGGGGAGCCGCCGCAATTAAAAGCCTGATAATAACCCGGTCTCATACGAGAACCGGGTTATTTACACAATAAAAAGCCTGGCGGTAATCCACTCTCGCACAGGGAGTGCCCCACACAGAATGCGTTTGTTGAAAGCTCCAACGGACGCTTCCGTGACGGTTGCCGTAATCGCCATAACTGTATAATATGAAATTTGAATGGGATCAAAATAAAGCAACAATTAATTTACAAAAACATGCAGTTAGTTTTTCAGAAGCCTCCACCATTTTTGGTGATCCACTTGAGTTAACAATTTCAGACCCTGATCATTCAATTGATGAATACCGTTTTATCAGTATTGGAAAGTCCCAAATGGGCAATCTTTTAGTTGTAGCCTATACTGAAAGAGAACTGGATGTAATTCGTAAAATCAGTGCAAGAAAAGCAGAAAGATTGGAGATAAAATATTATGAGCAATATGATTGATGATGAAATGCGTTCAGAATATGACTTTTCTAATGCCATACATGGTAAACATTACCAGTCTTATCAAAAAGGAACAAATGTTGTGTTTCTTGAATCAGATGTAGCTGAAGCCTTTAAAGATTCTGAGTCTGTCAATCATGCTTTGCGTATGTTGATGGAAATAGCAGGAGATAAAGTGATTAAAAATCTAACGAAAAAATTCCGCTGATCTCCTGATCAGCAGATGATTTAATCCTTAGGTGTGCGGAGCGAGGTCACTGGTGTGCCGTGTTAAATCCGGGTATTAGCTTCTTTTAACCTCGTAGCCGGCATTCTTTTCTTCCGTAGAAGGCAAATTTTCCCATTTCTTCAGGGAGCCAAACGACCTTTAACAGGCGTTATATATATTCTCCGTTTTCATTTCCATGCGCGCCTAACGTCCCACGTCCGCCGACCGCAAAAGCGAAACGGCGGTTTTGCGGGGAAGGGGCAACTCGTTGAACCCGCGCACGCCGTCCGAGCCAAAATCTTTCAAGCAGTCCAAAAAAATCTCCTGCAAAGTGTAATTGAATCGCTGGTTGTATCGGTGCTCAGTTTATAACAGACTGAGCAGACCGGGCAATGGCGCCGCTGTCCCTGCCGTCCGGCCGTACCGGTTGGAGGAGCCTAAATTTCCGCCGACAGCGCGACAATACAACGGCGCCCGCCGATCTGGTGCGCCCGCTGCCGCACCGATTTTATACCGACTTATCCACAGAAAACCCGCTCCGGATTCACAGTATAATCCACATTATCTTGTGGTTCAATTAATGCTTGACCACATTTTATTGGATATTGTACATTAATAAGATATAATATATTGGATCGTAACCAGCATGCGCCGGGGGCCGGATCATTGCAGGTTTGGAGAGAATCGGGATATCTACCCGCAGGGGAGATGGGAGAACATTATGAGAACCGAGAAGACTACTGATATTACTGCATCGTCTGCCGCGATAGACCTGGAGGCAACCGTGCTCAGGGATGAAAACGTCAATAACAGCAATCATTCCGGTGGATTTACCGTGATCCGCCGCAATGGCAAGGTCACCACATTCGATGCCGGTAAAATCAACGTCGCGATGATCAAGGCCTTTCTGAGTGTCGAGGGCAATACCGCGGCCGCGTCAAAACGCGTCCATGAAATCGTGGAGGGACTGACGGCACAAGTGGTCAGCGCGTTGACCCGGCGGATGCCCAATGGGGGCACGGTTCATATTGAAGATATTCAGGACCAGGTTGAGTTGGCACTGATGCGGACCGGCGAGCAGAAGGTTGCCCATGCCTACGTGGTATATCGTGAGGAGCACGCCCGTGAACGTGTGGCCAGGGAATCGGCGGCGGCGCCCCCTCCCGCGCCGGTACACGTCATACAGCCGGACGGCGGTAAGACGGCGTTAAACATGGATCGCTTGCGGGCCATAGTCGCCGAGGCCTGTGCCCATCGGGCTGACGTCGATGGGCAACTGATCATTGAAAATGCGCTGCATGATCTGTTTGACGGCATCGATGAGGCCGGCGTCAATGCGGCGCTGGTAATGAGTGCCCGCAATCTGATCGAAACAGAACCGAACTATAGTTACGTTGCGGCCGGTTTATTGCTGGATAAATTACGGGGTGAGGCGCTGAGTTTTGTTACGGGGAAGCCCGGTCAGGCCACTCATAAGGAGATGGTTGAGCGTTATCCATCTTATTTTGGAGAATATATTGTGCGCGGCACCGAAACGGGAAACCTGGCGAATGAACTCCGCCAGTATGATCTGGAGCGGCTGGGCAAGGCCCTGCATGCCGATCGCGACCACCGATTCACTTATCTTGGCCTGCAAACGCTCTATGATCGCTATTTTATCCACTCCGATGGCGTCCGCTTTGAATTACCCCAGGCCTTTTTCATGCGGGTGGCGATGGGACTGGCGATCAATGAAACCGATCCTGAAGGGCGGGCCATTGAATTTTATGAATTACTGTCGTCCGGCGACTTTATGAGCTCGACCCCCACCCTGTTCAATTCCGGCACCTGTCGCCCGCAACTGTCAAGCTGTTATCTCACCACCGTACCGGATGATCTGGATGGCATCTTCTGTGCAATTAAAGACGATGCGCTGTTATCCAAATATGCCGGCGGGCTGGGCAATGACTGGAGCCGTATTCGCGCACTCGGCGCACACATCAAAGGCACCAACGGCAAATCACTGGGGGTGGTGCCGTTTCTAAAGGTTGCCAACGATACCGCGGTGGCGGTCAATCAAGGCGGCAAGCGCAAGGGGGCAATGTGTGCGTATCTTGAGACCTGGCATCTGGATATTGAGGAATTTCTGGATTTGCGCAAGAACACCGGTGATGACCGGCGCCGTACTCATGACATGAACACCGCCAACTGGATCCCGGATCTGTTCATGAAGCGGGTGGTGGAGGAGCGCGACTGGACTTTGTTTTCCCCGGATGAGACACCGGACCTGCACGATCTTTACGGCAACGTCTTTGAAAAACGCTATATTGAATATGAGCGGCAGGCGGCGGCCGGTAATATTAAACTTTATAAGGTCGTTTCCGCGGTGGAACTGTGGCGCAAGCTGCTGTCCATGCTGTTTGAAACCGGTCATCCCTGGATCACGTTCAAAGATCCCTGCAATCTGCGTTCACCCCAGAGGCATACCGGTGTTGTACATTCATCCAATCTGTGCACCGAGATCACCCTCAATACCTGTGATGATGAGATCGCGGTCTGTAATCTGGGTTCGGTCAATCTGCCGCAACATATTGATGCAAACGGTGCATTGAATACCGACAAATTGGAAAACACCGTCACCACCGCAATGCGCATGCTGGATAACGTCATCGACTACAACTATTACAGCGTGCCTCAGGCAAAACGCTCCAATCTGAGACATCGGCCGGTCGGTCTCGGCATCATGGGGTTTCAGGACGCACTGTATAAATTACGCATTCCCTATGCCTCCGAACAGGCGGTGCATTTTGCCGACGCCAGTATGGAGGCGATCAGTTACTATGCCATCAACGCCTCCACCCTGTTGTCCGAGGAACGCGGCGCGTATCCGAGCTTTGCCGGTTCGCTGTGGAGTCAGGGGGTGTTACCGATAGACTCGCTGCGGAACCTGGCGGATGAACGCGGGGATTATTTGCAAATAGACTTCGCTCAGACGCTGGACTGGGACAGTCTGCGCGAACGCGTGAAAAAAACCGGCATGCGCAACTCCAATTGCATGGCGATTGCACCGACTGCGACCATTGCCAATATATGCGGCATCAGCCAATCAATCGAACCGACCTACCAGAACCTGTTTGTCAAATCAAACCTGTCCGGTGAATTTACCGTGGTTAACCCGTATCTGGTTCGTGATTTGAAAGAGCGCGGCCTCTGGGATGAGGTGATGGTCAACGATCTTAAATATTTTGACGGCAGTGTTCAGCCCATAGACCGGGTCCCGGATGAATTAAAAGAGCTTTATATCACCGCATTTGAGATTGATCCCTGCTGGTTGGTGGAGGCCGCCGCGCGCCGCCAAAAATGGATCGATCAGGCGCAATCATTAAACCTGTACATGGCCGAGCCCAGCGGTAAAAAACTCGACAATCTTTATAAACTCGCCTGGGTAAGCGGCTTGAAAACCACTTACTATCTGCGTTCGCTGGGCGCCACTCATATGGAAAAGAGCGCCAACAATAATTTACCCAGCAACGGCGGCTCCGAGGGCGCCGAACTGTGCACTATTCTCGACCCCGATTGCCAGGCATGCCAATAAGGAGGAGGCCGAAATGATATAAACGACTACCAACGCAGCCAATGATCAGTGAATGACGTTGGCTTGAGCGTGTCTTATGAATATACAGATCAAACTATATTAAATACAAATATATAAACTAAGATAGAGGAAGACTCAAATGTTGCACTGGAATGATCCGCCGGTCAAACCGGCGGCAAGCGATGCCTTATCTGCGCTTGAGTTAAATACGCCCTGGTCTAAAAAGACCGCAGACAACGCGCCACCCGCTACGCCGGAAAAACTAAAGCCGGTGAACCCGGAGGATAAATGCGTTATCAATGGTCACACCGATATCAATCAACTGGCGCCTTTCAAATACCCCTGGGCCTGGAATTATTTCCTGAATGCCAACAAAAATCATTGGACCCCTCTGGACATCAATATGGCCCAGGACGTTACCGACTACCGTCATAAATTGACCCTGGAGGAAAAACACGTTTATGAAAACGTCCTGGCCTATCTGACCACTTCGGATATTCTGGCAATGCGCAATATCGGTCTTGCGGTGATGGAAAAGATGTCCGCGCCCGAATTACAGATCTACCAGGCGCGCCAGGTCTATGAAGAAGCATTGCACACCTGGACCTATCAACACTGCATTGAAACCATCGGCCTTGATCAGGGTGAGATTTACAACCGTTACCGGGTTGTCCCGGAAATTCATCAAAAGATTGCAATGGCAAACCGCCGCCTGGATTCCATATTACGATCCGACATTGATCTCAAGGACCCGGATGAATTACATAATTTTGTCATTGCCTATGTGTTTTTCGCCGCGATCTTTGAAGGCTGCTGGTTTTATAACGGGTTTAGCCCGATCTTTGCATTACAGCGGCGCGGTTTGATGAAAGGCACCGCCGAACAATTGCAGTACATTATGCGCGATGAGGTGATGCACGCCGCATTCGGTATCCGGGTCGTCAAACAAATCATGCTTGAGGAAAAGCTGACGCCGGAACCGCGGGCGGTGCGGGATATGTGGGATGAAGCCTATGAGGCCGAAAAAGCCTACACCCATTATATCCTGAAAGACCCGATCCTGGGATATTCCGCCAATATGCATCTGGGCCAGTTTCAATACATTGCCAATCGCCGTGCCCGGCAACTGGGGTTCGATGAGGCGCCCTTCCCGGAGCTGGACGCCCCGCCGTTGCCCTGGCTCGACGAACAGGTCAATTTGAGAAAGGAAAAGAATTTTTTTGAAACCCGTGTCACCGAATATCAAACCGGAGGCGCATTAAATTGGGACTGACACACTACGACTGTAATAAGTGACCGCACCCTAGCGCGGTTAACCAAGCAGGACGCTTGGTTCTTGGCCGGGCATCCCTATGCCTCTTCCGGATGTCCGGCCTTTTCTTTATTCAAGACGATATTAAACCGTTGCGGTTGGCGCGGAGCCCCGCTCAGGGTCGCATTGGAGGAATCGAACCCACCGCCGATTGTGGTGCTTGTCCGGCCTCCACCGCAAGCCGATGGAAATCTTCGTATTGTCCCTCCCAAAGCAGATGAATATCACCCCGGTACCCTTGACTCATTTCAGCCATGCCGGCATCGATCACGCCCCGCCGTATATATTCATCAAGCGTCATCGGCTTGCGATACGCGCCCGGCTTGATCATTAAATATTGCTCTGACTCCAGCCGGCGCGCCAACCACAGGCCCAGACTGTCCGAGCTCAGATCCCAATTTGCCGGTATCGCCGCGGCGTCTTCCAATAACAGCCGATACGGCAGCCAGACCGCCGTCCGACCGGCGGCAAAGGCTAAGCGCATCTCCGCCTCAGTCCGAACCGGTGTCAAGTCCGGTAATAATCCGGCCAACATTAATCCGTACTGTTCCATCGCCAGGATCGCCATTTTATGCGCGCTCAGGTCATCAAACCGCCAC
Organism: Gammaproteobacteria bacterium; assembly: GCA_965202915.1. Classification (GTDB taxonomy): domain Bacteria; phylum Pseudomonadota; class Gammaproteobacteria; order Eutrophobiales; family Eutrophobiaceae. The sequence continues at coordinate 674,169 of OZ241847.1, forward strand.
TCGGCCTGAGATTGCCTGACCTGATCGGCAAAGACGCCGCCGCCGGGCACAATAATAATCTCTTGCCCGTGACGTTGATGTATCGCAGCCAGCCAATAGGGCAAGGATCGTGACCGCATCAAGCTGCCGCCCAGTTTAACTACCCACATTACCGCTACCGCCCTCAGCCAAGAATTTCAGAATCACCGAGACCTTGTCAAAGCACTCCTTATATTCAGCCTCGGCGGAGGAATCACTGACCAGGCCGCCGCCGGCCCAGCAATATATCTTATGCCGATCATACACCAGGGTGCGAATGGTGATGCTGGTGTCCATATTACCATCAAAGCCAATATAGCCTATCGCACCGCAATAGACCGATCTGCGGTGTGGCTCCAACTCCTCAATGATCTGCATGGCCCGTAATTTTGGCGCGCCGGTTACCGACCCCCCGGGGAAACACCCGCGCAGCAGGTCAATCGCGTGTCGATCCGAACGCAGGCGACCGGTCACCGTGCTCACCAAATGATGAACCGATGCATGACTTTCCAATGCAAACAGCCTTGGCACACTGACCGATCCGTACTCGCAATTTTTGCCGACGTCGTTGCGCAATAGATCGACTATCATCAGATTTTCAGCCCGATCCTTTTCGCTCTCAAGCAATGACGCCGCCAGCGCCTTATCTTCATAGGCAAAAACCGACCGCGGCCGGGTGCCCTTTATCGGCCTGGTTTCAACCAGGCTGTTCCTTGACGCCAGAAAACGTTCGGGAGAGACACTCAGCACCGCACCCTGCGGGATATTCATATACGCTGAAAACGGTGCCGGATTGAGTGTGCGGATCCGGGCATAGGCATCCCATGCGCCGCCGGACACCTGAAAACTGAAACGCTGTGCCAGATTAACCTGGTAGCAATCCCCTTCCTTAATGTAATGTTTTACTTTATCAAAAGCCTTTAAGTATTTATTTTTATGAAAATTAAGTTGCATATCGGACTCGACCCGAAAGCCGCCCTCCGGGGGCTCGGTGGCGACTGAAAATTGCTCCTGCAATACCCGCCATTTCTCCGGGGTCATGGCGTCCTTGCCAAATTGGACCAGGCAACTGCGGCGCTGATGATGATCGATCACCACCACCCAATCATAAATACCGACCGCCATTTCCGGGATGGCAATGTCATGTTTGGCGATCTCCGGCAGCGACTCGGTGCGTCGTCCCAGATCATAGGCAAAATAACCCATTGCCCCACCGCAAAAAGGCAGGCCGGTTAAATTTTCCTCCACTTTCCCAAGATATTGTCGCAATAATTGAAACGGGTCTTCAGTGGAAATGATCTGCTCAGTTTGAGTGCTTATTCTGGATTCAGTGGCAAATGTTTCAATGGTAATAAACGGCTCGGCGGCAATAACGTCATACCGCCCGAGATCGATGCGGGGATAACCGCTGTCGAGGAAAATACTCCAGGGCTTATCCGCGACGGCAGCAAATAATTTAGCCGAATCAGGCCTGTAGGGAAGTTCCGAAAGTTTGATCATCGTGATTCCATCTTTAACAAATAAGCCAGCGCCACCGCCGGCGCACATCGGCAGACCGATTTTTGCAGGCCGGATTCGGCTGCGACAAATTCGGAAAAATCCCGATAAGGCAGATGCGCACGCTGCGCCAGCTTGCGAATTAAAAACCGCCCACAACCGGCACCTACTATCGCGGCGTCGGTCAATTCAGGCCCGTATGAGCATACCCGAAAAAAACCATTCAGGATCGTTTGCAACTGCCGCTCGGATAAATAGCGCGCCAGTGCCAGCCATGGCCCTTTGTCGGCATCGGCGCCGCGGTCTCGTCCCAGCATTCTGGCAAGACGGTCGATACTGCCATCTATGGTTTTTTCCCTTGCATCCGCGGCAACGATCAAATCATCCTCCTCATCCAATTCCCCGGTCAGCCGGTAAATATCCGCACAGGTGGCAAAATGCTCGGCCGCCAAAGACTGCCATTTGCCGGCGAAGGGCGCGCTGTCGGTGATCGCCATTACCGGAGTTCTGACCACGCCGGTATAGATCAATGCATCGGTTTGCAATCGTTGCTGATCACTATAACCAAGATCGATAATTTGCCCGTAAGCGAAGCGGGTAATATCGGTGGTAGTGCTGCCGGTATCGACCAGCAGGCCATTGCCCAGTTGGCCGGCGATATATCGAGCCGCGGCGTGCCAGTTGGCGGAGGCAATATCATAAAAATACTGGTCCGCCTGGTTTGCTTCGACCAGGCCCGCCCTGCCGGCATAAATCAATACTCTTTGCGCGAATCTATCGCTGAAGGTGTCGATGATCCTGGCCGTGCCTTGATTGCGATTTGCAAATAAGTCCGCCAATTCCGCGGTCATCGTGACCAAATGCAGTGAATTTGCAAAATCCAGGCTGGAACAGGCCTCGGTAAGCGCCGCCTCCAGTCGTTCATAGCCCTGCCAGATCGGCGCCGCGATCTGCATCGCCGCGTCTATCCTGCCGTGGCCGTTCAAACGGGCTACTTTCAAATGGGCACCGCCCACGTCCCAACCTATATAATTCATTTATCTGTTTGATAATTATGACAAATTGATATGAACCGGCCGGGCCGTCGATGGCAGGGCCGGCATCCGCCGATCGGTGAACATACTCAGCATCATGCCGCTGATATTGCTCCCCAGAGAACGCGACAGCCCGGAAAATGCGGTGGTGATCCTGGGATTAAGCTCGACAACATTTATTTCTTGCCCATCCATGACCACGTCTATCCCCACAAACCCCGCGAGTCCGCCCACCGTCTCGATGATCCGCGCTACAATTGGATAATAGTCCCTGCGCCGTTCGGCAAAGGCATTGACGGCAAGCCCGGTCAAATGCAAATAATTATTTTTTTCCCGGATCTCCTGGCGATTGCAGGCCAGTATGGTAAATGCATCATGATAAACGAGGATCGACAGGCTGAGTGCAATACCCGCCATATAAGGTTGTACAATATATGCGGAGGGCGGTTCGCATAATTGCATAAACGCGCGCAACTGGCGTCTGTCATGAGCATGATAACACTCCTCGCATCCGGCGCCGACCTCAGGTTTTATGATCCAGCCCGATTCTGAATACGGGATTGCATCGCTTAAACGATAGGTTGCAATAACCGGTACATTGTTATCGGCCAGCAAAGCCGCAAAATTTGACTTATTGGCACAGGACGTCACCGCCTCGGCGGTTGAACCGATCAATCTGCATGATTTGGCTTGCGCCAGGCGGGTCAAGCGATATAACTCACCATTTGTTTCCGGCGCTATCGGCCAAAAATAATCGCATTCATCGATGCAAGCCGCCCAAATTTGCCATACATCATCGTCTTCAGCCATGGCCAGACTGCCGGGCACCACCGCCGGTATTCTGTTATCATGGGTGGCTGATAATTCACCGCCCCGCCCCTCGGTCAGTTCCGTCGCCAGAGTCTGCAGCATCAGCCCGCCCTGGTGTGCCAACGAGCTTGACAAAGGGTGCGCTCGCAGACCACCGGCGGTGATAAACTCACAAACAAAATGTTTCATGAACGGCCATGCAAATTATTCCGGCGATTGATATATTACAAGGTCAGGTAGTGCATGCGCGACCCGGGGCGCGCAAGGATTATTTGCCGATACAGTCATCTCTGAGCGACGCTGCCGCACCGGAGGCGATCATCGACGCCCTGCTCGACTTATTCCCGTTTAAGATCATTTATCTTGCCGATCTTGATGCCATTCGGGAGCGGAGATCAGAGGTCAATAAACACTTAATTTGCAGACTACTGCTCAAATATCCGCAAATAAGCTTCTGGCTTGACGCCGGCATAGACGGCACCCATTCGCTGCCGGATCACCGCGACACCGGTTGCTGTCGTCCGATATACGGCACCGAAAACAAGCTGCATCACCGGGAATTGGACAAATTGATAGCGGCACGACCGGAATTGATTATATCATTGGACTGCACCGCCGCGGGACTGACGGGCAATACCGATATTTTAGATGATACCACGCATTGGCCGGATACGATTATCATTATGTCCCTGCACAAGGTCGGCTCAGGCTCAGGGCCGGATATTGGCGCCCTGAATCAGGTGAAACGTCCGCTTGGCGACAGGAACATATTTGCAGCCGGCGGCATACGAAACAAGCGGGATTTACAGCAATTACATGAAAACGGCTTTGCGGGCGGGCTGATTGCAACCGCGCTGCATAATGGCGTGATTGATGAATCTGATCTCGTTGCAATTGCCAGTTTATGATCCATGCAATAGACAATGCCCCGTTACGGGGCATTGTTGTCGCTTAGCCGCGCGTGCTTATGAGTGCGCCGCGAACGGGTGATCCGCGGAACCACGGTTTTTAAGCACTTCGGCGGCCTTGGGTTCACGGGCGACCGCGCGCTTAATCGACAGCTTGGTGGCCTCGTAATTATAGTCCTGGATTTTGGCGTCATCTTCCGCCAGCCAGTGAATGAACACACCGACGCTGATAAAAACATCGTCCGCTTCATCGGCGGGGATGGTGCCGTCTTCAACACAGTCCATAACCGCCATTGCCACCGCGCGCTGTGCGGGACCAAACATTTGCACCGCCTGCTTTGAACCCTTGATGGTGACCTTGTTAAAAAGAATGGTATTCGGCTTACACGCCAGATTCGGCGATACCACCGCCAGCAGCGTGCTGAAACCATCTTTATTATTGGTCAATGCGTTACAAAACGCCGTCTCCGCCGCACTGCCGCGCGGACCCATCATCAGGTCGATATGAGCAACTTCGTTGCCGTCACCAACCAGTGCTTCGCCCATTAATACTCTATCAATCACTGCCATTTCCTGTTTCCTCCCGTTAGAATTATTAGAAAGTCCAAAGATTTTTGTTAAAACTGACATTGTTTTCACCCATTCAGGTTGATATACAACATAATAAACATACAAGGATATAAACTTGTCTCCACTTATACATCTGCTTGCCGATTATACAATAATATCGCCGTTATGGATCAATCCATAGACCAACAGACTCGCCGCGGTCAAATCCGCCGACGTCCCGGGGTTGATATTATCGCGCTTTAATTCCCTATCGTACTCCATTAACTCGCGTTGCATGGCCTCAGGTTTCACGGCACGCCTGAACCTGTCGGCGATGATCGCTGTTTTTATTCTTATATGCTCCGCCGTTTGCGCACCGAATTTTCTGCGGATATGTGTATCCTGAAAACTCGCCATAAATGTAAGATAGCATCCGACGGTCGCCCATTCTACACTATTCCAGAAATTAATAAAGTATTTAATCGTCTCAAGCCCGACCGCAATAACGTCCTCAAAATTATGGGCGTACTGAGCGGCAATACGATCCCGGCCGCTTGCCGCCCGCATCGCTTGAATCAGGCCGCAATCGGGACTCGCGGCGACGTCATGCCGGTCTGAGTCCCCCAGGCCTCCCGGATTCGCAGTCCGAATCGCCCTGAAAACATATTCCGTATCGGCTCGATCTATCCCGGCCAGCACCTTCGACAAACATTGCCGCAGGCCATGCGCACCATCCACGTCCCGGCCTGCGACCGCCTCAATAATCGGCGTGAATAACAGCAACATGCCCAGATTGGTATTACAGCCCACCTCGGTCATCGTCACCTCGACCGCGTTAAAGATGCGTTCACCAAAGGCAAGCCCGGGATCGCATAATATCGGCGTACATAATTCCGCACTCCTGATAAAATCCGCGCTCTTCATGCCGTGACCATCGGAATAAATACTGACGTTGCCCGGTTTCAGGGCGTTGATATCACCGATAAAGCTGGCCCGCACCGCGCGCTGAATTTCAGCCGGGCTCACGATCAACCCGAAGGCAACAGCGAAAGAGAGGGATGATTCCGGGCTATCCGGTTGACAAAAGAATCGATTAAGCAGCCGGCAATATTAATATCGCTCACCTTTTGCAATCCGTACCAGGCGGGGATGCTGTTAATTTCAAGCACGTGCAGCCTGCCGTCGGTATCGGGAATCAGGTCCACCCCGGCATAATCCATATCCAATAATGCGGTGGCATGCTCGGCAAGGTCCGCCATTTGTTGATCCAGGTGCAGTTTTTCACAATGTGCGCCCCGGGCGCGATTAGTCAGCCAGTGCGCCGCCGTTCGCTTCATCGCCACCCTCGCCCGGCCGTCTATCACCAACACCCGAATATCGAAGCAGACATTGTCGGGACGGTCGATAAATTCCTGCAAATAATAAACACCGGCAAAATTTTCATCCCGGACGAGCCCGGATTGCCCATCGACCAGGTGTAATCCGATGCCCTGCGAACCAAATAATGGTTTTTGCACCAATTTTCGGCGGTGATCGGTTTCACGCCGTACAATCTCATCCGCCTGCGCGGCCGATTCACAGATCCAGGTGCGCGGCGTCGGCACACCGGCCCGGGCCAGGATCATGCTGGTCAACGGCTTGTCCACGGTACGCTCTATCGCACGACCCTCATTATACACCACGATACCCCGCTGTTTCAGCGCATGCAGGATATTTAACCGAAAAACCACCTGCTCAAGCGTACCCCCCGCGACTCCCCGAACAAACACACCGACGGGCAGGGCATCAGTAAACCCGGGGAGCAACAAATCACCGTCCGGATCGCCGATACAGAGCCGGCAATCGCTCAAGCACACAAAGCGACTGTCGAGACCATGGTTTTTTAACGCCGATGCCAGTTGCCGGCCATGCCATCCCGGATCGTCGGTGATAATTGCAACCCGACCGCTGACCATTATTCAGGCGGCAAAGGATTTTTCCAGCAATACCCGGTCTATTTTACCGGCCTCAAAAACCCCGCCGGTACGAGTGGAGGTAATGGCAACCCTGGCCGGACTGAACAGCATCGGGTCAATTTGGTAAAAATCATAATTGACCTCCTTGAACACCTGACTGAATAATCTGCCATAATCACCGGAGGCACTGCTGGGCAGGCTATCGGTCAATTCTGCAAGCCGATCGTCGTCGGCATCGATTCGCAAACACACCTCACCGGCAAACATAATGGCATCATTAGTCCGCCCCATCCCAGTCATAAAATCCTCCGCCACCGGGCATATCGGCGCCCACCCCGTTCCCGCTTTGACCGTGTCCAACGGAAAGCCCAACACGTGGATTTTATGCAATGCCGTTTCCAGCACCCTGGACACCACCTGTATCACCCCGCATTCGCTGGTCGTTGGGGTCAGGATCAGGGTGAGCTTATCGGCGGCAATCGCACAGCGTTCGGCAATCTCAGTGGCCAATTCAACCGGAGGCAATCTGTCCACTTCCAGCACCATGCAGGCACTGTCCGCCCGGTCCCGGTAATTCAATTCATCAAACAGCGCCTCCCTGCTGCCGAGGGCCCTGGCGGGCCCGGAACCCAGTGCATTAAATGCATTCTTGCCGCTGTCATAATTCAGGCTCCAGCCGGCGTACTGGCTCGCCAGGCAGGCGATCACCGGCTGCTCGCTCTCTACATAAACCGCCGATGAAGTATTGGCATAGCCGGTATATTCTTCGAGCTTTACCCGGCCCAGCCCCCCCAGACATATTTCCGCAATCAACCTGCCGGCCTCGGCACTGCCGGACACGGCTATACCGGCGTCAATAATACGACTACCATTCTCCAGGTCGGAGACCGAAATCTGCAAGTCATCGGCGGCGGATACCAATCTGTCAACGATTGCAACCGCAAGCTCATTTACGCTCAACATCAGGATAATTCCTCGTAAGAGATCAAATTCAGGCCGCGCTGCGACCGTGTGCAAGCCGTCCATGGCGCTACAACCGCCCTATATGGTGATTATATCACCCACCAGGGCCGACCGGCTAACCCTTAAAATGCTGATAGCCGCACCCATCCGGCGCAAATTCCCCGCCGTCGGCCTGCAACAGGGTCAACTTATTATCATCGGTGATACGACCTATCCGGGTAACGGCACAGTGCGCCTCGATCTGTTTTAACAATTCGCTATGATCTCGGTCGGGCAAGGTGAAACATAATTCATAATCATCGCCGGCGCTCAACGCAATAGACCAGGCCGTCTCCGGCTCCAAACCGCGCATATTGGCGGTGATCGGCAGGCTATCCAGGTCTATCCTCGCCCCCACCCCGCTTTGCCGCAGAATATCCCCCAGATCGGCCAGCAAACCATCGGATATATCGATCATGCTGGTCGCATATTCACGCACAATCAAGCCCGCCTCCACCCTCGGCCGGGGACGATTCAAGCAGCGTTGCTCAAACGCATAATCACCCGCCGCCGGCAGTTGTTTCAGCCTCAATTTGAGTGCCATACCGGCCGCGCCCAGACAACCGGTAACATAGACCCGATCACCGGCGCCGGCATTATTTCTGGTTGGCGGCCTTTGCCCCTTTGGTAACAGGCCATACGCCTGCACCGTGATCGCCAGCGGCCCCCTGCAGGTATCTCCGCCGATCAAATCAAGACTGAATTCGCGGATCAGTTCATGCAGGCCGTCGGCAAATTGCCTCAGCCAGGCGTGATCGATGTCCGGCATGGTCAGTGACAGGCTTAACCCTTGCGGCGCCGCGCCGATGGCGGCCAGATCGCTGAGATTAACCGCAACCGCTTTATAGCCTATATCGGCGGCGGCGGTATCGGCAAAAAAATGCACCCCCTGCACCAGCGTATCCATAGTCAGAGCCAACTGCGCATCCGCCGGAACGTCAATAATTGCGGCGTCATCGCCTATGCCCAGCACCACCCCGGAGGAGGTTTTGGCCGGTTTGAAATAACGGTCGATCAATGCCGCCTCGGAGCGATCATCATCGCCGTCGGAGGAGGTGATCACCGAGGGATGCCGGTCCTGCGCTAATTTCGCCAATATGCCGTTGATATATTTATAGGATTGTTCCGCACCAAACAACTTGGCCAATTCAATGGCCTCATTCACCACCACCTTCCACGGCACCTCAGTCCGGTATTCGAGTTCATAGCAGCCCAGATGCAGTATCGCCAGTTCCACCGGGTCCAATTCACTCAATGGCCGGTCCAGATGCGCCTGCAAACGATCATTGAGCTCGGATTGGCGCTCAACCACGCCGCTCACCAGGGCCGCAAAAAGATCCCAGCCAGCGTTTTGCAGACACTCTTCATTACGCTTGAATTCGGCCAGGATATCAGTGACGTCTTTGGGCGCCAGATGATATTGATAGAGTGCCTGGACAACGTTTCTTCGGGCCTGGATCGGCGCGCGCGTCGCCATTTTGTCACCCACCCTGACGAGACCTGATCTGCCTGAGCACGCTGACCACGTCGATAGCGGCCAGCGCCGACTCGGTGCCTTTATTGCGTGCATCCGGCCCCGAACGCGCCAGGGCCTGGTCAACGTTATCGACGGTCAGCACCCCAAAGATCACCGGCACACCGGTACGAACGGCTATGCCGGCAATACCATGCGCACATTCCGCGGCAATAAAGTCAAAATGAGGCGTTTCCCCCCTGATAATCGCACCCAGGGCGATAACCACGTCGATATCGGCGTGCTCGATCAGTGCCTTGACCGCGACCGGTATTTCAAACGCGCCGGCAACCCGCACCAGGGTAACGGCATCGGCCGCGATGCCCTTTTGTTGCAGGGTCGACAGGCAGCCGTCCAATAAACGTTCGACTATCGCTTGATTGAAACGGCTGGCAATAATGCCGGTCTTGACTTCACCGGCGCCGGCGCCGGCGCCATCGATAAGATCGATCTTTGAGCCTGCGACGTTCACGATATGTATTCCACCACCTCCAGGCCAAACCCCGACAGCGCGTGGATCCGCTTGGGTGCGCTTAACACCCGCATTTTTTTGACCCCTATATCGGACAGGATTTGCGCCGCCAAACCTATCGTCCTCAAATCCTTTACATCCTGTTTTTTTGACGGCGGGCCCTCGGTCCGTTTGGTTTTGAAACGCTCTATCTGGTTAAGCAGTTCAAAGGGTTCAAGCTGATTGCATAAAAACACAATCACCCCATCCTGCTCGCGGCTGATCCGCTGCAATACCGCGTTCACCGACCAGCCAAAATTGCGATCACCGCCGCCGGCCAGCTCCAGGATAGGATTATCCAACTGCACCCGGACACAGATCGGCCGCTCACCGTCGACCTCGCCCTTGACCAGTGCAAAATGCAGATTCTTTTCCAGCGTATCTTCATAGGCCAACAAGGTAAAATCGCCGTACTCGGTTGGAAACGCACATTCATTAACCCGCTCAACGGTGGTCTCGTGCTTGATTCTAAAACGGATCAAATCGGCAATCGTGCCGATCTTGAGATCATGCCGCCCGGCAAATTTTTCCAAATCCGGACGCCTGGCCATCGTGCCGTCGTCTTTAAGTATCTCAACGATCACCGCCGACGCATGCAGCCCCGCCAAGCGGGCCAAATCACAACCGGCCTCGGTATGACCGGCACGCGATAACACCCCTCCCGGTTGCGCCATCAATGGAAACACGTGTCCGGGCTGCACCAGATCCGACGGCTCGGCATTATCGCTCACCGCGGTCCGTATCGTCCTGGCGCGGTCGGCCGCGGAAATGCCGGTGGTCACGCCGTCGGCGGCATCGATGGACACGGTAAAGCGGGTGGTATGAGGCGAATAGGAATCATTGCTCATCAACGGTAGATTTAAATGTCGACAATACTCCTTGGTCAGGGTAAGACAGATCAAGCCCCGACCAAAACGGGCCATGAAATTAATATCGTCGGCCTTGACGCAAGTCGCCGCGACCACCAGATCACCCTCATTCTCACGGTCCTCATCATCCATCAGGATCACTATCCGCCCCCGGCGAATTTCCTCGATCAATTCTGCGCTTGTATTCAGTGTCATAACAATGCTTATCCCTGATTCTCGGTTTGCCGTCCCCGGAGCAGGCCTTGCAGGTAACGGGCAATCAAATCCACTTCCACGTTCACCCTGCCCCCCGGTTGATATTCAGAGATAATGGTATTCCTCAAAGTATGTGGAATGATGTTCATATCAAAATGATCGCCGCCGACCTCATTAACGGTCAAACTGACCCCGTCGATGCAGACCGACCCCTTCCTGACAATATATTGTAGCAGGCCGGCCGGGGGCCGCACCCGCAGACGCCGGCAATCGCCTTGATCGCTGATCGCCCTGATCTCGGCAATACCATCGATATGACCGCTTACAAGATGGCCATCCAGGCGGGATGACAATGCCAGGGCGCGCTCCAGATTGACCCGCTGATGCCGCTGCAGGCTGCTGAAGGTCGTGCATGCCAAGGTCTCGCCGGAGATATCGAACGACAGGCGGCGGGCGTCCTCGATAGCGACAACGGTAAGACAGACGCCGTTGATCGCAATACTTTTGCCCGGCGTCAGATCCGTGAACCCCGTGCCCTCGATAGCGAGCGTGATCCGAATATCGGCGTCGCGGCGATCAACCGTCGCGATCTCAGCCGTTGCCTCAATAATCCCGGTGAACATGGTGGCCAATTATACCCACGCTGCGATGCCGCATTCAGTTTTTATCGATACCGGCATGAATGCGGATATCATTGCCAATATGACGCACGTCCAAAATGGTTAATTGCGGACAATCCGATAATTGCTCAAACTGCGGCAATTCAAGCAACGATCTTGCGCCATGCCCCATCAATTTTGGGGACATATAGATAATCAGCTCATCCACCAATCCATTGGCGATAAAGCCGCCACTCAATGATGCACCGGCCTCAATCAATACCTCATTCACCCCCTGCCTTTCCCCCAGATGACGCAATACCGCCTGCAACCAGGGCTGTGCATCATCATGCTCCGGGCTGATCACCTCGGCCCGACGATCGATCAATGCCCGCCGCCGCCGATCATCATTGCTGCGGGTAAAGATCAGGGTCCTGGCCTGGGAAGTCAATATTTTAGCGTCAACCGGCGTCCGTAGCCGGGGATCAATAATCACCTGCAGCGGCGGCAGGAACGGCCGCTTAAAATCGCGCACCGTCATCAACGGATCATCGGCCAGCACCGTGCCTATGCCGGTCACCACCGCCGAGCTCGCCGCCCGCCAACGATGGACGTCAGCCCTGGACTGCCGCGAGCTGATCCAACGGCTGATGCCATTGGCCAGTGCCGTTTTTGCATCCATGCTCATTGCCAATTTGCAGCGCACGTAAGGCAGGCCGGTCTCCATTCTACTGATAAACCCCGGATTCAATGCCTTCGCCTGTTGCTCCATCAGGCCCGATTCGGTCTCAATGCCGGCGTCATTTAACCTTTGCAGGCCCCGCCCGCAGACTTCGGGATTGGGATCGATCATTGCAGCAATCACTCTTTCCACCCCGGCCTTGATCAGCGATTCCACACAAGCAGGCGTGCGGCCATGATGACAACAGGGTTCAAGCGTCAAATAGCATACCGTACCGACCGCTTGCTCCAGCTCATTCAACGCAATAATTTCAGCGTGGGGGGCGCCGGCGGCCTGATGCCAGCCCCCGGCCACCGGGACATTATCACGGGTCAACACACAGCCGACGCGGGGATTTGGATCAGTCGTGTAGCGCCCCTTCTCGGCCAAACGGATTGCAGTCGCCATATGGGCATGATCCGATTTCGTCCAAATCAATCCTCTTCACCATCGGTTTTCAGCCAATCGAACTGCAATTCCCTCATATCCGCCGGCAAGACGTTGCGCAACCGCTCCACCTCTTCCAGAAAGGACTGAACGTCTTCAAATTGTTTATACACTGAGGCAAATCGGACGTAGGCCACCTGATCGATCTCGCGCAGTTGCTCCATGACCCAGTCGCCCAGCCTGCGGGATTGCACCTCCCGATCACCCTGGGCGCGCAATTTTTTTTCAACGTATGCAACAACGGCCTCGACCTTTTCCATTTCCACCGGCCGTTTTTCTATCGCCCGCAAGATGCCTTCTCGTAACTTATTCTGTCGGAATGGTTCCCGGCCTCCATCGGACTTTACCACATGGGGCAAAACCAGTTCCGCCACTTCATAGGAAGTGAACCGCTCCTTGCAGGCGGTGCATTCACGCCGCCGGCGGATCTGATCACCGGCACCGGCCACCCGCGAATCAATCACACGGGTATCTATCTCCGAGCAGAATGGGCATCGCATACCGGGAGCCTATCGCTGGTTTCCATGGATTCAGTCAGGGACGACACAACAACGGTTGGCCCGCCGATGGGCGGCGGGGAATCAAGCCTTAATCCAAAAATCGCGCGGCATCCAATACCACCGGACTATAGATTATAGAGCGGTCTGCCGCCACAGAGCGCGAGCACCTCACTCTTGACGCGCGCAATCACCGCGTCATCGCCCATATTATCCATAATATCGCAGATCCAGCCGGCAACGTTACGGCAATCATCCTCATCGAAGCCGCGGGTCGTAACCGCCGGCGTACCTATGCGAATACCGCTGGTGACAAACGGCGATTGCGGATCATTCGGCACCGCGTTTTTATTGACGGTGATATTGGCGCGGCCCAATGCCTGATCAACCTCCTTGCCGGTCAATCCCTTATCGATCATATCCACCAGGAATAAATGATTATCGGTGCCGCCGGAGACGATATTCAAACCGCGTTCGATAAAAACCGTGGCCATGGCCCTGGCGTTTTTCTTGACCTGCTGAATATAGGTCTTGAATTCAGGCTGCATTGCCTCCTTAAACGCGACCGCCTTGGCCGCGATAACGTGCATCAATGGCCCGCCCTGGTACGCCGGAAACACCATAAAATTGATCTTCTTTTGAATCTCTTCATTGGCCTTGCCAATGATCAGGCCGGAACGCGGGCCGCGCAGAGTTTTATGGGTGGTGGTTGTGGTCACGTCGGCGATCTGCACCGGACTCGGATATTCATCCGCCGCCACCAGGCCGGCGATATGGGCGATATCCGCCACCATCAGCGCCCCGACCTGATCGGCGATATCCCGGAACCGTTGCCAGTCAAGGATACGGGAATAGGCGGAAAACCCGGTCATGATCAACTTAGGCTTATGCTCGAGGGCAAGTTTTTCAGCCTGGTCGTAATCAATTTCACCGGTATCGGTATTCAAACCATACTGAACCGCGTTATAAATGCGACCGGAGACGTTCACCGACGCGCCGTGGGTCAGATGACCGCCATGCGCCAGGCTCATACCCATGATCGTATCGCCCGGATTGATCAACGCCAGATAAACCGCCCCATTTGCCTGCGAACCGGAATGAGATTGCACGTTTGCCCAGTCGGCGCCAAACAATTCCCGGGCCCGGTTGATGGCCAGTCGCTCGGCGATATCAACGTATTCACAGCCACCGTAATAACGTTTGCCCGGATAGCCTTCGGCGTACTTATTGGTTAACACCGATCCCTGACATTCCAGCACCCGCGGGCTGGTCATATTTTCAGAGGCGATCAACTCTATATGTTGCTCCTGGCGGATCTTCTCCCCCCGCATCGCCTGGTAAAGCTCGTCATCAAAACCCTCAACCTTCATATCTTTAGTGAACATAAGCATCCTCTTCAACTGTTTTGCCTGAGACAGGCGGCGGTCATTGCCGTTCCATTGCCGGCCCACCGTGGCCCACTCAAAATTCTTACCCTTTAGACTCCAATATTAGCAGAAATATCGCATTACTGCACTAAACCGCAGAATATTTTGACCGACAAAGTATAATAAACGCCTTATGTCCCATAACAAAAAAATAACCGCCCGGCCAAAGCAGACAGCGTCATTCGAGGCTGAATTGATACACGATCCGATTGCAGTCGAACGCGCGCTTAACGCCATGGCGAAAAAAATAAACGCACGCCTGACCGATAAAGACCCCTTGGTCCTGTGCGTAATGATCGGCGGCCTCATTCCCGCCGGCATGCTGCTGCCGCGATTATCCTTTCCACTGCAAGTCGATTATATCCACGCCAGTCGCTATTGCGGCGCAACCGCGGGCGGCACACTGCATTGGCTCAGAAAACCGCAACGATCATTCACCGGCAGAACCCTGTTACTGATCGACGATATCCTGGATGAGGGCATTACCCTGGCGCAGATCATCGACTATTGCCGCCAGGCCGGTGCCAAAGAAGTCCATACCGCGGTGCTGGTGGAAAAGCAATTATCCGACAGGCAGGCACCGATAAAAGCCGACTTTTGTGAATTGACCGTGCCCGACCGCTATGTATTTGGTTACGGCATGGATCATGATGAATACCATCGCAACTGCGACGGCATCTATGCATTAACGCGATCATGAGCAGGCTTGCAATCATTGGCGGCAGCGGACTGACTGAGCCGCCCAACGTGCGGATAAAACAGCGCAAGACCCTGTCCACCCCATGGCGGGACCCGTCGGCACCGATCCTGATCGCCGAAGCCGTCGGCAAAGAGATCCTATTCCTGCCGAGACACGGCGATCCCCATACCATCCCGCCGCACAGGATAAACCATCGCGCCAATATCTGGGCCCTGAAACAAATGCAGGTCACCGACGTCATCGCGGTCAACGCAGTCGGCGGGATCACCACAGCGATGGCGCCGCAGCGGATCGCGGTGCCGGAACAGATCATCGATTACAGCCACAACCCGGCGGCCACCTTCTTCGAGGAACCACTGCAACAAGTCACCCACGTTGATTTCACCCGGCCCTATACAGAATCACTGCGCCGGCAACTGATCACCGCCGCCGGCAATATCGATATCGTTGCCGGCGGCGTGTACGGTGCCACCCACGGGCCGCGCCTGGAAACCGCCGCCGAAATCATCCGCATGGAAAGAGACGGCTGCGATATGGTCGGGATGACCGGTATGCCCGAAGCGGCGCTGGCGCGGGAACAGGCGATCAACTATGCCTGCTGTGCGCTGGTGGTAAACCGGGCCGCCGGAAAATCAAGCACACCGATAACCATGCAGACAATCCAACATAATCTGGCACAGGGCATGGCCTCGATACTGAAACTGCTGGAAAATTTTATTGCTCAATATTAACTTGAGCAGTTTAATTAATCCGGTGGGTGCCGGTCGGCCGGGACAAAATGGCTGAAACCCTCAACAAAAGACCCGCCACGCAGGTATGGATCGATCATGAACAAGCGCGAAGAAGGATCGATAACTACCTGATAAGCCAATATAAAAACCTGCCCAAATCGCGCGTCTATCAAATGATCAGAAAGGGCGAGGTCAGGGTCAATGGCCGCCGGATCAAGCAAACCTACCGTCTCCAAGCCGGGGACAAAGTCCGGTTACCGCCGGCCTATCTTGCATCCGACAAACCGCCGAGGCCATCGGAAAAACAGCGCGCCTTGATGCGTGACCGGGTCCTGTACGCCGACGATGCCCTACTGATCTTCAATAAACCCGCCGGGCTGGCAGTGCACGGCGGCACCAAACAAAGACACGGCGTCATTGAAATCCTGCGCGCAATCAACCCCGGCGCCGGCAAAATAGAATTGGTACACCGGCTGGACAAACACACCTCCGGCTGCCTGATCATCGCCACCGATATGGCCGCGCTCAGAGACCTGCACGCCAGTCTCAGGGACGGTCGGATCGACAAGACCTATCAGGCATTATTATGCGGTCGCCTGCGGGACGATGACTATGAAATCGACGTACCCCTGGATAATCACCGGTTGCGCGCCGGCGAGAGAATCGTTGAGGCAAAAGCGGGCGGGCGGCATGCGCTATCGTATTTTAGCGTACAACGCCGATATACAGACGCCACCCTGGTAAAAATCAAAACGGTTACCGGCAGAACCCATCAGATCCGAGTCCATGCCGACTATATCGGTCATCCGATCGCCGGCGATCCTAAATACGGCAATAAAACCTGCAACAAACAATTCAACGCACTCGGCTTAAAACGCATGTTTTTACACGCCGCGTCGTTGCAACTCCGGAGCCCCGACACCGGCGAACAAATAACCGTTCAGGCGCCGTTACCGGAGCACCTGGCCGCATTGCTCAGCACCCTTGAATAACCATAGTCGATAGATTAACCCCACTTCTCTGCTAAAATACCGCCACGGGACAAAGCCGGGTGCTTACAAACAAATCAATCGAATATTACAACGGAGACATATATTTATGAATAATGACACGTCCACCGACGCCTTTGAGCAATCATTGGTTAATCAACTTGCCAGAGAGTGCGTACATGAACAGCGGCAAAGCCGCCGCTGGGGGATCTTTTTTAAATCATTGTTTGCACTGTACATACTGGTGTTCTTCATCCTGTACCTCGCCGACAAAACCGACACCATGACCATGGGTTCGGACAAACACACCGCGATCATAGACGTCAACGGGGTGATCGCCGCCGACGCCGAGGCAAGGGCCGATCACATCATAACCGGCCTGCGCCAGGCATTTGAACACACCGATACGGCCGGCGTCATTATCAGAATCAACAGTCCCGGCGGCAGCCCGGTGCAAGCCGGCTACGTCAACGACGAGATCAACAGATTACGGCAAAAATACCCGGCCATTCCAATCTATGCGGTCATTTCCGATCTATGCGCCTCCGGCGGTTATTACATCGCCGCCGCCGCCGACAAAATCTATGCCAACAAGGCCAGTATTGTCGGCTCCATCGGCGTGATCCTGGCCGGCTTCGGATTTGTTGACACCATAGAAAAACTGGGCATAGAGAGACGCCTGCTACATGCCGGGGAAAACAAAGGATTCATGGACCCCTTCTTACCCCTGCAACAGGATCAGGTGGCGCACGTCCATAGCCTCCTGGAGGCGATTCATCAACAATTCAAGGACGTGCTGATGCAGACCCGGAGCGACCGTCTGCAAACCGATAAAGCAATATTTTCAGGCCTGATATGGACCGGGGAACAATCGCTGGAACTGGGACTGGTGGACGCGCTGGGCAGTGCCGGCTACGTCGCCCGCGAGGTCATAGGCGCGGAAAACATCGTTGATTTCACCAGGCGTGAAAACTATCTGGACCGATTCGCAAAGATGCTGGGCGCAGCCATCACCGGCACCATAACCCGGAAATTTGAGCTAAGATAACAGCGACAACCCAGGGGCAAAGCCCCGGTGTTGCTCGGGAATCCGGGTTGGTTGGGACCCCCCTGCCCCCAGCTATTCGTTGGGGTTGGTTTTATCGGGGCCGGGAGGCCCCGACTCCTGTAGCCCGTTAGCCCTCATCCGGGATGAGCGACGGCAGCTCAAACAGGGCCACATCCGGCTCCGCCACCGCCGCCGGTTGCTCGGCCTCCAACGCCGACTGCGCCTCCGGCAACGGCCCCAACATCGCCAGCTCATCCTCCATGCGCCTGCGCTGTTGCGCCTCGTCCTCCGGCGGCAAGGCATCGATCAGGGCGCGGACGTCGACCGTCTGCGTGACGCAACAGTTTTGCAGGGCCTCAGCCAGGTTGGCCTGGCTGGCCGCCATTAAATTCCCGCCCAGCGCTACGTCCATATTGACCAGCAGGCGGGCATTGCCGTTGTCGAAGGTCCTGTACATGGTGCCTTCTATCATCACGTCAGCCGACCGCGCCCAGCCTTCATCGGGGGCGCTGACGCTGTCGCCGGCATTGCCGTCAACCCGCAACTCGGCCCGGCCTTCGGTCCTCACCTCGGACAGATTCAGCAGATCCAGACGAGTGAGTGTCAGGCTGTTATTATTACTTGGGCCATTGCCGCTGATGTCTATGCGCTCTATGCTGCTCAGGCGGGTATCGGCCAGTGTGCTCAGGTCCAGGTTCAAGTCGGTGTTGGCATCGGGGTTGGCCAGGCTCAGGGTGTCGCTGCCGCTACCGCCGTCGAACTTGAGCAGATCGGCGTCGCCGAAACCGTCTATATTCAGCACGTCATCGCCGGCACCGGCGAGCACCACCGTGGCCTCACCGTCGGCGTTCAGGACGTCGTTGCCGTCCGTGCCCAGCACCGCGGCCGCCTCGGTGCTCAGGCCGGCCGGGCCGCCGAACAGCACGTAGGCCTCGCCGGCATTGCGGCCACCGTCGTCGCCGATGGGCGCCCCGACAAGCAGATCGGCAAAACCGTCCCCGTTGACGTCGCCGGCGGCGGATACGCTACTGCCCACACGGTCACCGGCCGCATCGCCTTGGATAATAAAGCCGTCGGCCGCATCCAGGTTGCTCAGATCGATGACCCGGCGGTCACCCCCCGGGCTATCAGAGTCGCTACCAAAGTCGTCCTCTTTGCCGAACAGCACATAGACCTGGCCGGCATTGTTGCCACCGTCGTCGCCCCGGTTCGCCCCGACGAGCAGGTCGGCAAAACCGTCGCCGTTGACGTCCCCGGCGCCGGATACGCTCACACCCGCAAAGTCTCCGTCGGCATCGTCCCGGATAATAAAGCCGTCCCCAGCGGCCAGACTGGTCAAATCGATCACCTGGCGGTTGCTACCGTCCAGACTGCCAAATGGATCAGATGGGCCGGACGCCTTACCGAACACGACGTAGGCTTCGGTAGGGGCATTGGGGATGGGGATACCGTGGTAGCCGTAACTCCCGACAATCAGATCGGCATAGCCGTCGCCATTCACGTCCCCGGCGCCGGATACGCTATGGCCTGCAAGATCGAAGCGTACATCGCCCTGGATGATAAAGCCGTCCCCGGCGACCAGACTGGTCAAATCGATCACCCGGCGGCCGCCCATCTCGCTGCCAAAACCGGACGCCTTGCCGAACACGACGTAGGCTTCGCCGGCATTGTCGCCACCGTCGTCGCCCCGGGGCACCCCGACGATGAGGTCGGCATAGCCATCGCCGTTCACGTCCCCGGCACCGGATACGCTAGTGCCCGCCCGGTCAAGTCTTTCATCCCCCTGGATAATAAAGCCTTCCTCCGGGGCCAGACTGGTCAAATCCATCATTTGGCGGCCGCCGACCAGTTCGCCAAATGGATTAGATGGGCCGGAGGCCTTGCCGAACACGACATAGACCTCACCGGCATTGTACCCACCGTCGTCGCCCCGGGGCACCCCGACGAGCAGGTCGGCATAGCCATCGCCATTCACGTCCCCGGCACCGGATACGCTGGAGCCCGCAAAGTCGAAGTATGCACCGCCGCTCTGCATAACAAAGCCTTCCTCCGGGGCCAGACTGGTCAAATCCACGACCCGACGGTTGCTGCCGTCCGGGCTGCCAAATGGATCAGATGGGCTGTCCGCCTTGCCGAACACCAGATAGGCCTCGCCGGCAAAACCGGTGCCGGCGCCACCACCACCATTGGGCGCCCCTACGATCAGGTCAGCATAGCCATCGCCGTTGACGTCGCCGGCAGCGGATACGCTAGTGCCCGCACGGTCGTGTCTCGCATCGCCCTGGATAATAAAGCCTTCCTCCGGGGTCAGACTGGTCAAATCCATTACCTGGCGGTTGGCACTGTCCGAGCTACCAAATGGATCAGATGGGTCAGACGCCTTGCCGAACACGACGTAGGCCTCACCGGCACTGCCGCCACCGTCGTTACCCCAGAGCGCCCCGACAATCAGGTCGGCATAGCCGTCGCCGTTGACGTCGCCGGCATCGGATACGCTGGAGCCCGCACGGTCTCGGTACGCATCGCCCTGGATAATAAAGCCCTCCCCGGCGGTGAGATCAGTCAGATCGACCGTCGGGATGAGCCCGCTGATATCGATGGCGATATTGACCAGCAGGCGGGCATTGCCGTTTTCGAAGGCCTTATAGGTGGTGCCTTCTATCATCACGTCAGCCTGCTGCACCCAGCCGTCATCGTTGAGGGTGACGCGGTCACCGGCATTGCCGTCAACCCGCAGCTCGGCCCGACCGTCGGTCCGTACCTCGGACAGATTCAGCAGGTCCAGACGAGTGAGGGTCAGGCTGTTATCACCATTACCGCTCAGGTCTATGTGCTCTATGCTGCTTATCCGGCTATCGGCGAGTGTGCTCAGATCCAGGTGCAGGCTCGGATTCGGATTGGTGCCTGCATCCAGGTTGGCCAGGCTCAGGGTGTCGCTGCCGCTGCCGCCGTCGAACTTGAGCAGATCGGCGTCGCCGAAGCCGTCTATATTCAGCACGTCATCGCCGGCACCGGCGAGCACCACCGTCGCCTCGCCGTCGACATTCAGGACGTCGTTGTCGTCCGTGCCCAGCACCGCGGCTGCCTCGGTACTCAGGCCGGCCGGGCTGCCGAACAGCACGTAGGCCTCGCCGGCATTGCGGCCACCGTCGTCGCCGGTGGGCGCCCCGACAAGCAGATCGGCAAAACCGTCACCGTTGACGTCGCCGGCGCCGGATACGCTATTGCCCGCCGAGTCATAGGCCGCATCGCACTGGATAATAAAGCCGTCGGCCGCATCCAGGTTGCTCAGATCGATGACCCGGCGGTCACCTATCGGACTGCCAAAGCCGTACTCTTTGCCGAACACGACGTAGGCCTCGCCGGCACTGTGGCCACCGTCGTCACCATCCTGTGCCCCGACAATAAGGTCAGTATAGCCGTCACCGTTGACGTCGCCGGCACCGGATACGCTAAAGCCCGCAAAGTCTCCCGCCGCATCGCCCTGGATAATAAAGCCGTCCCCTGTGTCCAGGTTGGTCAAATCCACGACCCGGCGGCCGGTACTGTCCGGGCTGCCAAATGGATCAGATGGGCCAGACGCCTTGCCGAATACGACATAGGCTTCGCCGGCATTGGTACCACCGTCATCGCCCTGGAACGCCCCGACAATCAGGTCAGCATAGCCGTCGCCGTTGATGTCCCCGGCGCCAGATACACTCACGCCCGTATAGTCTCTGTTCGTATCGCCTTGGATGATAAAGCCGTCGCCGGCGGCCAAACCAGTCAAATCCATCACCCGGCTGCTGCTGTCGTCCAGTTCGCCAAAGCCGGACGCCTTGCCAAATACGACGTAGGCCTCGCCGGCAAGGAGGCCACCGTCGTCGCCCCAGGGCGCCCCGACAATCAGGTCGGCAAAGCCGTCGCCGTTGACGTCCCCAGCTCCGGATACGCTATAGCCCGCACTGTCACGCTCCGCATCGCCCTGGATGATAAAGCCTTCCTCCGGGGCCAGACTGGTCAAATCCATCATTTGGCGGCCGCCGACCAGTTCGCCAAATGGATTAGATGGGCCGGACGCCTTGCCGAACACGACATAGGCCTCACCGGCATTAAGGCCACCGTCGTCGCCCCGGGGCACCCCGACGAGCAGGTCGGCATAGCCGTCGCCGTTGACGTCCCCGGCTCCGGATACGCTTATCCCCGCCCGGTCATCCGGCCTATCGCCCTGGATAACAAAGCCGTCCCCTGCCGCGAGGTCAGTCAAATCCACGACCTGGCGGTTGGCACTGTCCCGGCTACCAAAGCCGGAGGCCTTGCCGAACACGACGTAGGCCTCGCCGGCAAAGCGGCCACCGTCATCGCCCAAGTGCGCCCCAACAATCAGGTCGGCATAACCGTCGCCGTTGACGTCGCCGGCACCGGATACACTCGCGCCCGCATGGTCATCGTTCGCGTCGCCCTGGATAATAAAGCCTTCCGCCGGGGCCAGATTGGCCAAATCCATTACCTGGCGGCCGGTACCGTCCGGGCTGCCAAAGCCGCCGGAGGCCTTGCCGAACAGGACATAGGCCTCGCCGGCAGTGTCGCCACCGTCATCGCCCAAACCAACCCCAACAATCAAGTCAGCATAGCCGTCGCCATTGACGTCGCCAGCGCCGGATACGCTGGTGCCCGCATGATCATGAGCCTTATCGCCCTGAATAATAAAGCCCTCCCCGGCGGTGAGATCAGTCAGATCGACCGTCAGTATGTCGACCGTCGGCATGATCGTCCCGCCGATATCGATGGCGATATTGACCAGCAGGCGGGCATTGCCGTTTTCGAAGGCCTTATAAGTGGTGCCTTCTATCATCACGTCAGCCCGCTGCACCCAGCCGTCATCGTTGACGGTGACGCGGTCGCCGGCATTGCCGTCAACCCGCAGCTCGGTCCGGCCGTCGGTCCGTACCTCGGACAGATTCAACAGGTCCAGACGAGTGAGGGTCAGGCTGTTATCACCGTTACCGCTCAGGTCTATGTGCTCTATGCTGCTTATCCGGCTATCGGCGAGTGTGCTCAGATCCAGGTGCAGGCCTGGGTTCGGATTGGTGCCCGCATCCAGGTTGACCAGGCACAGGGTGTCGGTGCCGGTGCCGCCGTCGAACTTGAGCAGATCAGCGTCGCCGAAGCCGTCTATATTCAGCACGTCATCGCCGGCGCCGGCGAGCACCACCGTGGCTTCACCGTCGGCATTCAGATCATCGTTGCCGTCCGTGCCCAGCACCGCGGCCGCCTCGGTGCTCAGACCGGCCGGGCCGCCGAACAGCACATAGGCCTCGCCGGCATCGGTGCCACCATCATCACCATAGGGTGCTCCGACGATCAGGTCGGCAAAACCGTCACCGTTGACGTCGCCGGCCGCGGATACGCTCCTGCCCGCCCGGTCACCAGCCTCATCGCCCTGGATAATAAAGCCGTCCGCCGCATCCAGGTTGCTCAGATCGATGACCCGGCGGCCACTACTGTCCAGGCTGCCAAATGGATCAGATTGGGGATCAAATGGGTCAGAGGCCTTGCCAAACACGACGTAGGTCTCGCCGGCATTGTCGCCACCGTCGTCGCTCTGGTGCGCCCCGACGATGAGGTCGGCAAAACCGTCGCCGTTCACGTCGCCGGCGGCGGATATGCTCACACCCGCCTGGTCATCAACCGCGTCGCCCTGGATAATAAAGCCGTCCGCTGCCGCCAGACTGGTCAAATCCACGACCCGGCGGCCGGTACCGTCCAGTTCGCCGAAGCCGGACGCCTTGCCGAATACGACGTAGGCCTCGCCGGCAAAGCGGCCACCGTCGTTGCCACAGGGTGCCCCGACAATCAGGTCGGCAAAGCCGTCGCCGTTCACGTCGCCGGCATAGGATACGCTGGCGCCCGCGGTATCACCAGCCTCATCGCCCTGGATAATAAAGCCCTCCGTTGGCGCCAGATTGGTCAAATCCATCACCCGGCGGTTGCTGTCGTCCAGTTCGCCAAAACCAGAGGCCTTGCCAAACACGACGTAGGCCTCGCCGGCATAGTTGCCACCGTCGTCGCCAAAGTGTGCCCCGACAATCAGGTCGGCATAGCCATCGCCGTTGACGTCCCCGGCACCGGATACGCTCACGCCCGCCTGGTCAAAGGCCGCATCGCCCTGGATGATAAAGCCTTCCTCCGGGGCCAGACTGGTCAAATCCACGACCTGGCGGTTGGTCGTCGCGTCCAGGCTGCCAAATGGATCAGATCCCTTGCCGAACAAGACGTAGGCCTCGCCGGCATCGCTTTCACCGTCGTTGCCCTGGTTTGCCCCGACGATGAGGTCGGCAAAGCCGTCACCGTTGACGTCGCCGGCAGCGGATACGCTGGCGCCCGCCCAGTCGAAGTGTACATCGCCCTGGATAACAAAGCCGTCGCCGGCGGCCAGACTGGTCAAATCCACGACCTGGCGGCCGGTACCGTCCAGACTGCCGAATGGATCAGATGGGGCGGAGGCCTTGCCAAATACGACATAGGCCTCGCCGGCATTGATGCCACCATCATCGCCAGAGGGCGCCCCGACGATCAAGTCGGCAAAGCCGTCGCCGTTGACGTCGCCGGCGCCGGATACGCTATGGCCCGCAAAGTCGTATCCCGCATCGCCCTGGATAATAAAGCCTTCCTCCGGGGCCAGATTGGTCAAATCCATCACCTGGCGACCGCCGACCAGTTCGCCAAATGGATCAGATGGGTCGGAGGCCTTGCCGAATACGACGTAGGCCTCGCCGGCAAAACGGCCACCGTCGTCGCCAAAACGCGCCCCGACGATCAGATCGGCATAGCCGTCACCGTTGACGTCGCCGGCATCGGATACGCTTCTGCCCGCCCCGTCACCGGCCTCATCGCCCTGGATAATAAAGCCCTCCCCGGCGGTGAGATCAGTCAGATCGACCGTCGGCATGATCCCGCTGATATCGATGGCGATATTGACCAGCAGGCGGGCATTGCCGTTTTCGAAGGCCTTATAGGTGGTGCCTTCTATCTCTTCCGTGCCTCGCCGCACCCAGCCGTCATCGTTGAGGGTGACGCGGTCGCCGGCATTGCCGTCAACCCGCAGCTCAGCCTGGCCGTCGCTCCGCACCTCAGACAGATTCAGCAGGTCCAGACGAGTGAGGGTCAGGCTGTTATCACCATTACCGCTCAGATCTATGTGCTCTATGCTGCTTATCCGGCTATCGGCGAGTGTGCTCAGATCCAGGTGCAGGCTCGAGTTCGGATTGGTGCCTGCATCGAGGTTGACCAGGCACAGGGTGTCGGTGCCGGTGCCGCCGTCCAACTTGAGCAGATCGGCGTCGCCGAAGCCGTCTATATTCAGCACGTCATCGCCGGCGCCGGCGAGCACCACCGTGGCCTCGCCGTCGACATTCAGATCATCGTTGCCGTCCGTGCCCAGTACCGCGACCGCCTCGGTGCTCAGGCCCGCCGGGCCGCCGAACAGCACATAGGCCTCGCCGGCATTGATGCCACCATCGTCACCATGGGGTGCCCCGACGATCAGGTCGGCAAAACCGTCGCCGTTCACGTCGCCGGCGGCGGATACGCTAAAGCCCGCCTGGTCATAGGCGGCATCGCCCTGGATAATAAAGCCGTCCGCCGCATCCAGGTTGCTCAGATCGATGACCCGGCGGCCGCTACTGTCCAGGCTGCTAAATGGATCAGATTGGGGATCAGATGGGTCGGAGGCCTTGCCAAACACGACGTAGGCCTCGCCGGCATCGGTGCCACTGTCGTCGCCCTGGTTCGCACCGACGATGAGGTCGGCAAAGCCATCGCCGTTGACGTCACCGGCGGCGGATATGCTCACACCCGCCTGGTCATCGACCGCGTCGCCCTGGATAATAAAGCCGTCCGCTACCGCCAGACTGGTCAAATCCACGACCCGGCGGCCGGTACCGTCCAGTTCGCCGAAGCCGGACGCCTTGCCGAATACGACGTAGGCCTCGCCGGCAAAGTGGCCACCGTCGCTGCCACAGGGGGCCCCGACAATCAGGTCGGCAAAGCCGTCGCCGTTCACGTCGCCGGCATGGGATACGCTGGAACCCGCGGTATCACCAGCCTCATCGCCCTGGATAATAAAGCCTTCCGTTGCCGTCAGATCGGTCAAATCCATCACCCGGCGGTTGCTGTCGTCCAGTTCGCCAAAACCTGAGGCCTTGCCGAACACGACGTAGGCCTCGCCGGCAAAGATGCCACCGTCGTCACCCCTGGACGCCCCGACAATCAGGTCGGCATAGCCATCGCCGTTCACGTCCCCGGCACCGGATACGCTCACGCCCGCCCGGTCAAAGCTTTCATCACCCTGGATGATAAAGCCTTCATCCGGGGCCAGATTGGTCAAATCCACGACCTGGCGGTCACCATTGTCCGGGCTACCAAATTCGTCATCTTTGCCGAACACGACGTAGGCCTCGCCGGCACGGGTGCCACCGTCGTCACCCTTGTGCGCCCCGACAATCAGGTCGGTAAAGCCGTCGCCGTTGACGTCCCCGGCACCGGATACGCTGGCGCCCGCCCAGTCGAAGTGTACATCGCCCTGGATAACAAAGCCGTCGCCGGCGGCCAGACTGGTCAAATCCACGACTTGGCGGCCGCTACCGTCCAGGTTACCAAAACCTGACGCCTTACCGAATACGACATAGGCCTCGCCGGCCTCGAGGCCACCGTCCCAGCCAGAGGGCGCCCCGACGAGCAGGTCGGCAAAGCCGTCGCCGTTGACGTCGCCGGCGCCGGATACGCTATAGCCCGCAAAGTCGTATCTCGCATCGCCCTGGATAATAAAGCCTTCCTCCGGGGCCAGATTGGTCAAATCCATCACCTGGCGGCCGCCGACCAGTTCGCCAAATGGATCAGATGGGTCGGAGGCCTTGCCGAATACGACGTAGGCCTCGCCGGCATCGGTGCCACCGTCGTCGCCAAAGCGCGCCCCGACGATCAGATCGGTATAGCCGTCGCCGTTGACGTCGCCGGCGCCGGATACGCTCACGCCCGCATGGTCTCCGGCCTCATCGCCCTGGATAATAAAGCCGTCCCCGGCGGTGAGATCAGTCAGATCGACCGTCGGGATGATCCCGCCGATATCGACGGCGATATTGACCAGCAGGCGGGCATTGCCGTTTTCGAAGGCCTTATAGGTGGTGCCTTCTATCATCACGTCAGCCCGCTGCACCCAGCCATCATCGGTGACGGTGACGCGGTCGCCGGCATTGCCGTCAACCCGCAACTCGGCCCGGCCTTCGGTCCGTACCTCGGACAGATTCAGCAGGTCCAGACGAGTGAGGGTCAGGCTGTTATCACCGTTACCGCTCAGATCTATGTGCTCTATGCTGCTTATCCGGCTATCGGCGAGTGTGCTCAGATCCAGGTGCAGGCTTGGGTTCGGATTGGTGCCCAAATCGAGGTTGACCAGGCACAGGGTGTCGGTGCCGGTGCCGCCGTCCAACTTGAGCAGATCGGCGTCGCCGAAACCGTCTATATTCAGCACGTCATCGCCGGCGCCGGCAAGCACCACCGTCGCCTCGCCGTCGACATTCAGGAAGTCGTCGCCGTCCGTGCCCAGCACCGCGACCGCCTCGGTGCTCAGGCCCGCCGGGCCGCCGAACACTACATACGCCTCGCCGACGTCGACCCTGTCGCCGGCGGGGTTATTAACGTCGGCAAGATTCGCCCCGACGAGCAGATCGGCAAAACCGTCGCCGTTGACGTCGCCGGCCGCGGATACGCTCGTGCCCGCCTGGTCATCGGCCGCATCACCCTGGATGGCAAAGCCGTCCGCCGCATCCAGGTTGCCCAGATCGATGACCCGGCGAGTGCCGTCCGGATTGCCGAATGGATCAGATGGGGCGGAATCCTTGCCGAATATCACATAGGCTTCGCCGGCATGGGTGCCACCATCGTCGCTCCTGTATGCCCCGACCAGCAGATCGGCAAAGCCGTCGCCGTTGACGTCGCCGGCTCCGGATACGCTTCTACCCGCCAAGTCGAAGACATCATCGCCCTGGATGGTAAAGCCGTCCGCCGCATTCAGATTGCTCAGATCGATGACCCGGCGAGTGCCGTCCGGACTGCCGAATGGATCAGATGGGTCCCCCTCTTTACCGAATATCACATAGGCTGCGCCGGCATAGGTACCACCGTCGTCGCTTCCGACTGCCCCGATGATCAGATCGGCATAGCCGTCGCCGTTGACGTCGCCGGCACCGGATACGCTTGTGCCCGCAAAGTCGAAGTTTGCACCGCCCTGGATGATAAAGCCTTCTTCCGGGGCCAGGCTTTCCAGGTCCACGACCTGGCGGCCTCCCATGGGGTTGCCGAATGGATCAGATGGGTCGCCCTCTTTACCGAATATCACATAGGCCTCGCCGGCGTCTTGCTTGTTGCCATCGGACGTGTCGACATCGGCAGAGGGTGCGCCGATGATGAGGTCGGCATAGCCGTCGCCATTGACGTCGCCGGCGCCGGATACGCTAAAGCCGGCGAAGTCGAAGCCCGCGTCGCCCTGGATAATAAAGCCGTCGCCTGTGTCCAGACTGGTCAAATCCACGACCCGGCGGACATCCGTGATGGTGCCGTCCTCAAGGGTTCTGCCGACGTCGTTGCCAAAGCCGGAGGCCTTGCCAAACACGACATAGGCCTCGCCGGAGTCCATGCCGCCGTCGTCACCACTGCGTGCCCCGATGAGCAGATCGGTATAGCCGTCGCCGTTGACGTCGCCGGCACCGGATACACTAAAGCCGGCAGTATCCAGGTCCACGTCACCCTGGATAATAAAGCCGTCGCCTGGGTCCAGACTTTCCAGGTCTATGGACCGGCGGCCACTACTGTCCACGCTGCCAAAACCATCCTGTTTGCCGAATACCAGATAGGCCTCGCCGGCATTCTGACCTCCGTCGTCGCCTTCAATGACCCCGATAAGCAGATCGGCAAAGCCGTCGCCGTTGACGTCTCCGGCACCGGATACGCTAAAGCCCGCCTGGTCTCCCGCCGCGTCGCCCTGGACAATGAAGCCGTCCGCCGGCGCCAGGCTGTTCAACTCTATCACCTTGTGGACAACCGTGGTGCCGTCCTCGAGAACAGTGCTGACGTCATGGCCAAAGCCGGAGACCTTGCCAAACACGATATAGGCCTCGCCGGCATCGGTGCCGCCGTCGTCGCCTCTGTGCGCCCCGATGATGAGGTCGACATAGCCGTCGCCATTGACGTCGCCGGCACCGGATACACTAAAGCCCGCCTGGTCTTCCGCCGCGTCGCCACGGATAATAAAGCCGTCCGCCGCCGCCAGCTCAGTGAGGTCTATGCTGTCGAGGATACGGGTGATATCGACGTTCACAATTACCGGATCGGCGGCCTGGAGACCATCGTCGTCCGCCACCTGCAACGTAAAGCCGTCTGAGGGGGCATTACTGCCATCATGCACGTACACCACCTCGCCCGCCTCAAGCTGGGCCTGGGTGAATGAGTCGATGGCCGTACCCGCGGCCGTGCTCAGTTCCAGGTGTCCGTTTGCCGGTTCGGCACCGGTCATAAACGTCCAGGTGAGCTCAGCCGCACCGTCGCTCTCATCCGCGTCCGTCGCCGTCAGGTCGTTCGGGGTCAGGGTATAGCTTGCGCCCTCAACCACCTGGAACTCGCCATCGCCGGTGGTGATCGGCGCCTCGTTCGCCTTGGTGAGCGCAAGACTGAGGTCGGCGGTCGCCTCCGACGGGTTGCGCACCGCCCGCACGCTTACCTCCAGGTCCGGGTTGGTCTCAAAGTCCAGCGCCACACCGGCTCTCAGCAATAACTCAGTCTGGTCGTCGCTGAGCTCAAACAGCGCCGCGTCGGCACCGACCAGTTCCAGGTCGCGCGGACCGAGATCGGCATCGGTGACGGCAATATCGGCGACCCGTGTGCGGGCGCTGACGTCGGCGTCCTCGGCCAGTTGGGGAATCACATTGCTCAACGTCACCTCGGTCGGGGCCATATCCACCACCGGGGTGGAGACGGTCACGGTCAGCGGCACCGGCGGAACCTGCGCGATGCCCTCCGGGTCGGCCGGGTTCTGCAACCGGACTTCAAAGCTGTCATCACTATCATCGCTGCCGGTATGGACGTACACCACCTCGCCCGCCTCAAGCTGCTGCTGGGTGAAACTCAAGATGGCCGTGCCCGGGGCGCCGCTCAGTGCCAGGCGTCCGTTTATCGGAGCGGCCGTAACCGTCCAGCTCAGGGCGGCGTTGGCATCGTCCGGATCGCGGGCGCTGAGGTCGTCGCTGGTGAGGGTATAGCTTGTGCCCTCGACTACGGCAAGCTCGCCATCGCCGGCGGTGACCGGCGGCCTCAGTGCCGCCGCGGAATCCAGTATAGCCATATACACCCCATCCCGGTCGGCATCGGCCCCATCGTCTTCGGTGGTCAGATCGCCCAACAGCGTTTCCCGCAGGCTCGGACTGGCCCGCAGAATATCCGCAAACCGATAGGCATAGTAAAGGATCCGCACGTCCTGCAAGTCTATGCTGTTATCATTATTCAGGTCCAGCGCCGGAATACCGGCAATGGTGCCGGTGGTCGGCAAATCCTGAGATCTCAGTGTATTCGGGGGATCCGAGTCATCCGCGCTCAAGGGCGTCTGACCCAGGTTATTCAGCAGCATCGTCAGGGTGGCCCGGTCTATGACGCTCTGTTGAAACAGGGTGAGGTAATACAGGATCTGGATATCTTGCGAATTGATGATCCCGTCCTGGTTCATTTCCAGTGACATCCCTTCCGTCTGGAACGCCACTGCACCCGCCTGCTGCTGCATCTCCAGGCTCAAGGCACGCTGTACGAGCGGCTCGGGGAGGTCCCGATATGATTCAGCAAAGCCCCGTCCTGGTTCCGCCGACAACGTGCTGGCATAGGCATAGAGCAGACCGATGGGCGGGGCCGGGAGCACCCCGAAGGACCCCGACAGATCCGCACCCGCGGCGGACTGGGCGAGGCTGTACGACTCAATGACCGGATCATCCGGGCTCAGAATCAGCGGCGGGATGACAGACGCAAGCTGGGAGGACAATGCCACCGACTGCGCGGGTGGCGTACTCGGCGATGGTGCCGTTTCAGGCTCGGCGGGTGCGGTCGTCTCCTCGGCGCGATAGATGCGGTTGCTGCTGCCTGCGCCTATAACCGGTAGCAACGTCAGGGGATTCGTCAGCAACAACGGACGTCCCGTCAGGCCTTTGGACTTCGCCTTTTCGGTCATGTTATACGTCTCCTAATCAACGCGATTATGGTATTAAGCCACCCGTCCCAGATATCCAAGTATAGTCACTTTTGAATAAGTTGTCAAATAATTTAATATTACCTGCGGCTATGACCCGTGGTAATGCTGTAAGCGGGATCGTGAACAATAGCCGGCATCCCGACATACCCTTGGATTTCGCTTTGTCGGCCATGATGGTATGTGCATCCTAAAATAACATTATCAATATTAAGGATATTCTGGAAATACAAGTATAGTCACTTTTGAGTAATTTATCAAAATAATTGAATCGGAATCGGGGTCTCCCGACCCCGATAAAACAATCAACATTATCGTCAACCCTTAGCTTGGCACGGCTCACAGTGCAGTTCGGGCAAGGTGCCAGTGTTGCTCGAAACCCCCCCTGCCCCCCTTGTCAGGGGGGTGTAGTGGTTGGGGGTGGTTCGGTAGCCCCCTGATAAGGGGGGTTGGGGGGTTGGTGTTGATTCGGGGAAGGCCTGGTGCAGTTCGGGAATCCGGGTTGCTCGGGGAATCCGGCTTGCTGGGTGTGTGTTTTATCGGGGTCGGGAGACCCCGACTCCGTTAGCCATCATCCGGGACCAGCGGTGGCAGATCAAACAGGTCGGTTTCCGGCTCGGCCACCGCTGTCGGTTCTGCGAGTTCTATGGCTGCTTTTGCGGCGGGTAAGGGGCCCAGCATGGCCAGTTCGTCTTCCAGGCGTTTGCGCTGTTGTGCCTCGTCCTCCGGCGGCAGGTCTTCGATGAAAGCGCGGATATCGACGGTGTGGGTGGTGGCGTATTGTTGCAGGACCTCAGCCATGGTGGGCATGGTGGCCGAGCCGGTGGGCGCTAAAGTCCCGCCCAGCGTCAGGGCGGTATTGACCAGCAGGCGGGCGTTGCCGTTGTTGAAGACAGTGTAGGTGTTGCCTTCTATGGTTTGATCGTCCCCCCGCACCCAGCCGTCATCGTCGGCGGGGACGGTGACGCGGTCGCCGGCGTTGCCGTCGACGCGTAGCTCGGCGCGGCCATCGATGCGTACCTCGGACAGATTCAGCAGGTCCAGGCGGGTGAGGGTGAGGAAGTTGTCGCCGTTGCCGCTGAGGTCGATGCGCTCTATGCTGCTCAGGCGGGTGTCGCGGAGGGTGCTCAGGTCCAGGTCCAAGCCGGCACCGTTTAGGCGCAGGGTGTCGGTGCCGGTGCCGCCGTCGAAGCGGAGCAGGTCGGTATCGTCGAAGCTGTCTATGTTCAGCACGTCATC
Organism: Gammaproteobacteria bacterium; assembly: GCA_965202915.1. Taxonomy (GTDB): domain Bacteria; phylum Pseudomonadota; class Gammaproteobacteria; order Eutrophobiales; family Eutrophobiaceae. The sequence goes on from OZ241847.1 coordinate 706,692, forward strand.
GCCGGGGCCGGCGATGACGACCCCGTCGTTATCGTCGTCACTCAGGACGTCGTTGCCGGCAACGGTCTCGGTGCTGAGGCCGGCCGGGCCGCCGAACAGGACGTAGGCTTCGCCAGCGTTGTCCCGCGTGTTGACGTTGGCCCCGGCTGCCCCAACGATGAGGTCGGCAAAGCCATCGCCGTTGACGTCACCGGCACCGGATACGCTCCCGCCCGCTTGGTCAATGCGCGCATCACCCTGGATGATAAAGCCGTCCTCCGGGGCCAGCCCAGTCAAATCCACGACCTGGCGGTTGTTACCATCCGCGCTGCCAAAGCCGGAGACCTTGCCGAACACCAGATAGGCCTCGCCGGCACTGGTGCCACCATCGTCACCGCCACGTGCCCCGACGATGAGGTCGGCAAAGCCGTCACCGTTCACGTCGCCGGCTCCGGATACGCTCCCGCCCGCAAAGTCATCGCCCGCATCGCCCTGGATGATAAAGCCATCCCCGGCGGCCAGGCTTTCCAGTTCCACGACCTGGCGGCCGCCCATATCGCTGCCAAAGCCGGAGGCCTTGCCAAACACGACGTAGGCCTCGCCGGTCGAGGTGCCATCCTCGTCGTCGGCATAGCTTGCCCCGACGATGAGGTCAGCAAAGCCGTCGCCGTTGACGTCGCCGGCTCCGGATACGCTTATGCCCGCCCGGTCATCGACCGCGTCACCCTGGATGATAAAGCCGTCGCCAGCGGCCAGGCTTTCCAGTTCCACGACCTGGCGGCCACCTATATCGCTGCCAAAGCCGGAGGCCTTGCCAAACACGACGTAGGCCTCGCCGGCATCGGTCCTGGTGTTGCCATCGGAGGTGTTGACGTCGGCACGATTCGCCCCGACGATGAGGTCGGCAAAGCCGTCGCCGTTGACGTCACCGGCGCCGGATACGCTAAAGCCCGCCTGGTCATCGCCCGCATCTCCCTGGATGATAAAGCCGTCCCCGACGGCCAGGCTTGACAGGTCCACGACCCGGCGGACAACCATGCTCCCATCCGAAAGGGGAATGCTGACGTCGTTGCCAAAGCCGCCCTCTTTGCCGAATACGACGTAGGCCTCGCCAGCATCGGTACCACCGTCGTCGCCCTGGTTTGCCCCGACGATGAGGTCGGCAAAGCCATCGCCGTTCACGTCGCCGGCACCGGATACGCTCCCCGCCCGGTCACCGGGCATATCGCCCTGGATGATAAAGCCATCCCCGGCGGCCAGGCTTTCCAGGTCTATAAACCGGCGGCCGGTACTGTCCGCGCTGCCAAAGCCGGAGGCCTTGCCGAATACGACGTAGGCCTCACCGGCAATGGTGCCACCGTCGTCGCCCGCGGATGCCCCGACAATCAGGTCGTCAAAGCCGTCGCCGTTGACGTCGCCAGCGCCGGATACGCTATTGCCCGCCTGGTCACTGTCCGCATCGCCTTGGATGATAAAGCCGTCCCCGGCGGCCAGATTGGCCAAATCCACGGCCCGTGGGTTGGACGCCTTGCCGAACACGACGTAGGCCTCGCCGGCATTGATGCCACCGTCGTCGCCCCCGCCCGCCCCGACGATGAGGTCGTCAAAGCCGTCGCCGTTGACGTCGCCGGCGCCGGATACGCTATTGCCCGCATAGTTTCTCCGCGCATCGCCCTGGATGATAAAACCGTCCTCCGCGGTGAGCTCGCTCAGGTCTATATTGCCGAGCAAGCCCGCGATATCAACATTCACCGTCACCGGGTCGGACTGTTTCCCCTGGTCGTCCGCCACCCTGACTACAAAGCTGTCATCGGCATCATCAGCGCCGGTATGCACGTACACCACCTCGCCCGCCTCAAGCTGGGCCTGGGTGAATGAGTCGATGGCCGTGCCTGGGGTGATGGGCGTGCCGCTCAGTTCCAGGCGTCCGTTTGTCGGTTGGCCACCGCTCATGAACGTCCAGGTGAGCTCAGTCGCACCGTCGTCCACGTCCGTCGCCGTCAGGTCTTCCACGGTCAGCATATAGCTTGCGCCCTCAACCACCTGGAACTCGCCATCGCCGGTAGTGATCGGCGCCTCGTTCGCCTTGGTGAGCGCAAGGCTCAGGTCGGCAGTCGCCTCCGACCGGTTGCGTACCGCCCGCACGGTGACCTCCAGGGTCGGGTTGGTCTCAAAGTTCAGTGCCGCATCGGCTATCAGGAACAGCATATCCTGGGCGGCGTTGAGCTCAAACAGTGCGGCGTCGGGACCGACCAGCTCCAGGCCGCGCGGGCCGTCATCGGCATCGGTGACGACAATATCGGCCACCCGTGTGCGGGCGCTGACGTCGGCGTCCTCGGCCAATGGCGGCACCACGTTGCTCAGCGTCACCCCGGTCGGGGGCAGATCCGGCGGCGTGGAGACCTCCACGGTCAGCGGCACGGTTGACCGCACAGTGCCCGCCGGGTCGTCCGGGTTCTGCAGGCGGACTTCAAAGCGGTCATCGGTATTATCGTCGCCGGTATGGACGTAGAGCACCTCGCCGGCCTCAAGCTGGGCCTGGGTGAAACTCAAGATGGCGGTGCCGGTGTCGCCGCTCAGTTCCAGTTGGCCCCTGGTCGGGGCGGTGGTGACCGTCCAGCTCAGCGCGAGGCCGGCATTGTCCGGGTCGCGGGCGCTGAGGTCGACCGTGGTGAGGGTATAGCTGGTGCCGGTATTGACTTCAATGGCGTTGTCGCTGGTGGTGACCACCGGGAACAGGTCCGCCACTCGGCCCAGCAGGTCGATATAGACGGCATCCCGGCCGTCGGCAGCCAGGCCATTGTCTTCGGTGGTGAGGTCGCCGAGCAGGGTTTCCCGCAGGCTGGGGCTGGCGCGCAGGATGTCCTCAAACCGCAGGGCATAGTACAGCACGCGCACGTCCAGCAGGTCGGTGCGGTTATCATTGTTCAGGTCCGGGATGAGGGTGGTCAAATCCAGGCTCATCAGTTCTCTCAGGCGCACGTCGCTCACGCTGAGGCTGCTCAGGAGCGTGCTCAGGTTGGCCGGGTTGAGGGCGAGGTAATACAGCACCTGCGCGTCCTGCGGGTTGACGACGTCATCCTGGTTCAGGTTCAGCGGCACCGACAGCACCGGGCCGGTCTGGAATGCCACTTCATACGGGCGCTGCCCGGTCTCCGAAGTCAGTGCAGGGAGTGGCTCGGATGATGAGGCGCGGTGTTGCTCGGCCAGACTCCCCCCTGATAAGGGGGGTTGGGGGGGTTGGAAAAGGCTTTGGTACAGTTCCGGGGAAGTCTCCCCCGGCCCCTGGCCCCCCTTGTCAGGGGGATTGCTTGTCAGGGCATGGAGCAGGCCCGTAAGCGGCGCCAGGAGCGGGCTTACAAGTACCCCCCCCCCCCCCCCCCCAGGCAGGACGGCGCTTTGCGGCTCTGCGGCGGTCTTATCCGTGCTCAGGGCGGCGCTCAGGTCCAGGGGCAGAATGACCGGTATAATTTGGGGGGCTGAGACCACGGCCGGGGACTTCGACTCAGCGGCCGGATTCAGCAGCAGCAGGGTTTGGGCCTCGGCGGGCGCGGTCGCCTCCTCGGCCCGGTAGATACGGTTGCCTGCGCCTGTGACCGGCAATAATGCCGCAAGCGGGGTTGTGAGGGGATTGGTAAGGGACAGGGGGCGCAGGCCCTTGAGTTTTGCTTTTTCGGTCATGTTGTGTATCTCGTTATGGTCGTTACAGATGTATGGAATATTCCATATTATAGCATAGTCTGAATTTTATGGTTTGGGTTTTATGGGTTTTTTACAGGAGCCCGTAACTCCCGTTGCGGGTATATTAAAACCAACATTATCGTCAACCCCGCAACTCAGCACGGCTCACAGTGTGGTTTGGGCAAGGTGCCGGTGTTGCTCGAAACCCCCCCTGCCCCCCCCCTTATCAGGGGGGTATTTGTTGGGGTTGGTGTTGATTCGGGGAAGGCCTGGTGCAGTTTGGGGATCCGGGGTGGTTGGGGAATCCGGCGTGCCGGGTGTGTGTTGATACCCGCGACGGGAGTCACGGGCTCCTGTCAGGTAACAAGATGGAAGCGGGTCAGTTGACGACGTGTTATTTTTTCTCGCTGATTCAATATACGGGTGGCGGTGTTGCCGTCGGCCGCGGAGGCAAACAGGGTGCATATGGGTTCGCCGGCGGCGATGTGGGTATCTTGATCGGGGCGGTTGGCACTCCATGACGGCCAGACTATGGGTGCGGTGAGGTGTATGTTGTGGTCGGCATACAGTATCCGCATGGCGTTGTGTGCGGCGGTGACCGGCGGCGGGGGGTTTGGCAGGGTGCCGCGGCAGGCGTGGAGGTGTAAGTCAAATAAGGCGGGTTTGTGTTCGTGCAGTTCAAACGTCGCCGGGGGGCGCGGATTGATCTCCAGTAGGATGATTTGATTGTGTTGGTCCAGGATAAAATCGACGCCGCATAGACCCATTAGTGACAGCGCCGGAACGAGTTGGCTGAGATAGGTGTTTATACGCCGGGATATTGGCGCAGCAATCGCCGGGATGGTGATGGCTCCGGTAAAAATAAAGGGTTGGGGCCGGTGTGCGGAGGCATTAAAGAGGGCATTGTAGCCGATTATTGTATGCCGTTCTCCATCGGCAATAAATACCGCACTCATGGCCTTGCCGGGTATGTAGGCCTGTATGTATTGATGGTCGGGGGCATAATGGCTGGCTTGCGTCCAGGGGCGGACGTGCCCTCCTCCCATCGCACCAACGGTTTTAATCAGCCGAGGGGGGGCAATATCATCCGGGTTTCTGGAGACGGGCGGATGGGGTATGGCCAGTCCGGTCAGTAATGCGGACCAGGTTTCCGGTGTTTTACAGCGCCGGACTGTGTCCGCGGAGTTGCCAAGACAGGGGGCAAGCGTGGCCAGCAGGGTCAGCATGTCCGGGTCGGCTTCGAAACCACTGCACGGCAACAGCACCAGATCGTCGCTGCTCTCGATCAGGTGGGTCAGCGCCTGTGTCAGTTGCCCGCGGGCAAATCCCTCGCCGGACTGCGGTACTTTCCGCACTGATCTGGCATGCGCTCTTGTGTCCTGATCGGCAAAGCAATCGATCACATGCGCGGGGAGGTGCGAGCGGGCGGCGGAAAGCGCGAGTGCCCGCCCGGAATGACTGATGATGACCAGATCCATTGAAAATAGATTTACCTAGTAAATATATATGGTTACAGCATATATATAATGTTATTTATAATTATTTGCCGGGGGCTGGCTATAGGCTGGCGCCAGAAATGTTGGTTGTTTTATCGGGGACGGGAGTCCCTCCGTTTCCAACCCCCCAACCCCCCTTATCAGGGGGGCTACTGAGCCAACTCCAACTAATAGCTCCCCCCTGACAAGGGGAGAAAGGGTCGTCCCGAAACACACTGAGATCTTTGCCCAAACTGCGCCAAGCCTTTCCCAAATTAATAATAATGATGGGCAATATATGGATATTTATTTAATATATACATGTGGTTACCGATTATATATAATGTTATTTATAGTTCTGAAACGCATTGCCTGGCGGCTTGAAAGGCTTGTTCATGATCCAGATACAGCGGCGTTTGGGTGGTTTTCATTAATTCAAACATGTGAAAATGCACCTTGTATTTGACGTTGCCTATGGCCAGTGCCCCCAAACCAAGCGCTTGTTGGGGGGTAAAGTCAAGCTCTTTGGCCATATAATTGACGTCGATACCTTCTATCCCGGCGGGTGGGACGGCGTTGGTGTCGGCGGCAACGATCAAATTGGAGGCCTGTTGCATCTGCTCCATGGATAATACCTGTACGCCGGCTTTGGTGGCGCCGATGATGATCTCGGATTTCGGTATGGCTGCCAATATCTTTTCGTCGGTGCTGCTGTCACCACCATGCATATTTACATGAAAGCGGCCGTTGTACTCCAGGGCATATTCTTCTCCGACCTTGCCACCGCGACTGCTGATCAGATATACCTCGGCGCCACAGTTGGCGGCAAGAATGCCGGCACAGATCCCGACCGGACCGGTTCCTCCAAAGATGTCCACGCGCTTGCCCTGTAAATTTTCGCCGGATTTTTTGTGTACGCATAGTTCGATACAGGCCATGAGTGCGGCGGCGGTGGTGATCGCGCCGCTGGGATCGGCAAACACCGGTACCTCGAAGGGTGGCACCATCGCGGTTTTGGCCCGGTTCAGCATATCGATTGCCAGGCCGAAATCGCGACCGCCGATAAATATGCCGGTGCGTTTTGCTCCCTTTGGACCGCGTGAGAATATGGTATCCTGAGTCAGCGCATAGATATCCTCGAGGGTGACTTCGGCATAGGGGATGACTCCGTCAAATTCGGCTTCATAGGCCATGTTGACGTCAAAGGGGCTGACGTTTTTGGTGGGGTTGAACATATGTAATAAATAGGGATCTTTCATTATTGCTGCTTTCCTTGTAGTAAAGTGGATGGGTTTGGTGGTTGATGATTCAGCTGGTTATTAATCTGGTGATTATTAATTTCGGGCAGGTCCTGATACAGGCGGATATCAGCGGCGGTATTTCTGCCCCTGCACAGCATGAAGCGGAGGCTGCGTTGATGCGCCCAATGGCTCCTCGCCCGGCGCAGGGCCTGGAACGCCATGGTCTCATCGGCAAAAAATGCGAAGCCGGTGGGCCCCCAGGAGCTCTGGCCGCTGCCGGTGGCGCCGGATTCGTGCATCAGCTTGAGGATATCGTGCATATGGGGACTGCAAAAACGTCCGCCCTGGACGTGGGCAAAGTGGTCTCCGATGGTTTTTTGTATGAATGAGACGGCGGCGCCAAAGCGGTCGCAGTTTTTTTCATACAGGGCCGGCAGTAACTGCATTAATACGCTGCGACAGATTGCGCCGGAAGCTGTTGCCGGGGTGTTTGGTAATTCGATAAACGCCTGCCGCTCAGCCCGGCCATTGAGTCCCTGCATATCCTGATCAAATATCAACAGGATACGCCATGCCTGCGGGAACGGCAGGCGCACGGTCACCGGGGGCACCTCGGTGGTCTCATCCCTGCCGCCGTCGATGATGAAGCCACCGGCTGAGAATGCGCCGATTCCTATGCCTGAGCGGGCGCCGCGATGAAATGATTTTGCCAGCTCCCGGACTGAGGTGGGTTTATTAAACAGGCGGCTGATCGCGGTTCCCACCGCCAGCGCAAGCTGGGTGCCGGAACCCAGGCCGGCATGTTCGGGAATGGCCCGATGGACGGTAATGTCGACACCCTGGTCGATGATGTGGCGGTCGAGTATCATCCTGGCCCATTCCTCTACCCGGCTTGCGGCCACCCCGGTGACGGTCACTTCCCTGGCCTTGCTTACCAGCAGTTCGGTGGCAAGGTTGGACAGGGATAGGCCTATGCTGCCAAATTTTCGGCCCAAACCGCCATTCAGGTCCAAAAAGCCAAGGTGCAAACGGGCCGGTGCGGTGACGGTGACCGCGGCAATATTGTCCGGCTTTGATATATTGGTCATACTATGTAACGTTATTGGTAATGTTAATGTTATTTTTTTGGCAAACCGCCGGCGGCGGCGGAACCCAGTTCGGCACCGGCCGGTTGGCATTCCCATGGATATGCCATAATTCGGCCGGGCATTTGTCCGGCCGTCAACAGGGTATTGCAAACGTCGGGTCGGTGGCTGATAAAAAGGCTGTTACCGATCCGTTAAAAGAAAAACCAGTATATCATGTTGTTCATCTTAACCAAGAAAGTTTATAATGGGATAAGCATAATGATCTGGGGGTACGGATGGCGGAAACAATGATATTAATACCGGGGCGTTCCAAAAAACAGGGGACTACTCTTAATCAGGGTAAGCTCGAGCAGGCTTATATCGATACGACTTCAACCGTTGAAATGAATCAGGATGATATGGGGCGTCTTGGCCTGCAAAACGGCGACCGGATCAGGCTAAGCAATGCCATCGGCACGACGATAGTGTCATGCAGGTCCTGTAAGTCTGAGGATCTGCCCGGTGGCATGTTATTTATTCCTTACGGTCCGCCTTCCAGTCAGCTTATGGAGAGTGATACCGCCGGTAGCGGCATGCCGCTTTCCAAGCATATACAGGTCAGCGTCGAGAAGCTGAGCGGTGCCGACCACAGCGATGAGGACATGATCCAATGAGTGATAATATTCGCACGGTTAAATATGCCACCTGCACTTTTTGCGGATGCGTTTGTGATGATATGGAGCTGAGCGTGGACCTGGATGAGCATAAAATCACCAAGGCTAAAAATGCCTGTGTGCTCGGACGAGCCTGGTTTGCGGAACACAGCATCGGCACTCAACCGGCGGCGATGATAGACGGCAAAGAGGTCAGTGTCGATGAGGCGGTTGAGGAATCGGCCCTGACCCTGGTGAATGCCAGATTTCCAATCGTTTATGGGTTGAGCGACACCACCTGTGAGGCACAAAGGCAGGCGGTCGCGATCAGCGATATTATTCGCGGCACGGTTGATACCACGACCTCTGTTTGTCACGGCCCCAGCGGCCTGGCCTTCCAGGGGGTGGGAGAAAGCACGATGACCCTGGGCGAGGTCAAGAATCGTGCCGATCTGATCATATACTGGGGGGGTAATCCGGCGGAATCGCATCCGCGCCATTTTACCCGTTATTCGGTTACCCCAAAGGGTATGTTCAGGCCGAACGGGAAAAAAGACCGAACGGTGGTGTTGGTCGACGTCCGCAAGACCCCCAGCGCACCGGTGGCCGATATTGCGCTGCGGGTTAAGCCGGGAAGGGATTTTGAATTGCTCTGGGCATTGCGGGCAAGGGTGAAAGGCAAGGCCATAGACGCCAATATAGAGGCGGTCACCGGTGTGTCCCTGGAGACTATTGATGATCTGGTGACGCGCATGAAAAATTGTGAATACGGGGTGCTGTTCTTTGGCATGGGGTTGACCATGACCCGCGGGCGGCATTTTAATTCCGGGGCCCTGCTGGCGCTGGCCACGGATTTGAATGAGTTCACCCATTTTGTCGCCAAACCGGTGCGCGGCCACGGTAACGTCACCGGCGCCGATAACGTCGTCTCCTGGCAAACCGGTTATCCCTTTGGAGTCAATTTCAGCAAGGGCTATCCGCGATTTAATCCGGGCGAATTCACCACGGTTGACACCTTGTCACGGGGCGACGCGGACGCGGCGCTGATCATTGCCAGCGATCCGGGTTCAAATTTTCCCAGGGCGGCGATTGAGCATATGAAAAAAATTCCGGTGATTTCACTGGACACCAAGGTCACCGATACCAGCAGGCTGGCGCACGTTGCGTTTTCCACCGCGACTTATGGGATCAATACCTCCGGCACGGTTTATCGCATGGATGATGTGCCGATCACCCTGAGACCGGCGTTTGAATCGCCCTACCCCGACGATGAGGAGATCCTGACCCGGATTAAAAAGCGGGTGCATGAGCTGATGTTGGCCAAAGGCGGTAAGCAGCCGGCAAAAATGGCCGCAGGCGGTAAATAGTCCGGCGCTTATGGCTGCTGAGCTGCGTATTGTCAATGGCCGGGTGTATGATCCGGTCAATGGCCTCGATGGCGAGGTTAAGGAGCTGTGCATCGCCGACGGCAGGATGGTCGCGGAGGTCGCCAACGGCGCCGGCTGTATTGACGCCGCGGGCATGGTGATTATGCCGGGGGGTATCGATATACATTGTCATATTGCCGGACCCAAGGTCAACACCGCCCGCAAGTTGCAACCGGAAGATCATCGCCATGACGTTCATCCGGGGACTCCTTATACCCGCTCCGGTACCGGTGGCACGGTGCCGTCGACCTTTGCCACCGGGTACCGGTATGCGACCCTGGGTTATACCAGCGCGATGGAGGCGGCGGTGACCCCGATAGGCGCCCGCCACGTGCTGGAGGAATTTCATGATACTCCGGTGATAGATAAGGGGTTTTATGTGTTGCTGGGGAATAATATTTTTCTACAGAACCTGCTGCGTGAAAAACGTTATCAGGAATTCGATCAGGCCGTGGCCTGGTGGGTCAACGCGACCAAGGCCTACAGCGTAAAGCTGGTTAATCCGGGCGGTGATGAGCCCTGGAAAGGCCGCAAGAATGCCAATGTGACCGATATCGATGAACAACACGACCGGCTTTCACCCAGGCGTATTATTGCGGCATTTGTGAGAAGTGCGAACGATCAGGGGTTTCCGCATCCGGTGCATGTCCATTGTAATAATCTCGGCCACAGCGGCAATTATCGCACCACTTTGGAGACCATGAAAACCGCGGAAGATGCGCGCGTTCATATTGCCCATATTCAATTTCACAGTTATGGCGGTGAATTGGGCAAGAATCCGGTTTCCCGTGCCGCGGATATTATCGAGTACGTGAATGATCATCCGAATATCAGTTGTGACGTCGGGCAGGTGATGTTCGGCAAATCCACGATCATGACCGCGGACGCGCCGCTGGCGTATTTACTGCGCGGAATTGGTAACGCCAAATGGGTCAACGCCGATACCGAATGTGAAAGCGGCTGCGGCATTGTGCCGTTCAGCTACCAGGAACATATTTATATGCACGCGCTGCAATGGGCGATTGGGCTGGAGTTGTTTTTGTTATCCGAGGATCCCTGGCGGGTGATCCTGTCCACCGATCATCCCAATGGCGGTTCATTTATGAATTATCCACGGTTGATCAGGCTATTGATGGACAGGGGTTTCCGGCGGGAGGAGATTAAGCGCGTCAATCAAAAGGCGATAGATAAGACCGGGCTGCAGGATATCGACCGTGAATACACCCTCAATGAGATCGCCATTATTACCCGCGCCGGGCCAGCGAGAGCGCTGGGATTAAAGGATAAGGGGCACCTGGGTGTGGGTGCGGACGCGGATATTACCATTTACGATGATATGGAAGATAAGGAGCTGATGTTTAATGCGCCGCGCTACGTGCTCAAATCGGGGGTGCCGATCATATCCGATCATGAGTTCAAGGCCGATTATACCGGCAGGTTGCTCCATATTGAACCGGAATATGATGGTGATATTGAGGATGTTATACGGCCGTTTTTTGCAGATTATTATTCGATTGAGTTTGCCAATTACGCGGTCGATGATCGCTATTTGCATGATCATGAAATCATTCCGACGCGGTCATCGGCATGAAAATTGGCGCCACCGAAATCGTCGATACCTTTGCCGAGGCCTTTAATATGTGCGGCAGCCGTATTGTCATTACCGCTGAGACTCCGCAATGGGCAATGGCCGCGGCGCAATCGATCACCGGTTTCGCAACCTCGGTGATTGCCTGCAAATGTGAGGCCGGTATTGAAAAACAGATCCCGGCCGCGGACTCGCCGGATCTGCGCCCCGGGGTCAGCGTGCTGCTGTTTGCGATGAGTGCCGACGGCCTGGGTAAAAGGCTGGTGGAACGCATCGGCCAGTGTGTGATGACCTGCCCGACCACGGCCTGTTTTAATGGCATGGATTCGGACAAGATGGTGGACGTGGGCGGGCAATTACGTTATTTCGGTGATGGTCATCAGATCAGCAAGGTGTTGGGGGACAGGCGCAGTTGGCGGATCCCGGTTATGGACGGTGAGTTTGTTATCGATGAGGCGTTCGCGGTACGGGCGGCGATAGGCGGCGGCAATTTGCTGTTGCTGAGCGAGGATCAACAAACCTGCCTGAAAGCGGCCACCGCCGCGGTGCGGGCAATGCGTAAAATAGACGGCGTGATACTGCCCTTCCCGGATGGGGTCGTCCGCAGCGGCAGTAAGGTCGGGTCGCGCTATAAATCGGTGCCGGCCTCCACCAATGAGGCCTATTGTCCGAGCCTGCGCGGGGTCAATAACGGCACCGCCCTGCCGGATGGGGTGAATTGTGTATTGGAAATCGTCATAGACGGGTTTGAATTAAGCCTTATTAAGGAGGCCCTGTGCGCGGGGATTCATGCCGCCGCTGATAACGGCATTGAACATATCTCGGCCGGTAATTACGGCGGCGGGCTGGGCCAGTTTCAAATTTCACTGCATGACTTGTTGCGGGATTAAATCATGCCCTTGTCGCTGAGCCTGATCACACAACCGAGCGTGCCGGTGGAGGCGGAACGACTCAGTCCGGCGCATCTGCATGGCCTCGATGCCGATACGGTTGCGAGGCGGCCGCTGCTGCACGGCAATATAGCGGCGACACTGGGTGACTTTTTTAAGATCAGCGGTCGCGGTGACGGCGAGATCAGACTGAGCGGCGATCTGTCCCGAATTAAACATATTGGCGCCGGCATGAAATCCGGCAGGCTGGTGATCGATGGCGACGTCGGTCAGCATCTGGGCGCCGGCATGTCCGGCGGCGAGATCCTGGTGGAGGGCGACGCCGGCGACTGGGTGGGCCCGGAAATACTGGGCGGTAGAATAATCATACGGGGTAACGCCGGTCATTTGGCCGGCAGTGCCTACCGGGGGAGCGCGATGGGCATGCTGGGTGGTGAGATCATTATTCACGGGGACGCTAAAAATGAAATCGGCCATGGTATGCGCAGAGGATTGATCGTGATCGGCGGCGACGCCGGTGATTTTACCGGGGTTAATATGCTATCCGGCACCATCATTGTGCTGGGGAAACCAGGGATACGCACCGGTGCGGGCATGAAACGCGGTACCATCGCGTGCATGCACGACGCGGAAATATTGCCGACTTTCAGCTACGCCTGCAAATACCGTCCCATCTTTATCCGATTGTACCTGAATTATTTGCGCACCATCGGATTTGAGTTGGACGATGGGGCTGTTAGCGGGCCATACCATCGCTGGTGCGGGGACTCGGTGGCAATAAACCGGGGAGAAATTTTGTTGTTTGCGGGATAATAAGCGAACGTAATTATTTATTGGATCGCCAAAATGGGAGAAACTCATGACCACGATTGTAACTGATAATTGTAAGGGCTGCCGATTCACCGACTGCGTCAGCGTCTGTCCGGTCGCCTGTTTCCATTATGATGATGAGATGCTTTATATCGACCCGGAGGTCTGCATCGATTGCAGTGCCTGTATCCCGGAGTGTCCGGTGCAGGCCATTTATGAAATCGATGATCTGCCTGAGGATAAGGAGGAATGGGTGGCGATCAATGCTGAAAGAGCGCCGGATCTGCCGGTGTGTGAAGAACAAATGGACCCGCTTCCGGACGCCGAAAAGCGCAAGGCCGAGTTGGGATTTTGAGTATTTTATCCGGGTTTGATTGTGAACGGCGGAACAGTTAGATGAGTAGTCTGGGGACGGAGCGTGATCCCATGCGGGTGGCCATTATTGGCGCCGGACCAAGCGGTTTCTATGCCGCCGAGGCATTGATTAAATCCGGGATCAGCGTGCGCATGGATATGTATGAACGCCTGCCTTCGCCTTATGGTCTGGTACGCAGCGGGGTGGCGCCCGATCATCCCAAGCTCAAGCAGGCGATTCTGCTGTATGACAGGATAGCCGAGCGGGAGCAGTATAATTTGATCGGCAACGTGACCGTGGGCAGAGACGTGGGGGTGGAGGAATTAAGAGACGCCTATCATGCGCTGATATTCACCTGCGGGGCGGAAACCGACCGGGCCCTGGGGATTGCGGGTGAATCCCTGGCCGGCAGTCATACCGCCACTGAGTTTGTGGGCTGGTATAACGGTCACCCGGATTACCGCGACCGGGAGTTTGATCTCTCGTGCGAGGCCGCGGTGATCATCGGTCAGGGCAACGTTGCCGCCGACGTCAGCCGGATATTATCCAAAACGGTGGAGGAATTACGACATACCGATATTGCACAACACGCCCTGGAGGTGCTGGCGGAAAGCAAAGTCAGGGAAATTTACGTGCTGGGCCGGCGCGGACCGGCGCAGGCCAAATTCACGTCAAAGGAATTAAAGGAGTTTGGTGAATTGGCGGATTGTGATCCGGTGGTGAAGGCCGAGGAACTGGCACTCAATCCCGCCAGTGAGGCTGAATTGGCGGATAAAACCAACGCCGGCAATAAGAAGGTCTATGAGCTGTTCCGGGAGTATGCCGGTCGTGATGGCGGCAATAAGAGCCGTCGCTGCCATTTTCAATTTTTACGCGGCCCGGTTGCATTTGCCGGTGCGGGCCGGCTGGAAAAGGTGACCGTTCGGTATAATCAACTGGTGGGCGAGGCATTCAGCCAATCGGCACGGGGCACCGAGGTGACTTATGACATGGACGCGGGGGTGGTATTCAGGAGTATCGGCTACCGCGGCATAGCCATTCAGGGGGTGCCCTTTGATGAAGGTCGGGGTATATTCCCGAATACCGACGGGCGCATAACGGAAAACGGCCGGGCCGTGCCCCAATTATACGCCGCGGGCTGGATCAAGCGCGGACCGACCGGCATTATCGGCACCAATCGCGCGTGCAGCGTCGCCACCGTCAACAGTCTGCTTGCGGATTTGGAGACCCTGGACGGCGAGGCCAAAAAATCGGGGGCCGAGGCGATCATGCCGTTGTTAAACGCCAGAGGGGTCAAGTGCCTGAGCTTCGATCAATGGAAACATATTGACTCCAGGGAGATCGAAAATGGCCAACGAGTAGGCAAGCCCAGGGAAAAATACACCTCTGTGGATGAGATGCTGGCGGTGGCCGGACATACTCCGGCTTGAAGTAAGGGGCTGAGGATTTTGTTATTATTCCCTGGGATACAGGCTGTTGACGACGCCGACCGCATTTGATACAAACACTCGGCAGTCCCCATATTCATGTCCCCATTGATCTTTGGAGAGCAGTCCATTGCCTAAGGCCGCAGTGCAAAAATCAAGACTACACAGGGATGTAAGCTGTCCGTTTTGCGGCCTGCTGTGCGATGATTTAACCATCCGGGCGAGCGGGCGACAACTCAGGCTGGAGAAAAATGGCTGCGACCGCGCCGTCCATTATTTTCAGCAGCCGCTTGCCCGTGTTGAGCCTAAAATCAATGGCAAAGCGACTACTGTCAGTGCCGCGGTCAAAAAAGCGGCATCGATATTGAGACAGGCACAAACACCGTTGTTTGCCGGTTTGGGCACCGACGTCGACGGTATGAGAGCTACCATGGAACTGGCTGATGCCAGCGGCGCGATTGTTGATCATATGCACGGTGATGGCTTATTCAGAAACGTGCTGGTACTGCAGGATCTGGGCTGGATCACCACGACCATGGCGGAGATCAAAAATCGTGCGGATTTGATCATCTTTGCCGGCACCGACGCCACTCAGTATCCGCGGTTTTTTGAACGCGTTATCTGGAATAAGCACGCCCAGTTCAACCCGCGCACTGAGCGAAGAAAAATTATTTATATCGGTGACGGACTCAATACCCGCCCGGGCCGCAGCCCGGTGGGTAAATATCCGACTGTTATTCCCTGCCAACAGGGGCAGATAGGCGAATTGATTTCGGCGGTTCATGCCCTGATCGCAGGGGAAACACTGGACCTGGATGAGGTCGCCGGAATACCGATCAAAATACTGCAAAGACTTGCCGAGCAAATGCAGAATGCCGAATATGGGGTGATCGTCTGGGCGCCCTCTGAATTGAATATCCCCCATGCCGAGCTGACCATACAGAGCCTTTGCGAGGTGGTGAAATATCTGACCCGCGTGACCCGTTTTGCCGGCTTTTCACTGGCGGGCAATGATGGCGCGGCCACCGCCAATAATGTCTGTACCTGGCAAAGCGGTTATCCGTTGCGGGTCAATTTTAATAAGGGTCGTCCGGACTATGACGCCCACCGCTATGCCTCACAAAAGGTGCTTAAAAATAAGGCGGTGGACGCGTTGCTGTGGATATCCAGTTTTACTTCCGAGAAACGCCCGCCGAAGGTGAGGATCCCAACCATCGTATTGGCAAAACCGGATCTAAAAATAAATTTCCGGCCTGAGGTGATGATTCCGGTTGCCACGCCCGGCGTCGATCACGTCGGTCAGTTATTTCGCACCGATGGTGTGATTGCATTACCGATGAAACAATTACGCCCGGCAAATTATCTCAGCGTGGCGGCGATACTCAAACAAATCATCACCGGCGTAAAATAAACCATGTATATTAAATTATCCGGCGGCATAGTCTATGATCCGGTGCACGGCATCAACGCCGAACCCCGCGACGTTTATATCCGCGACGGCCAGATCACCCGCAAACCCTCGGGCAACGTGACCATAAATAAAACCTACAATATGACCGGCAAAATACTGATGGCGGGCGCAATCGATATCCATACCCATATCGGCGGCGGTAAGGTCAATATTGCCAGAATGATGCTGCCGGAAGATCACCAACGGGACCTGGTTGGTAAAACCGCGCTAACCCGATCGGGCTGCGGCCATGCCGCACCCTCGACGCTCACCACCGGATATCGCTATGCGGAAATGGGTTATACCGCCTGTTTTGAACCGGCCATGCTGCCGGCGAATGCCCGCCAGACCCACATGGAGATGGCCGATACCCCGATTGTCGATAAGGGCGCCTACGCGGTACTTGGAAATGACGATTTTTTCCTGCGTATGCTGGCAACAAAAAAGGATCAGGCGGTGATCAGTGATTACGTCGGCTGGATCATCAATGCCACTCAGGCGCTGGGGATTAAGGTCGTCAATCCGGGCGGGATCAGTGCGTTTAAGTTTAACCAGCGCAGGCTCGATCTGGATGAACCCAATCCGCATTATAAGGTCTCTCCCAGAGATATCCTCAAGTCACTGGCGCGCGCGGTTACCGAATTGGGGGTGCCCCACCCTCTCCACGTGCACGGCTGTAATCTGGGAGTGGCCGGCAATATGGATACGACTCTGGAAACCATCAACGCGATAGAAGGCATGCGCATGCATCTCACGCATATCCAATTTCACAGTTATGGTACGGAAGGGGATCGTAAATTTTCATCCGGGGCCGCACGGATAGCCGAGGCGGTGAATAAAAATCCGAATATTTCCATCGACGTGGGGCAGATATTGTTTAACCAGACCGTCACGACCTCGGCTGATTCCATGCTGCAATACGCCGGACACTGGCACGCCGATCCGAAAAAGTGGGTGCTGATGGATATCGAATGTGACGCCGGTTGTGGCGTCGTGCCTTTTAAGTATCGCGACAAAAATTTCGTTAATGCCCTGCAATGGGCAATAGGTCTTGAGTTGTTTTTGCTGGTCGATGATCCCTGGCGGATTTTCCTGACCACCGATCATCCGAATGGTGCGCCCTTTACCAGCTATCCACATCTGATCCGGTTGTTAATGGACAGGACTTTTCGCAATGCCAAGTTATCGGCGATCAATAAAGACGCCGCCGCGACCAGCATCCTTGCCAGTATCGATAGGGAATACTCACTCTATGAGATCGCGATCATGACTCGCGCCGCGCCGGCCCGCAGCCTGGGATTGAAAAATCGCGGACATTTAGGCCCCGGTGCGATTGCCGATATTACCGTTTATACCGAGCACCAGAATAAGGAGAAAATGTTCGCGACGCCGGAGTACGTGTTTAAGAACGGTGAACTGATTGTAAAAAAGGGCCGGCTGATCAAGCTGGTCAATGGCGGCACGCATACTATCAGGCCCGAATTTGATAAGAGTATAGAAAGGTCATTGAAACGCTATTTTGATAAATATCAGACCGTCAGCCTGGGCAATTTCAAGATCGATGATGATGAAATCATCCGCGATGGTGACGGTCATATCATTATCCAGCCGTGTATGTAGGCCGATGAAAATCAACGGCGTAAAAATTGACGACACCTTTGCCGAGGCCTTTCCCATGAAGGCGACTCGCATAATTATTACCGCAATGACGCTGAAATGGGCTTATCGTGCGGCAAATGCCATCCGCGGTTTCGCGTCTTCGGTCATCGCATGCGGTTGTGAAGCCGATATAGACTGCACGCTTACGCCCTCCGAAACTCCCGATGGCCGCCCAGGAATTGCGATAATGATCTTTGCGATGTCGATTAAGGACCTGGAGAAACAGGTGCCGATGCGCGTCGGCCAATCGGTGATGACCACCGCCACCACCGCCTGTTATTCGGGGCTGGAAAGTAAACAGAAGGTGGCCATGGGCAGGAGCCTGCGATTCTTCGGCGACGGCTATCAAATTTCCAAGGTGCTCGCCGGCCGCCGCTTCTGGCGGATCCCGGTTATGCATGGCGAATTTATATGTGAAGAGACCACCGGCGTAACTCAGGCCATCGGTGGGGGTAATTTTCTGGTGTTGGCTAAAACCGCACGCCATGGATTGGCGGCATGTGAAAAGGCCGTCGATGAGATCCAGAAATTACCGGGTATCATTACCGCGTTTCCCGGCGGAGTGGTCGGCTCCGGTTCAAAAGTGGGTTCAAAATATAAGTTTTTGACTGCTTCCACCAATGAGGCCTATTGCCCCACACTCAAAGGGCATACTCAATCGGAACTAAGCGATGAAATTGGTTCGGTATTGGAAATCGTGATCGATGGACTCGATGAGGCCTCGGTCGCCAGGGCCATGCGCGTGGGGATCAAGGCAAGCTGCTCGTTCGGCCCCGGCAAGGGGATCTACCGCATCAGTGCCGGTAATTATGACGGCAAATTGGGGGCGCATTTGTTCCATATCAGGGAGATATTGTCATGACCGCGCTGTCTTTCCAACTCAGGCGTGAACCCCAATTCAGCCTGGATCTGTCGCCGCTGGTTCCCAACAGGCTGGCCGGCAAAACCCTGTCGCAAATCAACAAGATAAAACTGGTCTATGGCAAGGAACAGATCCGGCTTGAAGAGCTGTTCACGGTCAAGGGTAAAAACAACGGCCATATCGCATTCCAGGACGGTTGCAAACAATTTATCGGCATTGGTCGGAGTATGACAAGCGGGTCGATCCGGGTCAATGGCACCGTCGGCGATTTTGCCGGGCAAAATTTGCAAAATGGGTATATTATAATTAATGGAGACGCCGGCTCCTGGGTGGGCAATAAGATGTCCGGTGGTCGCATCGATATTAATGGTAGTACCGGAGGGTACGTGGGCGCGGGGTCGCCGGGCGATACTTTCGGCATGACTAATGGATTAATAAATATCCGTGGGAATACGGGTGATAGATCAGGAGACAGAATGCGCCGGGGCCTAATCATTGTGCAGGGCAAGGCGGGCAATTATTGTGGCAGTCGTATGCACGCCGGCACTATTATTGTGCTCGGCAGGGTCGGCGACTATCCGGGTAACGGCATGCGCCGAGGCAGTTTGATTCTTGCCAAAAAGCCATCTCATATATCGGCAACGTTCAAAAGCTGTGGCGATTTGAAAATGCAATTTTTAAGATTATTATTCACCCAGTTGGCGGCGCTTGACGAGGAATTTGCCATCTTTGATAAATACGGGCCGGAGGCACACCGGTTTACCGGTGACGTGGCCAGAAATGGCAAGGGCGAGTTGCTGGTATTACAGAAAATACGGAAACGCTAAATAATGAAACGCTCTCGCGGCAAAAAAGGTCGGGTTGAAGGCCGCACGATACCGCACCAGGCACTGGCGGAGATCGAGCGGCTTATCGGTGATGCCCCGCGTACACGGGATATGCTGATTGAACATCTGCATAAAATCCAGGACCATTACCATCATATCTCACGTCGTCATATGCGGGCACTGGCGATATACATGCGTCTGCCCATGACCGAGATCTATGAAACCGCCACTTTTTACCATCATTTTGACGTTATCGAAGCGGGGCAAAAACCGCCACCGGCAATTACCGTCAGGGTGTGCCAATCAGTCACTTGCGAAATGTTCGGCGCCCACGAGTTAATCGCCCGGCTCAAGGCTGAAAATATGCAGGGCGTGCGGGTCCAGGCGGTGCCCTGCGTGGGCCGATGTGATACCGCCCCGGTTGCGGTTGTCGGCAGCAATCCGATTGCGGCCGCGGATAACGCTAAAATAACAACCGCCATTAATAATAGTCAACTGCAGGCCACCGAACCGGCCTGCATCGGTTATGCCGATTATAGGAAACACGGCGGCTATCAAACATTGCTGGATTGTGTTGCAAAAAAATACAGCCGGGAAGACATTATCAGTCTATTGGAAGATTCCAATCTGCGCGGTCTTGGTGGCGCGGGATTTTCAACCGGTCGAAAATGGCGCATTTTAAGTGAACAGGCACAACCGAAAATGGTCGCCATTAATATCGACGAAGGCGAACCCGGCACGTTTAAGGATCGTTTTTACCTGGAGCGCGATCCGCACCGCTTTATTGAAGGCAGCTTAATTGCAAATTGGGCGATTGAAGCCGACCATATCTATATCTATTTACGGGATGAATACGCCGGTTGTCGCAAGATGCTGGAACGTGAACTGAATTTACTGCGGCGGGACCCGCCTTGTGATCTGCCCGATATTCACTTGCGCCGCGGTGCCGGCGCCTATATCTGTGGAGAAGAATCGGCGATGATTGAATCGATTGAAGGTAAGCGCGGGATGCCGCGGTTACGGCCCCCATACGTTGCCCAGGTTGGATTATTTGGCCGGCCTACCCTGGAGCAAAATATGGAAAGCATGCACTGGGTGAGAGACATTATCGAAAACGGGCCCGAATGGTTCACTAAACACGGCCGGCACGACCGTACCGGCTTGCGTTCGTTTTCCATCAGCGGTCGAGTCCGGAAACCCGGCGTACATCTTGCCCCGGCCGGTATTACAATGCATGAGCTGATAGATGAATATTGCGACGGCATGTTGCCCGGTCATACATTTTATGGTTATCTCCCAGGCGGTGCTTCGGGCGGTATTTTGCCCGCGTCTTTGGGCGATATTCCACTGGACTTTGATACCCTGCAAAGTTACGGCTGCTTTATTGGCTCGGCGGCAATTATCGTGTTATCCGATCAAGACAGCGCCAGGGCAATGGCATTAAATACCATGCGTTTCTTTGAGGATGAATCCTGCGGACAATGCACGCCCTGCCGTGCGGGTACTGCAAAAGCGGTTAAACTGATGGAACAAAAACAATGGGATCTGCCACTGCTGGAAGAATTGTCCAGGGCGATGGAAGATGCCTCGATCTGTGGTCTGGGGCAAGCGGCTCCAAACCCGTTGCGCTGTGTAATAAAATATTTTTCCGAGGAAGTTGAATAATGTCTGCAAATCCAAAATTGGTCGACGCCGAGGGCGTCCGATTCACACTCAACGACCGGGCGCTGCAAGCCTATGGCAATGAAACCATATTGCAGGTTGCCGGGCGCAATGGCATAGAAATACCTCGCCTTTGTTATCAAGAGGGCTATCGTGCCGATGGTAATTGCCGGGCCTGCATGGTTGAAATTGAAGGCGAACGGGTATTGGCGCCATCATGCTGTCGCCGGCCCGCCGAAGGCATGAAAATCAGCAGCGACAGCCAACGGGCGGTCCATACCCAGAAGATTGTGTTGGAATTATTGCTTGCAGATATGCCGCAACAAGGCCGGTCGCCCTACCGGGTTAATTCCGAACTTGATTATTGGGCGGAAAAACTGGGCGTCCATGCTCCCAGATTTCATTCGCGTCAAGCGCTGAAACCGGACCTGTCGCATCCGGCCATTGCGGTCAACCTGGATGCCTGTATTCAATGCACTCGTTGTATTCGAGCCTGTCGTGAAGAACAGGTCAATGACGTGATTGGGTACGCGTTCCGCGGCAAGCAGTCACGCATCGTGTTCGACATGGCCGCGCCCATGGGTGAAAGCACCTGTGTTGCCTGTGGCGAATGTGTCCAGGCCTGCCCCACCGGCGCACTCATGCCGGCAAAAAACGCCGGCCTGGTGCAGGCTGATAAAAAGGTTGAATCGGTTTGTCCTTACTGTGGCGTGGGTTGTTTAATCACGTTTAATATTAACCATAAGCGGATTCAGTATATCGAGGGCCGAGACGGTCCGGCAAACAAAGGCCGCTTATGCGTTAAGGGTCGGTATGGGTTTGATTATGTGCATCACCATGATCGCCTGATCCGCCCATTGATCCGCCGTGAACAAGCAAAAAAACTGCCCGGCTTGATCGACCCGCGTGATATCGATAAATATTTCCGCGCCGCGGACTGGGATGAAGCCCTGGATTTCGCCGCCGCCGGCCTGAGGCGAATAAGAGACACCGTCGGGCCTGAGGCACTGGCCGGATTTGGCTGCGCCAAGGGTAGTAATGAAGAGGCCTACCTGGTGCAAAAATTGGTGCGCACCGGCTTTGGCTGCAATAATGTTGACCATTGCACGCGTCTGTGCCATGCGTCTTCGGTGACGGCATTGCTGGAAACTATTGGTTCCGGTGCGGTTTCCAACCAGGTTGCCGACGGCGCCGAAGCGGAAGTGATTATGGTTATCGGGGCCAGACCAAATGACAACCATCCGGTTGCCGCGACCTTTATAAAAAATGCCGTCAAGCGCGGCAGCCGCTTAATCCTGATCGAACCCTATGGTTCTGAGATGCATCTGTACGCCGACCAACTGTTGCAGTTAAGACCGGGTACGGATGTATTATTGCTCAATGCGATGATGCATACCATCATTACTGAAGGCTTACATGATCCGGCTTTCATAGAGCAACATACCGACGGTTTTGATGCATTAAAACAAACCGTGCTTAAATACAGTGCGGAACGGGCGGCGCCGGTTTGCGGTATTCCCGCCGAACGGATTAAACGGGTGGCCCGATTATATGCCACTGCGAAAACGGCGATCATCTTTTGGGGCATGGGCATTTCCCAGCATACCTATGGTACCGATAACGCCCGTTGTTTAATATCACTGGCACTGATGACCGGACAGATCGGCAGGCCCAGCACCGGCTTACATCCCCTGCGCGGACAAAACAACGTGCAGGGCGCCTCCGACGTCGGTTTGATCCCGATGGTGTATCCCGACTATCAAGCGGTGGCCGATCCTGAAGTCCGGCAAAAATTTGAAAAATTCTGGGGCAAACCGCTTAATCCAAACGTCGGCAAGACCGTGGTTGAGATCATGCATGCCATTCATCAACGCGAATTACATGGTTTGTATATCATGGGAGAAAATCCGGCCATGTCGGACCCAAATCTGAATCATGCCAGGGAGGCCCTGGCAAAATTGGAACTCTGCATCGTACAGGATATTTTCTTTACCGAGACCTGCAGTTATGCCGACATTATTTTACCGGCCAGCGCGTTCCCGGAAAAATCAGGCACCTTTACTAACACCGACCGTCGCGTCCAAATGGGGCGCCAGGCCATCGACCCGCCGGGCGATGCAAAACAAGACCTATGGATCATCCAGGAACTGGCAAAGCGAATTGGCCTGGACTGGCATTACCAGGGCCCGCGGGACGTTTTTGAAGAGATCAAACAGGCGGTACCAAGCATGGCCGGCATGACCTGGGAGCGATTGGATCGGGAAGATTCATTAACCTACCCGCTTATCAACGAGGGCGACGCCGGCGAGCCCATCCTGTTTAAGAACGGCATCTTTCCGACTGAAGACGGCAAGGGACGATTCATTGCGGCCGAGTACGCCGAGGCGGCGGAAATGCCGGATAATACCTATCCCTATATCTTTGTCACCGGCCGTCAACTCGAACATTGGCATACCGGCACCATGACCCGCCATTCGCGGGTATTGGATGCGCTGGAGCCGGGCCCCTGTGTAATGATCAGTCCCAAAGACCTGGCCAAATTCAACTTAAACACCGGTGATATGCTGGTAATAGAATCCCGCCGCGGCCGGATTGCCGCAACCACCAGAGCCGATGAACACATGCTGGAGGGGGTGGTGATGATGCCATTTACCTTTACCGAGGCGGCCGCCAACCTGATCACCAACGAGGAGCTGGACCCGGAGGCCAAAATCCCTGAATTTAAATTTTGTGCGGTCAAGCTGGCACCGGGGAGCAGAGACGATGACAAGGCGCCGGCTACATGCCCCTCCCCCTAAAAAATAAGCCTAAAAAATAAACCTTAAAAATAAGCCCAAAAAAATAAACCTTTACGGCTAAAAAAAAGATTACTCCGGCCTGCCGGATTTGGCATCCACCAGGGTCAATATCTCCTCCATCACCGGCTCAGTCTCGGCATTATCCCTGGCGACCACAATCGTTCTGATTTTATACAGGCTGCCGGGCACCTGATCGGAAAGAATGATCTCATATGTTTTTTCGGCAAATTTTTCAAATCGACTGCGGTGCGGATCCTTGAGATAAGGGGTAAAGGAAATTTTCTTTGCCGCCAACTGCCTGCCGCCAAAATTGACCTCGGTCGCCTCCACCACCGCGGTTTCTCTCAGGGCCACCTTGATCTGCTTATGAAAATGACGCCAATGGCCTTCAGTCAGGCGATTCATTTCATACACGTCACCCTGCATAAAAATACCCAGCACCGGATTACCGACGATATTGGTAACATTGCCGGGGGCGACCGTTTGGGTTCTTTCGCCGGTGAAAAATTCCAACGCCGCATTTTTAGTGCCATCCTCATTGAGTTTTAATATGTTCAGATAAACCGAGTCGGAAAAACCCTCCTCGTGACTGCCTCTCTTAATGAATTCATAATATAGTTGCGAGGGTTGGGTGATATTGGCCAAATGATCGGTCAACCACAGACTGTTTTCGGCCTCGGAAAATTCAAATCCTTCCGGTACCTCGTCAACCTCACCCATGCGCCCTATGTTCGCCTCCAGCTTATCGGGCGTGATCTTGTCGGTTTCCGCCTGCGCCACTGAGACGCAAGCGCATATGAAAAAAATCCAGGTCAATAATCGTTTAAGCATAAACCACTCCTCTAATTCACCCATCCTCTAATTCACTAACGGCACACCGTAATCGATCAGAATCCGGCGTATTTCATCTTTATTCTTATCGATCAATCCATCTATCGTATCCTTCCACTCCTGCTCGCCATAGCGCACCGCCATGGAGATACTATAGGAAAACCTCATTGCAGGGTTCTTTTCAGGGTTATCCTTCAGCGGCAACAATACCAACTGCGCCCGGTCCTGGTATTTTTTGGCATAATAACCGGCGGTGGGGCCCCATATTACCGCGGCATCAATTTTACCGTCGACAATATCCTTAATAAGCACCTGTCCCGGGTTGACCTTGGGGTCCCCGGGTTGACCTTGATAAGGCGTCATATAGCCCATCAACTCTTGATAAAACACCCATAGCTGACCCGGCCCTTTATCGGCCAGGCCGATCTTAAATGGGACGTTATTATCTTTTATCACCTTTGCCAACATCCCGGGCTCGCTGACCTCATCGACCCCCCTGCCCTTGGCAAACACCAGCATATAAGTCGATGTATAATAAGGCTGAGTGGTTGCCGCGAGTTCAAAATTGGACGGCACGGTGATCACCAGATCACACTTGTAGCCGATCCCCTGCTCCGATTCAGCCCGCAAAGTATTGCGGATAAAACCGATACGCTGCGGAAAAAATTCATATTTCACTTCCAGCCCCAACTGCTCGGCAAATAACGCGGCAATTTTATTCTCATAACCGGATAAATCCTGGTTTGAAAAGGGCAACATATAGGGATCGGCGCACACCTTGAGCGAGGTTCTTGTCTCCGCCACGACAACACCGCCAGATAAAAACAAAATGGTAAGTATGAGTAATTTTTTCATTGTCAATATAAACCGTTATTTAGTTGGGGTGACTTTATTAATTTTGCCGATCAGGCGCCGATAGGGCCCTTCCAGCGTATCCAGGGCCTGCTGTTTTGTCATGGCCAGGTCCTCGGCACTGACGTCGCCCACGACGACCACACCCACCATGCCAAAGCCAATATGCGGGTCGCAGGCATAACCATAAATCCCTTCCTGTTCCAGTTTTACACTGAGGTTTTCTCCAAGCCCCTTGCCGCGTTCACCCCACCCCTTGGCCCCTTCCGGCACGATGTAAGTCACCGCATTATGTGAGGTCATATTGATAAATTTAACCACATCATTGGGCTGGATATAGACGATGTCAGGCTTAAAGGCGCGGGCTTCGGCATTAATGACGTGATCGGTGGCCCAGACAAATGATGGAAGCAATACACTAACAACCGCCACAAATCGGCCAAGACAATATATTTTATTCACTAGCATCCTCCTTTCAATAATGGATTTTTGAAAATCACCCGACAGTTTGGATGTACAGTATAAAAGATTACCTGGTCCAAGCAACTTTTAGACCGGGATCTTTCCTGAAAGTCTCATATTAATTTATATTTAATTGATACCAGGGAGGGAAACCCACCGGCACCGGCTCCATCCGTACCCGGAAATAAAAAATCCCCGATATCTTTCGATACCGGGGATTAAAGATACAAATACGAATTATTAGATTATTTTTGATTCTGCCCTGCTACGGCAAGCTAAACACCATCAGTACACCGCTGTTACGCGATGAATTCAGCAGTTTACGATAACCGCCAACGGCGCCCAGTGCGGCAGTATCAGGTGCGGCTGACAAGCCTGGGATGGCCACAACTGCGCCGGCCCAACCACCGATACCTGAAAGTACGCCCACGTACTGCTTACCTTTGTGAGCCCAGGAATTGAAGTTGCCGATAATCCCGGAAGGAGCCTTGAACTTCCAAAGCAATTTTCCGGTCTTGGCATCAACGGCCTTGGCATAAGCATCCAGGGTACCGTAGTAAACTACGTCACCGCCGGTGGCCAATATGCCGGACCAAACCGACCATTGCTCGGCAATAGACCATACGATCTTGCCCTTGTCGGCATCCCAGGAAATCATGTTACCCATATTGTCCTTCGCAGCATTGTTGTTCGGACATTCCGGGCAAACCGCACCGGCGGGATACATGGTCAGGTTGGCATTAACGTATGCCTGACCGGCCGTGTACTGATTACCACCGGCCGCGTATGAAACCGGTTCATAGGTCATACATACGTGGTTAGTCGGCACATAAAACAGACCGGTACGCGGGCTGTAGGCCGCAGGTTGCTGGTCCTTGGTGCCCAGAGCTGCAGGGCAGATATCCTTGGACACAACGTCTTCCCCATTGTAGTGGGTGCTGTATTGATTCACAGTCTGAGGATAACCGGTTTTCATATCAATATGAGTTGCCCAGTTAACCGCCGGATCATACTTTTCAGCAACCAACAGTTCACCGCTCACACGATCCATGGTATAGGCAAAACCATTACGGTCAAAGTGAACCAATGCCTTACGGTCTTTACCCTTAACCTTCATATCGGCCAGGATCATCTCGTTCACACCGTCATAATCCCATTCATCATGCGGGGTCATCTGATAAGCCCAGCGGGCAATACCAGTGTCCACGTCACGGGCAAAGATAGCCATGGACCATTTGTTATCACCGGGACGAACGACAGGGTTCCAGGTAGATGGGTTGCCACTGCCGTAGTACACCAGGTTTTCATCAAAGTCCACAGGCCACCAGCCCCAAACGGAACCGCCGCCCGATTTCCATGCATCACTCAGGGTTTTGCACTTATTAGGCGCGATAGCCGGGGCCTTCCAATCGGAATTACCACACCAGGTTTTCAAAGATGAATCCTTGCCCACCGGTTTGCCCAATGAGGTCGTTTTCTTGGGATCAAACAAGATATCCTCGTCAGGCCCCATGCTGAACGCACGCCATGCCAAAGAACCGTCTTTTGCATTAAATGCGGCTATCCAGCAACGCACGCCGAATTCGGCACCGGAACAACCCGTGATCACCTTATCCTTGACCGGATGCGGTGCATTGGTGTTGGTGTCGCCGGCGGCGGGACCGTAACCGATTTCACGACCATTTTCGGCCGTCCATTTGACTTCGCCGGTCTTGGCGTCAAGAGCCACGAGCAGGGTATCCGCCTGTTGCAGGTAGATTTGACCCATGCTGTAACCCAAACCACGGTTGACGATATCACAACACATTACCGGAACCGTTTCCGCCTCATCCTGTTGCGGCTCGTGATACCAAACGATTTCTAAGGTATCGAGATTGATAGCAAAGACATCATTCGGAAAAGACGAGTGGATATACAGGGTATCATGCGGCAGACCGGTAGCGCTTGTAGGAAGCACCAAAGGCCCACCTTCATGACCCTGCAGACGTCCGGTTGAAAACGTCCACGCAGCAACCACTTTGTCAGCGTTCTTGTTGTTGATTTGATCCAACGCAGAATAACGCCAATTGTTGTAGTCACCGCCGGGAAAAGCCCAATAATTAGGATTGGCGTTCAGCTTGCGCACTTCCTCGTTCGCAATGGCTGGCACCGACAATCCAAGGGCCAATATGGCGATAAGCCACCTTTTTACTGATAATTTACTCATGATCTCCTCCTCTATTGTTTAGTTGATCATGTATTTGGTGATCTCTTATGTATAAACAAACTCCCTAAACGCTCCGAGATCCAAAAGCACTAAAGGGTTGTAAAAGAAGCCGGTAATAAAAAGCAAGCGGAAAAAATACGGACAAGACAATGACTTTAATCCCAGGTAACCAGAGTTTGGCCACTATTGTTAATATTGAGATCACCATCTTTGCTAATTTGCTACACCGCGTTCCCGCGCTTGTTCTTATTTTCCAACTATATTTATCGATGTTGTTCAGTATAATCGTTACAATTTAAATAATCAAATTTATTTTTAATTTTGCCAAACTATTTGGGCGAATGCAACCATAGACGCCTCAAACCCTCTTTGAACGCGCCCCTACCCTACCCCCCGGCCGCTCATTCGTCGATATCAAATCAGCAATGACCGCCGAGGGTGATTGACCCCGCGCTGCTATTCACTATTCGGCCTGCGCTCCACCTTGCGCACGGTAATACATTGACCATCCGCAGCCTTTCTGACGTCAAGCAGGGTCTTATAAAATTGTTCGCCGCGCTTATTATCCCTAAAAAAGCCGCCTTTTTCACCCGGCATGGCCTTGTTACGCTCATAAGTCACGCCTTCCTCATAATCTGAAAACGACATGCGGTCGGCAATCGCATCGTGACGGCATGAACAGGTATAAAGATTTTCATCGGATAAGCCACCATTATCAACCATACAATTTAACACCATGCGAACGGTTTCCACGGTCGCAAAATCGGTTGCCGCCGCGTTCAACGGGGCCAACATAAACAACAACATAAATTTAGCGGTACGCATCATTACAATATTCTCCTAATAAAAACAGGTTGCACTTAAAGACAGGCGTATTTTAAATATATTATAACAGACGTCCGCGCCCGTTGCCTGGTAATAATGGTTCGCGTCAGCTCACGGGAGAGGATGTATGGCTCGGACGCCCATGTTACAAGCGGTTTAAATAGGATGCAATTATGGACAGCACCTTGTCGGCGTTGCCCTGGTTTTGTCTGATATAGTGTTTGCCCTGCCTACCCACCTTGTATATCAGTTTGGTATCGGTCAGGAAACCGATGACTTTTGCCGCCAGTTCCCCGGTATTGGAGACGCGCGATACCACGCCCACCACTTGCAACTGCTCATTGATTTCGACAAAGTTATGGGTATAAGGCCCGGTAATAGTGGGCACGCCTATACTCACCGGTTCGAGTACGTTATGTCCGCCGACGTTGACCAGACTGCCGCCAACAAACGCGACGTCCGCGGCCGCATAATATTTTATCAGTTCCCCCAGGGTGTTCAGAATATACACCTGGGTATCGTTGGAGTAAGCACTCGAATCAGTCTTTTTTACATAGCTGTAATTATGTTTTTTGCAAAGATGGACGATTTGTTCGGTGCGTTCAATATGCCTTGGGGCAATGATTAACAGGCACCGCCGGATGGCCCGTTGTATTTGTTGATAGGCATCCAGAATTATTTCTTCTTCGCCCGCGTGGGTGCTGGCGGCTATCCAGACCGGCCGGTGGGCCGAGAGTCGTTTGCGCAAAGCCTGGCCCTGCCTGGGTATGTTTCGAGGCAAAGGCACGCTGAATTTCAAATTTCCGGTTACTTCGATCTTATCTTTATGCACGCCTAAATGGATGAACCGTTCGGCATCGGCATGGGTTTGGGCGGCAATGCGGTCGACCACCAACAGGGTGGATTGGATGAGTGGTTTGAATTTTAAATAGCCCTTGATTGATATTCCGGACATGCGCGCATTGATGAGTAAAATAGGAATGCCATATTGTCGCAGTCGGTAAAACCAGTTGGGCCATATTTCGGTTTCCATCACGATCTGCAGTTGCGGCCGGACCTGCGCCAGGAAGCGTTTGATCGCACCGGGGAAATCGTAAGGCAGGTAACAATGACGTACTTTGTTGCCATAATTTTGATGCACCGTTTCGGTTCCGGCCGGGGTCATGGTGGTGATGATAATGCTATGATCCGGATAGTGATCGAGCAAATGGCTGACTATCGGTTTGGTGGCGTTGACCTCACCCACCGAAACGGCGTGAATGGAAATGGTCGGCCTGTTATCGGTGCCCGGCACCAACGTGAAGCCAAAACGTTCCGGGATCCGGCGCCAATAATCGTTATTGCGCAATCCTTTGACAAACAGTATCAACAGAATGATCGGCAGGGAACAATAGAGTGCCAGGGAATAAAGACTTCTCATGCAACTAAATATTGGGCCCTGTTGTCAATGCCGCCAGGGTGGTGACGCGATATCCGGCCGACTGGGTCATGTTTTGGGCGCCAGTCATTGGGTTGATTGACACCGGGTTATTTTTTCGATAATCGAGGTGGTGGAACAACCCGCCGCCAAGGGTAGGATTTTGATCTCGCCGCCGGTATTTCTTACATGCGCGGCGCCGGCAATTTGGGCTTCGGTATAGTCGCCGCCTTTTACCAGTACCGCGGGTGATACGCGGCGGATTAATTGTTCGGGTGTGTCTTCGGCAAAGGCGATCACGCCATCGACGCATCCGAGTGCGGCCAGTATCTCGACACGTTGCGATAACGGGATGATCGGTCGACCGCGGCCTTTTAACCGGCTCACCGATTGATCGTCATTGACCGCGACCAGCAGATAGTCACCCAGTTGTTTTGCGGCGGTGAGATAATTGATATGCCCCGCGTGTAGCAGGTCGAAACAGCCGTTGGTCATAACAATTTTTCTTTGCCGTCGGCCAAGTATTCCAAGCTGTTCGTCGAGCAGGGCCAATGACCGGATATGTTTGTTGCCGGCGGGTGTGATCCGATTGATTTCATCGACACTGGCGGTGGCGGTGCCCAGTTTTTCCACGACTACGCCGGCGGCGATATTGGCAAATTCCGCGGCCTGTTCAAGTGCGTAACCGGATATTAACGCCGCCGCCAATACCGCGATCACGGTGTCACCGGCACCGGTTACATCATATACTTCGTGGGCCCGGGCCCGGAAATGCAGCGGTTGTCGATCCTTTTGTATCAGGGTCATCCCGGCTTCACCACGGGTAAGTAGTATTGCGTCTATGGAGAGTTGCCGGCGCAGGGCCTGGGCGCGGTCGATAATTTGATCGACGTCGCCGCAGGAGCCGACAACGGCCTCGAGTTCTTTTTGGTTCGGTGTGATCAGGTTGGCGCCGGTATAACGACTAAAATCGGTGCCCTTGGGATCAATAACCACCGGTACGCCGGCGTGTTTGGCCATTTTTATAAATTCATCCACCTTAGCCAGACTGCCTTTGGCGTAATCGGACAGGATCACAATATCGGCGTCGCCAAGATTGTGACGATAGGCGTCCAACAGTTTTGTGGAATCGGTAATATGGGGTTCTTCTTCGTAATCGAGCCGCAATAACTGTTGATTCTGGCTCAGCACGCGCAGTTTGGTCAGGGTGGGAGAGTTCAATTGGCGGCTGAATTGGCAAGCGACTCCGATTGCGGTCAAGCGCTCGGTCAACAGATCGGCGGCCTGATCGTCGCCGGTGATCCCCAGCAATTTGACCTGTACCCCGGTGGCACACAGGTTTTGGGCGACGTTACCGGCGCCGCCGGGCCGGTCTTCGCTGTTTTGCACCCGCACCACCGGCACCGGGGCTTCGGGTGAAATACGGGAGGTCTCGCCATGGATATAGCGGTCGAGTATGATATCGCCCACGACTAATGCTGACGCCGAGGTTGTGGGTGTAAATAGCGGTGTTTGCATGGACTGAGGATCATACTGGCTATCAATCATAATCAAAGTAAAATCTGTAAGGTTTAAAGAATGCCTGGGATTATTTCGAGATTTAATATGCCATTTATATGGTCTGCCTGCATGTTTTATCTGTTGTCGGTCGGTTCACCGGCACAGGCCGGGCCGATTCTGCCCGGCTTTTTTGAGGCCGATTACAGTTTGTTTCATCAAGGCTTAAAGATAGGGGAAATGCACCGCTCGTTTCACCAAACCGGCGATGGTTACGTGTTTTATTCGGAATTTAAGACAACCGGGCTGATATCGTTGTTTAGAAAGGATCATGTGATTGAGGAATCATATTGGCTGGTGCACGATGCGGAATATCGTCCGTTGCGCTATCGCTACCGACAAAGCGGCGGCAAAAAACCGCGCACAAGCGATATTGATTTCGATTGGCGGCAACAACAAATCACCAACCGAGTCGGAACCACCATCCGGCATATGCCGACCGAGGACGGCATGCTCGATCCGTTGCTCTACCAATTGGTGATTATGCGTGATTTAAATCAGGGCGTCATCCCCAGATTATATACGCTGGTCGCTGATGACGGCAGGATTAAAACCTATCATTTTAAATACCGTGGACGGGAAACGGTGGATACCCCGGCGGGGCGGTTTGAGACGATTAAATTGGAACGACACAGGCCGGACAGCAAGCGTATGACCCTGTTCTGGTGTGCAACCGGCGCCGACCACGTGCCGGTCAAGCTGGTGCACGTGGAAAAGGACGGCAGTAAGACCGTGGCAAAATTGACCGGTCTCAAAACCGATTTTGAAGATTAGCGTCGGGCCTGGTCGATCAGTTCCTGGGGCGGCATATAGCCCGGCAGGTTTCTGCCATCCTGCAGGTAAATCGCCGGCGTACCGCGAACGCCCAGGGTTTGTCCGAGTACATATTGTTCGGCGACCGGATGATCGCATTGTTGTTGTGCAAATTTCTGATTATTTTTGGCGTCGGTCATCGCCTGTTGTCGGTCGGCGGCACACCAAACCGCGCCCATTTCCCGCCCCGTATCTGAATTCGGGCCGGCCCTGGGGTACGCCAGATAACGAACCGCAATTCCGCCTTTATTTAACTCGGGCACGTCCCAGTGTAATTTTTGACAATAGCCGCAATCAATGTCGGTAAACGCGTATATGACATGATCCGGTTCATCGGGGGCAAATTCAATATAATCATCCCGGCTTAATTGTTGCAGTACCCCGGCCCGGGCCGATGAACGCACTGATTCGGTCAAATTATCGCGGCTGTTCAAATCAAACAGCTCCCCCTGGAAGGCAAAGCGACCGTTACCGCTAATGTACAATACATCGACCCCCATCAGGACCTGGTAAATATCCTGTATCGGCGTGGGTTGAATGGAGTCGATCTGAACTTCCGGCAGCAGCTTTTGGAGGCCGGCAATAATGTCATTATGTGCCTGATCCGCGGATAATACCGGTGCGGCCATTGTTGTCAGTAGCAATACTATGCCATGAAAATATTTCATTGAGGTCTCCAAAGTAAAAGCGATTCCGTATTTAAGACAGCAGTTGTAAACCGGCGTTCCCGACGATATCGATTAAAAGCCGAGGCATATCGGAATATTACGCTATAATATTACCATAATCAAGGCTGGCAGGTTGGTGCAATCCAATGATTAAGGGGTCAGGTCTTGCCTTTTGCTTTTCGGCATTTTGAATGTTAAGAGCCGAACAGTTAATAAGAAAGGGATACTGAATGGCCAAGCCGCTAAGAGTAGAATTCGCTGGTGCGTTGTATCACGTTATATCTCGAGGTGATCGACAGAAAAATATTTACGAAAGTCGCGCTTTCTTTGGCTTGCATTATACGAGAGTGAGCCGGATTATTAAAAAAGCAAAAAGAAAGACTTGACCCTGCAAGGGTTTGTTTTGTGCTTGAATAGCACAAAACAAACACCGCTACGGCATGCCGGTTAACGGCGACGTTATACACAAAACCAGTTCTAAAATAGTTTGAAGCTATCGAAAAATAAGAATGTTGATGAATTTCTTGCAGATATTATTTCAGTCTCCTTGCTTAAATCAGAAATAATAGAGTTAATTAGAGAAATACTTTTCTGTTTTAAGTCAAATTTAGAAACCGCCGCTGAGCTTGGTCGGTGACATGTCAAGAGAGGAGGATAGTAATTGTCAAAACAAATTATAGCGATAATTGGAAATGCCGATATCGAAAATGATATCGAGAAACAAGAAATATCTTGTGAATTAGGGCGACTAATTATTGATAATGGCTTCGCATTGGCAACAGGAGGTCTGGGCGGGGTAATGGAGTATGCTTCAAAAGGAGCAAAATCATCAAAAAACTACAATAAAAATTCAAATTCAATAATCGGGATTTTACCTGATTACGATTCAGAAAGTTCAAATGAACACATTGACATCGCTATACCCACTGGTGTTGGACTCGCTCGAAATTTAATACTGATTAGTATGGCAAATGCTGTCGTTGCAGTTGGCGGAGGTTCAGGAACATTAAACGAAATTTCGGCAGCTTGGCAGATGCAGAAGTTAATTATTGGTCTAAAAGTGAGGGGTTGGAGTGGAAAATTATGTGGCAAATCTTTGGATGATAGAAGAGATGATATTGTCTTTTGTGCCAAAAATGCAAAAGAAGTAATTGCAATACTAAAGGATAAATTACCGAATTATCAACGGAAATTTAAAGGAGTTGGCAGTCCAAAAATAGGAAAAGATAAAGCCAAAAAAATTATCATAAGTCATTTCAAAACGGATAGTAATCTTTTCTTTTTAGGTCAAGGGACAGAAGGCTCTGTTTTTACTGACAAAGAATATGTGTACAAAGTTATTTCTCAAACTGAACAACCCTTGGAGTTATATTGGAAATTGCTTTCTATGTCAGAAAAGATTCATGAGCAAAACAATATCTTAGGATTACCAAAATTTAAAGTATCTTTTTCAGACAATAATATTTTTATTAAATACAAATTTAAAAAAACACGTGCTTTAATGGCTAAAAATCAAGTAGCAATAAGTATTGATAAATTTATTGCTCTACTTAAAGAATTTTATAAAATAGGTTGGTCTTTAGTTGACTTCAAACCAAAGAATTTGCAATTAACAAAAGATGGAGATTTGCTTTTAATTGATATTGGAAAAAGCCTTTTACCTATTTCTGATTATTTATTCAAAAGCATGTGTCGCAGAGCCTTTGTTAGCTACAAATTACAAGATAAGATAACAAAAGTACAAGAATATAATAAATATCTTTCCTCTGTTAATGAAGAAGAAGATTTTTCTTTAATGACAGAATTTGGCTTATCAGAAAGTGAATTGAAAGCGGAGTTTGATAAGTTCTATGACAAGGTTTTAATCATAGACAAAAAGGAGGTTTTAAATCCAATTATTAGAGATATTTTCCAAAATAACATTAAGGCAAAAAATGTTTTAGACTATGGTTCGGGTTACGGCGATATGTCTAAACTTTTGTTTGACCTGAATTTATCTGTAACTGCTTATGAGCCTGATAAGAAAATTGTAGATAGATACAAGGATAAATACTATCGAGGTATTGATATTTTGGATTCCCAGCAATTAAAGCAATTAATTACAGAAAAAAAGACATTTGACGGTGTTTTATGTTCTTTAGTTTTGTGCGATAATTTGGCAAAAACCAAGCAAGAACGATTAGATAGCATAGAACAAATCATGACGGATGTAACTGCACTTTCAAATAACCATATCGTTATGGTTATTTGCAATCCTTTATATACATATCAACCATACTCTACATTACAAGAACGAATATTACCAGATAATTTTATCTATACGAAAGAGACGGAATTTAAAAAAGAAATATACTCATCAGGTAAAAAACGTGTTGATATTCATAGACCATTGTCTTTTTACGAAAATCTATTTGACAGATACCATCTGGAAATCCAAGAAATTATACAAACCAACGATAAACAACAAACCAACGGACTCAAAAACTCTGATTTTATGATCTTTTTTCTTAAAAAGAATAATAAAGTATGAGTTCAACCAAGCCAAACACGAATCCAATAATTGTAATAATTGCTACAAGTTTTGCAAGAACTACTCTACTACTTGAGCGTTCTTTAAAATCTGTGTATCGGCAAATTAATATCAATCCACATCAAATTTACATTGTTGACGATAACCCAATAAATAGTGATAGCCTCCATTCAGATGAATACTTCAAAATAAAAAGTGGGATCAGGGCTTTGAGGCAAGAAACATTAAAACCCAGATTTGAAGAATTTAAACTCCAAAAGAAAAGATATCACCTTAAATTTGAAAATTTTTTCCATACTAATTTAATTCAAAACACACGAACTAAAGGATTCTCTGGTACAGGTGCTTGGAATACCGCAGCATTTAAAGCATTGCGTTACTCAGGAAAAAACTACTACCTTGCCTTTCTTGATGACGATGATGAGTGGAAGGAAAATTATTTAGAAACTCTTTATAAGAGCGTAACGGAATCTAAAAAGAAAATAGTTAAAGAGAAAATTGAAACTATCGCATCGATTACCGGAATTACAAGAATTGAAAAAGACGAAACAATCGAGGTCAAAGTAAAAGAAGAAGATATTACAAAAGAAAAGTTCTTTATTGAAAATCCGGGACTACAAGGTAGCAACCTTTTTATTGATCTCAAAACATTCTGGTCAATTGGTGGCTTTGATGAAAGTCTCAAAAGTGTAACTGACAGAGATTTTGGAATTAGACTGGTAGAATATCTAAAAATTAACGATTCAAAAAGAATAGTTACCATAGATGATGTTTTAGTCAATCATTATGCGACTTCAAAAAATAGAGTTACCTCTACCCCTGAAAATAAGAAAGAAGGTTTAGATACCTTTTATCATAAGTATTTACATCAATTTCCAAAAAATATACAAGAACAGTCGTTAAAGCGAGCTAAAAAACTGTTTAACTATTCTATTCCTGAAAATACTAAAATTCAAAACGAGAATTCTGCAAAAATAGAGAAGAGAGTAGATAAAAAAGATATTAAACCGTTTCATTTAATGATTGGGACAATTTCAGATAATACAAAAAACTTAAAAGAATTATTTAAATCGTTCCTTGCTCTATACCAACGTGACTTTCCCTGTATTCTTGATTACAGGTTTTTAATTTTAGAAAATACTGCTGATGAATATGAAATAAGACCGCTTATAAATTATTTTGTGTCAGAAAAGAAAATTAATGCTGAGATCATTAAACATGACTCAAATGGCCGTCTCTCTATCTCAGAGAGTAGAACAATCCTACAACAAAAAGTGTATGAAAGAGGAAAAGAGTTATTTAAAAATAATTTTATTGCGTGGATAATTGATGATGACCATTTGTTTAAGATGGACACTAAAAACGACACTGAAATACCTTATTACTTTGAAACAATTTTAGAACATTCTAATCGCGGAATTGATGCAATTTTTGGTCAAATCTCTGATGCGCCACCTTTACCATTTTTAAGCACTTTGCGAACACAGTTGATAGACTTCTACTACAACCTGACTTATTTTGCCAACTGTAAGCCAAATGAAAAGTTTGAACTAAATGAACTGCAAAAACAAAGTATTGAAAGAGAGGAATTTTATTATGACCTATCAAATACAAATTTTCAACATCTTGAATATCCATATTATTTAAACCAAGAAAACAATATAAACTTTGAAGCTTTTAAAGAATTTTTACAAAATACAGCAAAATTATCAGATGGAATAAATGTTTTTAGAAAGCTGACATATAGAATTGAAGAGATTGGCAAAACAGAAAAGGAATGCTCAATTTATCGAGGTGGAAATACTATAATCTATAGTCCTAAACTATTGCTAACACCCAATTATGCACCGCAAAAAGAATATAACAGACGCAGTGACTTTAATTGGGCTATTATCAACAGAAATATTTATGGCTATATCATGCACGAAATAGTA
Source organism: Gammaproteobacteria bacterium (assembly GCA_965202915.1). GTDB lineage: Bacteria > Pseudomonadota > Gammaproteobacteria > Eutrophobiales > Eutrophobiaceae. The sequence continues at coordinate 744,638 of OZ241847.1, forward strand.
CTACCCTTGAAACACGATAGAGAATTACAAGAAACATCGTTAATAATTAATAAAGAGAAACTAAAAGCAGACATTGAAGGACTGATATTTTATAGACTTCTAGACGAAATTTTGACCAAAGATGACTGGAAAACTAAAAAAAATATAAGAAAAAACTTGGAATTTTACAATCAGCTAAAAAGAAAAGCTTTTATAAGAATTAAGATTAATAATTACAGAATCCAGTCATTAATTGATTTGATTCTAGAAATAATAGGAGATGTGAAATATTGGTGGTTTAAGAATACATTTAGGAAAGAATTGGATTACCATATCCAGAAAAATATATTTGCTTTAGAGATTTTAAAATTTGAATTTGGAAAACGAAAATTACAGAGATTTATGCAAGACTTAGAAAAAGACATTAAAATAGATGATTGTTATGTAAGTAAGGTTATAGCGGAAATAGAAGATATAGAAAAAAGTGGAAATGTATAACAAAGTACTCCAGCGGACTGGCTACCGCCAGCCGCTGAGTTTGGTCGTTAGGCTTTTAATCAAAACAACACATCTTCATTATGAGGAAAATGTAATAAATGAATTATGATGTAATTGCATTAGCATGTGAGCAGTTAAGTTATCGAGACAAACTCCGTCTTGCACAACTTTTGATTCAAACAGCAAGAAAAGAAGAAGAGAACGAAAACCCTGAAACACGGGTAAAGTCTCAACCAAAGAAAGAAGTTAAGGCTCAGCCAAGCAACAACACTCCAAAACCACAAGTTGCTACATCACCAAGTAATTCAGAAACAATTTCGTATGTTATTGAGCGTATTTCAAAGTTAAAACCAGTAAAGAAAAAATCATTATCAAACTCAATAAAAGCTATGTTTCAGTTCCAAGGCGGCATATCTGAGCAAGATCTAAGTAAAATCATAAATGAACTGCAAAAAAGAAAGTTCATAAAGCTGGAAAACAATAACATAACCTATCTCTAATTCAGAGTTTTAGCCTAATAAAAAAATCCAAGTGACGCCTACAGCGCACCTGATTTGGGCGTTATGCGAATTACTAGGGGGTCTTGTTTTGAATCTGGCATTTGAAGTGAAGTACTCTGCCGAAATTGGGTTGCTTAGTGACCTGTATGGCAATGAGGTGATCGCGAGAAATCTCCCGCGGGTGAAAAAGATATACGAATACACGAAACGCATGCAGCCGGACTTCGGCAAGCTGCGCTTGCCTCAGCCGCTGATGCGAATTAAGGGGTCGGGTCTTGCCTTTTGCTTTTCGACATTTTGGATGTTCAGAGCCGAACAGTTAATAAGAAAGGGATACTGAATGGCCAGGCCGCTAAGATTAGAATTCGCTGGTGCGTTGTATCACGTTACATCTCGAGGTGATCGACAGGAAAATATTTACGAAAGTCGCGCTTTCTTTGGCTTGCATTATACGAGAGTGAGCCGGATTATTAAGAAAGCAAAAAGAAAGACCTGACCCTGCAAGCACTATGCGTTTTTAATACTCACAAACGGGCACGGTGCGAAGCATCCGCCGGCTTTGCTTGTTAACCTTGTACTTCAAAATAATCTTCACGTAGTTTTGCCGTACCATCTGTTTGGATAACCCATAATTCTTTATGTATTACACCTCTGGCTTTATTCATTTTCCAACCAGATTTTAATACAGCGCTAGATTCGTCAATTATTTCAAGTTCAGGGGCAATGTAATCTACATCACAGTATCCTTCATCGATGAGATTCTGCCAAAACCCCTGTATCTCTTCTCTTCCCGTAAAAGTTCCGAAAGGTTCCGCACGCATAATGGCGTTATCTTCATACTGATTGGCACAACCCTCTGCGTCACCTTTGTTAAAAGCAGCTTTCCATATGGAACTAGCGGCGTTCACCGCATTTGAAACAGTATCTTTTTGATTTTTTGAAGTCATAGGTCTTTTTTTATTTCTGTAGAATGATTTGTGAGGCTAACGCCTTGCTAAAGGGTAACTACAAAATTCTCCCGCTTGAGTAACTTGCTTATGCGGATTTATAGCCACTGACCGCTAACCGACATAAGGGAAATAAATGGTTTTACGCTTAATTTAGTGTCATTCATCTATAGGATCCTTTTAACAAGTATGTGGTTAGGTCTTATATTTTAGCCGAAATTAAATGAAGCCGGATGCACTTTAACGCATAATTATATGATGGGCAACTTAAATTAAGGGGTCAGGTCTTGCCTTTTGCTGTTCGACATTTTGGACGTTCATATCCGAACAGTTAATAAGAAAGGGATACTGAATGGCCAGGCCGCTAAGATGAGAATTCGCTGGTGCGTTGTATCACCTTACATCTCGAGGTGATCGACAGGAAAATATTGACGAAAGTCGCGCTTTCTTTGGTTTGCATTATACGCGAGTGAGCCGGATTATTAAAAAAGCAAAAAGAAAGACCTGATCCTATAAGTGGCTAACGCCCGCATCAGCGGCGCAGCTTTGCTGCATCCGGCTGCATGCGATTGTTAGAGCTGCATGGCACTTTTAGTGACAAGTGATTTGTGCAAAACATAATATTTTTCTCGATTTTTACGTCGGCTATCAAAGATCATTTCCTCTAATTGTTTGGAGGCCCTGATCTCCTTTCGCACTACTTTTACTAAAGCTTCCCATTCAAAATCTTCTGATGCGTAATCTCGCCAGGAAATCATAAAGTCAAACTGTGCTCCATGCCTGAATAATCTCCCGGGAAGAGGAAAATCTCTTCGATGCCCTAGGAAAATGCCATACCTTAGGTATGGATGTATGAACTTATTTGACGCTGCTTTTTGGCTATAAGTAATGGCGTCATGTGTGGAAACGCTATCAATTTTTGTTTCTATTACTACACGTGGTTTCCAAGATTTTTTCCCGAAGGATTCGGAAACAAGGATATCGGTTTGATATGTCATTTCGTTATAGTTCGGGCCATCTTCCTCATAATCTACAATCTCATTAGCGTAAGTCAGTCTCCTACCGGCCTCGACGGAAAATCCCGCGAGTTTATTGTTTAGCTTTTCAGCTACTTCCTTTGCCCAATCCGTCTCTTTCATTGTTGTTGCTCTAACGCTAATCACAGGGGCGCGCAATTAGCGCGTCCCACTGCTGCGAATTGTTAGAAAAGCTGATGTTTCGGTTGTTGTGGAAATTTGAAAATACACCATTTTATTGCTGTATCTGTTTCGCACAATGGCAAATATTGGCACCAGAATCAATGCTGAAGTCGAGATATTGAATAAGCCAGTTTGCAATACTGAGGCCACCTTTGGCATAGTTTGAAGTCTCCTGAGTATAAATTTCGATCTTTGATTTGATTCCATGACAAACCTAGATATTGCCAGAAATTGTTTGCATCTTCCTTATTATAAAAGACTTCTGTTTTCACTTTTGATGCACCATTTTTTTGCCCAGTCAAGAATTAACTCGTAATATTTAGATTCTAATTTTTGTCTTCTCATTTTTGGCTGAATATAAAATTCAGCAATATTGAGAATTTTTGTATCCTTTTCATTTGTCAAGTATACGTTGGTTACTCCACATTTTTTCCCATTGTTGCAGAATAAAAATAAGCCTCTTCCACCCTCTTTTAACCGATCCTTCAAAGTCAAACTATATTCATCTTGGATCTTTTGTAGGTTGTGTGGGAAATCTTCTGGCCAATTCTCAAGAAAATATTTTGCAGATATTTCAAGGTAAATTTTCCAAAATTTATCATTCGGATGAACTTCTATTAAACTAAGCAAAAGTAACCTCACGTGGTTGATGAAAGATTAAAAAGTAATTTTGAAACCATTACCGCACAGAACGCCTCAATAACCGGCAGACAAAGCAAAGCTTTGGCTGTCCGGCTCCGAAGGCGCGAAGTTAATTGACTTGTTATGTGTATTTAGCAGCCGCATACTATTTTACTTCCAGCACGCGCTTGCTTACCATGCGTTTCGTAGCCATCTCTTCGCCAGCAATCGATACCGCCGAGCAACTCTTTCACGTCGCAGCCTAACTCTGCCATTTTGAATGCCCCTTTTGTAGACGCATTGCAGCCAATACCATCATAATACGTGACATAACGCTTGCCTTTATCGAGGTGTGCTGTTGTTTCCTGACTCATTGTTCTGTGAGGAATATTTATAGCAGTAGGGATATGCTCAATATCGTATGCTCAGGCGACCGAGCATCGATAACGATAATATCGTCTCCGTTATTTAGCGATTCACTCAAATCCCATGAATCAGTTTCGTACTGAAGTTTTGCTTTATAAAATTCTAATTGATCCATCAGGATATCTCCTTCGCTTACACATAACGCCTCAAGCGGCGGCGCGCGTTAGCGCGTCCAGCCACGAAGTGGCGTTGCTGCCTTGACTTGTTATGCATTGAACTCAATTTTACCTATAGTATTAGAGGCATTTCAGCGAAACCACTTTTTATGTTTAAAGGCTTTCGCTATATGCTTCCGTTCTTCCGGAGATAACTTCGAAACAATATCACTAATTAATTCCGTTCTTTGCGAGGCCTGTTTTTGATGGAGCAGATTAAGCTCTTTGGTTTTTGCTCGGTAAGTATCTCGATCAAAATTATCAGCCATAAACAAAGTAATAAGCTCTTGTTTTCGATTTAGATATTCCTCTTTGGTTTCTTTCTGAGACTGAATAAGTTGCTGAACTTTATCTTTAAATACTTGTTGCTGACTTTCAGGCAGTTTTTCCACAAGTCGATTGATTTTAGACTCCATCATTTTATGCCTGTGCTCAAAATGCCCAGCTTTAAAATCACTGAAATGCTTTTTATAAATAGCCCCTGATACCAAACCAAAAAGTAGAAGGTTCAGTATTAAGGAAAAACTAAAAACAATTTTTAACTTTTTACTCATAAAGATCTACCTCACCTAACATTAAAGTGCTTAATGTTTCGTAACTTTCATAACTACTCTGATTAGTAATGAGCGGATTGAAATCCTGCCAACCTAAAACAAGCCCCAAGGTCAAGCTAAAAGCCAAAGCATAAGTTGGTTTAGGAATAATAAAACTGTTTAAAACTTGTTGTAAAAACGGTATTGAATCATCGGTAGGCACTATATCAATTTCTGCAACAATTCTTGAATTCAAGTTTTGGCTTGGCGGCGGCACTTCAAGCTTAAGCAGCATGTCGTTTAACTTTTCGTCACTGTTACTCATACGCACTATCCTCAACAATGAATAATATTTTTTTGAGGTTTGCTTTAGCTCTCATTATAAGAGATTGAAGCGATTTTAATCGAACACCCATAATATCAGCTGCTTCCTGATTACTTAATTCTTCGTAAAAACATAAATTTAGTGCTGTGCGCTGCCTTTCAGGCAAGCTTCGCAAAGCTGCTTCTAAATCTGCCAGCTGTGAATTCCCATCGCCCTGCTCTACCTTACTTGATTCTTCAAGTTCTTGCTCAAGTACATCGGTAGTTATGACTTTTTTCTTATTCATATCTAAACAGGCATTCAGCACTATTCGATAAAACCAGGTTGTAAATTTTGCTTGTTTTTTTGACGACCATAGCTTGGGTTTTCGCCAAACTTTTAAAAAAGCGTCCTGAACAACATCTTCGGCGTCAGTCTTATTAAATAAGGAACGATAGGCGAGGCTGTAAAACTTCTGAGAATGACGCGCCACCAACACTGAAAATGCATGCCTGTCATGAGTCTGAATTAGCAGCATCAGTTGCTCATCACTTTCTATTTCGGTTTCCGGGCTTTCGTTCATACCTAATACGAGCTTTATTACAAAGCTCGTATTATATTTTAGTTTTCCTTAATGGTGTTTTTTCTTAAGATGAGAAAGCTCTTCTTTGCTTAATAGGCCATCATCATTACTATCTGCTTTTGAAAACAGGCGATTGTACTTCCAGGAACTCTTAGCCTTCAGTTCATCTTTGCTGATATAACCATCATTGTCTTTATCTAGCATCGAAAACTTCATATTTTTCATATGGCTTTTAATTTCATCTTTAGTCGCTTCTCCATCGCCATTCACATCTATTGCTGTAAACTTCTGATCAAAAAATATATTGAGTTCTGATCGATCAATTGTCTTACTCTGATTCACATCGATTTTATTAAAATATTCAAGAGCCAGTTCCCGTTTAAATTCCCCTTTACCGCCTGCATTTACATTCGCAGATAAACAGGAAACCCCAAATATTAAAAGCGCAACACTTATCTTATTCATATCAATCACCTTTCAGTCTTAATTATAGAAAATCAATGCTGATATTTAGCATCTAATGATTTATACGATTGAATTCGGAAAAGTCTTCGCTCCTTCCTAAAAAAATATGCCATAGTGAAAATCTAATGACTCATAACGCTGAGTGCTGGGACGGCTGTTAAGCCGTCCCAGCACGAAGTGCCCTTGCTTGCACGTTTTGTTATGCATTTGCCGCCTACTTAAAATGAGGGTAGGCACAACCAATACCTGCTAATAGTGGATTGATTACGATCAAAGCAACAAGCCCCCAGCTAAAATTTATGCTCTCCCCGTTACTTTGCTGAATTAGAAATCTGGGGACACAATACGGAACAAGAATTAAGATGATGAAGGCTTAGGCCCTGGCTTCGCTGGCCGTAGTCTTCGACCTGCCAGGATTTCTAACTTATCGACGAATTGATCGCTTCCCAGTGGACGACCTGTGCGCTCATGCAATCGAAGCATTTGTTCGTCATCCTCGGTTTTTGAACATAAATACGCTGACCTATCCTCAACCCGCTCCAGCATTGGCACTACATCAACAATATCATCGTTTTTACCCTGTAAATGTGCCCGTGCACCGGACCATTTCCACTGCTCGGATAATGATACGAGATTTGCTTTAACCGGATTACATTCAACGTATCGCACTGCCGAGTACAAGTATTTCTCATCCATTGGGAATGAGGCAAATCGGCCTTGCCATAGATAGCCACGCCAATCTTTGCGGAAATTAATCGACCGGGTGTATCTTCGATGCGCCTCCCCAATGGCACAGGCCAAAGCGGCTTTTTCACTCGGGACGAGAACCAGATGAACATGATTGGGCATTAAGCAATAGGCCCGGATTTTCACTTGATGCAACTTGCAGTACTGCAAAATCAATGATTTATATAAACAGTAGTCTTCCTCTTTGAAAAATACCTGCTGTCTGCGATTACCACGTTGGGTGGCGTGGTGAGGAATATCAGCAAAAACTGCCCTTGCCATCCTGGCCATAATTCAGTCCTTTTTTAACAGATTAAAATGGTTATTCTATATAAATAACTTCTGAGATAGGAATTTCCAGCGATGGAGAGTCTTGTATTGTGTCCCCGGAATTCCGCTGAGTTTGGTCGTTAGGCGGTCTAGAATACGTAAATAATTCCGACGCCTACTTCGGCTTCATAGTTGTTGCGCGCGATTGGGCTATCCTCAATGTCACTACTATACCGTTCATAGAGTGCCTCGCCGAAAATCTGCCAATTCTCGTTAATATAATGACGATAATTGTAATTGAACCCAATCGAGCGAAATCCTCCACTCAGATTGGTCTCACTCAGTCCCGATGCGGCTGACTGCTCTGCGTCTATACCAAAATCTTTATTGGCAAAATCGCTATCTTGAAATACCACAGCGATAACAATTTCATGACCGGTTCCGTCGTTCTGATCGCCGAAGCGGCGCCCCAATCCGAAAAGACCAAGACTTCCGTTATCACCGGTTACAACTCGACCGTCCAGCCAATAACGCCAATCGGCATCGAAAGCACGACGTACTTGCAGCACGAGTTCAACACCCTCATCTCCATCACCGAGACCATCTAAATGACCGTCATCGGAATCACTTTCTTCACGACCCTCATCGAAGGCCACGGCAGCCTCGAATAGCCACGTTTCAGAACGAAGGCCACGCCACCCCAGCACCTCACCCGCCCAGAAGAAAATATTATCACCGCTGCGCCATTGTACCGCACCGGCAGGATCGACTTCGAAGTCGTATTCATCCGACCCTTCGTAGGCAGATTCGTATTCAACACCCAGGCCCAACCCCAAGGCCCAGCCATCATTACCCTTGGTGAAGTCGTCGACTGAAGGTAAAGGCACCAAAGCTGTTTTTCCGTCTTGTGCTATTGCTGTATGAAAGAAGGAACCATGCATGAGCATGAGCATTATCAATAGTAAACCTGTAACATTTTTCATTTGATTACCGCACCAGAATTGTTGGGGCAGAATGCTACCCTAGGGTATGTGGATATAAGGAGTAGTATATGTAAAGACATTGTAGAAGTGTACCCTATTTTTTGGACAGGTTGCTTAGGAGTTATTTTCATTCGATTTAAGCCGCTCTCTTTGATTGATTGATCATACCAAATTTTTGATCAGGTGTGGCTTTGAGTGTTTGATGTTTGCGTTCACGGTTATAAAAATCAACCCACCGACCCAAGCGTTGCTTGGCATCATGCATTGACTCATAAGCGTTGAGATAGACTTCTTCATATTTCACGCTACGCCATAGATGCTCAACAAACACATTATCTCGCCATGCGCCTTTGCCATCCATGCTGATTCCAATACCCTTGGCTTTGAGTACCCCTGTGAACTCCTCACTGGTGTACTGTGACCCTTGGTCGGTATTGAATATCTCAGGTATGCCATAGTGATAGAGTGCCTCTTCAAGCGCGTCTACGCAAAAGCTTACATCTAAACTGTTGGAGAGTCGCCAGGACAGTATTTTACGGCTGTACCAGTCCATAATCACCGTCAGATACACAAAGCCCCTGTCCATCCGGATATAGGTCACATCGCTACACCACACCTGATTAGACCGATTGATGTTTCGGTTTCCAAGTAAGTACGGGGCAATCTTATGCTGCTTATTTGCTTTGCTTAAGTTCGGTTTTGGATAGATTGCCTGTATGCCTATTTTGCGCATCAAGCGTTGAATACGCTTACGATTAACTGTATGTCCTGTAAGAAATCTGGGGACACAATACGGAACAAGAATTAAGATGATGAAGGCTTAGGCCCTGGCTTTGCCGGCCGTAATCTTCGACCTGCCAGGATTTCTAACTTATCGACGAATTGATCGCTTCCCAGTGGACGGCCTGTGCGCTCATGCAATCGAAGCATTTGTTCGTCATCCTCGTTTTTTGAACATAAATACGCTGACCAATCCTCAACTCGCTCCAACATTGGCACTACATCAACAATATCATCGTTTTTACCCTGTAAATGTGCCCGTGCACCGGACCATTTCCACTGCTCGGATAATGATACGAGATTTGCTTTAACCGGATTACATTCAACCTATCGCACTGCCGAGTACAAGTATTTCTCATCCATTTGGAATGAGGCAAATCGGCCTTGCCATAGATAGCCACGCCAATCTTTGCGGAAATTAATCGACCGGGGGTATCTTCGATGCGCCTCCCTAATTGCACAGGCCAAAGCAACTTTTTCACTCGGGACGAGAACCAGATGAACATGATTGGGCATTAAGCAATAGGCCCGGATTTTCACTTGATGCAACTTGCAGTACTGCAAAATCAATGATTTATACAAACAGTAGTCTTCCTCTTTGAAAAATACCTGCTGTCTGCGATTACCACGTTGGGTGACGTGGTGAGGGATATCAGCAAAAACTGCTCTTGCCATCCTGGCCATAATGCAGTCCTTTTTTAACAGATTAAAATGGTTGTTCTATATAAATAACTTCTGAGATAGGAATTTCTAGCGATTGAGAGTCTTGTATTGTGTCCCGGGAATTTGATGACACCTAGCGTAGGCAACAGCGATTGGTTAGGTGTCTGTAGTTCAAATAGTCAAATAATCTCCACATCAGCAATGTAGCCGATATCATTAGGCTGACGGCTATTCCATTTTGTTATTCGCCTAACAGGAACGCCTATTAATTTATCGTTTCCCTGATACGGATTAAAAAAAACAATTCCCGAAACTGATATCTTTCTACTAGGATCTTCCAGTTTTATACGAACTTCCTCGGAAACATAAACAATCACGTAAATTTCATTACTTTCAGATTTATGTATTTCAGTACCAACTGTGCCTCCGGGAGATTTATTGAAGGAAAATCCATAGCCCCCAGTTCCGTCCTTTACACTCGAAGGATTACTTGGCAATGCCCATGCAGTGGTGTAACCAAAGACTCCCAAAGGAAGTTTGTCCAATGACAACCCATCCTCTAATGGAGTAAGTTCGCGAACACCGTTTAGTCTTCGAATCTCTTCTCTATCATTACCCACGACGAATTTCGGAAGTGGCCGCTGCTCTACTGCTCCTGGTTGATGGTTCTTGGCCTCCGGGTAATCAACATTGGGTTGTTTAGACCACAATAGGGTAAGCGCCAAACCGGCAATACCCAAAATAACAATCGAAATTGCTAGTTTCGGAGCGAAAGATAAAGCAGCAATCCAAGGTAGTATTTTTTGTAGCGATTCAATCATTCATTGATACCCGACAATACGAATTTAGGACGCCTAACGTCGCCGTTAACCGGCATGCCGTAGTGGTGTTTGTTTTCTGCTATTCAAGCACAAAACAAACACCGCGGAGGTATATCCGAGTTGAATGGCCTTGTTATATGGCAATATCTTTTTCCTGATGGACGACACCATATTTCCCAATTGACCCTTAAGGACCCAACATTATAATCTTAACAATTGGTGTTTCACTCTACCCAACATTTTCTTCTAACGCACACCTGAATTGTTCTTCAGCTAATACTCCAATTCGCTCGGGCATATAACGCCAAGCACAGGGGCGCACGATTAGCGCGTCCCACTGCTGCGACTTGTTAGAAAAGCTGATGTTTCCGGTTGTTGTGGAAATTTGAAAATACACCATTTTTATTGCTGTATCTGTTTCGCACAATGGCAAATATTGACACCAGAATCAATGCTGAAGTCGAGATATTGAATAAGCCAGTTTGCAATACTGAGGCCACCGTTGGCAGAGCACCGTATACCTGAGGGGTTAACGAATTGCTGATTTCTATGTGCCATAAAATATACTCCTCCGTGTTTCGATTTTATTCTTTCTAACGACAAAGTTGTGCGGCGCAAACGAAGCGCAGCGTAGTTTGCGTCCGAACGAGCGCCTTGTTAGCCATTTTTGAATACATGGCTTCGATGATATTCCATGTAGCCGCTCAATCTAGATGGGAATTTCCTTAACCGGATTTCACTATTCAGTTCCAATTTACCGATATCGTCTTGAGATAGCTTTGGGGAAAACAATACCACCCCGTTTTTGTCGAAAGTAATTAGGCCTAAATCAAAAAGATGATCCAGCGTCGGCTGCAAGAGCAGGCCATTCATTGGGTCCAAGCGTTCTTGATTGGATGAATCGCGCCATGGTTTTATATGCGAAGCACGAAGTAATGAGAGATTTCCTAGACCAGTTACCGCACAACTACCCCATAGCTCTACTACACCATCTCTAAACAAACCTTGCCCAATACGGCTTTTTACGATTGAGTCCTTTTCAGTTTGATCGAAAGATTTGTAATCGTCTTTATGAGACTCAATATCATCGAATATGTCTGGGCTTCGTACTTCTTGACTAACTGTGAATACGAACAGACTTGGCTCTGTGGTACGGAGGGTATGTTCTTTTAGGAAAATCTCCCCGTAGTAAACGAACGGCGAATGATGAATCTCTCGATAAAACAGGTGTATTTCATCATTTACAGATTTAGCGTTAACTACTCTTCCATCTGATAAATGTTTTTCTTCTCCCTCCCAGTGAAGTAAGTCACCGTCCAAATAGTCGTTGTACTGAGTCAAGACTTCTTGTTTTTCTTTTGTAACGAATAGAATGATGTAATTGGTTCCGGCAGGTGTCACCACCCCTCTAGAAATCGCCTGAAATCCTTTGTATCCCCAAATATCGGCCAAATATGGACGTTCATATTTTTGCCCAATATTCAGTTTTTCAAAGCTGACTAGCACGATGCATCCTCTTGATGGCTAACGCCAAGCTAAGGGGCAAAACGCACAGTGCTTTGTCCCGCTTGAGCGTTTTGTTATGCGCGGATTAAACCTCACCGCGCCATCCAATCAATTGCCCACGGATAAACCTCTGTTTCCCCACTGGGTGGTGGCTTATATTGAAACTTCTCTCGATGATTCACAAGTTCAGACCATATGTAGTCAGGTATTTCGAAAGGTACTCTCGTTAAATCGAGCACTTGTCCTTGTTGCGCGGATACTCTGATTATACCTTTTGATAAAAGCGTTGCTGCATAACCTGCATCTTGGGGGTTGACGAAAATTCTTTGATTGTGATAGAGAAGATAGCCGATGATTTCTTTGTCTTTTTCTGTCATGAATGGGATGTATTCACGTAGCTCATTTATCTGATGCCGTTTTATACGCCATGCGGTATATGCTTTGTCCGGTTGGTAATATTTGGAAAGCGCGCTCCCAATTAAGCCAAAACTTAAGCACCCGAATATTATTGCCCCAATAGCAGGAAGAGCTTCCCATAAAGGGCTAGCCGTTCTAGGTATTGCTCCATTTTTGATAAGAAGAAAAATTATCAGGCAGGCGATAGCTAGAGATGCAGTCTGCCATACACTTGCTTTTAAAATCTCTAGCCATTTTGGATCTGTTGGATTCATAGATTTTCCTTGAATCTATTTCTTTATCTCAAGTGGGCGCATAACGTTTGAATTCAGCTGACGCGCTAGCGGTCGGCTGGAATGATTTGTTAGATGTTTTTGTAGAAAGCAGGGTTTCTAATTTTTTCTCTATCTAGAGACATATTACTACCATTAATAGAATCAATAATTATTACAACCTTTATAATTTATCTATTTGATTAAACTACTATAGCCAAAGGTTTTCGGTCACTTCAAAGGCATTTTTCAAGTAACTTTCATCATTATTATAATGGCACAATAAACTTTGATTTTTGTAGGTTTGCTCTAATGATTGAGATATTTTTTGCCAATTCATACCTGTAACTTATTTTGTTTATGCATCTAACGCCGCGCTCTGCGGCTTGTCCGGTGCAACGCTTTGTTAGGTACTTCACGCTCAGAATCTATATAAAGTGTATCAGGACAAATATCTTGCTCATTTGGCCACACTACGGTGCCATCCAGTACGGTAACCTTATTAAAATAATTTATATCTCTTAACTCTGAAAAAATACCAAAGTCTAGCAGCGAAGAGCAGTCGTATATGCCAAACTCCCCATTAGTAAATACAAGTTCTAGTTTGTACTCTTCCGTTGTGTTAACTGACGCTACTCTTGGATTCATAAATCACCGTAAAGGATCAATTTTATAAGGCTGCTGCCCTGATACAGCAAGCTCCCAATCAGCGACAAGCTCATCTGGTTTTGCAAATAATCGTGGTTGCTATCTCCAGTAAAATAGGACAACCAGGCCGATGAATCCACAATGTTCATATGCGATCTTTGTCTCGGCTCACCTCAGTGTCTATGCCTTTTAGGAAGCCCTTCATCTTCTTCATGGGTCTTATTGGAATGAGCTCAATGCGATTCTGGTAAGTAAGCACTTGAATTTTCTGGCCTGAGAAAATCCCCATGGATTCTCTTACTTCTTTGGGGATAACAACTTGATATTTAGGGGAAACAGTTACAGTTGTCATGGTTAACTCTCGATCGATCAAATAGTCGCAATACGGTAACTCCATCGATAATATTTGTCAAGCCACATAACGCCTCAAACACCGGCTAGTGAAGTTGGCGATTTTTGTGCGTCTTTTTGCACAAAAAGTGACAGCTTTACGACGTCCGAGTGCTTTGACTTGTTAGAAGCTAGTTGCAAGATGTATTGCCGTAATCATCGGTATAACAGCTAGTTCCATCTGAAAAAGATGTATTTCCATAATCATCAGTATATGAGCTACTTCCATCACTGTAGGACGTATTCCCATAATCATCGGTATACGAACTTGACCCATCGCTGTACGAAGTATTTCCGTAATCATCAGTATAAGAACTGGAGCCATCGCTATAAGAAGTATTGCCGTAATCGTCTGTGTAAGCTGAAGATCCATCAGAGCAAGATGTATTGCCATAACTATCGGTGTAGCAACTGCCCTGCGCAATAACAACAGAGGTAAAGAAAGTGATTAAAATTGTACATACGTATTTCATCGTTTAACTCCTAAGTTTAAATGTGGTGCCTTCTAACGCCTCAAACAGCAGCGCACGTTAGCGCGTCCAGCCACCAGGTCTTGCCTTTTGCTTTTCGACATTAATGTTGTTATGTGTCTGATCCGCGGATAATACCGGTGCGGCCATTGTTGTCAGTGGCAATACTATGCCATGAACTATGCCATGAAAATATTTCATTGAGGCCTCCAGAGTAAAGGCGATTCCGTATTTAAGACAGCAGTTGTAAACCGGCGTTCCCGACGATATCCATTAAAAGCCGAGGCATATCGGAATATTACGCTATAATATTACCATAATGCGAGGTTAGAAGGTTGGTGCAATTCAATGGTACGAGCTTAAAATGGCAAATAAGGCGCTCAATATAAATAATACAAGTAACCCTTTGACGCTTGATTACGTGCTGGCGCAATTGCAACGGGATGGCCTGATTTCCAAACGCCAGCACGGGCAAATACTGAGTCAGCAACAAGACCAACAGCGACAGGTGCATCCGTTGATCCGGGTTGCCGAACAGGGCTGGAAGAGTATCACTACCCCGGCTTATCCCTTATCTCTGGAGATTTTAACGCGCTGGCTGGCGGAAAAGACCGGCCAGGAATATGTACGGCTGGACCCGCTTAAAATTGACGTGCAAAAGGTGACCGGCTTTATTTCTCAGGCCTATGCGACAAAATTAAAGATCCTGCCGATCAAGGTAACCGCGACCGAGTTGACGGTCGCCACCTGCGAGCCGTTTATCGATTCATGGGAAAATGAGCTGGCTCAAATTGCCAACCTCAGGATTAAACGGGCGATCATCAATCCCAAGGATCTGGAACGCTATTTGATCGAGTTTTACGGCGTTAGCCGGTCTATCATGGGCGCGATTGATGATAAGGCGCGGGAATCGATGACCCTGGTCCAGAATTTTGAACAAATGCTGGAGGTCGGTAAGGTCGGGGAACCGGACGCGAATGAGCAACATATCGTCAGTATTGTCGATTGGTTGTTGCAGTTTGCCTTTGAACAAAGAGCCAGCGACATCCACCTGGAGCCGCGCCGGGATGAGGGGCGAGTACGTTTCAGGATCGATGGGAAATTGCATTTTGTCCATGAGTTTCCGGCGATATTGTTGAACTCGATCACCAGTCGTTTGAAGTCGCTGGGACGGATGGACGTGACCGACCGCCGCCGCCCTCAGGATGGCCGGATAAAGACGGTGACGCCGTCCGGCAAGGAAGTGGAAATGAGGTTATCGACGATGCCGACCACCTTCGGTGAAAAATTGGTGTTGCGCATTTTTGATCCGGATATGTTGATCAAAAGTTATCAGGAGTTGGGGTTTACCAAGCATGATACGGCGGCGGTTGAGCAGATGTTGTCGAGTCCCAACGGTATCATCCTGGTCACCGGGCCGACCGGTTCGGGCAAGACTACGACCCTCTATTCCAGCCTCAATCAAATTGCCAGGCCTGAGGTGAATATTTGTACGATTGAAGATCCGATCGAGATGGTGGAACCTCAATTTAATCAAATGCAGGTACAACCGGCTATTGGGGTCGATTTTGCCAGCGGGGTGCGCACCCTGCTGCGCCAGGACCCGGATATAGTTATGGTGGGCGAGATCAGGGATAAGGAAACGGCGGAAATCGCAATACAGGCGGCCCTGACCGGCCACCTGGTGTTATCGAGCCTGCATACCAATGATGCCCCCGGGGCAATCACCCGACTGGTGGATATAGATGTGCAACCTTATCTGGTCAGTGCCACGTTGCTGGGCGTACTTGCCCAAAGGTTGATACGCACGCTATGCCCGCACTGCAAACAGGCAAAACCGATAGATAAGAATGCCTGGCGACAATTCGCCGCACCGTTGAAATTAAGCCATCCCAAAAAAACCTTTGCCGCCAAGGGCTGTGATGAATGCAGGCATACCGGTTATATGGGCCGGGTCGGGATTTATGAGATATTGACGATCAATGACGTGGTCCGCAAACAGATCGTTGAGTCTTCGGATCTGACGGGGCTGAGGGAGACGGCCCTGGCACAGGGCATGCGTCCGCTTAAAGTATGCGGGGCACAAAAAGTCGCCGACGGGGTGACGACCCTGGAGGAAGTCCATACAGTTTTGCCAGATTAATCGTGAGTCATAAGAACCATCAGGCCCGTGGGTGATGTTCCGCGTGTAACCGTTTTAATCGTTCGCGGGCGACGTGGGTGTAAATCTGGGTGGTGGAAATATCGCTATGGCCTAAGAGCATCTGCACTACTCTTAGGTCGGCGCCGTGATTGAGTAAATGGGTGGCAAAGGCATGCCGCAATATATGAGGGGATATGGGTTTGCTGATCCCGGCCTGTCGGGCATAGCGTTTGATGATATGCCAAAAAGTCTGCCGGGTCATCGCCCGGTTGCGTCTGCTGGGAAATAACGCCGGATTCTCGGCGCCGGTGATCAACCTGCTTCGGGTTGCGGCGATATAATTCTCAAGCCAGTCATGCGCCTCTTGTCCGATAGGTATGAGTCTCTCTTTATTGCCTTTGCCGGCAATCCGGAGCACGCCCTGCCTGAGATTGAGCTGATCCATGCCCAGGTTAACCAGTTCCGATACCCGTAAACCGGTCGCATATAATACTTCCAGCATGGTCCGATCTCTAAAGCCCTTGGGGTCATCGGTATTGGGCGTGTTGAGTAATGCCTCGACTTCGGTTTCGGTTAAGGAATGCGGTAGCGGCCTGCCGAGCCGGGGAGCGGCAATATTATCAGTGGGATCGGTCTGGATCCGCCCCTCACGCAACAGATATTGATAGAATCTGCGCAGACTGGACAGGCGGCGGGCGGTGGTCCGGGCTGATATATCAACCTGTTCGGATAAATAGTCCAGAATTAACGCTTCCCGAACACAATCCATATCGGCCTGGTGGCGCGCCGCCCAGGATGCGAAGCGATATAAATCGGTGCGGTAGGCGTCAAGGGTATTGCGGCTCAGGCCCCGTTCCATCCAGATCATATCCAGGAAATGGTCTATAATGGACTTGGAGCCTTCGGTGATTTCCAAGGATGAGTGGTTACTGTGATCCATGATCATGCGCCTGATAATACCCGGATGCTAACGTTTTCCACCGCCAAAGTCATGGTTAATTGGGTTTGGTATTCGGGCATGGTCGCCTGTGGTTAATCGATCCGCCGGTGATATTGGAGCGGGTAACGGGTTGCCGTGCGGGATAAAATTTCTGGAATCGCCGGATGGTTTCGCCTATACTGTTTATATACCACCGGGCAAAACATAGAGATTTGGATGGTCAGGGGTGTTTGGCATTGATCATGCCTGCCGTCCCGGTTATGCTGGATAATGAGATTTATTTAGAGGATAGAAGGTGACGCTATGAAACACGGTTTGTTTATCATTGTGTATTTGCTTATGGTCATTGCCGGGACCGGCTGTTCCGAGATTCAGACGATGAATGATGATCCTGAGCCGAATATTAAGGATTTGAATGGCGAGCATAAGCATAAAATTGGCGAGCATGGGCATAAAGTCGTTGATCAAGATATCCGGGAACTGAATGAAAGGATCAAGTCACTTGGCGAGGGTATTGCAGCACTCGATATGGATATTATGAAACATGATAAGAAAATCGATACGCTCAATAATGAGCTCGGCGCACATGATAAAAGTATTAGCAGTCTTCTCCGGGGGATAAGCTGGCCCGGCGGTGGTGCTGTTAATGCACTCAAGACGCATATAGACGCCTCTTTCCTGAAGCATGATAGAACGGTCGATATCCGGATCAATAGCCATGAGACTAATGTCAGGAAACTGATCAGTGACCATAAGACTGATGTCGGGGCCCTGATCAGTGACCATGAGACTGATGTCAGAACCCTAATCAGTGACCATGAGAATGTGATCGCAAAACTGATTAGAGGACTGAGCACAATGATTAATACCCACGATGTCAAGATCGAAAAATTGATCAGCGATCATGATATGCAGGTGTCAGCACTCAATAAAAGTATCGATTTATATTTGAAGGTGCTGATGGTATTAGCGGTGATCGCGTTGGTGGTCCTGGCGATATTGTGGTTGCAATTTAAGGCTATCAGAGCGGAAAAGCTATCATAATCTTTTGTGGGCCATGATGGAGCAACAAGCCTCAGGTCAACGATGGAGGCTGCAAGTCGCCGGCATAAACCAGGCTCGGCTCAGTCGGCGGTGTTTCGAGCCGGTTTGATTTTTTCCTTGATGCGCGCCGATTTACCGCGACGCCCGCGCATATAGTATAGCTTTGCCCGGCGAACGTCGCCGTGACGCTTGACCTCGATCTCGGCCAACAGTGGGCTATACGTCTGGAAAACCCGTTCCACGCCTTCACCGTATGAGATCTTTCTTACCGTGAAGGAAGAATTTAACCCGCGGTTGCGTTTGGCGATGACTACGCCTTCAAATCCCTGCAACCGTTCTCGCTGGCCTTCTTTTACCCGTACCTGCACGAGCACGGTATCGCCGACGCTGAAATCCGGTACGTCACGGTTCATCTGTTCGGTTTCAAGTTGTTCTATGATGTTGCTCATAATCAATTCTCCCATTAATGCGCCCATTCTACCTGCTATCGCCGCCGGAGTCATTGTGATTATATTCCTTTTTAAATTCTTCCAGCAAGTTCCGCTGGACGGCGTCCAAGGGCCTGGATTCAAGCAATTCAGGCCGCAATAACCAAGTGCGACCGAGTGCCTGTTTCATCCTCCAGCGATTGATTGCGGCATGGTTGCCGCTCAGCAACACCGCCGGTACGGCTTGTCCGTCTATGGTCTCAGGCCGGGTAAATTGTGGGTAATGGAGGCGCCCGTCAAAAAATGAATCGCCGGTCATGGATGCATGATTGCCCAATGCCCCCGGCAACATTCTGATCATGGCGTCAATGATCACCAGCGCGGCAAGTTCGCCGCCACTCAATACATAATCACCAATCGACCATTCTTCGGTTATTTCGGCATCGATCAGGCGCTGGTCTATGCCTTCGTAGCGCCCTGCGACCAGTATCAATCCCGCCATATTGGCCAGTCTTTTAACGCCGGATTGATCCAGTCTTCTTCCCTGCGGGCTGAGATAGATCACCGGTGTATTATCCGCCTGCCTGCTCCTGGCGGCATCGATTGCGGCTTTAAGCGGTTGGTATTTCATAACCATGCCGGGTCCGCCGCCGAAAGGACGATCATCCACGGTTCGGTTTTTATCGTGGGTGAAATCCCTGGGGTTCCAGGTCCGAATGGCGATCAGTTGCTTGTCGATTGCCCGTTTGCTGATACCATGCCGGGCAACGAGTGACACCATTTCCGGGAATAATGTAACCAGGTCAATCTGTAGCATTTATTTCCCAATCGACGATAATGCGGCCCTGTTGCAAATCCACGTCAATGATGTAAACGCCGCGAATATACGGGATCAGCCATTGTTTATCGCCTTTGATGATCAGTACGTCATGGGCACCGGTCTCGGTCATATCGACCACCTTACCCAGGACGATATTCTGCCGGTTAACGACTCCGAGACCGATCAGGTCGCACCAGTAATAATGGCCTGCTTCAAGTGCCGGCAATTGCCGGCGTGCGACGGCAACGTCGGCATCGACCAGGGCTTGCGCAATTTCACGGTCGACCACCCCGGCAAGGTTTACCAGCAAACATTTGCCCTGCACCCGTCCGGCGTCAACCGCAAATTTACGCCGACCCCCGTCACCCTCCAGGAACCAGGGAGAATAGCCAAGGATATTCTCTTTTGGGCGGGTATAAGACAACACTTTCAGCCACCCCCGTAAACCATATACGCCGGAGATTTTACCAACGATAATGTGACGGTCGGCGGCGGTGGCCACTATTGTCGATGCATAACCGCCCACTGCTCAGTGCTGACAAACAGTGTCTTAAAAAGCCAATCAGATGGTGGCGGCCTTATTCTGGCTAAGCAGGGTTGCAACTCGCTCCGACATCCGGGCACCCTGATCAAGCCAATAGCTGATCCGACCGGTATCAATTTTCAGTGTTTCTTCCTTGCCGGTCGCGCCGGGATTAAAAAAGCCAAGACGTTCAATGGAACGGCCATCGCGTTTGTTGCGGCGGTCAGTCACAACAATATGATAGAATGGTCTTTTTTTCGCGCCTCTGCGCGCCAAGCGAATCGTGATCATGCGTCCACCGAGCTCGGATTCATTATATATTTACCCATCTTGATATATTTACCCACCTTGAGAAAAGGATGTATTGTACGACAAATTGATTGCAATGGAAATACCCGGGCCGGCGATGCCTGTTTGTTTAAGGCCAATGGGGGGTGTTTGCATTGTAGCGATTATTTATTTTAATATAAATTCTATATATATTATATAAACTATAGTTTTATAAAGATATTTATATGGAATATAAACAGGATACCGGGCGGATAAAGTGTGATTATCGCAAGCGCTTGAAGCGACTCAGAGACGATATTAGCGGGAAACAGTATCTTGTTTTTAATCGAGCCATCATCGGCAATCTGGAGCGCGTAGAGACATTCCGGTCGGCAAAGCGGATTTTTACTTATATTTCCAATGGTGCTGAGGCCGATACTCATACCTTGATTCGCTCCAGAATTGATGATCTTGAGGCCCTGGCAGTGCCTAAAATCGTCAACAATACCATGCTCGCGGTGAGATTTCCCGGCTGGAAAAAACTGGCAGTCGGGCCATTGGGGATATTGGCGCCCGTGACAGATGATATCTGTCCGCCCCCCTATGACGCGGTCATTACCCCTGGATTAGGATTCACCCGTCAAGGGGTGCGTCTGGGCTATGGCCGCGGTTATTATGATCGCTGGTTCGCCGAGCATCCGCCGGTGATCAAAATCGGCCTTTGCTATGGCAGTCAAATCATGGACGGTCTGCCTGATGATGATCACGACGTGGCCATCGATATCATAGTCACCGAGCGGGAGATCATCCATATTGACCGGGGTGAGATCAACCCTGCCGGAATTGTTCCAACTTGAGCGACAGCGAACCTTGATCGAGGGCTTCATTTTGAGTTTTTTCAACGCGCTCCAGCTTGACCAAACCCACACCCGGCGCATACCAACGGGTTTCCATGACGTTGATCAGGGTTAGGCCCAGATTGTTACCGATATTTTTAAATTTCGACCCCCGCAGCTCCACTTTAATACAGGCATGAAATGTGCCGGCCGGAACTTGTACCGCTTCATTAAGCGATACGATTTTTCCTTCCACCGGCACCTCAGCGATGATATTGAATTGCGGTTGCTGCGGCATGGCCGGGGTCTTGGTTAATAATTTTGTTGTCGTTGTTTCCTCCCAGGAGGTGCCCTCGATTAATGGAAAAGCCAGCACTAAACGGCGCTCGGGATGATAGACCGGGGGTAAATTACCGGTCTTGGTGCTACCCAGATAGATGATCCCGGTGTCGTCGCGCCGGTAATACAATTCGGTTCCACTCAATGATCGGCGAACATGAACCCGCTCGCCGTTCAGATATTTGATGCCGCCATTAATCAATAAATATTTTTGTTGCCTGCTGCCATCCATGGTGGTATGTATCACCTGATAGCTCCAACGGTGGCCTTTGGTCAACGGGAAATAGCCCGGCGCCGGCGGTTGACATGCGCCGGTGAATGAAAATAACAACAGATAACATACTATGCGAATAAAAATGAGCGGTTTCATTGTACCCTGTCCCCTGTTTTGGGCTGGCCGGTTGCGGGATTTTATGCCAAAACCAAACAATCGGCCATATGATACTGCGCTCCCTGTATAATACTGCAATGCTTTTTTGCTCCTATTCCGGCCGTATGGCAACCATATTGCTCTGCTGGTCCGTAGCCCAAATGACAAGTGCGGACGATCAGGGCTGGCCCTTATACGGTCGGGATTATGCCAATCAGCGTTTCAGTCCCCTGGCCGCGATCAATCAAACGACGATAAAACAACTCAGACTCGAATGGAAATACAAGACCGGTATTAAGGCGACCTTTCAGGTCAGCCCCATTGTTATCGGGGGGATCATGTATATCACTACGCCTTATAACCATGTGATTGCTCTGGACGCGGTTTCGGGTGAAGAGCTCTGGCGTTACCGACATGAACTGAAAGGTGAGCACTATTGTTGCGGCCCGGCTAATCGCGGTGCGGCGGTGACCGAAGATAAGGTATTCACCGTCACTATTGACGCCCGCTTGATCGCATTGAACCGCGCCGATGGGAGGGTGTTATGGGATACCACCATCACCGACACGGATACCGGTACCGCGGAGGTGTTGCAATCGGTAATCGGTCTCGCGGCATTCAAAGACGCGGTGCAAACAGGACAAACCGGCTATAGCGCCAACCTGGCGCCACAGGTGTATGACGGCAAGGTTTACATCGGGGTGACCGGTGCCGGCTATGGCCTGCATCTGGAGCAGGAAAAATCGGGCGAATCGGTGTTATCGGTGGGAGGATTTTCGGGTGGCGGTCACGGCTTGCGGGGCTTTGTCGCGGCCTATGACGTTGAAACCGGCGCGGAAGTATGGCGCTGGTATAGTGTTGCAGATGAAAATTGGCATGGTCAGTGGCGACAAAATATCCACGGATATGGGCTTAATCGCAATATAGCGGATGAAAAACGGCGCACTCAGCGCTATCGCGATACCTGGAAACTGGGCGGCGGATCAGTCTGGACGACCCCGGCCATCGATACCGAGTTGGGCTTGCTGTTCATAGGCACCGGCAATCCTTCCCCGCAAATGGATGGAACCACTCGTCCGGGCGACAATTTGTACACGGTGAGTCTGGTGGCGCTGGATATCAAAACCGGGACTATGCGCTGGTATTATCAATATGTGCCACATGATCGCTGGGGTTATGACGTCGCCAGCCCGGCGCTGTTGTTTGAATATCGGGAAAACGACAGAGTAATTAAAGCGGTCGGTCACGCCAGTAAACTCGGCTGGTTTTTTATCCATGATCGCAACACGGGTGAATTATTGAAACGAACCAGGCCGTTCATCCGCCAGGACAATCTGTTTGCCGCACCAACGCCGCAGGGCACCCGTATCGTACCCGGCACATTGGGGGCGGCATCATGGTCGCCGACCTCCTATGATCCCAGTAGCCAATCGGTATTTATCGCCGGCATCTATCAACCATCGATTTTTACCTCACGCATTTTACAAGCCACCCCGGAGCACCCCTGGGAAAGCTACACCTTTTTTCAAAAGGCGAATGAGCCGGATTGGGGCACGTTCACCGCGTTATCGGTCACCTCGGGGAAGATTTTATGGCAAAACAGGGTGGATGAACCGATGGTGGGCGGATCATTGGCAACGGCCGGAAAACTGGTGTTTGTCGGTGAGGGTAATGGTAATTTTAATGCCTTTGCCAGTGATAATGGTGAATTGTTATGGCAATATCAATCCGAATACGGTGTCAATGCCCCACCGGTCTCCTATGCTGTTAATGGTCGGCAGTATATTACCGTTGCCGCCGGAGGCAATCGTTTATTCGGCTATCCCGTGGGGGATGAAATTTTGACCTTTGCATTGAAGCAAACGCCTTAGCCGGCGATAATATCAGGTACTATCTGGAGTCCAAAGGATGAGCCGGGTCAACACCGTCTCTAAACGGCAAATGCCGGTCTATATGGGTCAATTGATAGACCGTGCCTATCCAGTTATTGATCACCGCCTCGGCGGTATCATGCCAGGTGTTATCAAGTTCCGGGACAATTAGAGCTTCCGGGAATGCGGGAGGATCGGTCGCCGCGCCCAGCGCCGCATCAACGCGGTTCTGATATTCATTCAGGATGGATTGACAACGCAGACTGAAATAATTCTCCGGAAACGGCGGATAGTCTTGCCTGTCACCCCGTATATAACAGCCCACCTCGCGTTTGTATTCTTTCAATAAACTGATCGCATCGTATTCGGGATGGGCCTGGGAAAATACCAGCCGCAACCCGTCCTCACTGACTGCCAAATGGGTATTGCCATCTTCGCTTGCAACCAATATTTTCAGTCCGGCCCGTTCAAACTGGGCGCGGCTCACTTGATTAAAACGGGAATGCGGGACATCAAACCGGGTATTGACTCCGGCGACCAAAGGATGATTTTTGTCAACCACTCTATGCGGAAACACACCCCAATATTTAGCCGACAATGGCGTCCTTTTTTGCGCATATCTGAATTGCATGACTGCATGGGTCGCCAGACACGAGCACAATGTGGATGTGACGTTATCATAGGCCCAATCGATGATATCAATTAATGGCCGCCAGAAAGGCTGCTCGGATAATTCACTGCCTACGACATGGGCGCCGGTGATGATCAGGGCATCCAGTCCCTGCCGCCGGAGTGCGTCAAAACCGGAATAATATTTATCGACATGTTGTTGGCCTGCGGCACTGCGTTCCAGTTGTTTGAGTGTAAACGGGTGCATGTAAAATTGGGCGATCTGATTACTCTCACCCACCAATCTAAAAAATTGCCGTTCGGTTGCTTCGAGGGCCCTGTCCGGCATCATATTGAGTAAGCCTATATGTAATTCGCGTATATCCTGACGTACCGCTTCGGCGCCGGGAATGATGATTTCGCCCTCCCGCTGGAGTCGTTGAAAACTGGGCAGAGCGCTGTTTGCTACCAACGGCATTGATACTTCCTCATAGTATTTTCTTCCCCTGTTAATCCAGCACGCTTTCAAGCATGGCAAGAAAATCCGCTTCATTTTTCACCCTGGCAATATCCGCGGTCGTCAGGGTATAGCCATATTGCCGGGCGATATGTTGATAGCGGGGAATACGGTTGTGAAAAAGCCGTGAAAAAATCCAGCGGACAAAATCATCCGGCTCAATCAACGCGGCATATTCCAATCCATTAGCCTCCATATACGCGGCAAGATGTTCATCAAGGAATTCTTTGCGATAATATAAAGGCTTGGGTTCCGCCTCGGCCCGGCGGATCAACGCCTGTTTATCCTTATCAACCGCTTCTATGTATATTAGCAGTGTGTGCTCGAACAGCATCTGCAGCACGTCCGGGTCATCCAGTTCACACAGGCTGCCACTGGCGTCGTTAATAAAATGATCATAGCCGTATATATTATGCGCACGCTCAATAAATGCCGGCACGTCTCTCATCGCCGCCATTTCGGCGTCACGATGCAGGGCCTGACGACGTTTGAATTCACGCAATTCCAAACCGCCCTTTTCAGGATCACCAAGCTTGCCAAGGAACGTGGACACGGCTTTGAGGTTGTCGATGGAAATATTGTTATTGATATGGATTGCATCCGACAATAATAATTTGCGCAGCAAGGGAAGCTGCATGGCCTGGTATTTAATATTATCCAAAATCGCTTCATCGAGATAGTGAGTGCCTATCCGATAATCGGCCGAATAATGAAACCAGTTTGACTTGCGCAACATACAGGCAAGGCGGGTCTTGCCGATCCCGGACATGCCGAATAAGGTGATCGCCTTGCGGTGCCACTGCCTGAATTGGTCTGCATTGAGTTTCACTCAAATCTCCCCCTATACCCTCGCTTATGCCTGATAATCGCCTTGAGGCAATTAAGGGTATATGATTTGATAGAATGATCAAATATACCGATTCCGCATAGCATAATAGAACTGGCTGATATTACACCTGACCCGAATTTAACTGGCATAACCCAACCCATAATAAGGTCACGCTGGGAGTTGGTTTCCTCGACAGTCATGCGCTCCCAGGCGGGGATATTCAAACCCATGAAAATCATGGTGTCTTTGGTGTTAACTTAACCGCCGCCCGACTGGCTTACCTTATTCATACCCCTGCTATGGACATCCCCTCGGGTGAAACGCGGTATCCCAACGCATCCTTTATCCTCGGAAGACATCACGCGCTTTGAAATATGATCAACCTGGAAAGCACAGGTAGCCGGAGGGTAATTGATGCAGCCCTACAGCCCGCGTCAACAAGCATGCCTATACCGTCGCCGACAGTTTCACCGCAACCTCCTGGACAATACCCCGCGTCTGATCGAAGCATTTGGCGCAACCGTGACATACAAGAAAGTCACCCCGCTGTATAACCCGACCAATCAGTTCAGTGAGAACCCGATATGCAATATAGGGGAAACTTGAAAGCCTTGCAGCGAGCGAGCACCGCCAACAATATTTTCTGTGAGAAACTTACCCGGAGGACACCCTCGTTAACAATTGAAAAAGCCGCCACCCAGCGATTTATAGAGTACGACTATTCAATGTGTCCTACCATAATCCATCCCCGGCGAATATAAAAATAATATCCTGTTTCAACAAAAAAGCGAGGTCTGCTTCGCCTTACCGATTCTCAACTCAAAAATCCGGGCCATTATCAGGGGATAATGGAAACTTTAAACGAAACCATGCATCCGGGATAGCCTTGTTTTTGATCAAGTGTTTCCTATTTTGTTTCTCATCTCTCAACCATCTATATGGTGCTATTACAAATTTATCAGCACCCACTCCCAGCCACGCACCCCACCAGGAAAAAGTACTGTTTGCAATAATGTAATGATCACATAAGGTCATCAAATGTAATTCCTCTATCTCGGTATCGCATCCTTCCACAAAAAATATGCGCTGACTCTTATTAATAAGAAATTGTTTGCACAGCTGAATATCATTCGAAAAAACAAAATAATATGGGGATTCAAACTTGTCCTCCATTAATTCCATTGCATTCAAGTAATAATCACGATTACATACGCTGTATTTCCGCCTTGAAGCAGCAGAACTTATATAATCCCCAAGCCGAATATGCACGGCCACAGCCAAAGGTTGTTCTCGAATAATCTCTCTGATGTGGAGCGCGGCTATACTTTGCAGTGGTTTAAATTGGAAAATTTTCCCTACAGAAGGCTTGATATGTTGAAAGAATTTTTCCCCTATAAAACCATTAATTGGTCGTATATGAACCTTACCCATTGGCCTCATCTGTCTCTCACATAAAGACATATTCACTTTGTTTGTTACCCAGCCTAATATAGGGTCTTTAAAGTATAACTCTTCTGTTTGCGCTATCGTGTAATGAAGATTTTCGAATGCATCCAACCGAAATGCATAGTGCCCATTTGTTGGGAAACACAAATCCAACTTTAATTTCAGATTAAATTTTTCTGCAATGTTTCTCCCATAAAGATACATAAACATCTGGTTTCCCAAGCCTCCTCCTATCCGCATAAATACCATATATACTCCTCCATTGGTCCTGATCAGGATGCAAAAATACTACCGACCTTACAACCCGACATACTATCTTATCCTATTTAGGTGGTAATGAACTGACAAGCTCGATTTTTGGTAACACTACCACCCCACCATGCATAAGCTCAGAAACATATGGCACTCCAGCGCCCAGGAGGAGAAGCCATGCAAATGCAGCACATAGGCCACCGCATCAGGGGATTTTACCGCGTCGCCCGGGTCGGGCAAGGTACGGACATGAACCCCCAAGCCCAACATCGCATCACCGTCCTGCGCTTCTGGCAGGCCCACGGCACCGCCGCCGGGCGGCCTGCTCCCCCTGCATTGGTGGCCGAGGTGCGATGTCTGCGCAAGCCGTATCCCAACCTCGGAAAACTCCCCCTGTCGGTGTGGGTGGGGCGGTGGGGCCCACACCATGGGATAGCCCCGCCGAGCGTCTCCACCCTCGGAAACATGATGGCCGCCGAGCCCGACAAAATGCGCCACGCCCCACTGCGCCTTGATGCCCGTGGTATGTTATGGACCTATACAACTCCCTGTCGGTGCTCATCATGCCGTGGTGCGAAGCGCATGGGGCTATACCCCCAGTGCATCCAACATTGGCCACATCATTGCCGCGGTACCGGACAAGATGCGCACTGGGCCTAATCCGTCTTAACCCCCGCCGGTAGGCCAAGCCGCGGGGCCGAGTGCACAAGACATGCCACCCGCAACAGTCGCCGGGCGGCATGGGCACTGTGCGGCTTGAATGAACTGACCCCGGTTCCGCTGCGCTACGTGATCTTTGACAACGGTTTGGAGTTCATAAAAGACTTCGACATAGAATTGCAACAGCACAATATCACCGATGGGTGGAGCTGGCTCAAATCCTCAAAATGAACGCCCACGGCAAACATTGCAACCGCACCCTGCACGAGTCCCTTGTCGACTTCCACGAGGTCTGGCTGCTGAGCGACCTGACCGATTGGCTGGTGTTCTACAACACTGAACACCCTCATCAACCCTGGCCCTCCAATCTCCTGCACAATAATTCCTTATCAACAACTATCCAGAGTGCGATATGTCATGATTTTATATAATAACTTGCTTTAACTTCAAGACTTAGTACTATAGCCGCAGTGCCAGATGCCAGACTATTTATAGTCTTCATCACCCTATACAAAGAGGAAAGGGTATAAAGCTCATTCAGGCGCAATGGGGCGAAACATAGTACAATAAGACGATTTATAAAGACCTTTTTATCAGGATTTGAAAACCATTACCAGAACAACTCACTCAGATACCGAAACCTGCTCGGCACCTTATGGTGATGGTGCCGATACAGATGCCAAGTCAAACGACCAAGGAACTACACCCTTCCGCTTGTCAGAGTTCATTGGAGATCTAACTCAATTAAGTCGTGATCTATGCACCTTCGCACCGTATAGGACTACCAAAACGCTACTGCTCATGGGGATAACTGCTGGGTTGGAGATGTTTGGCTTAGTCTTGATTATTCCATTTCTATATCTTGTCACATCCATAACGCCGCCTCAAGAACTCTCTACCATTAGCAAGCTGGTGCTGTCGACCACCGATACCCTCCAGATTGAGCTGACGTTAACGCTGGTACTTGGGTTGTTCCTGGGGCTCATCACCCTGCGCGCATTGGGGGTATGGCAAAGAGATATGCATATTAATAAAATATCCCTTGATTTCGTCCAACACTGCCTATCTAAAGTAGGCACAGCCATTGTCATGGCACGATGGCAGTCCTTGGTCAACTCTCAACAATCCGAGATGCAACTCATAATGAATGAGAGGCTAACGATCAAAAATTGTACGGTAACACTATTGAATACCATGGTGCGAATGATGCTGATATCAGGGAAACTGCTACTCGTCATATTGATCTCCCCTCTTGCGCTGCTGTTTATACTACCAATCAGTGCGTTACCGTTTCTCCTTAAAAAGTGGTTACTGAAACTCCCAAACACCCTTAGCAGGCGGCATGTCAGTATTTCAAAAAAACAGACCAGAGTGATACGGCACTTCATAAGCAGCTTGAAACTCGTAAAAAGTTCCAGCCTGGAAGAACAGCATATTCGGCAATATGTGAATACAATAAACGACCTACAGCGGAATGAAATAGAAACAGTGTCGGCACAGTCAATAACACGTATGCTTACAGAAATAAGCTTTGCCTTTATACTTGTTGTGAGTGCCTGGTGGTGCTTATCCACCGCAATGTTGGCACTGCCGGAGTTAATAGTCATAACGATAGTCTTTTTGCGTTTGGTACCCGACCTGCTAATAATCCAGAAGGAGATACAATATTTGATACATTCTCTGCCTAAATTCCTCCATTTAAAGCAAATTCAACAAAGGTTGCAGAAAGACAAAGACAGGTTGGTCGAGAGCAACGGGACACCCTTTACCTTCCAGGATACTCTAACCATTCAGAACGCTACTTTCACATATAAGACTGTTGCAGAGAACAGGCCGGCACTGAGAAATATCGAACTGGTTATTCCCGCCAAGAATATTACTGCGATTACAGGAATATCCGGGTCCGGTAAAACCACATTAGTGGATATTCTGCTTGGTTTGCTGGAGCCCGATAACGGCGAAATATTTGTTGACGGTATCCCCATGCTCGGAACAAATAGGGGGGGCTGGCGACACTCTATTGCCTATGTTCCCCAAGAGGTTTACCTGTTTCCAGACACCATCCGGGCGAACCTGCTGTGGATGCAACCCGGCGCAACGGATGCCGAGATATGGGAGGCATTGCAGCTTGCCTCCGCTGATAAATTCGTTGCCAACCTACCCCAAGGGTTGGACTCTTTCGTCGGTGATCTCGGCACCCAGATCTCCGGCGGTGAGCGTCAAAGGCTCACCCTGGCGCGGGCATTGATCAGAAAACCGGCTTTGCTTATACTGGACGAATCGACAAGCCAACTTGACGTTGAAACCGAGCAACAGATACTGGTGACACTAAGCGCGCTTTGTGCACACACGACCATTGTGATAGTCAGCCACCACCTGAATGTATTACAACAAGCGGACCAGATCATATGGCTGGACTCCGGTCAGGTACTCGCCACCGGCACCTGGCATGAACTTGCCGCTAATTTCAAATGGTTTGAATACATGATCACCGACATTGGCGATAACACTGAGTCGGCGATGTCGGCCAATATAGACTAAACAGCCTTTATCGAAAGCCGGCTAATAGTTCGCCCGGCCAGTTTGCTATCAGTTTGTACAATCTCCGCCGTTATCACTTGTTCGGCAGACCCTCACCGGAGTCATTGCGAACGGTTCGGTAACCATCACCGTCACTAAACAATAGCCGGAGTTTCACTATTATCGTTGGTGAGATTAGCCTGGTACTGATTGCAGAGTCCGGTACCCCATCGATCTCGCAAACAATTTGACCCGATAGGTGAATTTAGATATCACTGGCCGCTCTGTACACCGTATCCGGAGAAATTTCGTTCAGGCAACGATAATGTCGGTAACGGCAGGTCCTGCTCCGACAGGGGCTACAACTCAGGCCGCGCCACAGCGATTTCGAGCGGGCGGTCATCGGCGGAGCATAGGTTGGTGTGGTCGCGCCGTACACTGCGACCAGTGGACAACCGACCGCAGCGGCAATGTGCATTAACCCTGAATCGTTAGTGATTGCGAGGTCGGCGAAGGATATTAGATCCACTGCATCTGCAAGCGTCGTCCGCCCGCACAGATTCACAACGTGCGCGGGTTCACCGGAGAGCTCGATGATCCTTGCCCCCAGGCTACGGTCGGCGACAGAACCAAACAACCATACTTGCCAGCCATCAACAATATAACGCCGGGCAAGATCGGCAAAATGCTCGGTGGGCCAGCGCTTGGAAGGCCCAAATGCGGCTCCCGGCATCAACGCAAGCAGGGGTAAATCTTTTTTCAAGCCAAGTTGTTGAAGGCAAGCAGCGCGGTTATGTTCATCTACCCGCAGCATGGGCGCCGGCGTTGTGAGTCCACCGGGGGATGCGTCCGGCGGGCTACCGAGAAATACGAAGCGGGTGATGATCTTTGGCATTACTTTTTCATTAAGCGCACGCATGTCATTGATCAGCCCGTAACGCATCTCACCGCGAAATCCAGTCCTGACCGGCACCTGTGCAAACCATGGCAACAAAGCCGCCTTTAGTGAGCGCGGCAAAATGATCGCCCGGTGGTAATGGTGCCGACGCAGGCTCCTGCCAAGCTGATAACAGATGTGTAATTTCAGCTCACCATGCCCGGCGGGCATCTCGATCATGTGCGACACCTCAGGCATACGCTGCAGTAGCGCCTTGGACCATGGAGGAGCAACAACGTCAATCTCGGTTGCAATATTACGTTGCTTTAGGGATTTGTACAGGCTCTGTGCCAGGACCATGTCGCCAACCCAGGCCTGGCTGATCACCAGAATGCGTTCTGTTATCGCGGCCATCCGGTGTAAATACGGGTAATGACAAGGTAGGTCATGTGACACCGATTCGATCGGCCCCTGCACGAGCACTGATATGAAAACGCCTATAGCTCCAGAAGTACTGTTCCGGACAGCGGCATACCAAACGCTCAACCGCGGTGTTGATTGCGGCGGCAGCGACTACCGGATCGGCATCATAAATTTCCGGGGGCGGCTCGGAAAAGCATATCCGATAGCCCTGGCCGCGTGGCAAACGCTCGGCAAATGTGAATACAACCGGTGCCCGGCGGGCGAGTTTGACCAGCAAGGTCATGGTATAGGCGGGGTGGCCGAAAAACGGTGCGATCACCCCGTGGCCGGTAGATGGCACCTGGTCGGGCAGAATGCCGATATTGTTACCGTCAGAGAGTGCCCGCAATAGCTGCTTGATGCCGCGCCCATTCGCCAGACACAGTTTAAGTCCGCCGGTTTCCCGGCCACCGCGGATGAAACGCTCGACGATCTCAAAAGGCGCCTGACGGTACAAGCAGTAAAGCGGATGGTCAAGCGAGACAAACAACCCGGCCATCTCCCAACAGCCCAAATGCGGCGTTGCATAGACTACCCCGCCGCGGGCCTCGGCCCGCCTGCGTATTGTCTCACCCTCAACTTCGCGTACCAGGGAACGGATACCGGAGGTGTCGAGGTGCCATAAATAATCGACTTCAAAGGCCAGCTTACCAAATTCACGAAAACTACAATGCATGATCTTGTTTCTATCGGCGGCGGGCACCTCCGGCAAACACAGTGCAAGGTTAGTGCGGGCAAATTGCCGCGATTTTAGTTTGAACAACGAGACCGCAGCGGCCAACACGGCACCGAGTCTCTGATTTACCGCCAGTGGGACGCGCTTTGACACCAATCGCAACAGCGACACCCCGAGTACGCTTAGGAGCCAGCGACGCACGCGGTTGAAGTGCTTCGATTGACGCCCGACTTGATATTTCAATGCCTGCTGCCTCCGGCTATTGAGCGGCGGTACCCTATCATTGTCGCCGGCGTTTATTACCGCTATTCAGGCATGCTGCTACTATCCCACTCAATGGAGTAAGTGGAGGCTGAGGTCGGAATCGAACCGGCGTCCACGGCTTTGCAGGCCGCTGCATAACCACTCTGCCACTCAGCCCGAGCGCATAAAGATAAATTGTATTTTGTCATAATACCAGCCAGACGGCCGATGAGTACTTCCATCTAAAACGGCAAAAATTTATAAATCGCAGGTAAATACCGGGCTGGTCAACCGAGCACGATAAACATGGAGCGGGAAACGAGATTCGAACTCGCGACCCCAACCTTGGCAAGGTTGTGCTCTACCAACTGAGCTATTCCCGCAAATGAGAGTTATTGTAGCCTCAAGCACGCCTGTGTCAACCACGTCGGGATTTATGCCTTTATGCCGGGCCAGGCCGCTATTAAGTATTGAACCATCGAGAATAAGGTCAATACGACCGCAATATACAGCAGAACAAGGCCAGCCTGATAGACCGGCAAGCCGAAAACAGTATCATGATATATCAGCAACCCCAACGCAACCATCTGGGCAACGGTTTTTATTTTGCCCAATATTGAAACCGCCACCTTTTTGCGGGCGCCAATTTCCGTCATCCATTCACGCAGTGCCGACACGACAATTTCACGACCAATGATCACCGCGGCCGGCAAGGCAAGATAAATTTCAGGGTTGCGCTGTACCAGCAGAACCAACGCAACTGCGACCATTAGTTTATCCGCCACCGGATCGAGAAATCTGCCAAACGCGGACGTTTGCGACAGTTTTCTTGCCAGATAACCGTCAAATACGTCGGTCATGGCGGCCACGGTAAAGACCAGACAGGCGGCGGTATAATTCCATCCGACGGGCAAATAAAAAAGCAGTATAAATACCGGGATCAATATGATCCTGAGCAAAGTCAACCTATTGGGTATATTCATCGCGTGTTATGGAGGTGATCATAGATTCTCTGCGCCAGGTGTTTGCTGATTCCCGATACCGCGGACAGGTCATCAACGCCGGCCCTGGTGACTCCCTGGGATCCGCCAAAATGCTGAATCAGACTCTGCCGGCGTTTGTTGCCTATTCCTTCAATACCCTGGAGTATTGACTGCTTGCTCTTGGCCGCTCGTTTGCGCCGGTGTGCGGTAATGGCAAATCGATGGGCCTCATCACGTATATGTTGCAGCAGGTGTAATGCCGGTGAATCGTGCGCAAATTTCAAGCTGCGCCGGGTATGGGCAAGGATCAGGGATTCCATTCCGGGTTTGCGGGTGGGTCCTTTGGCGATACCGATGACCAAGATGCCGTGTTGTTGAATCTCTTCCAGTTCTTCCGTAACGACGCCGATCTGGCCCTTGCCACCATCTATCAATATTAAATCCGGCAATTTTGCCACTTCGCGCACGAGACGGGTATAGCGTCTTCTCACCGCCTGGCGCATCGCGGCATAGTCATCACCGGGAGTTACATTATCGATATTGAATTTCCGATAGTCTTTATTCACCGGGCCATCTACATTGAATACCACGCATGACGCGACCGTTGCTTGTCCCTGGGTATGACTGATGTCGAAACATTCAATGCGCTCTATTTCTTTATCCAGTCCCAGTTTGGATTGCAGTGCCCGCAGGCGCTTGTGATAATTGGTTTTTTGTGCGAGCCGCTGTTTAAGACTGAGCGCCGCATTTTGCATGGCCATATTTAACCATCTGGCGCGATCACCTTTGACCTTGTATTTTATCTTTAATGGGCGGGCCGACCTAAGCGATAGGGTTGCTTCGAGCAAGGCATGATCATCCGGCTTGGCACTGACCAGTATTTCCCTGGGGATCTGACGTTCTATATGCTCTTGCAGGTAGGTTTGGGAAAGAAATGCCGATAACACCTCTGCATGGCTGCTGTCTTTACCGTGCCGCGGGAAATAGGTTTTACTGCCTAAATTTAACCCGCCGCGTATATAAAAAACCTCCACACAGGCCTGATTTTTTTCTATGGCACAGGCAATGGTATCGATATCGCCGGCCAGGTTGGTGATATACTGTTTTTCCTGCACTTTGCGCAAATTGCGTATTTGATCACGGTATTTTGCCGCATTTTCATAATCCAGCTTGTCCGCGGCGCGCCGCATCGGCTCGGCCAGGGCTTTAATGACCCGTTCATTTTTCCCTTCAAGAAACATCACCGCGTGTTCCATGTCTCGCCGATAAGTTTGCCCGTCAATATAGCCCACACAGGGCGCGGTACAGTGCTTGATCTGATATTGCAGACAGGGACGGGAACGATTGGAAAATACGGTATCTTTGCATGATCGAATTAGAAATAATTTTTGTAACAAGTTCAATGTGCGTTTGACTGCACCGGCGCTGGGAAATGGGCCAAAGTATCTGCCTTTATCCCGTCTGGCGCCGCGATGATAGCTCAATCCCGGAAATGGGTGTTGTGACGACAAATAAATATAGGGATAACTTTTGTCATCCCTGAACAGTATATTATACCGCGGCCTGGCATTTTTAATCAGGTTATTTTCAAGAATCAAGGCCTCATTTTCGGTATGGGTGACCGTTATATCGATATTCGCGACGTGCGCAATCATTGCTCTGGTCTTCGGAGAATGCGATTGACCTTGATTGAAATAACTGCGCACTCTTTTTTTTAAGTCTCCGGCCTTGCCAACGTATATGACGTTGTCATGTTTATCCATCATGCGATAAATACCGGGATGGTGCGTCAATGATTGCAAAAATGCTTTGGAATCGAATGGCATGCGCTAATTTATCCTGAATATTTTGCGTATTTTTCCAAAATTCCCGCAACTATGAATAACTTCGGGCGATAGCCATGCACCAAGCCATATCGTGTTCCGCCATGCCGGCATCTTACCAATCCAGATGTGTGGGCGCCGCCACGTTGTTTTTTGCATGCCGATATTCGGAACTTGCCTGATAGACTCGTTTTCTTATGCGATTTAATTGGCCGATTGGGCGGTGTTCCGCAAGGCTGTTCCAGGGGGAAAAAGAAAGGCTTTCACAAAACGTCTGTTGCCAAACGGTATCAAATTCCTGCATTGGGATGGTAATGGCCGCCAATTTGATGAAGGGTGAATCAGACGTTTTCCATTCTATGCTGGGATCTTCGACCGGCATGTATTTTTCCGGGTCCTGTAGCTGTACCATGAAATCGAAACACGCGTTCGCCGTTTGCAATGCCCGCGCCATTCTCTTGCGTAGAAAGTCGGGATCATCTCGGTCGGTATCGATATGGTCCGCGGGCACACCGCAGGATTGGGCACTGAATTTGATATTATGCCGCCCAAGTTTATAGGCGGTATTGCTGAAATATTGATTCCATAGCGGACTCGCGGGCGGGGATTTTAAGGTCGCCAACCCTTGCCTGAGTTCCCTCAACTTCCACTTGAACGGGTTGATATCGGAGACAAAATATAAAATTTTATTATCACTCTCCACAAATTGATTATAGTCTTCTATGTTTTCAACAAAGAATACCGGGCTATCATGCATTAAGAAATCCTGCGTGGCGGGGCCCGCTTCTGCGTTGATTGGAACATCATCGGCGATATTGATCAATTTTACCGCCATGCCGTGCGCGTCTTTATTGGCGTCATGGCTGCCCTTCATGCTCGATGCGCCATTGGAAAAACGTATCCAGGCCTTATAACGTTTTCCCGGCATACTAAATACACCATGTTGTAAATCCGGTTGAACGTCCCGGCGAATATCGAAATAGGCCTTAACACAGGCGTGTCCTTTTGCATGGGCGCCGCGAGCGGCATAGTCGGTTTTATTTTGCTCGATAACCGCAATAAAATTTTTTATCGAACGCTCGGTCTGCTCAGGTTCATCCTGTCTAAATGTTTCCCCGGTGGTCACCGGCGCATTACTGGAAAAATGATAATAAAGAAACAGGACAAGAAAAATTGCAATGAGACAAATTGTCTTCAGAAAACCCTTAATGGAAGGCATTGTTCTTGACTAAACAATTACAGCGTCTTCATATATTCCACCAGTGCCCAGCGACCCTGTTCCGATAACACCGGTAAACCATCGTTGCCGATGCCATATTCATGCCCGACATTGCTGTTGCCCTTTAACGTCGTATCAAAATAAAATGATCCGGGCCGTTGTTCGTCAACGTAGCCGACTTTGACCGGATCAAATTCCCAGGAACCGATATAGAATGAGGTCGAGCGTTGCTCCGCGGGCAATAACAGTTCATATAAGTTCGGCACTGAGCCATTATGCAAATAAGGACCTCCGGTCCAGATCCCATTCAGCGGCCTGGCTTTATATGCAAGCAGAGCTCGTTCCGACACTTCCTGCCCCGTTGCAATGATTTCACCATTAACATATTTAGGCGGATGAATTTCTCCCGGATGCCCCATTTTTTTTGCATCACGTATGGCCAGCAGGCTTTGCAAGGGATTATTCTTCAATACCCCTCCCATAATATTGTTCACAATGTACAGTGCCGGTGCTTCCCGTCCGAGAATATCTCCAACCGAATAGAATCTGGGACGGCCTTGAAAAATGCCAGTCTTGCCTTGCCTGAAAATAGCATTACGTGCCATCCCCGGATCGGTTTTAATTTCATCGAGTGTGCTCATGCGCACCTTTATTTTTCTGTTTGGGTCGGCTCGATCTATGTCCTGATGACAGGATCGGCAATAGCGTTCATACAATGTGCGCCCCTGGGCAACGAGTTCGGTATCGATTTTCGGGAAAAAATCCGGCCATAACGGCGATTGTAGCGCGGCTATTTGCGTTTCCAGTGCCCGCAAGTTGCCGGCGTTAATGGATGATGGATATCCGCCGTCAAAAAACCACAGTTTTTTAGTGGGAGTAGGATCGACTAGGCCAAATACCCCTATCACCTCGCCAACATTGCGCGCCAGTGCGCCTATATTCGAATTTGACTGCGAGCCATCCCATTCCACGTAATCATGTTGCGGTGTATCCCATAGGTGGGGATAACTGGTGGGCGCATCGGGCGGATTAAAATTATCCGGCACTCCGCTGAGTGCCAGCCCTTTATTCAGAATCGCACCAAATGCATCCAACCTGGAATAGCCATAGGCGACTTCAGTATAATTGCGGCGATTATATTCCTTGATTAGCCGATACTGAGCGGTGAACCGCTTATGCAACGTATCCCCCGCGTTGGTGGCCTTGTTTTCTCCTAAAATACGCCGGGCAAAACGGATATATTTGTTGCGTGAGTCAAGCGTGGCCTGCATGGATTGTTCTATCGCATTGAGAAACGCGGGTAAATCCATCATGCTTTGACCGCCATCAATGTGAATAAAGATATTATTATATTTTATTTGCTGGGTGTGGCAGGCGGCACAGGTGAGCCCCAGGTGATTCTTGGTCTTTACAAAGCCCACGGGTAACGCGTCCGGATTGAATTTGCCCTTCCTGCCCGGCAGAAAACCAAAACCCAGCATATTGAGCGGCGTATGCAATAGTTGTTCATTATCAGCTTGCTCAAGAGCGATAAAAATATCGTATGCCATCAACCGTGACCCTTGATCCGCGTGGTAAAACCATTGCCGTTGCCTGGCGTCCCAATTTTGCTCAAGAAATACGATTGCCTCCGGGTTTAAGGCCGCAGGGTCTCGTACTTCAGACGCGACTACCAAACCGGAAAATTTTGGCATCAGTAACAGTAATATCAAATATCCAATACGCATATTTAACCAAGGCTTATATCAGCGGTGCCTTATTATTGCAATTAATCCCTGATAAGCAGGGCATTCAATAAATTATCCTGAAAATGAATATTACCGGTCAGACTGTTATGTTTTTCACACAATAAAATAATATGGTCCAACGGAAAAAATGAGTATTTATGTCTGGGCACGGACGGGTCCAAAACATTGCGACCCATCAGTGACGCCTTGGTGACCGAACCGTCGCCCGGTTCCATCAATAAAACCTCATAGTTAACCTCTTCAACAGCTTGCACAATTTGGTCTGGATGCATGCGAATCAATGACTCTCCCTCCACTTCTTCGACAATGATCCGCGCCGGCGTTAAGTGACAATCTCCGCCAAAAACGATCAATAATGGATGCTTTTCAGGCAATGGCACAGTCAGTGACCAGACAAAACGCCTTGCCCTTTCAAGGGTTTTAGCAAAAAAACGCTCCAGAACGTCCAGACGTTGCCGAGCTTCCTCGGCGGTTTCGAATTGCTTACTGATACGCTGTCTGACTTCTGGATCAAAAATTACCCATTGAAACCGGCGCCAGGTTTCAACGTCAAACAAATCTCTATCAAGCTCTTTACCACTTGCAGATACAATCCAGTTATTCAACGGATGCGGCAACAGTTGATAAAGACTGGGCATGGTGATCAGGGTTTCCGGTGGGATTCGCTTTAACCCCAGCTTGATGCCGCCAATAAACGCATTCAGCATTTGCACCGAACCCAGGTTTGGCGTACCCAATAATATGATCCGACGGACTCGGTCACCACCGTACATATTGACCGGAAATTCATTATCGTCAGTCACGTCAACGCCGCCATAGCGCACATAGTAGCGAGCAATGAGTCCGCCCATGCTGTGGGCGACAATATCAACTTTTAGATCAGGATCGCCGTAATCTACACGTATTTGGTCGACCATCTCGGCAAGTTTGCGAGCACTAAGCACGTTGTCCTGCCGCCAATCATAGATAAAGGTATATAGATGTTTCTCAGTTGGATCCACCTTTTGACCAACCTGTGCATGAGTATAGCCGCCATATTCGATCAATGTTCTAATAATATTGCCATAAAAATCCTTGCCTATGATCTCACCGGCCAGGTCATAAGCGGTATAAACATCTGGCCGAACCGTTAATGTTTGCGGGTCAATGTCGAGCGATAAATGTGTGAAGTCATCCAATAACAATTTCCAAGGTGAACTGAACCACCCTTCCACGTCCGTCTCTTTATGCTTTAATTTGCTCCCCAGCACCCCATGTATGAAGATGACCGGCGACTGATCCACCACCATCCTGCTTTCGAAAAACAGGCGTTTTAAATCAGGTTTTGGCTGGACACTGCAGGCAACCAGGCAAACAGAAGCTACCGGCAAGAGTATCCATGATATAAAGATGGAATGCCTGCAACCGATCTTTTGTAACAATCTAAATTTCATAGCGTTTCCGCATGGCAATAAATAGATTAGACATCGATATTATTATGAAATTCTCTCATTAAAAGGTAACAATGGACTGGCGGAGAGGGTGGGATTTGAACCCACGAATCCTTGATATAAGGATTGCCGGTTTTCAAGACCGGTGCATTCAACCACTCTGCCACCCCTCCAAATACGTTCCTTGCCTGTCTCCATACCCCCATATTGTCACGCGCACCGAGCGCATTTGCAAGACCCATTGTCCGGATTGCCCGCCGGCAAAACCCGCAACCCGGCTTCACAAGGCGCCGCTTAGGCTATACTCCCCAGTATTTTCTAATCCATAAATGAGTCTAAAGCGGAGGCTGTTCAGAGTCTATCTCAAGCCCTCTTTATCTCCCGTTCATGGATTGATTTGAACAGTTTCCGACGAGCCTGTTGCAGCTTGTCAGCGGCTTCATTATCGCTTTGCTGGTAGGCGATGGCCTCCAGTATTTCAAAGGTCATCCCAGGTTTCAAATACGGGTCTGCTTCAGGTAACGATTTGAGCTTTTCTACGGGGTCATCAGTGAGTCGTAAGGATAACGCTTGCGCTGTTTGCCCTTGTTATCAGTGATGATATCAGGGAATAAGCAGGGGCGGTGGTAGTTGATGTAGGGGTTGAGGTGCCGCCGATTGAAGTCGTTGATCAGCGATGCCCAGTGCTGTGGAATAGGGTCATAACCGAGGATATTGCGCACCACATGTCCATTCTTGCTCTCTACCAAGGCGTTATCGTTGGTCTGCCTGAGCCGGGACTTGGTGAACTCGATCCGTAGCTTCTTCAATGGCTCAACCACCCGTTTGTTGATGTATTCCCAGCCATTGTCGGAGTGAAACCCTCGGATGAATAAGGGAAAATCCTCCAGCAGTTGTTTCAGTGCCGGGATGAGGTAACGCTCGCTGATTTTCTTCACACTCAGGACCATTTCTATCTGGGTCACCTCGTCCACCGCATTGATGGGGTAAACCCCTTTCTGCCTGTCCCAATCGCCCTGATGAACCGTATCGATGCTGTATCCATTGCCAGCTGACTGTCTTTATCGCTGGCGACCTCAAAAGCTACCCGCCGGATACCCTCAAAGAAGGCAAGTCAATGGGTCCATGGTGGTTAAGTCTTTGGCATTTGATGGTTTTCATCCTCCCATCATGAACGGGAC
Source organism: Gammaproteobacteria bacterium (assembly GCA_965202915.1). GTDB lineage: Bacteria > Pseudomonadota > Gammaproteobacteria > Eutrophobiales > Eutrophobiaceae. Next base: position 785,832 of record OZ241847.1, read on the forward strand.
TCACGGGCTATATCAGACTCATTTCATATTGGAAAAGACTATCATTCTCCCAAATGGTGACTTTACAGTATGATGGTATTCCTTAAGCCCTTATTCCAGAGGTTCCTTAACTCTTCTAAAAAGAGCCCTAGCGTACCTTAAGTTTACCCCTATCATTTCAAAACCGAATTTAATCAAGAAATTTGTTTGGAAAGAGAAAGTTTCATCTTGCGATAAGCCTCGCTCGTATCCTCCATCAATGGCAACGTACTCAATAATCGGCAAGATATTCTTCGCACCCTCCAAAATTTCTGGCTCAAATCCTTCTGCTTCTATCTTCAATAACTTTATTGATTTCAACCCATTATCAGTGACAAAAGAATCAAGTGTCACCGTTTTTGCCATTATTATGTCTTCATATACCGGGGGTTCAACAAAGCTCGAGACTGCACTCCGCTCATACACGTAGAATTTATTAGCCGAATTCACTATACCAAGTCCTTCATTGTGGTGGCTTGAATGTGCTGCATTTAAGCATATTGATGCGAATTCACCTTTTCCAGACTCGAATGTGATATAATTTTTTTCATCTATGTAATTTTTGAGTATCAGCCATAAATCAGCGTAATTGGCACCACAATCAATAACCACATCGTGCTTTTCAAATTTAATGCTACTCAAACAATATGAATCTCTCAGAAGGTTTGACCGATGACACAAACCATCACGATACAGTTTAAAACCACGATGTCGGTTTGCAAAATAATGCTTTGAGCTACCATCAATGACGCAATATAATTTTTTTCTTTGTCAAAGAGAAACCTGTGATTCAAACCCTTGAGCTTTGTCTTGAGGTTTCTTATTGCGATAGAGATTTGATCACTACCATTTTGTTCTAATCTATAAGGGATCGATCCAATCACTTTCTTATGCAGAGCAAGAAGGTCTTTAAAGTAATTATAAACTAGGTGCATTTCTTCAGTCGTCTAATTGATTAGATACCAACGACTGGGGTGTATTGGTTGCTTTACAATACAGGTCTGCGGAACAGCTAAGATAAGTGTTACTGTCTTTGTTTCGGTTATTGCCATATTTTTTGCTAGTATAATTCAACCAATTTATACAGGTATGCGAAGTTATTGTCAAAAGTGGTGTTTAAGCATATGAGTCAGGCGGCGACCTGGTTTGATTCGGTGACCTCGATTCCATCTTTGCATTTCACTCCCGTGATGACTTTGGCCAGGTAGTTGAACCCTCGCTGTCATCACCAATTTTCTGCGCACACATCCTATGATTCAAAGAGCACCTTCTTTTCTTCTGTAATAAGAATTGGCGCTTGTCGATTGGAGAGACTTCTAAAAACCGGTTCGGCTGATTAATAAGACCGGCTGCCAGTCTGAATGCGACAAAGAAAGAGGGACAGAGGGGTCGTATTTGTGCCGTTTTTTTTAACCGCTAAAGCTATTTTGGTGCGCCTCCTGGATTTTTTTCGTTAAGCTCAATCTATATAATTGTTCTTTTCCATCTCTTTGTTATCAATGTACTCCCTTCTCACTAAAGAGACTCCAAGAGTGATGACAAATAAAACACCGAGGGTGATAAGGACTTTAAAGAAAATTTCACTATCGAGAGGAGCAAACCACATCTGAATGAGTGACAACAATGCGCCACAAATGAATAAAATTAAACAAGCGATGGCACCAAATTTCATTTTTCCCTCCCTAAAATGACTATATAAGCCTCCCTTTTCCAGAATAGCAACATTCTACGAATATCCTTTTCCATTGTTTGCACTCGCCAACCTTCAGCCGCGTTTTTATTGAGAAATTCAGTAAATCTAACTGGGTGGACTTTGGCGCTACCGAGAAAAAGTGAACCCAGCATTCCTTCTTGATAAATAACTACTTTGTATTCCATGTTATGTTACCTCTTGCTGACTCCTTGGTTGAAGAATAAAACCTGAAATTTGCGTGAGCGGCAAACCCAACGCCGTTTTAGCTGACCGATGGACAGGCAAAAAAATGAACGCGCACTAAGCAAAACCCGGCAAACCCTTAGATGTCTCACTTGAACCGCTCATTATCCGACCGTTAAACAAAATGTTCAATGCCGGCTGACCAGGCTTTCCCTGGGATGATGGAGTGCGACGAACCTTGTTTAATCCAGGATATTTCACCGGCAGATCGCCGGCATATTCACTCAACCATGGGGCGCGCAATCGGTTTGGCGTTTGGATCACCCACCTGAACCATTTGCTTTTTCATGTGCTCCCGAATGTCCCAGATGCCACTGAATCCCTTGGGGATCACAAAGGTGTCACCCGCTTTGAACTCGTTCTGAGTGCCATCGTCGTTAGTGATAACAACGTGGCCGCTGATCATAAGCACGTACTCCGTGAACGGGTAGTTGTCGAGATAAGTACGACTCTTTTCGGCTTCCCACACACCGGCCCTAACCACAACTTGACCGCTATGATCATCTTCAAATGTGATCGCCTGACCCATATAGACATTGCCTGGTGTGTCTGCGAGTCTCACCGCAGACGCGGCACTATCTACCAATGCGATCGATGGTGCCCTACCTCTCATGGTGCAGACGCCAATATTAGAACAAACGTCGCCAAAGCTGTATAACGCATCTGATGAACTCCCATATTACGAATATTGATCAGGCACCTTAACAGCAAATAGCGTCCCACTCAAGCATGCGATTTGTCATCGCCAGTTTGTCGCCTAACGCCGAGCCGGGCCGACCTCGGCCATTTGCCGGATTATGTTTGCAGCCACTCAACGGCTTCATCGTAGCTCTCGAAATATTTGGCTTCACCTGGAATAAACCAGGATCCCACTTTTGCCGCAACCTCCTGCCGTCCCCTATTCCCATAGATCGCAACCTTTGCAAATTCACCGCCGTGTTTTAGGCCCGGTTTGAAATCATCCCGGGCAGTCCTGAGTGCCCGACCATCAAACTCATCTGCATCAAACAAATACCAGGGCTTTTACCTGAGTTTAATTGTGGCTTCTCGTTTCCCAGACCTGCTCCCCGCAAATAAGTCGTGATAATCATCTCTGTGCATACGACCAATGGAAGAGTGTTTGTCATAGTTATCCGCAGACATAGACTCAACTCTGGCTGTAAGTGTCAGGCCGTCACTGAAACGATTACTGAAACGATTATAGATATAGTATTTCGTGTCATTGTCAATCATTTCGGAAATAGCCCTATTATGGAGATTTAATACAATAAAACCTTTTTCGTGTTCTAAGTCAGAAACAAACAAAGTAACTTCTAACTCCCTGCTTGTAAGGGCTGTAATAATTTGCCTTAACTCCTCAATTGTGTTGTTTGCCTCCATAAGGCTTTCAGTGGAGTTTTCCATATTCGTTTTAAGGGAGACGTCTAGTGTATTGACTTTTTTCAGCAGATCATCTGTTTGCTCAGACTGAGTGAATAAGCCGCGGTCGAGATCCTTCATTACCTGGCTTTGGATGGTATTGTTATCAGAAAAGGCCTTTGTGTCAGTAACTACGTGTTTTCCTTCCTTAATCTCCTCTCTGAGATAACCCACATTTTTCAGGTTGTCTATTATTCTGGGAGTAATGGATGTATCAATATTTGCGTCGTTTATTACTCTTGGGGTAATGTATCGGTCAATAATGCTGTTAGCAGACATTACTAACAGGAGAAGAATCACTCCCATGAATATCTCAAATCCCTTTTCTTTTATTTTTTCTTTCCACATAGTTGATTCCTCCTTGCAAACCTAACTTGAAGATAATCTATATGGCAAGGCCGGACCGGCCCCGGCTATTTGGTATATCATGCTTGCAGCCACTCAACGGCTTCATCGTAGCTCTCGAAATATTTGGCCTCGCCTGAAATAAACCAGGATCCCACTTTTGCCGCGACCTCCTGCCATCCCCTATTCCCATGGATCGCAATCTTTTCAAACTCACTACCGTGCCTCACGCCCAACTTGAAATCGTCCCAAGCCGCCCTCAATTCCCAACCATCAAGCTCAGTTGCATCAAACAAAACCCGTATTATTGGCTGGTCGACGCCCGTCAACGCACCATCGATCATCGGCGTGATCACGCCATAATCCTCGTGCGTGAGTCTTCCCACCGCTTTCATGGTTACGTAGAATTCCGCACCAATCCGTTCAATACCAATTGTAATGCCATGCCTTGTGTAACTCATATCAATGAACATCCATGGATATACATTATTATAGCCGGATTATACTAAAAAAACATAAGCAAAAGCAAGTGCCTGAGGGCCTGAGAATTATCAAAAAAGATGACCATTATCGGCTGGCGATGAATGAATAAACCTGACTGAAACCTGCGCATGGTTTATACTGGCCGATTTTCAACGCTAATATTTCTAAATAAATTGAACGAAGATTTTCCAAGGATCACCCGTCTTCCGCCCTACGTCTTCAATATCGTCAATGAATTGAAAATGCAGGCCCGTCGTCGGGGTGAAGATATTATTGATTTCGGCATGGGCAATCCGGACCAACCCACCCCACCCCATATCGTCGAGAAAATGGTGGAAGCCGCCCGACGAGAAAATACTCATCGGTATTCATTATCTCGTGGTGTGCCGAGATTACGCCGGGCCATCTGCCGCTGGTACAAGAGCAGGTATGACGTCGATCTCGACCCGGATACCGAGGCGATAGTGACCCTGGGGTCGAAAGAGGGGCTTGCACACTTGGCCATGACCGTGGCCGATCGCGGGGACGCGGTGCTGGTTCCAAACCCGTCTTATCCGATTCATCCGTTTGGTTTTGTGATCGCCGGCGCCGACGTTCGCCATGTTCCGATTGGGCCGGGCATCGATTTTTTTGAAGAACTTAAAAAGGCGATCCGTGATTCCCTGCCCAAACCCAAATTGTTACTGATCAATTTCCCAAATAATCCGACCACTCAGTGCGTTGATTTGGGTTTTTTTGAAGAGATCATTCGCATTGCCAGGAAGCATGAGATATGGGTGGTCCAGGATTTGGCCTATGCCGATATCGTATTCGATGACTACACGGCACCATCGATCCTGCAAGTGCCCGGCGCAAAGGAGGTCGCGGTCGAATTCTTTTCCATGTCGAAGAGCTACAATATGCCCGGATGGCGGGTGGGTTTCATGGTGGGCAATCCATTGCTGGTCGGTGCCTTAACCCGGTTAAAGTCATATTTGGATTATGGCCTGTTTGTGCCGTTACAAGTCGCCACTATCACCGCATTGGAAGATGATCAGCAATGTGTGGCCGATATACGCCATACCTACCAAAAACGCCGCGACGTGTTGTGCGACGGCCTGAATATGGCCGGCTGGAAAGTCGACAAGCCAAAAGGTACGATGTTTGTGTGGGCGCCGATACCGGAGCCATATAAAGAAATGGGATCGCTGGATTTTGCCAAAAAATTATTACTCGAGGCCAGGGTGGCGGTTGCCCCCGGCGTGGGTTTCGGCGGTTACGGCGATCAGTTTGTTCGGTTTTCCTTAATAGAAAATGAACATCGCAGCCGGCAGGCGATCCGAGGTATTCGGGCCATGCTTAGAATGACAATGGATAATGAAACAGTGGTTAATAGCGAATAAATGATCCGCGGGAACCTTACAGAATTGCAAGCTGTAAAGATTGGCGTGTTGGGACTGGGCACGGTCGGTGGCGGTACCGTGAACGTGTTGACGCGCAACGCCAAAGAGATTGCCCGCCGGGCCGGGCGCGGCATCCGCATAAGCCAGGCCGCGGCAAAAGAATATGATGCCAATGCCATTCCGGGGCTGGATCAAATTGGGGCGCTGACCGATGACGCCTTTGCCGTGGTCGAAAATCCCGAGATTGAAATTATTATCGAATTAATTGGCGGATATTCACCCGCCAAAGAACTGGTCTTAAAGGCGATTGAAAATAACAAACACGTAGTAACCGCAAATAAGGCATTGATTGCCATGCATGGCAACGAAATCTTCTCGGCCGCGCTGCAAAAAGGGGTAATGGTTGCATTTGAGGCGGCGGTCGCCGGCGGCATTCCAATTATAAAAGCCATCCGGGAAGGGCTGACGGCCAACCAAATACAATGGGCCGCGGGGATCATTAACGGCACCGGCAATTATATCCTCACCGAGATGGGCAACAAGGGCAGAGACTTCGCCGGCGTATTAAAAGAAGCACAATCCCTGGGTTATGCCGAAGCCGATCCGACCTGGGACGTGGAAGGAGTCGATGCCGCACATAAATTGACGATATTGGCCGCGATTGCATTCGGCATACCCCTGCAATTTGACAAAACCTATATCGAAGGAATAGGCAATATTGAACAGCAAGACCTGGCCTATGCGGATAAACTGGGTTACCGCATTAAACATCTCGGTATCACGCGCAAAACCACCGAGGGTATTGAATTAAGGGTGCACCCCACTCTAATCCCCAAAGCGCGGTTAATTGCCAACGTCGACGGGGTAATGAATGCGGTCGCGGTGATGGGCGACGCGGTCGGCCCAACATTGTATTATGGTGCCGGCGCGGGATCAGAACCCACTGCTTCCGCGGTGGTCGCCGACGTCATTGACGTGGTCAGGACGATGACCGCCGACCCCGACAACCGGGTGCCGCATCTTGCCTTTCAGCCGGATGCACTCATGGACACCGATATATTGAGTATGGACGAGGTCACGACCGCGTATTATCTAAGAATGCAGGCGGTCGACCGCCCCGGGGTGCTGGCCGAAGTGACCCGAATACTGGGTGACGCCGGGATCAGCATCGAAGCGATATTACAACAAACACATGAGACCGGCACCGCCCACGTACCGGTCATTTTCCTGACCCAGCGTGTACAAGAAAGAAACATGAACGGCGCGATGGCTCAAATCGAACAATTAGACAGTATCAGTGGTAAGGTGACCCGCATTCGCATGGAAACCCTGAACTAAAAGACTATGCCTCAGCATACCGCCCAACTGCATGACAACCTTATACTCGTTACCGTCCACGGCAATTTAAAATGACGTTCCGGCAACATTACACCGGCTTGATAGACCGGTATCGCGACCGCCTGCCGGTTGAACCGGATACCCGGACAATCAGTCTTGCCGAAGGTAATACGCCGCTTATTCGTTTGCATAATATTACTGATCAACTTGATAAAGACGTTACCATCTATGTAAAGTACGAAGGCTTGAATCCAACCGCTTCTTTCAAAGACCGCGGCATGACCATGGCGGTGACCAAAGCGGTCGATCAGGGGACTCGGGCGGTGGTCTGCGCGTCCACCGGCAACACCTCCGCCTCCGCCGCGGCCTATGCCGCTCGCGCCGGAATCAATGCTTTTGTGCTGATCCCGGAGGGCAAGATCGCCCAGGGTAAGCTGGCCCAGGCAATGATGGCGGGAGCAATCGTGATCCAGGTGCAGGGTAATTTTGATGACGGCATGCGCCTGGCAAAACAGGTGGCCGAAGAAGCACCGGTAACAATAGTGAACTCGATTAACCCGTTTCGCCTGCAGGGACAAAAGACGGCCGCCTTCGAGATCGTGGAAGAATTGCAACGGGCGCCCGACTATCACTGTCTGCCCGTGGGCAACGCCGGCAATATAAGCTCATATTGGATAGGTTACAGTGAATATGCCTGTAGCAAGGGTGATTACACCACCCGTGCCTGCACCCTGTGTGAGGGTCATTGTCCATTTACCGATAAGCCGATCATTGCCACTCGACCCAGGATGGTGGGCTACCAGGCCTCCGGTGCCGCGCCTTTTATCAAAGGCGAAATGATTGATAACCCCGACACCGTCGCCACTGCGATACGCATCGGACATCCCCAATCCTGGGCGCAAGCGTTAACGGCACAACAGGAATCCGGGGGCTGGTTTGATGATTGTTCCGATGATGAAATACTGGCCATGCAGAAATTATTGGCGGAAAAAGAAGGCATTTTTTGCGAACCCGCCTCGGCGATATCGGTTGCGGGCGCGATCAAGGATATTGAAACCGGTAAAATTGCCGATAACAGCATCGTGGTGTGCACGTTGACCGGCCATGGTCTGAAAGACCCGGATACTGCCATCCAACAAAGTACCGCCACCGTCATCACAGTAGAGGCGGAGTTAAACCAGATCACACAGGCGATACTCGACAATACAGACCAGGGTTGACCGCCGCCGGGTACGGTAAAATTTAGAATATAATGCGCCAGCTTACTCTATTCATTCCGGGTTTATTGGGTCCGAATATCAAGCTGGCCATGGACGATTTGCCGGCCACTACACATCTGGGCAAGCTGCTGGCCAGAGCCAAGCAGGCGCGTATGGATGCTTCCGGTTTTACTTCGATACTGTTCAATTTATTTGGCCTCAATCAAACCACTGACGCCGATCACCCCGTTGCCGCAGTGACACGGCTTGTCGATAACGGATGCTCGCCGGGGGAAACCTGGATGCGGGCCGACCCGGTTCATCTAAGCGCGGAGCATAAAGGAGTAACGCTGCTTGATCACACCACGTTGGAAATCAATCGTCATGACGCACTCGCCACCGCGGCCGATATCGGCACGGTATTTGAAGCCAGAAAAATGAACCTTGAAGTTCCGATTCCCACGCGCTGGTACCTGCGTGTGCAAAACCCTCCCAGGATTAAAACCAGCGAAATTGCCGGCGTAATTGGCCGTAATATTCATCCCTATTTGCCAACGGGAGAGGATCAGACTGAAATCATCCGGCTCTTAAATGAAGTGCAGATGATCCTGCATAGCTCGGAGATCAATATTGACCGTCAACATAGAGGCTTACTGCCGATAAATGGCGTCTGGTTATGGGGCCTGGGTCAATTGCCGGAGTCTATCGAAACCAAATGGTCGGCGGTCTATACCGATGAGGAAGTGGCCAGGGGACTGTCCATATTGGCGGGCACTCCGGTATTTGATTTGCCGGACACCATTGCCGCGATCGACACCGAAGCCGATCATTTTCTGCAACTGGCGGTGATCTCAACCGGCCTGCACCACGTGCAATATCAGGACCCGGACGGCTGGACTGGTTTTTTGCAACACCTGGAGGCACAGTGGTTTACCGAACTCTACGAGCTGCTTGACGCCGGAGTATTCGATCGGGTGGAAATTATTACCGGGCACTTGTCATTCAAACTGCACCGGTTTTCATTGCTGAAATTCTGGCGGGAAGACTACATTCACCGCGTTAATCAATTAAGATGAACGCCATATCCAAAAAAATCGTTCGCCGCGTCATACCAGGAGACAGTGCCCTGCCGGATGATCTGCATCCGATATTAAAACGCATCTATGCCGCGCGTCAGGTGCAGTGCCTACAAGAACTGGATTATTCACTGAAACACCTGCTCCCTTACCACCGTCTAAAAGGCATCGATGCCGCGGTTGATTTGCTGGAACAAGGGCTAAGACAAGGGCAACGTATGCTTATCGTTGCTGATTTTGATACCGATGGGGCAACAAGCTGCGCACTGGCAATACGAATATTAAAACAAATGGGGGCAAACAATATCAGCTATATTGTGCCCAACCGGTTTGAACACGGCTATGGCCTAAGCCCGGAAATCATCGATGAGGCCGCAAAGTACGATCCCGATCTAATCATTACGGTCGATAATGGCATCTCCAGTAATATCGGCGTTGATCATGCCCATGCATTGAATATCAAAGTGCTCATTACCGACCACCACCTGCCGGCGGCAGTATTGCCCGATGCCGATGCAATCGTCAATCCTCAGCAACGTGGAGATGAATTTCCAAGCAAATGCCTGGCCGGCGTCGGGGTCATATTCTATGTTTTGCTGGCGTTGCGGGCAAGACTGCGCGAATGCCACTGGTTTGAGGACAATGATCGGCCGCCACCAAACCTGGCGCACTATCTCGATCTTGTTGCACTGGGCAGCGTCGCGGATATGGTGCCTCTGGATAGAAATAACAGGATTATCGTGGCCCGGGGACTGGCTCGCATTCAATCCGGCCAGGGCAATCCGGGGATACAAGCATTACTCCGGGTCGCGGGTAAAACCCCGGCCACTATTACCGCAACCGATCTGGGTTTCGCCATTGCTCCCCGACTCAATGCCGCCGGCCGCCTGAGCGATATGTCCGTGGGAATAGAAACCCTGCTCAGTGACGACCGGGAGACGGTATTAAGCCATGCCAAACAACTGGATGCCCTGAACAGGGAACGGCGCAAAATCCAGGCCGGGATGCAGGAACAGGCCCTGGCCGTGATCGACCAAACAATGGTTGAATCGACCAACGGTTCGCCCACCGGGATTTGCTGGTTTAATCCGGAGTGGCACGCCGGCATAGTCGGGCTGGTTGCCGGCAAACTCAAAGACCACTTTCACCGGCCCGCGATTATCTTTGCCCGGGAGCGGGACAAGCTGATTAAAGGCTCGGCCAGATCGGTGGCGGGGATACATATTCGTGACGTCATCGAGTGTATAGCGACCAGAAACCCGGGGCTGATCATTCGTTTCGGCGGTCATGCAATGGCCGCGGGGCTGACCGTTGCCGAGGAAAAATTTGAGGCATTCCAATCCGCTTTTTACCGCGTTGTGCCGGAATTCTGCGATGCGGACCTGTTATCCCCGGATCTGCTGACCGACGGGGAACTACCGGCGGATATGCTGACCGTGGAATTTGCCGGTTTATTACAGGCAAACGGGCCCTGGGGACAGGCCTTTCCTGAGCCCTGTTTTGATGGCAAATTCAATATTATCAACCAGCGTCTCGTGGCCGGCAAACATTTAAAACTGGCGTTAAAGATGAACGACTGCGCGCCGATTGTTGATGCCATCGCATTTAATATCCACGACCAGGCGCGGCCCGAACCGCTTAACCCTATCCGGGCCGCTTACCGACTGGCCATCGATGACTACCAGGGACAAAAATCACTACAATTGATTATTGAGCAACTCGAGCCCTGTCCCTAGTATGGAGCGTTTTGCCATCGGGATGAATGTGGTTTTGCCAATGATTTTGTGAATTGCAACCTCAGCGTGCACAATGAATGGTTTGTATATTCCATTGGCCATAGTAAGGTGCGGCAACTTCACTTACTGGCGCACACGGGAAATGCGATGAGCCTTGACGGTAAAGAATATCGCTAACACAAGTATTTGGGGGGAGAAATGAAAGGAAATCAAGTGCGATCTCCCTGCATTGGTTATTATGGGCCGATGATATTTGATCGCAACCGGATTGACTCGCCCGGCCCGCATTCGCTAATCCGGCGGGTCGATAGGTAAACGGCCTGAGAATTGGATGCCGAGGGAATGAATATCCGATACGCAAACGTCGCAAAATACCAGGATACGGACTTTCCGGGCATCCTGACACTGGCTATTGTCAGCATATGTGTATCGCCGTTCATCTTAATCATGTCAGGGGTTGATTTGGGTCATGCACAACCTCATCCGCATTTAAATGAATGGGCGGTGGCACCCCCCGACGTCCAAAACGGTGCTAAATTCACAAATTCAATTGGCATATTGACTCATACCATCCTGGAATGGGGGGGCTTCATTGTGGCCATATTTACTGCGATTTTAGCCTTTACCCATTACAATGTTACTGATAACCCCGTTACCCCCATCATCGCAGCGGCACTTTTTTGTACCGGCTGTATAGATGCCTTTGGCATATTGACGGATATGCATTTAGTCGCGGCAACCTCGGGGCATCACAATGCAACTCCGTTTGCCTGGGCTATATCGAGAATTTTTAATGCATTAATTTTAATGGTTGGGGTGAGCATATTATCTGTTTTTGGGCATCACACGCGCAGCATTCCAAGTGTGGTGATTCTATCCACTCTGACCCTGTTAATCCTGGCCTATGGCGTCATTCATGTAATTTATCCAAGCAATCCGATCAGCCAGCACTGGTCGGTTTTGCCTTTGGCCATGTTTTTATTTTGTGGAATAGTCTTGTTTCCCCTCTACTATAATGAATATCCAAGTGTTTTTGCCTATAGTTTGATCATCGCGATGGTGCCCAATGTGATCGCTGAATTACACATGGTATTCGGCGCCACTCAACTCTTTGACGACCACTTCAATGCGGCCCACTTCCTTAAAATCATCGCCTATGCCGTGCCTGTTTTGGGATTAGTCATTGCCGCCGCCAGGACTTATAAAAACAAGGAACTGTATCAGCAGAAATTCATGGAAGCCGAATTGCAATCGACTGCAATTCTACAAACGGTGCATGACGGCATCGTCACGATCGACGATAAAGGCCAAATACTGATGCTGAACCCTGCGGCCGAACAAATCTTTGGATATAGTCAAGATGAGTTGATCGGCAGGAATATGACTATATTGACCCCGGCACCTGAGCAGCAAAGTATCGGTTATTTAAAGCAATACCTCGACACGGGAAAGAAAAAAATGATTGGCAGTATCGGTCAGGAAATACTGGCGCTACGCAAAGACGGGACGATCTTTCCGATAGATATATCCGTCGGCAAAATGTTTACCCAACATAAACATACTTTCACCGCTATTATACGCGATATCACCGAGCGAAAAGCCGCCGAGAAACTGCTACAACAACAAATGCAGGAATTGAAGCGCAGCAACCAGGAACTGGATCAATTTGCCTATATCGCCTCTCATGACCTACAGGAACCGCTACGCATGGTATCCAGTTATATGCAATTACTGGAAAGCCGGTATAAAGATCAATTGGATGAGAATGCCCGTGAATTCATCGGCTACGCGGTGGACGGCGCCAAACGGATGCAACTGTTGATCCAGGAACTCCTGAAATTTTCAAGACTCAATACCAGGGCACAAGAATTCGATTCAGTGAACGCCAATGATCTATATCACTACGCATTGGACAATCTGGCCATGGCGGTTGACGAAAGCGATACGACGATAACAAAAGAACAATTACCCTCTATATATGGGCACACGGGACAATTACGACAATTATTTCAGAACCTGATTGGTAATGCAGTCAAATACCGCGACCCGAAAAAACACAACAAGGTGCACGTCTCGGTTGAGCAAAGCGAGGGCATGTGGCAATTTTGTATTGAGGATAATGGCATTGGTATTCAATCTGCATATTACGAAAAAATATTTATTATATTCAAACGCTTACATATCACGTCCGAATATCCGGGGACGGGTATCGGCTTGGCCATCTGTAAAAAAATTGTGGAAAACCACGGCGGTCGGATCTGGGTGGAATCGGAGTATGGACAAGGCACATGGTTTTATTTTACCATACCGGTAATTGACTGATATACTTAAAGGGTAAGATCAATATAGTTAGTTTTTATCGATTGTACTAGATAACAAAGGTATTACTTGGCTTAGGGATGAGTGATGGTTGCCATAAAAGGATTTAACAAGATATCGGCGGTTATTCTGCTGGTTGAAGACAATGAAGGCGAGGCACGCCTGGTAATGGAGGCATTAAAGGGCGGGAGTCTCAGGGTCGAACTGCGTCACGTGCGAGATGGCGTGGAAGCGATGCAGTTTTTAAATCACGAAGGCCGTTTCAAAGATGCGTTGCGTCCGGACCTAATTCTGCTGGATTTGAATATGCCCCGCATGGATGGGCGCGAGGTATTGGACAAAATCCGCAAACAAAATAACCTGAGCAGTATCCCGGTGATCGTATTGACCACCTCGCGCAGTGAGGCCGACGTTATCCAAAGTTACCGCTTGCAGGCTAATTGTTATATCCCCAAACCGGTCGATTTCGATACGCTTACGGAGGTGATGAATCACATTAAGCAGTTCTGGTTTAATGTCGCAAGTTTGCCGCACACTGATACGACTATGGAGATGAACATAAAACGTTCATCCTGTTCCATGGGTTAAGCCTGTGTCTGACATAATCCTCATGCATCCAGTTAATGGCATATATATAGTGTTGCCCGGTCCCATTTTATTGGATTTTGATACAATAAATAATCGGGTATTACCGGAACCAAGCCAACGCCAGCGATGACGGACCAGGCAAAAAAGATTCTGTTAATTGAGGACAACGAAGGCGATATCCGACTGTTACAGGAATTGTTAATGGCGACACACAGGGACAAGTTCCTTGTCGAGCCAGTACGGACCTTACAAGAAGGGATGGAGAAGTTAGAATCACCCGAAGGTGGGTATGAAGCAGTGTTAGCCGATCTTTCATTACCCGATTCTGATGACGTCAACATAGTATCGGTTATCCAAAGTTACCAGCCTCAAATGCCGATTATTGTTTTGACCGGACGGGACAGTGATGAATTGGCGATACGGGTTATGCAAATGGGCGCCCAGGATTATTTGGTAAAAGGTCAGGGAGACGGTCATTTAATATGCAGGGCAATTGGATACGCGATTGAAAGAAAAAAGTCGGAACAAAGACTCATTGGTCTGACCCAATATGACAGCCTGACGGGTTTGGCAAATCGTACGCTTTTCCGGAAACAACTCAATCACGCCTTAATAAGAGCCGACAAAAGCAAATATCCGGTGGCGTTGATATTTATTGATCTCGATCGGTTTAAAAATATCAATGACGCCTTTGGATACGACGCCGGTGATCAATTATTGAAACAGGTGGGCCAACGATTATCGACTTGTACGTCCGACGGCGACACCATAGCCCGTCTTGGCGGTGATCAATTTACAATAGTATTAGAGGGTACGACAAGTATTGACGATGGTGCGCTAATGGCCAGAAAGATCATTAAAATAATGATCAAGCCATTTGACCTAGAAGGACAGGAAGTGTTCGTCACGCCGAGCATTGGCATCACCATATACCCGCATGATGGTACCGAGGAACATAATCTGATGGGGAACGCCGATACCGCGATGTGTCGAGCCAAGGAATTGGGACGCAACGGCTACCAGTTCTATACCGGTGATATGAACGTCCGGGCGATGGAACGTTTTACCCTGGAAACAAAACTGCGGCGGGCACTGGATAATAACGAATTTAATTTATATTACCAACCCAAGATCAATATAGAAACAGGTGATATTACCGGTGTGGAGGCATTAATCCGTTGGCAACATCCCACCTTGGGACTGGTCCCTCCGATAAAATTTATTCCCATCGCGGAAGAAACCGGATTGATTGAACCCATAGGCAGCTGGGTGATATACGAGGCGTGTTCACAAAATGCAAAATGGCAAAGTCAGGGGTACAAACCGATACGGATCGCGGTCAACCTGTCGGTCCGACAATTCAGCCGGGTCGACGTCACTGCAACTATTTTGGCCGCGTTGAATCACGCCGGGCTGGGGTCGGAATATCTTGAAGTCGAGATCACCGAAAGCATGCTAATGGCCGATACCGAAAAAAGTAAAAATATTTTAACGACCTTAAAAGAGCATGGAATTCATATATCAATTGATGATTTTGGCACGGGATATTCCTCATTAAATTACCTTAAACACTTTAAGATAGACACGCTCAAGATTGATCAATCATTTATTCATGATATTATTGAAGACCCGGACGCCGCATCCATGATCATAGCCATAATTGCCATGGGACATAGCCTCAGAATGCGGGTGGTGGCAGAGGGCGTTGAAACAATTGAACAGTTAAATTTTCTTGCTGAACATGGCTGCAACGAAGTACAAGGCTATTATTATAATAAACCGCTATCGGCAACAGAGTTTACCGATTATTTAAAAGACCGAACCCTCATCCAATTGTCACAGTAACAAACTGGCCCTGATAGTTATTAAAGTGTTATTATTCATTCTTTTTTCGCGTTACATTGGCCTTTCATGTTAGAAATCAATTCCGCTAAAACACAAATCGGGGATATGCGGCAACGTATCCATGCCCTCAGGGGGTATCTTTGAATACGATAAAAAATGCGAAAGACTCGATGAAATCAAATTAGAGTTCGAAAACCCGGACAACTGGAATAATCCGGAAAAAGCGCAACAACTTGGTAAAGAGCAAACCAGGCTGGGGCAGATCGTTGAGACCATTCAATCCCTGCAAAGGGATTTGGATGAAGCCGATAAACTGTTGTTACTTGCAAAACAGGAGCAGGACCCGGACCTGGTTGATTCAATTCTTGACGATCTGAAGCGCCATGAAAAAGCCCTGGCCGGGCTTGAATTTCGCCGCATGTTCTCCGGTGAGATGGATCCGAACAACGCCTATGTTGATATTCAGTCCGGTTCCGGTGGCACCGAGGCCCAGGATTGGGCGGAGATGCTGTTGCGCATGTATTTGCGCTGGGGAGAACAACATGGTTTCGGCACCGATTTAATCCAGGTCTCGGCCGGTGAAGTGGCCGGTATTAAAAATGCCACCATAAAATATGAAGGCAATTACGCCTATGGCTGGTTACGAACTGAAACCGGGGTGCATCGGCTGGTCAGAAAATCGCCTTTCGATTCCGGCAATCGGCGCCATACATCGTTTGCGTCGGTCTTTGTATCCTCTGAGATCGATGATAACGTGGAGATAGAGATCAACCCGGCTGACGTACGCACCGACACTTACCGGGCCAGCGGAGCGGGCGGGCAACATGTAAATAAAACTGATTCTGCGGTGCGATTAACTCATATTGCCACCGGCATTGTCGTCCAATGTCAAAATGATCGTTCCCAATATAAAAACCGGGAACAGGCAATGAAACAATTACGCGCCAAATTATATGAACTTGAAATTCAGAGAATGAACCAGGAAAAACAGCGACGGGAAGGCAGTAAAGCCGATATTAGCTGGGGTAGCCAGATCCGTTCCTATGTGCTCGATCAGGCCAGGATCAAGGATTTAAGGACCGGGGTCGAGACCGGCAACACCCAGGCCGTGCTTGATGGGGATCTGGATAAATTTATGGAGGCAAGTTTAAAAGCCGGATTCTAGGTGGTATTGAACCGGCAATGGCCGCCGATGGCGTTACTATGGTCCTGGTGCGCAAGGCTTGGATTGCCCTCAAGGAAAATCCAGGACTTATGCTCCCGGCAATATTGAAGATTTATGAACAATAACGATGATGACAATAATCTAATTGCCCGGCGCAGGCAATCTCTGCAACAACTTAGAGGCAATGGCAATGCCTTTCCAAATGATTTCAAACGCGAACATTTCGCCTCGGACCTGCATGCAAACTATGCAGACCACTCTAAGGAAGCGCTGGCAGAAAAATCGATCAAGGTATCGATAGCCGGGCGTATGATGAGCCGACGAGTAATGGGCAAGACCGCATTTGCCCATTTGCAGGACACGTCGGCAAAAATCCAACTATACGTTAAACGTGATCAGCTCACCGAGGACGTTTACGCTGAATTTAAGCGCTGGGATATCGGCGATATTATTGGCGCCGACGGCAGGTTAATGAAAACCAACAAGGGCGAATTAAGCGTCCAGACCGATAATATTCGCCTGCTCACCAAATCATTACGACCACTACCGGAGAAATTCCATGGTTTAACCGATCAAGAAACGCGTTATCGTCGACGTTATGTCGATCTGATCATGAATGAAGACACGCGCAAAACCTTTGAATTACGCGCCAAAGTGATCGATTTCATTCGCAATTATTTAACCGAGCGGCGCTTCATGGAAGTCGAAACCCCGATGATGCATGTGATTCCCGGTGGTGCGAGTGCCCGCCCCTTCACCACTCATCATAACAGCCTTGATATGGCTCTCTACTTGCGTATCGCGCCCGAATTATATCTTAAACGGCTGGTGATAGGTGGAATGGAGCGGGTTTTTGAAATCAATCGCAGTTTTAGAAACGAGGGCTTATCACCCAAACATAACCCCGAATTCACCATGCTCGAGTTCTACCAGGCCTATGCCGACTACCATGATATGATGGATATAACCGAAGACCTGATGCGTCGATTAGTCAATGAAGTGGCCGGCTCGGCACAAATAACCTACCAGGGACGGAAGTACGATCTAAACCGGCCGTTTACAAGACTGACGGTATTCGATGCAATTCTGCATTTTAATCAAGGCATGACCAAGGATCAGCTAAGCGACCCGGGGAAAATCCGCGAACTGGCGCGCAACCTCGATATCCCGCTGCAAGACGGTTACGGGCCTGGCAAAATACAAATAGAAATTTTTGAAAAAACGGTGGAATCCAAACTCATGCAGCCCACTTTTATCACCGCGTATCCGACTGAAGTTTCTCCATTAGCGCGCAAAAATAATGATGATCCCTCCGTGACCGACAGATTTGAGTTGTTTATTGGCGGCAGGGAAATCGCCAATGGTTTTTCCGAATTGAACGATCCCGAAGATCAAGCCGAGCGTTTCCGTCAACAGGCACAAACCAGGGAAGCCGGTGAGGCCAAGGCCCTGCATTTTGACGAAGATTATATCACCGCACTGGAATACGGCATGCCTCCAACCGCCGGAGAAGGAGTGGGGATCGATCGCTTAGTCATGCTATTGACCGATTCGGCTTCCATCAGAGACGTGATCCTGTTTCCGCATATGCGTCCGATATAGCGCACCCGGGACCAAGATCAAACCATTGCAATAATCAGCAAATAACAAATATTTCACCGCAAGAGAAACTTTTTGGACCGAATAGAGTCAATTATGGTGCATGATCGGGAATACGTATTTATTTATTAATGGATGAGTATTTGCCGCATGCACTGTACTTAATAATACAAGTGTATTATCTTAATAGTAGAGTACCCTTTATATGAAGGTTTTTTTAATTAGAAATCAGGAGGATTCCTCAAATGTCTGAAAAAAACAAGTTAAAGCCTTTGGCTCTCGCGATGGGCGCAACGTTCGCAGTGGCACTGACCGCCAGCCCGGTTATCCACGCTGCCGATAATCCCTTCAATATGAATGAATTATCAAATGGCGGCTATATGTTAGCTGAAGGACACGGCGAAGGCAGCTGTGGCGAAGGCAAGTGCGGCGACAAGAAGGAAGGCGAAGGTAAATGCGGCGAAGGCAAGTGCGGCGAAGGCGAGCACGGCGATAAGATGGAAGGCGAAGGTAAATGCGGCGAAGGCAAATGCGGCGACAAGAAGGAAGGCGAAGGTAAATGCGGCGAAGGCAAATGCGGCGAAAGCGGTAGTTAATTGCCAATTTCACTTTAGTACTTCCTAATGGGTGAATACCCAGTAAATGGTACGGGGCTCGGTTTGCGGCGGTCATTTGTTCGAGCCGCCACAGACCAGTCCCTTCCTTCAATTGATTTCATGGAGGTCGCTCCGGAAAACTGGATCGACGTGGGCGGCCGATTTGGGCGCCTATTTGATATCATCACCGAAAAAATACCATTTGTATGCCACGGCCTGTCCCTAAATCTCGGCGGACCGGCACCGTTGGATGAAGCCTTTCTGCACAAAGTCAAACAATTTCTCGATCATTACAACATTCGCTGCTACAGCGAGCATTTAAGTTATTGTGCCGATGACGGCCACCTCTATGATTTAATGCCCATCCCCTTTACCCGGGAAGCGGTACAATACGTTGCGGCCAGGATAAAAAACGTGCAGGCGATCCTGGACAGGAAAATAGCGATAGAAAATGTATCCTATTACGCGGCGCCCGGACAGGAAATGTCCGAAATAGACTTTATTAATGCGGTTCTGGATGAGGCGGACTGCGATTTGCTACTGGATATCAATAATATCTACGTGAACAGCATTAACCATCGTTATGACCCGGCGGAATATCTAAAGTCACTGCCCGGCCATCGTATCGCCTACGCACATATCGCCGGTCATTATGAAGAAGATGAAGACCTCAGGGTCGATACCCATGGTGCCGACGTCATTACTCCGGTTTGGGATCTTTTAAAGATTGCCTATGAACATTTTGGTGTATTTCCCACGTTGCTGGAACGCGATTTTAATATTCCTCCACTGAGGGAATTACTGGATGAAGCAGGTATCATTACCGCAATTCAAACCGAATCCACACAAGAGCATGCAAAACAACACCGCGCCTGAGCAGTTTAAACAAGTCCAATACCGGTTCACGCAACATATCCGTGATCCTGACAATCAACCCGCGCCGGCTGACGTTGAAGACCGTCGCATGGCGATTTATCGCGACCTCCTATACCGCAATGTAGAGGGGTTTATCGCCGACGGATTTCCGGTTTTGCGCAAAATAATGAAGGATGAAGACTGGCATGCGATGATCCGTGATTATTTCAAGAGACATAACGCCCGCACCCCTTACTTTCCAAAATTGACCAAAGAATTTATCGAATATCTTGAACATGAACGGCAAAATGACCATAACGATTATCCCTTCACGTTTGAATTGGCGCATTACGAATGGGTTGAATCGGTTATTATCTTTGACCACAGGGCCATCCCCAATACAGGCATCGACCGTGACGGCGATTTACTCCACCGGGTGCCGGTCATTAATCCACTGATCATACCGCTGGCTTACACCTGGCCGGTACATAAAATCAGCCGTGATTATCTGCCCACCACACCGCCTGAGGGGCCGACTTACCTGCTCATATACAGAAACCGCAATCACGAACACGGTTTCATAGAGCTTAATCCGGTGTCAGCCAAACTGATCGAGTATCTCCAAACCGGAGAACAGAAAACCGGTTATGACATTTTGATAAGCATAGCCAACCAGTTGGAGCATCCCAACCCCGAAGCCGTATTAGAGGGGGGGCTTGATATCATGCGCAAATTTCTGGAAAAGGACATTCTACTGGGCACCAGGATTTGAATCACTCTTTCACGTCGTATCGATAACACCATATCCACGTCTTAAAGGGAGTCAACCCATGATGTCAGAACAACCGGCGCCGACTTTTCTAATATCAACCCTTGAGTTCATGGCAGTGTTGTTTATTTTCGTTGTCGGGCTGGCCATGCTCGCGATTATTATCGTGTTCATCCTCGATATTACCCAGACCAAACAAGCCATCAGACGCAATTATCCGGTCGTCGGTCATTTTAGATATTATTTCGAACATCTCGGTGAATTTTTCAGGCAGTATTTTTTCGCAATGGACAGGGAGGAACTGCCGTTCAATCGCGCCCAGCGTTCCTGGGCCTACCGTGCCGCAAAAAATATAGACAACACGGTCGCCTTTGGCTCGTCCAGGGATTTGCGCCCGCCGGGTACGGTCCTGTTTGTTAATTGTCCGTTTCCCACCTTGGGTGAAGACGCGGTCGACCCCGAACCGGTTACCCTGGGACCACACTGCGACAAGCCCTACACCACTGCCTCCATATTTAATATTTCCGGTATGAGTTATGGCGCTATTTCCAAACCTGCGGTATTGGCCTTATCCAATGGCGCACGCATGGCCGGTTGCTGGATGAACACCGGCGAGGGGGGGGTATCCCCCTATCACCTGGAAGGAGGCGGGGATATCGTATTTCAAATCGGCACGGCCAAGAACGGAGTACGGGACATGGACGGCAATCTTAACGATGACAAACTAAGAGAAGTCGCCGCCCATGAACAGGTGAAAATGTTCGAGCTCAAATTGAGCCAGGGGGCGAAACCGGGCAAAGGCGGCATTTTACCCGGTGGTAAAGTCACCGACGAAATAGCCAAAATCCGCGGCATTCGGCCCGGTTCGGATGCAATCAGTCCGAATCGTCACACCGACGTCAATTCCAACGCCGACCTGCTGGATATGATTGCACGTATCCGCAGGGTCACCGGCAAGCCGGTTGGGTTTAAAACGGTGATCGGGGCATATGGCTGGTTGGATAATTTATTCAAGGAAATCAATGAGCGCGGGACCGAAGCCGCCCCTGATTTTATCACCGTGGACAGTGCCGACGGCGGTACCGGTGCCGCACCGATGCCATTGATGGACGATATGGGTTTGCCTTTGCGCGAAAGCCTGCCGTTACTGGTTGACAAGCTACATGCATACCAACTGCGAGAGCGAATCAAGGTCATTAGCTCCGGCAAGTTGATCACACCGGCCGACATGGCATGGGCGCTTTGCGTTGGTGCCGATTTTATCACTTCCGCCCGAGGTTTCATGTTTGCGCTGGGCTGCATACAGGCCTTACAATGCAACAAAAACACCTGTCCAACCGGCATTACCACCCATAAGCTCAAATTACAAAGAGGGCTGGTGCCTAAGGACAAAGCGGTTCGAGTCATGTACTATGCAAAAAACATGGTAAAAGAAGTCGGTATCCTGGCTCATTCATGCGGGGTTAAATCCCCGAGAGGATTGAAGCGGATGCATGCCAGAATTGTCACGGACAACGGATTATCGGTACCATTAAACCAATTACATCCGGATATCACCGCGACACAATAAAAATTGCGTGCACATTGAAAACAAGGGGGTAAAACACATGCATTATGTTATTGCCATGGGTAACACGATAGAGTCTATTTTTAGCAGATGGCGGACACCGGTTGATTTCAGCGCTCCCTTATTGCTCAGGATATTTCTCGCGCCAATTTTTATCAAGGCCGGCTACGGTAAATTACAGCTTGGGGCCGAGGACGTCGGTTTTTTTGAACGATTTACCGCGGACCCGAACGTGGTTGCCTGGTTTGGCAATCCCGACTGGGGACTGGGATTACCGATGCCCGGATTTATGGCGTTTATGGCGGGCTGGACCGAGTTTCTGGGCGGATGGTTGTTACTCGCGGGCTTATTAACGCGGTATATCGCCATTCCATTGATGTTCACGATGATCGTTGCCGCGACCACCGCGCATTGGGAAAACGGATGGCATGCCCTGCCGGAGGCTAAATTAATGGTGCCCTGGGAGTGGCGAGCGGACATGATAGAGCAAGCAAATATAAGAAAAGCGCAAGCCACCGAGATTTTAAAACAACACGGAGATTATCAATGGCTCACCGAATACGGCGGCATTACCATGCTAAAAAACGGCATTGAATTTTCGGCGACCTATTTCCTGATGTTGCTGGCATTATTATTTTTAGGGGGTGGCAGATACCTGAGCATTGATTATTGGATTGCCAGGCACTTCAAACCGACATGACCTGTAAAACGATGCTCGGCACGGCGACACCGGCCGTGCCCATCGTCCACATCGAGTAACCGACGTGTTTATGGTCAGCGAGGCATTTCTGTTTTTTCTTGTCCTGCTTTTATGCGCGGTCGCAGCCTATCCCCTTAGCAGGAAAATACACGTTCCATATCCGATGATGCTGGTCATGATCGGATTTGCCGGTTCGGAAATCACCACCAAAGGCTTACACATTGACACCGGGATCCGCTGGGAAAATTTTGATGAACTGATATTTCACGGACTCATACCGATCATCATATTCCAGGCGGCGTTATCACTGGATATAAAATCCATGCGGCATAACTTGTTGCCGATATTATTTCTAGCCGTACCGTTGATGCTGCTGGGCGCCTGTCTTACCAGCACATTAGTCTATTTTGGCATCGCTTACCCAAGCAGTTTTCCATGGGTTGCGGCGTTGCTCACCGGCGCGTTGTTATCCGCCACCGACCCATCCGCGGTGCTGTCCCTGCTAAAACAATCGGGCACCCCCAAGCGCCTGCAGATGCTGTTGGAAGGAGAATCCCTGTTTAATGACGCCACCGCGATAGTGCTATTCAGTTTTATACTGGCGATTGCGCTGTCCGGGGATGCAAGTTCGATGACCCTGTCATCCGCCGCCCTGAAACTCAGCTACGTCTTTCTGGGCGGCATCGCCATAGGAATTATCGCCGGACTCATTTTATCCGGGGCGTTCACGTTTATTGCAACCGCACAGGTGCAAACTTTACTGTCCGTGATCTTCGCCTATGGCGTGTATATTCTGGCTGAAAAATATTTACACCTATCAGGGGTGATGGCGGTACTCACCACCGGCCTGATTCTTGGCCATCAAGTGAACAAATATGAAGCGGACAAAAGCAGGGAAATATACTCCATATGGGGTTTTTCGTCTTTTCTCAGCGAGACCCTTATTTTTTTAATGGCCGGAATTACCATTACAATCAGCATGTTCACCGAGCAATGGCTCGCCATGATAATCGGGATCGTCGCAGTAGTGCTGTCTCGTGCGATCATTATTTTCATCCCGCTGGCGTTGATATGCTGGCTGCCGGGCCAGGAAAAACTGCCCATTCGGCACCAAACCATCCTGGTCTGGGGAGGAGTAAGAGGCACGGTGACATTGGCCCTGGCCTTATCCCTGCCATTATCGTTGGACTACTGGTACACCATACAATCAATGGCCTATGGCGTCGTGATCTATACCCTGTTCGTCCAGGCAACAACGATTGAGACCATAAGCAAGCTTCTCAAAACAGACAAGCCGGCCTAATTCAAGGCCTGGCCTGTTTGGCTCTCAGCAGTTTTAAGCGCAGCGCATTCAGCTTGATAAAACCTTCGGCATCGGCCTGATCATAGGCACCGGCATCGTCTTCAAAGGTCGCGGTGCTTTCACTAAACAAGCTGTCGGCCTCAGACCGGCGGCCAACAATAATGACGTTGCCCCTGGACAGCTTGATTCTGACCGTGCCGTTCACCCGCTGCTGAGATTTATCGAACAAGGCCTGCAATGTTTCCCGTTCAGGGCTCCACCAATAACCATTATAAATCATCCTGGCATAGCGCGGCATCAAGTCATCTTTAAGGTGCATCACCTCACGGTCGAGCGTCAGCGACTCCATCGCCCGATGCGCCTTTAACAGAATAGTGCCGCCGGGGGTCTCATAACAGCCCCTGGATTTCATTCCTATGTAACGATTCTCGACGATATCACTGCGTCCCACGCCCTGTTGCCCGCCAATATCATTAAGCAATTTTAATACGCCCGCCGGCGACATGGGCTTACCGTCTATGGCAATCACGTCACCCTGCTTAAAGCTTAATTCGACATAGCTGGGCTCGGCGGGCGCCACCTCAGGCGATACAGTCCGGCGCCAAATCGACTCCTCCGGCTCATTCCAGGGATTTTCCAGAGGCCCTCCCTCATAGGAAACGTGCAAAAGATTGGCATCCATCGAGTAAGGAGAACCGCCCTCACGTTTTGCCTCAACCGGGATCCCATGCCGCTCAGCATAAGCAAGCAGCTTCTCCCTGGAACCAAGCTCCCATTCACGCCACGGAGCAATCACCCTTATTTCCGGGTCCAGCGCATACGCGCCCAGTTCAAACCGCACCTGATCATTGCCCTTGCCGGTGGCACCATGGGCAATCGCATCGGCACCGGTCTCATGGGCAATCTCGACCAATCTTTTCGCGATCAAGGGCCTGGCGATGGACGTGCCCAACAGATACTCACCCTCATACACGGCATTGGCGCGCAACATTGGATACACATAATTGCCGACAAAATCCTCGGTCATATCCTCGATATAAATCTCCTTTACCCCGAAGTTCGCCGCCTTGGCCCTCGCCGCTTCGACCTCCTCCCCCTGCCCTATATCAGCGGTAAAGGTAACCACCTGACATTGATACCGTTCCCCAAGCCAGGCAAGAATCACCGACGTATCCAGGCCACCGGAATATGCGAGTACGACTTTTTTGTATTGATTTCCATTCATTGCGCCACCTATTTTGAAAAGGCCGGACACATTCTATCCTGTCAATTATGATTCATGAAATTAGTTTTGGCGGCACCGACCACGCATAGTTTCCGGGGCGAGTGACACACTATGCCCTACTTGCCGGAATAGATACCCTGATATTCACGGAAAGCCTTGATCAGCCCGTTGAAATCACTTGGACGATAGCTCTCAAACCCCGGTTGATCCATATACACAAAGTCGTAACGCACTTCTTTCTGTAAACCATTCACGTCCGCGCACCACTGCCTCAACCGTGCCATCTTCTGCGGCACGTCCAGTTCTTCCCGGCCCTTGGTTTCAACAACATAAATCTCATTCGATGATTTTTTCACCAGGAAGTCGGGAAAATAATTGGAAACGTCACCCCGGGCGTTCACATAATCCAGCCGAAAGCCCACCGCAAGGTAATTTTTCGCATAGCAAATAACGTCCCCGCATTCCTCCAGGAATTCGGCAAACCTCAATTCCAGTGAACTGTCGCCAATGATCTTGTTGAAAATGCTTTTTTGCGGAACGACAAATTCTTGTTGCTTAACAACAAACGGGCGCATGGCTCCGACTCTGATGTGTCCCTGAATCTCCGGGCCGCCTTTGTCCTGCAGGGTGAGTGCGTTAATTTCCTTTTTGAATGTTTCTATAATGGCTTTGATCACCCCCGGTTCGGAAAGATTGCGCAAGGTATTTGGGTCATCCAAGTCAACCGGATACTCAAATAAATCGTCGCGGATGAACATTTTAACCTGTTCATACACCACGTCATAAACACTGAGCAACCTTAGTTCCTTGATAATCATCTGACTGAAAAATCCCACCGCAGAACGATAGTCGGAGACGCCGATATCGTCTAGTTTGGTCTCATGGCTGATCTCATCATTTGTGACGTAACGGAAGGTAATATTTCGGTCTTGCTGATCGTCAAATTGTTGGTATGCAATTTTTTCACGGCTTAGTTGTTTGCCGTCCAGCTTTTCAAGAAGCCCGTAATCGCGATAAGTCCTCGGGGCAAGCCTCGGAATCTCTATATCCAGTTGCTGAATATCCTTGCCGGGATTTTCCGCATCCACTTCAATCACCAGCGGCGTATTTGCCGCGCCAACCGCACCCATTGCTCCCCGCTCCAGAGTGACGCCTTCTTTCTCTATGGATTCCACGAAGTCCATAAACGCATCGGTGCCAATGACGCTTAGTTTCTCTTCAGCTTCGGCATCGGGATACATGCGCCGTAATCCCCGCCCCAGAGTTTGTTCTGGCAGGATATTCTGTGCATAGGCGCGCAGACCGACAATGGTGGTCACATTGCGCACGTCCCAGCCTTCTTTCAGCACCAGTACCGAGACGATGACCTTATAAGGGCTGTCCATGGCGTCAATATCGTTGGCTTGTTTGCGCAGTCTCTCCAATTCCTCCCTTGCCTTACTGGAAGCGGCCTCTGAAATTTCACCATTCTTTTTTGTGTGAATTACCAGCACGGCGTCTTTCAATTCGGGGTAAGCGCTTTCCAGATATTCGGCCACCTCATCACAGTTTTTTGTATCATCCGTCATCACAAATAAAATGGACTTTTTCCCCATCTTCCGGTGTGCTGAATCCGCCCGGCGCCATTCCACAACGCCGAGATTCAGATAGTCGGCATATTTTTCCGAAAACCTGCTGCTTGGTTTTTCTTCCAGGTTCCCACGGCTGGCGGCGTCGGGGATAACCGGGTGTTTCACCACGTTTTGCGCGATAGCCTCCACCAGCGGATAATCCGCCACCGTCTGCACAAAGATTGCACCGTTGTTGTGCTTGGGGGTTGCGCTGGTGTCCACCTGCAACGCCAATCCACTCCCTTTCTGCTTGAGCCGGTTGTGGATGTCCTCAATGGACTGGAACCACGCCATACGGCTGTCATGTATGTGATGCGCCTCGTCATTGAACACCGCCAGTTCATCTATGTCGCGCACTATCATGCCCAAATCCACTTTTGAGTCGGTTGTCGCTCCGGTGGGTTTAGGCCCAAGAAAATAATCCATGGTATTTTCATCACTTGGCGAAGGCAGACTATCCTCGCCCGAATACACGCGATGGATGTTGGTCAGGAAGATATTGCCGGTGGATCGGACCACCCGCACTTCATCCTGCAAATGCACCGTGAGTTGAAAATCATCCCGCCAGTTATGCCCGTCGTATCCATTGTCCGGTAATACCGGATCGGTATAAAAAATCCGCAAACCATCAAAATCCTTTTTCAAGCGATCCAGCACAATAATATTGGGGGCGATGATCAGAAAATTGCGCGCAAGTTTTGAGTCTGATACATAGAGTTTGTGAAAATAGCACCAGGCCAATGCCAGGCTCAGCACCTTGGTCTTGCCTGAGCCGGTGGCCATTTTGACGACAAAGCGTAGCCAATCCTCGTCGAACAGATTGGGTGAGATTGCACCACTTGAATCAAAACGCATCAGATCAAACTTGTCTGTTACCCCGGCGACTTCATACAGGTAAATAATTGTTTCAATCGCTTCACGCTGCGCGAAGTAGTAACGAAATTCCCGTGCCATGCCGTCCGCACCGGTCGGCAGATGTTCTTCCTGAAACCACCAGCGCAACAAACCGCGGCTGGTATCCGTCGCGCCTTGATAGTTTTGGTCACGCCAAACCTTGACCTGCTCGCGCAACTTCTGCACCAGCGGCGGCAACTTCTCCATGCGCGAATCGGGCTCATCCGGCACCCAGCGGGAGTCGGGGTCAAGAATATCATAGGGGGAAGTGGGGAACCCCGGAGGTAGCGGCATAAGTGGTTACTCAGGCAACGCGACAAGTATGCCGGCGAATTGAATCAAAGCATCGGCATGGTCTTTGACCACGTTGCCTACTACTTGATAGTCGATATTCCGATACTGGTGGACGACGACATTCCTGAATCCCACCATACCAACCAATTGCTTTGTCATTTCAGCATCTATGATGCCCGCTTCCTTGAGCAGGGTAAAACTTTCAGCGCTTTCTCTCGGCCATCCCAGTTTTTTTATGCATATTGTGTGGTTTGCCATATCCAGCACCAGTTTGCACGCACGTTGCAGATTCAAGACAGTGATGTCCTGCTTGTCGTAATCATCCTCGAGCGGCAATTTCGACGGCTTCTCCCATTCGGATCGGGCGCGCCGCACACAATGTTCAACACTTTGTTGCTTTACTATCAGGAGTTCACTCATACCGCATATACCCGCCCGCTCTTGATGATTTCTTCGCGAATTCCGGCGCGTTCTTCGTTCAGTCTCTGATGCATTGAAAGCACAAGGGTCTCAAACTGAAGCCGCGCATCTTTATCGGCGCAATATATCAATCTCCCGGTACTCAGGATTTCCGCCTGGAAAGACGTGTCCACGCAACGCAGATTAATCAGGTCTGCATGTCCAACATGAACCTTGATCGCCATATCGGTGGCAAATAGATGCCATTTCCAAGGATCCACGGCTTTTGCTTCATCGTGTGGCAACAATGCGGCGATGTCCAAATCGCTGTTCGGTCGCTGGTACTCGGTGCCCCAGGTGCCGTAGAGGTAGATGGCCTGGGTGTTGGGGTGGACACCACATATTATAGAAACAGCGCTAAAAATACAGTGATCAGTTGTGGAATTCATCGACACAATATTTTTCATTGACACGAGTGCTTATTCAACAGGTGTTCATGTTTCTTTTTTTGCTGATAAACTTTTCCTCTGATGATTTGTGTGAAATCTTTATGCAGTTTTTTGTCACCTGATACTAATAAGCGAGTCCTGGAAACTTTTGCCAAAGCAATTATATGAGGATCATTAGAGACTAAATTCTGTAAATGACGTTGCGTATTTTCAACTTTCTCCTTGGAAACCGATTTTAGTTTTCCTGCTTCCCTATAGACATCGATTTGTTTTTTCATTTTTTCATGTTTCTTTAACTCTTTTTCAAATTGGCTCGTCGGTGAATACGCTATTTTCCCTTTCTTCTCTATCCATTCCCTTATGGGCGCCATATCTTCATTGTCAGGATCAAAAAAATCACTGTATTTATTGGTATCTAATATTAAACACATCGCTAAATCCCAAAGCCAAGTAGTTCATTGTGTTCGTTCAAAAAGAAATCGCGGTAACTACCAGGGACACCTATCATGTTGGCTTGCTCATCAAAGCCGATATTATGTACTTCAACCTTGTTCCGTTTAGCAGGCTCGAAATAAATAAGGGAAACATCCTCTGGTGCTAACCGTCCCTTCATAATTTCTATCCGAGCACGGTTAATAATGGCGTCGCTATGTGTTTCAAGCACAAAGAACTGACTACGTTGTTGCGCAATGTCAATCAATAATGAGCATAGCTCTGCCTGGCCCTTGGGATGTAAATGGACTTCCGGCTGTTGCACAAGGAAAGTTGTGTCCTCCTTCGCCTGTAAAATACGTACCAAAATAGGCAGGACCTGGCTGATGCCATAGCCCACGTCAACTATATTGACTTGGGGCCCTCTGGCTTTAACTTGAAGCTGAAAAGGGTCACTTACAGACCGGCCATGTTTTTTGATATTTATATCAGTGAAAAGCCCGGAATCCTTACCGAATTTCACTAATTTTTTCTGTATATCCTCCCAACCCTCTTTATCATTCCGATACATGTTCATAAGTGTCATGGGCATGCCACTACCTTCAGGGTCTTCAACTTCTTTCACAGGATCATAAGTACGCATAGGCTTGGAACGAATCGGGGCAAAACTATCAAAATGAAAATTGTACGGTGGAAAAAGCTCACTAAGATCCACATATGGGTCACCTCTCATAGAACCATCTAGATCATCCTCTCTCAAACGATGTAAGATCTTTTTTAAGCTATCGATTAATTCTTTGTAGTGCTCGGACGGCCTCTTACGGGAGTTAACAAACATAAGATAACGGATATCCATAAACCAATTTTTTTCATTGCTGTTGATTTTAAGCGTATATACAAGTTTTCCATTTTCCGTGGTGCTTTTATTAATCTTTCTATAAGGGATGCCAATGGGCGGAATATCAGAGATATCATCCTGTTTCTCCCTTACCTCAAAAACCATCAAGACATCTTCGAACTCTACCTCTAGCCTTTCAATGCTTGGCTCAGATCCACTTTCTCGCTCAGTGAGTGTGGCGTTCAAATGGATTATTTCGTTGGAACTGACTTGTATTTCGAAGCCCAAACCAAAGTGGTCGCATTTGCCGCCTCGTCCACCTGTTTTCCTGGCTATATCGGCAAACGCCCCCATCTGGTAAGGATCAGCATTAAAGTCAAAATTAAGGTTTTGTTTCGAATCAAGCCCCATAGAGTTTACCAATGCCTGCATACAACCCAGCACGGTTGACTTTCCAGTGCTGTTTTCCCCCACCAGAAACGTCATAGGTCGTATGTTAAACTCCTTCTTACCTTCAAAGCAGCGGACGTCTTCCAGGATAAACTTTTGTATTTTATTCATACGTTCACCTCCACAATCTTCATCGTATCATTCCCAAAAATATCCACCACCTTTACCGCAATCTTACGCCGCCCCCGCGGGCATTCCTGCGCCACGCTGGTCAGTTCCAAATCCCGGTCTTTTTTCGTGCGGAAACTCTGCCATTCATTCTCAAAGACGTAGTCGCCACTCCACTGTTCCTCGATCTTTCCGGTGTCCTCGTTGCGCACGCGGATGATTTCACGCTTGCTCTCAAAATCAAAGTCCACGGCCCAGTAATCTATCCAGTCGGTCCAGTGTTTAGTTAGTCGCTCGGGTGGGTTGATTTTACCGGTTTTGTCTTTGCTGACGCGCACGATCTGCCCGGCTTCGGCGATGATCTTATTTTTTCCGTTTTTAAGAGATGCCTCTGCGTTACTGTCCTGGGAGTAATGCACAGAGAAATCGGTCAATTCCACCGCCACCAAAGCAAGTCCCCCTGAAAAGGGGGATTTAGGAGGTTGCCTGCCTTCAACCCGTCCCAGCAAATCCGCACCAACACCCTCAAGATCATTCAAAACATCCGAATTGGTGTAACGAATAACTTCAACCCCCAATCGCTTCAGCCTTTGCGTCCTCAATTGGTCGTATTGCTGCCGCGTGGCGTGTGTATCACCATCAACCTCAATCGCCAGCATTAACTCCGCGCAGTAGAAATCCACGATGTAGTCATCTATTGGTTTTTGGCGGGTAAATTTCAGACCGGCAAATCGTTTGCCCTGTAGCACGTCACACCAGAGTTTGTTTTCCGCCGGTGTCGGGTTTTTTCTGTTCTGCCTGGCTTTGTTGATCAGGGTGGGGTTGTAGAGGGGGAAGTCTCTCTTAGGCCCCCTCTGGGCCCTCTTTTCAGGAAAAGCCCCCCCCTGCCCCCCCTTGTCAGGGGGGAAACCTTCCTGCCTTCCTTTATCGGGGGGGTAGTGGGCATGGGGCTTTACTTCGATATAGGACACGTCGTAAAGCTGCGCCTGATTTCTTTCTACGGAACGGGCCGCTGTCTCCGGGAGTTGTACGGCGATGTCCAGGTCGCTGTCCTGTCGCTGGTGCTCGTTATCCCAAGTGCCGTTGAGGTAGATGGCCTGGGTCGCAGGATAAGCGACTCGCATTTGGTACACAATACCAGCGATGTGACTGGCTATGGCAGAAGCAGTACCGGTATTCATTTTGTGCAAGAGTTAATCTTTCTGTTGGTTTGCTGATGTACAGGATTTAAGAAAGGAAATACCGAGACTTGTAAATTCAATAGTTCCCCTTAGCAAAACCATTTTATTGCCCTTCTTTTCAATGTCTGCTTTATGAGCAAGGATTGCCGCACTATTTTCCAAGTGTTCGTAAATTTCTACAGGTGTCATATGTATGTCCTCTCTAATTTCAAAAACACCGGCTGCCTTTAAGTTGTCTAAGTATAATTCAATATTATCTGGCTTTTGAAAATTTACTCTGTCAGTGATATCTGTAAAATATCTGATCCTGGCTACCCATTCGTTTTTGGTCGCGTACTGATCGCGAATTTCAAAAAAAGGCAATTTATTGTATGAAAATGGAAATTCACCACGAATATTTTTCTCGTATTCGTGGGCTGCTAGAATTTCAGGAGGAAGTTCAGGCTTCAAGTCCGGGTGTAGGTAAACCTCATATTTCTCCTTTGACAAGTAGTCAATAAGTCTCACTTCATCTGGGGTAAGGCCGGAAATAATATTGATGTATGAGGGCAACACACTGTCTTTGGAATTTTTTAAACAACCGTTCTTTAGTAATTCGGTGTATAACTCTACTAAGTCATCATCTTCGGTGTAGGTCAATTTTTGCAAAATTGGAACTGCAATATTTGGTTCTGGAGGCACGATGTTGTCTTGATCCTCATCATCAAACTTGTCAAAAAATTTGGATATGTTTTTCTTGGCGATTTCTGCGCATCTCTCAATTGGGCAGAACACAACCTCCGCAACCGACCCCAAGGCCTTGCCCGCACTTCTAACCGCTGGCTGAGCGCCATCCTTATAAATTAAGGGCAACAAACTTCCAAAACTTTTCAACTCTTCACTCACACCCCCACCTCCAAAATCTTCATCGTATCATTGCCAAATATATCCACCACCTTCACCGCAATCTTCCGCCGCCCCGGCGGGCATTCCTGCGCCACGCTGGTCAGTTCCAAATCCCGGTCTTTTTTCGTGCGGAAACTCTGCCATTCATTCTCAAAGACGTAGTCGCCACTCCACTGTTCCTCGATCTTTCCGGTGTCCTCGTTGCGCACGCGGATGATTTCACGCTTGCTCTCAAAATCAAAGTCCACGGCCCAGTAATCTATCCAGTCGGCCCAGTGTTTGGTTAGCTGTTCGCGAGTGACGTTACCGGCTTTGTCTCTGCTGACACGCACGATTTGCCCGGCTTCGGCGATGATCTTGTTTTTGCCGTTTTTAAGGGATGCCTCTGCGTCACTGTCCTGGGAGTAATGCACCGAGAAGTCGGTCAATTCCACGGCGACAGTGGCGGACTTGCCTTTCTTGCTTTTGGTGGTGTGCGGCTTCACCTCGATATAGGACACGTCGTAAAACTTCACTTGATTTTTCTCTACCGCCCGCTTGTCAAAGACTTCGGCGGGGATGTATTTCATTGCCAGATTGATGCCCTTGCTCCTGGCCTCGTCCATGATTTGTGGGAACAGTCCCATTTCAAATTCAAAGGCGAGGACGTCGGCGCGGGTGATGCGTTGTTTGCGGCACTCCAGGATGACTTCTTCTACAAACAGGCGTATCACCGGCAGGTTGATGGGGCCGATGGCGACCATGCGCCCGGCCTTGCTGCCGTGGAACACACCGGACTGTTGCGCCGGTTGCGCGGCGTAGGCTTTGAGAATCAGGTCCTGGTATTCCCTGGATTTGACTGCAATCTGCTGTTGCTGCTGTTCGGGGCTCAGGCTGGCATTGACACCGATGTAGTGCTGGCGTTCGTATTTGCCGAGGTTTAGGATTTCAAAGGCGCGATAGTCTTTGCTGTCGGCTTTGAGTTCACGCTGTACGCCGATCATGCGCTTGCGAGTAGTGTGGATAGCGAACTTGCCGAGGTCGGAGGCGATCCATTTGCGGCCCAGTTTTTCCGCTACGGCGGCGGTGGTGCCGGAGCCGCAGAAGAAGTCGGCGATGAGGTCGCCTGCGTTGGAGGAGGCTTTGATGATGCGTTCCAGCAAGGCCTCGGGTTTTTGGGTGGGATAGCCAAGTCTTTCTGGAGAATTTACAATGGTTTGGAAAGTGGCAATATCTGACCAAACATCTGATATTGGAACTCCTTTTGCTTCATCTAAATACATTCTTATCGTTTTAGTAATTGGTTTATATTTTCTTCCTTCTTTATCTGTTTTTGAGAATCTCCTTAACTGTGCATCATCATATGGTAGATAATTCTTGTTAAAAATAGGATTTTCTCCTTTAGAGAAATAAAAAATCGATTCATGCCCTCGCACAAAACTATCAACAAGACTTTTATATCCAGACACACCTTTTAAATGCCAAATTATTTCTCTCCTGAAATTTTCCTTCCCAAACACTTCATCCAACACCAACCGAATATAGCTATTCACCCGCCAATCACAATGCACATAAATACTCCCATCCTCGGCCAGCAAATCCCGCATCAACACCAGTCGTTCATAAATCATCGCAATAAACGAATCCGCGCCCTTACCCCAGGTGTCGCGATAGGCCAATTCCTCCAGCACGTTCGGCTTTTTGGTGAAGGTGTCGCCGCCCCCTGAAGATGGAATGACAATGTCCATGGAAAAATCCGCGCCCACGTCAAACGGCGGATCAATATAAATCAGTTTCAACCCACCCTGCGCCTCAATCTCCTCGCGCAACGGCCCATTTTTCAGCGACGACAAAATCAGTTTGTTATCGCCCCAGATCAGCTTGTTACCCCAACCCTCGAGTTGCCGCCCGCGCGCATCGGTGGCGAACAGATCCGATTGTGCCTCGGTATCCTCCGGCCTCTCCGCACGCGGCTCGTCCACGTGCTCGATCTCCTGAAACGGCAGCACCACGTTGCACACCTCACTGCTCTTGCCGTTCCACACCAGCTCCACCTCCCGCTTATGATCAAACAACAGGAAGCGATACTTATCGGGCAACGGCTTGCTGGCTTCAAGTAGCTTGACAGCGTCGCGTTTTTCGTTATCGGTAAGGTTCAAGGCATTTTCTCTTGCTATGGGAGAGTATAAATCACGCTTTTTATATTCTATTTCCTGTTTCGTGAGACGCTAAGCAGTTTGTGACTCATCTATGAGACACTACAGGGTTTATGAATCATATTTCCTGTCACATGAGACACTATAATAATTCGATCAATTCCGGGAATGCAAATACAGACGCCTGCCGTCCTCTACCGGAGACAATCTTTTCGATGATTCCACCGCTCACAAGATGATTCAGCAACCGGTTGACGCTGGGACGGGGAACATCAGCTTCAGCTCGGAAACGGGTGCTGATGAACAATGGGTTGGCGAATATGAAATTGGCAATTTGCGGGGTGTATTGGGAGTGTGTTACTTCCTGTATCCACAACAAGGTTTTTTCTTTCAGATTAATGATTTTCCGGGCTTTGCCGGCGTTAATGCGCGACTGCTCAACGACGGCACGTAAAAAGAACTCAACCCATTGTTCCCAGTCACCATTTTCTGTGATGTGATTCAGGCCGTCATAATACTGGGTGCGATTTTTCTCCAGGTATTCGCTGAGGTAAAAATACGGAGTAGAAATAGCTTTCTTGTAGTAAAGAAACAGCGGCATCAACAAACGCCCTATTCTGCCGTTGCCATCCCAGAACGGATGGATGATTTCAAACTGGGCATGAAGGATGGCAAGTTGAACCAGCACGTCTTTCTCTTCATAGTGTATGTATTTCTCAAAGTTGGAAAAAAGTGCCGGGATTTTCTCCGCTGACGGGGGAATATATCTTGCATTTTCAATCGCAGCCCCTATTGGCCCAACGAATACCTGGCCTGTGCGAAAATTACCGGGGTCTTTCCCCTTGCCCCTTGCACCAGAAAGTAAAATTTTATGGGCTTCCCTAATCAACCGTCCTGACAGAGGAAGGTCATTCATGCCCTCAATTGCAGCCTCTGTAGCTCGCCGGTAGTTTATTATTTCCAGGATATCGTCGCGTTTTTCACCTTCAGCTTTTCCCTCTGCCTGGAAACGCAACACCTCTTCCAGTGTGGCCTGGGTGCCCTCAATCCGCGAAGACAGCACCGCCTCATGGGTTGTCAGTGGTGACAACAGCAAACTTGCGTTGGGGATATTATCAATCAGTACGTCAAAACGCGTAACAGCCTTGTGGGCGCTGCCTAAAAAAGGCGCGATTCGCTCCCAATCGATAGATTGCAGCGGCAACGTTGAGGGAATGAAGGGAGTTTGATGGCTCACAGGCGAACGAGACATTGTGAAATCCGCCACACAGACAAATCATCCAACACCAACCGAATATAACTATTCACCCGCCAATCGCAATACATATAAATACTCCCATCCTCCGCCGGCAAATTCCGCATCAGCACCAGCCGCTCATAGATCATCGCAACATAGGAGCAAGTCCGGCGCGTTCTGATAGCCGACATAGTAACAGTATGCGCTGGCGGGAAAATAGTTCATCTTTTGATCTCCGATCTCAAATTCTCCAAATTGAGTTCGCGTCGTGAAAGCGCACCTCTTGAGCCCGGGGTGACTGCTGAAGAATGCCTGCAATGGTCCATGGGTTAGCCGGCGCTCGATATTTCTGTCGGACCACTTAACCTCCATACACCAGTCGGGGCGTCCGCGCGCATCCAGGGACACGATGTCAACTTCACCACTGCCCCAACGTGCGTAGTGAAATATCTGGTTTTTCACATGAAACAACTGCGCGAACATCGCGGTCTCAACCAATGACCCGCTCGGTTCTCCATCTTTCGGCGGACCGAAGAGCGCGTAGTGGATTGAAGGATTGGTAAGATACACTTTGAAAGAGGTGGCGCGCTTGAACCGCCTGGCGTTGCGGTCTATGCGATGAACAATTTTGATAAGAAACGCGGCCTCCAGGTATTCCAGGTAGCGTTTAAGCGTAGGCTTGGTCACCCCCGACCGCTGTGAAAGTTTATCCAGTGATACTTCCTGTGCGGTGTTCCATGCGAGGGTCATAAACAGGGCATTGAGCTCCTGAATATCCTGAATGCCGTAGAAACTCGGTAGATCGCGCAACAATACCTTGTCAATGATGTCGCTACGAACATAACGGCTCATATCCTGTTGAATGGCCTCGGAGAAAATAATTTCAGGATAGCCGCCGATATTGATGTAACGAATGAAGTGGTTATTGAGTGCATTTATATCAACATCGCTCAAAGTCTCGCTCACTTCGATTTCCTGTAAGTCCAGGTATTCGTAGAACATCAACGGCGGCAGGAAAAAATCGCTGAAGCGCCCGGCGCCGGATTCAATACTTTTGAGACGCAACGCCGCCGCCGCCGACCCGGATACCACGCATTTGATCTGCGGATACGAGTCCACAAATACCTTCAGATGACGTTCCCAATCACGCAGGTACTGAATTTCATCCAGAAAGAGAAAGGCAAATCCGGCGTTTTCCCATTCGCCGGCTTTACGGACTCGGGCGGCGAGTTCCTCTATCGACAGATTGGAGTAGAGGGGTTGATCCAGTGACAGGTAGGCCACCGCCTTCGGGGGTATGCCTTTGTCCAGCAGTCTCTGGATAATGTGTTGTAACAAGACGGTTTTACCGACGCGGCGCGGTCCCATCAATACGACGGCGCGGCGCACGTCTTCCGCCTCCACCAGTTCAGCAAAGAACTGGATACAGGCACGGGAGCGCATATTGCGGTACAGGGCGTCCGTCTGCGGTGAGTCTTCGCTCCACCATGGATTTTCAACGTGCACCCGCGCTAAGAGCTGGGTATCAGGTATCGTCTGCATGACACTGGATTATAGCAGCACCGAAATGGCATGTCAATTTAAGAAAAGTTGACTTATCTTAATTCGTAATAATGTATTATTCCCTTGATAATCATAGCATTACATACATACGAAAGTACCTGAAATGGACTTTTGAGGCTGATTTTCCATTGCCTGCCGGTCTAAACCACAGGCAGAGCTACCGTCAGGTAGCGGCTTGTCCGGCGCCGCGACGATGATGCGGCACCCAAGGGCACAAGCCGATGGTGGAAGTGCTGAGCGGTGTGACCCCATGCGCCTCGCACCACGGCCTAATTAGCACCGACAGGGGATCTTTACCGAGCCTGGAATGCCCCTGAGGCAGGCGCCGGAGCTCTCGCTGCCGGTGGTGACGGCCAAGTTAGATGGTGGCGGCATTTAGGTACCCTGCACCCAGAGAGCACATGCACCCAGAGGGCAGGTTTGAATTTGCTCTCGAACAAAATTAACGTCCCGCTTTTGTGTTCATCAATAACGTCGTCATCATCGTTCATCACTGGGTCTCAACACCGGCCATATATAACCAGGTATCTATCACCGTGTCGGGATTCAGGGAAATGCTTTCTATGCCCTCATCCATTAACCATTTGGCAAGATCTGGATGATCGGAAGGGCCCTGCCCACAGATCCCTATATATTTCCCGGCCTTTTTACAAGCCTTAATGGCTCGGCTTAACATAAATTTTACCGACTCATCGCGTTCATCAAATGAATCGGATACCAGTGCCGAATCCCGGTCCACGGCCAGGGTTAGTTGCGTCATATCGTTGGATCCAATTGAAAAACCGTCAAAATATTCAAGAAATTTTTCGGCAAGAATGGCGTTACTGGGTACTTCGCACATCATGATTAGTTTTAGTCCGTGTTCACCGCGTTGCAATCCGTATTTTTCCAATATTTTAACCACTTCTTTCGCTTGTCCCACGGTGCGTACGAATGGCACCATTACCCAAATATTCTGTAAGCCCATTGCTTCGCGCACGTAACGAATTGCCCGACACTCCAACTCAAAACAAGCCTCAAATTCAGCGGACAAATAGCGCGCAGCGCCGCGATAGCCAATCATTGGGTTTTCTTCGCGGGGTTCATAATGTTCGCCTCCGATTAAATTGGCGTATTCATTGGATTTAAAATCAGACAACCGCACGATAACCGGATTAGGTGCAAAAACCGCACCCAGCGTGGCCACCCCTTCAATAAGATTTTTTACGTAATAATCAATGGCAGTCCCGTACGGTTTTATGCGTTTGTCGATAAGGGTTTTTACGTCGACGTCCTGTTCCTCATAATCCAGTAAGGCGCGCGGATGCACGCCAATTTTGTTATTGATAATAAACTCCAGTCTCGCAAGCCCAACGCCGGCGTTGGGAATAGCGGCAAATGACATGGCTTTATCGGGATTGCCCACGTTCATCATAATTTTTAACGGAACCGGCGGCATATTATTTAATTCCGTGTGATTCACTTCAAAATTCAGCAAGCCCTGGTAAATCGTTCCATTTTGCCCTTCAGAACACACTACCGTGACCGGTTCGGTATTTGGAATCGTCCTGGTGGCGTTACCACAACCGACCACCGCGGGAACACCAAGCTCACGCGCAATAATGGCCGCGTGACAGGTGCGACCTCCACGATCGGTAACAATTGCCGCGGCGCGTTTCATAACCGGTTCCCAATCCGGATCGGTCATTTCGGTCACTAATACGTCCCCTTCCCGTAGCGTATCCATATCTGAAAGTTTTTTGATAACCCTGGTCGTACCGGCGCCTATTTTTTGACCTATTGCGGCTCCTTGACTCAAAACCCTGCCTGTTTCATTTAACTGGTAACGCTTAATGACGTTGGCCTTGTTTCTGCTTTGCACGGTTTCGGGGCGCGCCTGCACCAGGTAGATTTCTTTATCTTCCCCATCCAGAGCCCATTCAATATCCATCGGGCGACCATAATGTTGCTCGATGATCACGGCTTGACGCGCCAAGTCTTGCAATTGGTCGTCCCTCAGGCAAAATACGGACGCCTCCGCCTCAGACACTTCAACGGTTCTAAGCAATTCATCAGAATCAAGATCATCGTTATAAATCATCTTGATCGCCTTGCCGCCCAATTTCCGACTTAATACTGCCGGTTTGCCCCTGGATAACGCCGGTTTATAAATATAAAACTCATCAGGATTTACCAGGCCCTGGACAACGGTTTCTCCCAGACCATAATTTGCGGTTATAAATACCACGTCGTTAAAGCCGGATTCGGTGTCCAGTGTGAACATCACGCCACTTGCTCCAATATCACTGCGAACCATGCGCTGCAAACCCACCGACAGGGCAAGGTCTTGCCGGGCAAGATTATTGTGCACACGATAGGCGATGGCGCGATCATTATATAAAGAGGCGAATACCCGCTTTACCTTTATCAACACCTCATCAATGCCGCGCACGTTGAGATAGGTTTCCTGTTGCCCGGCAAAAGACGCTTCCGGTAAGTCCTCAGCCGTTGCGGAAGATCGTACCGCAATCGGCGCGTCTGACTCATCAGTGGCGGACATCGATTGATATGCATTAATAATGGATTCTTCAAGCTCCGCCTGAAACGGCGCATCAATGATCCATTGTC
Organism: Gammaproteobacteria bacterium; assembly: GCA_965202915.1. Lineage (GTDB taxonomy): Bacteria > Pseudomonadota > Gammaproteobacteria > Eutrophobiales > Eutrophobiaceae. The sequence goes on from OZ241847.1 coordinate 826,377, forward strand.
TTATTTCGGCCCCAATTTGCGTCAACTGGTTGACGTCATCGATATTTAACCCTGCAAGCCGGTTTTGTATTCTCTCTTTGAGTTGGTTATGATCAAGAAACCGCCAAAATGCCCGGGCAGTGGTGGCATAACCGTCCGGCACGTTCACGCCGGCATTGGCAAGATTGCATATCATTTCCCCCAGGGAAGCATTTTTACCCCCGACCAGAGCAACGTCACTCATGCCGAGTTCACGCAATGGCATGATGACTTGATTGGATACCCATTTATTTATATGCCCATACCCCCGTTTATATCCATGGACGGAAACACCATGGTTTTAGAGTTAGCCGCCGCCTTCTAATAATTTCTTTTCTTTGACGATATTGACGGCGATTTCTTCAATCGACATAGCCGTGGAATCAAGCATGAAGATTCCCGCATTATTTATCATATCCTCCGCGAGTTTAACTTCTTCACGACATTTTGCCGGGGACGCATACTTTGACTTTGGCCGGCGCCGCTCGCGAATTGCACTCAGTTGGTCGGCCTGTATCGTTAAACCAATTAATTTTTCTTTATAGGGTGAAAGAAATTCCGGCAAATGATCATTATCAAGATCATCATCGGTTAATGGGTAATTTGCGGCCTTGATTGAGAAATTCATCGCAAGATATAAACACGTGGGTGTCTTCCCGGACCGCGAAACGCCTATTAATATGATCTCTGCATTTTGCAGTTGATTTACTTTAACGCCATCGTCATTATTGAAGGTGAAATCTATTGCATCAATTCTGTTTTTATATTCAGGATCATTGTATTCTTCATGCGCTTTACCCATGGTATGGGAAGACGCCATTGCCAGACTATTCTCCAACGGTTCAATAAAAGAATTGAACAAACTGATCACACAGGCGTCAGTAGATGAGATAAGTTGCTGTAATTCTTCATCCACCAGGGTGCTGAAAACCAGCGGCTCGTTTCCGGTAATAATTGCATTTTGCTGTATTTCGCTGGCCACCAACTGGGCTACGGTTGCCGAATTTACAAATGAAAATGATTTATGTTCGAATTTAACGCCGTCAAATTGAGACAATAAACTGTGTCCGATTAATTCCGCGGTCTTGCCGGTTCGGTCTGAAACGTAAAACACGGAGCGTTTGTTTGATTCCGTATTCATCACCGCGGATCACGGGTTTAATAAAAACCGTTTTACCAAACAGTTAAATTGGTCCGCATATTCAATCTGGGTCCAATGCCCGCATTCGCCAAACATATGCAATTGTGATTTTGGAATGAGCGAAAATAATTTATAAGCATTTTCTTTTGGGATCACCTTGTCTTCGCGCCCATGGATTATTAATGTTTGTTTTTTGATTGCGCGTATCAGCACTTCTTCACGCGCCATCGCGTCAATCCATTGCTGCCTGGGCGCGGGAAACATCTTTTCAAGGCATTCCTGAAAACCGGGCCGGATGCTGGCTTCATATCTTAATTGTGCAAGTTCATCATTAACCAGACTTCTGTCATATGCAAAGATATCAAGAAGTGCCCTCATGTTCTCAAAAGAAGGTTTATACCCCCAGGTTTTATCCAATCCTTCGGTGAGTTCGAACGCGACTCCGACGCTGCCCATTAAAACCAGTTTCTCGACTCGTTCCGGATAATTAATGGTTAAGTTAAGCGCGAGCGCACCGCCAAATGAATTACCAATTACCGATGCGTTTTCAAGCGCCAACGCATCCAGGAGATTGACGGCATGCTCGGTCCACGCGCGCATGTCATAGGTAAAATTATCCGGCCGTTCGGTAAAACCAAACCCCACCATATCCGGGGCAATGACGTGAAAATCTTTTGCCAGCTCGGGAATAGTCAAGCGCCAATTGACCCAGGCACTCACGCCCGGGCCTGATCCATGAATGAGCAATACGGGACTGCCCTGCCCGTGCTCATGGTAATTTGTCTTAATACCCCCGGCGGATATTTCTTTCCCCACTTCCTGATTGATATTTTGCATGTTTATACGCGTGACGTGGCATGGAAACCCTCCCTGGTGGCCAGATCATTTTTATTTCCTCGTTATGCAAACGTCATGGAAATTGTGCCCAAATTCTGATACCGGACGTTCACCGCGTCACCTTTTTCAACCGCCACGGCCGCGGTAATGCCGCCGGTCATAATAAACGTGCCGGCGGGGATTTCCTCGTCACGCTCGGCAAGCATATTCGCCAGCATTGCGACACTGGCCGCGGGATGCCCTAACACCGCGGCTCCCGCGCCGACTTCAACCACTCGGCCGTTTTTCTCCATGACCACCCCCAGTGTTTTCAGATCGACCTCGCGTATTTTTTTGGCACACCCACCGGTTACAAAGCGGGAGGAAGACCCGTTGTCGGCAATCACACTTTTTAAATCAAACTTAAAATCACGATAACGCGAATCGATAATTTCCACCGCGGGCACAACGTAAGCAATGGCCGACAGGACTTCCGCCAAGTGACAACCCGGCCCCCGAAGGGGTTTATTGGTGATAACGGCAATTTCCGCCTCCGCCTTGGGATGAATTAATTCTTCCGTCTTAACTTCGGAACCATCCGGCAAACCAAAATAATCCGCTAAAAAGGCATAGATCGGCGTCTCCACGCCCATTTGTTTCATTTTGGCCCGTGAAATCAGACCCATTTTAAGTCCGATGACGCGGTGACCTCTGGCCTCCTTGCGACGCCGAATTTCCCACTGCACGTCATATGCGTCCCGCCAATCCATTTGCGGATGATCATCGGTGATCTTAACCACGTCTTTGGCGTTCAACTCGGCATTTTCGAGAAGCTCCGCCAGGCTTGCAATCGTTTGTCGGGGCAATGACATCAGACCGGTTCCCTCAAACCCTGCTTTGCCCGGAGAATATCGAGCGCTACGTCTTCAATCATGTCTTCCTGGCCGCCCACGGTCTTGCGTTTACCCAACTCAACCAGTATATCTCTGGCGGGAACCTTATGTTTGGCCTCAGCGCGTTTGGCGTGCAACAGGAAGGACGAGTACACGCCCGCGTAGCCCAATATGAGAGAATCGCGGTCGATGCGAGTGGGGATTTCCATCATGGGAATGGCGACGTCTTCGGCGGCGTCTATTATTTTATCCAGGTTCACGCCGGTCTCTATACCCATCCGATTGCATACCGCGGCAAATACTTCCAACGGAGTGTTGCCGGCACCGGCACCCAGTCCCGCCACCGAACCGTCTATTCTGCGGGCGCCTTCGGCCACCGCGGTGATGGAATTGGCGACCCCCATTGCCAGGTTGTGATGCCCGTGAAAACCGATTTCAATTTCATTTGGCAAACCCTGTCGCAACGCGCCAACTCGTTCACGAACGTCTTCCGGTAACAGGTATCCGGCCGAGTCCGTGATATAAACGCAATTGGCTCCATAGGCAACCATCAATTTGGCCTGTGCCAATAATTTTTCACCGGAAATCATATGTGCCATCATTAAGAAACCGACGGTATCGAGTTCCAGCTTTCTTGCATGAACGATATGTTGCTCACTCACGTCGGCCTCAGTGCAATGGGTCGCGACTCGAATGGTATTAATACCGCAATCATGCGCCATTTCCAAATGCTTTACGGTTCCGATGCCCGGCAGTAATAACGCCGATATTTTGGAATGCCTCATCTCCGGAATAACCGCCTGGAGATATTCCTGATCGCTGTTTTTTGGGAAACCATAATTCACTGAAGCACCACCCAAACCATCACCATGGGTGACTTCAATTAAACCCACTCTGGCATTATCCAAAGCCTTCGCCAGAGTAACCATTTGTTCAACGCTGAATTGATGGCGTACCGTGTGCATGCCGTCACGCAAGGCGTTATCATGTAATTTAATTGTTACACCTTTTACACTCATTATATCGACCTCATTGCTTATGGTTGACTGGCTTGGTCCGCAAGCATTTGTCCGGCAAATAAATCCGCGGTACGCGCCGCCGCGGCGGTCATAATGTCTAAATTGCCGGCATGCCTGGACAGATAATCACCGCGGCCTTCGACTTCCAGAAACACGCTCACCCTGTTGCCGTCAAAAATCGGGCCATTCTTAATTCGATATCCCGGAACGTATTTCTGCACTGACTCTTCCATCTTTATCACCGATTCCGTTATTGCGGCTTCATCCGGTGCCTGCCTGGTTAAACAATGCACCGTATCGCGCATCATGATCGGCGGTTCCGCGGGATTGAGAATGATAATGGCCTTGCCTTGATCGGCGTTACCCAGCGCGGCCACCGCATCGGCGGTAGTCTGGGTAAATTCATCAATATTTTTACGCGTCCCGGGGCCCGCGGACGCGGACGAAGCGGTCGCAATAATTTCAGCGTACTCAACGTCCTGTACGCTGCTCACCGCATATACGATGGGTATCGTCGCTTGTCCTCCACAGGTCACCATGTTGACGTTGGTCTCACCTTTGCCGGTATGCGTTTGCATATTAACCGGCGGAACACAAAAAGGACCAACCGCCGCGGGGGTCAGATCAATCACCACCACCCCCTTTGCCTGAAGTTTGCGGTTGTTTTCAGCATGGACGTAGGCGGAGGTTGCATCGAATGCAATGCGTACATCATCACCGTCTATTTGCGCCATCAATCCGTCTATGCCTTCATGAGTGGTTTTCAAGCCTTCCTTTTTGGCTCTGGCCAAACCATCGGAGTCCGGATCAATACCCACCATCCAAACCGGATTTAAAACCTCACTTCTTTTCAGTTTGTACATTAAATCAGTGCCAATATTTCCCGATCCTATAATTGCACACGCGATTTTCATTGTTTTGCCCTCATTATTCAAAACACAGGCTGGCGCTGCCTATTCCACCAATATCAATGGACATGTGGTCTCCTGAGTTAATAGGTATAAGCGGTACCAGTGAACCTGAAAGAATGACTTCACCGGCTTTTAAGGTAACGTCAAAATTACTCAGCGTGTTGGCCAACCAGGCTACGCCGATAAGTGGAGACCCCAGTGAAGCGGCGCCGGCGCCGGTGGCGACGACGCTGCCGTTTCTTGCAAACACCAAACCAACCGTTGAAAGATCCAGTTTCCTAGGATCAGCGGCTTGATTGCCCAGTGCAAAATACCCGCACGAGGCGTTGTCCGAAATAGTATCCTGAATTTTAATTTTCCAATCCCGTATTCGCGAATCAACAATTTCAAAACAGGGGACGACAAAATCCGTGGCTTGCTGAACGTCCGCGGTAGTGACGCCCGGACCTTGCAAATCCCTTTTAAGGATAAAGGCTATTTCTCCCTCGGCTTTTGGTTGTATCATTTTTTTTGTAACCGGGATGGTGTCACCACTTTCATACACCATGGCATCGGTTAAATAGCCAAAATCCGGTTGATGCACGTCCAACAGATTTTGCACGGCTTTACTGGTCACGCCAATTTTTTTTCCAATTACGGTCTCGCCCGTGTGTAACCTGCGTTCAAGCAAGTGTCGAGATACACGATAGGCGTCTTCGATGGACATATTAGAGCTACGGTCGGTAAGCGGGTCTATCATCTTTTGCCCGACTAAGGCTGCATACAGTTCGTCACCGTATTTGGTAACTTGGCTGGGTTCCATGGGCATCATAATTTTACGCAGATGTTTTTTAATTCAGAATAAAATTCAACGGAATGCACCCCGCCTTCTCTTCCGATCCCGGAACGTTTCATGCCCCCAAATGGAGTCCGCAGATCACGTAGAAACCAGCTATTTATCCAAACAATCCCGGCGTCAATTTGCGCGGCAACGTGATGCGCGTCGGAGGTGTTTTCCGTCCATACCGTTGCCGCCAATCCGTAATCCGTATCGTTTGCAAGCCGTATTACTTCTTCTTTCGTATCAAATGGCCGAACGTGACAACAGGGGCCAAAAATTTCTTCTTGAATCACAGCTGAATCATCGGCGAGACCGGTCCAAATTGTTGGCTCTATCCAGGCGCCGGCTTTTAATTCATCGCCCATGTCCGGAACGCCTCCGCCGGTGACCACGGTCGCGCCTTCCGCCACCGCCAGCTTGTAGTAAGACAGCACTTTTTCACGATGTCCGACACTGATAAGCGGCCCCATATTGGTGGTTGAATCTTCAGGCCGCCCCAAATTCAAGGCTTCGGCGGCGGTCTTAAATCGGCGTACAAATTCATCAAAAATTGGACGCTCGACAAATATGCGTTCGGTACCCAGACAAACCTGACCGCAATTCGCAAACGCGGATCTTATCGTCCCTTCAATTGTTTTATCCAAATTACAGTCTGCAAAAATGATGCCCGGATTTTTGCCTCCCATTTCCATTGAAACCGGGCGCGAACCTTTGGCGGCCGCTCGCATGATGGTTTCACCGGTTACCGTTTCACCCGTGAACGTTATCGCGTCTATATCCGGATGCCGAGTCAGAATCGCGCCCGCCGAATTTGCGCCAAAACCGTGAATGACGTTAAATACACCGGTCGGCACGCCCGCATCATTCATGACTTCACCCAATAAGGCCGTTGTCAATGGTGTTTCCTCCGAAGGCTTTACCACGACGGTATTGCCGCAAGCAAGTGCCGGCCCCACTTTCCAAGTCATTAACAAAAGAGGCAGGTTCCAGGGGCTGATCACTGCGATCACGCCCTGCGGGATACGTATTGAGTAATTGAGTGCTCCATCGCCATCGACAGTGGGCATTTGATAGGCTTCGCCGGCCACATTTTTGATCAGATCGGCAAAGATTTTAAAATTTGCCGCGCCACGGGGAATATCAATCTGTTTCGCCAGCGAATGCGGCTTGCCGGTGTCGGTACACTCCGCGTATAAAAACTCATCGAAACGCGCATTGATACCGTCCGCTACTTTATATAGCAGTTCCACCCGCTGCTGCAGCGTCATCGCACCCCATTCACCATGTAACGCGGCCTTGGCGGCACTTACAGCATGATCAACTTCATCCCTTCCGGCTTCATGAACGGTTGCAATGACACTGCCATCGACAGGCGAAATATCATCAAAAGTGGTGCCATTAACGGAAGTAACAAATTCACCATTAATAAAGTGTTTAATTTCCTTCATATCTGCCTTCCTTCATGGTTTTTCTTAATCACCGCGTCTAAACCGATCTGCGCACAGGCCTCATCCTGTTGTTCCGATGCCCCGGACACACCTATCGCTCCAATACAGGCACCATTTACATTAATGGGCAGTCCCCCTCCAAATGCAATAAAACGCTCCTGATTGATAATGCTTTCCCTGAGCAGTGAATCTTTTGGCAAAAGTTCCCCCCAGCCGCTCGTTGGAATTGCAAAACTGGCCGCCGTGTAAGCTTTGTCAATCGCAATATTTATCGATAAGTAAGGCCCCTCTTCGGAGCGCAAAAATGCCACCAAATTACCCCCTCGGTCCACCACTGCAACCGCAATATGCAGCCCCAGCCTGCGTGCGTGCTTAACCGCCGCATCCACCGCCAGATGGCCGGCCTGCCAAAGTATATTTTCCTGTTTATAGCTGATATTCATTTTTGCCGCCAAAAAATAATCCTTACAATTCATGTAAAATATATTTAATATACTAAATATAAGAAAAAAGTAATAATCTCGATATTTTATGTTATATCGATATTTTTTCAATAGCTTTATTATTGAGGCGTGTTAAAATTTATTTTCTTTTTATTTCAATGATATAGGATAGTAAATTAAATGACTGTGCAAATCCCTAAAACGCTCATTAACTCCATTTATTCACGTATAAGAGCAGATATTATCGACGGCAAGCTGACTCCCGATTCAAAATTACGCATTGAAGGCCTGAAACTCAAGTATGAAGTAAGCGCCAGCCCGTTGCGGGAGGCCCTGAATCGGCTCGCCGGTGAAGGCTTTGTCCACGTTGCAGGCCAAAAGGGATTTCGAGTGGCTCCGGTTTCCAGCGAAGACCTACGAGACGTCACGCGCATGCGCATTCGACTGGAATGTGACGCGCTGTCGGAGAGCATAGAGAAAGGCGATGACGTTTGGGAGGCCAACATCATCGCCGCATATCACCGGTTAACCAAAGCCGAAGCTCTGATCGAGAGCAATTTCCCGGAATGGGAAAAACGTAACGGCGATTTTCACGATGCATTAATTTCCGCGTGCACTTCCAAATGGCTGTTGCGCTTTCGCCACATTTTATATGAACAACACAAACGCTACCGATTTATATCCATTCTAAGTGATAATAAAACCCGTGACGTTCACAAAGAGCATGAGGCCATTAAAGACGCGGCAATTTCAAGGGACACGGAACTGGCGTGTGAAGAGATAAGAAAACACATTCAAAAAACACTGGACTCAACCAAATTAAAACTGGCACAACATGAGAAGAATCACAAGCAACAAAAAATTGCTTCTTGACCGGACATGGATGAGCTTATGCTTTAACCTTACTCGCAAGAATAAACCGGGGACGAAACGTCATGATCCACGCCGGAATTAAAAACATTGCCGCCAGCGCGTTTAAAATTAACATCACTATCAGTAACAATGCCGCATCCGCTTGAAAGCGCATGGTGGATATAAACACCCACATCAATACGCCGCAAATTAACGTGATCGCGGTAAACCCTATCGCCACTCCGGTGGTATGAATAGCTTCTTTTATTGCCAGATTGAGTTCGCCAATTTTTGCCATTTCCGTGCGTATTCTATCCATTATATATATTGAATAATCAATCCCAACGCCTATTCCCACGGCAATAATTGGAACCGTATTTACGTTAATTCCAATCCCCGATATGCCCATATAGGCATAGGTCAGCGTGGTCGCAAACGACATCGCCAGCAGCATCAGCCAACCGGCGTGTAAGGACCAATAAAACAAGGTGACGAAAATCAGAATTAACAAAAACACCAGTGGAATAACGATAATATTGGTTTTATAGGCGGCTTCATTGATTGCCGCGGTTACCCCGATGACTCCCCCCGCCAGTTTTAATGAAAATCCTTCAATATCGGCGGCACTTGATTTTTCCCATTCCTTGACCATATGTATCGCGCGCCGAATCGTCTCGCCTTTATGATCTTTGTAATAAAAAACCATATTGGCGTTCTGTTCATCGACATCGATAAATTCCAGTAATGCTCCGGGAACGGGGCTCGACATCATGTAAGTGAACATTAATCCGCCGGATTCGGCATTATCCACGGGATAGGACAGCCATCGCGGATCGTCACCGTGAATTATGCGGCGTACTTGTTTTACCAAATTAGGCAGCCCTTTTGCGCCTCCCAATTCAGGATCAAGCAACATGTAATTTTGAAAATCACTCAATGCCCTTATAACCTCAGGATTTTTGAGCCCGGCTTTTTCTTCGGTATGGGCAATAATATACAACTCTTCTGAGCCCGGAAATGACTCATTAATGGCTTTTGATGAAATATTGTAGTCATGATCGGGGTACAGCAAAGGCGAACCCGGCTCAGCCTCACCAATCTGTACCCAGGAACTGAAATAGGCGCCCACCCCGTACAAAATCACAACAATAAACAAAGTCGCCCTGGCCCCTCGATTGGTGCTGGCAATCTTGGAAACGTTTGGAAACACCTTCTGAAAAATATTTGCATTGGCTTTAAGTTTTCGCGGGACCGGGAGCAGCTCCAGCAATACGGGCACTAAAATCAACACAGTGAATAATACACTTGCAGCCCAAAGCGACGCATAGACGGCCAACTTGTCATTAATTGGAACCGATCCCAAAGAAATCAACAATAATCCGATGGCATCGGAAATCACGCCCAATGAACCCGGCCTGAACAAATTCTCAAAGGTCTGCCGGGCCGCGCTTTGTTTGTCGTTTGTGTTACCCAGTTCCTGATAAAATCGTTCCACCAATTGAATGCCGTGAGACATTGCCCGCGCGGAAATTAGAAACGGCACCACCATCATCAGCGGATCAAGGTTGTAATCGAGTAAAGCCAGCATCCCCAAGCCCCAAATTGTGGTGAGCACAATTCCCAAACTGGGTAACAACACGCCGTAAAGTCTGCGAAAATATACGATTAATAAGAACAACATTATTGCCACGGTATATAGGAATATCTGTAATATTTCTCCGACGTAATGTGACACCCAGCCAACCAGCACGGGTTGTCCGGTCGCAAATATTTCAATACCTTCGGTGGTTTCATCAGCTCTTATTCTGTTGAGTTCATCGAATACGGCTTTGTAATTCAATTCACCTTCATTTAAGGTGCCGCGGATTAACGCCGCGCTCAGATCCGGGGCAACGTATAATCCATAAACTCTGGGATCGGCAATCACCGAGTTTTGCATCTCTTGCAGTTCTTGTTGGCTGTATCCGCCTTCTTTTAAGGCGTCAAAATAAGGCGCGGATTTAATGGTGCCAAACTCATTTAACCAAATTCTTCGAGTGGTTCTGTGGGTTAAACTGATCACCAGGTTATGATTTATTCCGGTGAGTTCATCCACTCTTTGGGTGATGCGATGAATTCGAGCCAGCGTGTCATTGGTAAAGATGGTGCCGTCCCTGACCTTGACTGAAACGATGACGTTATTGGCGCCGCCAAACGTGTCGCGGATAATATTATGCGTTTGAATGTAGGGATGTTCCTGGGGCAGCAGGTCCGCATAGTCGGACGCCATTCTGACGGCGGGAATTTGAAAAGCAAAAAAGACCGTCGCGAACAGGATTAAAGCAATAATAATCTTCGGATATGCAAATACAAGCTTATCGAGCCGCTTGAGTGATTGTATGGATGTGATCAAGTTAATTTATGTCAGCGTCCACAAGACTGGTATTTTTTAAATCAATAACGTCCAGAGAACCGGCGCCGCCGGCAATAATTATTTTGGAATTATCCAATGGATGAATTACCCGAAAAAAGAAACGTGACTCAATCGGAATTTCAAGCGGTTCCCAGCCGGTATTCGGATCTGAGCCGACGTTTTTATGAAACACGGTACCATAGTTGCCAACGGTGATGAGTGTGTCATTTATTATTGAGACGCCAAACAGCGCGGCGTTGGTATGTGTTTTTTCCTGCCGCCAGGTCGCTCCGCCGTCAAGCGTGGAATAGATTGTGCCGTTCAAACCGGTTACCCAACCGTATTCAGTGTCCTTAAATATGCTCGATAATGGAAAAAACTCATTTGGGACGGGCTCCCCCAATTCCCAATTTGATCCGCCGTCTCTGGTGATCAGCACCGTTCCAAATTCACCCATTATGAACCCGTTTCGTTCATCGATAAACTGCACCGTACTCAAAATAATATCTTCATCCAGGGAGTGGGCGACCCATGTGTTGCCTGAGTCTGAACTCGATAAAATCGTGCCAAAGCTGCCCACCACCCAAATGCCGCCCAGTGGGTCACAAGTAAGTCCCTGGGGAATTTCAGAGGTGCCGAGATCATGGGCACTCCAGGTGTTTGCATGATCCGCCGATATCCATACGTCACCTTCCATTGTCACCGCCGCCAGCAATCCTTGCCGGCAACTTGTAATATCGATAAACGTCGGTTTGGTTGCCACTTGATCGCGTTGCCAGTTTCTGGTGCCCGCTTCCGCGGTGACCACCAGCCCTTCGGAGCCCACTATAATGGATTTGCCGCCGCTGGTTGTTGCGGCCATAAAAATATCGGTTCTGCGAATGGGTGAACTTTTGCTCGATTCAACGCCCTTTAAATTTAAGGGCGCCTCGCACGCAAATAACGGAATGACCGTTATCAAGAGCAGCAAAAGTCTTGCCCGGTAAGGGACAATCAATTGTTTTTTGTGATTTTTGAGCAACATATAAAGACTTCCTGCACACTTGAATTTATTCTTATTGTCGGCAAGTGTGCAAGAAACTCAGTGATCACTAAAGCATTTTAACGGCCGCTCTTGCGCAGGTTCTGAACGGTGAATTTATCCGTGGGATTCAAAGAGGGGTCGATTTGCCCCTTAAATTGTCCCGTCGTGCAATGATTTGCCTGCACGTCCAACATGCCAAAACTATCGTCAATGGATACCCCGGTGCCTTTGTTTTTGGGTAAATGGTGATCCGGATGTGCCTGCCCAATAAACCATGATTTCCAATATTTACCGGCCCGGTCATAAATAATGGTACGGGGCAGGGTAAAGGTCTGTGCATCGACATAATGGACGCGTTTACTGATTGGATGATTGCCATCGATCGGATCGGCTTCTAATACGTACGCCTTGCGCACCTGGAAGCTGATTTTGGGAAAACAATTGCCCTTGCCGTGAAAATCCACAAATTGGTACCCCTCCTCGTCGTTAAATTCCGAGGTCAGCTCCTGTTCATTGTGGTTATAGAAAGGCAATAATACAAACTTAGTCCCTTTATAGGTCCATTGCATATCGGAGATGCGTCCGTTGTAACCTTCAAAATCCTCAATCATCAGATCCGTTCCAAGAAATGAATCCGTGATCTGTCCGCTGGCCAACCGCCGAACGCGTCTTTGAAACCCCAGATAAAGCCAGGCATCATCACGCTTTAAGTCATCCTCGTAGCGGTGAATCAGAAGTTGGGTATTTTTTACGTCAAAGGGTTGTAACACCTGCACGTAGATCGAGCGGAACAGTTGTGAGGGATTAGGCTCAACCTCCGGAGTCGGATCCTGATTAACCCGGTGTTTCCAATTTAAAAAGTGAAAATTAAATTTTATTTCACGCTCTAATTTGCCTGATTTCAAATCCTTAAAGCGCCAGTAAAATGGATATATTGCCGCGTTATCCCCCCAGTTATAACCGTACTTATAGTTCCATGCCAATTTCTCACCGGCACGCGGATCATCGCCATCCGGCTCTTCGACAAAAGGGCGTCCGGCAATAAACCCGTTTATTGCCCCTGGTTGATCTCCAAGGCTGGTTTGATTCAAGTTATCTTTACTGGCTTGAATGTAGTTTTCATGCAATATGAAATCAGTGGTTTCACCGACGGTGATTTCAACCCATCCGTCTTTTATATGCTGGTATAGTTCCGGGTCCAAAACCTCTTTGGCCTGATCAGCGTTGGATGCAGTGATCACCATGCCCGGTTTGACCCCTGCAATTTGCGGAAATCCGTCTTTATACGGCCTGAAGGATCGCTCAACGTCTTCAAGGGTTGCCGCCGCGTGCACGCAGGGAAATGCAATGACGCCCAACAGGAGTAATGGAAATATTTGTCTAATCATTGTTCTCACCTTGTATAACTTTAATGTGATTGGTAAATTTATTCTGCAAAGCTGTTAATTTTTAATCTCCCCGATACCCCGGGATCAAGCCGGTTTAGAATCGGAAACGAAGCGTTGCAAATATTTCATCTTCATTATGTCCCACGCCTATCGGCCCGCCGCGGAATCGGCCCAGAGGTTCAACGCCGCGAAGAGTACCGGTACTGCCTGCGGGGCCTCCAATTTGAGGAAATGGCGCTGCGGATCGATTGTCGTCAAATTCCTCGGTGTTGCCAAACTTAATATTGGCACCGATTTGAAGACGCCAGCTATTATTGATCAGCCAATCGAGCGACGGTTGCACCGCCAGTGCCTGTGAGCGCACGTCATAAGCTGAAAGTAATTGCGGGTTTAATTGATCATTTTTATAAAACCCCTGGAGCAGCAGGGTAACAATCCAATTATCTTTATAATCCGGGATCCCCACTTGCCCGCCAGGTCGATTTTGTAATGCATGATCTAACAGATGTTGTCCAAATAATTGGGCGGAAATTAACCATGCCCGGTGTTTATTTAAGAATGGTATGAAAGTGGGCCGGTCCCAACCAATCACATATCGCAACACGTCTGATTCTGAAAACAGATCAGGCTCTATGGTGTTTGCAAATTCTTCACCGGTGGTCCAGGCGGTTTCAATTCGGAAGGCCGATTTAATTTTTTCGATGTAAAAATCCGCCGAACCGCCGATTAAGGTTATCCTGGGAAACCCAATATCGAATGCGATCAAGTAGGGATGATCCTCAGGTTCCGCGATGACAGGCGGCGTAGCCGATAAGTCCGTGGCAAATGGGTTCGTAGAAGGAATGTTGCCGCGTAACACTGGAAAGTGCGAGGTGTAACGTAAGGCATTTAATGAAAATCCAACCCCCTTGAATACACCTTCGAGACGTGCGCCGAAATCGTTGTCACTTAATGACCAACCGGGAAGATTTGCCTGACGGATGCCTAAAACATTTGGGTCAAAGGGTACCGGAGCAAGTCCGCCAGGGGTAGGGAAATTACCCACGGTACAACCGTTTTCCCAGCAATTATGCATGGCCCGGAAAAACGAACCCGCGTCTATAATTGCATTAGGCGTGCCGCCTTGTCCCAGATGATTGGGTCGGAATTTCTCAATCTTCCATAGTAATTGAAAATTCAGGTCATCAAATGTATTGGTTGCCCCGGCCTGATATTCAGCCGTCGCAATCGCCATTGGAATTCGAATATCCTCCAATTCGTCGTAAATATTGTTGCGGGAAAAATCAACCGGATTGATCACGTCCAATACCCGAAATAAATCGGTTCGCCCCCAAACGACTTGTTGTCGTCCCAATGATACGTTGATTTGATCACCGTTTTTCAACGGAATATCGCCGGTAAAATAGGCCTCGCGGATAAAGTCCCAGCGGTCGTTAAATTCGGGATATTTAAGTTCATTTTCGCTGGCGTCCAGATAATCTTTAATACAACCCCGCGAATCTTTATCACAAGGTCGCACCGGCACCGCAAGCTGCACACCGAGGGGGCTATCATGAATATCGGAACCCAGTATTTTCAAACCCTCATTTGTCGCGCCCCCATCCAAGGAAATCGGCCCGCCGGCATTTTCACCAAAGTCATTGGTGTTGAGGTCATATACGGCGTCATAGGTGCCGCGAAACGTGCCATTAAAGGAAAAGTTGCGGAAAATCCCGACCGCACCAAAACCCCTGCCCACTTCGACTTGTGCGGTATTTCTGCTTTTTGACAGACCGATGCCATGAGCACGCTGTCTGCTCTGGTTTTCAATGTATCCATTCACTTCCCATTTGCTTTCTGCATAAACGGTGGAAATGCCTGATCCCAATATGGCAACTGAAGCAAATATACCGACGGATACGGAATATAATTTTTGTAAGCACTTAATTTTCATTGCTCCCCCTCTGGCCAATCAATATTATAATTGATGCGTTATAGGCCTAAGTTAAAAACATTATAAATAAAAGACATTATCCTCTATTTATAGTATAATCGATATAATTACATTATATCTACATTTATTAATTATATCTATATTATTTAAATATTATTTTAATGATTGTGAAGTGGCCCCCCCAAGGAATTTTCGGAAATTAACCGTGCCGGGGCCGGAGAAGAGATGTTTGTTGCAGGCCGGACCGTGCCCGCGAGCATGGCCGCAGTTGTTACGGCACTGCCTTAATGGGTGGCGTTGAAATTGAATTTTCTTTACTATGTGTAGTGAACAGACATGAACACACTGGAAAGCAAAGTGTTAAGCGACAAGGCGGTGCCGAGGGGAAATTTTCCCCACGTTAAGCGTGCCGGTGACTTTATTTATGTCTCGGGTACCAGCTCACGCCGGGCAGACAACACGTTTGCAGGGGTTAAGGTGGATGAATTCGGTGTAACGGATTTGGATATTCGGGCTCAGACACAGGCGGTTATTGAAAACATCAGGGATATTCTCGAATCGATGGATGCCTGTTTGGATGACGTGGTCGATCTGAGTTGTTTTTTGGTAAATATGAATGATTTTGGCGGCTTCAATACCGTTTATTCGCAGTATTTTAACGCTGCCGGCCCCACGCGCACAACGGTTGCCGTTCATCAATTACCGCATCCACATCTGTTGATAGAAATTAAAGCCATAGCATTCAAACCTGTTGAAAAGAGGAAACCAAAGCATGAATAAAGGCACCATTATTGCGGGATTTTTAGCTCCTCATCCACCCCATTTGGTTTATGGCGAAAACCCTCCCCAGAATGAACCAAAATCTGAGGGCGGATGGGAACAGTTGCGCTGGGCCTACGAACGGGCGCGGGCTTCTCTCGAAGAACTCAAACCTGATGTGCTTTTGGTTCATTCGCCCCACTGGATTACCGAGCAGGGACACCACTTTCTGGGTGTTGAGCGTCTGAGCGGGAAATCCGTCGATCCGATTTTCCCGAATTTGTTTCGTTACAGCTTTGACCTTGATGTCGATGTCGAGCTGGCCGAAGCCTGCTGGGAAGAGGCGCGGCAACTGGACCTAACGGCAAAAATGATGCGTAATCCCAGGTTTCGCGTTGATTACGGAACTATCACAACCCTGCATATGATCCGGCCTCAGTGGGATATACCCGTGGTCGGTATTTCTGCAAATAACTCACCCTACTATTTGCAGTTGGATGAGGGCCTGGAAGAAATGGACAGGTTGGGAAAGGCGACTCGCAATGCCATTGAGCGTACCGGGCGTCGAGCCGTATTGCTGGCTTCCAACACATTGTGTCACTTTCATTTCAGCGAAGAACCTGACACGCCTGAAGACATGAGCCAGGAGCATCCCCAGACCTACGAGGGGTATAAGTGGGATATGCGCATGATTGATTTGTTGCGCAGGGGCAAGGTTGATGAATGCTTTCGGGTTCTGCCGCAGTTCATTGAAGAGGCTTTTGCCGAAATAAAATCAGGCGCCTTCACCTGGATGTTTGCGGCGATGGGTTATCCGCAAATCCCGGGGGAACTGCATGGTTATGGGACGGTGATCGGAACGGGCAACGCGGTAATGGAATGGAACCTGGTAAAAGCCGGATTAGCCGCTGAGATTGAAAACAAACAGGTGGCCTGATTGCCGTATTAGGCGGCTAAATTTTTGGGGGGTTTTGCAATGACAGTTGTCTCCGCATTTATGATTCCGGGTTCGCCATTGCCTTATGTGCGGGCAAATAATCCGCCCTGGGGGAAATTGGCTGACGCGATGAAGGTTGCCGGCGAATCGCTGGTCGCATCCAAACCTGACGCCATCGTAGTTTATTCCACATCCTGGTACGCCGTTCTGGATCAGCTGTGGCAGACCAGAGCACATTTGCATGGTGTTCACGTTGATGAAAACTGGCATGAGTACGGCGAATTGCCCTATGATATCCATATTGATACGGTGCTTGCAGAGGCTGCAATTAAACGCGCCAACCACGCGGGTGTTAAATCAAAAGGCGTTAATTATGATCAGTTTCCAATCGATACCGGCACAATAGTCGCCTCCAACTTCCTTAATCCGGGGAATAAATTACCCCTCATGATCGCATCTAATAATCTCTACCACGATTGGGCCGGTACCGAAAAATTGGGACACATAGCCGCGAGCTCGGCTGAACAACTGAGTAAAAAAGTGGCGGTCGTTGTAATTGGCAGGCTTTCCGGGGCTTTTTATCGTCACACAATCAATATCAGTGACGATAAGATTGCGTCAAAGCAGGACGATCAGTGGAATCAAAAAATGCTGGATCTGATCTCCCAACGGCGGATGACCGATTTTTTTGATCTGTGTCCGCAGTACGCGCAACAGGCAAAAGTGGAAATGGGTTTCAAGCACATGGCTTTTCTAAAGGGCGCTTTGGGGGAACAGCTCAGCGGGGGGAAAGTGCTTGCCTATGAGCCGATATATGGTAGCGGTGCCGCGGTTATTGAATTTTCGGTTTAGAGGCCGTCTTCTGGATGAACCGCACCTGACGTGCTTGCAGACGAGCATAGCCGTCACGTCAATCGTAAACGGCCACAACGGCTGATCGCCTGATGGGGATCACAGCTCCGCACCCCGGGCGCAAGACAACGCAGGCGGACGAGCAACACAAAGTGATCCGTATCCGTTGAAAGAATTTGGACGTCAACCGCCCTCGCCTGCCTTAGGTTTTATTCAGTCAGGACTTTATGCCCAAATTGGTTTAAGTCACCACCGATAAAAAACGCTCATTCAATTTTTGATCGTGATAGAAGATCGCCCCACCCAATTCATCGGCCGTCCAGGTAATCGGTTCGTGATCGGGATACCAGGCGTAATCACCGTGAAACACTTCATTGCGATTCCCGGAGGGGTCAAAGAAATAAATGGTGCGACCACGGGTGATGCCATGACGGGTCGGACCAATATCAATCGGTATCTTGTAGCGACCCAGGATATCCGCGGCATTCAACACTTCTTCCCAACTGCCCAATAAGAACGAGGCGTGGTGAAACTTGGCCGGTTCCGCGTGACGCACCAGTGCCAGGTCGTGGGCCTTCATGCCACAGGTGAGAAACGATCCGATTTGTAAATCGCCGTCGTAGATCTTTTCCGCCTGATCAAATTCCAATACGTCGGTGAACATTTTGATCGAGCCTTCCAGGTCGTCTCCGTATAACAGGCAATGATCATATCGTTGCGCCTTCATTCCCACTAGATTCTCCGGCCAGGGATGGGGATTCAAACGCCCCATATCCGTGCCTTTGACCTCTTTTTCCGCGTACAGCTCAAATATATGACCGGTGGGTGAATCAAATTGCACTCGTTCACCACAATGTTTCAATTCTCCGGCGGGGACGCGCTTCACCTTGCACCCGAATTGTTTGAGATTTTGTTCAAATTTACTCAGGCTGTCGGAGTTGTCCACCTTAAAGCCCATGTAGTCCATCCCCGGTTGATCCGCCTCGCGTAACACCACTGAAAACCAGTCCTGTTCATCCCAGCCTTTTAAGTACACCCGACCCTGATCATCGCGATCAACTTCAAGCAAACCCAAACGATCCCGGTAATGCACCAGACCTTCATCCAGGTCCAGTAACCGTATGCTTACGTGTCCCGGCCGTAATACGCCTTTCATTGCCATGCTTAACCTCCTGTAAAAAACCTAATTTGTCACTATTGCCGTCTTCATTTCACCCACAACGCGCAGTATCAAATCGCTGCCGGGGAGACAACGACACGCCAGCACGTAGCCCCGGGCCTGCTCATCCGCACTAATGTGCGCCCGGCTCATTTTTTTTGCCGTGTAAGCCCCATCCAAAATGCGCACTTTGCAGACGCCACAGCCACCGCCCCGACAACCGACCGGAATGCCTTTTATTCCCAGTTTTTCCATCCCCATCAATAAGCTGTGCTCAGTGGAACAGTCATAGCTAAGGTCGGTATCCTTCAATTTGATTTGGAAACTGGCCATAATTTTTCACGTTTTTTCATTAAATCGACTTGAATAAAGGACTTTTTTGGGGTCTGGTATTTTTATTTTCATTAGTGAAGAAATTTTCCATATAGATATCTTTTTCAAACAACCGCCCCTGCATCAACGTCGAAATACAAGCGTCCACCATCGGTGGCGGTCCGCAAATATAAGCCTTATGGCCCTCAAACCTGCAGTGGAAACGTTCCTTTGCAGTTTCATGCACGGCGCCACGGGCACCCCGCCAATCGCCGCCTTCCGGCTCGTCAGACAGAGTCGGCACGTAGGTAAAATTGGCGTGTTCTTTTTCCAGTTCTCGAAATAACTCGCGATAATACAATTCGGCTTGATTGCGTGCGCCGTAGATCAGCGTGATGGATCGTTGATCTTTGTTTTCCAGCAATTCCAGGATCATCGACTTGGGGCTGGATAAACCGGAACCGCCGGCCAGAAAGATTATCGGTTCGGGGGCCGACTTGCGCACAAAGAAACGCCCGTAGGGGCCGGAAAATTTTAATTCATCACCGACTTTAAGTTGTTCGTGGATGTAAGTGGTGCCTTGCCCGCCTTTGATCAGGCAAACATTTAATTCAATCATATTTGACACCGAAGGCGGATTGGCAATGGAAAAGGCACGCGGCTGATTCTCTATCCCGGGCAGTTCCAAATTAATGTATTGACCGGCTTGAAACTCAATACCGCCGTGTTCAATCGCGAGAAATATCGCCTTAATTCGCGGGGTGAATGTTTCAATCTTGGAAATGATCCCAAGGTGATCCCGCACCGCGTGAGTTTCCGCGTCCGCCTCCTCTTCTATATCGGCTTCGATCACCATATCGCATTCCGGAGTGGCGCAACACGCCAGGCACTTGCCTTCATCCCGTTCCATATCCATCAATGCAAACGGTGACGGATCGCCGTGTTCCACTTCACCTTCCAATATCTCCACCTTGCAGGTTGCGCATAAACCATGACCGCAGGCATGTGGAAGATAGACGCCCGAACGCAGGGCCGCATCCAGAATGGTTTGACCTTTTTCAACTACAATCACGTCACCGGTCGGTTCTATGGTCACTTCATAGCTCACGTCAAAACCCTGTTTTTTTGGGATCAGCTACCGGAACCTTCTATGCCGTCCAGTCCCGGTGTCTTAAAACGGATTGAACCCTTGTGCACGATGCCATTGTCTTTAATGCTGGCGTTCATATCAGGAGTGAAGGGTTCATCATCGCGCAGCCATACGACCGTATCCCAATTAATTTTTTCAAAATCGGGATGTTGATCGTAGGTCAACGGCATTAATTGATCGATGATTGCCTGAAATGGCATGTCCTCCGGCACCGGAAAACACATCGGCGCGTCTATCATTAAATGTTGGTCCCAACCAATGTTAATGAGTTGTATCCCCTCAGCATATTTATCCCTGCCGTCCATGTGGTCAAACTGGTATTCTCCTATTGCTGTAACGGCCATGGTGTCGACAACCTCCTAAAATATTTTAGCCAAGGCCTAGCGTGCACCGTGTGCCGACTTAGCGGCTTGATCCTCATCCGATGCGTCAGGCCGGCCTTTCATTTCCTGCCAACGTTTATGATCGGGTGAACCGCGGTAATCCATATTGTCTTTGCCGTTATTGAATTGATACCATTTCAGTACATTTTCAATCCCCTCTCCGCCACAGTTGCCCTGATGTATTTGCATGACCGGCATCCAGGATTGAATATATTTTTCCGGTTCACGGTCGAAGATGACCTTACACGGGTCCGAACAAAAATTGTATCGCTCACCTCTGTAATCCGAACGACGATAAGCAATCTGTGTAAAATCATCGGACTCGGTATAGCCCATCGGGATCTGGCAGGTCTGACATAACATCGGCAAGGTCTTGCTGTAGTAGCGCTTGCCCTCTTGCTCACGTTGGCGCCAGAATTCATAACGGGGCCGGTAATACTGATCAAAGGTATCGGGATATTTTTCCGACAACCACGCCATTTTCTTTTGATCCGGGACGGTGGTGTGAAAAGCCGCGGCGGCGGTATGATTGTAAAAAATACTCCAAACCTGATGGCTCACGTGGCCTTTTTCCCTGGCGCATATATCCACGTAGTCAGGCATTGTTATTCCGTACCGCGCCAAATCATTAAATAAAGCGCCGCCATTTTCCTCAAAATAGATCTCCCAGGCCTCTTTCCAGGACATCGGGCTTTCGGGCAACATGTAATCCATCATCATGCCCACAAGACCCAGTACCTTATATCCGCGCCAAAGCCATTTATCAATCCATTGTTGCACAATCGGGACGTTGTCTTCATGTTGCTCGAGAATAAATTTGATTATCTGCAAACCAAGCGTCATATGTCGCGCTTCGTCGGATTGCGCGGAAAACCCGAACGTTACCGTGGACATGTCGCCGTTGTACGCGGCGCCGGACATGAAAGGCACAAATAGAAGATTGGTTAAAACGTATTCAAATGAAAACCCAATCGCCACCATAAATTCAAACGGACCGGCGGACCGCGCGTCGTCAAAAAACGATTTTGGTACGGATAAATACCAGACACGATCATGCCAGTAAGCAAAATCATGCAGTCCGTTAAAATGTTTATTGTAGTGACTAACGGTATGAATCTGAGTTTGCGAGTGCCGCAGTTCGTCCAGGGCCTGCATTTGACAAGCCACTCGCGCTCCCTCGCCCGAAAAATGCCGACCGGTAAATGCAAATCCGCGATGGGCCGCGTATTCAAGCGGTGATACCCCCTGGATGAATAATTTCAATGCATTGATGTAATTGGCGTCGGTGATATTCAGATGGCCGTTATTCTGGGCAAAGGCATCCATGATGGCGTACAGTTTCTTTTCCTTCTCACCCTGGTATTTCCAATAATCATCCATGGTCATACGAAACGGATCTTCCCAGCCGTCCCAATTTTTTATCTTGATTCCCTCATACCGGTCGTAAGGAAAAACCTTTTCCATGGGCTGGTAAGTGGTGTCCCAGCCCAGGCGGGTCATATGTTTATAACGCTCTCTCATGTTAAGTCGCTTAGCCATTTTTTTGTCCTCTATTGAGCAATATTGATATTTCACTCATTTAATTGATTGTATTAATTATCCCAGTGAATGGTGAATTCATCTTCGCTTTCATCCAAATTACCCCCAAAGGAAATCAACACCAGTTGTATCTCCTGCGGGTCCCAGTCGCGGCCAATTAATTCGGAAACCGTTTCACGTTTGACCGTTAGCTTCCCCGGCGCGGTAATTCTCACCATCGCAGGTTGATAATCCACTTCGGCGTCAGGATTATCCCGTTCTATCGCATTCACAATCGAACGGGTTTCATCCACCATTTGCAGCGCCAGAAAAACATTGTCGGTCACGTCTCTTTCCTATTTATAGTTTGACGCTGATTTTTTCGGCGCGGTCGATTAACGCCGATTTAACTTCGGCAAGCACTTCCTCGCCGTTACTCATCGCACTGAGCGCCAACGGCGTCAACGCGGCTTCGGCTTCCGCCAACCATTTGTTAATCCAGGCTATTAAAAGGTTTGTGTTTGCTTCCGACTCCTGCGCGGCCACTTTTAATTGGGCGTCAACCCAGCGCGTGATTTCCGCGTACCAATTCGACATAAATTCAGTCAACATTCCCTGTGCCGTGCCTCCCTCTTTGTTCAAGGCCTGTTCAAAGCGGTCAAAAAAGAATGGATGAACAAGCCCATCCAGGACAAAGTTTTGCGCAACAAATAATTCAAACCAGTCCTGCACGACAAAACTGTCTTCGACGATTTTTCTTAATCCCTGCCATTCAGCCTGTTCCAACCAATCGCGCTTGGCCCGATCCAACGCGGAAGTTTCATTTTCGCCTATTAACAGGCCAATGCGGGTAATGTATTGCGCTATACCGAGGCGGTCACCGGCATAAAACATCGCGGGCGCGGTGATTGCCGTGCCATAGCCCATCGCGCAAATCTGTGCATTGTTCATATTTGCACCCCATTCGAAATGGCGCAGAGGGATGATCAGCCGCAGTACTTTTTGCTTCACCTCTTCCGGCATGTAACTCAACATTCCCCGCTTTTCAACAAAAGTGAAATTCTGCTCCGCGGTTTCCCGTAATTTGGCCCGGTTTATGACGTAAGCGCCGTAATAATATTGACGAGGATCGAGAAATGCATACCAATCATCCATTTTTATCGCGGTGCGGCGCTTATCATAGAGCTCAAATTCCGGTTGCCAAGTTGGCCGGTAGTGAAAATTATGAGTGGGCTGAACGTCATACGTCGCTTCCTGATAACGACTTGCGGGTTTATCGCCCAAGCGACGCGCAACGTGTGAAAAGGTGTTTCTGATGGTTTTAATGTTTTTACTTTTAATATCAAGCTGCATCTTTATATCCCGCCGTCAATTTCCAAAAATATTTTCCTGCATATACCCGCCGCGCCACAACGAACGTTGGTAGCGATCCTGTATATTTTTATCCGAAGGTAAAATTCTGACGTCATTGGTTTTACAAAACGCGTGGAACATCTCCAGAGGCAGTATCAGTTCCACGAAGATTTCGGCGTCACCGATTGAAAAGTTAAATTCAACGTATTTGTCATCTTTAACGGCGGTGATACGCACAAATTTTTTTTTAAGATCGGCCAAATCATTCATAACACCGTTAAAGTCAAGCAAAATACATGCCAAACACATAACTGCTTGATTTGGAAAAATTAATTTAAACCGCGGATAGAATTATTAAAACAAAGTGATGAAATGATCAATTCCATTTCATCAAATCATAATACCGCAGGCAGTGGCGACTAAGGACGTGATGGAACGGTGGCAGGGCCGGCGGGTAACGAAACCGTCCAGATTATGGAATCAACACCGGCACCTCTTTTATGCTTCTATCCTGTAAAATTTCATGCGCTCTACTCGCTTCACTCAACGGCAGGGTGACAATATCAGGAAAGTTGATTTTATTGTCGGCCAATGCGTCAAAATAGTTTTTCGCCGCGTTCATCAATTCACTTTTACTGCTCAGATAATCATACAGGCGCGGTCGGGTTATATACACGGAACCCTGGCGCGACAATTCCAGTATATCCAGTGGGGCCGGTGCCCCGGAGGCATTACCAAAACTAACCACCAGTCCGCGCGGTTTAACGCAATGAATTGAATCGATCAACGTATCCCGTCCGACGCCGTCATATACGACGTCGACCATCTCACCCCTGGTTTTATCGCGAATAACGTCGCTTACTTTTTCTTCCGTATGGACCATCACTTCATCACAACCATTTTGTTTGGCCGTCTGGATCTTTGCCGCGTTACCCACCGTGCCAAACACGGTCGCACCCATACTTTTTGCCCACTGACAGGTTATCGACCCGACGCCACCGGCGGCCGCGTGTACCAATATGGTATGCCCGGACTCTAAGGCGTGACACCTGAATAACAGGTATTCGGCGGTCAGGCCCCGGGTCAGGGAAGCGGCTATCTGTCGGTCGGGCAGGACGTCGGCCAACGGAACTATCGCGTGACTGCTTATATTGCGTTGTTCGGCATAGGCGCCTCTAACGGAAGCATATGCAACCCGGTCACCGATTTGAAAATCATCCACGGCGGAACCGAGTTTTTCTATGATACCAACGGCCTCTTCTCCGGGAATAAAAGGCAAATCCAGCGGGTATAAACCGGTACGGTAATAGGTATCTATGTAATTAACACCGACCGCGGTCTGGTTAATCCTGACCTCATCAGGGCCGGGCTCGGCAAGGCTGACCGAGTCCGATTTGAGCACCTCCGGGCCGCCAAATTCCCTGATGATCACTACCCTCGCCACAAGCTTTAATCTTTTTCCGTTTTTTGAAGCCGGTAGCGATATTTGGCGTGGCTGATATTTAATACGCGGGAAGCCGCGGTAACGTTGCCGCCGGATTTTTGCAACGCCGATTCGAGCAATTGGTTTTCCAATTCTTCCAAACCAATGCCGTTTTCCTCCATGCGATGCAACAATTGTTCTATCGATAAACCATTTTCGGCAAAATCCACTTCCGTTGCCGATACCGCAATACCCGGATTAAGATTGATATGGGCCTTATTAATATATTTGCCGTTGTCGGTCAGAATGACGCCTCGTTCGATAATATTTTCAAGTTCTCTAATATTCCCCGGCCAATCGTATTTAAGAAATTTTTCCAGCGTGCTTTGTTCTATCCCCAATACATTTTTGCCGTGCTCGGCGTTAAACATACCAATAAACTTATTCACCAAACCGGGAATATCGTCTTTTCGTTCCCTTAACGGCGGAATAAGAATTGGAAACACATTAATTCGATAATAAAGATCGGCGCGCAACAACCCCTGTGCAACCCGCTCCTCCAATTTTCGATTGGTTGCAACAATCAAGCGAACCCTGGCTTTGCGCGTGCGAGTATCACCGACTCTTTCAAATTCTCCGGTTTGTAACACTCGCAGCAGCTTTGCCTGCACTTCCGGAATCATCTCGCCAATCTCATCGAGAAACAAGGTGCCGCCGTGGGCGCGTTCAAATCGTCCCGGTCTTGATTTCTCAGCGCCGGTGTATGCGCCTTTTTCCACGCCAAACAGCTCCGCTTCAACCAGCTCCGAAGGCAGCGCCGCGCAGTTGACCTGAACAAACGGTTTATCATTTTGACTATCAAGATTATGTAATATACGTGCAAATACGTCCTTGCCCACGCCGGTTTCACCCAACATTAACACGGTCACATGGGTCTGTGACGCCTTGTTGAGCATTTGCAATGTTTCCTTAATGATCTTGGAATCCGCCACAATATCCTGAGGCGTGACGTCTTTTCTAATTGCATTGCGGAGGTTTTGGACCGCGTCTTTCAAGCTAAAGATGGTTTCCGCGACCGAGCCATGTGAAAAATAGGAAATTAAATGTTCCGCGTCTTCCCAATCTTCCGCGCGTTTACCGATTATTCGGCAATGTTTTTGTCCGCCGGCGGCGCATTCGACTTCCTTATAAATGATAGGCGTCCCCATTAGTTCGCTTGAATAACCGCAGGCATAACCAATCTGATTCCAGCAAACCGGCTCGGGATGGAGCCCGTAACGCTCCAAATGCTGCTCCGCTTCAAAAGAATTGACCCAGTAAAATTCGCCGTAATGCTCGCCGGCTTCAATATTTATTTCGAGCCTTATCGGTTCAACCCGGACTATGCCTTCGAGGGTATGCAATTGCGGCCCCACCGCGTATATTTCATACTCCGTGGCATCGGGCCTGAGCTTGCGCGCCAGCCGTGCGTCTTCTTTGCCGGATTGATAGCCCATGCGCATTAACACGCCTTTGGCGCGCTCCCAGCCGAGTGATTCGATTAATTCATTACGCAATGCTCCAAGGGAGGCCGCGTGAAACAGCAACATTCGCTCGCCTTCAAGCGACACAAGACCGGTGTCTTCATTAAATTGGAATGCATTCTTCAGATCATCCAGTTTGGGAAATGCCGCGAGGGCTTTTTTATCCGTTGCCATGCGTCACTTCCGGTTAACGCAAGCCAGTGTATTTGATGCCAAGCCTATGCTCATAAACTATCGTCCCGATTAACCATATAATACCAATAAGGTACATGCTATTGATAACATAATAAAAGTAAATCCACTATTTAACCGCATTAAACGCGTTGCCTTTATTTGATAGCGTGATTGAAATAATAAACTAATTCCGGAAAAAGGGCTGATCACTATCGAAATACCCCAACAAAATAAGAACATCAGCCCCAACAGGTTGGGGTCCGGCGATATAGGCGCAAGCACACCGCCCATCACGCTGATACTAATCACAGGATGTACGCCAATCAGCGACGCCAACACCATGCACACCAATGTAAAAGCCGCGTGATGGCCGGTGAACTCCGCAAAAGGCAGTTGGTAATTGGCGGACATCGAGAATGAAGTCATGCCTACGGCAAGCAATCCGGCGGACAAAAACAAAGATAATTCACTCGCCGAATTTACAGTCCCATTTTCAACGTGGCGTTTGAACGCGGACAATGCTTCGCGCAATTTATTTTCAACCAATAAAGTGATCACAACCGTAACCATAACCGCGCCGGCCACCAGAATTAATATTGAAACGTCCGCAAAGATATAATTCATAAGCAAAACCAGCACGCTTAAAATGGCCGGTAATATCAGGCTTTCCAGGTGCATCGGGTAACCTTCAAAGATTTCAATATTCGGTTGCAATTGATTGACGATACCCAGGCCCGTTAATACCAACGAACACGCCGCCGCACACAGGCCCAGCGACATTAACACCGACAATTCCGCGCCGTCCGAATAAAGCAGGGACGCCCCCATTGCGGCAAAGAACGGCGACCAAAGTGCATTTGCACCGAAAGTGCGCGTCAGCATCATGATCTGGGAATCGCTGAGTTTTCCCTTGCTGAGCAAACGATCGGCAAAAATAACAATGGCCGATAGATTAATCACCGCACCGAATAAATGCGCTCCCAGCAAGGTCTTCCACAACGCGGCACTTCCCGTTGGCAACGCCTCGCTCCGCGCGTTTGGTTTGATGATCAGTTTAAGAAAGCCGACGCTGATGATCAGCGTGATCAAGGTATTGTTGGCGGTGATTGCCGCGGCCAGCAAAGACCGCAAGTCACCATCACTTGCACCCATCAATAAAAGTCCGATAACGGTCAGCAACGACACCTGTATCTTCTGAATGTTAATTAATCGATGCAACAACAAAACCGTTGCACAGGCGTATAACAAACCGCAAACAGTAACCGCAAACCGGGGATAAAATCCATGAACCATGGAAATACCCAGAGAGAGTAATAACAGCCAACCGGACAGCCTTGTGGTTTGAGCGAGCATCAGCAATAACTAAAATCGGACGCATTGGCAAGCCCGTCTGCGCACACAAATCCGGTGCGGTAATCAATGCATAATTGCCTGGTGATTAACACTATTTTGGCGGCAGTTCATGGTACCGGGGTAACTCGCCGGGGTCCCTATACCACGCCGCCCCGGAGCCGCGAAAAATATTATGCATGGGTCTGACCTCAGGGTCATGATCGAGCGTGCCCGCCGGCACCACAACCGCGGTTGCGGTTTTATTCAGCCAGGGCAATGATGAGCCGCAATGTTTGCAAAAACAGGTTGCAAAATACCTGGTCGCTTCCGGTTCATACCTTGCAATATGGTTTTCACCACTAAGCCAATTAAAGTCATTCGGTGAAATAATTATATTGGCCGCAAACGCACTGCCGGTAAATTTTCTACATCGACAACAATGACAGTATTGAAACGTTCCCGACCTTGCGGATATTTGATAGCTGACCGTATTACAAAAACAGCTTCCGACGGTTTTTTGCTCGGACATATTGATTCCCCCGTTTAAAAAACGCTTGAATTGAGTATTTTAATCGCATTCAATGAAATGGCGGGCCTGGAGGGATTCGAACCCCCGACCGCCTGGTTCGAAGCCAGGTACTCTATCCGGCTGAGCTACAGGCCCTGTGGTGACGTTGTACTGCAAACCGGCGGTTTAGTCGAATTTCCATGCGCCTGGCTGCATAGTGGATGCCATACATGGACGTGCCGGGCATTTTTTGGTATCATGCGGCCACAGCTAATTAAGAGATTGACTTAATCGATTGTCAGTATAAACCCATATGGCCGAAATCATACCACCGCTGAATAAGCACACCCTGAGTCGCATGACCAGCGGAGAAAAACGCGTTGCCCGGTGCCTTAAAAAACTGCTGGAGGATGATTATCTTGTCTGGTATGACATCCCGTTCGGCAGGCGGCGGCGCTATCCCGATTTTATTATTCTGCATCCCGGCCGCGGCTTGTTGTTTCTCGAGGTAAAAGATTGGAAACCCCAAACGCTAAAAAAAATTACCAAGGCCGATGTGACTTTAGTAACGAATAGTGGCCAGGTAACCAAGCCGCATCCTTTGGAACAGGCGCGTCAATATACCTACACGGTCATAGACAGATTACAAGAAGATGCCAGGCTGGTTGCCAATTCCAAGCACCATAAGGGTAAGCTGATCATGCCTTATGGCTGGGGGGCGGTGTTCACCAATATCAGCCGCCAACAGGTTGCCAATGCGATACCGGAGGATAGACGGGAGGATTTATTGCCCGATCATCTTATGATCTATAAGGATGAACTCACTGAAAGCGCCGATCCTGAAACCTTTCAGGAACGATTGTGGGGTATGTTTCATTATAACTTTGGCGGCACCTTAACCCTGCCCCAGATCGACCGCATTCGCGGGCATTTGTTTCCGGAAATTAGAATTGACGCCAATAAGCAAACCGATTTTTTCGCCGAAGAGGATACAGAATCACCCTCCCTGCCCGACATTGTCAAAGTACTGGACGTTCAGCAGGAACAGTTGGCGCGGAGTCTGGGGGAAGGTCATCGGGTGATCCATGGGGTGTCCGGTTCCGGCAAGACCCTGATTCTGGGTTACCGTTGTCTGCATCTGGCCCGGGCGATGGACAAAACCATATTGGTGCTGTGTTTCAACATTACCCTGGCGGCAAGACTACAGGCATTCATTGCAGCAAAGGGCATTGATGATGGCCGGGTGCAGGTGTACCATTTCCACGATTGGTGCCGCCAGCAGCTCACAACGTACCATGTTGACGTGCCGATTTCAGACCGCCCTTATTATGAACTGCAACCTGAAGCCATGATAGACGCGGTTGACAAAGAAGTTATTCCCAAGGCCCAGTATGGCGCGTTATTGATTGACGAAGGGCATGATTTCAAACCCGAATGGTTGAAATTAGTGGTGCAGATGGTTGACCCCGAATATGACTCCCTGTTATTACTTTATGATGACGCACAGTCCATTTACAAGCATAACTCCGGTCTTGGTTTTACCCTGTCCAGCGTTGGCATCAAGGCCCCGGGACGCACCACCATATTACGGCTGAATTATCGCAATACCCGGGAAATACTTCAGTTTGCTTATGACTTTGCCAATCATTATCGTATCTCGTCGGGGGCGAAGAATGATCAAACTTCGAGTGAAGATCATATCCCCTTAGTCAAACCGGAGGCGGCGGGGAGTAATGGGCCGCCGCCGTCGGTGCATCTGTGTAATACATTCTCAGACGAGGTTAATAATACGATCAAATGCCTCAAGAGTTGGCATGCGCAAGCGGTTCGGTGGGGTGATATGGCGGTGTTATATCAAAATAAGGATCAAGGCGAAGAATTATCGGCAAGGCTGGAAGCCAGGAAGATTCCACATAACTGGTTAAACTATGCGGTTCAAAAGAAAACCTATGATCCGAATGAAGATCGGGTTACCGTGGTCACGGTGCACAGCAGTAAAGGTCTGGAGTTCCCGCGTGTGATCATTGTCGGTATCGGTTCAATGAGGGATAAAGGGCAAGATGCGTTGTTACACGGGTCCAAATTGCTTTACGTCGGTATGACCAGGGCACAGGAACGTTTACAGATCACCACCTCGAAAAAAAATGCCTATAGCCGCTTGTTGCTTGGATAATGAACCCTAAGCCGTGATCTGATCCCGGCTAACGGTGCAGCGTCTCGAACCTGTTCATCCGGGCAAGCCGATACCCAACGGCACCGCTCCCTTAGGTTTCGGACCAGCGGGAAATGGCAAATACGTCCCAATCAAACAATGAGTTAAGGATAATTTGGGATGGTCATCCGGGGCGGCCCCAAATTGAATCCCCCAAAATGATAGCGGTCTGGGAATTTTTTTGTATAATATCTATATTATCGAAAAATATCGATATTATTTATATTTACTTTTAATATTCACTTTTATGGCCTTGTCGTAAAAACGCCGCAATTTTATTCATAAACAAACTATTTTGGTAAAACAATTTTTTGGAAGGCTCCGATGGCAAATAAAACAACGATCAAATCGAAACCTAAAAAAGCAGTGGCGCTAAGCGGGACCGTTGCCGGTAATACGGCATTGTGTACGGTAGGCAGAACCGGGAATGATTTGCATTATCGCGGTTACGATATATTGGATATCGCCGAGGTTTGTGAGTTTGAGGAAATTGCATATTTACTGGTCCACGGGACATTACCGACGTCATCGGAACTAAGTGCCTATAAAACAAAACTGTGCTGCTTGCGTGGTTTACCCGCCGCGGTCAAAACTTCTCTGGAACAGCTTCCGGCCTCGGTACATCCGATGGACGTGTTAAGAACGGCGTGCTCGGTATTGGGTGCGGTAATGCCGGAAAAAGCCGATCACAACGCCGCCGGTGCCAGAGATATTGCCGATCGCTTAATGGCTTCCTTTGGCTCCATGTTGCTTTACTGGTACCACTACGCCGTCAATGGAAAACGTATCGACGTTGAAACCGATGATGACTCCATAGGCGGGCATTTTCTGCATCTACTCCACGGTAAAGAATCGCCCCTTGAATGGGTGCGCGCGATGCACACTTCTCTTATTTTATACGCGGAGCATGAGTACAACGCCTCAACCTTTACCGGCAGAGTCATCGCCGGCACCGGTTCCGATATGTTTTCATGCATAACGGGCGCCATTGGCGCGTTGCGCGGACCCAAACACGGTGGCGCCAATGAGGTTGCTTTTGAGATTCAACAACGATACGCCGATCCGAGTCAGGCGGAGGCGGATATTCGCGAACGTCTGTCGCGTAAAGAAATCATTATCGGTTTCGGACACCCTGTTTACACTGTGGGCGACCCTCGCAATAAAGTGATTAAGGCTCTGGCGAAGCGCCTGGCTGCGCGTGCGAAAAACATGAAAACTTTCAAGATTGCGGAACGCATTGAAAAAGTGATCTGGAACGACAAAAAAATGTTTCCAAATCTGGATTGGTTTTCGGCCGTTTCTTATGCGTTGATGAACGTACCCACTGCGATGTTCACGCCTTTATTTGTGATTGCTCGCACCTCCGGTTGGGCGGCACACGTCATCGAGCAGCGACGGGATGGAAAAATTATTCGACCCGGCGCTAATTATATTGGCCCTGAAAATCTAAAATTCACACCAATAAGCAAGCGCAAGTGAATTTGGAATTATAAAAAGAGATCATTAATGTCCATTGGAATTAAAGACGCTCAGCGGCCCGCGCCCGACCAACTGCTGGTCGATATTGCCACTTACGTTGATAGTTTCAAAGTGGAAAGCGATGAGGCGATCAATACCGCACGGTACTGTTTAATGGATACATTGGGCTGTGGTTTGCTGGCGCTCAACTATCCCGCTTGTACCAAACTGCTGGGGCCGGTGGTGGCCGGAGCCGATATGCAAAATGGTGCCCGAGTCCCGGGCACGGCGTATGAACTCGACCCGGTCACGGCTGCGTTTAATATTGGTTGCATGATTCGTTGGCTGGATTTTAATGACACCTGGCTCGCCGCGGAGTGGGGTCATCCCTCGGATAATCTTGGCGGTATTTTAGCGGTGGCGGACTATCTCAGCCGCAAAAAAATTGCCGAAGGACAAACGCCCCTGACTATGCGGAACGTATTGCTTGCAATGATCAAAGCCCATGAGATTCAGGGCGTTATTGCGTTGGAAAACAGCTTTAATCGAGTCGGTTTGGATCACGTTTTGCTGGTGCGGGTGGCAACAACGGCGGTGGTTACAAACATGTTGGGAGGAAGTAAGGAACAACTTATTAACGCCGTTTCCAACGCCTGGATTGACGGTGGCGCATTGCGCGCCTATCGCCATGCACCGAATACCGGTTCCAGAAAATCCTGGGCGGCCGGGGACGCCACGAGTCGCGGCGTGCGTCTTGCGTTAATTGCACTAAGCGGTGAAATGGGTTACCCCTCGGCACTCAGCGCTAAAAACTGGGGATATAACGATGTATTGTTCAATGGCAAAGAATTTAAATTTACTCAGGGTTTTGGCTCTTACGTTATGGAAAACATTTTGTTCAAGATTTCATTTCCCGCTGAATTTCACGCTCAGACCGCGGTGGAAGCGGCGCTTAGCCTGCATGAACAAGTGAAAGATCGGATGGATGATATCGATAAAATTGTGATTCAAACGCAAGAGGCCGGTTTTAGAATTATTAACAAAACCGGGCCACTCGATAATCCGGCGGACCGAGATCATTGCATTCAATATATGGTCGCGGTGCCGCTTGTTTTTGGTCGTCTGAGCGCGGATGATTATGAAGATAATGTTGGCAATGATCCGCGTATTGATGGTTTGCGGGACAAAATGGAAGTCATCGAGAACAAGCAATACAGTATCGATTATCTGGACCCGGAAAAACGCTCGATTGGCAACGCGGTTCAGATTTTCTTCACCGACGGCACCCGCACTGACAATATTGCAGTGGAATACCCAATTGGTCATTGGCGCAGGCGTTCCGAAGGTACGCCTTTATTAAAAGAAAAATTTGCACAAAACATTAAAACTCGATTGGCTGATAAACAAGCGGACGCCATTATTGAAATTTTTGGTGATCCGGTGGCACTGGCCAACACCCCGGTTAATGATTTTGTCGAGTTATGGGTAAAGAATGAGTGACCGCCAACTTGTGCGTCCAATGTTTAATAATATGAGCTTAAATAGAGGTTCCCGACATGTCTCGAATGAAACCATTAACCATTGAAGAGTGCAAAGATGAGGAATTAAAAAAGGCTTTTTTGCATTTTGTGGACACGCTTGGCTTTGTGCCCAACAGTTTATTGACCATGCAAAGAGTTCCGGCCATCGCCAAGTCGGTTATTCAAATGAATAAAGCCGTATTTGCGCCGGATAGCAAAGTGGATCCGGGGTTTAAACGTCTCGTTGCACATATGGCCAGTCAAGCCTCAGGCTGCCAATATTGCAAAGCGCATACCAGCGTCAGTGCCACGCATCTTGGTATCAGTGAAGAAAAAATGCAGGCTGTTTATGACTATGCAAACAGTCCGTTGTTCAGTGACAGGGAACGAGTCGCACTGGACTTCGCGTTGGCGGCCGCGTCCGTGCCAAATGAGGTGACCGATGAACTGTATTTGCAATTATCCAATTGCTGGAGTGAAGAACAGATTGTCGAAATACTGGGAGTCATTGGAATGTTTGGTTTTTTTAACCGTTGGAATGATTCAATGGCCACGCCCCTGGAGGAAACACCATTGTCAGTGGCGGAAAATTTGCTTGCTGATAAAGGCTGGGAAGCCGGTAAGCATGGTAATTAAGCATCAATACATAAATCTGTTATTAAATGAATAATTGAATATGGAGCAAAAACAGTGACGGAAGCGGTTAATATTACGGTGTTTTTTAATTTTCGCAGCCCTTATTGCTATTTGGCGTCCAAGGGAATGTGGCAAATGTTTGAGGAGTATCACGCCCGTCTGGTTTGGCGTCCGTTTTCAGGCTGGGACGGCCGCTCTCCACCGGAAATAGCAAAATACAGAATTCCCCTGGTACGACAGGACGTGGCCCGCTGGGCAAAACGGATGGGGATCCCGTTTAATCCGCCGCCTATCACAACCGAGCCCACCAAAGCCGCCTTAGGTTCATTATTGGCGGAGGAAAAAGGTTTGCTGATGAACTACGTGATTGAGGTCATGCGTGCGGAATGGGCGCAGGGCCTGGACATTGGCGAGAATGAGGTATTATTAAGCGTCGGAGACCTTATCGGGCTGGACGCCAATGAGTTGGCGGAAGTCATTGATTCAAAAGATTATTTAGACAGGCTTATTGCCAATAAAAAGGAAGCGGGCCGCATAGGGGTAATTGGCGTTCCCACTTTTGTTATAGGCGAGGCTATTTTCTGGGGCAATGATCGCTTGGAATTTGTGCATGATCATTTGCGGGAATTGAGATTAAGGCGTTTGTGATCCCGCCGGGCGTAAAAATATGGCGTTAAAGTTATTTTCAAAAATTGAGTGCCCTTTTTGCTGGAAGGTGAAAATTGCCTTAAAGTATCTGGATATGGATTATGAGCTTGTGGAATGGAAGAAACCGGACCGAGACACACTGCTGAAACTTTCCCCCAATGGCTTGACGCCGGTATTACAGGATAATGAATTAATTATTTGGGATTCAGTGCCGATAATCTATTATCTTGAGGACCTTGCAGGCAGGAAAACCTTATTCCCCGGAGAAATAACGGATCGTAGCAAGGCAAGATTGCTGCATACCTATAGTAATTCAATTGTTGGGATTAATCTGCGCGAAATTATTTTTGAGAAACGCAATAAAATTGAGGCGGAATGGGACCTGGAAAAGATCAGCAGGCATCAACTGGGATGGGGGAAATCATTGGATTGGCTGGAAGCTCAAATAGAAGACGAACACAATTTTTTATCGGCCGGATTCTCAGTCGCGGATGCGGCATTACTGCCCAGATTGGGGCTGGCTGAATATTATGGTGTTGGAGTGCGTGATACCCACCGCAGACTTCACAATTGGTTTCAAAATGGCAGGCAAACCCCCGTTTATTTTGAAACCTCGCCGCGGTAGTATTATAGAGTGCGGCATTGCAATTATCGTCACCAATTAACGGCAAACCAAATACTTGATTTCTATCAAAAGCGTCGAAATCCGCGGCCCGGTTCACTGCGCCCCTGTATGGAATAATATGGCCGACCGGTCGACCGCATCGGGAAACCCGCTTAACCCACCATGGTAAAACCCCGCATTGTGTTGGCCTCATCGTCGCCCTATCGGCGGCAGATTTTAGAGCGCGTTAAGCTCGCATTTATCTGTCACGCACCGAACGTTGATGAGTCCGTGTTGCCGGGCGAATCGGCCCCGGCCCTGGTGGCACGCCTGGCCCTGACCAAGGCCAAAGCGGTGGCGGAGCACTATCCGAACGGGTTGATCATCGGCGCCGACCAGGTCGCCGATCATCGCGGAGAGATCATCGGCAAGCCGGCGGATCACCAGGACGCGGTGCGGCAATTACAATCCATGTCCGGCTCCGTCATTACCCTGTATGCCGGCGTGGTGCTGTACGATCCTGCCGGCAATGACGTCCAGTCGGCGGTGGAACCGTTTGTGGTCGAGTTTCGGGAACTTGACGCCGACCTGATCGACCGCTATCTCAAGGCCGAGCAACCTTATAATTGTTGCGGTAGCCTCAAGGCGGAAGGCCCGGGCATTGCGCTGTTAAAACGCCTCCAGGGAGAAGACCCCAATGCACTGGTGGGTCTGCCGCTGATTCGGCTGATCGATATGCTCAAAAACGCCGGCATGGAGCTAGTCTAGGTAGCGGCTCAGCCATCGGGTTCAAACAAAGAAACCGCGCTTTATAATGCCCCAAACAATCAGCGGGCACGTCCGGATGATGTGCTAAAATGCCAATACGACTCAAAATTGACCGAGGATCACAGACGATGGACGTCAAAATTTATCACAACCCCAGATGTTCCAAATCACGCCAAACTCTTAAACTGCTCAGGGAAAATAATATTGAACCCAATATTATTGAATATCTTAAAACACCGCCCGACCGGAACACGCTTATCCATTTATTGGAATTGCTGGGTTTGCAGGCCGCCGAGCTATTGCGCAAAAATGAAACGGCTTACAAAACGTCCGGCCTGGATCGTTCCGATATAAACGATGCAGAAATTATTGATGCAATGATCGCATACCCGATTCTGATTGAGAGACCAATCGTGGTCGCCAAAGGCAACGCGGTTATTGGCCGCCCCCCGGAAAACGTACTTGCTATTATCGGGCGATGATCGAAATACTGGTGCTTTATTACAGCAGGAATGGCAGCGTCAAAACACTGGCGGAATTGATCAGCCGGGGATGCGAGGCCACCGGCGAATGCACGGCCCGGTTGCGCACCGTCCCGCCGGTCTCAACGGTAACCGAGTCCACTGAAGACGATATTCCCGATTCAGGCGCCCCCTATGCAAGCCATGCGGACCTGGTCGAGTGCGATGGTCTGGCCCTGGGCAGTCCAACGCGATTTGGCAATATGGCGGCACCATTAAAATATTTCCTGGATTCAACCTCGGACGTCTGGCTAAGCGGCGGTCTGTCGGGTAAACCGGCGGCGGTGTTCACTTCTTCCAGCAGTGTCCACGGCGGCCAGGAAACCACGCTGATCTCAATGATGTTGCCACTGCTGCATCATGGCATGATGATCATCGGCCTGCCCTACCAGGAACCGGCCTTACTCAGCACCAGGGGCGGCGGCACGCCCTATGGCGCCAGTCACGTGGCCGGCGCCGACAATGCCGCGGAGATCACCGAAGATGAAAAAACCCTGGCTATCGCGCTCGGCAAAAGACTGGCGGTTGCAACCGCGAACTTGAAGGCAAATTGATGCAGTGACCACTGAATCACGGCTTCCTGTGGGCCTCGATCAGGTGTCGCTTAACAATGATTTTACAAACGGGATGGTCGGTTTTCTTTTTGCGGACAGAGACGCGGAATCGATCCGGTCCAGTAAATGAAATAATGAACGTGGATCGCGTGATACGCGTTTAAGTATGTAATTGGCGACTTCTTCCGATAATTCAAAGGCGCGTTTATCGGCTCGACGATACAGGGCTTCAATTTTATCCTGATCGTTTAATTGCTTTAAATAATAGGCCAGATCCCAGGATAATCTGGTTTTCAGATCCGCCAGCGTCAAAGCAAGCCTGTCGGGTTTATCGTTGCCGCTGATCAGCATCGCATGCCGGTTTTCTCTCAGCCAATTGAATAACTGCATCAATGCGCGCTCCCAATCTTCATCTCCGGCAACCTGATGGATATCATCGACACAAACCAGGTGGAACTCTTCCAGCCCTTCCAGCAGGGCCGGTGTAAATCGACGATGCTCGGTCATGGGAATATAAACACTGCGCCTGGCATGATCGGCGGCGGCGTGACAGGCGGCCTGCAAAAGGTGACTTTTACCGCTCCCCGCCCCACCCCAGAGATAAATAAATTTTGATTCATATCCGACGGCAAGATTTTTTACCTGGCTCAATGCTTCAAAATTAGGCCCGGCGATAAACACATCGAATCCAATATCCCACTTATGGCCAAATTCAAACGGAATTTGTCTTTTATTAAATCCGGTCATGCTTATTCGGCATATAAACTGCTTGCAAGATAGCGCTGATGGGCATGCCGCAACAGCACCGTTAGCACCGCTGCAACCGGCAATGCCAACAACACCCCAAAAAAACCAAACAACTGGCCGCCGGCCATCACTGCAAATATCACCGCAACCGGGTGTATGCCGATGCGGTCACCGATTAACAGAGGCGTCAGTAACATGCCTTCTATGGCCTGGCCAAGGCCAAAAACAAGCAATACGTATAATATCGGGATAAAATCATAGAATTGAAAAAACGCCGCCGTGGCCGCGGCCGAGAAGCCGATCACAAAACCAAGGTAGGGCACGAAACTTACAAGACCCGCCAATATGCCAATCAATAATGCAAATTCCAAGCCGACGATCCAGAGCCCGGTTGAATAAATCACGCCCTGAACCAGCATGATCAATAATTGTCCGCGTAAAAATTCCGCCAACACCGCGTCGCATTCCCCGGCCAACCGTGCAATCAAGGCCTGATATTTTTTTGGTATCAGTTCTCCGATCCTGCCCAGCAGCTTATTCCAATCCCTTAATAGATAAAAGGCCACCACTGGAATGATCACCAGATAACTGATCCATAATAAAAATACCCGGCCGGATTGTGATACCCGCCCCAGCAATTTGCCCATAATATGGCCCAAACTTTGCCAATGACTCATGACCGCCTGTTTGAGCGCGTTCGGATCGATTGCGGAGATATCGACACCAACCAATGAGGCGATACTATCGGCTTTTGATTGAACGAAATCGATCACATCCGGGATGCGTATGATCAATCTGCCAATTTGGTCCTGCAACAACGGCAATACCACGACCAACACCGACAGGGCGATAAACGTCATCAGGGCAAATATCGCAATAACCGCCAGCACCCTGGATAATCCCGCCGCTTCCAGTTTATTAACCGCCGGGTCGCCGAGATAGGCCAGGAGCATTCCAATCAAAAAAGGCGCCAGGATAGGAGCCAGTCTGTACAGAATCCAGCCACCCAGCAATACGCTTATCAGGATCAGCCATTTCTGCGCGTCCGTTATCATTAAATCAATGCTTTTTTAGGCGAAATTCAGTACCGGGCGGATCAGCGATGGCCGCCAGCGTATCGCCCAGCGATATTGCCTGGCCTATGGCCGATATGCCGCCCAGATTAGTGATTGCAAAGGTAATGCTGTTTCCCTGTAGTTGCTTGACCTTGATATCCGTCACCGAATTAAGCGATTCCAGATACCGCAATACCCTTGCGTATTGATCGAGAGTATCGACGTCATTGACAACCAGGGTTAACGCCTCCTGTTGGGCCTGTGCCTGAATATTGGCGTAGCTGTCCACCAGTCGGTCCGCGATTTCATCAATGCCCTCAGTCAACGCCACCTCGACCCGTTCCGCCCGTGAAGACCATTTGCTTGTTTGACCCTGTATGATCGCGGTCCAGTGTATTTCCGATGCGGATGAGGGGCTCGGTTCAATGCTGCCCAATAATATCACGTCGCTGCGGTAGCGATTCGAGGCGGCAACCACCGGCTCAGTAACACCGGCGCGGATATCATCGATTCTTACCTTAGACGTGTCTTCAATGTCCAGAAGCGGAAATATCAAGGGAATGCCTCTTGCCCGCGCATGGGTGTCGATGGTATTCAGGTAAGTCGTTTCATCCCCAAGACCGATAATTTTAGCGCCTGTTGCAGTCTGTGCGGCCAACCAGATCAGTACCGACGGACGTTCCTGACCCCATACGGCAATACCGTTATCGAGCAAGGCCTTATTCAGGGCGGCTTCATCAAACAGCACCAACAACTTGTTATCGGCCGCGTCCGTTGCAGATGATTGATCATTTTGATAATAACGATATTGCAGTACATATCGTTCAGCGGCATCGATGACCGGTTTTAACGCCAACCGACCGGCGACGTCCTTGTCACCGGTGAGTTTTACCATGACTGCGCTTAACGCCGACCGAATCGCCGATATTCTGCCACCGGCACTTTGATCGGCAACCGCTACGCCGGCTTCATACAAGCCGGAAACCTGTAGCGCCATCACCGATGAGGCCGATAGCAAGGCGCAAACCAGACCAAAAAACACTATTCCTTTGTTCATAATCATCAAGCTATTTAAAATTGGCAAGCGAGTCAAGAATTGCAGCCAAATGTTCAACTGGATATTATGCGGTATGAAGCAAAATAATCGAGGAGCTTTGAATTACCGTGACGCCGGGGTCGATATCGATGCCGGCAAGGCGCTGGTATCACGAATACAGTCATTGTCCGCGGCGACCAAACGTCCCGGGGTGATGAGTGATCTGGGCGGTTTTGGCGCGCTGTTTGATCTTGCCCCGTTGCACTATAAACAACCGGTTCTGGTCGCCGGCAGCGATGGTGTGGGCACAAAAATCAAGCTGGCCATTGATAGCCATAGACATGATTCAATCGGTATCGATCTGGTAGCCATGTGCGTCAATGATATCATCGTCCAAGGCGCGGAACCACTGTTTTTTCTGGATTATTTTGCCAGTTCCAAACTCGATATCACGGTTGCCGAAACGGTCATTCAGGGGATCAGTGAGGCCTGCAGGCTGTCCGCATGCAGTCTGATCGGCGGTGAAACCGCGGAAATGCCGGGTTTGTATGCCGAGGGTGATTATGATCTGGCCGGTTTTTGCGTCGGGGTGGTCGAAAAAAACGCTATTATTGATGGTGGCAAGGTTGCCGGCGGTGACAGTTTGATCGCACTGGCCTCCAGCGGTTGTCATGCAAACGGCTATGCATTGATCAGAACCATACTGGCCGATTCGGCGACGCCTTATGATTTTCAACTGGAGCACAAACCCATTCTCGATCATCTGCTGGAACCAACCAGGATTTATGCGCCAACCATCTTGAATTTGCTGAAACGGGCCGAGCTGAAATCCATTGCGCATATCACCGGCGGCGGCTTAATCGAAAATATTCCGCGAACCCTGCCCAAATCAAAGGCGGCACAAATAGATACCGGCAGCTGGGATATGCCGATGATATTTAAATGGCTGAGCAATACCGGCAAGATAAACTCAGATGAAATGTACAGGACTTTCAACTGCGGCATCGGCATGGTGCTGTGCGTTGCCAGGCGGGATGAAAAACATATTTTATCGCTGCTCGATGAGATGGGTGAAATTGCCTGGAGGGTGGGTGAAATTATTGAGCGTGCGGACACGCAGGCGCAAATCGTATTTGCCGGTTAAGGCGGATCAGGACGAGCCGATTGCGCCGCGGATAACAACCCACGCATTATGCTCAATTCATTTTCATCGAGCCGGGCGCGGTTAAACAAGCGCTTCATTCTGCGCATCAGCTTGCGCGGTTTATGCGGGTCGAGATAACCGATATCGATCATGCATTCCCGTAAATGCCGATAAAACTGCGCCATTTGTTCCTGGGTGGCCAGGGGCACTGTATTCAGTTGCTCAGTTTGGATACCGCCGATCTGCGCCGCGGTCATCAATTCATAACAAATAATTTGTACGGCCGCGGCAATATTGAGGGATGAATATTGTTCATGGGTCGGAATTTGTATCATGCTGCCACAGGTCTCCAATTCATCATTAGTCAAACCTGAGCTCTCCGTACCAAACAGGATGGCAACCTTATCCAGGGTCGTCCGCTTGAACAATTGTTCGGCACAAACCCGCGGAGAAACGGCGGGCCAGGGAATATTTCTGCTTCTGGCACTGGTGCCGATCACGATTTGACAATCTCCAACGGCCTGCCGGAGTGAATCGCATATTACCGCATTGGCCAGGATATCATCCGCACCGGCCGCCCGGGCGGTCGCCTCCGCACTCGGATAGATTGCCGGGCTGACCAGATACAGGCTCAACAGGCGCATGGTTTTCATCGCCCTGGCCGCGGCCCCTATATTGCCGGGATGGGTCGTGCCTATTAACACTATGCGGATATGGCTAAGCGGATCCTTATTCATCTTCTTGCTTCACTATATGGTACCACACAGGTACAATGGTACGCTCCCCTTCATAAGAAAACAGCTATGCATCCCATGTTAAATATCGCTATTCGCGCCGCCCGGGCGGCGGGTGATATTATTGTACGGCAAATGGATTTGGTGCGGGACCTTGCCGTGCATGTAAAGGGTAAAAATGATTTTGTCACCGAGATCGATAAAAACGCCGAAATAACCATTATTCAGACGATAAAAAAATTCTACCCGGATCATGCCTTTATTGGTGAGGAAACCGGTGAAACTGGTTCAAATGAACATCAATGGATCATTGACCCGCTTGATGGAACCACTAATTATCTGCATGGTTTTCCCCAATTTGCCGTGTCGATCGCGTTACGCCACAAAAACCAACTACAAGCCGGCGTGATCTACGACCCCTTGCGTCAAGAAATGTTTACCGCAAGCCGGGGCCATGGCGCACAATTAAATAACAAACGCATCCGGGTCAGTCAACGGCAGGCATTGGATGGAGCCTTGCTGGGCACGGGTTATCCGTGCAGACAAGAGGAATTGCTGGATAAATATATCGATTCATTTAGAATATTCTGTCCGCTGACCGCCGGGATCAGACGTGCCGGCGCGGCTTCACTGGATATGGCCTATCTTGCCTGTGGACGCTTGGATGGGTTCTGGGAATATGGACTGCATATCTGGGATATTGCCGCCGGCGTATTGCTGATCAGAGAATCGGGGGGACTGGTAAGCGGAACCGATGGCAAAGATGATTATATGGATACCGGCAATATTGTCGCCGCAAATTCAAAACTGCTTAAAATAATGCTAAATAAACTAAATCAATAATGAAAAAACGAATCCTCGTCACCGGCGGCGCCGGCTTCCTGGGTACACATCTGTGCCGGCGTTTGCTCCATAAGGGTAATGAAGTACTGTGCCTCGATAATTTTTATACCGGTTCAAAGAATAATATTCTTGATTTAGTGACCGACCCTTACTTTGAAATCATACGGCACGACATCTGCTTTCCAATCTATATCGAAGTCGATCAGATCTATAACCTGGCCTGCCCGGCCAGCCCATATCATTACCAACATGATCCGATCCAGACCACCAAAACCAGCGTATCCGGTGCAATCAACGTGCTGGGTTTGGCAAAAAGGCTGAATATCCCGGTGCTGCAGGCGTCAACCAGCGAGATTTATGGCGATCCGTTGGTGCATCCACAAACTGAAGATTATTGGGGCAACGTCAATCCTATTGGCATTCGCTCCTGTTATGATGAGGGCAAGCGCTGCGCCGAAGCCTTGTTTTTTGATTACCATCGTCAGCATGGCCTGGATATCAGGGTCGCAAGAATATTCAACACCTACGGCCCCGGGATGAATATTAACGACGGTCGGGTCGTCAGCAACTTTATCGTCCAGTCCCTGAACGATCAGCCGGTCACGCTATACGGCGATGGCAGTCAAACCAGGTCATTATGTTACGTCGATGACTTGATTGAAGGATTGATTAAATTAATGAACGTGGGCGAGCTGCACGAACCGATCAACCTTGGCAATCCCGTTGAATACTCAATACTGGAACTGGCCAATCACGTTATTAAAGCAACCAATAGCCGTTCCAGGGTGATCCATGAGCCGCCCTGTCAGGATGATCCGAGCCGGCGCCAACCCAATATCGACAAAGCCAAATCGCTGCTCGGCTGGGCCCCCAGGGTGGCCCTGGAAGACGGCTTGATCAAAACCATAGACTTCTTTAAAACGGCATTATCGGACCCGGCCAACGCCGGCAAATAGTGATTCATGTCTTATACGCTGTCGGTCATTATTCCCTGTTACAACGAGGCTCCCACGATAGCAAAATTGATCGCGTCGGTAGCCCGTGCGCCGATTGATAATATCGAAATTATTGTGGTGGATGACGGCTCCACGGACGGCACCGCCGATATCCTCGACAAATTAAACGCAGACCCAATCCATAAATTAAAACATTCCGCCAATAAAGGCAAAGGAGCGGCAATAAGGACCGGGCTCCGCCAGGCA
Organism: Gammaproteobacteria bacterium; assembly: GCA_965202915.1. Lineage (GTDB taxonomy): Bacteria > Pseudomonadota > Gammaproteobacteria > Eutrophobiales > Eutrophobiaceae. The sequence continues at coordinate 870,540 of OZ241847.1, forward strand.
TCCGGTGATTACGTCATTATCCAGGACGCCGATCTTGAATATGATCCCAGGGAGTATCCAAAATTATTAAAACCGATATTGGAAAACGGCGCTGACGTCGTTTATGGCAGCCGTTTTATGGGCGGGGACGCGCACCGGGTGCTGTTTTTCTGGCATTCCATAGGCAACAAAGTGCTGACCCTGCTTTGCAATATATTCAGTGATTTGAATCTCACCGATATGGAAACCTGCCACAAATTATTCAAACGTGAATTGATTCAAAAAATACCACTTAAAGAGGATCGTTTTGGGTTTGAACCGGAGATCACCATGAAAATAGCCAGGATCCCGAATATTTGCGTTTACGAGACAAGCATCGCCTATTTTGGCCGTTCTTATGCCGAAGGAAAAAAAATCAGATGGAAAGACGGGGTCCGGGCACTGTACTGCATTCTTAAATATGGCCTCCTCAGAATCGATTAAGATGCACGGGATATAAACATGGTCCCAAATTGCATGGTCCCGGATTGCATTGATCCATAAACCCATCGCCCTCCCGGCAACCAGGGACCGGACCTGCCATGCCATACTGTGTGTTTTCACCGTTGTTTATGGGTGGGTGTTACTGTCATTCGTCGCCCATGACGGACTCTCAACCTTCGCCAATGACGGCGCTTATTATCTGCTCATGGCGCGCTATTTATCGCCATGGCACGAACCCAGCCCGGCCATCATCGCCGCCTGGCCGCCGATGCAGGATTTTCCGCCGTTTTTTCCATTTCTCCTGGCCATCTCGGGTGCGGCCTATAACTATACTTTTGCCCATATTTTAACGGCACTTTTTCTACTGCTGTCGATTCCGCTGATTTTTATCCTGGGCCGCGGCATGTTTACCAGCCACTGGCAGGCACTGATAGTGGTATTGATATTCTGCCTGAGTCCGTCCGCCTGGCTGAATTCTCTGGGGATATTGAGTGAAAATCTTTACCTGTTCCTGAGCCTGATCACCTTGATTATGTTTGATAAAGCCGATTTCTCAAAAAAAATAAATCTGTTTATCTTCGGCCTGCTACTGGCGCTGCTGATACTGACCAGAACCATCGGAGTGGCGATGTCAGCGGCATTTATCATCATCTGTATCATAAAATGGCGTCAACGGACACTCGCATGGCAATATTTTGCCATTCCACTGATCGTCGCATTCACTTTAACTATCCTCTTCCAGGTTCATAGCGCCACCGTCCCGACCCAGTATATCGATCAGATCAGAGATCTGTTTGCCACTCAGACCGAAGACACCCGGGTCACCTGGCAGATAAAAGCGCAATTAACCGCGTTCAGTGACGGTTGGCTGGCCGGGATGATGTATTACTGGACCGACCAGACCATCGTAACGCAGTCACTGCTTTTGCTGATAGGCCTGTTGTCCTTATGCGGCCTGGTGATCCGAATAAAACAATTACAGTTTGATGCAATCTATATCCTGTTTTATCTGCTTATTTTGTTCATCTGGCCACACCCGACACATAGCATCCGTTTTCTCTATCCGGTGTTATGCATACTGATCATGTACGCGTTTTATGCCTTATACTTTTTTATCAAGCGTGCCGACCATACCGACGCGCTACTCTCAATCGCCATGCTACTGGTGTTGATAATGATACTGCCGACCTTGTCATACACCTGGCACAGATACCAAATCGGCAAACAGTGGGGTTACCATCACATCGCTGAATTTTATCGGCATCCCGACCTGGCCCAGGCCAAAAAAGCGGCGGCAATACGCCTGGCAACGTTTTGGGGAATCAAACACCTGGGTGAAATAACCGAACCGGACGCGGTGATCATGTATTTTGAACCGGCCTATATTTTTTTATTGGCGGACAGAACCGGCAGAAAAACCGTCTTTAAAAAGAATGGCGACTTTTATATCAAGCGCTACCCCGACGCCGACTATATCTATGTCACCAAACTGCACCCGAGACCGCCCGAAAAAAGAGATATAAATGGTCTGGAAGTGTACCCGTATATCGCCGACTGGACGCAGTTACTATGGAATCATCACGGTACTGAAGATAATGAACACATAGCCTCTTTTTTTAAGATCACCGATTAATGCTCAGTGTATAAAACCGGGCATGGTGATATCAGCCGATTGCCATCAATCAGACGCATTCATTACAGCTTTCAGGATAATACTTAGGTTGATATGGCATCCATTCAAGGGCAATAAGGTGCCCGCTCATTCAAGTGTGGCCAATAATTTATTATAGATCAGATATTTTTTCGGATTGGTATTGATTCTCTCCCTGAAAACCCTTATCCCTTGATGGGCCTCCTGATCCCGGCCCATTATTTTAAGTAGCCTGATGCGATAGAGATAATATGAGTCCGCCGGCCTGTGACGCAAGGCCTCTCCAATATATTCAAGTGCCTTATCATAGTCTTTTCCATGCAGATGCAGGGTGGCCATGAATTCATAAAGATAATCTCGGAAATAGCTAAAATAGGGATTCTCGATCAACGCAAGCAGCAACCCGCGCATTTTCTCGGAATCAACTGAGGGACACTGATCCTGTGTGATTTCGGCGATAAAACGATCCAGACTGGCAACAATTTTTAAGCCACGGGGTTTGGCATGGGCCGCGATGGCAGTCGCCTTTTGCCAATCCGCATCCCAGTTGTGCCCCACCGGCAGACAATGATGCAACCTCAATTCCTGAATGGCCACGTGGATTCTCTCCGACTCGATCGCGTTCATCCGTGCGTGGACTGAGGACGCCTGTTCATACTCACCCGCTTTAAGGTAAATATTGGCCAAACGATGCAAGGACCGGCCGGAGTTGGGATGCAGCCTGGCCCATTCCATCGCCTGTACCGCCGGTTGCGACCATGTTTGCAGTTCAATCATACTAACAACGGCGATTAGACTGCAATAACCCAGTGCCACTGCACCGGGGATCAGGTATGACCTTGAAGCCTTTATAAATTTGGTCAGTAAATAACTGATGCCAAAAAAAATACCGAATCCGGGCAGGTAATTCCTATATTCATAATACAGCTCAAGGTTCAAATGGCCGGCCTCGAGGATATGACCGGCCAAAAACCACAATATCGAAAAACTCAACACCGGTGCAATTTTTCTATATTTCAACCCAAGCAATAAAGCCCCAGACACGGTGACGATTGCGATTATCGCATGGGGCGGATCAAACAGCCCTGTTACCGCCGGAAAATCATCATGAAACAGGGTAAAGGCACCGTAGGCGGGTACCAGCAGATTCTTTACATAGGTCAATAAGACCAGCGGCTCAGTCATCAGCCGCTGGCTCATCGTGAACGGGTGCAGGTGATAATCGGCCAACACCGCCTCAAAGGTCAACGCCAGATATACAATCAGTAAAAACAAAGGGCCGGCGAGAAAAATCCGCGACCATAATTGCAACCGGCGGGGTCCATCAACATTTGACAACAACGTCATCTCCACTACCGGAATCAACAACAGCAACAAAATACCGTTCTCCTTGGACAATACCGCCAGACCGGCAAACAGATAGACCGTGATAGTCAACCAACAATAATCGGCAGTCGATGGCCTGGAGGCGAGCCGCTCGCGAAAATGCAGATATCCCAATACTCCCAGCAAGGTGAACAAACATGAAAGCTGGGTCATGCGCTGGGTGATATATAAAACCGTCGTCAAGTGCATCGGATGCAATAACCATATCCCGCAGCATAGCAGTGCCAATACCCGCCGATATCTTTTATCCGCTTCCAGGTAGCTTGCGAGACGCAGACTGAGGATATAGATTAATACCCCATTGATCAGGTGAATAATCAGGTTACCCATCTTGAAGGCGAACGGACTGGAGGGCCAGGCATGGTGTTGCAGGGCAAAACTAAGCAAGGAAATGGGCCGACCGGAAGGCCCGGAAAAACCACCGAAAATATAATAGAGCTGGCCGTATTGCTCTATTTCCGCAAGATTGGCAAGATTATAAAAATCATCCAACAGGAAAGGGCTGGATAATCCCGGATAATACCAACCAGCGGTAAGCCCCAACAAACAAACTACGATCAAATGATCACGTTTGATCGCCAACGTCATCTTGTCGGAAAACCATACCGGTGCTTATTTACACGCACCGGGCAGGTATTTGGAAGGAATATCAATAGGTACAACACCCTGATCACCGCACTGCTACGTTGCACCACCATCGTCAGTAGAAATCCCATGAGGGTAAAGCCCGATTGTGATGTTTTATCCATGTCCGGCTCTATGGCGTTAATCCCGGGTTATTCTAAAGTGAGAACTATACACTGGTATTCCATTATAAGCCAAATCAACGTCCCGGTATCGATCGGCGGTATCATCGATGACCATTAAAAAAGCCGCCCCGGAAACAGGGGCGGCTTTCTCCATCATAAGCCAATACCGACGGACAGGTTCACTTACATGCGGACGGCAGGTATTTAGTTTCCATATTACCCGGAGTTGAGGCCCGGTCACCACACCCCCACGTTGCACCACCATCTACACTGGAAAGTACATAGGTACTACTTGAGATGTTTGGATTTACGGTACCCGGCCCTGCCATCGTTGCCACCAATTCAAGGGTCTGACTTACACCGGCACCCAGTTGATAGGCGACGCTGGCAACGTACTTCCCAGCCGTGGTGCTACCAACGTCAGTCAGGTTAGTTGGCCAGATACCTTTATCCTGGTAGAACTCAGCCAGAGGCGTCTTAAACCCGGTCGTCAGGTTGACTGCCTCGGCAACCTGGGTACGGGCGGTATAATCCTGATAAGAGGGAATAGCAATCGCGGCCAGCATCCCGATAATCGCTACGACGATCATCAACTCAATAAGGGTAAAGCCTGACTGTGACGTTTTATCCATTTCCGGCTCTATGGTGTTAATCCCGGGTTATTCTAAAATGATAACCTTACACTGGTATTCCATTATAAGCCAAATCAACGTTACGGTGTCGATCGGCGGTATCATCGATGACCATTAAAAAAGCCGCACCGGAAACAGGGGCGGCTTTTTCCATCATAAGTAAATACCAACGGACAGGTTTACTTACATGCAGCCGGCAGATATTTGGCGACAAGAGTACCTTGAGTTGAAGCCTGGGTACCACACCCCCACGTTGCACCACCATCTTCACTGGAAAGTACATAGGTACTGCTTGAAATGTTTGGATTCACGGTACCCGGCCCTGCCATCGTTGCCAACAGTTCAAGGGTCCCGCTTAAACCGCTACCCACTTGATAGGTGATGCTGGCAACGTACTTCCCAGCCGTGGTGGTACCAACGTCAGTCAGGTCGGCCGGCCACACACCTTTATCCTGGTAGTACTCAGACATAGGCGTCTTGAATGCGGCCGTCAGGTTGACCGCTTCCGTAACCTGGGCGCGGGCGGTGTAATCCTGGTAAGAGGGAATGGCGACCGCCGCCAGAATCCCGATAATGGCCACCACGATCATCAATTCGATCAGGGTGAAGCCTTGTTGCATAGTCTTGTTCATGGTTTTGATTCTCCTTAATAATTAACAATAATTCAAAATCTTTACAAATCCTAACGGGCTATTATATAACATACCATCAATATAACACATTATATAATAAAAAACAGCCTGTATCACCTGTATCAATATAATACAGCATATATCATGCCAGGTCATGCAAGCCGTTGCTAATCTCTCCACCACCACATCCCCGGAAACCGGATAAAGCCGCTTAAACACTGGTTTTCTTTGCACCCTTGGTGGCGTTCACCGAAGCGGTTACGGGACCAAATTCTGAATATGGAATATGACCTTCAGCGTCACAAGTGACCATTAGCGTCCGCTTAAATGGCCTACCGGCCAAATAATCCCGGACCACACCGTAAGCATCATAGTTTAAATCGGTGGCTATGGGTGGACTCGAACCACCGACCCCGGCGTTATGAGTGCCGTGCTCTAACCGACTGAGCTACATAGCCATTATTGGATCATACCAGGCCGGTGATTTTCTTGCGTTTACCCAGGCTTGTCAAGACCGGTGTGGGGCCTGATCAACGGCACGGTACACCCACGGCTGGACTAATACCAACGGGCGCGGTAACGGTGGCACCTTGCCGGCCTGTGATTCAATTTATCCGGCCCTTGCACAGAGCGATGGAGCGCCGAATTAACCAGGCCAGGTGTTTTGGGTCTGTTTGCGTAACCGGGGCACTTGCCATAATGCATTACATCAAATCTTAATTGGGTTACAATAAAATCGTTAATGTCTATTTTTCACAACCGCTAAGCAAATTTTTACGTCCCCGACCATGAAGATCAAAGGTATTATTTTTGACGTCGACGGCACGCTGGCCGACACCGAAAGCATCCATCATCAATCATTCAACCAGGCCTTTCGGGATTTTGATCTCGATTGGCATTGGGACCAACAACAATACATACGGCTGCTGGCGATATCGGGCGGACGGGAACGCATCAGATATTTTCTGGAACAAGACGCCAAATTACGCCTGGTCATTAAATCGCCCGAAAAATTTTGCCACAAATTACACCGCCACAAATCGGAAATATACCGCGACAAGCTCTCGCAGAGTCAGATCTGCTTACGTCCGGGGGTAAAACGCTTGATCGAAGAGGCCCTGGATAAGAAAATCTGCCTCGGTATTGCGACCAGTTCATCCAAGGCAAATTTAATCACCTTATTGCGGGGCACCCTGGGGGAACAATCACTCGCCTGGTTTAGTGCCGTGATCACCAACGATATCGTAGTGGATAAAAAACCTTCACCGGAGGTTTACCAGTGCGCCCTGGCGAATCTTGGCATTTCTCCGGATGCCGGCATCGCGATTGAAGATACTGACAATGGCAATCAGGCGGCGTTGGCGGCGGGATTAACAACGGTCATTACCACCCATCCATTCACCTCCGGTCATAAATTCAGCGGTGCATCGGTGGTGGTGGATACACTTGGAGAGGCCGATCAACCGGTTCAATTGCGCTCCGGCAATATCTTCAACAAGCAATATATCGATCTGGAATTGCTCGACCGGCTTCTGACGGGCAAGCACCTCAGGGATAAACCCTGCGAGCCACTCCCTGATCGGCGCATACTGGCGAAATAAATTGCCGCCGCCGATTCTGCCGGCAAACCCCTCTCTGTGTCTCTGTGTTAATGGAAGCCAGGCCTGCGAATAACGGCGTTATTTGAGCACGATAAAAGCGGCGGTATCACCCCTGATTATCCTGAGCAATAAGGCATCATGCCTGCCGTTCACCGCCCTTAAAAATTCCTGCACGTTGTTGACCTTTACTTTATCCACCGAAGTGACGATATCTCCCTGACGCAGGCCGCTACGCCAGGCAATACTGCCGCGCGCCAGTTCAAAAACAATCACCCCGCCGATCTTGCCATAATAAGGACTGCCTTTCTCAATATCGCCGATGGTCACGCCCTTCAGTAAGGTATTGGCCGCACTGGGGGCGTTTTGTGGCCGGACGTTTTCGGCTATAAGGGCCGATAGTTTTTTTCGGTTGCCATTTCTGAGTACGTCAAAATTGATTCGTTCACCTATGGGTAATAAGCCGATCGCGTTTCTTACCGCGGCCGCGTCCTTCACCGGTTTGCCATTTATGGAAACTATAATGTCTCCGGCCTGTAATCCGGCCTTCTCCGCGGGCGAACCGCTCAGCACCCTGACCACGACCGCACCCCGCTGATCCGGTAACCCAAAGGCGGCGGCCAGATCAGGGCTCAGAGCCTGTGCCTGAATACCGAGAAAGCCTCGTTTTACTTCACCCGTCTCAAGCAATTGTTCGGCAATTTGCAGGGCCAGGTTGATCGGTATCGCGAAACCGATACCAATGTTGCCGCCGGATTGAGAAAAAATGGCGGTATTAATGCCGACCAGTTCGCCACGGAGATTGACCAGTGCACCGCCTGAATTACCGGGGTTAATGGAGGCATCGGTTTGAATAAAATCCTCATACCCCTCTATACCCAGCCCGCTCCGACTTAATGCACTGATAATGCCGGACGTGACCGTTTGCCCGAGCCCAAACGGATTGCCAATGGCCACTACAAAATCACCCACGCGCAATTGATCGGAGTCTATAGTGGCAATATCGGTCAGATCATCCGGTGGGATCTTAATCACCGCTATATCGGTTTCAGGGTCACTGCCCACCAACTCAGCCTCCAAAAGACGGCCATCGCGCAAAGTAACGGTGATCTGCACGGCATTGGCGATCACGTGATTATTGGTTAACACCAGACCGCGTTTTGCATTAACAATCACCCCGGAGCCGAGACTCTGGGTCTTACGGGTAAAAGGCTGGTTGGGCAGGTCAAAAAAACGCCTGAAAAACGGGTCCGAAAACAGTGGATTCTGTTGCATCTTGATGCGCCCTTCGGTGGCAATATTGACGACCGCCGGCGTTATTTTTGCCAGCATCGGCGCCAGGCTCGGTAATGGCTCGCCATCAAGCCGTGCCGGTAAAGCGGCATACGGGGAAACCGCGTATAAACCAATAACAACGGAAAATAATACTTTGATAATTTGCCTGATCATTACTCCGGAACTCTTACAGGGGATCTTTTTTAAACCCATTGATTGCTGAATATAAACCAAAGGGCGGGATAAACCCGCCCCTGGTTCGCCCGACCGAGCGTGCTAACTCTTAACCGTGATTTTTCGCGGTTGGGCCTTTTCCTGCTTTGGAATCATAATTTCCAGCACACCTTTTTTGCCCCTGGCATTAATACCTTCAGAATTAGCCGTATCCGGCAGGCTGAACCTCCTGTAGAAACTCCCGGCCATCCTTTCAACCCGAGTGTAACCAAGGCGTTCATCACGCTTTTCAGATTCACGATGACCTTTAATGGTCAACATGCCATCCTCCATCGTAATGTCGATATCCTTGGGTTCTATGCCCGGTAAATCGGCATAGATCACATAACGATCATCCTCCTCCTTTACGTCAACCGCCGGCCGCCAATGGCTGGTGACGACGTTGGAAGGATCGCCTTCCACGGGCTCATTACCGTAGTCCTGCAGTTGGTTCAACTCCTGCTGGAACCTGCTCAAGATACTCCAGGGTTCATATCTTACCAATGACATAACGCACCTCCAAATATTACTCTCGTTACAGACGATCAATAATATGGGGGAGGTTGAAAAAAATTCAATAAGCCGCTAAAAAAGTGAACCGGGAGGGGTAAATACTGCCGCTCTAGGGATTGATGGTCACCCCGGTGCCGACGTCAACAAGATCAAATAATTCGATGATATCTTCATTACGCATGCGTATGCAGCCGATCGATCCCGGCCGCCCCATTGCAACCTCCGGGGGAGCACCATGTATATAGATATAACGCCGATAACTGTCCAGCTCTCCACCCTGATTCTTGCCCGGTTCCCGGCCGCTTAACCACAATATCCGCGTCAATATCCAATTGCATACGGGATCGGACCGCGATGTCGTCGGATCATATAATTCGCCCGTTGCCCGCCGACCGACAAACACGGTATTGGGCTCGCAGCCGGCGCCAATTTTTTCCGCAATAATATGCCTGCCCGTTGGCGTGCATCCGCTGCCCATTAATTCACCCGGTCCATTTTTTGCGGTTGAAACAAGGTACTCTTTGACCCCGCCCCGGGGACCCGTCAAATACAGTGTCTGCCGATCTATACTGATTGTGATTGCTTGAGACGCCATTATTTTGCCACCAGCCAAGAGCAAACCAGGCCCGGCCATCATCGATGACTCCGATACCGGACAGTGGATACCCTGATTTGGCCAGCCGCCGACAATCCAGCCGGATCAGCATACACGGCCATGCGCGAACAACGGGCGATCCGAGCCGCCGCAGCTACAGTTACCCGCTCATTGACTGTTGTCAACCATATAATCCACCGCCGCCTTCACTTCTTCATCGGAAAAACTGCCGCCGCCGCGTGCCGGCATGAGTGCCCCCCCGGCCCCGACAACCCCATTGATGGCATTATCATACAACAGCTCCATGCCCTGCGCGATTCGGGGGGCCCAGGCGGCTTTATCACCCACTACCGGCGCACCAATACCGCTAATGCCGTGGCAGGCGACACAGAGGCCGTTATATATCTTCTCCCCATCCACCCCATCAGCGGCGGCAAGCTGCATTGCCGCCGGCTCAGGCTCCGAAGCCTCTCCGGCAACGGCAACCCGGCCAACCGGTGCGGTCATTTCCGCAAGCATTTGGGCCTGGTGTTCGGCATCCGCCTGATGACCGCCACCGGCCACCTGGGCCACAACAAAGAAGGCCACCATCATCGCCCCCAATCCCGCTACGACCAAGGAAAAGTTTCTGAAAAATATTTGATCCTGTTTTTTGCTCATAATTGTTTATCTCATATAAATTGCGACTTAATACCGCGATAACTATTATCGATGATCCGAATCATAGCAGTCCGTGACGGCAATAGTCATTAAAATTCTCGAACGCTTTAATCCAAGTGGCCATGCATGACGACGTTTTTATTTCCAACCGGGACTAAAATACATTATCCGCCAAAAAAACCAGGCACAGTTAGTTTTTCCTGCCGACGCGTACAGACGGTGTGGCGTCTTTACCTGACTTTGCGTTCAATTAGATACATAAGCGGTTCCTGATCAGCGGGGGAATAGTAAAAAGCCATGATGGTATAGTCATTATTATTCTGAAAATGCTCAATTGGATAGAACCGCGGAACATTTCCAATGGGTACCTCTGCATTCATCGCCAGTATGAACCGGCATTCCCGGGTCGCGCTAATCAGCTCGACCGGGGTGACCGGCGGCTTTGGCAGTATGGCGGTAATTCTACTACTGTAAAGCATTACAATAGGGGTTTGGACCGCATATAAACATTCATTTTCGGGAACGTGCCGTGTTAATTCCGCCAGTGTGAGTGACAAGGCCCTGTTTTGTCTGGCATGCCTCAGTGCCGTTTCCAATGATGACGCACGCAACCATTCCCGGCTACGTCTATAGGGTCTTAAATCAATGGCGGTATCAGTATATGCGCGATTGATAAACTGACTCGTGGAAGGATACGCAATAGCCGCTACCAGCAAGGCTAAAATTGCCAGGCCCGCTCTGGCAAGCCGTTGTTGAGCGACCACGTTGGCCGTACCCAGGCAAATATAAAACAGGAATAAGGGCAACAGGGGGTATAGGAAGCGCCCCATGAAATACAAACCCGGATGAGGCCAGATAAAAACCGTCGGCAAATAAAAACACAGGCAAAAGGCATCCATTTTGCCGCGTTTGAGCCTGGAAAAAAAGCCGGTCAACGCCAATAACAGTAATAGCAGCAATACTGCAATCTTGATATTATCCGGCAATAACGCGGCCTCCAGCACGGAAAAAAGCCAGCACCATGCCTGCCACGTCACCACCGCCTGATTAATCAAAAAATCGGATAATATGCCTATGGAAGCCGGACCGAAATGCTCGATCAGATCGATCCAGTAACTTTGGATATTATCCCGCATCAATGCTTCATGCCCCTGCCAATATAAAAACGGTGTTGCGCTGATCAAAGCATACCAAAGGAATCGTTTGGGCCTGTGCCAGACAAGGCTCAGCGCAAAGGCCGCGATGACCGTTACCCCTATCGATCGGGTCATGGAGGCCAGGCCTACCATTAGCGCGGCGAGCATCCAGTGAGAAGGCGTCTTTTGCCTCGCCGACAATGCCGCAAACGTCCCATAGAGAAAACACATGAATAAAAATTCACTCCACAATTCCTGTGACAGGATCAGGGTGGAGGGCAGAAAAGCGATGAACAAGGGCACGGCAACCGCCGGCAATAAAGATCGGGCTTCCATCCGCAGCCATATCCCAATGATCAATAAGGCCATCAGTAAAAAACTGATCGTGATATAAGCGGCCAGTGGCGGGCTATCGGTATCCACCCCGAAGAGGCCAAGCAGCAGCGGATACAATGGAGGAAATCGGCTGGATCTTTGGATAAATTCATGCACCGGAGACGATACGGTATTCCATGGCGAATATATTTCCGCCAGGATCAGATAGATTGCGTCGTCCGACAAAAAACCGACAACGGCGTCACCGGTAACAATGCTGTAAAAAAACAATGTAACCGCTAAGGCCGTTAATCCGATCACTATGCGGCCTGCATTTTGCCGGGTGCATATATGATGTTTCAGTGGATTAATCATACTCTAAAATAGTAGCTTGTCTCGCCAACATATACAGACGGGTGCGGCGTCTTTACCTGCTTTTGCGTTCAATTAAATATATAAGCGGTTCCTGATCAGCCATGGAATAGGTATAAAAAGGCATAATGGCATAGTCATTACTATTCTGAAAGTATTCAAGCGGATAGAACGGCGGATAGAACGAAACAGAGCTGGAATGGTGTATCTGTCGCTCTATACCTATTGCCAGGATAAATCGGCATACCCGTGTGGCGCCGATTAACTCATCCCGGGTGATCGGTGGAGACGGCAACTTAACAGTCATCCTAAGACTATGCAGCGTCACTATAAGGTGTGGTACCGCATATACACATTCATACTTGGGAATATGTTGTGGTAACCTCGCCAGTACTGCAAAAAAAGCCCTGGTTTTTTCGGCGTACTCCAGTGCCGACTCCAATGATGGTGCAAGCAACCACTCCCGGCTGCGCCGATAGGGCCTTAACTCGATATCCGTATCAGCATACGCCCGGTTGATGAATTGACCCGTGGACGGATATGCAATGGCCGCCACCAGCAGGATTATCATTGCAAAGCCGAATCTCGCGGCTCGTCGTTGAGCGACTATGCTGGTGAGACCCAACCAACCGTAAAAGATGAATAACGGCAGCAATGGATATAGAAAGCGCCCCATATAATGCACCCCCGGATGAGGCCAGATAAAAATCGTGGGCAGGTAAAAACACAGGCAAAGGGCATCCGTATTACCTCGTTTGAGCCTGGCAACAAAGCCGGTCAACGCCAATAACAGTAATAGCAGCAATACTGCAATCTTGATATTATTCGGCAACAATGGGGCGTCCAGCACGGAAAAAAGCCAGCACCATGCCTGCCACGTCACCACCGCCTGGTTCATAAAAAACTCGGTTAACGCGCTAAGGGAAGCCTGCTCGAAGTGGCTGATCGGATCCACCCAGTAACTTTGGATCATATCCCGCATCAATGCCTCATGCACCTGCCAATATAAAAACGGCGTGGCGCTGATCAAAACATACCAAAGGAATCGTTTGGGCCTGTGCCAGACAAGGCTCAGCGCAAAGGCCGCGATGACCGTTACCCCTATCGATCGGGTCATGGAGGCCAGGCCTACCATTAGCGCGGCGAGCATCCAGTGAGAAGGCGTCTTTTGCCTTGCCGACAGTACCGCAAACGTCCCATAGAGAAAACACATGAATAAAAATTCACTCCACAATTCCTGTGACAGGATCAGAGTGGAGGGTAGAAAAGCGATGAACAAGGGCACAGCAACCGCCAGGGATACACTTCGGGTTTCGGTTCGCAACCATATTCCAATGATCAATAAGGCCATCAGTAAAAAACTGATCGTGATATAAGCCGCCAGTGGCGGGCTATCGGTATCCACCCCGAAGAGGCCAAGCAGCAGCGGATACAATGGAGGAAATCGGCTGGATCTTTGGATAAATTCATGCACCGGAGACGATACGGTATTCCATGGCGAATATATTTCCGCCAGGATCAGATAGATTGCATCGTCCGACAAAAAACCGACAACGGCGTCACCGGTAACAATGCTGTAAAAAAATAACGTAACCGATAAGGCCGTTAATCCGATCACCATGCGGCCTGCATTTTGTCGGGTGCATATATGATGTTTCAGTGGATTAATCATTTTCTAAAATACCGGAACACACGGCAAGTCGTGAACAATATCATCCCACAGAACATCAGAATCACAGTGGCTATGGTTATACGGTTCGCCAATTTTTGCATATACGGGGTTCGAAATACAAAGGCCCGGTAATGAATAAAAGCATCGGCTTGCCGGCTTTGGCTGGCCTGAAAATGATCGCCCGCTTCACATTCGTTCAATTCAGCATATAAATAGCAGGACGGATTTTTAATATTCAAATAGCCTCCGGCCCGTGCCATCGCCGGGCCGGGATGCAGCGATTTAATTGGAAATTGCTCGGCCCAATAACCGAAAACAGGTTCATAGCAGAATAATTGTGATATTCCCTTAACCAGAGCGTCATTTCTACCGACCGCCATCACAACTCGGTCGCGTTGATCGACATGGACGCCTATGTTTTTTATCGGTGGAACAACACCGGTCGATTTAACCTGATAATATGCCTCGGTGATCACCGTCGGATTGTAAGGCCGAGGGACGCGGTCATCAGGCCTTAGACCGGCGTTCACAAAAATCACCCCGGCGATGCCGGTGACGGCCACGCCAAAACGCAAATTTGGCCTTGCCATCTTATCGAGGACAACGCATACAATAAGAATAAGCAGCGGAATATCGATCGCGATCCAGCGAGTTAATAGACTGCTACTTTTGATATATGGAACACTTTTAAGAAAGCCATTCCAGGCAGGCGTGTAGGTATTGACGGCGACCGGTAATAATAGCAGGCCGGCCAGGCCCATAAGCAATAATATCCGGCACCACCTCCGAACTAATACCGGCGCACGATCATCAACGGCCCGTGATCTAATCGCCACAAGCGAACAAATAATCAGAACTATCAGCGGAATCACGGTGATTCCAAATGCAAACTCTCCCTGATCAATTGGAAACGAGGTGTTAACCAGTTGATCGCGTATTCGCTCGGCGCCGGAGAAAAAAATGGTTTGCAATACAAATAATAATGCACTGCCAAATCCATCCACACCGGGGAGTGGATAGAAATCCCTCGGGGCATTGGCCATGAAGGCGACCGCCGCGACCAGCCTGGAAACCGATAAACAACCCGCCAATAAACCGGCTACGGCCAGGCGCCACCAGAACTGTAGCCGCAGCTCATGTGCAAAGGCAAATATCAGCCAGATGCCAATAATGCTGAAAATAATGGGAATAATAAAATTAACCGCCCCGGAATGAACAATATAGGCCAGCAATACCGCCGCCATCAATACGTTAAACCGTTCCCGGTTTCGATCAGTTGCCTCAGGCTTCAATAACAACAAGGCAAGCGCCGGGATCAGCATGTATGCATGGTAGGTCAAATGTCCCATCAACATACGATGCAGATAAAACCCGTTAAATAAAAATACCGTCGCCCCGAAGGCCGCCACTTCCCTGGAATGTAGAAAAATATTACGGGACAAGCAGTAAAACCCAAGATAAGCGGCCGCCCCAAAGACAAGGAAGGTAAGATAAATGCTGGTGGTCGGATCCAGTAAAAATGTAAGAAACTGTGGGACCGAATAATACATTACCTGTGGGTTGGGCAGATACGGCAGACCACCGCAAAATGCCGGGGTAAACCAGGGAGGGATCATTAACCCATTTACCTTAAACCAGTAATATCCATTCAGCAGACTGGGTAAGAAATAGGAATAATCACCACCTATATAATGTTCTCCGCCTAAGAAATTATCGGCAAAAAAATAATGGTAACAAGCAATTGCAATTGCAAACGCGACTGGGAAAAACCAGGTGCCGGACTGCCTGAACCCGTTAACCGCGGCGGTTAATCGGTACTTTACCAACCAACCATGCATAATATTCAACTGCCAATCTTATTTTTTTGCCAAATCCCAAGTATTGATTTGCCAAAACCGTAGCACAGAACCGGATCGATAAACCGTGAACATGGCACCATAATTTTATCCCATATTGCTATCTGATACTGATCGGGCATGGCACTGCCAAGTAAATAACGATTGGCAAAAGACGCCGACAGACCCACACTATCAAGGTAAATACTCTTTATTAAATCAAATCCCACGGGAATAACTTCGCTTAGCGACTGCTTATTATAACGGCGGTGATGTCCAATAGCCCGATCAAACTCACTGAACAGCCATTGATGTGCCGGGCTCAATATAATCAGCTTGCCACCGTCATTCAACAGGCCGGATGCATGGGTCAATTCGTCCGCATCATTGTGAATATGCTCCAGCACGTCGATATATAAAACAGCGTCGTAGCAATGGGTTTCCAAATTCAGATCAGCGACACGGCCGACAATTATTTGATATTGGGTTACATCAGGATTGCCGACCTTATGCCGCAGTTGTGCCGCCAGCTCAGAATCGGGTTCCAGACAAGTCCAGGAAGTGTGGCCACATCCGGCTAACGCCAGCGTGGTATTACCTATGCCTGCGCCCACCTCAAGCACGTGTCCGCTTACGTAAGGCTTGACCAGCGCCGCCCAGTAATTCTTCCAGTTACGTGCACGGCGGAAGAGCTTCAACTCGGTTCCGGGATACCGCAGAGTATTCATCAATTACAAAACGGTCTCCAATGCAAGAATATAATCGGAATAATGCTTTGCAGGGATAAACATTCTATGCGAGCGGTTTGCCAGAATAATGAATAACACAAAGATGGACAGCATAAGCGACTGAATAAAAATAATCATCAATGAGCCGACCACGTCCGAAGCCCAGCCGGGAATAGCCAGCTGAGTGGCCATGCGAATTACCGCTACGGTAATAATACTGAGCACCGATAATAGACTTAAACATAATGACGCGGACAAGGTCCTCAATAATGCGACGTCGCTGTAAACAGCCACTGCGCTCAGCCCCAATATGATCAGTGACGCCGGTTGCATGCCCGACCGCCCGGCATAGCGCTTGCCACGTTTGCTCGGTAGCAGGGTCAATGGCAGCTCTGAACGCAAAATCGTGGCCGCAAGATGATTCCATAGACTCTCCTTATATATCAGGCTATGCAACGGTTTTGCAGGGATTAGACAAAAATTACCGAAAGATATGGTTTTACCGGTCAAAATTCGGAATAACAACCTATAGGCATGATATCCCATTTTGAAGAACACTCCCTCCGAACGCCTGTCACGACGAGCAATGACTATCCGGTCCCGCTTGGCTTTAAATGCGGCGATCATAGCCGATAAGTCGCCAGGATCATCCTCACCGTCCGAGTCCATTACGATGACGGCATCAAATTGCAAACGGTTTACCGCGTCGGTCAAGCCGATGGCAATCGCTCTCTGATGACCAAGATTACAGCCCAAATGTAATACTTCAAGGCCGCTGATATTATCCATATCTTCCAGGCTTGCCCGGTCCGGAGTATTATGCGTTGACGTGGAAGCGTCATTGATGACCAGTACCGATAAATTGACGTTTGCATCGCTTATGACTCCATTGATCCGCCGCAATAAAATTTTCAATGATTGCCAATCATTAAATACCGGCGTAACCACGATTAGTTTCACTGTTTCCATTTCCATAATGTTCAAGTTACAGGATAATGTATTTTTTGATTGATACGCAATGAAATGGATTTTTTTAATTGTACCCGCCCATAACTATAAATTATCATACGTAACAGTTACGCCTTGCAGATACTTTTGTTCAAAGTTGCAGAGACGGAATTGTATCGTTCTTTATTCGCCCCGCGCGATTGGCACGAGTACCGAGGGAAGTTAATATGGGTAGGCCCATGACAGCCATAATAAATGTAACATTTGGAGGGATGAGAGATGAAAGCGTCTGATCTGATGGTAAAATGCCTGGAGCAAGAGGGGATAGAATACATCTTCGGTGTCCCGGGCGAAGAAAATGCCGATTTCATGATGTCCCTGGAAGGCTCAGAAAAAATCAGATTCATCCTGACCCGCCATGAGCAAGGCGCGGCATTCATGGCCGAGATTTATGGTCGGCTTACCGGCAATCCGGCGGGGTGTCTTGGCACGCTGGGCCCGGGTGCCACCAATCTGATCACCGGGGTCGCGGACAGCAATATGGATTGCGCGCCGATGTTGGTACTCACCGGTCAGGGGGCTTCGACTCGCCTGCATAAAGAATCGCACCAGGTCATGGACGTGGTGGGCATGTTTGAACCGGTTACCAAGTGGTCGCAGACAATACTGCACCCGGACAACATCCCGGAGATCATCCGCAAAGCGATGCGCATTGCCCGTAGCGAAAAACCCGGGGCCTGCCTGGTGGAGTTGCCCGAAGATATTGCCAAACAGGAAACCGATTGGCAGCCCATAAGCCCGCGCCGTTACCGGCGGGCGGCGCCGGCGCAGGATGAGGTACGTCAGGCCATCGCCCGCGTCACCGCGGTAAAACGTCCGATTGTGCTGGCCGGCAATGGTTGCGTGCGGGGTCAGGCCAGTCGCGAATTGCGGCGTTTCTGTGAGCAAACCGGCATCGGTGCCGCCAGTACCTTTATGGCCAAGGGCTGTGTGGACATGGATTCAGAGCACTGTCTATATACCGTGGGGCTACAGTCCCGGGACCTGATCTCCTGCGCCATTGAGGCGGCTGATCTGATCATTACCGTTGGCTTTGACATGGTCGAGTACCACCCCAGACTGTGGAACCCGGATAGGACCAAACCGGTGTTGCATATCGATTTTCTACCGGCGGAGATCGACGCCTACTATCATCCGGAATTGGAACTGGTGGGCGACGTCGCCAAATCTCTGAGCATGCTCAATGAGGGTCTGGCGGGACAAAAATTCAATTTTGACTTAGGCAGCCAGGCAGCGGCACGGCGAGAGATGAGCACCGAGCTGGCGGTGTACGCCGAGGATGACACGCAGGGTTCGATACGCCCGCAGAAAGCGCTCTGGGACGCGCGTCAGGTGTTAGGCCCGCAAGACGTTCTGCTTTCCGACGTGGGTGCTCACAAAATGTGGATCGCCCGCCATTACCACTGTCACGAACCGAACACCTGCCTGATCCCGAATGGGTTCTGCTCGATGGGTTTCGCCCTGCCCGGAGCGATTGCCGCGGCGATGGTGTACCCGCAGCGCCGCATTCTGGGCATTGCCGGCGACGGTGGTTTCCTGATGAATATACAAGAGATGGAAACCGCCAAACGCCTCGGTTGCAACCTGGTCATGCTGGTATGGGAAGACAAACAATACGGACTCATTGCCTGGAAACAAACCGGCGAATTCGGTCGGCATACCGAATTGGCCTTCAATAACCCCGACTGGATGGGACTGGCCGCGGCCTTCGGCTGGCACGGTCATTGGGTGGATCGCAGTGTCGAACTCGCGGACAGACTGGAGGCGGCCTTTCAGGAAGACGGCCCATCCCTGGTGGTTATTCCGATAGACTACGGCGAAAATATGAAATTGAGCGAGCGCCTGGGACAACTGGTCTGTCCCATTTGAGGCGACACCAGGCCCCACGATCAATCATGCAACATCACAACGCGATGATCACCGGCAGAGACGCCGCGGGTGATGCCCGCACCGAGGTGCACTGCCCGTGGGATCAACAAGTCATCGCCACGGTGGAAGAGTGCACGCCGGCGGACGCTCAGCAGGCACTGGATACCGCCGCAAAACTGTTCCAAAACCGGCGGGGCTGGCTGACCGCGGAGACACGCATAGAAATACTGGAGCGGGCGGCGGCACTCCTGCTGGAACGGATTGAGGAATTTGCCTTGCGAGCCGCCGGAGAGGGAGGCAAACCGCTGATCGATTCCAGGATAGAGATAAGCCGTGCGGTCGACGGTCTGAAATCCTGCGCCGAATGCATCCGCACCCATAGTGGCCGGGAAATCCCGATGGGGATCAACGCGGCCTCATCCGGACGCATTGCAATGACCCGCCACGAACCCATTGGCGTAGTGGTTGCAGTCAGCGCCTTCAATCATCCCCTTAATCTGATAGTGCACCAGGCGGGCCCGGCGGTGGCCGGCGGCTGTCCGGTTATTATCAAGCCGGCGTCGGACACTCCGTTGTCCTGTCTGGCGCTGGCGGAACTGCTGGTGGAGGCCGGGTTACCGCCGGGCTGGTGCCAGGTTGTCACCACCCAAAACAATGCCGTCGCCGAAGCGCTGGTAACGGACCCGCGGATTGCCTTCTTCAGTTTTATCGGCAGCGCCGGCGTAGGCTGGATGCTGCGCTCCAAACTGGCACCGGGAACCCGTTGCGCATTGGAACACGGCGGGGCGGCGCCGGTTATAGTCGCCGCCGACGCCGACCTGGAGGATGCCGTGCCGTTGCTGGCCAAAGGAGGTTACTACCATGCAGGCCAGGTCTGCGTCTCGGTACAACGCGTCTTTGCCCACCACTCAGTCGCACGCAGCCTGGCACAGGAACTGGCAGACCGGGCGCAAACCATGAAGGTCGGCGACCCCCGCCTGGGCGATACGGAAATAGGTCCGCTGATCCGCCTCCGGGAAATCAACCGAGTGGCCAAATGGGTGGAACAGGCGCGGCAAGGAGGCGCCGAAATCCTGACCGGGGGAACACCGATCGGTGAGACCTGCTACCAGCCGACGCTACTGTATAACCCACCGCCGACAGCAGAGGTCAGCCAAAAAGAGATCTTTGGACCGGTAGTATGCGTCTATCCCTATCAAGACCTGGATGCCGCCATTGCACAAGCCAACAGCCTGCCGTTCGCGTTCCAGGCGGCCGTGTTCAGCCGCGATCTGGATACCGCATTGCATTGTTATCGGCATCTGGCCGCGTCTGCGGTGATGGTCAATGACCACACCGCCTTTCGAGTGGACTGGATGCCCTTCGCCGGACTGCGGCAGTCGGGACTGGGGGTGGGGGGAATCCCTTACACCTTTGAAGACATGCAGGTGTCCAAGATGCTGATGTTGCGCTCCCCTGCCCTGTAGCCCCGTAATGCACAAACATAACGCCGATCAGCCCGCCGACCAATCGCCTTACCCAATAAGCGGTCAAGACTTTTTCCAAAAATTAAGGCCAGGGGATGACACGGCGCGCTTAATCCGCCATAATCATCAAATCTTTCGGCAAATCTTTCGGCAACAAATAAGCAATAGGTCTCTTGGTTAAATATCTTGCAAGTTTTAGTCTGGTAGTTTTCATTTTCTGCGCCCGGGCGGAGAATCAACTGCCGGATACCGCGACTGCTATAGAGAATGCGGATCAGGTCACCATCCCTGCCACTCCGGTGCCGGCAGCCGGTGCGGTGAGCGCTGAACAAGCTGAACAAATGGATCATGGAACCACGGATGGCACCGAAAATACCCCTGGTGAAAGTGGGATAAGCGTCGACGTCCTCGTCGATAAGGACGTGGTATTGGTGTTGGATAATTCCGGCAGCATGAAAAAAAATGATCCGGATTTTCTTGTCAAACAGGCGGTCACCGAATTTATCAGATCACAGGATGACGCGACCCGGGTGGCAATAGTTATTTTCGATCAGGAAATACAACTGGCTTTGCCACTGACCGAGGCGTCACTCGATCAGCGTGAGACTATTCTGTCCAGCATCGATCTTATTGATTACCGAGGCCAACTTACCGATAGTCCGGCGGGCATTGAACGTGCGCTTTATGAATTGAAAATCAACGGTCGGGATAATGCCCGAAAGTTCGTCATATTTATGACGGACGGCATCGTCGATACCGGCGACGCCAATCGCGACCTGGAAAAAGCGCAATGGTTACAAGGGTCTCTTGCACCCGATGCCGCCGATTCTGATATAAGTATTTTTGCCGTGGCGTTTACCGACGCCGCCGATTTTCAATTAATTCAATCGCTAGCGCAAACCACCGACGGTGAATATTACCGGGCCTTGGCGGCGGAAGACTTACAAAGGGTTTTTGAGCATATTAATACCATTATCAACACCCCGCCAACACCAATAGAACCGGTCACGCCTGAGGCGGAATCCAAACCGGCATCCATTGAACCGCAGGCCAGCACACCGGTGCCGGTCATTATTGAAGTGCCTGATCGAGCCCTCGTACAGGAAGAGCGGATACGGTCGATAATTATTATTGCCGTGGCGATTATTCTGGTTGTCATATTGCTTGCCATATTGATTTTATTGTTAAAACGAAGTCGCGAAATGAAAGGGCCTGCAGAGGCGGTAAAAGAGGCCTATCTCAACGATCTACAGGGTAAAACAGACCATCAGACCCACAAAATCGGGGGTAAACCGGTCATGCTCGGTCGGGTCGCCGGGAGTGATACCGATCGTCTCGATTACATCGTCGTCAATGAAACCACCATCGGACGCCAACATGCATTGATTGAGTACAAGGATTATGCCTTCTGGTTGGTGGATCAAGGCAGCATCAACGGCACCTTTATCAATGGTGAAATGATCACGGCTGAAGTAAGATTGAAGCACGGTGACCATATTCGCTTACATAAATGTGAATTTGAATTCACTATGCCGGGAATGGAAGAGAGTGACGCCACGGTTATGGCGCAGACGGTTTTTTCTAAGCCTGATCAATCAGCCGATATTGCCCAACCCGGGGAAATGCACGGCGGCAAAAACGATACCGCCTCATTCGATATAGGCGCAGCCGATGATTCCGAAATTGAGTTCGATATTACCGAAGCTGATTCGGATGAAGCCGCGGTTTCGGAAGATCACCCCGGATCAGCCTCGGACACGGAAGATGAGACGGTATGGCTGGATAACACCGGCGCCAAAAAAAATGGCGATAAACAAAATAATCCGGACCGGGATGGAGCGTAACCAAACCGAGTGTGATCGGCACGGCTGGTTTGCATGATCATCGAGCACTAAGCCGGAGCAATATACCGTATTGTCGGCGCTCCCGATGAATCACCTGTATTCCATTGTCTCAGTACTCGCCGATGGCCATATCCACTCCGGCCCGGCCTTGGCGCGGGAGATTGGAATCAGCCGGACTGCGGTTTGGAAGGCGGTCAAGACCATCCAATCCGGCGGGCTGGAGATCTGCGCCATTAAGGGCAAAGGTTACCACTTGCCGGGCCCACGCGACGCACTCAATGAATCTGCAATAAGGCAATTAATCGGTGATACGAATGCCGGTGTGCCTGAGCAACTGGAAATTCATACGGTCCTGGACTCCACTAATGACTATTTATTGAAACGTATTCCCCGTGGCACCATTGATCACCACGTCGTGCTTGCTCATTGTCAAACCGCGGGTCGAGGCCGTAGGGGAAAGCAATGGCTATCTCCCCTTGGCGGCGGTTTATACATTTCCCTGGGGGTGCATTTTCACCGCATGATCATGAGTCCGCGACAACTTTCATTGCTCGTGGGTGTGACGGTCATTCAGGCCCTGGCCGATCAGGTGCCGGCCAAAATACAATTGAAGTGGCCAAATGATATCGTCTTTGATTTCCATAAATTGGGAGGGGTATTGCTTGACGTCCGTGGGGAAGGCGACGGCCCCCGTGACGTCATTATCGGGATCGGCATTAATATCAAATTGCCGGAGGCGATAAAAGACGATATCGATCAGCCATGGACGGATATTGCATCCATTACCGGCAAAGTCCCGAATAAGAATCAATTGGCCGCAGGCATAATAAAACGGATTTATAGGATATTACCCGATTATTCAGTGGAGGATCAGGCGAGTCTGGTAAAGGAATGGCAAAAATACGATGCATTCCTGGGAAAAAATGCAATGCTGTGTTGGCCCGGTCGCAGTATTAGCGGCATTGTCCGCGGAGTCGACCACTCAGGTGATCTATTATTTTGCGTCAACGGCAAAATAAAGCCGTATGGCTCAGGTGAATTAAGTTTGCGGGCACCACCTTGATGTTATTATTTGATATAGGCAACACTTACGTCAAATGGGCATTATCCGAAAACGGGGTGGTTGAAGGCGGCGGGCAGTTTGTTTATTCGCCAAACCTGATTGAAACGGAGTTGCAGAATATCGCGGCCCATATAAAACCGCCGGCGGCCATTGCGATTGCATCTGTTGCGAAAAATAAACGCGCCGAGGCGTTCACGCAGTTGATCAATCAAATATGGCAAATAGCACCCCAATTTGCCGCGGTTGAGCACCGGGCATGTGGGGTAAACAATGCCTATGCCGATATGGAACAACTTGGGATTGATCGTTGGCTGGCATTGATTAGTGCCTGGAACACATACAAAAAACCGCTGTGTATAATAGATTGTGGTACCGCGATCACCGTCGACCTGGTGGATGCCGACGGCCGGCATCGCGGCGGATTTATTATTCCGGGATTGCTTATGATGCAAAACAGTCTGATCGAAAATACCGCGAAAGTGGCAATAAATACTGCAAAGGCATTCACCCTTGAGCCGGGTCGAAATACCCGGGATTGCGTCAGGAACGGCTGTGGATTGGCGGTGGTTGGATGCCTGGAACAAATTATCCGGCGGGGCGGTTTTGATAACCGCAACCAACTTGAATATATATTAACCGGCAGTGATGCAAAATGTATCGGCCAATATCTGTCCCGCGAGCATCATTATGATCAGGAACTGGTATTAAAAGGCCTGGCCATGCTAATGGACCGCGGATAATGAAGTGGCTGTTTATATCATTACTCATCGCCAACGTCCTGTATCTGGGGTGGGAGATTAATAATGACACCCGTGCCAAAGTCCTCAATTCATCGCCGGCGGTAACGGTGCCCAAGGGCTTAAAACCGCTGTATTTAATCAGTGAACTGGAACAATTACCGGAGGCGAAACCGGGTTCGGATACCGATAATAATACCGATACCGACGTGCGGGAAAATCCGGCAAAGCCGGCCGAACTGATGGATATAGAGTCATTTTCCGATAATACCGCCTTAGACGATAGCGCAAATACAAAATCCGAGTTTGTAAAGGCACAACCCGATGAGGCCGGCAGCCTGCCCCAAACCGCCTGTTTTGCCTATGGGCCATTACTGGACCCCGATGAAGCGGAGCGCCTCGCCGCCTGGTTTTTGCGCAGGAGTATCAGTATTGACAGACGCAAAACCGAAGAGAAGAAACGCCGCTTATTCCGGATGCATCTTGCCCCGCGGGAATCGACCACGGTGGCCATTGAAGCAATGCAGGATTTAATCACCAAAGGGGTTAAGGACGCGCGTTTAATCAGCCGGGGGGATTTAAAGAATGCCATTTCTCTGGGGCTGTTTTTCTCGCAGACCGAGGTCAACGAACGTCTTGCCGAAATTAAAGGCAAGGGTTATCAGCCGGTGGTTGTTCCGCATTACGGTCAAAATACGGTGCACTGGATAGACGTGAGCATTGACAAAAACGACGCGGTATTAACCGAGATGTTTTCCAGCCTGCCTTCGCGTTATAATTCGGTGGCAATCAATTGCACGGACGCCGCCAATTCAGGCTAAATCCGCGGCTACGGCGGTGAGTGGATAAAAAAACGGTTAACGGTTTGGTATTCCGCCCCGATAGTTAAATGGCATAACCAATGATTTGTAATCATTTATTGGGGGTTCGATTCCCTCTCGGGGCTCCAATGCAAGGGCTATTGCATCATATAGTGTAAAAAGATCCCGGCAAAAATAACCGCACCATATAAATTATTACTTAAAAATGCCCGCATGCATAATTCCGGGTCTTTATCCCGTATCAAAATGAGTTGATAAACACTGAGCCCGCCGGCCAGCGACAACGCGCTGTAAAACCTCCACCCAAACTCCAATTGATTGGCAATCAGGACAAACGCAATCAATACCAGAGATTGAATAATGGCAATAATAATCCGATATGAATCGGCAAATAACACCGCCGTTGATTTAACGCCGATACGCGCGTCATCCTCCTCGTCAATCAAGGCATAGATAGTGTCATAGACCACCGTCCAGAGTACATTAGTAACCAGAATAAGCCAGGCTATCCTGGGGACGGCATTGGTTTGTGCCGCAAATGCCATAATTATCGACCAGCCAAACGTGAACCCAAGGAAAAATTGAGGCAAGTAGGTATGGCGCTTCATAAACGGATATAACGCCGCCAGAATTAACCCAACAAGTGACAGGCTCACCGTCAGCCTGTTCATGCTAAGAACCAGCAGGAATGCAATCAATATCAAACCCGTGGCCAGGTAAAACGCCTCCATGGGCGTAACCCGCCCCGATACAATCGGTCGGTTTCGGGTGCGTCGCACCCGCCCATCAAAATGCCTGTCGGCAATATCGTTCAATACAACGCCGGCGGAACGCATCAACAACACACCGCATACGAATACCATAAAAACATCGAGATCCGGCGGCCCCTCAGCGGCAATCCATAATGCCCATAAAGTCGGCCATAACAGTAAAAATATGCCTATGGGTTTATCCAGGCGCATCAGTAAAAAATAGTAATAGGCCCGATCCTTTACCACCGGTCGGCAAACCAGGTATTGTGCCTGCAAATATCCGCCCACCCTGCCTGCCCATGCCCGTATCCGCACAAGCCGCTTTTCGATCATGGTCCGCAGTTGCTTTATCTGCATGCTAAGGTTACCACCGAGGACGAGAAGAACTCGGTGATCAGCAATGGCTTTTCATAAAAATTGAACAATGACCGCCGGGCCCAGAGATATTCCGCTTCCAACACCTGCGGATATGCGGCGGCGATCGTGGAAAATCTTGCATATTCCAGTCTTTTGCGCGGGGCCTCGGCATGGGCAAACAAAACCGCGCCCAGGGGCCGGGCATTTGACCGGTTTAAAATCTGATTCTTTCCCTGCAGGGATTTTCTGGGAATGATGGTCCTGGCGTAAACCAGACTGGTCTGATCGCATTTAAGCAACACTTCCCGAATAAGCGTTTTCTCACAGGCGCGTAACTCAAGTAATTTTGCTTCCGCGGCGGTGGGGCGGCCCCAACCCTGATTTTTTAGCTCAAGATTAAATCGATGCCTGCAATGACGCTGTAATTGCCGGGTAAGTGACCCTCGCTCCAGCAAACACCTGCGGAGTGAATCGGGTAAGCGATTTATCTTGATCAAAGCCTTTGGTTTCCATATGGCGTTCAATGGTTACGGGTAATTAAACGTTGCTGTAATGAATGCTCTGCCCCAGCCATCTATTCAATAACGGCTGAATTCGGTGCGGGTATGAGCTGATCATTACCTCGGCCGCGCCATGAACCGTTTTCAGCAGTTCTTTATCGCGAATTAAATCGGCAACCCTTAAATCCGGCAACCCCGTTTGGCGTTCCCCCAGCAACTCCCCGGGCCCGCGCAGATCGAAATCCTTCTCCGCAATTTCAAAGCCGTTGGAGGTCTTGCGCAAAGTATCGAGTCTGTTACGGGCAAGCTCGGTAAGCGGGGGTTGGTACATCAATACACAATCACTCTTAACCTTACCCCGACCTATTCTGCCACGAATCTGATGCAATTGGAGCAAACCCAGTCGCTCGGCATTTTCAATGATCATCAGGCTGGCATTGGGCACGTCAACGCCCACTTCAATTATCGTTGTGGCAACCAAAATATGTAATTCCCCGGATTTAAATTTATCCATGGTTTGTTCCTTTTCATGACTGCTCATCCTCCCGTGTATGATCCCAATCCGCAGTGCCGGCAATTGTTTATGCAGCTCTTGCTGGGTCTCTATTGCAGTTTGACACGACAATGATTCAGAGTATTCGATCAGTGTACAAACCCAGTAAACCTGCCGATTTTGTTGGCAGACTTCGGAGATTCTGCCAATTATTTCCCGGCGGCGCTGATTTGAAATAACGCTGGTTCTTATTACCAGACGGCCCGGCGGTAATTCATCGATAACGGCGATATCCAGATCCGCATAGGCGGTCATCGCCAGAGTCCGCGGTATCGGCGTGGCCGTCATTAACAATTGATGCGGATGCAGATCCCCGGTGCCGGCCTTTGCAAACAGAGCAAATCTTTGCTTTACGCCAAAACGATGCTGTTCATCGATAATGATCAAACCGAGCCTGTGAAAACGAACTTTCTCCTGAAACAGGGCATGCGTGCCCACCACCAGTAAAGGCCGATCTTCGGCAATACGGCAGAGTTGTTCGGCATGGTCGGATTTACTGAGTTTACCGGATAAATAAATCACCGGAATCGAAAGCGGTTCAAACCAGGCGGACAGGGTATTAAAATGCTGTTCCGCCAATAATTCCGTAGGCGCCATCATCGCCGCCTGGTAGCCGCTTGCAATCGCCTGTAAAACACCCAGGGCGGCGACCACCGTTTTGCCGGAGCCTACGTCTCCCTGTAATAAACGCAACATAGGCACGTTGCCGACCAAGTCGGCGCGTATAATTTTGAAGGCACGTTGTTGTGCCGCCGTCAGCGTGAACGGCAGTCCGGCAACAAACCCGGCAATCAAATCCTCCGCCTCGTTAAACAGCGGGGCGGCCACCGACCGATACTGATTTCTGGCCAATTTCAAACCCAGGTGACGGGATAACAGCTCTTCAAATGCGAGGCGTTTGTGTGAATCATCCATGCCTGTTTGCAAAGCCCCGATATCCGCATTCGGCGGAGGACGATGGACGTAGAGTAATGCCTGCACAATATTCATCACCTTTAATTCTTGCAATAACCGATCCGGTAAAAGTTCCAAAGCATCCTCATCCGGGCCCGACAAAATTTCCAAAACCTGATACAACAGGCCGCGCAATTTATTTTGCTGCAATCCTTCGGTGGTCGGATAGACCGGCGTTAGCGTCGGTTCCAATACAATATCCTTCGGCGCATCGACGATCCGGCATTCGGGGTGCACCATCTCCAACGAGTGCGCACCGCCTCTAACCTGGCCATAACAGCAAACAATCCGCCCCTGCCGCAGCAGGTTCTGGCGCGAGCGTGAAAAATAAAAAAACCGCAACACCATCGTACCGGTGCCGTCACCGATTCGGCACAACAGAGAACGTCGTTTGCCATATTTTACCTGAGTCAATTCGATTGCACCGTGAACATAGGCATGCCGGCCTGATTGTAACTCAACGATTGGAGTCAGCCGGGTTCGGTCAATATAACGATAGGGCAAGTGAAACAACATATCCGCCAGCGTATATATCCCAAGGTGATTCAACTTCCTCTCAATGCTCGGACCGACGCCATGCAGAACGGCAACGGGGTCTTCCAATCGGTGTGCTACGTTGTTCAATCGGCGCAATAAAAACTAGTCGATCACCATAATTGCATCCATTTCGACCTCGACATTTTTCGGCAAGCCGGCGGCGGCGATAGCCGCTCGGGCCGGATACGGCTCGGAGAAATACTCGGCCATGATTTCATTAACCAAGGCAAAATGAGAAAGATCCACAAGATAGATATTCAATTTGACAATATCCGCAAGCGAACCACCGGCGGCGGCGGCCACCGCGGATAAATTATCGAACACCCGCACGATCTGCGCACGCATGTCGCCTTCAACAAGTTCCATGGTGTCCGGCGACAATGGGATCTGACCGGAAAGATAGACGGTATTTCCGGTTTTTACCGCCTGTGAATAAGTGCCAATTGCCTGCGGCGCCTGGGTTGTATTGATAACGATTTTGGTCATAGCTTTATCCTTTATATATTAGAGACGTAATAATACCGGTTTGCCCGGCGGTGTAACAAGCCGCCCATCGCCACTACTGCCTGCTCATATGAGAAACCGGCTTGATTCTCCTCAACCTGCGCATTACGTCAGCCAAATGCCTGCGATCCGTCACCTCTACGACAAACGATATGGTAATGTAACGATCATCCCGGTCCTGCATTTCCAAATTATCTATATTGGCCTGCCGATCGGCAATAGCCGCAGCAATAGTTGCCAGCACGCCGCGCTGGTTTGATACATTCATTTTGATCACCGCTTTGAACTCTCTGTCGATATTATCTTCCCATTCGACGTGGATCCATTTATCAGGCTGATTATTATATTCATGCAGGTTTTTGCAGGACCGACGGTGAATGACGACGCCGCGGCCCGCGCTCATAAAACCATAAATTTCATCACCGGGGATCGGATAACAGCATTTTGGGAAATTGACCACCATGCCCTCGGTACCTTGAATGAACAGCGGCACGGAAGTTTGTTGTGGCTGTTTTTTCTTGAAAGCAGTGGCGTCGTCATTGAGCATTAACGCCAGCTCTCGCGCAACAAAGGGGGCCATACGATCACCAAGCCCGATACTCTGGAAAAGTGATTTTTCATTTTCCACATGATTATTCTCAAGCAGACCTTGCAGCAACGTATCGTCAACGTTCCGATAATCGATAGAGTAAGCACTCAGTTCACGATGTAATAATCTTTCGCCGAGCGCAATCGCTTCACTCTGTTGCAGGTTTTTCAGACAATAGCGGATATTACTCCTGGCTCTCGCGGTGACCACAAAATTGATCCAGGCCGGTTTGGGATGCGCATCGGGCATGGTGATGATCTCCACCGTTTGTCCGCTACTCAGCACAATGCCCAACGGCGCAGGTTTTCGATCTATTCTCACGCCCACACAACGATTACCCACGTCGGTGTGTATCGCATAGGCAAAGTCCACCGCGGTGGCACCGCCCGGTAACTCCATAATCTTACCTTGGGGAGTGAACACATAAATCGCGTCCGGAAACAGATCGATTTTAACGTTCTCAAAAAACTCTTCCGGATTACCGGCCATTTTTTGCATTTCCAGGATATTTCTTAACCAGACTCTGGCGCGGCGATGGGCGCCGCTGCGATCGCCACCGTCGGCGGACTTGTACAACCAATGCGCGGCAATACCCACTTCGGCGACGTCCTCCATATCATCGGTTCTGATCTGAATTTCTATCGGCACCCCAAAGGGACCGAACAATACCGTATGCAACGATTGATAGCCGTTGGTTTTGGGAATGGCAATATAGTCTTTGAATTTCCCCGGCACCGGCTTGTATAGATTATGCACCAGCCCGAGTGTGCGATAGCAGGTATCGGCGTCATTCACTATAATGCGAAAGGCATAGACGTCATACACCTCGGAAAATTTCAAGTGCTGGTCGTACATTTTTCTATAGATGCTGTACAAATGTTTCTCTCGACCCAGGATTCGTCCATGGATCTTTTCCTGGCGCATCCTTCTTTTTAAGGCCGCGCGTATTTTTTGAATGATTTTTTTACGGTTTCCACGCGCCGTCTCGACCCGTTTGGCCAAAATTCTATGGCGCAGCGGATAAAGGTTGGCAAACCCCAATTCTTCCAGTTCCAGACGGATGCTGTTTATCCCCAGGCGCAATGAGATCGGCGCATACACATCCAGGGTCTCGCGGGCGATTCTCCTGCGTTTCCCCGGAGCAAAAACCTCCAGAGTCCTCATATTATGCAAACGGTCGGCCAATTTCACCAGAATCACCCGAATATCATTACTCATCGCCATCAGCATTTTGCGAAAATTATGCGCTTGTGCCTGGGCGTAACTCTCAAAACTGATATGAGTTAACTTACTGACCCCGTCGACCAACTCGGCGACGCCCTTGCCAAATTTCTTCCTTATTTCATCCTTTGCCCTGGGCGTATCTTCAATCACGTCATGCAGTATTGCGGCCATCAGGGTTGAATGATCCATGCGCATCTCGGCCAACGTTCGGGCCACGTCCAGCGGATGATGGATATAGGGTTCGCCACTGACGCGATGCTGGCCTTCGTGGGCACTGGCGCTGAATTTATACGCCCTCTTTACTTGCTCGACTTGATCCGCTTGCAGATAGGTGCCAATTAATTTGCACAATTCGTTAATTGAATACACGACAATAACTGAACCAACAATAAGAGCATCAAAACAACGGGGTAAAGCGGAGTCAATCCCGCGACATGGAATCACTCATCCGTGGAAATATCAAATTCGTCGGCCACGGCAAAATCCTCATCCGATTCACGCCGGGTGACCGTATCGATATTATCCTGATTAATAAAATTTGCGGCAATCTCCCGCAGTGCGATCACCGTGGGCTTATCGTTTTCCTCATCCACAAACAGTTCGGCGCCCAAACCGATCTGGCGAGTGCGTTTGGTTGCCAGCAGTACCAAATCATAACGGTTATCGACGTGGTCCAGGCAATCTTCTACGGTCAATCTAGCCATTTTTTGCTTACCTCATCATAAAATACATTGAAAATTGTTAACCTGTATTGCAGCGCGTTCCATCCCCAACAATTCAGTCCTTGCCGGCCACCAGATCCGCTACAAAATCCTTAAAAAAATCCGGTCGATGCCGGGCGTCCGGTGCGGTTGCCAGGATAATAGCCGCCAACGCGCTGAGCGCCCGGTCAAACTCTTCATTGATCACCACAAAATCAAATTCAGCATAATGTGATATCTCAGTTCTTGCATCCTGCATGCGACGTTGAATCAACGCGTCACCATCATTTCTCCGAATCAAGCGTTGTTGTAAAGTACCATAGGTGGGCGGCAAAATAAAAATGCCGACGGCGTCCGCAAACCGGGATTTTATTTGTCGCGCACCCTGCCAGTCAATATCAAGGATAATATTCACCCCCGCCGCAAGCTGCGCTTCGACCCAGTCTCCGGAGGTGCCATAGTAATGATCAAACACCCTGGCATGTTCAAGAAACAGTCCCCGCGATATCATACCGACAAAGGTACCGGAATCCACAAAATGATAGGCAACGCCCTCCTCTTCACCCTCGCGGGGCGTGCGCGTCGTATGCGACACCGAGGCCTTTAAACCCGGGTGTTGCCGGACTAATTCCTGCACCAACGAAGTTTTGCCGGCACCCGAAGGCGCTGAAATTATAAACAACCTGCCCGATTTATCCGGCCCGGTTGCTTCGCTCAATATATTATTCAATATTCTGTATTTGTTCGCGCATCTGCTCTATCAGCACCTTTAAATCCATCGCGGCCTGATTAATACTGATATCAGCCGATTTTGCCCCAAGCGTATTGGCCTCCCGGTTCAATTCCTGCATCAGGAAATCAAGCCTTCTCCCGACCGGACCCTGCCGGCCTATTATCCTATTGACCTCCTGCATATGCATCTCCAGCCGGTCCAGCTCTTCGGCAACGTCATATTTCTGTGCCAGGATCAGCAATTCCAGTTCGAGTCTATCATGATCCACTTCCTGAGCCAGTGCATTCGCGCGAGCTTTCAATTTCTCTCCCCGGGCGGCCATAATATCGGCCAGATTTTCCCTGACGCCGGCTATAGTCTGACTCATTGCGGCACAACGTTGCTCAAGCATAACCGCAATTTTGTCACCCTCACGCCGGCGGGTATCAACGACCCTGTTCAAGGTGCGTTCGACTAATTCAAGAATGGTATCGCCGACCCGGTTGGGATTAGCCGGGGCCTGTTTTATCATGCCAGGCCAGGCCAAAATATCAAACGGATTGATGGCCGCGGGGTTATTCAGTCGTGCCGATATACCTTCGGCGGCCTCCATCAGCCTGCCGCTCAAATCCTGATCAACCATCAACGGCCCCATCGATACGGTAGCACGTTGATAGCGAATAATACAATCCACCTTGCCCCTGTTAAGACGGGTCGAGACCTTTTCCCGAACCGCCTGCTCAAATTCCCTTAATTCCTCAGGCAGCCGAATCGAGGTTTCCAGATAGCGATGATTAACCGTGCGGATCTCACACGATGCCTGTCCCCATTCACCATCAGCCTGCTCTCTGCCATAGGCGGTCATACTGACCATCATTGAGTTATTCCCCATACAAATTGTTCACCCGCTTAATAATAAGCCCGATCTATGGGCGGCAACAAATCTATTTAGCCTATATAATAGGCATTTTTACCGGATAACACTATGCGACCAAGCGGCAGAAAGCCCGATCAACTGCGGGATATCACCATCACCCGGCACTACACCCGTTATGCCGAAGGCTCGGTATTAATTGAATTTGGGCATACCAAAGTGATCTGTAACGCCAGTTTTGATACCGGCGTGCCACGTTTTCTCAAGGGCAAGGGCCAAGGCTGGGTAACCGCCGAATACGGTATGCTCCCCCGCTCCACCGCCTCCAGAATGCGCCGGGAGGCGAGCCAGAACAAGGCGGGCGGGCGAACCCTGGAAATACAGCGTTTGATCGGCCGATCATTAAGGGCGATCATCGATTTAACCAGATTGGGCGAAAACACCCTGGTGGTCGATTGTGACGTCATTCAGGCCGACGGCGGAACCCGAACCGCATCGATCACCGGTGCCTGCGTCGCCGTGGTCGATGCGCTGCAAACCGCGGCAAAACAAAAACGGATCGGTGACGACGCGATCACCGCAATGCTCGCCTCGGTATCGGTGGGGATATACCGAGGCAAGCCGGTACTGGACCTGGACTATGACGAAGACTCCAATGCCGAAACCGATATGAACGTAGTGATGAATAACGCCGGACAATTCATTGAAATACAGGGCACCGCAGAGCAACGGTCTTTCTCCAGAGGGCAACTGGAGGACATGCTGATCCTCGCCGAAAACGGCATTAAAGAACTATTCAGTCACCAACATAATGCGCTCAATAATGCCCGATAATACCAAACCGCAGGAAGTGGTGATCGCCAGCAACAACCCCGGCAAGCTGAGTGAGATCAAACAATTATTGCTCAGCTCAGCCTTTAAGGTGATCCCGCAATCCGATTTTAATATCCCTGAAATAGAAGAAACCGGAACCAGTTTCATCGAAAACGCACTATTAAAAGCCAAAAATGCCTCCCACCATGCCCGCCTGCCGGCCATCGCCGATGACTCCGGCATTGTTGTCGACGCATTGCATGGTGAACCCGGAATATATTCGGCGCGGTACGCCGGCAAAGCCGCCAGTGACGAGGAAAATTTACAAAAATTGATCGATAATATTAAACCCATCCCGGAGCATCAACGCGACGCCCATTTTGTCTGTGTCATGGTCTATCTGCGGTATCCAAACGACCCCATGCCGTTAATTGCACAAGGCGTATGGGATGGTATCGCAATAACCGAACCCAAAGGGGTAAATGGTTTTGGCTATGACCCGATATTTTATCTGCCGACGTACCACTGTACCTCCGCGGAACTGCAAGCGGACACTAAGAATCGATTAAGTCATCGGGGGCAGGCATTACGATCACTGCTTGATAATATCACTCAGGGCCAAACCATCGGCCCGCCGCGTTAACCCAATCCCAATGACGGCCCCCGGCCCGCACTATCCACCCCATTCCCGGCAATCGACGCCGACAAAATACACCCAGCACCTGTCAGATCAACCCCGGGATAACTGAAATGTACCGATATTGGCCGATATACGCTTTTGACTTCGGCGCCGCCGGCGATGATCAACAACAGGCCGGCCGCAGTGAATCGCCGGTTGACAAACCCAGGGCATTATACTGCCACCACTGCCTGCGGTTGATTTGTTTTACCCGGCAAGCGACCCGTATTAACGGGCAACACCAACACGTCCGCACCAATCCGGCGGGGTTCACCTATCACATCGCCTGTTATGCCGACGCGCCCGGGTGCAAGGCGATTGGCGTCCCAACGTTTGATGATACCTGGTTTGACGCCTATCAATGGCAAATTACAGTCTGTATTGACTGCCAATTACACCTGGGCTGGAGGTTCACCGCCATGGACACGTTTTTTGGCTTGATCGGCAACCGCCTGATCCGCGACACCGCCGATTAACCATGCCAGGCATAATCCACAAGCCAACCACGGCAACAGATTGACGCGCCGACAACCACAACCGCGTTGCCAAAAAGACAACACCGATGATATTTCAGGAACAGATAACCATAGACACCGGCGGTCGTGATACAATAGAAATCACCCCGGCAATACAAAAATTGGTGTTGCGCTCCGGGATTCGGACCGGTATTTGTCATATCTTTATCATGCACACCAGTGCATCACTGATGCTGTGCGAAAATGCCGACCCGGACGTCAGACGCGATCTGGAAACCTTCATGTCAAGACTGGTGCCGGATGGCGCGTCATACCTTACCCACGTCACCGAGGGGCCGGATGATATGCCGGCGCACGTCCGCACCGTACTCACGGAATCAGCCCTTAGCTGCCCGGTCAAAGACGGTCATTGCGCACTGGGCACCTGGCAGGGCATATATTTGTGGGAACATAGAACCGCGCCACACAGTCGCAAACTGTTGATCACCCTGTACGGCGAGCAATGATCACCGGCGTGCCCGCATAGAGGCGGTATAAATGCACCCTGATGACGACCAAATAGTGGACAACAATAATACTTACCTTTGCCCGCGCACGGCCTCCGGTCGGGCCGGAGGAATTCAATGTTTATGGACTTATCATACTCAATAATCGGTTTTGTCGTCGGCTTCATCGTTGGCTTGACCGGGGTCGGTGGTGGATCATTGATGACCCCGGCCCTGGTGCTCATCTTTGACGTCGAACTGATCATCGCGGTCGGCACCGACCTGCTCTATGCCGCGATCACCAAATCAGGCGGAGTATGGGTACACCACCGCCGCGGCAATATTCAATGGCGGATCGTACTGTTACTGTCCATCGGCAGCATTCCCGCGTCATTACTCGCCATCATCCTGTTAAAGTGGCTTGCTTCGGCAAACTTTGACTATGAAGGCCTGATCGTAACCACGTTGAGCATCGCGTTGATTCTGACCTCAATCTTTTTACTGATCAAAAACCGCTTACTGCAAATCAGCAGAAACGAGCAATTCACCATCATTAAAATACTCCATCAAAGACTATGCAAACCGATCACCATCTGCGCCGGCGTATTGATTGGCATACTGGTCACCCTGTCATCCGTCGGCGCCGGGGTGATCGGCGCCGCGCTACTGTTTATCCTGTACCCCAGATTGCGCGCGATCAGCATAGTTGGCACCGACCTGGCGCATGCCATCCCGATCACCGCCATCGCCGGCCTGGGACACGCCTATCTGGGCAACGTCGACTATCTGTTACTGGCATTTCTATTGATCGGCTCATTACCCGGCATATTCCTGGGGAGTCATGTCGGCAGCCGCTTGCCGGATAACATTATTCGTCCGATACTGGCCGTGATATTATTGCTGATCGGCATTCGCTTAATCCTGTAAAAGAGCATATACAATACCGGCGAAATGCTGTATCTTAACCCACCAGACAAATCAGGAGCCGTATAAACAATGGGTGTGCCTCTAATACAACAATATCGAATTGCCAAACATCTGATCAAAAAAAAGATCACCGGTGAAAAGCGCTACCCGCTGGTATTAATGCTGGAACCGTTATTCCGCTGTAATCTTGCCTGCGCCGGTTGCGGCAAAATCGATTACCCGGATGAGACCCTCGATAAACGGCTAAGCTATCAGGACTGCATGGATGCAATTGACCAATGCGGCGCGCCCATGGTCTCCATTGCCGGCGGCGAACCGTTAATACACAAACAGATGCCGCAGATCGTCCGGGGCTACATCGACAAGAAAAAATTTGTGTACCTGTGCACCAACGCGCTGCTGTTAAAACAACGCATCGGCGACTATACCCCCTCGCCCTATCTCACCTTCTCCATTCATCTTGACGGCAACGCCGCCCGCCATGATGCCTCGGTATGCCGGCAAGGGGTATTTGAAAAATGTGTCGAAGTGATCAAAATGGCCTGTTCACAAGGCTTTCGGGTCACCATCAACTGCACCCTGTTTCAAGGCGAATCCGCCGCCGAAGTCGCCGAATTCATGGATGACATGATGCGGCTGGGCGTCGAAGGCGTCACCATCTCCCCCGGCTACCATTACCAACGCGCGCCGGCACAGGACGTATTCCTCAAACGGCGGCAAAGCAAACAATTGTTTCGCGACATTTTCAAACTTGGCAAAGGCAAAAAATGGCGCTTCAACCAGTCCTCTCTCTATCTGGACTTCCTGGCCGGCAACCAATCCTACCAATGCACCCCATGGGGCAATCCGACCCGTAACGTATTCGGCTGGCAAAAACCCTGCTATTTGTTGGTCGGAGAAGGATATGCACCGACCTTTGCCGCATTAATCAATGAAACCAAATGGGATCAATATGGCGTCGGCCATAACCCCAAATGCGCCGACTGCATGGTGCATTGCGGATTTGAAGCAACCGCGGTCAAAGACACCTTTGAGCATCCACTCAAGGCCTTCAAGGTGTTCCTCTCCGGTCCTGATACCAACGCCCCGATGCGCCCGGAATTACCCATCCACTACCACGACCCGTCGCCGCCGGGGCCGGTTACCGAGCCGGAGTCGAATAACCAGACCGGTCTCAACTAAGCCCTGAACAGATGGCACTGTCACTGCTGGTGGTGATCCC
The DNA here is from genome assembly GCA_965202915.1 of Gammaproteobacteria bacterium. GTDB lineage: Bacteria > Pseudomonadota > Gammaproteobacteria > Eutrophobiales > Eutrophobiaceae. The sequence goes on from OZ241847.1 coordinate 908,631, forward strand.
GGGATTACTGATCTGGCTTGGCATCCTGCTGTTGCCCTCGCGCCCCTGGACAACCGACGAACATATCGACGCCGGGGCAGGCGAGCCGGTCGATCTATCCGATATTACCGTACTTATCCCCGCCCGCAATGAAGCCGGACACATACACCAAACCCTGAGGGCGCTGACCCTGCAAGGCGCAGACCTCAGCATCATCCTGGTGGACGACCAATCCACCGATGCCACCGCCGAACGGGCACTGCAAACCCATCCCGACAAGCTGACCATCATCAGTGGTGCCGCGTTACCCCCCGGCTGGAGCGGCAAACTCTGGGCCCTGCAACAGGGGCTGGACAAGGTCACCAGCGACTACGTATTACTACTGGACGCCGACATCATTCTGGCCCCGCGGTTGCTGGCCACACTATTTGCCAAAATGCGCAGGGAACGGTTGCAAATGGTATCGCTCATGGCGCAGTTGCAGATGCGCCATCCCTGGGAAAAAATTCTGCTACCGGCGTTTATCTTCTTTTTCAAACTGCTCTACCCATTTCGCCGTTCGAACGACCCCAACTCCGCGATTGCCGCGGCCGCCGGCGGCGTCATTCTGGTGGAGAAACGGATACTGGAACAAATTAACGCGTTTGAATCCATTAAAGGCGCATTGATCGATGACTGCACCCTGGCAAAAACAATCAAAGCAAACGGCCACAGACTATGGACCGGGCTCACCCATTCCGCCACCAGCAGCCGCGAGCAGCCGCGGCTCGGCGCAATCTGGCGCATGGTCGCCCGCACCGCCTATAACCAGTTGCGCTACTCCATCCCGCTATTGCTGTTATCCACCCTGGTTATGATTGCCGGCTTCATCATGCCCTGCATCGGCCTGCTCAGCGGCGACACCTTTGCCCTAAGCCTGATCACCCTGGCCCTGATGATGGCCGCATACACACCCACGCTACGGTATTACCGGCTGCCTCCGGCCTACTGTTGCAGCTTTCCGCTTGCCGGCCTGTTATTTCTATCGATGACCTGGACCTCCGCCTATCGGCATTATTTTGGCCCGGGCGTGAACTGGAAGGAGCGCCGATATTGAACCCAAACCATGCCGACAAGCCGCCGTGCACCGCAACCGCATCACATGCCCGCCGCCTGCCCGTAGCCCTGATACTCCTGATCTGTCTGAGCCTGCCCGCGGGATCGTCCGCAAACCAACCCGCCGAGCAACCCGACCAGGTCGTCAATCGCCTGCACCAGGCCCTGATCGACACCATGCGGCAGGGCGCAGAACTTGGATACCGGGGCCGTTGGCAACGACTCGCACCGATTATTACAGGCTGTTTTGATCTGACCTTTATCGCCAGGATCATTTTGGGCCGGCACTGGAACACCCTGACCGAAGCTCAGCAAACCCGCTTCATCGATACATTGACCCAATTGACCATTGCACACTACGCCTTCCATTTCGATTCCTATCAGGATCAAACCTTTCAAGCGACCGCAAACACGCCGTTAAAAAAGGCCCGTTTCCTGATCAAAACCCGCCTGACAAGCACCCGCAATAAACCCGTATCATTGGACTATATCGTCCACAATAGCGGGGATAACTGGCGAATCATCGGCGTCATTGCCGACGGCGTCAACGACCTGTCCTTAAAGCGCACCGAATACGGCGGCATTATCAAAGACCGCGGGATTAATGGCCTGCTTGAAGAACTCTCCGATAAAATCAAAGCCATGGCCGGCAACGGCTGAAACTTGCATCATTCCCCCCGCCTTGGTATTTTTGTCCAAACGGTAACGCTAAAAGGAAAAATTTATGAAAAAGCAATTGCCAAAAACAGTAAAACATTTCACATTGCTGGCTATTATCGCAATAACCTCCGGCTGTGCCGCAGGCAAGGTCGTCGATCACTCCGACCCGTTGGAAGGCGCCAATCGCAAACTGTACGGCGTCAACGAAACTTTTGACCAGTATTTATTCAAACCGGTCGCCAATACCTACGTCCGGGTCACACCGAACGTGGCCCGCACCGGCGTCACTAATTTCTTCAATAACCTGGGCTACCCAAACGTCATACTCAACAGCCTGCTACAGGGCAAATTTCATCAAGGCGGGCAGGACTTATTGCGCTTTATATATAACTCCACCTTTGGTATTGCCGGTCTGTTTGACGTGGCCACGCACCTGGGGCTGCCCGAACATGATGAAGATCTGGGACAAACCCTGGCAGTCTGGGGCCTCAGCCAGGGGGCCTATCTCAGCCTGCCCTTCCTCGGCCCCAATACCGTGCGCAACACCACCGATTTTGTCCCCAGCATAGCACTCGACCCGCTCACCTATTTAAGCGGCGGGTTCTCGCTGCCCATCACCCTGTTAAATATCATCAACAGACGCGCGGCCCTGTTGGAAGCCACCAACATACGCGATCAAGCGGCGCTGGACCCGTATACATTTACCCGCTCGGCCTATTTGCAACGGCGCCAATCGCTGATCTACGACGGTAATCCGCCGACCGACCCGTATGACGATATTTTTGAAGACGATGAACTGGACGATGAGCTGGACGACGGCTGGTTGATAGTCGAGTAGCGGCACTATCAGGCGCCCGCCGCCGGCTCATCCGGCAACAAGCCATCCACCACCTCGATCCAATGCCGCACCGGAACCGGGCTGAGCTGTTGTAAATGATGCAGACAACCGATATTGGAGGTCGCGATCAAATCCGGTTGCCGCGCCATCAAGGCGTCGATCTTGTCCCGTTGCAAACGGCTAGACAAGCCCGGTTCAAGCAACGAATACGTGCCCGCCGAGCCGCAACAGGCACCGGACGGATCCCCCTCCACCAAATCGATACCCAGATCCACCAGCAGCTCTTCGGTGACGCCGGGCAGCCTTAAACCATGCTGTAAAGTGCACGGGCATTGATAAGCGACCTTAAACGCGGGTTTATTCAACTCCGCGCCAAGCCGGGCGACCGCACGTTTATCAAACATCTCGGAAATATCCCTGGCCATGGATGCAACCCGCTCGGCCCGTTGTGCGTATTCGGGAATATCCTTTAATACCTCGCCGTACTCCTTGATCATCAAACCGCAACCGCTGGCGGTGAAGACCAGCGTCTCCACACCCTGGTCGATATACCGCTGCCAGCGGTCGATATTCCGGCACATCAATTCAATCGCCCGCCGATGATCCCCGATATGATAATGAATCGCGCCGCAACAACCTTCCCCCGGCACCGACGTTGCCGCCCATCCGACTGCATCAAGCACCCGCCGGGCCGACCTATTGATGCCGGCGGCCAACGCATCCTGCACACAGCCGGAAAACAGGATCGCCCGCCTGTCGTGATCAGCAGACCCAGGCGCGACCGCATTATTTTGCGGCCCGCGGACCGGCACCCTGGCCTGCACCGAGCGCGGCAACAAAGGCCGAACAAACCGGGCCAGACCCAGTAACAATGCAAACCTGCGCTTATAGGGCAGAATATTCTTTAACGCCAACCGGGTCACGCGCGCACCGAGTGAGCGGGCGGTACGTTGGGCGAGCAATTCCCTGCCTATGGTCAGCAATTTTCCATATTCAACCTCGGAAGGACAGGCCGTTTCACAGGCCCGGCAAAGCAGACAACGATCCAGATGCTTCTGGGTCGCGGCACCCGCCGGCCGGCCCTCGATCAAAGATTTAATCAAATAGATCCGACCACGGGGACTGTCCAGATCGTCCCCCAATAGCTGATAAGTCGGACAAACCGCGGTGCAAAAACCGCAATGCACACAACTGCGAATAATGCGCCCGGCCTCCCGCCCGGCTTCGGTATCCTTGAGTGCGTCAGCGACAACGATCTGCATTACAACACTACAACCCCGGATAAATTTTGCCGACGTTAAAGATCCGGTGAGGATCAAACGCCTGTTTTATCCTGCCGTGCAACCGCCAAAGCGGCTCCGGCAAGGCCTGAAAAATCTCACCGCTGCGATCACCCCCCCGAAACAAAGTGGCATGTCCGTGCTGCTCGCCGGCCTCGGCCCGAATAGCCTCGGCAGGCCGGTCGCTGAGCAGCCAGCGCTGTGCCCCACCCCAATCGATCAACGTAGCTTCGGACGCCGCCCGCGGACACGCCGTCGACGCCACCGAAAGCCGCCACAACGGCGCCGCCGAATCGAAAAAAGCAAGTCTGTGCTCGGCCAGATCCCGCCAGTAATCATTGCCCTGATCATGCCGATCAAGCTGTAACTCATCCGCGTATCGAGCTATGGTGGCGGCCTTGCCCGACATGCGCAGGTTCAAATAGCCGGCGTGATAACAGGCGGCCGACAACGGCAACGGCCGCCCGGCCCAGGCGTTCATCGTCTTAACGGCCTGATTGGCGTCATCGATCTTAACGCGCAAACTCTGTTGATGCTCCGGCATCGGCAACACCTTCAGCGAGACCTCAAGCAACACCCCCAAAGTGCCCAGGGCACCGGTCATCAGCCTGGCAATATCGAAACCGGCGACGTTTTTCATAACCCGGCCACCAAACCTAAGCACCTCCCCCCGACCATTGACGCACGTCACCCCCAACACAAAATCCTTGGCCGCACCGGCAAACGGCCTGGCGGGGCCGGAAAAACCACATGCAACCGTCCCGCCTATCGTCGCAGTGTCACCATAGGCCGGCGGCTCAAAGGCCAGCATCTGGCGATTTTTCGCCAATTCCCGCCGAATATCGCTCAGCGGCGTGCCGGCGCGGGCGGTGATCACCAATTCCGCCGGATCATAATCGACAATGCCCCGGTATCCGCTGATATCCAACGGCTCGCCGCCGATACTGCGCCCATAAAACCGTTTTGAACCGCCGGCCACGATCACCAGCGCGATCTGTTTGCGTCCGGCACGCTGAACACGTTCCACCAATTCCGGCACAAATCCGCTTAAACCAGCCTCCGTCACAGTAGCGATCAAGCCGATCCCCTCCACATTATCCACACCCCAGGCCGATTCATCGCTTACCCACGGCGGCAGGCTAAAATCGATCCAGCTCCGCAAACGGCAGCCGGCCGCGATGCACGTGCATCGCGCCAAATTCCGCACAGCGGCTCAAAGTCGGCACCGCCTTGCCGGGGTTCAACAGCCCGGACTCATCAAACGCCGACCTCAGTGCATGAAACTGACCGATCTCGGCGGAATTAAACTGCACGCACATTTCCCTCAGTTTCTCCACCCCAACACCATGCTCACCGGTGATCGTCCCGCCGGCGGCAACACAGGCCTCCAGGATATGGCCGCCAAAGGCCTCAACCCGCTGCAACTCACCGGGCACGTTGGCGTCATACAGGATCAAGGGATGCAGATTACCGTCGCCGGCGTGAAATACGTTCACACAGCGCAAACCGAATTGACGCGACAATTCACCAATTTTAAGCAACACATTGGAGATCTGCTTCCTCGGAATAGTGCCGTCTATGCAATAATAATCCGGCGTCAACCGACCCACCGCCGGAAACGCCGCCTTTCTGCCCGCCCAGAATTGTTGCGACTCCCGCTCATCCCGCGCCACCCTGACCTCGGTCGCGTGATGGGCCGACATAATCGCACTCAATCTCCGCGTATCCTCCAGCACGTCGGCCTCATCCCCATCGAGCTCGGCTAACAAAATCGCCTCGGCCCGGGTCGGATAGCCGGCCTGAACATAGGCCTCCACCGCCTGGATGCAGGCCCGGTCCATCATTTCCAGACCGGCCGGGATGATCCCCCGGGCGATGATCTCGGCGACCGCGTCGCCGGCGTCGCAAACCCGATCAAAGGCCGCCAGCAACACCCGAAAAAACCGCGGGCGCGGCAATAACTTAACCGTCACTTCAATGATCACCCCCAGCATCCCCTCGGAACCGGTCATCAATGAAACCAGATCATAGCCCGGCGCGTCCGGGCACTCCCCGCCCAGTTCAATCAGATCGCCGGTCGCGGTGACCACCTTGAGCGCGGTAATATTATTCACCGTCAAGCCATACTTGAGGCAATGCACGCCGCCCGAATTCTCGGCGACGTTACCGCCTATGGTGCAGGCAATTTGGGAAGAAGGATCGGGGGCATAATAGAGCCCGAAGGGTTCCGCGGCCTGGGAAATTTTAAGATTAGTCACCCCCGGTTGAACCCGGGCAATACGCTGTTCCGGCACCAGGCTCAGGATCCGGTTAAATTTGGCCAGACTCAGTAACACCCCCTGAGGGTGAGGCAAGGCACCGCCGGAAAGCCCGGTACCGGCGCCCCTGGCCACCACCGGCAGATTGTGTGCATGACAATACGCCATCACCGCGCACACCTGGTCAACCGTATCCGGGAGCACCACACACGCCGGCAACTGGCGATAGGCGGACAAGCCGTCACTCTCATATACGCGCAATAATTCCTCGTCCAGCAACACCGACGCCGGCTCCGGTAACAAATGTTTTAATCCATCAAACTGTGCGGTCATATCAGATCCATAGTTTGATACAAGATTATAGAATTATCAGGAGATCGGCAACATCAATTGATCCGGCCGGATCACGACAAAAGCCACGTCAATCAGCCGGCGAATCGACCGAAGCGACAATACGGGATATTTGTGGGAAGGGTAAAACAATAATGCCGGGAAAGCGGGCCCTCCCGCTTTCCCGTGCAACACTACTGATCAGAGGTCGACCAATCAGAAATTGAGCTTGGTCTCGACGCCGATCTGGTAATCATCCGAAGTGCCGGACTGCATCTTACCAAACAGATCAATCACGCCCATATCATGGGCAAAGCTGCGCCGTACCCGGCTCTCCAGTACCCCGCTGACACCGTCGGCGGCGCCGGCCTGATATTCCTGTTCACCGTAAAAGGCAAACCCGATATCCATGCGGCTGGGCATCAGTAACTCCATACGGGCACCCAAGCGGGTGCGCGAATTCTGATCCGACCAGCTCAGTTCACTGAACGGGGTAAACAGACCGCGGTCATTCATCACCGCCATGCCATAAGCGGCCTCGGCCCCCATGGTCATATCCGGGGTGACGGAATCATCCAGATTATCCACCGCCGACTCGATCAGGCTGTTATCCTCCCACAGCCTATCGGCGCCACCGGAAGCGGCACCCAGCGTGGGCGTCAACGACAGCCGCAGACCCCGGCCAACTACGCCCGGATCGAAGCTCGCCGAAATACTGGCACCCCACTCATCAAAGTCCGAATCCCGGTGTGCCAGCAGGTAATGCCCGCGGGCGTTGACGGTGATGCCCGCATTCGGGTTGGCGTAGTCCAGACCGCCGCCAATCTCTATACCCATTCCGGTTTCCGCGTCCCCGCCGTCCAGGCGCCAGCCAATCTCGCCGATCCCTTTCATGCTGGCGTCACCGTCGAGCAACAGGTCCTTACTGCCCTCCAGGGCCAGACGCAGTTGCCAGGTATCGGCCTCAACCGCGTTCAACAGGTCCACCTGTTCATCGGCTTCCAGGCGCATAAAGAACACGTCCGCCTTGAGTGCCCAATCCAGGTATCCCAATTGATCCACGTCTCGGCGCACGCCGGCCGCGGCCATCTTCATATCCAGATCGGTTTCCACCGCGCCGCTTTCGTCTTCCAGCGTGGCGTCGCCTTCACCGTAACCGAGCATAACCCACAGATCCAGCCCACTCTCGCCCGACCACTGCACGTACGGATGCACGCTGGTAAGCTCGGTTTCTATATTACCGCGGGTGCCGCCGGTGAAATCGTAATCACTGTCGCCCTCGCTGTAGTTCACCGCCAGGCCGGCCAGCATATTCGCGTTCACGTGCGTATCAATCCCGATCTGTCCGGAGAACATATCGCCGTCCACCGAGAAATCATTGCCCGGTCTGCCGTCGAAGTTGGTGATGCTGCCCCGGCCCCATACCGTCCAGCTACCGGCCTGGCCACCCTCACCATTCAACGCCAACTGGAATGAGCTCCCGGCCAGCAATCTGCGCAGATCGACCGAATGATAGCTGACGCCGGTTTCACCGACGTTCAAGCCAACCATGCTGAGGCCGTCGCGCACCAGTGCTACAGTCGGTTGGATCGAGCTTAGCTCTGCCGACGTATCGCCGTCGGTGGCAAGCCCTCCCGCGCCGGTGACAAAATCACTGCCGCCGAGAGCGGTAGTTTCACCACCGACCAGGGCAGGCGCACCGGTTACAGTATTTCCATCTCCATCGGCTATGGTCGTGCCGCCGGTTGAGGTATCCCCACCGGTTGCAGCGGCCTTTTTGCCGGAGAGCGCAGATCGGAGCCAGTCCGCAGACAGCCTCTTGCCGCCTATGATCGCCTGTGACCCAGACTGAGACGCCGACCGAGCAGAACTGGTGCGCGCCTCCATCATCCTGACCAGATCACCAGCCACGCTGCGTCCGAAGACCGCGAGTGTGTTTTCCATTGCCTGAGTACGCCCTTCCAGGTCGAGCTCGGAGATGATGGTGATAATTGTATCTGCATCTGTATCTACCGTAGGAGCAGCGGCACCGCCACCACCTGTTGCACCAGTAAGCATCAGTATTAATTCTTCATCATCTTCACCGGATTCATCGGTGTTGAGAATATCGAGTGTAAAAGATGCAGAGGGCATTCCAGCCGGTATGGTCAACATTAACGGGAAGGTTTCCCCTTCGAAATCGGTAGCATCTGCATCTGGTATTGAATCGTCACCCGGCCCACCCAGTTCGATAGTGGCCATCACATCTACACTGCCCCTGTTATTGCCATCGAGCGATACCGTATAGGTTGCATCCTGCCCTTCACGCGCGGCGTTCGGGCCAGTCAGCGAGACTGTGAGCGGGTCGCCCGCCTCAATTGTGGCGGTGGCCCGGTCCTGGCCGCCGGTGGCCGGAGTTATTCTGAGTTCAAGCTCTCCTGTCGCTGCACCCAGTGTCACTGTAACGGTCTCAACGCCTTCGGACAGAGTATCGTCCGTAATGGGCAACGAGATAGTCTGGGTCAGAGAGCCACCCGGGGTGAACATGACCTCGCCAGAGGTGGCGCCCAAGTCAGACTCATCCACCCCTGACGCGGACCAGGGAACGATCACCTCCGCACCCACAGGGGCCGAAAGGGTTGCAATGAAATTAGCCATGCCACCCTCGGCAACATTATTGCAGGCCGGGCAGGTCAGGCTCACCGTGGCAGTATCGGCGTCAGTAAGATTAAGTGTCGCCGCGGTTACACCGAACCCGGTCGCAGTGCCGCCAATTACGATGGTTTCATTCGGCTCAACTACCGTATCCTCCACCGGCGTCAGTGTCACCATCGCCTCGGCGGTCGCGCCGGGTGCCGCACCCACAGGAAAGGTCAGAGTCGGTAGCGCACCGGCGGTATAATCGTCCGGATTGACCGCCGTGCCCGCCAGGCTCAGGGTCACCACGACCTCGCTGGCCAGCGCTGCCATAGAAGTAAGATCCAGCGTCCCGGTCACGGTGACCGGAGTCGCAGCACCCGCTTCGGCCAGTGTTGCCGGTAAAATCGAGAGCACAATATTATCGGAATCGTTATCCTGTAGCGCCACGTTCGCACTCGCCTGGGTGCCCGCCGTCACCCCGGTCGGCAAGCTACCGAAACTCAATGCAATGTTTTTGCCACGGTCGCCCTCAACAGTATTGTCAACCACGCTGATGGTGAAGCTTTGAGTGAGATCGGTGGTGCTCGCATCCGCGGCAAATGTTACCGATGATGGCAGGCCGCTGAAGTCCCCGGCCACTGCGCCACCCTCAAGCACGGATGCAATCGGGATCACCACCTCACGCTCCGGGGTGGTGGTGGCGGGTGTGGTGGACGGCAACGTCAGGGTCACCTCTACATCGACCGTGCCGCCCTCGGTACCACTATAGCTGGCCGCGCCAAAACTGACCGTCACCGCCGGGTCATCATTATCGGCGATGTTGACGGTCGTGGTCACCGGTGAACCGGCCTCTATGCCACCGGTCAAAGTACCGAATTCCAACACCAGTGTCCGCTCCTCCGTATCAACCGGGCCGGGCACGTCGTCTGTGTTTTCTACTGCTATCACGGTCAGGGTGCCGGTGGTTGCATTGGCCGGTATCGTCACCGTTGCAGGAACAACATAATCAGCAGGCAGTGCAGTACTGCTGGCTGCAACAGTAATCGGGATCATGACCTCAGAAGACCGTGCCTCTGACAGGCTCACCTCCACGTTAACTGAGTCGCCTTCCGTTACATCATATACGGCCTGCCCGAAGCTGGCCGTCACCGGACAGCCCGCCGGTTCGCAGAGGAAGTAGGAAATACTGTTACCGTCTGCTACATCAACTAGCACGGCGGGACCGGCAACGCCCTGTGCCACGGCTGCCGTAATGGGGTCACTTACAGCGCTAAACCCACCTAATGTCAACGTCATATCGCCAACTGCCTCATCAGGCAACGGCCCGCCAGTAGCATCCGGATCCATGGTGAACGTCCCCATGAATATTTCACAGGTAGGTAGCCCCGAACACTGGGCACCGACCCCGGAGCCACCTATCCATTCCGCTTGCAACCCATCCACAAAATTTGTACCGATAAAGGAACGATTTGTAGGAGATCCACTGGCTACACCACCCACCTCGGCAGCCCATAGGACTGCGCTACCGTCACCACCCGTGGGCGCAAGAAGGTCAGGATTCCTCTGCCATCCAATACCAATGGTTCCGGGGTCTGGTTGATCACCTACAATCCCCGCCAACCTATCAGTTGTAAATGCAGTGCCAGAAATATAAACACCAACATTGGCACTTCCCAGTGTAAGTGGATCGGTAGTATTACTAGGATCGTCTGTTTCTATTACGAAATAAAGACCGAATTGGATATTCTGATCCCTGGGCACATTCACCTGACCGGGCGGCAGAGCATTGCCATCGGAATCCAACCGCCTCAATTCCGGCGTATAGGTCCACGTCTGCGCCGCAACCATAGCGGTGGAAAACAGAACATAGGTAAACGTCAATATACAGAATAATTTGTGTGCCATTATGTTTACTTTCCTCTTTATTAAACAGGATTTACTATAATTTATGTCTTTGCCTGGTTTATCTCTATCAACGGAGAGCATTGGCATTTCGTAGCAATGTCAGGTACTCTGCATCAGTATCAGGACGCCCTACGGCTCTCAAACTGCTGAGAAAGTTTCGGCGGGCGGTCATCCGACGGGTACGTAATCCCGTAGGAAGTGACGCCTCATCACTCCCGTCGCCTACCGACCCAGCGGATGTATAGGCAATGAATAGCACCAGCGCATCGCTTTGATTTATGATATTGTCACCATTCACGTCACCACCAACAGATAGACCATTAGCCCTCCAGTCATTGGCATTTTGCAGCAATGTCAGGTACTCTGCATCAGTATCAGGACGCCCTGGGGCTCTCAAACTGCTGAGAAAGTTTCGGCGGGCGGTCATCCGACGGTCACGTAATCCCGTAGGAAGTGCCGACTCATCACTCCCGTCGCCTACCGACCCAGCGGATGTATAGGCAATGAATAGCGCCAGCGCATCGTTTTGATTTATGCTACCGTCTCCAGTCACGTCCGGGGTCGCCGAGAATGGATCACCTGCTGTGATTGCAAATTGAACGCTCTCGGGGGGGGAACTAACAACGGTGCGGTCGGAACCGAAGGGCGGAATGATCGCATTAGGACGGTTGTCGATGGTACTCATTCTATCCAGGCCGACGAACTCCACGGTCAGGGTGCCGGCATTATCAAAGGGCACACGCGCCATATCCACTATCAGTGTACCAATGGGGATATTGCAGCTCCCGCCTGCAGGTTCGCACCATACCACTCTAAGCTCCTCCTGCGTCAACCCGTCGTCCATGATGACTTGATATTGCAACGGGCTGCTGTCGACACGGCCAATTATGGCCATGGCGTCTGCACTTGTGTCCAGCGTGGTCTGTTCCGGGTCAAGCGTCTGCTGCCATTCCGGTGCGTTCGCCAGTCCGGTCAAGCCATTCACTCCCACCCTCACTCTCCTGGTATCCCCCAGTCGCTCCAGGAATGATTCGGTATCCAATTCTTCGTTAGGGGCAGGGGTGCCGCTAAATTCAAGAGTGAGAACCATCGATTCAAATGCGATCACGCCTGATCCACCGGTTCTGGCAGCGTCAATCGAGATACCCAGAAAAAGCATGTTCGCACGCTCTCTACCGTTCTCAACAACCGCACCCGCCACCACTGATTGCGGGCTGGTTATAACATTACCTGTGGGGCCATCAAGTATCTGTAATCGGGGGGTGTAGGTAAACCTTTCTGTTTGCGCGTTGGCCGCTTGTATCATAAGCAACGGCACCACAAGCGCCAATAGAATTGATAACGATCGTTGCATCATAAGGCTATAATATCCTCAAATTCAAAGAATACCAAACAGTTAATAAAAATATGCATATAATCCGCTCGCGGTTTAAATACAAGCCTGTCATCTGATTACCGGTACTATATTCATGCTGGGGCACGTGTCAAATACATTATCCGCTTATCTATGCCTATACTATAACCCATATCACGGCAGGTGTCAAATAAATTATCCAGATTATTCATGCTCACTAACCATAATCCATATCAGAGCAGTTGTCAAATAAATTATCCGGATTATCCATGCTCACTAACTATAATCCATATCAGGGCACTTGCCAAATACATTATCCGGATTATCTATAATCCTATCCACCCCAGGGGCGGCGGCGCCAACCATAACGCGGATCAGAAATTGAAGCGGGCATCTATGCCGAACTGATAATCGGCCTCCGCGCCGGACTGGAATCGGCCAAACAGCTCTATCACTCCCATATCATGGGCAAAGCCGCGTTGTATCCGGCTGTCCAGAACCCCGCTTAAATCGCCACCGGTATCGGCCCGGCGAGCCTGTTCTCCATAGACCGCCAGGCCGATATTCAGCCGCCTCGGCATCAGCACCTGCATGCGCGCTCCCAGGCGCGTGCGCGCGTCCTGATCCGACAGTTTCAGCGCACTGAACGGGGTCAGCCGTCCGCGGTCATTCATCATCGCCAATCCATACGCCGCCTCGGCCTCCATGTTCAGATCCAATGCGCTCGCATTCGTCAGCTCATCCACCGCCGCACCGAACAGGTGCTCCCCCTCCCAGAGACTGCCGCTCCCGGATGAGGCCGCCCCCAGGCTGGGCGTCACCGACAGTTGCAGTCCCAGCTCCGGAGTGCCCGGATCCAGGGTCGCCATAAAGCTGGCCCCCCATTCTTCAAAATCTGAATCCCGGTGCGCCAACAGATAGTGGCCGCGCGCCGACATGTTCAGCCCCAGTGCCGGGTGGGCGTAATTCAGCCCGCCGCTGATCTCCCCGCCCATGCCGGTTTCGGCGTCGCCGCCGTCCAGCCGCCAGCCGAGCTCGGTGACCGCCTTCAGGCTGACGTCACCGATCATCAACAGGTCTGCGGTGCTTTCCAGGCCCAGACGCAGCCGCCAGGTGTCGGCCTCCAATGCCTGCAACTGCTCGTCCCGGCCGTCGGCGTCTATGCGCGTGAATAAGCCGTCCGCCTTGAGTGCCCATTTTATATATCCCTCGGTGTCCAGTTCCTGACGCACACCGGTCGCGGCCATCTCCATCGCCAGATCGGTACTGACCCTGCCGCTGTCGTCTTCCAGGGTGGCATGGCCCTGGCCGTATCCCAGCATAAACCATAAGTCCAGACCCTGGTCACCCGACCAGTGCAGGTACGGATGCAGGCTGGTCAGCCGGATATCCACCTCACCGCGGGTACCGCCGAGACTGGTGAACGCATAATCACTGTCGCCCTCGCTGTAGTTGACCATAAGACCGGCCAGTATATTCGCGTCCATCTGAACATCGAGTCCGATTTGGCCCGACTTGACCTCGCCGTCCACCGAGAAATTACTGCCCGGCCGGCCATCGAAACGGGATATGCCACTGCGACCCCACAAGGTCCAGCTACCGGCCCGGTCACCGTCACCATTCAGCGCCAACTGAAACGAGCTATCGGTCAGTAACTGGCGCAGATTGACCTCGCGCAAGCCGGTGCCGCCATGGTTGACGTCATCCAGGCCAAGCAAGCCGGCCACCGGCGTCAGGGCCCGACCACCCACCACACCCCCACCGCCGGCCCCGGGCGCTTTGCTGAGCGCTGATTTTAGCCATTCCATCGACAGCGTCCTGCCCGCCACCGTCACCTGCGAACCCCCACCACCGGGCTTCGATTGCAACGCCGTCGTGCGGTCTTCTATGATCCCGATCAGGTTACCGCTCAGCGTCCGCCCGAACGCGCTCAGAGTGGTGATCAGGGCCTGTGTGCGCTGCTCTATGTCCACAGCAACGATCTCGATCATTGCGATCATTCCTTGGGCCGCGCTCACCGCCAATGAATCTATCCGCATCCCCGTCGTCTCATCTGTGATAACTATCTCTGGAGATATAGTGACGCTATCCATAGCCAAGGCAATGCCAAATTCCCGGCCTTCGGTCTCCATGCCCTCCAGGATTTCGATCTGGATAACGGCCGAGCTACTGCCGGCCTCGATGGTGACCGTGCCCCCGGTAGCACCGGGCGACCCATCTACGAGGCGGAAGTCTTCGTCGACTACAGCGGGGTTGTCGTCGGGCAGGGTAATCTCGTAGTCCACGGTCAAGGAGACGCCTGTTGGCGGCAAGCGGTTCTCACCCACCAACGACACCGTATAATCAATGGTCCGGCCTCTGACCGTGACAGGCGCCGGTTCCAGGCCCACCATGAGCGGATCGTTGGCTGGAATCGTCACGCTGGCGGTGGCGTCTGCGATAACCGGGACCATGGTGCCGGCCAAGGGCACCATTAAGTCTGGCGCGACGCTTAGGCTCACGTCAAAGCCTTCGTCCGCCTCGATGAACACATCGTTGGTGATCGGCACCCTGACCGTCTGAGTGGTATCGTCTATATCAAAACTAACCATTGTCGGCACGGCGCCATAATCTTCTCCGGCCAGCGCGGTACCGTCAGAGGTCGCCAGATTGACCGTGAACGGCCCTTCGGGTGGGGGCGTCACGCTGACGGTCAGGTCGGCGGTGCCGGCATTCTCGGCCACCGTCACGTCATCCACGGTGACCACGTAGCCCTGCCGAATTGTGATCGCCCGGCTACCCTGGCCGGCTGCAATCATCGGATTCGGCGCTCCGGTAATGCCCGCCAGCGTCGGGGTACCCAGGGTGAGCGTGAATTGCGCGCCGTCGGTCGCACCGCCTGGGATATCGATCTGGATATCCGCCGAGCTGCTACCGGCCGCGATCATGACGTTGCCGGCGGTGACGCCGGGCAAGTCGCTGGCTTGAGCAGAGGGGCTGCCACTCCCGGCAATCGTGTAGGGCACGGTCAAGCTACCGGCACCTGCTGCCGGCAACTGGTTCTCTCCCAACGATACCGTGTAAGTATTAAGCTGGCCGATAACCGCGACCGATGCCGCTTCCAGGCCCACGCTCAGCGGGTCATTGGCCGAAATCGTCACGCTCGCGGTATCGTTTGCCAACACCGGGACGTTGGTGCTGGCCAGGAGCAGCATAGCGGGCACCGGGTTGCTTAGGCTTACCTCAAAGCTTTCTTCTCCCTCGGTGATCACGTCGTTGATGATCGGTACACTGACCGTCTGAGAGGCCTGATTTGCAGCAAAATCGACCGTTGTCGGCACCGTGCCATAATCTTCTCCGGCCATCGCGGTACCGTTGGACAGTGCCAGATTGACCGTGAACGCCTGTGTCGGCGTCGGGGTCACGCTGACCGTCACGGTGGCATTGCCGACGTTCTCATTCACGTCCACGTCATCCACGGTGACTACAAAGCCCTGTACGATATCGATGGCCCGGCTCTCCTGGCCCGCTGCAATCACCGGCGCCGGCGCTCCGGTAATGCCCGCCAGCGTGGGAGTACTCAAAGTGATCGTGAATTGTGCGCCTTCGGTCGCTCCAGATGGGATATCGATCTGGATATCCGCCGCGCTGCTGCCGGCCATGATCGTGACGCGGCCGCCGGTGACGTCGGTAAAGTCGGTGCCTGCAACGGCACTCCCGCTAAGCGTGTAGGGCACGGTCAAGCTACCGGCACCTGCTGCCGGCAACCGGTTCTCACCCATCAACGAGACCGTATAAAAATTGCTCTGGTCGAGGACCGCGACCGATGCCGCTTCCAGGCCCACGCTCAGCGCATCGTTGGCTGAAATCGTCACGCTCGCGGTATCGTTCGCCAACACCGGGACGTTGGTGCTGGCCAGGAGCAGCATATTGGGCGCCGGGTTGCTTAGGCTTACCTCAAAGCTTTCTTCTCCCTCGGTGAGCACATCGTTGATGATCGGTACATTGACCGTCCGAGAGGCCTGATTTGCAGCAAAATCGACCGTTGTCGGCACGGTGCCATAATCTTCCCCGACCATCGCGGTATCGTCGGACAGTGCCAGATTGACCGTGAATGCCTGTGTCGGCGTCGGGTCCACGCTGACCGTCACGGTGGCATTGCCGACGTTCTCATTCACGTCCACGTCATCCACGGTGACTACAAAGCCCTGTACGATATCGATGGCCCGGCTGCCTTGACCCGCTGCAATCACCGGAACCGGCGCTCCGGTAATGCCCGCCAGCGTGGGAGTACTCAAAGTGATCGTGAATTGTGCGCCTTCGGTCGCTCCAGATGGGATATCGATCTGGATATCCGCCGCGCTGCTGCCGGCCATGATCGTGACGCGGCCGCCGGTGACGTCGGTAAAGTCGGTGCCTGCAACGGCACTCCCGCTAAGCGTGTAGGGCACGGTCAAGCTACCGGCACCTGCTGCCGGCAACCGGTTCTCACCCATCAACGAGACCGTATAAAAATTGCTCTGGTCGAGGACCGCGACCGATGCCGCTTCCAGGCCCACGCTCAGCGCATCGTTGGCTGAAATCGTCACGCTCGCGGTATCGTTCGCCAATACCGGGACGTTGGTGCCGAACAAGCTCAGCATAGCGGGCACCGGGTTGCTTAGGCTTACCTCAAAGCTTTCTTCTCCCTCGGTGAGCACGTCGTTGATGATCGACACACTAACCGTCTGAGAGGCCTGATTTGGAGCAAAATCGACCGTTGTCGGCACCGTGCCATAGTCTTCTCCGACCATCGCGGTATCGTCGGACAGTGCCAAATCTACTGCGAACGCCTGTGTCGGCGTCGGGTCCACGCTGACCGTCACGGTGGCATTGCCGACGTTCTCATTCACGTCCACGTCCTCCACGGTGACTACAAAGCCCTGTACGATATCGATGGCCCGGCTGCCTTGACCCGCTGCAATCACCGGTGCCGGCGCTCCGGTAATGCCCGCCAGCGTGGGGGGACTCAAAGTGATCGTGAATTGTGCGCCTTCGGTCGCTCCAGATGGGATATCGATCTGGATATCCGCCGCGCTGCTGCCGGCCGCGATCGTGACGCTGCCGCCGGTGAAGTCGTTGAAGTCGGTGGCTTGAGCAGCGGGGCTGCCTGTCCCGGTAATCATGTAGGGCACGGTCAAGCTACCGGCACCTGCTGCCGGCAACCGGTTCCCACCCATCAACGAGACCGTATAAAAATTGCTCTGGTCGAGGACCGCGACCGATGCCGCTTCCAGGCCCACGCTCAGCGCATCGTTGGCTGAAATCGTCACGCTCGCGCTATCGTTCGCCAACACCGGGACGTTGGTGCCGAACAAGCTCAGCATAGTGGGCACCGGGTTGCTTAGGTTTACGGTAAAGCTTTCGTCTCCCTCGGTGAGCACGTCGTTGATGATCGGTATACTGACCGTCTGAGAGGCCTGATTTGGAGCAAAATCGACCGTTGTCGGCACCGTGCCATAATCTTCCCCGACCATCGCGGTATCGTCGGACAGTGCCAGATCTACTGCGAACGCCTGTGTCGGCGTCGGGTCCACGCTGACCGTCACGGTGGCATTGCCGACGTTCTCATTCACGTCCACGTCCTCCACGGTGACTACAAAGCCCTGTACGATATCGATGGCCCGGCTCTCCTGGCCCGCTGCAATCACCGGATTCGGCGCTCCGGTAATGCCCGCCAGCGTCGGGGTACCCAGGGTGATCGTGAATTGTGCGCCTTCGGTCGCTCCAGATGGGATATCGATCTGGATATCCGCCGCGCTGCTGCCGGCCGCGATCGTGACGCTGCCGCCGGTGAAGTCGTTGAAGTCGCTGGCTTGAGCAGCGGGGCTGCCTGTCCCGGTAATCATGTAGGGCACGGTCAAGGTGCCGGCACCTGCTGCCGGCAACCGGTTCCCACTCATCAACGAGACCGTATAAAAATTGCTCTGGTCGAGGACCGCGACCGACGCCGGTTCCAGGCCCACGCTCAGCGCATCGTTGGCTGAAATCGTCACGCTCGCGGTATCGTTCGCCAACACCGGGACGTTGGTGCCGAACAAGCTCAGCATAGTGGGCACCGGGTTGCTTAGGCTTACGGTAAAGCCTTCGTCTCCCTCGGTGATCACGTCGTTGATGATCGGTACACTGACCGTCTGAGAGTCCTCACCCATAGCAAAACTAACCGTTGTCGGCACCGTGCCATAATCTTCTCCGGCCATCGCGGTATCGTCGGACAGTGCCAGCTCTACCGTGAACGCCTGTGTCGGCGTCGGGTCCACGCTGACCGTCACGGTGGCATTGCCGACGTTCTCATTCACGTCCACGTCATCCACGGTGACTACAAAGCCCTGCACGATCCTGATGTCTCTGCTCCCCTGGCCCGATGCAATCATTGGAGCCGGCGCACCGGCAATGCCCCCCAGCGTCGGGGTACCCAGGGTGAGCGTGAATTGCCGACCGTCGGTCGCACCGCCTGGGATATCGATCTGGATATCCGCCGAGCTACTGCCGGCCGCGATCATGACGCTGCCGGCGGTGACGCCGGGCAAGTCGCCAGCTAGAGCAGCGGGGCTGCCACTCCCGGCAATCGTGTAGGGCACGGTCAACATAATACCGGCACCTGCTGCCGGCAAGCGATTCTCCCCCATCAACGAGACCGTATAAGCGTTGCTCTCGCCGATGACCGCGACCAACGCCTCTTCCAGGCCCACGATGAGCCGATCGTTGTTGGCGATCATGGCTTCGGCGGCGGTGGAGTCCGGCGTAACTCTGCCGTCGAGCTCCACGTCGGTCACCGTCACCGTATCCAGGGTCACCATGAAGGTCTCAGCGCCTTCGGACAGAGTATCGTCCGCAATCGGCACTGAGATGGTCTGGGTCGTCGTTCCCATCGGAAACGTGACACTGCCGGAGGTCATGGTAATATCCGCCTCTCCATCGGCATCAGCCACGTCCACCGCGGTCCAGTTGACGGTCACGTCGGTCTCCACCTCGGCCGACAGGGTGGCGGTAAAATCCGCCGTCGCGCCCTCGTCAACCGTGCCACCGGGCCCGGCCAGGCTCACCGTAGCGGTATCGGTATCCGTGAGACTGAGTGCATCCATGGGCGGGATCACCGCGATCCCGTCCATGCCGGTGGCGGTGCCGCCGAATATGAGGGTCTCAGTCCGCTCGACCACCGTATCATCCATCGGCGTCAGATTCACCATCTCTGTGACGGTAGCGCCATCCGTCGCGCCGACGGCAAAGCTCAGGGGCGGCAGCGGGCCGGTGCCATAGTCATCCGGATCGACCGCCGTACCCGCCAGGCTCAGGGCCACCGCCGTCTGCGTAGTCAGAATCGGCACCGACGTAAGCACCAGCCTCGCAGTGACGGCGACGTTCGTGGCCCCGGCATCTTCGGCCACGGTGGCCGGCGTGAACGAGAGTATGATCCGATCGGAATCGTTGTCCCGGAGCGCCACCGTCGCCATACTGTTCACGTCCGGCGTCACCTGCTCCGGCAATGAACCGAATGCCAGTAAAATGCTTTCCATCGGATCGCTATCATCATCGTCAACCACCGTCAGGGTGAAGCTCTGACTCAGATCGGCACCGCTCGCAGTCGCGGCAAACGTCACCAGGCTCGGTATCGTGCCTCTGAAATCGGCGGCCGTTGCGCCACCTTCAAGGCTTGAGCGCAACAAGACCGAGACCGGGCGCTCCGGGGTCGCCGTCAGGGTCACGGTCACCTCAACCGTGCCGCCCTCGGTGCCACTATAACTGGCCTCGCTAAAACCGATCGCCACCGCCGGTAACTCACGGGTCACCGTTATCCTGTAGCGGCGGATGGTGCCGTCCTCGGCGGTCACTATTACTGTGATCCCGTTATCGCCGGCGGTCAGCGACACCTGATGACCGGCGGTCATGGGATCGGCGTCGACCGGGCTGAGCACGACGGTGGCGCCGCCATCGGTGGCGGTCGCGCTCACTGTAGTTGTCATGATGGCGCTGTCGACCGTCGCCGTATAGACCGTTACGTCGGGGGCAAAGCCTGGGCTGAGGGTGACGTCGCTCAAGGTCAGCGTGCTCAGGCTGGCATCCGGGCTTGGGATGCGGGCGACCGTGATCATGAAGGTCGCCGTAGCGGTCAGCGGCGGGGTGCGATCATCCGCCGCGATCACCCGCACGGCCACCTCGCCGACATCACCGGTGGCGGGTCGGCCACTGAAGGTGCGAGTGGCGGAATCAAAGCTCAGCCAGGACGGCAACGCACCGCCACCGGACCGCTCGGCGTTATAGGTCACCGGATCGCCGTCCGGATCGCTGACGCCGGTAAATCTATAGCTGAGCGAGACGCCCTCAGTGACCGACTGGTCCGCCAGCACCGGCGTCGCGGGGGCGCGGTTGGCCAGCACCTCGAGCATAAACGTCAGGGTAGCCGTATCCGGATCGGTGGCGTCGGCGTCGGTGACGGTGTAGGTATGGTTCGTGCTCGCCTGCACCGCATTCGGGATGCCGGAGATAACACGGTTGGCAAAGCTCAGCCCGGACGGCGGGGCCGGGCTCAGGGTATAGCTGAGCGGGTTATCGCCGCTGCTGGCCTCCGGCAGGGTGAGGGCGACCATGTCACCGACTGTATAGGTCTGATCAGCTATGCTCCGGGAACCAAAGCTCGGCATCGGATCACTGGCCGTAGGAATAATCGTGACCCCGGAAGCGGCGGGGAGTGTAAAGTTCTGACCAACGTTCAACGCTGCCTGGAGCACTCTGATACCAAAGTTCCTCTCGTTGCTCAGGGCGCCGCCGTCGTACCGCAGGATCAAGGTCAGTCGGTTAAAATCCCTGAACTGAGCACTGGTCGGAGTCTCAAGTGAGGAAATCCTCAGCCCTGTGGGCGCTCCGAGCAGTTCAAAATGTCTGTTCAACAGGCTACCGCTCATGCCGGTATTGAACGCTATACCATCGAGCATAAGCACCAACCGGGCGTTATTCAGAGCGGCCACGTCCAAGGCGCCCGGGGTGACGGTGAGGGTCGCGGGCGCCAGCGTAATCGTGAAGTCGGCGAAGGCGGTAGCCAGAAAACCGTCGGTAACGGTCACCCGCACCGGGATCACGGTCCCCAATGCCGCGGAATCGGGTGGCCTGCCATTGAAGGTGCGCGTGTTGGGATTAAAGCGCAGCCAGGACGGCAACGCACTGCCGTCGGTTTGTGCGGCACTGTAGCTCACCGGGTCACCGTCCGGATCGGTCACCGCGTCAAATTGGTATCTAAAGTCCAGGTAAGTATTGACCCGCACCACGTTTTGGTCCGCCAGCGCCGGTGCCGGCGGCGGATCGTTGCTGGCCCGCACCGTGACCGTAATCGTCTGGGGCTCCGGGCTTCTCAAGCCTATCCTATCGACTGCGGTTACCGCCACCGTGGTCGCGCCGGCCGCCCCCGGCGTGACCACAAGCTCATCGCCTGCAACCCGGACCGTGGCAATACCAGGGTCACCGGAGCTTGCTTCATAAGTCAGAACGTCGTCCTCATTCTCATCCATGAACGCGTCAGTGAGCTCGACTCTCCGATCGCCACCGCCGGCGATCAGCCTAAGCGCCGGCAAGCTGCCCACCGCCTCGGGCGGAAATTCGGCGTCTTCATCATTAATGGTCAGGGTATGGCGGGTGATCGCGCCGAGATCATAGTCGCCGGCACGCGCCACCAGGGTCAACTCCAATGTGACCGCGGGCTGGCTCAGCCGGTCATCGACGAGACCGATAATAAGATTGCCGCCGGTACCGATGACCAGGGTGCGGGCGCGCAGATCGGCGCCGAGACCATCGATGGTATAGTCGGAGTTCACCCGTGCGTCACCGCCGCTCACGCGATACTCAATGGTCAGGCCATCCGGCGGCGGGTTGCTTACCGTCAGCGGAATCGAAACCGTGCCCAGGTTCTCATCGATGTCACTGGCAGTGCTTTGAAACTGCACCATCGGCGTCGGCGGGGGAGCGACGTCATTGTCGATAATACTGCACGCCCGAGGATTGTTGCCGATGTTGCATCTGAGAGTGTCGTCGCCACCGCCGCCGATCTCTACTAAAGACCCCGGGATAGGATGGAATACCGCAGCCAGGCGATTTTGGTTGGGCCCCTCGACATTATCATCATCGACTATTTCCACCAATATCCTCGCTCTGACCTGCCCCGGCGCCACCGTGGTTCTAAAGGCCGGGCCATCGCCGCCGACGTCGTAACCTTCAGCGTTTTCGCAGCGACCGTCCGGTATCGCATTCAGGACGATAAAATCAAGAGCAGGGTTATTGCGGTCCGTGCCAATCGAGTCGCTCAGTGAATCGTTGACGCAGAAATGCACGTCTCTCGACGCGTTCAATGCGAAACCGTCTGCAACGCCGACTCTGCGCGCGATTTCACCACTCAACTCCATTATGTCACCCTCACTCATATTGCCACAGCTACGACCCGGTGTGCCGAACACTCGACATTGGATAGATGTTGGTAATCTAACCCGCTCAAGAATGTTTACCCGGTGACTGCTCCGGGGGCCAAGTCGATAGTTGCCGCCCGGCAACAGCAACAACTGCACCACTTGTTCACCCTCCTGGAGCCCCGCTCGACTGACGCCATTATCCGGATTGATGGTCACCGTTGCCCTCGCCTGCGCCCGACCCGGGGCAAAGGTGACCATATTGGAAGCGACGCTGAAGTCGGCGGGTCCGGCCACCGCCGCGCCCAGGCCCACCACCTGGAAATTCACCGTCAGCGAGCCGGTGGTATTAGAGCGTGTTAGAACCACCTCATGAGCAGTCGTGCCCGATAACCGCGCGTTCGGTTCCTCCACCAACGACTCAGCCATTTGAAATTCGACCACAGGCCCGCTGGTGGTCGCGCCCGAGTCTTGTATCCGTATCACAAACCGGGTAGCGGCAAACATCGCCCGATCGGTGTCATAGGCAGTGCTGTCGGCAACCCGCAACACCAGCACCTCATCCTCGTTATCGGTATCCGAACGAGTCTGTAATCTGACGGTAGTGCCGGTGGCGGTGCTGAGCATGGTCGCGCCCGGTAAGGTATAGTCGGCACCCTCGGCGGTGCTCTGAGCGCCATCCACCTCCAGTCGTACGCTCAGCGGGGACCCCTGGAACGCTTCCGCTATCAATGGGATATCCACGCCCATGCCCTCGACCACGGTCACGCTGGCCGGGCTGCCGAAACGCACTATCGGCATACCGGCATCCATGGGATCATCGGTAATACTCAGGGCATGGGTCGCGGGTGAACCCAGAGTGTAGCCAGCGTCATCGACCGGCGGCAAAAGCTCCAGCACCAGCGTCTCGGTGCCCTCGCGCAAGAGGTCCGAGACAAAGCCCAGGGCGATGGAGCGGGTATTTTGCCCGGCTTCCACCCGCAAGGAACCGGTCTCACCACTGGCCGACAGGCCCAGATAGTCGAGCCCGGCACTGGCGGTGCCGGACACCCGGTAGCCGACCCATATCGGTTGGGCCGGTACCGGCGATAGGTTCAGGGTAATGGTCGCCCGTCCCAAGGGGACCCCACTCCTTGCTTCTTCCCCGCCCGGTTCCGCCACCGTCGAGGTCGCCTGGACAAAACTGACCCGCGGACTATTGCGGTCATCGATATTGAGCCGATGCCGGCGCTGACTGCCCAGGGTGTAGCCGTCACCGTCCTGCAAGGTCAAGAACAGATTCTCGCCCGGATCATTGACGGTATCGGTGCTCAGCATCACCGGCAAGACCGCGCGCCCGGCACCGCGAGGCACGGTGAACTGACCGCTGAGAGCGGTGTAGTCCTCGCCCGAAGTCGCCGAGCCGGCGGGCGGCGCGACATAGTTGACGGTCAAGTCCGAGGCCGGCGGCGGCGAGGCCAGTACCTCGACTTCGGCGGTCGTGCCTTCGTCACCGTTGCCAACGGGGAGCGCGAAACTGATACGCGGCGTCGGCATGTTGGCGCCGTCGTCGTCATTGATCACCAACTGGGCGGTGAACGGCGCGACCACCAGGTGATCGCTCACCACTTCCGGTTGCACCAGCTCGATTGTCAGAATCCGCGACGCCTGGGTGTCTTCATCGGAGTTATCCCTGAGGGTGACGCTGATCTGCGCCTGTCGCCCGGCGTCGCTGAACGACAGGGTGCCACTATTGCCGCCTTCGATGGTATAGACCGACGCCGGGGCGTTGGTATCGGCGGCCACCAGCCGATAGTCCACGGTGAACGGATTGGCAATCGTGCCGGCGCCGGCGCCTATGGTCGGCGGTACCGCGTTCACGACGAATACGGCACTGCCGCCGGCCTCATTGACATCCAGCCGCCCGGTTTCGAAGCTGACCTCGGTCAATGCGCCCGCGTCGTCGTTATCGCTCAGGGTCAGGGTGTGGAGTACGCGGCCGCCCAACTGATAGTCGCCGGCCCGCGCCTGCAAGGCCAGTGCCAGGGTGCGATCCGGCTCACCCGGCAACGGATCATCCAATATCCATAGTAGGATCGCGGCCATGCCCGAAGGCGGCACGAACAGCGAACCGCGGCCGGTGGCGGCCGGCACGCCGTCAATCACATAGTCCGCGTCCGGCTCCGCACTGCCGCTGAGCCGGTAGTCGATCACCAGGCCCTCCGGCGGCGGGTTCCGTACCGTCAGCGGGATCATAACCGTGCCGGCGGCCTCATCCACGGCACTGGTGTCGGCGTCAAAATTGACCACCGGCGTCGCCGGGGGCGCCACATCATTGTCGGCGATGGTGCAATCACCGCCGGTCCCCTGGTTACACCGCAAAGGGGAACCGCCTTCAGCGCCACCGCGCGCAAAACTACCCGGGATTGGGGCAAACCCGGCCCGCAAACGGTCGTCACCGTCCACCGTTACTAACGTACTGCCCCTGAACTCCCTAACCGGCGGACGATCAACGCGGTCATCATCCACTATTTCTATCAGTACCCGGCCTCTTGTCTGCCCCGGTTGCAACGTGACCCGAAAGGCCGGGCCAGGTCCATCTACGCCGGTACCGTGGGTTGCCCGTGTGCATATCCCGTCCGGGACCGCGTTCAAGACCAGAAAGTCAAGATCAGGGTCGGAGCGGTCGGTGCCAATTTGACTAGTTCTATTGTCAACGAAACAGAGATGCGCGTCCACCGGCGCATTGTATGCGAGATTGCCGCCGCGCTCTCGACTGAGGTTGTTAGTCATGCTGAAACTAAACTCCAGCACGTCACCCTCTATTGCCTCCTGACAGCCAGTACGAGCCGACACGCCAACCACACGGCATTCGGACTGGCTGATAGTGAATCCATCCCGAATGGTCACACGGTGACTGCTGCGGGCACCCAGTTGATAGCCTGAGCCCGGTAACAGCAACAGCTCCACCACTTGTTCGCCTTCCTGGGCAAATTGAGCTATTCTAGTAGAGCTACGACCCGGGTCCTCATCCGAGAAGATGGTCATCATCGCGGACGCCCGCCTCTGACCGGCGGCAAAGGTAACCGTGGGTGAGTCGAGGCGATAGTCGTCGGTGGGCGGCAGCTCCCTTATTTCCCGTATACGACGACCATCAGGCCCTATCACTCTTTCTTCGACAAACCTGGAGGGCCCGTCGATAGCCCCGCCACGCCCCACTGCCGCCAGTTGTACGCTCAGCTCGCCGGAGGTATTACTGCGCGTCAATGTCACATTATGGGTGCTCGTGTCCAGTGTGTCAGAATTGCTTATGGGTCTGACCTCCATCGCCAGCGATTCGGCGGAGGCGAATTGCACCGTTGGACCGCTGCCGGCGGCGGCGCTATCCTGAATGCGCACCACGAAACGGCTGTCGGCAAACATCCCCAAATCATCGGTGTCATAGTCACCGGCGCTACTGGCGGCAACCCGCAACACCAGGATATCGTCCTCGCTATCGCCGTCAGTATTCGTCCGCAGCCTGAGGTTGGTGCCGGTGGCGGTGGTGACCGTGGTCGCCGGCGGCAGATTATAGTCGGTCGCCTCGGCCGTGCTCTGATCCCCGTCCACCGCCAGACGGACGCTCAGCGAGGCCCCCTCGAGCGCATCCACCACCAATGGGACGTCCACCGAAGCACCCGCGGCCACGGTGACGCTGCTCGGGGCGCCAAACCGTACCAGCGGCCGGTCGCCGTCTTCCGGGTCATCACGGATGCTGAGGGTGTGCGAGGTCGTCGTCCCCAGGGTATAGCCGTCCCCCGCGGTCGGCGTCAGCAGCTCCAGCGTCAGCGTCTCGGTGCCCTCACGCAACAGGTCCGAGGGGATGCCCAGCCGGATAGTATGGGTGGCGGTGCCGGCCTCTATCCGCAGGCTGCCGATCATATCCGTTATCGCCAGGCCGGCGTCCGCCAGACCCGTGTAATCATAGCCGGCATTGGCGCTACCGGACACCCGGTAGCCGACCCATATTGGCCGGGCCGGGGCCGGCGACAGGCTCAGCGCAATGTCTGTCGACGTCAAGGGTCCACCGTCTCCGTCTTCTTCTCCGGGCGGTTCCATCGCGGTCGAGGTAGCGCTGCCAAAGCCGATCCGGGGGAGATCGCCGGGCGCAATACTGAGTCGATGCTGGCGAAGGCCGCCCAGGCTGTAGCCGCTGCCTCCCTGCAGCATCAGGATCAGGCTCTCGGTCAGCTCATTGTCGGTATCATCGGTCAGCATAACCGGCAGGAACGCGCGCCCGGCATCAGCGGGCACGGTGAGCCGACCGCTGAGCGCCGGGTAGTCATCACCGGAGGTCGCGGTGCCCGCCGGCATATAGTTGATCGTCAAGTCCGCGGCCGGCGGCGGCGTGACCCGCACCTCGACCTCGACCGTCTCGCCTTCCACCGCGACACCGCTGTCCGGCGTCGCGAAACTGACGCGCGGCTCCGGCCGGGTGGCGCCACCGTCATCATCGTAGATCCGCAGACGGCTGGCGGACAACAGACCCGGATTGTATTGCGGGGGGGTGGTTCCACTCCCCACCAGTTCAAACAGCAGCTCCTCAACCCCCTCACCCCGGCTATCATCGACTACGCTGACGTTGATGGTCGCACGCGGTGCCGTCGGCGTCAGGCGCACACTGCCGGTGGTGCCACTCAAGCCGGCAATGTTGGCGTCAACGCCCAGGGTCGCCGATGACTGCGCGGCCAGGAAACGATAGTTGACCTCTATCGGGCCGGGAGGCGGCGAGGTGGTGACTATCGTCAAGGTCGCCTGCCCACCGGCCACCGATTCGCCCACCTCTTCGGTCTCAAACAGAAAATTGACCTGCGGGACCACCTGGGCGCGGGCGGTCACGGGCAGCAGGCTCAAGCCGACCACACAAGCCGCCAGCGCAAGCGCGGCCAGCGACGCAAGCCGGTTGTCGCGCGCAGGCAGGGGGCAAGCAGTGTTGTTGCCAGGCACGCCTGGAGCTTGTTTAATCAAATATTGCAAATCCTTCATAGGTTAATATAGCCGAAACCCTATGTTTCATAGAATATTATAGCCGATTTATCGGCGGGTGCTTAACAGATCAAAGCACGATGACATAGATTAGAACTATTATCAAGTATTATTTTATGAATCTAACTTAACCCCATATTAATATTGACATTTATAGTTTGCAAATCCAGACGGCGGGGCCGGGTTTTTGGGGGTAAATGGCGGCGTTGATTCCCTGACAGGGTCGGGAGAAGAAAATTGCACGTTACTTTCCGAAATCGGGCCATGGTCGCAGGCTCCATCGATTGCCGGAGACGTTGCCGGGACACTGCCATTGTGCCCTGGCCTAAGTGAGCCGGCGACGCCGGTGAAAGAGGGTGCCTGGATGAGACACACCCGGATTTTGGCAGGCTGGGACGGACACGCCGTTAATTTCGGCGATGACGAGCCAGAAACCGGTTTATATGGGAATCACTTTAGCCTTTGTGGGTGATGGCTTGTTCGGAGCTCCCCTAAGTGATCAGTTTTGATATGGGTTTAAAGTGCGGATGGGTGGAATCCCGCAACCATTCAAACAGCACCGATTCGGTGACTATGGATGGGATGCCGGCCTGTTTAAGCCGCTCGATTGCGTTTTCATAATGGCTGCGTCGCCTGGAACTGACCGCGTCTTGAATGGTGAATATTTGATGGCCGCGGTGCCGTAGCGCCAGCGCGGTTTGCAGGACACAGATATGCGCCTCCATCCCGGCCAGCAGCAGTTGGTGTTTGTCGGTTTTTTGCAGGCAGTCGGTGAACGCCGCCGAACCGGCGCAGGAAAAGCAGGTCTTTTCGATCAAGGCCGCGGATTCCGGTAACGCCGCCCGGATGCGGGCGTCCAGCGGCCCCAGGCCTTGCGGGTATTGCAGGGTGCAGATGATCGGGATGGACAAGGCGTTGGCGGCGTCGATCAACATCAGGGTGTTGCGTTGCAGGTGTTCATACACGGTTGGCGGCATCGCCGCGGCCAGTTTCTCCTGGAGGTCGATGATCACCAGGACGCTGTTATCCTGTGTGCAGATCGGCATCGCGTTATTCAATCAGCCAGCGACTCAGCTGATGCAGGTCTTCGACATACAGGGTGCCGGCGGCCCGTTTGAGTCTGAGGCCGTTGAGTATGTAGTCATAGCGGGCGCGGGAATGATCCCGGCGGGCCAATAACAGGGTGCGTTCGGCCGCGACCAGGTCCACCGTAGTGCGGGTGCCGACTTCAAAGCCGATCTCGGTCGCGGTTAATGCGGTCTGACCGGAAACCACGGCCTGCTTGAGCGCTCGGATCCGGCTGACGCCGGAGAGCACGCCCAAATAGGCCTCGCGTGCGGATCGCTGCGCCGCCCGGCGCGCCTGTTCAAGCTGCTCCAGTGCCAGGTTGTAGTTGTGATGCGCCTGGCGGACGCGGGAACGGGTGGCGCCGCCGGCATAGATCGGCATATTGAGCTCAATGCCTATTCTAGTGGTCTCGACTTCGGAGTCGCCGAAGCGGCCGCCGTCCTGATTAAACCCATGGTTGGCGGTCAGGTCGAGGGTCGGATAATGGCCCGCGGTTTGCAGGTGTATTTGTTGTTCGGCGACCGCCAATGCATGGGTCGCGGCCAAAACCTGCATATTCTGCTCGAGGGCGCGGGCGCGCCATGCGTCTATATCGGCCGGCTCCGGCGCGACTAAGGGCAAATCATCGCCGAGGGCGGCCAGGGACGGCGGCGGGACGTCGATGATGGCGCGCATGGCTTCATGGCTGTTGTCGAGATCGTTCAACGCCAGTATTTCGTCGGCCACGGCGCGATCATAACCGGCCTGGGCTTCCTGGGAGTCGGTGATCGCGGCCAGGCCAACTTCAAGACGTTGTTTGGCCTGTTGCAATTGCCGGTCGAGGGATTTTTTTTCGGCGGCGGCAAAATCGATATTATCCAGGTCGTGGAGTACGTCAAAGTAGCTTTCGGTGACGCGGATGATCAGGTCTTGTTCGGCTCGGAGTGCCTCGGTTTCGGCCTCCAATATCCGGCTGTCGGCGAGGCCGAGTTGCAGGATATGGTCCCAGTTGAATAAGGGTTGGGTCAGACTCAGGTTGTAGCCACGGGCATCGAAATCCACCTCACCATCGGAACCGAACCCGCCGCCGGCGGATATGTCTTGCCGGTTATAGCTGATATTGGCGCGCAGACTCAGGTTGGGCAGTAATTGGGACAGGGCCTGCGGCCGGTCCTCCAGCACCGCATTTTTGCGGGCAATGCTTTGTTTATAGGCCGGGTCATTGGCGAGGGCCAGTTGGTAAATGTCGAGCAAACCGGCCGCCGGGGACGGCAGGCTGAGTGCGATCATAGAAACTGCGGCAATAATGCGACGGTAGAGATTCACAGGCAAACGGTGGTCGATTTGGGTTGCGGCGGTGCCGGCCTAGAATTGGAAGCGGTCGGTGGCGGGCGCGCCGATTAACGCGGGCAGCTCGGTTTCAAACAATGATTCGCCGGCATAACCGTGATCGATGCGCCGGATCAACCGCGCATCCATCACCGGCGCCTCGCCGACGATGACAAACATTTTGCCGCCCCGGTTTAGATTCGGCAGCAGTAAATCGTTTAACACCGGGACTGAGCCGGTTACCGCAATCGCGTCATATTGTTGGTCGGATTGCCAGTCGGTAAATATATCGCCGGTTTGCAGGTCGATATTGGTGATACCGGCGCGCGCCAGTTTTTTGCCGGCCTCGGCGGTGAAATCCGGATACAGGTCTATGCTGGTGACGAACGCGGCGGCGTGGGCCAGCAGCGCGCTCAGGTAGGCGCAGCCGGTGCCTATTTCCAGCACCCGGTCGGTGGGTTTGAGGGCAAGGCTTTGCAGTAGCCGGGCTTCCAGCTTCGGGGGCATGGTGATTTGCCCGTGGCCAATCGGGATCGGGGTATCGGCGAAGGCCAGCGGGACAAATTCCGGCGGGATATAATCCTCGCGATGTACCTTGCCTATCAGCTCCAATACGTTCCGGTCCAGCACGTCCCAGGTTCTGATCTGCTGGGTGATCATATTGGTGCGCGCCTGTTCTGTTTCCATGTTAATTTATTCCGGTTGTTGTTTGTATTGCTATTATATAGCATAGCATTGTAATCGGTGCGGCAATTTGAGTATGTCATCGCCGGTTGTACCCGGACCCGGATGAGATCGGCGCAAGCGAGCGGGCCCGCTGTTAATGGGTGCGCCGGCATGGTTAACTATTATAATGGACAGAGATGAGCTAATGAGTGTAATTTCAAAAGACGGTCTGAGCGGGACGGCCGGTAGCGATGGGCAAGTGGTCCAACCCTTTCCCAATTCCCGCAAGGTGTACGTCCCGGGGTCGCGTCCGGATATCAGGGTGGCGATGCGTGAAATCAGTTGCAGTCCGACGCACGGGAATGGGGGCAGCACCGATAATGCCCCGGTTACGGTTTATGATACATCGGGCCCATATGGTGACGCCGACGCGGATATCGATATTCACCGGGGCCTGCCGGAGATCCGGCGGGCCTGGATAGACGCAAGACGGGATAGTCAAACCCTGGCGTCATTGAGTTCCGATTATGGCCGGCGGCGGCTCGGCGACGCGGCTCTGTCGAAGGTGCGTTTTCACACTCAGGCGCCGCCAAGACGGGCCAGGGACGGGGCCAATGTGACGCAGATGCATTATGCCAGGCGGGGGGTGATCACGCCGGAGATGGAGTATGTGGCGATCCGTGAAAATCAAAGGCTGGAGGCCTGTGAGCGGGAGCAGCCGGATCGCCGTCACGCCGGCCAGGTCTGGCACGGCGGCCGCTTGCCGG
Organism: Gammaproteobacteria bacterium; assembly: GCA_965202915.1. Lineage (GTDB taxonomy): Bacteria > Pseudomonadota > Gammaproteobacteria > Eutrophobiales > Eutrophobiaceae. Next base: position 940,171 of record OZ241847.1, read on the forward strand.
AGGCGATCACGCCGGAATTGGTGCGCGCCGAGGTGGCCGCCGGGCGGGCGATTATTCCGGCCAACATCAATCATCCGGAAGCGGAGCCGATGATCATCGGGCGTAATTTTTGGTTAAGGTGAACGCCAATATTGGCAATTCCGCGGTTGCCTCATCGATCGAGGCGGAGATTGAAAAAATGATCTGGGCGATCCATTGGGGCGCCGATACGGTGATGGATTTGTCAACCGGTAAAAATATTCATGAAACCCGCGAGTGGCTGATTCGTAATTCGCCGGTGCCGGTGGGGACGGTGCCTATCTACCAGGCACTGGAAAAGGTGGACGGCAAAGCCGAGGCGCTGAGCTGGGATATATTTAAGGATACTTTGATCGAACAGGCTGAGCAGGGGGTGGATTATTTTACCATCCACGCCGGCGTGCGTTTGCCCTATATCCCGCTGACTGCAAAGCGGGTGACCGGTATTGTCTCGCGGGGTGGTTCGATTCTGGCCAAGTGGTGTCTGGCGCATCACCGGGAGAATTTTTTATATACCCATTTCGAGGAGATCTGCGAGATCATGCGGGCCTATGACGTGTCATTTTCGCTGGGGGACGGCCTGCGCCCCGGCTCTATTGCCGACGCCAATGATGAGGCGCAATTTGCGGAGTTGAAGACCCTGGGGGAATTGACTCGGATTGCCTGGCGCCATGACGTGCAGGTAATGATAGAGGGGCCGGGACACGTGCCGATGCAGCTGATCAGGGAAAATGTCGACGTGCAGATGCAACAGTGTCATGAGGCGCCGTTTTATACCTTAGGGCCGCTGACCACCGATATTGCACCGGGATATGATCATATTACTTCGGCGATAGGGGCGGCAATGATCGGTTGGTACGGCACCGCGATGCTGTGTTACGTGACGCCCAAGGAGCATCTGGGACTGCCCGATAAACGGGACGTTAAGGAGGGCATTATTGCGTATAAGATCGCCGCCCATGCGGCGGATCTGGCCAAGGGGCATCCGGCGGCGCAATTGCGGGATAATGCTTTATCCCGTGCCCGGTTTGAGTTTCGCTGGCAGGATCAGTTCAATCTGGGTCTGGACCCGGGACGGGCCCAGGATTATCATGACGCCACCCTGCCTAAGGAGGGCCATAAACTGGCACATTTTTGCTCTATGTGCGGGCCCAATTTCTGCTCGATGAAGATCACCCAGGAGGTGCGGGATTACGCCAGGACTGAGGGGATAGAGGATATGAGCGTGGCACTGGAACAGGGTATGGCGGAAAAGGCCGAGCAATTCAAGACTCAAGGCGGCAAGGTTTATGGCAAATCATAAGCCGTCCGCGGTTGCTTTATTGCAGTTGTATTTCAAACAGCCTGGGCCAGAATTTGCCGGTGACGAACAGCCTGTTGCGGTGTTTATCAAATGCGATACCGTTGAGTACGTCCATGGCTTCGGCGCCCTGAGTTTGGCGGCGCAGCGCTGATAGATCGTGCCGGTCGACGACGATCCCGGTATCCGGATCTATCGCAATGATTTCGTCGGAGCGCCATATATTGGCATAGATTTTGCCATCGATGTATTCAAGTTCGTTGAGCAGCGTGACGGCTTTGTTATTGCTGGTTACGGTGATCTCTTTCACCGGTTTTAAGGACTCGGGGTGATAGAAGATCAGGCGGCTGGTGCCGTTGCTGATGATCAGGTGTCGTTGGTCATGGGTGATGCCCCAGCCTTCAAACGGGTATTGAAAGGAGCCGATTATGTTCAGGCTGTCGACGGCATATATTATTCCGACGCCGGCCTTCCAGGTCAGTTGATAGATCTTGTCGTTAAATATGGTTGCGCCTTCGCCAAATAGACGGCTACTGAGGGTGCGGATCTGTTTCACCGCCCCGGTGCTTAGATCGACTTTGCGCAGCGAGGATCTGCCGTACAGGCCGGTGCTTTCATAGAGATAGCCGTTATGAAATACCAGTCCCTGGGTAAAGGCCTGGTTATCATGGGGATAGGCGCGGATGACGGTGAAGTCCGCCGATGCCCCCGCCTCCCCCGCCGGGCAGGCAAGGCCGGGTAACAGGGCAAGCAAGACCGAACTCAGGGTTAATGTCAGGGTATGAGTGAGTTTGGATAAATTGCGATTCATCATCGGGCCGATTTCTTCCCCTTCATCAGCAACCTGCTTGCCGGTTTCTCGATCGACACTAGCAACACGCTGACCACCCACCCGCCGGATTTGAACATCGACGACGCGGTTGACGCTCAGGACGCCCGAAGCAGATCAGAAGTTAAAACTGGCATCCAGGCCGAACTGGTACGCATCCTCGCCGCCGGTCTGCATCTTGCCAAATAGCTCAATCACGCCCATATCATGGGCAAAGCTGCGCCGTATGCGGCTATCCAGAACCCCGCTCAGGGTGCCCTCGCCGGTCTCGGTGCGGCGGTTTTGTTCTCCGTACATCGCCAGCCCTATATCCAGGCGCCGTGGCATCAACACCCGCATGCGCGTACCCAAGCGGGCGCGCGCAGTACGATCCGATAGATCCAATACGCTGAACGGGGTCAATCGTCCGCGATCATGCATTATGCTCAGTCCATAGGCGGCCTCGGCCTGCATGTTCAGCACCGGCGCCGTCGCATCGGTCAGGCCGTCCAATGCGCTCCCGAGCACGTGCTGATCCTGCCACAATCTGTCGCCACCGCTGGTGGCGGCACCCAGGCTGGGGGTCAACGACAGTTGTAGCCCCAGCTCGGGCGTGCCCGGATCCAGGGTCGCCGCAAAACTTGCGCCCCATTCCTCGAAATCCGAGTCCCGGTGTGCCAGCAGGTAGTGTCCACGCGCCGACATGTTCAACCCCAGCCCCGGGTGGGCATAATTGAGCCCGCCGCTGATCTCCGCGCCCATTCCGGTTTCGGCGTCGCCGCCGTCCAGCCGCCAGCCGAGCTCGGTGACCGCCTTCAGGCTGGTGTCACCGACTGTCAACAGGTCTGCGGTGCTCTCCAGGCCCAGACGCAGCCGCCAGGTGTCGGCATCCAACGCGCCCAACTCATTGTCGGCCTCGGCGTCGGTATCGATGCTGGTGAAGAAGCCATCCGCCTTGAGTGCCCACTTTATATATCCCTCGGTTTCCAGTTCCTGGCGCGCACCGGTGGCGACCATGCCCATCGCCAGATCGGTTCTGTTTCCTTCCCCCGCGTCGTCTTCCAGGGTCGCATGTCCCTGGCCGTATCCCAGCATAAGCCATAGGTCCAGACCCGTCTCACCCGACCAGTGCAGGTACGGGTGTGCACTGGTCAGCCAAATATCCACTTCACCCTGGGTGCCACCGGTGAAACTGTAGTCATTGTCGCCCTCGCTGTAGTTGACCGCAAGGCCGGCCAATATATTCCCGTCCATTTGGAGATCGAGCCCGATTTGTCCCAACATTACCTCGCCGTCCACAGAGAAATCGCTTCCCAGCCGGCCATCGAAGCGGGACATACTACTCCGACCCCATAAGGTCCAGCTACCGGCTTTGCCACCGTCGCCATTCAGCGCCAATTGAAACGAGCTTTCGGTCAGCAACTGGCGCAGGTTAATCTCGCGGAAGCCGACGCCGCCGGCGTTCACGTCATCCAGGCCAAGCAAACCGGCCATCGGTGCCAGGGTCCGACCGCCCACCGTACCGCTGCCGGCCTTATGCGCAGTGCTGAGTGCTGATTTTAGCCATTCCATCGACAGCCTCTTGCCGGCCACCGTCACCTGGGAACCACCGTCCTGCGGCTTCGATTGTATTGCCGTGGTGCGATCCTCTATGATCCCGATCAGATTACTGGCCACGGTGCGCCCGAACGTGGCGAGGGTGGTGATCAGGGCCTGAGGACGTTCCTCGACTGGAGTGTCGATCATTGGCGCCTCATTCAGCACATTGAGGATAAAGTCCGCGATGCTCGACAGTGGCAATGCATCATCATCCCTCGCGGTGACCCGTATCGTCAACGCACCGGCGTCCCCCGCCTCCGGCGTGCCGGTAAAACTGAGGCTGGTCGGCGTGAAGGTCAGCCAGGCCGGCAGGGCACTGCCATCGGTTAAGGCCGCACTGTAGCCGACTGTATCGCCCGCATCCGGATCGGTCACTTCGGCAAAGCTGTAGCTGAACAGCATGCCGACGGTAGCCGTCTGCGGGGTCACCACCGGTGGCGCGGGGGCCTGGTTACCCGGTATCGGCTCCGTGACCACAACGTCAAAGACGTCTTGCACGGACATTCCGCCACCGTCGGTGGCGAGAATGGTGAGGGTAGTCATGCCGGCCATGAGCGGGGTAATGACGACCTCGGTGGCGGCAAGGGTGGCGGTGGCGACGGCCTCAGCGCTATTGGACTGTACCGTAAAGGTCAGCATGCCGTTAGTCCCCGCATCCACGTCGTCAAAGTGGGGGTCAACGTCAGGGGCAACGTCAACGGTGAAAGACCCACTGCCTGCCGCTACCGGGGCGGGGTTCGGGATCTCAGATCTGAGTGTGGGGGCCTCGTTGACGTCCCGCACGTTAATCGTCGCATCCGCTGTGGCCATGGCGCTGCCGACGACCAGTTGGATAGTCAGCGTGTAGCTTGTGGGCGCAGTCTCAAAGTCCAGACCTGAGCTCAGCGACAGTTGCCCGGTGGTGGCGTCAATGTCGAAGACCCCGCCGGTATTACCGGATTCTATCGTCCAGGCCTGGGTGCCCGTCGGGAAGTTACTGGCGGTCAGCGGACTGCCCACGTTGCCGGCCACGTTCTCATCGACCGTAAAGGTATCGCCCGTCAGTGTCGGGGTGCCGGCGACACTCACCGTGAGGGTAAAGTCCGCGGTGCTTGACAGTGGCAATGCATCATCATCCCTCGCGGTGACCCGTATCGTCAGCGCACCGGCGTCCGCCGCCGCCGGCGTGCCGGTAAAACTGAGGCTGGCCGAGGTGAAGGTCAGCCAGGCCGGCAGGGCGTTGCCATCGGTTAAGGCCGCACTGTAGCGGACTGTATCGCCCGCATCCGGATCGGTCACTGCGTCAAAGCTGTAGTTGAACGGTACGCTGACGGTAGCCGTCTGCGGGGTCACCACCGGTGCCGCGGGGGCCTCGTTGACGTCCCGCACGTTAATCGTCGCATCCGCTGTGGCCATGGCGCTGCCGACGACCAGTTGGATAGTCAGCGTGTAGCTTGTGGGTGCAGTCTCAAAGTCCAGACCTGAGCTCAGCGACAGTTGCCCGGTGGTGGCGTCAATGTCGAAGACCCCGCCGGTATTGCCGGATTCTATCGTCCAGGCCTGGGTGCCCGTCGGGAAGTTACTGGCGGTCAGCGGACTGCCCACGTTGCCGGCCACGTTCTCATCGACCGTAAAGGTATCGCCGGTCAGTGTCGGGGTGCCGGCGGCACTCACCGTGAGGGTAAAGTCCGCGGTGCTTGACAGTGGCAATGCATCATCATCCCTCGCGGTGACCCGTATCGTCAGCGCACCGGCGTCCGCCGCCGCCGGCGTGCCGGTAAAACTGAGGCTGGCCGAGGTGAAGGTCAGCCAGGCCGGCAGGGCGTTGCCATCGGTTAAGGCCGCACTGTAGCCGACTGTATCGCCCGCATCCGGATCGGTCACTGCGTCAAAGCTGTAGTTGAACGGTATGCTGACGGTAGCCGTCTGCGGGGTCACCACCGGTGCCGCGGGGGCCTCGTTGACGTCCCGCACGTTAATCGTCGCATCCGCTGTGGCCATGGCGCTGCCGACGACCAGTTGGATAGTCAGCGTGTAGCTTGTGGGCGCAGTCTCAAAGTCCAGACCTGAGCTCAGCGACAGTTGCCCGGTGGTGGCGTCAATGTCGAAGACCCCGCCGGTATTACCGGATTCTATCGTCCAGGCCTGGGTGCCCGTCGGGAAGTTACTGGCGGTCAGCGGACTGCCCACGTTGCCGGCCACGTTCTCATCGACCGTAAAGGTATCGCCCGTCAGTGTCGGGGTGCCGGCGACACTCACCGTGAGGGTAAAGTCCGCGGTGCTTGACAGTGGCAATGCATCATCATCCCTCGCGGTGACCCGTATCGTCAGCGCACCGGCGTCCGCCGCCGCCGGCGTGCCGGTAAAACTGAGGCTGGCCGAGGTGAAGGTCAGCCAGGCCGGCAGGGCGTTGCCATCGGTTAAGGCCGCACTGTAGCGGACTGTATCGCCCGCATCCGGATCGGTCACTGCGTCAAAGCTGTAGTTGAACGGTACGCTGACGGTAGCCGTCTGCGGGGTCACCACCGGTGCCGCGGGGGCCTCGTTGACGTCCCGCACGTTAATCGTCGCATCCGCTGTGGCCATGGCGCTGCCGACGACCAGTTGGATAGTCAGCGTGTAGCTTGTGGGCGCAGTCTCAAAGTCCAGACCTGAGCTCAGCGACAGTTGCCCGGTGGTGGCGTCAATGTCGAAGACCCCGCCGGTATTACCGGATTCTATCGTCCAGGCCTGGGTGCCCGTCGGGAAGTTACTGGCGGTCAGCGGACTGCCCACGTTGCCGGCCACGTTCTCATCGACCGTAAAGGTATCGCCGGTCAGTGTCGGGGTGCCGGCGACACTCACCGTGAGGGTAAAGTCCGCGGTGCTTGACAGTGGCGATGCATCATCATCCCTCGCGGTGACCCGTATCGTCAGCGCACCGGCGTCCGCCGCCGCCGGCGTGCCGGTAAAACTGAGGCTGGCCGAGGTGAAGGTCAGCCAGGCCGGCAGGGCGTTGCCATCGGTTAAGGCCGCACTGTAGCGGACTGTATCGCCCGCATCCGGATCGGTCACTGCGTCAAAGCTGTAGTTGAACGGTACGCTGACGGTAGCCGTCTGCGGGGTCACCACCGGTGCCGCGGGGGCCTCGTTGACGTCCCGCACGTTAATCGTCGCATCCGCTGTGGCCATGGCGCTGCCGACGACCAGTTGGATAGTCAGCGTGTAGCTTGTGGGTGCAGTCTCAAAGTCCAGACCTGAGCTCAGCGACAGTTGCCCGGTGGTGGCGTCAATGTCGAAGACCCCGCCGGTATTGCCGGATTCTATCGTCCAGGCCTGGGTGCCCGTCGGGAAGTTACTGGCGGTCAGCGGACTGCCCACGTTGCCGGCCACGTTCTCATCGACCGTAAAGGTATCGCCGGTCAGTGTCGGGGTGCCGGCGACACTCACCGTGAGGGTAAAGTCCGCGGTGCTTGACAGTGGCGATGCATCATCATCCCTCGCGGTGACCCGTATCGTCAACGCACCGGCGTCCGCCGCCGCCGGCGTGCCGGTAAAACTGAGGCTGGCCGAGGTGAAGGTCAGCCAGGCCGGCAGGGCGTTGCCATCGGTTAAGGCCGCACTGTAGCGGACTGTATCGCCCGCATCCGGATCGGTCACTGCGTCAAAGCTGTAGTTGAACGGTATGCTGACGGTAGCCGTCTGCGGGGTCACCACCGGTGCCGCGGGGGCCTCGTTGACGTCCCGCACGTTAATCGTCGCATCCGCTGTGGCCATGGCGCTGCCGACGACCAGTTGGATAGTCAGCGTGTAGCTTGTGGGCGCAGTCTCAAAGTCCAGACCTGAGCTCAGCGACAGTTGCCCGGTGGTGGCGTCAATGTCGAAGACCCCGCCGGTATTACCGGATTCTATCGTCCAGGCCTGGGTGCCCGTCGGGAAGTTACTGGCGGTCAGCGGACTGCCCACGTTGCCGGCCACGTTCTCATCGACCGTAAAGGTATCGCCGGTCAGTGTCGGGGTGCCGGCGACACTCACCGTGAGGGTAAAGTCCGCGGTGCTTGACAGTGGCGATGCATCATCATCCCTCGCGGTGACCCGTATCGTCAGCGCACCGGCGTCCGCCGCCTCCGGCGTGCCGGTAAAACTGAGGCTGGCCGAGGTGAAGGTCAGCCAGGCCGGCAGGGCACTGCCATCGGTTAAGGCCGCACTGTAGCCGACTGTATCGCCCGCATCCGGATCGGTCACTGCGTCAAAGCTGTAGTTGAACGGTACGCTGACGGTAGCCGTCTGCGGGGTCACCACCGGTGCCGCGGGGGCCTCGTTGACGTCCCGCACGTTAATCGTCGCATCCGCTGTGGCCATGGCGCTGCCGACGACCAGTTGGATAGTCAGCGTGTAGCTTGTGGGCGCAGTCTCAAAGTCCAGACCTGAGCTCAGCGACAGTTGCCCGGTGGTGGCGTCAATGTCGAAGACCCCGCCGGTATTACCGGATTCTATCGTCCAGGCCTGGGTGCCCGTCGGGAAGTTACTGGCGGTCAGCGGACTGCCCACGTTGCCGGCCACGTTCTCATCGACCGTAAAGGTATCGCCGGTCAGTGTCGGGGTGCCGGCGACACTCACCGTGAGGGTAAAGTCCGCGGTGCTTGACAGTGGCGATGCATCATCATCCCTCGCGGTGACCCGTATCGTCAGCGCACCGGCGTCCGCCGCCTCCGGCGTGCCGGTAAAACTGAGGCTGGCCGAGGTGAAGGTCAGCCAGGCCGGCAGGGCGTTGCCATCGGTTAAGGCCGCACTGTAGCGGACTGTATCGCCCGCATCCGGATCGGTCACTGCGTCAAAGCTGTAGTTGAACGGTACGCTGACGGTAGCCGTCTGCGGGGTCACCACCGGTGCCGCGGGGGCCTCGTTGACGTCCCGCACGTTAATCGTCGCATCCGCTGTGGCCATGGCGCTGCCGACGACCAGTTGGATAGTCAGCGTGTAGCTTGTGGGCGCAGTCTCAAAGTCCAGACCTGAGCTCAGCGACAGTTGCCCGGTGGTGGCGTCAATGTCGAAGACCCCGCCGGTATTGCCGGATTCTATCGTCCAGGCCTGGGTGCCCGTCGGGAAGTTACTGGCGGTCAGCGGACTGCCCACGTTGCCGGCCACGTTCTCATCGACCGTAAAGGTATCGCCCGTCAGTGTCGGGGTGCCGGCGACACTCACCGTGAGGGTAAAGTCCGCGGTGCTTGACAGTGGCGATGCATCATCATCCCTCGCGGTGACCCGTATCGTCAACGCACCGGCGTCCGCCGCCTCCGGCGTGCCGGTAAAACTGAGGCTGGTCGAGGTGAAGGTCAGCCAGGCCGGCAGGGCACTGCCATCGGTTAAGGCCGCACTGTAGCCGACTGTATCGCCCGCATCCGGATCGGTCACTGCGTCAAAGCTGTAGCTGAACGGTATGCTGACGGTAGCCGTCTGCGGGGTCACCACCGGTGCCGCGGGGGCCTCGTTGACGTCCCGCACGTTAATCGTCGCATCCGCTGTGGCCATGGCGCTGCCGACGACCAGTTGGATAGTCAGCGTGTAGCTTGTGGGCGCAGTCTCAAAGTCCAGACCTGAGCTCAGCGACAGTTGCCCGGTGGTGGCGTCAATGTCGAAGACCCCGCCGGTATTACCGGATTCTATCGTCCAGGCCTGGGTGCCCGTCGGGAAGTTACTGGCGGTCAGCGGACTGCCCACGTTGCCGGCCACGTTCTCATCGACCGTAAAGGTATCGCCGGTCAGTGTCGGGGTGCCGGCGACACTCACCGTGAGGGTAAAGTCCGCGGTGCTTGACAGTGGCGATGCATCATCATCCCTCGCGGTGACCCGTATCGTCAGCGCACCGGCGTCCGCCGCCTCCGGCGTGCCGGTAAAACTGAGGCTGGCCGAGGTGAAGGTCAGCCAGGCCGGCAGGGCGTTGCCATCGGTTAAGGCCGCACTGTAGCGGACTGTATCGCCCGCATCCGGATCGGTCACTGCGTCAAAGCTGTAGTTGAACGGTACGCTGACGGTAGCCGTCTGCGGGGTCACCACCGGTGCCGCGGGGGCCTCGTTGACGTCCCGCACGTTAATCGTCGCATCCGCTGTGGCCATGGCGCTGCCGACGACCAGTTGGATAGTCAGCGTGTAGCTTGTGGGCGCAGTCTCAAAGTCCAGACCTGAGCTCAGCGACAGTTGCCCGGTGGTGGCGTCAATGTCGAAGACCCCGCCGGTATTGCCGGATTCTATCGTCCAGGCCTGGGTGCCCGTCGGGAAGTTACTGGCGGTCAGCGGACTGCCCACGTTGCCGGCCACGTTCTCATCGACCGTAAAGGTATCGCCGGTCAGTGTCGGGGCGTTCACGGTGAGGGTAAAGTCCGCGGTGCTCGACCGTGACGGTGAAGCATCATCCATCGCGGTGACCCGTATCGTCAGCGTACCGGCGTCCGCCGCCTCCGGCGTGCCGGTAAAACTGAGGCTGGTCGGCGTGAAGGTCAGCCAAGTCGGCAGGGAGCCGCCATCGGTTAAGGCCGCACTGTAGCTGACTGTATCGCCCGCATCCGGATCGTCCACTTCGTCAAAGGTGTAGTCGAACGACATGCCGACGGTAGCCGTCTGCGGGTCCACCACCGGTGGCGCGGGGGCCCGGTTAACCCCCGGCACCGTGACCTCAACGTTAAAGTTGTCTTCCACGAACATGTCGCCGCCGTCGGTGGCGCGGATGGTGAGATTAGTGGTGCCGACCATGAGCGGGTTAATGGTGACCTCGTTGGCGGTAAGGGCGGCGGTGGCGACGGCCACATCGCTATTGGACTGTATCGTAAAGGTCAACATGCCGTTAGACCCCGCATCCAGGTCTTCAAAGTGGGGGGCGACGTCAACGGTGAAAGACCCACTGCCTGCCGCTACCGGGGCGGGGTCGGGGATCTCAGATCTGAGTGTGGGGGCCTCGTTGACGTCCAGCACGTTAATCGTCGCAGTCCCCATGGCACTGGCGCCGGCGACGACCAGTTGGAGGATCAGCGTGTAGCTCCTCGGATCACTCTCAAAGTCCAGACTTGAGCTCAGTGACAGTTGCCCGGTGGTGGCGTTAATGTCGAAGACGTCGCCGGTATTGCCGGATACTATCGTCCAGGCCTGGGTGCCCCCCATGAAGTTACTGGCGGTCAGCGGACTGCCTACGTCGACGGTCACGTTTTCATCGACCGTAAAGGTTTCGTCGGTCAGCGTCGGGGCGTTCACGGTGAGGGTAAAGTCCGCGGTGCTCGACAGTGGCGGTACAGCATCATCCATCGCGGTGACCCGTATCGTCAGCATACCGACGTCCCCCACCGCCGGCGTGCCGGTAAAACTGCGGTTGGTCGGCGTGAAGGTCAGCCAGGCCGGCAGGGAGCCGCCATCGGTTAAGGCCGCACTGTAGCTGACTGTATCGCCCGTATCCGGATCGATCACTTCGTCAAAGATGTAGTCGAACAGCATGCCGACGGTAGCCGTCTGCGGGTCCACCACCGGTGGCGCGGGGGCCTGGTTACCCGGTATCGGCGCCGTGACCACAACCTCAAAGTTGTCTTCCACGAACAGTGGGACACTGTCGGTGGCGCCGTCGGTGGCGCGGATGGTGAGGGTGGTGGTGCCGGCGGTGAGCGGGGTAATGGTGACTATGGAGGCGGCAACGGCGGCGGTGGCGACGGTATCAGCGCTATTGTCCTCTACCGTAAAGGTCAACATGCCGTTAGACCCCGCATCCAGGTCTTCAAAGTGGGGGGCGACGTCAACGATGAAAGACCCACTGCCTGCCGCTACCGGGGCGGGGTCGGGGATCTCAGATATGAGTGTGGGGGCCTCGTTGACGTCCAGCACGTCAATCGTCGCAGTCCCCATGGCCATGGCGCTGCCGACGGCCAGTTGGAGGGTCAGCGTGTAGCTTATGGGCGGAGCCTCAAAGTTCAGACTTGAGCTCAGTGACAGTTGCCCGGTGGCGGCGTCAATGTCGAAGACGTCGCCGGTATTGCCGGATTCTATCGTCCAGGTCTGGTCGCCCCCCATGAAGTTAATGGCGGTCAGCGGACTGCCTACGTCGCCGGACACGTTCTCAGCGACCGTAAAGGTTTCGTCGGTCAGCGTCGGGGCGTTCACGGTGAGGGTAAAGTCCGCGGTGCTCGACAGTGGCGGTGAAGCATCATCCATCGCGGTGACCCGTATCGTCAGCATACCGACGTCCCCCACCGCCGGCATGCCTGCAAAGGTGCGGCCGGTCGGCGTGAAGGTCAGCCAGGCCGGCAGGTCATTGCCATCGGTTAAGGCCGCACTGTAGCTGACTGTATCGCCCACATCCGGATCCATCACTGTGGCAAAGGTGTAGCTGAACGGCGTACCGACGGTAGCCATCTGCGCCATCACCATCGGTGCCGCAGGGGCGTTATTGGGTATCGGCACCGTGACCTCAACGTTAAAGTTGTCTTCCACGAACATGTCGCCGCCGTCGGTGGCGCGGATGGTGAGATTAGTGGTGCCGACCATGAGCGGGTTAATGGTGACCTCGTTGGCGGTAAGGGCGGCGGTGGCGACGGCCACATCGCTATTGGACTGTATCGTAAAGGTCAACATGCCGTTAGACCCCGCATCCAGGTCTTCAAAGTGGGGGGCGACGTCAACGGTGAAAGACCCACTGCCTGCCGCTACCGGGGCGGGGTCGGGGATCTCAGATCTGAGTGTGGGGGCCTCGTTGACGTCCAGCACGTTAATCGTCGCAGTCCCCATGGCACTGGCGCTGCCGACGACCAGTTGGAGGATCAGCGTGTAGCTCCTCGGATCACTCTCAAAGTCCAGACTTGAGCTCAGTGACAGTTGCCCGGTGGCGGCGTCAATGTCGAAGACGTCGCCGGTATTGCCGGATACTATCGTCCAGGCCTGGGTGCCCCCCATGAAGTTACTGGCGGTCAGCGGACTGCCTACGTCGACGGTCACGTTCTCAGCGACCGTAAAGGTTTCGTCGGTCAGCGTCGGGGCGTTCACGGTGAGGGTAAAGTCCGCGGTGCTCGACAGTGGCGGTACAGCATCATCCATCGCGGTGACCCGTATCGTCAGCATACCGACGTCCCCCACCGCCGGCATGCCTGCAAAGGTGCGGCCGGTCGGCGTGAAGGTCAGCCAGGCCGGCAGGTCATTGCCATCGGTTAAGGCCGCACTGTAGCTGACTGTATCGCCCACATCCGGATCCATCACTGTGGCAAAGGTGTAGCTGAACGGCGTACCGACGGTAGCCATCTGCGCCATCACCATCGGTGCCGCAGGGGCGTTATTGGGTATCGGCACCGTGACCTCAACGTTAAAGTTGTCTTCCACGAACATGTCGCCGCCGTCGGTGGCGCGGATGGTGAGATTAGTGGTGCCGACCATGAGCGGGTTAATGGTGACCTCGTTGGCGGTAAGGGCGGCGGTGGCGACGGCCACATCGCTATTGGACTGTATCGTAAAGGTCAACATGCCGTTAGACCCCGCATCCAGGTCTTCAAAGTGGGGGGCGACGTCAACGGTGAAAGACCCACTGCCTGCCGCTACCGGGGCGGGGTCGGGGATCTCAGATCTGAGTATGGGGAGCTCGTTGACGTCCAGCACGTTAATCGTCGCAGTCCCCATGGCACTGGCGCCGGCGACGACCAGTTGGAGGGTCAGCGTGTAGCTCCTCGGATCACTCTCAAAGTCCAGACTTGAGCTCAGTGACAGTTGCCCGGTGGTGGCGTTAATGTCGAAGACGTCGCCGGTATTGCCGGATACTATCGTCCAGGCCTGGGTGCCCCCCATGAAGTTACTGGCGGTCAGCGGACTGCCTACGTCGACGGTCACGTTTTCATCGACCGTAAAGGTTTCGTCGGTCAGCGTCGGGGCGTTCACGGTGAGGGTAAAGTCCGCGGTGCTCGACAGTGGCGGTACAGCATCATCCATCGCGGTGACCCGTATCGTCAGCATACCGACGTCCCCCACCGCCGGCATGCCGGTAAAACTGCGGCCGGTCGGCGTGAAGGTCAGCCAGGCCGGCAGGTCATTGCCATCGGTTAAGGCCGCACTGTAGCTGACTGTATCGCCCACATCCGGATCCATCACTGTGGCAAAGGTGTAGCTGAACGGCGTACCGACGGTAGCCATCTGCGCCATCACCATCGGTGCCGCAGGGGCGTTATTGGGTATCGGCACCGTGACCTCAACGTTAAAGTTGTCTTCCACGAACATGTCGCCGCCGTCGGTGGCGCGGATGGTGAGATTAGTGGTGCCGACCATGAGCGGGTTAATGGTGACCTCGTTGGCGGTAAGGGCGGCGGTGGCGACGGCCACATCGCTATTGGACTGTATCGTAAAGGTCAACATGCCGTTAGACCCCGCATCCAGGTCTTCAAAGTGGGGGGCGACGTCAACGGTGAAAGACCCACTGCCTGCCGCTACCGGGGCGGGGTCGGGGATCTCAGATCTGAGTGTGGGGGCCTCGTTGACGTCCAGCACGTTAATCGTCGCAGTCCCCATGGCACTGGCGCCGGCGACGACCAGTTGGAGGGTCAGCGTGTAGCTCCTCGGATCACTCTCAAAGTCCAGACTTGAGCTCAGTGACAGTTGCCCGGTGGCGGCGTCAATGTCGAAGACGTCGCCGGTATTGCCGGATACTATCGTCCAGGCCTGGGTGCCCCCCATGAAGTTACTGGCGGTCAGCGGACTGCCTACGTCGACGGTCACGTTCTCAGCGACCGTAAAGGTTTCGTCGGTCAGCGTCGGGGCGTTCACGGTGAGGGTAAAGTCCGCGGTGCTCGACAGTGGCGGTACAGCATCATCCATCGCGGTGACCCGTATCGTCAGCATACCGACGTCCCCCACCGCCGGCGTGCCGGTAAAACTGCGGTTGGTCGGCGTGAAGGTCAGCCAGGTCGGCAGGGAGCCGCCATCGGTTAAGGCCGCACTGTAGCTGACTGTATCGCCCGTATCCGGATCGATCACTTCGTCAAAGATGTAGTCGAACAGCATGCCGACGGTAGCCGTCTGCGGGTCCACCACCGGTGGCGCGGGGGCCTGGTTACCCGGTATCGGCGCCGTGACCACAACCTCAAAGTTGTCTTCCACGAACAGTGGGACACTGTCGGTGGCGCCGTCGGTGGCGCGGATGGTGAGGGTGGTGGTGCCGACGGTGAGCGGGGTAATGGTGACTATGGAGGCGGCAACGGCGGCGGTGGCGACGGTATCAGCGCTATTGTCCTCTACCGTAAAGGTCAGCTCGCCGTTAGGCCCTGCATCCAGGTCTTCAAAGTGGGAGTCGACGTCAACGATGAAAGACCCACTGCCTGCCGCTACCGGGTCGGGGTCGGGGATCGGGGAGCTGAGTGTGGGGGCCTCGTTGACGTCCAGCACGTCAATCGTCGCAGTCCCCATGGCCATGGCGCTGCCGACGGCCAGTTGGAGGGTCAGCGTGTAGCTTATGGGCGGAGCCTCAAAGTTCAGACTTGAGCTCAGTGACAGTTGCCCGGTGGCGGCGTCAATGTCGAAGACGTCGCCGGTATTGCCGGATTCTATCGTCCAGGTCTGGTCGCCCCCCATGAAGTTAATGGCGGTCAGCGGACTGCCTACGTCGCCGGACACGTTCTCAGCGACCGTAAAGGTTTCGTCGGTCAGCGTCGGGGCGTTCACGGTGAGGGTAAAGTCCGCGGTGCTCGACAGTGGCGGTGAAGCATCATCCATCGCGGTGACCCGTATCGTCAGCATACCGACGTCCCCCACCGCCGGCATGCCTGCAAAGGTGCGGCCGGTCGGCGTGAAGGTCAGCCAGGCCGGCAGGTCATTGCCATCGGTTAAGGCCGCACTGTAGCTGACTGTATCGCCCACATCCGGATCCATCACTGTGGCAAAGGTGTAGCTGAACGGCGTACCGACGGTAGCCATCTGCGCCATCACCATCGGTGCCGCAGGGGCGTTATTGGGTATCGGCACCGTGACCACAACCTCAAAGTTGTCTTCCACGAACAGTGGGACACTGTCGGTGGCGCCGTCGGTGGCGCGGATGGTGAGGGTGGTGGTGCCGGCGGTGAGCGGGGTAATGGTGACTATGGAGGCGGCAACGGCGGCGGTGGCGACGGTATCAGCGCTATTGTCCTCTACCGTAAAGGTCAGCTCGCCGTTAGGCCCTGCATCCAGGTCTTCAAAGTGGGAGTCGACGTCAACGATGAAAGACCCACTGCCTGCCGCTACCGGGTCGGGGTCGGGGATCTCAGATCTGAGTATGGGGAGCTCGTTGACGTCCAGCACGTTAATCGTCGCAGTCCCCATGGCCATGGCGCTGCCGACGATCAGTTGGAGGGTCAGCGTGTAGCTCCTCGGATCACTCTCAAAGTCCAGACTTGAGCTCAGTGACAGTTGCCCGGTGGTGGCGTTAATGTCGAAGACGTTGCCGGTATTGCCGGATACTATCGTCCAGGCCTGGGTGCCCCCCATGAAGTTACTGGCGGTCAGCGGACTGCCTACGTCGACGGTCACGTTTTCATCGACCGTAAAGGTTTCGTCGGTCAGCGTCGGGGCGTTCACGGTGAGGGTAAAGTCCGCGGTGCTCGACAGTGGCGGTACAGCATCATCCATCGCGGTGACCCGTATCGTCAGCATACCGACGTCCCCCACCGCCGGCATGCCTGCAAAGGTGCGGCCGGTCGGCGTGAAGGTCAGCCAGGCCGGCAGGTCATTGCCATCGGTTAAGGCCGCACTGTAGCTGACTGTATCGCCCACATCCGGATCCATCACTGTGGCAAAGGTGTAGCTGAACGGCGTACCGACGGTAGCCATCTGCGCCATCACCATCGGTGCCGCAGGGGCGTTATTGGGTATCGGCACCGTGACCACAACCTCAAAGTTGTCTTCCACGAACAGTGGGACACTGTCGGTGGCGCCGTCGGTGGCGCGGATGGTGAGGGTGGTGGTGCCGGCGGTGAGCGGGGTAATGGTGACTATGGAGGCGGCAACGGCGGCGGTGGCGACGGTATCAGCGCTATTGTCCTCTACCGTAAAGGTCAGCTCGCCGTTAGGCCCTGCATCCAGGTCTTCAAAGTGGGGGGCGACGTCAACGGTGAAAGACCCACTGCCTGCCGCTACCGGGGCGGGGTCGGGGATCGGGGAGCTGAGTGTGGGGGCCTCGTTGACGTCCAGCACATTAATCGTCGCAGTCCCCATGGCACTGGCGCTGCCGACGACCAGTTGGAGGGTCAGCGTGTAGCTCCTCGGATCACTCTCAAAGTCCAGACTTGAGCTCAGTGACAGTTGCCCGGTGGTGGCGTTAATATCGAAGACGTCGCCGGTATTGCCGGATACTATCGTCCAGGCCTGGGTGCCCCCCATGAAGTTACTGGGGGCCAGCGGACTGCCTACGTCGCTGATCACGTTCTCAGCGACCGTAAAGGTTTCGTCGGTCAGCATCGGGGCGTTCACGGTGAGGGTAAAGTCCGCGGTGCTCGACCGTGGCGATATAGCATCATCCCTCGCGGTGACCCGTATCGTCAGCGTACCGTCGTCCCCCGCTCCCGGCGTGCCCGCAAAGGTGCGGCTGGTCGACGTGAAGGTCAGCCAGGCCGGCAGGTCATTGCCATTGGTTAAGGCCGCACTGTAGCTAACTGTATCACCCGTATCCGGATCGGTCACTGCGGCAAAGGTGTAGATGAATGCCGTGTCGACGGTAGCTATCTGCGCCATCACCACCGGGGCCTCGGGGGCGTTATTGGGTATCGGCTCCGTGACCTCAACGTTAAAGTTGTCTTCCACGAACATGTCGCCGCCGTCGGTGGCGCGGATGGTGAGGGTGGTAGTGCCGGCCATGAGCGGGTTAATGGTGACCGTGGAGAGGGCAACGGCGGCGGTGGCGACGGTCACATCGCTATTGTTCTCTACCGTAAAGGTCAGCATGCCGTTAGACCCCTCATCCAGGTCTTCAAAGTGGGAGGCGACGTCAACGATGAAAGTCCCACTGCCTGCCTCTACCGGGCCAGAGTCGGGGATCTCAGAGCTGAGTGTGGGGGCCTCGTTGACGTCCCGCACGTTAATCGTCGCAGTCCCCATGGCCATGGCGCCGCCAACGACCAGTCGGAGGATCAGCGTGTAGCTCGTCGGACCACTCTCAAAGTTCAGCTCTGAGATCAGTGACAGTTGCCCGGTGGCGGTGTTAATGTTGAAGACGTTGCCGGTATTGCCGGATACTATTGTCCAGGCCTGGGTGCCCCCCATGAAGTTATTGGCGGTCAGCGGACTGCCTACGTTGCCGGTCACGTTCTCATCGACCGTAAAGGTTTCGTCGGTCAGCGTCGGGGCGTTCACGGTGAGGGTAAAGTCCGCGGTGCTCAACAGTGGCAATGCATCATCATCCATCGCGGTGACCCGTATCGTCAGCATACCGTCGTCGTCCGCCGCCGGCGTGCCGGTAAAACTGCGGCTGGTCGGCGTGAAGGTCAGCCAGGCCGGCAGGAGGCTGCCATCGGTTAAGGCCGCACTGTAGCTGACTGTATCGCCCGTATCCGGATCGATCACTGCGTCAAAGGTGTAGATGAACGGCACACCGGCGGTAGCCATCTGCGCCATCACCACCGGTGGCATAGGGGCGCTATTGGGTATCGGTGCCGTGACCTCAACCTCAAAGCTGTCTTGCACGAACATGTCGCCGCCGTCGGTGGCGCGGATGGTGAGGGTGGTGGTGCCGGCCATGAGCGGGTTAATGGTGACCGTGGAGAGGGCAACGGCGGCGGTGGCGACGGCCACATCGCTATTGGACTGTATCGTAAAGGTCAGCATGCCATTAGACCCCACATCCATGTCGCCAAAGTGGGGAGCGACATTAACGGGGAAAGTCCCACTGCCTGCCTCTACCGGGTCGGGGTCGGGGATCGCAGAGCTGAGTGTGGGGGCCTCGTTGACGTCCCGCACGTTAATCGTCGCAGTCCCCATGGCCATGGCTCCGCCAACGACCAGTCGGAGGATCAGCGTGTAGCTCGTCGGACCACTCTCAAAGTTCAGCTCTGAGATCAGTGACAGTTGCCCGGTCATGGCGTTAATGGCGAAGACGTCGCCGGTATTGCCGGATTCTATCGTCCAGGCCTGGGTGCCCGTCGGGAAGTTACTGGCGGTCAGCGGACTGCCTACGTCGCCGGGCACGTTCTCATCGACCGTAAAGGTTTCGTCGGTCAGCGTCGGGGCGTTCACGGTGAGGGTAAAGTCCGCGGTGCTCGACAGTGGCAATGCATCATCATCCATCGCGGTGACCCGTATCGTCAGCACACCGGCGTCCCCCGTCGCCGGCGTGCCCGCAAAGTTGCGGCTGGTCGACGTGAAGGTCAGCCAGGCCGGCAGGTCATTGCCATTGGTTAAGGCCGCACGGTAGCTGACTGTATCGTCCACATCCGGATCGGTCACTGCGTCAAAGCTGTAGCTGAACGGCGTACCGACGGTAGCCATCTGCGGGTCCACCACCGGTGCCGTGGGGGCACTATTGGGTATCGGCTCCGTGACCTCAACCTCAAAGCTGTCTTCCACGTTCAGTCGGCCGCCGTCGGTGGCGCGGATGGTGAGGGTGGTGGTGCCGGCGGCGAGCGGGTTAATGGTGACCGTGGAGCCAGTAAGGGTGGCGGTGGCGACGGCCACATCGCTATTGGACTGTATCGTAAAGGTCAGCATGCCATTAGACCCCACATCCACGTCGCCAAAGTGGGGAGCGACGTTAACGGGGAAAGTCCCACTGCCTGCCTCTACCGGGTCGGGATCGGGGATCTGGGAGCTGAGTATAGGGGCCTCGTTGACGTCCCGCACGTTAATCGTCGCAGTCCCCATGGCCATGGCGCCGCCAACGACCAGTCGGAGGATCAGCGTGTGGCTTGTGGGCGGAGTCTCAAAGTTCAGACTTGAGCTCAGTGACAGTTGCCCGGTGGAGGCGTTAATGACGAATGCCTCATCGACGGTATTACCGGATACTATCGTCCAGGCCCGGGTGCCCGTCGGGAAGTTACTGGCGGTCAGCGGACTGCCTACGTTGCCGGTCACGTTCTCATTGACCGTAAAGGTATCGTCGGTCAGCGTCGGGGCGTTCACGGTGAGGGTAAAGTCCGCGGTGCTCGACCGTGGCGATATAGCATCATCCCTCGCGGTGGCCCGTATCATCAGCGTACCGGCGTCCCCCGCCGCCGGCGTACCCGCAAAACTGCGGCTGGTCGGCGTGAAGGTCAGCCAGGCCGGCAGGGCATTGCCATTGGTTAAGGCCGCACGGTAGCTGACTGTATCGCCCGCATCCGGATCGTTCACTGCGGCAAAGCTGTAGCTGAACGGCACGCCGACGATAGCCATCTGCGGATCCACCACCGGTGGCGCGGGGGACTCGTTGACGTTCCGCAGGTTAATCGTCGCATCCGCTGTGTCCATGGCGCTGCCGACGACCAGTCGGATGGTCAGCGTGTAGCTTGTCGGATCACTCTCAAAGTCCCGACTTAATATCAGCGACAGTTGCCCGGTGGTGGGGTTAATTTCGAATACCCCGCCGGTATTGCCGGATACTATCGTCCAGGCCCGGGTGCCCGCCGGGAAGTTACTGGCAGTCAGCGGTCTGCCTACGTTGCCGGCCACGTTCTCATCGACAGTAAAGGTATCGCCGGTCAGCCTCGGCGGTTCTGCCCGAGTCACCGCCAGGACGTACGTTTGCGTGATTCTGGTATCGGCGGCAGTCACTATTACCCTTACTTCATTGGAGCCTACAGCGAGGTTGATTGAACCACTGGCACCACCGCTCGCCACCGTTGTGCCATTAACAGCAATCGTAGCACCCGCATCGCTTGCCGTTGGCGTCACGGTCAGGCTTGTCACTGTATTGCCAACGTTCACGGAGTAGTCCCGTCTCGCGCTCATAAAAGTCGGGGTCAGCGTGCCTCGTGATACCCTAAGCGCGCTTAAAGTGGCATCGGCGCTGAGCGCAACGCAGGTCGGCGGTGCCGGCATGAAGCTGGCACTGGTGCGATCCCCACTTGCCGTACAGGTGGCCGTGGCGGTACCGTCGAGTGTAAACCCTGGGTTGCAGCGATATGTTGCGGTATCACCGATAGCATTGCCGGTAAAAGTGCGTGAGCCATTGTTAAGATTAGGGGGATCGTTGCACGTCGGTTCTGCCCGAGTCACCGTCAGGACGTACGTTTGCGTGGTCACGGTATTGGCGGCAATTACTCTTACCCTTACCTGATTGGAGCCTACAGCGAGGTTGATTGTACCACTGGCATTACCGCTCGCCACCGGTCTGCCATTAACAATAATCGCAGCACCCGCATCGCTTGCCGTTGGCGTCACGGTCAGGCTTGTCACTGTGTTGCCAACATTCACGGAGTAGTCCCGTCTCGCGCTCATAAAAGTCGGGGTCAGCGTGCCTCGTGATACCCTGAGCGCGCTTAAGTCGGCATCGGCGCTGAGCGCAACGCAGGTCGGCGGTGCCGGCATGAAGCTGGCACTGGTGCCACCTCCACTTGCCGTACAGGTGGTCGTGGCGGTACCGCTGAGTGTAAACCCTGTGTTGCAGCGATATGTTGCGGTATCACCAATAGCATTGCCGGTAAAAGTGCGTGAGCCATTGTTAAGATTAGGGGGATCGTTGCACCTCAGCGGTGCTGCCCGAGTCACATTCAGGATGTATGTTTGTGTGGTCACGGCATCGGCGGCAGTCACTATTACCCTTACCTGATTGGAGCCTACAACGAGGTTGATTGAACCACTGGCATTACCGCTCGCCACCGTTGTGCCATTAACAGTAATCGTAGCACTCGCATCGCTTGCCGTTGGCGTCACGGTCAGGCTTGTCACTGTGTTGCCAACGTTCACGGAGTAGTCCCGTCTCGCGCTCATAAAAGTCGGGGTCAGCGTGCCTCGTGATACCCTGAGCGCGCTTAAATTGGCATCGGTGCCGAGCGCAACGCAGGTCGGCGGTGCCGGCATGAAGCTGGCACTGGTGCCACCTCCACTTGCCGTACAGGTGGTCGTGGCGGTACCGCTGAGTGTAAACCCTGTGTTGCAGCGATATGTTGCGGTATCACCAATAGCATTGCCGGTAAAAGTGCGTGAGCCATTGTTAAGATTAGGGGGATCGTTGCACCTCAGCGGTGCTGCCCGAGTCACATTCAGGATGTATGTTTGTGTGGTCACGGCATCGGCGGCAGTCACTATTACCCTTACCTGATTGGAGCCTACAACGAGGTTGATTGAACCACTGGCATTACCGCTCGCCACCGTTGTGCCATTAACAGTAATCGTAGCACTCGCATCGCTTGCCGTTGGCGTCACGGTCAGGCTTGTCACTGTGTTGCCAACGTTCACGGAGTAGCCCAGGGTCGCGCTCATAAAAGTCGGGGTCAGCGTGCCTCGTGATACCCTGAGCGCGCTTAAGTTGGCATCGGTGCCGAGCGCAACGCAGGTCGGCGGTGCCGGCATGAAGCTGGCGCTGGTTTCCTCCTCATTTGCCGTACAGGTGGCCGTGGCGTCACCGATGCGTGTAAACCCTGCGTTGCAGCGATATGTTGCGGTATCACCGAGAGCATTGCCGGTAATGGTCACACGCCCATTGGCTGGATTGGCAGGCGTATTACAGGACAGCTCTCTGATGACCTGTTGACCAAGAGAACAATTATTCCCCATATTGATATCAGGCGGGGTCACCCGATGGACGCAGGCGCCATAATAGAAATTTCCCAACTCCTCCCGATCTCCACCAACTCTTCCCACCCTAAAACCCAACTGTGTTTCCGTATCCATCGCCAGATTCGATGCATCTGTTCCTGCTGACAGCGTCAGGCCCTGAATCTCTTCGTCATCTAAGGTAATTTCTGCATCATTTGAACGATAGATACTCACTCTGTACGACGTGCTGGTTCTGATTCCTATGTTGCGAACCGTGATGCCTATTCCGACAATGGCTTCAATTATTCCTGATGCAGTTCCCAGACGCGAAAACACCGTCAGATCAGTCCCGGGAGGGCTCGCAACACAGGGTGGTACTGTTCTCGGGATGTAACTGGCAGTAGTGTTATCCTCACTTGCCGTACAGGTGGCGTTGCCTCCCCCTGTAAACCCAAAGTCACACCCGTACGTTATGACGTCGCCGACTGCGGTGCCTATGCCGACAGGGATGTCGCTGAAGATAAATTTCCTGCCTACGTCGCTGACGAATATAGTGCCATTGTCCGGATTAGCAGGAAGAACGCACCTCGGTTCTGCCCGTGCCCGGGTCACCGTCAGAGTATATGCCTGCGTCTGAGCGCCGATGGTCACTACTATCGGAATAATATTGGCGCCCGTTTCGAGCATGATCGAATTACTGGCCTCACCGCTGGTAACCGGCATGCCATCAACGGTGATCCTGGCACTCGCATTGGTTGCCGTCGGCGTCACCGTCAGGCTCGTCACCGTGCTTGCAACTGCTGCATTATAAGTTCGGGCGCCGTCAAAATCCGGATTCAGGGGGCCTTCCGAGGTACTGAGTGCGCTCAAAATAAGCGTCTGTTCGATACCAGTAACCCGCACGCCTGCAGAGCAATTATTAGCTGTGTCGAGCCGGAATTCAGGAGGGTATACCTGATCGATGCAAACGCCATAATAGAAATCTCCTAATGCCCGTCTATCGAATATTCCATCGGGGATAACGGGGAGTTCAATTATGTTGTCCCCATCCACTCGCACACAGCCTGCGTCGATACACCCGACAACGGGAAATTCATTTATGAGCTCCCCACCCGGATTTACCCTCCTTATCCGGACTCCCGTTCGACGAAGCCTCTCATCATCCGGCGTAATATTTGCATCATCTGAACGATAGAAAGTATAACTGGCCAACCTGCTGGGAATACTTCCTATGTTGCGAAGTGTGACTGTTGCTCGGACATCGGTTTGAAAAATTATCGCCCTGGAGGTATTAATACGAGCAGATACAGTCAGATCAGGGGCGGGCGGTCCCCGGGTCACCGCCAGGGTATATATCCGCCTCTCGCCACCGGTAATGGTTACTACTACCGGGATAATATTGGTGCCCGTTCGGAGCATAATCGAATTACTGGCCCCACCGCTGGCAACCGACCTGCCATCAACGGTGATGGTGGCACCTGTAACGGTCGTCGTTGGCGTCACCGTCAGGCTCTCCACCGCATTTGGAACATATGCGTTGTAGTCCAGCGTGGTCCTGCCCTGAAAATTTGGTTCCAGTGCACCTTCCGAGATGCTGAGTGCACTTAAAGTGGCGATTACACTGCCCGGCGTTGCGGTAACACTGGCTAGTACGCCAACAGAACAATTATTATCCACATTGAACTCAGGCGGGACAACCCGCTCGACGCAGACGCCATAATAGGCGTCTCCCAGTGTATCGAATCTTCTGGTAAATATAGTTGTATCTTCACCCACACCCAGATCTGGAATACTTATAAAATGGGATACTGCAGAGTCTGGAATCTCATCGTCATCCGGCGTAATCTCCGGATCATCTGAACGGTAGAAGCGCAGTCTGTGCTCGCTACTGACTTCAGTCCCCATGTTTCGAGTCGTGACTGCTATGTCGACGTCGGTTTGATTAATTATTGCCGTGAGTGGGGAAAAACGCGCAGACACTGCCAGATCAGGCGCTGCACGCTCGCAGATCGGGGGCCCTCGGTCAAAGCTGGGCGGGACGCCGGGCGGCCCGGCGATACAAGTGGCGGTTACCTGCAATGAGGTGCGGGCGCCTGGGGCGGCGCGATCCGGGCCGCCAAGTCTAAAGTCCGGGTTACAGGTATAAGTTATGCTATCACCGAGTTGGGTGCCTCCGAAGCTGACGATGCCATTTGCCAGAGTAGTAACCGGCGTAAAGCACCTCAAAACAATGATCTCCACCGCTCGCCTCACCTGCACGCCCCTAAAATCCCGTTCCAACACAAAATTATAGGTGTTAGGCAGATCATCAGTGTCCAGAAGACGCGTGGGATATATGTCCGCGTGGCGACTGGCTTCTTCGGGGTTGGAAAAGACAGATGCTATGCTAAAAGGGATAGGTTCTGTAAAAGGCTCAAGCGTATTCGGATCAAGAATCCGAAACGTTATCGGGGGAGTAGATCGGCCATTTGAACTGATCCCTGGCAACCCCAAGTTGGGTACTATGCCGAGAGCGGCACTGACTGGCGCATCCCCAGCTATGTTAAATCTTGTTATTTCCTGTGAATGAACTCTGCCCACGTCCAGCACCCAGATATTCATTATCCAGATTATAAACAGCAGGACTCTTTTCAGGGTATGGCTACCGCTACGTCTGCTAAGGTACATCATCCTGAAAAAATCTGTGTTTCATGCCAGCGTTTCTGTTATCGGGTAACAGGGTGAGTAGCATCAGAGATGAATAAAAACAAAACCGCGGTGACAAAGGATCGCAGGGCCATATTAAGTGGCATCCCAACCCACATATCAATCTCTGTATTCGCTTCGCCATAAGTATCAGGTTTGATTCAGTCGACTTAAATTTATTATCATAATTATACCGTTATACATCATTTCTCAAACACATTAAGTTGTAAGTATAGTACATTTACTCCCGCATTACAGTAATAGTATATGCCTGGTTAAGTCAACTTAATCTATCGTTAGATTATAGCGTTATACATCATTTCTCAAGCAAATTCAATTTTAAGTATAGTACATTTACTCCCGCATTAAAGTAAAGGTTCGGCGATAAATTCATAAGTCTGTGAGCCTGCCCTTCTGAATATCCATCAGGGCACTGTGTCCGGGGACACAACGGTATTTTTGATATTTACTTAAACGATGAAAAATTATTTGCAGATCAGAAACCGGCCACTGCCCGGAAACGCCGGCAGTGCCGTCATTTCAGTTCACGCATCACCCTGATGCCGATGCTGTCGTAGCCTGCGCCGGGCTTATATTTGTCGCGTTTTGAATGCCTGAGCGATTCCATCGGGGTACTGTAAGCGCCACCTCTGACAATGCGGACTTGACAATCACCCCCTTCCCATACTTCTGCAACGTCGGGGGCGTCCTGATAATTTCTATGCCAGCAATCATGCACCCATTCGTTGACGTTGCCGGCGGTGTCATAGACTCCAAATGCATTCGGTTTAAAGCTGCCTGTTTTTGTCGGTTGACGCGGGTCCAGTCCGGTTCCGCAACCAAAACAGTGGGCGCGCCCGGGTTCCTCGTCAAATCCCCACCAGAATGGTGTTTTTGCGCCGGTAGAGGCGATGTATTCCCAATGCGCTTCGGAAAGCAGGCGGTATTTATGGCCGGTCTCCTTTGACAGCCATTTGGCATAATTATAGGCGTCATCCCAACTGACAAAGATAACCGGGTGGGTCGCCCGGTCCATGCCGCGACCGTCGGGGAGTTTGCGCCCACTGGCGTTGGCAAAAAGATCATATTCGGCAAAGGTGATCTCATGCCGGCTGGCGGCAAAACTATCCACTGTAACCGCATGCCGCGGGCGCTCGTTGGCGTGACGCGAGGCGCCGGAACTGCCCATCTGATAGGTGCCGGCGGGAATAATAACCATTACCGGTCCTTCGCCGCCGGATTTTAATGAGTCCTGCAAGGTGCCGCCGGCCTTGTCGGCAACGACTGCAGGCTGCTTTGCCGGCGCCGCCTTTTCCTGAGGTTTTTCCGCGGGTTTTTCCGCCGGGGCCTCAGGTGCGGGTTGTGCCGCTTGTTCAACCACTTCGGGGGGAGTTGCGGCGGGCTCCGGTTCTTCGGCCTGAGTGGTGGCGGGCTCCGGTTGCGGTTCTTCGGCCTCTTTTATTTCTTCCACCGCCGGCGGCGCTTGTTCGGCAACCTGCGGTATTTTTTTGTCCCCCAGGACAAAATACGCGGCAACGGCTGCGATCACTACGATAAACGCCAGGATCGCGACGATTTTGACGCCCCGCCCCCTGGATCCGTCTTCAACTTCAAATTCCTGCAACGGTCGGGCCGGGGCCGACGTACCCGCGGAACCGGTGGAGAGTGGGTCCGTCCCATCGCTGACAGGCGCGGACGCGGTCTCAGCCGTCCTAACGTACACGACCACCGCGGTGGTGTTATCCTGCCGCGGGGCCTTTGCTTCTTCCACCGCGCTCATCAGTGCGTCGGCGGATTTTTTGGGTGAGTCAGCAGCTTCGATACATTGTATGATCTTATCCGCATCGAGGGTATCCAGGCCGTCGCTACAGATTATTATCCTGTCACCCGCTGCCAGGTTTAACGGGGTATCAGGCACGTCCATCTCATTGATATCTTCGCCCGTAAGTGCACTCATCAGCATATTTCTCGATAAACCGGCTTCGGGTTCCACCGGGGTGCCGGCGGCCTGCATACGTTCGAGAAAGCCACCGTAACTGTGGTCGGCGTTCTTTTTTGTCAACTCGTTATTGCGGATCAGGTATAAATGACTGTCACCAACGCTGGCCCACCATAATTTGCCGCCTTCCAGGACACTCGCGACCATGGTGCAACCCATGCCCGATAGGGCCGATGTTTCAGTAATCGTCTCTCTTATGGAATCATTGGCTTGAACAAGCGATTCTTTCAGTATGGTGCTCAGATTGTCGGATGGATAATTGGCGGAAATCTGTTTATTGAAGGCCTGCACCGCCATATTGCTGGCGACGTTGCCGGCGGCATGACCACCCATGCCGTCGGCGACAACGATTAAGGCGCTGGGTTTACCCTCAGCGTCGGTCAAATTGGTGATCAGGAAGGCGTCTTCCTGATAATCCCTGGCACCATCTATCTGGGAACCTGCAAGTATAAATTCTAGCGTCATGCGATCGTCGATTGTTTATTTGTTTATATTTGGAATACAATCATAAGCAATTAAAAGATATCAATGCCATCGGTCAAGCGTGCATATTCCACTGCAATCATAATCCCTAAATTTATTTCAGCCATCTTATCAGGATAACCGGGTTTGTTAAATAAATAATTAAAGATGACGTACAAATCAATATCGCGGTTGTAAGCATGACGGCGATCTCAAATCCGTCTCAGGCAATAAATACGGCGCCCGAACGCCCGCTGGACAAGCCATTGCCGCCGCAACCGATATACGACGACAAGCTGCCGATC
Source organism: Gammaproteobacteria bacterium (assembly GCA_965202915.1). Lineage (GTDB taxonomy): Bacteria > Pseudomonadota > Gammaproteobacteria > Eutrophobiales > Eutrophobiaceae. The sequence goes on from OZ241847.1 coordinate 967,953, forward strand.
GTTAAGCACAGAGAGGCGATCATCGATGCGATCACGGAGAATCAGGTGATTGTTGTGTGCGGCGAAACCGGCTCGGGCAAGACGACTCAATTGCCGAAATTATGCCTTGACGCGGGCCGCGGCCGCGATGGGGTGATTGGGCACACCCAGCCCAGACGGATTGCCGCGAGGACGGTGGCGGCCAAAATCGCCGCGGAACTCGGTTCCGAAATCGGCCAACTCGTCGGGTTTAAGGTCCGTCATACCGATAAAACCGCAAAGCACAGCCGTATTAAACTGATGACCGACGGCATTTTGTTGTCGGAATTAAAGCATGATCATCGATTATCCGGCTATGACACGATCATTATCGATGAGGCTCACGAGAGAAATCTGAATATCGATTTCCTGCTGGGTTATTTGCAGGGCCTGTTGCCGCGGCGACCGGAGCTCAAATTGATTGTGACCTCGGCAACCATGGAGGTGGGACGTTTTGCCGGACATTTTGGGGGGGCACCGGTGGTGGAAGTGGCGGGCAGAATGTATCCGATTGAGGTCCGCTATTTTCCGGCCACCGAGGAACGGCATCAGTCGGACCGGGACGCGCATTTGGCGGCCGCGCTGGATCAGCTAGGCGAAACTGACCGCGGTGACGTTCTGGTGTTTATGGAGGGTGAGGCCGAGATTCGTGAGGCCGCCGCAATGCTGCGAAAAAAAAGGCTTCCGAATACCGATATTTTGCCTTTGTACTCGCGTTTGGACGCCGCCCGGCAACGGCGATTATTTCTGCCGCATCAGCGCCGGCATATTATTCTGGCCACCAACGTGGCCGAGACTTCGCTGACTATTCCGGGCGTGCGCCACGTGATCGACACCGGCTACGCGCGCCTCAGCCGGTACAGCTATCGCAGTAAAATTCAACGCCTGCCGGTGGAAAAAATATCCAGGGCATCGGCCAATCAACGCACCGGGCGCTGCGGAAGAACCGCCAGCGGGGTCTGCATTCGTTTGTATTCAGAGCAGGATTTCGCCGCCCGTGCGGAATTTACCGAGGCGGAAATTGTGCGCACCAATCTTGCCGCGGTGATCCTGCAGATGCAATATATGGGGCTGGGTGAGATCGATGATTTTGCCTTTATCGATCCGCCCGACAAGCGCTTTGTCAATGACGGTAAACGCCTGTTGAAGGAATTGGGCGCGCTCGATGATCGCAACCGCTTGACCGCCACCGGCAGGAAGCTGATTCGGTTCCCGGTCGATCCCCGGCACGGGCGGATTTTAATGGCCGGGCATAAATTAAACTGCTTAACCGAGATCATCATTATTATCAGTGCTCTGGGGATCCAGGATCCCAGGGAACGTCCGGCGGAAAGCAGCACAAAGGCGGATCACAGGCACGCGCAATTTAATGATGATCGTTCCGATTTTCTCTGGTTTGTTAATTTCTGGAGGTTTTATCATCAACGATCAAAACGATTGTCCAAAGGCCAATTGAAAAAACTCTGCCGGGATAATTTTGTTGCGTACGCGCGCATGCGTGAATGGGGCGAGGTTCATAAGCAACTGCTTAAAATATGTGGGCAATTGCGTATGCCGATGAACGCCGAACCGGCGGCTTACGCCGCGATTCACGGCGCGTTGATATACGGCTTTCTGAGCCACGTTGCCTTTAGGTCGGACGCGGTTGTCTATACCGGCGCAAGAAATTTACGCCTCCATCTGTTTCCGGGTTCCGGCCAGTTTGGGAAAAAACCAAAATGGGTGGTCGCGTCGGATTTAATTGAGACCTCCAGGTTATACGCGCGAAACGTCGCCAAAATCGATCCCAAATGGCTGCTGCAGGCGGCCAACCATTTAATAGAGAAAACCCATGCCGATCCGTATTGGGATCAACAATCCGGCAGGGTCTGTATCGGTGAGACGGCCAAATTGTACGGCATGATCCTGTATTCGGGCAGGAAAACTGATTACGGCTCGATCAACAGGGAGCAGGCACGGGATATTTTTATTCATGAGGCCCTGCTGGCGGAACGATTCGATCACCCGGCCGATTTTCTGCAAAAAAACCGCCGCCTGGTGGCCGGGCTTAATGCAATGGAAGCAAAAAAACGCCGCCGGGATATTATCGATGAGACGGCCCTGCTGGATTTTTACGCCGACAGGCTGCCGGCTGAGGTGTATGACGCGGAAAGTTTCTCAAAATGGGCGGCGGGACTGGACGGACAGGCAAAAGATGAGATGATCCTGTCGGAAAAAGACGTGGCCAATGCGTTTGACCCGCTTGAATTGACGGCCAGTTTCCCGGATCAATGCAAGTTGGGTGACGCGATACTGCGGCTCAATTATCAGTTTCAGCCCACAACCGAGGATGACGGCATTAACGTCAGCGTGCCGCTGAACGTGCTCAACCAGTTGGATGAAACGACGTGCGACTATCTGGTTCCGGGGATCATCGAGGAGAAGATATACCGGCATTTGAAATCGCTGCCGAAACAATTCAGGAAGTTACTCGTGCCCCTGCCGGAGGCGGCAAAAAAATGCGCCGCCGCGATTGCCGATAATAAAACCCCGTTAAGACGGCATATCAGCGAATACCTGTTTATTAATCACGGGATTAAACTGGGCGAGGAAAGTTTGCGAAATGATCATATTCCCGATCATTTGCGGATCAATTATTGCGTCATTGACGGGTGCGACAAACCGTTGGCAAAGGGCCGAGATTTGTCGTCATTAAAACAACAACTTGATTCTGAAATGCATGCCCTGTTTGACGATCTCAACACCCGTGGCGATCATCAGCGCGAGCTGAGCGATTGGGATTTCGGCGGCCTGGACGAAGACGTGTTTATAGAGGTCAACGGCGACAAGATCAAAGGTTACCCGGCGCTGGCCAAAATCGGCGACAAGGTTTATTTGCGCCTGTTCGATAACGCCAACAAGGCAAAATTGTCGATGCCGGCGGGGCTGCGGCAATTATTTATTATTGCAATGGCTCAGGACTTCCGTTATTTGCGCAAGAACGTACCGGAGGCGGCGATACTGGAGCGCTGTTATGCAAAAATTGGCGCTGAAAAGGACTTTTATGACGGTTTTATCGATCTGGTTGCGTCCGCCGCGTTTGTCGACGGCGACGCAAACGTCAACAGCAAACGGGACTTTGAAAAGCGCTGCGCCGCCGGTAAAACGGTGCTGTTGTCGCGTGCGGCTGAACTGAGCCGCCTGCTCAAGCGGATTTTTGAGCTGCACGCACAAATCAGCGTGCGTCTAAACAGGCTCAAGGGAGCAACCGCGGATGATATTTGCAGCCAGCTTTCGTATTTGATCTATGACGGTTTTTTAACTGACGTGCCCCTGGTCCGGTTAAACCATTATCCCAGATATCTGAGCGCTATCGACCGGCGGCTGGATAAGGCCTCATACGCCGGCGCCAGGCAGGACGCGGATCATCGGCAATTGGCGATACATTGGCGGCGGCTGCGCGATCTGTCGAATAACGATCCGCGTTCAATGGTTCGCTGCGAGCGGCTCCAGAGCTACCGCTGGATGATGGAGGAATTGCGGGTGTCCTTATATGCCCAGCAATTGAAAACGGCGATGCCGGTTTCGCTGAAAAGACTGGAAAAACTATGGCTATCGATAACAGCCGATCCACGCCAGGCCGCCGGGACCAAATGACAGATTCATGCACGCCGGATCGATAGAGACCATCATATTTTTAATATTTACCGGTGCCGCGGTATTTGCAACCCTGGCGCTGTTTGCCCGCCAGACCATGATCGTTGCCTATATTCTGCTCGGCATTCTACTGGGACCGTGGGGGTTTGCGCTGGTGGATAACATCGAGTTTATCGAGGGCATATCCAAGATAGGGATCATATTTTTATTGTATTTACTGGGGCTGGATTTATTGCCGCAACAACTGCTCAAGACCTCATACAAGGCATTGGCGATCACCTTGTCAAGCTCGGCGGTGTTTCTGCTCAGCGGCTTTTTGATTGCCTATGGCTTCGGCCATGGCTTGTTTGAATCGCTGTTGATCGGCGCGGTCATGATGTTTTCCAGCACCATCATCGGGCTCAAATTGTTGCCCGCCACGACCCTGCATCACGGCAACACCGGCAAGATCATTATCAGCATCCTGTTGATCCAGGATCTGATGGCAATCATTATTTTATTGCTGCTTCAAGGATACGGCAAGGGCGAAAATCCGGTGATTGATATTGGTTTGCAATTACTGTATCTGCCGGTTTTTATCGTATTTACCTGGATGCTGAACAAATTTGTCATCATCAAATTAATCCGGCTTTTCGATCAAATACACGAGTACATTTTTCTGTTGGCAATAGGCTGGTGCCTGGGGATTGCCGAGTTGGCGCATTTCGTCGGACTGTCGCATGAAATTGGCGCGTTTATCGCGGGGGTGACGTTGGCGTCGAGTCCGATCGCGTTGTTTATTACCGAACGCTTAAAACCGCTGCGGGATTTTTTTCTGGTTATTTTCTTTTTTGCCCTGGGTGCAAAATTTAACGTATCGATCATCGATCAAGTATTGCTGCCGGCGCTGGTGCTGGCGGGTTTTATATTGATCATCAAACCGTTGGTATTTAAGTACCTGCTGATATATGCAGGCGAAGACAAACCGGCGTCGCTGGAAATAGGAGTACGGCTCGGACAGATCAGCGAATTTTCATTGCTGATCGCGGCGGTGGCGGTGGAGTCGGATTTTATTTCATTAACCGCCTCTTATCTGATTCAGCTTGCCACCATGATCACGTTTATCGCTTCTTCGTATGCGATTGTATTGAAATACCCGACGCCGATTGCCATCAATGAAAAGTTGCGCCGGGATTGACCATCGATGAATAAAAAAACAGCACTGATATCGGGCCTGCTGGGCCTGACCTTGCTCGGCGCCGTGGTTGTGGCTGATTTTTTCGGCCTGGTGGGCGTTAAACAGGATATTGAGGTCATGTTGTTTGAGGTCCGGTTCAAGATCGTGGACGCCGATACCGGCGGGTTGATTGTCAATGCCCGCGCCAAATGTACCCGCCGAGGCAGTGATAATGCGTGTACCAACCGGGACAGTCGCGCCGCCGGCGTGATCGCGATCAATATTCCCGCACGTTATGCGGTCGAAAAAACCCGGCTGTTTGAAAAAAACAGGGCGTTGATCCCGCCATCGGATCCGAATATCCACGTATTTTTCATACATAACGATTATTATCACAGCAATCGGACGTTTAAGCTGGCCGATATTTTCAATGCTGCGGGCCGGGAAATCGTTATCAAAATGGCACCAAAAGCCTGATCCGCACGCAAAATTTATGCTCCGGTGTCGGTGGTGCCGCCCTGTATTTGTTCGATGGTTTCATCGCGTTCCTTCCTTGCCCGGTCGCCGGTGGCGGCCCCAAAGCGATGGCGATAATGTAACTGGATCACTTTCAGGTGCTCATTAAGCCGGTCGCTCCCGGATAGAATCCGAACCAGCCAGCGCGCCAGGGTTTCTCCCGGATTTCTTTTGCTCAGGGTTTGCTCAAGCCCGCTGATGAACTTAAAAAAAGCCGGATCGACGGGCCGCCGATGGTTATGATCAGCGCCGCTGCCGGCGGCCGGTTTTGCCGCGGCAGCGGTTCTCGATCCGAGTTTGCGCAACAGCAACAGTATCAGCGGAATCAACAGTAACAGCAGCAGGCGATTATAATTATTTTGTTCCTCGTCTATGGAATCGTCACGCCCAAGGGTATAGCTGAGCCATGACGCCAAATCGAACAAGCCTTCCAGAAGCGAGCGGTCCTGCGCTTCCATGGACGCCCAAACCGACGGCGTGGTGTCGAGAATATGCCATTTGCCTTGCAGATAATAAGTCGTCCATGAGTGCGCGTCACGCGCTCTAAGCAGATACATTTCCTGCCACTGACTGTATTCATGGGCGGAAAAACCAACCGCGTAACGCGCCGGAACGCCGGCGGTTCGCAGTAATAAAGTGGTTGCGGTGGCAAAATATTCACAATGGCCCCTGCGATCCTTAAATAGAAAATTGGTCAGATACCGGCCCTTGGGATAACGCTGATTTTGAGTAAGGGAATAATAAAATTCCTCGGCAAAAAACGAGTTGACGGTGTTGACTATTTCCCGCGGCGGGGAATCATACAGATCCAGACTGGCCGCAAGTCGTTTGAAATCATCACGATAATTATCCGGCACCGCCAGATCCGCCGGCACCGGCTCAGTGCCGAATACGTCGCCTTTGGAGTAGTCGATATGATAATTGATCCAGCCCGGTTTGCTTTCCACTTTAATTGAATTAAACCGGCTCCTGGCGACGGTCAGAACGTCGTTACCGGCGATGGTTGAGGCGCCGTACGGGACCGGCAAAATGGCAAAATTTTCATCAAAATAAAGGGCCGCGGTGAGCCTGGAATAGGCGCCGCCGTCTTGCGCGATTGTCCAGTTCGATTGTTGCGGGTCTTTATCCACTACTTCAAAGTTGGTATGAGTGCCGGACCAAACGCCGTATTGATAGGAATTATAGCTGGCTTCATGCAACAGGAATGGTGACGGGAGCGGTTGTTCGCTTTTTACCCGCAGCGCCACTCTGTCGGAAAGTTTGAGTCGGCCGAGAGCGCCTATAGCAGTGGTGGTACGGTTTATATCCCGGCTGCGCCAGCTAAACCGGTCAAACCAAAGCGCGACGTTTTGCTCCATGATTGCCTGCATGGTTTTCAGGCCGGACTGGATAAAAAACGCGGAGACGAATACCAGCAATAGCGGCAAAAACCACCGTAATGGATGATAATGTCGGGGCCTGACGTGCGCCAGAAACAGTACAAAAAAACAGCATAGGATGATAAAAAATAATGACTGCTGTTTATGGCCGGTGGCGGCCGCCAGCAGGCAGATAAATAAGTAGGGCAGGCTTATATCGATGGAATAAGGATATTCCGCCAACGCCGATTTATCCAATTTGCGCATACTGATAAACAGTGCGCTTGGTTTTATTTTCCCCTGGCGGCTGTATCGCTGTGACAGTATTAACAGGAACAATATGAACGGCATTAATTCCAGTATTTTAAAAATACCGTGCGCCGAATAGGTGATAAAAATATAGACGATCACCGCGGCAAATACGAGACTGCTTAAATCCGCCAGTTGCTCGAAATCCCTGTCACTTAAATTGCAACGCCAACCCAGCCAGTGAGGCAGCTCCAGCAGGACCGCCATAATTACCGCATACGCCAAATGCTCAGTCTGCCATCCCCAGGTGAGCAATGCCGCGGCCAGTGATAACGGCGGTGCGTACGTCAATTCGGATTGTTTATCAGCGCTCATGTCGAGTGCGGGGTGACGCCTTCCAGCGCATCCAGCTGCTCCTGTAAATTGCCAACCTTGAATGTATGGATATGCAATTGTTGCGTCCGATACCGTTCGATATTATCGAGCGACGCATTATCATCATGGATGATCAAACATATCGCGGGGGTATTGGATTGTGCCAACCGTTGCAACCATGCCCTTCTGTCCTCGCTCAAATCCAGCAGCACGCATATCAGGCTATTAAATTTATTGATATTTCGGTCAACCAGATTAGTCAGTTCGCTGAATGAGTATTGCTCACATGGTTCAACGCAGGCCAGCGTTTCAAGCATGGCCGCCGTGTCCGCCAGACCGCGACCGGAGGTGCAATGAAATGCGTCGGCACCGACAAATAATAAGTCAAGCAAACAGTCTTGACGCTGCATTGACGTTATAAATGAAGATACAACGGATACGGCTTCTTCAAAGACCATAGCGGATCCCCGTTCACAAAACGTGTCCAGTATCAAACCAAGCCGTGAGAAATATTCATCCTGATATTCTTTTACAACCGGCTGGGTGCGTTTGGCATAGCTGCGCCAGTGTATTGAACGAAGAGGATCGCCGGGACGATAATCTCTCAGCGACATAAATTCATTTGATTCGCCGATGGAAGAGGCCAGACTGATCCCTCCGGGTTGAAAAAGCCGCCTGTTTTTAAATGGGATCGAAGGGGCACGATAGAGCTTCGGCAATATCAGCAATTTGTCATAGGCGTCATATATTTTAAATGAACGGATCAGGCCAAGCGGATCGGTGCGGGCGATTCCAAATTGATGAAAATAGAGATAGCCCCTGCGCAGGGGAACGAGTTTCAAATTGATCGATACCTTCCCCCGTGCGGCGATATAGTCTATATGCCCGGGCCTGATAATACCGCCGCAATTCATTTGTATCAGGGTGACCAGCCTGGGATAACCGATATAACGATCAAAAATATTTCTATTCCGGTCATGCGGATCACGGCTGTGCATATACTCTGCAAACGTGGGAAAACGGCGGGCCAGTGTATCGATGAAAAATAAATTCCTGCAGGAGTCCGGCAATTGGTTGTCAATATGGCAGCGATAAAAAACCGTTTCTCCACTACATCCATGAGCCGGTAATTGCCGGGTAATTATGAATTTTCCGCGAAAAGTCAATATATGCATCGTGGCAACCAGCAACAGTGAAAAACATATTGAAAAAATCTGGAATGCCAGGGTTTGGCGGGTATCGATGCTAAATATGCCGGATATAATCAAAATGAATAACACCAGCCAGCCGTTCGCGGTAAAACGAAACTTTAACCAATGGCTCAGACGGTAAAGAATTTTGAAATTTTTATAGAGTCCTTTACGTATGAACATGTAAAAATCCGGGAATGATATACGATAGTGACCATTTTTTGGCCTTTGCGTAATAGGGTCATTATACTTTAATAAATGAGGAGAGCATGAATTATGACCGCAAAACAGCAAATGGTTGATAGAAATTATGAAGCGTTCAAACGAGAGTTGCCGAAGATAACAGCGGCGCACGCAGGAAAATTTGCACTCATGAGAAATCAAAAAACAGTTGATTTTTATGATACGGACAGAGATGCAATAGTTGCCGGTAATGCCCTTTACGATGACGGCGAATTCACCATACAAGCAGTCACTCAGACCCCGATAAATCTGGGATATTTCTCTTATGCCTGGTTTGGGAGGCAGGTTTGATAAACAGCTTAACCACCTGAGCGCAATTCATCAAACATTATGCTACGCTGGGGTACAATCAACAAGGATATCTATGACTAATAGTGATATTGACGAAAAACTCTCAAATATCCTCAAAAAATATCAAGGCGGCTTCTCCGACAAAGTTTATGTGGATGACTATGACTCCACAGATGTTTTGATGGAAACCTTTGGTATCACGCAAGAATTGAAGCGTGAAAACAAACAATTTTGGGGAAGGCAACTAGGAATGTGTTGGCAACTTCTGGTGGTAGAGCTTTGCAAGAATACTTGTTCTGACTTCAACAGTGCTCTAAGGTTCGGCGGTGACGAACCTTGTGACTTGATTCTCGGAATGGATGCTATTGATACAAAATATAGAGTAGGCTCCGGTGATTCTGGGACTTTGAAAAAATTCAAGCAGTATGGGGATCTTCTGAGAGAAAGAGGTTATCGACCCGTGTTTCTATTTCTTCGAGAAGATAATCTTCCGGCTGCAATGACAGCTTGCCGAGCAGGGGGATGGTCAGTTTACACTAGCATGGAAACATTCAATTATTTAGAGGAAAAGACAGGTTTTGATCTGTATGGATGGCTTTGTTCCCACAAAGCCCAGAAAACCTTCTTTATGGACAGGAGTTGAACATGAATTATTTAGATCAAGTAATCTTAGGTGACTGCATATCCGTAATGTCTGAAATACCAAATGACTCAATTGCGACCTGTATCACCGATCCACCATATAACTATGAATTTATTGGTCGCAAGTGGGATGACAAGGAAATCAATAGGCGGTTAGAGAGAATCAAAGGCAGTAAAACTTTAGTTAAAAATATACCTTACGGCAGTGGACTGGCCGGAGGCGTGCGCAATGCCAGATGGTACGAGCGAAATCAGGAAAACACCGTTGAATACACCAATTGGTGTAAACAATGGGGACGAGAGTTGTTTAGGGTATGTAAGCATGGCGCTCCCGTCGCTGTATTTAATAGCACCAGGACAGCAGCGCATGTCCAAGTTGCGCTGGAAGACGCAGGGTTTTATACGCGAGATGTTTTGGTTTACCGAAGGCATTCCGGCATTCCAAAAGGACTAAACCTCAAGAGTAAACTTGAAAAAATGAATCATCCTGATGCGGAAAGATGGGATGGCTGGCATACGTGTTTCAGGAACGAGTGGGAAGCAATTGTATTGGTACAGAAGCCACTGCTTAACAACTATTGGGAAACACTTCAAGAAACTGGAGTTGGCGTATTTAAGACAATCAACGAAGACGGTTCTTTTCAATCAAATATTCTCGAAGGCTATTACAATAAATCCGAAAAGAAATTCGCGCATTGCACCGTCAAGCCACTGGAGTTGATAAAAAAGTTAACTCTTATATTGGTCCCTAAATCTAAAGATAATATTGTGTTGGATCCGTTCGCCGGGAGCGGGACAACATTAGTAGCGGCCCAACAGCTTGGCTATCATTTTACTGGAATAGAAATAGAAGAAGAATACGTAGAGATAATAAAAGGACGCTTATCAGATAGCTATCAGCCTACTCTTGAATTCAAAACCGGCACATAACAAGGCACTCCGGCGGACGGCTAAAGCGGCGGCTGAGTTTGGTCGTTATGAGCCCAGAGGGCGATAGAATGACAGATTCGATTTATGTATAAACTTAATTAACGAATCCAATATCTCAACTGTTGCAGAAAATAGATTTAACCAATGGGAAATACAATAATTTGGAATTAAGGATTCAATTATGATGATCGTTGCTAATGGATGACCATAAAATGACTGACCGGGCAAAACCCAATCGTGGTCGCCCACCGACTTAAAAATGCCGAAAAAAATTCATGCCAGTGTTGAATACATTGCGAGGGTTTTACCGCACTCACCGCCGAAAGCGGACCGGGATTGGAGATACACTTAATAATTCCCAAAAATTTACACCGGCACCGGGACTCGGTTTAATACTTCACTGACGACAAAATCGGTGGTGGTGCCGGAAAATTTTGATTTTGGGTCCAGAGACAGGCGATGGGCAATTACGTCGCAGGCCAATTCCTGAACGTGGTCCGGGGTGACAAAGTCCAGGCCATCAAACAGCGCGATGGCCTGTGAGGTGCGCATCAGGGATAAACTTGCGCGGGTGCTGGCACCGTTGAGTATGCCTTCCATCGCGCGCGTTGTCCTGACCAGATCGACGATGTAGCGTTTGATTTCCGCGGAGATATGGACGTCAAGAATCCGTCGTTTGGTTGCCAGTATTTGTGCCTTGTCCAAACAGGCTTGCAGAACGTCCAGCGGATGGGATTTATTCTGGCGGGATATGATCTTTAATTCTTCATCGCGGTCGACGTAGCCAAGACTGAAACGCATACTGAACCGGTCCATTTGCGCCTCCGGTAAAGGATAGGTACCATGATATTCAATCGGGTTTTGAGTGGCGATCACGAAGAACAACTCGTCCAGAATTCTGATATTTCTATCCATACTGACCTGTGCCTCGCCCATGGCTTCCAATAAGGCCGATTGGGTTCGGGGCGAGGCGCGGTTGATTTCATCCGCGAGTAAGATGTTGGTGAATATCGGCCCCTGGTGAAATTCAAACGACTGTGTGCCCTGGTTAAATATCGATATGCCCAGGATATCGGTGGGCAACAAATCAGGGGTAAATTGAATGCGCTGAAAATCCACGTCTATGGATTTTGCCAGCGCCTTGGCAAGCGTGGTCTTGCCGGTGCCGGGAAAATCCTCAAGCAGCACGTGGCCGCCGGTGAAGAAACAGGCCAATAGTTTGCGAATGGCGGCCGATTGTCCCTGAATGACGTTCTCAATATTGTTCACCAGGCACCGGTACGTTGGATTATCAGTCAATTTTACGATTAAATATTTATTATTAGCGGGATAACAATATAATCCCCCGCATACAAAAATGGAATAACAGACCTTTATGTTCACGAAAAAAGCCGAAACTGCGACGCCGATACACGAATTGATAGCCCGGCGCTGGAGCGGGCGCGCATTTGACCCGGACAGGATGATCGGCGATACCCGGATTTTGGCCTTGATCGAGGCCGCGCGCTGGGCGCCGTCTTGCTATGGCGACCAACCGTGGCGATATATTATCTGTAATAAGGCAAACAATCCGGTGGCCTGGAAAACCGCATGTTCCTGCCTTGCGCCGGGCAATCGCACTTGGGCCGATAAGGCGCCGCTGTTGATCATCGCCGTTGCCGACACGGTGTTGTCGCAAAATGGCCGGCCCAATCGCTGGGGCGAATACGATACCGGTGCCGCGTCCGAAAATCTGAGCCTGCAGGCCACTGCGATGAATTTAATCGTCCACCAAATGGGCGGTTTCGATGCCGACAAAACCCGTTCAGCCTTTGCGATACCGGAACAATATACGCCGATGGCGGTGATCGCGATAGGCTACCAATTGACGGAAGAACAGATCCCCGATGAGCTCAAGGACAGGGAATACGCCGACCGCAACCGCAACCCGGCGGGTGAGAATTTTTTTGACGGCCAATGGGATCAGGCCATCGATATCAAACCCTAGACCGGTACCATCAAGGGGGCCCGATCAATCCTCGTCATGCGCGGGTTCGGTGCGTTTGAATTTCATCAGATCGCGCCGGTCGCGCTTACTGGGCCGACCGCGCATTCTGGTATGCCCCCCGGATTCGGCGCTCAGCCGGGCCGCCAGATCCCGGCGCTCGTCTATGCTTTTTTGCCGTTCCTGATACAGCAGCGCGGCGGCCGGCGCCGAAAGACGATTGCGGGACAACTGTAATACGGTTATATCGAAGCGATATGGTTTTTTCTGGATCAGCAGCTCATCGCCCACCCGCACGGTTTTTGACGGTTTGGGCACGCCGTCGTTGAGCCTGATCTTCCTGGCCTTTATCGCGGCCGTGGCCAGTGCCCTGGTTTTGAAAAAACGCGCACACCAAAGCCATTTATCCAGGCGCATCTCGGTCAAACTTTCAGCCTTGTCGACAGTCCTATTCATACGTCAGAGTGTTGCAGAGATCATTAAGAATATTATAAGATCAAAAATATTTCCCCGGAAATCCGGTGCACCAACCGGTTTTTTCCGTGGCCTGACACAAAACACATGCAACAATGTCCACAGCAAAACGACAATTTAAACCACTGAATATCGCGGTATTAACGGTATCGGATACGCGCACCAGCGAAACCGATAAGTCCGGGCAATTACTCATTGAACGCCTGCAACAGGCGGGCCATATCCTGTATGAAAAAAAGATAGTGGCCGATAACGTCTATACCATTCGGGCGGTCATCGCCACCTGGATCTCGCATCCGGAAATAGACGTGGTGCTGACAACCGGTGGCACCGGGATAACCGGCAGGGACGGCACACCGGAGGCGGTAAACGTACTGTTTGATAAGACCATGGACGGGTTCGGTGAAACCTTTCGGGCCGTTTCTTACCGCCAGATCAACACCTCAACCATGCAATCACGGGCAATAGCGGGAGTTGCAAACAGCACCTATATATTCTGCATGCCCGGCTCAACCGGTGCCTGCACAACCGCATGGGATGATTTGATCGTGCGCCAACTCGATTATCGCACCCGCCCCTGCAATCTGGTGGAGCTGATGCCGCGACTAAACGAGATGTAGCACCGACAAAAACCGTCAAGGTACGCCAACAACGGATCATCAACAAAGTATTAAAATTGGAAACCCGCCCTGGCAATATCCGGATTTGTCACGGTAATAATAACAACAGTTTGATATAGTAGGGCATGAATGGACGCACCCCCCTGCCCCTAAGGATAAATTTATGAACACCGGCAACTTTATACGCGGTCTGCTTTTGTTACTGCCTGCGATCGATGCCCTGGCCGGCGGCCCGGCACCGGCCATTGTGCAGGTGGAAGAAGCGCTGAGAACCAAGATCACCTCCACCATACTGATCCCGGGCACGATGATAAGCCGGGATGATTCCCGTATTTCCCTGGACGTGGAAGGCACCATCATCAATATTCTCGAAGTGGGCGATCACGCCAATAAGGGCGACCTGCTGGCTGAAATCGACGCCACCACCTATCAGCTTGAACTACAGGAATTTGAAAAATCCATCATGCCGCTTGAAGCCAAAATGCAGTTCTACCAGCGCGAGTCTCAACGGCTGGAAAAACTGGCACGGACAAAGAATGCCGCCAAAAACAGATTGGATGAAGTAAAGTCGGATTATAATGAGATGATCGGCGAACTGAGCGTCGCTGAAATAAAGATAAAACAGGCCCGCGACAGGATAAGACGCACCCGAATACTGGCGCCCTTTTCGGGCGTCATTACCGAACGCTTCAAATCCGTGGGTGAATACGCCAACCCCGGAGATGACCTGCTCAGACTGGTTAATCAGGAAAACCTGGAGATTCAAGCCCGCACGCCGCAATATACGGTGCCGTTCATACAACGTCATAAAAGCCTGCTGGTGGTCGATGATGACGCCGAGGTACGCGCCAATATACGTACCATCATACCGATAGGTGATCAGGTCTCGCGTTTATACGAGTTGCGATTGGCACTCGCTGACCATCGCTGGATGGCCGGTCACGCGGTCAAGGTGGTCGTACCCACCGGGGCAAGTAAATCGGTGGTCGCGGTGCCCCATGATGCATTGGTGATCCGACGTGACGGCATCAAACTATTTCGCATCAACCAGGCCAATACCGCCGAATTAATCCCGGTCGCGACCGGCGTTGCCAATAGAAAATATATTGAAGTGATCGGCGACGTTGAGGCCGGTGATCGGGTGGTCATCCGCGGCAATGAAAGATTGCGTCCGGGACAAGAGGTTCAGGTCCGGGCCGGCCCGACCAGCCTGTGATACTCACCCGGCGCTCTCTCGATAATCCGGTCGCCGTGACGGTGGCGGTGATCCTGATCATCCTGTTTGGCGCGATCAGTCTGTCGCGCCTGCCGATACAACTGACGCCGGAAATAGAAGAACCCAGTATTACCATCACCACCAACTGGCGGGCGGCCGCGCCGAATGAGGTTGAGGCGGATATTATCGAACCCCAGGAAGACGTATTACGCGGACTGCCGGGGGTAACCGAACTGCGGTCGACGGTAAGCGAGGGCCGCGGTCAGATCAACATCACTTTTGCCGTCGATACCGATATGCGCCGCGCCCTGGTGGAGGTGATCAACAGACTTAACCAGGTGGCGGATTATCCCGATGACGCCGATGAACCGACGATAAGCTCGGTGGACGCGGACGCCAGGGCGATCGCATGGTTCATTATTAAAACCACCGCCGATAACGACCGGGACATCAAAACCTATAAGGATTTTGTCGAGGAAGTCATCCAATCGCGCTTTGAACGGGTCCCCGGGGTGGCGCGTTCCGAGGTCTATGGCGGCAGCAAACGCGAAATTCGCATTACCTTTGACCCATACAAGGTTGCCAGTCTTGGCCTGCAACTGCCGGTGGTGTCCGGATTAGCCGGCTCCGCCAAAGACATATCCGGCGGTTCCAAGGATATCGGCAAGCGTGAATACAGCATCCGTTTTGCCGGTAAATATGACGTCGCCCAGTTGAGTGAGATGATCATCGAATGGCGCAACGGCTTTCCCATTTATCTGCGCGACGTGGCCACCGTCGAAGCCCGCACCGCCGATATCGAAAGCTTCGTTATGACCCGCGGCTCGGCGTCGATTGCCATCAATGCCCAGCGCGAGACCGGCGTCAACGTCCTGCAGGTCATGGACGGACTCCATAAAGCCGTAAAAGAATTGAATGACGGCCCCCTGCCCCGCGCCGGCCTGACGATGGAGCAGGTATATGATGAAACAACCTATATCCACCGCTCGATAGCAATGCTGCGCAACAATCTGGGCCTTGGAATTGGCCTGGCGGTGCTGATCTTATTCTGCTTTTTATTAAAATTTCGCGCCACTCTGATGGTGGCGGTGTCGATCCCGATCTGTTTGCTTGCCAGTTTCTCGGTCATGGATATGACCGGCAGAACATTAAACATCATATCGCTGGCGGGCCTGGCCTTTGCCGTCGGCATGGTCCTCGATGCCTCCATCGTGGTGCTCGAGAACATCGTCCGTTTGCGGGAAAACAATTATTCACCGCGGCAGGCCTCCGAAACCGGCACGCAACAGGTCTGGGGCGCGCTGCTGGCCTCAACCGCAACCACCATTGCCATTTTCTTACCGGTGGTGTTTGTTCGGGAAGAAGCCGGTCAATTATTTGCCGATCTGGCCATCACCATCACCGCCGCAATCGGTATATCACTATTATGCGCGATCACCGTGGTACCGACCGCGGCAAAACTGTTTTTCAGGCATAAGACACTGAGCGATCCCTATACCCGCATCTGGGACAAACTGACGATGATCATTATGTTCATTACCGACCGACCGGCCAGACGTTTTTTGTCGATAACGCTGCTGGTATTGATCCCATTGCTGCTGATATATCAATTCAAACCCAAGGCGGATTATCTGCCGGATGGCAACCGCAACCTGGTATTTGCCTTTATTCTGCCACCGCCCGGGGCCAATATCGATCAAATCGAACGGGAAATAGGCGATCTGGTGGCCGCCAAAATGCAGCCCCATATCGACGGTGAACAAGAACCGGCGGTCAAGCATTATTTCTTTGTCGCCGCCTCCCGCGGGGTATTCATGGGTGCGAGGGCGGCGCGGGATGAGGATTCCGGCAAATTGGTGCCGCTGGTTAACTCGGTCGTCCAGGGGATCCCGGACACCATCGCCTTCGCCCGACAAGTGTCGCTGTTCAGGGGATTCGGCTCCGGCAGAAGCATCGATATGAACATCCAGGGGCGCAATATCGAGACCATCCTGAAAGCCGCACTCAATGCATTTATCCTGATCCCGCAGGTCCTGCCGGGCGCCAATGTACGACCCAAGCCGGGACTGGAACTGGCGCAGCCCGAGTTGCGTCTCCTGCCCAATGAAAGGCGGGTTGCCGAAGCCGGCTGGCAACGATCAACGATGGCGCAGATATCCCGCACCCTCGGTGACGGGCTTTTCGTCGGCGATTATTTTGACGGCGAACAAACCATAGACATTATCCTGCGCGCCGCCGATTGGGAGACCGCTGAAGAGTTAAAAGCCCTGCCCCTGGCGACGCCCAATACCGGCATATTACCGCTTGGAGAGCTGGTCGACGTCGTGCAAACCGCAGGCCCCGAGGAGATCCGCCGGATCAATCGGAGGCGGACGGTGACCCTGGAAATATCCCCGCCCCCGGAGACCTCCCTGGAAGACGCCCTGCGGCTGATTAAAACCGAGGTGGAACCGAAAATCATCGACGATCTGCCCGAAGACGGCGATATTCAATACGCCGGCACCGCCGACAAAATCAGTGTGGCACTGAAGAGCATGTTGGGCAGTTGTTTACTGGCGATTGCAATTCTGTACCTGTTGATGAGCGCGTTATTTCGCTCATTCATCGACAGTTTCATGGTGATGCTGGCGATCCCGCTGGCCACCTTCGGCGGGGTGATAGCACTGAATTTGATCAACCTGTTCACGTTTCAACCGATGGACCTGCTGACCATGATCGGTTTTATCATTTTGCTGGGCCTGGTTGTCAATAATGCCATCCTGCTGGTGCATCAGGCGCGCATCGCCGAACGTGAAGGCGCCCCCAGAAAACAGGCGGTGGGCACGGCGGTAAGATTGCGACTACGGCCCATTATGATGAGCACCCTCACCAGCATATTCGGCATGCTGCCGCTGCTGCTGATGCCCGGGGCCGGCACCGAGCTGTACCGGGGGTTGGCCGGGGTGATAGTCGGAGGCATGACGGTGAGCACGATATTTACCCTGATCCTGTTGCCGAGTGTACTGCGATGCGGGGAAAATCCCCGAGCACATTAAGCGGCGACGCGAACGATGATCTTTATGCCGACGCCGGAATCTAAGGGTGCCGGACTTGTCTTACCCTGCATACGTGCATGATAATGCTTTTTTCAGCAAAACGATCCGAGCATAAACCATAATGGCGAAGCCAATAAAATCCATGCCAACAAGCCTATTGCTTGCACTGGCCCTGTCAGGCGGGTACGTCGCCGAGCCGGCGGCGCGCAGTTATCTGCTCGACGATCCGAATGATATGCTGATAGGCCGGCCAGGCTGGGCCCGGACGACCTTGCAGGATGATCTGCCCGAGGTGGCGCGCCGTCATGGCTTCGGCTATCAAGACGTCGCCCTCGCCAATCCCGACGTCGATGTCTGGCTGCCGGGAGAAGGCCAAAAAATACGCCTGCCATCGCGGTTCATATTGCCTGACGCGCCGCGGTCGGGGATCGTCTTAAATATTCCGGAAATGCGTCTGTATTACTATCCGCCCCGGAAAAAAAACAGCCGCCAGGAGGTCATTACCCACCCGCTCGGCATAGGCAAGCAGGGCTGGTCGACGCCATACGTCAACACCTATATCTCCGAAAAAAAGGTCCGGCCCAACTGGTATCCACCCAAATCGATCAGGCTGGAATGGGAAAAGGCAGGCGCAACATTGCCGGAAATAGTCGAGGCCGGGCCGGATAATCCGCTGGGGGACTATGCGATGAGGCTGGGCCTCCCCAACTATCTGATCCATGGCACCAACAAACCCTATGGCGTGGGTCTGCGAGTGAGCCACGGCTGCATAAGACTGTATCCCGAAAACATTGAATCACTGTTCAACAAGGTCTCTGTGAGAACCCCGGTGAACATTATTAACCAGCCTTATAAGATTGGCGTACAGAATCACACCATCTACCTGGAAGTACACCCATTCATGCAGGAAGACGCCAGACAACATCAGAATAACCGGCTGGCCAACATGGCAAAAGCGATTGAACGGGTGATCGGCAACAGCAGCCATGAAATAGACTGGGCCGTGGTCAGGCAGGCGATTGACCGCCCCAATGGCATACCCGTGGCGATAGGCATATTGATGCCAGGCACGACCCGGGTCTCAACGGAACCGGGCATAACCGCACGAACAACGTCGGATTCGCGGACGGCTCGCAAGTCGAAACAACAATAGCTGCCGGCAAATACACCGGGCCGTGGGGACGTTCCCGTACCCAGGCACAATATACCGCCACCGCCGGGGAAATCGGTGCCCCCGATGAGTGTCATTGCCGCAGGCAAAATGCCCGTGCCCGCCGCCCGGCATGACCCATCAGGGAAATGACCGCGCCGCCCGACCGGGCGCCAACCTCAACGACAAATTTGGCGGGACGGCGAACCGGACCGATCCCGGATTGATCCCGGACCGATTAAAGACGCGCCGATCCGCCCGGCAACGCAATACCAGACTAAGCCTGAATAAATAGAAATGATTAACCATCGTTGAACCGATAACATGAATAATATGATCCGACAACAAGACATCAACGCCGCCGCCTGGGCCGCCTGCAACACCTTTCGCGGCGTAATGGATGCATCTGTTTATAAGGATTACATACTCGTGATGCTGTTTCTCAAATATGTTTCCGACGTGTGGAAGAGCCATTATCAGGCATACAAAAAACAATACGGACACAACAAAGAGCGCATCAACCGCCGTCTTAAAAATGAGCGCTTTGTTTTGCCTGAGGGCAGTGGTTTTTATGATCTGTATGAGAATCGTTCCGCGTCAAATATCGGCGAACTTATAAACACTGCATTGACCGCATTTGAAGACGCAAACAAACACAAACTGGAGGGCGTTTTCCGCAACATTGATTTCAATAGTGAAGCGAATCTCGGCAAAACAAAAGACCGCAACCGCCGTCTTAAAACACTGCTTGAAGACCTGAACAAACCGGAATTGGACATGAGCCCCGGCAATGTTACGGAAGACATTATCGGCAACACCTACATCTATCTGATAGAGCGTTTTGCGTCCGACGCCGGCAAGAAAGCCGGAGAGTTCTACACGCCTCACAAGGTTTCCGAGTTGGTGGCGAAGTTATGCGCCCCCAGGCCCGGGGCACGCATTTGCGACCCCACCTGCGGTTCCGGAGGGCTGCTGATTGAAGCCGCGCACGAAGTCGGTGGCGGTGATTACTCTCTTTGTGGGATGGAAGTCAACGGCGGCACCTGGGCGCTTTGCCGGATGAATATGTTTCTGCACGGGATGGATTCGGCGCGCATTGAATGGTGCGACACAATAACGGATCCCGGCCTGGTGGAAACCGACCGCCTGATGAGATTTGACAATATTGTCGCAAATCCGCCTTTCTCGTTGGATAAGTGGGGGGCGGAAGATGCGGAAAACGACGTTTACCAGCGTTTCCGGCGCGGCATACCTCCCAGGTCCAAGGGCGATTACGCCTTCGTCAGCCACATGGTGGAGGCGGCGCTGGAAAAAAAGGGGCGCATTGCGGTCGTGGTGCCGCATGGTGTTTTATTCAGGGGCGCGGCGGAGGGACGCATCCGCCGCCATTTGATCGAAGACAATCTGCTGGATGCCGTCATCGGCTTGCCGGGCAAGCTTTTCCCGACCACGTCCATTCCGGTCGCGATCCTGGTGTTTGATCGCTCGCGTGAGACCGGGGGCGCAAATGAGAAACTCAAGAACGTGTTGTTCATTGACGCAAGCCGCGAGTATGAGTCCGGAAAAAATCAGAACAGCTTACTGGACAGGCACATGAAAAAGATCATTGACACCTATAAAAAGCGTAAAAGCGTTGACAAATATGCGCATTTGGCAAAACCGAAAGAGATCGAGGAAAACGACTTCAACCTGAACATTCCGCGTTATGTGGACACCTTTGAGGAAGAGGAGCCGATTGACATAGACGCGGTGCAGCGGGAAATCGATCAACTGGAAAAAGAACTGTCCAAAGTACGGATGAAAATGGCGAAAAAGATGAAGGAGATTAAAAGATGAGCAAGATGCCAACAAATAAACATCACCAAACATTTGAGGATGCCCGTCGCCATACGCAAGACGGCGCCGAATTCTGGTCCGCACGCGACCTCCTGTCCATCCTCGATTATAAAAGCTGGGATAAATTCAAGGCGGTCATTCATAAGTCTGTAAGTGCCTGTGAGAATGCGGGTATGGCTTCCTCAGACCATTTTTCCCGGATGGGAAAAATGGTCAAGATCGGCTCCGGAGCCAAAAGGAAAATTGATGACTACGACTACCACCTTTCCCGCTATGCCTGCTATCTCATAGTTCAAAACGGCGATCCATCCAAACCCGTGATCGCAAGCGGTCAAACATACTTTGCAATTCAAACCCGCCGACAGGAACTTGCCGATGATAAATCTTTCCGGAAATTGGATGAAGATGAAAAACGGCTGTTTTTGCGCGACGAACTAAAAGAGCATAACAAACAACTGGTGGAGGTTGCCAGCCGTGCCGGAGTGGAGAGTGGTCTGGATTTCGCCATCTTTCAGAATCACGGTTATCGAGGGCTTGTATGGAGGTTTGAGCGCCAGGGATATTCATGCGAAAAAGGAGCTTAAAAAAAGCCAGCATATTTTGGACTACATGGGCAGTACAGAGCTCGCCGCCAACCTATTCCGCGCAACACAAACGGAAGAAAAATTAAAGCGGGATAAGGTAAAAGGAAAAGAGAAAGCCAATCGGACGCACTTTGAAGTTGGACAAGAAGTGCGGAAAGCAATTCAAAACGTGGGTGGCACAATGCCGGAAGAATTGCCCACGCCCAAAACCAGCGTAAAGTCTCTGAAAAAGTCGCAAGACAAAAAGAAATTAAGGAGAGGTCGAGGGAAGTAAGGAGTTGGTCAAGGTGCGAAAAGATATGGACAAGTTGTTAGAAGGGATAAAAAGGGCATGAAAGAAACAGGCAAAATTATCGGTGAAATATTCCTTAGTTCTCCTTTTTTATATATATCCGCGTTAATATATATACAAAAACGTATTTTTGTATATATATTGTGGAAACATATATATAATTTTAAATAAAAGGCACTATTACGATGAAGTGGGCATATTCTCTTACGCAGTTTCCACCGAGGGTGGAACTTCAGACCGTTCCAATTATGAGAGCATTGGTTGAAGCTCGCAGTGCATTGGGTGAACTCAAAGGTCGCGCAACCAGTCTGCCCAACCCGAATATCCTGTTGGACACATTGTTTTTACAAGAAGCGCTGGCGAGTTCCGAGATTGAAAACATTGTCACTACCCAAGACGAAGCGTTTCGCGCCAATCTGTTCTCCAATACCGGTTCGGTGGCGGCCAGGGAAGTAGCGCGCTACCGTGATGCGATGCACCTCGGCTATAAGGCGTGGCTGAGCAACCATTTTATCAGCGAAAACATGCTGGTTGACATGTTCCGTCTGCTTAAACAGCGCGATGACGGTTACCGGCAAACTCACGACGTGGTATTACGCAATCAGAGTACCGGCGAAGAAGTTTATGTTCCACCACAAGGCCAGATAGTAATTCGGGAACTGATGAAGGAACTGGCAGAATTTATCAACGACGAACCGCCCGATGATATTGATCCGCTGATAAAAATGGCACTGATTCATCATCAGTTTGAAAGCATTCACCCGTTCCCGGACGGCAATGGCCGCATTGGCCGCGTGCTGAACGTGCTGTATCTGACGCACAAGGGGCTTTTGGACGCGCCCATCCTTTATTTGAGCCGAGCAATCAACCGCACGAAGCCGGACTACTACCGCCTGCTGCAAGCCGTGCGGGAAAAAGGCGCATGGGAAGAATGGATCATCTACATACTGTGCGCCGTGACCGAAACGGCAAGATCAACCCTACAACTGGTATCGGGTATTCGGGAGCTGATGGCTGAGCACAAACACCGTATGCGAAATGAACTGCCGAAAGTCTATTCACAGGATTTGCTGAATAATCTGTTTCGCAATCCTTATACGCGCATTGAATATGTGGCTAAAGACCTGGCAGTTGAACGTCAGACAGCGCGCAAATATCTCAAACAATTAACTGAAAAGGGGATTGTGGATGAAGTAAAGGCGGGGAGGAATAACTATTACATAAATAGAAAGCTGGTTGCCCTGTTTGTCAGTGTCTCGGCGGAAGGGGATCAGGGATGAGCAGGAAAGTGGCCCGGAAACCGGCGGCGGAGCGTTACGACGAATTTGATGCCAAGAGAAAAGAAGTCGAGGCCGGCACCGCTGATGAGGAAGATATCAAAGAGCCGGAAACACTCCGGAAAAAACTGACCAGGCGTGGTGGGGGTAATGATAAGTAAAAAGAAAACACCAAGCCTGACCGTTCAGAACGAGACCACTGAATTTTTGCTCTACACCGCTCCCGAAGGAGGGGTAAAGGTTGAGGTTATCCTGAATAACGAGACTATTTGGCTAACCCAGCAACGCATGGCGGATTTGTTTGGGGTTCAACGGCCGGCAATCACTAAGCATCTGAAAAATATATATGAATCTGGTGAGCTGAATGAAGAGAGCACAAGTTCCGTTTTGGAACATGTGGGAGAGACCGGTCAGACTTACCCAACAAAATACTACAATCTGGATGCCGTCATTTCTGTTGGGTATCGCGTCAATTCGGCTCAGGCCACCCAATTCCGTATCTGGGCCACACAAATATTAAAAGAATACATCATCAAAGGCTTTGCCATGGATGATGAGCGCCTGAAGAATGGTCGGTATTTCGGGAAAGACTACTTTCAAGAGCTTTTGGAGCGTGTTCGCTCCATACGCGCCGGCGAACGCCGCATTTACCAGCAGATCACCGATATTTTCGCCGAATGCAGTATTGATTATGATCCGAGATCAGAAACCACAATGCTATTTTATGCCCACGTACAAGATAAGTTTCACTACGCCATTACAGGACAAACATCTTCTGAAAAAATTTACCATTCTACCGACAGTGATAAACCGTTAATGGGAATGATGACCTTCAAAAATGCCCCCGATGGCCGTGTTCTAAAATCAGATACGACTATCGGCAAGAACTATCTATCAAAAGATGAAATACGCCGTCTGGAACGGGCGGTTTCCGCCTTCTTTGACTATATAGAAAGGATCATAGAAAAGCATAACAGCTTTACCATGGAAGGTTTTGCCGATAGTGTGAATAAATTCCTGGAATTTAATGAATACCGGATTCTTGAAGGATACGGAAAAATTACCCGTAAACAGGCTGAGGAAAAAGCCTTTGCCGAGTATGAAAAATTCAACAGGCAACAAAAAATAGAATCGGACTTTGACAAAGACCTCAAAGCCCTCCAAAAAAAACTAACCAAGCGTGGTGGGGATCAGGGATGAATAGGAAAGCCGACAAGGAACGGACATTGCCGGATGGGTGGCAGGAAGTGAGATTAGGGGATGTGGGCACTTTTTCTAAAGGAACTGGAATTACAAAAGGTGAACTTGTAACAGATGGAGTTCCATGTGTTCGCTATGGGGAAATTTATACAAAACACAATTACAAAATCAAAAACTTTCATTCCTTCATCAGTAATGAAAGAGACTTCAAAAAACTCAAAATAATTAAAGATAATGACCTTCTCTTTGCTGGTTCAGGTGAAACAAGAGAGGAAATCGGGAAATGTGTATCTTTTAATCATAATGTAGAGGTTTACGCTGGTGGTGACGTGATAATATGTTCTATCAAACCAGAAAAACTCCGTGCAGATTTTGCTTCATACTATCTCAATACTTTGGGGAGAAACCAAATGGGAATGCTGGGGCAAGGCGACTCTATAGTCCATATTTATGGTCGCTTTCTTAAAAATGTAACAATTCCAGTTCCATCCTTGCCTGAACAAAAAGCCATCGCATCTTTACTGGAAACATGGGACACAGCCATAGAAAAAACAGAGGCACTCATCGCCGCCAAGGAAAAGCAGTTTAAGTGGTTGATAAAAACACTCATCAGCGACCAGCAAGATAACCCGGAATGGCGGAAAGTGAGGTTGGGCGAAGTTTGTTCAATAAATGAGGAAGTACTTTCTTCAAAAACTTCCGGCAATTATTGCTTTGAATACATTTCTTTATCAGATGTTGAACGGGGTAAACTTACTCAAACGCATAAATATAAATTCTCAGAAGCACCTTCAAGAGCAAGAATGGTTGTTAGGCAAGGAGATGTGTTGTTAGCAACTGTTCGTCCTAATTTACAAGGATTTTTTGTGTTTAAAGATCAAGTTGAAAACTGCATAGCATCAACCGGCTTTGCTGTATTAAGGGCAAATCCTAAACTATTGTACTCTCTATTTTTATTTCAGTTCTTGTTTAGCAACAAGATGCTTGCAACTTATTATGCTATTAATGTTGGTTCAAATTATCCGGCTATCAATTCATCAGATATACCGAAGTTTAGAATCTCTCTCCCCCCACTCCCCGAACAAAAACGAATTGCTAAGGTACTCGATACTGTAAACAAAGAGATAGACTTGCTGAAACAACTATCTGAACAACACCGCACACAAAAACGCGGATTGATGCAGAAATTACTGATGGGAAAATGGAAAACAAAATGAAAAGGGAATTACATTAATGGCGAGAAGATATTCAGAAAAAACACTCAAACAATTGGGGATTTGGAGCGGGAACCAATGTGCATATCCAACGTGTAAAAACACACTTATTGAGCCTGCCACTGGAAAATCTAAACCGCTCATCAAGGGCCAGATATGTCATATTTATGCAATTAGCAAAGATGGCCCAAGAGGAAATCCCGAGCAGCTTACCCCTGAAGAGTTGAATTCCCCAGAGAATCTTCTTTTTCTCTGTAGAGACCACCATGCGGTGGTAGATGGGCAACCTGAAACCTACTCAGCCGATATGCTTAAGGAATGGAAGCGGGAACATGAACAGAAGATGAGTCGGCAAGGATCTCTTCTCTCGGATTTTCCCACAGATCTTGTCGACCAAAAAATCGAGGATGAAATTAATATTCTCCGCAAGTCTCGGTTTTTTGTGGACTTCGATAAAACCGGCGTTTCATTAGATCTTGGTAAAAGGCTTATTGAGAAGGAACTTTCCGGAGGTACTGATGCTTTAAGGAGTTGGGCACTGGCGTGGTGCGTTCGTCTCCTGTCGACTACAGGAGCACTAGATGAAGCAGAAAAATATCTGGACGCCGCAAAGAGTTTAGGAAACTGCCCGGAGATTGATATTGAAGATGCCTTTATCTTTTCACGGAAGGGAGACAAAAGTGCTGCATTGAGCACACTGGCTAGGATTGATTTGCCAATCTCTCGGTCTGCGGCTCTTATGGTCGTTGCACATCATGAAGGTGCCGAGGGAGCCGTTGATTGGCTGGAAACTGTTGGCATCAATGTTAAAAGCTTGGATTCCGACGGTAAGCTTTTTCTTTTGATTAAATTACTTGAACTTTCCCGTTTGGAAATCGCAAAGGAGGTCCTTGGGAATCTGAATGATCAAGATTTGAATGAAACACCAATCCTCCATTACATAATGGCAATGGTACACCTCCTAAATACGGTGCCAAATGAGTTTCATTCGATTGTGCTAACGCAAGTACCATTTGAAGCGGAAAGCATTCCGCTAGCCTCAAGTGCAACCGCGATTGAGGATCGAAAAATAGCACGTTCCCACTTTATCCGCGCCGCCGAGGTTGCACAACAATTTAATTGTCCCGATGCGGCGGCAATGTCAAGTGAATATGCGCTGTGGCTTGCACTGAGAGACCCTGAGAGTTCCGATCAAGGAAGGCGACAGCTAGAAGCCAAACTTCGCGATCCTAAGTCCGCTCTTCGCCTTGTCCATCTTGGCATTCAATTCAGAATTAAATTGAATATTCCTGCAATTGAGCAGGAAATTGAACGACAAAGTGTTCTTCACGGCAAAATTACGCAAGACGCTGCGATAGCCCGTTTTGCTCTCGCTTCGACTCAGGAAACTCCAAGGGGTGTTGCTGAATACATTACTCACCACTACGATGAACTTTGCAGGCATCTTGATAAAAAGTCATTGAGGTTCCGCCAGATCGAAATGTTTTCAAAAGCCGGGTTGCCTGAAACGGCAAATGAATACCTAAACCTTCTTTTGAGAGATGGGCTTTCCGAATCTGAGGAAAATCGTCTGCGAATAATAATTTCCACGGCAACAGGCACGAATCCCGTTGAACTCCAAAAAACTCAATTCGAGGAAACCGACTCTTTGCAAGATTTATCATCTTTAGTTACAGAACTTGTATCAAAAAAAGAATGGCATAGCCTTTGCGAGTACGGGGAAATTTTGTTTCAAAGAACCCGTACAGTACATGATGCCGAATGCTTGGCAACCGCTTTAAGCAAAGCACACAAAACGGGGCAACTGGTCGAATTACTTGAAGAAAATACCGACATCTTGGCGCAATCCAGGCACCTTCAAATGCTCTATTCTTCGGCTTTATACCATGAAGGCGCGCTACTTGAAGCGCGCTCCGAGTTGGGGAAGCTGAATGATGATTCTGATAATCAAAACTATCGTGCCCTGCGAGTCAATCTTGAGATCGCTCTGGGCAACTGGAATGCTCTCTCTGCGTTTGTGGACAATGAATACCAACAAAGAAACAACAGAAGCGCCCAAGAACTGATTAGATCTGCTCATTTAGCTCTTCGTATAAATTCACCCCATGCCAGAGATTTACTTTTCTTTGCTACAGATAAGGCTAATGATGATGCCGATACTCTAGCTACCGCATACTTCTTGGCTACGAACGCTGGGTGGGAAGACGAAGAAAAAGTTATACATTGGCTACAAAAGGCCGTCAAACTATCAGGAAATGATGGCCCGATCCAGACAATGTCCTTACAAGATGTGGTTGACCGAAACCCCGAGTGGAACCATCGTGCATCCAAGATATGGAATCAGTTATTTCACGGTGATATCCCAATATCGCTTGCGGCTCAATCCCTCAACAAGCCCCTGATTGAACTGATGATTTTCCCAGCCTTGGTAAACCCGTCAAAGAATGATTTGAGATATAAAGCCGCTATTCCGGCATTCAGCGGCACTCGCCATCCAATACAATGTACTACTGGTAGGGCAATAGGGATAGATTTGCCAGCACTATACACTTTGAGTTTCTTAAATTTATTGGACAAGGTATTCGATTCATTTGATGCCGTCTATTTACCGTATTCAACACTTGGTTGGTTATTCGAAGAAAAAGAGAAAGTCGAATTCCATCAACCAACAAGAATTAGGGATGCAAAACAGATGCGTAATCTTCTCGCGACAGGTGCTCTTGAAAAACTTGTCCCGGCTACGATAGTAGACAGTGATTTATCAGATCAGGTTGGAAATGAACTTGGGATTCTAATAACAGAGGCACAAAAAACCAGAGAGAATAATCATACACAGAATATTGTTGTCCGACCGTATCCAGTTCATCAAGTTGGTTCTTTGATGGAGAAGGAAGCTGATCTAACAGAACATGCTGCTGTGATGAGTAGTTGCCTCGCAATTGTAGAGAAGCTGCGGGAAAATGGCCAGATCACTGCTAATGAAGAAAGAAAAGCATGCGCGTATTTACAGTTTCATGAGAAACCCTGGCCACATCAAACAAGAATCAACGATCAAGCAACGCTGTATTTGGATGATCTAGCTGTAAATTATTTACTCCATTTGGGGGTACTTGAAAAGCTACATGCCGCAGGGTTTAAAGTATTTATTGCACCGACAAAATATTCTGAAACAGATAATCTCATTTCTTATGAAGGAATCTCTGAGAGAGCTGGGGAAATCATAGAGAGCATACGGTCTGCTGTGAATTCAAGAATAGAATCAGGAAAAATTAAGGTGGGCAAGAAACTCGATCTTGATAAGAAAGAACAATTTTATGTAACCCCAATTAAAGAGTTATTCACACTAATAGATGATTGTGATGTAATTATTTCAGATGACAGATTTATCAATCAATATAAAAATATTGATGGTGATACTAAAAAAACACTCACATTATCGACTCTTGATATTTTAGATGGACTGGCCTCCGCTGGATCTATATCTCTCGAAGATAAATTTGAATACAGAACTCAACTCCGGCGTGCCGGATATTTCTTTGTGCCTGTCAACGATGACGAGCTAACAAACTATCTTGATGCTTCCACAGTCAAGGACGGAAAAGTTATTGAAACAGCTGAGCTGAAAGCTATTCGAGAAAATATTCTACACGTTAGAATGAATGACTGGCTTCAACTTCCGAAAGAATCGTATTGGCTAGAACAGACCATCCATGCGTTTATTCGAGTACTCAAAAGTTTATGGAAAGATGGCGCGGATGTTTCTAATATCAAGACACTTTCCGACTGGATCGTAGATCAGATTGATATTCGCGGTTGGGTTCATAGATTTGAAGTCACAAATCAAGACAGTGCTGTTGCCGGGCGGGGCGTACAGACTCTAATGCCACTCAGACCACTTTCTGATATGTCGCAAGACCTCAAGGAGGAGTACTGGAATTGGATAGAGGGCAGAATTTTGATTCCTGCCAGAGAACAATATCCCGATCTGTATGCTTGGATTATTGAGCAGCATAAAAAAGAGATTTCAGTAATAGTGGATATGTATCTGGCCGAGGAAAAAATAGACATGACAAATAGCCCTTACATTAGATCAGCGATAGCACAAGCTACGTTAGAGCTTTTGCCTCCACTTATACGAGAGGGATTAATTGAACAATCAGGATTTGGGGAGGAATATGGACTCACCTTGGATGTTGTTATTAGTTTTGGTGACTCAGGTTTTTCGATTCAGCGCTCTGCACTTTTTGATGCTATCCGAAAGATTTTTTCAGGCGTATCCAAAATAGAGGTGGCAGATATGAATGAGGGGAAATGGACGCTAGGGAGTGAAGATGAAAAGGGGGAATTGCGGGACCTCGTTATTTCTCGCGACAAGCAACGCTTCGAACTACCTAACTTTTCTGCACTATCACCTAATCGTACCGTGCGCTTACGCTTCCTTGATGAAATTACCTCTCATAATAATTTACCTATCGCCGCACGAGATACGTGGCACAATATTCTGTCAAAACATTCTCTTAAAGATGATGAGTTCCATGGATTTGATAATGATATTAGAGATACGCCAGTAAATATCGCGCGATCAATACGAAACAAAATAAAAAATGGCCGGCAGATTAAAGTATCCTCGCTTGTTCCGTCTTCACGAAGGTATTTTGAAAGGCTAGTAGGCACTTACGATGGCAGTACGTCCATTGGGGATTACGCCACCGGTAAGGGTAGGCAATTATTTAAGCAATTGCCTTCATGGAAACCATATGAAGGTTTCTTGTTTAGCCTGTTACTATCATCACATTCTGCGTTAACAGCAGAAATCAGTGTTGAACATTTAGAAAATAAAGAACTTGTTCGTGCTTTGGATTTTCTTGAAAAGCATGGAGATAGAATTTCACAACTGGGGGCGATTGAAGTTGGTTTACGTATCCTTCCGGGAAGGCCCGAAATTGAGCCAGCTCTTATTCGTCTTATCAAACAAATCCGAGACGACGATACGGATACACCATCAAGTGCATTCAATCTTCTCTCGGCATTGTTCATCCTTGTAGATGGGGAGTTGTCCAGGCTCCGGCTACTGTCAAAAGAACCACCCTTCTACAGAAGGCTGGCATCCTTATCGCATGCCGCACTGATTCAACGACAGCTTGTACAATCAGATATTGAGATTGGCTGTTTTTCTGAATGGGCGTCCAACAATCGGAGAGAACGGTATTACTTGCAATCGTTCGCTGATATGCGTTTGGAGCCATACTGGAATCCCGATTATGTAGCGGCATCTCAAATAAAAGCGGATTTCTTCGGCCGCATCATGATCGCGGCCAAGCACTACGAGCAAAATATCGATGACGGCGATCTACACCACCTCATTCTTGGCACTGATCCTGGAAGCTTGCATTCGCTTAGCGAGTTTCCCCATCCGTATTTTCCTGGGCCTTTAGAAGGAAGTAATAACCCGAATAGGTTGCCCGCCGAGTTATCGGAGGCAATTGAGAAACAGCTCAGCGCAAAGAAGGTAGAACCGTCGTCGTTTATTACTCTTTTGAACTCCGCACTGTTCCTCCATGTTGAATCAAGACAAGCGGAACTAGCGGCAAAAGCTCTAAAGCTTAGCAACTATCGACTCGCCAACGTGAAAAACAGGGCTGAACTTCTCACTATCTTGAATAGATTAGCCATGGTTGCAGCCACCACCAGGAACCGTACACTCGCTGACGAATTGCGAATCCTTGTACGTAGGTACAGGCGTGATGCTCGTTATGCTCTTTCAATTGAGGAGGCTATAAGGGTTTGCCTTGTTGCTGCTGCAAGCCGTACAGACCTGAAGGATTGGAGGGAATTTGTTGGAGATTGGTTTATGGAACTGGCGTTTGACGAATTGAAAGGTGATGATGGAAACGTACTCTATCTGTATCTACAAGACCTTTGTCATGTGGTTCCTGAACTATGGGTATCCTGCGGAAGAGCTGATGCGGCATTGAAATCTGTTATTGTCCGCTCATTGAGTGAATGACCGTCTTCTAGTTTAAGGAAGCAATACAGATGAGCAGTTTAATCAACATTTCGGCATCTACATCCACTGGGTCCCTCCAACCCCTGCCGAAAGAAAACCACGCTGCCCTTTTGCCATGGCTCCGTATATGTTAACCATCTTGAATTTAATATAGCACTACCGCAAAACACCTAAAACATACAAAAAAGAGGATTATTTTGTGTTTTGATGTAGTCATCACTACATTAGAATATTGAATCTACGGGCGGGAACATCAGATTTTGTTCAATACACTGAACAAAATCGTTTAATCTAATAAACTTTCGGGGCGATGAAAAGCCCGGCATTCACAAGACCCCAAGCCGCCGAACTGACGCGACGACTCAAACAGCCGCGTCGGTTTATTCAATCCATATCGGGGGCGAGGCAGATCGGCCAAACCGGAGCCCATCGTCGACTTGAAAGCAACTCAAGAGCGCGCCCTGAGTGCCTGCCAGTACCTGAGAAAGCAAGCGTCGCAGAACTAATCCGGGGACAGGGAATTATGAGCGAGGTGGACGGCGCGCACGATAGCCCTGGCCTTATGGATATGCAGGTAAAAACCTGTTTTAATAACCGCTATAATGATTGATTCAATTAACTTGTTTTTTATAGAGGAAACCCTGCAATGAAGGAAACTTTGACGGCAGTTTTTGAAAAATCTCCGCAGGGATATATCGGTTATATAGAGGAACTTCCCGGGGCCAACACCCAGGGCAAAACCCTGAAAGAGACCAAAGCAAATCTGGTTGAGGCTATTCAACTTGTATTGCAGGCCAATCGGCAATTAGCGGAAGAGGAAATAACGTCAAAAATACCCCATACAAAAATGCTCAATACATTGAACAAAATCGTTTAATCTAATAAACTTTCGGGGCGATGAAAAGCCCGGCATTCACAAGGCCCCAGGCCACCGAACTGACGCGACGGCTCAAAGAGCCGCGCCGTTGATTGTCGGCGAAGGCGGCATTCCGCTTGAGCGGTTCCTGTCAACGCCGGCGGAACATTGGTTAAATTGATGCCCGCCCCTCCCTGCAATGAAAAATATCTCTCCCAGATCCCGGCTCTGCGGCAACTGATCAATCTGGGCTATGAGTATCTGCCGCCTGAGCGGGCGATTCAGGAGCGCAATGGCAAGTACGGCAAGGTGCTGCTGGAAAACGTCCTGCGGCAACAACTGAAAAAAATAAACCGCATTAATTACAGAGGCGGAGAATACCGTTTCAGCGAGGAAAACGTTCAGTCCGCGATTGACAAGATCAAAAACATTCCATATGACGGTTTAATGAAAACAAATGAGGAGAGCTACGATCTTTTGACGCTTGGCACCTCGCTTAAACAGACCATTGCAGGCGATTCCAAAAGCCATACTGTTCGCTATATCGACTGGAAAAATCCGGGAGCAAATGTTTTGCACGTGACCGCGGAATTTTCGGTGGAACGCTCCGGGAGCGCTGAAATCGTAAGACCGGATATTGTGCTGTTTGTGAACGGCATCCCGGTTGTTGTAATTGAGTGCAAAGCCCCCTCGGTTGGGGTGGATCAGGGCGTGTCCCAGATGATTCGCAATCAGGGAAAGGATTATATTCCCCGCCTGTTTACTTATGTGCAGTTGGTGATGGCGATGAATAAGAATGAGGTAAAATACGCGACCGCCGAAACCCCGAAGGAATTCTGGAGCGTCTGGAAAGAGTGGGAAGATTCCGAAGATGAGACAAAAACCATTGTCAATCAACCGCTTTCGGATGAGAACAAGAAGACTCTGTTTGCCAATGAATTCGCTTCCGCGCGGGCGCATTTTGACGAGATTGAGGGCGCAGGCGGACGTCTTGTTACGCAACAGGACAAAGCAATTCACAGCCTGTGCCGTCCCGAACGCCTGCTTGAGATCATTTACGGATTTATAATTTTTGATAATGGCGTAAAAAAAATTGCCCGATACCAGCAGTTTTTTCTTGTTCGCTCGGCAATTAAAAACATCAAGACAAGGGACGATGAGGGTGTGAGAAAAGGCGGAATTGTCTGGCATACGCAGGGTTCCGGCAAGTCCATAACCATGGTTATGCTGACGCGAGCGCTGGTGCTGGACCCGGAACTGAAAAACACGCGGATCATCCTTGTTACGGATCGCAAAGATCTGGACAAACAGCTTGGCAACACCTTTGCCGCCTGCGGTTTGGATAAAAAACGCGCCACTTCGGGACGTGATCTGGTTAAGCATATAAAAGCCGGGACGGCCATTATCACCACGTTGATAAACAAGTTTGAAACCGCGTCCGCCGCTGAAAAATACGTCGATGATTCTCCTGATATTGTCGCGCTTGTGGACGAGAGCCACCGCACAAATTTCGGGGGATTGTCGGCGAATATGAGGCGCATGCTTCCGGGGGCATGCTTTATAGGTTTTACCGGCACTCCATTGCTAAGCAGAGAGAGAAACAGTTTTGCCCGTTTTGGGGCGTTAATCGAGCCGTCTTATCCGGTCAGAGCCGCGATAGATGACAAGCAGGTTGTTCCTCTGATCTATGAGGGGCGGCAGGTGGAGATAAAACAGGATAAAGACGCCGTTGATAAATGGTTTGCCCGTCATACTGAGGGTCTTGCCGATCAACAGAAGGCTGATTTAAAGAAAAAATATTCCAGCGCCGCCAAACTGAACAATGCCGACAGGGTGATTTACATGAGGGCCTTTGACATTAGCGAGCATTTTCGCGCCAACTGGCAAGGCAGTGGATTTAAGGCGCAGCTTGTGGCCCCGAATAAGGCGACGGCGCTCAAGTACCATGAATACCTGCAAGACGTCGGTGAGGTTTCGTCGGAGATCATCATTTCCCCACCGGATACGCGCGAGGGCCACGAGCAGGTCGGGGCCGGGACAACAAACGAGGTGAACCGGTTCTGGGACCAAAAGATGGCCCACCATGGCTCCGAGGATAACTACAATAAGCAGATTATCGATCAGTTCAAACAGGCCGATGAACCGGAGATACTGATCGTGGTGGACAAACTCATCACCGGTTTTGACGCCCCCCGAAACACCGTTCTTTATTTGTGCCGCCCCTTGAGGGAACATATCCTGCTTCAGGCAATAGCGCGCGTTAACCGTCTTTGTGAGGGCAAGGATTACGGCTATATAATTGACTACGCCCAGGTGCTTGAAGATCTCGATAAGGCCCTGACGACCTACGAAGCACTTGCGGGTTTTGAGGAGAGTGAAATTGCGGACCTGCTTATTTCCATTAATGAAGAGGTGAGCAAGCTGCCTAAACGCTATTCAGATCTTTGGGAGGTTTTCAGGGAAATTAAAACTTCCCGCGATGAAGAAGCGTATGAGAGACACCTGGCGGACGAGGAATTGAGAAACACATTTTATCAACGCTTGACCGCCTACGGGAAAACCCTTGCCATCGCGCTTTCATCCGAGAAATTCATTACCGAAACTCCTGATACCGATCTGAAAAACCATAAGGATGATTTCAAACGCTTTGAGAAATTGCGCCGGGCGGTGAGATTGCGCTACGCTGAAGCGGTTGCCACCGATAAATATGAGCCGAAAATTCAAAAACTGCTGGACACTCATATAAAGGCGGATGACGTTACGCGGTTAAACCATCCGGTCAATATCTTTGACGAACAAACATTTTCGGAAGTAAAAGATAAACTGGGGATTTACCAAACAAAAACCACGGCGGCGACGGCGGATATCATAGCGCATGAGACCAAACGCAGGATCACGGAGAGCCTGGAAAAAGACCCGGCTTTCTATGAGAAATTTTCAAAACTTATTCAGGATGCGATTGACGACTTCAAGAAAGAACGGATATCAGACCTTGATTATCTGCACAGGGTAACGGGCATACGCAATGAGATTGTTAATAAAAGGCGCGAAGACGTTCCCACCGATATGGCGGACAACGATGAGGGTTCGGCGTATTTCGGGATGATAAAACCGCTCCTGAAAGATATTGCCGATAAGAATGTAATTGATAAAATAGCGATGCTGATCGCCATTGCCATTCAAGAGGCAATAGCAAAAAACTGGAAAGTGGATTTCTGGAACGACGGCGACGCGCAGAATAACTTGAAAAATGAGATCGATGATTTTTTCTACGACCAGGTGAAACAGGTGCATGGCATTAATTTGTCGTTGGAGCAGATGGACAAAATTTTTGAAGACACCATCAGGGTGGCAAAATTCTGGCGGTGGGCATGATGGCGGCAAGCAAACAGACCATCACCTGCGCGGGCCGGTCGATTGCCTTTCGCGTGCACTACTCACGCAGAAAGACCATGGAAATTGCCGTGCATCCCGATGGTTCGGTGGTCGTGAAGGCCCCGCTGGGAACGGATCATGCCCTGGTGGAGAGCCGTGTTCATAAACGCGCCCACTGGATAAATCGTCACCTCAGGCATTTTGCCCAATTCCAAATGCGCACCCCAAAGCGGCAATACGTCGGCGGTGAAAGTCATCTGTATCTTGGTAAAAAATACAGGTTGAAGATACGCCAATCCGACGCCAAAGGGGTGTTATTGAAGCATGGTTATTTTTATATCTCTTCGCCTGATACCGGTCCGGAAAACCTGGCGCAATTACTGGATGCGTGGTATCGCCGCCGGGCGCGGGTTTATTTTGCGCAAGCGCTGGAAAAATGCTGGCACAAACATCATTTCCGGAACAAGGGAGTGGAGAAGCCGGGCCTGAAAATCCGATCCATGAAAACACGCTGGGGCAGTTTAAGCAGAAGGGGCGGAATGACGTTGAATCTGGAGCTGGTAAAAACGCCCGGCGAATGCATCGAGTACGTGATCGTCCACGAGTTGTGCCACCTGTTTCATCTCAATCATGGCAAAGAATTTTATGCGCTGCTCGCAAGACTCCTGCCCGATTGGAAAAAACAAAAACAAAAACTGGAAATGGCACTGATCTAGGGGGCTGCATGCATCTGCCGGAGACGCCCCGACTGGGGCGGGTTATCCTGCAAGCAGTCAACCGTCATCCGCACCGGCATGGCCTGTTATTGTGTGCCGGTACAATCGTTGATGCAAACCTGATCTCATCGCGGGAGTAAGGGCATTAGAAAAGCCCGCGTCCGTGCCGGAATGGAGCATCGGTTCAGAACCATCAAGTATCAGTTTGAGTGTGGTAGAATAAATTGGCTTATATGGGAAACAATAAAACCTTTGGCCGTTTGTGTGATGGGTTGTTAAGAGGTTTCCTGTTTATTTTTGGAGGTTAAAACAATGAAATTTGACGTATGTGGTCCGTATGCAATCCCCATGGGAAAGAGAGGAACGATATCTGAGAGTAAGATTCATCTGGGCTCTTTCTGGGATGAGGTTGAAAAGGATAAAAAGGGATTAAAAGCCGCTTGTGGTTGCTATGTTTTGGGAATATCAACAGGCCGCTCGCTAAAAGTAAAACCATGCTATATCGGGAAAGCCGAAAGCCGTACTCTTGAAATGGAATCACTCCATCCTGACAAAATAAAAAAGTACAACATGGAGTTAGACAAGTGGCAGAACGGCAAACCCATGTTATTCTTTTTGCCAAAAGTCACCCCAACGGGCAAATTCAGTAAGCCCGCCAGGTCAAAGAATCAGTTCATCCAGAAACTGGAGGACATATTGATCGGTATGGCACTCAAGGAAAATCCGAAGTTACTCAATATCAGCGAAACAAAACATTTGCGTGAATTGGAAGTATCCGGTTTCTTGAACACAAAACGCCTTGCCAGACGCGGCCCCGGCAAAAAACTGCGCGCCACCCTTGGATTCTAATTCCATGCCCGAAGCAAACGCGGCAACAAAACTCGAAAGCGACCATGGTCTGATCGCGAGCGTCGCGGCGCCGATTTATCTTCTCAGAATTGCAATCCAGCGATAAAAGTTCAACAGACTGAACAGGGACGCGGCCAGATAGGTCAGGGCCGCGGCGGTGAGGATCTGGCGGACTATCGGAATGGCCGATTCCGGCAGGTAATTGCCCTCGATAATGATCGGCAATGCCCTGCGAAAACTGGCGTCAAACTCCACCGGTAAGGTGATCAGATGCAGCAATACCGGCAGACCCATGATCACCAGGCCGGCGGCAAACATCACTATTCCCACCGGCGGGGTTTTAGTGACCACGGTGACTATCGGGAACGCGATCAATATCACCGAAGCGATCTTTTCCGCGATCCGGGCAATTTTGGCAAGCTGGGTGCGCAGACGCAATGGTTTATAGCGGGTCTTATCCTGCAGGGCGTGACCAAATTCATGCGCTGCTATGGTGATCGCGGTGAGCGATTTGTCGGCCAGGTGATCGGGCGACAACCGGATGGCCTTGTTTTCGGGATCATAATGATCGGTGTTTTTTTCAGTTTCTTGAACGGTGACGTTGTCAAGCTCAAAGCGGCTGATTAAATGCCGGGCCAGTTGGCCGCCGTTGCCGGGCAACAGTTCAACCGGGCGGGCGTATTTTTTCATTACGTGCCTGATCCATATCTGCGGCCCAAACAGGATCAGTATGAATAGGATTACAAAAAATATTACCGTCATGGGCTGAACATTATCATATCGTTGGCGAATATATTATTATAAGGATCATGCCAAAAGCACGCAGAATCGGCAACTAATCAGGATGCCGTCTCCACTTAAACGCTACCATCATGATCTCGAAAACAAGGGATTGAGTCCTGATCCGGCGCAGGCCAATGCGGTTGATCGGATGCAGCGTCTTTATCTAAAACTGCTGGCAAAAAATAAACCGGGGAATATGTTAAGCAGACTGCTGGACAGGTTTGACCGCGGCCCATCCCGCGACCCTGTTGCCGGGCTTTATTTCTGGGGCGGGGTGGGCAGAGGCAAGACCTATTTGATTGATTGTTTTTTTGAATGCCTGCCGTTTGATAATAAATTGCGGGTGCATTTTCATCGTTTCATGCAGCGGGTACATCATGAGCTTAAACAGCTACAGAATATCGACAATCCGCTGGTGCCGGTTGCCAATCGGATCGCCGACCGGGCGCAGGTATTATGTCTGGATGAGTTCCACGTTGCCGATATTGCCGATGCGATGCTGCTGGCGGGATTGCTGGAGGCGCTGTTTGTAAGGAAGGTGGTGCTGGTTACCACCTCCAATGAAGAGCCGGACCGGCTTTATTGGGATGGTTTGCAACGGCAGCGTTTTCTCCCGGCCATCGACTTGATCAAACGCCATACGCAGGTGGTCCATATCGATTCCGGGGTCGACTACCGGCTGCAATATCTCGATAAGGCGGAGACCTACCATACCCCGCTGGATGAGGCCGGACTGCATATGTTAAAGACCAGCTTCGCCCATATTTCTCCGAATCAAGGGGTCATAGGGGAACAACTTGAAATAGCGGGCCGGATCATCGATACGGTATGCTGTGGCGACGGCGTGGTCTGGTTTGAATTTGAGTCCTTATGCACTGCGCCAAGGGGCGCGGCCGATTATATCGAGATCGCCAGTTGTTTTCAGACCGTGTTTCTGGCCAACCTCCCGATCATGGATGAGACGCAGAACGACAAGGCCAAACGATTTATGATATTGGTTGATGAGTTTTATGATCGCAACGTCAAACTGATCATAACCGCGGAGGCCGAACCCGCGCGGCTGTACGGTGGCCGGCTTTTACGGCGTCAATTTCGGCGCACCATCAGCCGCCTGCAGGAAATGGGCAGCCATGATTATCTTGCCAGGCGGCACCTGCCTTAACCTGAGCGTGCCCCCCCGGTGAGCGTGCCCCCCGGCCGCTGGCGTGTATCGAATGCACTTCGGGTATATAATGGGTCAAAAAGGAGGAAATAATGGCCAGCTATTCAACCGAAGATATCCGCAACATTGCACTGGTCGGCCACGGCGGTGCGGGCAAAACCATGCTGGTCGAATCCCTGCTGCATAAATCCGGCACGATCACTGCAATGGGGTCGATTGAAAGGGGCACAACGGTCTCCGATTACGACCCCCAGGAAAAACAGCATCAACATTCGATAAGCAGCAGCATAGTCAGCATGGACCACCGGGGCAGCCATATTAACCTGATCGATACCCCCGGATACCCGGATTTGATCGGCCGGGCCCTGCCGGTTCTGGCCGGGGTTGAGGCCTGTGCGGTGGTCATCAACGCCCAAAACGGCATCGAGCCGGTCACCACCAGGATGATGGAATACGCCAAAGTGCGTAATTTAGACCGGTTGATCATTGTTAATAAGATCGATATGGAGCAGACCGATCCGGCGGCATTACTGGCACAGATAAGGGCGGCTTATGGCAGTGAATGCCTGCCGATCAACCTGCCGGCGGATCATGGCCGGGAGGTGGTGGATTGCTTTTTTCAACCGTCCGGTTCGACGACCGACTTTTCTTCGGTCGAGGAGGCACATACCTGCATCATCGATCAAATCGTCGAGCTCGATGAAAATCTGATGGAGATTTATCTGGAACAGGGCCAGGAACTGATGCCTGAGCAATTGCATGATCCGTTTGAACGGGCGCTGCGTGAAGGCCATCTGGTGCCG
This sequence comes from Gammaproteobacteria bacterium, assembly GCA_965202915.1. GTDB lineage: Bacteria > Pseudomonadota > Gammaproteobacteria > Eutrophobiales > Eutrophobiaceae. The sequence continues at coordinate 1,007,990 of OZ241847.1, forward strand.
GTTTGTTTTGTGTCGGCGGCAACCGGTGCCGGTGTCGACCGGTTATTGGAGATTTTTGCACGATTAATGCCGAATCCAAATGAAGCTAATCCGCCGGAATTTCTAACGGAGGCGGACGCCGACGCGACCGAAATGGCCACAAATCCGGCCAGGGGGCATACCCTGGCTCATGTTTTCAAGGTCGAGATAGATCCGTTTGTAGGCCGACTGAGCATATTCCGAATCCACCAGGGCGGCATTTCCAGGGATAGCCAGTTATTCATAGGCAACGACCACAAGCCATTTAAGGTGAGCCATTTATTAAAGCTGCAAGGCAAAGATCATACCGAAATCGGCAGGGCCATTGCCGGTGATATCTGCGCGCTGGCGAAGGTGGATGAGATTTATTTCAGTACCATCCTGCATGATTCACATGATGAGGACAATTTGTACCTGCGTCCTATCGAGGTTCCGGCGCCGATGTACGGCCTTGCGATTGAAACCAGGAGTCGCGGTGATGAGGCGAAAATATCGGATGCCCTGCATAAGCTGGAGGCGGAAGATCAGAGTTTCGCGGTGGAACACAATGCGGCATTAAATGAGACCGTGATACGCGGCATTGGCGAATTGCACCTGAGGATAATGTTGGAACAACTGAAGGATAAATACCATATCGAAGTCAGCACCCGGCCGCCTCGCATCGCTTACAGAGAGACCATTACCAAACAGGCCGAAGGTCATCATCGTCATAAAAAACAAACCGGCGGCGCGGGGCAGTTTGGTGAAGTCTTCCTGCGGGTGGAGCCGTTGGCGCGCGGTGCCGGCTTTGAATTCGTGGATGAAATCGCCGGTGGGGTCATTCCCCGGCAATTCATACCGGCGATTGAAAAAGGCATAAAACAGGTGCTTGATGAAGGCGCAATCGCCGGTTATCCGATGCACGACCTCAGGGTCAGAGTCTATGACGGTAAACAGCATACGGTCGATTCCAAAGAGGTCGCATTTGTCACCGCCGGCAGAAAGGCATTTCTGGCCGCGATACACCAGGCCGGGGCGGTGGTGCTGGAACCGATTGTTGAGATCAATATTTCCATCCCGAATGAATATATGGGTGACGTCACCGGCGACTTATCCGGCAAACGCGGCCGGGTCACCGCCACTCAGGCGGCGCAGAATGGAATGACCCTGATCAATGGTCTGGTACCCCTCAGTGAGCTCGATAATTATCAATCCCGGTTGAAGTCGATCACCGGCGGCTTAGGCAGTTTTACGATGGATCTAAGCCATTATGATCCGGTGCCGGCGAAAACCCAGCGGCAATTGATCTCGGCGTACCAGCCGACAGAGACCGAAGAGCCATAATTATCCCGCGGTAAATTTGATATACTCGAACTATGTATCGCTATGACCAATATGATCAGGCCATTGTTAATGAGCGCGTTGAGCAATTTCGGGACCAGACGCGCCGCTATCTGGCGGGCGAACTAAGCGCCGAGGAGTTTCGGCCATTGCGGCTGATGAATGGTCTGTATATCCAGACCCATGCGCCGATGTTGCGGGTTGCGATCCCTTATGGCCTGCTGTCGTCGCAACAAATGCGGATGCTGGCGCATATTGCCCGCAAATATGACAAGGGCTACGGCCATTTCAGCACCCGGCAAAATATCCAGTATAACTGGCCGAAGCTGGAAACCGTGCCGGACATTCTGGCGGACCTGGCAACGGTTGAAATGCACGCGATTCAAACCAGCGGTAATTGCATCCGTAACGTGACCTCGGATCAATTTGCCGGCATTGCCAAAGATGAACTGGAAGACCCGCGTCCTTATTGTGAAATAATCCGGCAGTGGTCGACCTTCCACCCTGAATTTACCTTCCTGCCGCGCAAATTCAAGATCGCGGTATCGGGTGCCGGTCATGATCGGGCCGCGGTGCAGGTGCACGATATCGGTTTATACCTGATTCAAAATGACGCCGGAGAACGCGGGTTCAGGGTTTTAGTGGGCGGCGGACTGGGCAGGACGCCGTTCATTGGCAGTATTATTCGGGAATTTCTGGAGAAGCGGCATCTACTTTCATATCTTGAAGCAATCCTGCGAGTCTATAACCGTTTTGGGCGGCGGGACAATCGCTACAAGGCGCGGATAAAAATCCTGGTGAGCGCGGTTGGAGCCGATGAGTTTGGCCGCCAGGTGGAACGGGAATGGGAGCAGATTAAAGAATCGTCGTTATTACTTGAGCAAAAGGAAATAGATCGGGTGACCGCTTTTTTTGCGCCGCCGGACTTCAAAAAAGACGCGGACGAAGACCACAGCTTTGCCGAAAATTGTGCCGGGGATAGCGCGTTTGCAACCTGGGCGAAGCGTAATCTCAGAGCACACAAGGTGCCCGGATACCGGGCGCTGATCATTTCCCTGAAGGCACCGGGCGTCGCTCCGGGGGACGCCACCGACGAGCAAATGGATCATATTGCGGAGCTGGCGGAACAATACAGCCACGGCGAAATTATCACCACCCACGATCAAAATCTGGTGTTGCCGCACGTTGCCCAGGCGGACTTATACACTGTTTGGCGGGCGTTGCGGGAAACCAGGCTGGCGACCGCGAACATTGGCCTGTTGACCGATATGATCTGTTGTCCCGGCCTGGATTTTTGTTCACTGGCGAATGCCGGGTCCATTCCGATTGCCCATCAGATCAATAAAAAATTTGACGATCAGGACTATCTGCATGATATCGGTGACTTGAAGATCAAGATGTCCGGTTGTATGAACGCCTGCGGCCATCATCACGTCGGCCATATCGGCATATTGGGAGTGGATAAAAAGGGCGTGGAATATTACCAGCTTACCCTCGGCGGCTCCGCCGAAAATGATGCCACACTGGGCGAGCGTTTGGGCCCGGCAATAGAGAAGGAAAAAGTGGCCGAGGTAATTGGCAAATTACTGGACGTGTACGTGGAGAACCGTAATGAAGAAGAATGCTTTCTCGATACCTACCGCCGCATAGGCATAGAATCCTTTAAGGAAAGAGTCTATGAAAGTCATCAAGGATAATAAAATTATCGAAGATGACTGGCAATTACTGTGCCAAATCGATGATCTTGAATCACTGCCCGCGGGAAAGATCATCGTGCCTTATGCATTCTGGTTGGAAAACCGCGAGGCGTTATCCAAACGTGCGCCGGGGGTCGGTGTTTGCATCAACGGAGATATTGACACCGAGCAAGTGGCCGGCGATCTGGATGGTATTGAGCTGATCGCATTGGATTTCCCGGTATTCACGGATGGCAGAGCCTATTCACATGCGCGCTTGCTGCGCGAACGCTACGGTTACGCCGGAGAATTGCGGGCGGTGGGTGACGTGCTTAGGGATCAGTTATTTTTTATGAGGCGCTGCGGGATCGATTCGTTTCAATTGCGTGCGGACCAGGACGCCGCGGCGGCGCTGGGGGCACTCAATGAATTTTCAGTATGCTACCAGGGCGCGGCGGATAATGTGACGCCGCTTTACAGAAGACGCTGAAGTCGCATACCGCACTTGACGCTCGTGCGGGCCCACCACTGACGCCCGGCGCACCATGATGATACCGCCGGCGGGGCGGACGGGCTAAGGCTGGTCTCCCGGATCCGCATATTCTTCGGTCGCGCCGCTACGCCCGATTTGCAATGAAACCTCGCGCCACCGGCGCTCTTTGATGTAGTTATGCATTGCCTCTGATTCCTTTTCCAGTTCATTCATACGGGCCTTGACCACGTCCCCGATACTGATCACCCCGCGCAAATCCTTGCCATCTACGATAGGCAGATGGCGGATCCGGTGTTCGGTCATCAGCGACATCAGGGTCTGTAACTCATCCTCCAGACCGCAACTGATTATATCACGGGTCATGATCTCGGATACCGGCTGCTCCATGACCGTATATCCGTGTTTTGACAGGCCATTAACGATATCCCTTTCGGACAGCACGCCAACAAAATTCTTATCCTTGTCCAGTACCAATAAGAAACCAATCTTATTTTCAGCCCGGAATGTGTTGGCATCTGTGACCGTCATCTCCTGGGTAATAGTGATCAGCCCGGTGCTCTTTTGATTGATTATCGTTGCCGCGGTGCAATGATAATCCAATTTCGTCTGGTAGATTTTTGTCGCCAGGTTATCCAGCAACCGGTTTGAGTGAGTCTTTAATGCCGAAGCAATATAAAACTTATCCACTATTCCGCCGAAAATCGCATATTTTGGAGTGTATTGATACTTCAGCCTCAACAGGACGTCCGGGGACTCTTCCCGCATGCTGCAAATGCGGTTGATTTTTGTCACCGGCAGAGGATGATTTCCCCCGATCACTTCCAGACTGTAGCTTGTATTATCCCGGCGGCCGGTGCATTTTTCATCCCAGGTCTTGCCGTGTTTATGATACAGACGATGCACGTCCTCCGATATTTTTTCAAATCTGATTATATCGGGATCAGTTCCAACGTAATTGTCATAATTGGAAATAACCTTCCAGACACTCGACGGGTGCGCCTTTATCTTTCTTGTAAGCTCAAAAATCGGCATGATAAATATCCCTTTAATCCTCGCTGTTCAATGATTGCAACAAGCCATCGAAACAATATATCAAAATGACAATCAATGATAAATTGAAGATTTTAGTATAAATATCGCATATATGCCAACTATACAATTGTCATCACACGCAATCGGCGCCGGAAAAAAAAGCGTCGCCGGCCGGCGGAAGTGATTATAATTCATGGTATATGAGCATGTTACTGGAAAAACCCACACCCATCAGGGGTGGCATTCAGCTTACCCAAAATAAGGCGGAATCACTTGAGGGCCCGATAAAATCGGCAAAGATCCCGGCGAAATTGACCATCCCCCTGCGTCAACATATCGGCATACCGGCGGTGCCGGTGGTCGCCGTCGGTGATCATGTACTCAAGGGGCAGGAAATCGCCCGTTCTCAAGGGCCTATCAGTGCGCCGATCCATGCCAGTAGCTCAGGCACTGTGATCGATATCGGCGATCATCCGGTACCGAATCCCTCCGGCGTGGATCAAGAGTGCATTGTTATCGAGACCGACGGCAAAGATAAATGGCAGGCGCATAAAGGGATAGAGGAAGACTTACATAAAATCAATCCGGTGGATATCCAGGATCGAATCCGGGCGGCGGGCATTGTCGGCCTGGGCGGTGCTGGCTTTCCTTCCACCGTAAAAATGCTTCCGGGACTGCACCATGAAATCCATCTATTGGTCTTGAATGCCGCCGAAAGTGAACCCTTTATTGCCTGTGATGAGGCATTGTTACGGGAGAAGGCGCGCGAGGTTATTCTGGGCATGGAGATCATCCAACACGCGGTCCAGGCGGAAGAAGGCGTTATCGGCATCGAAGACAACAAACTCGAGGCCATATCCGCGTTGCGCCAGGCCATGGAGGCGATAAATACCGAGATCAAGCTGGTGGTGTTACCGACCATATACCCCACCGGCGGGGAAAAACAACTGATACAGGTATTGACCGGCCTGGAGGTGCCATCGCAGGGACTGCCGCTGGATATCGGCATCGTCTGCTATAACGTAGGCACGGCCTATGCGGTATATAACGCCATCACCGAGGGACAGGCTTTGCTGTCGCGCATTGTTACCATAACCGGGGCCGCGGTCAAACAACCCGGCAATCTGGAAGTGTTGATCGGCACCCCGATTCGCAGTCTGGTGGAAGAATGCGGGGGATATATTGAAGACCCGGCAATGCTGCTGATGGGCGGCCCAATGATGGGGTTTCCGCTGCACCGTGACGACGTGCCGGTGACCAAAACCAGCAACTGCCTGATTGCCGCCGGGGCCTCGGACACACTTGCCCGCCAACAATCACCGATGCCTTGTATTCGCTGCGGTGATTGTATCACGGTATGCCCGGTCAGCCTGCTGCCGCAACAACTGTACGAGTTTGCCCGCTCGGAAGACCATCATCATTTGAAGGAATATAAATTAATGGACTGTATTGAGTGCGGTTGCTGTGCCTATGTTTGCCCGAGTCAGATCTCTCTGGTTCAATACTATCAACAAGCGAAGTCCGACATTTGGAAGATTGAACGCCAGAATTTGAAATCGGCCCAGTATCGCAAACGCTTCGAGGAGCGTGAACAGCGTCTCGATAAGGACAAACAACAGCGTGAAAGCAAACAAACTCAGGCCGCCGACAAAACGCAAATCAAACAAGAAATCAGCGCCGCGGTAAGCAGGGAAAAATCCAGGAAAGCCAGGCAAAAACCATTAGACGGCGATAAAAAGTAAGGGCCGCCGCAGGGAGTAAGGAGTGCGGGAACCCGTGTGCCAACCGGGGCACACTATTCAGTAAAAAATTGCTGCCGGTAACTGATTAAGAACGGTTGCGTTTCATCGACCGGCGTTACATCCATATTGAACACGATGGTTTCTTCATGATCAACCGATATGACGCCGATATAATAAATGGCATCCTGCACCACAATTTCGCGCATTTCCATATCCTTTATCTGATTGGTCAGATTTCTGGCAACCGTGGTTACCGTGCCGGTAACCGGTGTACCCGTGCCGCCGGCCTCGTTCCTGCTGATCACAACATTCATCATGGCCTTGCCTTTACTACGCGTAATGCCGTATTCCCGCGCCACCTCCGGCGTCAGTTGGTCCGTGGTGAGGGCGTTGACGTGCAGGGTATAACCCTTGAATACCTTCTGATTCTCATTGGCGGCAAACGCGATTCTGGATGAATCTGCGGTAGCCCGCGGATCAGAATCACAGGCGACAAGAAACACCCATGCCGACAGCAGAGGCAATAATAAAAATTTGAACATTCCGGGGAGCATATCACCCATAAACTAATTCTAGCAGATTATTTTGATTTATGCCAACAATATATAAGTCCACCACCTATGCACGTGAGTTATAACTGAATCCGGTGTTTGAGGGCCTGAGCGAGCAATACAGACCCGCCCGGGGCCGGTGACCTTCTGCTCAACCCGGATGCCGCCGTATGTGCGCAAGACCAAGACGTTTGAATCTGCGCTACCCGGGTTGTATCTGAAGGGCATCTTCAAAAAAAGTTCCTATTTTCTTATTCCAAAAATCCATAATCACAAAAATCGTTCTTATTGGATGTCCTGTAACATTTTAGTGTATGAAGCGTTTTAATGTGCTGTACTGTGGTGCTTTCGTGCTTTATTCTCCACTCTCTAATCATGTATTAGAGCAACATACTCTTTGACAAGTTTTGGACGGTGTACTAACTTTTTGAACGACTTGACAATGTATATGGTTACGAAATAGAGGCATATTTACCATCCTCTGATTTCATTGGCACGACTCACATAATTAATATGAGGTCTATCATTTATATCAGGTGGCAAGTTAATTATTGGCTTCAAATCTCTGATAAATTTATTCATTCCTGAATCATGTCCAACATCTTTCAAATTTTGCATTCTCTTTTTGTTATGAATGATTTGGTACTTTTCATTAAAAGTGATTAAGGATTTATCGTACGCCCTATGATGCAATGCGCAAAGTGCAATTCCATTGTTCGTTTCGTCTGTGCTATATTTTTCACTAACAGGAACAATATGGGAGGCATCAATTAATTTAAGCTGCAAGTCACATACTGCACATTTGTGACTATATGCAGTTAATACCCTCCTCGTAAAACTGCTATCCCTCTTTTTCTTTTTGATAGAGACGACTGCTTCTCGCCTCTTTTGAGCAACTTGATTTAACGTTTCATCATTGATTACAATATCTTCGCTTGCGACAATTTCTTCTAATATTTCTATTTCTGTTGCCGATTCTCCAAATGAATGTAATTGCTCGTAATTCTTAACGTACTCAACAAAAAAATCGGGAGTAAATGCAATTGCTATTTCCCCATTTCCTTTGTCTTGTGCCGAGAATCCATTGACTTTTGCTTTCCTTAAAGTTTCGTCTTTTATCTGTGCCGATGATGAGTGTCTGGGAATTTTATGTTTGGAGTTATCAAACCCTGCAAAAACATCAACATCACCCCAATACCCTAAAATCAAAGTTCTATATCCAATTGGTTGGGTAATATTGGGAACTTTAAGTTGAATTCTGTATTCATTGCTCGGTCTCTGCCTTCCTCCACCATGAGAAAGATTGTAGATGATTATTTTGAGTTTCTGACTTTCTTCCCCATCGAAAATCTTCAACTCAAAAGGATGGCTTTGGTTCAAATATAAAACCTGCCAGCCACAATCGTAAATTGATTGAACAACGACTTCTAAAAGTTGTGGTTTACTTAGAATTGCCATTTACTGGTGTGAATAAGTTTGGTTGTTCTTCAAATCTGAATTCGCTTGTTCTTAGATATTCTTCTTCAAGTTCTGTACAAAGCCACTTTCTTTCTAACTTTTCGGCTATCCAACCAGTAGTATTTGAACCTCCAAATGGGTCATAAACTACATCACCTTGATCGGTTAAAAACTTGATAAAAAACTCTGCAAATCTCCAAGGGAAACGAGCGGGGTGGGGTTTAATCCCTTCTTCTTTGCATCGTTTCATGTATTTGCTGTTTGACTCATTGTTACCCAATGTCAGCAGGTTTGGAGGAATAGAACCTCTGTTATCTTTTTGAAATTTATGAGTAATATTATGCCCACTCGGACGCATTTTAGCCGTATAGCCACTTTTAATTAAACTTTCCATTGCTTTGCTATAAGGCTGCAAAACATTTCTATTATTTGCCTTTGGTCGTTCATTTTTTGATAACCACCAAACTAAATTTACGGAATCCTTGACTCTACATCTTTCAACATTAACCCATTGAGCTGGAGCAGGAAGCCTTGCAGGGTTATAATGAAAAAATTCTTGTGCCAGAAAAAACTCTTGTTCTTTAATCAATCTCACCAACAACTCATATTGGTAAACACTCCTAATCGGGTGTCCAGGCAAATAAGCTCCTCCCAAATCCACTACAAAAGACCCTTCTGGTTTTAAGATTCTTTTGAACTCTTTTGAGAAACCCAAAAACCATTCGATATATTCTTCCTCTTGCTTATTTCCATATTCTTTTTTGCTGGTTAAAGCAAATGGCGGCGAGGTTAAAATCAAATCGAGTGAATCGTCTGGTAATTCTTTCATGAATTTTAAACTGTCACCCAGATATGCTGAACCAAATTCCGTCTTATAAAATGCTTTCTTTTTTATCAAATTATTCATCATAAAGACAGTTTAATTTTTAGCTCCTTAATATCACGTTGTTTTAGGTATTTTATCTTTTCTTCTGCTAAATAAAGAACATTTTTTGAACATTCATTGCCATACAACTTTTTTGCAATCAATTCACTAAAATATTCATCTTTAATTACAGAAATATCTATACCGAATACATCTGCTAATTTTTCAAGTCGTTTCTCATGGAAATCACGTTTGCCATTTTCAATCTTACGCAGGTGCTACACCGTGAAGTTATGATGTTGCATAGTCGTTATTGAGACAGCATTACCGCGTCGATAGATCAACCTCCCGGCGGCACAAGGCCGGTTATTACCCCGGCTTGCCTGCACGCAGTATTTGCCCGGTCATCGCGTGACGTATCTCAGTCGGCAAGGCCCGGCCCGGCAATCTTGCGGGGTAAATATAGTCCACCCGCGTAGTAAAATAGTTTCTCACCTGCAACGCACTGCGCGCCGGCGGCGCATTGGCCGGGTTGGCACTGGTTGAGATCAATGGCCCCAGTACGTCACACAGACAGCGGACAACGCTATGGGCGCTGACACGAACCGCGATAGTCCCTTGGGCCCCGATTAACCAGCCGGGTAAGTTTCCACTGGCGGGCACAATCCAGGTGATCGCTCCGGGCCAGGTGCTAAAGATTCGCTCCGGGTTGGCCAGGCCGCTTGTGTCGATCAAAGGCCGTATCTGTTCGATGGTCGAGGCAACGAGGATCAATCCTTGCTTTCGGGGTGACCGGCGCTTCAAATGCAGTATGCGTTCAACCGCCGCCCGGTTGGTCGGCAGACATCCCAGGCCGTAAACGGCCTCGGTCGGATACGCAATGACCCCGCCGGCCCGCACAGTTTTAATGGCCTTTAATCCATGCCAGTTACCCACGGCTTACTGAGCGGCCTTAACTTTGCGCTGTTTTTTTGCGGATTTGTTGCCGGATTTGTTGCCGGCTGATTTGCGTTTGCCCCCCCTTTTGCCGGGTTTGGCCGCGGCTAATAATTCCACGCACTCTTCCAGGCTCAGCGCCGCCGGTTCTTTGTCTTTTGGGATCTTGGCATTTTTCTTGCCGTCGGTGATATACGGGCCATAGCGCCCGTTTAAAACCGATATGCCCGGCTCCTCAAATACCTTGATCTGTTTTTCGGCGTCGGCCTTTTGCTTTTCCGCGATCAGAACCAGGGCGCGTTCGAGGGTGATCGTATGGGGGTCGTCTTCGCGCTTCAGGGAGACAAATTTGCCGTCATAGCGTATGTACGGGCCAAACCGGCCTATGCTCGCCACGACTTCTTCGCCGGCGGCGGTTTGGCCCAGGTTTTTTGGCAGTTCGAATAGTTGCAGGGCCTGCTCAAGGGTGATTGTGTCCAGGGTTTGTCCGTCTCTCAAGCCGGCAAACCGGGGTTTGTCGTCGTCATCTTTGGTGCCTAACTGCGCATAGGGGCCGTAGCGCCCCATCCGAGCGGATACTTCCAGGCCGGTTTTATGGTCTCGCCCCAGTACCCTCGCCTTGGCGACGTCGCTGCGACTGAGGTTTTCATCTTTGTCCTTGATTTTTTCGGAAAACGGGCGCCAGAATTTGGTCATCAATGGCACTCGTTCTTTTTCCCCTCTGGAGACTGCGTCGAGTTCATCTTCCAGGCGCGCGGTGAAATGGTAATCGACGTAGTCGGTGAAATGCTCGGTCAGAAATCTGCTGACGATTTTGGCAATGTCCGTCGGGATGAATCTTTTTTTGTCCAGATCAACGTAGCCCCTGCTGCGCAGGGTGTGGATGATGCTGGCGTAAGTCGACGGCCGCCCTATGCCGTATTCTTCCAGTGTTTTGATCAGGCTGGCCTCGGTATAGCGCGGCGGCGGCTCGGTAAAATGCTGCAGCGGTTCTATTGCGGTTAATTTGACGGTCTCTCCCTGTGCCAGCGGCGGTAAAACGCGCTCTTCATTTTTATCCGCCGGTTCATCCCGGCCTTCAAGGTAAACTTCCATGAAGCCGGTTTCGGCTATGGTGGAGCCGGTCGCACGGAACAGGTTGCCGGGGCCGCATTCCATATCGATGGAGACCCTATCGATAAGCGCCGGGTTCATCTGGCAGGCGACCGCGCGCTTCCATATCAATTCATACAATCGGAATTGTTCATCCGATAATTGCTTTTTAAGCTTCGCCGGTGTGCGCCGGGCCGAGGTCGGGCGCACCGCCTCATGCGCTTCCTGGGCATTCTTGGCCTTGGTTTTGTATTGCTTTTCCCGCGCCGGCAGTTTGTCTTTGCCGTAGTGCTCGGCTATATATTGCCTGAGCTCCGTCAGCGCTTCACCCGCCAAATGCACGGAATCGGTTCTCATATAGGTGATCAGGCCGACGGTGCTGGTGCCCACGTCTATGCCTTCATAAAGCTGTTGTGCGATGCGCATGGTTCTTTGGGCGGTGAAGCCGAGCTTGCGAACGGCTTCCTGTTGCAGGGTGGAGGTAATAAACGGTGGCGCCGGCTGCCGCCTTTGCTGCTTCCTGGTCACTTCCTTAACGGTCAGCACCCCGTCGGCCAATTCGGTCAGGTCAGCCTGTACCGATAGGGCCTGTTTTTCTGTTTCTATTGAGAATTGGCTCAGCTTTTCAGCTTGATAATGTATCAATTTGCCTTGGAACATTGTTTCTTTATGCCTCAGCTTCGCATGGATACTCCAGTATTCCCGCGATTTGAATTTCTCAATCTCTTGTTCGCGTTCGACGATTAATCTCAACGCCGGCGATTGCACCCGGCCCGCCGATAATCCCCGCTGCACCTTTTTCCACAATAACGGCGATAGATTAAACCCCACCAGATGATCCAGCGCCCGGCGCGCCTGTTGCGCGTCAATCAGATTGTGCGACAGACTGCGCGGATTTGCTATCGCCTCATTCACCGCTGATTTGGTCACTTCATAAAATACGATACGGTGCACGTTTTTGTTCTCGATGCCGCCCCGCTCTTTCAGTAATTCGTATAAATGCCACGATATCGCCTCCCCTTCCCGATCCGGATCGGTCGCCAGATACAGGGTATCCGCCTTGGCCAGGGCCGTGGCGATGGTATTCACCGATTTTGCATTCTTTTCAACCAGTTCATAATTCATTGAAAAGTTATTATCGGTGTCGACCGCGCCGGGTTTGGAGAGCAGGTCGCGCACGTGGCCATACGAGGCCAGCACCTTAAACCCTTTGCCCAGATATTTTTCCAGGGTCCTGGCCTTGGCCGGGGATTCAACGATGACTAAAGCATTAGTCATGCTTATCACAACGGTAAGGTTTGAGGGTCACGCGCTACTCCACGCATCCATAAGGGCGGCTTTGCGGGCACAGGCGCTTCCCAGGCGATAGCATAGACGCTGGTTGTGCCCATGCCTGCCATAATGGTCAGTGAGTATCAGATTCATCTAAATTCCCTGCGGTATCCGCCGGTTTGTTTATTGTCACACCCGATAATATATAGAATATCTGCCCGATTTGGCAAAATTACGCAAGTATAAAGTGAACGCCATGATATGCAAAGCCCATCCATGGACGGGAAACAGGGCAAACCAAAAGCGGCTTTAAAACCGCGATGGGCATTTTGGTGCCCGCTCCATTGCAACGGCATTGCCATACCGACACTTGTAATGCCATCATACCGCCGATTCCGGTTTCCCCAAAATTGTTCGCCGGTGCCGGTAAAATAGGACCGAAACTCAGTTTCTCTTGATTAGAGTGCCCACACCCGCATCGGTGAAGATTTCCAGCAATACCGCATGATTGACTCTGCCGTCAACAATGTGGGCCGATTCAACGCCATTTTGCACCGCGTCCATGACTGCGGTGATCTTTGGCAGCATCCCACCGTGAATGACGTTGTCATCGATTAACTCACTGACTTGTTCGGCCTCCAGTCCGGTCAATACTTTACCGTTGGCATCCAGTAATCCGGGCGCATTGGTCAAGACAATTAATTTTTCCGCCCGCAATACCTGTGCCAGCTTGCTTGCCACCAGATCGGCATTAATATTGTAGGATTGGCCGTCGTCACCGACACCGATAGGCGCAATTACCGGAATGAAGTTGCCTTGTATCAGCATATCGATGATCGCGGTATTAACCCGTTCCACCTCGCCCACGTGACCGATATCGATGATCTCCGGGGCATTCATCTCCGGTTTGGTCTCTTTAAAAACCAGTTTACGCGCATGCAGCAAACCGGCGTCCTTGCCGCTTAGGCCGACGGCATTGCCACCATGGACATTAATCAGCTCTACGATTTCTTTGTTCACCAAGCCACCCAAAACCATTTCGACAATATCCATGGTTTCGCTGTCGGTAACCCGCATGCCGTTCACAAATTCGGTTTTCTTGCCTATCCGCTGTAACAAACCGCCGATCTGCGGTCCGCCGCCGTGCACAACCACCAGATTCATCCCAACCAGTTTCATCAGCACCAGGTCCCGGGCAAAATCGTATTTCAGACCTTCATCGGCCATCGCGTTGCCACCGTATTTAATAACCATGGTTTTGCCGCTAAAACGTCGGATATAGGGCAAGGCCTCGATTAATACGTCGGCGATATTATCGGCGGTTATTTTGGCCTCGTTCATTTTTTTCGTGATCCGTGTGGTGAACGCCCCAATGGGCAAGCCCGCTAGAACGGTACTTCGAGTCCGGGGTCAATGGATTGAATGAGGTTGCGAAATTCAGATTTTATTCTCTCCAGTGCGGATTCATTGTCCGCTTCAAAACGAATGATCACGTGGGAGGTGGTGTTGGATGGCCGTATTAATCCCCAGCCATCGGCAAATTCAATGCGAAATCCGTCTATATCAATTATGTTGGCGTTATCAAATGACATTTTTTGCCGCCACGCCGCCATAAAGTCGGCATGTTGTTCCTCCGCCAGTTGCATTCTGAGTTCGGGTGTTGATACGCTGTCGGGCAAGGCTGCAAATAATTCGGTACTGCCTTTGCCGGTAGCGCCGATAATGGCCAATATTCTCGCGGCGGCATAAAGCGCGTCATCAAAACCATACCATCTTTCCTTGAAAAAAATATGCCCGCTCATTTCTCCGGCCAGAAGAGCGTTCTCTTGTTTCATTTTATTTTTAATAAATGAGTGCCCGGTTTTCCACATCAGGGGTTGGCCGCCGCCGGCTTCAATAATCGCTTTGAGATGGCGGCTGCATTTCACGTCATAAATAATCACCGCGCCTGGATTGTTCGCCAACAGGTCTTTTGCCAGCAGCATTAACTGGCGATCAGGCCAGATGATATTGCCGGCCGCGTCTATCACCCCAAGACGGTCGCCGTCCCCGTCAAACGCGAAACCGATATCGGCCTGTTGTTGTTTAACCTTGTCAATCAAGGCCCGCAGGTTATCCGGTTGGCTGGGGTCCGGCTGATGATGGGGAAAGCTGCCATCAACGTCACAATATAATTCCACGACCTCATGCCCCAGAGCCCTGAATAGATCCAGGGCCATCGGCCCGGCAACGCCATTACCGGCATCGACAACAATTTTTTGCGGTCTCACCGGCGACGTTGCAATATCCTCGGTCACTCTACGGATATACGAATCCGCAATCGAGTTGCTCTTAATAGTGCCCTGTCCGACGGTAAACTCTTCTTTACTGGCGCGCTGATAAATGGCCCGGATGGCGTCGCCAAACAAGGTATCGCCATCCAACATGATCTTCAAGCCATTATATTCCGGGGCATTATGGCTGCCGGTTACCATTATGCCGCTTGCGGTTTCCAGGTAATGGGTTGCGAAATATAAAACCGGAGTGGGAACCATACCTATATCGATGACGTCCCGACCTGAAGCGCACAGGCCCTTGATCAGCGATTGGGCTAAATCCGGGCTGGATTCTCGGCCGTCACGGCCCACCACTATACGCTGCTGCCCCCGATCCTGGGCAATACTACCTACGGCCCGGCCAATTATATACACCGCTTCCGGGGTCAATGTTTTGCCCACGACACCGCGAATATCATAGGCACGGAAAATTCCGAGACTAAGCGTATCCCTCTGGGTTTCCTCGACGGCGGCATCAGCCAGGGCCGAGTCGGGCACGTTCCTGGGTAAATTGGGGATAATATCCTCGGCCCCGGGATACGCACCCTCTATCATTGCCCTGATGGCCCCGGTATAAGTTACATGTGACATATCCGGCAGTTCACTCCGTTTGAATCTTTTTCTAAAAAAATAGAATACCGCGACGGCCAACAACGCCGATACTATCGTTATTCCCAGCCCCCCGGCAGTCATAACCCGCACCGGATGGGCTCTAATGCAATGTGCACACACCAATGAATTCGATGCCAACAATTAGCATTGAGCGTGGTGGAAACCGTATTTCCACGTCTGCCACTGATAAACCTTTTCATCGGATTTTTCATCCCCCCGGTAATTGCATAACTGCTCATATCCCTTCCTCCGATACCATAGTCACCCCATCTCAGCACCCACTATTTTGTCAGGGGTGGCTATTACGACCGATAACAACTGCCAACCAGTCTTAAATGGCCGTATAACCTTCTCCAATGGTTTCTATTTTGCAGATGAACAGGAGTATTGACGTCCTCTGGCATTAATGCGCTCAAGAGCCCGACGCATCGCCCGGGGCCCGGTTGGCGCGAATGCCGGCAACCCCGCGGGTTTTAAGACCCGGATCCGTTCGCTTGTTACCCGCTTGTTGTAGCCATTATATCTATCATAACATTTACTCTAATTCAATTAACCGATTATGAAAAGAGAGGGTATCGGGGCGTAGCCGAGTGTGGAGCGCCACGGGATGATGGTAGCCGCACGGGCATGGATGGAACCGGGGTTGTGGAATTTGACGGAGAGAGTGGGATTCGAACCCACGGATCGTAATAACGATCACTCGATTTCGAGTCGAGCCCATTCGACCACTCTGGCATCTCTCCGGGTTTTGCTCAGACCCCATTTTATCAGGGTATGGGGAAAGCATATTTTGCAAGTCATGGATCATACTTTTTTACGCGCGGACAAGCTATCTGAGTTCAGGTATATTCTAGCTTTTATAATATAAATTATTGCCGATAAAACCGGATTACACTTACCCACATTTTCTGTGGATATCTCTGTGCATTAAGCATAGACACATCGCCAGGATTAGCGTCAATAAAGTCTTTATGACAAAATTGCTAAATTTTGACCGGTCAAATATTTTTCCATATATAACATATAGTTATATTATTTTGATACAAAATCAAAACAGATCAGGCTGATCGTCATCATCAAGATACGATGGTATTTTGACAATTGTGAATAAATACGCCCCGGAATTTCCTGAAATATCAGAATCAAAGAACGAATCATGGAAACCAACAGGGCTTTGCATTACTCTCGGTCAAAACCCCATAGTGCCAGATAGATACGTCCAATATGTTGTATTTACCCTGAAAAAAGCCATCTCGCCACAACCTGTCGCAGCTCTGCCAACCCTTGTCGCTTTCTGGCGGAAAAGAGTTGTATTGATACGTCCCGCCGTCCAATTTGCCGGGCAAGCTGTTGTTGTACTCTGAGCGCCGGGCCTCTTGACAGCTTATCCGCCTTGTTTAACAGGATATGGGCCGGGACGTGATTGGCATCCATGCAGGCCAGCATTTGCTCATCCAATACAGTGAGTGGATGGCGCACGTCCATAATGAGTAAGCCCCCCCGAATGGATTTGTGCAGGCTAAAATAATCATGCAACAACCGGCGCCATTTTTGCCTGAGCTCCTCGCTGACTCTGGCATAGCCGTAGCCGGGCAAATCAACCAGTCTTTGGCCGCTGCCATTAATAAAATAATTGAGTTGCCTGGTGCGTCCCGGGGTCTTGCTGATTCTGGCCAGCGCGCGCCTGTCGGTAAGCGCGTTGATGACGCTGGATTTACCGACGTTGGAACGTCCGGCAAAGACCACTTCGTTGCCGCTATCCCTGGGCAATTGATTAAACCGCATCACGCCCCTGGCAAACTCGAAATGGCGATACCAGTCGGAGCGGATACTCGGCTCTGATACAGCGCCGTCCGGCTGCCCCGTGGTCATTGCAACGGCAACGGAAGGCGCCGCTGAAAATCGCCGATTCATATCAAACCGCCATTGATCTTGAACGACTCGCCGGTAATATAAGACGCGGCATCGGACGCCAGAAAAACCGCCGCCGCGGCAACGTCCTCGGGGGTACCGAAACGGCCTGCCGGGATCTCGTTGATCCTGGCCTGATAGTAGTCTTTGTCCATATCATTTTTCGCAAACGCGGTTTCTATCCATCCCGGCGACAACACGTTCACCCGGATATTCGGCCCGCAGCTCTTTGCCAAAGACCGGCTGAATCCAAGTATGCCGGCCTTGGCGGCGGCAAAAATCTGCGGGTTGATCCCGGCAAAACCATGTATGGCCAGATCCCAGGACATATTGAGCATCACCCCCCGGCCTTGTGTTTGCATGATCGGCAACACCGACCAACAGGCGTTGATCGTGCCTTTTAAGTCCACGTCCAATAAGGTCTGTAGTTTTTTCCGGGTGGACCAATCGTTGCCGGCACCGGTCAATATATCGGCGCCGGCGTTATTGACCAGAATATCAATCCCGCCAAGCACGGTTTGTGATTGCTGAATTAGTTGGTCAACGCCGCGTTTATCGGACAAATCAACCTGAATTACCGTGGCCTCGCCGCCGGTATCGGCGATGGTCGCAGCCACCGCGTCGGCGGACTGCCTGGCCCGATTGCAGCTTATCACCAGCCGGGCGCCTTCTCTGGCAAAAGCCAATGCAATCGCCTTGCCTATGCCGCTGCTTGCGCCGGTGATAATCGCAGTGGTTTGTTCAAGTTTGCCCATATTTTCTTTTACACGGGTTGATTTAATGATCAGGGATCCAAATAATTGCCGACATGGACTCCATCAGCGTCGTGCTCACCACCCATAACCGGATGAATTTATTGCCGCGCGCCCTGCGGTCGATCATTGCGCAAAGTCATCAACCGGACCAGGTCATCATCGTCGATGACGGTTCCACCGATCAGACCCGCGCCATGGTAGCACAGGACTATCCCGGTTTTGATTATTCTTTTCAAGCGAATCAGGGGATCAGCAAGGCGCGCAATACCGGCATTCTCAAAGCCAGGTCAGAATGGATTGCGTTTCTCGATGATGATGACGAGTGGTTGCCGGATAAACTAAAAAAACAGCTTGAATATATCGCCGATCACGCCGAGGCAAAACTGGTGCACGTCGATGAACTCTGGATCAGAAACGGCAAGCCCGTCAGACAGATGAAAAAACACCGCAAGCGGGGCGGTATGATATTCCAATATTGCCTGCCATTATGTTGCATTTCACCCTCCGCGGCGGTCGTCCATCGTTCGGTGTTTGAACACGTCGGAATGTTTGATGAATCTTTGCCGGCGTGTGAAGATTATGATATGTGGTTAAGAATAGCCGCAAGATACCCGATTGCGTTTATTGACGAGGCACTGATCAAAAAATACGGTGGCCACGTCGATCAGCTTTCAAGAAAACACTGGGGAATGGACCGGTTTAGAATATTTGCGCTCGACAAAATACTCAATGATGTACGGCTGGCACCGGACGATTATCATGCCGCGGTTGCCATGCTGATGGATAAGATCCGCATCTATCTCAACGGCGCAAAAAAACACCACAACAGCGAACACGTCCGGCATTTCCAGGCGCTGTTAAATAAATATGTTGCCGATGCTCATTAAATGCCCTACTCAGGCCTTGCCGTGCCTATTCCATGCAGGGCATGACCAATAGGATTCATTTTATTGTCGCGCTGGACTGTGAGGCGCAACCCTTGATCGAGCATTTTCGGTTGCAGCCCGACGATCCATGCGCGCTGTTCAAACATTTTTCCAGTGAGAGCATGACTCTGACCGTATCGGGCATAGGCAGAATCAACGCCGCCTGTGCCACGGTCGCGACTTATATGCGGTATCCCCAACCGCGGCAGGTCTGGATCAATATCGGCATCGCCGGTCACGCGAGTCACGCACGCGGCAATGCCTACCTGATCGGAAAATTACAAACCGGCGACAAGACTCGAACCTGGTACCCGCAAATCCTGTTCAAGCCGCCTTTCGCGGTCGCCGAGCTTACCACCGTTGATCAACCGACCACCGAATATACTGAGCAACTGCATGATATGGAGGCGGCGGGTTTTTATGATCTCGCCAACCGCTTCTCTCTGCTGGAATTGATCCATTGCATCAAGATCGTGTCCGATAACCGCAATAACCCCGCGGATGATCTCGATAAGCAGTTTGTCTCCCGGCTGGTCAGGGTAAAATTAGACGGCATAGAAACATGTGTCAACGCGCTGCGGCAACTGCGGAACAGTCTTGCAAACGGCGACAATCAAGACCTGCTGAACGCAATAACGGTCCGATCACACTTCACCACTTATCAACGCCACCAACTGGCGAAAGTGCTGGTCCGCTGGCAGGCGCTGGTCAAAGACGGGACGATGCCTGTGGATATTATCGATAAGCCTGGCAACGCCGAGCAGATTTTAACCCTGCTGAATAATTTTCTTGATGCACAAGCTTTGGATTATGGCGGGTTTGAACCCAAATAAGCACTCGCTATCGCGATGGATGGCGGCGGTGCAATTGCCCCGAATTGCAACCGGTATCGGCCTGTCAGTGACCCTCACCATGCCCGCGTGGCGATCAGCGCCGGCCTTTACCAGCGGCTACCGCCGGGACCGGCGGCCATGAAGATTCAGACCCTGTACATCGAGCGGGCGGTGGCCGATAACGAACGGGTCAAATCCATATTGACGCGCTTCCCCGATGCAAACCGCATTTATTGTGATTGTTATTCTGAAATTTTTAATCGCAAGGGCCAGAATTTTCGCCTGCAAAAACAGCGGAGTGCGTTAATTCTGGCAAAGAAATTCAAAAATCAGGTGCTGCCGGCCCCAAAAGCATATGGGTTGGGGGCGAAGCATAATTATTATTTTTCCCATATGTTGAATTGTGTCTATGATTGCCGTTACTGCTTTTTGCAGGGCATGCATCGCTCGGCCCATTACGTTTTATTCGTGAACTATCAGGATTTTAGCGATCAATTGCAGGCCCGGATTCGACAACACGCGCAGGAGCCGGTGCATTTTTTTTCGGGTTACGCCTGCGACAGCCTGGCCTTTGAGCCGGTAACCGGTTTTACCGGGCATTTCCTGCCGTTGTTTCGGTCGCACCGCAACGCACTGCTGGAATTACGCACCAAAAGCACCCAGATCGGCAGTTTGCTGAATATTGAACCCATCGATAACGTCATTGCCGCCTTCAGCCTGACACCGGCGGAAATTGCCAGGGCCCTGGAGCACAAAGCGCCTTCCCTGGAAAAACGGCTTGGGGCTATGTTGAAATTACAGAATGCCGGTTGGAATATCGGCCTGAGATTTGACCCGCTTATTTACGACGTCCATTTTAAGGACAGATATAAACAATTATTTGACACGGTTTTTAATAAAATAAATCCGCAGCGATTGCACTCGGTCAGCCTGGGCGGTTTTCGTTTGCCAAAAGGTTATTTTCAAACCCTGCAAAAACTGTATCCCGATGAATTATTGCTGGCCTCACCGTTGGAGGAGAACAACGGCATGATAGGCTATCAGCGGCAACTGGAAACTGAGATGATGGATTTTTGCCGCACTTTGCTTGCAGACTGCGTTGCCGCGGACAAATTTTTTCCCTGTCATGAGACTGTCCCAAAGGGCGATGCAAATAATTCAGAATAATTCAGGGGACGGCTTTTAATTACGGGAATACATAAGCCCCTGTAATTAACGCCGCCGGCGGTCTTTCCCAATGGCCGCTTTGAGTAACTGATTCAGACTGTATTGATTAACCATCGATGCGGGTAAATCAGGCTCTTGAAAAGACCTGGTTAAATATGCCTCTCACCTGGTTTGCAATGCCCTGATATTCGTCCAGAAACGCGGCGGCGGAGCATTGGTCGGATGCCTGCCTGTGCCCCAATGCCCGCGCTATCGGAACCACCGCTTCGGGGGCATTGATAAATTGACTGATGGGGCGCATGTCGAAGACCCGCAGCGCGCACTCGACTCGTTTAAGGTGATCATAGGCATGGCTCAGGGTCTTTGCCTGTGTCCCCTGCAGTAATTGTAATTCGTCGATTTGTTGCAATGCCTTGCGGGTGCTGCAGGTCTGCAGGCACCGATGTCTGTGACCGTGCAGTAATTGAAAGTAATGCGTCAAAAAATCAATGTCCATAATGCCGCCGATACCGCGCTTGATTTCGTATTTCCCCCTGGGCCGGCCTAATTCGCGTTCGACGCGCATGCGCATCGACTTGATTTGCGCCGCCAGCGCCGCCTCCGAATAATGTTGATATACAGCCGGTGTCAACAGGGTCTCAAGTTGCCCGGCAAGTTGCCGGTCACCATAAATGCATCTGTGCCGGGTCATCATCTGCCGTTGCCAAACGTCTTTGTCGGCCTGGTGAAATTCAATAAACCGCTCAAACGAGGTGATCAAGGTGCCGGAACTGCCGTGCGGCCGCAGGCGCATATCGATATCGTAGAGATAGCCTGAGGGTTCATGCAACGGCAGCAGCCGCAATATCCTGCGGGCCTTGCCGGCCAGCTCCTCGACGTGTTTATCCTTGCTCCGCGCCAGAAAAATCATATCCAGGTCGGAACCGTAATTCATTTCATGCCCGGCCAGACTGCCCATCCCCAATACCAGGATTTGATTGTCGCCATCGGCGCTCAGGCCGGATAAATCCAGCAAATGGATGATAACCTGATCGGCGATGCGGGTCAGAGCCTGCTCCATGGTCCGCTGGTTTATGCGTTCCTCCAGATAATTCACCAACACGTATAACATCGCCTTATTCTTGCCGATGCGCAGTTGCCGGAGGCTGTCTTCATCGTCAATCTCACCCGTGTTGTCCGACAGCCGGCTTAATAACTTGTCGAATTTGGGGGCAAACTCATCCTGGGTAAAGCAATCCATCACCCGGATACCATAAAAATAGATAAACCGGGTAAAGTACCAGCTTGCACCAAACACTTTTACCATCGAGGCAAGCTCAGCGGTTGACACCTGCCATTTTTCCGACTCGCAGATCGACAACCATCTGTCCAGGCTGGACCTTGCCGCTTGTTGGTGCCAACTGTTGTCGAGCGCCTCTGTGATTGTCTTGTCCATCTTTATTCCATGTCGATTTGATCATTCAGGACCCGGTCAAAGAATTGCCTGGCCACCTGCCGGTGTATGGCCAGGTCTTCGTTAAAATCGGCATATTGCCGCTCCGGGCATCCATCCGGATATCCCATTGAACAGGCAATGCGCAACAGCTTATTTTTTTCTTCGGGCAATGCATGGGTCTGCTGTTCGTCCTGCATTTGTACACGATGCTCGAGCTTCCTTAGAAAAAAATAACTTTCTTTCAATTGCAGACATTCAGCCCGCGTCAGCAAACCATGCCGATGGAGTTGTGCCAATGCCCGGATGGTGCTGGTTACCTTCAATGCCTCGATACGGCCACCGTTGGCTATCTGCAAAAGCTGGACAAAAAATTCTATGTCTCTTATGCCGCCCTCCCCGGTTTTAATATTCCATATGCCCCGGCGGTGCCGCAGTTCCGCCATCGCCGATTTCATCTGAATAAAACGTTCCAGATCATCCGCGCCCAGGGCCTTGTGAAATACAAACGGGTCGAGCCGGGCAAGCAAATCATTGGCCAATTGATAGTTGCCGGCAATCGGCCTGGCCCTGAGCCAGGCAAACCGTTCCCACACGTCCCCTCTTGCCTCGTAATACTGTTCGGTTGCATCAACGTCCAAAATCAACGGCGCACTTCTGCCCCAGGGTCGCAAATTAAGATCGACTCGGTATAAAAAGCCTTCATCGGTTCTGGTTTCCATGAGCCTGCAAAATTCCCTGACGTGCCTGATCTGGTCTTCCATCCGGTCGGCACTGTTTTCGGCGGCGACAAAAATCAGATCGATATCGGAACTGTAATTTATTTCTTCGGCGCCGAGTTTTCCCAATGCAAACACCGCAACGTCTTGATGCGGATCATGCTCGGTTGTTGTTCCCGCCCGGTTTGCTGAGCGCTTATTAACATCGGCAATAATACAATCGGCAAGCCGGGTTAATAATGCAAGAACGTCGTCGTATGGACGGGTATTGGCCAAATCCAGGCTGCTGATGGCAAGCAGGGTTCGATATTTAAATCGGCGCAGTGCCACTGGTTCCATTAACCCGGAGTCGGCATCGGGAAATTCGGGTTCGGTGCCGATCAGCGCAATGGATTCCGGATTGTAATTCAGAAAACGATAGAGAAAATCCGATATATCAAGAATCTTGATCAGTAAGCGTTGATTATCACCGGATAAGCCATCGATGCGTTTGCGGGCGATGGCATTTTCACAAAGCCCGCCGAGTTTATTGGCCACTTCTTCGGGATTGGAACACCGTTCAATAAGGGAATCGAGGATCACGCCGTTGCCGTGTCATTTGTGTCCGATACGCACGAAGCAATTTTTTTGCCATACCGATTGATATCAGCGGCATCCCGGCGCCGCGCATTATTGCCACACGGGGCCGACCACCGACCAACCCGGTCAATCGGCGCCCGGTCGATCTAAAAGGATGAAAGTACGCATGGAGATGAGTATAATCCAATTATTTGCGGCGGCGTATTATTTTAACCATTGTTACTTCGGAGGTAAGTATGAATCCACTCAAATCTGTACACGGCACAATGGTGCTTGGGCTTGTCACGGCAATAATTATTGCATTATTGCTCGGTGACACCGTGTTTAATATGTGGTCGTTTGCGGTCTGGCTACACGTCTTGTTTGGCATTCTCTGGATAGGGCTGCTTTATTATTTTAATTTCGTGCAGGTGCCCGCGGTGGGTGAGGCTTTGGCCGATGAAGGCGGTCCCGGGCCTGCGGCGATTAATAAATATATCGCGCCCCGGGCCTTATGGTTGTTCAGATGGTCCGCGTTAGTAACCTGGTTGACCGGTGCCGCGGCGCTGGAAATCATGGGGGTGGGTTTGGGCAAGGCGTTCGCGTTGCAACCCGGTGCAACGGTAATTGGCGTCGGCGCATGGTTGGGGACGATTATGTTGTTTAACGTCTGGGTGTTGATCTGGCCCAATCAGAAAAAGATACTGGGTCTGGTCCAGGCCGGCAAGGAAGAAATTGCCAGGAGTAAATTTGTTGCGCTGATGGCGTCACGGACGAATACCGTTTTGTCGATTCCGATGATCATGTGCATGGTTGGCCACGGACACGGTGGCGTGTTTCTGTAGGCGCCCGGGACCTCGGTAATGGCGTGCACCCGGCACGGCCGGCGGCTTGGTAACGGTCCCCGGCAGGCCGGAGCTGACGTGCGTCCCGTTGCCATTTGCCTGTAATGAGTAGTGCGTTAATGTCAAATTACTCTCCACTGCCTGTCAGTTTTGAATCAGGCCGGGGGGCTTATTTGATCGATGCCGACGGCAGGCGCTATCTTGACGCGCTAAGCGGTATCGCGGTTTGCGGTCTGGGGCACGCGCATCCGGCAATAAGCGGAGCGATTTGTGCGCAAGCGGACAAGCTGTTGCA
Organism: Gammaproteobacteria bacterium; assembly: GCA_965202915.1. Lineage (GTDB taxonomy): Bacteria > Pseudomonadota > Gammaproteobacteria > Eutrophobiales > Eutrophobiaceae. Next base: position 1,032,813 of record OZ241847.1, read on the forward strand.
TACTTCCAATCTGTACCGTATCGCACTGCAGGAAGAGCTTGCGGCAAAACTGGCGGAAAAATCGGCGATGACAAAGGTTTTTTTTGGCAACTCCGGCGCCGAGGCCAATGAGGCGGCGATAAAACTGGCGCGTTTATACGGCAATCAACGAGGCTACCGGCAGTCGCAGATCATCGTTATGCGGGAAGGCTTCCATGGACGCACCATGGCGACTTTGAGCGCGACCGGCAACGACAGGGTGCAGCGGGGGTTTGAACCACTGGTGCGGGGATTTATCCACGTTCCCTATAACGACGTGGACGCGATAAACAATGCGATAACAGGCAATGATGAAGTGGTTGCGGTGATGCTGGAGCCGATACTGGGAGAGGGGGGCATCGTGGTTCCTGATAACGGCTATTTGCGGCAGATCAGGGCCTTATGCGATCAACATAAGTTATTATTAATCCTCGATGAGGTGCAAACCGGCATGTGTCGCACCGGCAAATGGTGCGCCTGTCAGCATGAACAGGTGCGGCCGGATATTATGACGCTGGCCAAAGCACTGGGTAACGGCATGCCGATTGGGGCTTGCCTGGCGTCGGGGGAAAGTGCCGATTTATTTCAACCCGGCGGTCATGGTTCGACCTTTGGCGGCAATCCTTTGGCGGCGGCGGTTGGATTGGCGGTGATCGATACACTGGAGCAGGATATGCTCGATCGCAGGGCCGATTATCTGGGGGACAGGATGATGCAAAACCTTGGCGGGGCACTGGCAAATATTGCCGGGATCAGGGAAGTGCGCGGCAGGGGGCTGATGATCGGCATTGAACTGGACAGGGATTGTGCCGAGTTGGTCGGGCTTGCACTGGCACAAGGTTTGCTGCTCAACGTGACCGCGGCCAGGGTGGTTCGCTTGTTGCCGCCGTTGATCATCAGCGATCAAGAGGCCGATGAAATAGTCGAAATCGTGTCTCAGTTGATCGCCGCTTTTCTTGAATAGGCTGGTGGTGATGACGGTTCGGCATTTTTTAACCTTGAATGATCTAAGCGCCGATGAATTGCACGCGATCATCGACAGGGCCATCGAGTTAAAGCGTCTTCACCGGCAACAACGGCGTGTCGATTTATTGCAGGGCCGGGTTTTGGCGATGCTGTTTGAAGCATCATCAACCCGCACCAGGGTGTCGTTCGAAGCGGGCATGGCACAATTGGGCGGACACGCGCTATACCTTTCACCGGAAACAACCCAACTGGGGCGCGGCGAACCGTATGAAGATACGGCCCGGGTTTTATCCGGGATGGTGGACGCGGTGATGATTCGAACCTTTGAACACGACAAGATTGAGGCCTTCGCCAGGGTCTCATCGGTGCCGGTGATCAACGGACTTTCCGACGCTCACCATCCATGCCAGCTACTGGCGGATATCCAAACCTATATCGAACATCGGGGGTCGATGCGGGGCAAGACGGTTGTTTGGCTGGGAGACGGCAATAATATGTGTCATTCTTACATTACCGCGGCGAAGATTTGTGACTTCCATTTGAAGGTCTCGTGCCCGGATGAATATATGCCCGATGCCGATATAGTAAGATCCGCCGGCGATAATGTATCGCTGTTTCACCAGCCGGCACAGGCAATCGCCGGTGCGGATCTGGTTGTGACTGACGCCTGGGCCAGTATGGGGCATGAATCGGAGTATGAGCAACGCGTTAAGGCGTTCAGGCAATTTCAGGTCAATACCGATCTGATGGAGCGGGCCAATAAGGATGCCTTGTTTATGCATTGTCTGCCGGTGTACCGCGGCGAGGAAGTCACCGGCGAGGTGATTGACGGCGATCAAAGTGTGGTGTGGGATGAGGCGGCTAATCGTTTGCACGCGCAAAAGGCCCTGCTCGAGTTTTTAATGATAGGGGACAGCCGCGTGCACTCAACTCAACCGGGATCAATCTGATGCATTTTTTATTGAGCAACGATGACGGTTATCAGGCACCGGGCTTGTCTGGTTTGGCGATGGCGCTGAAAAAATTAGGCAAGGTGACCGTAGTGGCACCGGACAGGGACCGAAGCGGGGCCAGTAATTCATTGACATTGGACGCGCCGCTACACGTCAATTTGGATAGCCGCGGTTTTTATTACGTGAATGGTACGCCCACGGATTGTGTGCATCTTGCCATTACCGGACTGCTCAATGAAGAACCGGACATGGTGATCAGCGGCATCAATGCCGGTGCCAATCTTGGTGACGACGTGCTTTATTCCGGCACCGTCGCGGCGGCGATGGAGGGTCGATTTCTGGGCTGTCCGGCGGTTGCTTTTTCATTGGCCGGTGATCGTCCGGGCGATTTTAACAGTGCAATTACATTGGCCCTGCTATTAATAAACAAGCTGATCAACCATCCCCATAAAGAGGAACTGTTATTGAATATAAACCTTCCCGATACCGATCCCGCCGAGCTTCGGGGTTATGAAGTGACTCGTCTTGGCAATCGTCATAAGTCGGAGCCGGCCCAGGTTGCGCGTGATCCCAAGGGCAAAAAAGTATATTGGGTGGGGCCGGCGGGGGCGGAACAGGATGCCGGACCGGGCACGGATTTCCATGCCATCAGAAGCAATAAAGTATCGATAACCCCGCTAAAGATTGACTTGACCGGACACGCAATGATGGAGAGCGTTAAAAACCTGTTGCCGGAAATGAAATAATGAGCGTCGGGCAAAGTGGAATAGGCATGACCTCGCAACGGACGCGTAATCGTCTTGCCGGCACCCTTGAAGAAATGGGGATAAAATCAGCGGCGGTGTTGAAAAGTATCGAATCAACGCCCCGGCATTTGTTTGTCGATGAAGCCCTGGCAAGTCGCGCCTACGACAATACCGCGCTGCCGATAGGCTTTAATCAAACCATATCTCAACCTTATATCGTCGCCAGGATGGTGGAAGCGGTGGCGGCTGAGGGACCGTTGGGGCGGGTGCTTGAGATAGGTACCGGTTGCGGTTACCAAGCGGTCATATTGGCGCAATTTGCCAAAGAGGTATATACACTGGAACGAATTAACTCCTTATTGATGCGGGCAAGAGAACGGTTTTATGCGCTTAAATACAATAATATACGAGCGATTCATGCTGATGGAACAGATGGTTGGCCGGAGTACGCGCCTTATGACGCCATCATAGTGTCGGCCGCGACTGTCGAGGTCCCGGATGCCTGGCGACAACAACTGGTCGTTGGCGGCAAACTGGTGACGCCGGTTGGCGGATCACAGGAACAGAAGCTGCTTTTGATCACCCGCATGCAAGACCGGTTTGCGGAACAACTGCTCGATTGGGTCAGCTTTGTGCCTTTACTCGAGGGCATGGACGATTAGAATATGACAAGAGCCTGTATTATTTTTATGCTGATCTCGATAGTGTTCCACGCGTCGGGATGTACACGAGCCGAAGCCCCGGTGATATCAAAAACGGATAAACCGACCGAGCCGGTCAAGACCCCCGCGCCGCCGGACGATCCAGAATCCGCGGCACCGCAAAGCTCTGAATCCGGCTATCACATCATTACCAGGGGGGATACCCTGTATTCAATTGCCTGGCGGTATGATCTTGATTATCTCGATCTGGCGGCCTGGAACGAAATACCGGAACCGTATTTGATTTACCCGGAGCGGGTTTTACGATTAAAACCGCCGCCGACGTGGTCAAAATCTGAATCACCGCAGCAAAAACAGCAGAGGCCATCGGCCACGGAACCGGCCGTGCCTGAAAAAGCAGTGGCCATCGTCAAGCCCCCGGCGCGAACAACTTCAGATCCCCCGATACAATGGCTATGGCCAACCTCGGGAACGGTTATAAAATTGGAGACTCCAACGTCTAAAAAGGGTATAGATATCGCCGGCGAACAGGGTCAGTCGATAAAGGCCTCAGCGGCCGGGGAAGTGGTGTACAGTGACAGTGGCCTTTTAGGTTATGGCAAACTTATCATTATCAAACATAATCAGACATATTTAAGTGCCTATGCTTACAATAGTGAGTTACTCGTTAAAGAAGGAGACAAGGTGTCGGCGGGACAGAAAATTTCCAAAATGGGAAAGACCCATAATGGCCGGGCATTGTTACATTTTGAAATCAGAAAAAGCGGCAAACCAATCAACCCGATGAACTATTTACCGAAAAAGACCTCATGATAATTAATTGACGTTACCAACGGGTTATGATCGGCAACCACGATAATGTAGGGGTGGGCTCGGAAATATATGGCTAATGAAAAAAGCGGCGATTATGGTGAACGGAACGAGGGAACGACGCCCAAAAAAAAGCGGAAAACAAAATCCGGATTAGAGTCAGAATATGATATGGACGCGACTCGCCTGTATCTAAGTGAAATAGGCTTTTCCTCTTTATTAACCGCTGAAGAGGAGGTGTATTATGCACGCAAAGCCAGACAAGGCGATGAAAGTGCCAGAAAGCGTATGATAGAAAGTAATCTGCGCTTAGTGGTAAAGATTGCGAGACGCTATATGAAGAGGGGACTTACCCTGCTGGATCTGATTGAAGAGGGTAATTTGGGTTTGATTCGTGCGGTCGAAAAGTTTGATCCGGAGAAGGGATTCCGATTTTCCACCTATGCAACCTGGTGGATCAGGCAAACCATTGTACGGGCGCTGATGAATCAAACTCGTATGGTTAGATTACCCGTGCACATTGTTAAAGAAATCGATATCTATTTGCGCGCCACCCGAAAATTATCTCAGGTACTTGACCACGAACCAAGCCCGCAGGAAGTGGCTGACATGCTGGATCAACCCATAGACAATGTAAAAAAAATGCTGGGATTGAATGAACGAATTAATTCGGCGGATTTACGCGCCGGATATGATCCGTCCAAACCCCTGATCGACACGATCCCCGATGAGCGAAATATCGATCCGTCATTATTATTGGAGAACAGTGACGTCAGGAAGCATATTGATACCTGGCTGTCCCAGTTAAGCGAAGTACAACGCGCCGTCGTTGAACGGCGGTTTGGTTTGCATGGTAATGACGTATCCACGTTGAAAACCATCAGCAACCAGCTGGGCATGACCCGTGAAAACGTCAGACAAATTCAGATTTCGGCGATACAGCGGTTGCGCAAGATCCTGAAAAGGGAAGGGTTTTCTCGTGAAACATTAGGTACTGAAAATTAATTTGCCTCCGGCAGCAGCAGAGCGGCAACCACCTTCCGGCCTTCATCCAATAACAGGTTATAACAACGACAGGCGCCCCCGCTATCCATAAATTCCATGCCGATATTCCTGGATAGCGAGGTGGCGCGGTATGCTTCCGGCAAAAATCTTACATTTTTTCCGGTGCCTATAACGATGATTTCCGGCTCAAATGAAATGATATGTTCAATATGTTGCAGACTGATGCCATCAAACGTATTTGCCGACCAGGGGGAGATCAATTTATCAGCGGCAATGAGAATGCTATTTGAATAAACGCGTTCGTTTACAGTAAATGAACTCCCGGAATAAGAGGATATCCTATTTAAATTCAGATTATTTGCCGTCTGCTCAATTTTCATTTACATTTAGTTCTTTTATAATCTGGTCATATATTTATGCAGTTTATCACTCAAAAAAATTCAGATTGGAAAAAATAATTATGAAACTGATTTTAGTGGGGCCGCCGGGCGCGGGAAAGGGAACACAGGCAAATTTCATTAAAGATCAATATTCAATCCCGTCAATTTCCACCGGGGACATGTTACGTACCGCCGTTAGCTCCGGGTCTGAATTAGGCGTTAAAGTAAAAAGAGTAATGGATTCGGGGGGCTTGGTTTCCGATGATTTAATTCTCGATTTGATTAAAAAAAGAATCCGGCGGGATGATTGTAAAAATGGGTATCTATTTGATGGTTTTCCGAGAAACATAGCGCAGGCGAAAGGAGTAACGGAGGCCAATATAGAGATCAATTTTATCATTGAGATCCAAGTCGATGATCGGGAAATTATTAAGCGCATCAGTGGTCGACGGATACACCCCGGATCCGGCAGAACTTATCATATTGAATTTAATCCACCCAAAGAAGAGAACAAAGATGATATCACCGGTGAACCGCTTTCCCAGCGTGACGACGATTACGAAGAGGCGGTAAAAGAAAGATTACGGCTTTACCATGATAAAACCGCTCCATTGATAGAATATTATTCTTCGAAATCGAGCAATAATGAAAAAGACCGTATTACTCATCTAAAAATAAACGGCATGCGGCCGGTAAATGCCGTATCCGAGGATATTATCCGGGGATTGGGTAAATACATATAATTTTTTTCTTTATCCCATGAGAAAAAAAGTGCAAAAACAAAATATATGGCTATAATTAACTTCATATTTATTGGGACTGTTGTATATAATGGCTTTTTTAATCTATTTCTGATTTAAGGGAACCTAGAATTATGGCAAAGAAAACCTCTAAGAAATCTGTAACCAAAAAGAAGATGGCTAAGAAAAAAATCAAGAAGAAGATAGCTAAGAAAAAGGCCAAAAAGAAGATGGCCAGGAAAAAAACCAAAAAGAAGACGGCTAAGAAAAAGGCCAAAAAGAAGATAGCCAGGAAAAAAACCAAGAAGAAGACGGCTAAGAAAAAGGCCAAAAAGAAGATAGCCAGGAAAAAAACCAAAAAGAAGGCGGCTAAGAAAAAGACCAGATAAAGCAACAGGTTGGCTGAACAGCTCAGGAAAGTTCACCGGTGGTGAATCGCCGGATCAGAGTGTTAGGGCGGGCAATCACCGGTCAGCCAATGGAGATACGGGCAAAAAGGGTGCCGAATAGGGGCAACTGGGTGGCTACAAAGGGTTAGCCACATTGAACGGCCGGGGCCGGCCGTTACAATTAAAATCTCATGACCATATGGAAACGTCGTCCTTGAGTTGCCGCCAATACACGCGTTTATTACACATTAACATTAAACAGCGTGCTCCGGCTGATTGCGGATCAGTGCTGTTTGATAAACTTATTCGGCATAATGCCGGGTTTTATAACGCCAGGCATGATCGATTTGTTCACTTTTATCGATCTGTGCTTTTCGCTTCAATTCTTCGAAAAATACCTTTGGATCAGGCAAAGAATTCCATACAACGGGTAAAAAGGTCGCTGTTTTTCCACCACCCTCAATAATCAGTCCATCTTCTCCCGGTTGCAATTGTGCAAGTAAATCATCTTCATCATTAAATTCAAGCATGGCTTTCTCGGCAAGAATCGAAAGACTGATTGATATTGTATGATACTGGTCCTGAGTCAAAGGTTTGAATCTCGGATCGCTAAAGGCGGCAGCATACGCATTATTGGCAACCGCGGTCATTAATGTTGTGGTGGCTTCAGTGTTACCGACGCAGCCCCGTAGCGCGCCATCCGCGTACAAAGTAACAAACACGGCATGTATTGCATTTAATTCCGGCGGATATTCGCTGGATACGGGCTTATGGGGCCCGTCTCCATTAAGCCCGCTCCGGATACTTTTTCTTGCAAGTTGAAATAAACACCGTATTGTTTTTGGATCAAGGGGCGGTTCCGGTTCATTAAGCGCAAAGGCACCATACCCCACAACCCGGTCTCGGTCGCCGGCAGTATCGCCGGAGTTGCACAGGTCGAGTAAATCGATATTCATATTCTTCTGTTTGGCCAATAATAACAGCCCCCGCATCGGCATACAGCCACAGGCCCGCTTGGAATCGATTGCATTGAAGTCAAAGTCAGATATGAGCTCGCAGGTCTCATTATCGATTTGGCCGGCCGTATCATAGTCGTAATAGTGACTCAAGTCGGAACTGATCACGATTAATGTACGTTGGTCTCCCCATAATGCCCGTAGAACATTGGCAACCTGGATCGGCTCAGTGTTTCCAACAATCAGAGGCGTCAATATAAAATCGTCTATAACGACTTGCAGAAAGGGCAGATGCACCTCAATACTATGTTCCCGCAGGTGAGCCGCGTCATTAAAATGTACATAATTAAATCGTTTGATTTGTTCCTGAGCGTCAATATCCGTCGCAATATTACCCAGTGGCGTTGCAAAATGAGTCGCGCTGCTTAATGCTATACCCTGCGTATGGACGCGATGTGCCGGCCCCAGTAAAACCACGCGGCGGATTTTATCCCTAAGCTGCCTGAGGCCGGCGTAAGCCCTGGCGGCCGTCGGCCCGGAGTAGATATAACCGGCATGAGGCACTATCAGCGCTTTGGCCGGTTTACCCGGTCGGTCAACATTATTTAATAATTGCTCCACGGTTGTACCCAGCTCGGAGGGGTCGTCCGGATAAAAAAACCCCGCAACGGCCGCCGGTCGAACTAAGTTTTTTTGACGTGGTGAATTTGAATGAACCATTTTCAAAAATTTTTACTCTATTCTTTTAAGTATAGATACTCTATTCTAATTTATTGAGCTTTAACCAAAATATTTTTATGCAAACAGTCGTTTCAACGCAATATTGGCATCCACTGGAGGGCGATAGAATCCAGTGTGATCTGTGTCCGCGTGCCTGCAGGATGAAGGAGGGGCAAAGAGGATTTTGTTTTGTCCGAGCATGTCAGGATCAACAAATCGTGCTTACCACCTATGGTCGCTCAAGTGGTTTTTGTATAGACCCGATTGAAAAAAAACCGCTTAATCATTTTTATCCCGGCACTCCGGTGCTTTCTTTCGGCACGGCGGGCTGCAACCTGGCCTGTAAATTCTGTCAGAATTGGGATATCAGTAAATCGCGGGATATGGATACACTGGCCGGTTTGGCAACACCGGAAGCTATTGCCAATACCGCCCGCAAACTGGGTTGCGGGAGTATTGCCTTTACCTATAACGATCCGGTGATATTTCATGAATACGCAGTTGATATAGCGCAGGCGTGTCATACGCTGGGGATAAAATCCGTTGCCGTCAGTGCCGGCTACGTCTGCCCCGAGCCCAGGGCTGATTTTTACCGGCATATGGACGCCGCAAATATAGATTTAAAGGCATTTACTGAAAAATTCTATAAGAAAATTACCGGCGGCCGGTTACAAATCGTGCTGGAAACATTGCGCTATTTGAAACACGAGACCGACGTCTGGTTTGAAATCACCAATTTATTGATCCCCGATGAAAATGATTCCGAACCGGAGATAGAAGCGATGACCCAGTGGATAGTCGAGAACCTTGGGCCGGACGTGCCGGTGCATTTTTCCGCCTTCCATCCCGACTGGCGTATGCGGGACAAATCCCGGACTCCCTCGGTCACGTTAACCCGCGCCCGCAATATTGCCGTCAAAAACGGGATTCATTACCCTTACACTGGCAACGTGCATGATGCCCCCGGAGATACAACCCTTTGTCACTCGTGTGGCGAACCACTAATCGTCAGAGATTGGTATCAACTCAGGCAATGGCGATTGATAAACAAAGATCAATGCCCAAATTGCGGCCACCGATGCAGTGGACGCTTTGCGGAACAACCCGGCAATTGGGGTGCAAAACGCATCCCGGTGCAAATTCAAAATTCCTTTGCTTAATACCGGCAGTTAAACCGTATGACGCGGAAGATACCGCACTCCCTCCAACAATGTATCTGGTGGGCCTGGTAGGACTCGAACCTACGACCAATGGATTATGAGTCCACTGCTCTAACCAGCTGAGCTACAGGCCCAAAGAATTGGGCATACTGCGATACTCCGGATTAAACGGCAACCCACCGCCTACTCAAGAAAAGTTTTTAGCTGCCCTGAACGTGAAGGATGGCGCAGTTTCCTAAGTGCTTTGGCTTCGATTTGACGAATCCGTTCACGGGTTACGTCAAACTGTTTGCCGACCTCTTCCAGTGTGTGATCGGTATTCATATCGATGCCAAAACGCATGCGCAATACCTTGGCCTCCCTGGAAGTCAATCCTGAAAGCACTTCCCTGGTAGTCCGACCGAGGCCTTCGGAACTGGCCAGATCGCTTGGCGCAATACTATTTGCATCTTCAATGAAATCACCCAGGTGTAGATCTTCATCATCACCAATGGGGGTTTCAATGGAAACCGGCTCTTTTGCAATCTTGAGCACCTTATGGACTTTCTCCTGAGGCATATCCATACGTTGTGCAAGCTCTTCCGGCGTCGGCTCCCGACCCATCTCCTGCAACATTTGCCGCGCAATACGATTAAGTTTATTGATCGTTTCTATCATATGCACGGGAATGCGTATGGTGCGGGCCTGATCAGCAATGGAACGGGTAATGGCCTGTCGTATCCACCAGGTGGCATAAGTGGAAAATTTGTAACCGCGACGATATTCAAATTTGTTGACCGCTTTCATCAAACCTATATTGCCTTCTTGAATCAAATCCAGGAAAAGCAAACCGCGGTTGGTATATTTTTTGGCAATGGAAATCACGAGTCGTAAATTCGCCTCGACCATTTCCTTCTTCGCGCGCCGCGCTATCGCTTCCCCCATGAAAATCTTGCGGTTAATGGCCTTGATATCCTGAATTGATAGTAACACCCCTCGACACAGCGTATCCAGCTTGCGCTGAATTCTAACTATCTCCGGCGTATATCGGGCCAATTCTTTTGCATAAGGGCGGTCGGACCGGGCCAGTTCCTCGCACCATTTAAGATTGATTTCATCGCCGGTAAAATTGGTAATAAATTCTTTGCGCGGCATTTTCACCTCTTTAACGCAAATATACATAATTTCACGCTCCATCTGTCTGATTTTTTCAACCAAACGATGAAAATTTTTGGTCAAGAGATCAATCAACTTCGGGGCAACGCGCAGCTCAAGAAACTTTTGCACCAACTCCCGTTCAACCTTATCAGTTCGTTTATGTCCTTTTCCGTTGCGTTTAACCGATCTTAAATATCTGGCGTGCAATTTCAGGAGTGCGTCGATGTGCCGCTTGATTGCCCTCAAGTGCTTCGCATTTTCCGCGCTGTCGTCGTCACCACCATGCTTATTGTCTTTGCCGGAGGCTTTGCGCTGTACGTCTTGCGCCGGGGCAAGACCTTTATCGGGATATTCTCCCAGATCATTAAAACCAATAATGACGTCAGCCAGCTTTACCCGCTTTTCGGGAACCTTGTTATAGACCGCAAACAGCATATCCAGTGTCCCGGGGAAGGTCACCAATGCCCCCAGTATCTGTTGCAAACCGTCCTCAATACGTTTGGCGATCTTGATTTCACCCTCACGCGTCAATAAATCAACCGTACCCATTTCCCGCATATACATACGAACGGGGTCGGTTGTACGACCTAATTCATTTTCAAAGCCGGCCAATATCACCGCCGCGTCCACGGTGGCACCTTCATCCGGTGTCTCAGTGTGGTTGGTCATCTGCAGTTCCAGACCCGGCGGTGATTCATGCACAACAATACCCATGTCATTAATCATATTAATAATATCTTCAACCTGCTCCGGGTCGACAATATCGTTGGGCAGGTGATCATTAACCTCATGATAGGTTAAAAAACCCTGTTCCTTGCCCTTGGCAATTAACAGTTTAAGTTGAGATTGCTCATCTTCTTGCAAAGTGTGTTCAACAGATTCCATAGTGGTATTCAAACTCGCTTAATTAAGGTATTAATGATTAATATAAATTGCTAAATCATTGATTCATTGCTAAACCCATAAGTTTAGCACATAGAGACATATCGTGCCAGAGCAAATTCATCAGGATCAAAAATCAGTGCTCCTCCATGCTTCAGACTCATACCGCCCGGCCACTCCCCGGATGACCCGCTGTCACCGGATCCCTCCCGGCGATCAAACCCCGCCTTACCATAGGCGCCTTTGGGGACACAACATTGCCACGCATCCAAACCCGCGATAAAAGAATTGACCGGTGAACACCGAGGCATTAATATTAAACTGACGGTTTTATACAAATGCTTGACAGATAATACGGGGGTCAAGTACAGTCCTCTCTCTTCCTGATTATATGATGGATCGCCTTTTATTGCCCTTGGGCATTACGGGGCCATAGCTCAGCCGGGAGAGCGCTTGCATGGCATGCAAGAGGTCGGCGGTTCGATCCCGCCTGGCTCCACCATTTTAATTATATGCACAATAATCAGCTTCGTTGTCCCCATCGTCTAGAGGCCTAGGACACCGCCCTTTCACGGCGGCAACAGGGGTTCGAATCCCCTTGGGGACGCCATTCTCTGTCGAATCCTGGACCACGTTCCGGCATCGGGAATAATGTATAAGCTCAGAAATCCATTGACGTGACAGCCGATGGCGCATAATATTGATAACCATACTGGCAGCAACTCGAACATGCTTGATGACTAACCAATCAAACTGCCCGCCGGTTTGGCATTTGGGCTTTTCCATTCTCCCCGACTCCGGGCGGCGGGCCTTAACAAGTCCATGGTGCAGACCCCGCTCCATGAGCCGCCTGGTTCTGGTGTGGCTGCTCTGCTGCTGGGGACTCATCCCGGTCCAGCAGGCTTCGGCGCAAAGCAGCGATCTAAGCTTTGGCTCTGCCACCATCCCTGATCAAGCCTACGCCATATCCTTTATTCCACCCCGCGGCAACATCCCCCCCCTGACCCTGCCGGAGGCCACCGGCGGCACCGGGATGCGGACTTATACCCTCAGCCCGGCCTTGCCGCCCGGTCTGAGCTTTGACGGCGGCACACGAATGCTAAGCGGCACACTCGCAGAAGAGCTGGATGAGCCCACCGAATATATCTACCGGGTGGAGGATGCCGACGGCAACAGCGCTGAATTAACTTTCATGATCGACGTTGCGGATATCTTCTTTGGCAACGGCAACGTCACAATCGGTGACGTGGAGGAAGATAATGTCGACGACGAGGCAAGTGGTGTTCTACGGCTCACTGCCTCACGCACGAACGTCTCTACCGATCTCATACCGCAGACCAACGTGGACGGCACCTACGGCACCTTCAGCATTACCGCCGACGGCAACTGGACCTACATACTGGATAACACCCGGCCCGTGGTACAAACACTGAGACAATCCAAAACAGAAATAGACACCTTCATCGTGGAGGCGGAGTTCAGCCGCCTCTTGACCGCGACCATCACCATTGACGTCGTGGGTGCCAACGACGCGCCGACGATGGTGAGCATCGACGCGCCGGAGAATGGGGCCATAGTGGCGGGGGGTGCGACCATCCCGGTGCGCGGTAGCGGTGAAGACATAGACGTCGGCGACTCCCTGTTTTATCGATGGAACACGACCCCGCCGTTCATGGGCAGTTTTGCAGCCCGCACCGGTATCGACACTGACCCCGACACAACATGGACCGCACCGGCAGTAAGCACAAACACCAACATCACTCTGACTCTGACGGTAAGTGACGGCCCATCCGAGGTCAGCGACTCGGTGACAGTTATGACGGTCGTTGTTCCGTCCTTCGACGGCGAGACCATAGACGACCAGTTGTACACCATTGATCGGCCGGTCCCCACCATAACCCTGCCGGCCGCCACCGGCGGCACCGAGCCGCTGAGCTACGATCTCAGCCCGGCCTTGCCGCTCGGCGTGAGCTTTGACGAGGCAACCCGCGTCATCTCCGGAGACGTCGGCCGGAGTGCGACCACTGGTGCCGTTCCTTACACCTACACCGTAACCGACTTCCACACACTGACCGACACACTTACATTCACCATCACCGTCTCCAGTTTTCCGGCTTTCGGGACCACCCCCTTTGCCGGCATAGACACCAATTTTGAGACCGGCGAGCGGGTCAACCTGACCCTGCCGGCCGCCACCGGCGGCTCCGGCATACTCAGCTACGACATCACCTCGGCCCGGCCCGCCGGGTTAAGTTTTGCAGACCGCGTCCTATCCGGGTCCCCGAGTAAGGCCCAGCCGGCCACAGAGTATGAATATCAGGTAACCGACGAACGCGGCGCCAGTACTACCACCCGTTTCGATATCACCATCACCGATCCCGACACCGCGCCGAGTTTCGGCGCTGCGACCCTTGACGACCGGCTTTACCTGGTGAACGAGGAGATCACCCCGGTGACCCTGCCATCCGCCACCGCCGGCAACCCACCGCTCGATTACAGTATTACTCCGGCCCTGCCCACCGGCTTGAGTTTTAACCCTGACCCTGAAATCCGCGTCCTGTCCGGCACCCCCACCGAGTTGCAAAATGCCACCGACTACACCTACCGGGTGGTGGATGACGACACCAATACCGAGGACACGGACGCGGCCGAGTTGATTTTCTCCATCGCCGTTGTACAGATCACCATCAACGGCCGCAACAACTTCGTCTTGAATGAAAATCAGATCTTCAACGCGGCATTCAGATCTCTCCTGACCATCAACAACCCGTTCCCAGCCGACTCAACCGCGTTTGTGCCACAGCCCGAAACGCGCGGCATCTACGGCACTTTCGAAATCACCGCCGGCGGTTCCTTTGGTTACGAATTGGATAATACCGACCCCGACACCGATGCGCTGACCGTGGGTGATGCCCCGACTGAGACCTTCACCGTGGTGGCCGAGCTCAGATCAAGCGTCACCAACGAGCTCAGATCAAGCGTCACCCAAGAGATCACCGTCACCATCAACGGCGCCAACGACGCGCCGGAGGTGACCCTCAGTGCGCCGGCGGACGGGGACGCAGTAGCCTCGGCTGCGACCATTACGGTAACCGGCACCGGCGAGGACGTGGATACCGGCGACACCCTGAGTTATCAATGGAGAACCACCCCGCCGGACGAGGGCAGTTTTGCCAGTGCCACCGCCGCCGGCACCACCTGGACCGCACCGACAGTCAGCGGAGACACCGCCATAACCCTGGCCCTGAGCGCCACCGACAACAGCGGTACCGCCAACGACACCGGCGATGCCTCGGCGTCGGTTACGGTCATCGCTCCGGGGGTCGAGCGAGTTACCATCAGCGGCAACGCCACCGGCTCGATAACCGAGGACGCGATTCCAAATACGGTGTCCAACAGCCTCTCCATCAACAACCCAAACCCGGGCGGCCCGACCGATTTCATTTCCCAGACTGACGTGGACGGTATCTACGGCACCTTCCGCATCACCCCCGCCGGTGCCTGGACCTACACACTGGATAACACCGACACCGCCACCAACGCGCTATCGGCTAACGTCACCCGTCCCGATACCTTCACCGTAGTGGCGACCGCCAGTGCCACCGTCACCCAAGACGTCACCATCACCGTCACCGGCGTCAACGACGCCCCGACGGCAATCATCGATGCGCCGGGAGATAATACCGAGGTGGGAACTGGAGAAACCCTTTCGCTCAGAGGCAGGGCCGAGGACGTGGATACCGGCGACAACCTAAACAATCTGAGATTCCGATGGAGCACTATTCCGGCCAATCAAGGCAGTTTCGCCAATGCCACCTTCGCTCAGACCACCTGGACCGCACCGATCACCATTGGCGCCTTCATCACGCTGGTGCTGACGGTCACCGACCTCTTTGGCGATAGCAACACTGCTATGGTCACCGGCATCGCTGTGTTGGGGGCACCAGTCTCTTTCAGTGGCACCGACATGGGCACGGTCACCGAGGACGGTACAAATCCGGCGACCGGCATGCTGAGCATCTCCACGGAAAGCGTTAACAAAAACTTTGTGCCGCAAACCGACACGGCGGGTACCTACGGCAGTTTCAGCATTATCGAAGACAGCGGCGTCTGGACCTACGCGCTGAATAATGCCCTACCGGCGACCCAGGCCCTGGCCGAGGGCGATGCCCCAACCGAGACCTTCCCCGTGGCAGCGTTCACCAACCCCAGCCGTACACGAGACGTCACCATCACCGTCAACGGTGTCAATGACGCGCCGACGGTTACTATTAGCGCGCCGGTGGCCAATATGCAGGTGGCCCCAAGAGCAAGCGTCACCCTCGCCGCCGACGCCGCCGACGTGGACACCGGAGACATACTGAGTTATGCCTGGAGCGCCACCGCTAACGCCGGCAGTTTCGCCAATGCCGCCGCCGAAGACACCACCTGGACCGCGCCGGCTGCCACCGGCAACGTCACACTGACCCTGACCGTCACCGACGACAGTGCCACTGCCAGCGACACCGCCGTCGCCACAGTCGCAGTTGAGGTGGTGACAACGCCGGTCAACATTGGCGGTGAGCTCACGGGCAACGTCACCGAGGACGCCACCGGCAATATCGTCACCGGCATGGCGACGATTGACACAGCCCTCACCAATAAAGACTTCGTGCCGCAAACCGACGTGGCCGGCACCTACGGCACGTTCAGCATCTCCGCCAACGGAAACTGGACCTACACCCTGAACAACAGCCTGACCCAGGCCCTGGCCGAGGGCGATGCCCCGACTGATACCTTCGTCGTGATGGCCGAGGTCAGACCCAGCGTCACGCGGGACGTGACCATCACCGTCACCGGTGCCAATGACGCGCCGACGGTCACTATCGACGCACCGGCGGCCAATATGCGGGTGGCCCCGGGCGCAATGGTCACGCTGACCGCCACCGCCGCCGACGCGGACACCGGAGACATACTGAGTTATGCCTGGAGCACCACCGCTAGTGCCGGCAGTTTTGCCAATGCCACCGCCGAAGATACCACCTGGACCGTGCCGGCTACCACCGGCAACGTCACGCTGACCCTGACCGTCACCGACGACAGCGGCGCGGCCAACGACACCGCCACCGCCGCGGTCACCATTACCGTGGTGGCGGCACCGCTGGACCTCAACCGCGACGGCGTAATTCAAGCACAGGATGCCCAGATATTGTATTACCTGTTGCTGCCGACGCTGGCTCCGGCGGATCGGACGGCTCTGCTGGAAAGATTGCGCGGCCCGGCCAGCATCGACCCGGCCAGTATCCTCCTCCAGGTCCCAGGGCTGGATCTGAACCGAAATGGAACCCTGGACCAGCGGGACGCCCAAATTCTGTACTATACCGCGCGATTCGAGACCCTGCTACGGGACAGCCCGGCATTATTGCGGGCGATTCTGGGCGATCTGGCGACCGAACCGGCCACGGCACGGGATAACGCCGGCAGGCTGCTTAGCCCCACTCCCTAAATTATCGGATGTTGTCACATGCGGCCGATGAGTTGATGGAGATGATGGTTACAGTACCTTATAGGCCAAACGGCGACGAGTGACGTCTTATAAAGCGCAAGATCAACATTGTCCGTCAGTGCGATTATATTGAAGTTGAAGGATCCGTAAAGCTGGAGTTTACCCCGCAAATACTGCCGTATATCTCCATGCTGTCGTCACACTTTACAAAGTACAAGGCTAAATATGTAATGCCAATGGGATCATCATACGGTATCAGGTTGTATGAATTGTGTTTGCAGTGGGTCGGGGTTGGTTGCGAACCGGAGTTTGAGATTGATGAGTTCAGGGAACTTTTGGGATTGGGTGATAAGTACAAAGCTGTTAAAGATTTAAGGGTGAGAGTTATTAACCCTGCTATAATAGATATTAATAAGCATAGTAAATTGCGTGTTACGGTTAATTCAAAGAAATGTCGACGACGTATTACTCATCTCCAATTTAAAATTATAGAGAAATCAGCGACGTCACCGGCGGCGATACCTGGGACGCCAAAAAGAAAGCTGACCAAGCGCGAGTTGGAACGGCAGGCACGTCCGGGCGAAACTGGGAAAATGTACGAGAAAGGTTAAAGTCATGAGCATAATGAATGCGGAGCTGTATGATGCTTTGGTTGACGCCGGTGCCGGCGAGGAAAAAGCGCGGGCGGCGGCCGGCGCGATTGGTGATGTTAATACCTTGGCGACCAAGGCAGATGTGAAAGCAGAGATCGCAGATGTGAAAACTGCCCTTGTGGAACAGAAAGCGGATATTTTGAAGTGGATGGTTGGGGCGATGATTGCGCAGGCTGGCCTGGTGGTTGCGCTGATTTTAGGATTGCTACCGTTGTTGTTGCAGTAGATTAATACCGTTGTGTTAATGAAATCCACATTGACTAAAAAGCCGTCTCCGGCGCCGGCCAGTGTTGCGCCAAAAAGAAAGCTGACCAAGGATGATATGCAACGGCAGGCACGTCCGGGCGAACCCTGGGAAGATGTACGAGAAAGGTTAAAGTCATGAGCATAATGAATGCGGAGCTGTATGATGCTTTGGTTGACGCCGGTGCCGGCGAGGAGAAAGCGCGGGCGGCGGCCGGCGCGATTGGTGATGTTAATACCTTGGCGACCAAGGCAGATCTGAAAGCAGAGATCGCAGATGTGAAAGCAGAGATTGCAGATGTGAAAACTGCCCTTGCGGAACAGAAAACGGATATTTTGAAGTGGATGGTTGGGGCGATGATTGCGCAGGCTGGCCTGGTGGTTGCGCTGATTTTAGGATTGCTACCGTTGTTATTGCGGTAGATTAATACCGGTGCCGGCGCGGTGGCCGGAGGACCTGGCGCCGGATAGAATATAAATGTTAATTCTTTCCGGCGGATAGTATGGCCTATCGCTATACCAAACCGAATCGGCATCGCATGGCGTGAAAATCCCCGGCACATCCGCCCCGAATTGCCCGGGGGAAAATACGACACACGCTCGCGCCCGCGTTTCTATTTCCTTCAGCAACCCAGGCAGCGATTCAATTTGTATCACGTCCGCATAAACCCAGCTACTGATACCCCTCGGTGCCGGCGTTGTTACGAGCCGGTAACAACCGCAGACGGTTGTTACCGGAGGATCGGTTTGCTTATGATTTGCACGTTCAGGCGACCGCCTGTTGGCTTGACTCCAAACGTTTTCTCAGCGCCTGTACCTGTTTGGTGAGTTCTATCGGAAGGCGATCTCCGAAGGTTGCATAGTATTCCTCAATACCCGGCAATTCCTGCAACCAGCCGTCTATATCAACCCGCAACAGAGTGGCCTTGCCGGCGTCATCCAGGTCCAGACCATCAAAATCGATATCATCAAGACCGGGCATATTACCAATCGCGGTTTCAATCCCGTTGGCGGTGCCGTTGCAACGCTCAAACACCCATTTTAACACCCGGCCATTTTCACCAAAACCGGGCCAGATAAACTTGCCTTGTTCATCCTTACGGAACCAGTTGACGCAGAATATTCGCGGCAATTTGGCCGCTTCCGTCTGCCCGATCTTTAACCAATGGGACCAGTAATCGGCCATATTGTAGCCGCAGAACGGTAACATCGCCATCGGGTCACGACGCAATTGACCGATTGCCCCAAACGCGGCGGCGGTCATTTCAGACGCGATAATAGTGCCCATGAACGTGCCATGGTTCCAATCCAATGCCTCGACGGCCAAAGGCACAACGCTTGACCGCCGCCCGCCAAACAGAATCGCACTGATAGGCACCCCCGCGGGATCGTCCCACTCATTCGCAATAACCGGGCATTGTGCCGCCGGTGCGGTGAAGCGGGCATTGGGGTGAGCGGCCGGCGTGTCAGAATCCGGGGTCCAATCATTACCCTTCCAGTCCACCAGGTGTGCGGGCGATTCATCGGACATGCCTTCCCACCAGACGTCACCGTCATCGGTTTCAGCGACGTTGGTAAAAACGGAATTCTTTTTCAGAGACAGCATTGCATTTGCATTGGAGTGCATGCCCGTCCCCGGTGCCACGCCAAAAAAACCCGCTTCCGGATTGATTGCCCGCAGTTGGCCGTCGTCACCAAATTTCATCCAACAGATGTCATCCCCCACGGTTTCCACCTTCCAGCCGGGAATGGTTGGGGTCAGCATCGCCAGGTTCGTTTTGCCGCAGGCACTTGGGAACGCGCCGGCAACGTATTTAACCTCGCCCTCAGGACTGGTGAGTTTCAGGATCAACATATGTTCCGCCATCCAGCCCTCATCGCGGGCAATGGTCGAGGCTATACGCAGCGCAAAACATTTTTTTCCAAGTAAGGCATTGCCGCCGTAACCGGAGCCAAATGACCAGATTTCACGCGTTTCCGGATAATGAACGATATAACGATTATCCGGGTTACAAGGCCAGGGTACGTCGGTTTGCCCCGATTGCAGGGGCGCACCAACAGAATGCACACAGGGGACGAAATCGCCCGTTTCACCCAGCACGTCCAAAACTTCATTGCCAACTCTGGCCATGATATGCATATTGGTTACAACGTAAGGGGAATCGGTGATCTCGACACCGATTTGCGCAATATCCGACCCAATTGGGCCCATGCTGAAAGGGATCACGTACATGCTACGGCCTTTCATACAACCGTCGAACAGGCCGTTTAAGGTCGTACGCATTTGTTGCGGATCACACCAGTTATTAGTCGGGCCGGCGTCTTCCTGCTTTTCGGAACAAATGAAGGTTCGGTCTTCAACCCGGGCAACGTCGGCGGGGACTGAGCGGATATAATAACTGTTTGGACGCTTATTTTCGTCCAATTTTTTGGCCGTGCCGGACTCAACCAGTATATCCCACATGGCTTGCCATTCCTGCTTTGATCCATCACACCAGACAACATTGTCCGGTTGACATAGCCTGGTCATTTTATCAACCCAGGCCCGTAGTTTTTCATTCTTGGTTGTCATCGTTTATCTTTACCTCTATATCAATTGTTTATCGAGGGTGCGGGGCATAAGCGAAACACCCCTCGCACAAAACACCAGTAACTCTCGTTATAAACGTCCGCCTGATGCCCCAAACAATATGGGTAACACGGACTGTATATTATTTACGTGTTATCATACCATGATGAGGGTCATTGTCCAATAGTGTGTATAAAGTCGATAACACAGGGCTCTGCGGATGGTTGATGATAAGGAATAGTACGGGAGATTGCAGGATCAGGGCCTGATGAGGGCGTTCGGTATTGTGGAACACCGGCCTATCGTCCGGGGTGCGATTGAATACATTCACGTCGCTCAGCGGCAAGTCCCGGTGGATGTCGACAAAGGACTCGTGCAGGGGGCGATGAAAAGATTCAGGTATATAATACAGGGTCGGGAGAGGTGTCCGAGTGGTTTAAGGAGCACGCCTGGAAAGCGTGTATACGTTAATAACGTATCGCGGGTTCGAATCCCGCTCTCTCCGCCATTAATTTAACGAACTTTTCCCCGCTTTGGCCGGCATCGCCTCAAAAGCCCGGTTCGGGCGGCGGATGAGATAAGCAGTATTTTCATCGTCTTAGTGCAAATCGTAATTGATGCAACCTTCTGTTCGAGTTCGGCTTTAACGGGATCGATCTTGTCCGGTTTGGCTTGGATGTCAGCAACAAGATTTGGTTTTGACGGGATTGGTCGCTTTTTCCGGGCGGCCAAGCATTAAAATTCTAAAAGCCTTCGAGTACGTTCTTGCCGATGACGCGACCGCTCTCTTGCCGAGCATGAGCGACGTTAAGCGTTTTGGCACTGATTTTCCCGAAATTTTTGGTCACAATAGAAATCAGCGTCCCATCGTCGATAAGTGCCGATACCCGATTCAGCAATTCATGCTGTTTTTCCATGTCATCCGTTTGATGCATTGAGCGTGCAAACATGAACTCCCAACTGAAGCTCAGGGCCTTGGGTTTGCCGGCCATGATATCAAGCGACTGAGGGTCATCGATCAATGCAATATGACCGCGCGGTTTAATGATCTCTATGATTGCGGAAAAATGCCCTTCCGTGCCACTAAGGGAAGCGACGTAAGTAGGGGCAATTCCCAGACCCTTGATCTGATCAGGCAGTGATTCATGGTGATTGATCACATGGTCGGCCCCCATTTTTTTAACCCACTCCATGGTTTCCGGACGAGACGCAGTCGCAATCACGGTCAATCCGGTAAGTTTCTTAGCCAGTTGAATAAGGATTGATCCGACGCCTCCGGCACCACCGATAATCAATAGACTGTCGCCCTTGCCTTCACCCTCTTTAATCGCCAGAGAGTCGAACAGCAGTTCCCAGGCGGTAATGGAAGTGAGCGGCAAACCGGCGGATTCAGCAAAACCCAAAGACCTTGGTTTTTTGCCGACAATTTGCTCATCCACTGCATGGAGCTCGGAATTTGTGCCCGGGCGAGTTATGTCACCGGCGTAAAAAACTTCATCGCCCACTTTGAAATTTTTAACGTCACCGCCCACTTCTCGAATAACGCCTGCGGCATCGTAGCCAATGACCTTGGTGCCATTATCCGGTGCTATATTGGCGCGGATTTTTACATCCACCGGATTAACCGAAATACCCCGCACCTCGACCAACAGGTCGCGTGCCCCCAATGCCGGTGTCTCCACCTCAAATTCAATCAATGCCTCCGGTGCGGTGATAGGCCCGGCCCGGTTATATCCTATTGCTTTCATATTGGCGCCTCCTGTTGTTTGCGCTCGGCGTGTTTTGGTTTAAATTGCTCATGGATGGTTTTTTTATGAGTCATTGGGCGTTGGTGATCCGGTGATGATAACAGGGAATCAATCAGCGAGTCATTTTGGGAGCCGGAGATCAAAGATTCAGGTATATAATACGGCAAGTCGGAGACGTGTCCGGTTTGGCGCCGGGGCCAAAGACTGAGTTTTCAACGCGGAGGCGTTGCAAATGAAAATAGAGATCATTTTTCCGTATCGTAATGACGCCGCAAAGGCCGGGGAATGGAGCCAATCGGAAAACCGCAAATATCGCCCGACCCGCGTTATCGCCGGCAAACCGGGAAGCAATTATCCGGGCGTCGAGACCGGCGGGGATCACAGTGGCCTTGCCGAGCGGCGCGTTGTAATGGCAGAATCCACCAAAATGATGTTGCGCCCGCGGCGTTTTTGGCAAGCGCAATACCCTCAACTGACAATTAAACCGGAGTGATAAGCATGGCGACAATTTTGGCAACCAAACACCACAATTTAACAACACCCTGTAATGATGCCTGGGCCTGGTCCTTGCAGACGGCGGTAAGAGAGTGAAGCGGAGGCTGCGATGAATAGAATATTCCTGTTTCTCGCCACCAATATTGCCATCCTGGTGGTGTTCAGCATTACCATGCGCCTGCTCGGCGTGGAAAGCCTGCTGGACGAGCAAGGCGTCAACCTGGACTATCAAGCGCTTTTGATCTACGCGGCGGTACTGGGCTTCAGCGGTTCGCTGGTGTCGCTGGCGATGTCCAAATGGATCGCCAAACGAATGACCGGCGCGACGGTCATCAAACAGCCGCGCACCGACACCGAACAATGGCTGGTGCATACGGTCACGCAGCAGGCGCGGGAGGCCGGTATTGGAACGCCCGAAGTCGCAGTATATGACGCGCCCGAGGTCAATGCATTTGCCACCGGCGCGCGCCGCAACAGCGCGTTGGTTGCAGTCAGCACCGGCCTGCTGGACGGCATGACCCGTGATGAAGTTGAAGCCGTGCTGGCGCACGAGGTGAGCCATATTACCAACGGCGACATGGTGACGCTGGCGTTGATTCAGGGGGTGATAAACACCTTTGTGATCTTCCTGTCGCGGATCATCGGGCACCTTGTCGACCGCGTGGTGTTCAAAACCCGGCACGGACACGGCCCGGCGTTCTGGATAACCGCGATCATCGCCGAAATTATTCTGGCGGTGCTCGCCAGCATCATCGTCATGTGGTTCAGCCGCCGCCGCGAATTTCGCGCCGACGCCGGTGGGGCAAAGCTCGCCGGACGGGAGAAAATGATCGCCGCACTGACGCGCCTGCAATCGGCCACCGGCAAACCACAATTGCCCGACCAACTGGCCGCGTTCGGCATCTCCGGCAATGTTGGCGGCGGCCTGAAACGGTTGTTTATGTCCCATCCGCCGCTGGCTGAACGCATCCTGGCATTGCAAGGTGACGCGTCCGCCGGCGATGGTGGATCCGTGATTGAGCGTGGTTGAGCAATGACCGGCGTCTTGCGATCAAGGCGGGGATAGCGTCGATACCGCTTAGAATGTTGCGGCCATTTGTTAACAGCTACCATCATCGCTGCTGCGCCGCCATAAGTCTCCGGATAGACCGCCTCATGGATCATCGCAGGTATGTATAATAACGTCGCAATTATAGGAAGCTCAGGAGCGATAGGGAATGCCTTGATGCGGCGATTAGCCGAGCACCGACAAAATGCTGATATTCATGCATTTTCACGCCGTATTGCAACCAAACCACATGCGCGCGTCAGCTATCATCAAATCGATTATACGGACGAGTCCCGCATCGCCGAGGCGGCCTCTATTGCTTCGGCAAACGCACCGCTCGATCTTGTGCTTGTGACCACCGGCCTGTTGCACGACCGAGACGTCACGCCGGAAAAGTCACTGCGTGATTTATCGAGTGCAAAATTCCGGCGTCTGTTTGAGGCCAATACCATACTTCCCGCTTTGCTTGCGAAACATTTCCTGCCCAAAATAGTGACCGACAAACGTGCGATATTTGCAGCCGTTTCCGCGCGTGTTGGCAGCATTTCTGATAATCGTCTGGGTGGGTGGTACGCCTATCGCGCATCAAAGGCGGCACTGAATATGGTGATCAAGAATGCCGCGATTGAAATCGGCAGGCGTTACAGGCAGGCCGTAATTGTTGGTCTGCATCCGGGAACGGTTGATAGCAGTCTTTCCAAACCTTTCCAGGGTAACGTGCCGGAAGGAAAATTGTTCACGCCCGCATTCTCGGCGGAAAAGTTACTTTTGGTTCTGGATGGTCTGGAGGCAAAAGACAGCGGCAAATGTTTTGCATGGGACGGCAGCGAGGTGGAGGCATAATGACCAGTGCAATCAATATTATGTGGTTCCGTCAGGATTTACGCTTGTTTGACAATCCCGCCCTGTCCCAGGCGGCACGACGGGGAACGGTATTGCCTGTTTATATTTTGGATGATGAAAATGCCGGAGAATATAAAATGGGTGCCGCCGGCAGGCTCTGGCTGCATCATTCACTGGCGTCTCTTAATCAAAGCCTGGATCATAATCTGTGCCTGTACAAAGGCGACCCTCTGTCCATCCTGCTCAGGCTTGCCGATCATTACGACGTTCAGGGGATAGTTTGGAACCGGTGTTATGAACCATGGCGTATCAAACGGGACCAACGCATAAAAGCACAATTTGAGCGCCGGGGAATAACCGTTAACAGCCATAATGGTTCATTGCTGTGGGAGCCATGGGATATTCACAAGGATGACGGCAGCCCGTATAAGGTCTTTACGCCGTTTTACCGCAGGGGATGTTTAAATGCCGCCCCGCCACGTGAGCCGCTTCCCAAACCCAAAAAGCTGCGGCTGGGTAAAGACGCGCATTATTCCTCGACGCTTGATGACTTGTCATTATTACCCTCGATCCGTTGGGATAAAAAAATACAAGCCTGTTGGAATATTGGCGAAGAAGGCGCCAATCAACGCCTATCGAAATTCCTGCAAGAAGGCATGGAAAACTATAAAGAAGGACGCAATCTGCCTGCAAAACCTCAGGTCTCGCGGTTATCGCCGCGTCTTCATTTTGGTGAGTTATCGCCTAATCAGGTTTGGCATGCCGCGCAACTACGCGGTGACGATGACAATATCGATCATTTTTGCAGTGAACTTGGCTGGCGCGAGTTTGCTTACAGTCAGCTGTATTTTAATCCGAATTTACCGACAAGAAACCTGCAAACAAAATTTGATCGATTTCCGTGGATCAAAGACAAGGAAAAACTTACCGCATGGCAACGGGGTGAAACCGGCGTTCCGATGGTTGACGCGGGCATGAGAGAGCTTTGGCAAACCGGCTACATACATAATCGGGTCAGAATGATAGTCGGATCGTTTTTAGTAAAAAACCTGCTATTGAGCTGGCACCGGGGTGAACGATGGTTTTGGGACTGTCTTGTGGATGCGGATTTGGCCAGCAACAGTGCAAGCTGGCAATGGGTGGCGGGATGTGGCGCTGATGCCGCCCCCTATTTTCGTATTTTTAATCCGGTCACGCAGGGACAAAAATTTGATCCTCAAGGGGAATATACCAGGAAATTTGTACCGGAACTTAAAACAATGCCGAACAGGTATCTGTTTAATCCATGGGAAGCGCCGAAGCCGGTATTGCAACAGGCCGGTGTAATACTGGGCGAGAACTACCCCGGCCCCATTGTTGATCTGAAATTATCCCGTGAACAGGCGCTGCAAGCCTTTAAATCCCTGAAGCGGCGGAACTCATCAGAGAACGAAACAGGATTGCAGCAAAAATGATCACGGTATTTTACGATGGGAAATGCGGCCTGTGTTCAAAAGAAATTAATCGCTATAAAAAGATTGCGCCTGAAGGTGTGTTTAACTGGCAGGATATCACCCGGTCAACGGCCGCACTCAAAAAAGAAGGTATCATGCCGTCGGACGGCCTGAGGCTGTTACATGCCAAAGATGACCGCGGCAAGCTGCACGTCGGAGTCGATGCCTTTGTGTTGATATGGTTGCAATTAGCGCGCTGGAAGGTGCTGGCTCAGCTGGTCTCATTGCCGATCATAAGGCAGGCCGCGGATGCATTATATCGGGCCTTTGCGGATTGGCGCTTTGCACGGCTTCCCCACTGCCAGGCGGTCATCAAGAAAGAAAAACCATAGCGTTTGCGGGTGTATATTTGACTATGGAATCAATAAACGTCTTACGGATAGCAATAAATTATACATAAACAATACGGATCAAATAATCATGAAAAAAAAATGGATACAGCTGAGTGCCCTGGGTATTTTAATGTTATTAATGACCTCGTGGGGGTGTATCGTGGGTAATATAGAGCGGCCCAAATATCAGATCACGTCCGCCCATGATCAAATCGAGATTCGCCAATACCGTCCGATGATTGTTGCGGAAGTGACCGTTCAAGGTGATCGTGAGGACGCAATCAGGCGGGGGTTCAGATTATTGGCGGATTATATTTTTGGCAACAATACCGCGGACAGCAAAATCGCGATGACCGCCCCTGTCACCCAGCAGCCGGGCCGGAAAATTGCGATGACCGCTCCGGTAACCCAACGAATGGCGGGCAAGGACTGGACCGTGCACTTTGTGATGCCGTCTGAATACACCCTGGATACCCTGCCGAGACCAAATAACCAGGCGGTGACCATCAAACAAATTCCCGCAAAGAAATTTGCAGTGATTCGATTCTCAGGCATGCATACCAATGAAAATATTGCCACGCATGAGCGCGAGTTACGAGCTTATTTATCGCAGACTAAGGTTACGATTTTATCGGCACCGGCTTATGCATTTTACAACCCGCCGTGGACCCTGTCATTCTTACGCCGCAACGAGGTAATGGTGGAAATTGCGGAGGAAAATGAATGAGTTTTAGTGTTTGAGTCGAGCAACGGGTATTTGGGGACATTAACCAGAGTTGATGATTGCATCAAATAGCACCATGGCAAAAGATCAATTAAAGCATAGAAAAATCCCGCAGGAATTCTCCATTTATCCAAAGACGTCAGAGGGTGTTTGTGGGGCGATACGAGACATTATGAAAAATGCGATAAAAAAGGGAGACAACAAAATTTTCATTCGGACTAATCTAAAACGAGGATTGCCCCTCGAGAATATCAATAAGATCGCCGGACCATTTGTTGAGGCATGGGCTCTGGAAAGATTTGAAGCAATATCAGACAAAGCGGGTAATAAGTATGGTTTGGTGAATGTTGAGTCAGGAAAGAGATTGGATGCCTACGATATGATATTGCAATTTAAATTGAAAGATTTGGATGAATATGTATCCGCCAATGTTGACGCCAAGTCCACTGCCGAAGATATTGTCACTTCCGGCAAAAGTCCCAACATTACCTCCTTCGCCAGGATACGGAATGAATATATTGATGATCCTAACTATATATTTCTTATTTTATCTCTAAAACACAAAGTCTTTAGCGAGAAAGCAGACAATCACGGTATTACAAATGGTATTATGCAAGTAAATGATTATCACGTTTATGACATCAAATACGTTTCCGAGAAAGACTTAAACTACAACCCCGCACTTGGGACCGGCCAGCTTCAGATTAAAGATATTCACTATGTTGACGAGGAAAGAAAAACAACCGAAGAATTTATCAAAATGATTGATGATAAATACATAAAATCCAAAGGAATAGCTGCTTGGCTTAAACTTGCCGAGCAACATAACTGGATCAAAGAAAACAGTTAAGTCATGAAAACAAACATTTTTTTAGCGGGGGACGCGATTGAGCTAATGCAAACTTTACCCGGTGAAAGTGTTGATTTGGTTTGCACTGATCCCCCCTACAATCTAAGGAAAAATTACGGAAATAATATCGATTGGAAACAATGGCACGAGTATGAAACATTTACCAGACGTTGGTTGATGGAAACAAAGAGAATTTTAAAACCAACGGCAAGCCTCTATATCTTTATGGGCGTACAATTTATCTCGCAGTTGTTTTTGATTCTGCAGGATATGGGCTTGCATCTCAATAGTTGGATAACCTGGCATTACACCCAGGGAATGGGGAGAACTAAAGGATTTTCTCCACGACACGAAGATATTCTTTATTTCACCAAATCTGACAAATATACATTTAATCTGGATGCTATCAGAATTCCTCAAAAATATTACCGAAAGAGAAACAACATGAAGGGCGCAAATCCGGGAGACGTATGGCAATTTTCTCATATTCACTATTCGAATCCCGAACGCCTGGATCACCTGACGCAAAAACCGGAAGCACTGATGAAAAGAATAATTCTGGCAAGCAGCAATGAAGGCGACGTTGTGCTTGACCCGTTTGTCGGGAGTGGAACTACTTGTGTTGTTGCCAACGCGCTCAAAAGAAAGTGGATTGGCATTGATATAAATCCGGAATATATAAACATGTCAGAGCAGAGGTTGAAAAAAGAAACGGAACTCTTTGATTCTTATGACCCACGTGAGAAACGAGTGCCCAGGGATGTAAAACAAACGGGTAGTGGTCAAGAGAAACTTATTCCTTAAAACACCTCGGAAGTAAACGAAAAAATTTCCAGTGCGGCAATCAATAGCTTCTTGGCGATTCTGTTATCCCGGTCATTGGTTTATCCTAAATCAACGTCAATAACAGTGTTATGCGATTCCATGCAAACCGCAGTTATTTGAATAGTCCGGATATCAGGGGCAGTTTGGAGCCGGCAATTTTGCCGCCGTGTGTTCTATCCAGTGTTCGACTTCCCGCGTGATCTCATCGACGGATCTTCCTTTTGAGCGGATGGTCGGACCTATCACCAGGGTGATCTCACCCGGTTTTTTGATCAGTGCGTTGCGCGGCCAGAGATAACCGGCATTATGCGCGACCGGGGTAATATCGGCGCCGGATTTCTTTGCGAGCATGCCGCCGCCGGGCAGGTATTTTTTCTTTTCGCCAACGCTGATACGTGTGCCTTCGGGGAAGATGACGACCCAGATGCGTCGTTGCAAGCGGTCACAACCCTGTTTAATAATATGGCGAAATGCCTTCACCGGCGCGCTGCGATCTATTGCAATCGGTCGCAATGAAGCCAGGCCCCAGCCATATAACGGGATCCATAATAATTCCCGTTTTAGTATCCATACCTGCGGCACAAAGATTAATTGCAACGCCATGGTTTCCCAGGCGGATTGATGGTTGCACATCACTATCCCCGGCGTGTCCGGTATATTGTCCAGACCCTGAATCCTGTAACTGATGCCACAGGTGATCTTTAACCACCAAAGATTGAACGCCGTCCAGCGGCTCACAATAAAATAACGCCTGCGGAAGGACAGAGGCAGGATCAGGATCGACAACGGCGCAAATACGATGGTTGCGCAAATCTGCCCAAAGTAAAACAGCAATGAGCGCGCCAGCGGGATCACTCGTTCGCGATAAGATGGTTGGCGATCTCGGCCAGATTGTCAAATATGGGAACGTCTTTATTGATCAGGCCCTGGTCTATCGTCCGCTGACCGTCGCCGGTTTTAACCAGCATCGGTTTTGCGCCCATGCGGGTGGCGGCGTCAACGTCTGAGGCCTTATCACCGACACAGGGAACCTCTGCCAGGGAAATATACAGACGTTCTTTAACCGCCTGATATAATCCGGTATTGGGTTTGCGACAGTCACATTTATCCTCCGGCACGTGCGGACAGAAAAATATTGCCTCAATAACGCCGCCGTACTGTGCCAGGTGATTTAACATTTTCCGGTGTATCGCATTTAAGTTATCTATGTCCAGCATGTTTCTTGCCAAACCCGATTGGTTTGATATCACCACCACCCGATAACCGTGCTGGTTTAATTTTGCGATGGCCTGCAGGCTTCCCGGTATTGCAATCCATTCCTCCGGTGATTTTATATACTGCTCCGAGTCATAATTGATCACGCCGTCCCTGTCCAGAATAATTAACGCCATGATATTAGTTTTGCAGGCGGGAAATATCGGCTATTTTCAAAAACAGCCGGTTCAGATTCTGTAATAACGCCAGCCGGTTGTATTTTATTGCCCGGTCTTCACACATAACCATTACATTGTCAAAGAACAGATCGACGTCGTCTCTGAGGCCGGCCAGAACCGTCAATGCGCCCTTGTAATCGGCATCGGCCAGCATGGGCGCGATACGTGCGCCGCAGGCATTAATATTTTTTGCCAGGGCCTGCTCGGCCGGTTCCGTTAACATGCCGGCGTCAACCTGCCTGTCTTCATCAAATTCAGCCCTTTTAAGAATATTCCTGATACGCTTGTTGGCGGATGCCAGACTGCTTGCCGCGGGTAACTGCCGAAATTCATTGACGGCCAGCAACCGATGGTGAAAATCCAGCGGTTTATTCGGGCGTAACGCCAATATGGCTTCGAAAGTGTCATTGCCTATGCCATCCTCAAGGTAGTAGTGCCGCAACCGCTCCATCATAAAAGCCGGCAACTCATCGGCAACCCTGCGGGCGTTGATACGGTCGTGATAACTTGCCGCCGACCAGTCAATTAATGCCGGCAAATCGATATCCAGGCGACATTCTATCAGAATCCGCAATAATCCCAGGGCCGATCTCCTTATGCCAAATGGGTCCTTATCACCGGTTGGCATCCGGCCAATCGCAAACATTCCGGTGAGGGCGTCTATTTTGTCGGCTATTGCAATGATCCGACCGATGCTGGTTTGCGGCAGCTTATCGCCGGCAAACCGGGGCAGGTACTGTTCGGAAATCGCCGTCGCAACCTCAGCATGTTCATTGGCGTGACCGGCATAGTAACCGCCCATTGTGCCTTGCAGTTCCGGAAATTCACCCACCATATCCGTCAATAGATCGCATTTTGCCAACTCCGCGGCTCGGGCGGCGTGAGTCGGATCACTGTGTAATGTCTGTGCAAGTCTTATTGCCACTGCCTTTATGCGTTGCGACTTATCATATAATGAACCCAGTTTTTGTTCATAAACTACGTGTTTCAGAGCATCGATGCGATCCGCAAGCGGTCTCGCGCAATCGTGATCCCAGAAAAATCTTGCGTCACTCAATCTGGGATGAATAACACGTTCATTGCCGCGTACAATTTCTTCCGGCCTGGCACTGTCTATATTACTGACCGCAATAAACACCGGCATCAGACCGTTGCCGTTTTTTACCGGGAAATATTTCTGATGATCCTGCATCACCGAGATCAGCACTTCCATGGGCAAGTCCAAAAAGCGTTCATCAAATGCGCCCTTTATCGCAACCGGCCATTCGGTCAACGCGGTCACCTCTTCAAGCAAATCGGGATCAATTAATACCTCGCCCTTTTCCTGTTTGGCAAGACCTTTTATTGCACCGGCGATATATTCCCGGCGCTCACTGAAATCGGCTCGCACGTAGCCCGGATTGAACAGTTTCGCCGGATAATCGTCCGCCGATTCCAGGGTAATTGCCTGCGGACAATGGAAACGATGGCCGTAACTTATATTACCCGCGGGCACCTTAAAAACGTCGCATTCGATAACAGCATCATTAAACAGCAATACAATCCAACGCACCGGTCGGGCAAATTCAACCCCGCCGTCATTCCAGCGCATGCGCCTGGGAATGGGCAAACGGGTTAACGCGGTTTCAATAATTTCAGGCACAAGCGCAGTCGTGGCCTTGCCCTTTTCCCTGGTTTGATACATCAGCCAACTGCCCCTGGCCGTTGTCAAAGTGTCCAATTGTTCAACGCTGACCTTACATGACCGGGCAAACCCAATCGCGGCTTTTGTTGCCCGGCCGTTTTCATCAAAGGCCGCGGTTAACGCCGGGCCGCGATGCTGATCATTCCGATCCGGCTGTGCCGCGGCCAGATCTTTTATAATCAGCGCCAGCCGTCTTGGTGTTGCATACCATTTTATTGTATCAAAGGCCAAATGCTCGCGGTTAAGCCCGGATTGCACCTCGTCGGCAAACGCGGTGGCCAGTTTGCTGAGTGATTTGGGGGGTAATTCTTCGGTGCCAATTTCGACTAATAAATTGCCGGCGTCAGACATGCCTTGTTTCCGCGCTGTTATTTAACCAACGGAAAACCAAGCGCTTCCCGATTGTCGTAGTAGGCCTTTGCAACTTGTTTTGCAAGCGTGCGCACGCGCAATATAAACTGCTGTCTCTGGGTGATGGATATCGCGTGTCTTGCGTCAAGCAAATTAAACGTATGCGATGCCTTCATAAGCAGTTCATAAGCGGCCGAGGGTAATTTCTCCAGTATCAGGCGATTGCATTCGGACTCGCAGAAATCAAAAAAATTAAACAAAAAATCGGTGTCTGCCAATTCGAAATTATAACGCGACATCTCAACTTCATTCTGATGATACAGATCGCCGTAATAAACCGCGCCGTCGTCGTTTTGGGTCCAGATCAATTTGAATACGTCGTCGATATTCTGCAGCGCCATGGTCATTCTTTCCAGACCATAAGTGAGTTCGCCGGCCACCGGTTCGCAATTCAATCCGCCCATCTGCTGGAAATAAGTGAACTGACTGATCTCCATCCCGTCCAGCCAGACCTCCCAACCCAATCCCCACGCCCCCAGGGTCGGCGATTCCCAATTATCTTCGACAAAACGAATATCATGCCGTAACGGATCGATATTCAAGGCACGCAAAGAATCGAGATAACGCCCCTGTATGTCTTCCGGTGGAGGTTTGAGCATGACCTGGAATTGATAATAATGTTGTAAGCGGTTTGGGTTTTCACCGTAACGCCCATCCGTTGGTCGTCGCGAAGGTTGAACATAAGCGACGTTCCATGGTTCCGGGCCAATCGCGCGCAAAAACGTGGCCGGATGAAAGGTGGCGGCCCCCATCTCCACGTCATAGGGTTGTTGTATCACGCAACCCCGTTGCGCCCAGTACCGTTGCAGACTAAAAATGACGTCTTGAAAGGTCATAACTGTTTGGGAAGATGGTTATTTTGTTGCTTGGCCGGCGGCATTGTTTGAACTGCTGAGTTTAGGGGCATTAGTATAATCTGATCGTGTAATTATTTATACACGTTCCGCGTCCTTGAAACAGCCACCGGACACCGCCCCGGTGACGGGGTGCCTGATACGCTGATCAATCAGCCCAGTAACGCCGAAACACGCCGGCTAAAAATAATTTATGCCCCCTCCGGTTTGCCGCCGCCCGCCTGATCGACCAACAGACTTGCAGAGCTCCTGCTCAATACCTCGTACTTAAAATCGGGGATCTCAAAAATCCAGCCGGCAAGTCTTTGATTAAGCCCGTCAACCAGGGCTTGAAATTCCTCCGACGTGGATGGATCCTCCGCTGCAACGTTGGCCTGATCGTAATCAAAATTAAAAGCGGCATAGCCAATACCCTCAGCTTCAAAGGCGCGTATATCCACAACCAGGCCCTCAAACGTCGATATCCTCGCGTC
This sequence comes from Gammaproteobacteria bacterium, assembly GCA_965202915.1. Lineage (GTDB taxonomy): Bacteria > Pseudomonadota > Gammaproteobacteria > Eutrophobiales > Eutrophobiaceae. Next base: position 1,066,500 of record OZ241847.1, read on the forward strand.
CACCCATGCATCAGGGCGGCTGATATTTTCCTGAGCATGCACACTATTGGAGTGAAATTCCCGCAATAATGAACCAAATTTATTCAATATAATCGTCGAGGTGGCCTGTTTGCCCGCCGGTACCGGTTCCAGTTCAAAATCATCCCGGCCCTTTTCGGATTTGAACACCGAATAGGCGTCACCGTCCGCATGGTCTATCTCAACCCTGCTGATATTGGCGGATTGAATATCAAATAAAGTTCGCTCAAACCAGCGGGATTTTTCGGCACTGAGATTTAACAGCCCTTCCACCAGGTAGGATTGTTTAGCGTCCGGTTTTCGGATATACAATCCCGGTTTGTCTTCAGCCGCCCGGCTTTTGCGGGGATGGCCGACGATCAAACCGGCCAGGATATTATCATCGCCGTCTTTCAGCGTTAATAACAAAGAAGTGGCGTCCGGAGACGACGGGTCTTCAACCCCCAGGCGGGGATAAAGTTGCGGATCGGCGGTTTTTGGGGCAACTATTCTCAGCTCGGAAACCCCTATCACGGTGCTTTTCACTGTCTCCGGCAGAGCCGGATAGCCGTCAAAGTCATCGATCACCCAGTCGTCGCCTTTCCTGGAAAGAGAAATACTCTCCGTTTGTCCGGCAATATCGATGGCGCTGACTTCCCTAAGTTTTGAAGCCAGCTCAGGAAAAAGCAACGCCTTTTCCGGCGGCGCCTGAGGCGTGCGCAATTTTACGAAAACGCCCGCGACGCCGACGACGATAAGGGTAATAACCGCAAGTATAATCAGCCTGTTATTTCGCATACCCTGTTAAACCCGCCGGTAAAATTTATACGCGCCCATCATCAATGCCAGAATCATCACTATCAACGGCATTAAACCGATGTTGATAAATCGGATCTGGGCGCCCAGTTTATCTATATTCTTGCGCAATTCATGCTGCACGGTGCGCAGTTCTTTTCTGGTCTGTAATTTAATCTGGCGGAATTTTTCTATTTCCTTTAATTGCTCCGTGTTCAGGATATATTGCTCTTTCGGGCCGAGTTCCTGCTGAAGATTCAATATTTTTTCTTCAGTTTCCTTTAAGGTTTGTTGCAGTTTTTGTTCGCGTTCGCGGAATCGGGTCTCCGCTTGCCGACGTATCTCATTGACGACGTTAAAAGGGCGGGCATATTCGCCGCGACCGCGCAAACTGATCAAATCATTATTACCGGCAAGATTCTCAATCGTATTGATGACAAAATCGCCGTTATTTGCAACCGGCTGTGGTATGGACACACCCAGCATATTACGCGGACGTATCCAGAAATGATCCGCCAGCACGTCGGTATCGGACACCAGTACCACGTTGATATCGCCCTGTTTTATAAAATCAGCCCCGACATCGGCGTCATCTTGTTCATCGTGCCGACCATCCGGGTAAGCGGTACCGACGTTACCCCGGATGCGCGCGGCCATAACGTATTGTTTATCTTCCGACTTAAAATTGCTCAGAATAACCGCCGGGTCCCGCTGAAACAGAATCAGATCGCGTTCAAGCAACATCGCGTCTTTGGAAGTCTGTATCAACGGCGTCAGTGACAGCCCTTTATCCTGCTTGACGTTAATGCTGCCAACCGTACCCATATGCACCAGTTTTAACTGACTGGATGAAAAATCTTCGCGATTAAAATTAGCCTCGGTTAAACGCAGCCAGGGCAGATAATTTATTTCCCTGGGACCGCGCGCCACCCGTGTTTGCACCCGCATCGCGGCGTTTATATCGGCAACCAGTTTTTCCCTGACTATTTCCATGCCCCAGGCGTCCAGTATCTTGCCCATATAGGAATCGAGCTTGGGCAGGACGTTTTGATTTTCACCAACCGGTTGGGAACGATCCTGCTCCGCCAGCGGGTCCAGAAAGATCATCGCCCTGCCGCCCCGGAGCAGGTATTGATCCAGCACGTAGTACTCGGCGTCGGACAGGTCCTTGGGATGAACGATCATTAATACATCGATATCATTGTCAATTTTCTGGGGTTTTGAACCAAGATCTCTGACCTCAAACAATTCCTTTAACGCATTGACGATGGTCCAGTCGGAATTTTGTTTTTCCCGCCCGGCAAATAAAGGCAGACTGCTGATGATCCCAACCACGCGCTTATCGGGAAATGCAAGATTATAAATCAATTTGGTAATATCATACTCCACCTCCGCCTCACGATTGGTTTGGAAAAACGGAATCAACTTGACGTCGTCGGTGGCGTTGGTGCCGACCAGACCAAAATAAGCGCGGTCGCCGGCGGCACTCACCGCAATGCTTTGCAGGCCCGCCGCCACGGCCTGATCTTCCACTTCAGAAAAAGGTTCCGGATCGATAATATTGAGGGCGATCCTGTCGCCGGCATGGGCCGCATACTCTTCCAGCATATCGCGAATCCTGACGCCGTAATTGGCAAGATTGGGGTATTCAATAATTCCCTTGTGGGAAAAGTAAAAATCCAGAGTGATCGGTTCCTCAAGATTATTGAGTATATTGACGGTGCCATCCGATAACGTGAACAGCCTGTTTTCAGTCAGGTCCACGCGCCAGGTGGTCATCGACGTATTCACAAGAATAACCGCCGCCACAAAAAGGCAGGTGGCGAGTAATAATCCGGTGCCTGAAATAACCCTGTTCTTATGGATGGTTTGCATCACTAACTTGCCTTTTTGGCTTCGATAATAACCATCGTGGCATACAGCCAAAAGCCCATCAATGCAAAGAAATAAAAGACGTCGCGCACATCGATCACGCCTTTTTTAATGGACGTAAAATGGGTCAGGAAACTAAACGATGCGATTGCATCCACGATGATCTGCGGCGCCCATCCCTGGAAAAAATCCAGCACCAATGGAAAGCCGCTCAGGATAAACATAAAACAGATCACGACGCTTATCACAAAGGCAATCACCTGACTTTTAGTGACCGCGGAAATACAGGAACCAATTGCCAGAAAGCCCCCGGCCATAATCAGGCTGCCAACATAGCCCGCCAGGATCACGGTATTATCCGGATCCCCAAGATAATTTACCGTCAACCACATCGGGAAAGTAAGCATAAGCGCGACCCCGGTAAAACACCAGGCCGCCAGGAATTTACCAATCACCGCGTCAGCAACCGAGATCGGCAGAGTCATCAATAACTCAATCGAACTGCTCTTGCGCTCTTCCGACCATAAACGCATCGATATTGCCGGTATTAAAAACAGATACAACCACGGATGAAACCGAAAGAACGGCTCAAGATCGGCCTGATTGCTTTGATAAAACCCGCCCAGATAAAACGTAAAAACACCGGTCATAAAAAGAAAAATGACAATGAATACATACGCAATCGGGGTTGCAAAATAAGCGCTGAATTCGCGCTTAAAGATGGCCGGCATATTCATGACGCCGCCGATACCCCCTGCTCCGTGTAAAAACCGGTGGTGATATTGCGAAATGCCTCATCAATATTGCCCTCAGCGGATTGCCGGGTTAATTCAGTTGGCGTACCGTCAAACAATAATTGGCCGGAAGCAATCACTATCGCCCGCGAGCATACCGCGCCCACCTCTTCCAGGATATGAGTCGATATAATAATCGCCTTATCCCGTGACATTTCCTTGATCAGAGTTCTTACCTCATGTTTTTGGTTCGGATCGAGCCCGTCGGTGGGTTCATCCATGATCAATATTTTCGGATCATGCAGTATCGACTGAGCCAGACCGACGCGGCGTTTATAGCCTTTGGAAAGAGTCTCTATGGTCTGGTCTGTCACGCCCTCAAGATGGAGCACCCGCACGACGTGATCGATGCACCGTTTTTTATCCCCGCCCTTGATACCCCTCACCTCGGCGATAAAGCCCAGAAAGCGGCGTACCGTCATTTCAGCATAAGCCGGGGCACCCTCAGGCAGATAGCCTATGGCCGCCTTTACCCTGATCGGTTGTCTGGCGACGTCATGCCCATCGACAACGACCGTACCGCTGGTGGGTTCCAAAAAGCCGGTGATCATCTTCATAGTCGTGGACTTACCGGCGCCGTTGGGGCCCAGAAAACCCAGTACCTCACCATAGCCGACCTCAAAAGAAACATCCCGCACCGCATGAATCGGGCCAAACTTCCTATTCAATAACTTCACTGCAATTGCCGGTTTAATACCCGCCATAAATTACCACCATTAAAAATCCGAATGTTATTAAGATAACCATGCCCTCACCGGGGCGGTATTATTTTCCACAAAATCGGCGGTCGATCAAACATTCATCGGGGCGGAATTTAGCGCACAACCGCGCTCATACTAAAAACTGCGATCAAAGCGTGCCCACACTGAACCAACTTACCCATCATGGACGCGACACATCATAACACATCCGAATTTTTACACAATACAGAGTCGGCGTCTCCCGCCCCCGATAAAACAACCAACAATATCGTCAGGCTGGAACTCAGCACCGCTCACGGGTTGGTTTGGGGAAAGGCGCCGATGTTGCTCAGTAGCCCCCCTGATAAGGGGGGTTGGGGGGTTGGGGGGTTGGGGGGGTTGATGTTGATTCGGCAAAGACTCGGTGCAGTTCGGGAATCCGGGGGTGATTGGGGAATCCGGGTTGGGTGGGTGGATCGTAACGCCGGTGACGGGAATCACGGGCTCCTGTCAACTCAATTTAATCAACCCGACAACCACGCCGATCTGCGCAATCATCGCACCAACGATCCAGCGCGTCAGTCTTGATTCAGTATTGGCAATGTCCGCCTGGGTAGCCAGGCGCAGTTTCTCTATGTCCGCCTTGACCTCGGCAATATCCGCCCTGGTGTCCGCGCGCAGTTTCTCTATGTCCGCCTTCACCTCGGCAATGTCCGCCCTGGTGTCCGCGCGCAGTTTCTCTATGTCCGCCTGGGTGGCCAGGCGCAGTTTCTCTATGTCCGCCTTCACCTCGGCAATGTCCGCCCTGGTGTCCGCGCGCAGTTTCTCTATGTCCGCCTGGGTGGCCAGGCGTAGTTTCTCTATGTCCGCCTTCACCTCGGCTATGTCCGCCCTGGTGTCCGCGCGCAGTTTCTCTATGTCCTCCTGGGTGGCCAGGCGCAGTTTCTCTATGTCCGCCTGGGTGGCCAGGCGCAGTTTCTCTATGTCCTCCTGGGTGGCCAGGCGCAGTTTCTCTATGTCCGCCTTCACCTCGGCAATGTCCGACTGGGTGGCCAGGCGCAGTTTCTCTATGTCCTCCCTGGTGGCCAGATTGCTGTTGATCATATCGACCTGCTCACCGGCCAGGGCTTCGGCCTGCGCTTCGGTGAAACCGGATTCAGTCAGGTGCTTGACAAATTTATGGGTGTCAAATGCGAGGGCTTCCATATTCAGGTGCCGGATGATTTTATCGGTATGGCAGGGGTCTTCCGCTTGCCACGGTGTGTTACTGGTATGCTCAGATCTCTCATATGGCCAGTATAGACCCACGTCCGGCCGTTATCAAATAAATTTTCAGCAGGGGCCTGCACGGCTTATTACAGGAGCCCGTGACTCCCGTCGCGGGTAAAACAATCAACCTTATCGTCAGGCTGGAACTCAGCACCGCTCACGGGTTGGTTGGGGGAAAGGTGCCGAAGTTGCTCGACCCCCCCTGACAAGGGGGGTTGGGGGGGTTGATGTTGATTCGGCAAAGACTTCGGTGCAGTTCGGGAATCCGGGGGTGATTGGGGAATCTGGCGTGCTGGGTGTGTGTTTTACCCGCGACGGGAGTTACGGGCTCCTGTCACGGCGTTCACCCGGCCCGTCAACTCAATTTAATCAACCCGACAACCACGCCGATCTGCGCAATCATCGCACCAACGATCCAGCGCGTCAGTCTTGATTCGGTATTGGCAATGTCCGCCCTGGTGTCCGCGCGCAGTTTCTCTATGTCCGCCTGGGTAGCCAGGCGCAGTTTCTCTATGTCCGCCTTCACCTCAGCAATATCCGCCCTGGTGTCCGCGCGCAGTTTCTCTATGTCCGCCTTCACCTCGGCAATGTCCGACTGGGTGGCCAGGCGCAGTTTCTCTATGTCCGCCTGGGTGGCCAGGCGCAGTTTCTCTATGTCCGCCTTCACCTCGGCAATGTCCGCCTGGGTGGCCAGGCGTAGTTTCTCTATGTCCGCCTTCACCTCGGCAATGTCCGACTGGGTGGCCAGATTGCTGTTGATCATAGCGACCTGTTCACCGGCCAGGGCTTCGGCCTGCGCTTCGGTGAAACCGGATTCAGTCAGGTGCTTGACAAATTTATGGGTGTCAAATGCGAGGGCTTCCATATTCAGGTGCCGGATGATTTTATCGGTATGGCAGGGGTCTTCCGCTTGCCATGGTGTGTTACCGGTATGCTCATATTTCTCATATAGCCAGTATAGACCCACGCCCCGCGGTTATCAAATAAATTTTCAGCAGGGGGCTGCACGGCTCATTACAGGTGCCCGTGACTCCCGTCGCGGGTAAAACAATCAACCTTATCGTCAGGCTGGAACTCAGCACCGCTCACGGGTTGGTTGGGGGAAAGGTGCCGAAGTTGCTCGACCCCCCCTGACAAGGGGGGTTGGGGGGGTTGATGTTGATTCGGCAAAGACTTCGGTGCAGTTCGGGAATCCGGGGGTGATTGGGGAATCTGGCGTGCTGGGTGTGTGTTTTACCCGCGACAGGAGTTACGGGCTCCTGTCACGGCGTTCACCCGGCCCGTCAACTCAATTTAATCAACCCGACAACCACGCCGATCTGCGCAATCATCGCACCAACGATCCAGCGCGTCAGTCTTGATTCGGTATTGGCAATGTCCGCCCTGGTGTCCGCGCGCAGTTTCTCTATGTCCGCCTTCACCTCGGCAATGTCCGCCCTGGTGTCCGCGCGCAGTTTCTCTATGTCCGCCTGGGTGGCCAGGCGCAGTTTCTCTATGTCCGCCTTCACCTCGGCTATGTCCGCCTGGGTGGCCAGGCGTAGTTTCTCTATGTCCGCCTTCACCTCGGCAATGTCCGCCTGGGTGGCCAGGCGTAGTTTCTCCATGTCCTCCCTGGTGGCCAGATTGCTGTTGATCATAGCGACCTGTTCACCGGCCAGGGCTTCGGCCTGCGCTTCGGTGAAACCGGATTCAGTCAGGTGCTTGACAAATTTATGGGTGTCAAATGCGAGGGCTTCCATATTCAGGTGCCGGATGATTTTATCGGTATGGCAGGGATCTTCCGCTTGCCACAGGGTGTTACCGGTATGCTCAGATCTCTCATATGGTCAGTATAGACCCACGTCCGGCCGTTATCAAATAAATTTTCAGCAGGGGGCTGCACGGCTCATTACAGGTGTCCGTGACTCCCGTCGCGGGTATCACAATCAACATTGTCGTCAACCCGTAGCTCGGTACGGTTCATAGTGTGGTTGGGGCAAAGTGCCGGTGTTGCTCAGTAGCCCCCCTGATAAGGGGGGTTGGGGGGTTTGGTGTTGATTCGGCAAAGGCCCGGTGCAGTTGGGGAATCCGGGGTGATTGCTCGAAACCCCCCCTGCCCCCCCTTGTCAGGGGGGGATATTGGTTGGGGGTTGTTTTATCGGGGTCGGGAGACGCCGGCTCTTTTAGCCATCATCAGAGACCAGCGTTGGCAGGTCGAACAGGTCGGTATCCGGCTCGGCTACCGTCACCGGGTCGGCGAGATCTATGGCCGCCCGCGCCGCCGGTAACGGGCCCAGCATCGCCAGTTCGTCTTCCAGGCGTTGGCGTTGTTGGGCTTCGTCCTCGGGGGGGAGGTCTGCGATTAGGGCGCGGACGTCGACGGTCTGCGTGGTGCAGCAGTTTTGCAGGAGTGCGGCGCTGGTGGCCAGGCTGGTGGCCATTAAATTTCCGCCCAGGGATACGTCCATGTTGACCAGCAGGCGGGCGTTGCCGTTGTCGAAGGTTCGGTACATGGTGCGTTCTATCATAACGTCGCCGCCCTGCGCCCAGCCGTCATCGCCGGTGGGGACGGTGACGGTGTCGCCGGCGTTGCCGTCAACTCTTAGCTCGGCACGGCCGTCGGTCCTCGCTTCGGACAGGTTCAACAGGTCCAGACGGGTGAGGGTCAGAGTGTTGTCACCGGTACCACTGAGGTCTATGCGCTCTATGCTCCTCAGGCGGGTATCGGCCATCATGCTCAGGTCCAGGGTCAGATCGGTGTCGGCGTCGGGGTTGACCAGGCTCAGCGTATCGGTGCCGCTGCCGCCGTCGAATCTGAGCAGATCGGTATCGCCAAAGCCGTCTATGTTCAGCACGTCATCGCCGGCGCCGGCGAGTACGACGGTGGCCTCGCCGGCGGCGTTCAGGACGTCGTCGCCGGCGGTGCCGAGTTCGGCGGCGGCCTCGGTGGCCAGACCGACCGGGCCTCCGAACACGACGTAGGCCTCGCCGGCATCGGTCCTGGGGGTGCCGTCGGGGTTGGTGACGTCGGCCAGATTGGCGCCGATGATGAGATCGGCATAACCGTCGCCGTTGACGTCGCCGGCGACGGAGACGCTGTAGCCGGCGCGGTCATCGGCGGCGTCGCCCCGGATGGTGTAGCCGTCGGCGGCGCTCAGGTCGGTCAAATCCACCACCCGGCGGCTGCCGACCAGTTCGCCGAATGTGTTAGACGTGCCGGTGGATTTGCCGAACACGACGTAGGCCTCGCCGTAATCGTCTTCGTCCGCAGGCTCACCGTCATCGCCCCTGGGGGCGCCGACCAGCAGATCGTCAAAGCCGTCGCCGTTGAGGTCGCCGGCGCCGGATATGCCCTGGCCGGCGCCGTCATAGGCGGTCTCGCCCTGGATGATAAAGCCGTCGGCGGCGCTCAGGTTGGTCAAATCCACCACCCGGCGGCCGGTGCTGTCCGGGGGGCTGCCAAAGTCGGAGGCCTTGCCGAACACGACGTAGGCCTCGCCGGCGTCGGTGCCACCGTCGTCGCCGCCACGGGCGCCGATGATGACGTCGGCATAGCCGTCGCCGTTGACGTCGCCGGCAGAGGATATGTGCCGCCCGCCCGCAAAGTCACCGGCGGTATCGCCCTGGATAACAAAGCCGTCGGCGGCCTCCAGGCTGCTGAGGTCGATGACCCGGCCGCCGCCTTCCGCCACCCCAAAGTTGTCCGGTTTGCCGAACACCACGTAGGCCTCACCGGCGTCGTCGCCGCCGTCGTCGCCAAGGAGCGCGCCGATGATGAGATCGGCATAGCCGTCGCCGTTGACGTCGCCGGCACCGGATACGCTATTGCCCGCCCGGTCTCCCGCCGTATCGCCCCGGATGATAAAGCCATCGCCGGCGGCCAGATCGCCCAGATCGATCACCTGGCGGCCGCCCATATCGCTGCCAAAGCCGGTGGCCTTGCCGAATACCAGATAGGCCTCGCCGGCATTGCTCCTGTCGCCATCGGGGTCGCCATAGGGTGCGCCGATGATGAGATCGGTATAACCGTCGCCGTTGACGTCGCCGGCGCCGGATACGCTCACGCCCGCCCCGTCAAAGTCCGCATCGCCCTGGATGATAAAGCCGTCGGCGGCGGCCAGATTGGTCGAATCCACGACCTGGCGGTTGTCACTGTCCGGGCTGCCGAATGGATCAGATGGATCCGCCGCCTTGCCGAATACGACGTAGGCCTCACCGACGTTGGCGGCGCCAAAGCGTGCGCCGACGATGAGGTCGGCATAGCCGTCGCCGTTGACGTCGCCGGCAGAGGATACGCTTGTGCCCGCAAAGTCACCGAGGTTATCGCCCTGGATGATAAAACCGTCCCCGGCGTCCAGATTGGTCAAATCGATCTCCCGTGGCCCGGAGGTCTCGCCGGAGGCCTGGCCGAATATAACATAGGCCTCGCCGGCGCTGTTGCCGTCGTCGTCGCCTCTGGGCGCGCCGACGATGACGTCGGCATAGCCGTCGCCGTTGACGTCGCCGGCGTCGGATACGCTAAAGCCGGCCTGGTCATCGGCGGCGTCGCCCCGGATGGTAAAGCCCTCCGCCGGGGTGAGTGCGCCGAGGTCGACGCCCAGCCTGATGCCGCTGATATCGATGGCGGTATTGACCAGCAGGCGGGCGTTGCCGTTGTCATAGACGTTATAGAAGACTTCGTCTATCTCTTCCCGGCCGCGCGGTGTCCAGCCGCTGTCGGCGGTGGCGACGCGGTCGCCGGCGTTGCCGTCGACGCGTAGCTCGGCGCGGCCGTCTATGCGGACCTCGGAGAGATTCAGCAGGTCCAGACGGTTGAGGGTGAGGGAGTTGTCCGCCTGGCCACTGAGACAAGAGGAATGCGAAAGATGTAAGCGGAATCATGCGAAACATGGTTGCGCAAATTCAGGGTGGGGATTGAAAATCAACAGATGTTTGACTATGTCAACACGGGATCAAATGGAATGTGGTGGAAATAGGCGGAATATTTCAGATTTTTTGCAGTGTCATTGGATGCCGATGGTATTATCGGAATCTCGTGGGATTTGATGGGATCAAATGGAAGTCCACGGTATTTCCTGGATGGTCAGAATCCATATCAATTGGTGATGAGCAGTTCGCCCACTTTCAGGTTTTTGTTCTTTGACATGGAGTACATGGTCTTCACGGTTTGGATTTTGAAGGCGCTATATATTTGTCTTATCTCCGGCACATCGTTGATGGATAAAATGAACCGTCCTTTGATAGTTGCGAGCAAATCGGCAATACAAGCAAAGTCATCCCGTTTGAATAGGTCTTTGCCATAATAATTTTCGCAATTGTAATACGGCGGGTCCAAGTAAAACAAGGTATGCGGCTTATCGTAGCGACGGATAAAATCCTGATAGGGCAGACATTCAATCACCACGCCGGCCAAACGCGTATGCAGGTCTTCCAGCATGGGAGTGAGCTTGGTAATATCGAACCGCGCCGGCCGCTCGGTTGCGACCCCGAAATTCATACCAGAAAAATTGCCGCCAAAGGCCGTGCGTTGCAGATATAAAAACCGCGCCGCACGCTCTAAATCAGTCAGGGTCTCCGGGTTTGTTTTAGCCAGCCGCTCAAACTCCGCGCGCGTAGTGATCTGAAAGCGCATCATCTCAATGAAGAATATATAATGGCGCTGGAGTATTCGGAATAAGGTGGCCACTTCACGTTTATAGTCATTAATCACTTCGCACTTCGGCTTTTCTGAACGACGCAGGAATACCCCGCCCATGCCGATGAACGGCTCGGCGTAGCAACGGATTCAAACCAATAAACGCAACAATCCCTAACTCTTCATTCCAAACGCGCCAAAGCTCATAACGATACTGTCGTTCATGCCCATTGTTCCCTGATATGTTTCAGTACAATATCCTTGATGTGAGTGCGGTCTTCGGTGGAGACGCCAAGAAAAGGCCGGGCTGGAATATCACCCCAGGGGATAGGCACTGCTTGCCGCGTTTTGATTATTGAGAATCTGCCAAACTCACCCTTTTTAGCGCCAAATTGGTGGGTGGTGGCATAAGGAACATTGGTTCCGACAACGGCTGTGGTACTGTCCCAATCGGGGAGGATAGAGTTGATTAAATTGCGCGCTACCTGGAGCTTTGGCCCATCCCTGCCACGGCGCTTGCGCGTTACCTCAGACAACGCTTTCCAAGGCGTACCGGTGGTTGGGTCCTGTTCCTTGTCAAAAGTTTCATTGGTGCTCTCAGCGAGGAGGTTGGCAATTTTACGCATCACCGGGGTCATGTCGGTGCCAGCTGTGATAAGACGGCTAATCGCGCGTTGTGCCTGCACGTCGTCAAGGGAGATATTGATTTTCATATTTATGTTGCTATACTATGATCACGTCAGAGATACAGCGGATGCCCGCACTTTCCTGGTTGATGTAAAAGCAGCACAAAAGAGACATGCGCCGTATCTGAAGGTGACCAGGCAACGCCTTCATTACTGATCCACCTTGCGGTGCAATAGAAACCCGCGCCGCTGATTATCCAGATAATTCCCTTTCGCCACCGAAGCCGGCACAAAGTTAAACAGCAGCGACCCGTCCTTATTCTCCCTGGCAATCACAAGAGATTGTTCCCTATCCCCTTCAAACAGCGTAATAAAGCGCCGCCGGAAACTGCCGTCCTCATACTCGCTCAACCAAACCTCCAGCGGGTCTTGCAGGGTGGGCAGAATATAATTGGCGTAGCGTTCGCGCGCGGCGTTGCGTTTTTCGACAATGTGCGGCAGGTAGGATTTGGCAATTATCACATTATGCAAACCCTTTGGGGTTTCCACCTCACGCCAGCCTTTTTCAGGGATAGCCAGCACTTCATTCAGTGTCTTTAAAGCAGCTTCCCTGCCGTTTGCTCTGGGTAACAAATCCGGTGCCGGCCTGCGCAGCTCGCCCGGGGTGTCGACCAATTTTGGCAGCGCGAAGTCACGAAAGGATTTCTGAGATTTTAGCAATCCCAGCACTTCATCCGGGGTGCCACCATTTGGATCGATTAGCGGGAAATCCTTACCCGGGTTATAACTCCATCCTGCGTCCGGTGTGAAGGTAAAAGACCCGCCCCGGGCGTCTTTACCACGGTATGCCATACCGGGGCGGGTGATGACTTCACCCGTGCGTTTGTCGATGCCGACGTGCTGCCGCACGCTGTCGAGGCTACCTTTGCCCTGGTTGATTTTCAAGCCGCGCTCCTCGACCTGTCCGGCGGTGAGTGCGCGCACACGGCAGCGGCAATTAAAACCGTTCGGCGGGTAGTGGCTATCCCAGAATGGGTCATCGTAGCGAAACACCTGGTTATTTATCGCCGCATGGCTGGGGCGGGTGCGTCCGTCCTCCAGTGCGTCATACATCCAGTAAGGCCGGTCGTCTGCGTTTTCAACTTGCGCCTGGTAGCGGGCCGCAGCCCTGGCGGTGTTCATATTGGTGCGGTAGATGGTTTTTAACCGGTGTGGACTGCCGAGTTGCACGCTCTCTGCCTTGCCTTCCGAATCAACAATGACTTGTCTGCCCCACCAGCCGCGCCGCTTCAAATTCAGTTCCAGCACCCGGCTGAATTGCTGCTCAGTTACCCCCTGCTCCAGTGCTTTGTCGACCGAAGTACGAATAGTCTGCAAAACGTCCAATCGCATGGCTTTAGCCACAGTGAAGGCTTTGGCGTGGGCCGCCTGCCAAGTCTCCCACCAGTTCCAGGATATAGCGTAACCTTTGGATTTGAAGTAGCTGATGGCGCGCCGGGGTGGGAGCTTTATAGCATAGCCCAGGTCTGTCTGATCCGGCATCGCTTAGCCCTGTAGCCGTTCCCAAACGTTCGTAGCAAAGAGGATTTGAGCCAGCTGTTGCTCCAATGCGGCGGTGTCAAGTTCCGGATACAGACTGGCTAAATCAGACAGCAACCCTTCCGGATCGGAAGCGGCCTTGTCCAATATGGGCTTAATAAGCGGGGAGCCCAGGGCTTGCCAATCCTTGGCATCAATGGCATCCAGGGCTTGTTCCAGTTGGTCAAGATCGCCTTCCTGTCGCGCATGCGCCAATCGTGTCGTTGTTGGCGGGTCTTCTGCCGGCGCGGTCGTCGGAGTCGACATTTCCAACACTTCATCATTCGGTCCCGGCGCTTCCAAATTCATCCACGAGCGTACTTGATCAGCGCGCACCCTCAAACCGAGCGGCACCAGTTTCGCAAGAGTTTCGCCACGCATTTTTACATCGATATCCTCCTCGCGTTCGATGATCAATCTGGGATAGTTTTTGCGCGGACCATTATTCAGGGTGATTATTGGGACTACCAGATCGCGCCTTAGTGTTGCCGCAAGTTGCCGCGCGTCTGAACGCTCTATATCCTGACGCACCAGATTGTGCACCTGCCCAAGGGCGTAGCTTCCGCTGTCTCCTTCCTCTGTAGTCAGTGTTTGGCCAAGTACCGCGATGCTGATTTGCCTATCGATGTATGACACCAGATCGCCAAAGATTTCGGAGCGTCCGCGAACGGTAGAATCATCGACAAATTCAATCATCATCTCCTCGGGAATAATCGCCGCCGCATCTGCTGCTACATTGGCCACGGCGCGGTAGAGAACGGTTTTATCCTCGAGAGTAGCGCCCTTATCATATTTACCTACCCGAAGTGGGTTTCCGTAGGCTTCAACAAAGCGTACCCAATCTTTCAACGTGTAATTCTTGAACAACCACCCCCATGCTGCGGAGCGTGCAAGACCACCACGAATAGGCAGGCCGGATTTTACCTTAGAAATGTGTGTGATGAATTTGTAGGACTCTAACTCCGACCAGCCGCCTTCTTCGGTGCGGAGCATCAAGCGGCTTCCAGTCACGCGGTCAAAGTCGAACCATCTTGGCATGCGCCAATCCAGGCGCAACGGCATCCACTGCCTCTCGGACATATCCCATAGGATTTCCGCAACACTGAAGCCTTTGCCTACTGCGTCTAAAAGATCAAACAACTCATCTTCAATAGCTTCGCGGCTGAAAAATTCATTGACCAGATCAGCATCTGCGATGTCTGCGGCGGCATCAGATACAGGCTCGACACGTACACCGATTTGTGCCACTTGCCGCCGCCGCGTTTGCAAAACTCCCAGGTAATGCAAATCTCGCTCTTCCATGAGCTCGGCCAAATCAATGTACCTCTCGCTACTGCCATCACCGGGGACTTCCGCCTCCCGCAATATTGCTGCAATTCGATTTGGGGTGAGGTTCTGAACACTCGAGCTTGACCAGATGGAACGTACACCGGTCAGCGACGGACCGGCGCGTTCCTCGCGCAGAGCGGTCATATCGATAGGGCGACCCAAATGATCCAGGATTTCTGCCATCAGTAACTTCCCTGACCAAACTGTGCCCGGCCACAAAACTTATGCCAGCGATCCGGAACCTGCGGCGTGTCGTCATCGGGATCTTTATATTGCAGCGTGCGCACGGGCTCGTAAGCATAGGTTTGAATCCCTGTTGTGCTGGCTGCTACAGCCAGTGCCAGCGCCCAGAATCGGTCGGCGTGGCCGTCCGTGCCGGATCGTTCAGCCACCAAGCGCGGAGCGCCGGTGGCGGTGACCTCGGCTTTAATACTGTGCAAATCTCTCCGCAGTTGCTCATCGACGGGCAGGCGCAGGCGTGAATCCTCCATCGCCTCACGCAGCGAGGTGGCAACATCCAGACGTCTCGGTGCGCTCAGTAACACCCCTTCAACACGGTTGCGGCCGTGTGCTTCCTGCATCTGTTCGACCGGCGACTCACCCATGCCGGTCTGGTCAACGGCGATACGGATGGGGTGGTAACCCGCTACCATTCCGTTGATGATGCTCGCCTGCTCGGCAAAGGTGATGCCCCGCTTGGCACATAGTTCGCGTACCCACAGCACGTCGCCGATGCACTCCAGCACCACCGCCACCCAGAGATCGTTCCGGCGCGCGATATCAACGCCAATATAAGCGGCGCCCTGCTGGTATTTATCCGGCACACCGGCATCGGCATGCTCGGCGGCGCGAATCCATTGCCACTGCAACCACGCGCCGCCACTTTGCGAAGGGATACAGAACAACTCCTCATCAGCCGCTTCCTGGTTGATGTAAGCGCCGACGACCTGCTCGCGCCATTGCTGGGCGGCATCCGGATGCCAGCGACGCCGGGTCACTTCATAAATGCGCTGCACCAGGCCATCCGCAATCGCGTCATCCAGGGTGATGCGATATAACCGGTACTGTTTATGTCGCCCTTCTCGGATCTCGGTGACCAGCTTGTTGAACGGATTTGTCTGGCCGTTATGAGTGCTGATAATTCGTACCATGCCACCCCATTGCGTGAGGGCGGTGGCGGCCTTCAGCAGTTCTTCCAGATCATCACAAAAAGCGGCCTCGTCCAGCACATAGCGGTCACCGGGCTTACCCTTGCTGCGCAACACGCGCGGGTTGGAAGGCAAAGCCTGGATGAACTTGCCGCCGTCGAAAGTAATTCGGAACCGCAGCACCTGCTCGCGCTCGTTGGTGACAAAAGTTTGCTCAATTTCCGAGCAGGACATATCGAACTTTTTCGCCCAGGCGGCGCAATCCTGAATATAGGTTTGGGTCATATCCTGGTTGAACGATTGATAATAGACGTTGCCCGTCCCGCCCGCCGCGTGCAGCACCGACGCGGCCGCGTCCGCCCAGCTCAGTCCAATGCGGCGGCCCTTTTCGCATACAGCGAACTGTGACGTATCATTAATCCAGCGAGACTGATAGGCGAACAGGGGGGCAAGTTGTTTTTTGAGATCGCTCATCCGGAGGCGACCGATTCCGTCAAAACCTCGCGGATAGCGTTAATGACCTCGGGCGTGACCCCTTGCTGTTTACAGACGTCCTCGGCCTTATCCGCCGCTTGCTGGGCATAGGCCGCTTGCAGTTTGCGCTCGCGCTCCGCACTGATTTCGGCGGCGCGCTCCAGGCGCTGCACCGCCAGGGCCATCGCGCTGATGGCCGACGCGTCCATGGCCGCTTTCGGGTCTTCCGATTCATCTTTGGCGCGCAGGGTGGCCTCAAACGCCATAGTGCGCAGCATCTCGACGATGTGTTGCCCCACCTCACCCGTCGGCGCCTCGCCGAATTTTGCAGTCCACACCGCCGCGACTTCGCGCGCTTCGCGGATGCGCTCGCCGGCACGTTCCATCCGGGACGCGTACCGGTTAAGGCCGGCGCTGGAAAGTGGCGGGATATTCTGTTTCGCCAGCAGCGGGTTGAGATGCCCCAAAATATCACGTTGAGATACTCCCGAGCGCAGAAGTTTATCGAGTACCGATTTAATCTCTTTGGGCAGTTGCTGTATCCGCCCCATGCGCCCGCGGGTGGTACGCTTGCGCGACATTAACCCGGCTCCGGACTTGCGATTCCTGTCACAGTGTCGCGACCGTAAGCCACGTCCTCACCGCGCTCGGTAATGGTCGCCGCGCTCACCGTCGCCCCAATCGCGCGTTTAACGATTAAGCCACGCTCGTCCAACCAGATGAGCTCTTGTCGTACCTGGTCGCCGCTGGGTTGGTGTGGTGTGGCCTCAGCGATCGAAGCCTTTAGAATGCTGACGTTCGTCTCGCATTTTGAGGCGGCGAGTAATTGCAGAATCGCCAACCGCAAATCCGCGACATAATAATGAGAGTAATCAGCCATTATTGTTATCTCCGATCAGGGCGCGTTGGATGATGTTCAGATTTCGGTTGATTTGATTCATCTGGCCGTCGATGTTGGCCGTGTTTATGGCCACATCATCGATCCGAGAGTGTATCGATTTGATTTCCGAATATTGGTCGGACAGATGCTTTATCTGCACCTCACTTTTGGTCACGCGCTCACTCAGCGCGACCAGACAAGCACTGTTTGCCTTACTGCGACCGGTCAGCCAGGCAAACACCATCGCGCCGATGGCGAGTAATGAGCTGGCAAAGTAGGCGTAGTCACTGAGTAGATTAATGTCCATCATCACACCGCATCAAAACCCGTTAGTCTTACTGCTTAATGGCCCGCAACCCTAACGCCGCCAATGCGGTGATGTACATCAACTGACCATAATTGATATCCATATCGGCTATCGCCCTCATCATCTCCGCCGCGGCCTGGGAAAGTTCCGGGTGACCAAATGCGGCAAAGATGCTGCCGAGCATCGCGGTGATCAATGGAGCGAAGACAACCAAAGTAACAAACTCATCCTTCCATGAACCACCTTGAAGACGCTGCCCGATCAGCTCCCACTCACTTTCATTCAGAGTGACTTTGGTTTCGCCCTCTTGCTTCGACTGCGCCGTCTTCGCCTGAATGGTCTGAATGGTTTTCTTGCGATCCTCTCTCTTTTCGAAGAAGCCCATTACAGGACCCACTAAACCACGAACCGCCCCGGAAATTAAATTGGCAGGATTCATACGTCGCTGATCACTAACAACCAGTCTTCATCGTCGAACACTTCCACCAGGCGCTCACAGGCGGCCCGGCTGCTATTGACAGACGCAGGATGCGCAGTGTTAAGGCTTAACCCCGGCGCAATGCAGCCGTGCAGTTCCTGGCGGTCGGTCTTGGGATTGATGAAGTAATTTGCCGGGTGTATTTCTATAAATGTGCGTCCGGGAACGTCCTGGATGGCAAAGTATTGAAAGCGCCCGGTCTTATCCCGCTTGACCGTATAACTACCGGGCGGGATACAGGACTTACCTCTCTCATTGGCCGCCCAGGGCGGTTCAACCGTGAAAAGCTCCTCACCTCCGGGCAGGATTAATTTACCCAGAGTGCCTTCGGCAAGATGTGCGTATCGCTCAAGATTTGCTTTTTTCATTCGGCAACACCCGCCAGGACTCCGCGATAGCCTCAGCGTCGGCCCGGGTTTCAAACACTACCATCAAGAAATCGCCGACCACCGCGTTATCCACGATGAGCGGCAATTTCGAGAAGTAAGCCTGGTCTTGATCTCTTACGTCAACCAGAACTAACCAATCACCCTCGCCATTTGTAGCGGTGATGATAAACCCTTGTTCGTCGCGAAGCGCGCGAACGGTGATGTCTTTGTACTCGTTCATGTCAGACCCTCAGAGTGGTGGTTTGCATGCACCAAAGCTAGCACTTCATGGCGGACATTTATAACTTGAACTATGTCATTTTTTTTCAAATATATTTATCAAGCGCTTAATCCGACGTTTATTCTTTTTTAGCTGGGATTCACTTATGGGCTTTCGCGGTAAGGCTTTTCTGATCGGCCTATCCGGCATAGCCGCCAGCACATGGACCGGTGCCGGAAACCGATCGATTTGATAGGCGAGGCACCGGAAAGCACCATTGATTCTCTCCTCGTCCAATTCTTGATTCCAGTTGATAGACTTATCCCAAAATGCCTCAACCCAAACCTGGGCGGTAACCGTAATCGTCTCGGCCGCCGGCGTGCCCGGCAGCGCCAGCACGATTATTCGTTGCAGTCCGGACGCCACCGCATTGGATAACCACTTAGGCGGTGGGGTATCCCTCATCACTGTTTCATTTTCTCCAACCGAACCAGGGCCTGGCCGGTTTTGCTCGTCGGCGCGATGGGTTTTCCTTCGGAGGGCGTTATGATAGGTCGGGACGCGACACTCTCCAGCACCCGCTTCAAATAATTATGATTCCTAAGCGGTGGACCGGATGGCTTCGATCTAATTGCCTCTACCGTTTCGGCCAGCGCGATATTGAGCCTCGCATAATCACCTGAGAGTGCCATCACTTCCTTTGCCAGCCGCAAGGCCCTATCGTTAGCCAGGTCACGCTTCGCAGACCGGAACAACGACAGATAACTGACTAACGCGGCACCGATTTCAATATCGATACGGCTTAGCAAAGCCAATAAATCCCGCCCAGCTTCATCCTGTGCCAGAGAATCCAGGCTAATGCGATGGTGGCATATGGGACAGCGATTAAGTTGCATATTTCGGATGTAAAATCCGACGTATCTGGCGCTCGGACAGACGGTATTTTTTAGCCAGGAATTGGTAATTTCGGCCGTTGAACTCTTTGATAATATTCTGATTTCGCAAGTCTATAGCGACGGGCCCAGCTGGGATGTAGATCGGATAAGGCTGGTGAATGGCCTCACATATCGCCAGCACGATCTGCGTCGCCTGGAAAAGGTCATCGCCGGCATTCGCTGTATATCGCCGGCTGGCCATAACCGTCAACGTCGCATCAATCATTTGCTCGACAATTTTATGGCGCATGAGATTTTATGCCTTTCAGACCTTCGATGATTTTTGAGGCATCCGTCGCCGTGCGCGGGCGGCACAGTCCAAAGGATTTGTTAAGCCAGCTTAGGTAGCCGCCATCCGTGTGCCAGGTGATTTCTCCAACCAGATCATTGATCAACCTTAACTGATCGGGCGTGGCCAGCCTGATCACATTATCCGGAACAGGCGCCGGCGCCGCCCGACGTTTATTCTGTTTGCGCTTCGGCGTGGACGGTACCGGAGCTAATGGCCGCCCCAGGGTTTTCAGCAGGATGCTCGCCTGGCGGCGGTTGAGTTGGGTACAGCTGCTAACATTATCCGGAACAGGCGCCGGCGCCGCCCGACGTTTATTCTGTTTGCGCTTCGGCGTGGACGGTACCGGAGCTAATGGCCGCCCCAGGCTTGTCAGCAGGATGCTCGCCTGGCGGCGGTTGAGTTGGGTACAGCTGCTTACATTAAACAACAACCGCAACTTCGCTCGATATGTGTCGTCATCGATGCCTTGACGAGCCAGTGCGACGTGGATCGACTTGATTTGTGCTTTAGTTATCGCTGCCATCAGGCGTCCAGCTCATCAACGTTGTGCCGCTTATATTGGCACTGAGCAACCGCCTGAGCGTCCGCCGGCAAGCGGATATTATTGGCCAGGGCGTAGCAGGACGCCTCATCCGAAATCGGTACAGTCACCGTGATCGAGTGGCACTCCTCGGACGGGCAAAACGTGATCATATAGACGAGCACCCATTCAATCATCTTGTTCACTCACCGTTATTCAACTCCTGCTGCGCGTGAAAGAGCAGAGCTACCTTCGCAACATCCCAATCATTGATATAATGCTGCCCATTCCCGTAACGTATCTCGAATGTGAAGCATTCGGTGTCAATGCGTACAATTTGAGCGTATGATCTCCAATTCTCATGTTCGACATAATGGAGTTCTCTCCTCCATGCATCGCCCTGCGGATCACGAACGATATGATCATTTGACAAAGACGCATCAGGGTGTTCTGTGCGGCAAAGATCAACGCATTCATTGCAGATATATACTGAGGGCCCCACAAATAATTTTTTAACGGCGGCCTGGCTCTTGCCACAAAACGAGCAGTAAAGAATACTTTCAGCGCCGCTTTTATCTTGTGCAATGTTCATGTTATACGTTTATCTATCGCGACCAACAGCTTCGCCTGGGCGATCCGCGCCTTGCCGATTTCCACCCCGTTACTGCCCGGTATCCGGCCGTTCAGGGCAAGCAGTTCCCGGCGAGACAACAGCGCCAGATTTTCCAAGGCGCAGTTAAGCCTGTTGCCGTCCACGTGCACCACTGCATAGCCTTTTGGAATCGGACCGTTGGCCTGTTCCCACACCAGACACGATTTTCTTTGCCACACTCCCCGATATCCGGAATAAGGATTGATCGCGTCTATTTTGATCTCCGGGTAGCCGCATGAATTAATGCGCTCGCTGCCCATCGACTTTATGTTTAACGGCTCTTTTCCGGGTTTAAATTGAGTCGCTACCATTTTTGGGTAGCTTTTCTTTAGCCAGCATTTTTTGCCCTTATTCCAGGGTCGACGGCCGGACTTAAAACGAGAGGATTCCTGTCGCCGCCTGCCGACCGCGCCCGCATAAATTTGATTACTAACACAATAATTTTTAGCCTGAGCCAGGCTCAGCGTCAGACCGAACTTCGAGTTAAGCAGATTTATCGATTCGCGCAGGGTGTGTTTCCGGTACGCCCGTACCAAAAATCGGTGCTGCTCTTCCGTCAGCAGGCGGTTACGCCAGCGTTGTCCAGTTGGCATCGTGTCAGCCGTCTTTTTTTTGTTCCAGCATCTCCGGCATCTTTCCCTGGGGCTTCCATTCCATCTTGAATTCCTCGGCCTTGAGTGCCAGCGCCGCATTGGAGATAATATTACTCGCGGTGTCGGTCATAGCTTTGGCACGCGCTATCTCTTCATGCAAGGCCTCACCCTTTAAGTCTTCGTCGTTCAACCGCTCCATTTCCGAGAATAAGAAGTTATTTAAATCTGTAAGCCGATTTTTCATTTATGGGTCCTCCTAAGGTTTATGCCGCGACCGACGTTTTAGGTTGCAACGCCTGCTCGACGGCTCCGTGATCGATTTTTGGTGAGCTTTTTTTCGATCCCGATGATGACTTCATCACGTCGCGCACGTGACCGCTTTTAATCGTGTCCGCACCCTCGGCCACCGTATTGGCGATGCAGTCATCGACCAGCGCGATCAGGTCCAGCCAGTTCCGCGCGTCGGGATGCTTCGCCATCAGCTTCACGGCATTAGCCTCGGCGCGCTTGCCCAGCGCCTCGGCAATCGCCGTGGCCGCCTCTTCGACCGCCAGGCCGGCGAGCCAAAGCTGATCCGACCGCAGGCCAACTTCCGGAATCGCCGCCGTCTTGTCCTGTTGCCCAATCAGCACGATGCCAAGCAGTGGCGATCTGCCCAGCCACTTCAATTCGCGCAGCCGCTTGAGCGCCCGCAGGGTCTGATGATGCAGAACGTGTGCATCATCAATAACCAGCACCACCGGGCCGCGTTGCGCGGCGGTGCCGAGGATGCGGCGCACCTGGTGACTGCGTGCCTCACCGGATCGGCGCGGCGATTCATCGCTCAGATCACGCACCAGCGCGCTCTCTATATCCCCCATATGCAGCTTGTTGCGCGTAAGCCGCAGCGGTTCGACGAGTTGCACGTCGTCACCCAAAGCGGCGCGCACGGCGACGGTTTTGCCGCTTCCTCGCCGGCCTATGATGGAGACCATCGCTGAGTTGTTCACCGCCGCCGTAACCATCAGCGCAACCCGCATGGAATCAGCGGTTTGGATATTGACCTCGCGCCAGGGGTCAGCGGCGAGTTTTAGATAATGTCGATTGATAATTTTCATCAATAATCCTCCTGTAGAAAAGAAAGTTGACCGCTCTCTGCTAACAATCGCAGACGGCGACCTTCTCGCCGCGACTTTGCATCGTGGCGGTTATGGCAGCGTTGACAAAGGGCCGCCAAATTCAAAAGACCGGCACTCTCCGGCCGCCGGTCATAAATATGAGCCGCAGTTAGCACTACTTTACTGTTGGTGATCGGGTGTGGCGCACCATTGGCGGCACCGCACCATTCGCATCGATTCCGTGCTCTCACGTGACGCACAAAGCGACTGCGCAGATGCCAATCTTTGGGATATCGGGCTCGGTTTTCAGGTCTGATGGGCATGTTTGAGTAACCGCGTGAGTTGTAATGCCAGGTCCCGCACCGCGTTTTTACTGAGCTTTGATTCTTCTATGCGCGCGATCAGCGTGGCGCGATTTTCGGGGGTCATCGGATAGGGGTAGATACTGTTGAAAGCGGTCAGCGCATCATCGATGCTGGCGTAACAAGCGGCATCCAGCGGATTATGTAAAAATCCCGCCTGCTCGGCACTTGCCGGCAGGCGGGTAAGGTTGCCGTGGTCCTTTTGTGCACTTTCCCGAGGTGCGTACAGATCCACGGCAGGAGGATTCGCGTCGGTTTGTAATTTCTCGAGCTCGGTTTTGGGCGTCGTCCGGACGTCGCCGTAGCGGCGGGCGGTGACCGGCTGGGCGATATGCTTGTCACCGGTGCGTTCGTCCTCAGCGATGACGTTGCCGGTGTTATCCATCGCCCGGCGGGCGATCACCCAAACCGAATGCAGCCGCTCCAGTTCATATTCGATGTTGCCCCAGCGAAGAATGCCGTTTTGATCGACATATCGCCGCACTTCATGTGCCATCGTCGCAATCGCGTTCGGTGGCAGCCTGCGTAGCCGGTTGTCGGCCGGTCGGCCGTTCGTCAACGCGATCCAGGCGTCGGTTCGGCTGACTCGCCGGCCGCCGACCGGCGATCGCGATGGCCGACGGGCGTTCTCACGGATCTCAAATTGACGCAAGCGCGTATTGAGATTGCTCAACGTGATCTCGCTGTCCGCGCGCAGGAATAACGCCCGCTCGAAGCGCGCCCAGCGCGTGCGGTGGGTGCGCTCGACCCCACCCATGCGCTCTTTTGCATACGGCGCGCCGGTGACCAGGTTAATATCCAGGCGCTCGACCAGATCACACGCCGGCCCGGATTTGAACAGCGGGCCTTGATCACTCCATAAATCATCCGGCACCCCGGCGAACGGAATGCGCGCATCATTTTTTTCCCCCAGTGCCCAGCAGAGAAAATCCATCGCGTCTATTGCAGACTCCCCGCGCGCGACGATGTAGCGTGATAAGGTATAACCCGTGCACATATCCCAGACCGCGTAGATCAACACCCGCAGGCGGTCGGGGCCGACCGGTTTGTTCTTGTACCCCTTGGCCGAGTATGGCCGCCGGTGGAGTTTTAGCAAATAGTCGCCATTGTCCAGCGCGCGCCGGACGACCAGATATTCCGAACTTGATCCATCAATTTGAATTGCCTGCATCGGATAATCAGCGTTTAACCGGTGCGTGCGCCTGGGCCTGGCAACCAGGCCCATCTCTCGTGCCAGGCGTCGGGCCGTCTGAACCGGCATGTTTGCCGCCTCCGCCGGCAACTGCTTATTGGCAATCCCCGCCTCAATCGCGAGATCAAGCGGCAGCGGTTTACCGTCCGGCGTGCGGTGCGCCAGGCCAACGGCAATTTTTGTCCAGTCACGATATTCCGGCTTTTTGATCGCCTGCTTGCGCGGCGTGCCCTTGCGCCTGGCATATTTATAAATGGTGGACACGCTGACCTTGTAGGTTTTCGCCAGGGCCCGGGCCATCGCCGTGCGGGTGCCATGCGGCGCCGACGCTAATTCAGCGGCAATATGCCGTTTAACGCTCGCCGAGAGCAATCGATGCCTCCTTGCTGTCGAACACATGGTGGCCTCGAATCATCTGATATAGCCAGATGCGGCCATGTTCTGTATGCTCTTGCCGGCAGTTAATTATGCAGCCATTGTCCCGCAATTCATTAATGCAGGTGCTCACCGCACACACGTCCGCCGACCACATCAAATCGCGGGTGGAATGCTCAGCGCCGTCACTCAACACGCGATAGACGCGTTGCAGTCGGGCCGAGATCATTAAATCAGCAGAGTGCATCACTCATCCCGGCCGTAAGCATCGCCCAGGTGGTCCATCCAAAGCCGGCCAATCCCGTCTATCAGATCATTCGTGCGATTGTTCCAGTCCATTAGCTGGTCCTGCTGGTCCTGGGGGGCGTCAATCTCACCCGCCAGTTCCTTAAATAATTTGCCGGCGACGGTATTTTTCTCAAGCAGGGTCTGCTCGATATCTTTCAATTTTTTGATGAATTGATTGAGTCGCGTCAGTGGATGACCATCCATCTCCACCACCTTGTCAGCATTTTCCAGCGCCTTAACCGCCGCGTCGCGTTCCTGTTTCAACACCTCGATCTCTTCGCGATCCGCCGGATGATGTTTGCCGTTGTTTTGGTGCTCAAGCAGGCGCTTGATTTCCGCCGAGCGCTTGCGCGGCGGCATGGCCATGATTTTTACAACCTCAGGCGCATCCCCGGCGAGGCTATCAAGACCGCCATCGACGAGATCAACAACTACCCGCATTAATTCCCGCGGTCGGGCTTGGGCGAGCTCGCGCAGCTCACGGTTATTACGCGCCTCATTCCAGGTCAGCACACGTTTTATAGCATCACCTGGCATCAGCTCAGTCTGATCGCAGATAAAGGTCGCAAACTCAACGTCATCATTGAACTCTCTCCGGATGAGCCAAAGCCGCTCCATCATCTTAGCCTCCTGCTCGTAGATGAAGTCCATGGTCGTTTTTACAATTTGATTGACTTCGGCCGCGAGCCTGATTGCGGTCACGGTCGGCGTTGGCCTGGTTACGTTCAGTTCTTTCATTTTTTTGGCTCCAAATAGGTATGATGCAGATCCGCAATCGCCCGCCGCAGGTTCTCTGACAAGAGCGTGACCCTGGCACTGAGCCGCCAGGCATCGCCGCATTGCTCAACCCACCCCACCATCTCCAGGTTTTTTAAGGCGCGGAAAACCTGATCCCGGTTTGTGGCCAACTCCGAGGGCAACCCAGCCAGGGATTTAGCCTGTAGCGGATCGGCCGCCAGCGCCTCGATAACCGCAATCAGCGTCTGCTGACTGTTATTCCTGTAGCCGTTATCCGTCGCGACCCCGATGGGCGTAACCTCACTCATCATTCGAGTACGCCTTCAACAACGCATCAACCAGCTTGTCGATCTCACCATCTATCGGCTTGATCACCACCTCGTCGCTGTCGGCATCAATAGTGATCCCCAAGCGTTTCAGATCGGCAGCGGTGAGATCATAGACGCCCGGTTTATGGACTTTTTCAGTCCGTTTAATCAGCAGCTCCGCCTGCGCCGTTGGCAACTGCTGGCGTATGCGGTTAATCGTTGCCGCTTCATCAGCGAACGTCACCTGTCGCAGATAGCGTTCGGGGGCCTCTAAAAAATCTATTAAATCGATGCCGAGACGGCGGTTGAATTGCCAGCGCACAAATACGTCCGCCCAGCGGTCAATGTAGAAATCAGAATATACGGGTGTCATCGGTACCTCCCTTTCTGATAACCTTAGCGGCTTGACCTCACCACGATTGAACCGCACAGACCAATCCTTAATCCACTCGTTTACAGCGGCTTTATCTGGCTTGCTCATCGCAACCCCACTTGCCGTGCCAGCCGTTCATGATGGATCCGACTCTGGAAGCGCGTATCACCGGCTCTGACCAGTGCACACAGAATGTGATGCGCAGAAGTGTGCGGTCTTGGCTTCATATGGGCGCGCGGCTTGCCGTCGGCGTATTTCCGGATGACCTGGTCGTATGAAGCTCTTGTCACCCCGTTGATGGCGGCGACGAATTTATCGGGCGTTGCAATCCGGCCCTGGGCGTCCAGTTTGTAGAGCGGGTCGTTGGGGTCCGGCATCGCCGAGGCGATAGCTTTCGCCGCGGGGGAGTCGGGATCGGGGGCCGGGCGGTCGATTTCTATCGGCCAGTCCAGGTCGGCGGGGTAGTGGTCAGAGAACCATTGCAGGACACGTCCGTAGGTCCGGATTGTGCAACCACCACCGGCGCGCAGACGGCTACTAAATTTAGTGTCGCGAGTACATAGAAAGCTAATATATTTTTCACTGCGATTAGTGTGAGCACAGTAGCTGTCAAATAAATATATGATATTTCCGACAATCATGACAGAAGTATATAGGATATTTCCTATACATGCAACTATATCAGCAAATTTTTTTGTATCATTTTCCAATTTATAGGAAAATTCCTATATATGAACATCACACAACTGCAAGAATTGATTGAAAAGGGGCTTGCTAAAACGGGTTTGTCGGAGCGGCAGGCTTCATTACGCGCAGTTGGGCGAGCGGACTTTATTCATGGGATAAAAAAGGGTTCAATGCCTGGACTTGATAAGGCATTAAAGTTGTTGGATGTGCTAAATATAGATATTAAAGTCGGACCAACAGACTATGATAAAAATCTGAATAAAACGCCGTTTAATTCAGAAAAAAAAGAGTCAAAGTCAGAGACCCCCACTGCTGATTGTTCAAAAATCAACCGTGAATTGGGGCTGGAAGATGACGCTAATCTGGATGATATCCTTATTGCTATAACCCAGCTAAAACAACCCCGTTTATGGTCATCAGGGGCGTTACCCGATGACGCCATGCTAGCACGTGCATTATGCGAGCTTGATGAACAATCCTTTTTCGGTTCTTCGTCTCTGGATAGAGCTGAGGAAATAATCTGGGATGAAAATGTTCTTGATGGTGACACACTGCTTAAAGTGGCAGCGGCATTTCGGGCTATTGAGATATCGCCTCTATGCGCCCAAGCATACCTTAACCTTGTTGATTATCTACATTTGGACGATTTTGAAGAAAAGAATTTGGTGGATATTGCAGTTGAGGCTGGTGAAAGAGCTATTGCTCCACAGACCTTTATCGAAGATAGAGGTCATTTCTGGTCTATATTGAAAACACGCCCTTACATTAGAGCACGATTCCAGCGTGCAGAATGGGCGCGAAGGATGTGCAAATGGCAGGAAGCGGCTGAAGAGTATCAAGCGATTATGGAATTTAATAAAAATGACAACCTTGGTTGTCGCCATCTCTTGATGATCTGTCTGTTGCACCTCAACGACAAGGACGAACTGCTTAAATTGTCCGAGCAACATGAAGACGAAAGGAGCGCAATTGTGCTCTATACACGACCGCTGTTAGCATTTAAGTATCAAGACCCTAACAGTAGTGCTGCACATAATCTTGCCCGCCAAGCGCTAAAAGCGAATCGCTATGTTCCATTAGAACTTTATAGATACGATGGGTTCATCTACAACATAGATAAATATGCCCTAGGCAGTGAGGATGAGGCGATGCATTATTCCGATCTCTTTGGACGATTTTGGCATAAGACCGAAGGGGCTGTTGATTGGTTACTTGACGTAACAGGAACCAGAGACTCGGTTCTAGCCCAATACCAAGACGAATATGATGATGAAATTTATACTAAAAACAAAACAACACAAAGTAATGTTATTAATTTTCCTAACCGCTATGCCGTGCCAATGATAGAGTTATCAGCCGCAGCGGGGGCCGGGGCTGAGGTACTGGATGAAACTGTAACTGGAAATCTGTGGTTCCGTCGCCCGTGGTTGCAAAAGCACAATATCAATTATGATCGATCTGTTGTTATTTCTGTGTGTGGTGAGTCAATGGAACCCACCTTGCCAGAGGGGTGTTCAATCTTGGTTGACAGGTCTAAATGTCAGCGTCGGTCAGGGCATATTTACGTTATGCGTACCGCTGATGGAATAGTAGTAAAACGATTGAAGCATGAGGCAGGACGCTGGCTGCTAAAAAGCGATCATCCAGAATGGGATTCTACTGACTGGAAAGATGATATCGAATTAATCGGTGAGGTTTGCTGGATGTCACGGATATTGTGACTGTCCGTCGAGCGCCTACGGAATAGATTAGAGAAGCAACATGGACGACAGAAAGCGACGAGTTAAAAAATTGCACTCCAAACGGGTACGGAGATATCGTCTGGCAGGGACGTTGGTTATAAATAGTTCCCCATCATGACAATAGACACAACCACAATAACAACGCTGGGGTTTTTTTGTGTCTCTATTTTGTGTTTGGGTTTATTTATATTCGTAAGTCGTTTGAAAGGAGATTTACACGAAACCCTTGACCAAAAAGCAAAACTGGAGCAACGGTTTGCCCCGGTATTGGACATCGAGCGAGAGGCTGCAATTGAGCAGGCCAAATTAGAAGAATTAAGAGCCGCCTATGAAGAATTAAGAGCCACCTATAAGGAGAAAAAATCTGTCTTTGATGCGCTTAAAAAGCAAATCGCTATATTTGATGATCAAATGGCTTTTGCGGAACTTGGGGTTTACGAGCCGCACTTTGAATTTGGAGACAGTGAAACCTACAAGCAGAAAATTAAAGATGTGCGCGAAACTCAAAAGGGCATGGTGTCGGCCAAAACTGCGGTGATTTGCCATACGGAGTGGACTGTGGATGGTAATAGATCGAAAGGAAAAACGATGACAAACAGAAATATTCGTCTGACTCTTAGAGCGTTCAACAATGAATGTGAAGCGGCAATTTCCAATACAAGATGGAACAATGCCAATGCAATGATCAAGCGCATTAAAAATGCGCTTGCCCAAATCAACAAGGCCAATGAGAGCAATAATATTATTATAACGAACAAATTCTTTTCTTTGAAAGTGCGCGAACTTCGGTTGACTCACGAATATAAGGAAAAGCGGAATAAAGAGCGCGAGATTGCGAGGGAAAGTGCCCGAGAGGCGAGAGAAGAAAAACGCCTGGTGAAGGAAGCTGAAGACGCAAAAAAAGAAGAGGAAAAATATCAAGCCCTGCTTCAGAAAGCACGCGAAGAGGCAGGTGTTTTAACCCGTGAGGAGCATGATCAAAAAATAGAAGAAATACAGAGACTTCTTGACGCCGCACATGATAAATCGGAACGTGCCCAGGCGATGGCAGAAAAAACGAAATCCGGCTTTATCTATATCATTTCCAACATTGGGTCATTCGGTTCAGATGTCGTGAAGATAGGCCTTACCCGTCGTGTAGATCCGTTAGATCGAGTCAAGGAGTTGGGAGATGCGAGCGTACCCTTTGTTTTTGATACCCATGCGATAATTTACTCAGACGAAGCTCCGGCATTGGAGGCCGCCCTACACAACGAATTCGATAAAAAGAGAATAAACACGGCTAACTACAGAAAGGAATTTTTCAGAGTCACACTTGACGAAGTTGAAAAAGCGGTTGCGCGACTAGCTCCAGATGCGGAATTCCATAAAGATATAGAAGCAAAAGAGTTCAAGGAAACAATTGCCATAAGAGAGAAAGCACTTTCAGACAACGCTAAAATTGATGAACTCAACAGTTTTCCAGATGAGCTTTAGGGGCTGTGGTCCGCGTGACATAATTTCCTCGGCACTGTCGGCTATTGGATGCTGCCGGCAGGTATGAGCAAGGCAGGTACAGTGTTTTTTGGCAGGTAAAGAGGATGGTGCGGATTTCCGGCTGAAGTCAGCCCAAGATGGTGAATATCGAAGGGCTGGAGTGTGAGACGCCCACCAGTGTCCCAAATCCGCCAAAGAACAAACCTGTGCTTACGACAGGCTGAAAATTCAGCACCCTTTTTCACTTCCCAAATCTCACTTTGCATATCGCAGTAATGTAGCATAAAAAAATTGACATAGTTCAGGTTATAAATGTCCGCCATGCAGTGCTAGATTGGGCGGCATGAAACAAGAACTGGAAGCAATTTGCAGCGTTGAATTGCCGGTGGGTGAGACGCCTCCGACGTGGATCAAACTGATGCCGGTCGGCGATATTCACGGTCGCGATGGGCGCCGGTGGTACTTGGACGATCCAACCACGGTTATTTCCACCAGCACCACCCGTGCTGCCGGCACTGATCTGCCGATTGATTTCGAACACCAAACCGATTATTCAGCGGCCAACGGCCAACCTGCGCCGGCAGCGGGATGGATCAAGGAACTCACCGCCCGCGACGCTGGGATTTGGGCGCGGGTCGAGTGGACCGCGCGCGCAGC
The DNA here is from genome assembly GCA_965202915.1 of Gammaproteobacteria bacterium. Taxonomy (GTDB): domain Bacteria; phylum Pseudomonadota; class Gammaproteobacteria; order Eutrophobiales; family Eutrophobiaceae. The sequence continues at coordinate 1,097,216 of OZ241847.1, forward strand.
TGATTACATTCAGAAACGAGAGTATCGATATATCTCGCCAACCTTTTATCACACCAAAGACGGTCGAGTTACTTTAATCGCCAGGGCGGCGCTCACCAACACACCTGCGTTGGAATTGCCGGCGCTGGCTCGTCAACAAGAGGAGGACGGAATGAAGCAAAATTTAGTCGACAAAATTTTAACGAAGCTCGGTCTCACTGCGGATGCACCCGAGGCCGATGTGGATAAGGCACTTTTGAACATCGATGAGATGTCGCAGTGCCAGGCACAGTTTCCGAAATTGGCGGTCGCGATGGGGCTGGAGAAAGATGCCGGCGGAGATGATCTCATCGCCCGCGCGACGGTTCTGGCCAACGAGACGCCGAACCCGGGCGAGTATGTGCCGCGTCCGGAATTTGACAAGGTGGCACAGCAATTAACCAATCTCCAAACCGAGCAGACGGAAGCCAAAGCTACCGCGGCGGTTGATGCGGCGGTAACGGCGGGAAAGATCACGCCGGCCACGCGCGATTGGGCATTGAGTTATGCCAGTTCTGATCCTGAAGGTTTTTCTAAATATATCGAGGCGGCGCCGGTGATCCTGTCGTCCGATGAAGGGAATAAGGAGCGGCTGAAGACCGGCCCGGGTGCGGGACTGACGAGCGAAGAATTGTCCGTTTGCAACGCGATGGGGATAACGCCCGATCAATTCAAAAAGGCCAACGAGGCGGAGGTGGCACATGGCTAAACTCACTGCAAATATTTCACGGGTACATCGCGACGGAAGGGTTGTGGATAACGTCCCCGTCGCGGCATCGGCCAATATCCGGCAGGGTTCCATCCTGGAGATTGATAACTCCGGCAGGGTCAAGCCGGCGACGAAGGGCGCCAGTAAAAAATACTTTGGCGTCGCCCAGGCTGCTGCGGATAACAGCAGCGGCGCGGCGGGCGCCATAAAGGTGTCTGTGCTCCGTGACGCGGCGGTGTTGTGCGACAAATCAGGCACCGCGGTCAGAGGGAAGGATGCCTATGTGATTGATGATAACACGGTTACTGATGTCTCGGCGGCCGCATCCAAATTAGGCGTCATCATCGACACTACCGATGAAGGTGTCTGGGTTAAAATCTGAAAGAGAGAGGAATGCAATGATAGTCAATTCTGGTAATTTACAAACGCTGTATCGTGGATTCAATGCGGCCTTTCGCGAAGGCTTTGGCGAGGCGCCATCGACACACGGCCCGATCACTCTTGAGGTGAGGTCTGTTACCCGTACCGAGGAGTATGGCTGGTTGGGTCAGTTTCCTTCGATGAAGGAGTGGCTGGGTGAGCGTGCGCTCCGAGGCCTTACGGAGCACAGCTACACGATCAAAAACCGCAAGTTTGAATCAACGGTGGAAGTCTCCAGGGACGACATCGATGACGACACTTACGGCATATACGCTCCCCTGTTTTCTGAGATGGGCCGCGCCGCCGGTGCGCACCCATGCGAGATGGTTTTCGATCTGCTCAAAAAAGGCTTTGCGACAACCTGCTACGACGGTCAGTACTTTTTCGACACCGATCACCCGGTGGAAGGTAGCAGCGTCTCGAATACGGGCGGGGGCGCTAAAACAAACTGGTTCCTGGCCGACTGCTCCAGGAGGATCAAGCCGATCATCTTCCAACGCCGTCGAAATTACGACATGCGGCACATGGATATGATGGACGATGAGCGCGTGTTTATGACCGACAATTTCCTCTACGGGGTCGATGCGCGGGTCAACGCTGGGTTTGGATTGTGGCAGCTGTGCTACGGTTCCAAGCAGGATTTAACCTCTGACAACTACGAGGCTGCCCGTACAGCGTTACAGGGGATGAAGGGTAATGAAGGCCGGCCGATGGGGGTAATGCCGACCCATCTGTTTGTTCCGCCCTCTTTGGAAAAAGAGGCGTTGGAATTGCTGAATGCAGAGCGCAATGCTGCGGGTGCAACGAATGTCTGGCGAGGCACCGCACAATTGGTGGTCACGCCGTGGCTGGCATGAGTAACACTCTGACGATCACCGCCCGGCGTGATGGATTCCGACGCGCCGGGCGCGCCTGGTCAACCGAGCCGACAACCGTCGAGGCGAGTGATTTTTCCGAAGAGCAAATCACCGCGTTGCGCAGTGATCCGATGTTGACGGTATCGGAGAACGGCAAGGCCGGGGGTGCATCGCCGTCCGACGATGATTTGAGCGTGGATGACGTCATAGCGGCGATACGGCGGCTCGATCCAAACAACCCCGAACATTACACCAAAAGCGGCAAGCCGCAGACGGATGCGTTGAGTGAATCACTGGGTCGCGAGGTGTCGGCTAAATTGAGGGATAAGGCTTTTGCGCAAGTTGAAAGCAGTTGAAAAATGAGTGGAGGATTTTTAAATGAAAAGTTCGTTTCAGCATATACAAATGATTTTAATGATCGTAATGATGGTGGTGTTTTTGCCCGGCGCCAATGCGATGCCGGCGGCAGGGTCTGATATGAGTTACGCGACACTGCAAGACCTGGCCGAGCGCGAGCAGTTGAATGACCTCGCAGAAGCTGCCGGCAAGGACTATCCGGATGTGACCGGTGAGGAGTTGGCGATTTGGCTGGCTGATGGGGACATGTCGGACTGGACTGAGCAATTGCCGGAGCAGGTTGGCGTCGTCGTGAAACGCCTGGAGAAGGTATTGCAGGATTCAAGCGCGGAAGCCGACGGCTACCTGGCTGGGCAGTACACGGTGCCTTTGGAGAGAGTGCCCGATGTGGTGCGGGTCAAGGTGACGGATATTGCGGTGAGCCGGTTATTTGGTGGTGAGCAGGACAGTGAGCGCGCAGTGCGCTATCGAGATGCGATCCGGTTTTTCGAGAAGGTGGCCGGCAGGATAATCGATTTGGATATTGTTGCAGCCGAAGACTCTTCAGACTCTTCGGCGCGCTTTTCCGGCGCCACGCCAGGATTAAAACGGGAAAATCTTAAAGGGTTCATTTAGTTGGGTCTGCTTGCCGACATAAAGACCAGGCTTGAGAGTGTCGATGCAGTCAAGTCGGTCAAGGGCGCTGCCCGTTTATCGTCGGCCAGGGCAGATAAAATCAGGGATACCGCATTCATTTTTTTTCTGAATGCGTCGGCCGGCGACAACGGGCTGGTCAATGGTGTGCGGCAGCAGGTGACTATCAGATTTGCCGTGTTACTGGCGATTGGGAATCAGCGCGATCAGCGTGGAGAGTCAGGGATGAGTGAGGTTGAGATCGCCCGCGATCAGGTTTTGATGGCGATGTTGGGCTGGATGCCTGACGGCGAATACAGTGCAGTCATCTACCGTGGTGGGCGGCTGGTGGATATTCGAGAGAATGTTTTGTGGTGGCAGGACGAGTTTGAGACTACGCGGTTGATTTCCGCAGTGTGAGGAACAGGTTATGAAAAAATACGGAGTTATTTTAGCGGTGGCGGCGGCGATTGCGCTCATCATCTTGGCATTCATCGTCAGTTTTTACTGGGGCATGGGCGCGTTGGCGTTGACGGTGGCGGCCTGTTGGGGCGTGGCTGAATTTTGGATTTACGAAGAGGCGACCGATGACGAGACCTATGCCGGCGAGGGCATGGCATTGTACGCCGCCGCCAGGTTGTGTCGGTCTGCCGGCGGCGTGATCCTGGGTTTGATCCTTATTTTAACGCTGATCGTCTGGACGATTCAGATGCTGATTTGAGGTATTGCATGAAAATCCTGCGCAACAAGTTGGGCGTGTGAACGTGGCTAAAGAGATAAACCATGAAGCGAAGCAGGGCCCGCCGCCTGAAGCAGATCTGGATTGGCCTGCCGAGGGCGGCACTTATGTTCGTGATCCGAAGACGGGCAAGTTGAAACCAGTTAGAGAGGAACCAAAAAATGACGCTTAGATACAGGCGCAAGTTGATCCTGGCGAAGGTAGAGGCCACCGCCGGTACCGCCGAGGCGCTGGCGGCCGCGGATGCGGTGTTGGCGTCCAATATTGAGCTGACGCCGCTGGCGGGGGATACGGTGTCCCGCGAGATCGAATATCCATACTATGGAAACTCGTCGCAGATCCCGGTGAATACGCATCAGCAATTGTCGTTTCGGGTGGAGCTGGCCGGCAGCGGCACAAAAGGAACCGAGCCGGCATGGGGTAAGTTGCTACAGGGTTGCGGCCTGGCCGAGGTTAAAACGGCCCGGACGAAGGTCGATTATACGCCGGTCAGTACCGGCGAGAAGACCTTAACGCTTTCATTGAATATCGACGGTCAGATGCACTCGCTGGCGGGCGCACGCGGCACGTTCACCATCGAACAAGGCGCAAATCAAATCCCTTATATCAATTTTACGTTCACCGGCCTGTGGCAGGACCCCGCGAGCACGGCGGCGGTGGCGAATCCGAATTTCGCCGGCTTCAAAGCGCCGGTCATTGGTTCCAACGACAACACGCCCGTGTTTTCTTTTATGGGCGTCAGCGATTTGGGGCTCAGCACGTTTTCATACGATCATGCGAATGAGGTCGTGCACAGGGAGCTGATCGGTGCGGATAACGAAGTGCTGATCACGGGTCGCCAACCGACGGGCAGCGTGACCATCGACGCGCCGGCCTACAGCAAGCTGAATCTGCCCAAAGGCGCCCGCGATGGCACCACCGGTGCGTTGTCCGTTCAGCATGGGGTGGGCGACGGTAACATTATCGAAATCACCGCCCCGAAGGTTCAACCGTCCGCGGTCTCGTATTCCGAAGCCTCGGGCACGATGCAGGCGCAGGTGGCCTTAACCTTCCTGCCGCACCGCGCGGCCGGCAATGACGAGATCCGTCTGACGGTACGATGAAACCCATCCAACCGCCGAATCCGGGTCTGGAATATAGCGTGGCTGGCCATGATGCCTTGCCGATAGTGGTCGACGGCATCGATAATGGGAGGCCGGGGGTGATCCGGTCCACGTGGATTTTGAGTGATGATGAGTTGGCGGCACTGCAAAAGACCAGGCGGGTCGAATTACTGGTCCATGGGAACGAGCATCCTGCTGTTTCTATGATTGTTTTGACTGATCCCGACGCATCCGAGACCCGGGTATGCATTTATGACCGGTCGTTCCGATGAAACCGATCAAGACTGTTGAGGCCAATGCCATGTTGCAGGCGGTGGGGTGCGAACCGTTACCCTTATGCCTGAGCACGTTGAGCAACGGCACCCCACTCATGCGCTCGACCTGGGCATTGACTGATGAGGACGTGGCGCGCCTGACAAAAAGCAAAAAGATAGAATTGCTGTTATATACCGATCAACATCCACCCGTGGCGTTGAGTATATTGCCGGAACAGGCGGTATCCGCACCCACACCGGCGAGGCCACAATAATGTTCAAACTTGCTGATAAAAACAAGGCTTACCAGCGCGTAGTCCAGATTCAGGTTCCGAGCGACGGCGGCAAGACCTCCGCTGAATCGTTCACGGCGCATTTTAAGTTGCTGCCGGTATCGGAGTTACAGTCGCTGTTGAAGCGCAAGAGGATCACTGATCGGGAGTTGATCGGCGCGGTGCTGGTCGGGTGGGAGCACATCCAGGACAGCGATGGCACGCCGTTGGAGTTTGGCAGGGAGAACTTGAACCGGCTTTGCGATATCGCGTACTGGTCCCGGGCGGTGTTCAATGACTATTTGGACTTCGCCGCGGGGTTGCCGGCAAAAAACTAAAGGCCGCCGCCCGGCATTGGTCGGGCCGTGGCGGCGGCAAAGACGAGTTGACCGAGGATGCGGCGCTGCTGGGGATTGAAATTGAGCCGCCGGCCGATGATTTTGAGGTATTACCGGAGAATTGGGACGTGGTGACGGCGTTTAGGGTTGTGCAGACACAATGGCGATATGGGCCGTCCGGAGATCGCCTGGGGTTGGATTATGGCGCCTGCCAGGTGGCGCTGAAGGCGTCCGGCCTCAAGAAGGCGTCCGGCCTCAAAATCAGGTTTAAGCAGGTGTTTGCCGGACTGCAGGTGATGGAGTATGCGGTGTTGGATTACTGCTCGGACAGCTCACGCAGGTAGTTTTGGAATTCTTTTCCGGACATGAATATGGACGCACTCAATACGAGTAACAGGGATAAGGCACTGTGGACGCCTTTGAAGATACACCAAAGAAACGCCACAGCACCCGCCAATACCACCCCAAAAATTGCCGCAGTCACCAATTCACTCATAGGGGAATTATAGCATGCCTGATGATATTAAATTAGGGCTCAGACTAACCGCCGACGGTAAGGGTTTTGTCGGTGAGGTGCGCCACGCCAGGAAAGAGTTAAAGATACTCAGGGGCGCCACCCTAAGGACTACAAAGGCGACGGATACTCTATCCAAAAGCACCCGCAGCGCTGCCGGTGCTCAGGATTTCTATCGCCGCGGCGCCGTCCTGTTGACCGGTGCCACCCAGCGCGCGGGGGCTGCTAATGATACCATTAAGCGTACTAATCGAGGGCTGGCCGCAAGTTTTATCGCCGCGCATGGCCGCATGCTGGCGTATGTTGGCGCGTTGGGTGCGGCGAGTTATGTGGCCTCACGTTTTGTTATCTCAAGCGTTCGGATCGCTGACAGCTATACTGAGCTGAACAACCGCCTGCGCCTAGTAACCGAATCGGAAACCCAACTGATAGGGGTGCGGCAGGAATTACTGGACATTTCTCTACGCACTCGTACCGAGCTAGCCGCCAACGCGGCACTGTACGGTCGCTTGTCTCTGGCCGCCGATACGCTGGGTCGCTCGCAAGCGGAAATCCTGCAAGTGACTGAGCTGCTTAATAAGCAGGTCTTGATTGGTGGTAGTAATGCCTCCGAGGCCGCTGCCGGTCTGGTGCAGTTTGCTCAAGGGCTTGCCAGCGGGCGCTTGCAGGGCGACGAGCTGCGGTCGGTGATGGAAAATCTATTGGGCGTGCAACAGGGGCTCATCATCGGCTTCGCCAACTTGCGGGAACGCGGTCAGATAGATTTTGACGTGACGCGCGCGAATATCCGCGAATTGGCATCGCAAGGCGTGCTGTCGGCGGAGCTGTTGCTGGATGCGGTGCTGGCCAGCGCAGACGATACGGATGCGAAGTTCGAGGATGTAAGCAAGACCGTTGGTGGCGGTGTCACACAGATGAAGAGCGTGATTTTGGAATTGGTGGGCGTCATCAACCAGGTCACCGCCGGTACCGGCAAGTTGGGCACAGTTTTTGAAGTCGCCACGGATAGGATCAGAGGCCTTGCCTATGTGTTGGCCGGCGACGCCGGACGTGATCCCTATGACAACGTACTGATCGAGTTATCTAAGCTGCAAAGACTAGAAGAAACCCTGATCAGGGGCGGTGGTGGTGACCCCCATTGGCGTGCAGAAATAAGCAGACAAATACGCGCGCTGCAAAGACGCCTGGCCCGGGGCGTCGACGGCGCCGCGCCGGCACCGGCCACCGGCCGGGCCGGCCCATCATCGCAATCACTGCTGGGGCAGACACCATCGCGGGAGCGGCCTGAAGACTACGCTGAGCAGTTCACTGAGCAGGCTAACCAGCGCCTGCAACAAGAAATAGCGTTGGAAAATGAGGCCGCCCAGGCCATTGAGGATCGGGCTGAACGACATGCGCGCGCGGTGGCGCAAATCAATCAAGACAGATTGTCCCTGCTGCCGCCGTTGGAGCAGGAGCGGGCGGCCGCCGAGGAGGCGCTGCGAACGGCGCTGGCGGGCCTGGATGAGACTGCGGCCGGATACGATGCGCACCTGGCGGATGCGAAAGCGAATTATGAGGGCCGTCTTGCCCGGGCGGAGGATGAGGCGCTGAATGAGCAGCGCGAGCGCCACGCGGAGGCGGTCGCGGCGATCAACGAGGCGAACCTGTCCCTGCTGCCGCCACTGGAGCAGGCGCGAGCGGCCGCAGACCAATGGCGGCGCGATCAGCTCAGCGGCCTGAGCCAGGCCGAGGCCGGCTACTCGACGTTCGTCGCCCGCGTGGACCATTTATACCGACATGAGCTCGCCCAGGCCTATGAAGAAGATGCCGAGCGCCGGCGCGAGGCCGCGGACAAGGCACTGGCGGAATCGACCCGCTTTGAGGATGGTATTACCCGAGCGCTGCTCAGCTACCAGCAGCGCGGCGAGGATGCGGCGTCGGCGGTGGAAGGTGCGGTCACGCGCGGTCTTGACTCTATGACGAGTTCATTAACCGACTTTGTCACCACCGGTAAATTTCAATTTCGTGATCTGGTGGGCAGCATCTTGAATGACCTGGCCCGTATAGCCATCCAACGCAGCCTAGTCGAACCGCTTGCGCAGGGGCTCAGCGGCGCATTGGGCGGACTCTTTGGCGGGGGTGGCGGTGGCGGTGCCGCGGCCACCGGTGGGTTCTTTGCCGGCGTCCAGTATCACACCGGCGGCATCGTCGGCGCCGACGGCCGGCCGCGGAAAATACCGGCGGCGTTGCTCGCCGGCGCGCCGAGATTGCACGCCGGCGGCCTGGCGGGCGATGAGGTGCCGGCGATACTGCGCCGCGGTGAGGAGGTGTTGCCGGCAAATCATCCGCGTCATCGTGCCAACGCCGGCGGCGCGATGACGGTGAACGTGACGCAGAGCTTTGATTTTCGCGGCGCCGATGAGTCCGCCATCGGGCGACTGCGCGCCGAAGCCGAGCGCATCAAGCGGGAGACGGTCGCGACCGTCTATGAGAATTTGACCGGCAACCGCCGTTGGCTGGCCGCGACCCGCGGTCGGTAGTCATGGCGGCATTTCCCGATATCCGCCCGAGCTCAATCGAGTGGTGGCTGGACAGTAATACCCTCGTGCATCAATCACCGCTGAGCCGGTCAACGCATACCCTGGAATTACCGGGCGCGCGGTGGCGGGTGAGTATGACTTTTTCCAATCTCCGGCGGCCCGAACTGGATGAACTCTCCGCCTTTGTCAACGGCCTACGCGGTGCCGCCGGGCGGTTCACCTTTGGCCCGATACAACAAACGCCGGTTCCTGTGGTTTGGAATCCCGATCTGATACCTTTACTACCCTGGTTTGCCGAAATCAACATTGACAGCAGCAACCCCCTCCTCCAGAGTACCGTTACGGTGCCTGCGGGGGCAACTGAGGCGGTTGTGTTTTTTGGTAACCAGGCCATAGAATCGTATATATTTGAGGCCGGATACTTTTTCAGCGTGAACAGCGAGCTGAAGCAGGTGACTGAGACGCCTCAATGGCCGGTGGGCGTTCCACCTCAAAACCTGGTTCACTTCACACCACCACTCAGGGCTGGCGTAACGGGTCGGGAAACGGTGGAACTGCTTGATCCGGTGAGTACGTTTCGGTTGATCGACGATCAACAGGGCCGTGCCGGCTATCATGGCGGCGGCCGGGTGGGCGACGTCACGCTTGAGATCGTCGAGGCATTCTAATGGCGAATCAGATTTTAACGTTGTTGGTCGAGCTCGATTTTCAGGCGCAACCGGTGCGCTTGCACAGTGGCGTCGGCACGATAGCCTGGAACGGCGCCGAGTGGCTGGGCGTCGGAGCCCTGGGTAAAATCAGCAACGTCAGCGAAAGTACCGACCTGCAACCGGCGCGCATCAAACTGGCCTTGTCCGGTGTGCCTCCGGAAACCATCGCTATATCATTGGGCGAACATTATCAAGGGCGGCGCGCGCGCATCTGGCTGGCCCTGGTTGATGAGGCCACCGACGGCGTGGGTATGCCTATCCTGCTTTTCTCCGGGATGATGGATTCCATGACCGGAACTTTGGGAGAAACCGGAGAGATCGCTGTGTCCTTGGAGAACCGCATGGCGGCGTGGTTGCGTCCCCGTGATCTGCGCTTTAACGAGGAAAGTCATCGGCTCCACTATCCCGCCGACCGGGGCTTTGAATTTCTGGCGGCTACGACTGAGAAATCGATCTTGTGGGGCCGAACGTTCCGATGAAATTAGAGCGCCGTGCGGATTGGGAGCAGCGACTGTTTCAGTTTATTCAGGCAAGGTCGGGGTGGGCTTTTGAATGGGGCAAGCACGACTGCTGCCTGTTCGCCGCCGACGCGGTTATCGCGATGACCGGGGTGGATCTGGCAGAGAAATATCGCGGTAAATATAACAGTGCGTCGGGCGCGAAGCGATTCGGTCGAGTTGAGGCGCTGGTCGTTAAAAGCGGGTTAAAGAAGCTGGATAACAAGCGCTTTGCACGGCGCGGGGACGTGGTGCTGATAGCGGGAAAAAGGCCGCTGTTGGGGGTTTGTGTCGGCGCGCAGTGTGTGGCGCCGGGGAAGAATCAATTGCTGCATTTCAAGATGAGCGGCGCATCCCGGGCGTGGAGGGTCGGCTGATGCCGCAAGCGGTTGGCGCGCTTTTGGCCTATAAGATCACCGCGACGTTGACGGTGGGTGCGCTACTCGGTTCGATTGCTATCTCGGTGGGCATCAGTTTGCTCAGCCGCGTGCTGTTTAAGCCCAAAATACCGGATTTTGATTCCAAGGCGATCGATCGCTCACACATCATTCGCTCAACGATTTCGCCACAGCGGGTGATTTATGGGGAGGCGCAGGTTTCCGGAGTGTTGGTATTCGCGGAGAGTTCCGGAGAGGACAATCAATATCTGCACCTGATTATCGTGCTCACCGGTCACGAAGTGGAGGCCATCGATACGGTTTATTTCAACGAAAAGCCGGCCACCGATTGGGACCCCAAGTGGTATCGGATACAAAAATTCCTGGGCACGGATGATCAGCAGGCCGACCCTCGCCTGGTTCGGGAAACGCAATGGTCGCGCCAACACCGGTTGCAGGGGATCGCCTATCTGTACGTGCGGTTGACCTGGGATAAGGGCGATGCCGATACCGAGTACACCGAGTCGGCCTGGCCAAACGGCGTGCCGAATATCAAGGCGGACGTGCGCGGCAAGAAGGTCTATGATCCGCGTACTGACGCCACTGCCTATTCCAACAACTGGGCATTGTGCGTGGCCGATTATCTGCGTGATGAGCGCCGCGGCCTGGGGACGTCTGCGGATGAGGTGGATTATGATACCGTGACCGCCGCGGCCAATATTTGCGATGAGGACGTGGTTATTAATCAGGCCGGCGATACCCAAAAACGGTATCGCTGCGATGGTGTGTTTGAACTCGATTCTGCGCCGTTGCAGATACTTGAGGCCCTACGCACCGCCGCCGGCGGGGCGGTGATCTGGTCCGGCGGCCAATGGCAGGTGCATCCGGCTGCGCCGGTGGCCGCGACTCGGCAGTTAAATGAAGACGATCTCCGTGGCGATCTCAGCTATCAGCCGCGGCGTGCGCGGAGTGAGCTGTTCAACGCCGTGCGCGGCACGTTCATCGATCCGACCCAGCAGCATCAACCGACGGACTTCCCGCCAGTGGTCAACCCCAGGTATGAGGCTGAGGACGGCGGTGAGCGGATCTGGTTCGATACCGATCTGCCGTTCACCAATAATGCCATCGCCGCCCAGCGGCTGGCAAAAATTGAACTGGAACGACATCGGCAATCCGTCACTGTTGCGATGCCGTGTAAGCTGACGGTGCTGGGCATCAAGGCCTGGGACGTTATCGAGCTTTCAATCACACACCTGGGTTGGGTCAATAAAAAGTTTCAGGTACTTTCCTGGACGCTTACTGATGATTTGGGCATCGATCTGGAACTGGTTGAGTACGCCGACGAGGCTTACATTTGGAATTTGGGCGATGCCGTCCAGCGCGACCCGGCTCCGGATACGCGCCTGCCCGATCCGCGCCAGGTGCCGGCGCCGCTGGTCTTGAAACTGGATAGCACGGAACTGTTTGTATCCGGCGCCGGCGACGTCCACAGCCAAATCATCGCAAGTTGGACGCCGGCCCCATTCGCGTTTGTGGCCAGCTACCACGTGCAATATAAACTCTCCGGCGCGGAAGCCTGGACTGAGGCCACCGCCGTGGGCACCCGCCATATGATCCAGCCGGTGCTGGACGGAGAGCAATACGACGTGCGCGTGCGCGCGGTCAATACCCTGGGCGCATACTCGAGATGGACCAGTGCACTGAACCACTTGGTCCAAGGCAAGACGACCCCGCCGGCGAATGTGAGCGGCTTTCGCGTCGACCGGGAGCCGAGCGGGGCGCGGATTTTTAGATGGAATTCGGTCTCGGATTTGGATCTCCGAGGATATTTGATTCAATACAAATTGGGCACCGGCCACAGCTGGGATGCACTGCGACCTATGCATGAAGGTTTGCTCCAGAGTTCACCCTGGGAGACCAATCAGCTCGCTGCCGGGGTATATACCATCGGAATTGTCGCAGTGGATACGTCGGGGAATGAATCGGTAGCACCGGCTATCATCGAATCCAATTTTGGCAACCCCTATTTGGAAAATGTGATTTACTATCACCAGCCCCACTTGCACGGCTGGCCCGGTGACATTGTGGGTGGGGTGCGGGATCAGGATGCTTCGACGATTACCGGCGTGCTTCCTCAAGATTTACGTGGTGATAATGCATTTTATTGGTTGCATTACATATCATGGGATCAGTTTGAAACCTGGGGCGGCCGCGGGCGACAGAATGACTTTGTTTCTGGGGACTCATATATGAGTTATTTTGTCCGTGTAAATCTCGGCATCGAGGTCTCGGTGGTGCCCTACACCTCGGCTGAGGCCCTAGGCGATGTGACGATAGAAATAAGATACAGGGATTCTAGCAGTCCCTTTTTCAACGATTTTAAAGAGCTGAACGGGGTTCCGATCAAGGTCGATAGATTTTTGGAGTTTCGAATAACGGTGACGCCGAATGAGCAGTATCCGGATATCATCAAATTGTTGTCGGCAACCCTCGCGTTGTCGACCGAATCGAAAACAGAGCTGATCAATGATAGCGACACCGGTGATTGGGCAGGTTCTGCGATGAGTGGGCGAATTGTCCCGACGACGGTAGAATTTACCCATATATATCAAATTCAGCTGGCGCTCCAGTCCGTGGGGCCGGGGTGGACGTGGGAAGTGATAGACAAAGATGCGTCGGCACCAAAAATTAAGATATACAACGCTGCCAAACAGCCTACGGACGCGGTGGTGGACGTTTTGGTAAGAGGAGTACCGACAAATGTGGCCTGACACGGACGGGTTAAGAGGCGAGCACCTGAACAATGGCACTGACTCGCCTTCCCGGGCCCGCCCGGCACTTTTCGCCGCCGTGACCAAGCTGCTCGATATCATTCGTCTGCGCGGTCAGGGGGACGGCATTTGTGATCTCGGCGAGGACGCGAAAGTACCGCCCGGCCGACTCGGTAAGGGTGAAGCCGGGGGGGTGTGTGAACTCGATGATAACGGTTTGATTCCGGCCTATCGTTATGACGCCGTTGTCGCCGGCGCTGGGTTGGCGCGAGAGGGTCAAACAGTAAAACATGCGGACACGTCGCGACAATCATCCGTCGTCGCCGGCGAGGGCAAAGCAATAACTAACCTGTCTGTTGACGAGTTTGGTCACGCGACTCTAATTCAAACGGGTGTATTCGTGACCGCGTTGCGCTGGTCGGGGCAGCATGGCAATGGCGTGGCGCCGCTGCAGGCAAAAATCGGTGGTCGCTGGTACACCGTATCCACGAGCTGATGAGAAAGACATGTCATTTCCAACACAAAACGGCTTAGAAACTTCCGGGCTGGATGCCGGCGCCGACAGACCCGAAAGCGGCCTCCCGGCGCTGTTTCAACTGGTCATAAAGTTACGGGCATTAATATTATCGCGCGGCCAGGCCGAAGGGATATGCGAGTTGGACGCAGAGGGTAAAGTTCCCGATGGACGCATCGATAAAGCCATCGCCGGTGGCCTCTGCGAGCTGAATGAACAAGGTAAAGTGCCGGCGGTGCGGTTGCGCCAAGTGCGCGCGGGGGTCGGTTTGGTGCGACAGCCTGATGACAGCTTTGAACATGCGAACAGCTCCGATGCGCACATCAATGCGCCGCCTGGGCATGCCCTTACGCGCCTTGAGCTGGATGAATTTGGCCATATTACCCTGGCCTCGTTCAGCCCGCTGATCCGCGCCGTGCGTTGGGGTGGGCCGCATGATTTTCACTGCGTTACCAGGCACCGTAGCGGTGTGTGTGGGCAGCCCGGAACAACAACAAGGACCTGTACCTTGACTGCCCCCGCGCCGCTGCAAGTCTTGCTCGGTGAGACCTGGGTAACAGTTAGCCATACGGAAATTTAGCGAGGAATAAATATGTTCAAGTTATATGGGCACTTCAAAACCTACTCCCGCCCCGGCGCCTTAGCCGACGCCGGCGTTATTTTTTTTAGAAATGCCGCCGGGCAGGACTTCTACGATCTGCAAAGATCCGGACTCGATGGCAAACAGTTCTTTTTGATTGATCCAACGACACGCCAGCTCATCGTCTCAACCAGCGACAAGACGCGCCTGGTCCCAGATGACAGCCTGCTCGTTGCAAGCGATGAGCCGCTGCAAATTACCGATCCCGCCGACTTTGTTTGGAATGGCGACGAAATTGTTCCCCGCCCGGCTAATTCGCAAGAGGTGAGTGCTGTAATAGCGCAGAGCCGTTTCCAGGCAGTGCTTGATGCACTGCCGGAAGCCTGTAAAAATTCGGTGCGGGTGGTACTGGCCAGAGACTATGATGGGCTTGATACCCGCGCTGTTCAACGCCAATCCGACGGTAAAACAGTGGGTGTAGAGATCACTGGCATTTACGGTAGTATTGATGAGGGCGGGCTGCAATCGATCCTGACGCTGACCCAATTTAACAACGACTGCATCGCCTTCGGCGTTCCATCGATTCAGACCCTCAGGGGCTCTGATGCAATTGACAAAGACCGTTTCACCAACCACCTGATTCAAAGATTCCAATTCAACGCCATCTACGGCCGAGATCAAAACTATGCCTGGCTACCCATGTCCGTTGAAATGTGGGCAAACCGGCAATGGCAGAGCATCAAAGACCGCCGTGACCTGGCCGCCCATGCCGATGTGGAATTTAAAGCGACCCGCTTCCAGGCCGGCCCGACAAGCCGTGCGAACCTGGCCGAAGTGCTGACCGCCGTCGCCGGTGGCTGGGTGCTGCCCGGAGATTATACATGGCGCGATGCCGGCAATACCGACGTGGCCATGACCCTCGAAGAACTTCAACAACTCGCCCGCGCCATGACAACGCAGAAAGACGCCGCTTACCGCGCATCCTGGGCCAGCCGGTCAGCGATAGACGCAATCGTCGCCGGCGACGACGATGATAGCGACAAAATCGCAGCAATAAAGGTCGTATGACGGCACAAAGGAAAATAAACTGCATCCATGTTGTCGCAACCGTGACGCTGGCGATCACCCTGGCGCTTGATGCCCGCCTGGACTTATTCATCGCTGGCTTGGTCATTGGCTGGATGCTGTGGCTTATCGGCGTAAGCCTGTCACTTCACAAATGGAGCGCCCATCGGAGCTGGTGCCCGCGCCGCCGCCTAATCAAAATCCTGCTGCTATGGCTAGGCACGTGCTGCTGCCTTGAATCAGCTATCAGTTGGCGTAATGCCCACCGTTTGCACCACCGACACTCCGACACCCCCGCCGACCGTTTCAGTGCCACTGGCTGGCAAGCGATCAAGATAGGTCTCTATTACCACCTGCCGCCGGTCGTACACGTCCGCCTGAATGAATGGCGTCTCCGGCCACTACACCGCTGGTTCCACCGGCACTATTTCCAAGTGCTTACGGTCACCGCCACAGCAATCATCGCCGCCGCCGGCGCCAACGCCGCATACTTCATCTCGCTTCCTATCCTGTACGTGCTATGCGGCTACTTCTGGATCACCGTCATCGCCCACCATCACGGCCAACCCCACGACCACCCCATCGCCGAGTTCCTGTTCCCCGGAGAAGGTCACCACGCCGCCCATCATCGTCACCCAGGTCTTCCGAATCCGGGTCACTTTGACCTCACCTCGCCCATCATCGCGATTCTAACCCGCGCCTAAAATCAAACAAATGTTGACATAGTCAACACCCCTGCACACCCATCTTTCGCAATAATTCCGCCCCAAGTTTCGCGCGCCTCTAGTGAGGTCGATGCGCTCTATGCTGATGAGGCGGGTATCGGGGAGGGTGCTCAGGTCCAGGCTCAGGTCGGTGGTGGCATCGGAGTTGACCAGGCGCAGGGTGTCGGTGCCGGTGCCGCCGTCGAAGCGGAGCAGGTCGTCGGGGCCGAAACCGTCTATATTGAGGACGTCATCGCCGGCGCCGGCGAGTACGACCGTGGCCTCACCGTCGGCGTTCAGGGCGAGGTCGTTGGCGTCCGTGCCCAGGACTGCGGCGGCCTCGGTGCTGAGACCGGCCGGGCCGCCGAACAGGACGTAGGCCTCGCCGGCGTTGTTCCTGGTGTCGCCCTCGGACTTGGTGACGTCGGCACCGGGGGCCCCGACGATGAGGTCGGCATAGCCGTCACCGTTGACGTCGCCGGCTCCGGATACGCTAAAGCCCGCAGTGTCAATGGGCGCATCGCCCTGGATGATAAAGCCCTCCTCCGGGGCCAGGTCATCCAAACCAATCACCCGGCGGCCGCCCATCTCGCTCCCAAAGCCGCCCGCCCTGCCAAACACCAGATAGGCCGCGCCGGCATTGTTGCCACCATCGTCGCCCTGGTACGCCCCGACGATGAGGTCGGCATAGCCGTCGCCGTTGACGTCGCCGGCACCGGATACGCTCCGGCCCGCACGGTCATTGGCCGCATCGCCCTGGATGATAAAGCCGGCCTCCGGGGCCAGGCTTGCCAGGTCCACGAACCGGCGGCCGGTACCGTCCAGGCTGCCGAATGGATTGGATGGGTCGTCCGGTTTGCCGAACAGGACGTAGGCCTCGCCGGCATCGGTGCCACCGTCATCACCATTGCGCGCCCCGACGACGAGGTCGGCAAAGCCGTCGCCGTTGACGTCGCCGGCGGCGGATACGCTATTGCCCGCAAAGTCACTGGGCGCATCGCCCTGGATAATAAAGCCGTCCTCCGGCGCCAGCTCAGTCAAATCCACGACCCGGCGGATAATCGTGGTGGTGCCATCAGGGGTGATGCTGACGTCTTCGCCAAAGTCATCCTGTTTGCCGAACACGACGTAGGCCTCGCCGGCATAGACGCCACCGTCGTCGCCGAAGAGTGCCCCGACGACGAGGTCGGCATAGCCGTCGCCGTTGACGTCGCCGGCTCCGGATACGCTAAAGCCCGCCTGGTCAACGCCCGTATCGCCCTGGATAACAAAGCCGTCCTCCGGAGCCAGGCTTTCCAGGTTTATCACTCGGCGGTTAACCATGGTCATGCCGTCCGAAAGGGTGATGCTGACGTCTTCGCCAAAGTCATCCTGTTTGCCAAACACGACGTAGGCCTCGCCGGCATTGCTACCACCGTCGTCGCCACTGGGTGCCCCGACAATGAGGTCGGCATAGCCATCACCGTTGACGTCGCCGGCTCCGGATACGCTAAAGCCCGCACTATCACCGGGCGCATCGCCCTGGATGATAAAGCCATCCCCGGCGGCCAGGCTGGTCAGGTCTATGACCCGGCGGCCGGCACTGTCTGCGCTGCCGAATGGATTAGATGGGCCGTCCTGTTTGCCAAACACGACGTAGGCCTCGCTGGCATTGCTACCACCGTCGTCGCCATCGCGTGCCCCGACGATGAGGTCGGCATAGCCATCACCGTTGACGTCGCCGGCACCGGATACGCTCACGCCCGCACGGTCATCGGGCGCGTCGCCCCGGATGATAAAGCCGTCCGTCGGCGCCAGGCTGGTCAAATCCACGACCCGTGGGGTGGTATCGCCCGAATCGGCGGCCCGGCCAAATACGACGTAGGCCTCGCCGGCATTGTCGCCACCATCATCGCCATAGCGCGCCCCGACGATGAAGTCGGCATAGCCGTCGCCGTTGACGTCGCCGGCGCCGGATACGCTAAAGCCCGCACGGTCATCGCCCGCGTCACCCTGGACAACAAAACCCTCCGCGACGCTGAGCGCGCTCAGGTCTATATCGCCAAGCTCACCCCTGATCTCGACGCTCACCGTCACCGGCTCGGCCCGGTTCCCCAGGTCGTCCGCCACCCGCACTACAAAGCTGTCATCGGTATCGTCACTGCCGGTATGGACGTACACCACCTCGCCATTCTCAAGCTGCTGCTGGGTGAAGCTGGTGATGGCCGTGTCCAGGTCACTGCTCAGTGCCAGCCGGCCGTTCATCGGGACCCTCGTCACCGTCCAGGTGAGGGTGTCGGCGTCATTGTCCGGGTCGCTGGCGCTGAAGTCCGCCGGGGTCAGGGTCTGGCTCCCGCCCTCAAACGCCCGCAAGGCACCATCGCCGCTGGTGGTCGGCACCTCGCCCATCACCACCTCCACCGTCACGGCGGCATTCACCAGCAGGCGGGCATTGCCGTTGTCGAAGACGTTATAGGTGGCGCCCATGGTGACGTCAGTCCCCTGCATCCAGTCGCCATCGAGGGTGACGCGGTCGCCGGCGTTGCCATCGACCCGCAACTCGGCGCGGCTGGCCTCGGTACCGTCGGCGCCGCGTGTCCGTACCTCGGACAGATTCAGCAGGTCCAGACGGGTGAGTCTCAGGCTGTTGTTATTCATGCCCGCACCGCCACTGAGATCGATGCGCTCTATGCTGCTCAGGCGGCTGCCGGCGAGGGTGCTCAGGTCGAGGTTGAGGTCGCCACCGTTCAGGCGCAGGACGTCGGTGCCGCTGCCGCCGTCGAAGCGGAGCAGGTCGTCGGGGCCGAAACCGTCTATATTGAGGACGTCATCGCCGGCGCCGGCGAGCACCACCGTCGCCTCTCCGTCGGCGTTCAGGGCGAGGTCGTTGGCGATGGTGCCCACCACCGCGGCGGCCTCGGTGCTGAGGCCCGCCAGGCTACCGAACAGGACGTAGGCCTCGCCGGCGTTGTCGCCACCGTCGTTGCCCTCGCTCGCCCCGACGATGAGGTCGGCAAAGCCGTCACCGTTGACGTCGCCGGCACCGGATACGCTCCAGCCCGCCCGGTCACCGTCCGTATCGCCCTGGATAATCAAACCATCCTCCGGGGCCAGTCCAGTCAAATCAATCACCCGGCGGCCGCCCATATCGCTGCCGAATGGATTAGATGAGGGATCAGATGGGTCGGGCGCCTTGCCGAATATCAGATAGGCCGCACCGGCATTGTCGCCACCGTCGTCGCCATCGCGCGCCCCGACGATGAGGTCGGCAAAGCCGTCGCCGTTGACGTCGCCGGCGGCGGATACGCTAAAGCCCGCATTGTCACCCGGCGCGTCACCCCGGATGATAAAGCCGTCCCCGGCGGCCAGGCTTGACAGGTCTATCACTCTGCCAAAGCCGTCCTGTTTGCCAAACACGACGTAGGCCTCACCGGCATTGTCGCCACCGTCGTCGCCGCCACGGGCACCGATGATGAGGTCGGCATAGCCGTCACCGTTGATGTCGCCGGCACCGGATACGCTAAAGCCCGCATTGTCATAGGGCGCGTCACCCTGGATGATAAAGCCGTCGCCGGCGGCCAGGCTTTCCAGGTCCACGACCCGGCGGCCGCCCATCAGGTTGCCAAAGTCGCCCTGTTTGCCGAACACGACGTAGGCCGCGCCGGCATAGTCGCCACCGTCGTCGCCCTGGTAGGCCCCGACGATGAGGTCGGCATAGCCGTCACCGTTGACGTCGCCGGCGGCGGATACGCTTCTGCCCGCAGTGTCATAGGGCGCATCGCCCTGGATGATAAAGCCGTCCGCCGGGGCCAGCCCGGACAAATTAATCACCCGTGGATTGGACGCCTTGCCAAACACGACGTAGGCCTCGCCGGCATTGGTGCCACCGTCGTCGCCCTCGTGCGCCCCGACGATGAGGTCGGCAAAGCCGTCGCCGTTGACGTCGCCGGCACCGGATACGCTTATGCCCGCCTGGTCACCGTTGGTCGCACCGGGCGCGCCGCCCTGATCGCCCCGGAGAATAAAGCCATCCCCGGCGGCCAGGCTGGTCAAATCCACGACCCGCGGGGTGGACGCCTTGCCGAATACGACGTAGGCCTCGCCGGGATTTACCCCACCGCTGTCGTCGCCACCGTTCGCCCCGACGATGAGGTCGGCAAAGCCGTCGCCGTTGACGTCGCCGGCGGCGGATACGCTCCGGCCCGCGAAGTCACCCGGCGCATCGCCCTGGATGATAAAGCCGTCGGCGGCGGCCAGATTGGTCAAATCGATGACCTGCGGGGGGGTACTATCCGGGCCGCCGAACAGGACGTAGGCCTCGCCGGCATTGTCGCCACCGTCGTCGCCATAGCGCGCCCCGACGATGAGGTCGGCAAAACCATCGCCGTTGACGTCGCCGGCACCGGATACGCTATAGCCCGCCTGGTCACCGGCCGCGTCGCCCTGGATAACAAAGCCCTCCGCGGCGCTGAGTTCGCTCAGGTCTATGCTGCCGAGCAGGCGGGTGATGTCGACGGTCACGGCGGTATTGACCAGCAGGCGGGCATTGCCGTTGTCGAAGACGTTGTAGGTGGTGGTGCCTATATCCTGGGTGGCGTCCGCCCGCATCCAGTCGCCTATGACGTTGACGCGGTCGCCGGCGTTGCCATCGACCCGCAGCTCGGCGCGGCTGGCCTCAGTGCCGTCGGTGCCGCGGGTGCGTACCTCGGTGAGATTCAGCAGGTCCTGGCGGGTGAGGGTCAGGCTGTTATTATTCATTCCCGGGCCGGTGCCACTGAGGTCGATGTGCTCTATGCTGCTCAGGCGGGTGCCGGCGAGGGTGCTCAGGTCGAGGTTGAGGTCGCCACCGCTCAGGCGCAGGACGTCGGTGCCGGTGCCGCCGTCGAAGCGGAGCAGGTCGTCGGGGCCGAAACCGTCTATATTGAGGACGTCATCGCCGGCGCCGGCGAGTACGACCGTGGCCTCACCGTCGGCGTTCAGGGCGAGGTCGTTGGCGTCCGTGCCCAGGACTGCGGCGGCCTCGGTGCTGAGACCGGCCGGGCCGCCGAACAGGACGTAGGCCGCGCCGGCGTCGTTCCTGGTATCGCCCTCGGACTTGGTGACGTCGCCACCGCTCGCGCCGACGATGAGGTCGGCATAGCCGTCGCCGTTGACGTCGCCGGCGGCGGATACGCTGCTGCCCGCATTGTCATTGGGCGCATCGCCCTGGATGATAAAGCCCTCCTCCGGGTCCAGGTCATCCAAATCAATCACCCGGCGGCCGCCCATCTCGCTGCCAAAGCCGTCCGCCTTGCCGAACACCAGATAGGCCGCGCCGGCATTGTTGCCACCGTCGTCGCCATCGCGCGCCCCGACGATGAGGTCGGCAAAGCCGTCACCGTTGACGTCGCCGGCTCCGGATACGCTATAACCCGCCAGGTCACCGGCCGCGTCGCCCTGGATAACAAAGCCGTCCTCCGGGGCCAGACTTGCCAGGTCCACGACTTGGCTGCCACCCATCGGGCTGCCGAATGGATCAGATGGGTCGTCCGGTTTGCCGAATACGACGTAGGCCTCGCCGGCGTTTTCCCGCGTGTTGGCGTCGGCAGAGGATGCCCCGATGATGAGGTCGGCATAGCCGTCGCCGTTGACGTCGCCGGCTCCGGATACGCTCACGCCCACCTGGTCACCGGCCGTATCGCCCTGGATGATAAAGCCGTCCTCCGGGGCCAGGTCAGTCAAATCCACGACCCGGCGGACAATCGCGGTGGTGGTGCCATCAGGGGTGATGCGGACGTCGTCGCCAAAATCGTCCTCTCTGCCGAACACGACGTAGGCCTCGCCGGCATAGTCGCCACCGTCGTCGCCAAAGAACGCCCCGACGATGAGGTCGGCATAGCCATCGCCGTTGACGTCGCCGGCAGCGGATACGCTCTGGCCCGCATAGTCACCGCCCATATCACCCTGGATGATAAAGCCGTCCTCCGGGGCCAGCTCAGTCAAATCCACGACCCGGCGGACAATCGCGGTGGTGGTGCCATCAGGGGTGATGCTGACGTCTTCGCCAAAGTTGTCCTCTCTGCCGAACACGACGTAGGCCTCGCCGGCCCTGGTGCCACCGTCGTCGCCTTGGCGTGCCCCGACGATGAGGTCGGCATAGCCGTCGCCGTTGACGTCGCCGGCAGCGGATACGCTCTGGCCCGCATTGTCACCGCTCATATCGCCCTGGATGATAAAGCCGTCCCCGGCGGCCAGGCTTGCCAGGTCTATGACCCGGCGGCCGTTACTGTCCGCGCTGCCAAAACCGGAGGTCTTGCCGAACACGACGTAGGCCTCGCCGGCATCGGTATCACCGTCGTCGCCCCCGAAAGCCCCGACGATGAGGTCGGCATAGCCGTCGCCATTGACGTCGCCGGCACCGGATACGCTCACGCCCGCCCCGTCAAGGTCCGCATCGCCCTGGATGATAAAGCCGTCCGCCGGCGCCAGCTCAGTCAAATCCACGACCCGTGGGGTGGTATCGCCCGAATCGGCGGCCCGGCCAAATACGACGTAGGCCTCGCCGGCCAGGTTGCCACCGTCGCCGCCCAGGCGCGCCCCGACGATGAAGTCGGCATAGCCGTCGCCGTTGACGTCGCCGGCTCCGGATACG
Organism: Gammaproteobacteria bacterium; assembly: GCA_965202915.1. Classification (GTDB taxonomy): domain Bacteria; phylum Pseudomonadota; class Gammaproteobacteria; order Eutrophobiales; family Eutrophobiaceae. The sequence goes on from OZ241847.1 coordinate 1,119,759, forward strand.
CTCGTGCCCGCCTGGTCACCGCCCGCGTCACCCTGGACAACAAAGCCCTCCGCGACGCTGAGCGCGCCCAGGTCTATGAAGTCCAGCCTGCGGGTCACCTCGATACTCACAACCACCGGCTCGGCGGCCCGCAGACCCTCATCGTCCGCCACCTGCAACGTGAAACCGTCGGAGACGGCATTACCGCCTCCATGGACGTACACCACCTCGCCCGCCTCAAGCTGGGCCTGAGTAAATGAATCGATGGCCGTGCCCGCGGCACCGCTCAGTTCCAATCTCCCCCCTGATAAGGGGGGCAGGGGGGGCTCAGGGTCGGCCACCAGCGTCCAGGTGAGTGCGGCCGCATCATCGCCCGCATCCACGTCCGTCGCCGCCAGGTCTGCCACCGTCAGCACGTAGCTTGCGCCCTCAACCACCGTGAACCCGCCATCCCCGGTGGTGGTCGGCGCGTCGTTGGCGTCGGAGATTGCAAGGCTGAGGTCGGCGGTCGCCCCCGCCGGGTTGCGCGTCGCCTGCACGGTGACCGCCAGGTCCGGGTTGGTCTCAAAGTCCAGCGTGGCGCCGGCTCTCAGGAAGAGCACGTCCTGGTCTTCGTTGAGCTCAAACAGCGCGGCGTCGGGGCCGACCAGTTGCAGGCCGCGCTCGCCGCCATCGTTATCCATGACGGCTATATCGGCGACTCGTGTGCGGGCGGTGACGTCGGCGTCCTCGGCCAATGCGGGCGGGGTGCCCAGCGTCGCCACCGGGGTCAGCGTCACACTCATCGGGGCCGTGTCCGTCGGCGTGGAGAGGGCCACGGTCAGCGGTATGATAGGCCGCACAGTGCCCTCCGGGTCGTCCGGGTTTTGCAGGCGGACTGCAAAGTTGTCACTCCTATCATCATTGCCGCCGGTATGGACGTAGAAGACCTGGCCGGCCTCAAGCTGGGCCTGGGTGAATGTATCGATGGCGGTGGCGGTGGCGTCGCTCAGTGCCAGGCGGCCGTTCATCGGGGCGGTGGTGACCGTCCAGCTGAGGGCGAGGCCGGCATTGTCCGGGTCGCGGGCGCTGAGGTCGGTGGTGGTGAGGGCATAGCTGGCGCCGGTATCGACCTCTATGGCGCGGTCGCCGGAGGTGGCCACCGGGAACAGGTCGTCGACTCGGTCCAGCAGTTCGATATACACCTGTTGGCGGCCGGCGGCGGACAGGCCATTGTCTTCGGTGGTGAGGTCGCCGAGCAGGGTTTCCCGCAGGCTGGGGCTGGCGCGCAGGATGTCCTCAAATCGCAGGGCATAGTACAGCACGCGCACGTCCGGCAGGTCTATGACGCCATCACGATTCAGGTCCAGCATCGGCATGGCGACGATGATGGTGCCGGCGGCGTTGCTGACGTTGCCCAGCAAATTCAATGCCGCCAGCCGGGTGGCCACGTCCTGGCCGGGATTGGCGACGTTGAGGCTGCTCAGCAGCGTCATCAGGTTGGCCGGGGACTGCGGCAGGGCGAGGTAATACAAAGCCTGGGCGTCCTGCGGGTTGACGACGTCGTCCTGGTTCAGGTTCAACGGCACGTCCAACACCGGCCCGGTCTGGAACGCCACCTCATACCGGGGCTGATGGGAGAAACTTTCCCCCGCCAAGGGGGGCTGTTGGGCCAGGCTTCCCCCTGATGAGGGGGGCTGTTGAGCCAAACTCCCCCCTGATGAGGGGGGCTGGGGGGATTGGTGTTGCTCCGCCAGGCCGCGGTGCAGTTCGGTAAAGGCGCGGTGCAGTTCGGAGATAGTCTCCCCCGGCCCCTGGCCGCCCTTATCAGGGGGATTGATGGTTAGAGCATGGAGCAGGCCCGCAGGCGGCGCCAGGAGCGGGCCTACAGTACCCCCAGGCGCGGCGCTTTGCCGCTCAGCGGCCGGGGTATCGGTGCTCAGGGTTGTGCTCAGGTCCATGCTTAGGGCCGTGCTCAAGTCGATGCTTAGGGCCGTGCCCAGGGTCGCGCTCAAGTCCGGCGGCAAAATAACCGGCACAAGTTGAGGGGATGAGACCCTATTCGGGGACGTCGCCGTCGCCTCAGTAGCCGCCGGATTCACCAGCAACAGCGTTTGGCCCTCCGCCGGCGCAGTCGCCTCCTCCGCCCGATAGACACGATTGCCCGCCCCCGTAACCGGCGACAGAGCCATCAGCGGCGAGTTCGTAAGTGGATTGAAGGACAACGGGCGCAGGCCCTTGAGTTTCGCTTTTTCAGTCATGGTGCAGGTCTCGTTATGGTCATTGTAAATGTGTCGGTGAACATTCCATATTATAGTATAAATTGATTATAGTATAAATTGAATTTTATGGGCGGAATTTTGTGGGCGATGGGCGGTGGGCGATGGGCGGAAATTTGGGGGCGGTGGGCGGAAATTACTCGCGTCTGCCTGAGTTGTGCCGGTGTTTATTCGGCCGTTACAGGAGTCGGGGACTCCCGTTGCGGGTAAAACAATCAACCTTATCGTCAGGCTGGCACTCAGCACCGCTCGCGGTGTGGTTGGGGGTTTGATGTTGATTCGGCAAAGTCCCGATGTTGCTCGAACCCCCCCTTGTCAGGGGGGGTGGTTGGGAGTGGCTCAGTAGCCCCCCTGACAAGGGGGGTTGGGGGGTTTGGTGTTGATTCGGCAAAGACTTCGGTGCAGTTTGGGAATCCGGGGGTGATTGGGGAATCCGGCGTGCCGAGTGTGTGTTTTATCGGGGTCGGGAGACCCCGACTCCTGTCAACTCAACTTAATCAACCCAACAACCACGCCGATCTGCGCAATCATCGCACCAATGATCCAGCGCGTCAGTCTTGATTCGGTATTGGCAATGTCCGCCCTCACCTCGGCAATGTCCGCCCTGGTGTCCGCACGCAGTTTCTCTATTTCCCCCTGGGTAGCCAAGCGCAGTTTCTCTATGTCCGCCTTTACCTCAGCAATGTCGGCCCTGGTGTCCGCGCGCAGTTTCTCTATGTCCGCCTTCACCTCGGCAATGTCCGCCTGGGTGGCCAAGCGTAGTTTCTCTATGTCCGCCTTCACCTCAGCAATGTCCGCCTTGGTGTCCGCGCGCAGTTTCTCTATGTCCGCCTGGGTGGCCGCGCGTAGTTTCTCTATGTCCGACTGGGTGGCCAGGCGCAGTTTCTCTATGTCCGCCTTCACCTCAGCAATGTCGGCCCTAGTGTCCGCGCGCAGTTTCTCTATGTCCGCCTGGGTGGCCAGGCGCAGTTTCTCTATGTCCGCCTTCACCTCGGCAATGTCCGACTGGGTGGCCAGACGTAGTTTCTCCATGTTCTCGCTGGTAGTCAGGCGTAGTTTCTCTATGTCCTCTCTGGTGGCCAGATTGCTGTTAATCATAGCGACCTGTTCACCGGCCAGGGCTTCGGCCTGCGCTTCGGTGAAACCCGATGCAGTCAGGTGCTTGACAAATTTATAGGTGTCAAATGCGAGGGCTTCCATATTCAGGTGCCGGATAATTTTATCGGTATGGCAGGGATCTTCCTCTTGCCACGGTGTGTTACCGGTATGCTCAGATCTCTCATATGGCTAGTATAGACCCACGTCCCGCCGTTATCAAATAAATTTTCAGCAGGGGCCTGCACCGCCGTTACAGGAGCCCGTAACTCCCGTTGCGGGTATATAAAAACCAACATTATCGTCAACCCCACAACTCAGCCCCCCTCACAACCCAGTTCGAGCAAAGCCCCCGTGCAGTTCAGAAATCCAGGTTGCTCAGAGAATCCGGCGTGCCGGGTGTGTGTTTTATCGGGGTCGGGAGACCCCGACTCCTGTCAAGGGGGGTTGGGGGGTTTGATGTTGCTTCGGCAAGCCCCGATGCAGTTCAGAAATCCAGGTTGCTCAGAGAATCCGGCGTGCCGAGTGTGTGTTTTATCGGGGTCGGGAGACCCCGACTCCTGTCAACTCAACTTAATCAACCCGACAACCACGCCGATCTGCGCAATCATCGCACCAATGATCCAGCGCGTCAGTCTTGATTCGGTATTGGCAATGTCCGCCCTCACCTCGGCAATGTCCGCCCTGGTGTCCGCACGCAGTTTCTCTATGTCCGCCTGGGTGGCCAAGCGTAGTTTCTCTATGTCCGCCTGGGTGGCCAGGCGCAGTTTCTCTATGTCCGCCTTCACCTCGGCTATGTCCGCCCTGGTGTCCGCGCGCAGTTTCTCTATTTCCGCCTTCACCTCGGCTATGTCCGCCCTGGTGTCCGCGCGCAGTTTCTCTATGTCCGCCTTGGTGTCCGCGCGCAGTTTCTCTATTTCCGCCTTGACCTCGGCTATGTCCGCCTGGGTGGCCAGGCGCAGTTTCTCTATGTCCGCCTTCACCTCGGCAATGTCTGACTGGGTGGCCAGGCGCAGTTTCTCCATGTCCTCGCTGGTGGCCAGGCGCAGTTTCTCCATGTCCTCGCTGGTGGCCAGGCGTAGTTTCTCTATGTCCGCCTGGGTAGTCAGGCGTAGTTTCTCTATGTCCTCTCTGGTGGCCAGATTGCTGTTAATCATATCGACCTGCTCACCGGCCAGGGCTTCGGCCTGCGCTTCGGTGAAACCCGATGCAGTCAGGTGCTTGACAAATTTATAGGTGTCAAATGCGAGGGCTTCCATATTCAGGTGCCGGATAATTTTATTGGTACGGCAGTTATCATCCTCTTGCCACGGTGTGTTACCGGTATGCTCATATCTTTCATATAGCCAGTATAGACCCATGCCCCGCCGTTATCAAATAAAATTGTTCAGCAGGGGGCTGCACGGCCGTTACAGGAGCCCGTAACTCCCGTTGCGGGTATATAAAAACCAACATTATCGTCAACCCCACAACTCAGCCCCCCCTCACAACCCAGTTCGAGCAAAGCCCCCGTGCAGTCCAGGAATCCGGGTTGCTCAGAGAATCCGGCATGCCGGGTGTGTGTTTTATCGGGGTCGGGAGACCCCGACTCCTGACAAGGGGGGTTGGGGGGTTTGATGTTGCTTGGGCAAGCCCCGATGCAGTCCAGAAATCCCGGTCGCTCAGAGAATCCGGCGTGCCGAGTGTGTGTTTTATCGGGGTCGGGAGACCCCGACTCCTGTCAACTCAACTTAATCAACCCGACAACCACACCGATCTGCGCAATCATCGCACCAATGATCCAGCGTGTCAGTCTTGATTCGGTATTAGCAATGTCCGCCCTCACCTCGGCAATGTCCGCCCTGGTGTCCGCACGCAGTTTCTCTATTTCCCCCTGGGTAGCCAGGCGCAGTTTCTCTATGTCCGCCTTCACCTCGGCAATGTCCGCCCTGGTGTCCGCACGCAGTTTCTCTATGTCCGCCTTCACCTCAGCAATGTCCGCCTGGGTGGCCAAGCGTAGTTTCTCTATGTCCGCCTTCACCTCAGCAATGTCCGCCTTGGTGTCCGCGCGCAGTTTCTCTATATCCGCCTTGGTGTCCGCGCGTAGTTTCTCTATGTCCGCCTGGGTGGCCAGGCGCAGTTTCTCTATGTCCGCCTGGGTGGCCAGGCGCAGTTTCTCTATGTCCGCCTTCACCTCGGCAATGTCTGACTGGGTGGCCAGGCGTAGTTTCTCCATGTTCTCGCTGGTGGCCAGGCGTAGTTTCTCTATGTCCGCCTTCACCTCGGCAATATCCGACTGGGTGGCCAGGCGTAGTTTCTCTATGTCCTCTCTGGTGGCCAGATTGCTGTTAATCATAGCGACCTGTTCACCGGCCAGGGCTTCGGCCTGCGCTTCGGTGAAACCGGATTCAGTCAGGTGCTTGACAAATTTATGGGTGTCAAATGCGATGGCTTCCATATTCAGGTGCCGGATAATTTTATCGGTATGGCAGGGATCTTCCTCTTGCCACGGTGTGTTACTGGTATGCTCAGATCTCTCATATGGCTAGTATAGACCCATGACCCGCGGTTATCAAATAAAATTGTTCAGCAGGGGCTTGCACCGCCGTTACAGGAGCCCGTAACTCCCGTTGCGGGTATATAAAAACCAACATTACCATCAACCCCCCAACTCAGCCCCCCTCACAGCCCAATCCAGGCAAAGTGCCGGTGTTGCTCGAACCCCCCTGCCCCCCTTATCAGGGGGGAGCTATTGGTTGGCTCAGTAGCCCCCCTGACAAGGGGGGTTGGGGGATTTGGTGTTGGGAGGTTGGGAGTTGGCCGGCGCTTTGCCGCTCAGCGGTCATGCTATCCATGCCCAGGCCCACGCTCAAGTCCAGCGGCAGGATAACCGGTACAAGTTGGGAGGCCGAGACCACCACCGGCGAGGTCGACTCAGTAGCCGCCGGATTCACCAGCAGCAGGGTCTGGCCCTCGGCGGGCGCGGTCGCCTCCTCGGCGCGATAGATGCGGTTGCCTGTGACCGGTAACAGGGTCATCAGCGGCGAGGTCGTAAGGGGATTGAGGGACAGCGGGCGCAGGCCCTTGGGTTTTGCTTTTTCAGTCATGTTGCTTGTCTCATTAAGGTCATTATAAATGTCTGGGTGAACTTTCCATATTATAGTATAGATTGAATTTTATAACTTGAATTTTATGGATTCAAGTTATTCGCGTTTGGCCGTTACAGGAGCCCGTAACTCCCGTCGCGGGTAAAACAATCAACCTTATCGTCAGGCTGGAACTCAGCACCGCTCGCGGGTTGGTTGGGGGGAAAGATGCCGGTGTTGCTCGACCCCCCCCGGCCCCCCTTATCAGGGGGGGGTTGGGGGTGGCTCAGTAGCCCCCTGATAAGGGGGGTTGGGGGGGGTGATGTTGATTCGACAAAGACTTCGGTGCAGTTCGGGAATCCGGGGGTGATTAGGGAATCCGGCGTGCCGAGTGTGTGTTTTATCGGGGTCGGGAGACCCCGACTCCTGTAGGCCGTTAACGGCGATGCCTGTCGCCGTTTATTGTTGATTTGGGTAAGACTTCGGTGCAGTTCGGGAATCCGGGTTGCTCGGGGGATCCGGGTTGATTGAGTGGATCGTAACGCCGGTGACGGGGTCACCGGCCCCCGCGACGGGAGTCACGGGCTCCTGTCTCCCGGCGCGGATCCGCATTAACGATTTAATGCCCACCAATTCCACGCCGTATTTTCCAAGATGAAGTAATTCATCGGATAATACGCCTATGGTGCTTTTGTACGGGTGGCCGATGGCGATGGCCGATCCTTTTTGTTTGGCAATTTTAACCAATTCGGCAAATTGGGCGCGTATATAGGCGGGATCCCTGTTGTTATCCAGAAATACGTCGCGGGTAAGATATACGACCCCGTTTTTTCTCGCAATGGCTCCCGCCACGCTCTCTTTGCTCGTCAGGCTGTCAAGGTAAAACCGGCTGTATGCCTTGATCGATTCCATTAACCATTGCATTTGCACGGGGTGGCGCGTCAGCAAACTGCCCATATGGTTATTGACCCCAATCAAATGCGGCAGATTATTCATATTGACGTTTATTGTTCGTATAAATTCATCGCGGGTCATGTTAAGGGTTAAGGCACCGGGGCCGAGATATTTATTTTTCTCAAGCTGTGTGGCCTGCATGGGTTGATGCAACAGTATTTCCTTGCCGCGTTGATCGGCCAGCAGCGCCATTGCCGAGGTATGAGGAGCATAAGGCAAAATGGCATAGGCGACCGGCCCGGGCAGGGCCAGCGCTTGCAGGTCATGCTGTTTGCGATAGCCTATATCATCGATGATGATAGTGATCACCGGTAAGGTGCGGCCGGCGAAGGCGGCATATGCCGGTAAAATAAACAAGATGGTAAAAATACAAAAGCGGATCATCCAGGCCCTCTTCTGATTTATCAACGCGTGGAATGAAGGGTCTTTATCCCCTGCCTTTATTCTGTATGGCCAGGGCTTTTAATACGTTTAACGCTTCATAGAGTTGATAGTCTGTTTCCGCCAGCGGCCGCTCCTCTTCGGAAGCCTGTTGCGCTTGTGCGTCCGGATCGTCCTGCGCCTCCGTTTCAGGAGGGGAGTCCCCATTTTGGAGATTATCCAGGTGGCCACTTAAATCAGCTTCTTGTATTCGCGGCCTGAGCTCTTCATTTTTTCCGGCGATCTTGATATTTTCAATTATAACGTCAGGCTCTATGCCGGCGGCCTGGATCGATCTCCCTGAGGGGGTGTAATATCGCGCCGTGGTTAATTTTAACGCGGCTTGATTGGTCATGGGCAGTATCGTTTGCACCGAACCTTTGCCAAAAGTCTGCTCTCCCATAATTATCGCGCGGTTATGATCCTGCAGGGCGCCGGCGACGATCTCAGAGGCCGAGGCGGAGCCGCCATTAACCAATACGATGAGCGGCGCCCTTTTCAGGATATCGGTTGGTTTGGCATTAAATTTCAGCTGAGACTCGGCAATGCGGCCCTCGGTATATACGATTAAACCGTCATCCAGAAACAGGTCCGACACCCCCACCGCGGCGCCCAGGATCCCGCCCGGGTTATTCCTCAAGTCAAGGATAAGCCCTTCCAGGTTGCCATTATGCTCGTCCTTGAGTTTATCTATGTCACGATGCAGGTCTTCGGCCGTATGTGTTTGAAAATTGGAAATACGGACGTAGCCAAACCCGGGCGCCAGCATTTTGCTTCTAACGCTTTTAACGGTAATAACGTCGCGCGTGACCGTGATCTGAATCGGTTTCTCCCGTGTTTCCCGGATCACGGTCAGCATAATATCGGTGCCCGGCTTGCCGCGCATGATCTTGACGGCGTCATTCAGGCTCATGCCTTTAACCGAGGTGTCATTCAGCCGGATGATTAAATCGCCGGACTGAATGCCGGCCTTTTGTGCCGGGGTATCATCAATGGGGGCGATAACCTTGACGAATCCGTCCTCCATTCCGACTTCAATGCCTATTCCGCCAAATTCACCGGACGTGCCTTCCTGCAGATCCTTATATGATTTTGCATCCAGAAAGACGGAGTGCGGGTCCAGGCCTTCAAGCATTCCCTTTATAGCGCTTTCAAGCAACTGCTTGTCATCGACGGGTTCAACGTAGTCTTTCTTTACCTTGGCAAAGATTTCAGTAAAGGTGCGCAATTCATCAAGCGGCAATTCTTCAAGGTCGTTGGATTTGATTTCGCCAATGGCGATCTGTATGCCTAAACAGGCCAATAGTAGTAAAACGGTTATATTTTTAATCATTTTCAGTTATATTTTTAATCATTTTCGTTCGGAAAATCCGCGGCGCCAGCCCGGTTGTTTGCAACAATTGCCGGATATTAAAGCGGTTCCATAAGTAATAAATTGTCAGTCAAGCATACAATCAGGAGCGGCCATGGACAAGTTATATGGCTCGGTCCCATATTGCGACTTTTATAATGCTGCATTATAACCTGAACTGATAGGTTTGGTGTCAGCGGTTTTATACGGTAAAGGGCCAGAATTGGAAAAGCCCGCCCGGCCACGCCCTGGGGCGGCGGCGGTGTGCGGGGGATCCGAAAGCTGTGGGGACGGATCGCGATCCGTGCCTGCGGCAATGACGATGGCGCGTGGCATGGTGCCGATCCAGGGCCGGCGCCGGGATGGGGAAGCAACGTCCATCAGGGGTATTTCGCCGGTACGAATCTCTGGTCGGACATTGGGGGACGCATATAGACGCCTTGTTTTTTGCGGGGGGCGAGTTTGACTTTTTTGGGTTTGGTGTCTTCGTAGGGGATCATGCTCAAGAGGTGGTGAATACAGTTGAGACGGGCGTGTTTTTTGACGTCGGCGTCCACCACGTACCATGGCGCCTGCTTGATGTCGGTGTGGGCAAACATGTCGTCCTTGGCCTTGGAGTATTCCACCCAGCGGTTCCTGGATTCGATGTCCATGGGGCTCAGTTTCCATCGCTTGGTGGGGTCCAGGCAACGGGCCTGGAAGCGTTTTTCCTGCTCTTCGTCGCTCACCGAGAACCAGTATTTGATCAACTGGATGCCGTTGCGCACCAGCATGCGCTCGAACTCCGGGCAGGAACGCATGAATTCCCGGTATTCGGCCTCGGTGCAAAAGTCCATCACCCACTCGACCCCGGCGCGGTTATACCAACTGCGGTCGAACAGCACCATTTCGCCGGCGGCGGGCAGGTGTTCGGTGTAACGCTGGAAGTACCACTGGGTCTTTTCGCGCTCGGTGGGGGCCGGTAACGCCGCCACCCGGCACACCCGCGGGTTCAGCACCTGGGTGATGCGCTTGATGACGCCGCCCTTCCCCGCGGCGTCCCGGCCTTCAAACAGCACGACGACCTTGAGGCTTTGCTTTTTTATCCACTCCTGCAGCGTCACCAGTTCGATCTGTAGCCGTGCCAGTTCGGATTCGTAGTACGCATTTTTGATCTTGCCGCTTTTGCCGACGGTTTCGGAGCGGGCCGGTTTTGGTGGCTTGGCCATGTTTTCCTCCTGTTGATGGTGTACGTTGTGATGGGTCGCATTATAGCGGAAAACGGACTTTACCGGGGTTCGCGGCAGGGCCGATCTTGTAGCGGACACTCTCACGCGCCCGGAGATATCGTCTTCGCTTTGCCGGGTGTGACGGGCGCAGGGTATATCAAGCCTGTACCAACTGGAAGCAGCGGTTTTTTAGCTCCCGATAGACCCGGCTATTCAGACTTGTTATTTTTTCCCTGTGATCTGTTATAGGTCATCAAGAGACATTCTTTATCGATTTTCGGCGCAGGTTATCAAGCCTATACCAGCTAGAGTCACCGGGTCTTTTCACCTGCCAACAGCGCCAACCATTCCTCTTTATTCTTCTCCCCCTGGTTTGCCTGATGACAAATCCGGCCGCCTCTGAAGGGGTGTTGGCGGTTTTCTCCCCGATTTGCCAGCGTCCGTTATCAATTCGTCCCCTGTAAAACTTACCATCATACCGCATGCGCAACTCGGTGCTGTGCGGCAACTCAACTCCCTTATCGGACCAGGATATCCCATCATCGTCTTTATCCGGGCTTTCTATTACCGTGGCCGCGGGTACCTCCTCTTGGGGTAGCAGACCGGCCTCTTTTAGCTGGTCTTTGAGAAGGCGTTCCAAGATATCATTTCGACTCTCATCAAAGCTTTCGCGGTGTATTTCAATAAGTTTGTGGATCGGGAACCCGATCTCAATTGATTTTTTGTCAGACATATTCATTAGCCTCTATATATTAATCCTTGAACATTAATTGCTTGGTAAACATTGTTGCCCCAAAAGGCACCATTGCTCTTTTCCACCCTAAACATAAGCAAGGTGTGCGGTTTTTTGCGCCGGATTACTGCACTGCCGGCCATTTTTCAATGTTCATCATCATTGAAAATTGTCTCGAATCCTTCTGAAACGTCGTCCGTATGGGATTCTAATTTGGGCACTGTCTTGCGGATATTTCTAAGATTATGTTCAGCGACAATATGCCCCTGAGCAGCCGCCTTGCCATACCATTTTTCAGCAAGGTAATAATCCTGCTCGGTTCCCTCTCCTATCAAATGCATATTACCGATTCGGTACTGTGCCTCAATATGGTCCTGTTCAGCGGCCTTTAAATACCATGCATATGCCTGCTTGAAATCCTGTTTAACACCCTTGCCAACGTAATACATTAATCCAAGGTAAACCTGGGCGTCTTCATTTCCACCTTCGGCAAGCGGCTTAAAATTGCCAAGTGCCTCGGCATAATCACCCTTGTCAAATGCCATCTGACCTGCGTCCACGTCCGCGTCTTCAAACGCGGATTGCATTTTATTATCCGGTTGGTTCGCGTCGGAACTCTGCGGTAATTCCTCCGCTGCGGTCGCAATAAAGTCCTCCTCCGGTTCCATGACCTCATCAAGATTTTCTATGCCGGCTAATTGTCCCGGCTCAGTACCGGTGGAGATTTCATCAGGCTCGACGGATTCTGTATCAGGGGTCTGTTCAATATTCTCCTGTGTGTCGGTTAAAGCCGGGATGGTCGAGGCATCCTCTTCCAAGGGTTCACCGCCAAAGATTTTATTGAACAATATGACTAACAGGCCGTCGTATTTTTGTTTATCCGTTGCTACGGTGCGCATTGAGTCGGTTGTTATATCGGCCATGGCGGTGGCCTGCTCGGAGCCATCGTCGGTTATGGTCATCAGTGCGGTTGTTACGTCGGTTTTGGCAGTGGCTTGTTGCAGGTCGTCATCGTCGGTTATGGTCACGGCTGCGGTGGGTTGTTCCAGGGCAACCATTTCATTTTGAGCGGCGGTATGCTCCTGATCGGCGGCCAACTGCAACCAGCGTTCGGCCTGTGCCTGATCCTGTTCAACCCCTTCGCCCGAACGATACATCAGCCCCAGCTTGTATTGTGCCGTGGCATCGCCACTATCGGCGGCCTGGCGGTACCATTTGGCGGCGGCAACAAAGTTCCGTTGAAGGTCTTCTCCGGAGTGATACACGTCACCCAGATGAACCTGTGCCCGGACGTTGTGTTGATCGGCTGCTTTCCTGAACCATCGAACCGCTTCCTCTGAGTCCCGCGGCACACCCTGACCGTTTAAATAGGAAACCCCTAAACTGTACTGAGAAAGGATATGTCCCTGTCTCGCCGCCCGCCTGTACCAGATCGCCGCTTCGGTGAAGTCTTGATTCACCCCTTCACCAAATGCATGGGCGACTGCAAGATTATATTGTGCGTCTCTATTTCCCTGAGCGGCGGCCCTGCGATTCCATTTTAAGGCCTCGGCATAGTTTTGCCGGACCCCCTGACCGGCGTAATACATATACCCGAGATGAGCCTGGGCCTGATCATCACCGGCTTCGGCAAGCCTGGAAAATTCTTTGATGGCAGTATCATAATCACCGCGCACCAAGGCGTCATTGGCGGAGTCCAGATCAGCCCATGACGCCGAATGAATGGTAAATAAGCCCAAAAGGATACAAAGCCGGCGATTCATAGCGGCTGTTTACCATTGGGTATTTTTCTGAATAGCTCAGTCATCACTAATATGGTTAATCATTATAACAGTATAAAAGAAAATACCTCAATATTCTTTAATTATGGATTCTGACCACGTTAATATGGATAACTGTTTCACCATGCCTGAATAGATGCGTGATTTCTTATTTTGTCGACCGATTGCCGTTAAGGCCGCAGGTGCGATCTCAATAGCGATGATATTAATCCAGATTCAAAACTTTTCTCAACCATTTCGCGGCCGCGGTGGCGTCGGCAAGAGAGGTGACTTTATCTTGTTGGCGGCGCTGATCAATTTGTGTGTCCGCGAGTTTTTCCGACCAGCCGCCGGACGTGGCCATAACCGCAATCGGCTTTTTTAATTGCCATGCGAACGCAATTTCGGACAGCGTTCCCGATCCTCCCATGACGCCGATGCCGACGTCGCCCGCGCGCACGACCAGCAGATTGCGAAACAAGCCAAGTCCGGTGGGAATAACTACGTCAACGAAGGGATTGGCGTCACCAAATTCCGCGGTTGGCAGGATGCCGATGGTGTCGCCGGGTTTATATTGAGGACTGTTTTTTGCGCCCTTGCAGACCGCGGTCATCACGCCGCCGAGTCCGCCGCAGACGACACGGCAGCCACAGTCAACAATGATCCGCCCCAGGTCTTCGCACAGTGATTCAATTTCGGGCGCCCGGGAGAGCGCACTGGAACCAAACACCGCAACCGATGGCTTTCTTTTCATGCGTCTATTATAGCGATTATTATTATCAATATACCGAAAAAATACCCGGAGATGGGCCAAATGAGTGTATAGGTGATCACTTTTCAATCCCTGTTCGCGTGCCTGAATTGAATCAGCTTAAAAATTCCAATATAATCAAACCATCCGGGATATTAATATAGGATTAAAAAACAGGATTTAAAATTATTTGATCTTCTCATCAGGAAGGTCTAGTATTTTTTAATACTCTTTGAATTAAGAGAAAGTGAACCATGGCAAATGAATTCAGTGAAGTAGCACTCACCAATGCCCATTCACCCACCTTTGGGCTGGAGGATGGGCCAATTACCGAGGTTCATGCCTTCTGGTTGGCGGGCATGAGTTGTGATGGATGCTCGGTTGCAGCGGTGGGCGCCAAAAATCCCAGCGTTGAACAATTACTCACGGCCGCTATTCCGGGCCTGCCAAAAATTATATTGCATCATCCGGTTTTGGCCGTTGAGGCGGGACATCGTTTTATGGAACCGTATTATAAGGCCGTCCGCGGTGAACTGGGTGCGCCTTATGTGGTGTTATATGAGGGTTCCGTTGCGGATGAACAAATAGCCGAGGATTGCGGTGGATATTGGTCCGCGATGGGCATGGAAGCAATGGATGATGGTAGCTGGCGGCCCTATCCCACGGCCAAGATGTTGAAAGACCTGGCACCGGGAGCGGCTGCGGTAGTGGCCGTTGGTACCTGTGCCACATGGGGGGGTATTCCCGCCGCCGTGGGCAACGTCACCCATGCGATGGCGGCTATGGATTTTCTTGGCAAGGATTATCGCAGTGCATTGGGATTGCCGGTTGTCAACGTCCCCGGTTGTGCGCCCATAGGTGATAACATTACCGAAACAATTACCGCCGTATTGATGTTTCTTGCCGGTGTGGCGCCGTTATTGGAACTGGATGAATTGGGTCGTCCGGCCTGGATGTTTGGCGATACGGTACATCGCGGTTGTACCCGAGCCGGCTCTTATGAAGAGGGAGTTTTTGCCAGGGAGTATGGCGATAAGGAGTGTCTCGTGGAATTAGGCTGCTGGGGGCCGGTAGTACAATGCAATATGACCAAACGCGGTGCATTGGGAAATACCGGGGGTTGCATGAACACCGGCGGTATATGCATCGGTTGCACGATGCCGGGGTTCCCGGACGCATTTGCCCCGTTTTACAAAGCACCGCCCGGCAAATCTCTTTCCAGCACGGCAAGCCGAATGGTCGGCAGTTTTATCAGACCGCTTAGAAAAATAAGCCAACGCAAGGCCAATATGACTAATCGTTGGAACAAGACGGGTTACATTCCCAGTGGTTGGGGGCATGTCGAATCTCCCGGAGCCTTTATGAAAACGGCCCATTATTTTTATAAAAAGATACAATCCTGGGGTTCCGAGGCTCATCCTGACGGCACCAGTTTACAGAGAGAATTACAAGCCTCGGCGCATAGCTACGTTAAAGACGCTGAAAAGAGATCTGATGAAAGAATGTATGCCGAGGCGGAAAAATGAGTGCCAATGAAATTTATCAGTGGTGGTATATCTGGCTGGCCATTGGTGGCACCGTCGTCATTGTGGCGGCGGCTCTGTTAATAACTATTATTGCGCTGGCACATAAAATTGCCGCTTTGGCAAATACCGCAATTACCGTCGGGCTTGAAATAGAAGCCAATACTAAATCGATCTGGCAACTGAATAACTCCAAGAAGGTCACCGACGATTTGCTGGATGGAGCAACGGCAATAGAAAGTAACGCGGTTGCAATACTGAATGCGGTATCGAAAAATGCGGATGATCGGGTCGCCTGAATTATATCTGATGTATAAATTAAACGGGAACTTACAATGACCTTACCCACGTCGCCGGCGGAAGTATCCGAATTTATCTGGATCACCTCATTAACGATAGGTCTGATTGTCAGCTTTGTTGTGGCGCTGTTGTTATGGTTGATTCATCGGGAAGCCAATATCATTAATCAGCGGGTTTCAAAGGTTTGGGAAGTGGGGCAGCGTATTGCCTGTAACACCATCCAGATCCCCATTCTTTACAGAATTAATGAAGCGGCAAGACAGATCCTGGAGAGGGCCCAGGGGATCAATACCGGAGCTGAGGCAATCGAGACGCATGCCAAAGCCTGTCCCGGTTGTCCGCATTGTATGCTGGAACACTGACAACCATAAGGAAGAGACTCAATGATCCTCCTCACCCTGTTAACGGCAATCCTTGTTATTGTTTTCTTTTTGGTACTGGCTTATGGCCTTATCAAGATCAGTTCAGTGTTGCGGTCCATTGGTGGCACACCAACCAGCTTTTTGGCTAAATTAAGATTAGGCTTGCGCGCGATCGAATCGGAGACCGGTCATTTGACGCCTCAGGTTGTATCCTTAAACCAGGGGCTTGCCCAGGCCGGAGCAGACTTAAAGGAAATTGATCGACACCTGGTTGGCGTCATTGACGGCGCAGCGAAACAAGAGAGGTATCAGTAATGGGTCTGGTGATGACGCTGCCGGTGCCGGTGTATATGATCTGGGGCGGTACATTAATGATCGTATTGCTGGTCATTGTCCCACTTGCCGTTGGCTTACTGCATCGCACCCTGCGCGCAGCGTGGTCGATACGACGTTATATGGCTGAAATGCTTTCCAGCGGTGTTGGTATTGCTGAGAATACCAGTTCTATCACGGCACTGAATGATACGATTGCAGTTGCCGCTGATATGGTCAATACTGCAAAAAGTCTTGAAGATAATTCGTCTGCAATATCGGAAGTATTATCAAAAAGAGCGGATCAGGGGCCGAAATCATGACCCAGTTATTATTGTATCTTTCTCTGGGCGTCACCGCGATTGTAGTTGTGGTATTGGTTGTCTATCTGGTGGGTATCATTATTGCGTTACGGCAAACAAAGAATGATCTGGCCAAATTAGCCGGTGGTTTGATTGCGGTTCGTGATAATACCCAACCTTTGCCTGAGCATATTCAGAACATAAATGGCGGTTTATCCGCATTATTAGGTGAATTAGTGAACGTGAATGGCAACCTGGCCGCGATTGTTAGTGTTGCGGGAAATTTACCGAATAAAAATAATTAGGAGTTAAACGTATGTGCTTTGAAAACCTGCCAATCGAGTTTGACGCCGATGGGAACGCGCATTTGAAGAAAGGAGTTCCGAATCCATATGCCTATGCAACCCAAACGGTCGCGGAAAGAGATAAGTTACTTGCAGACCTGGCAAAGAAGAATGGCCAGATACAGGACGTTGATTATGATCCGGTAACGCGCGTTGCCGGTGCATTGGCTTTTCACAGCACGGTTAATCTTGATGAAAGAAAGGTTATCGATACCGCCTCAATGGCGACGTTGTTCCGTGGTTACGAAGTCATTCTCCGAGGGCGCGATCCTCGCGATGCCGCGTTTATCAGTTCACGAGCATGTGGCGTTTGCGGGGGCGTACATGCGACCACTTCCGCCTTGTGCATTGAGATGGCATTGGGCATAAAACCGCCTCCCCTGGGGATAGTCATCCGTAATCTCCTGTTAAGCTGTGAATATCTTTACGACAATCCATTACACTTATTTATTTTGGCCGGGCCGGATTTCTCCGAAGCCCTGATTCGCGATACCAATCCTGAAATCTGGGCGAAAGCAACCAGTGCCAGGACCAAATTCGGCAATATTCATGGATATAACACGATTGGCGAGATCATGACCGATCTTAATCCACTGACCGGAAAATTATATCTTGAAGCATTGGAAATGACGCGCGTCGCCAGAGAAGCCTACGTCTTGCTTGGCGGTAAATATCCGCATCCGGAAACCGTTATTCCCGGCGGGGTCACGACTACCGTTACAACCACCGCATTGAGCGAATTTTATTTGAAATTAAAAGTCTTCTTCGACTATGGCAAACGATGTATTGGGATCTGGGACGACGTCTATGATTTCATGTACGAGGCGAACCCGATGTATCAGCATTTGGGAGAATTACCCGCAACCATGGTTGATTTTGGTCAATGGGATCATGAAGATTACTATGATGGCACCTATGAAAATTGTAATACCTGGGGAGAAAAACGCTGGTCCACGCCGGGTTCAATTGTGAACGGCAAACTGGTTACCACCAGATTGACGGACTTAAACGTCGGCTTTGAAGAATTTGTTGCGCATTCTTATTATGAACAATGGAATGATCATAAATTCAAAACAGACCCGCTGGGCAATCCCTTGAGTCCGAATCATCCCTGGAATAAGACGACAATCCCCCGGCCCGGGGAGCAAAACTGGAAGGAACGATATAGCTGGTCATGTACGCCAACCTGGGACAGACACACTTTTGAAGCGGGTGCGTATGCCAGAGTGTACATGTCCGCATTGGCCAACAAACTGCCAAATAGTGACTATTTTGCTTCCACCGGGAATAGCCTGGTATTAAATCTTGCCAAAGATCAATTGCCCGATATGCGGATGGAATGGAAGGTGCCGAAAATATGGAACGCCTTTGAGCGCAATCGTGCCCGTGCCTATGCGGTGGGTTATAATATGATGGTGACGATGGAGAATTGGGTGCGAGCGCAGGATCTTTTACGGCGTGGCGAAACGCAAGTGTCCACGCCCTTTGAAATTCCAAAAAGCGGGCGTCACATTGGTGTCGGCATGTGGGGCGCCGGGCGTGGCTTTCTGGGACATTGGGCCGAGATAGAAAATGGCGTACTTTCAAATTACCAGATTTCAACGCCTTCTACGGTAAATGCCTGTCCGCGTACGCCGTGGGGTGAACCCGGGCCATACGAACAGGCGGTTTTGAATACGCCGATTATAGAAACAAACTTTAAGGATGCTTCCGACTTCAAAGGAATCGATGTATTGCGGGCATTGCGCAGTTTTGATCCCTGTATGCCGTGTACTACGCATACCATGGTTGAAGGCACCGACAAAGTTGTTACGAGGGAAGTAACCACTTGCGCATGTGGTATTAGTTAAATCCTTTAAGCTGGATTCAGTCCGGCTGTATTTATCATAATCATGCAAATTGCGATAGGTCTGGTCGGTTATTTTCAATTCGTTCGGGGTTACCCGCTGGGCCCGGAATTTAAAGAGCGTATGGAAGCCGTTCAATGGCCTGATCTTGACGTCAGTATCAGGGAAATGAATTGGGGCCCAATCGCCATAGTCCAGGATTTTCAGGCTCAGGCCATCCAATATGATCGTATTGTCCTCGTTGCCGCCGTCGATAGAGGGTTGCAACCCGGAACCATAACGTGTCGACACTGGCTGGGCGGGAAGCTGGATGACCTTGCCATGCAGGATCGTATTTTTGAGGCGGTAACCGGCGTTATCAGTTTGGATAATCTGCTCGTCATTGGTGAGCATTTTAAGATTTGGCCGGAGGAGCTCATTACCATAGAAGTGCAGCTTGCGGATACCAGCTTTGGCGACTTTGTTTTATCGGAGTTGGCGTTGAATCGGGAACCTGGTGAGGTCAGGATTGTTGGTGAAAACCCGCTGGCGCCCGAAAATGAAAAAATTGTCAAAGAAATGGCGTCGGCGACTCGCAATGCCGTGATCGATGGTGTTAAGGGACTCTCCGATCTGCATCCATTAACCTCGGATCAACTCACGCCATTGACGGATGTATGCCATAATCAGCTATTGAATGATTGTTATATAACGGCCAAACACTGATGTATTAACGGAAACAGTTATGACTAAATCAGCGGAACAATCCTCATCTCCCCCGGGCGCATTGGATCGTCTTGTTAATCACGAAGAGATCCTGCAGATCTGTTACTGGTATCAGGGAGAAGGACTGGGTGACGTTTATAACGCCAAACTTATAAAACCGTTTCTTAATTACGATGAGAATCTGATTGAATCGGTATTTCATGAATTGCTTGACGATGGTCTGTTCGAGCGGGTGCAGGGGGCCGTTGAAAGTTACTCATTTACCGACAAAGGCAAAGCACGGGGCGGTCGATTATTTGCCGATAGCTTTTCAGATTTTCAAAAACCCGGCCATGGAGAATGCGCGGCGGGGTGTTGTGATGACGGAGACCACTCTCAGTGTGGTGACGACTGTTTGCTACATTAAGATCAGTTTATTTACATAGTATATTCGATGTCCTCATCTTCAAAGACGGACAAACCTGAAGCGCTTCCCGATGATCCGCAACCTTTAATCGGGTTTATGAGCAATGAGGAATGGTATGAGCTCCTTGCTTACGTGGATCGCATGATTACTGATATGGAAGCATTGCCTCTTCCGGAAGTAAAAGACAAAGTGTTTGAATTGCTTGCCGGCATCGATTCAATTCACCGTGAAGGTCTGTGGAGACTGGTCAGACTATTTAAACAAGGCGTCCTTGAGCAGGTTGTGACTGATCCTGCAATTCACACCTTAATGGAACTCTATGATTTATTACCCGAACAAGCGCAGAATGATACCGGGCAAACTCCGGATAAACCCAGGCTGAATTTTCCAAATATTCCGATTAAAGTGCTGCCGATGGAAAAACAACAGGCGCCAGACACTTCACTCTACCCGCATTGGGTTCCGGCGCTGAATGATAAGGAAAAATTAGCACCCGGCAGCGTGCGGGTTATTGAAGTTGACGAGCGACCCATCATACTATGCCGGGTCGAAAATGAATTCTTTGCACTCTCCAATGCCTGTGCCCAGGATGGCAACAGCCTGGACCGGGGACAGCTGAGCAGTTATACACTTTCCTGCCCCAATCATCCGGGATGTCATTATGATATTCGTCTGGGGACCCGTATTGCCGGTGCGGGAGAGATTCAATGTTATCCGGTTAAGGTATCGGAGGGCGGAGTGCTTATGGTGGGCATAGACATGGCCTTCACACCCAAAGTGCCGACTTTTTAATGCACGCTAAGGCGCACGTTCAAACGATCCTTATTGCCGGCGTCGGCAACGTCCTGCGTGGTGATGATGGTTTCGGCATAGAGCTTGCTCACCGTCTAATGAAACGCGATGATCTGCCACCCTCGGTTAAGGTAATAGAAACGGGTATTGGCGGGATGAGTTTAATCCAGGAATTGATGTATGGTTACGATGCATTAATGATACTGGACGCCTACAAGAATAATCAGCCCCCCGGGCATCTTTACATGCTTGAACCCCTGTTTCCTGATACGTCGGATTTAACCATGCATGAATTACGCGACTATTTTTCTGACACCCATTATGCAACGCCAATGCGAGCGTTAAATTTCGTGTCACACATTGATCGTTTGCCCGCTACAATCCGGATCATTGGCTGTGAACCGGAAGAGCTTGACGGCCTCAGAATTGGGTTAAGTCCCTCGGTAACGGTTGCGATGGAAGAAGCAATGCAAATGATCTTGAACTGGCTTAACGAATACCTGAATGGCCCCTCCTGCAATCAACTCAAAGTTGTGTAAATTTACGCGGGCATCAAATAATAAACGCGGAGATCAACCCGCACCAGCACTGATCAACAATATAAATATCGTAATGAAATGGAACCTGCTTTTGTGCCGCTGATGGATGCAATGATACAAATGGCCGAAATAAGTCCGGATAAAAATTCAGTATTGGAAATCAGATGATCCGGGGAGCCATGATCAAATCATATCTGTGATTTTTTCGCCGGACGTTTCCGCGAAGATCTCCGTTTCCGGTTGGCATCAGTTACTATCTATTGGCCGGCATACCGGATAGACATCTATTGCGGATGATATAACGTGAGTCCCAACAATATAGAGCACCGGCGAATAACCAGCCCGCTGATAAAAATTTGGCTCCCAACATGGCTTTATAGGCAATGGACATCGTGCAATGTGTGCATACCGGATCAACCACGGCCAGGGTTCCGATAAACCCGAGGCTTAAAAAGACCAATACAAGCAGAAAAGATTTAAAGTATAACGAAGAAGTTAATTTCAACATTATGATACTCCCTGAATTTATATTAAATACCGCGGTGCGGCCATCACATTTTATTTCGTAACGTGGCCATTATAAAACATCCAAGCTGTATTGCAAACTGTCGTTGTGCGCCATCCCTGTCGCCGGTCCTGCAAGGCCCCTCACTGGCACTGCCTTAGCACGTTGGCACATAAGCCCCGGATTATATCGGACATAGCGTCCCCCCTGCCGGGCCGCCTTATGGAAGGGTTCAGAGTAACCGTTGTTCATAATTTTCTCCATTCATAACCACCTCCCATATCGCAAATATCGACCAAAAATAAAGGCGCATATAAATTATAAACCATATCCAAACCCATCTCTATTTGCGGCGATCACCGGGAAACAAGGCACTATTCCGGCGCTGACTTAAATACAATATCTCCAAACCAGGCGATCGCGGAGTCGTTGGTGTTGTCGGTATCGGTCATCACCGCCACGCCGGAAATCAGCGGCGGGTCCTCGCCAAACGCCCGGCGGTGATCCTGATAAATATTACGTGACTCGGTCACCCATTGCCCGACCCTGGCCGGCCCGCTTTCCAGCACGATCATTTGCACTCTATCGGTGTAGGGATTGGCGACTATCGTTCCCACCGGGCTGTTACTTTCCCAAATGTAATTGATCGCGCCGCTGGGCGGATATTGGCCGTAAAAAAATCGTATGGTTTCATATTTGGCCCGCTCAAAAAATCCGACCTTGTCACGGTCATAGGCAAACGTGATGTAAAGTCTGGCGGGATAGTCGTCGCCGGTCTTTTGGGTGACGTCGCTGTTTTGCAACAGCTTATCGATCTTCCAGCGCCATTCCACGATTGGGTATATCCGCGGGTCTATTGTGATCTCGCGCGTCAATCCCGACGATGAACTGTGACTCTCGGCCCGCACCACCACGGTGCCATTGTCTTGCACCAGTGAATAATGTGTATGCTGTTCGATCTGTTTGAAGGTTAGAGGCTTCCAGGGTTCCGGGTACGGACCTCCGGCCTGCGCCCGTGAAAATGCGCCCACTTGCAGCACGTCCGGCATATCGGCCCGGATCAGGACTGCGGTCAGTGCCAGAGCCAAACCGAGTCCGATTAAACCCACCCGTAATTGTCGCAATCCTTGCATTATTTTCATGCTCCAGACCCTAATATGAAAATATACCCTGTACCGACGGCACTTTGTTGCACCTGGGAACCCAACAAACCGCAGTAACAGGTGCTTAGCCCCCGTATGTGACCTCTTTCTTTTATGTGCCGGCTTGCGTCATACATTTAAAGGCCCTGGCAGCGGACTTTTGCATATCCTGGGTGTCTTTATCACTGAAGGTTTTCGCTTTTGTCGCCCGGACTATTTGGGTAAATATTTCCATCTTCTCTTCCATACAAACACTGTCAGTGCCGCATTTACATACTTCTTCCGCCGCATCCTCAATAACGATTGCAGAAACTTCCCCTTCGTAGCCTTTAGAAATCAGGCTGACGCTGAAAATCATTTCAGCAAGAAGTTGCAAAACAACGCCAAATATAGTCGCGAAGATGGCAATGCCCACACCATTCCAGAATGGTGTGATCAGTGCTTTGGAATATGCCGTGCCTATCGCAAAAATAAACATAATTACGATGATTATATATCCCGGTATTCCCAGGAACGCCAACGGTATGGCTAAAATTAAAGCAAGGAACAGCAGCACAAAAGACAATAACAATGCAACAATAACCGCCCCGTAGCTGTTCCTTTCCGCACCCAGCCAGGTTGCCACTTTCTTAATTGGCCAGATTGTAAAGAGAAATATTGAGATAATTAGTATAATTGTACCCATTTGCTTCTCCTTTCTGCACTAAAACCACGAACGTGATTCGTTTGTGAGATGAATTTCACCTAAGGGATGGTAGTTTCAATGACTGCCAATGTCAAATATATGATTATCAGCTTGTTTTTTTAAGACAAATCAAGTGCAATGTTGAAAACATCCTGAGGCCTGAATTGAGTAGGCTGACCGGAAGGGGGATATCCCGTTGGAAGGGCACTGGTACTTGAACATAAGGAAGTATTTCAGGCGGATTATTCTGATCATATTAACAGTGAGAAAAGGGCAATGAGATATTTTTTCATGGTTAGCGGTCTTTTGCTTATGATCGGGGCTACTTATTTTGTAGTTTATAAGCTTAGGGCCAGGGGACGTTATGGCCCTTTTACAGAAAAATATCTCCGTTTGCCCGGTCAAAGTTTGAATGAAGAATTGGATAAGAAAATAGAGGATTTGATGTTCAGTTTTTATATAACAACATTAATGCCTATCTTCTACGCATTATTCTATCCCTTTTTGGAATTATCTCTGCGCATCACGTATGGAATTTTTATGACGTTTGTGGTCGGGTATTGCCTGGTGCGATTTGTACGAATCTTTTGGCAGATAAAGAAAATAGCCTTAGGCTTAGATGGCGAGCGCTATACCGGTACGGAGCTGAATTATCTGATGCATCAGGGTGCCTGGATATACCACGATATACCATATCAGTACGGTAATATTGATCACGTCGTTGTTGCATCGGGAGGTGTTTTTGCGGTTGAGACAAAGGCCCATACAAAACCGCAAAAAGGTGATGGAAAAGGCCGGCAATATAAAGTTGTCCATAAAGATGGAATGCTGAAGTTTCCTGATTTTAAGCCTACTAAAGAGCCTATTGATCAGGCTACCACACATGCCAAGTGGTTAAGTAAATACCTATCGAAAAAGTCAGGTGAAAAGGTAGATGTGACCCCCGTCGTAGCATTGCCAGGGTGGTTCGTTGATTCCAAAAGTTCTGAGCGGGTTTTGGTGATAAACCCAAAAAGAGGCGAATTCCTCAATCGGCATATTGTTAAAAAAGTAATCCCCGAAGATAAATTGGCAAGAATCAATGGGGTTATCGATGATCTTGCAAGATATTCCAATTATTCAACAGATATTATTGATCCGGATGCAGGTGAAAAATTTGACGTACTGTTCAATAGAAAGCAAACAAAAACCGGAATAAGATAAATCCCCTGTAAAAAACAGAGCATTATGATCTCAGTGATACCGGCACCGGGGTTCGATAACGCAGGCCGACTTCGGTATCGCTGAGCGCCAATGCGGCGGCATAGCCCGGCGCGCATTCCAGCGATATGTTGAACCAGGCTTTATCACCGGCGGTGGTTTGTCGCAGATTGATCCGACTCCACCCGGCCTCGGTGTCCGGCGAGACGTCGAATTTGTCCAGCCCATATCCGATACCCTCGCCGATGGCCTTGATAAACGCCTCCTTGCGGGTCCAGCAGGCGTAAAAAGCCCGGTATAATTCATCGTCCCGCAATCGGTTTAATCGGCTTTGTTCCCGACCGGAAAAGCAACGCCGGCCCAATAGTCTGTGATCCCTGTGCGCCTGAATTTTTTCAATGTCAATGCCCAATTCCTGTCCCAGCGTCAGCGCTATCATCGATTGTTTGTCTGAATGGGAGAGATTAAAGTAAATCGGCTTTCCTCGAAACTGTTCATCAATATGGGGTTTGCCGCGCTCGCCGTGGGAAAGACGGATCTGGGGCGCTTGTTTATTGCTTATCCGGGCCAGGATCCGTTTGAGACAGGCGCGGGTAATGATAAATTGCCTTTGCCTGGTTAGCGTCTTTAGTTTGTTGGCCCGTTCCTGTTCCTGTTGATTCAGGCAGGCGAGTGAGTCGCCCAGATCGCCCATGCCCGCATCCAGCGACAGCCGCCAGATATCAACGTGGCTGGTGGAAGGTTGAAAATCATCGGCATCGATCTCAATCATCGCGCCCCGGCCCCGCCGGATACTCTGTTGGCACTCCCGCAGATACGACAAAACATTGCAGTAGATAAACCGAATCAAATGAGGAAGGGCATCAACCACAGTGCCGCTACGAACCTTAACTTGAACCGCGGGTTCAAGTGGGAACAGTTGGCAGAGTATCAGGCTTTCCGAACAATCCGGACGTGCACAACAACCCTGCGAGTAAGTCCCCTGGTTAGTATCTTAGGCTCAAGTTACCACTAGCCCGATAAGCGCACACCGCAGAAGATACCCAAATTTGAATCAATTCATCCGCTAATTATTCCCCTCACCGTAAGTCTTGTCCCAATGATTGTTGGTCAACGCATGGTTAATTTTACTGTGCAGACGTTGTACCGTCTCTTCTATCCCTATAGTATAGCCCTCTTTTTCATTTTTGTATCCCAACATTTCATTGGCAATATTGAGCGCCGCCATAACGGCAATGCGTTCACCGCCGATTAAGCTGCCGTCTTGTTTCACCTCATGCATTTTTTGATTGATATAATCCACCGCCGACCGCAGTTGTTCGGTTTCATGTTCTTCACAGGCGATGAGATAGGATTTATCGAGAATCGTGACGTTGACTGAAGCACTGTTATTACTCATGGGCGCGTCTCCATTGCCCGCAGACGGGAGATCATGGATTCGATTCGGGTTCTGGCCTGTTCGGTTTTTTCGGTGAGCGTGGCGCGTTCGTTCACCAGCGCCTGCTGTTGATTCTTGAGCGCGTAATTTTCCGATTTGAGCCGTTCAACCGCATTGATTAATTCATCCACCCTGGTCTCCAACGCGGTTAAATCGATGTTTTGATTATTGTCAGTAGTCATATTGTCATCATCTGGTAATATCATGAGTTAAATAAAGGTATCATGCCGAAGCGTTAGTATATGCTAAATATAGGGCGGTCGGTTCGCAGGGTCAACCGTTTGGTGCCGGTTCGTATCAAATATCGTCCTATTTTATTGTTGTTCATATCGCAATGCATGATGGATTTCAATTAACCAAGCCGGTATTTGACGGTTTTTTCCGCCAGGCACGGGCATAAAATATAATCATACTCTCCTCATTTACATGGTAAAGTGAATAAAAGCAATAAAAATATGAGACGGTTCCGCACAAACTCATCGAACAGGCGCGCGCAGGCTGATCGCACCCGCAGCGGGCGGATAATTTTGGCGGGCATAGTCGGGGTTGCTCATTGATGGATACCAAAGAATTTGCGCGCCGGCGTAAACGTTTGATGGATATGATCGGCAATGAAAGCGTTGCCATCCTGCCTACCGCGCCGGTTCGGGTGCGTAATCGTGACGTCGAATATCGCTTCCGGCCGGACAGCGATTTCTATTATTTAACCGGTTTCCCGGAACCCGAAGCGGTGGCGGTGATCATACCCAGCCGGCCACAATGTGAATATATTCTGTTCTGCCGTACCCGAAACCCGAAAATGGAGCTATGGGACGGCCGGCGTGCGGGGCTGGAGGGCGCCTGCGACCTGTATGGTGCCGATGAGGCATTTCCGATTGAAGAGATGGATGAAATAGTACCGGGGTTAATAAAAGATCACGAACGTATTTTTTATAACATCGGTAACGATCCCGGGTTTGATCAAAGAGTTCTGGCCTGGGTCAATCAACTCAGGGGGCAGGCGCGTTCGGGCGTGCATGCCCCGGATGAATTGATCACGTTAAACCATTTTCTGCACGATATGCGGCTCTATAAAAGCCGGCATGAAATCAGGTTGATGCGCAAGGCGGCCAAGATCTCCGCGGCCGCGCATAAGCGGGCCATGCGGCATTGCAAACCGGGCATGGTGGAATATCAGATCGAGGCCGAACTGACTTATGAATTTATGCGCCGGGGCGCCAGGGCACCGGCTTATCCCTGCATCGTCGGCGGCGGTAAGAATAGCTGCATTTTACATTACACGGAAAATTCATCGGTCCTGAATGAAGGAGAATTATTATTGATCGACGCCGGCGCCGAGTTTGAGGGTTATGCCAGTGATATTTCCAGGACCCTGCCCATCGGCGGTGAATTTACCCGTGCGCAGCGGGCTGTTTACGAGGTGGTACTGGCGGCCCAACAGGCGGCTATCGATCAGATCCGGCCCGGTAATCATTGGAATGATCCGCATGCGGCCGCGGTCGAGACGATTACCCGCGGTCTGTTGGAATTGGGCATATTAAAGGGCCGGGCGAGCACACTCATCGGCGACCGGACCTACACCCAATATTATATGCATCGCACCGGCCATTGGCTGGGCATGGACGTGCACGACGTCGGCGATTACAAGGTCGAGGGCGAATGGCGCATGTTGGAACCGGGCATGGTGATGACGGTTGAACCGGGGCTGTATCTTGCAGCCGGCACCCGCGGTCTGGCCAAAAAATGGTGGAATATCGGCGTCCGAATCGAGGACGACGTGTTGGTCACCAATAACGGCAACGAGGTGATCAGCAAAGACGCGCCGAAACAGGTGGATGAGATTGAGGCGTTGATGACCCATGCAGTATGATTATGACGTTGTTATTGCCGGCGGCAGTATGGCGGGCGCCAGTCTGGCCTGCGCATTGGGCAATTCTGCGCTGCGCTGTTGCGTCGTCGAACCGGTTCAATTAAGCGACCGACAAGGTTCCACTTATGATGACAGGGGCATAGGCCTGTCGCGGTTGTCACGCGCTATTCTGAGCCATCTCAATATCTGGCAGGGTCTCAATGCCGAGCCCTGCCCGATTAAATACATTCACGTTTCCGAGCAGGGACAATTTGGGATAGTCAAACTGGCCGCCGCCGACGCCGGCCTGACTGAATTGGGCCACGTGGTGGCCGCCCATGATCTGGGTAACGCCATTTATGGGTGTTTGCATGAATGTCACAATATAGACCTGATGTGCCCGGCCAGGGTTGCCGGCTTTGCAATACACGATGACGCCGCAGTGGTGCAAATCGAATCAAACGGCACAGGCAGTACAATAAGCTGCAGGCTGCTGGTTGCCGCGGACGGCAGTCACTCCGGCATTAGACAACAGGCCGGTATCGAGATCGACGCGCGTGATTATCGACAAACCGCTATTGTTTGTACCATCACGACCGCCAAACCCAATCGCGGTACCGCGTTTGAACGCTTCACTCCACATGGCCCGATAGCGTTATTACCCAGGGGCGGGCATCAATCGGTACTGGTTTTTACGGTCGAGACGAAGCAGGCGGGTAAGTATATGGGCTTGTCCGACCGGCAATTTATTACCTGCATTGAGGCGGAATTTGGCCGGCGCCTGGGGACAATAAACAAAATTGGCGGCAGAGGCCAATATCCGATCAAATATATCGCCGCGCAACAACAATACCGGTCGCGGCTGGTGTTGCTCGGTAACGCCGCCCACAGCCTGCATCCAAACGCGGGACAAGGGTTTAATCTTGGGTTGCGCGACGCGGTGGCCCTGGCCGAAACCCTGTTGGACGGCGTCCGGCGCCGAATCGACGTTGGTAATATTGAACTATTGGCCGATTATTGTCGGCGCCGTGCCGGCGATCAAAAACCGGTTATTAATTTCACCCGCACCCTGGCATCGTTATTTTATAATGCTTCGCCGTTAAAGCGCCTGTTACGCAAGCAAGGCATGTTACTGCTGGCCCATAACGCCGGCGCCAGAAGCAGATTGATTCAGTTCCTGACCGGACTCCGGGGCGTCCGGCCTCACTGGATCGGAACCGACCATTGAGCATCAACGCCGATCCCGACTTTGACGCCGACGTCATTATTTCAGGCGACGGCCTCAGCGCCGCGACCTGTGCCGCGCTGCTTGCCCGCAACGGCATCCGCGTGATCATGCTCAGTGCCGCGGGCACGCGGGAACCCGATGATCATGATGATCCGCGGGTATTGGCGGTGACCGTCGCGTCAAAACACATTTTATCCGGCGCCGGCGTCTGGAAAGACTTAAACCGGGATCAAATCGGCCTATTCAGGAGTATGCGGGTATGGGACGACAGCGGCGGCGGCAGGATTCAATTTGACGGCGGCGCGATAGCTCAGGCAACGCTGGGTTATATTATTCAATATCGGCTGCTCCGGAATGCCCTGGATACCAGATTATCGCATCAGGATAATATTGAGTTGATGCGCGGCGCGGCGCCGGTTTCAATCGCGGTGGACGAGGATAATATCTGCCTGGCTCTGGATAATGGCCGGCGCCTGCACGCGAGATTATTAATCGGTGCCGAGGGCGCCAATTCGATAACCGGAAAACTTGCCGAAATTCAATATGACAAACACGACTACCGGCAACGTGCCATCGGCGCCATTGTCAAAACCGAACACAGTCATCAATATATGGCCCGACAGGTTTTTTTACCCGGCGGGCCGTTGGCGTTTTTACCCATGGCCGATTTAAATCATTGTGCGATAGTCTGGTCCACCCACCCGCAACACGCCGAGCGGCTGCTTAATAGCGAGCCGGCCGAGTTTAACCGCGAGCTGGCGAAATCATTCGGCCACCAGGCCGGCGAGGTTGAGCTGCTTGGGCGGCGCGCGGGTTTTCCGTTGATGCGGATCCAGGCGCGCCATTATTGTCAACCGAGACTGGCCCTGATCGGAGACGCCGCGCATAGCGTTCATCCACTCGCCGGGCAAGGCGCCAACCTGGGTTTGCTGGATGCCGCGGCCCTGGCGCAAATCATCGCCGATACCCGGCGCCGCAAGCGCGACGTCGGCAAACCGCGGGCGTTAAGAAAATATGAACGTTGGCGCCGCACTGAGGTGCAGATGATGATGACCGTCCTGGACGGCCTTAAATATTTATTTGAGAATCGATTCGAGTGGGTGCGGTGGTCGCGCAACTTTGGCCTGAGCCGGGTCAACGGCATACCGTTGCTGAAAGAAATGATCATGAAAAGAGCGATGGGCCTGACCGGCGACCTGCCCGATATTGCCAGACGGGTTTATTAGAGTGGCGGTTAATATTGCCGACGACACATTATTATGATCACGATGAAGGACAACTAATGCCGGCAAACAATGACCCGGCGGGACCTGATTTTATCCGCGCCCTCGTCGCCAAAGACGTCGCCGCCAACAAACATGACGGGATCGTCCATACCCGTTTCCCGCCGGAACCGAACGGCTATCTGCATATCGGCCATGCGAAATCAATTTGCCTGAATTTTGGCCTGGCCGATGAACACCCACAGGGCCGGTGCAATCTTCGGTTTGATGATTCCAACCCGGAAAAGGAAGACATAAAATACGTGCGCGCGATTAAGGCCGACCTGCGCTGGCTTGGTTTTGACTGGGATGAGCGGTTATTTTATGCCTCCGATTATTACCCGCAATTATATGATTGCGCGGTGCAACTGATCAAAGACGGCAGGGCCTATGTCGATGATCTCGATGCCGAGCAGATCCGCGAATACCGGGGCACATTGACGCAAGCCGGCAGGGATAGCCCCAACCGCAACCGGCCACCGGCGGAAAACCTGGAGCTGTTCCAACGCATGCGCGCCGGTGAATTTGCAGAGGGCCAATATCTGTTACGGGCTAAAATCGATATGGCGTCACCGAATATAAACATGCGCGACCCGGTCATATACCGGATCAGAAAAACCTCGCATTACCGCACCGGCGATGAATGGTGCATATATCCGATGTATGATTTTACCCATTGTATTTCCGACGCGCTGGAGGGGATCACCCATTCATTATGCACCCTCGAATTTGAAGATCACCGGCCCCTGTATGATTGGTATCTGGAGCAACTGCCGCTGCCCTGTCATCCGCGCCAAATAGAATTTGCCCGCCTTAATCTGAATTACACCATCACCAGCAAACGCAAACTCAATGAACTGATACAATCCGGGCGTGTTTCCGGCTGGGATGATCCGCGCATGCCGACCCTGACCGGAATGCGCCGCCGGGGCTACACTCCCGAAGCCATACGCGATTTTTGCGCCCGCATAGGGATCACCAAGAATGACACCATGATCGATATCAAGGTGTTGGAAAACAGCGTGCGCAGCGATCTAAACAAGACCTCGCCGCGTGCCTTTGCAATATTAAAACCGCTTAAAGTGGTGATCGAAAATTACCCTGAGGCCGAAATCGAAGCACTGGACGCGCCTCATCATCCCGACCGCCCGGAGCTGGGAAGCCGGCGGCTGCCTTTCACCAAAGAAATCTATATCGACCGCGATGATTTTATGGAACAACCACCCAAAAATTTTTATCGGCTTGGCCCGGGGCGGGAAGTGCGCTTGCGCTACGCCTACTTAATAACCTGCACACGGGTTATCAAAGACGACGCCGGTGTGGTGATCGAATTGCGCTGCAATTATGATCCCGCGACCAGAGGCGGCAATGCACCCGATGGCCGCAAGGTGAAAGGCACGATACATTGGCTGCCCGCCGCCGACGCGGTCGCGGTTGAAGTGCGTTTGTATGATCGTCTGTTCACCGATCCGGCACCGGACGATAACCGTCATCAAGAGGACTGGAAAACATTTTTTAATACCGATTCAATCGAGGTGATCAAGGCATTGGTGGAACCGGAACTGGCCGAGGCCAGACAGGAACAGCGGTTTCAATTTGAACGAATAGGTTATTTCTGCGTCGACGCCATCGATTCCAAACCGGGGCAACCGGTGTTCAACCGCACCGTCTCGCTGCGCGACACCTGGGCCAGGATAAAGCAAAAACAGCCGGCCTGAAGACCCGACTCGCCGGCGGGCATGGGAACGTCTGAGTGCTTGCGCAACCGCCCCCGGCGCTTGCGTGGCGCCAACTGCGATTTAGCGTTTTGAATACTGCGGACGTTTGCGGGCCTTGTGCAGACCCACTTTCTTACGCTCCACCGAACGTGCGTCACGGGTTACGAAACCGGCCTTGCGCAACGGTTTGCGCAGGGTTTCATCATAGGCCATCAAGGCCCGGGTGATCCCATGGCGAATGGCGCTGGACTGGCCGGAGATCCCGCCGCCCTTGACCGACACATTAATATCAAAATCGTTCAGCCTCTCTATCAATTCCAACGGTTGCCTGACGATAATGCGCCCGGTTTCACGCCCAAAATACTGTTCCAGGGTACGTTTATTGATGGTGATATTGCCACTGCCTTTTTTCAGAAACACCCGCGCCGTCGAACTCTTACGCCGCCCGGTACTGTAATAAATCTCGTTTGCCATTACTGAAGCTCCAATGGAATCGGTTGCTGGGCGACGTGTTTGTGCTCGGTGCCGGCATAGACCTTCAGCTTGCGCAACATGGCCCGTCCCAACGGCCCTTTCGGCAACATGCCTTTCACCGCCTGGTGCAGGATCATAGTCGGTTTGCGGTCGATAAGCTCGGCAAAGGAACTGGATTTAAGGCCGCCCGGATAACCCGTATGCCTGTGGTAAATCTTATCGGTGGTTTTATTACCGGTCACCCTTATCCGCTCGGCATTGATCACCACAATATAATCACCGGTATCGACGTGCGGAGTATATTCGGGTTTATGTTTGCCGCGCAGACGCCGGGCGATCTCACTCGCGAGCCGCCCCAGGGTCTTGCCACTGGCATTGACCAGATACCAGCCGCGTTTCACTTGAGCGGGTTTTGCAACAAAGGTTTTCATTATCACTATCGGCTTGGGGCAGGCCCAAATATTAAACAAGGTGGAATCATAGGGATAGACTCGGTCGTTGTCAATCTTAGTTTATCCGTCATTCCCCGGCGCCACCGTTTTAGCCTGAAAAATGGGTTAAACTGTTATTACTTTTTAATCGGTGGCATGATTTGCCCGCCCCCTGACGGGGATTTCCCGGCCTGCGACGGGTATTTCCCGCCTCGCGACGGGTATTTCCGCCCCCGCCAGGTATTTCCGGCCCCCGCCAGGTATTTATGCTGCCGTTGCTTTATACTGGGCGGATCATAATCAACCCAATTTGACCGGATTGCCGAATGAATACAAGGTATTTTTCCTGTGACAGGATTGGCGGGTGGATGAACGCGGCCTTGACGCCGATGATCATGCCTTTGCCGCCATTAGCCGTCGGTTTTTGCCGGCTCTCGATCACATGAGCGCATCGCGACGATATTGCGATAGCCCGGCGCTGAATTTGGCGGCGATTTTGCCGCTGGCCCTTATTCCGCCGTCTGCGACCGCCGCGGATGAGGCGGTCAAAGTCTTTGAAAAGGCGAATAGATCCGTTGTGATCGTGCGCGGGTTCGATGCCAAAGGCGAGCAAGCCACACAGGGCAGCGGGGTGGTCACCGAGGTCAATGAGGTGACGACCAATTGCCACGTCCTGGAAAACGTCTCGCGTGTGGAAATTCTGCGCACGGATGGAGGCACCGGGGTTGCCGCGGAAATCACCGGCGGCAACCGCGGGCGGGATATATGCCTGCTGTCGGCCCAGGGCCTGAACGAAACTGCCGTTATCCGTGCCGCCGGGGATCTGAAGGTCGGTGAGACGGTGTTCGCTATAGGGTCGCCGCGGGGGTTGGAGTTCACTATCAGCGGCGGGATTGTTTCGCAGTTGCGGGTCCTGGGCGGGACATCGCCGCTGATCCAAACGGACGCGGCGATATCTCCGGGGTACTCCGGCGGCGGTTTGTTTGATAGCGCGGCCAGGTTGGTTGGCATTACCACTTTTTATTACAAGGACGGACAGAATCTGAATTTTGCGCTTCCATCGGAATGGATTGCCGAGGCGCGTCGGAATGGATTGCCGTTCTCCAAATCCACTCCGGACATTAACTCGGGGGCGTCTTTGGTTTTTTGGGATAAGGCATTGGAATTATCGGAAGCAAAGGATTGGAATGGTCTGCTTGCCCATAGCCAACGATGGACACAAACCGAACCGGAAAATTTCGCCGCGCATTTTTTTCTGGGCCTCACTTACGGCGAACTTGACCGCTTTGATGAAGCCATTGCCGCCTACCGTGAAGCCTTGCGGAGCAGTCCCGAATATGCCCTTGCGTGGTACAACCTGGGCGTCATTTACGGCACACTTTACCGCTATGATGAAGCCATTGCCGCCTACCGTGAATCCTTGCGAATCAATCCCGAATTTGCCGAGGCGTGGAATAACCTGGGCACCACTTACGACGGCCTTGACCGCTATGATGAAGCCAGAGCCGCATACCTTGAAGCCTTGCGGATAGATCCCGAATTTGCCGAGTCGTGGTATAACCTGGGCATCACTTACTACGAACTTGGCCGCCATGATGAAACCATTGCCGCCTTCCGTGAAGCCGTGCGAACCAATCCCGAAGGTGCCGATGCGTGGTATAACCTGGGCTTCATTTACAGCGAACTTGACCGCTATGATGAAGCCATTGTCCCCTTCCGTGAAGCCTTGCGAATCAATCCCGAAGATGCCGTTGCGTGGAATAACCTGGGCGACGCTTACGACAAACTTGGCCGCTATGATGAAGCCATTGCCACCTTCCGTGAAGCCTTGCGAGTCAATCCCGAATATGCCGTTGCGTGGTATAACCTGGGCGTCATTTACGGCAAACTTTACCGCTATGATGAAGCTATTGCCGCCTACCGTGAAACCTTGCGGATCAATCCCGAAGATGCCGAGGCGTGGCATCTCCTGAGTCTTGTCTATCGGCAAGTCGGTCGTAACGCCGAGGCGGATGCGGCAGAGCAGAACTCTATGCGCATAAACATACCACGCGGTGAATAATGCCGCGACGTACCATCGTAACGGCCGCCAAACCCCGGAACGGGTATTTACTCCTCCGATACTCTATAATAAGCGAATCACCATCCACCCAATTTGACCGGATTGCCGAATGAATACAAAGCATTTTTCCTGTAAAAAAATTGGCGGCCGAATGAACCCGGCCCTGCCATCGGCGATCATGCCTTTGCCGCAATCACCCGTTGGTTTTTGCCAGTTCTCAATCGCGTGAGCGCATCGCGACGATATTGCGATAAGCCGGCGCTGAATTTGGCGGCGATATTGCTGCTGGCCGTCACGCCACCGTTCGCAACTGCCGCGCAACCCGCCGGCGGCCTGTTTGATCGCGCCGATAAATCGCCTGGCGTCACCACTTTCTACCATCAGAATCACCAGAATCCTGATTTTGCACATCCATCGGAATGGCTTGCCAATGCCGGTGATAATACGTCGCCGTTATCCGAACCCACTCCCGACGCTGACGCCGGGGCGTCTCTGGATGCCTGGAATAAGGCCCTGGAATTGACAAAGGCAAAGGATTGGAACGGACTGCTTGACCATAGCCAACAATGGACACAGGCCGAACCGGAAAATTTCGTCGCTTATTTTGCCCTGGGCCACGCATACGGCGGACTTGAACGCTACGATGAGGCCATTGCCGCCTACCGGGAAGCCTTGCGGATCAATCCCGAATATATCGGCGCGTGGTATAACCTGGGCAATGCCTACGCCCGGCTTGACCGCAATGATCAAGCCATCGCCGCCTACCGTGAAGCCTTGCGGATAGAACCCGAATTTGCCGGTGTATGGACCAGTCTGGGTAACACCTACCGCAAATCTGACCGCGATGATGAGGCCGTCGCCGCCTACCGTAAAGCCTTGCGGATAGAGCCCGATTATGCCTCTGCGTGGTATGGCCTGGGCAATACCTACGACGACCTGAG
This sequence comes from Gammaproteobacteria bacterium, assembly GCA_965202915.1. GTDB lineage: Bacteria > Pseudomonadota > Gammaproteobacteria > Eutrophobiales > Eutrophobiaceae. Next base: position 1,155,700 of record OZ241847.1, read on the forward strand.
CCGCAATGACGAAGCCATCGCCGCCTACCGCGAGGCCGTGCGGATCAATCCCGAATTTGCCGATGCCTGGTACAACCTGGGTCTCAGTTACGGCAACCCTGGTCGCGATGATGAAGCCGTGACCGCGTACCGTGAAGTGGTGCGGATCAATCCCGACGACGCCGACGCATGGAATAACCTGGGCAACAGTTACCGCAACCTTGAACGCTATGATGAAGCCATCGCCGCCTGCCGTGAAGCCTTGCGGATAGAGCCCGACTATGCCAGTTCATGGTATTTGCTGAGTCTTGTCTATCGGCAAATCGGCCGTGACGCCGAGGCGGATGCGGCAGGGCAAAACTATCGGCGCATTAAGGATTCCACACCCTGAGTAATACCGCGGCGGCCGGTCGCAACGGCACCCCAATCTACGACTGATGGTTTGCCCGCCACTCGACGGGTATTTATTTTCCCGGATCAAGCAGGCAACGGAATTATCTGCATGGCCGGATAAGGTTTGCCCAGACAAGTGATCATTTTCTATAATGACGCCAACTTCGACCACCATGATCTCACCTATGAGCACCTCAGCGCTAAGCGGACTCAGTACCAGTGATGTTGCCGGCCTGCGGTTAAAATATGGCTTTAACGCGCTGCCGGAAGCGGTCCCCGAGCGCTTTTGGCAGCGCCTGTATCGACAATTTAATAACCCACTGATCGGCATTCTGATTGTGGCGCTATTGATCGACATTGGCGTTTGGTTCAGTGAAGGTGCCCACGGAGCGCCGTTTGAGTCTATTACCATTCTCACGATCTTACTGGCCAATGCCTTCCTGGGCGTGTGGCAGGAGTCCAAGTCAGAAGCGGCCTTGCAAAAACTCAAGTCCATGGCTACTCCCCAATCCTGGGTATTGCGTGACGGTCACTACTCACGCATTCCAAGCCGTGAACTGTTACCCGGTGACCTTATTCGTCTTGAGGCCGGAGAGCGCATACCGGCTGACGCCACGGTGACTCACTCCCAGAGCCTTATGGTTGATGAGTCGATCCTGACCGGTGAATCGGTGCCCATTGATAAGGCCGATGGCGATGCCATTTTTGGTGGCACCCTGGCGGTGAGAGGCCAAACGCACGCCGGAATTACCGCCACCGGCGCAGTCAGTACCATGGGCAAACTGGCCCATCTTATCGGCAGCGTTGAGGACGAAAAAACGCCACTGGAGAAACGTATCAACCACTTTGGCAAACAGATAGCACTGTTTGTGCTGGTACTGGCGCTGGTGATTTTAATCACCGGTGGCCTGGTGGGGGGTCTCACCCACTTCGGCACGGTATTTCTGTTTGCGGTTGCCCTGGCAGTGGCGGCGGTGCCTGAAAGTCTGCCCGCCGTGTTAACGCTGGCCCTGGCTTTTGGTCTGGAACGTATGGCCGCCCGCAAGGCGGTGGTAAGAAAACTTTCCGCGGTTGAGGCTCTCGGTTCGGTGACGCTTATTGCCACCGATAAAACCGGCACACTCACTGAAAACTACATGGAGGTCAGGAAGCTCGATAGTCCGAATCCCCAACAAGCGCTGTTGGCCATGGCAATTGTCAATGACGCCGATCTTGAAAGCGGTGCCGGCGATCCGTTGGAGCTGGGGCTGTTACGCTATTGTGTTGCTCAAAAACTCGACCCCTCGGCACTGCGCCAACAATACCCTCGCATATCGATGAAGCCGTTTGACGCGGCCTGGAAGTATATGCGCATTACCACTCTGACCGACCGGGGACGGGTGAGTTACTTGAAAGGTGCGCCGGACGTGTTATTGGAGCGTTGCAGTATGGGGCCTGAGGAACAGTCCGCCTGGCGGGAGAAAATTGAACATTATGCAAAAGAGGGTTACAGAACCCTGGCCGTGGCGATGGCCGGGACCAATGATGAGCGGCAGGCTGAACCTGATGACGATCTGATCTGGCTGGGCCTGATTCTACTTTGGGATCCGCCACGGCCGGAGATTCCGGACGCTATTGCCTCGGCCCAGGATGCCGGTATTCGAGTGGTGATGATCACCGGGGATCATGCCGTGACGGCAAAAGCGATTGGGCGACAGATCGGTATCGATGGCACCAAAGCGGTTTCAGGTAAGGAGTTGGATACACTTTCCGATCAGGAACTAAAAGATACGTTGAAATTATGCAGTATTTTTGCACGAGTGACGCCGGCCCATAAATTGAAGATCGTGCAATGTCTAAAACAAGCGGGAGAAGTGGTGGCCGTGACCGGGGATGGCGTCAACGACGCACCGGCATTGAAAGCCGCGGACGTGGGTATCGCGATGGGACAAAGAGGCAGCGACGTCAGCCGTGAGGTGGCGGATCTGGTGTTACTGGATGACAACTTTCGCACGATTGTTGCGGCCATTGAAGAAGGACGCAGTATCTACGAGAATATCCAATCATTTATCCGCACGCTATTCTCCACCAATTTAACCGAAGTAATATTGATCGGCATTGGCGCGTTTATTGCATTTGCGACTCTGCACACACAAGGCGCATTGTTGCTGCCATTAACGGCGGCGCAAATTCTTTGGATAAACTTAATTACCGATTCCCTGCCCGCTCTGGCGTTGACAACCGACCGAAACCCTCACGTTATGACACTGCCCCCGCGTTCGCCTGCGGCCCCGCTATTGGAGAGGGTCACCCTGAGGTTCACCGTTTCGGTGGGTCTGCTGGGTGGTTTGGTGGCGTTGATTCTGCTGGTGGCACTGCCTCTCCTGGGGTTTGAAAAGGGCTATACGCAGTCGCTGATCTTCAGCTTTTTAGTGCTGGTGCAACTGTCTTTCGTATTACCCGCACGCAAGGTGCATCTTATCCCCAAACCAAATAATTGGATCATCGGCGCATTATCAGCCGGCATCCTGTTACAGATGCTCGCCCTGTTCCTGCCGCCGCTTGCAAGCGCATTGAAACTTGCATCCATTGATTGGTTAATGGCAGGCATAATCCTTGTTGCCACCTGCATATGTTGGCTCATTGCTGAAGGGATCAGTTATAAAATGAGAAATCGAGGCGGAATTTTTTAGCGGCCTTTTAAGCCCTGGCCGATACGTCGCGCACGCCGAGGTTGCGCGTAAAGTGCTTATGGCCACGGACGTGGGTTGACTATATCCGAGATCATCGCACCCACCATCGGTGGGCCTAATCCCTCAAGCGGCGGGAGTCTTAATGCCCCTGAGACGCGAATCCGGTCCGATGCGCAACCCCTTTGAACTTCCCGATTGACTGCTCAAATACAACGCCATTCGACCCTAAAAAGGGCCTGGACAAAAAATACCTGTACGGATTATCACCGATAACAATACCCCCGGCAATGGGATACATCCCGGCAACGAGAAAGCCCCGCCGGAGGCAAACAATACCTTATGGACTTATACATATATACTCGCTATTTAAGGGCTTATGTACTACAATTCTTCGATAGCAAAAAAACAAACGCGAGTGATTTCCATTGCAATCCCGTGCATAAAGGGGGGGAATGTTATGAGCAAACAAAATAAAATTGAATTGGCACAAAAAGAAGTAGGCGACAATTATCAATACTTCAAAAAAATGCTGCCTGAATGGCGAAAACAACGCTCATCCGGTTATGCCCTTATTCATCGCCAACAATTAGTCGGCTTTTTTGACACCGAAAATGATGCCATCCAGGTTGGCGTCAAGGACCATGACTGGGGGAATTTTTCCGTTCAATCGGTGCGGGATAATCCCGTTGATTTTGGTCACCAATCCAATGCCCTCTTTTAACCGACGGATAAATCAGCTTCGGCGGTTCATCATTGCAGCAAAGGCTTTTCCACCCGACCAGGACAGAAGTAGCAGCGACAATCGCGATTGAAAGCACGTGGGCGGTGCTTGAGATGGGCATTTATCGTACCCATCATCTAAGTCATAAGGGTTTGTATCGCTATATTGGTGACTTTAGCTTCCGGCTGAACGAGGGCAATTGTCGAATCCGGTTGATGACCGCCAGTGCCGCATCGGGCGCAATCGGCGATGGCTAGTCTCAAAGCAGTCTCGGCTTGCGTTGCCAGGCCGGTGTTCCGGTCGAGAATCGTTACCGGCGACGTGATCGATACCCTTAAAGATCGACCCGCTGAGTTACCCTTTGACGTGGTGATAGCAGACCCGCCTTACAATATCGGTAAGGATTTTGGCAACAACGACGATAGGCTGCCCATTGGTGAATATATTGACTGGTGCGGAGAATGGCTTGGGCAGTGTTTTCGCCTGTTGGCCAATAACGGCCTGATTTATATGTATGGTTTTCCTGAAGTATTGGCGCGGATTGCAGTCAAATACCCAATAAATGAGCAACGCTGGCTGGTATGGCATTACACTAATAAGGCCGTTCCATTTTCAAAATTCTGGCAGCGTTCACACGAGTCGATCCTGTGCCTGTGGAAGCCCGGCACCAAGCGGCCGAACCTGGAATTAGATCAGATCCGTGAACCCTATACCGACTCTTTCCTCAAGTGTGCGGGAAAGGAGCGGAAAGACACCAAAGGCAGGTTTGGGGACAGTCGCAAGACTATCTACAATGCCCATAGCAACGGCGCATTGCCGCGTGACGTGCTCAATATCCCCGCCCTGGCGGGTGGAGCAGGCCGGGCGGAGCGGTGGTTCGCGTGCCGCGATTGTGGTGGCCCGGTACGACCGCCGAGTGAGTTGGCCAACCATAGCGGCCACGATACACTCAAACACCCCACGCAAAAGCCAATGGAGTTGACCAGGCGTTTGATTTTATCCCGCGTCAATGGCCGGCACGGGCGCACCCTGATCCCCTTCACCGGGTCGGGTTCCGAGTGTGTGGTGGCAAAATTACTGGGAGTTAAATTTCTGGGTATTGAAATCAATCCTGAATACGCCAGGTTTGGGCGTAGTTGGTTGAAGCAATGTACAAATTAACGCCGCCTATGCGCCGGCGATTTATCGGCGGTCCAGGCAAATATTATGACTTACTCACCGGTGGGCACTGCCACTAGGACAACCGCGAATTTTTGATTACTATTGCCGCCACCGTCCCGGTTTTGTTAGTATAAACGGCCGTTTATTGCTTCAGGTTTGCACTTTATGCCCGAGTCGACGTTGCCGTACCATCGACCGCTAAAATACTCAAACAGGCCGGCGGCGAATACGGCGCCTTGGTCCGCATTACCCAGTTCCAAAGACATTATGGTCAAACCGCAGCGATTAACGTCCATCTGTTGTTATTGGCAGCCACGTTTTTGAGCGCGATGCTCAGTTTGTTTATACCCAAACGTACCATTGTTGCCCCCTCCACCGGGATCTAAATCATTTGGCATATACACTCGGTCATGGTCACTCAATCACCTACCGTGTTGCAATAGAACCGCAGAGAAGGCGCAGGATAATTGCGCTGCATATTTTACCGACGTATCCAAAAAAATAATTGACACCGGCTGGTTAATTTGATATGCTTGGATATTATATATGATTAATCGCAGGTGAATTCATCATGAATCCCTTGATTAATCGCAGGGTAGATTCTTAATGACTCCCTGTAGTGCCAGTCTGAACTAATTTCAACTGGTCCCTATTTCAGCCTCCATGGCTAAATACGGGCAACCAACTTTTATTTGAAATTAACGTAAGGAGTACTGGCTATGCCATATAATACACCAAAAAAACTTCGCTCATCTGCACATGCTAAACAAGATGGCCGCTGCTATTATTGTGACCAGCCAATGTGGATTAAAACACCGGACGAAATCTTGTCTGAACGCAACATCACTGTGCAACAGGCTAAAAGATTTAAATGTACGGCCGAACATCTCCATGCTCGCAAAGATGGCGGGGCAGATAAAAAAACAAATATTGTTGCTGCCTGCCGGTTTTGTAATCACAGGAGACACCAACGCAAAAAAGACTTATCACCAGATCAATATAAAAAACTGGTTCAGTCAAGAATGAGTAAGAGGCGTTGGCATGCTATACCCTTGTGAGCACTAATGATCACATCCATGCTTGATCGTCTGCTGGATATCAGGGACGGCGAAGCCAGGTTGCTGATTCCGGCGTTTTTTTATTTCTTTTTTTTACTGTGCGCCTATTACATTCTCAGGCCGGTGCGGGATGAAATGGGCATACTCGGCGGCATAGAAAACCTTCCCTGGGTCTTTACCGGCACGCTTATTGCGATGTTGGCGGTGGTGCCATTATTTGGCTGGGTGAGTTCGCGTTTCCCGCGCCGGCGCTTTGTGCCGCTGGTTTATGGTTTCTTCATTGTTAATCTGTTGCTGTTTTATGGGCTGTTCGTATATGCCTGGCAGCCCCAGTGGGTTGCCAGGGCTTTTTTCATCTGGATCAGTGTATTTAATCTGTTTGTCGTGTCGGTGTTCTGGAGTTTTATGAATGATCTGTTTGATCAGGCGCAGGCCAAAAGATTGTTTGGTGTGATTGCAACCGGTGGTACCGCGGGCGCAATCAGCGGGCCGGCGATCACCAGCCTGCTGGTCCAACCATTGGGGGTGAATAATTTATTATTGATTTCGGCGGCGATGTTAGTGATAACGATTTTCTGCATCCATCATTTATCCGTCCGGTCGGCGCGGCAGGGCAATGCAGCTCAACGGCTGCGGGCGCAACAACCGCTGGGAGGGTCTTGGCTGGCCGGGGTAAGATTGGCGCTGGGATCACCTTATTTGCTCGGTATCTGTTTGTTGATATTAATGTATTCAACCCTGTCGACCTTCCTATATCTGCAACAGGCCGATATTATTCAATCCAGCTTTACCGATTCCGCGGTGCGCACCTCGGTATTCGCCGGGATCGATCTGGCCGTGAACGTGCTGACTGTGCTGATACAGCTATTCGTGGTCAGTCGCCTGGTAAAATCCATCACCCTTGCCGGCGCGCTGGCACTAATCCCGGCGTTGTTGGTGGTGGGTTTTATCGCATTGGCCTACGCGCCGGTACTGGTGGTATTGATCGTCGTGCAGGTGCTGAGACGGGCCGGCAATTACGCGATCATGCGACCTTGTCGGGAGATGTTATATTCAGTGCTGGAGCGGGAAGAGAAATACAAGGCCAAGAACTTTATCGATACCGTTGTATATCGGGGCGGTGACGCGGTGAGTGCATGGATTTATGGCGGAATGCGGGTTTTGGGGCTAAACTTGGGGGAAATAGCATTGATCGCGGCGCCACTGGCGGCATTCTGGGGAGTCATTTCCTGGCGGCTGGGTGTTCGCCGTGAGCAGTTGGTCGATCAAACAAGGGCCGTCAAGGAGGTTTCCAATGGATAATAAGAGTGTGAATAGTGGGCGCCGTGAACTAATAAAATTGTTGTTGTCCGCCGGCGTTGTCGCGCCATGGTTGCCCGGACTGCTGCGGGCCGCCGACGAGGGCATCATTACCAGGGTCATACCCTCTTCCGGCGAGCCATTGCCGGTGATTGGCATGGGCACGTCAAGAACCCTGAATGTTGCATTAAGCGACCTTGATGCGATGACGCGCCTGCAGGCGGTGATGCGGACATTCTTTGATCGGCAGGGCACCCTGCTCGATTCCTCGCCGATGTATGGCACGGCACAAGCGGTGATCGGGAAACTGCTCAAGCAAACTCAGGGCAGTGAACGGTTATTTTCCGCCACCAAGGTCTGGATTGAGGGCAAGCAGGCCGGCATCGATCAAATGCAGGCCTCGCGACAGCTTTGGGGGATTGAACGCTTCGATCTGATGCAGATTCACAATCTGGTGGACTGGCGCACCCATTTACCGACGCTTAACGCGATGAAGGCCGAAGGTCAGCTACGTTACGTTGGCGTCACCACTTCCCATGGCCGTTATCATGAAGAACTGGAGGCGGTGCTGAAACAGCATCCACTGGACTTCGTGCAGTTGAGCTACAATATAGACAACCGAGTGGTTGAAAAACGGCTGTTGCCGATAGCCAAAGACCGCGGCATTGCGGTCATGGTCAATCGCGCCTACCAAAGAGGCGCGTTATTCAAGCGCGTCAAAGGCAAAGACCTGCCGGACTGGGCGGCCGAACTCGGCATACAAAGCTGGGGGCAATATTTCCTCAAGTACGCGGTGGCGCATCCGGCGGTGACCTGCGTGATACCGGCGACCAGTAAACTCAAACATATGCTCGACAATATGGGCGCACAATTCGGCAGACTGCCCGATCAGAAACAACGCGAAGAAATGTTTCGTTATTTCCAAGCCTTGGCGTAACCGTTCCGCCGGTACCGCCGATTGCAAATATGCAGCTTGACGGGTTGATCCGAGGTGCGCTCCGGATCAGGCGTCTTTCAGTCTGCCGATCATTTCCACCAGACGGCTACTAATATTGGTCACCGCCTGGTGTTGTTGCGGATCAACCAGCGAGCCGTCATCGGCAAATGCATTGTGGGCCTGCGGCAACGCCAGTTGCTCCGGCAGCACGGTCACGCCGATATTGCCGAGTAACATGCGCAGCCCAACCAGTCCGCGCAACCCGCCCAAAGCGCCCGGAGAGGCCGCCATGATGCCGGCGAACTTGCCGGCGTAGGCCACCAGCGGCGTCTCGCCTTCCGCCTCCGAGCGTGAAGCCCAGTCTATTGCATTCTTCAGCAGCGGGCTCAGGGTGCTGTTGTATTCCGGGGAGGCAATCAAGAATCCGTCATGCTCGATCAACAGATTTTTAAATTCCCTGGCCGGCGCCGGCATGCCCTGCGCCGCTTCCAGGTCCTGATCAAAAAGCGGCATGGGAAAATCAGCCAGGTCGATCTCGGTGACGTTGGCGCCGGCGGCCTCGGCGGCGGTTGCGGCGATCTTGACAAGTTGCCTGTTGAATGAACCTTTTCTGGCACTGCCGGCAAAGGCGAGGATGCGGGTCATGACCTTGCGCGCCGGGATAGACCCGGATGGTGCCGATGGGCCTGGTACGGGGATGGCGTCACTATCCAGTCTCCGCGCTTCATGTCCGCGCCTCGACGGCGCTCAATCGGACGAAGCCGGCGCGGTGCGTCGCCGGTATTCCGCGCCACTGATTCGTTGAGCGTCCCCGGCCACGTCGTAGTAATCCGGTTTATCGTCGATGTAAATATGCTCGTGTAGATGCAAACCGCGGTCATCCTCCAGCGCCCCGGCGGACACTACGCTGACGTCGCCTTCACCCAGCCCGCGCCAAAACAACGCGGTGCCGCACTTCTCACAAAAGCCGCGTTCGCCGTGCGCCGACGTTTGGTACCAGCGCAGCGCGTCGCCGGTTTCCATGTCCTCGATGTCGGTGCTGATGCCGATGACGCCCGCGCCGCCACTCCAGCGGCGGCATAATCCGCAGTGGCACATATGGGCGTCTTGCGGAACGCGGGGCAGGCGAAAGTGCACCGTGCCGCAGATACAGCGCCCGCGCTGGTCGGCGTCCGATGGCCGCGATTGCGGCCACAGGCGATTTTTTAAGCGCAGAAAAAACAGGAAGATTCTAACAGACCATCTTTTCAGAACCGGCATCTCCGCGGACACTTGAGCCATGAACTGGTCGCCCGTCAGGTGCGGCATATCCCCGGAAAAGTTGTAATACCCCGGCTTGTCATCGATGTAAATTTGCCGGACCAGTTGCAATCCATCGGTGGCCGGCAGTGCGCCGACGCCTACCATCCAGTTGGATTTGGCGCCCTTTTCCCGCCAGAAAAGCGATGAACCACAACGGCCGCAAAACCCGCGCTCGCCCCAGGACGTGGCAGCATACCAGCGTAACGCCTCCCCGCTGGTGATCGTGACCGTTTCGGCCATACCGGCAAATACCGGCACGCCACCGGTCCACCGCCGGCAAAGCCCACAATGGCAGAGCCCGACTTCGTGGAATGGCTGCGGGATGGAAAAACGCACCTCGCCGCACAGGCAATGACAGTCTTTGATATGATTCATTGCCGACAATAATAACATTCCCAACCGGCGGATGCTATCATAACGCAACATTTTTACCTTGTTTTCACTTTCCACGGAGTAAACAGCCATGCCTGTTTTCTATTTTTTCAGCGCGCACCCGGCACCGGTGGATTATGTCCGCCGCACACCTTCGGTGGGCATCGCCGGGTTAATCCACCCTCCGCTCCGGCCCTGAAACCGCAGTGAACACTTGCTATGGATAGCCATGGTTTCATGCTCAATCTGGTGGTGTACCTGTCCGCCGCGGTCATCGCCGTGCCGCTGTTCGCCCGGCTTGGTCTCGGCTCGGTGCTCGGCTACCTGGTCGCCGGTGCGTGCATCGGCCCCTGGGGGCTGGGCCTGATCCACAACGTCGATGACATCCTGCACTTCTCCGAATTGGGGGTGGTACTGCTGCTGTTTTTGATCGGCCTGGAACTCGAACCGCGCAAACTGTGGACCCTGCGCCGACCGATCCTCGGCGTCGGCGGCGCTCAGGTGTTGATCACCGCCGCACTGTTATTCATCCTCGCGCTGCTGCTGGGTGTGCGCTGGCAAACCGCGGTGATCGCCGGTCTGGGGCTGGCGCTGTCATCCACTGCGATTGCATTGCATACCCTCAAGGAAAAGAACCTGCTGCCGACGCCGGCGGGCAAGACCGGATTCTCCGTGTTGTTGTTTCAGGACATTGCAATCGTCCCGATGATTGCATTGATTCCGCTACTCGGATTTGCCGGCGACGGCAGTGGCGTTGGCCCCGGCAGCGGGGGCCATCAATCCACGCCGGTGATCATAGGCGTCATTCTGGGGATCTTCATCATCGGTCGGTTTTTTCTCCACCACGTCTTCAGCTTCGTCGCCTCGACCCATCTGCGCGAAGTATTCACCGCGTTGTCCTTACTATTGGTCAGCGGCATCGCCGCAATCATGGAAGCACTCGGCGTCTCCAAGGCACTGGGCGCGTTTATGGCCGGGGTGCTGCTGGCCGATTCCGATTACCGCCACGCGCTGGAATCGGACATCGAACCGTTCAAGGGATTGTTATTGGGGCTGTTCTTTATTTCCGTCGGCATGTCGGTAAATTTCGGTCTATTGCTTGCAAAACCGCTATTGATCGTCGCCCTGACCGTGGCGCTGGTGGCGCTCAAGGTGGCGGTACTGTATGGCATCGCCGGATTCATCGGCCTTCCCCCAAGCCAACGCGGTCTGTTTTCATTCACCCTGGCCCAGGGCGGTGAATTCGGATTCTTGCTGTTTGGCTTTGCCGTAACCGCCGGTGTGATGGAGGCGCAGATCGCCAATCAATTAATCCTGGTGGTGGCGTTGTCGATGGCGCTGACGCCGCTGTTATTGATCGCCAATGAAAAACTGATTGCACCGCGGTTTGTGCATGCGAACGATCTGCCCATGGATGAAATTGACGACAACCGCAACCCGGTGATCATCATCGGCTTTGGCCGTTTCGGACAAGTGGTTGGCCGCCTGTTGATGGCCAACAAAATCACCCCCACGCTGATAGACAACAACCCCGAACAACTGGACCGGGTGCGCCGCTTTGGATATAAATCCTACTACGGCGACGCGCTGCGGCCGGACGTGCTGCGCTCCGCCGGCGCCGATCAGGCCCAATTGATCGTGCTCGCGATGCACGACCGGGACACCATCAACCAGGCCATCGAATTGATTCGGCGGACGTTCCCCAACCTGAAAATATTTGTCCGCGCCTTCGACCGCGGCCACGCGATGCACCTGATCGACAACCGGATTGACGGATTCGCCAGGGAGATCTTCGGCTCGGCGCTGGAGCTGGCCGAATACGTGCTGATGGAATTTGGCTACAGCGAGTGGCAGGCCCGGCGCCTGGGCAAAAAATTCAGAAAATTTGACCTCGATATCCTGCATCAGCAAGTGGCCGTCCGCCACGATGAGAAGGCACTGATATCGATCACCCAAACCGCGCATAACAATATCGTCGAGACCTTTGCCGCGGATAAGGATAAGGAAGAAGAGGAGGACGCGGCGGGGTAGTGGATTGTAATCAACGGCGCGCGCGAGACCGGTCTATCCATACTATCCGCGCCTTATTGCTGATTCCTTATGATTAAAGATGCAACGCTCTCACATTCTTCATGTTTTGTGCGCAAAGTGTATAATTCATATGTTAAAATTATGGTTGTAAATACGGCGATAAGCCTGAAATAAGCGATAGCCATGCTCAAACAGTGCTGCTTGCTAATGGGTTCAACGTGCAAAAATCAGTAAACCATGGAAATAAAAGATGAGTTTAACCGCACTGGAAGAGACTTTGAAAAAAGCGACCGAGTGGATTCGTTCCGAGAAGTTGCAAAATGAGGCGCAGACCAAGCAAGCGGTAATTCTACCGATTCTTAGGTGTTTGGGTTGGGACGATACTAATCCCGATGAGTGTTTTCCGGAATACCCTATTCCCGATTCAACATCCGAGCGAGTCGATTACGCATTATGCCAAACGGACACTGATTGCCCGAGTCCGCTGATTTTTATTGAAGCTAAAAGTCTTGGGCGTATTGAAGAAGCGGGGGAGTAGCAGTTATTTCGCTATGCCTTTGGCCAAGGCGTTAAGTTACTCATCCTCACAGATGGCGATATTTGGCATTTTTACCTCGCGCTCGAGAAGGGGCCACCTGCCGAGCGCCGCTTTTACCGAGCGGTTTTGAGTGCCGTGGAAAAGACCGCCGAATATGCCCGCAGCTTCGATCGTTTTCTGAGTAAAAAACAAGTGGAGTCCAAGGAGGCGCATAGTCAGGCGCAGCAGTTACTCACCAACAGGCAGGCAAAAGAAAAAGCGAAAAGAACGATTCCAAAAATCTGGCGTAATTTACTAGAGAATGAGGGCTCGGATCTGCGTAACACCCTTGCTACGGCTGTGCAAAATGAATGTGGAACCAAGCCGGAGTCTGATGATCTGGATCAATTTTTGAGGGAACAATTGCGCCCTGTGCCACCCTCTTTCCCATCAACCATAACCAGATCAATCAGTCATCAGTCGCGCGCAATTCAGAGGGACCCGCGACCGCGTTCCGGTAGAGGAACGCGTAAAATCATTGGGTATATTTTTAACGGTGAAGAAAAGCCATATGGACTGGGCAATAAAACCCTCGCTGAAATTCTGAAAGAGTTTCACCGCATCAACCCGGAATTCATGAATCGTCTTGACACTAAAACCAGGAACCGCACCAAGCGTCTGGTCGCACAAAACCCTAAAGACCTTTATGACAAGCCGGATTCAACTAAGCGTAAGCGCGTTATTGATTTGGAGAATGGCTGGTGGCTCGGTTCACACCAACTCAAGAGAGAAGTCATCTGCAAAAATATCAAAATCGCCTGTCGTATTGCCGGTGTCACCTTTGGATCACAACTCACTCTTATTGAATGTTGATGGTCCGATCATAGGGTTTGCCTGCCTGGGGACTTGCCAGGATTGCACCTGACCATATAAGCTCGCCTTCATATTTTCCGTGAATATTTTCTGAACGCAATAATGGTTTGGTAAATCAGCGTAGTCTCAATGATCCGAAACAAGAAGTCTATGGTATAAGACCAAAACCCCCAATCCATTGGGGCACCAACAAATCGAGATCTATGGGCCGGGTTTAAGAAGACAAACAATTGGTCCCAACAGTCAGGGTTGGTCGGACTTAAAGATAATGAATACAACAACAGGGCATAAAATATGGATCCGCATAATAAAATCCAGCCGATAGGCAGGACCCAATTCAAACCAAAATTATTTGTCCGGCGATTGACTGCCAATATGGCTTTATCAATGTATCTTCCTTTTTGCTTCGATAACACACGTGAGTATATTTTCATCTCTCCGGCGTAATACTCAATTGCCTTGGGTGCGTCATGGTTTTCTTGAGCAACATTTTTCAATGATCTATAGGTATCCTGTTTCTTTTCTTCTGAGTCCAGGGGATCGGTTTTAAAAGCATCCGGCCATTTCAGACCCGTGTATTTCAATCCCGGAAACAGGTTATCTTTTATAAATGCTTGCATGTAGCATCGGAGATTAACATTCTGAAACTCACTGTCACCAAAAGATGAGTCTGATATTATAAGAGTTGATTCTTGTTGTCTTTCCCGTCCAACATTTATGTTATACATTCTGAATTTGCCCAGGTTTCTCAAACTTTGAAGGGTGAATTTCTTGAATACACACTCGCCGATATTTATTTCCGAATTCATCGGGTTGCGTATATCCTGAAGATTGAATCGATCAACGTCCAGATAACCAAATCTAATCAATACATTTTCTTCAACCGTGTTGCCTATAAAGGCTAATTCTTTTATCTTTATTTTCTCTATCGGCCGCCCTTCTTTTTTAGGGCCGAATTGCTGAAGATCACTTTGAGATACTTTAAATTTTTTCAGGAATTTATTCGCTACTATTTTTAACTTTTGGATCTCGCAAGCAACAATTTCAGTGGTTCCAATAATCGAATTTGAAATTTCAAGGCTATTTGCGAACTGCACGGAATCAAATTTCAAAGTGTCTTTACAGTTTATGTACGCAAATGTAACTTCTTCCTTGAAAATAATGTTTTGAAAAAATAGCTTATCGAGTTCCATGTAGTGGTCTTTTACCATTACTTTCTCGTGAAAGGTCGCATCTAAGAACAAAAAACCCTTTCTTCCTCCTTCAATACTGCGCCGAAGATCGCTCTCGTCAATAGGAATCCAGCAATCAAAATTGCGACTGCTCTCTCCTCCCCTCTGGAACATTCTCGCAACCTGCTCTTTAGTTGTTATCTGTTTTCTTCCTTCATTTTCGTCGCTCATATTTTTAGTCTCCTATCATTCCTGAAACATTACCCCCTATATAATGGAGTCATCGGCAATGATCATGGCTCGCTGACCATGGTCGATGCTGCCAAAGGTGAAGATACAGTCGCCATTCACCCTGGCAGTCGCCGATTTTCGACTCAAACGCCGAGCCGCTTAAAATGAGTTCGCGGTTCATCCCAATCTTCGCTTGAGGGGCGTCCCGACGAGTTTGGAAACGGCATGGCTATTTGTCCTTTATTTCTCTTTATAACAATATATTATGGGCCTATAAAGTGGGTTGATTCAGATATATTATTGTGATAACTTGGCTTGTCGCGTGCGGCGGGTTAGCCTCATACCACGTACGCGGCAGGGTAGCCTCGGTTGGCTCACTGATTTGGGCAGTGGGTTGATGGCTCGGCGGGTGCTTCGCACTCGCCGGGTCGCTGCCCACCTTATTTTGTTAAATCACGTCCATTGCTCCGCGATATAGTCGAGTACAATATCCCGGATGCCGGCGCAGTCTTCGATGGAGGCGCCAACAGCAGGCCGGGCGGGAACGTCGCCCCGGGGAATACGCCGCGTTTGTTTCTACCAAAAGCACCTTTAGCCACGCCGAACCGGTGAGTATTGGCATAGATAATTGAATATGCGAATGGAAATGATATTGGTAAAATGGCGTACCGCTTACTGCACGGGGTAAAACTATGGATGCTGAAGTCGGACAAACACTGGATCACTATATAGGCGGCCGCCGCGTCAAGGCCCGCGGCAAGCGGTTTGGCGATGTATATAACCCGGCTACCGGACTCGTTATCCGGCGGGTGCCGCTGGCCGGCGCCGACGAGGTGGGCGACGCGATCTCCGCCGCCGCGGACGCATTCCCGGCATGGGCCGCGGTCCCGGCCGGGCGCCGCGCCCAGATCATGTTCGCGTTCCGCGACCTGATCCGTAAAAATATCGATGAAATCGCGCACTTGTTGTCGGAGGAGCACGGCAAGACCGTGGATGACGCGAAAGGATCGATCACGCGCGGCCTTGAAGTGGTTGAATTTGCCTGTGGCGTTCCGCATCTGTTGAAAGGCGAGTACAGTGACAGCGTTGCCGCCGGCGTGGATTCCTGGAGTATGCGGCAACCGCTTGGAGTATGTGCCGGGATCACGCCTTTTAACTTTCCGGCGATGGTGCCGATGTGGATGTTTCCCCTTGCCATTGCCTGCGGCAACACTTTCGTGCTGAAACCTTCGGAGAAAGATCCATCGTGTGGGCTGCGTTTTGCCGAATTGATCAGCGAGGCCGGGTTGCCGGACGGCGTGCTCAACGTCATCAACGGCGACAAGGAGGCGGTGGACGTGCTCCTGACCGATCCGCGCGTACAGGGGATAAGTTTTGTCGGCTCCACCGCCATTGGCGAATACATCTACCGCACCGGCTGTGCCCACGGCAAAAGAGTGCAGGCCCTGTGCGGTGCCAAGAACCACATGGTGGTGATGCCGGACGCCGATATGAAACAGGTGGTGGATGCCGTGGTCGGTGCCGCCTACGGTTCGGCCGGCGAGCGCTGCATGGCGATCTCGGTGGTGGTGGCGGTCGGCGACAAAGTCGCCGATGAGCTGGTGGAGCAGTTGACGCCGCGCGTTGTGGGATTGCGAATCGGCCCCTATAACGATCCCGAAACCGAAATGGGGCCGGTGATCACGCCGCAGGCATACGACCGCATTCACAGCTACATCGCCGAAGGCGTAGAGGCAGGTGCGACACTGGTGCTCGATGGGCGCGACTGCAACGTGCCCGGTTACGAAAACGGCTGTTTTGTCGGCGGCACGATCTTCGACCGGGTGACGTCCGATATGTCCATCTACCGCGATGAGATATTCGGCCCGGTGCTCAGCATTGTGCGTGCCGCTTCATACGAGGAGGCCCTGCAACTGGTCAATGATCACGAATACGGCAACGGCAGCGCGATCTTCACCCGCGACGGCGACGCCGCCCGTGACTTTGTCCGGCGCGCCCACATCGGCATGGTTGGCGTGAACGTGCCGATCCCGGTGCCACTGGCCTACCACAGTTTCGGTGGCTGGAAACGCTCGCTGTTCGGCGACCACCACGTCCATGGGCCCGAAGGAGTACGCTTCTACACGCGCATGAAAACGGTAACCAGCAGATGGCCGTCCGGGATCAGGGAAGGGGCGGAGTTCAATTTCCGGGCCGGCGGCGAACACTGATCCGGCCACTCTTTTGCATACTGAGCATTGATGATTTGCTTGCCCACGCGCCTTATATAAACTCCCCCTTGCATTTTCCCCGCCCCGCCCCGCGCCGCCCGGCACGAAAAATCCCGCATGGGCATCTGCCGGTCTCTTATAAACAGATCGGCATTCTCGCCGATGCGGGGATCCGGAAACAGCGGTAATAACTAAAACGCGGTCGCTGATAACAGCACTGTTTGCCAAACCTCGGTGGGGCAAGCCGCCAACCGGTTGCGGTATTGGTGGGTCGGCCATGCTGCCGATGCACCCCTTGCGGGTTTGTCGGCAAAGGCATTTCCGTTGCCCGAAACTTTTTTTATCATGCCATGTCTCATCAACATCGGCTATATTGCAGCAGGATCGTTTTCATTTCTTGGATTCCTTAAAGTCATTTCAGACGGGAGATAACTATGGCTAAAAAAACCAGGCAACTGACCACCACCGCCGGCGCCGTTGTCGCCGACAACCAGAACAGCATCACCGCCGGTCCACGCGGGCCGCTGTTGGTGCAGGATTACCAACTGATCGAAAAACTCGCACACCAGAACCGCGAGCGCATCCCTGAGCGCGTTGTCCATGCCAAGGGATCGGGCGCCTATGGCACTTTTGAGGTCACCAAAAACGTCAAGCAATACACCTGCGCCGATTTCCTGTCGGCGGTCGGCAAAAAGACCCGCGTGCTGGCGCGTTTTTCCACCGTCGCCGGCGAGCGCGGCGCCGCCGATGCCGAACGCGACGTGCGCGGCTTCGCCCTCAAGTTTTATACCAAACAGGGCAACTGGGACATGGTCGGCAACAACACGCCGATATTTTTCGTGCGCGACCCGCTGAAGTTCCCGGACTTCATTCACACCCAGAAACGGCATCCCCGGACTCACCTGCGCAACTCGACGGCGGTGTGGGATTTTTGGTCGCTGTCGCCTGAGAGTTTGCACCAGATCACGATACTATTCAGCGACCGCGGCTTGCCGTGCAACTACCGGCAGATGAACGGTTACGGCTCGCACACCTACAGCATGTACAATAAGAAAGGTGAGCGCTTTTGGGTCAAGTTTCATTTCAAAAGTATGCAGGGTCACGCCCACTACACCAACGCCGAGGCCGCCAAAGTCATCGGCCAAAGCCGCGAAACCGCGCAGGAGGATCTGTTCGGCAGCATTGCCGCCAGGCGTTATCCCAAGTGGCGCTTTTGTTTGCAGGTGATGCCAGAACTGGACGCCAAAAAATACGAGCGCCGCACCGGCCACAATCCGTTTGATCTCACCAAGGTGTGGTCGCATAAGGATTATCCGCTGATCGAGGCCGGCGTCCTGAAGCTGAACGAGAATCCGCAAAATTATTTTGCGGAGATCGAACAATCCTCATTTTCACCGTCCAACGTCGTGCCGGGTATTTCCTTTTCGCCCGACAAGATGCTGCAGGCGCGCATCTTCGCCTATGCCGATGCCCACCGCTACCGCATGGGAACGCACTACGAGAGCCTGCCGGTGAACCGTCCGGTGGCGGCAGCCGACCACTACCACCTTGACGGTCAGATGCGTTTTGACGAGCCGTCCGGCACCGATGCTTACTATGAGCCCAACAGCATGAACGGCCCTGTCGACAATCCGGCCCTGAAGGAACCGCCAATGAAGCTCGACGCTACCACGATAGACCGTTTCGACCACCGCCAGGGCAATGACGATCACAGCCAGGCCGGCGAACTGTTTCGCATGTTCAACAAGGAACAAAAGGCGCGCCTGTTCAGCAACATTGCCGATGCGATGGAAGGTGTGCCGGCCAGGATCGTCAAGCGCCAGTTGAAGCACTTCTCCAAGGTGGATGCCGCCTACGGCCAGGGCGTGTCTGACGCACTCGCGGCCCGAAACAAGGGCAAAGGACGCAAGGCAACCTAAGCGGAGCCCATGATCCGGCCCATTCTTGAATTCTTATCGGAATTCAGAACGCCATCCGGCGCATTGGCGATTGGCCGGACATGAACGCGGCGGCACCCCGCAAGCCCGCCTGGTGGGGTGTCTCTCAGGGCAAACCGCCTGCTCCCGCCGACGGTTTGCCGGTGCCGTCGTTTGCCAACCACAAGGTGCCGTAACCGAATCAAGCAAGACCAGGGGAAGACCTGGGAGCAACTACGCATGTGTTTATGCCGCTCAAAGCCAAACATTTGACCATTTCGCCGGATTGCCGGGGAGGCAACCGGCTGTAGAGACCCCGCCCAATATCCGCCGGACGCCGCCGGGGGTGGTATGTGTGCGGACACAAACAATGCTGGTAAAATGACGTACTCGACATTACACACAGCAAGAGGATGAATGCCAGGATCAGACAAACATCAGGATCAGCATATAAAGGCACGCCACTTTGATCACCCGTATAAGCCGGCCACTTAGGCCTGTTATCCGGCGGATGCACCGACGCCAATTTGAGCGATGCCCGCAACAGCGTTGAACAGAGGAACTTATGAAGCAACTTTCGCGGAGCCCACGGGGCGAGAGCATACCCGGTTGGTACGATATAAACTAAGCGGTGTTTGTACCGGATACGGTGAATATGCCACAACTCGAAAACATTAAGACCACTGCAAAGCGATTGTGGAGTACCGCGGATACAAAGCGATTGTGGAAAGCGGCGGATACCCTGCGCGCCAACTCTTCTTTCGCCAGCAATGAGTATTTTCAGCCCGTCATGGGGCTGGTCTTCCTGCGCCATGCCTACAGCCGCTATCTGGCGGTAAAAGCTAGTATTGAAGACAAGCTGCCCACCCGCGACGGCAGGACCAGGGGCCTGACCAAGGAAGATTTCTCCCAGCGCGGTGCAATCTTTCTTCGGCCCGAAGCACAGTTTGATGCTCTGGTGGCGTTGCCGGACCGCACAGACCGGGCAAAGGCCATCATCAAGGCGATGGAATCCATCGAGGCCGACTACAGCAATCTGCGCGGCACCCTGCCCAAAAACGAATACCAGAAACTCAGCAACGAAGTGCTCGGCCAGTTGTTGCGCATCCTCAATCCCGATGCCTTGAAAAATGTGTCGGGCGACGTCTTCGGCCGCATCTACGAATACTTCCTCACCCGGTTCGCCGACCAGAAGGCCCACGACGGCGGAGAGTTTTTTACGCCCGTTTCGCTGGTTTCGTTGATCGCCCAGGTGCTTGATCCCGACCGTGGCACGGTCCTTGATCCGGCCTGCGGTTCCGGCGGCATGTTTGTGCAAAGTGCGCACATCGTCGAGGCACACGGTCAACATCCCGCCGACCGGCTCACCTTTCGTGGCCTGGAGAAAAACGAAACCACCATCCACCTTACCAAAATGAACCTCGCCGTTCACGGACTCGAAGGGGATATCAAGTCCGCCAACACCTACTACAAAGATCCCCATGAACTGCACGGCAAGGCCGATTTCGTCATGGCCAACCCCCCGTTCAACGTCGACGAGATCGACGCAGACAAGATCAAAAGTGATCTGCGCCTGCCTTTCGGTTTGCCCGGCGTCAACAAAAAAGGCAAGGTCAGCAACGGCAATTACATCTGGATCAGTTATTTCTACAGCTACCTGAATGAAAAAGGGCGCGCCGGCTTTGTCATGTCCTCGCAGGCTTCCAGCGCCGGCGGCGGCGAGGCCAAAGTGCGACAGAGTCTGGTGTAACCCAGGGTGGGCACGATGTTCCTGAAGCCGTCAACCGTCGCCGGTTTTCTCGTGGACTACTGGCAACTCATCAATAATAGTGGTAATACACCCGTCCTGATTGAGGAGGGTAAAAATCCGTGAAAAAAACCGTCGAAAAACAAGCAGAACAATTCTCAACCCTGGACGACCCCGACATGCAGGGCGTCATACCTGCTCTCATGCGTGCGCTCAAGCAGGCGCACAAAATCGCCCATCAGACCGGCACCAAAATTGTCACCATGCGAGACGGCAAGGTGGTGGCGGTGGACCCGGATCCGGCTTTGTACAACGATGTTGATGAATGAACGAATACGAGGAGCCAGGGATATAAGCCAGCAACCGCCCTACATAATCACCGCGCACATTCTCGCCCGCGTTGCAGAATGGGGCCATTGAGATGACGCAACCTGATACACTTAATACCCTGGAATTGGCACGGCGGGCCTTTCATACCTACCCCAATCTCTTTCGCCCCGCGCTGGGTAAACTGCAAAAATTGGATGAACACTTAATCTGGGGTATAATCGATAAGGTTCCAAGCGGTTGGATGACTCTTTTGTCCAAAAAATTTGCCTGTCAACTTATGCTTTAACAATCTGCAAGAACTACGGAGACTGACTTAATGGGTACTCAAGCTTTATTCCTGGCGTGGCAAGACAAAAAACCCAGTCGGCAGTGGTTTCCGATTGGTCGGTTGGACGCGGACGTTGAACACTCAGAATATCGTTTTCGCTACACGGTCGGCGCTGCGCGGGCGCAAAAAGCCGGGTTTCCTCTGGCAATTGAGTTCCCGAAACTACGGGAAAATTATCATTCCTCGGAGCTGTTCCCGCTATTCAAGAATCGAGTCATCGCACCGGGACGCCCCGACCGTGTGGACTATTTGCGCTACCTCGACCTCCAAGAAGATGCGAACCCAGTTGAAATTCTGTCGGCAAGCGGTGGTCACCGTGTTACTGATTCCTTTGAAGTATTCCCGAAAATCGAGACACGCGGTGATGGCTCTTTTCGGTGCCGCTTTTTCCTGCACGGCTGGCGTTACGTGAATGCGGATGCACAAAAAAGGACTAAAAGTCTTGAGCCTGAAGAGAGACTCTATGTGACGCTGGAGTTGACCAATCCGGCTACTGTTTTGGCGGTGCAGATTCAGACCACAGACTATCACATGATCGGATGGGCACCGTGCTATCTCGTGGATGATCTGGCACAGGCTATGGCAGAAAATCCTGACAGATATACCGCCCATGTAGTTCGTGTAAATCCTCTGCCGCCGCCATCCAGGCAACGCCTCTTGATTGAATTAAATGGTCATTGTAGCTATGATCCGATGAGTGACTCAGATTTTGAACCACTGGTGGACTAACTGGTAATGGACAATAATCGCCTCCGGTGATCCGCGGAAAGGCCCCTTAACAGAAGCAACATAGCAAAAGTATAATTATGGCGACCTACTATACATACATTACAGACGAGTGCAGACGCGAAGCAGAAAAGCACGGCTTTGCCAATGATGTACAGAATTTAGCTCACAAACTGGAGAAAGAACAAAATACCCGAGGTTTGAAATATCAACGTCCATATCTTAAGAAATGTATGGGTAAACAAGGGCGGCTTCTGATCCAAGAGTATTGGAAAGGTGATGATGTTCTGCTTTGTCTGGCTCAGTTTTTGATTCGCGGAAATCAAGACTATAAAGTTTTTTGTAGAAATAGTAAAAATTACTATGAAAACCATCAGATTCCAGAAGGAGACATCGAGGGTTTTCTTGAGAAAGGAAAAAATGGAAACAATCAGATTCCAGTTTTACCTAGAAAAAAATTGTCAGACGAAGAGTCCGAGTACTTGCAATCTCTAGGTTGTTATCATGGTATCGATGATAGTGTAATTATGGAAAGTTATGACTGGCTGGACCGCATTTCACAACAGGACTGGGCAAAAGAGAACCTTGCGCGCTATTATGATTTACTGGAATATATCATTGACAATAAAGATCATGCAAAAGATGAAACAATAATTGATCATAAAAAGAATAAAGAAATTAAAATTCTCTACAAATATTTTAAGGAGTACAATTTAATTTTTTTGATTTCCCCATTGGACCCTAAAACCCCAAGTGACGAATCTGATTTACGAGAATATTATGAAAATGCACTAACAGCCCCACCAACTGACCGAGAGGAAATCGTTCGTAAAAGTGCCCGTGCCTACCCAGAAATCATAGCTTATGATGAGGCGCTCTGGATAAAAGTGCAGAAAAGCACCGAAGGTAATTTAGCACTATCACCAGAAGAGGAGAGTATCCTTGAGTCAATTTTGACCCCCAATAAGGAAAATCCAAAATACCCGTTATTTATTAATGGACGACCAGGTAGTGGGAAATCTACAATCCTCCAATATTTGTTCAGCGAACATTTATCGCATTATATTCGGACGGAGATGGATGATCCCCCGCCACTATATCTCACTTACAGTGCGCCATTGTTAGAGCAAGCTCGTTCATCTGTTAAAGATATTTTGGAATGCGGCAGTGAGAAGTTACAAGATGATACAACTATTCCGCTCAGCGATGAATTAGGGGAAAAGAGTTTCCGTCATTTTCATGTTTTTTTATATGACCAACTTCCTGATGATATGAAAGAAAATTTTCCAATTGAGAGTTACATTGACTTTGGTAAGTTCTCTGAATTATGGGATAAAAAGCGAAAGAGTCACCCAAAGATTCAAGTGCGTAGTATCAATCCAGAACTGGCGTGGCACACCATACGAACCTTTATTAAAGGTATGCAACATGAGTCTGGCGAGGAGATTGATCCTGATTTTTACAAAGAACTGCCTCGGGATTCTAAATCTGTCTCGGATGAAACTTTCGAATTGATTTATAAAAATGTTTGGCAGGGCTGGTACCAACGATTTTGTTCCGAAGAAGGTCAATGGGATGATCAAGACTTAGCACATTCCGTATTAGAACATTCATCAGATAAATTATCCGTTTACCCGGCAGTATTTTGCGATGAAGCACAAGATTTTACAAATATTGAGCTCGAGTTGATTGAGCGCCTTTCGGTGTATTCTGATCGTGAGTTGCCCGGTTTTCTTGCCAAACATGTACCTTTTGGGTTTGCAGGAGACCCTTTCCAAACTTTAAATCCCACCGGATTTAACTGGAATGCGGTCCAATCTAGCTTTTACGAGAAAATCGTTCGACAACTGGATGGTAGTGGTGCAGCAGGGCTAAATTTTAACTTTCAAGAATTGCGTTTTAATTACAGGTCATCGAAAGAAATCGTTAAATTAGTGAACTTAATTCAGATATTACGAGCAGTGCTCTTAAATCACAAGGGTCTTCTTCCGCAACAAAGTTGGGCGAGTCAGAGTACTGCAAGTCCTAGATGGTTTAGAACTGATGATGCGGCCTGCCTAAGTAAGATTCGAGAACAAACCGAATTAGTTATCA
This sequence comes from Gammaproteobacteria bacterium, assembly GCA_965202915.1. Lineage (GTDB taxonomy): Bacteria > Pseudomonadota > Gammaproteobacteria > Eutrophobiales > Eutrophobiaceae. The sequence goes on from OZ241847.1 coordinate 1,179,769, forward strand.
TCATTCCTTGTCAGGAAAATGGTGAGCATGAGTATGTCAAGCAAGATGATTTTCTTTCTAGTATTGCCTTACAGGGTGAAGAAATATCGAGAAATATTTTGAGCCCGGCAAAAGCTAAAGGTTTAGAGTACGACCGCGTACTATTATATGGTTTTGGTACTGAAGCGACAACACGAACCCCAGAATTACTAGAATTTATTAACACGCTAGGAAACGATCAACCTCTCCAGGATGAGCATCGCCTGCTTATGGAATACTACCTTAATCAATTTTATGTCGCGGCAAGCCGTGCCCGTAGGCGCCTATTCATTGTAGATTCAAATGAAGCCATAAACAATTTTTGGGCATTTGCAGAGCCACAAAAACAACAAGAATTGTTGAGAAGATATAACGATAGCCAATGGCGTATCAACGATCTTGGTGGGATACTGCAAGGAGATGATGCTAGTTGGTCCGATGATAGAGATGAGCCTTTGGAGTTAGCGCGCACTTGGAAGAAACAGGGTGAAGCTCAACGGGACCCCTACCTACTTAATCTTGCCAAATCCAATTTTGAATTGGCCAGGCGCCCAGAAGAAGCTAAGCGCTGTGAGGCAATGATGTACCAATTCAAAGGAAAATTTATTAAGGCGGGTGACTTATTTAAAGAATTGGGGCAATCCGTCGATGCTTGTCACTGCTATTGGGCTGATTGGGCTGGGGAAGGCTTAGAGCCAGTGGTTAACCTAGTGGAAACATTCCCAGAAATTGCTGACGATCCACGCTTTTTAGCAGCGAACACGATTACACGAGATAACAACGATACCAAGCAAATCGACGATTTATTGACCGCATTGGAAACAATAGAACCCGTACCCTTTCCTAAAGGATCTGACCAAAGTCCTGCATGGCGTCAATTCTTTGACAAGTTTATTGTTAAAGTCATTAAAGCAATTAAAGACAGTGACCAAGGACATTCGAAGTGGGCGCATTCAGTTGAACACATTGTTAGGGTTATAAAACGTCTGGGCATTTCCATTAAAGCATATCCAGAGTTAGGCGAACTATATTATTTAGTGGATAAAGCAGAAGAAGCTGTTGAGCATTGGAAAAGGTCAACGGATCGAAAACAAGAAGAGCCAGAGTGGTTTCTAAAAGCGCAGGCGAAAATGAACCCTTGGCCGAATAATATTCTTTACCTTTTCCGATTGAAGGACTATGACTCTATAGTCCAAATTTGGGAAAGCTCTGATAATGTTAAATTCAAGGAAGATCACATCAAACTGATTCTCAACAGTGCTATAAGCGTAAATAACATATCTGCCATTCGAAAATTACTTCTACTTTACACCTGTAATGATGACAAAATAATCCAAAAGATAGTTCAACAGAAATTACCTGATGACATCATTTCAATTGCTGTAGTCAAATGGCTAGAGTCCCATAGTAAGTGGAGCCAAATTGTTGATTTTGTGACTGACGGGAAATTTCCCAACGAACTAATCAGCAAGCAATCAGAGGCTATGAAGGTTAAAAGGGATCAAGTTATTATAGTCTCCGAAACCGTGCGTGTGCTTGCTAGATCTGAACGTCTTGCTGATGAAAAATCAAAATCACAACAAATAATTTCAGAGTGTCTGAAAAGATATCTAATCATAGGGAATGAAACTAGTCCTGAACAAAAATCGCTCATAAAGAAAATTCACAGTTTCGTGGACGTTAAAGAAGTTGGGGCTGCCTTTGAAAGGGCATTTAGACTTACTTATGCTATTGAATATTACGAACAATGGTTTAAAAATGGTCATAGGAAAAATGTTTTCCCGCTGTCTATAGAAAACGTAAATTTTGCAAAGCAACGTTGGATAAAGTGTAAACACAAGCTGGGGAAGATAAGCAGTGAACGACATACAGAGGAAGCTGAAAAAATGGAAGAAGAGTGGGGACTGCCTATCGATAACCAACCGGAGTACCCAGATTTAAGACCAGCTATTGCCTTAGATATTCCAAAAGATATACCTACTCCTGCCGAAACAACGAAAAAGGGATCTATCACATCTGATCAGGAAAATTCAGTGCAAACTGTTTCTATAGAGGGTCAACTTGTTATTGGTGATCTAAAGCTTAATATGGTTACTTTAACGAAAAAACAACGTATTATATTTACAAAGGGTGCTACTGAAGACCAGGTTACTTGCGGGCCAGAAAAAGTGTCCAGTGAAGACGTTTCCGTTGAATTGGTCGATGATGGTACCTCTTCTAAAACCTGGAAAGTTAAAGAATGGGACGTTTTCATTGAGATTAAATTTAGCGATAAGGATTTTGGTTTAGTTATTCGACTAAAAACTGATAAGGATAATTCGATTATTGGTTTCGAGTTAGGCTATCCTACATAATCTGAGATCCCTCCAGGAAAGGAAAAAAGCAGGGGTCGGCGGGGCAAATCTGTCCTACTCTAGCAAATACAGGCCCTGGGTTGCGACTACTGGCAATGTGGCACCACTATCCCCCTGCATCAGCCAGCTGATTGCCACCGGAAATCGGAAAGCCAGCACTTTACAAATCTTTTCCGGGTGGTAGATGCTCAGCACCGGGTTGTTCCGCTCATCCAAGTCAATCACCAACTGCTGGCGCAAAACTGGGTCATCAAATCGCCATTGGTTATTCGATTGTAGAATCGGCTTGACGTACGCCAGTACCGTTGGAATGTTGGCATACCACTCTGGCGGTGGCATCCGGCACTTAATGTCCCGAGATTTCCGAGGCCCGGCCCATGTTTCCCGTACATCTTATCCACCACCGGATCGGTCAATCGTAACACTTTGTCCTGGGCGTCGATTATCCTCATCGATGCCGCTTCCAGGACTGCTACCCTGCTCCCGCAAAAGTGGGGGAGGCAATCATCCCGCATTGATCGGCACGGTCACCTCTATCTCTATTTTCATTTTCTATCCACCAGACCTGCGCCAAACATAGTTGCGGCGGGGCGGGTGGCGATCCGGTATTTTTGGAAAACCGCCAGCATGGTTCATGGTCTTTTCGGTCGGTGAATATGCAGTGCACGCGCACAACCCGGTCAAAACCGCTACCGGCTTCGGTCAGGGCTTTTGTTCCTGAAACACTGCTCGGCCTGTTCAACGGGACCGTCGGAAATAGTCATGGCCTAATAGCGGCGAGCACCCCAATCGGCAATTATGTTACGGGCCTTGCCGGTTGCCCGGGCATTACATCAAAACTGCCGCACGAACCGCAAATCCACACGGGTGCGCTGGTATTCACTCAATGTGGAGTTGGATGTTTGCCACTCCCGTGCCACCACCAGCTGTGGACTGAAACCGAACAGGGTGAACCCTCGGTTCAGTGCCAACAGGCGAACAGTGCGCCGGTGGTCAACCCGCCGTTGGTTGGAAAAAGGGGCATTGAAGCCGTGTTGTCTTCGCAACCATTCCAGGTTACCACTTATTGTCCATCCCTTGGGTAAGACCATTCCCAGGCCGCCGTTGATTCTGCGTTCTCGATTTTGCCCGCCGATTTCTGGGCGTTCCTCGGATAGTCCGACTCCCAGATTGCCCTGTAACAGCGGTGAAAACAGCCAGACGCCGTTTAAGACGTAGTCGATCTCGGTATGATCCGCCGAGGATATTCTCCGGTGTCGGGTGTCTGTCCAGGACACCCGCCCATGGGTGCTGAGCCGCCGGCTGAATTGATGACGGGCGTCAAAGCGCAGGCCCTGCTCCCTGCTATGCGGGCTGCGGGCAACCCATCTCTGCGCCACGGTGGCTTGCAGGCTGGCTTCACTGCGACTCGACGCCAGCCATCGGGGGCCGGTGCGAAATTGCAGCCAGTTCTCGTCGAATTCATGGCCGGCGTATTCAATGTGGGCCGCGTCGGTGCCAACGCGCCAGCGCCAATGTTGTCCCAATGGGTATTGATACTCACCGCCGGTGGAAACCAACAAACCCGCACCGGAACGCGGACGGGATTCCTCGTTCACGTCAAAGGGCAAACCGAACAGGTAAATGGTTTCGGTGTCGGTGCCGCTGTTGATGTTGTCGTTCTGGACCACACTGACCGACAGGTAGCCACTCCACTTGCGTCGGGCGCGGATGCTGTACAGGAAACGGCGGACGTTGTATTCCATCGCCGGCGGCGGTTTGCCCGCCAGAACCAGATTGAAATGCCGTTGGGACAGATCGTTATCGCCCTTGAGGAAAAACGCCTGCGCCAGTTCCAGGCGAACCCGGGTTAATCCGGGGCGTATGATTAAGATGTCACGCAATGCGATGATTGCTTCATCCAGCAGCGCCGTGCGCTCGGCTTCGGTTTCCATCTGCGCGGACAAGCGCATGGCCGCGAGGCCGGTGAGGAAAAGGATGTCGATACTGTCGGGATGGTCCGCGGGCAGGGAACGCAATACGTTCAGGGCCTCGCTGAAGTGCTTGTTTTCAACCAAAGCCCGTGCTTGCCTGACGTCCGGGTCCGACGACAGATGGGATCGCTGAGAGGTGGCAAGGGTCGCCGGCGCATACAGCAAGGCCAGGACTCCCAGAATGCCAATTAATCGTTTCACAGGGTAAATAAAAGAGAGCCAGGCAATATTATTATCCATTGCCTGTTTTGGGGAAGATTAAAATTATTCACCAAAGATGCTTTGCCCATGCCCCCAACAGTGCCGACTCCCCGGCCTGGGTGGTCGGATCAGCGGGCACCGTCACCGCAAGGCCAAACTTGACACAGGAGACCGCCTTGTTGCCTGACAACTCATGGTGCCACCGGATATTGTTTATGCGTCGCCACCCTCGCGGTCACCAGTTGATGCAATAAGGCCAACGCATCCGCAATACGGATCGGATCGCACAGGTCATCTTGCGCCAGGGCTATCCGGGGACAAACTTCATGGCCTTGCGGCAAACGCGGAAATTACTCTTCTTCTAGCGAAGCGCCAAAGGCGCCGACAAAACTTGTATCTGCGGTTATCGAGGCACCGCCAAAAGTCCCACCCACAGTAGTTGGATGAGTGGTGGCGTCGCCCGGGTCATTGCCGAAAAACTGTCCGCCCCACCTGCCACCAAAATCAGCAGGCGCATCCAGACCCAAAGCTGTGACGTCTCCGGTGAAAAAACCGCCATCAGCATCATCAGTTATCGTGGCGGTTCCTAACATTATTTCACGGTCAAGGGGATCATCATCATCATCCAGAAAGATCTCGCTGACCGTTCCCGATATCGAACCCGGAGTCGCTGCCCCACCAAACTCCGCTGTGAGTTCAACACCCGCTTCAAAATAGCCGACTGCTTCCTCAGAGGCCCCACCATCAGTATAAAGGCCGGTTGCCGCCCCGTTGTAAGTCGCGCTGCCGGTAAGCCCGTCAATATTGCCACTCGTGAAAGGCTGGTTTCCGTCCATGAAAGCGCCGAATTCAATATCAGAGGGGCCACTGACAGTATCGGGAACGTATAACCAAATCCCGCCTGCCAACCAGTCGGTATCTGATGCCGACTCAATATTGGTGAAAAAACCCACCCGCAGAGTGCCGTTATCTACACGCCCGCCCGCCTCAAGACCGATTGCGTCTTCAACGTCGTCGGCGAAATCGGAATCATCTCGAAGATCATCCTGCGTGATAGTCCAGTCTAAGTCATCGCCCGTTTTTGTCACGGTAAAGGTATATTCACTGCCGGCGCGTTCCAAAATCGCCACATTAACCGAGTCAGTGGTTGCCGGGGTAACGGCGCCATCGCCGTTTGAAGATTGCGTGACGCTACCCTCGTTTGGGGCGTTTCCGGCTGCCTGTGCCAATTGTGTTGATACCTCGCTGACTCGGGCTCTGGCCAAGTCTCTTAGGTCATCGGGAGCCAATGCGCCGCCTCCGCCGCCTCCGCCGCCACCACAGCCGGCGAAGAGAAACATACAAACAAGTGCCAATCCAAAGGTTCTTTGATTTTCAGTTTTAATCATCGATATAAACCTCCCGTCGCAATGTTAATATAATAGGGCAACTCCGTCTCGCCCAGGGACAAGCCCCCCACAGTTGTTAGAATGCGACACAGGATATATTGACTATGCCGCCCATTCTGAAAATGGCATTCCATTCAGTGCCCCCTGCGGGGAATCCCTTGTGACTCTATAACAATAATTATACTAGCAAATATTTTCTTTGCAGATAAAAAATTGACGCAGGGGGTATCTTATTTGTCCCCTGTTACCTATCTCAATTTTCATTTTCTATCCGCCAGGCCGGCGACGAACATGGTTGCGGCGGGACGGGTGGTGCCCAGGTGTTTTTGGAAAACCGGCCGGCACGGTTCATGGTCTTTTCGGTCGGTGAATATGCAGTGCCCACGGACAAGCCGGTCAAAACTCCTGTCGGCTGCGGTCAGGGCTTTTGTTCCCGGAACATTGTCCAAGCTGTTCAACGAGGTCGTCGGAAATGGGCACGGCCTGGTAGTCGTGGCCGGTGGTGCCGGACACGAGGATACAGCCCCCCGTCCACCGCCACCCAAGAATAACCGATTTTCGATTCAAACTCCGAGTCGCTTGAGATTAGTTTTCGGTGCACGTCGTTGCTCGCTTCATTGTCATGCGTCGTCGCTCATTCCACCGCGCCATACCCGCCCCCGCCCGGTGTTTCAATCACGAACACGTCCCCGGCCTTTAATTCAATTCGGGCGACGCCAGCCAGTTCGGTGATGCTGCCGTCAGGGTGTTCGACGCGGTTGTTGCCGGTGGCGCCGTCTTGTCCACCGGCGAGGCCGTAGGGCGGCGCCGCCGGAGCCCTTGCATACAAGTAACTTCCCCGAGTCGTCGTGTGCCATTCATTGTTCAACTGCATCGTCAGACCAAGTTCTGCCAATGCGCGCAATAGCCGTAAAGTCCGTCTGCTATCCAGATCGCATTCTTGAGCTATAGCACTGGAACTACCTTGTAAAGCTTCAAACACCCGCAATTCGACAGCGGCGCATATCGTCTGCGTACGTCAGAAACCGACCATATCGCTGGACAGCGAGGCGAACTCGCTCTTCATCGCAGGGCGCAGTTCCGTTACGATACGCCCCGACTCGTCGATAATCTCCAGGCCGCCGTCAAATCGCTCAACGCGGGCTTGACCGTTATAGAACGGTTCCACAGCTGAGAAGCGGCGAGCGTAGATAGGGATACCTTTGACATTTATATGAGTCCAGCCTTTATCGTCCCGTGCTCTGGCAAAGCCTTTATGGAACACATCCAGGTCTGGAAACCATGCGCCGTGAGAAAACTCGCCTCGATAGTTGATGTGGGTTGAGCGCCCGTTGTTGGACTGTACAACGCTGAACCCGTCGCGAAAGTCGCCTGCGTAACGCCATCGCTCTTCGTATGCAGGCGTCCCATCAGGCAGGATGTGAAAATAGTTGCCATTACTTTCCCGAACTGCGCACAATCTTCCCTGAAAATTGCCGCACCAATCGTAGCTATCCGCGTACGCGTCTGTGCCGTCCGGACGGATATGACGCCAGCCATCCTCTGAGATTACTGCAGCGAGATCATTATAGAAGCCGAATGTCCGCTGGAATCGACGGTCATAAGCCGCTGAACCGTTTGGATGGATGTGCCATGCCTTACCTCCTTGACGCACCGGAGCAATTCCTGGCTCATGGAACTTAAAGACCTCATCAAAACGCTGGAAGTAAAGAGGTGCACCATTTTGTAGGTGATGCGTACCATCCTGAGATATGGTACTGTCTCGCCACGTCAAGACGTTACACTCACCGGTTTCCGCATGTTGCACCCAAGACATAAGGGGTGGTTGCGGTACGTTGCAATCAGGTTACGGTAAAGTTCCCCATTCCATATGTCCATCAAGTCTTGATCGTGGAGATTTCCGAAGTCGCCAAGCGTTCTTCTCTGAATATCGGGTGCGCAACATGGATCGAAACGTCCCCCTGCACTGACCCATGCTTCCTGTCCAAGGAATGGGCATGAACCTCCTGGCGCCAGGTCATGTGTCGCGTCTTCATCCAACAGGAAAATGTTCTCAAGCAACACGTGATTTCCATTGGCCAGGGTACGCTCATGAGCTGCTTCTCTGGCTGCCAGAACCGCCTTGTTCCAACGCTGTATAACCTCTGGATTACGGCGCATTGACTGGTCTTTGATCTCGTCAAAATGAGTCCATAAGTGATGCCCCTTAACCCGATCTACGCCAAGCTCAATAGCGAGTCTTACAACGTCGGCGAGTTCTTCCACGTTGGCCTCAAGGAACGTGAGTTGAAAAGTTACACTGCATCGATTACCACCCCCGGCTGTATGTGCGTCCCGTACCTCAATGAAGGTCTTTACGTTGTTGAGCACCTTATCCCAGTTCGAACCGAGCATTATCGCCTCTTGTGTCTTCTTCGTTGCACCGTTCCATGAGATCTTGGTGTCCGACGTAACGGGGACTATACGTTTAGCCCATTCTCTCGCGCCTAACCTTGGGAACGTCCCATTGGTCGTGAGGTTGAGCTGGATACTATACTCCCTGCAGAGAGCGAGTATATCCTCGAAATGTTCGTATAAAAGCGGTTCACCCATAGTGGAAGGGATTATCTCACGGAGACCATTGGCTGCCCCAGCTGAAACAATCCGGCGGATAAGGTCAATGGGCATCAAACGGCGCGGCCTCCCCTCCTTTCGCCTGGCAATTTGTAATGGGCTGTACGGCGAATGTTCCTCGCACATAATGCAACGCATGTTGCAGGTGTCGGGGTTAGTATCGAAAGTAATACGCCAAGGGCCTTTAGCCATGTTTGTTCACCTTGGCGCTGTTTTTGTTGCTTAGGACACGTCTGTAGAGTTGCTCTACCTCCTTTACGTGCTCCTTTATATCGGGCACGTCTCCCGACTTACTAAAGACGTAGCCACGCTCACCTAAACGACGCGCCCATGCAGGATCATCCACAAACCTCTGCATCTGGACAGCCATGGATTGAACCGACCGGTGCTCAAACTGAAGGCCGTTCACCTCGTGATGAACGTATTCGGCCATGCCTCCAACGTCAGCCGTGAGCACGGGGACTCGTGTTTGCTGCGCCTCGTGTATCACGAGGGGTGAGTTCTCTACCCATATCGAAGGGGCGACAATAGCATCTACCCGGGTGAAAACATCCTGGACGATTTCCTGGTTGCGGTACTCTGGAAACCATTCTACGCGAACGGACGCGCCTCCGGGTAGTCCCTGAGAAAAGGTCTTGAGTGACTTGGTCTCCTGATCTAACGGCCTGCCCCAGATTCGGAGGACCGGCTTACCATTTAATTGGCTGAAAGCCTGGATGAGGTTGTGGATGCCTTTCGCCGGGCGGTGTGTACCTATGTAGCCGAACGTGAACGGCTCATTCCGGGTTCGCTCACGTCTTCCCAAGCGAGACAGGTCAAAGCCGTAGTCAATGTAGACCAACTTTCGCTCTGGAATACCAAATTCATCGCGATACCTGTTAAGTAAATATCGCGCCGGAGCTATAAAGATATCCACAAGCCTGGTCATATCTCTTGAGTGTCGCATTCGGCGTCCAACCCAGCCTGTCCAATAAGCAACGTCGGCCTCACGTTCTTCCGGCGCTCCGCCGAAGTAGCGGGCATAGCAACGTTCTGCGCACTTACGGTCATCTTGCCCTTTGCAAGAAGCCCATAGATTGTTAGGGTCAAGCGGGAACGTCTGCATGAACTGCCCGCGTGGACACATCACCCAGTAATCGTGCAGAGTGTAGACAATCGGTATAGACCGCGCTGCAACCTCCTTCAACAACGATATTGATAGATGATTCAGGTGTCCAACGTGCACAATCTCCGGCTGGACGCGGTCAAGTGTCTCTGTGAAACGATGGTCGATGCCTAACTCTTGGTATCGATCCTTATTGCGTGGATTGTTGACAACGTGAAGCGTTATTTTTGGTTCATCAGGGTCTTGTTCGCGCCAAAGGTGGAAGTCGGGTATAAAAGGATCTTCTTCGCGTGTGAAAACATCCACCTCATGGCGCTCGGTAAGACCATGGCAGAGAGTCTGCGTATACAGCTCGGAGCCTGCATTGTAACGCATCGGGTAACCATGGATAACCTGAAGAATTTTCATTGTTCAAGTCTTATACGGTAAAGCCTTCATTACCTCTCTGCAATCATTGCTGAAGGAGAGAAGCTATTTTTGTTTCGGTAATCCTCAATAAGTCTTTCAAGTCCCTCTCGCAGACTGACACGTGGGGTCCAGCCTAACAATTTGTGGGCGCGTTCCGGATTGCCGTAAAAGTAGTCAATGTCAAAAGAGCGTGGAGGACTTTGTATTACAGAGGAATTCCCATCCGCAAGCTGGATTATCGTAGTCGCGAGTTCGGTAAGGGATTGCGGAATTCCAGTGACCAAATGCAACGGCGGCAGGATCTGCTCACTACTTGCTATTAGGTCTATGAGACTGACAATACCACGTATTGTGTCTTCAATATGCGTGAAGTCGAAGGTGTGCTTGACGCCTTCAACGTGAAGATTGTCCCCAGACAATGCCGCCTTGATAAACGCTGGAATGACACGATCATGGTGGTCGTTTATATTGCCGTAGACATTAGAGAACCGGATAATACCCGCGCGCAACCCACGGGCCTGAGCTTTCTGCACAATGTACTCGCCTTTAACCTTTGAGTGTCCATAGACGTTGATAGATCGTAAAGGAGCATCCTCCGTGACCGGTAATATCTCTGGCTGTCCATACACCTCACGACTGCCGCCGAATATTAACCAAGGCGGCTTCTCTTTTCGTTCTATTGCCTCTAAGACGTTGGTTAGCCCGCCAACATTGACGTCCCAACATTTGTTCGGGTTGCTCTGACCCATACGACACGAGATACCGCTGCAAGATGCACCACGCCACTGCAACGAGAGACGGCTTTTGCAACTTGCTCCGGATTACGCACGTCACCTTTTTCACCGTTTACGCCAAGGGGGTCCAGTCCAACAACGTCTGTTCCACGTTCCTGAAGGGTCCCACGAAGTGCTCTTCCTATCAGCCCCGACGAACCCGTTATCAAGATTCGGTCGTTCATTCTTGTTAAATCACTCTGATGACTTATTACTATATATAGTAAAGGTAAAAGGAGAAACAGTCCAAGCAATTTTGGGAACTATCAAAATAAGGTCCGGATACACTCATAAGTTCATAGAGGCTAATTTAGTCAACGATTGAGGTTCAGTTGGTGAGACACCGCAAGGATAGAAGGAGAAGCCGGAGTGTTTCCGATTCAATTGTTCAGGTAACGCCCACCAAACGTGGCAAGCACAAGCAGCCAGAGAAGGCGGAATCGGCAGATAACGATTGGCTCGACAAGAGTCCTTAGGAGCGCCATCGGGCGATGACATGGATGCAACGGCTCAAACGGGTGTTCAATATTGACACGGAAGTTTGTGAACATTGTGGCAGCCAGGTCAAAGTGATCACCAGCATTGAGGCTCCGGCAGTGATTGCGCACATTCTCAAACACCTGAAGCACAAAACCGCTTCTGCCAGACCCACTAACAAGCCGATTCAACCACCCGAGCGAGGTCCGCCACAAGCGAGGCCCACAAGTTGGGCGATTTAACTAAAAGATGATCTCATTCCAGATCGCCTTTTCGTACTGACACTGCCTGGCCGGTGGGGTTTTGTTGGCCTGGTCGCGAGAATTATGGCGACTTTTCAGGAAAGTCGAGGGTATCCGGGATAAATCAGCCTGCTCAAAGTCGTTGAAGAGATCAATAACACCTGAAAGTGACCATCACATTGAAGCGGTGATTGGTGAAAAAGGGCGTTTATATTTCCTATACCCTGCTTGACTTTACCTAGTTGCCGATTATCCTACAGGTAGGCCGTGAGTGAAGCACTTAATCCAAGACGTTCATCACAGGCTTTGAGCAGGACGGCGCCCCCATCGGCACTGGCATGATCCTGGTCAAATTGAGCAACGACAGTTTTTTTTGAAAGTCCCTTGAGCAGGACACTCTGTTTAGTGGTAATATTTGACATGCAAAAGCCTTTTTGTGATTAAGTATTTGTTTACAAACACTATTTTATCACACTAAAGGCTTTTGTTTTATCTATTCATGAATAATCCGGGCTAGATGCAAGTTATAACGCCCCTCATTGAAGGTTCATCGTCCGCTGATAGTGGTCACAAAGATGATTATGCTCTAATATTAGGTTTGAAGTTCTCTAAAGAAAAAAGTGAATCATGAACAGAACTACAAAGACATATAGCGTACTCACCGCCAATCCAAAGGGGCACTACAAGAATATCACTGTATGCTGCGGAGATGATGTATCCGCAACGGTTCGCGTTCATCGTTTTGCCGTAGTTGGGAAGGGCGATCAGATTCGCTTTGGAGCAGCCGGGAATAGCAAGGTTTTCATCGTAGCAAAAGACAAAAGTGAGTCGGACATCCCGTTGACACCGCTTTTTGCCGTAGATGAGAGTGTTTTAATTGGGAAAGAAAAATTCGATCTGCGGATTCGGGAAGTTAATTCTGAGGCCGACATGCGTGCGCTCGAATTTTTGGAGCAGTTTCATTACAAGACAAGTAATTCCCTGAATGAGAAAACCCATAGTAAAAATGGTAAGAGCGCTACGACTTCTGTAGGTGGACGGCGGGCCATACTCTACGCAGCCATCAAGATTGGCGAACGTTGGCTGCCGGCGGGTTATATTGACCTTCAGATGCCACTCATGATGTGCAAACCGCGCCATGAACTTTTCAACCATCCCTTCTCGCATCCTGAACGCGCAATCCATTGGGATCAATGGAATCAGCAGGCAATGAAGAATTATCTAAACTGCATAGTCCGTATTGGGAGAACCGTGGTGAGTCCTGAGTTGCGTGGCCTTGGTCTAACGCGGCGGATTATTAAGGCGGCGAAGAGATTCTCAGCGGAACGCTGGCACATTGGCGGAATGCGGCCGATCTTCATGGAAATTTCGGCGGAGATGCTAAGTCATATCGATTTTGTCTCGTCGTCGTCGTTCAAATTTGTCGGAAAGACGGAAGGCAATTTTTCACGTGTAATTAAAGATATGAAATCGATGGCGCGCGCACCAAGCGGTGAATTTGGCATAATGAGCTTGCAACGTAAGTATCTTCGCGTGCTGGAAGACTACTGTCATACGATTCAAATCAGCTTCGAAGAGGGTCTCAAGGTCCTTTGTCGTAAGATTGAACAGAGCCAAAATACACTAACAACGGGCGAATGGGCGACACTGCGTTCGATTATCCGTAAACCTATTCCATATTATTTATGCCCTCTTGATGATTACTCGTCCAAGTATCTGCGCACCGCCCTGAAAGCACATCCACCGACTGAAGATGCAACAACGGTTCGGTCCGAATTCTCCGCAAAGAGCACCCAGATCAGAATAGATAGTTTGTCAATTCGGGCGGAGTACCACCTGCCGGAAACGCGCTCGACCAAGATCGTCATGGATGCGTTCGGCTTAAAGGGCGACACCGTCTATGCCGACATTGTCCAAAATGCATCGGTCAAAGCTTCGAATGGAAATATTGTCCTTGTTGTTGGCACCAGTGGCAGCGGTAAAAGCGTTTTTTTGAAAGCTCTCGACCCCGACAAGACATTGGAGGGCAACCTAATAGTGAAACGAGAGGGCAGCCTCAAGCACTCGGTGGGTTGGCTGCGTCCGCTACGGGAAGACATCCCAGTGTTCGAAGCCCTAGCAGAAAAGTTTACCCCCGAACGCACCTTTATAGCTCTGAGTCGTGTTGGTCTTTCGGAGGCTTTAGTCTTCATCAAGCCCGTTTGGATGCTGAGTCGTGGACAGCAGTACCGGGCCATGATCGCCGATCTTCTACTGAGGGATGATGAAGTTTGGCTTCTCGATGAGTTTTGTAGTGATCTTGACCCGATCACGGCTAAGGTCGTTGCCCACAACCTGCGTAAACAGGTCATTGCAACTGGACGTATCGCATTCATCGCCGCCGCAAACCACACCCATTACCTTGACGCCTTGCGCCCGACGAAAGTCCTGATGCTTCGTTCAGGCGACGAACCGGCATGGCTGTCTTTCAAGGAATATCAAAATGAGTTTCTCGACCAAGTCGGCTGAGCGGTTCGGAACCGTCATCGACAAAAGTTCTTACCATATCGAAGACCCGCTGGTTAAGCTTCAGTATGTCTCAAAAGGCAAGAATGTTATATTCGGCCGCACGTTGAAAGGCGAAGATTACAACAGTCTTCTTTATATCGGGAAGATTTTGGAGAGCACCAAAGGCAAGAGTTATCTTGGCGCAAATGCTTGGCTTGATACGACATTTCCGCATGTGATCTACATCACTGGCACACGCGGGAGTGGTAAGAGCTTCGATCTTGGCGTGCTTGTTGAAGGCATTTCGAAGTTGACCAAGCCTTCGCCAATTCAAAATGGTGTGAAGCCTATCACCTCCATCATTATCGATACGCAAAGTCAGTTTTGGACGCTTGGTTATGCACCGCGCGAAGCCATTGAAGCGAACAAAATTCAACTCGAAGAGTTGGAACGCTGGAAGTTAGAGCCGAACAGCTTGCAAGGGGCAAAAGTATTCGCGCCACCGGGTTCGACGGTTTTCCTTGGAACGGAGAAAACGCTTCAAATCAGACCAAAGGACGTGCGAGCCGAGGAATGGTGTGCGCTGCTCGGTCAAGAGGTTTATAGCCCGCAAGGCCATATCATTACAGCAACATTGGATGCGCTCGGCAATGGGGATTTCGAAATCGACAATATGCTCGATTATATCGAAGATGATACGAATTGGCCGACTGTTGCCGAGTCGTCACGTAACGCGATCTCCTACAAACTGGACGATTATCGCCGCACGAACCTATTTTCAGCGAATGGTCTGCACATAAAAGATTTTCTTGAGGATGGGACGTGTAACATCCTCTCTTTGCGTGAACTACGCAATGAGGACAAATCACTCATCACCGCCGTAATAGCCCGCAACTTATTTGATATCCTTGGCAAGCACCACAATAGAAAGAAGACCGCGAGCTTTTTTGAGAAACCGTTTGAAGGCGATGGTACCCCGGATCGGGTATGGCTGGTGATCGACGAGGCGCATGTGGTAGCCCCTAGCAATCAGATTTCACCGGCACGCAGCGCATTGGTGGAATATGTGAAACGTGGCCGTGATGCCGGGCTTTCTTTGGTTTTGGCCACGCAGCAGCCTTCAGCTCTGGATGATCGAATCCTCAGCCAAGTCAACGTCACCTTCAGCCATCGGTTGAGCTTTCAGAGTGATATCAACGCGGCTGTGAACCGCATACCGACAAAGTCGGTGAACGCTATGAAGTTTGGGGGCACAAATCTAACGGATTTCGGGGACATGGTACGGGTTCTTGATGCCGGGCAGTGCTTCTTGGGAGACCAAGCCAGTAGCCGCACCGTACTCGTCCAAATCCGTCCTAGAGTGAGTGCGCATGGCGGCTATAGCCCATTCTGATCCCTATGCGATCTTCTTACGCAAGATCGGCTACTCGGTGGGTTTGGAATACACCGCCGAGCGCGTAGAGGATTTGACCTCACGGTATTTGAAGGATCGAGACATAACAGCCGCGAGTTGGCATAAGCTCGTGACGGGAAGCAAGGACGAAGATAATTGGGAACGTGATAAGAGTGCAGAAAAGCACATCGGAGATTTCTTTAGCTCGCTACGCCTGATCCAGCGTATTTCCGGCGATGTGCTTGTATTAGAAAACCTAGACGCTATAGCCATCGCCTCCGAACTATTGAATGATGAAGAGCAAACGCACGCCGCGCGAGATTTCCTGTTCCTTTGGGCGATCCTCGTTAATGACGGTGAAATTTTCGTCAATCTCCTACTTGCGGAATTTGAAGAGCAGGCAATCAAGGATACGCTTAGTGCGATGATGCTGCAAAAACGTAAAGAAACACTTGAGCGTCTGAAGGGAAGAGCCGGAGCGAATCGAATCAACCGTGTTATCACGATTGAACGCCAGGAAATGAACAAGGGTAGTGCGGGACACGGTCAGTCGGTCTCTTCTTTGAAGCGCACTGAACCCCTTCAACCCATGCGTACCAATAGACTAGGATCAGATGAAGACGACAAAATCAAGTTCTCTGACGATTATTTTCGCAAAGTTCCGACGCGAAGACGGGATTGGGCAATATCCCTTGGCCTTTGGAACGATGATGAAAAAGGCCTAACGCAGCGCGGTCGTAACTTCCTAGACGCGCTCCGAAAAGGTGGGTACATTGATGTAGGAGACAAATTCACTTTCTGGCCAATGGATTATGAATTGGTGCGCTCGGGATTCCGTCCTAACTTGTTCGGTGAAAGCACGAAAAGCTTATGGAAGTGCCTTGTAGATTTTGGCGAAGCTTATGCTGGGCTGTGTGTTAAACCGTACGAGAAAGGCGATGTGGATGATGCCGTGACGTTCATAGAAGAGATGATGAAGATATTTCGAAGTATGCATGTGCGAAAGGCAATGCTACGCCGTGAGTTACCGATCACGATTACTTATCCCGCAGCTGTTGCGTTCTCCTGCGCACGCGGTGGTCCGCTACTCGACCTTCCGGCTGCGGTCAAGGAAGAGCAAAAAGGCGAGCAGCGACGTTTGGCGTTCCGGGAATCGAGAAACACCGGTGGCACATTGAGCATAATGAGATAGATATGCCTGTCTTCCTGCTTCCTGATTTTATTGCTGACCTGCAAAAACACAACGATGCCCATTTCGCACGGCGTGTCCTGCAGAAAACCATTCGGGCCAATGGTGCCTTTCGGCCGGATTCGAATGATCACCCTTATCGCGGCATTGAGGATGCTTGGGTACGCTATGTCAGTCGTAAACAAACGGCTTACCGCGTAATTTTCTTGCGCCGTGGTGAGAACATCTATCTGTTCCGCGCCGGTGAACATAGCGTCGAAGACCGACTGATCAGACCCAAGGATGGATCTGTCGAAAAAGCACTCCCTGTCGGCGACGGTGGACCTGAGGTCACGGCGACACTGGCTGCCATACGCACTAGTGAAAGACCGGCTGCGGCTCCCATACCTATCAATCGCTTCAAACGCAACATCCCACACCCACAAATTTACCGCGAAGTATTCTCGCGCCGCAATCTGCCCCATAAAGATATATGGCTTGTTTCACCTTTCGTGAACGGAGACCTGTTTGCGCCCACTAAGCCGTTTGGCAAGCTGTTGCTCGATCAAGTTGAGGATGGTGCGAGTGTTGCACTGATTACGGCTCCGCCGAAGGACAAAAACATTGAATGGATGGAAAGGCTGGATGAAAGGAAGGTCGATATATTCGTCTATCCAAGACTGCACTCGAAGATTTATTGCTTTGTATTCGACGAAAATCGTCGCTATGAGTCGGGTTTACGCGATGGGGACCGTTATTCGTCACTGATTCTTGTGGGTTCTTCAAACCTCACAGCCATGGGGATGGCGCTTGAGGACCGGCGCTGTAATGAGGAACTGTGCTACTCGGTTCCAGAGGATGAGATCGGTTTCGTGGAAGAATACGTGGCGGAGTTGATGATAGACGGCTATGATTTGCCTGACGTGCGCCGATTTCTAGCGCGAGGGCAGTGGCAAAAACTGGAGAACAGAAAATGGTTATAGAACCTAGAAAATATTATGAAACAACAAACCTGAAGGACAATCCGTTCCGATCAAATCCAAATGTAGCAGCTGACCCCCGCGCAGGCGTATGGGTGGGATACGAGAAGCAAAAAGAGCAGCTCAATAAGTATCTTAGACGCTCTCTGGCGGATCAGGTTGGTAACGCCAACTTCATCATGCTGTATGGGAATTATGGTACCGGCAAATCCCATGCGCTTATTTGGGCACAAAACCGTATTCTACATGATAAAAAGGAATTTTTCGATTCGGTTTGCTACTTCATTCCGACTCTGCGCAAAGACAAGGGTAAGTTAACATTTGCGGGTGCTTTTCTTGATGACATTGTCGCCAAGTCTGATCTCATGGCTAATGTGCAGGCATACCAAAATTTCCTGAACAGCTGTATTTCTCGATGTCGTGAGGTGCGCAACTACGAGGATGATTTTCCTGTCGAAAAAATCATTGAGGTATTGATCCCCCCTGTCGAGTTAAACAATTTCGCCAAGGAAATCCATCACTGCCAGCCTAAAGAAGAAGATTTCCAGAAATTGATCGCACCGGCAAACCTGACTGATTATCAGGCCATGATGGTTTTCACTCGTCTGACAAACTTGTTTATCCACGAGATGGAGGTATCGGCCACAGACAAAAGGCGATTCAAAAAGGGTGCCTATCTTTTCATCGATGAGTTGGATGATTTGGAACGGGCCAGTGTCAAAGAGGCCCGAGAGGTCAATGACATCTTACGCCACATCTATGATAACTGCCCGAATTGCTTTTGCATGGTCATTGCGCTATCGGCGGAAATCTCCCAATTGGCGGTTCTGTTTTTTGATTACATCTTGAGCCGTATACACCGTCAAATCGAATTGGCGGTCCTTGATAAGGAAGATGCAGTAAGCTTCGTGCATGAGATTCTAAATAGCAACCGTGTGGACTCGGAGGGCGAAGTCGAGTTTTTTCCGTTCGAAGAGGCGGCGATTGAGACAATTGCTTCCCAACT
This sequence comes from Gammaproteobacteria bacterium, assembly GCA_965202915.1. Lineage (GTDB taxonomy): Bacteria > Pseudomonadota > Gammaproteobacteria > Eutrophobiales > Eutrophobiaceae. Next base: position 1,198,355 of record OZ241847.1, read on the forward strand.
CACCGAAATCACGCCACGAAAGATTGTCACCACGATGCAACAGGTGATTGAGGAAGTCCGCCTCGCTGGGCATAATCCAGCTGACGGACCTGTTTCTGTCGATTTTCTTGATGAGCACGAGATTATCGAAGAAGTTCTCGGCGAGAGTGGAGTGGCTTGATCCAATTCGATGTGAGTTGGGCTGTGGATTCTATCATGAGCTGCTGACTCAATTGCATGGGCACTCCGTCACCTACCGTATAGCCACCGGCCGCCCTCAGCAGGGTCGCACAAGGTCTTCACCCTGCAAACCTTGCCAGAACAGGAGGATAAGGCAGACATCCGCATTCGAGTGGTTAACTACGCGGGCTTTTCCCTGCACGCGGGTGTGGCCACCGAAGCCTGTCAGCGCGATAAGCTCGAACGGCTTTGCTACTACGTGAGCCGACCCGCCGTTTCAGAGAAGCGTCTGGCGATAACGGCTCATGGACAGGTTCGATACGAATTGAAAACCCCTTACCCTAACGGCGCCACCCATGTCCTCTTTGAACCGCTGGACTTTATTGCCAGACCTTATTGCCAAGTCTTTCGCTTTGGTGCCCAAGCCGCGAGTCAATCTCACCCGGTTCCACGGTGTCTTCGGGCCGAATAGCAAGCACCGTGTTCAGGTAACGCCCACCAAACGTGGCAAGCACAAGCAACCAGAGAAGGCGGAACCAGCCGATAACGATTGGCTCGACAAGAGCCCTGAGGAGCGTCATCGGGCGATGACATAGATGCAACGGCTCAAACGGGTGTTCAATATTGACACGGAAGTTTGTGAACATTGTGGCAGCCAAGTCAAAGTGATCGCCAGCATTGAGGCCCCGGCAGTGATTGCGCACATTCTCAAACACCTGAAGCACAAAACCGCTTCTGCCAGCCCCACTAACCTGCCTATTCAACCACCCGAGCGAGGTCCGCCACAAGCGAGGCCCACAAGTTGGGCGATTTAACTAAAAGATGATCTCATTCCAGATCGCCTTTTCGTACTGACACTGCCTGGCCGGTGGGGTTTTGTTCGCCTGGTCGCAAGAATTATGGCGACTTTATCAGGAAAGTCGAGGATATCCGGGATAAATCAGCCTGCTCAAAGTCGTTGAAGAGATCAATAACACCTGAAGGTAGCCATCACATTGAAGCTGTGATTGGTGAAATAAGGGCGTTTATACTTCCTATATTCGTCGAAATCTGGTTCCTGATCGCAGTCGAAGGAAGCCATCCAGCCCAAGTGCTAAATTTGACTTGTATGATCAATTTGCTCTACCACTGAATACCTGAAACATATACTCACCACGGTCCAGCGGTGTAAACTGTTCTTCTATTACGGACGCTATAACCATTCGCACCATAAGTCCCTTGTCAGATACATGCATTGACTCTTTAATCTCCCCAAGTACTGGGGCTACTTGAGTTGGATCAAGCCCCTTTTTTTCTATGAGGTATTGCTGAATAAGTGCTTCGTCGTAGAAAGTTTCGCAGCGCGATAACTCTCGTTGGATTAGGTCTTCGTGACCGACACTTACCTCTGGATTTACCATCTTAAGAAGATTGAACAAAGCAAAGTTTAGATTGAACTCCCGCCCTTCTCGTTCAGCCTGTCCCGCTTCTAGACCACTAGCACTAGCGTAAGCACGCATCATACAGAAATGTACTTTTCTCCAAGGGCGGCTGGAATAGTAATACCACCGATACAACTTCCATAGACCAAAGACAGCCACCCCGATAATAAACCACCAGGAATAAGCATAAGAAAGCACTGCAAAAGTAGCAAAAAGTATCCAACCGATCATCTATCCTCTCCTTGACAAATAACGTCACGCACACGGGCGCACTTTAGCACGTCCGGCATCGTGAAACGGTGCACATGTAGCACCGCCTTGTTAGGTGTTGAGCAGCCATATATAAACCACTGAGAAAACAACAATATAAGTGACAGCGCTTGCGAAAAAGTATGTTATTGTTTTGGAAGCAGATACGGCAAGCTCTCTTTTACCAATTGAGCATCATCGCCGCCTATTTCTAGCATAAGACTTACACCTTTATTTTGCTTTCTGCCAACCATTACGAGCCACCCGGACGCTAAGAAAAAATGCCACACAAAGAATTGATGCAATTCTAGTTTATACAACGCCCAGGCAACCAATGCTGAATATGAGAGCAATAGAGGTAGGGCAGAAAAAAGTACTTATGGTATGTGGTAAGACGAAAAACCTGCATCAGAACGAAGTGGCTGACCATCAAAAATAGTATGTAGTAAATCAGTGCCATGATTCTCCTTTACCCCTAACACGCCAGAATCGGCAGACATGAGCGAAGCGATGCTTTTGGCTGTCCAGTGCCGTGGGCGTGTAGTTGCTTGACTTGTTAGAGCATACACTCACAAATCCTTGAACCTATCGATAGTCCGTTGCATAAATTCTTTGTTCGCTTGGTCGATTTCTTTGACATGAGCCTTAGCCTGTTCCCATACGTGCTTCGGGACAATATTTGTTGTTGGCGTACCACTCTCATAGAACGTAAGACCATAAAGAGCTCCTGTTTCAGGGTCTGCCAACTTCTTGTAATGTGCTTCTGGGATATCTACACCAACTTTAAGGTGCTTAGTCTCTGATCCATCGGGTCCGCTTACATAGAAGGGAACTGTTTCCGACTTACTGATTTTAGCTATACCGTCGGCCTCCATCTTTTTGAGCCAAGCTACCGTCACTGGCACATCTCTTATGGAACCATCGTCCTGAGGGACTTGCAGTGTCGTTTTCTTGCCGAAGAGTCCGTCAAAAAATCCTGTACTGAATTTCACGTTTACCTCCATCTGTGCACTCTAATAGTATGAAAAGCAGGAATACTTCCCACTTTCTCCTAGCAAATGTTTTTTTGCAAGTAAAAAATTGACGCAGGGGGTATCTTATTTGTCCCCTGTTACCTATCTCAATTTTCATTTTCTATCCGCCAGGCCGGCGACGAACATGGTTGCGGCGGGACGGGTGGCGCCCAGGTGTTTTTGGAAAACCGGCCGGCACGGTTCATGGTGTTTTCGGTCGGTGAATATGCAGTGCCCACGGACAAGCCGGTCAAAACTCCTGTCGGCTGCGGTCAGGTTTTTTGTTTCTAAAACATTGCTCGGCCTGTTCAACGAGGTCGTCGGAAATGGGCACGGCCTGGTAGTCGTGGTCGGTGGTGCCGGACACGAGGATACAGCCCCCCGTCCACCGCCACCCAAGAATAACCGATTTTCGATTCAAACTCCGAGTCGCTTGAGATTAGTTTTCGGTGCACGTCGTTGCTCGCTTCATTGTCATGCGTCGCCGCTCATTCCACCGCGCCATACCCGCCCCCGCCCGGCGTTTCAATCACGAACACGTCCCCGGCCTTTAATTCAATTCGGGCGACGCCGGCCAGTTCGGTTATGCTGCCGTCAGGGTGTTCGACGCGGTTGTTGCCGGTGGCGCCGTCTTGTCCACCGGCGAGTCCGTAGGGCGGCACCTTGCGGTGGCCGGATATGATGTTGGCGGTCATGGCCTCCAGAAAGCGCACCCGGCGAACAGTGCCGTTGCCGCCGTGACGGCGGCCGGCGCCGCCGGAGCCCTTGCGTATGGCAAAGGATTCCAGCATCACCGGGAAGCGCCATTCGAGCACTTCCGGATCGGTGAGGCGCGAGTTGGTCATGTGGGAGTGCACCGCGTCGGTGCCGTGCTCAAAGGGCGTGGCACCGGTGCCGCCACAGATGGTTTCGTAATACTGATGGACGTCGTTGCCCCAGATAAAGTTGTTCATCGTGCCCTGGGCGGCGGCGACGGTCTGCAAGGCGCCAAACAGGGTGTCAACAAGGTACTGGGAGGTCTCGACGTTGCCGGCGATGACCGCCGCGGGGTGGCGCGGGCTGATCATCGAGCCTTCGGGGATGATGATTTCCATCGGCTTCAGGCAGCCCTCGTTCAACGGGATGTTGTCATCCACCAGGCACCGGAATACGTATAACACCGCGGCGCGCACCACCGCTTCGGGGGCGTTGAAATTGCCCGGATGCTGGGGGCTGGTGCCGGTGAAGTCGACAACCGCCCGGCGCGTTTCGTGGTCCACGGCGATGGCCACCGAGATGCGGCTACCGTCGTCCATCTCGTAGGTGAAATGGCCGTCGTGCAACACGCCGAGTACGCGCCGCACCGATTCCTCGGCGTTGTCCTGCACATGCCGCATGTAGGCGTGCACCGTGTCCACGCCGTAGTGTGTGGACATGGCCATCAACTCTTGGGCGCCTTTTTCGCAGGCCGCCAGTTGCGCCTTGAAATCGGCGACGTTCATCGCCGGGTTGCGCGCCGGCCAGCGACCGGCGGTGAGCAATGCGCGGATCTCCCGCTCGCGGAAAAGGCCGTGATCGACCAGTTTGAAATTGTCTATGACCACGCCCTCTTCCTCGATGCGGGTGGAATCCGCCGGCGCCGAGCCGGGGGTCTTGCCGCCGACGTCGGCGTGGTGGCCACGGGAGGCGACGTAGAACAATAACTTTCCAGGCCGCTTTTCGGCGTCACCGGCGGCGAATACCGGCTTGATGATGGTGACGTCGGGCAGGTGGGTGCCGCCGTTGTAGGGTGCGTTCAGGATGTAGGCGTCCCCCGGATTGATGCCGCCGGCGCGCTCGCGGATGACGGTCTTGATGCTCTCCCCCATGGAGCCGAGGTGCACCGGCATGTGCGGCGCATTAGCCACCAGTGCGCCCCGGGGATCGAAAACCGCGCAGGAGAAATCCAGCCGCTCCTTGATGTTGACCGAGGCCGCGGTGTTCTCCAGCACCGAGCCCATCTGCTCGGCGATGGACATGAACAGGTTGTTGAAGATCTCCAGCATCACCGGGTCCGCCTCGGTGCCCGCCGCGCACGCCCGTCTGCGCGGCCGGTGGCGCTCGAGTATCAGGTTGTTGTCGGCGGTCAGCCGCGCACCCCAGCCGGGCTCCACCACGATGGCGCTGGTGGGGTCGAGAATCACCGCCGGGCCGTCAATGAACTCACCGGCCCTCAATGTGCTGCGGTGGTAAAAGGGGCAGGCGCACCACTCGTCGTGCATGTGGCATTTTCTGACCGCATCAGGTTCAACCGCCCCGCCGCCGGCGCCTTCATTGAACCGGTTGACAACGGTGGACGGGCGGGCGGCGGCGATGACTGCCACTTCGATGGATTCCACCACCATGGCCTTTTCCGGAGAGATGAAACCGAAGCGCATGCGGTGCAGTTGCTCAAACTCGGACACCACCTTTTCCAGTTTGCCGTGGTTCACCACCAGGGCGGTGTCGGAGCCCTGGTAGCGGACGTGCAGCCGCCGCCGGAAATTCAGGCGCGGTTCCACCGCGTCTTCCGCGCCGCGCACGCCCTGCTCCCGCAACTCGTCCACCCCCGATGCCTGCAATGCGTCCAGTTGCGCGGCGAGCCCCCCCAGCAATGCGTCGTCCAGGGTCGCCTCGACCGCGCACTGGCGCTCCACCACGGTGTCCGCCAGCCCCATGCCGTAAGCCGACAGCACCCCGGCGCAGGGGTGGATGAATATGCGCTGCATCGCCAGCGCATCGGCCACCAGGCAGGCGTGCTGGCCGGCGGCGCCACCGAAGCAGCAGAGGGTGTATTCGGAGACGTCGTAGCCGCGCTGCACCGAAATCTTCTTAATAGCGTTGGCCATATTTTCCACCGCGATGGCGAGGAACCCCGCCGCCACCGCTTCCGGGCTGCGCTTGTCGCCGGTCTCAAGGCGGATTTTTTCCGCCAGTTGCGAAAATCTGTCCACAACCACCCCCCCGTCCAGCGGCTCATCGGCGTCGGCACCGAACACCTTGGGGAACAGATCGGGCTGGAGTTTGCCCAGCATCACGTTGCAGTCGGTGATCGCCAGTGGCCCGCCGTTTCGGTAACACGCCGGGCCGGGGTGGGCGCCGGCGGAATCCGGGCCGACGCGGTAGCGGGCGCCGTCGAAGTGCAGGATGGAGCCACCGCCGGCGGCGACGGTGTGTATCAGCATCATCGGCGCCCGCAACCGCACTCCGGCCACTTCGGTTTCAAAGGTTCGTTCAAACTCGCCCTCGCCCACCTCGCCGTTGTAGTGGCTGACGTCGGTGGAGGTGCCGCCCATGTCGAAACCGATGACGCGGTTGAAGCCCGCCGCCGCCGATACCCGCGCCATGCCCACCACGCCCCCCGCCGGACCGGACAGTACCGCGTCCTTGCCCTGGAAGAAACTCGCGTCGGTGAGCCCGCCGCCGGAGCGCATGAACATCAGCCTCCCGCCAGCCGCCTTTAGCCCCGGTAACTGCGCCGCCACCCGGTTGACGTAGCGGCGCAGGATCGGCGACAGGTACGCGTCCACCACGGTGGTGTCGCCCCGAGATACCAGTTTCATCAGTGGGCTGACGATATGGCTCACCGATACCTGTTCAAACCCGGCTTCCCGGGCAAGCGCGGCGAGTTGTTTTTCGTGCCGGTGGTGGCGGTAGCCGTGCATTAAGACGATGGCGGCGGCGCGGTAGCCGTCCCGGTAAAAACGCGCCAGTCCCCGTTTCGCGTCGGCGGCGTCCAGCGGAAGCAAAATTTCACCGGCGGCGTCAACGCGCTCGTCCACTTCCAGCACGGCGCCGTACAGCATCTGCGGCAACCGGACGTGCAAAGCGAACAGCTCGGGTCGGGCCTGGTAGCCGATACGCAGGGCGTCGGCAAATCCCCGCGTGATCACCAGCAGGGTGCGCTCGCCGCGGCGCTCCAGCAGTGCGTTGGTGGCCACGGTGGTGCCCATTTTGACCGCGGCGATGCGCTCGCCGGGGACGGCGTCGCCGGACTTGCCATCCGCCTTGATGCCCGCCTGGGCGAAGACGTCCTTGATGCCCTGGATCGCCGCGTCCCGGTACTGCCGGGGATTTTCCGACAGCAATTTGTGGCTGACCACCTCGCCATCGGGCCGCCGGGCGACCACGTCGGTGAAGGTGCCGCCGCGGTCAATCCAGAATTCCCACTGGTTCCGGCATGTGTCTGGTGTTTTTATTGGCATCGCAGTTTGGTGAGGGCTCAGTCATTCACTAAGTCGGCACAGGGCGGTACTCGGAAAGATCATCAGCAGGGCGACCAGCGAGCATTATGGACACGGTGGATCTGGAGGGCTTCGCAATCCATGCTTTGGCCATGCCCCCGGCCCGATGACGGCTTTTGGGTGCCCGTTGGTCTTCCGGGCGCTCTGTATTCATCTTGCTTGTCGGCCATTATTTGATATATCACAATTATGCCGCATGGTGTTACCGATATAAATTACCAGCTTAATTAGAATGATGCGCGTTACCGCCTGATGTTGCCATTTTTTCGGTGGCCGGCGCGGATAAAATCACGCCTTGCCCGGTTCGCCTTTATTCCGGCAGGCTTGTGCGCCGAGAATTTTATGGACATAGTTATGAGCTTTTACCATAACCGGCCGGCGTTATGCTATAGTTTGCAATCATGAATCAATACTTGTGGTTCATTATCGCGATGGTACTTGGTTCGGCGTCTATGCCGGGACTGGCCGAAACAGTCTATGTTGGCGACAGCATTATGATCGGCATACATCAAGGGCAATCCCCGGATAGTCCCACCATAGAGCTGGTCCCAACGGGAACTCCGCTGAATATTATCAGCCGTGATAACGAACTGGCTCAAATAGAGACGGCTGATGGAGTAACCGGCTGGGTTGAAAATAAGTATCTTAGCGCGGACTTGCCGGCAAGGGTGCGGGTTGACGCCTTGCGTGCGGAAAATGACAGACTGCAATCGGCATTGGAACGGGCCGAACAATCCCGGATTGGCAAGATTGATGCCCTGAATGAAAGAATAGCGCAACTTGAAAATGCAAACAAAGCCCTGCCGGCAGCGGTGCAAACTCCCCCCGGTAGCGGCGACAACGGCTTGTTAAACAGGCTTGATATAATACAAAACTGGCCGGCTATTACTATTTGTCTGCTTATTGTGTTGGGGGTCGGCGTGGCACTGGGTGCCGCATTGCTGGACTATATCAACCGCCGCCGACACGGTGGATTTCGTGTTTGATGATGCGTTTTCGCGGTCAATAACGATCTCATCTCAGCCCTCCGATCATGTTCAAAATAGCCACTTGGAACGTTAATTCCCTGCGGGTGCGTTTGCCTCACGTTCTCGATTGGCTGGCCGATAACGAACCGGACGTGCTGGCTCTGCAAGAGATCAAGTTATCCGATGAAAAGGTTCCGGCCGATGAAATAAGCAAAACCGGTTATTACACCGCCTATGCCGGACAAAAGACCTACAATGGTGTTGCAGTGCTCAGTAAAACACCGATCACCGTCCTGGCCAGGGCTATTCCCGGTTATGCCGATACGCAACGACGGGTGCTGGCGGTGGAATTTGGAGAAATATGCGTGTTGGATCTCTACGTCCCGAACGGTTCCGAAGTCGATTCGGAAAAATACGCCTATAAACTCGAATGGTTTTCGCATTTGCATGAATACATCGGCCAATTAATGCGGGATCATCGTCATATTATTGTGTTGGGGGATTTGAACGTCGCGCCTGAGGACCGTGACGTTCACGACCCGCAGGAATGGCAGGGCAAGGTATTGGTCAGCCCAAAGGAACGCCGGGAATTTGCCCGCTTACTTGAGCATGGAATGCGGGATTGTTTTAGATTGTTTGAGCAGGCGCCAGAATTGTTTTCCTGGTGGGATTATCGTGCGGCCGGTTTTCGCCGTAACCGCGGGATGCGCATAGACCATATTCTTGCCGATAGCGATCTCGCCAGGCAATGTACGGCCTGCTATATAGACACCGCCCCGCGCAAGCTGGAAAGGCCCTCGGATCATACCCCGGTTATTGCGGAATTTGCACTCTGAGTACGGCGTAGGACTTTGCTCAAAACCGGCAAGCGCCAGACAGGCGATAGGGCAACGGCGGGTTTATATCATACGGCGGGTCGGTACGTGGTGGCATTAAACAGAGGGTTGCTCTCAGTAGACGCCGATATCAAGATAAGAGCGGGCTATCTTGTTCACTGCAACGACGTAAGCGGCGGTTCTAAAATCATGAATTTTATCATTACTGTCCAGGGCATATTTGAGCTCCTGATAGGCCAGTCGCATGGTATCATCCAGGCCTGAACGCACCAGATCGAGTTCATCCGCGCCCCGCACCAGGGTCTTGTGGGTCGCCTCCGGCATTTTTCTACTGGATATGTCTTCAATTGCTCCGATGATTTGCTCACCACGCAATTCATCATAGCGGCGCTCCATGCGACCAAAGCGAATATGGGATAAGTTTCTTACCCATTCAAAATAAGAAACGGTCACGCCACCGGCGTTGATATAGGCATCCGGCAGGATAGTCACCCCACGCTTTGTTAATATTTCGTCGGCGGCAAATACGACCGGCCCGTTGGCGGCCTCGACGATTAATTTGGCCTTAATCCTGGTGGCATTGTCCACGGTAATTTGTGCTTCCAGGGCCGCCGGCAACAAGATGTCGCAATCATGCTCAAGTACCGCCATGCCGTTGTCGACGTACCTGGCATCAGGATAACCTTTGATGGTGTTATATTCGTTCATGTGCCGCCTGATGGAATCAATGGCTAAACCGTTATCACTTAATAAGGCGCCATCATGTTCAATGATTGCAATGATAGTCGCGTCATCTTCCTCTTCGAGTAATTTTGCCGCGTGGTAACCGACGTTGCCCAGACCCTGAACGATGATGCGCTTCCCGCTCAGATCGCCATTCATGCCGGCTTTTTTGACGTCATCGGCGTGACGGAAAAATTCCCGCATGGCGTAAACCACTCCCCGGCCGGTGGCTTCCTTGCGGCCCCGAATACCCCCATGGGAGACCGGCTTGCCGGTTACACAGGCGGCATAATTAATGTCCTCGGGATGAAGGTGACGGTAAGCATCGGCAATCCATGCCATCTCTCTTTCGCCGGTGCCCATGTCCGGTGCCGGTACGTTCAGGCTCGGACTTAGAAATCCTCTACGGATCAATTCCCTTGCAAACCGTCGGGTAATTTTTTGTATATCATCGCGGTCATATCGAGTCGGGTCGATTAGCAAACCGCCTTTTGAACCGCCAAAGGGCACGTCAACAATAGCGCATTTATAGGTCATCAATGCCGCCAGGGCTTCGACTTCATCCTGGCTGACCATAGGGGCAAAGCGAATGCCGCCTTTGGCAGGGCAGCGATGACTGCTGTGCAATGAGCGCCAACCGGAAAACATTTCTATTTTGCCTTTAATTTCGACCGGAAAATTGACCTGAATAGTCGCATCGCAGGCTTTGATTGCATTGGCTATGCCGGGCTCCATATCGATGACCGTCATAGCCCGATCGACCATATGATTAACGCTTTCACTAAAAGAGAGGTTGGTGTCAGTCATTATTTTTTAAGTTTGTTTATCCCGCGGCAATTTTACCCCATCAGAGGCCGAGTGGATGAGTTTCTTTTCCCCATCCCTGTTTGTTCTCTCATGCCATTACCTGGTTGCGTTTAATCTCCCGGATCAGATTATGGCAATATTTGCGGATAGTCGCCAGTGCCATTATATCCTGTTTCCGGTCAAGGTCGCCCTCTTCCCTTACCGCTGGTCATCGTCTATGCCATCCAGATCATGGTTGCGATGCGGCCGGTTGCACCATCGCGCCGATATGAATAGAGTCGGTTTTGAGCAAGGCAGGTGCACAAACCACTGTCAAAAACGCGGGTGATGTTGAACGCATTTAATTTCATTTTCACCATTTTTTTCAAATCGGCCAGCCAATGATTTTCACCGTTCGGCGACAAGGCTGTCTTCGCCTCCGGAAAATATTCAATACAAGACGTATAAACGTCGGTACCCACTTCATATCGGGCCGCAGAGATTGCGGGCCCAATCCAGCCTATTATACCGGTGGTTTGTGAAAATAATTTGATGACATTTTCAATGATCCCGGCACACAGTCCTCTCCAACCGATATGCACCGCGGCGATTCTGCCATCGCGAGCATCATATAATAATAACGGTATGCAGTCGGCGGTTAATACGCAGCAAACTGTATTTTTCATTGTGCAACTGGCGCCGTCGGCGTCCAGGGTTGGATGATCGGTATCCAGATCGACAACACGATTGCTATGAGTCTGAGTTAACCATACCGGCTCTGATGGTAATTGTAATGATTGGCTTAGTAATTGATAGTTTCCATTATCGCGTCCGGTGGCATTCAAACCATGTTTGCCGATTCGGGTCGTTGAACCGGCGTGAATATTTTCAGGTGCGGGCCAGCGCGCCGGTATCCATTCGATATTTTCAGTCACGTTGTTTTGCGGCATCCTTTTCAAGAGCATTGAGCAATGATTTTATATCATCCGGCAGGGGCGCCTGCCAACGCACTTTTTCCGCGGTGACGGGGTGGATGTATTCCAGTGCCTGTGCATGCAGTGCCTGACGTTTGAAACCCAGGATATCCGCGGTGAGTGTCTTGTCGGCGCCTTTTGTAATTTGTATTCTGCCACCATAGGTATAGTCGCCCACCAGAGGGTGTCTCCGGGAAGCCATATGAACACGAATCTGGTGGGTGCGGCCGGTTTCCAGAATCAGCCGAATATGAGTGTATCCCTTATACTTAGTTATTATTCTGTAATGCGTCAATGCCGGTTTGCCATTTTCCACCACCGCCATTTTGGTTCTGTGTAGCGGGTGTCTCGATATGGGCCGGTCGACCTTACCGCCGCTGGTCAATTCACCGCAGACCACCGCTTGATAAATTCGCTTAACGTTTCTGCGTTGTATTTCATTAACCAGATAGGTGTGAGCCCCGCACGTGCGGGCAATCATCATTATGCCGCTGGTATCTTTGTCAAGGCGATGGACGATACCGGCCCTGGGAAGCATCGCAAGCCTTTCATCAAAATTAAGCAAGGCATTGACAAGCGTGTGATTACGATTGCCGGCGCCCGGATGGACCACCAGTCCCGCCGGTTTGTTCAAAATAATGATCTGTTCATCCTGGTGAATGACGTCCAACGGGATATTTTCGGCACAATCCTGTTGATGCGCGCTCGGCTCATGGTCAATTTGGATGATATCTCCGGTTGCAACCTTGTCGCGCGGTTTAACGTTGCCGCCGTTGACGGTGACCTCATTTGATTTTATCCAGGTTTGCAGCTTTCCCCGTGAATAATCCGGAAATAACACAGCCAGTGCCTTATCCAGACGCTCTCCGTTCAGCTCTTCCCGGATGGTGGCGTCAAGCCGGACGTTTGCGGCCATATTCGTTAAATATTGATTTTCCATTTTGTGCAAAAGTGCAAATTAGGATAATCTTGCAACATGTATCATTTAAGCACAATATTTTTGTTGGCCTTCCTTGCGGGATGCACTTTCTCCGAAGGCAAGGGAGACGAAACCGAGGATTGGGACGCCGAACGTCTGTATCTGGGGGCCAGAGCATGGCTGGACTCAGGCGACTATACCAAGGCCATAGAGGGATACAATACACTCGAGGCCCGTTATCCTTTTGGGAAACATGCTCAGCAGTCACTCATGGACCTCGCCTATGCTCATTATAAGCAGGAAGACGCGGACGCGGCCATTGTAGCGGCGGATCGCTTTCTAAAATTGTACCCCCAACATCCGCATATTGATTATATTTATTATCTCAAGGGATTGGTGAACTTTAATCGGGGCAAGGGAATAACCAGGCGATTTCTGCCGGTAGATGAGTCCCAGCGGGACCCGGGCGCGTCATTGCAGGCTTTCCAGGATTTTGCCCAACTGGCAAAGTTATTTCCCAAAAGTGCCTACGCCGAAGATTCACGACGGCGCATGATCTACCTCAGAAATAATCTGGCTGACTATGAAGTGCACGTGGCCAATTACTATATGCGCAGAGGAGCATTTGTCGCGGCGGTGAACCGCGCCCGATACGTCGTTGAGAATTATCCCAAGACCCCGGCGGTGCCGGATGCACTGACACTAATGGCCAAGGCTTACAAGGTGTTGGAGATCGATGATCTGTCGAATGATGCGCTTAGGGTGTTGGAATTAAATTATCTCGACCACCCCGGCGTTTATGAAGTTGAAGATATATATCTGCAGTGATTGCGAGCGGGTTAATCAATTTATTGAAGGATCGGTTCGGAAGCAGTGATGGATGAAAAGCATATCATCGCTGAAATGAAAGTTTTGTCAGAGATCGACCCTGAATATGAAATTCATCGTCGTATCGCTTTTATCCAAAAAGTGCTTAAACAATCGGGGCTGAAATATCTGGTGCTTGGGATAAGCGGTGGCATAGATTCCTGTACTTGCGGCAGGCTTGCTCAAATGGCGGTGGATGGGCTTAATGATAAAGAAGCCGACGGCTATGCATTTGTGGCCGTTCGTCTGCCTTATGACGTGCAAATGGATGAAGATGACGCACGCGCTGCCATTGAATTTATCCGACCGGATTTTAATATCGTTGTCAACGTCAAATCGGGCACCGATAGCATCCATGCCGAAGTGCTTAATGCCATGGATCAGCAAGGTCTGCTTACCGCATCGGCGACCGACGCGGACTTTGTTAAAGGCAACGTCAAAGCAAGAATGAGAATGGTGGCGCAATATGAAATAACCGGGTTATTGGGCGGATTGGTTATTGGAACCGATCATTCCGCTGAAAATGTAACCGGTTTTTATACAAAATATGGCGACGGCGCTTGCGATCTAACGCCGCTTTTTGGTTTAAATAAACGCCAAATCAGATTGATCGCAAGTACGCTCGGCGCTCCAAAACAGTTGCTTGACAAGTTGCCCACCGCCGATCTGGAAAGCCTGTCACCGGGCAGGGCCGATGAGGATGCGCTGGGTCTAAGCTATGACGCAATAGATGATTTTCTTGAAGGCCGGCCTGTAAGCAATGAAATAAGATCCCGGCTAATAAAAATTTACCGGCAGACCGAGCATAAGAGACAAGCCATATTAACGATCTATAATCAGGGCGGCGCTTAGTCCGGCGGGATAATTCATATCATTCAATGCCTATCGGTTGAATCCGATCCCACGCCTTGATTATGCCATTCCGGCGCGAATGGCTTTGGCAGGTGCGTCACCCCACTTCGATATTTTTTGCCATAGCCTGGCCCAGATCAGCGGGAGAACGCACTATATTAACGCCGGCGTCATCAAGTGCCGCAAACTTGTCATCGGCGCTACCCTTGCCGCCGGCAATAATTGCGCCGGCGTGCCCCATGCGTTTGCCGGCGGGCGCGGTCACTCCGGCAATATAACCCACGACCGGTTTATTCACGTTTTCCTTGATGAACTGTGCGGCTTCTTCTTCGGCGGACCCGCCTATTTCACCCACCATAATAATGCCTTTGGTATCGGCGTCATTTTCAAATAGTTCAAGACAATCGACAAAATTTATCCCATGAATGGGATCACCGCCTATGCCAACGCAGGTACTTTGACCCAGACCATTCTGGGTGGTCTGGCCCACCGCTTCATAGGTGAGCGTGCCTGAGCGGGATACCACCCCTATACAGCCCGGTTTATGAATATTACCCGGCATAATTCCAATCTTGCATTGTCCCGGCGTGATCAGTCCCGGACAGTTTGGCCCCACCAGTCTGGTCTCAGGATAACGTGCTATTGCGGCCCTTGTTTTGACCATATCGATAACCGGGATCCCCTCGGTGATACAGACAATAATTTTAATACCCGCCGCCGCCGCCTCCATTATCGCGTCCGCGGCAAACGCGGCGGGCACCATAATCATGCTGGCATTTGCATCAGTATCATCGACCGCGTCCCGTACCGTATCAAATACCGGTTTATCGAGATGGGTTTCACCACCGCGGCCCGGCGTGACGCCACCGACCACCTGGGTTCCATATTCTATGGCCTGTTGGGCGTGAAACGTGCCCTGTTTGCCGGTGAACCCCTGTACAATTACCCTTGTTTGTTTATCAATGAGTATTGCCATCACATTTTTCCTTTCGCCGCCGTCACCGCTTTATTGGCCGCATCGGACAGACCGTCCGCCAGTATCAATTTCAGGCCGCTGTCCAGGAGTATTTTCTTGCCCTGGGTCACGTTAGTGCCCGCCAGCCTCACTACAACCGGGACTTCCACTCCCACGTCTTTAAAGGCCTTTACGACGCCATCCGCAATTAAGTCACAGCGTACAATTCCACCAAAAATATTGACCAGGATGGCGTCAACATTTTGATCTGATACGATCAATTTAAATGCCGCCGCCACCTTGTCCGCGGTTGTACCCCCGCCGACGTCGAGAAAGTTAGCCGGTTCTCCGCCGTGTAATTTGATAATATCCATGGTCGCCATGGCCAGACCGGCACCGTTGACCATGCAGGCTATATTGCCGTCGAGGGTGACGTAATTCAGATCAAACTGCTTGGCAATGCTTTCCTTGTCGTCCTCCTGGGTAATATCGCGCCATTCTTCCAGATTGGATTGGCGGTATAGTGCGTTATCATCGATGCCAACTTTTGCATCCAGAATCTCCAAATCGCCGGCCTTATTAATAGCCAATGGATTGATCTCCACCAGGCTCAAATCCTTTTCCACGAATAACCGATATAAATCATGCAATATGCCCGCAAGCTGTCGTCTTTGGTGTTTATCAAGACCCAGTGCAAATCCGATCTGGCGGTTTTGGAACTCCTGCAACCCCATAACCGGGTCGATGTGGACGTTGTGGATTCGTTTCGGCTCGGTGGCGGCGGTCTCCTCTATGTCGATACCGCCCGCACTTGAGGCCATAATTGCTATTCTGCGGCTGCCTCTGTCAACGATCATCCCCAGGTACAGTTCGGACGCTATATCGACAATAGGCTGGATCAGCACGCAATTCACCGGTTGGCCGTCGCCCGGCGATTGTTTGGTGATCAATCGTGTCCCGATCATGTTGCCAACCACCTGCTCAAGCTCACCGATACCCTTGACCAGTTTTACGCCTCCGGCTTTGCCCCTGCCGCCGGCGTGTATCTGTGCCTTTACCACCCAGCCGTCGCCTCCCAATTCGGATGCAATGGCGAGCGCTTGTTTGGCAGAACGCGCCGGTTTCCCAGGGGAGACCGGAAGCCCATATTCTGCAAACAGTTTTTTTGCCTGATATTCGTGGAGATTCATGATATACCGTGTACTGATGATACCTTTTGCCTTATGATTTGTCTATAATCTGGTCTGATACTTATACAATATCAGGAAATTAACCCGTTCAATAGACTGACACCAGTCGTTGACCGGAGGTCATGCCCTTGAACGTCGGTGTCGTCGGTCTGTTTTATGGGTATTACCGTAATAATTGCTCACGTCCGGACGTGTGGGCGTTGGAAAAGGCCTATTTCCTGAGGAGGCATGGCTGATCATCCGGTATGGAACACGAATCTATTCACGACTCTCATCTGCAGACGTCCTGGAAGGCATTATATTATTTTAATATTTATCGCCTGTTATTGTCGGGGTCTTTTGTTGCTTTATACTGGGCTGATAAATTGCCGCAGACCCTGGGCGTATACAGCCAGGCTTTATTCACCCAGGTCTCCCATGTTTATCTGTTTTGCGCCTTGCTATTCGGTTATTTCATCTCATTACGGCGGCCCGGATTACCCCTGCAGGTAGTAATTCATACGCTGGCGGATATTGCACTTTTGACCATACTCATATACGCCAGCCTGGGATTGGAAAGTGGTCTGGGCATGTTGTTGGTCATTGCCATAGCCGGAAACAGCATACTGACCACCAGAAAAATGGCCGTCTCAATTGCCGCCGTGGCGAGTTTGGCCATCCTGGCGGAAGAGACCTATGCCGAATTTACCCAGTTCTTCCCGCAGATTAATTACGTCCATGCCGGTTTACTGGGCATAACGTTTTTTATTATTTCGATAATCGGACAAGCGCTTGCGGCGAAGGTGAAACAAAGTGAAGAATTGGCAAGAAAACGAGCGATAGATTTAAAGCATCTATTACAGCTTAATGAATTTATCGTGCATAGAATGCAGACCGGAATACTTACTATTGATAGTGAAGGCAGGATTGAATTATGTAATCAAGCCGCGCAAAACATGTTCAATAGTGACCACGTCCGGGGCCGTAAATTGGAACAAGTCTCAGTGGAGATATATCACAATCTCGACAAATGGAAGCATGGCGGGAGCGGGAACAACGTCATTATTAATCTGGAAGAGTCCGGTATTGATATACAGCTTACCTTTTCAAGGTTATCAATTGAGTCGGACTCCGACGTTCTGGTGTTTATGGAAGATATAGCATCGTTGAAACAATCCGTACAGCAAATGAAGGTCGCATCATTAGGCAGATTAGCCGCCAGTATTGCCCATGAAGTAAGGAATCCCCTGGGAGCGATTAGCAATGCGGGCCAGTTATTATCGGAGTCATCCAGTATCAGCGCCGAGGATAAAAAACTCAGTGCCATTATTCAGCAACACTCAAAAAGAGTGAACAATATTATTGAAAATGTGATGAGTATAAGCCGCCGTGAACGCAGTATCCCGCAGGATATCGCGCTTTATGGCTGGCTGCAGGATTTTATTGAACAATTGCAGGCTCGTCAGAATTTCGATAATACCAATGTCACTCTGACGACGGACGGACGTGACTTGTGCGTCAAAATGGACTCTGTCCAACTTGAGCAGGTATTATCCAATCTTTGTGAGAATGCACTTCGTTACAGCAAGCGTAAACCTTTAATAGAATTAAAATGCGGGACCAGGCGGGATACTGCAAGGCCGTACCTGGACGTTATCGATCAAGGCAACGGCATCAGTGACCAGGTTGCGGGGCAGTTATTTGAACCTTTTTTCACCACCGAACGCGAGGGTTCGGGAATGGGGTTGTATATTGCGCGGGAACTCTGTGACGCTAATCACGCCGATTTGACTCTTTATTCAAACACCGACCGGGGATGTTGTTTCAGGATCACTTTTCCTCACCCGGATAAACAATATAAGATGATTTAATGAAAAAGCCGCTGGCATTGATTATCGATGATGAGCCGGATATCCGTGAATTATTGGAAATTACGCTGGAGCGTATCAAGGTCGACTGCATTTGTGCGGGGAACCTGAGTGACGCCAAAAAAAGTCTGACAAAAAATAATTTCGATATTTGTTTGACCGATATGCGCCTGCCGGACGGTAACGGTCTGGAGTTTGTTGATTATTGCCAACGCCATTTTCCCAGCATGCCGATAGCGGTATTAACGGCGCACGGCAATATGGAATCGGCGATACAGGCGTTAAAATCCGGGGCATTTGATTTTTTAAGCAAGCCGGTTGATCTGAATACATTAAGGACGATTGTAAAAAACGCGCTGAATCTGGATAAGGTCGAGGATACCACCAGACATCGATTAATCGGTACCAGCGTGCAAATACAGGAATTAGTACAAACTATCATTAAAGTCGCAAGAAGCCAGGCGCCGATTTGTATCAGTGGCGAATCCGGAACCGGTAAAGAACTGGTCGCCAATATGATCCACGCACACAGTCCCAGGGCCCATAAACCATTTATCCCGATCAACTGCGGTGCCATACCGAATGATCTGCTGGAAAGCGAGTTATTTGGCCACGTTAAAGGCAGTTTTACCGGCGCCGTTAGCGATAAAAACGGGCTGTTCAGGTCCGCCGAAGGCGGCACCCTGTTTTTGGATGAAATTGCCGAATTACCGCAACATATGCAGGTCAAACTGTTGCGTTCCATACAGGAGAAAGCAATCAGACCGGTGGGCCTGCAAGAAGAAATTAACGTTGACGTCCGAATATTAAGCGCGACCAATAAAGACTTGCAGAAGCAGGTTAATGCGGGCCAGTTCAGGCAGGATCTTTATTATCGCGTCAATGTTATTAATGTGCGCCTCCCCCCCCTCAGGGAGCGAAAACAGGATATAGGTGCGCTGGTTGATCATCTGTTGCAAAGAATAGCGGCCAAGGAATTGGTGGCGTGTCCTGAAATATCGAAAGCAGCCTTAAATCATCTACAGGAATATTCATTTCCGGGCAATGTAAGAGAGCTGGAAAATATACTGGAAAGGGCGGTTGCCATGTGCGGAGAAGAGCTTATCGAGAAAGATGATCTGAATATTCAAACTGAGGTCAACGGCGACCCGCTTGGTGAGAATGGCAATCTGGATTCCGTATTAATGGAAGTGGAGCGCAAACGAATACTCGATGCACTGGAAAAAACCGGCGGCAACAAAACGGCGGCGGCCAAACTGCTGAGAATAAGTTTCAGGGCATTAAGATACAGACTTGCAAAATTGGGTCTGGACTGAAATTTTGCATTTTAGATGAACGCTCAGTCCGCCACGTTTGCCGAAAACAAATGGATACATGCATGTGTGGTTGCCGTAATAATCTTCATAATTTATATAGGGAGTGCGCCCAATTCGGTTGTGCTGGAAGATGACGGCTATTTTGTGCTGGCGTCCTATTTTAATGGCATAGCACATCCCCCGGGTTATCCTTTATTTACATTGCTTGGGCATCTGGCCACTTACCTGCCGGTCGGTGACGTCGCCTTCAGGGTGCACTTATTGAGCGGTTTATTTGGGGCCCTGGCCTGTTTATCAATCTGGTTGATCGTTTATGAATACCTGCCTGATCTTACAAGCGCTTCTATAGCCGCCATAAGTTTCGGTCTTTCCGGCGTATTTTGGTCTCAATCGATTATCGCCGAGGTATATACTCTTAATGTATTCTTATTTTACGCGCTGTTGCTGCTGGCCATCATTAATCTGAAGCACAATGGTAGCCGTAAGATTCTGGTATCGTTGGCAATATTATACGGACTGGCGTTATCGAATCACTGGCCTCTGATCATTTTATCATCTCCCGGGTTGTTGATATTAATATGGTGCCGCAGACAAAAATTCATCGCTTCCCTCCCCCATATGATCGTCGGTTTCGCGGCGGGCCTGTTGCCGTATGCATGGATGGTGTTGCGCTCCCAAACGGACCCGCAGATCAGCTTCTTTGGCGCGATAGAATCATGGTCCGATTTCTGGTTTTATCTCAGCAGGGAAGCCTATGCCGGACAGGATCATAGTCCAAGCGCAGGCTGGCTGGATAAACTGTCTTTCATCGGATTTCTTGGCCAGGAGCTCAAAAATCAATTTGGATATTTTGGTTTGGGGCTGATGCTGACCGGTTTTATCGGCCAATGGAAAAAATGGCCTTTATCTTTTTGTGCGGCATTAACGATGATTTTTATTGGCAATACTTTATTGTTAATTTTGCTGCTTGGCTTTGATTTTGATTTACTCCACCGCAATATATTTAGAGTGTACCCACTCATTGCATATGCCGCGTGTGCGATATGGATTGCGCTGGGCGCCACCATGATGATGGATTTTCTTTGTCGGAATTACTCTTTCAAGCCGGATCCCAAGCTGGTCAAAACCGGCGTGGCCATATTATTGCTGGTTCCAATATTTATATATGGCGCCACCGAAAATTACCGTGCCGGCGACAGATGGGCCATCGATTATGCAGAGACGATTTTAAACGGCCTGGAACAAAACGCCGTTTTATTTGCCCAGGGCGATCTGGATACGGGCTCCCTCATCTATGCAAATAAAATATTGGGTGTGCGTCCGGACGTCACGATTTACAACAGCAAGGGGGTATTATTATCCAACAGGATTTTTTCGCCGATCCACGACGGCCAATCGGAGAGAGATCGAAAAATTGACGAATTTATCAAGGCCGGTAAATATCCGATCTACTATACCTACGAATTGTCTCATAATTATGGCATTGTCGATTATGGTTTGTACCGCAGGGTTTATATGGATGCCTTATCAGGGCATAATCAGGCAACCCTGACGCCCGCGAACAGGGATTATTTAACGCGGCTTCTTTCCGGGCAAGAACCCCGCGACAGATGGGAAAATATGCATTATAAACTGATCATTAATGACTATTGTCGTCTCATACTCAATATATCCGGCTTCAATAACACGGTGAACGCCGGCGAACCCTCCCATGACAAATTGATAAGCCAGGTATGCCATATGTATCATGGCAAGATGGAATATGCTCAATTACTACTAAAACGGCAGCGGCCGGATTGGGAATTGATACAGTCACTTTTGGATGCCGCCCGGGGCCTGCGGGGGCAGGCGGTATTGAAATCGGATCTGGCGAAACTGGATTATCTGCAAGCTGAACTGTTTTATCGCACCGGTGATACGGCGGCGGCGATGAAATATTATCAAAGCTGCATTGCAGCCTGGGACCACCCGGATAATCCGGCAATAACAAAAATTGACGAATTAACCGCAATCCAAAACTGATCCATGGATCGCCCCCCTCCAAGACCGGTCTCTATTGAACTGCATCAGCAATCTCGCGTACTTGAGGTTGTCTTTGATGATGATTGCAGGTTCGAAATGTCCTGTGAATATTTACGAGTATATTCTCCGTCGGCGGAAGTGCGCGGCCATGGCCCCGGTCAGGAAGTGCTCCAGACCGGCAAAGAAGGGGTGAATATTGCCAGGTTGGAACCGGTCGGAAATTATGCGATCAAAATACACTTCGATGACGGCCACAACACCGGTTTGTATTCATGGTCATATCTTTATGAACTCGGCGCGGGCAAAGAGAAAAACTGGCGGGATTATCTTGCTAAGTTAAAACAGGCCGGCTACCGGCGGCAATCATGATTGAAAAATATGAACCGGACCAACGCACTGATTTTGGCTACCAGCGGGTAAGCGCCGATGAAAAGACAAATCGGGTACAAAAAGTATTCAGCTCAGTCGCATCAAAATATGATCTTATGAATGCCTTAATGTCTTTGGGGATGCATCATTTTTGGAAACGTCAAGCCGTTCATATGGCAAACCTGCGTCCGGATTCACAAATACTCGACCTTGCCTGCGGAACCGGTGACGTGGCGATATTGATGACAAATAAACTTATGGCTCGCGGCAATATAACCCTGTGTGATATCAATGCCGATATGCTTGCTCAAAGCAAAGATCGGTGCGTCGACAACGGCGTCATAACCGGGGTCAATTTCGTCCGGGGCAACGCGGAAAACCTGCCGTTCACTGACAATAGTTTTGACTTGATCACAATTGCATTCGGCCTGCGTAACGTCACCGATAAAAATCGGGCGCTGATCTCCATGTATGAAAAACTCAGGTTTGGCGGTCAATTACTGATCCTGGAATTTTCCAGGATGGTGCCGCCAATATTGTCTCGGTTGTATGACCGATATTCTTTTGGGGTGATCCCATGGCTGGGAAAAACCATAGTCGGGGATGAATCAAGCTATCGCTATCTGGTGGAGTCAATTCGCATGCATCCCGATCAATCCGCCTTATCCGCCATGTTGGAGTCGGTCGGGTATGACAGGGTTGATTATATTAATTTATCCGCCGGCATAGTTGCGATTCACAGGGGATACAAATTGTGACGGGTGCCTCATCGCATGATGCCTCCAATGCCTGGGTGGAAGCACTGCAAAGATTAATCAACAGGCTCCTGGGTCTGGATGAAGAAATCCTGCATGCCTTGCAACGCCTATCCGGCAAGATCATTTTTATTGATATTATTAACTCAGACCTGCATTTCTACATCTTATTCAGGCCGAAAGGGGTAAGCATCAAATCCGACATTTCAGGCAAACCTGACGTGCGCGTCCGGGGCCACCCCGGCAGTTTGCTTGCGGCCCTGTTTGCAGGAAAAGGGGATAACGCCGTTCATGGAGATCTTGAGATAATCGGCGACGTCAACGTGATCCAAACCTTTCAAAACATCATGTTTGAATTTGACCCGGACTGGCAGGAACCGGTTTCCCGATTGCTGGGCGATGGGATCACCCATCAACTCGCGCGCTTGCTGGAGACCGTAAGGAAACGCAGTCTGGATAACCGGGATCATTTAATGATGGAGATCAGTGAATATCTGCGCTTTGAAAAAAAGATTGTGCCCGATGCATCGGAAATAGAGGAATTCAACGCGGCCGTCGCCGAGCTCAGGAGCGCAACCGATATTATCGAAAAGCGGATAGAAAAGCTCGAGAAATCAAACACAACCGGGGCACGATGAAATAATGGGGCGCATATTCAGCCTGCTCGCCATTCAGCGGGTATTGATCAAATACAGATTGGATGAAATTATATTCGCCACCCATTTGTTTCGTTCGGTGCGCCTTTTACAATACCTGATGCCATGGAACTGGTTGCCGAAAATCAATCAGCCCAGGGCGGTGCGATTTCGCCGCGCATTGGAAGATCTGGGCCCCATCTACGTCAAACTCGGCCAAATAATCTCCACTCGCCGCGATTTGGTGCCCGAGGATATTGCCGAGGAATTTGCCAAGTTACAAGACCGCGTCTCTCCCTTTCCGGGACACATTGCGCGCCAGATTATTGAAAAAGCCTATGCCGCCAAATTGGAGGACGTGTTTCTCGAATTTGATGAAACGCCATTGGCATCGGCATCGATTGCCCAGGTACACGCGGCCAAATTAAAGAATGGTCAGGAATACATCGTCAAGGTGATTCGCCCGGATATCGAGAAATACATCAGGCGGGACCTGGACCTGATTTATTTTCTGGCCAGGCAGGCGGAAAAATACTATCCCGAAGGCCGGACGCTTGGCTTTACCGGCGCGGTAAAGGAATTTGAGAATACCTTGATATCTGAGCTTGATCTGCAACGCGAGGCGGCAAATGCTTCCCAACTCAGACGCAATTTTATGGATGAACCGCAATACTATGTGCCCAAGGTGAATTGGGGATTAACCAGGAAAAATGTATTGGTGGTCGAGAGAGTTTCAGGTATTTCGATCAGTGATATCAGTGCGTTAAAGCAGGCCGGAATCGATCTAAAATGGTTGGCGGAATTTGGAGTGGAAATATTTTTTACCCAGGTTTTTCGTGATAATTTCTTTCACGCCGACATGCATCCCGGCAATATTTTTGTCACCAAACCGGAGCGGAGCACCCCGGCCAGGATAATGGTGGTTGATTTTGGCATAATGAGTTCACTGACTGAATTTGATCAGCGTTATCTCTCCGAAAACCTGCTGGCCTTTTTAGACCGGGATTACCAGCGCATTGCCGAGCTTCACGTCGAATCCGGCTGGGTGCCCGCCGGGACCCGCATAGACGAATTGGAATTTGCCATACGCACGGTATCTGAGCCGTTGCTTAACAGACCCATCAGGGAAATATCAATCGGTGAACTGCTGGGACGTTTATTTCGTATTGCACAGAGTTTTAACGTCGAGATCATGCCGCAATTAATTTTATTGCAAAAAACAATTATTAATATTGAAGGGATAAGCAGACAATTATATCCGGACCTGGACCTGTGGGAAAACGCGCGTCCTCAAATGAAACGCTGGATGAGTCAACGCGTCGGCATCAAGGGCCTGGCCAAGGGAATGGCAAAAAACATTCCGCATTGGATCGATCGCCTGCCGGACTTGCCGAACAAAGTGATCGATTTAGTTGAAAAGCTGCGTGACGGCAAAATAGAACTGGAAAACAAATCCAAGGAAATAGAACGCCTGCGGGAGGAAATGCGCATTTATAACAGGCGCGTCATTATGGCGGTAATTGGTTCCGGTTTATTACTATCCGCGGCCATCATCTATGGTTTGGACAATTACCTGCCGGTAATGGTGGCGGGCGTGCCGGTGATATCATGGGTGGCGGGGATATTGGGAGCATATCTACTGTTAGGCTCCGTTAGTGATTGAGATAAAAATCCTATTTGAATGAGTAGCCGCGATGAACTTTACATGATCATTTGAGGTTAAATGATTGAGTAAAGCCGCGGCCTTTATCGGGAGTGCACGTATTTTTGTCCGGGCGTACAAATACCGCGGTTTGCCACCAAAGGATGGCCGGGTCTGACTATTCCTCGCTGAGCAACGCGGCTTCCACTCCTATTTTATCCTCTTGCCCGATCAAAGTCTCAATCAATCCCAACGCAAAATCCATTGCGGTCGCGGGCTCGCGGGAAATCATCACCCAGCCGTCTCTCACAAGAGTTATAACTGAATCTGGTGTTTGAGGAATTGAAAAGAAGCGGCGCATCGGGTTGACTTGTCGTCATCAAACAAATCAACCAGATAGAGAGATACGCCGCTATGAGCAAGAATAACATTATTGAACTGGAAGGTCGAGAGGCGAGTGCAGACCCATTGATAGAGTGATTGAGAACCAGTGCCCATCCGCTGACTCATCGATGGAAAACGGCCAAGGAACGTCCCTGGATGGGGCGTAGAGAGAATTTACCGATCCGCTTTGGCCGGGTCTTACGAGCAATCCGGTAAAATTCCACCCTCATAAGAAATTTTCGGTTGTCGATTCCTCAATAGTCCTATATTCTCTCGCCATCGTTTGGATGGATTGGGTGTTGGATTAAGGCATGAATGACGAGATATTGACCCTAAAAGAGATTGCCAAATACCTCAAGCTGGTAGAGAAGACTGCTTACAGGCTGGCCGCCGAAGGAAAGTTGCCGGGGTTCAAGGTCGGTGGAAGCTGGCGTTTCAAGAAAGCGGATATCGAGACCTGGATTTCTGAGCAAAAAGGAAATCGACGGAGAACAGGCTGAATATCGCTTGATTGCGATGCAAAATCCGGGGAACTGAGGCCGTTGATCAGAATATGAATGACAAATTTTTCAAACAGCCAATATTGAATTCGCCCTATGAGTACCCATCGGCTTATTGGGAACTGGATGATGACGGGCTGCCGACACAGAACATGGTCAATTCCCGCCGGAAAGCCAAGTTCATCACTCCAATTCCAAACCCCAAGAAGCGCAAGGACTCAAAGTCGATAGAGCTGTTTGATGAGAGCATGGGGCTGGGTGCAGGTCGGAAATACGACCCGATCTCCATCATCAACGAGCTACGAAGCCACGTCGATCCATGGCGCAAGTTGCCGAATGAACGCGACTGGAAGGTCACGCCGGATACAGCAAGACTGCTCAAGCATTGGCGTCACTACGAGTTCAACGGCATTCGTCCGTTTTTCTGTCAAGTAGAGGCCGTCGAAGTAGCGATATGGCTGACGGAAGTCGCGCCAAAAATTGGAAAATCCGGTAAGAAGTTCCTCGATTCCCTAAAAGGCGCGAACGAAGACGCCAATCCTGGCCTGATGCGACTTGCCCTAAAGCTTGCCACTGGCGCAGGCAAAACCACGGTCATGTCCATGCTCATCGCATGGCAGACCATCAACGCGGTACGCCAGCCCGGCAGCGGGAAGTTTACCAGGGGATTCCTGGTGGCTGCTCCGGGCTTGACGATCAAAGACCGGTTGCGGGTGCTCCAGCCAAACGACCCGGATAGCTACTATAAAAATCGCGAGATCGTTCCGAACGATATGTTGACCGACTTGGAACGGGCCAAGATAATTGTTACGAACTATCACGCTTTCAAACTGCGTGAACGCATTGATATTTCAAAAGGTGGGCGCGCCCTGCTGAAAGGCAAGCGTGGCAAAGACCTGAATACACTGGAGACGGAAGGCCAGATGCTCCAGCGCGTCATGCCCGAACTGATGGGCATGAAGAACATCATGGTGCTGAACGATGAAGCGCACCACTGTTACCGCGAAAAGCCCGGCGACGACGAAGAAGGCGATCTCACGGGAGATGACAAGAAGGAAGCGGAAAGCAACCGTGAAGCGGCTCGTCTCTGGATTTCCGGGCTGGAAATTGTCGCAAAGAAAATCGGGATAAACCGGATTATCGACCTGTCGGCAACCCCATTCTTCCTCAGAGGTTCCGGTTATGCCGAGGGCACACTGTTTCCCTGGACGATGAGCGATTTTTCGCTTATGGAGGCAATTGAGTGCGGCATTGTCAAATTGCCGCGAGTTCCAGTGGCGGACAATATTCCCGGCGGGGACATGCCGAAGTTCCGTGAACTATGGAAACACATCCGCACGAAGATGCCCAAAAAAGGCAGGGGTAAGGCGACAACACTTGATCCCCTCAGCATTCCAGTTGAATTACAGACTGCATTGGAAGCGCTATACGGTCACTACCAGAAGACCTTCAAGCTTTGGGAGAATGCAGGGATAAAGGTACCGCCTTGCTTTATCGTTGTCTGTAACAACACGTCAACGTCTAAGCTGGTTTATGACTATATCTCCGGCTTTCATCGCGCAAATGAAGACGGTACGACTGAGCTTGAAAACGGTCGGCTTGCGCTGTTCCGAAATTTTGACGAGCACGGTAACCCGCTGCCCAGACCAAATACTCTTTTAATTGACAGCGAGCAGTTGGAATCAGGGGATGCACTCGACAAGAACTTTCGAGAGATGGCGGATGATGAAATCGAGCGTTATCGGCGCGAAATCGTCGAGCGGACCGGGGATCAACGTCAGGCGGAGAACCTGAGCGATCAGGACCTCCTGAGAGAAGTGATGAACACGGTCGGTAAATACGGCGCTCTCGGCGGCAATATCCGCTGCGTAGTCTCGGTGTCCATGCTCACCGAAGGCTGGGATGCCAACACGGTCACGCACGTGCTCGGGGTGCGGGCGTTCGGCACACAGCTACTGTGCGAACAAGTCGTCGGTCGCGCTCTTCGGCGGCAGTCCTATGAACTCAACGAGGAAGATCGCTTCAACGTCGAATATGCCGACGTTTTGGGCATTCCCTTTGATTTTACCGCGAAACCCGTTGTCGCCCCGCCCCAGCCACCGCGTGAGACGATTCAGGTAAAAGCCGTTCGCCCGGAGCGTGACGCCCTGGAAATACGTTTCCCGCGTGTCAGCGGGTATCGTGTGGTATTGCCGGAAGAAAGGCTGACCGCCGAGTTCAACGACGACTCGGTACTTGAATTGACGCCGGCCCTGGTCGGCCCGGCGATTACCCGAAATGCGGGCATTATCGGTGAGGGGGTTGATCTTACCCTGATCCACACAGGGGACCTGCGTCATTCGACGCTGCTTTTCCACCTGACGCATAGGTTGCTGTACACGAAATGGCGCGATCCGGGAGAGGAGCCTAAACTTCACTTGTTTGGTCAACTAAAACGGATCACCAAACAATGGCTGGATGACTGTCTCAAATGCAAGGGCGGCACGTTCCCGGCCCAACTTATGTATCAGGAATTGGCGGACATGGTCTGTTCGAGGATCACGGCTGCCATCACGCTGGCCGAGCAGAGCAAGGATCGTCCCATCAAGGCATTGCTTGATCCGTATAACCCGGCGGGTTCAACCATGCACGTCAACTTCAATACATCCAAGACTCACCGATGGGAAACCAATCCCCAGAAATCGCACATCAACTGGGTCATTCTGGATAGTGACTGGGAAGCGGAATTTTGCCGCGTCGCCGAAGCACATGAGCAGGTTATCTCCTATGTAAAAAACCACGGTCTGGGATTGGAAGTTCCCTATCGTTATGGTTCTGAAACAAGGAAGTACCGACCGGACTTCATCGTCCGAATAAACGACGGCAATGACGATCCGCTTAATCTGGTTGTCGAGATCAAGGGCTACCGGCTTGAAGACGCCAAAGAGAAGAAACTGACCATGGATACCTACTGGGTGCCGGGAGTGAACAATCTCAAGACATACGGGTGCTGGGCCTTCGCCGAATTTACGGACGTCTATGAAATGGAGCAGGACTTTGTGAAGAAGGTGGAAGCGGAATTTAACCGGATGGTAGATACCGTAATCACTGCACACGGCAATACGCCGCGTGAGCATGGGAAGGAAAAGGAGCAAGGATAGAGACGATGGCAAGAACAGCAAAGAAGAAAACCGGGAAAAAGGTGGAATCCCTCACCCATGAGGAGGCATCACGCAAGAATATCCCCACGGCGGAATATGAGGCCGTGCTGCATGAAAAAGACAAGAGTTCTATTCGCGTAGCCTATGAGCGCCGCAATCGTGATCTTGATCCGCAACTGGTCTGGCGGGGAAAAGACGAGCAGGACCGGTCTGATCTCGTTGTGCATGCGCCGCCTTTGTACATTCAGGAAAAGGTTCATCCCAAGGTGCTGATTGACGATCTGCGACGCCAGACCGAAGCGTCGGAGGCCGAGGCGGGAAAACAAGACCAGAGATTCACGGGCGATCTGTTTGCGGATTTCAATGGCTTGCCCAATGAAGCCGCAAAGACGGAGTTCTATCAGCATGAGGCGCACTGGTCGAACCGGATGATTCTGGGAGACAGTCTTCAGGTGATGGCTTCGCTTGCGGAGCGTGAGGGGTTGCGAGGGAAGGTGCAGTGTATTTATTTAGATCCGCCGTATGGGATCAAGTTTAATTCTAACTTTCAGTGGTCAACGACAAGCCGGGACGTAAAAGACGGTAGGGCGGAGCACATTACCCGTGAGCCGGAGATGGTTAAGGCGTTTAGAGATACATGGCGAGATGGTATTCACTCATATTTAACATATCTTAGAGATCGGCTAACTGTATCGAGAGATTTAGTTCACGATACGGGATCGATCTTTGTACAGATATCGGATGAGAACCTACATAGAGTTAGGGTGCTGATGGATGAAATATTCGGTGACGACAACTTCATTGGATTGATAACCTACAGAACTAGCAGTGGGCTTGGCAGTAATTTCTTGCAAAGAAATGGAGACTACATTCTTTGGTTTGCAAAGAACAAATCAATTACGAAATTCCGCCAGCCATATATGGAGAAGCAATTTGGCACGGGAACAATGTTTAAGGAGTTAGAAGAGGAGGGCGGAATTCGTCGGAACTTAACAAGCAAAGAAGCGCTAGGTCAGTTAGAATACGGTGGAAGACCATTTCGGCTTGCTGATCTTGTATCTTCGGGCAGAACGGAATCGTGCATCTATGAAACTGTATTTGAGGGTAAGGCTTTCTCGCCACGTACCGGTTATAGTTGGAAACCGAATGAGGTTGGAATGAGTCGCCTCAAGAAGGCAAATAGAGTTTCGGCACCAGGCAAGACACTACAGTACGTTCGCTACTATTTCGACTTTCCAGCGCAAAAGGTAACAAGTTTCTGGACAGATACCGTGGGAGAGCTTAACAAGACCTTCGTCGTTCAGACATCTACACGTATCGTCCAGAGGTGCATTCAAATGGCTACCGATCCCGGCGATTTAGTTCTTGATTCAACATGTGGGTCTGGAACAACGGCCTATGTCGCGGAGCAATGGGGGCGTCGCTGGATAACAATTGATACCTCTCGTGTTTCATTGGCCTTGGCTAGAGCGAGAATAATGGGGGCACGCTATCCTTACTATTTGTTAGCAGACTCTGAAGATGGTGTCCAAAAAGAAGCAGAGGTTACTCGAACAACGCCATCGATGCGACCGACCACGGAAAATGTTCGTTATGGTTTTGTGTACGAGCGTGTGCCGCACATTACGCTAAAGTCCATCGCGAATAATTCGGAAATCGATGTTATATGGGACAAGTATCAGGAAAAACTTGAATCGGTTAGAAAGCTACTGAATGAAGAACTTGGGGAATCCTGGCAGGAATGGGAGGTACCGCGTGACGTAGTTGACGATTGGTCGAGTAAAGCCAAACGATCGCACAAAGATTGGTGGGAGAATCGGATTGCACGGCAAAAAGAAATCGATGCGTCAATCACGGCAAAAGCGGATTTTGAATACCTCTATGACAAGCCCTACGAAGACAACAAGAAGGTTCGTGTAGCAGGCCCATTCACAGTTGAAAGTTTATCACCCCACCGTGCGCTTGCAGTTGATGCCGATGATGAACTTATCGACCCCGCACACCAGAAAGCAGAATTCGAAGATGAACAGGACTTCGTTCAGATCATCCTGGAAAACCTCAAGACCGCAGGAGTCCAGCAGGCTCACAAAAATGACAAGATTAACTTTATCTCTTTAACACCCTGGCCGGGTTACCTGGTTTGTGCAGAGGGTGTTTATATAGACGAAGGTGAGTCCGAGAAGCGGGCGGCGATCTTTATCGGCCCGGAGTTTGGCACCGTATCCCGCCCTGACCTGGTCAGTGCTGCCAAAGAAGCGGCCGACGCGGGTTTCGACGTTCTTATAACCTGCGCCTTTAATTATGACGCACATTCCACCGAGTTTGAACAGCTTGGCCGCGTTCCCGTCCTGAAAGCCCGGATGAATGCCGATCTGCACATGGCCGATGACCTGAAGAACACGGGCAAGGGCAATCTGTTCGTTATCTTCGGCGAGCCGGATATCGATATCCTCGACGCGGAAGATGATCAGATTCAGGTCAAGATCAACGGTGTCGATGTCTTTCATCCCAATACCGGCGAAGTCATAAGCGACGGAGCGGATGGAATCGCCTGTTGGTTTATCGATACGGATTACAACGAAGAAAGTTTCTTTGTCCGGCACGCCTACTTCCTGGGCGCAAACGACCCTTATAAATCGCTGAAGACAACGCTCAAAGCGGAGATCAATCAGAAAGCCTGGGAAACCCTGAACAGCGACCTATCGCGCCCGTTCGACAAGCCCAAGAGTGGCAGAATTGCCGTCAAAGTCATCAACCATTTGGGCGATGAGGTCATGAAGGTATATAAAGTATAATGAATCAAATTTCGTATACTAGAAACTTATCCACAAACTGGCGCAGTCCGGCTCATTGAGATCCCTGAACGTGTCGAAGACTTATGTATCACGTCAATGTCGAAACAGCCCCAAAAAGAAGATCCTAAAATCTAACGACGATAAATGATCAGAAAAAGAGGTAAAAACACCATGTTAGAACGTGGATCAGAATGGAGACGATGGGACCTACACGTCCACACACCGGATACCGCACTTGAGGATAGTTACGAAAGCTGGGAGGAGTATATTGCTGCCATTAATCAGCAGAACGAGGTTAAGGTTATCGGCGTAACCGATTACTATCTATTCGACAATTACGGAAAGCTCAAAGAATACCAGAAAAAAGGGGATTTACCGAACATTGACTTGCTTATCCCGAATATCGAGTTTCGCATAGCGCCGTCCACTGAAAAGGCCACCGCTTTAAATTTGCATATTCTTGTATCGCCGGAAGACCCTAATCACCAGCAAGAAATTCAGGAAGCTCTTAACTGCCTGACTTGGAAATATGGTGGCAAAAAATATTCATGCACTCGTGATCAGCTAATTAGACTTGGCAAGGCATTTGACCCGACTAAAACTGAAGATAAAGGTGCTCTCGCGGTTGGAGTAACCCAATTTAAAATCGACTTTTCAAAATTTTGCAATTGGTATCAAAAAGAACCTTGGATAAAGAGTAATTCCCTCATAGTAGCAGTAGCCGGCAATGATGGTCTTTCGGGCTTCTATACAAGTGGTGGATGGGCCGGTTGGCGTGAAGAGATCACGCGATTTAGTCATGCCCTATTTTGCGGTCGTCCAGGGGAAAGGGATTTCTGGCTGTGCAAAGGTTCAGGCGAGGACAAGGAAACGGTTAACAGACTTGGCGGCATCAAGCCCTGTCTGCACGGGTCGGATGCGCATAGCATGAAAAAGCTATTTAGGCCCGATCATGATCGGTTCTGCTGGATTAAGGCTGATACGACATTTGAAGGGCTAAAGCAGGTTCTTTATGAACCCGAAACCAGGGTTCATATAGGTCCAACTGCGCCCCGTTATCACGATAAATCGCGCGTAATAAAAACCGTCCGTTTATCAAACTCGGAAGGGTGGTTTGATGACGTAGAAATACCTCTTAATGAAGGGCTGGTTTCCGTTATAGGGCAAAGAGGCTCGGGAAAGTCTGCATTAGCCGAAGTCATAGCTTTTGCCGCTGGAAGCCAGACCACTGATGATAAGGACGGCTTTTTGCGGCGTGCCGACGGGCTTCTTAACGGAATGAAAGTTGAACTTGAGTGGTGTGATGGTGAAACGACTTCGGTAGTACTTGGTGACGAGCAACCTGATGATACTGCTGTCCGTTATTTGTCGCAAAAGTTTGTGGAAAGACTGTGTTCAGGTGACCGGCCGGGACAAGAACTGATCGATGAAATTGAGAACGTCATCTTTTCCCATATCGACGAAAGCGAAAAACTCAACGCATCATCATTCAAAGACCTGCGGGCGCTCAAAACCGAAGGAACATTAGCACAGGGACAACGCATTCGTGATGATATTAGGCGCCTAATTTTCGAAGATAGTGAATTACGCAAAAAAATCCGTGCGTTGCCTGATAAAAAAGCTCGGATCAAGATTCTTGCCAATGAGAAGGCAGGGCTGAACAGGCAGATGCCCAAGGCAAAAACGTCGGAAGAAAGAAATACACAAAGGGTCTTGCAGGCGACGCGTACTAAACTTTTGGAGTTACAAAAAGCTGAGGGCAGAGATAAGCTGCAGTTGCAGAAAATTAGTAACATCAGAACTGAACTTTCTTCCTTCAGAGGGGAGATGGCTAGGTTTTATTCCGAACTTAAACCGTCTCTAATTGAGGTAGGTGTTCCTACGAAGGAACTTGCATATTACAAACCTGTATTTCCAGAAGACCCGCAACAGCCTCTCAATAAACGCGAAAAAGAAATCAAGGACGGCATTAGCAAAAGACGTGGGGAAGGAGAGCCTGCTACAGAGACGATCCTTGCTTGTGAGAAAAAAATTGAACGTCTTGGGCGGAGAGAAAGTAAGGATAAAGCGCAAGCCATGAGGATTGAAAAAATACAGAGGCGTATCGCGGATATTGATACCGAAACCGAAAGACTAAACAAGGAGATCAGACAAGTTGAAGGACCAGACCAAGGTCGATGTAATAAAATCACGACAAAACTCATAACTTTGTACCGTGAATACTTCGAGAACCTAAAAAAAGAACAGACCGCGCTCGTTGATTTGTACTCATCGATTACAATCCAAATCCAGTCCGACGAATCACTGGCCCAAGAACAAGCACTCGAATTTTCCATTCGTTGGGAAGTCGATCTTGAAACATGGCTCATGCGAGGAGAAGAACTTTTTGATCAACGCCGGACAATACCGTATCGCAACATGGATGGGCTTAGAAAGGCCGCTGAGGAGAAACTGGTCCCGGCGTGGTCTTCGGGTGATCCAGATGAGATAAAGCGCGCGATGAATGATTTTTTGGAATCATTTCGCGCTAAAGACCTTCCCCCATCACGATATATGCGTACAGGGATAACAGTGCACGACGTGTTTAACTGGCTTTATGAGACTAAGCATATAGAGCTTAACTATGGCCTTAAATATAACGGCACGGAACTTGAAAAACTCTCTCCCGGAACAAAAGGAATTGTACTTCTTATTCTTTATCTTGGCATGGATAAATCGGATTCAAGGCCACTTATAGTCGATCAACCTGACGAAAATCTAGATAATGAATCCATCTATAAATTACTTACTGATTACTTCAAAACCGCAAAGTCTAGACGGCAAATCATCCTTATAACTCACAATCCTAATCTTGTTGTGAATGCGGATTCAGAACAAATCATTATTGCAAATTGTGAACGGCGTAATAACGGATTGCCTCACATTACTTATGAAGCAGGTGCGCTCGAAAATTCTCAAATTCGGAAGCAGGTATGCC
This sequence comes from Gammaproteobacteria bacterium, assembly GCA_965202915.1. Lineage (GTDB taxonomy): Bacteria > Pseudomonadota > Gammaproteobacteria > Eutrophobiales > Eutrophobiaceae. The sequence continues at coordinate 1,232,890 of OZ241847.1, forward strand.
GTATTCTTGAAGGAGGTACGACGGCGTTCCGCAAGCGTGAGCAGCGATATGCGTTAGAATTTCAGGGTCAGCTAAATTAGTCCAAATTACGCTGCTGTTACGGAATTGAAACATGACTCTACGTGTTGAAGTAGAAACAAAACTTCTGGCCTGGGCGATGGAACGCTCCGGAGAGGGCAGTGTTGCCCTGCATGGTCGCTTCACCAAACTCGATGCATGGCTGGATCGGTCTGTTAAGCCGATACTCACAGACAATGGCGTAGATCGCTTAAGCGACGTCTTTGCGTTAATAAAGTGACTGGAGGCGTGTTGGTCACAGTTTCAGACCCTGTCGTCCCGATCACTACATCACCTTTAATTGACAATCTGTCTCCCATAGGAGACATTATGGTCATGGGTTACGAAATACGCAAAACACCCGAATTCGACAAGTGGTTAAAGGGCATCAGAGATGTAAAGGCCATAGCGGCGATATTGGTTCGTATTGACCGCGCCGGGATTGGCAACTTCGGCGACTCTGATCCCGTCGGCGAAGGTGTTTCTGAAATACGTGTTTTTGTAGGCAAGGGCTATCGCGCCTATTACACCATCAAGGGCGGCGAGATCATCTGGCTGCTTTGCGGTGGAACCAAGAGCAATAAGAAGGCCCAGCAGGCCGATATAGCTAAGGCCAGAAAACTGGCGAAGGAGGTATAGATTATGAAAACGACACCGTTTGATGCTGCCGAGTATCTGGACAGCCCGGAATTGATTGCGGCCTATCTGGAAGAGGCGATGGCCGATGACGACCCCCGCATTTTTCTGCTGGCGTTGGGGAACGTCGCTCGGGCCAAGGGAATCAATGACATTGCCCGGGCCACTGGCCTTAGCCGTCAGAGTCTGTACAAGACCTTGTCCGGCGAGGTGCAGCCGAAGTTCGACACAGTTCAGAAGATCATCAGGGCCGTGGATGTTAAGCTGGCGGTTACCGTCTAATTCTTGCGCTCCACCGTCGCGGGGTTGCCTTGTTTAACAGAAGTGGCACAACGAGCCGTGAAGAACAGATAGATGGATGCAGACAGGATTCAGGTCATGGAATTCCGCATATCTGATTCATTCACCGATAGCCTTGGCAAACTGACCCGCGCTGAGCAGAAGGTGGCCAAAACCACCGCCTTCGATTTGCAGACGAACCCGAAAAATCCGGGGCATAGCTTCCACAAGCTGGATCGCGCACAGGACAAGAATTTCTGGTCCGTTCGTGTGAATCGCGATATACGAATCATCGTTCATCGCTCAGAATCAAACCTGTTACTTTGCTACGTCGGTCATCATGATGATGCTTACAAATGGGCGGAAAAGCGCAAACTGGAAACTCACCCGAAAACCGGTGCGGCCCAGCTTGTTGAGATACGTGAGCGTATTGAACAAGTACGTGTATCGTATTACGTTAATGTAGAGGCAGCCCCACCGCCAAAACCGTTGTTATTTGACGGGATCGATGACGATGAATTGCTTAGTTACGGTGTGCCTTCCGAATGGCTGGCGGACGTAAAAATAGCCGACGAGGATACAATTCTGGAACTCGCAGATCACCTGCCGGCGGAGGCCTCTGAAGCACTGATTGAGATTGCGGTTGGCGGAACACCGCAACCATCCGCAACCGTAACAGAAAATAATTTATATTCAAAAGCTCCTCGAGTTGGTGGAATACCACAACCATCGGCAACCGCAACATCGCATACCGATCCATTTGACCACCCGGATGCGCAACGCCGCTTCCGTGTCATGAACGACGTTGAAGAGCTGGAACGTGCGTTGGATTTTCCCTGGGAAAAATGGGCAATCTTCCTCCACCCCGCTCAACAAGCCTTGGTCGAGAAGGACTTTAATGGGCCGGCAAGGGTTTCCGGTTCAGCAGGTACGGGCAAAACGATTGTTGCTTTGCACCGGGCTGTGTACTTGGCGAGGAAAAATCCGGAATCGCGTGTACTGCTAACGACGTTATCAGAATCTCTTGCCAACGCGCTCAAGGAAAAGCTGAAACACCTGATTGGGAGTACACCCAGACTTGCGGAACGTCTCGAAATTCATTCAACGGACTTTATCGCCCTCCGCTTGTACAAGTTCAATGTGGAACAACAAAACCTGTTGAATCGAAAAGAGCTATTCGAATTGGTCTCCAATCACGCAGACGACGTGGAGGGGCTGCGTTTCTCAAAAGTTTTTGTCTTCGCAGAATGGCTTCAGGTCGTCGATGCATGGCAGATAGACTCATGGGATGAGTATCGAGAGGTGCGCCGGTCAGGTCGGAAGACGAGGCTAACGGAGTCACAGCGCCATCTTTTATGGGGCGTATTTGAGCACGTTCACCAAGAGCTGAAAGACAAAAATGCTGTCTCTATGGCAGGCGTATATCTTTCGCTGACAAATGCACTGGCGGTAAAACAAAACAGGCCGTTCGGTTTCGTGGTCGTTGATGAAGCGCAAGACATTAGCATTCCGCAGTTACGATTCTTGTCCGCGTTGGGCGACGACAAGCCAAACACACTTTTCTTTGCAGGCGACTTAGGCCAGCGGATATTCCAGCAGGCATTTTCATGGAAATCACTCGGCGTCGATATTCGGGGGCGCTCCAAGACACTCCGGGTCAATTACAGAACGTCGCACCAGATAAGAATGCAGGCGGATCGGTTATTGGAGCCAAGCGTATCCGACGTTGATGGCAACGTGGATGACCGTAGTGGCACTGTTTCAGTATTCAACGGGCCTCGTCCGACTATTCGGACTTTCCAGTCAAGCGAAGATGAGATTACCAATGTCGGCGAGTGGCTGAAAAGCCTGCGGGAGGAAGGAATTGAACCTCATGAGATCGGCGTGATCGTTCGTTCCGATAATGAACTAGACCGTGCGGAAGCCGCGCTAAAGGTGGCAGGTATGCCATACAAACTGCTGGATAGCTATATCCAGCTTGTGCACGGCAGTGCGGCACTGTGCACGATGCATTTGGCGAAGGGTTTGGAATTCAAGGCCGTGGTTGTGATGGCTTGTGATGACGAGGTAATTCCGTCGCAGGAACGCATAGAGGGAGTTGCCGACGGTGCCGATTTGGAAGAGGTCTATGATACCGAACGGCATTTACTTTATGTTGCTTGTACCAGAGCGAGGGATCGGTTATTAGTGACCAGCGGTGAGATTCCTTCGGAGTTTTTGGAGGACTTGGGGAACAGGCAAAACGGAGATTAAGATGGATAAGTAGTTTATGAGTATGAGTGCTCGCCGGATGCGATTTTGATAGTTCAGCTTATATATCAAGAATTACTCGATGTCCTGAATAGTAGCAACGATGATGAATTGCAATACTTCACTCCCGAGCAAACAATCAAATGGTAGAACATTTTTTTAGCTAACACTTTATTCGGGGACAGCGCCCAAATAGGTTAGCAAAAGTTAAATCAAACACACTGTTATCTATGAAATAATCAACTGCATTAGAAAGGGTGTCGATATGCTTAGATACGACAATAGCCGCCCAAATTAACTCTGTTATAGAATCAGCATGTTCTTTTACTTCAAACTCTTCTGGATTGGATATAGCTGTAAGAACTATTACTATAAATAGAGTAATCATAGATATAATTCTCATTTTGAGTTCTATGATTATTTGTGCATTATAAACACCCAGATAGCTAGCATCTTCATCGCTGATAAAGGTTTTTCCATCAACTAAGTTTTGTTCTGTTTTTTGAGCATAATCCAATAGGTTATCCAGAAGAACTTTAAGTAATTTCTCAATATTTTTTAACTTTTGTTTAAATTGCTGATTAATTTCATCATCACTTTCGAATGCTTTTCTAATATCTTCTAATAACTTTTTTTTCGATTATTCAATGGCACCTATTTCCTTAATTCCTCCATCATTTTTTAAAGATTCTACTATTTCTTTATTCCATGCAATGCCAATATAAAAAATCGAAAACCAATCATTCTCTAAAACCATGACTCGCCAGTATGCAATATATGATCTAAGTCTTATCGCAATTATTTTTTGTTTGTGAGCCTTTAACACAGCACTTCTCAAAAAAATAAGAAACGCGGCTAGAACTAGGTAAACTGCTATTTGCCAAAAATCCATTATTTTCTCGTAGAATTATAACGCTTAAATCAGGTGCGCTATGGGCGTCACCCGGATTTTCCTGCTATATGTTGTTGGAATCATCTTTATCGTGGGCTCCATTCCGGTAATCTTTCTGGTGCGACCATTTTAAGCACTTTGCTAAGTAGTATTAGATGTTTTAGTCTCGCCCCATAACTAACTTAATCGGTTGTACTGCGTTAGTTCTTCATCGGTAATATCTGTTGCCAAAACTAATTCATTGGCCGGAACGGTTCATTGGTCTTCCTCCTGAATGTGCAGGCAGTAGGGTTGGTCTTGCAGAGTCACGTTATGAAATTTCGGGTTATCAAACCGCAGCCGGACAAATCCTTATAAACCCATACCCTGTGGTGCCCGTCATCATTTAAATAATAAATCTGCAACCAAGGCAGTCGAAGGAACCGCCTGATCGTGGATTGGCGGAGAATTACTCCTTGATGCACGTAGGGGGGATAGGCGGTTTTATAGTTTTTTCTGATGGTGACGAAGCTGAAGTCCACGTGCTCGCCAACAAAGTTTTCCGGTTCATCGATGTAGGTCATCGCGCACCAGACCAAAAAGCCAGATACAATTATTACTGCTGTCAATATCATTTCCATAAATATCTCATTAGACGTGTTCAAGCGTATAAGATTGTGATTTGATTCCGATCTCGGAAAGGCATTGTTCCGCATAGCAACGAGCATCTTAACATTCGACAACTTATCTATCTCGTCAGATTGCACAATAAATTCAAAAATAGCAATTTTCTCGACGCATGATCCCAGGTATCCGAATGCGCCCTTAGGCTTGCGGAAACACCGGGAGTAACGAATAGCGTTCTACGATTCCCCGGCACAGCATGGGCAGAGTATCCGTACCCGTAGCCCGATTGAATCGACCTTCGGTACGATCCGTCACCGGACCAGGGGTGCAAGAATTGCCTGAGTCGTGATGGCAGGCTACACATGATGTTAAAGCCGGGCACGTGTGCGGAGGGAAAGAGGTTTCGCCTGCGCGGCTTCAACGACCTTGCCAAGGTCATTACGGGAATCACATTCAAAGATGGAATCGAGGTAACGGATATCGACCAGGTCGCTGCTTTTTAGGCCTTTGAACTGAACTTTTGACAATAACTTTGGACTCGCATTAAAGTGTTAGTATAATTTGAAATTTTGTATAAATCATGGAGGATTATCCAAATGCCAATAACACAGAAACTATTTGATGCGCTTCAGAATACTGCGCAAGATATCGGGTACCACATACTGCGCCCGCTTCCACAGAATGCCTGGAATCACTACAACGGTGAGCCTTTTCAGAGCAATGACCCTGAAAGCGGACGCACGGGATGGTTCAGCTTCCCAAGAGAGGGGGTCGTAAGGTTTAGCCTGGGGGACGAAGGATTTATCGAATTCGCTGATATAGCTCCATCGTCTATCGGGGATAGCGAATTTGAACCACCTGTAATATCCGATACTACCCAGATTGATTCTCAGATAAGCACCATCGTTAACAACAGCGATGCTGAAGTAACCAGAGAATACAATCATAGTACGTCTGCCGAACGCTCTCTGTCAGAAACGGTTGGTGTAGGCTACTCTGCATCAGTCACCCAGAGTTTTGGATACAGTATCGGCTTAGCAAAAGGTAAAACGTCCATTACTGTTGAACTGTCAACCAGTTATGAGCGTCAATGGGGCAACAAAGAGTCAGAAACATCCCAGACCAGGACGTCTGTGGCTGTTCCCCCAAGGACTACAGTGAGACTGATTACCAGTAAAAATGTCGGAGATTTCACACAAAGAGCCCGGGTATTCACAGAAGTCGGGTACACTATCACTGTCGAGGCTCGTAACGAGTGGACCCATCACTTTAAAAACATTGAAAATCTGGTCACTATTATGACAGGCTTTGGTCTTGATAGAGATCCTTGGTCTTCCTGGTGGAAAGATCATCCTACAAATGCACATCGAGCCCGTTCTATTCTGTCCATTGAACCTATGCTTCTGGAGTTTGATATTAGGGGCAAATCGTCCACGATTTCCGATGTAACTGTAGAATCGGAAGCAATTGAATAATAGACAGGTAATTATTCTTTAAGTACCTGTTCACAAAGAATAAAGCCTCCACAAAAGGACGGATGAACAGGCGATATACATGTAGTGGTTGCGACTTGATCTGAGGTTTCCTGTTTCCGAAGCGCATTGCTCGCCCATCCTGAGCGTGCGCCGGATATTCAACTAGCCACCACTGCCTGTTCCGTCGGTTCATCCGCCCACGGTTGTTCAGGTTTGGCTGCCGGTGATCGCAGTTCAGCAGCGCCTGTTTCCATCGCCTCCCGGTAACGATAAAATATGTCTCCTGAGTCTGCAATCCAGCCATTACCGTCCTTTCAAGAGCCACCGTTCAAATCAGGTTTGAACCACTACAAGGCCGGGGTGAGCAGACTCTCCAGTCAGCCTTCAGCACGGGGCTTTCGAGTTATAACTGAATCTGGTGTTTGAGGAATTGAAGTGAGTACTTGGATAAAGACCGCTGGATGTATGTGTGAGCCGATGGTGTTTACAGTGGCCTGAGGGCTGAGCAGGCCAAACTCTGCACGTTGGTGGTCATCGATGCCAATGCGCGTGGGGAGAAGCATTTCCTGGTCATTGGGGACAGGGTATGGTCACGGGGGCAAGGCTGGAAGCGCGAGCAAACCCAACTCTTGCCGGCCTGGTATCCGGGGCAAAACTGAATTTGCAGCTTTTTGCCTTTCACTTCATGCCTGGGTTCGGCCTATTGCCATGCCTCTGCCTATGGCCATACTCGGGCATCGAATTAACCGAGCTAATTCATTGATCGGTATATTCAAACAGTTTGACGACTTTTTGTACGCCACCGGTCTGTCTGGTGATATCGGTCATCGCCTCGGCCTCGGCGCGGCTGATTATCCCCATTAGATAAACCACGCCTTTGTCAGTTACGACCTTGACGTTCAGTCCTTTCAGTTTTCTTGAGGCAAGGATTTTTGATTTTACCTTGCCGGTCACCAAAGTATCGCTACTGCGTGCGACCAATGCACTGGGCGCGGCGATGGTGACTTCATTGTGCACGTGTTTTACTTTGTCTATGTTTCTTACGATCTCGATCAGGCGTGTTCGCAGCTCTTCGGTGGGGGCTTCACCGGTGACCAGTACCGTATTGTTGTAACTGGTTACGTTGATATGCGTCTGTGAACGAATCTGTTTGTCCTGATAAAAGGCCTTTAAGGCTTTTAATTCAATCGCTTCATCCTCGACCAGAGTGCCGGCGGTTCTGGGATCAGTGGCTACGTTGACGCCAGTGGCGGTGGCCAGGCCGCCTACGGCTAATGCGGCACAACCGGGCAATACCGGAATAATTAGAATAATAAACAGATAGCGAGCATACTTCATTATGTTGTTATACCTCCAAACCAAGCAGACGATGATCGATTAGATCACATAGACAATGAATAACCACGATGTGTACTTCCTGAATCCTGGCGGTTGACTGGCTGGGCACACGGATCTCAAAATCATCTTTGTTAATTATTTCGCCGATCTGCCCGCCGTCGCGTCCGGTCAATGCAATGACTTTGATATCCCGTTCATGGGCAGCGTCAATGGCATGGATGATATTGTGTGAATTACCGCTGGTGCTGATCGCCATTAATACGTCACCCGGCTGACCCAGCGCGCGCACCTGTTTTGAGTACACTTCCGCATATTGATAATCATTGGCTATCGAGGTTAGGGTCGAGGTGTCGGTGGTGAGTGCCATCGCCGGCAGCCCCGGCCGCTCCATTTCAAAGCGGTTTAGCATTTCCGCGGCAAAATGCTGGGCGTCGGCGGCGGAACCGCCGTTGCCGCAACTCATGAGCTTGTGCTCGGCCAGCAGGCTGTCCGCCATTAAATTGGCCGCGTCCGCTATTATCGGCGCGAGTGCGGGTATTGAATCGGTTTTAGTCCGAATACTTTCAAGGAAGTTATGTTCGACTCTGTCAATTGCACTCATGTTGATATATTGAAGGTGTAGCTGTTTTTCAGGCAGGTAATATTATGCCTGAAATGCGTTTTTTATCCAATCGATCCGCCAATTCGGTGGCCTGCCGCTGATCGGGACGATATCAAAGCGACAGATCCGTTCGCCGAAATGTTGATTTATTTGCAGATAATACAGGCTGGTCTTTATGATGCGGGAACATTTTTTATGATCGATGGATTCAATTGCCTCCCGCTGATTCTTGCGGAGGCGCACTTCCACAAATACAATGCCTTCATTGTCCTGCATGATCAGATCGATCTCTCCGGATTGATGCCGAAAGTTGCGTTCGAGTAATGACAGGCCATTTTTAATCAGGAATTTTTCGGCCGCCTGCTCGGCGGCGTGACCGATTTCGGTGGTGGTCGCCGGAGCGGTTTTGTTGTCGACCGGAACAATCATTGCCCATACGGTGGTTTAATTGTCCGGCACCGGGTTGCCATCGACAAATATCGCCCAACGCAGGGTGCGTCTTATCCTGCCGTCTTCAGTCATGGACAGCTCACCGGTTTGCCCTTGCAGATTCAGGCTGGGCTGGCTTGATAATCTGCCCAGTTCGGGGATCAGGCGGTAGGCGTCGATGCCCAGCGCGTATAAGCGATTATAATTGGATTTGTCGGCACTCCAGTTTTTATTAACCCCGTCCCGAAGTCCTGATAAGCGATCGGTGGCATCCAATAACCAGGGGATATCAACAAACCGAATGCCGTTTATATCGATGTCTTTGCCGGCGTCCACTATCCCGCTGAAGATATGTGACGTTGAATAGACCGGCATTGTTCCGAGGCGATGAAATTGCAGTTGCGGCATCAGTTGTCTTGCCGCGGCCGGTATTGCGACCAGAAAGATAAAGTCGGCGTCCTGCCGGCGACGCGCTGAGGATCGGAGACGCCTGGACAAGCGCTCCTGCAGTTGCTTTAGCCGCGCTTCACTGCCATCGATATTGAGTATCCGTTTTGCGGTCGCCGCGTAATCCTGGGCGCTATTTTCAAACCGTGCATGCTCCAGGATTTTGCCGCCGAGTTGTTGCCAACGGGTTTCAAAGGCTGAATACATTCGATCTCCCCAGAGACCGTCGGGGGTAATGACCAGCGCCAGTGCATGACCGTCAAACCATGCGCGTTCGGCAACCTGTTCGGCCTCATCTTCGGGCGCCAGGCCAAACTGGGTCAATCCCGGGTTGCTGAGTTCCGGGTCATCATCGATATAATTTAATGCCAGTACGTTCGGGCCGGACAGGTTCTCCCGGGCTAATGTTTGAATCGCGTCTTTCTCAAGCGGCCCGACTATAAAATCGGCGCCGTCATCGATCGCTTGCCGGTATTTGTCGACCACACTGAGTGCATCAGTGTCGTAGAGGCTGATCCGCGGGCGTTGCTGCGGTTGCGCGTACCAGGCGGCAATAAAGCCATCGCGGATTGCATTGGATGCTTTCAGGTATGACCCGGAGAAAGGCAGTAACAGCGCGATATGCTCGGGCTTGCGGCCGAGCCGCTGACTTTCGGCAGTGAGTGAGGGGACTATCGCCACGTAAGCCGGGTGTCCGGGATAACGCTGTATCCAGCCGTCAATAGTGTCGCTGAATTGGCGGGCGTCATAGAGTACGGTCTTGTATATTATGCCAAGTTCATACCAGCCGGCCAGATCGGCATCGGCCAGTGTGCGCCTGGCTTGCAGCATCTGTAGCGACAATGCTTTTACCGAGGCCCAGATCTTTTGCCGGTTGTCATTTTTTTGGGCCGGGGGCAGGTGGCGGGCCAGGTTGATGCGCGTTTGAATTGCTTCGGCATGATTGCCGGTTTGCGCTTGTGCCTCGGCATGGAGTTCATGCCAGAGCGTGAGTAATTTTTTGGGCGCGTCCGGTGCCGGCATTGGGCCAAGTCGCCGCAAGGCCTTTTCGGGCAGGGCTTGTTCCAATTCCAGATAGGCGTACAAAATGTTGTGGCGCAGTGTTTGCATGCGCTCTTTCGGATCAATTTCAGTGTCGTCAAGAATCGACCGTGCCGGCGCGTGTGTCCCGGCCTTGATATAGGCGCCGGCGGCCTGCAATCGATAAGTGACGGCCCGTTGTTTGTCCAGCCCGGCCAGACGCATATATTCCGAGCCCGCGGCGGCATAATCGCGGCGTTGCATCATTTGTCGGGCCTGGCTTTCCGGGTCTGCGGACGGCTGTTCCGCGACCAAATTGCTTTTTGCCCCACATCCTACAAGAATCAGGAGAAATGAGAGTAGAATCAATACGCGCATAGTTACATTTAGTCTAAAGCCTTGGGCCTGGACGTTCATATTATAGGGTATATCACGTTGACACAACTTGCAGGATGCTTATACATTGTAGCCACACCGATTGGCAATATAAATGATATCAGCCGGCGCGCGATCGATACGCTGTCGGCGGTGGCCTGTATTGCCGCGGAGGATACCCGCCACAGTGGACGATTACTGGATAAGCTGGGGATCAATAAACCGCTGTTGTCATTGCATGATTATAACGAGCGGGATAAAACCGGGCGGGTCTTGAAATATTTGCACGCCGGCAAGGACGTTGCACTGATCTCGGACGCCGGTACGCCATTGATCAGTGATCCGGGTTATCATCTGGTCTCCGGGTGTCATTCCGACAATATCACCGTGATACCGATTCCCGGGCCGACCGCGGCAACGGCGGCATTGTCTGTTTCCGGTTTGGCTTGCGACCGATTCGTGTTTGAAGGTTTTTTGCCTTCAAAATCACGCGCCAGGAGGGAACGATTACGGGTCTTAACAGACGAGCCCAGAACGATGATCTTTTATGAGGCGCCGCACCGGATAAAAAATTTTATCGCCGATGCCTGTGATATATTCGGGCGCGGGCATCAGGCGGCCATAGCAAGGGAGTTGACCAAAATGCATGAAGCAATCAGGCGCGGCGGCCTGCAGGATCTACAACGACAATTGGATGACGGCACAATACCACTGAAAGGGGAGTTTGTCGTGTTATTGAATGGCGCTGAAATCAGCAAACCGGAGGATGCCGAGGTGATCAGGATGCTGAAGATATTATCCGATAAGCTCTCCATCAAAGATGCGGTCTCGATCACCAGCAAACTCTCGGAACGCAGGCGCAACGAGGTCTATCGACTGGCGGTTGAGCACGTCAACGGCGATGATCCGGGATGATGCGGGCGGGAACGCGGCCACCGCGGTGACGGTGCTCGGTTGTTTCATTTCGATTCATGCTCGAGGGGACTTGAATTTTTTCGATTTGCCCTTATCTTAGCCGGACTTTTATTGAATGCCGGGTATGCGGGCACGTTGCCGGTGATGATGAAGCATTGTTGCCGGCGGCTCTATGCCCGCTGATTTTTTTGCCCCGCACTCGGGACATGGCAATATGGATTGAGTCGGTGGCTTTACTTAGGGTGATCAATCCCACTTCTTGAATGGAGGAAAACATGCTGGAAGTTAACCATTTGACGCGACAATATGGCAGTTTCAAGGCGGTAGATAATGTGAGTTTTACGATTGATAAAGGCGAAATCGTCGGTTTGCTCGGTCATAATGGCGCGGGTAAAACCACCATTATGAAAATGATCAGTGGTTTTTTAGAGCCCAACCAGGGTTCCATCCGCGTCGATAGCGTCAGTTTGACCGAAGAGACCAAAAGGGTGCAGATGAAGTTAGGGTATCTGCCGGAGAATCTGCCCATCTATCCGGAGATGACGGTGGCTGATTATTTGGATTATGCCGCCGATCTGAAAGGGATCAATAATGAGGTCAAAAAGGCCGAGATCAAGCGGGTCGTGGTCGCCACCGATATTGCGGCCAAACTTCTGGAACCGATTGCCACCTTGTCCAAAGGCTATAAACAGCGGGTTGGGGTGGCGCAGGCGATTTTGGGGCGGCCCAGACTGTTGATATTGGATGAGCCGACCAGCGGTCTTGATCCGGAACAAACCCAGCACATGCGCCAGTTGATCCGCGATATTGCCGAAGACGCGACGGTTATTTTGTCGACCCATATCATGCAGGAGGTTGACGCGCTCTGTTCCAGGGTATTGATACTGCGTACCGGTCAGTTGGCGGTGGATGCCCGCTTGCAGGAACTGCGTCGCAGCAATCACCTGCGGCTTGAAACCACGCTGCCTAAGGCGCGTAGCCTGCGCGGACTTGAGGGCATTAAAAATATTGAGCCTATGGGCCGCCCGGACGGGGATGATCCGACGGACTTGTTTATGTACCGAATCGAACTGGATGCACTGTCCGACCCGCGCACTGTAAGCGCCGACCTGGCCAATAAGATCGCCGATCTGGAACACGCCTTGTTCTTGTTACAACCGGAGCATCGTGATCTGGAAACCCTGTTCAGGGAGGTGAACGAAGGCGGGGATCAACCGGGAGGTTTGAGTGATGCAGCCTGATAGTCAGTCCAATATAAGCCGGGCCGGGCCGATCATTGGCCGCGTGGCCGCAAAGGAGATCACGTTATTTTTTGCTTCTCCGATTGCCTATGTATTCCTGGGCAGCTTCGCGGTGATCACCTTGTTTGTTTTCTTTTGGGTGGAGGCGTTTTTTCTCCGCAATATCGCCGACGTGCGCCCGCTGTTCGAGTGGATGCCGGTTTTGCTGATCTTTCTCAGCGCCGCGCTGACCATGCGCCTGTGGAGCGAGGAGCGCCGTAGCGGAACGCTTGAGTACGTGCACACCCAGGCGGTGCCGCTTTGGTATTTTGTACTGGGTAAATTTTTGGGTTGTTTGTTTCTGCTGGGTTTGGCTCTGGGGATCACTCTGCCGTTGCCGGTTACCGTCTCCCTTATTGGTGATTTGGACTGGGGCCCCGTTTTAGCCGGGTATCTGGCGACTTTGATGCTGGGTGCCAGCTATATCAGTATCGGTTTATTCGTTTCAGCCCGTAGCGATAACCAGGTTGTCAGTTTAATCGGCGCCTGTGTGGTCAGCGGTATTTTCTATCTGGTGGGCGCCACTACGATCACCGACTTCTTTGGAAATCAGGCGGGTGAATGGTTACGCCTGCTGGGCACCGGTTCGCGCTTTGATTCCATCACTCGCGGAGTCGGCGATATCAGAGACCTGTACTATTATCTCAGCATCGTTTTGGTGTTTCTTGCATTGAACACCCTGGCGCTGGAAAAAGAGCGCTGGGCCGGAGAGCGTCGCCGTCCCTATCACCGGCGGTGGTTGCTGATCACCTCGCTGGTCAGTGCCAACGCCCTCTGCGCCAATCTGTGGTTGGGGCAGATAAACAGCCTGCGCGTCGATATGACCGAGGGCGATCAATACTCTATTTCCGATGCCACCAGGACCTATCTGAATCGACTCCAGGAGCCATTGCTGCTGCGCGGTTATTTCAGCAGTAAAACTCATCCGCTACTGGCGCCGCTGGTTCCGCAAATCCGCGATCTGATCAGCGAATATAAGATTGCCGGCAATGGCAAGGTACGGGTCGAGTGGGTCGACCCGCCGGCCGAACCGGAGCTGGAGAAAGAGGCCAATCAAAGATATGGTATTCAGCCGGTACCGTTTCAGGTGGCCGACCGCTATCAGTCGTCGATCGTCAGTTCCTATTTCAACCTGCTGGTGCAATACGGAGATGAGCATGAGGTGCTCGGTTTTCGTGATTTGATTGAGTTACAGATACACAATGAGAGCGATATCGACGTGCAATTGCGCAATCCTGAATATGATCTCACTCGTGCCATCAAAAAAGTGCTCAACAGTTACCAATCGGGCGGGAATTTGTTTGATATGGTGCAGGGTGAATTGTTCTTTAATGGCTATATTTCGGCTGATTCGGCGTTGCCTGAGCAGCTGGTGCAGTTTAAGCAGTCGGTTAAGGACGTGCTTGAAGAAATGAAACCCCGGGCGGGCGGAGGCCTTAAAGTTAATTTCATCGATCCTGACGCCGATAATGGCAGGGTAGGCCAACAGATTGCCCAGGACTATGGTTTCAAGCCGATGGCGACCAGCTTGTTCAGTGATCGGCGGTTCTACTTCTATATGACCTTGAACGATCGCAGGCAGATTGTGCAGGTGCCACTGGACGACGCGACCGCAGACGGCTTTAAGCGCAATTTGCAGGCCGGAATCAAGCGGTTTGCCAGCGGTTTTACCAAGACGGTTGCGCTGGTGAGCTCGGAAGGTGATTCTTCGTCTTTTGGGCAACTGGAAGGCTTTCTGGGCGTTGAACTCAACATCACACGGGAGGATTTGAGTGATGGGTCGGTGTCCGGCGAGGCCGATATTCTGGTATTGGTGAACCCCGAAGATCTGGGTGATAAACAGTTGTTTGCGGTCGACCAATTCCTGATGCAGGGGGGCACCGTGATCGCGGCCACGTCGCCCTATAGCGCCAGATTGTCGGACCGCAGTTTGAGTCTGCAAAAACGCCGCAGCGGTTTGGAAGAATGGCTGCAACATCATGGTTTGACCATCGATGAGCAGTTGGTGCTTGACTCGCAAAATTCAGCTTTTCCGGTGCCGGTGACCCGTGATCTTGGCGGTTTCCAGTTGCAGGAGATACGGATGCTGGATTATCCCTATTTTATCGACGTTCGGGGCAAGGGTTTGAACCAGGATAATCTGATCACTGCCGGATTGCATCAGGCAACACTGCCGTGGGCTTCACCGATCTCTGTGGATGCTGAACAACAAGGGTCGAGAACCGTTACCGAGTTATTATCCAGCTCGGATAATGCATGGTTGTCTTCGTCTCTGGCGATCGTGCCCGAAGTAACCCCCGATGGCGTAAGCAGCTTCGTACCGGAAGGTGAACGGGGTGCGCATTTAGTGGGTGTGATCAGTCAAGGCCGGTTCACCTCCTATTACGCGGGTCAATCGTCACCGATCGTCGCGCCGGAGGAGGAGGATACCGCCGAACAGGAACAACCGGATGAGGCCGGGGACACGGAAGACGATACCTCATTGCTGATAGACAGCGTGATTGAACACTCGCCGGAATCGGCGCGTATCATTCTGTTTAGCTCCAGTGATTTTTTACGCGACCGGGTGGTCCAATTGCTGGGCAGTGCTCAACGCACAGAGTATCTCAACACCCTGCAGATGGCCGCCAATGCGGTGGATTGGTCGTTGGAGGACGCTGGTCTGTTGGGGATCCGTTCGCGCGGACACTTCAATCGCACTCTGCCGCCGATGGAAGACGCGAACCGATTGTTTTGGGAGTATCTCAACTATGGTCTGGTTGCGCTGGGGCTGATTGTGATCGCGTTGCTGGAACGTCATCGGCGGCGGGTAAAACGAGGCCGCTATCTTAAACTGCTGGCTCAATAGGGGGCAATGTAATGAACAGATTGAGTTTATATTTGAGCGGCCTGTTGGCGTTGCAATTGTTGCTTGCAACCGGCCTCTTTTGGGAAGCCCAGGCCAGGCGTTCCGATTATGAACCCAAGCCGCTATTCAATCTCGCCAAGGGGCAAATCGATAAGATCGAGGTCAGTTCCAACGATGACGCGGTGACGCTCTTGAAACAGGGAGGTGCGTGGGCTTTGCCGGAAGGCTTGCCGGTCAATCAGGGCAAGCTGGATACGCTGCTCACCGCAGTCGCCGAGCTCAAGACGCACTGGCCCGTTACCACTACCACCGGCAGTCATCAACGCTTCCAGGTATCGGATGAGGAATTCCAACGACGGCTGCAACTGTATCAAGATGATGAGATGGTATCGGATCTGTTTCTTGGCTCGTCTCCGGCGTTCAGACAGGTACACGTCCGCTCCGCGGATGATGCCAAGGTGTACGCCGCGGAATTGAATATACATGACTTTTCGGCGGAAAGAAGCGGTTGGCTGGATAAGGCCCTGCTGGCGGCCAAAGAGGTTGAGGCCATTACCGGCATCGACTATGGGCTGAAACAATCCGATGGTCAGTGGGCGCTCACCGACCCCGATGGCAAGCAACCGGCATTGGAATTGGATCCGTCCAAGGCGGATGAGTTGAGTCAGGCGCTCAGCTCGTTGCGGGTCACAGGGATAGCGGAGGAACGGCCTGATTTTAGCTCGGATGAAATCGTGTCGTTACAGGTTGAGGGTGCCGACCGTTGGCGCTATCAATTTCTCAAGCGGGATGAGACCTATTATGTAAAGCGGGACGACCTGGAGTATGTTTTTACGCTGGCCCAGCATGATTATGATGGTTTGGCGGGGATTCGTTTATCGAATTTGCTGTTAGAGACAGCGGAGGGTGCGACCGAACAGGATTCCGCCGGTGACGCCTTGAATGGCGAGGAATAGGTTGCTGAATGGCGGTGTTTGGAGAGGACTAATAATGAGGCACGGGCACTGCGCCGACGGCGCAACCACGGCCAAAAATAAGGTGAATTGAGGCCAATTTTTATAATTGGTGGAGGCGGTGGGAGTTGAACCCACGTCCGCAAGACCGCCGCCTTTGGTTCTACATGCTTAGCCGCTTTTTTATATTTAACTGTCCGCTACCCAAAGGGCAGGGAAAACCGACAGCGATTCCGATAGCAATTTAACGAACTCCATCTCGGACAGATGTCATCGCGATCTTGTGTAAGTCGACGCCCGCAACCAAGTGCACAAGCACAATCTTAGCCGGACGGCACTATGACTGGTTATTAAGCAGCTAGTGCGTAGTTGTCATCGTTGGCAACTATTATTTTGCAGTTGGATTTACGAGGTTACCTGCCCCCTCGGCATGCCCCACAGGCTTTGTGACCCGCGTCGAAGCCAGTACGCCCCCAATTCGGGAAATATCTGTGATTATAGTACAACCCGGCTGCAATGGCAAGGAAAAAAATATTAATCCCCGGATGGTTGACGGAGCAGAATTATCCGAGAGCCTCGCACCCATGGGCCGCACTAATTTAGTTTTATCGCGTACCAGATAAAACCAATAAATTCGTGCACCGCGTCTCGGGTTGACCCCAAGGCGAACGTAGAGGGTAAAAAATCAAACGCCCTTAGTTTCGAGTCCACACGGGTTGTGAAGTGGGTGGGTGCGGGGATAACCTTGATGCCATTTTTCTCAAAACTGTATTGCGCTCGCTTCATATGAGTAGCGTGTGTTACTAATATAATGCTATCAATATTCTGCGGCTTCAGTATCGCGGCGGCGTTTTCGGCGTTGGAGTACGTGTTTGAACTTGTGTTTTCCTGCCAGGTTGTTGCAACACCAAAAAGTTTTTCAAACGTCCTGGCCATCACCTCGGCTGTAGGATCAGTGCCTTTTTTTTGAGGGGCCTGGCCGCCGCAAGTCATGACAGGCAGGCCTGTTTTTGCATAAATCTCAAGCGCGTAACGCATCCTGATCAGCCCGCAGGCACTAACGTCATCGGCACCTTGATACTCCGGCGCGTTAATATATGTGCCGCAGCCCAACACAACTATCGCCTGCGCCTCATTTGCGCGCGCAGGGTCAAATACCGCCTCAGGTTCGATCAAATCAGCCAATTTACCTGCCACAAACGGAGTTGAACAAAGATAGAGAAGAGTAATGATCATACACAGCGCAACTATGATGGCTGTTTTTGATTTTCTGAAGACGATGATGGATGCGACCGCCGCCAGCATGAATATGCCGGGCGGTAATATTAATGATTTGATGGTTGCATAGAACATTAGAGTTATTGACAAAAATGTTGTTATTCCATTGCCTTGCCCGCAGCCTGCAGGTCGGCATGGTAGGAAGAGCGCACCATCGGCGCACTGCTTACGCTGCCAAACCCCAGGCTTACTGCAAAGCGTCCAAGCTCGTCAAATTCATCCGGGTGGACGAAACGCGTTACCGGCAGATGGTAGCGACTGGGTTGCAAATACTGGCCCAGGGTAAGCATGTCGCAATCATGTTTTTTCAGGTCCTGCAAGACCTGTTTTACTTCATCAAGTGCCTCACCCAACCCCAGCATAAGCCCAGACTTAGTCGGCACTCCGGGATTTAATTGCTTGAATTTCTTGAGCAGACTCAATGAAGCACCGTAATCGGCGCCCGGTCTGATCCTGGGGTACAAACGAGGCACCGACTCAAGGTTATGGTTAAACACGTCGGGTTGCGCATTTTTCAATATATCGATTGCGGTATCGATCTTTGAACGAAAATCCGGCACCAGTATTTCGATCCTGGTGCCGGGACACAGACTTCTTATCGCCTTAATACAGGCGACAAAATGACCCGCACCCCGATCCAGTAAATCATCTCTGTCAACCGAGGTGACCACCACGTATTGCAATTGCATTATCTTGATTGCCTGCGCCAGGTTTTCCGGTTCTTCCGGACGCAAAGCCTGCGGCTTGCCATGCGCCACGTCACAAAATGGGCACCTGCGGGTGCAAATATCCCCCATGATCATGAACGTGGCGGTGCCGTGGCCAAAGCATTCTCCCAGATTGGGACAGGAGGCCTCTTCGCAGACGGTGTGTAATTTATGGCGTCGGATGAGTTTTTTCAGGTTTAACACTTTTGCATCGGTCGGGGCCTTGGCCCTGATCCAGGCGGGCTTTCTGGGGGATCTTTCATCCTCAGGTTGAACGGCGATCGGGATTATCCTGGTTTTAAGTTTGCCGCGCTTATCATGGTCGGGTTTTTTATAAATATTATCCTGATACATTTTTATTTACGCGGCATCGGAAAGTGGTTTGGCGGCTTGATCGAGATGCCTGAATAGATGCTCAGGCAGGCGGGTTTTAACCTGTGCCATGGTAATATTTTTTGCAAAGTCTGCAAGCTGTGTGCATCTCAGGCCGGCATAACCGCACGGATTAACGCCCTTGAATGGTTCGAGGTCCATATCGATATTAAAGGCCAGACCGTGATATGTTCGACCCTGGCGGACGCGCACGCCCAAAGCCGCTATCTTTTCGCCTTGAATATATACACCGGGGGCACCGGCCTTGCGCTCAGCCTGAATATCATGCTCCCGCAGATAATCGATAACAGACTGCTCCATCGATGATATCAGTTTCTTTACGCGATAGGGTCGTCTGTTCAGATCGATCAGTAAATAGGCGATCAGTTGCCCCGGCCCATGATAGGTCACTTGCCCTCCCCGGTCGGTTTTTATTACCGGGATGGTACCGGTGTTTAATAGATGTTCTCCTGTTGCTGATAATCCCAGGGTGTAAACGGGTGGATGTTCAAGCAACCAGATTTGATCGATGGTGGTGGACTGACGCTGATTATTGAAATTACGCATCGCGGTGTAGGTCTCGGCATAATTCCGCAGCCCCATGTCTTTAATCTGAATCGTCATATTGCATTAAGTGCCTTTTCATGTGTGGCCAGTGTAACGGCAATCTTATCAAGCCGGATTTGGATCGGTCAAATATCCCCGGGCAACGCGACTGGCTTCGGGCCGGCGGCTTTGCTCAGGTCGCCCCGGGGTCGGGTGCCGCCAACCCCCGCGGACTCACTGTCAGCATTATATCGCCTTTCCAGGGACGGGTTTTGTTAAAATAATTAATTCTCCAATGATATAATGGAGTGGAATTTATCAAACATCAGGAGTTATGAAAAAGTTGCTAAATGAGTCGGCGTTAAAATCATTGATACCCCCCAATTCTTTAACTCGGGACAATCTTCGCAAGTTGGCCGCACAAACAGTGGTCGAAGACGTCGCGCCCGGGGGCGTTATTTTTACCAAAGGGGACACGAATCATAAGACTATATATTTGCTGACGGGAGCAGTCCAACTGACCGACCGTCAGGGCAATACCAGTCACGTTAAGGCGGGCAGTGACACTGCCAAGCATCCGATCAGTTCGAATCAAGATTCTGCGGTGTCTAAAGTCGCTTCCAAAATAGCCCGTGTTGATAGTAAATTGCTTGATATTTTGTTGATCGGGGATCAGGTATCCGGCATTAAAGTGGATGAAATAGCCGCGGAAAAAGACATCGAGCCCGATACCGGAACAGGCGATTGGATGGCCCGCATACTTCAGTCCCAGGCCTTTTTACAAATACCGCCGGCGAATATTCAGGCACTGTTCCTGCGCGTTCAGGAAGTGCCGGTCAAAGCCGGCGAGGTCATCATTCGTCAGGGGGATGAAGGCGATTATTACTATATTATCAAGCGAGGTCAGTGCAAAGTGACCCGCATGAACAACGTCGGCGCTGAGCTGATCTTAAACCGGCTATCGGTGGGGGACGCCTTTGGCGAAGATGCGCTGATATCAAATGACAAGCGCACCGCCAACGTCGTGATGACGAGTGACGGTGCGCTGATGCGTTTGTCAAAACGGGACTTTATTCAACTGCTGAAAGAGCCTACGCTGAAGTGGGTGACCATTGGCGAGGCAAATAAGCTGGTTAAGCGGGGGGCGGTATGGATAGACGTTCGGCTCGAGAGCGAACATAAAAACTCCAAACTGCTCAAAAGTATTAATATTCCTCTATTCATGTTGCGACTAAAGGCGCCCTCGCTGGACCCATCTAAAAAATACATCCTGTATTGTGATACCGGACGACGCGCAGCCGCGGGCGCATTTACTCTCAGTGCACAGGGTCTGGATGCATATTGTTTGAAGGTATAATACCCTATGCTGACAGCACCGCTGGGTGTACTCGGCGTGCCCGGGCAAACGGCTTGAATACCGAAGTTAATGACGTTGAGCAAGCGCTTTAACCTGGATTTATCGGCGGACAATTATGCCGTCATGGGCAATCCCGTCGGTCACAGCAAATCGCCGCTCATACATACCCTGTTTGCCAGACAAACCAACCAGTCTATTCATTATCAGGCGATTGCGGTGGCCACCGATGGCTTTCAGCAGGCGCTCGATGCATTTTACAGAGAGGGCGGTAAAGGGCTGAGCATCACGGTGCCGTTTAAGCAGCTTGCATATGCCGGTTGTGATCACTTGACTGAGCTTGCCAAACAGGCGAAATCGGTCAATACCATCCGGTTTGACGAATCCGGAAATCGCTTTGGGGATACCACCGATGGGATCGGGTTAATTAATGATTTAACCACCAATAACGGTCTGGACCTGCATGATCTCTCCATCCTGATATTGGGCGCCGGTGGGGCGGTCAGGGGTATCATCGGTTCAATATGTCAGTGTCAGCCAAGACGGATAGTCATTGCCAATCGCACTTTCTCCCGAGCGCGGGAGCTGGCGGATGACTATCAAGGTGATACCCAGGTCCATGCCTCGGCTTTGGAAGACCTGGGTGGTGAACGGTTTCAAATGATCATTAATGGCACCTCAGCCGGCCTTGCCGGGGAAATCCCGCGCTTATCCGACCATATTCTCGAGCCCGGCGGCTATTGCTACGATTTAATGTACGCGGATGAACCGACGCCATTTGTGATATGGGGGAGGCAACATGGCGCCGCGTTGTCGCTAGACGGCCTGGGCATGTTAGTTGAGCAGGCGGCTGAAGCCTTTAGGATCTGGCGCGGCGTCAAACCTGAAACAAAGCCGGTGATTCAGACCTTGCGTAGCGAGCGGCAGGCTGAATAGTGTCTATAAGCCCTGTATCTCGTCCATTAGCTCCGGCAGCCAGGTCACTAAATCGGGTATGAACATGATGATGATAACGGCAATGATCTGAATCAATACGAACGGGATAATTCCTTTATAAATGTCATGGATCTTTATTTGACTGGGGGCTACCGATTTCAGATAAAACAGGGAAAAGCCGAAAGGCGGCGTCAGAAATGAGGTTTGCAGATTGATACCGATCAACACCGCGAACCAGAGTAAATCGATATTTAACGTCGTCGCAACCGGAACCAGAATAGGCACGACGATAAAGCAAATTTGTAAAAAATCCAGAAAAAACCCCAGCACGAAAATCAATAGCATACTAATGATCAAAAATCCCCACGCGCCTCCCGGCAACCCGGTCATTAGGTCCAGCACCAGCCTGTCTCCTCCCATGCCCCTGAATACCAGTCCAAATGCCGCCGCGCCTATCAGGATCATGAATACCATGCTGGTCAGGCGCACCGTGTAACGCATTGCATCGCGGATGCCGGAAAGCGCCAGTTTTCCATGCGCCGCGGCCAGCAGCATCGCGCCCAGTGCCCCCACTGCGGCGGATTCGGTGGGCGAGGCAACGCCAAAAAAAATTGAACCCAATACCACCATTACCAGCAACAATGGTGGTACCAGGGTAAAAATAACCCTCGCCAGCAGGGGGGCATCATCATCCGATTGCAGTGCCGGGGCAATATCGGGATATTTCCAGGCAATAAAGAAAATATAAACCAGGAACGAACCCACCAATAATGTTCCCGGAATGACTGCGCCAATAAATAATTTGCCCACCGGCACGCCCATCACGTCACCCAGCAGGATCAGAATAATGCTCGGCGGAATAATTTGCCCCAGGGTGCCGGCCGCGGCAATGGTGCCCGAAGCTAGTTGAGGAGAATAGGCATGCTTGAGCATAGTGGGTAATGCAATAATCCCCATGGTCACCACCGTTGCCCCGACGATGCCGGTTGCCGCGGCTAATAATGCACCCACCAATACCACCGAAATGGCAAGCCCTCCCCGCACCCGGCCAAATAGTAAGCCCATGGTCTCGAGCAGGTCTTTCGCCAGTCCGGAACGATCCAGAACTACGCCCATATATATAAATAGAGGCACCGCGAGCAGGGTAAAATTGGTCATGATCCCCCAAATCTTCAAGGGCAGCAGGTTGAAAAAATCAAGACCCAGAAATATTCCGCCAAACAATAAGGACACCGCGCCCAATGTGAACGCGACCGGATAACCCAACAATAACATGCCCATTAAACAGGCAAACATGGTTACCAGCCAAAAAGTCATGTGTTGTTTTCCCGCAACGTACTGATTGTCTCAATCAAATCGGCCAGCGCCTGCAGGGCGAGGAGAAAAAATCCAACCGGTATCGCGGCCTTTAAAATCCAGCGGTAGGGCAGACCGCCCGGGTCCGGGGAGCCTTCCAGGTGTATGAAAGCCTGAGCGACAAAAGGCCAGGAGCTGATCATAATGAGACAGCAGAAAGGGATTAAAAAAAACACACAGCCCACTATATTGATCCAGGCGCGATGGGTGTCGTTAAGGTACTTGCTCCGGTAAAACAAATCCAACCTGACGTGGTCATCGTACTTATGGGTATAGCCCGCACCAAGTAGAAAAATAATCGAAAACAAATGCGATTCCAGCTCTTGTATTGCGATCGACCCACGCTGAAAAAAATAACGCATGGCGACGTCATAAGACACCAACAGCACCATGCACAGCACCAGCCACGACAGGGCATTGCCGGATAATTCGCTTAGCCGGTTAATTTTTTTTGCCGCAATTTTGAGCATGGGATCGATACTGGTAATGGTTTATCGGTGTTTTTCCGACGCGGGTGCAAGGGCCGACCGACGACCGCATCGATGCATATTATCCGCCGGTTTCCTGACGATTGTTGCCGTTGCCGGAATAATTGGCCAATTTGACGTAATCCTCGACCGCCAGGTTTTCGGCGCGATTGTCCGGCGCGATCGATAAACGTTCAAATTCGGCATCATTCAAAAACAGTCTGAGGGTGTTGCGGATGGTTTTTCTTCTTTGCGAAAATGCCTGCTTAACCAGATTTGCATAGTGATTTTCGTCTTCGATGGCGGGTCCCGGGTCTGCAATCGGGACAAATTTCATTACCGCCGATTCCACCTTCGGAGGCGGACTAAATACCTTCGGACTGACCGTAAATAATCGCTGCACCCGGTAATAAGTCTGGCACATTACCGACAGCCGTCCGTAGCTGCGAGAGGCGGGGCCGGCGCATATTCTATCCGCCACCTCTTTTTGCAACATAAATATCATATCATGAATTATTTTTTTGTAATCAAGCAGGTACAGTATGAGTTCGATGCTGATGTTGTACGGCAGATTGCCTATGATCCGAATCCTGGTCGCGGCCAACTCTGAAAAATTAAATTTCAATGCGTCCTGCTGATAAAGGGCCAATGATGGAAATTGTCTGCTTAGCCCGGCAACCAGATCCCGGTCCAGTTCTATCGCCGACAATGATGCCACTTTTCCGATCAGCGGCGCGGTCAACGCACCCTTGCCCGGGCCGATCTCTATCATACAATCATCGCGCTGAGGATTGATTGCGGCAATAATCTGTTCAATCACCCATGGATCATGCAGAAAATGCTGTCCCAATCTTTTTTTTGGCCTGTGTGCGACGATACTCATTGAGAATATTTTTTCGTATTTACCGCGATATTGACGGCCATCTTGACCGCGGCGTTCATGCTGTCCGCATTGGCCCGGCCCGAGCCCGCCAAACTCAGGGCGGTGCCATGATCGACCGAAGTGCGGATGATCGGCAAGCCCAGGGTAATATTGACCGCGTTGCCAAAGCCCAGTGTTTTTAACACCGGCAAGCCCTGATCATGATACATGCAAACAAACACATCATAATGGTTTCTATTTTCCGGCGTAAACGCGGTATCGGCGGAAACCGGCCCGTCAATATTCATATTTTGTCGCTGCAGTTTGCTGATGACGGGGGCAATTATCCGCCGCTCCTCATCACCGAGATAACCATCCTCACCGGCATGCGGGTTCAAGCCGCATACCAGTATCAGCGGTTCCGGCAAGTCCAGGCGTTTTTTGCAATCCGACCAGAGTGTTTGCAGTACGGTTTCCAGATGGGAGGCGGTGATATTGCGACTGACTTGATTCAACGGCAGATGCGTGGTGACCAATGCCATCTTTAATTGCGGACAGGACAACAGCATAACCGGTTGGCCGCGGCCACATCGGGCGGCCAGGTATTCAGTATGTCCGGTGAAGCGGATGCCGGCCTGATTGATCACCGACTTGCTCAGCGGCGCGGTGACCATGGCATCGAAGTCATGATCCAGGCACAGATCACAGGCGGTATCCAGCAGCCTCAAAACATATTCGGCATTATCCGGGTCCGGTACGCCCGCCCTGGTGGTGGCATTAGCCGACACCGGCAGTATCATGAGTTGTTTTTTATTGTCCGCACTGGTGGCGGCATGCGGGTCGAATTCGACCATGTCACAGTCATATCCCAATAACTGCGCCCGTTGTCGCAATACATTCGGATCAGATACCACCACGCTACCGGCCAGCCGCCCGCGCAGCGCCAGTTGCAGAATAAGATCGGGGCCGATACCGGCCGGTTCGCCCGAGCTTATAATCAAGCGCAACTGATTTTTGTCAGCATTCATTCAAGGCGATATTCGACAAAAGCCTCATCGCGCATTGCCCTCAGCCAGTTTTGTTGTGCTTCCTCTTCTTTGCGCTTATGCAGAATGGCGCGAGCCCTGCCTCTTTTTACCAACTCGGTGTTGTCATGTTCGCGCCGTTCCATAACCTGAACAATATGCCAGCCAAAAGTACTCTTGAAGGGTTCACTCATCTCACCAATCTGTAACAGGTTCATTTGATCTTCAAATTGCGGCACAAACTGGCCCGGATTTGCCCAGCCCAGATCGCCGTCGTTGGCGGCACTCACCGGATCATCTGAATGTGCCTTGGCAATCGCGCCAAAATCATCGCCGCCGGTAATCCGGCTTTTTAATTGTTCAAGCGTTTTTTTTGCCTCTTCGTCGGTGGTCAGCCGATCGACCCGAATCAAGACGTGCCGGGCGCGGGTTTGTTCCACCATCATTGCTTCATGCAGCCGGGCCTCGACCAGTTTGATGATATGAAACCCGCCCGGACTCTGAATAAGCTCACTGACCTCGCCTGGTTGCATATTGGGCGCATATGCCGAAAATAATGAAGGTATTTCGGTCATTTTGCGCCAGCCCAGGTCGCCACCCAATTGCGCCGTGTTGCCATCGGAAACGGCCTTTGCCAAGGCGGCAAAATCCTTGCCGTCGACCGCGGCCTGGCGGACGTTTTCCGCGGTTACCCGGGCCTGTTGGATATCCTCAGCCGATGCGCCTTCGGACAACGCGATCAAAATATGTGCAAGACGGAACTCGGCGTCGGTCTCCCCTTGAAATTCCTGATTGGCGAGAAAATTATCGATTTCACGTTCGGACACCACTATTTTATTGGTAACGTTGCGTTGACGCAGCCGGGAAATAATAATCGTATCGCGAATCTCCTCTCGGAATCGCTCAAAATTGTAACCGTCATCTTCCAGGGTTGCCCTGAATTCATCAAGGCTAAGATTGTTCTCGGCGGCAATATTGGTGATGGTGCGATTCAAGGGTTCATCACCGACCGTTATGCCGTTGATTGCGGCCAACTGTAACTGCAATTTATTTTGAATCAGATTGTCGAGCACCTGCTTCTCGAGAATGGCCGCCGGCGGGGGCCGCCCCCCCTGTTGTTTAATCTGGTTGCGGACGGTCCTCAGTTTGTTTTCCAGTTCACTGAGCATCACCACCTCATCGTTCACCACCGCAACAATGCGATCCATGAGTATTTCCGCCCGCAGCCATTGCGGCCCGGCACAAAGCATTGCCCCAAGGCAGATATAAAACGGGTATTTGTACAAACTAGAAATCACTCTTGTATCCGGGGATCTGTTTTTGTAAAAATTCGACCGTCTCGGTACCAATGCCGGTCAGACCCTTTAACTCTATTTGCAACAGCACCTCGGTTTCAAATTCACCGGCGGTATTGGCGAGAAAACGGCGTATAACGGTGCGTACCTCCCAACAACAGCTTTGATATTCCATACCGCCAAAGAGTTCCAGGGATTGTCCCGTAGTTATCGATCGATTCCAGCGGCCCAACATACTCCACCTCCGATTGAACGGCCAGCGGAACGAAATATCACTCTGTTCAATATCGGTGTTGGTGTCGTTCATGTTGCGGCGATAGCCCAGATTAACGATCCGGCCCCGGTCCGAGTTATAGCGCAGTTGCGCGGCCAGCTTTTCGGTGCCGTTGCCGTGTGGGTCCCACTGCACGCTACTGCGCGCGGCCCAATCGCGGATGATATTGGCGCCAATCTCAGCGACAATCGGCGAACTGCTTTGGCTGTCAACCGGCTGATTGGGCAGACTTATTTCACGATCACGAAAATAATAAATTTGACCCA
The DNA here is from genome assembly GCA_965202915.1 of Gammaproteobacteria bacterium. GTDB lineage: Bacteria > Pseudomonadota > Gammaproteobacteria > Eutrophobiales > Eutrophobiaceae. The sequence continues at coordinate 1,260,029 of OZ241847.1, forward strand.
GACTGAGATGGCCAAGGTACTGACCGGTATCGGCTTCATTCAGATAGGACGTCACCGCAAAGGCAAGCTGATTGGCGTCACCCAGGCGATCGGGGCCATTGAAGCGCCTGTCGCGAAATAATGAATCGAACGAAAAATCATAGCGCCCGGTATCGAATACGGGCAGATCGGATTGATCCTCTTCCGGTATATAGACATAAAATAATCTTGGTTCCAGGGTTTGAAAATACTGCTTATTAAACAGCTTGAACTCACGTTCCAGAAATATTCCACTATCGAAACTGAAAATAGGCAGCACCCGATTTGTGCTCCCGGCAAATGCATCGGGATTATTTTCGGGATTATTTAAACTGTAATGCGTGATGTTCAGTGCCAACCGGGGGTTAATATAACCGGCTATCGCATTGATTGGATAATCGATATACGGTTCCAAATCCAGCCGCAGGCCATCGACCTGATTGGCTTCGCCGTCAAAATGTACCAGCTCACTGCTCATGCCGTATTCCAAGCCGCGGTTATTTGGCGGCGATTGCAGCGTGAACAATATTTGCGGTAACCGCTTATAGGGACGGGAATTGTTGGAGGGATCCGCGTTTTGGTAATCGTGCAAGCGCACCTCCAGATCCCATGCATCATTATTCGATAGCGTATTTTGATAAGATATTTGTGCCCGCCGATGCAAAAATCGGGTGCTGGTCAGACTCAGTTGATCCCCGAAATCTTCAAAATAATGCCGGTCCGAGATAACAGGGTAATTAATGGAGAACCTACCGCGATCTAAAAAGGATTGTTCATGCTCCACCCGCAACAGCCCTCGGTCCTGATCAAAAAATTGTCTGTCATCGGGCAAGTATTCAAAATTGACGCTGCTTTTTCCCCGTCGCAACAAATGGCGGTATTCCCCTGCGATCATCACCCCGGCATCGGCAAAAAACCGCGGGGTAATCGTCGCGTCCATTGCCGGGCCGATATTCCAGTAAAAGGGTAGCGAGAACTCATACCCGTTTCTTTGAGAACTACCGTAGGTGGGCGTGAGCAACCCGGTCTTGCGCTTGTCGGTCAATGGAAATGACAGATAAGGGGTGTACAGAATCGGGACATTTTTGACGCGCAGCAGAACATTGCGCGCCTTCCCCCAGTCCTCGGTATGGTCCAGGGAAACCGTACTCGCCGAGAGTCTCCAAAATACATTATCGGGTTCACAGTTGGTGTAGTTGCGGACCTTTTCAAGTTCGGTCTCGGAGCCAAATTCCACCACGGTCAGCACCTCGGCGTCGCCTCTGAACCGGCTTTGTTTAAAGACGTATTCGGTGTTGTTGAACATGCCGGAGTCGTTATCAAATTCAATATAACCCTCATCGCCCTGGACAAACAGATATTTTTCCCAATACCGGATATCACCATAGATCCGGGCGGAATTTCGCTCCCGGTCATATTCGATCTTATCCGCCCGTACCTGCCGGCCATCGCGGCTGATTTCAGCATCGCCGCGCAGGGTGGATATGCCCGTTTCCGCCAGATCGGCCTCATCGCCGCTGAGATAAATATCGCCCGCCTGCACACCCTCGTCGACAAAGGGGGCGGCGGGGATGGCGAGCGGCGACGGGCACAGCCCGAACAAGGGCTGGGCCATGGCAATATGGCCGAACAATATCCCCGCCAGGAAAAAAATCAGTTTCAGTATATGTTGTTGCAACTGAGTCGGATCACTAAATTGTTGTCTGGCGCGGGCACTTAAAAATCGCATATAATATCTTTATCATCCATATCTTGCTACTAAGACTAGCATTATTCTAATAGGCTAAAAATCACTATTTTACCGGATAGCGCATTGAGAATTATTTTTATTGTTGTTTTTTCCGTGGTGGTCGTTATCTGGCTATTTTCCAGCCGACCCGAACCACAGGCGCAGTTGCGGGAATTACCGCCGGCCCAGGTCATTACCGATACGGTAAAAACCATTAATATTCAGCCGGTGCGCACCGTCACCGGCAAATTGCAACCATCACGCAGGACGGGTCTTACTTTTGAGTTATCCGGACAGATCCGGCGGCGCCTGGTTGAGCCCGGACAATACGTCGCGGCCGATACCGTATTATTGCAGATAGACGACGGTGATTTTACTGACGCGGTGGCCGAAACCAGCGCTTCATTGCAACGCGAGCGGGACGCGGTTGAGCGGGACCGACGTTTGCTTTCATTGCTGAGCGACGAGAGTGAAATTCAACGGCGCGAGGTGGCGCGTCTGGAAAAATTGGGCCGGGAATCACTGGCCTCCCAGTCCAGATACGATCAAGTCCTGCAACAATTATTGAAGTTGCAGGCAGAGGAAGCACGGTTGCAGTATAGTGTTGATTCCGCCAATGCCAGAATCATGATCCGACAAGCCGAATTAAACAAGGCGGAGCGCAACCTCGGACGGACAAAACTTGTGGCACCCTTCGATGGGATGGTCAACGCAGTGTTTTTTGAGGTCGGTGATTATGCCGCGTCCGGTCAGATTGCGATTGAGGTGATTCAAAACGTCGAACTGGATTTATACCTTGAGATATCCGGCAATACCGCGACGCATCTTGGTCTGGGGCAGGTTATTGCAGTCGACACAGGCGATATTACCAGGCAGGGCCGCATCACCGCGTTAAGCATCGACCCCGACCCGGATACCAATACCCATGGCCTGAGAATCCGGCTCGCCGGAGACGGCCTGTATCCCGGTCAATTAGCCAAAGCGCGGCTGCCCGGGGAAAATTATCATGACGTCAACGTGGTGCCCGTCTCCGCGGTGCTGCATGAAGAGGGGGCGGTGTTTGTCCATCGGGTGGTGGACGACCGTATCGTCAGAACCCCGGTCAGCCTGATCCAGCGTTTTGAAGACCTGCACATCATAGAAGGCATCGAGCCGGATGCACGGGTTGTGATCAGGGACTCCACCGCACTGGCGGACGGTCAAACAGTCACCGTCAACTAATTCCCGTCACTGTTTAATCAAGCTCCCAGACTCGATGCCGATCATTCGTTTTTCTCTGGATAACCCGCTCATCGTCAATTTGAGTCTGGTTATCATACTCATAGCCGGTGTGCTGTCGTGGATTGCATTGCCTCAGGAGATCTTTCCCGTGATCGATCTCGATATGGTACAAGTCAAAACTGAATTTGAAGGTGCATCGCCGATAGAAGTTGAACAGCAGGTGACGCTTTCCATAGAAGAGACGTTTAAGGACAGTCAGGATATAGACTATCTATCCTCAACCAGTAGCGAAGGCTGGTCGAATATCTACATCAAACTTAAACCCGGATCAAACGTCGATGATTTTATGACTGAGGCACGCACCCTGCTGGACACCATTGACGACTTGCCTGACATCGCGGAAGAGCCCCAATTAACCCGTATCCGAACCCGTTTCCCGGTTATTACCTTAACCCTGTACGGCAATGCATTGGCCTCGGAACTCTACGAGCAGGCCGAAACAATACGCAGACGGTTGCAACAAATACCGGGTGTTGCCAGCGTCAGTCGAGCCGGTGTGCGCGATTGGCAGATCTGGGTCGAAGTCGACCCACACGCACTGGCCGCCCTCGGTGTTTCGCTGGAGGAATTGAATCTCGCCCTAAAAAATAATTTGCCGGATCAACCGGGCGGTTCCATCAAATCCAGGGAAGGCGAGGTTCGCTTGCGGGGTAAAGGCGCCGGTCCGGAACCGGAGCAGATTGAAAATATTGTATTGCGAACCAATGCCGACGGCGGCAAGCTGTTGGTCGGTGAGGTTGCCCGCGTGATTAGACGCTTTGAAGAAGCCCAGACTTATGCTCGCTTTAATGGCAAACCATCCGTCAATTTGACCGTGACAAAAACAGCGGCTGCATCAACCATTAAAGTATCAGAACAAGTGCGGCAATTGGCGGATGAATTAAAATACACTTTACCGCGCAGCATTGAAGCCGGTTATCACACCGATTCGTCGGTTTATGTAAAGGTGCGATTGAATACCGTTAAATCATCCGGTCTGATCGGTCTGGTATTGGTATTACTGTCACTGTATTTGTTATTGAATTTCAGGGTGGCCGCGATCACCGCCTTTGGGATCCCGGTGTCATTTCTGGTGGCGGTTATCCTGCTGTATTATCTGGGGTACACCATCAATATGGTGTCCCTGTTTGCCTTCCTGATCGTGCTTGGCCTGATCGTGGATGACGCAATTATCGTCACTGAAAATATATATCGTCATATTGAGGGCGGCATGGCGCCGCTCGCGGCCGCCAGGCAGGGGGCGAATGAAGTGCTATGGCCGGTAATTGTTGCAACGCTCACCTCAATAGCGGCATTCATGCCTATTTTTGCCATCGGCGGGGTATTGGGGGAATTCATAGCGGTTATTGCCGTCGTGGTTTGCTGTGCCCTGCTGGGATCATTGCTTGAAGTCTTCGCGGTCCTGCCCTCTCACGCCGGCCATCTGCTCAAGCGCGAGTCCGGTACAAAAAAATGGCTCAACTGGGAAGGCATGCTGTCCCGCTATGCGGTACTATTGCACTGGTCGGTGCTGAATCGATACCTGATCGCAGTGACCAGCGTCGGGGTACTGGCGATCAGCCTGAGTTACGCGCATACGCGATTATCCTCGCAATTATTTGGCGATATTGAAATCGGACAATTCTTTATCAACATTGAAACCCCCAATACCTACAGTCTCGAAGATAGTCTGTCGCTGGCCGAAAAGATTGAACAGGATCTGGTCCGAATAATGGACGACAACGAACTTGCGGCATTGCTCACCAATGTTGGCATAAGCATTATTGATTTCAACCGCAACAAATCCGGCAGCAACCTCATCCAGTTTGTCGTTGACTTGAAAAAACCGGTTGCGCAGGGCTTTATTGAAAGTTGGGTCACCCCTCTGGTCAGTCTTGGTTTCAACAATTTCGGTCCGCGCGAACGGCATGCCGATCAGATCATCGACGAAGTACGCCAGGCGGTACAGAAAATGCCCGGGGTGCGGCGCCTGTCGATATTGCAACCGGATGCCGGTCCCGCCGGTGCCGATATTGAAATAGGCGTAGTCAGCTCGGATTTAACCCTGATTCAGACCAAAGCGGATGAAATAAAGGATTACCTGCAACGCCTGCCCGGCGTAAAAGACGTCGTCCATGATCAGGAATCCGGCAAAATGGAGTATCAATATATCCTCAATGATCGCGGGCGGCGGCTTGGATTAAATCAATCCCAGCTTGCAACCGCGGTGCGCAGCGGTTTTTTGGGCGGCACGGTGGTACACCTTACCTGGAATGAAGAGCGGGTGCCCGTCAAGGTAATTTATCCGCCATCGATGCGACGGCACTCCGACAGCCTGAAGGAATTGCCCGTGATCATCGCCAATAACGACAAAGTCTATCTGGGAGACGTCGCCGACCTCAGCATAGGCAGGGGAGTAAATCAAATCCGCAGGAGAAATAACCAGCGCATGACCATAATCACCGCCGAGGTCGATTCAGAAATAACAACGGCGACCGAGGTGACCGCCCTGGTGGATGAAAAATATGGCCGGCCCGATGAAAATAATAATTATTCCCTGTTATTTCTTGGAGAAAAAAAGGACGCCGAAGAATCGTTTAAGGGCATAAGGAATGCATTAATCATTGCATTGGCATTGATCTTTTTCATGCTGACCGCGTTATTTAAATCATTGATCGATCCGATAGTCGTCATGGTCGCGATACCCTTTGGCATGATTGGCGTGATCATCGGACACGCGCTGTTTGGCTATCATCTCCAGTTTTTATCGGCGGTGGGGGTGCTGGCATTATCAGGGATCATTGTTAATGATTCCCTGATAATGGTGGATTTTATAAAACGCCAGCGACGTCTGGGCGCGGATCGAATAGACGCGGTGATCAGCGCCGGCCGGGTTCGGGCAAGGCCGATCCTGCTCACCACCATCACCACCTTTCTTGGAGTATCACCATTGATCTTTTTTACCACCGGTCAAACCGCATTTCTGGCGCCAATGGCGGTCAGTCTGGGCTTTGGATTGATGTTTGCGACGACCCTGATCCTGCTGGCATTACCCTGCTTTTACCTGATCGCCGACGACGTTCGTACAAAATTACTCGTCGGCATAAGACGATAACAGATAAGGCAGTCAGCAAACTGGCATACCGGTTCAACTACGGCGCATCATCCGGGTGGACCGATGGCCGGTCAAACAAGTCAGTTTACGGGTCCGGCAAACATCCGGGCACAACCGGCTCCGCGCCCTGCCGTACCAAGGTTTTTACCGTGGCCACGTTCCACACCGTGTAATCGGCAGATTCTATCGCATTCAATTGATAACCACCGGCACCATCGCTATGGAAGTAGTTCTGCACCGTAACCACCTCCCCAACTCTTGCCGGACTACACAAAGAGCCCGAAATAAATTTGGGATGACATTTATATTGAGATGAGATATGTACTTCAGTTAAGCTATATTCTCAAAAAAACCAATTTTATGCTCTGCCAAAAACACCTGTTTAATCTGGACCCGGAAATCACCTATTTGAATTGTGCATTTATGTCACCGTTGATGAAGTCGGTGGCAGAAGCGGGGATTTCCGGGCTGCTCAAAAAGCAGAATCCCCATCTAATAAAAAGTGGAGCATTCTTTGCGGAATCCGATGAGCTTCGTAAGGAATACGCCAAACTGATAAATGTTTCCGATCCAAACCGGATCGTAACTATCCCTTCGGTTTCGTATGGAATGGCGAACATTGCGCATAATCTCCATCTGAGTGAAAATGATGAAATTCAGGTGGCCGGCGAACAGTTTCCAAGTAATGTGTATCCCTGGAGAACGGTAGCTCAACGATCCAAGGCAAAGATTGTAACCGTCTCTCCTCCGCAAACCAATCAAGATCGGGGAAAAATCTGGAACGAGAAGATGTTGCAAGCCATCAACCCAAACACCAAACTTGTTGCATGTGGTCATATTCACTGGGCGGATGGAACGCTTTTCGATTTGAGGTCTATCCGACAAAAAACAAGAAAAGTCGGGGCGTTATTTGTTATTGATGCCACACAATCCATCGGTGCTATTCCTTTTGATGTCACAGCATTTGAACCGGATGCGGTGATTGTCGCCGGGTATAAATCCTTGATGGGGCCATATAGTATCGGGCTTGCTTACTATGGGGAAGCCTTCGATACCGGAACTCCGATTGAAGAAAACTGGATTAACCGTTTTGCAAGCGAGGATTTCGCCAATCTGGTGAACTATAATGATCGCTACCAGGCCGGTGCCCTGCGATATGAAGTCGGCGAGCACAGTAATTTTGTCCTGGTTCCGATGATGCTTGAAGCGATTAGAACACTAAATGGCTGGGGAGTCGAAAACGTAAAAACGTATTGCGATCACTTAGTTGCGGAACCCGCCACCAGACTTCAAGCGGCCGGTTTTTTTATTGAAGATGAAGAATATCGAGCCTCCAATTTATTTGGGATTCGATTGGGGAAACACCATGAGATGGAAGTCATCAAGCAAAAACTTACCGAAGCAAACATCTTCGTTTCCTATCGCGGAGATGCGATTCGCGTTTCTCCCAATGTGTATAACGATTCGGAGGATTTAGAGAGACTGGTTCGTGCCTTGGTTTCTTAACCCTCTTCTAAATCAGCAATGGGAATTCCAACCTTGAGCAGCTGAGTATTTCAGATTGTCTGGCAGTGACTGAGCACGTTGGCACAGAGAGACACTTTACCGATGAGTGGCACCGATTGCTTGCTTGCAAATGTTGAGCAGTTCTATGTTGACGGTGCATCCATGACGACGGCATGGAGGAAGGTGGTGCCCTGAGGGGCGACACGAGCCGCGGTGGCGCAGGATGGGCGGAATGGAGATCGACAGTGCCACGTGGTCGGGCATAGTGGCAAGCATTATCCGGGTGAGCGTGGGGCTGTAATACCACATTACGCCTGGAGAAAAACGAATACGAAAAACAGGTCAATGGCCGGGATCAGCGCGGTAGCGGTGATGAAGTTGCGAATAGTATCGAGCTCGCGCACCCGCGCCACGTTTTGCCCCACTTGACGGGACTCAAAACAGGCCGGCGGCAGGCCCGGCAGGTGACTGAACAGGCGGGAACCCGGCTCGGAGTCTGGGACTGCGGGTGGGTGGGCAGCGGGGGTGTATGGGAAGATTGCAGTAAAGAAATACAATCATTTTTTATCGGCCAGCCTGGGCAAAAGCCGCCGGTGCTCGTCGGTAAGTTCGCTGACGCTGTTAATATCCGCCAGTTTCCTGAGTCTGTGTTTCCTGGTCATGGCCTGCATGCTGTTAATTGCGGCGATAAAGGTCTGCCTGATCTGTTCATCCGCATAAAGGGTTTCGTCTTCACCGCCATAGGGCGAATTCATCGGGGTTAATTTTTCCAGCAACGCCCCGTATTTTGTCTGGCGCCAGTGTTCGATAATGCCGGCCGCACTGGTGTTCGGATGGGCTGATATGAATTGCACGATTTCCCGCAGCAATTTGTGGCCGGCTATTTCTATCTGTTCAAGTTCCGGTTCAATATCCAGGGTTGCAAGCAGGTCGGGTTTGCGTAGTAAAGAGGAGATCGCGATGCGCATCGGACTGATATTGGCGGGTCCGGTACTGGTCGATCCGGGCGGCGCAGCGGCTTTGTTATTGCGTTGATAATGTGACTCAATTTGCCCGGCCTCCAGGTCGGTGAGCGATGATATCTTGTTAGTCAACATTTGTTTTAAGCCGCTTTGCGGCATGTCCCGTAAACAGCCGGCCGCACGCTGCATCATTTTGTCCTTGTCTTCGCGTACCGCGGGAGAAAGGTCCCGTTGTATGAAGGATAATAAATACTCGGACAACGGGGTCAATTGTTCCCGGCCGCCAAATTGTTCCGGCCCACGTCGGCGGATATAGTCATCCGGATCATCGCCTTGCGGGATAAACCGGAAAAAGATCTGGCGACCCTCGTGCAATAATGGCAAGGCCAGTTGCATCGCCTTATGGGCGGCTTTTTTGCCGGCGACGTCGCCATCGAAACAAAAAATAAGGGTGCCGGATACGCGGAATGCTGTTTCAACGTGCTCTTTGGTTGTCGCGGTGCCCAGGGTGGCGACGACGTTGGGGAGCCCGCACTGCGCCAGTGCGATCACGTCCATATAACCTTCAACGATATACACGCTATCGGCGTCTTTTATCGCCTTCCTGGCTTGATACAGCCCATATAACTCCCGGCCTTTGTGGAAAATCGGGGTGGCTGGGGTGTTCAGGTATTTTGGTGTGCCATCACCCAGGACCCGCCCGCCCAATCCGATCGCCCGACCGCGTGGGTCGCGAATCGGAAAGATGATACGGTCGCGGAAATAATCGTAAAAGCCGCCGCGATTACTTTTTGCTATCACACCAATCGTTGACAGTGCTTGCAGGTCTGCGGCGGAACCGCCCAATGCCTTGGTGATATGCTCCCATCCCGGCCTGGCGTAACCGAGTTGATACTCGGTAATGATTTCTTTGCTGATCCCTCGTTTTGTTAAGTAGGCCGCGGCCTTGTCCGTTTGTTTTTGATCACCCAGATTGTTGTGATAAATACTGATCACTCTATCCATAAGCTCATATAATTGCGTGTATCGGGCGGCGGATTGGCCGCCCCGGCGGGCTTCCACCGGTATTTCAAGGTTGGCCTTATTGGCCAGTTCCTCAACCGCGTCTCGAAATTCGAGATGCAGATAATCCATCAAAAAACCGATGGCCGTGCCGTGTGCACCGCACCCAAAACAGTGGTAGAACTGTTTTTCCTGGCTGACCGAAAAAGAAGGGGTTTTTTCATCATGGAAAGGGCAAAGTGCGCGATAGTCTCGCCCGGCTTGTTTAAGCGGAACATGCGCATCGATGATATCAACTATATTGACACGTGCGATGAGATCATCGATAAAGTGCTGAGGAATGAGACCGGTCATGGCTGATCAAATTAGCACTATAAAATGCTACAGTAAATCAGATTAAGCGGGATTATCGTCGTCTGCAGGGATCAGGGTCTGATAATTTGCGCAGGATCACGCGGGGCGGGGAAAAGACCGGCCGTCTTGCCGCACGAACCGCGCCCGACGCGATACGCCGAGACCCGCGGATCAGCCCGATAAACGTTGTTTTACCCTCGCGCTGACTTTGCCCATATCGGCCCGACCCTGAATTTCCGCTCTCAATAGCCCCATGACCCTGCCCATATCCCTGATCGATTGCGCACCGGATTTATCGAGCACCGCCGCTATAACCTCATCCAGCTCCGGCTCGGTCAGTGGAACCGGTAAGAATGCCCGGATAATGTCGAGTTCAAATTTTTCCCTGGCAACCAGATCATCACGGCCGCCCTTTTCAAACTGTGCAATTGAATCCCGGCGTTGTGCGGCCATCTTGTCGAGTATCGCGAGCACCTGGGGATCATCAAGATCAGTCCGATCATCCACTTCTTTTTGCTTGATTGCGGCCTGGATGAGTCTCAATGCGGCCAGTCGTTGTTTTTCTCCGGCACGCATCGCCGCTTTGACGTCATCCGTGATCCTGGTCTTGAGATCAGCCATGATTTAAGGGATTAGCAGCGCATTGGCTCTGCGCAGCACGTTCATGTATTCCATATCATCAATATCATTGTCAGTGGTGGCCGGGTCACTCAGTATCGCCTCCCGCAAAACCCGGCTGTTGACAAGGCCGGACTGGTACGAGCCAAACCCAGAACCAACAGACAGGCGATGACGCGCAACGCCGGATTTATCATGGCTATTGAACGATCAGACCGACCATCAATAGGGACGGTGACGCCGCAGGGTATTTCTGGATGCCTGTTTCTGGGAACGCTTAACCGCCGCGGCGGCTTTGCGCTTGCGCACCTGGGTGGGCTTTTCATGGTATTCGCGTTTGAGGGCTTCGGCTATGGTACCGGCTTTTTCGCAGGTGCGCTTGAAACGGCGCATGGCGATATCAAATGGTTCGTTGTCTCTTACTTTTACTGATGGCATAAATTATTAATAGTCCCTGAAATTGGTTTATTATAGCGGGATGCTTATTGTATTGCCAGGGAATAAAATTGCAATGAATATTAATGCGGTTTATCGCCGATGATCGACAGAGCCATGCGCATCCTGGGGATAGAAACCTCCTGCGATGAGACCGGTATTGCGATATATGACGAGGAACGGGGGATCATTGCGGATGCCGTCCGCAGTCAAATAGACGTTCATCAACAATATGGGGGGATAGTGCCGGAATTGGCCGCACGCGATCATATTCGGGCCACCTTGCCACTGATTCGCCAAGTAATGAGCGAGGCGAGCACCGGGGCCGATGGGCTCAGCGGCGTCGCCTATACCGCCGGGCCCGGCTTGATCGGGGCCTTGCTGGTCGGCGCGGCAATCGGCCGCAGTCTGGCATTTGCCTGGGATTTGCCGGCCCTGGCCGTGCATCACATGGAGGCGCATTTGCTGGCGCCAATGCTGGAGACCGATAAACCGGATTATCCTTTTTTGGCGTTGTTGGTTTCAGGCGGCCACACCTTACTGGTCGAGGTCAGTGAATATGGCCACTATCGGGTATTGGGTGAATCGGTGGATGACGCCGCCGGTGAGGCCTTTGACAAAACCGCCCGCTTGCTCGGTTTGCCTTATCCGGGCGGACCGGAAATTTCAGCCCTGGCGGAAAAAGGCCATCCCGGAAGGTTCCGGTTTCCAAGGCCAATGACCGACCGTCCCGGCCTTGATTTCAGCTTCAGCGGCTTAAAGACTTTTGCATTGAATACCGTTAATTCAGAGGATGATTCCGAGCAGACCAGGGCCGATATTGCCCATGCCTTCGTTGCCGCGGTGGTCGATACGCTGGTGATCAAAAGTAAGCGGGCGATAGTGCAGACCGGCGTTAAACGCCTGGTGGTCGCGGGCGGCGTCGGCGCGAATAAACAACTGAGGGCGTCTTTATTGCAGTTGGCGGAAGAGACGCAGACACGGGTTTATTTCCCCCGGCCGGAATTTTGCACCGATAATGGCGCGATGATCGCCTATTCCGGCTACCTCCAGTTGAAAGCGGGCAAGACCGATGGGTTAATGTTTAAGGCCCGCCCTCGTTGGTCCATCGATGAGATTGTCTCGGCCGGGTGAACCGAATCTATTGATCTTTTTGTCCGATTTTGTCTTCTTTGCCGCCGATCAGGTTTTTGATGTTACTGCGGTGGCGCCATATTAAAATGATGCAGCTCAGGCTGATCAGATAGAGATAGATTCGGTCGGATAACAACTGGCTGGTATATAACGGGGTCATGACTGCGGCCAATAACGCGGCCAATGATGAGTAGCGGAACAGCAACGCGGTCACCAGCCAGGTGCCTATGAACGCCAGTCCCAGCATCCAATCAGTTGCAGTAAGCACGCCGATCAGGGTGGCAACGCCTTTGCCGCCGCGAAACCGGGTAAAAACCGGAAATATATGACCTGCAAACGCGGCAAATCCGGTCAGGGCAATAATCATATCGGCTGAGTTGATCAGCCGTGCGAGTAAGACCGGCAGTACGCCTTTCAATACGTCGCCGATCAGCGTCAACAACGCCGCAGACTTACCATATAAGCGTAAGACGTTGGTCGCGCCCTGGTTGCCGGAGCCGGCCCGGCGCGGATCACCCAGACCCATCACCCTGCAAACGATGATCGCGGAGCTAATCGAGCCCAGTAAATAGGCCAGCAGAATGATTGAGGTATTGATCAACAAATGACTATCGAGGTCTTATCCGCCTCCCGGACACGGGAAATTGAACCGCGGCGCGAGACCGGATTGACGGTCGGATTGAAGGTTGGTTATGACTGTTTGAGCTTGGGCGGTCACCAACACCGGTCGATCTGCAACAGGCCTCAAGTTTGTCTATGCCCGCCGGGGTGAAGGACGCACCATATTGTCCCAATAACATGCTATTCTTCCGCACTCAATCGGCTCACCTGCAGGATCACGCCAAACATCGGATGATCGAAATAATGCAGTTCGTTCAACTTGATCCTACGGGTTTGCTGCAAGCGAACGTGGCTTATTTGATGATTAAACCGCTGATCATCAGCGTCGTCCGCCGGGGGCGACGGCAAAAAGTCATTGGGATAATACGCAAGATCGACATTAACGTTCAGAAAATGGGCGATTCTTAGTTTGATAAAGCCGTCGAGTATCGGTGGCGACAACTCTGGTTCGGATTGTTCGCTCCCTATGCCCGCCGCATTAACGCTATCATCTCTAAGCCTTACAATTCGCACCGGCCTTGCTTTGCCACCGGCTGCCGTCGATTGTTCCCAAGCAAGGTGCATCAACGGCCGGTAGTTCTTCGATAGTTTCAGGTTCTGATAGACGCCTTGCAAACGATATTTGGCTTTTGGCAAGGCCCGGTACGGCAGCCGATCATCGGATTCGACGCCCTCGGTGATCAGTTCAATAGTGTTTTTTTGGTCCGGCAAGCCCGGTTTGCTTCGCCAGATTTCGCCGCCGGCATCAGCGAATATACGATCAAAAATGACGGCTTCAATTTGATACCAGGCCGCATGCGCGGGTCGTGCCAGAAAAATAATTACAAATATAATAAATGTTTTCATTGCCGCGTTAAGCCACCGCTTTAAGCTCGATCTCATCCAGTAGATTGGCCAGTGCGGCAAAGCGCGCGTCCGCATCAGGCAAATCCAGCGATATCCGCAATTTATTCCGGCCATCCAATCTATAGTGTTGCGATTGTGACTGGATAAGATGGACGATTTTGCCCGGGTCTATATTGGTTTCAGATGCAAACAGCATCTGGCCGCCCGTGGTACCCAGATCCACTTTCTTTACCCCCAGCGGATTGGCCTTGAGTTTTAATTCAGTCATGCGAAACAGGTTTTTAATCGGCTCCGGCAATAACCCAAAGCGGTCGATCATTTCTTCCTGCAATTCCCGTAGTTGTTGTTTATCTTCGGCACTGGCAATGCGTTTATACATGATCAAACGGGTATGCACGTCCGGCAAAAAGTCTTCCGGGATCAATGAGGGAATATGTAAATCGATTTCAGCGCCGTGGTCCAGGGGTCTGTCCAGCCTGGGCTGGCGTCCGGCCTTTAATGCCCGCACCGCCCTGTTGAGCAAATCCATGTACATGCCAAAACCGATTTCCTGTATGTGGCCGCTTTGTTCCTCTCCCAGGATTGCACCGGCGCCGCGTATTTCCAGATCATGCGCGGCCAGGGTAAAACCTATGCCCAGTTCCTCCAATGATCCTATCGCTTCCAGGCGTTTCACCGCGTCCGCGGTCATGATTTTTCTCGGCGGCACCACCAGGTAGGCATAGGCCCGATGATGCGAGCGTCCGACTCTGCCGCGTAATTGATATAGCTGCGCCAAACCGAATTTGTCGGCGCGGTTAATAATGATGGTGTTTGCGGACGGGACGTCAATACCGGTTTCAATGATCGTGGTGCAAACCAGCACGTTAAATCTGCAATGATAAAAATCAAGCATGATCGACTCAAGCTGTCGTTCCGGCATTTGCCCGTGGGCGATACGCACTTTTGCCTCCGGTAATAATGTTTCAAGCTGTTTCGCCATTTTATCGATGGTTTTTACTTCATTATGCAAAAAGAAAACCTGGCCGCCGCGTTTAATCTCCCGCAACAAGGCTTCTTGAAGCAGCATATCGTCCCATTCACAAACAAAGGTCTTGACCGCCAATCTGCGCGCCGGCGGCGTTGTGATCACTGATAATTCACGCAGGTCCGACAAGGCCATATTCAAAGTGCGCGGTATCGGCGTTGCGGTCAACGTCAGCACGTTCACCGTTGACCGTAATGATTTAAATTTTTCCTTCTGCCGCACCCCAAAACGATGTTCTTCATCGATAATGATCAAGCCCAATCTGGCAAACTTGATATCACTCTGCAACAATTTATGGGTGCCGATAACGACGTCCACTTGACCCTCCGCGAGTCCGTTGACGGTTTCCTGTTGTTGTTTTTTGCTCCGAAAGCGCGATAGCAATTCCACGCGCACCGGCCAATCCGCGAAGCGATCGGTAAAATTCCGGTAATGCTGCTCCACCAGCAACGTGGTCGGTGCCAATAATGCGACTTGTTTGCCGTTATTTACCGCCATAAATGCGGCCCTCAGTGCCACCTCCGTCTTGCCGAAACCGGCGTCTCCACAGATCAAACGATCCATCGCTTTGTCCTGGCGCATATCTTCCAGCATGGCCACTATCGCGTCATATTGATCCGGGGTTTCTTCAAACGGAAAACTTTGGATAAACGCCTGATAGGCGTCTTCATCCAGATCGAATTTTTGCCCCGGCCGGGCCGCCCTTCTTGACGCCAATTCCAGTAATTCCGCGGCAACGTCACACACTTTTTCCGCCGCCAGCCGGCGGGCTTTTTGCCATTGCCCGCCGCCCAATTTATGCAATGGCGCATGCTCCGGATCAACGCCGGTAAAACGGCTGATCAAACCGAGTGCCGCGACCGGCACGTACAGTTTATCTCCTTCAGCGTATTCCAACGTGATATATTCGGCGGGAATGCCGCCGGCTTCCAGGGTAACCAGGCCGAGGTAACGGCCCACGCCATATTGTTCATGTACGACCGGCGCACCAACGGTTAACTCGGTTAAATTTCTAAGCACCGCTTCGGTATCCTGTGGGCGCCGCCTGCGCAAACGGCGTTGCATGGCCTGCCGGCCAAATAACTGGGATTCGCTAATGATCGCCAGATGCGGCCGGTCAATGATCGCACCCTGCTCCAGCGGTGCGACGGAAATGGCCAGGCGCGCGTCACCGGATAAAAATTGTTCCCAGTTGTCGACTTGCCGCGGCAATAATCGATGCCGGGAAAAGAGTTCAAGCAGGGTCTCTCTACGCCCAAGGCCTTCGGCAACGACCAATACGCGGCCATCAAATTGCTCGATGAAATTCTTGAATATCCCCAGGGGATCAGAGGCGTGCGCGTCTATTGGCAACTGCGGCGGCGGGGAGCTGGAATATTCCAGGGAGTTTCTTTTGGGTTGATTCAATGACACGATCTCAATCCGGTGAAGCGCTTTTAAACGACTGTTTAAAGCAGGCGTATCCAAAAACAGTTCTGTTGGTGGCAACAGTGGCCGTTCAATATTACCCCGGCCCTTCTGATAACGGCTTTCAACCTCGGCCCGGAAACCATCGGCCGCGTCTCTTGCGCCCTCATCCATCACGATAACCGTTGATTCAGGCAAATAGTCAAATAATGAGCTGGTCTCCCGGTAGAACAACGGCAGATAATATTCAATGCCCGCCGGGGCCAGAGACTGACTGACGTCGCGATAGATTGGACATTGATTGGGGTTGCCTTCAAAATGCCGCCGCCAGCCGGCGCGAAAGCGTGCAATGCCGTCGTCATCCAATGCAATTTCGCGCGCGGGCAACACCTGGACTGAGGGTGTTTTTCCCAGGGAACGTTGATTTTCAGGATCGAACGTTCTGATACTATCAATCTGATCATCGAACAAATCGATGCGGTAAGGTTGTTTTGAACCCATTGGAAAAACGTCAATCAACGATCCCCGGATCGCCAGGTCGCCGTGTTCCATGACTTGACTGACTATCCGATATCCCCGCCGAGTCATATTATTTCTAAATTGTTGTATTTCAATATTATCACCGACGTTGACAAAAATACTGTGTTGCATCAGGTAATCGCGGGGTAATAAGCGATACATTGCGGTCGAGACTGAGACAACCAGGATGCCGGTTTGCATGGTGGAGAATTTGAACAGGCTGTGCAACCGTTCGGAAATAATGTCCTGGTAGGGTGAAAACATATCATAGGGCAGTGTTTCCCAATCGGGAAAGGAAAATACCGGCAACGCCTCGCCGGGTGCATAAAACCTCAGTTGCGCGATCATTTGAGTCGCGCTCAGCGAGTCTTTGGTAATGACCAGCAGGGGTTGACCGGCCTGTTTTGCCGCGACACTGATGGCCAATGCCTTGCTGCTGCCATGGAGTCTCGACCAGTAGGCCGTTTGCCCCGTCTTTTGCAGCTCAGGGTGTAACGGGCTCAGCCTTGGACAACTGGACATAGTGACCGCACACCTATCCCAACCGCGAGCGATGCCGGTTAGATATCGGAGATTTCATTGCTTATCGAGAGTAATGCCGCCATCGGATCATCTGCCCGCGTGATCGGTCTGCCTATTACCAGATAATGACTGCCCGCGTTTATTGCCGCCGCGGGCGTCATGATCCGCCGTTGGTCGTCGTTGTGGGAACCGGCGGGTCTGATCCCCGGCGTCACCAGACAAAAAGTTTTGCCTCTTTCATTACTTAAACGCCTCGCCTCCAGGGCCGAACAAACAACGCCATCCAGGCCGCACTCTTGTGTCAACGCCGCCAGTCGGCTGACCTGATCATCGGGGGTGGCATCGATGCCAACGTCGGTTAAATCATCTTGTCGCAAACTGGTCAGTACCGTCACCGCCACCAATAACGTTGGATTGGACCGTTTAGCCACCGCCTCGGCGGCGGCCAGCATCATTCTTTTTCCCCCCAGCGCGTGCACATTGATCATCCATACACCCAATTCCGCCACAATGGAACAGGCCATCGCAACGGTATTGGGTATATCATGAAATTTTAAATCCAGAAAGATATCGTAGCCTTGTTGTTGCAGTTTATCGATCAACCCGGGGCCGGCCAGGGTAAAAAGCGCGTTGCCCACTTTCAATCGACAGTATTCTGGATCGAGTTTATCGGCCATTAGCAGCGCGTCATCAGCACTGGAAAAATCCAGCGGCACGATGATCTTTGCATCACTCACCTTCAATCCCGTGTATCGGTTTTACCATATTCCAGTGCCTGCAACCCGGGCATTGCCAATGCAGTAATTTGGCGTCGAATCCGCAGTGACTGCATCTATAAATCACCCTGCCTTCAAGCAGCTTTCCGGTTAAATCCTTAATCGTCACCAGGTTACTGCGCACCTCACCTTCGGACCGGGCAACGGCATATTCAATCATTCTATCCACGCCCCTTAATCTGGGCCATTTTCTTAATTCACCGGATATGAATTGTATCGCCGCGTCTTTGCCTTGCTTTGCGGCAATTAAATCAGTCAGAACCATCAACGGGGTAATACCGCCGTGGCGCTGAATGACGGCGTCAAGATATTCCATATAGTCGTCTATTTTACCGAGTTTCCGATAACACCGCATTAAAGGATGGATAACCTCAGAAATATATTCCGGGTCCTGCTTTTGTACTCGCTGGTAGGCCTTAATCGCGTCCCGTACTTTATCCGCATCCAATGCAACTTCGGCTTCTATGATACTGGCGCGAACACAATTCTTATCGACACTGAGCGCCCTGTGCAATAACTCCCTGGTACTTTTATTATTCCCCTGTTGGCGTTCGATGTCCGCCAATTCACAATAAAACTGCGCGATTGTCGTGCTCAGTTTATCGCCCGTTATCTGCTCAAGCCGGCGGGCGGTCACAATGGCATTGTTCCAGTCTTTTTCCTGTTGATAGATTTCAAGCAATTGCTTATTGGCCGGCAAAGTGTAATCGCCCATATCCGCCAGGCCCTTGAACAGGCCCTCGGCTCGATCAAGCAGGCCGGACAGCATGTAGTCCATGCCCAATTCCAGAATCGCGAGCGAGTGCTGCTCAGCCTCCAGGTTGCGGGCTATCAGGTTTTGGTGGATGCGTATCGCCCGATCGATTTCACCGCGCCGGCGAAACAGGTTGCCAAGGGCAAGATGCGTTTCGACGGTGGCGCTGTCGATTTCCAGCATCTCGGTAAAAACCTCAATGGCCTTGTCGGGTTGTTCATTTAATACGAAGTTCAACCCCTTGAAATAACCGGGATGGAGACCCTGCAAACTTTGATTGCGCCGATTACTGTGATCCCGTTTGGCAACCCACCACCCTGATAAAGCCGCTATTGGCAATAATAAGGCGGTCAGTATCAGCCAATTTATGGTCACAATGAATAAATGCCTTTAGCCGGAGCAACGCACCCGGCTAATCTATTAAATCCCGGCGCTGGTCCCGTTTAAGCAGTTGCCGATTCTCCCGTTTCAGTTTCAACAACATTGGAATACCGGCCAAAACACCCAAAGCAACGCCGGCACACACCGACAGCACGAGCACCGCCGACAGGGGTAATTCGATAATGCCCACATAGTAATCTATTTCGATCCGTTGACTGTTTTTCAGATGAAACAGCAGTCCCACAATGAGGGCCAACAGCACCAGGCTTAATTTAACGATTCGTGGCATGCGGTTCTTCAGTAAATAAGAGTATATGAGCTATGGCCCGTGAAACCGGCGGATGATCGCCTCAATAAATGAATTATACCGGAAACTGATGTTCCACTATTTGTCGTCACTATTGCAAGAATAATCGACCCGCTCGCGCAATTCTTTGCCCGGCTTAAAATGAGGCACGTATTTGGCGGGCAGGGACACGGGTTCACCGGACTTTGGGTTTCTGGCCATGCGCGACCGCCGGAAGTGTAACGCAAAACTGCCAAATCCGCGTATTTCGATACGTTCGCCCTCGGAGAGGGTGGCAGACATATGTTCCAGTATGACGTTGACCGCAAGTTCAACGTCCTTATACGCCAATTGCGATTGTCTTGTAGCAAGCAACTCTATCAGTTCAGACTTGGTCATTATTATTCCCCCGCCAGTGCAATAACCCTGTTTGCCGGCACTGTGCTACACCATCATTATATATCTGGCAGGCTCCTTACCGGTCCCACCGAAATTCCGCTTATTCCCGCACCGTCCGTTTAATTATTACCCAGACGTTCCTTAAACAGATCACCCAATTTGACGTTATTTTTCGGCTCCGAGGCGGCTTCTTTTACCGCGGTCCGCTCATCATCGATATCCTTGGCACGCACCGACAGATTGATCGTTCTCTTCTTTCTGTCAATTGCGGTAATTTTTGCTTCAATTTCATCCCCCTCCTTGACCTCGGTGCGGGCATCTTCGACTTTTTTATCCAACACAATCTCACCGGCCCTGAGATGCCCTTCAACGCCCTCCGCCAACTGTACTATTACAAATTTTAGATCGACTTTTTTAGCCACTCCCTTAACAATGGTGCCTTTGGCGTGGTCGGTAATATAAAGCGAAAACGGGTCTTCAACCATCTGTTTTATCCCCAGTGAAATTCGCTCGCGTCCGGCGTCCATGGCCAGGACCATTGTTTCCAATTGTTCACCTTTTTTATAATTGCGGATCGCTTTTTCACCATGCTCGCTCCAGGAAAGATCGGACAAATGAACCAGGCCATCAACACCGCCTTCCAGCCCGACAAAGATGCCGAAATCGGTAATCGACTTAATCTCACCAACGACGTGGTCTCCCCTGTTGTGGCCCGCGGCAAATTGTTCCCATGGATTTGACCGGCACTGCTTCATCCCCAGAGAAATGCGACGCCGGTTTTGATCGATCTCAAGAATCACCACCTCTACACTGTCACCAACCTGGACCAGTTTGGACGGATGCAGATTTTTGTTGGTCCAATCCATTTCAGAAACGTGCACCAGGCCCTCGACGCCTTCCTCCAATTCCACAAAACAACCATAATCGGCGAGATTGGTAATATTGCCCTGTAATTTGGCACCTTTCGGATAACGGCGGGTCAGATCGATCCACGGATCTTCACCCAGTTGTTTCAGGCCCAGTGAAACGCGATTGCGCTCGCGGTCAAATTTCAGCACTTTAACTTCAATTTCATCGCCAATACCGACTATCTCACTCGGACTCTTAACCCGTTTCCAGGCCATGTCGGTAATATGGAGCAAACCGTCAATACCCCCCAGGTCCAGAAACGCACCATAATCGGTCAAATTCTTGACTATGCCTTTCACGGTGGCGTCTTCTTCGAGGCTGGCCAGCAACCGGTCCCGCTCGGCGGTATTCTCGCTTTCGATCACCGCGCGCCGTGACACCACCACGTTACTTCGGCGGCGATCAATTTTTATAATTTTAAATTCCAGGGCTTTGCCTTCGAGGTAGGAGACGTCTTTAACCGAACGCACGTCCACCAGTGAACCCGGCAAAAACGTGCGCACGTGGTCAACGTCCACCGCAAACCCGCCTTTGATCCTCTCGGTAATGATGCCGTTTACCGTCTCTTTGGATTCATAGGCTTTTTCAAGTCCGTCCCAGGCCATCATGCGTTTTGCTTTTTCCCGCGATAAGCGGGTCTCACCAAAACCGTCTTCTATGGTATCCAGAACAACGTCAACTTTATCGCCGACGCCCACTTCTAATTCCCCCTTGTCATCACAGAACTGATCGACCGGGATGAGACCTTCGGATTTGAGACCGGCGTTGACAACAACCGTATCGGAATTGACGTCGATGACCGTGGCACTGATGATCGTGCCGGGACGCATTTTGGATTCTATATGACTCTGTTCAAATAATTCGGCAAAATTCTCATTCATTTATATTCTATCCATTAACGATCTGTAAAATTCGCTAACCCCCATTGTGTATTGGTTAAAAAACAAGCCAACTTAGAAACGAGAATAAACAGAGTTTTCATTAAATATATTAATAACATTTTCCAGCACTATTTCTATTACAACCTCCGCATCAATATGTGTGGTGTCAATAATTATTGCATCCTCCGCCGGTTTTAGCGGGCAAACCTCACGTTCACTATCCTTGGCGTCTCGTTCAGATATATCCACTGAAAGCCGGGCAAGATTAGCATCAATGCCTTGTTGTTTCAACTGTTTATAACGTCTTTTTGCTCGTTCACCGGCATCGGCGTGCAAATAAATCTTGAGCGGCGCATCAGGAAACACCACCGTGCCCATGTCACGACCGTCCGCAACCAGTCCCGGCGGCTTTAAAAATGCCCGCTGGCGATCCAGCAATACCGTCCTGACTTCTGCTATTGCAGCAATCCGGGAGGCGGCGGCGGCACATTCTTCGGTGGCCAGTTTATCGCCGATGCTACGCTGATCCAGAATAACTTCAAGTGCCGAATCGGTGCCGGAAGAGACAAAGCGAATATCCAGATTGCCCGCCAGGTCAACCAAACCGTCGGTGTCATCCAATGCCAGGTTTCTCTGCAACGAGGCATAGGCCAAACCGCGGTACAGGCTGCCACTATTGAGAAAATGCCATCCCAGCTTTTTCGCTAAAAAGCCACAAACGGTGCTTTTACCGGTGCCACCCGGCCCATCCACGGTGATCACCGGCGGCCGGGTCATGCGGGCACAATATTCAATCCGGCCTGCGAGGCGCAGGCCAGAAATCCGGGAAAGGAGGTATCCACGTTCGCACAATCGCGGATTGTAACCGCCGCGCCGGCGTTCATGCCGGCAACGGCAAACGCCATCGCAATGCGATGATCACCTTGACTGTGTATTTCTCCTCCCCGCATTTGTCCGCCTTCGATTTGGATGCCATTGTCACTCGGAGTCGCGACGATTCCGGTTGCCCTAAAGCCTTCGGCCATCGCCTGAATACGGTCACTCTCCTTGACCCGCAATTCCTCCACGCCGTTGATCACGGTCTTGCCCCTGGCGTTGGCGGCGGCGATCATAATGGCCGGAAATTCGTCTATGGCGGAGGGCACCAGTGCCTCCGGTATTTCGACTCCGTGCAGCTCGCCCGCCCTCACCTTGATATCGGCAACCGGTTCATTGGAAAGCATACGTCGATTATACACCTCAATATCGGCCCCCATCATTGTTAATATCTCTATCACCGCGTCCCTGCCGGAATTAACCCCGACCTTCTGCAACACGATCTCCGACTCATCGGCGATACAGGCCCCGACAATAAAAAATGCCGCGGAAGACAGGTCCGCCGGCACCTCCACCTCGGTTGCAAGCAGCCGGGACCGTGGTTCAATACAGATCTTATTGTCACATTGACTAAGCGGATGAGAAAACAATGATAACATCCGCTCGGTATGATCCCGGGTCGGCCGTAATTCAGTCACACAGGTCTTACCCCGGGCATATAAACCGGCAAGCAAAATAGCCGATTTAATCTGGGCGCTGGCAATCGGCAAAACATAATCCATGCCCCGCAGCCTGGAAACCGGACGTATCGTCAACGGTAAAGTCTGTTCACGGCTGCCGCTAACCGACGCCCCCAGCGCGGTCAGCGGCTCAATAATCCGCGCCATAGGCCGCCGGCTCAAGGAAGCGTCGCCGGTTAATACGCTGGTAAACGCCTGTCCGCTCAGAACCCCGGCCAGCAAACGCACCGACGTGCCTGAATTGCCCAGATTCATTTCACTTTCGGGGCAATGCAGCCCGTGCAAACCCACTCCCCGGAGGTGAATTTCGGTTGCATTATGCACCGTTATCGCAACCCCCATTTGTTTAAGGGCATGCAGGGTCGCCAGTGTGTCCGCGCTTGGCAAAAAACCCCTGATCACCGTTTCACCCTCGGCCAGGGCACCCAGAATCAATGCCCTGTGAGAAATGGATTTGTCTCCGGGTATGCAAATCTCACCTGAAAAACGTCCGCCGGGGGTAATGATATAAGCTGGAGACGACATGATTGAGTGCTCAGGACGGCCGCTCCGCTATGTATTTGTTCCGCGGTTGTCGATGAATCCGTCTCTTGCCGTTTTAGCGCGCATAAAAATATTCAACAAAGCGGCGCTATCGGCATTTTTGATGACCCGTTTAATTTCGGCAATATGTCCGTCAAACCGGTTTAGAATGTTTAATAATTGGCTGCGGTTGGAAAAACAGACGTCATGCCACATTTCCGGACTGCTTGAGGCGATACGAGTAAAGTCGGCGAAACCACCCGCGGCAAATTGAAAAATCTCATCGCGTTCCTGCATTCCGGCCAGACAATCCACCAATGCATAGGCCAGCATATGAGGCAAATGGCTGGTCGCCGCAAGCACTTCATCATGGTGTTGCACCTCCAAACAACTGACCCCCGCGCCCGCCGCTTCCCACATTTTTGTGATCAGCTCCACCGCCTCCATCCGGGTTTCAGGCACCGGCGTAAGAATAACCCGGTGGTCTTGAAACAATTCCGCGAACGCGGCGTTAATGCCACTGCGCTCAGTCCCGGCTATCGGATGCCCGGGAACAAAGTAATCGATACCCGACCCCAAGGTCTTTCCTGCCGCCTTCACCACGCTGCCCTTAACACTGCCCACGTCGGTGACAACCGCACCCGTTTTTAAGCCGCCGCTTATTTTATCGAGCACCGCCTCGGTTGCCCCCAGCGGCGTTGCAATCACAATAACGTCGGCATTTTCAACCGCAGCCGCCGGATCGATGTGATGCTCATCGATAACGCCGAGCTCCAAAGCCCTGGCTAAATCGCCGGCACTGCGATCACAGCCCACCACCGTTTGACAGACCTTTGCCCGGCGCAACGCCAAACCCAGGGAACCACCAATCAGACCGACGCCGATGATCGCCAAACGCCGTATTAATATGGATTTAGACATGGTGTATCCAAACCAGGGGCCGACAGCCAAACTCGTCAGAGCACGGCACGCGGATAGGAACCGAGTCGTTTCAACATGGCCGCGCGTTCTCCAAGATCGTCCAATGCCTTTTTAACCGCGTCATTTTCGATATGGCCTTCGATATCCACAAAAAAGACGTAATCCCACATGCCGCGTTTTGAAGGGCGCGATTCAATGCGCGTCATACTGACCTTATTATCGGAAAAACAGGTCAGCATTTGCTGCAACGCGCCCGGTTTATTCGGGGTCGCAAACAATATCGAGGTCTTGTCGTCGCCGCTCGCCGGTATTAATTCATTGCCAATAATAAGAAAACGAGTGGTATTGTCCGGTTCATCTTCGATATTCTTTGCCAGACGGTTGAGTGAATACAGATCGGCGGCCGCGTCCCCGGCTATCGCCGCCGCGCCGGGATCGTCAGCCGCGATGGACGCCGCTTTCGCACTGCTGTTCACCGCAATGCGTTCGGGGCGAATCAAGTTCGTATCCAACCATTTCCGGCACTGTGCCAACGATTGCTGATGCGAATAAACGCGTTCTATGCCGGCAGGATCATTGGTCTTGCTCAACAAATGATGGTGTATGCGCAATTCCACTTCACCACAAATAAACAAATTGGAATTAATCAGCATATCGAGCGTATGATTGACCACGCCCTCAATCGAATTTTCAACCGGAACCACGCCGTAGAGACAGGCGCCGGATTCAACTTCCCGGAATACCTGGTCTATGCCGGATAACGCCGAGGTGTTTATCGAGTGGCCAAAATGTTTTAACGTCGCGGTCTGGGTAAACGTACCTTCAGGACCGAGATAGGCGATATTGAGCACCCATTCCAACGCCAGACACGCGGACATAATCTCCCTGAATAATCTTGCAACTTCTTCATCGGACAAAGGCCCTTGATTTTCCGCGATGATTTTTCGTAATACCTGGGCCTCGCGCTCGGGCCGATAAAAACTGCCGTCTTTATCAGCGCGGCTTTTAGCCTCGGCGATCATTTTTGCCAGCTTGGCCCGGTCGCTGATCAGCTCAAGCAACTGACGGTCCAGCCCGTCAATCTGCCTGCGAAGTCGTTCCAGGTCCTTATTCTTCGACATCCGCCTGATCCTCTGCCACCGGCGCATCGTCGTCCCGGTATTCTATGACGCGCTCTATGCTGCTTAGCTTCTCACCCTTTTTAAGGGTGACCAGGCGTACCCCCTGAGTGGCCCTGCCGACCACGGAAATACCCCGTACCGGGGAGCGGATTAATGTGCCCTTGCTGCTGATAAGCATGAGCTCATCTTCCTCTTTAACCGAAACCGCGCCCACCACCCTGCCGTTCCTGGTGCCGGTGCGAATCGATATCACGCCGACCGTCCCCCGGCTCCTCGGCTGATAATCGGATATCGGGGTGCGCTTGCCGTAGCCGTTTTCAGTCGCGGTCAGTATGGCCGCGTCCTCTTCCACAATAATCAAAGAGATCACCTTTTGCCCCGCGGCCAGTTTGATCCCCCGCACGCCTTTGGCCGTACGCCCCATTGCCCGCACATGTGACTCATTAAAGCGCACTGCCTTGCCGGCGTTACTGAATAACATGATCTCATGCCGGCCATCGGTTATTTCAACCCCGATCAGCCGGTTGTCCTCGGCCAGTTCTATCGCACGAATACCGCTCGGCCTGGGCTTGGAAAAATCAGTCAATCGCGTTTTTTTAACCGTGCCGTCGGCAGTGGCCATGAACAGAAATTTATCCTGGGTAAATTCCCGAATCGGCAAAATGGCATTAATACGTTCACCTTCCTCCAGGGGCAACAGATTAATGATCGGTTTGCCCTTTGCGGTCCGCCCGGCCTGAGGCAGTTTATAGACTTTTAACCAATATAATTTACCCCGGCTGGAAAAACACAGCACCGTGTCATGCGTGCTGGCTATGAAGAGTTTGTCAATAAAATCCTCATCCTTAACCGCGGTTGCGGCCTTGCCCTTACCGCCCCGATGCTGGGAACGATAGGTGTCTATCGGTTGCGACTTGACGTAACCGGCGTGAGAAAGCGTCACCACCACGTCTTCTTCGGTGATCAGATCTTCGGTATCCAGGTCCTGATAATCGGCAATGATCTCGGTTATACGCTGATCACCGTAGCGCTCCGCCACCTCTTCCAGCTCTTTGCGTATTACCTGACCGAGTCGTTTCGGCTGAGATAAAATCGCCGACAGGGTGTCGATAAGCTCCAGTAATTCGGTGAACTCCTTGATGATCTTGTCCTGTTCCAGGCCAGTCAGCCGGTGCAGGCGCAGTTCCAGTATCGCCTGGGCCTGCTCCGGTGATAATCGGTAACCGGCCTCGGTCAAACCATAATTTTCGGGCGGTGTTTCCGCCTGCAACGCCCCGGCACCGGACTGCTTGAGCATATCGACCACCATACCCGGCTGCCATACTCGATCAATCAACGCCTGCCTGGCCTCGGACGGATTCGCGGATTGTTTTATTAACGCAATGATCGGGTCGATATTGACCAGGGCCACGGCAAGCCCCTCCAGTACGTGGGCGCGGGCGCGGGCCTTGCGCAAATCAAAAGAGGTTCTTCTGGTGACCACCTCGCGCCTATGGCCAAGAAACGCCTGCAGCAGCTCTTTTAAGTTCATAAGCCGCGGCTGACCCTGATTCAGCGCGATGATATTGATGCCAAATACGGTCTCCATTTGGGTAAATTTATAGAGATTATTGATAATCACTTCGGGCACTTCATTTTTGCGCAATTCGATCACCATGCGCATGCCGTCTTTGTCGGATTCATCGCGCAATTCACGGATACCGGTAAGCTTTTTGTCCTTCACCAATGCGGCGATCTTTTCCAACAGTCGCGCCTTGTTCACCTGATAAGGCAATTCCGTCACAATGATGGAGGCGTTATCGGTCTTGTCGGTCTCAACGTGAAGCCGGGCGCGCACGTAAATCTTGCCGCGCCCGGTGTGATAGGCCGAGCGAATCCCGGAGGACCCATTAATGATGCCGGCGGTGGGAAAATCCGGGCCCGGAATAAGCTCAATCAACTCATCGATACTGACCGCCGGGTCTTCCAGCAGCCTGATGCAGACCTTGATCACTTCCGACAGATTATGCGGCGGAATATTGGTGGCCATACCAACGGCAATGCCACTGGAACCATTGATCAGCAGATTGGGGATGCGCGTCGGTAATACCGCCGGTTCATTTTCGGCGCCGTCATAATTGGGGATAAAATCGACCGTTTCCTTATCGATGTCGGCAAGCAACTCATGAGCGATGCGCGCCATGCGCACCTCGGTGTAGCGCATCGCAGCCGGCGCGTCACCATCCACCGAACCAAAATTACCCTGACCATCGATCAAAACGTAACGCAGGGAAAACGGCTGCGCCATGCGCACTATTGCATCATAGACCGCGGTGTCGCCGTGCGGGTGATATTTACCGATCACGTCACCGACGACGCGCGCCGATTTCTTATAGGGCTTGTTCCAGGCGTTACCCATTTCATTCATTGCAAACAACACCCGGCGGTGCACCGGTTTGAGACCGTCTCGAACTTCAGGCAAGGCGCGCCCCACGATCACGCTCATCGCGTAATCCATATAGGACTGTTTCATTTCGTCTTCAATATTGAGGCGAGAAACAGAATGCGCAAAGTCAGATTCAGACATACAATAAATTAGGAGAAAATGGAGTAAAAAGGCCAACCGGGCCGGTTAAATCATTTTATTCAAAGAGTTGGGATCATACCACAAACCGACACGGCCCTGGGCATAGTTTTTTGGCCGATGGTCGTCAACCGCCGATCCAAGCGGCGAGAGTAACAATAACTGCGCGTTAATTCAGCCAAACATGGCCCGCATTTTTGCCAGATCCGGGGCGGCAATGACGCCCTTTTCAGTGACGATAAAATCCACCAGTTCCGCCGGCGTCACATCGAAAACAGGATTAAGCGCAGCGACGCCCGGTAGCCCTGCAATCTGTCCGCCGTCGCCGATGATTTCATCCGCCTGCCGACGCTCAATCGGCACCCGGTCGGCCGAGCGAATCGACATATCTATCGTCGCCGAGGGCGCAACCACCATCACCCCAATTTTATGATAACGCGCGGCCAGCGCATGCGCGTAGGTGCCTATTTTGTTGATCACGTCGCCGTTGGCGGCAATTCTATCGGCACCGACAATAAACCAGGCAGGCTCACCTTGGCGCATCAATGAAGCCGCCGCCGAATCGATGATCAACGTAACCGGGATCTGATGCCGGTACAGCTCCCAGACGGTTAACCTCGCGCCCTGCATCCATGGGCGGGTCTCGCCGACAAAAACCCGGGTTAATTTTTGCCGTTGATGCAGCGTCCGGATCACGCCCAGGGCGGTGCCATAACCACCGGTCGCCAATGCGCCGGCGTTGCAATGCGTCATAACGGCACAGGTCTTATCAACCAAATCCGCCCCTAGCCCGCCCATGGCCCGATTGGCCGCAATATCCTGCCGATGGATGGACAGGGCCAGTTCCAGCAGGGGCGCCTCCGGATCAGTTTCCAGCTCAGCGATGCACCGCCGCATCCGGGTGATCGCCCATTGCAGATTTACCGCGGTGGGGCGCGCATGTAATAATAAATCCAGATCCGCATTGATATGGCTTTTCCATTGCGGTTGCGAGCGTTGCCAGGCGGCGCGTCCGGCGAGCACCGCCCCGTAAGCCGCGGCAATACCTATTGCCGGCGCGCCCCTGACCACCATATCGGTTATTGCCCCGGCCAACTCGGCGGCGTTATCATAGTCGATATAGTGCTCCCGTTGCGGCAACAGCCGCTGATCGAGCAAACGGACGCGGTTATCGCGCCAACTGACGGCCTGAAATGATTCCGGCGCTTCAATGATTTTAGTCATACTGGACAATTTCTGAAATAATCAACCGTTAACAGGATAAACCAATCCCCGGATATATTTAATGAACGTTGATACTTTAATTCATGCAAAATGGATCATCCCGATGGCACCCGGCAAGAAACTCTTCAAAGAGCATTCCATTGCCATCGATAACGGCAGGATCGCCGCGATTCTGCCCACCGAGGAAATACATGACAACCTCACCGCAGAGCATGAAGTGGACTGTGCACAACACGCGCTTATCCCCGGCTTAATCAATCTCCATACTCACGCCACGATGAGTCTGTTCCGCGGACTCGCCGATGATCTGCCGCTGATGCAGTGGTTGCACGATCATATTTGGCCGGCCGAGCAGAAATGGATCAGTCCCGAATTTATCAACGATGGCAGCCGGCTTGCGATTGCCGAGATGTTACGCTGTGGCACGACCTGTTTTAATGACATGTACTTTTATCCCGACCACACCGCGGCGGTCGCGTCCCAGCTTGGGATGCGGGCGTCAATCGGCCTGATTATAATCGATTTCCCAAGCGCATGGGCCAAAGACACCGAGGACTATCTGGCCAAGGGTCAACAGGTCTTCGACCAATTCAAACATGATCCCTTGATCACCACGGCATTTGCCCCGCACGCGCCTTATACGGTGCCGGATAAGCCCTTACAGCGGGTGGCAACGCTGGCCGACGAGCTCGATATACCGGTGCATATGCATGTGCATGAAACCGAGGAGGAAATACAACAAAGCCTGGCACAACACCAAAAAAGACCGCTGCAACGGTTGCACGAACTGGGCCTGATCAATGAACGCCTGATCGCGGTGCATATGACCCAGTTGCAGCCGGATGAAATCGATCTGCTGGCCCGGACCGGCGTCCATATCGCCCATTGCCCCGAATCCAACCTCAAGCTGGCCAATGGCACCTGCCCGGTCAAACCACTGCTGGATGCCGGCGTGAACGTCGGCATAGGCACCGATGGCGCCGCCAGTAATAACGATCTGGACCTGCTCGGAGAAATGCGCACCGCCGCGTTACTGGCCAAAGGCCACAGCCGCGACAGCACCGCGGTGAGCGCCCAAACGGCATTGGCCATGGCAACCATTAACGCCGCCCGGGCGCTGGGTCTGGACGACAGGATCGGTTCCCTGGAAACGGGCAAAGAGGCGGATATCGCAGCCATCGATTTGGGCGCGATAGAAACCCAACCGATCTACAACCCGGTATCACAAATTGTTTATTCCGCGAGTCGAGACCAGGTGACCGACGTCTGGGTCGCCGGCAGGCATCTGCTGAAAAATAACAGGCTCGCACTCATCGATACCGAGCAACTGTTGGCAAACGTCGCCCGCTGGCAAAGGCAGATTGCCGCAAGCTGAAGCAATCAAACCATCCGCGGCCAGCAATTTACAATCCGGCAAAATAACTGGGCCGTTCTTTCCGCGTCATAACTCGCCGAATGCGCCTGCTCGCTGTCCCAGTCCAGGCCCGCGGCGGTCACCGCCCGCGACAATACCGTTTGACCATAGGCGACACCGGCAAGCGTCGCGGTGTCAAAGCAACTGAAAAGATGAAACGGATTCGGTTTGACCTCGGTGCGTTTTACCACCGCGTTCAAGAAACCGAGATCAAACGAGGCATTGTGTCCCACCAAAATCGCCCGTTTACATTGATTCTGTTTCATTTTTTTTCTGATTATTTTGAACATTTCCGTTATTGCCTGTTGCTCAGAGACCGCGATCTGTTTCCTGAAAGGATGATCGATGTCGATGCCGGTAAATTCCATCGATGCCGGATCAAGGTTCGCTCCCTCAAACGGTTGAACGTGTTTGGAAATAATTTTATCGATCATCCAAAGGCCGGCGTCGTCAATGTCCAGGAGCACCGCGGCAATCTCCAACAACGCGTCAGTGTCGGCGTTAAACCCCGCTGTTTCGACGTCGATGACCACCGGCATAAAACCGCGAAACCGGTCCGCCATAACCACCGCCGGATACTTATCACCGATTACTGTTTCAAGGTCCATGCGCATTTCTCGCCTGCTCTTAGTGGCACCAGTCTGTCGTCCCCAAATGGATAATCATCGGGCACGATCCATTCATCCCTGGTCAGGGTGATCGTCTCATTGTTATAGGGCAGACCATAAAAATCCGCCCCATTTTTTGAAGCAAACCGTTCAAGGTTTTGCAGTTTGTGCTCGCTTTCAAACACCTCGGCATATAACGGTAACGCCGCATGGGCGGAATAAATACCGGCGCAACCACAGGCATTTTGCTTCGCCGACAACGCATGAGGCGCGCTATCGGTGCCCAAAAAAAACCGTTGGCCGCCGCCGGTCGCGGCCGCGACCAGAGCCCGCCGGTGCGTTTCCGCCTTCAATACCGGCAGACAATAATGATGGGGGCGTATCCCGCCGCCAAATAAATCATTGCGATTCATTAACAAATGCTGCGGGGTGATCGTCGCGGCAACGCCGGCGGCGGCATCGCCGATAAAATCCACCGCCTCGCGGGTGGTAATATGCTCGAGAACCAGTTTTAGTTGCGGGTAACGCCGCAGTAACGGCGCTAATACCGTATCGATAAACACCGTTTCGCGGTCGAACACGTCGATCTGCGGATCAGTAACCTCGCCGTGCATCAATAAAGGCACATTGTAATCCTGCATCATTTCAAGCACCGGATATACCTTTGCCAGATCGGTCACCGCCCAATCGGAATGAGTGGTCGCGCCGGCGGGGTAATATTTTACCGCGTTGATACAATCCGAATCCGCCAGTTTTTTTATCTCATCAACCGGGGTGTTATCGGTCAAATACAAAGACATCAACGGCTTAAACGAGCGGTCTTCACCCAGTGCCGACAATATCCGATCATGGTAAGCCCGCGCCTGTTGGCAATTCACCACCGGCGGAATCAGGTTGGGCATGATCAGCGCGCGTGCAAATGCGCCCGTGGTATGCCCAATAACACAGGCCATCTGTTCGCCGTCGCGCAGATGCAAATGAAAATCGTCCGGCTTAATAATACTAATAGTCCGCATAGGGGCAGTGGTTCCTTCAATGAAATTCGTTACCGGAGATGAACATAACACAATCCCCGTTGTTTGTCCGAGATCGCCACGGCGACGCCGTGCCAGTTTGCCGTTATTTACCGGAGTGCGGGCAAAATATTAAGTTTGCCCGGCAAATAAAACAAACTAGAATACCGGTTTAATTGATCGGAGGATAAACCGAATGGAATTTGGCAAATTAGGCAATACCGATATCGAAGTAAGCCAGCTGTGCCTGGGGACGATGACCTGGGGAGAGCAAAACACCGAACAGCAGGCCCATCAACAACTGGATTATGCGATGGAGCAAGGCATTAACTTTATCGATACCGCCGAACTCTATCCGGTGCCGCCCAGGGGGCAAACCCAGGGACTGACCGAAACCCATATAGGCACCTGGCTGGAAAAGCAGCCGAACCGCGAAAAGGTGATCATTGCCTCCAAGTTTTGCGCCGCCGCCAACTGGCTGCCGTACCTCCGCGAGGGCAAAAACCGGGCCGATCAAAAAAACATCAACCGGGCCCTGGAAGAAAGTCTGAAAAGGCTTAAAACCGACTATATTGATCTCTACCAAATTCATTGGCCGGAGCGGGACACCAATTTCTTTGGCAAGCTGGGCTACTACCATGCCCCCGACAACGATGGCGTCGCGATTGAAGAGACCCTGGCGGCACTGTCAAAACTGGTCGATGCCGGCAAGATCCGGTATATAGGCATTTCCAACGAAACCGCCTGGGGGGTCGCGGAATATCTCCGGGTCGCAGGCGAAAAGCACCATCCGAGAATCGTCAGCATCCAAAACCCGTATAATTTATTAAACCGCACCTTTGAGATCGGCATCGCCGAATTTGCCCATCGCGAAAACGTCGGGCTGCTGGCCTATTCCCCGCTCGGCTTCGGGGTGCTCAGTGGCAAATACCTGAACAATCAAAAACCGGCCAATGCCCGGCTAAGCCTGTTCAGCCAATTTACCCGCTACGCCAGTCCCGATGCAGTCCGCATGACCGAAGCCTACGTGCACTTGGCCGAAAAACACGGACTCGATCCGGCCCAGATGGCGCTGGCATACGTGAACTCACGGCCTTTTTTGACCAGCAACATTATCGGCGCCACCGATATGACCCAACTGGAGACGGATATCGCCAGTATCGATATCAAACTGGACGGGGACGTGCTGAAAGAAATTGAGGCGATACATATCAGCCAACCCAATCCCTGCCCTTGACGGGGGGTGCATGAGGGCGTGAACAAACGCGGGCTGGCCGGTACGGCTTGTTTTCGTTTGCCGGGGTTGAATACTATGATGGCTCTGCAACCTTGATGCCCCTAACTGTTAATCTTCAAGATAAGGTCTTTAATATCTGCATCGGCTTTTTGGAAAGCGCGTATCTTCAATCTCTTTGTTTCTATCATACAACTTCCTCTGAATAACGCGCAAAGCGCTATCCACGAATCGTCAGCATCCAAAATTTATTTCCATTTTTTTGATTCAAATCAAGGTAATTTACACATTAATGTTCTATACTATTAGAAAATAACATTGGTCGATTGATTATGATTGAGCCGGTTGCCCTGAAGGATTTTTTTATTACTTTTTTTGCCAGTGCGATGATTATTATTACTGGTGCTCTATATGCATTATTTTATGCATTCTATCGTCTGCAAAACAAAACTTCACTTAATTATCTCGCCTATCTAAGTTATTTATTTTTATTTATTGCAACCCTCACGCTGACGCAAACAATGAACTTAAACGGCGTTTGGACCTGGATTATTGTCGTTATGTTAATTGCCTATTTTTTGGCGCCAAGAGGTATCTGGTATTTATCTGAAGCAACTCATGGATCAATAAGGAGCGATAATGAAAAATAATCAAATTTGGTGGGCGAGTGAACAATTTTGGCAAAAAACCGCGATTTGGATTACTTCAATTATGGTGGTGGTATTAATATTTTTATCATTTGATAGCATCAATAAAATTACAGTGGGGACAGAACGCGTCCCCGACTATACGGTGATTAACAAGCGTATTGATTATCAATTTGACACAGAGCGTAATTTTCAGGTGCCGATTATTAGTGATGAAGACGTGCCTTTATTTGGTCAAAAACTCAATCAAGAAGAAGCGGAACGCTTAGTGACATTCGGTAAAAAGATCGTCCAGGGACGTAATTGTATGAACTGCCATACTTTACTGGGTAATGGCGCTTATTATGCCCCCGATTTAACCAAGGCATGGTTGGATAAGGCGTGGGGAAATGAAGAATACCGCGAACAACTGATGTTAAATTTTTTGCAAAATCCCGATAAAAATGCACGTACCTTTGGCAGTGGGCGAAAGATGCCGAACCTGAATATCAGTGAAGACGAAGCCAAAGCGATTATTGCCTTTTTAAAATGGATGTCATCTATTGATACCAACGGCTTCCCTTATAATTTTAAGCCAATTGCCCAGGGAGAGTAATAATGATTAATAACCAATTTGATAACGCCCATCTTAACGTCGGACAACAACTGGCGGTTAAGTATTTTGTTGTTGCTGTTGTGTTATTTGTCGCACAGATCTTATTCGGTTTGTTGGCGGGATTACAATATTTGATCCCTGATCTGCTGTATGGCGTCCTGGATTTTAACGTCAATCGTATGGTGCATATCAATGCCATGATTATCTGGATGCTTTATGGCTTTATTGGCTCGGCTTATTGGTTGCTGGAAGATGAAACGGGCATACCGGTTGTGGGTATTAAATGGGGGAATGTCGCATTCTGGATGTTAACCGTCGCGGTTACTATTGTTGTGTTGGTTTATTTATTTGTTCAATCGGGACCGGGCACTGATGCAACGCGTTGGTTTATTAATGAGGGAAGAGAATACATTGAGGCACCAAGATGGGCGGATATTGGTATTTTTATTTGTATGCTTATCTTCTTTTACAACGTCGCCGCAACGGTTATGAAAGGAAAAGTAACCGGCATTACCGGTGTTTTAACACTGGATTTGGTTGCTTTGGCCGGGCTTTATCTGACCGGTATGTTTTATACCACTAATATTTCATTGGATCAGTTTTGGTGGTGGTGGGTGATTCATCTGTGGGTGGAAGCAACCTGGGAAGTGCTGGTCGGTTGCATTATGGCATGGGGCTTGATCACGGCACTGGGTGCCAGTCGCCGGATTGTCACCACCTGGCTTTATATTGAAGTGGCGTTGATGTTTGGTGCCGGGATCCTGGGTTTGGGCCATCATTATTTCTGGATAGGTACGCCTGAATATTGGTTCACCGTTGGCGGTCTGTTTTCAGCCTTGGAACCGGTGCCATTGGTGGCAATGGTGGTGCATGCGGTATATGACTCTGGTCGGCATGGTTTTAAAAGCTCAAACCACCCGGCCATGGCATGGCTGATCGCGCATGCATTTGGGAATTTTCTGGGGGCCGGTGTTTGGGGTTTCATGCATACATTGCCACAGATTAATCTTTATACCCACGGCACCCAATGGTCGGCTTCACATGGGCATTTGGCTTTTTTCGGGGCTTATTCCACCATTATTATTGCGGTCTTTTATTTTGCCGTACAAAAATGGCGCGGCAACGTCGGGATGCAGGGCGGTTTGGTTGATAACGGCTGGAAATGGAAGTGGTCGTTGGCATTATTAAATATTGGCGTCCTGGGCATGACGATTGCCCTGCTCATCTCAGGTTATGAACAATCCCAGATTGAGAGGGCGATTGAGGGTTCAACCTGGCTGGGCTATTTTAAAGCTCAAACTCACCCCTGGTTTATTGAAGGATTATGGTGGCGGCAAGTCATGGGTTATATAACGGCATTGGGTTTGGGTTTGTTGATTTGGGATTTATTAACCATTGGCAAACGAGAGCCGACAATATCGGCGGAAGAAAAAAAACGTATCGAAGTGACGGACGCGCCGTTCGCGATGAGTGTGTAAATTCAGATCGGGGTTTTCAGTTGCTTTTTTCTCTCCTTGGATCGAGTGAATATCGAACCGGTGTTTGTCGGTTTTGGCTTGAACCAGGCCGCACCGACGGGCGGCGCATAAACGCGGTGCCGCCACCCGTGTTACAGTGTGGATGGGAACGTCAACTGAATGGCCTCATTACAGGTGGAATGCGCTCCGGCGGCCAAACGCCTGGTAAACACCGATAACACCTGCAAACTGGTATTGTTCTGTTCCAGCCGCCGGCGCGCATTATTCCTGGGTGCGACGAGCGCCGCCTATCGCGCTTCCCGAAATATTCCCGGCCAGATGATGGAGCCCGGAGTCAGGCGAGGCTTGGCGGCTACGGCAACACGCCGGGGAAGGTCACCAGAAGGATGATGGTCACGCCATCGGCGATGAAGAACGGAGTCACGCCCTTGAACACGTCCCGCACGTTGAGATCATCGGCAAGATCGATGTGCTTTTGGTCGAAACGGGCAGTGACAGGACAAAAATTCTGCGCGCGGACGTCCGGCTGGATGACTTGCCGGATTTTGATGAAATGAATGAAGTCCGGGGGGACGCATGGGTCCCGGAAGAACCAGCGCCGGCGCGGGCTTGCGGGTCCGCCCGGCGGCGGCTGTCCTCTCATCGGTCCGGTCTTAGCGCGACGAGGCCGCCGTCGTCAAGCGTATCGCTTGGATGCAATACAACCCGGTCGCCGCGCGACAGGCCGGCCACCACCTCCGCCGACTCATCGTTGAGTTGGCCGATCTCGACATGGACGAGCTCTGCGCGATCATCGGCTATCCGAAACACCGCCCAGTTCCCGTTGCTCCGAAACAGGGCGGCGATGGGCGCCTGAAGCGCCTTTTCGGACTGCCAGATCACCAGCCGGGCGAACACGCGGTATCCATGACCGAGAAGCGGCTCCGGCCCGTCGAGGTCAAGCACGACGTTGACGCGCTGCTCTTCAATGCCAAGCGCCGACACTTTGGTGAAGGCCGACGGATCGACTCGGCGCACGGTTGCATCCAGACTCTCCTCTCCACCCCAGTCGGTAATGGTGGCCTTCAGGCCCGGTCTGATCCGCACGGCGTCTTCCGACAGCAGATCGACGGCGATTTCCAGATCCCGCGGGTCGCCGACTTCCGCGAGCGGCGTTCCCGCCGTGACGGCCTGCTCGCTCTTGACCTTGACCGACAACACGATGCCGTCGATCGGGGAGGTCACCTCCACGCAGCACTCCCGGCTTTCAATGTCGAGTATCTCATCGCCCGGCTGCATGAGGCGCGCTTTCGCACGATTGAGTTCGGCTTGGCGCTGACGGATGCGTGCTTCCGTGCTCTTGACCTGTGCTTCCTGCAAGGCGACCTCGGTCGTTGCCGTTTGCAAATCGCGCTCCGAAACGATGTTCGAGCCAAACAGACGCACCGCGCGCTCAAGATCGGCTTCGGCCAGTTCAAGCGCCGACAGGGCGCGTTGGTGTTCGAGCTCAGCCTGGGCGACACCTGAGCCGGTGGCTTCGATCTCCGCGAGCAGTTCCGCTTCGGTCCGCTGATCGATCAGCGGCGGGTCCATCGGATGAATCGAGGCGACCACCGTCTTGTTGGCCTCGACCGGATCGCCTTCCTCAAGCGATGTGCGATCCAGATGACCGGCTATCAGCGCGGAGACCGTATAGACGTTTCGAACACGCGTGATCCCCTTCTGATCGATGGTCACGGTCATCGGACTCTCGATAACCGGGGCCGTGTCGACGGAAACCGGTTGCTCGCGCAACGCAACGTGGAGCCCGGCGCCCACAATGGCTACGAGAGCGGCAAGGCCTATCCATTTGGTCATATTATTCA
Source organism: Gammaproteobacteria bacterium (assembly GCA_965202915.1). Classification (GTDB taxonomy): domain Bacteria; phylum Pseudomonadota; class Gammaproteobacteria; order Eutrophobiales; family Eutrophobiaceae. The sequence continues at coordinate 1,298,230 of OZ241847.1, forward strand.
TGAAAATCACTCCCGTGTTTTAAGCACGCTCACCAGGTCGAGTTTATCGATGCGCCTGCGTGCGATCAAAGCCGAAACGACTCCGGCCACGACGACCACGAGGCTGGCGCGGGCGAAAGTCGACGGTTCGAAGACAAAGGGTATGCGGAACAGATCGCTTTCGAATCCGCTAACGACGGTCCACGCAAATCCATAACCCAGCAACCATCCAAGCGGTTGAGCCAGGGCGATAATGACGCCGAGTTCGGTCAGCAAAATGGACGAAACCTCGCCGCGCGTAAAACCGAGCACCCGCAAACTCGCCAGTTCTCTGGCCCGCTCGGCAAGCTGGATGCGAGCGGAATTGTACACTACGCCAAATGTAATGATCACCGCGAGAACCACGTAAACGGTCAACATGATCCCCACATTCTGCTCGATGATCTCCCGAAACCTGTTTTTTGCGGCGCTCAGCAAGGTGAAAGAGGCAACCGCCGGCGTCTGCTTGATCGTTGAATAGATGTCGTCCACGCGGTTGGCATCGATCTTGACCCGCGCACCGGATATCCGGTTGCCATCGCCGATCAGGCGGTTCAGTGCCGTCAGTTCCATATAGGCGCCGAGGCCGATCAGGCTCTGCACGATTGCGGTGACCGGTGCCTCGACGATCCGACCACCATACTGCAACAGTTCGATTTGGACTTTGTCGCCAGGCTTGAGGTCGAGCTTGCCCGCCACTCTCTCGGGAATAAGCAATCCGGCGCCCGGCGGCTTGACCGGTGTTCCGCGATCCGTGAGGACACGGGCGAGGTCGCCGGTCTCGGGTAGCGCGGAAATCGCCAGTTCAAGCTTTCTATGGCCGCGGATCATGCGAACCGACGTCGTGCGAAACGGTTCGGCGCGCAAAACGCCCGGAAGCGACCGGATAGCCGACACCACGTCGGCGGCCCGCTCATTTGACAGGGATAGCATCGCATCCTGCCGCTCGGCCCGATAGAAAGCAATGTCGATCATCTCCTCCATCGAATCGAACACCAACAGGACGGTGCATAGAATCGCGATGGAAAACGAGGTTCCCAGCGACGTGGTCAATGTGCGTACCGGCCGCCGTATAAGATGGCGTAACGCCATGACGGTGGTTTGCGAGAACAGGTGAACCGCTCCACCCGCTTTTCCGAGCAGGCTGCGGTATCGCAACGGTGCGGCGGGCCGCATCGCGACGGCCGGAGGCAACGCGGCGACGGACCGTATCGCGTGTGCGGCGCCGGCCAGAGCCGCGGCGGCGGTGACGCCGCCCGCAATCGCGTATAGATCCGGGCTTTCGCGAAAAATAAGGTATGGAAAGGAAAAGAACTCGCCATAAATCTCGGTCATCCCCCGCCCCAGCCATGCTCCGGCAACCGAACCGATCGCCAGGCCAATCGCCGCGATCACGAGCACGAGCTTCGCATAGTGCGCGGCGATTTCCATCGTGCCATATCCGATCGCCTTCAGCAGTCCGATTTGCTCCCGTTCGAGCGAAATCAGGCGCGACAGGATCATGTTGACCAGAAATGCGGAGACAAACAGGAATATCGGCGGGATCACCAGCGCCATCGACCGCAACTCGAGCAGTTCATGGTCGAGGAAGGCGTCGCTGATCTGATCGTCGCGTTCGATCGCGCCGAGGCCTCCATATGGTTTGAGCAGATCGTCAATTTTATCGATGATTGCGTCGATACCTGCGGCGGGATCGATCGTGGCGACCAGCGAATTGAAACCTCCATCCATATCGAACGGACCTTCAAGGGCGGAACGGCGCATGAAAATCACCCCGAACCGCCGGTCGTCCGGAACAATGTGGCCGGGGCCGGGCGCGTAGATGAACTCCGGCGAAAGCACGACGCCGGTAATTTGCAGTTGCCGGCGTTTTCCGTTGATCAGCGCATGGAAGGCATCGCCGGGGCCGAGTTCGTGAGCCTCGGCGAACTTCTCCACGATCGCCACCTCATCCGATCTGCCGTAAAAGGGCAATCTGCCCTTCCGAATATATGGATTGTTGATTGCCGGCGCACGAAGATCGGGGATCGACACGATGATCGCCGCCACCGGTTCCTTCATGCCTTCGATGTCGAGCACCGCCGGTTTGGAAATTCTGTATTCCGCGGCCTTGACGCCGGGTATCTCTTCGATCCGGTTCGCGAGCTTCAGCGGTGCGCGGGTGGCGGTCGCGAACAGGTCGGCGAAGTTCTGCCGCGCATAGAATGTTTCGCGGGTCTCCTCCAGCGATCTGTAGGCGCCAATGGCCAGAACGATTGTCGTCACACCGCAGGCCATGACCAGTGCAACTGCGATGATCTGCGCCCACAGACGGCCCAGATCGCGAACGACTTTCCGGTCGAGAACCCGCATGCTTCACCAACTCAGCTCGGATGGAGAAATGCGGGTTTCATTGACCGTTTCCTCGCTGATCCGGCCATCGAGGAACGAGAATACGCGGTGCGCCATCTGCCGGATACCGGCATTGTGCGTAATGATGGCCGTGGTCGTGCCCAGCTCCGCATTCACCCGTGCCAGTGCCTCCAGCACGATGATGCCAGTCTTTGAATCGAGCGCACCGGTGGGCTCATCACAGAGCAGAACCTCGGGGCGTTTCACAATGGCACGGGCGATGGCGACGCGCTGTTGTTCTCCGCCGGAAAGCTGGGCCGGGAAATGGTTCATCCGGGCCTCCAGATCGACCATCGAAAGCGCCTCTTCCGGTTTCATGGGACGTCTGGCGATCTCGGTTACAAGCGCGACGTTTTCCCAGGCCGTCAGGCTTGGCACCAGATTGTAAAACTGGAAGACAAACCCGACATGATCGCGCCGATAGCGCGTCAGCCGGCGTTCGCTGCAGGCGGAAAGATCTTCGCCCCGGAAAAAGACCTTCCCGTCGGTCGGCGTGTCGAGACCGCCCATGATGTTGAGCAGCGTCGATTTACCCGAACCGGAAGGGCCGAGCATGACGGCAAGCTCGTCGGGATAGAGGTCCAGATCAACGCCGCGCAGAGCCCAGACGTCAACGGTTCCTGTGTGGTAGATCTTGGTCACGCCGCGAGTCGAAAATACCGGATCGGCGCTGGCGGCTTCCTGTGTCGGCACCATGGCATTCTCCTGGCAGATTGTGTGCGCCGCGGCCTGGGTTATACTCTTCCGGGGTCAGATTGCCAATGGCTTTCCATTCACCCTTGAATTCATCTTTTTTTGCAATGAGATTTAATATTTCTGGTGTGATCTCAATTAAAGGATTTAACATTGACCTTCCTTTTATATCTCCAAAAACACACTCATATTTACCCAAATTTTTCCAGAAGTCAAACTTGATAAAATTGTCATATTAAGGAGGGCAATATGTAACCCCAATTCGAATTACGGGCGAAGAAGACAATCACATCAATGTTGCTTTCAATCTACCGATTCTCGATTACTTGGTCCTCGCTTGCTGCTTCAATCGTTTTAACATGTATTCTATAAGCGGCAATTTGATTGATAATGGCTGGAATTGGTGCGTGACTTTTCATTGGCTGAGGCGGCAAAGATAAAGGAAATCGAGGCGACCACCAATCATGACGTCAAGGCGGTTGAGTATTTCCTCAGGCAAAAATTTCAGCGGCATGGTGAATTAAAATACCATAAGCTCAAACCCGGACTTGAATGTCAAATCCGCAAGACAGGACAGTATTGCGGTCGCATCGAAATTATTTTTCAAATACCTGACCGTTGGGCCGCTCATATCTCGTCCGTCTTTCCTTTTTTAGCTTTTCGATATTGCTTGCCTTTTTTCTTCCCCTCTTTTTTTGCTGCCTTCCAAATAGCTTTTATCTCTTCAGGACTTAGTTCCTTTCCCTTTGCTCTTGCAATAAAAATCTGATCAAGCACGTTCCCAATAGCATATGTAAGCCCGTAAACCAGAGGGATGGCGGTAAAACCGGCAAGAAAGGGCAGCACCGTTTTATAGAGACCGAGTGCAATTTGCTGAGCAACCATTCCCAACCCAATTACTTTCGCTAAATCCTTCAGCAGTTGCGTCGCTGAACTCTCCTTCATCGGGATACCCCGCACCGCCGCAAGTCGTTCAGCCATATACGCCTGGATCGGTGTCAGTACAAATATATCGGCAAAGGGTATCGGCTGTACTGCCACGGCTGCGCACGTTGCCGAGAATACGTGAATTATTTGAGCTGACTTTTGATCCGCCGATAAATTATCAAGCGATTCAATATCAGTAAGGTAGCGAGCAATCTTTGCTTTCCATGCGGATGCTGACTTTTTACCCGCTGATAAATTATCAAGCGATTCAATATTAATAAAGTGGCGAGCAATCTTTGCTTTCCATGGGGATGCTGACTTTTTATCCGCCGATAAATTATCAAGCGATTTAATATCAGTAAGGTGGCGAGCAATCTTTGCTTTCCATGGGGATGCTGACTTTTTATCCGCCGATAAATTATCAAGCGATTTAATATTAGTAAGGTGGCGAGCAATCTTTGCTTTCCATGGGGATGCTGACTTTTTATCCGCCGATAAATTATCAAGCGATTCAATATCAGTAAGGTAGCGAGCAATTTTTGCTTTCCATGCGGATATGGTGTCTTGGTTATTCTTTGAGTCGGTCATCTATGTGCTCTCAGTGATTACCATGTACTGGAATATTATGCACTACTCCAAAGTCAAAAGAAATTTTATAATTAACAAAGTCACAAGCACAACCACAACGCTGGCAATTGCTCTGATGACGCCCCATTTCTTATGTGTAACAACAGAAACAACCGATTTATCCCAAGGGGTTGTAGCGGTTTTTTTGAGGCTTCTATAGGCAAACAATCGTGTGAAAATCGAGACCAAGGGAATATAAATTCCCTGGCCTTGAATCAATACCAGGAGTGCCCTTTTCAGCGCAACCCCGTATGCAAGTTTTTTACCATCAACCTAGTCAAAACCGGCGGAAGGCATGCAAAAGGCCTGCTCAGTCGCCAACTGAATCACCAAAAAACGATCTGCACCCCGACCCATTCAGCGGTTGACCGGACTCAATAGGGCATTTATTCTTCCTATACTCGACCTGATGGAGGTCGAGAACGCGAACGATCCCCATATTTATGAGGGCAAAGTGAACATCCTTGAGACTGGCCTCAACCCTGGCGAGATTGTCCTTGCTTGCCAAATTCTCGTTGAGCAGCATCAAATGCTCCTCGGCCTGTTGCTCGGTAAAACCGCTCTCGGTCAAATGCCTGATGTAGCGGCGTATGTCAAATGCGGCGGCTTTGTTCATGCTTATCCTATGGGTTGCATAAGTGACGTTACCACGGCGGGCACTGCAAAGCATTCAATTGTCCGGGTCCGTCCTCTTTTCCCCGGGCCAACCGCCGGGAGATGGTTTCACCCCCAAACTGCGGTATGATCTCAAGTAATAAGCGGTACTATCCGACCCTATACATACTTGCTAGAATCAATCATGGAACTTACTACACTGACCGCCGTATCGCCGATAGACGGACGTTATGCCGACAAGACCAGGGCATTACGGCCGATCTTCAGCGAATACGGCCTGATCCATCACCGCGTCCGGGTCGAGGTGGAATGGTTAAAGGCGCTGGCCGCCAACGCTGAATTACCCGAAATAACCCCGTTGAGCAACGCCGCGATTCAATATCTGGATGATTGGGTGCGTGACTTTTCATTGGCTGAGGCGAAAAAGATAAAGGAAATCGAGGCGACCACCAATCATGACGTCAAGGCGGTTGAGTATTTCCTCAGGCAAAAATTTCAGCGGCATGGTGAATTAAAAAATCATCTTGCCCATGTTCATTTTGCCTGCACCTCGGAGGATATTAACAATCTGAGTCACGCGCTGATGCTAAAAACGGCGCGGGAAAAAATTCTGATGCCGGCAATAGCCGCCGGCGTTAATGCACTCAAAAATATCGCCCGACGATATCAGAACCTGGCGATGATCTGCCGAACTCACGGCCAGGCCGCATCGCCGTCCACCCTGGGCAAGGAAATCGGCGTTTATATTCATCGTCTGCAACGGCAGAGGGATAATCTGGGCAGGGTTGCAATCCTGGGCAAGATGAATGGCGCGGTCGGCAACTTCAATGCCCATATCGCCGCTTACCCGTCGCCGGACTGGATGGCCCTGTCCAGGCGGTTTGTGGAACGCCTTGGTTTGGAATGGAACCCGCACACCACCCAGATCGAATCACACGATTATATCGCCGAGTATTTTAACTGTTTGTCGCTGTTGAATACGATACTGATCGATCTTTGCCGGGATATCTGGGGCTATATTGCCCTGGGCTATTTTCGGCAACGGGTGATCGATACTGAGGTGGGGTCGTCGACCATGCCGCACAAGGTCAATCCGATCGATTTTGAAAATGCCGAGGGAAATTTGGGACTGGCAAACGCGACGGCAGGGTATTTTGCCCAAAAACTGCCCATATCACGCTGGCAACGTGATCTGAGCGATTCGACCACCTTGCGCAATATGGGAACGGTGATCGCCCATAATTGTATCGCCTTTGATTCGCTGAGCACCGGTTTAAGCAAATTACGGGCCGATAGAGACCGCATCGCCGCGGATTTGGAAAATGCCTGGGAAGTGCTGGCCGAACCGGTGCAAACGGTGATGCGTCGTTATGGCGTCACGGATTCCTATGAACAGCTCAAATCCTTGACTCGCGGGCAACAAATTACCAGACAATCGCTGCATGAGTTTATTAACGGCCTGGCCATCCCGGAAGACGCCAGGAATCAGTTATTATCGATGACGCCCGGCGATTATGTCGGCAACGCGGAACGGCAGGCGGAGATCATTATTGGTCCTGAACCCGGCTAGGGGAAACGATATTATGTATGAATTTGACCATTATATACTGGCCGAGACCAATGAACTGCTTACCCTTGACACGCGCGCGGAAAACCGTCTCGCGGTGCATCGGCTGGCAACCCAGACTAAACGGCAACTGGCGTTGATCAGTCGGGAGCTTGACCCGGACCTTTATAACACCACGGAATTTATAGAAACGGTGCGCTATATTGCGTTAAAAAACAAGTTTGCCGAGATCCGCATTGCCGTTGCCAGGCCGCAATTAATCGTCTGCCGGGGGCACCGACTGGTGGACCTGGCCGGGACTTTAAGCAGTTTCATTCAGCTAAGAAAGCTCCCGGAATCTTTTAACAACTTTGGGGAAAATATACTCATTGCCGATGAGGCCGGTTTTTATCACCGTGAAAATGACGCCCGTTTCGATGCCACGGTCAACTTTAATGATCGCAGACGGTCAAGGACGTTGATGGAAATGTTTGATCGCGTATGGCAAGAATCCAAACCGGACCCAAACCTGCGCAAAATAATTTTATGATGATGCATGCGATTTTTGTGCGGCCGCCGGAGTGCGATGGAATCTTTGCCTGTGCAATCACGTTTGACGCTATGGTTGCATCGCGGCACGAACATCGATCGCAGGTTTTGACGTACCAACCCTGCTAAGCCGTCAATGTTGACGCTCATCGGCAATGCCGCCCTGTCGGATTTCCGTATTCAAAAAATTCTGGCTGAGCTAAGGGCTATTACCGACTCCATTGAACAGGTGTCCACCGCATTCATTCACTTTGCGGAAATCGATAATGCCCTCGACCCGGATGAAACAAACAGGCTGCGACGGCTGTTGACGGACACCGAGGTCCGGCCTATGGAGATGGAAACCACGTTTGCGTTGTACGTTATTCCAAGGCCGGGCACCCTCTCACCCTGGTCAAGCAGGGCTATCGACATTATTCATAACTGCGGCATCGCCGGGGTCAAACATATCGAGCGGGGAACGTGCTGGAGGTTTGCCTGTAACAATGATCGTCCAATCGATGCCCGGGGCTTGAACGGCGTTAAATCTTTAATTCATGATCGCATGACTGAGACGGTTATCGATGATCCGGACGCCGCTATGGCGCTGTTTCAACACTTTGATCCGACCGCCTGCAATACCATCAAGGTGATGGAACAAGGCAAGGATGCGCTGATACAAGCCAACTTGACGATGGGATTGGCCTTATCGGACGATGAAATGGATTATTTGCTGGAACATTTCATCCGCCTTGATCACAACCCCACTGATGCCGAGTTAATGATGTTTGCCCAGGTTAATTCGGAGCATTGTCGCCATAAAATATTCAATTCTGACTGGGTCATTAATGGCCATAGGCGGCAAAAATCAATGTTTTCAATGATCCGCGACACCAATCATTGCAACAATATCCTCTCAGCCTATCGGGATAATGCCGCGGTGACGGCGGGCTATGGGGGTGCACGCTTCTTTCCCGATCCGGTGACCCGACGTTATCAATACCATAGCGAAGATATACATCTGTTGCTGAAGGTCGAAACGCATAACCACCCGACCGCGATATCACCTTTTCCCGGCGCCGCAACCGGTTCGGGCGGTGAGATACGCGATGAATCGGCAACCGGACGCGGCGGCAAGCCCAAGGCGGGATTAACCGGTTTTGCGGTGTCCAACTTCAATATTCCCGGCTGGCATCGGCCATGGGAAAAAGATCACGGCAAACCGGAGCGGCTGGCATCGGCCCTGGATATTATGCTGCAAGCGCCAATAGGCGCGGCATCTTATAATAATGAATTTGGCCGGCCAACCCTGTGCGGTTATCTCCGCAGCTATGAACAGGATGATCCCGCCGGCACTATCTATGGTTATCATAAACCCATCATGTTGGCGGGCGGCTACGGCATGATCAGGGCGGAACACGTTGCCAAACGGCCGGTGCCGGCGCAGGCAAAAATAATCGTGCTGGGAGGGCCGGCCATGCTGATCGGTCTGGGTGGCGGCACCGCGTCTTCGCTGGCGTCCGGCGACGGCGACGCCGCGCTCGATTTTGCCTCGGTACAAAGAAGCAATCCGGAAATGCAACGCCGTTGTCAGGAAGTGATCGATGGTTGCTGGGCGATGGGCAGGGACAACCCGATTATTTCCATCCATGACGTCGGCGCCGGCGGTTTATCGAATGCGATACCGGAATTGATTCATGACGGTGACAAAGGCGCGCTCATACAGTTACGGAATATTCCCAATGATGAGGCCGGTATGTCACCGATGCAAATCTGGTGCAATGAATCTCAGGAACGCTACGTATTGGTGATCGCTACCGAATCAATCGATGAGTTTCGGGCACTGTGCGAGCGCGAATGCGCACCGTTTGCGGTGCTGGGAGAAACCGACGCGACAACGCGCATTAGAGTCGACGATGAATGTTTTGGCGATGCGCCTATCGATATGTCGATGGCAATCCTATTCCCGGATATGCCGGCGCCACCGCGGGTTGTCACGGCGGGATCTGCGCCCGGGCAAACACAGGCCCTGCCGGAATTTGAGGTCGCCGAATCGATCCGCAGGGTATTACAATTGCCGGGTGTTGCCGACAAACGTTATTTGATCACGATTGGCGACCGCAGCGTTTCCGGTCTGGTGGTGCGCGATCAAATGGTCGGCCCCTGGCAGGTACCGGTTGCCGATTGTGCGGTGACCGCGGCGGGCTATGAAGACTATACCGGCGAGGCGATGGCGATTGGTGAAAAACCACCCGCGGCCATCATTAATGCGCCGGCCTCGGGACGCATGGCCGTCGCTGAGGCGATCACCAATATTTGTGCCACCAGAATCCTGACCCTGAGTGATATCGCCTTGTCGGCAAACTGGATGGCGGCTTGCGGTGATCCGGATCAGGACCTGGCCCTGTATCAAACCGTTCACGCGGTAAAAACCCTGTGCCTGGAATTGGGGATCGCCATCCCGGTCGGCAAGGATTCTTTGTCCATGGCAACGACGTGGGGAGAGCCAGGCAACCGGCAAACGGTTAAAGCCCCGGTATCCGTAAATATATCCGCGTTTGCCCGGGTCGCGGATATTCGCCGGTCACTGACGCCGCAACTCAGTAATACCTCCGAAAATACCCTGCTGGTTTTAATCGATTTGGGCCTGGGCAAGGACCGCCTGGGGGCGTCGTCATTATTGCAGGTGCACAATTTAATTGGCAACTGCGCCCCGGATATCGATGATGGTCGCCATCTCAGGGGATTCTTCCAGGCCGTTCAGATCCTGAATGAAAGCGGCACCATACTGGCTTATCACGACCGCTCCGATGGCGGTCTGGTGGTGTGTTTGTGTGAAATGGCATTCGCCGGTCGCGTTGGCCTCGATATCGCGCTCGCAAGTGATGATCTTATCGCTACGTTATTTAGTGAGGAAGCGGGGGCGGTAATACAGATCGATGCAAATGATTGGCAGACGGTTAAGGAAACCTTTATCAATGCCGGATTACCGGAACAGTGCGTTCAAAAAATCGGCACCCTGAATAAAGAATTACAGCTCAGGGTCTGCAATCGTGACAAACAAATATACCAGGAGGACGTTTTGAAGTTACATCGCACCTGGTCCGGTACCAGTTATTATATGCAGTGTTTGCGCGATCATCCCGAATGTGCGCGGCAAGAATATGATCAGCTGCTGGTGCGTGATGATCCCGGTTTATCGATTGCAACGACGTTTGCACCGGACGACCCGGCTTTGTTTTACCCAACAAAAGCCCGGCCGGAGATTGCCATATTGCGGGAACAGGGTGTGAACGGCCAGGTGGAAATGGCCGCCGCATTCCAGCGTGCCGGCTTTGAATGCATCGACGTGCACGTGCGGGACCTGATTAATCGGGAAGTGGATTTAAACCGGTTTAACGGTCTGGTGGCCTGCGGGGGCTTCTCCTATGGCGACGTACTCGGTGCCGGCCGGGGCTGGGCGCAGTCGATTCTTCTCAACCCTCGAATAAGAGATATGTTCCGGCTTTTTTTTGCACGCGACGATACCTTTACCCTGGGCGTCTGTAACGGTTGCCAAATGTTGGCACAGTTGCGGCAACTGATTCCCGGCGCCGGCCATTGGCCGACGTTCATCGGCAACAAATCGGAACAGTTTGAATCCAGGCTGATCATGGTGGAAGTCACGCCATCGGCGTCCATCCTGTTGACGGGCATGGCCGGGTCAAGATTGCCGGTTGTCGTCGCCCATGGAGAAGGGCGGGTGAATTTGAACCCGGATGATTTAATAAAAACTGAATCGCATCTTGCTCTGCGCTTTATTGATAATGAGGGCAGGCCCGCGGTAAGCTATCCGCTTAACCCGAACGGTTCATTAAACGGCATGACCGGTTTCACCAATGAGGACGGCCGGGTGACGATCATGATGCCGCACCCCGAACGGGTTTTCTTAAAAAAACAACTATCCTGGTGTCCCGCCGATTGGCGGCATGAATACAGCCCATGGATGCAGCTATTCAGCAATGCTAGAAAATGGCTCGATTAATCGCCGTTGCCGGCGATGTGCGGCCATTTGAAAGTTCGTCCATTTAGGTGCACTATATGCGATGAAAATAAACGTGGCCGCCGGGGGCGCGCGGCCCGTGGGCGATTAATATATCTTGCATCTACCATTCCATTGATCATGCCAAAAGACACCAAACCACCGGCGGGCAACACGCCTTTCCATGAAATGGTCGGCGCCGTGACCCCAATGCCAAAAAATAATACCGTTGCCGGGACAACGCGCCCCAAACCGGTTCTTCGGTCCACCCGGGCCGAAACCCGGCAAGCCTTGGTACTAGCGGACGAGGCCCGCGGACACGATCTCAATATGGGCGATGAATTGCGCTACATCAAGGCCGGTGTAACACGCAAAACCCTTAGACGACTCCGCCGCGGGCAATACCCGATAAAGGCAAAAATAGATCTGCACGGCATGACGGTTGACGAGGCGCACAAACAAGTATCGGCCTGCATCGGGCAAGGCCAACGCGAACCGAGGCGCGCAATAAAAATTATTCATGGAAAAGGTTTGCGAGCGATCAACCAAGAGCCTGTTTTAAAAAACAAAATTAATCTATGGTTAAGACAATATAACAATGTACTGGCATTCTGCTCCGCGCCCCCAAACGACGGCGGCGCCGGCGCGGCATATGTACTCATTGGAAAAGATTGATGCTGCACCTGATTGCAAGCCGCTTGAAGCGTCGCGAAGATACTGAATTCGAACAAGCGATTATTAGAATTTGCCTGGGCCTTGCCTGGCTGAGCTATCTCCACTGGGTTAAAAGCGCACACAGCGTTGCGCCGGAAGTCATGCTCACCGCGTATGCGTTTATTTTGGCCTGTGTGCTCGGGTTAATTTGGACGATAGTCGATCTCAACGTGTCGGTGCTCCGCCGGTCGATAAATATGTTACTGGATATTTCACTGACCAGTTACACCTTGTATAAGATCGGGGATTACGGCGCACCTTTATTTGGCGCGTATTTATTTTTAATTTTTGGTTACGGATTCAGATACGGCAATAAATATCTTTATGCAAGCACCGTTTTCAGCGTGATTGGGTTCAGCCTGGTGGCCGCCTATGGCGACTATTGGCAGCAGAATCAGACACTAAGCTACGGCATCATAACCTGCATCATTGTTCTGTCCTTTTACTCTTCATCACTGATAGCAAAATTGCAAAACGCGGTAAATGCCTCGATTGCCGCAAATGAAGCAAAAAGCCAATTTCTCGCCACTATGAGTCATGAAATCAGAACGCCCTTGAACGGGGTGATCGGGATGAGTGATCTGATGTTGCACACGGAGCTCAACACCGATCAGGCCGATATCGCCAAAACCATCAAAGACTCGGCCTGGTCGCTGCTTTACCTGGTCAACGATATCCTCGATATATCAAAAATTGAAGCGGGCAAAATCGAAATCGAGAATATCGAGTTCAATATACACGCACTGGCCAATTCAATGGTGAACGCCCTGTCTCACGACGCCCGCGAGAAAGGATTAACCCTGAAAAGCGACGTATCCCCCGAAGTGCCGGTGTATTTGGAGGGAGACCCCCAGCATATCAGGCAGATCATTAGCAATATTCTTAATAATGCAATTAAATTTACCGACAAAGGTCATATCACTTTCAATATCAACCTGCTGGAAAACAGTAGCAACAACTATAAAATAAGATTTGAAATTGCCGACACCGGGATAGGCATGAGCAAAGAACAACAACGGATTATCTTCGATAAATTCACTCAGGCTGACAACTCGACAACAAGAAAATACGGCGGTACCGGTTTGGGCATGTCGATAGCCCAAACATTGGTGGAACAGATGGGGGGCAAAATGCATTTGCAAAGCCGACCGGGCATGGGGACAAGGTTCCGGGTTGACATGGATTTTTCCAAAGCAGACAAAGCCGGCGAGGTTGAAGTTGATCATCCCTTCATCAAGGCCTCGCCCAAAACCATATTGGTTGGGGAAGACAACGTCACCAATCAAAAGGTGATTCAAAAAATATTGGCACTGGGCAATTACAATATGAAAATGGTTGATAATGGCCGGAAACTTATTGAGGAGCTTGAAAAAGGTCAATATGACTGTGTGATCGCGGACATGCATATGCCGGTTATGGGAGGCGTTGAAGCGGTCAAACTGTTTCGCTCCCAACACCCGGATAAAGATCATATACCCATTATTGTGCTGACCGCGGACGCCACCACCGCGGCGTTGCAAACCTGCCAACAAGCCGGAATTGACGCGTTCCTCACAAAGCCGGTCACCACGGAGAAACTTGTTAATACAATTAATACGCTTTTGACCAAAAAACAAACGGCCGCGGGTGAATCCGGCGATGAAGTCGAATACCCGTATATAGACAATGATGAATTTCTGGAGGTGACGCGGTTATTTAAGAATGATGAGGATGGTTTAAACCGGCTCGTTGAATCGTATATCGCTGACAACAGGGAAAATATGGAAAAAATAATCACCGCCGGGCAACGCGCGGATTACACGGAGATTGCCGATATGGCGCATAAAATTAATGGCAGTTCGCGCAGCATTGGCGCCACGCGAACCGCCAGGGCGGCAAAAAAACTTGAGCAGTCAACCCGGACCAATGACTTAAATAATGTCGATGATCAGATTGACGCGCTGTCAAAAAATTTTACCGCGACCTGCGCCTTGCTCCGAAATTTTTCCGGAAATGCCACCCCCGGACGTGACTCGTATTCATGATCAGGCGGCTATGCGCGGTTGTTGAGCGTGCATGGAAATCACCGGACAGCCGGTAACGTTGCCGTCAAAATCCAGCCATCTGTGGCGTTCATAGTCATACAGCTTGCAAGTCTTTAAGGTATTCAAGAAACCGCCCACTGTAAACGGGATGGTATGGAGCCTGTCGGCCATGACCTCCGCCAGCCGCTTCTGGGCGTCGACCAGATGATAAAGGGGTATTCTTGGATCAACGTGATGGGCAACGTGATGCATAATATTATGACCAAACAAGTCGTACCATTTTGGATAACGCACGTGCACGGTAAAATCTTCCTGACCGCCCATCTCATCCCTTTCGCCCAGTGACCTGCTCCATGGAATCAGTTCATTGGTATGATGCTGATACACGGTAAATCCCATCATAAAATTCCAATTCAGGAACGGCACAACAAAACCGAGCAGAATCAATTCAAATGGGTTGGTGTGATCCAGGGCGCGTCCAAAATAGACAAGCAAACCAAGATATGATCCCAGGTAAAAGACAAGTAAGGCAAAATCCCAGCCAACGGATCCGCGCCCGTCAACCACGCCCTCGAATGGATAAAATTTATTTTTCCACCAGCGCTCAATCATATAATAAAAACCAATACCGGGAACGCTGCGGTAGAATTTCTCCAAATTTCTCCTCCATCCCGGCAACGCGTCATATTCTTGTTTCGAGAACGGCGACCACGAATCAAGATTTTTTACATTGGTTGACTGGTGATGAATCCTATTGTGCTCGTTACACCATAAACCATAGTTATGCAGCGACGGCAGGAACACTATTCTGCCTATGATTTTGTTCAGCGTCCTGCTCCCGGTAAAGGCTTGATGTGCGGCGTCATGGCCGATAACAAATAATGATGCAATCATCGAGCCGGCAACAAAACAGCATAACAATCTCAGTGCCAAATTATCCAAAAAAATAACTCCCGCGATTGCACCGCAATATATCAACAGATCGGTGATAACGATCCCCAGCGCGAGAGCGGTGTTTGGACTGGCATAAGCGGATAATATTGATCTCAATTGTTTGGTATTCAGATATGTCATGTTCACTCTCCCAATAATTAAAGGTTTGTCATTGCGCTCGCGGGCTGCTGAGCGTATTTGTTGGCAAATCTATTTTGCGAATAAACCAACCGTTGCATTACGTGGACGTCTCTCTCGGAAAGATTGAAAGCGGCGTCCACCCAGACGTCTCCGATATCAATTAATTGCCGGTAATCGATGCGGTTAACGCGGTTGCGTATCTTTGTCATTGACCTCATGCTGTTAAGGCGGTGGCGATGGGTATGCATAAATGCATTCACCGCCGACCTGCCTTCGCCAACGTCGGCCAATATGTCGATAATCCCGCGCGAATAAAGATCTTCAGATTTGTATAATTTGCCGTCCAGGATCATTCTTTCAGCCGTGACCGGACTCACTCTCCGCGAGAGCAGATCATAAGCACCCATGCCCGGAAAAAGATTAAACAATACTTCCGGAAGACCCAGTTCCACGTCATGCTCGGCAATCAGCACGTGACTCGATAGCGCCGCTTCAAATCCCCCGCCAAGGGCATTGCCGTGAATCAATGAAATGGTGGTCATATCCAACTCGCGGCCGATGTGATTGAAGTACACCGCGTCTATGCAGGCTTTTGCGTATTCTTTAAGTTTTGCTTTGTCTTTGTTGGCAATACAACTCAAAAAATAATCAATATCCCCGCCAAAACTAAACACCGAATTGCGGGAGCTGATAATACTGAATTGAACGTCTATCTGTTGACCATTGCACGCCAGTTTGCCGTCATGATGCTTCAAAATAGATTGAAACTTATCCAGTTCACGCAATAACGTTAATGTAAAACAAGACCTGGGCCTTGGATTAAAAAACAACCAGACCGCGTTATGTTTGGTGTCTATGTGTACGTCGAGGTGTTTAAATTTTTGGAATGAAACTTCACTGCTGTATCGTATGGTATTCACAAGTAATTCCCCCTTGCTTGAAATAAGAATAATTAAACGCAGGCACGCGGTGTTAAGGCATGAACCTACAAAATTATTCTAGTAACAGGGATACCAGTGTGTAGAGAGAAAAGAACGGCTACAGATCGATTAAAATCAGGTAAAATCCTTTTCAGGAGAGGAGTGTAACGGCATATACGGCGATGCCTTTTTGACGTCCGATGTAACCCATGCCTTCGGTCGTCGTTGCCTTGATATTTATCTGATCCGGGCTCAATCCAAGATCGCCGATCAGGTTATTTTTCATGCCGGCAAGATAAGGCGCCATCCTGGGGGCCTGTGCTACAATAGTAAGGTCTATATTTTCTATCGAGTAGGTTTTTTTGCCAATTAAATCAGATACTTGCTTTAACAGTATGCGACTGTCAATATTTTTATATTTATCGTCATTATCGGAAAAATGTGCACCAATATCAGCCAGGCCCGCGGCCCCCAGTAACGCATCGCACAAAGCATGGATCAGCGCGTCACCATCTGAGTGTCCGTCCAGTCCTTTTTCATAAGGAATCGTCACACCGCCGAGTATTAATTTTCGGCCGGAGATCAGACGATGAACGTCATAACCATGTCCGATTCTCATACATTTTCCCTACTTAATTTTAGGTACATATTGGCAAGCAAGAGATCACTATTCCGGGTAATTTTTATATTATTGGCTTGACCTTCAACGAGTAAAGGGGCGTGGCCTCGTAATTCCATTGCCATGGCCTCGTCGGTAATACTGCTGTTATTTTCCACCGCGGCGTTGATCGCCTCCGACAGGAGTTGTAATTGAAACATCTGTGGCGTCAGTGCGCGCCATAAATGATCTCTATCGACGGTTGCGGTGATTACACCCTTGCCGTCGGTTCGTTTTATTGTGTCGGTTACCGGCACGGCCAGCACACCGCCCACTCCGTTTGCCGACGCGGCGTGAATAAGTCGGTCGATATCAGTTTGACCCAAACAGGGACGAACCGCGTCATGCACCAGCACCCAGTCATTGGCGTCGGCCACTTGGGCAAGTGCGTCCAAACCGTTGAGTACTGATTGGTAACGTTCGGCGCCACCGGGCGCGGTAATAATGTTTGCCTCAGCGGCAATATCCAGGCGCGGCCAATGCGAATCATCTTTTGCGATCACGACAACCACGCCTTTAATGTCCGCCCGCCGAATAAAACACTCCAAACTGTGTTCAATGACGGTCTTGTCATGCAGCTTAATATATTGTTTTGGAATATCAAGCTGCATTCGGGAACCGCTGCCGGCGGCGGGGATAAGCGCCCAAAAATGGTGCTCCGCGTGCATGGACTAAGGCGCGGGTATTTCCACAATCTGATAAAACGTCTCGCCGGGTTTTATCATTCCCATCTCGCTGCGGGCGCGTTCTTCAATCGCCTCCTCTCTCTGTTTCAAATCAAGCACCTCCGCCGCCACCGCCCGGTTTCTTTCCACCAGGCGATCATTCTCCACCCTCAGTCGCTCGACTCCATTGGCAAGATGATGCACCTCGGTAAGACTGCCGTTACCTATCCACAGGCAGTATTGCAAAGGCAATAATAAAAATATCAACAGCAAGGTTATTGATTTCATACTAAGTGATGATCGCAATCATGTCGCGCGGGCTAGGCCAGATTATAAAACGCATTAACGCCCGGATAACTTGCGGCGTCGCCCAACTGATCCTCGATTTTCATCAAACGGTTATATTTTGCAACCCGGTCGGATCTCGACAATGAGCCGGTCTTGATTTGTCCCGTTGACGCGGCAACGGCCAGGTCGGCGATGGTGGTGTCTTCAGTTTCCCCGGAACGATGAGAGATCACCGCGGTATAACCGGCTTGCTTCGCCATCTCAATTGCGTCCAGAGTTTCGCTTAAAGAACCGATTTGATTCACCTTAATCAGAATTGAGTTGCCAATGCTTTGCTCGGTCCCCCGCTTTAATCTTTTGGTATTGGTTGCAAATAAATCATCGCCCACTAACTGCACCTCGCCGCCTAATTTTTGGGTCAATAACTTCCAACCTTCCCAGTCATCCTCAGCCATGCCGTCTTCGATGGTAATAATCGGATATCGATCAAACCACGGTAGCAGGTGATCCAGGAAACCGGCTGAATCGAGCGATCTGTTTTCCGATGCCAGGGTATAAAGACCGTCCTTATAAAATTCAGAACTGGCCACGTCCAAACCCAGCAAAATATCTTTGCCGGCCTCATAGCCGGCCTTGCCTATTGCCTCCAGAATAATTTCTATCGCCTCTTCATTGGAGGATAAATTGGGCGCAAATCCGCCTTCATCGCCGACCGTCGTACTCAAACCGCGTTTCGCCAACACCGATTTAAGCGTATGAAAAATTTCCGCGCCATAACGCACCGCCTCACGCATACTCGCCGCGCCCACCGGCAGGATCATGTATTCCTGCAGATCAACACTATTGTCGGCGTGCGCGCCGCCATTGATAATGTTCATCATCGGCACCGGCATTTGCAGCCGCCCCTCGCCACCCAGATACCGGTACAGCGGCACGCCGGTTGCATTCGCGGCGGTGTGCGCCACTGCCATCGATACCGCCAGTATCGCATTAGCCCCCAAACGCTGTTTGTTGACGGTGCCGTCGAGTGCAAGCATGGTTTGATCAACGTCCAACTGTTCGCGGACGTCCTTGCCTATCAGTGCAGGCGCGATCTCAGTGCGTATATTCTCAACCGCGCCCAGCACACCTTTGCCCGAATACCGCGTTGCGTCATCATCACGCAACTCGATGGCTTCATGGACTCCGGTGGACGCACCCGAAGGCACCATCGCGCTGCCAGTTGCGCCATCGGCGGTAAAAACCTGCGCCTCAACGGTTGGATTGCCTCTCGAATCCAACACTTCTCCGGCGACAATTTTATCTATCTTCGGCAAATAAATTTCCTCCTTTCAATCCTGCTTTGCCAGATCCGGCTTTACCCGCGCGTCTATTTCCTTGAGCGACTCAAGCAGTGATTCAATTTTATTCAAAGGCCAGGCATTTGGGCCGTCGCTCAAAGCCTGATCGGGATCGGGATGGGTTTCCATAAACAGGCCGGCAATACCCACCGCGGTCGCAGCCCGGGCCAGGGCCGGCACAAATTCCCGCTGCCCCCCGGACACGTTGCCGCCACCGCCCGGCATTTGCACCGAGTGGGTGGCGTCAAACACTACCGGGCATTGTGTTTCACGCATAATAACCAATGCGCGCATATCCGATACCAGATAATTGTATCCAAAACTGGCGCCTCGTTCACACACCATGATCGTGTCATTGCCGACTGCACGGGCCTTGTTGACAACGTGTTGCATATCCCCGGGCGCAAGAAACTGCCCCTTTTTGATATTGACCGGCAAACCCTGGCGCGCAACCCGTTGGATAAAGTTTGTCTGTCGACACAAAAACGCCGGCGTTTGCAGTACGTCAACAACGGTGCTGATTTCCGCCAATGGCGAATCCTCATGCACGTCGGTTAATATCGGCAGCCCCAATTCCGATTTGACCCTGGCCAGTATCGATAAACCGGATTGCATCCCGGGGCCCCGGTAACTTTCATGCGAACTCCGGTTGGCCTTGTCAAATGAAGATTTATAAATAAACGGGATATTGAGTCTTTGGGTGATATCGCGCAATTGTCCGGCGGTATCCATGGCCAATTGTTCACTTTCAATCACACAGGGCCCGGCAATCAAAAAAAAGGGCTGGCTCAGGCCGGCGTCAAAGTCACACAGCCGCATTTTTAAACCGCCTTTCGGTCTTCATGGAATAGTCATACGCGGCTCGAATAAATCCTGAAAATAAAGGATGGCCATCACGCGGCGTGGAAGTGAACTCGGGATGAAATTGGCAACCAATAAACCAGGGATGATTGGGAATTTCAATGATCTCCACCAAATCATCCGCCACCGACGTACCCGATATTTTCAAGCCCGCCTGTTCAAGCGCGTCGCGGTAACGGTTGTTAAATTCATAACGATGGCGATGACGTTCGGTGATCAAATCCGACTGATACATGGCCTTGGCGAGGGTGCCCTCCCACAATCGGCATTGCTGGCCGCCAAGACGCATGGTGCCGCCCATATCCGCGGCTTCGTCACGCCGTTCAAGCGTGCCCTGTTTATCCATCCACTCGGTGATAAGCGCAATCACCGGATGCCGCGTAGTCTTGTCAAATTCGGTGCTGTGCGCGTCCTCAAAACCGGCCAGATCACGCGCCACTTCAATCACCGCCACCTGCATACCCAAACAGATCCCCAGATAAGGTACGTTGTTGCCCCGGGCGTAATGAGCGGCCGCAATCTTGCCGTCAATGCCGCGGGTGCCAAATCCGCCCGGCACCAGGATGGCATCCACCGAGGCAAAGGCCTCGGCGTGATCGTGTTCGATTTGTTCCGAATCAATATAGCTGATCGCAACTTCGGTGCGCGTATGCGCGCCCGCATGGATCAAGGCTTCGGACAGTGATTTATAAGAATCCGCCAAATTTGTGTATTTGCCCACTATGGCAATATTGACCGTCGCTTCAGGGTTTTCCATCGCCACCACCACGTTGTTCCATTCACTCAAATCGGCGGGCGGCGCATTAATGCCAAATTTAGCGGTCACGATTTCATCGAGATTCTGGCGGTGCAGTTCCGCCGGAATTTTATATATATTGTCGACGTCCACCGCTGAAATAATCGCCGCTTCTTCAACGTTGGTGAACAGTGCCACTTTTTTGCGCTCATTATCCGGCAAGGGTTGATCGCTGCGGCACAGCAAACAATCCGGCTGGATACCTATCGACCGCAATTCCTTAACCGAATGCTGCGTGGGTTTGGTCTTAATCTCATCGGTCGCGGCAATATAAGGCATCAGAGTAAGATGAATAAACAGGGTGCGGCCTGGGCCCAACTCGACTCGCATTTGCCGGATCGCCTCAAGAAAAGGCTGGGATTCAATATCGCCAACGGTGCCGCCAATCTCGACGAGCGCAATATCCGCGTCCCCCGCCCCCCGGATAATACAGTGTTTAATTTCATCGGTAATATGGGGAATAACCTGTACCGTCTTGCCCAGGTAATCGCCGCGCCGTTCTTTGCGAATGACGTTTAAGTAGATATGCCCGGTGGTGTAGTTATTACACTTGCCCATAGTCATGCGCACAAAACGCTCGTAGTGCCCCAAATCAAGATCGGTTTCGGCGCCGTCCTCGGTGACATAGACTTCACCATGTTGGAACGGGCTCATCGTCCCCGGATCGACGTTGATATACGGGTCCAGTTTCAGCATGGTGACTCTTTGACTGCGCGCCTCAAGAATCGCACCCAGTGAAGCAGAGGCAATGCCTTTGCCCAATGATGAAACCACGCCGCCGGTAATAAACACAAACCGGGTCATCAATGGCCCCCTGGGAGAAAACATTTATTCCGGGGCCGAATTCCGGGGGTAGTTGCCCCGACGACTTTGGGTTGGGCGGAAAAGGTAATAAATTGATTCATATACGGGCTGGAGATTCTACCAGAACCCGGTCATTTTCTCCATTATTATGTATAAGCCCATAACCCGGGGCTTTCCGGGTCGTTGGCTCAGGGCATGAATTCAGAATGTATCTGGCCTTATACGCCTCCTTCGATACCCATAATGGCACTGTCCGGCGCTTGATCGCCGCGTGTTGTGTCCCCATCTTGTTGGGTGGGATAATGTATATGCAGGGGATTCAATGCAACCGGACAAATTAACAAGCAAATTGCAGCTTGCGCTCGCTGACGCACAAAGCCTTGCGGCCGGCCGCGGTCATCAGTTTATAGAGCCCGCGCACGTTATGCTGGCATTGATCAATCAACACTCCGGAAGCGTTGCCACCTTACTCAAAAAGATGGGCTGTGATCCGGACCGGCTCGGTGCTGACGTATCACGGCTGATAGATTCATTGCCTGTTGTTGAAGGTAACCGTGGTGACATGCAGATCGGCAAGGATTTGGGCCGGTTGTTCAACTTAATGGATAGACTTGCCCAACAACGCAAGGATGCATTCATAGCGAGTGAATTATTTCTGCCGGCTGTAATGCTGGATGATGGACCGCTTGCCGATCTCCTGAAGCAATACAATATCGATAAAACCAAAGCGGAAGACGCGATCAATGAATTGCGCGGGGGCGATACCGTTAATAGCCCCGATGTGGAAGACGCACGGCAGGCATTGCAACGGTTTACCATCGATCTGACCGAACAGGCGGAAAACGGCAAACTGGATCCGGTAATAGGCAGAAATGGTGAAATAAGACACGCGATGCAGATTTTACAGAGGCGCACAAAAAATAATCCTGTTTTGATCGGCGAACCGGGCGTGGGTAAAACCGCGATCGTCGAGGGACTGGCGCAACGAATAGTGGATAATGAAATCCCGGAAGCACTCAAAAATAAAAGGCTTTTATCACTGGATATGGGGGCATTGATTGCAGGCGCCAAATTCAGAGGTGAATTTGAAGAGCGGCTTAAAGCCGTATTGAATGAGCTGGCCAAACAGGAAGGACAGATCATTCTGTTTATTGATGAAGTTCACACCATGGTGGGCGCCGGCAAAGCCGAAGGAGCGATGGACGCCGGTAATATGCTAAAGCCGGCATTGGCGCGCGGAGAATTGCATTGCATTGGAGCAACCACCCTAAATGAATATAGGGAAAATATTGAAAAAGACGCGGCCTTAGAGCGACGTTTCCAGAAAGTGCTGGTTGATGAACCCGATATTGATGACACCATTGCAATACTGCGCGGCCTTAAAGAACGATACGAGGTTCATCACAACATCCAAATTACCGATCCGGCGATTGTGGCCGCGGCAAAATTATCACACCGTTATATCACCGAGAGACAGCTCCCGGATAAGGCCATTGACGTGATAGATGAGGCGGGCAGCCTAATCAGCATGGAAATGGATTCCAAGCCGCAATTGATGGATAAACTGGAACGCAAACTGATCCAGATGAAAATGGAGCGTGAAGCATTAAAAAAAGAAAAAGATTCGGCGTCTATGACCCGCTTGCAAAAACTGGAGGAAAATATCAAGACGGCCGGGCGTGAGTACTCTGATCTTGAAGAGATCTGGTTGTCTGAGAAAGACACTCTCCAGGGCGCCCACCATATTAAGGAGAAACTTGAACGCGCACGTATTGACTTTGACGCGGCAAAACGCACCGGCGACTTAAATCGTATGTCGGAGTTGCAATACGGCACCATCCCATCCCTGGAGAAACAATTGGGCATGGCGACGCAAACTGAAATACAAGGCATGAAATTATTGCGCAACAAGGTCACGGAGAATGAAATTGCCGAAGTGGTTTCAAAAATGACCGGTATCCCGGTGGCAAAAATGTTGCAGGGCGAGAAAGAAAAATTGTTGAGTATGGAAAGCATTTTACATAATCGGGTCGTCGGTCAGGAGCAGGCGGTACACTCGGTAAGCAACGCCATTCGCCGTTCCCGCGCCGGCCTGTCGGATCCGGACAAGCCCAATGGCAGTTTTTTATTCCTTGGCCCGACTGGCGTGGGTAAAACCGAACTATGTAAAAGTCTGGCGGAATTTATGTTTGACAGTGAGGAGGCGATGATCCGCATTGATATGTCCGAGTTTATGGAGAAACATTCGGTTGCACGTCTGATTGGCGCACCACCGGGTTACGTTGGTTATGAACAGGGCGGCTATCTGACCGAGGCCGTTAGGAGAAGGCCATACAGCCTAATCCTTATGGACGAGATCGAAAAGGCGCATAACGACGTCTTTCACATCCTCCTGCAGGTGCTGGATGATGGTCGGTTGACCGATGGCCATGGGCGAACCGTTGATTTCAGAAACACCATTGTGGTAATGACTTCCAATCTTGGATCAGACTTAATTCAGGCAATGTCGTCCGATCAGGATTACGCCACCATGAAAAAGACCGTTTTAGACGAAGTTGGCCTTCATTTTCGCCCTGAATTTATTAACCGTATTGATGAAACCGTTGTTTTTCATTCCCTGCAACAAGAGCAAATCAATGCCATTACCCTGATCCAGATTGAGCGTTTACGCAAGCGCTTACAGGACCAGGAGCTATCAATGATCATCTCTGAAAAGGCCATAGCATATCTTGGCAGAGCTGGTTTCGACCCGGTGTACGGAGCGAGACCGCTGAAAAGGGCCATTCAAAATGAACTGGACACGACGATAGCGGGGCATATCTTGTCAGGCAAATATCTTCCCGGCATGACTATCAATATAGACGTGCGGGATGATACTTTGGTATTCGAAGGCGCCGCATAGAAAGATTCATTTGATGAAATAGCCGTCCAGCGTTACCATACAGGTCTGAAATTGGCTTTAAATCGTTTAAATAGTTGGCTATTTCTGTTTTTATGGTCTAACATTAACATCAGCTTATCAAAAGATTAATGGGTAAACAGCGGAAAAGATGGCAGTATCGACTCAAAGAATTAATTTAAGCGGTCTGGCGAAGAAACTCGTCCTTGATGGTCTGTTGGACGCTAATGCCGCACAAAAGCATGCTCAGTCCGCACTAAAGGCCAATAAAACTCTGGTATCCTACCTGGTGGAAGAAAAACTGGTTGGGAGTGATGCCATTGCAATTGCCGCATCACAGGAATTTGGCCTGCCGGTCATCGATATCAATGCGGTAGAACTCGACCCCGATGTAACCAAATTGGTTAAAGAAGACTTGATGAAAAAGCATCATGCCCTTCCGATATACAAACATGGCAACCATTTATACGTTGGCGTTTCCGATCCGACCAATATCCAGGGCCTGGATGAAATTAAGTTTGCCACGGGGATGAGGACCGATGCCATCATCGTCGAAGAAAATAAGCTTATAACCACCATCGATAAAGTGGCGGATGAAGCGAGTACCACTTTTGACGATATGGGCGACGCCGACCTGGACAATCTCGACGACCTTGAAGTGGGGGATGACGGCCCACAGGAACAGGATGACGCCGATATTGATGATGCACCCGTAGTGCGGTTTGTAAATAAAATTTTGCTTGACGCGATCAAAAAAGGGGCATCCGACCTTCATTTTGAACCTTATGAAAAAATCTATCGCGTTCGCTTCCGTGTAGACGGCGTATTACAGGAAGTTGCCAAACCCCCATTAAATCTTTCAGCCAAAATCGCCGCGCGCATTAAAGTCATGGCACGACTCGACGTCTCTGAGCGCCGGGTGCCGCAGGATGGCCGTATCAAGTTGAAACTCTCCAAAAACAAAGCGATGGATTTTCGCGTCAGCACCTGCCCAACCCTGTTTGGCGAAAAGTCCTGTATGCGCATCCTGGATTCGGATGCAGCGGCGTTACAGATCGATCAACTGGGATATGAAGATCATCAAAAGGAGTTATTTTTAGAAAACCTCCATAAACCCTATGGCATGTTTCTGGTGACCGGCCCCACCGGTAGCGGGAAAACAGTTTCACTCTATACCGGCATTAATATTCTCAATACCGAGGACGTTAATATTTCCACCGCCGAGGACCCGGTTGAAATCAATCTGCCAGGCGTCAATCAGGTACAAGTCGATGAAAGAACGGGTATGACTTTTCCCAAGGCACTCAAGGCTTTTCTGCGACAGGACCCGGATATCATACTGGTCGGTGAAATACGCGATCTTGAAACAGGTGGCATTGCGGTCAAAGCGGCTCAGACCGGGCATATGGTAATGTCCACTTTGCATACCAATGATGGCCCGCAAACCCTGACAAGGCTGCAGGATATGGGGATACAGGCATTTGCGGTGGCAACCAGTATCAACCTGATCACCGCGCAACGTTTATTACGCAGATTACATCCCGACTACAAAGTGCCCCTGGAAATGCCGAAAAAAGCGCTGATAGATGAAGGGTTTACCGAGGAAATGATTGCACAGGGTATTAATCTTTTTGAACCCGGCGATGGTGGTGAAGATTGTCCGGGGGGGTATAAAGGCCGGGCCGGTATTTATCAGGTAATGCCTATCTCCGAAGCTATGAGACGATTGATTATTGAGGGAGCAAACGCGGTCCAGCTTGCCGACCAGGCTGGTTCTGAGGGGATCTGGGATATTCGGAAGTCCGGCCTGAAAAAAGCGATGGATGGAATAACCAGTATGTCGGAAGTTAATCGTGTAACCGTTGAATAGGTAGAATAACTCATGGCCAAAGTAACAAAAACGGAAATGTTCGTATGGGAAGGAACAGATAGGGCTGGTAAACGGGTAAAAGGTGAGCTGTCCGGTCAGAGTCCGGCATTGGTAAAAGCCATGCTCCGACGCCAGGGAATTAATCCCATCAAGTGCAGAAAGAAACCCAAACCCTTACTCGGTGGCAGCGGTAAAATAAGCCCCAAGGACATTACCGTGTTTAGCCGGCAGCTGGCTACTATGATGTCATCCGGTGTCCCACTGGTACAGGCATTCGAAATCACCGGACGCGGTCATGAAAACCTCGGCATGCAGGAATTAATCCTTGGGGTCAAGGCCGACGTGGAAGCCGGGAATAACTTGACCGATGCCCTTCGCAAAAGACCTCTATACTTTAATGATCTTTACTGCAACCTGGTACAGGCAGGCGAACAATCGGGTATTCTTGAGGCGATCTTGCACAAGATCGCGTTATATATGGAAAAAACCGAAGCATTAAAATCCAAAATCAAATCTGCGTTGTTTTATCCCACCGCGGTTATCGTAGCCGCATTTATTGTTGTCACTATTCTTATGATATTCGTTATTCCTCAATTTCAGGACTTATTCTCGAGTTTTGGCGCCGATTTGCCGGCTTTGACGCAATTTTTGATTGATTGTTCCAAATTCTTTCAAGCCAAGTGGTGGCTCATATTTGGCGTCATAATTGGTGTGGCGATTCTTTTTATTGAAACCAAAAAGCGATCAAAAGCATTTGGTCGTTTTTTAGACGTTATCTCTCTGAAAATCCCGATTATCGGTGCAATTTTGGAAAAATCGGCAATTGCACGTTTTGCAAGAACACTGGAAACCATGTTCGCAGCGGGCACGCCTTTGGTTGAAGCCATGACCTCGGTTGCGGGCGCGTGCGGTAACATCATATTTTATGATGCCACCTTGAAAATGCGGGATGAGATATCAACCGGTACCCAGCTACAAGTCGCAATGCGCGGGTCTGGCTTATTTCCTAATATGGTCATACAAATGGTGGCCATAGGCGAAGAATCCGGCGCAATTGATACCATGCTGGGCAAGGTCGCCGATTGGTATGAGCAGGAAGTGGACGATGCCGTTGAAGCCTTAACAAGTCTGTTGGAACCGATGATCATGGCCTTTCTTGGCGTCGTCATTGGCGGTATCGTGATCGGTATGTACTTGCCTATTTTCAAAATGGGAGCGGTCGTCTAAATCACCCAGTGAGCATTCCGTCATCCGCTTGGTATCCATGGAGGCTGTTGGAATCTCTAACCATTACTTTTAATGCTTTGTCCGGTTATTTCCATCCGGACGGGGCGGCGGTATGTACGCGCTAGAATTTCTACACGCCCATCCTGTGTTTTTCCATATGGCCATGGGTATTGCCGGCCTGATAGTCGGTAGTTTTTTGAACGTCGTTATTGCACGATTGCCAAGAATGATGAAACAAAATTGGCAGGAAGAATGCCGTGCGTTACTTGAAATCGATTCAAAAATGAATCATGCGCCGTTTAATCTGGTTTCACCCCGTTCTCAATGCCCGCATTGTACAACAATGATCAGGGCCTACGATAATATTCCGGTGATCAGTTTTTTATTATTAAAGGGCAAATGCAGGACATGCGGTGAAAGAATATCACTGCGATATCCGGCCATAGAGATTATCAGCGGTGGCGTTGCCGTTATTACCGCGGCCCATTTTGGCATAAGCCTGCAAACCATAGCGGCCGTTATTTTGTCCTGGTCATTAATCTGTTTGGCCATGATTGATTTCGATCATCAAATATTACCGGATGATATTACCCTGCCTTTACTCTGGCTGGGCCTTATTGTTAACTCCTTTGAATTGTTTACCGACGTTCACTCAAGCCTGTTCGGCGCGATATTTGGTTATTTGAGCCTATGGAGCGTTTATATCGGCTTTAAATTTGTGACTAACAAAGAAGGCATGGGACGAGGAGACTTTAAATTACTGGCCATGCTTGGAGCCTGGTTAGGCTGGCAGACGTTGCCGGTAATTATCATTATTTCGTCATGTCTTGGCGCAATTGTGGGTTTATCGATGATTTTGTTTTGTGGTCATAATAAAAATATTCCGATACCATTTGGCCCGTACCTGGCCGGCGCCGGATGGGTTGCATTATTTTGGGGACAACATATCAGTTCAAGCTATTTTAACTGGGCTTTATCCGGGTAAAGTATGCTCAAAGTGGCACTTAGCGGCGGGATAGGTAGCGGCAAATCTGCGGTTTGTAGCTTATTTCAGAAAGCAAATGTGGCGATCATTGACGCGGACCGCATCGCTCATCAACTGGTCGAGCCGGGCATGCCCGAATTACAGCGGGTTATTGAACTCTTTGACGGTGAAACCATTATCGACAATAGCGGCCGACTTAACCGTAAAAAATTAAGGCAATTAATATTTGATCACTCTGATAAAAGAAAATTACTGGAAAACATTCTGCATCAACCGATCTATGCCCGGATTGACAAACAATGCCGGGCGTTAACCGGTGCGTATTGCATTATATCCATCCCTTTGCTTATTGAAACTAAGGCAATGCGGCGGTTTGACAGAGTCTTAATAGTTGACGCTCCGATAGAACTCCGGGTGCGCCGCATTATTGAGAGGGACGCCTCAACCGAACGGGAAGTAATGAAGATAATAGACGCACAGGCGACCCGGGCACAGCGCAATGCCGTTGCCGATGACGTCATCATCAATGATTTGGGTTTGAGTGCTCTTAATGAGCAAGTGAAAAAACTGGATAAATTATACCGAGTATTGGCTGAAGATAAATTGATGAGTCTTAAAATATAAATCCACATTGTTGCAAATTATGAAGAATAAATGTCCCATCTGCGATTCAGATACCACTCATCCAAAGTGGAGGCCTTTTTGCAGTGATCGTTGCCGATTAATTGATCTTGGAAAATGGCTGAATGGGAGCTACAGTATAAAAGACGCTGATGCAAACGCGACTGAAGAGAGCGAAACAAAAGACGTTCAACACTGAAGTCTAGCGACAACCGTTAATCACTTTATTCGGGTCGGTTGCATTCCAAACGCCACTAATCATTGCCAGCCCTTGTGCTCCGGCCCGCCAGGCCTTGGACAAATCGGGGCCGTTAACTCCGCCAAGCGCAAACGCCGGCATATTGGCACGCTCCATTAACGTACTGAATCCCGACCACCCTATAGGGTTGGAGTGGGTATGGCTGTTCGTTCGATTAACGGGTGAAACAGTAACAAAATCAACGTCTATCTCTTCAGCACGTTGCAATTCAATTGCATCATGACATGAAGCCCCCACGTAAAATGACCGATCCAATGGTCGCTTAGCCAAAGCCAGTAATCTTTTGCTATTAAGATGGACTCCATCCACCGCATGTTTTTTTACCAGAGCCGGGTCCGCGTTCAATAATAAAGCGGCATTATAACGGCTGAATAATTTCTTTAATTCATCTACCAATTTTGAATATTCCAAAAGCCCGGTATTCCGACACCGTAACTGAAACAACTTGACGCCGGCGTCAAGAAATTGTTCCAGACGCTCCAACCCATGCGATCTGTATTGTAATAAATCCGGACTGATTAAATACAATGACGGCAGACAAACCGCTGACACTATCGATCTATGGAGCATGGGAAAAGAATAATCACCTAAAGCGTCAATCCCGACCCAACGAGTTATTTGTCCTTCACCGCGTATAATTTCTCCATGCCCAGCCTCAATTTTCCAGGCGTCCAGAATGACTTTTTTGGAATCTTGATATGCAACCTTAATTAAGGGTCGTATGATATCCGACTTCAGGCCCAATACTTGATGTAAATACTGCTTTAATGCATCGGGCATATTCTCGCCGGCTGCAAGTTTTTTGCCGGGGAATTGCCAATCTCCGGAGTATGTCCTTCTCCGTAACCCCCGAGTAATTAATACTTTATTGCCGGTGTCCGAATAAATGACGCCTATTGCAATACGAGTGAATTGAGACGGCATAGACTCTTATGTGCAATACTCGGAATTTATAGTGATATATTGATGAGAGAGATCACAAGTCCAAATCTTTGCGTTGGCTTTGCCCCGATTTAAATCAACCAGAACATGAATTTCTTGTTTTTGCATGACCGCCCGTATAACTTCTTCGCTATGGCCGTCATGTCTGCGCCCGCCTTCAACAATGCAAACATCATTTAAATAAAGCGCTATTCCATTAATATCCAGGTTGGGGATTTTTACCTTGCCAATGGCCGCTAAGAATCTGCCCCAATTGGGATCAGACGCGGTAATTGCAGTTTTAACCAGTGGTGACTCCGCGATTGAATAGGCAATTTCTTTACACTCTTCGTAAGTGAGTCCGTTTTTTACTTCGATGATAACAAATTTACTCGCGCCTTCACCATCACGAATGATCTTCTGAGCAAGCTCGGTGCAAACTCCGGATAGAATCTCGGACATCTGCCGATACTCATCCGATTCAACCGAAGTAATATGTATATCCTTATTGCCGCCACTGCTGATAAACACACAGGCATCATTGGTGGAAGTATCCCCATCAACACTTATACAATTAAAACTTTTATCCGCCGCATCAATCAATAATCGATTAATTATGCTTTTATCTATGCAAATATCAGTTGCGATAAAGGCAAGCAACGTGGCCATATTGGGTCTTATCATGCCCGAACCCTTGGCTATGCCGGTAATATTGGCATTGAACTCCCCAATTCTGAGCTGTTGTGATACGGCTTTTGCTATCGTATCGGTGGTCATAATTGCATTTGCCGCCGATAGCCAATTATCCGCGGATAAATTTTCAATCAATCCGGGCAAGGCGTCACATATTTTCCGCACCGGCAGATATTTGCCGATAACACCGGTTGAAAACGGCAAAATTTGTTCCGGGTCACAACCACGCTTAGAGGCCAGATGCTTCAATATCACCCGAACGTCATTAATTCCTTTTTCCCCGGTGCCGGCGTTGGCGTTACCGGAGTTAATCAATAAATACCGGGGCGTGGCTTTACAAAGATTATCGTTGGCAACAATTACCGGCGCTGCCTTAAAAGCATTATTGGTAAAAACCGCGGTGGTGACGTTGGTATCATTTAACTCGATCAGTACCAAATCATCCCGCTCAGACGGATAAATACCGGCAGGGCCGGAGGCAAGCCTTACTCCATCAATTGAAAAAACGGGATCTGGTGGGGCGAGTCCTACGGCCATAGCGATGCATTCAAATGGATTATAAAGTGCGGCGGCAAGTCAGCTCAGTTTGCCATGACATTGTTTATATTTCCTGCCTGAACCACAGGGACATAATTCATTTCTACCAACCTTTCTTTGGCCACGTACAAAAGGGGTGGTCCTTGCCTCTTGTTCATTTGCAGTGGGACCGAGCGCGTTTGGTGCCGCAGGATGATTATAATTGACCGTCTGTGACCGGCGCCCTCTCTGAACGCTTTCGACGGATTCTTCCGTCTGAACGTTGACCTTTGATAAAAAAGTAATAAAATCATGCTTAATATTTTCCAACATCTGCACAAACATCTCAAAGGCTTCCCGTTTGTATTCCTGTTTTGGGTTCTTTGCCGCAAAACCTCTTAGATGTATGCCTTGGCGCAGATGATCCATCGCAATCAAATGCTCTTTCCAATGACGATCGAGAATATCCAGCATTAACTGTTTTTCCATACGCCGCATTAATTCCGTGGAAATAATGGATTCTTTTTGCTCAATACTTTTATTAATGTTTTCCTGTATTTTGCTTCTTAATTTTTCTTCATCCCATTCAGCATTACTTTCAAGCCATTGATCAATCTCGAGTGACAACCCAAATTCCCTGTCAATGGCCTCGATCAATCCTTGAACGTCCCATATTTCATACATGCTGCCCGGGGGAATATATCCGTCTATCACCGATTGCACGACGTCATTCCGCATGGCCGCGACGTTATCGGATATGTCATCTTCCAATAGTAAATCATTGCGTTGTTCATAGATGACCTTACGCTGTTCATTGGCGACGTCATCAAACTCAAGCAAATGTTTTCTAATCTCAAAATTGTGCGCTTCCACCTTCCGCTGAGCATTCTCAATTGCGCGGCTCACCAATTTGGACTCAATCGCTTCGCCCTCATCCATTCCCAGCTTCTGCATAATGGATGCAACTTTTTCAGAGGCAAAAATTCTCATTAAGCTATCTTCCAGTGACAGATAAAACCGACTGGAACCGGGGTCGCCCTGGCGACCGGAGCGTCCTCTAAGCTGATTATCAATCCGTCGCGACTCGTGTCTTTCGGTGCCAATAATATGCAATCCCCCGCTGTTCACAACTTTGTTATGCCGGTCCTGCCAATCGGCCTGCGATTTTTTCAAACTCGCCCCATCAAGGTCACCATGATTTTTTAACTCCGCCTCATAATTACCGCCCAAAACAATATCGGTGCCCCGTCCCGCCATATTAGTTGCAATTGTGACCGAACCGGGCCGTCCCGCCTGAGCAATGATCTGCGCTTCTTTCTGATGAAATTTTGCATTTAAGACCTGGTGTTTAAGATTGATCTTATTTAAGAGCATGGACAGATGCTCCGATATTTCTATTGACGTCGTCCCTACCAATACCGGTTGCCCTTTCTCTTTACAGTCCTTGATACTCTCAATAATTGCGTCAAATTTCTCCTTTGCGCTTAGAAATACAACGTCACTTTGATCATCTCTAATCATTAGTTTATGGGTGGGCACCACTATTACTTCCAATCCATAAATTTGCTGGAACTCATACGCCTCAGTGTCAGCCGTTCCAGTCATGCCCGACAGCTTGTCATACAACCTGAAATAATTCTGATACGTGATGGTTGCCAGAGTCTGATTCTCATTCTGTATGGTCACGCCTTCCTTGGCTTCAATCGCCTGGTGCAGACCTTCCGACCATCTTCGACCTTCCATGGTCCTGCCGGTAAATTCATCGACAATAATCACCTCTTCATCCTTGATAATATAGTCCACGTCCTTCGCGAATAAGGCATGTGCCCTGAGAGCGGCGTTAACGTGATAAAGTATATGTATGTTAACCGGGTTATACAGCCCCTGGGTATCGTCAATAATTCCTTTTTTCCTCAAGATATTTTCGACGCGTTCATGCCCTTCTTCCGTCAAATAGGTCTGTTTGACTTTTTCATCAACACTATAATCGCCCGAGGTCGAACCATCTTCCATTTCCTGTCGGCGCAAATTGGGGACAATGTCATTAATTGCAACATACAGATCCGATCTGTCATCCACCATGCCCGAAATAATCAATGGCGTTCTTGCTTCATCAATAAGAATCGAATCAACTTCATCAACTATTGCGAAATTCAGCTTACGCTGAACCCGGCCCTCCCTGGTGAAAGCCATATTGTCCCTGAGATAGTCAAAACCAAACTCATTATTTGTGCCATAGGTAATATCGGCACCATAGGCCGCACGTCTCTCATCAACGGTCATGTTGGAAACAAGCACACCCGTCTTCAGGCCAAGAAAATGGTAAATTTCGCCCATCCAATCCGCGTCTCTCCTGGCAAGGTAATCGTTGACGGTGATAATATGCACACCGTTTTCAGACAGGGCATTCAGATACGCCGGCAGAGTGGCGGCCAGGGTTTTACCTTCACCCGTTCTCATTTCGGCAATATTTCCCGCGTGCAACACCATGCCTCCAATAAGCTGCACGTCAAAATGGCGCATGCCTACCGTCCTTTGACTGGCCTCCCTGACCAAGGCAAATGCATCAGGTAACAGATCATCCAGGGTCGCGCCCTGGTGCAAACGCAATTTGAATTCGTTGGTTTTTTCAGGAAAATCTTTATCTTGCAGGGTTTTGTATTGATTCTCCAGCACGTTGACCTGTTCAACGGCTCTGAGCATTCGTTTGATTGAACGAGTATTACGGCTGCCAAAAACTTTTCTGAACAGCACGGTCAACATTTTATAGGGGATGCAATATTAATTAGGAAGGACTGGAACTACTTGGTTTTCATTTGCAGTGAAAAAGCAGACGATACTAATTAATTTTGAGGTACTTGCTCGGATTAACCTGACTATCATCCTGTATAACTTCGAAGTGCAAATGAGTACCGGTGGAATGACCTGAAGACCCCATCAGCGCAATCATTTCACCTTGTTCCACTTTTTGGCCAAGAACCGCCAGATTCTTCTTATTATGTGCGTAGCGAGTTCGATAACCGTTGCCATGGTCAATTTCGACAAGATTACCATAGCCATATCGTTTCCCCGACCAAGTGACTATGCCGGTAGCCACCGCTAAAATCGGAGAACCGGGTTTGCCGGCAAAATCAATACCTGCATGGAGTTCTTTCTTACCCGTCACCGGATCCGCGCGCGGACCGAATATTGATGAGACCCACCCCCCGGTAACCGGTCGCCCCGCCGGTAAAGTTTGCTCCTGAAAGACCAGATCGATAAGCATTGACTCCATTGCCACAAGTTTTTCACCCTTATCTTCAATCCGGATTGCCAGCTCATCCAAAGATTTGATGAAGTCACTGATCTCCATGGATTCCTGCAAACTATTTGACGCGGGGCCGCCTATGCCCAATGGATCCAATACATCGATATCAAAATCTTCCAAATCTGCTATGTCCGCCAACCTTGCCCCTAATGCGTCCAAGCGCATAACGTGTGCCTGCAATTTACTCAGCCGGGTCGCAAGTGCATCCAGGTTTTTCTCCGCATCATGACGGGCGAGCTCTAAAATTTCCCTTTGGGCGGTGATCTCCTGGTTCCAAACCGGTGCCGTTTGGGTGTATATTTTCACAAGCGATTCATTTGTCGTCTGCTTTGCATATTGACTACCGCCATAAAACAGTACGAGACATAAAGATCCCGTCAGCAAAGTCAATCCGAGCACGGAATACCGGCTAAGCGTGAATGAAAGCGCTTTTTTACGCGCAGTTGTCAATAATAGTAATTGCATGGATACTAAATATACATTAATTTAAACATAAAGCACCTATATCATTAATGCCTTATTATAATCAAACTGAAATCAGATCCATCCGATCATTAATTTTCTCCGCCTCTTCGTCAAATCTTGCCTCCATCTGCAAACACGCGGAATTTATCCATCGGCTCGATCAAGAGCTGAAAAAATTATTGCCTTCGCCAATCCGTGATCATTGTATTCTGGGCAATATAAAAAATGACAATGCAATATTTCATACACGGTCATCGGCTTGGGCCGTAAGACTCAGACTCAGCACTCCCGAGATACTCGATATCCTGCATGGCCCGCTTAATCTGCCACAGGTTAAATCCATTCGCATCAAGGTGTCCTTAGCCGATAGCGGAACCCAATGTATTAATCGACGACCGAAACCCACGTTGTCAAGGGACGCGGCAAATCTAATCAGGCGGTTTGCGGAAAGTATTCCCCATGCCGCGCTTCGCTCATCATTAAAAAAATTGTCTCAAAACACCGGCGGCGATCAATGAACTCTAAGTGACCGGTATCAGCTTTATGAAAGATTCCGGTACCATTCTTTCATCTTCAAAACTTAACATCTCCCAGGCGTCTTCATCCACCAGCAATTTTCGCAACAGTCGATTATTCAGCGTGTGGCCGGACTTATAACCTTCAAACGCGCCAATTAAACCATTACCCAGAAGATACAGATCACCTATCGCATCCAGAATCTTGTGCCTGACGCATTCATCTTCATATCTAAGACCGTCATCATTCAGAATTCTATAGTCATCCACTACAACGGCATTATCAAGGCTGCCACCCAATGCCAGATTATTTTGACGCAGTAGTTCAACGTCCCGCACAAACCCGAAAGTACGGGCCCGACTTACTTCTTTTACAAATGATATGGTCGAAAAATCAATCTCGGCGTGACAATTCCTTTCATTAAACGCCGGATGATCAAACTCAATTGTAAAACCAACCTTAAAGCCGTCAAACGGTTTAAACATTGCCCATTTGCCGTTATCTTCGACTCTGGTCTCGCGTTTGATACGTATAAAACGCTTGGGCACATTCTGCTCTTCTATACCCGCCGACTGCATTAAAAATACAAAAGGCCCGGCACTCCCGTCCATAATTGGGACTTCATCCGCACTCAAATCAACGTATGCATTATCAATGCCGAGTCCGGCGAAGGCGGATAATAAATGTTCAACGGTGGAAATGCGCGCACCATTTTTAACCAGGGTGGTGGAAAGCCGAGTATCGCCCACATATTGGGAAAGAGCCGGAATATCCACCGGCTTGGGAAGATCGACTCGCCGGAATATAATACCGCTATTGGCAAGAGCCGGTCTCAAGGTCATATACACCTTTTGGCCCATATGCAATCCCACGCCAGTGGCGCGAATAGCGTTTTTCAATGTACGTTGCTTTATCATTTATCCGTCATTATTTTATCATGGTCGATGACTATTCCAAATATTGCCCCTCCGGCGCATATTAATTACACTCTTCAAACAGGGCGCACGGATAATAACATAGTATCACACCGTACGCCAGATTTGAATTAATCATTTTGCCTGCGTAGAAACGCCGGTATATCGAGATAGTCCTCATCCGTCTCATCGGCGACCGTTTTTCCCTCAGAAGCCTGATTGCGTATCACCGTGGGACGGTCAAGTTTCTTATAATCGGCATTGCCGCGGATATTTTGCACCAATTTCATTTTTGCGGCTTGATCCCCGGCGGCGGCATTGCTCAAACCGGTGGCAACAATGGTGACCCGCATCTCGCCCGACATCTCCGAATCAATCACCGTCCCCACCACGACCGTGGCATTGTCAGATGCAAACTCCTTGGTAGTGTTACCCACCTCTTCAAACTCACTCGCCAGGATATCCTTGCCCGCGGTAATATTGATCAAAATGCCCTTGGCCCCGGCAAGGTTGACGTCTTCCAGCAATGGACTGGAAATTGCCGCCTGGGCCGCAGTTATGGCACGGTCCTCACCGGTTGCTTTACCCGAACCCATCATCGCCATACCCATCTCCGACATTACCGTTCTTACGTCGGCAAAATCCACATTAATTAAACCGGGGCGGGTGATCAGTTCGGCAATCCCCTGTACCGCGCCAAGCAACACGTCGTCAGCCGCACTAAACGCGGTAAGCAAACCGACTTCCTTGCCCAGTACACTGAACAATTTGTCATTCGGGATGGTGATCAAAGAATCCACGTATTGACTCAATTCTTTAATCCCCTCGTCGGCTATTAATGCCCGCTTCTTGCCTTCCATTGAAAAGGGTCGGGTTACCACTGCGACCGTCAATATCTGCCTTTCCTTGGCAACCTGGGCAATAACGGGTGCGGCACCGGTACCGGTTCCACCCCCCATGCCCGCGGTAATAAATACCATATCGGCACCGTCAAGCACGTCCATAATGATCTCCCGATCCTCCAAAGCGGCCTGCCTGCCCACATTAGGGTCGGCACCCGCACCCAGACCTTTGGTAACATTATTCCCCAGCTGTATGGAGGTTTTAACGGCGGAGTTTTTTAACGCCTGCACGTCCGTATTTGCATAAATGAATTCCACGCCCCCAATATCGGCATTCACCATATGCCGGACCGCGTTACCTCCGCCCCCGCCCACACCGATTACCTTGATGACAGCTGCCTGATTCACAGAACCGACTAATTCAAACATTGTTTTCACCTCCTGATTGGATGACTTATAGTAACCATTAAAAATTACCCTGGAACCAACTTTTCATTCTCTCCCAAACACCTTTCATTCCCCTATCCAGTCTAATTCTCGGCACATTCTCTTGAGCCTGCCGCTTACCAAATAACAACAATCCAACACCCGTTGCATAAATCGGACTTTTCACCACGTCAGAGAGCCCGGTTACAAATTGTGGAACGCCTATCCTGACGGGCAGATGAAATATCTCTTCGGCCAGTTCAACTGCTCCTTCCATTTTGGCACTGCCGCCGGTAAGCACTACGCCGGCGGCCATAAGGTCTTCATAACCGCTACGTCTTAACTCGTCTTGAACCAAAGTGAACAACTCTTCGTAGCGCGGGCCGACCACTTCTGCCAGGGTCTGCCTGGCCAAACGCCTGGATTGGCGACCACCGACGCCGGCGACTTCAATCGACTCCTCCGAATTAGCCAATTGGGGGAGAGCACAGGCATACTGCACCTTGATATCTTCGGCATGTTGGGTCGGCGTACGCAACGCTATGGCAATATCGTTGGTAACCTGATCACCGGCAATGGGGATCACCGCCGTATGTTGTATCGCACCGTCGGTAAAAATGGCAATATCGGTGGTGCCGCCGCCGATATCCACCATGCATATGCCCAGGTCCTTTTCATCGTCGGTCAACACCGAATAACTTGACGCCAATTGTTCCAGGATGACGTCATCCACCTCCAGGCCACAACGACGCACGCATTTAACAATATTTTGTGCCGCACTTACCGCACCGGTCACGATATGGACTTTGGATTCCAGCCTGACGCCGGACATGCCAATAGGCTCTTTTACGCCCTCCTGATTATCAATAATGAATTCCTTGGGCAGTATGTGCAGAATTTTTTGATCCGCCGGTAAAACAACCGCCTTGGCGGCGTCGATGACACGGTCTATATCGCCGGATGAGACTTCGTTATCACGTATTGCCACTATGCCGTGCGAATTCAAGCTGCTAATATGGCTACCGGCAATACCCGCATGTACCGAATGTATTTCACAGCCGGCCATAAGTTCGGCTTCCTCAATGGCACGCTGGATTGAATGTACCGTCGATTCAATATTTACAACCACGCCCTTTTTCAAGCCTCGCGAGCGATTGGAGCCGATACCTATGATCTCTATTTCACCGTCAGCCGAAATTTCTCCAACAATAGCGGCTATTTTTGAAGTGCCTATATCCAAACCGACAATGAGATTTTCATCCATTTTCTTGATCATAAATTGGCCGTTCCATTTGACGGGTTTAACCCCCCGCCTTGATTCCACTTCACTGAGAATCCGTTTGGATATCGCAGATCGATATATTCCACCTCGGCCAGGCGATCCATTAAGCCAAAAGGCATCAGTTCCACAAATCTTGTCAGTCGCTCGTCGACACCCGTCCGCCCCAACACCACGACAAGATCATTATCAAGCCTCAACTTCCATGAACGCCTTTCACTTAATAAAAATTCCACTATCCGGTGATCGAGGGGCGCCAACACGTCGCTCATTTTTATAAATTTATCCAACACTGTTTTTTCCAATCCGATGGGACCGTTGAGCTCGGGCAAATCGAAGGGAAAAGTGTCGGGATGAGGACTGAATATCTGTCCCGCCTGATTCAGCAAAGAATCATCTCCCCATTTTGCCGTCGCAGTTTGCTCGACTATAATTACGTTTATTTTGTCGGGCCAGATCCGCTTCACCGATACATCGCTAATCCATGGTTCGGCAATCAATGCATTTCTAATTGAATCAACGTTTAGATTTAAAAAACCGCCGCGAACTTTGTCGACGACTATTGAATGTAAATCATCGGAGGATAAATGCATGAACTGGCCGTGTATCCCGATCTGCCTGATCGGTAGCGTATCGGGACGCAACAGATAGTAAATGACCGAGAACAAAACAATTAAAACGGTAAGACCCTGAATCACACCCGATAATTTCCTGAATATACCTCTATCGAGCACGTCGCTATTACCGTCAGGATTGATCGTGTGTAATGGATGCATCATGCTAATGCTTTATTTTCCTGAACTCGTTCCAGGCTGGTATCGAGTATGCGCAATATCAATTTTTTAAATGATATTCCAGCCTGCGTCGCCGCCATTGGAACAAGACTATGCTTAGTCAAGCCGGGCACGGTATTGACTTCGATCAGCCACGCCTGACCGGCCTCGTCAAGCATGATATCCACCCTGCCCCAACCGCTTACGTCAAGTGCTTTACAGGCCGCCAATGCAATTTGGTTAATGCCATTCACAACGGACTCGGACAAACCGCATGGACAAATATAACGGGTTCCGGAGTCCTGATATTTGGCAACGTAATCATAAAATTCACGTTCCGTCTCCAGTTTAATAATCGGTAGCGTCTCATCATCCAATACGGCTACCGTATATTCACCGCCCTCGACCCAGCACTCGGCCATAACCGAGTGATCGCACCGATGCGCCGCCCGCCACGCACCGGGGATCTGATCCCGTGCCGTTACCTTGCACGCGCCGATACTCGAACCTTCACGCACCGGCTTCACTATCAGTGGCAAACCAAGGTGTTCAGCAACCCAGTCCCAATCAGCAGTTCGATCTATTGCCATGTATTCGGGCGTAGGCAATCCATATTGTTTCCAAATCGCCTTGGCACGGCATTTATCGATTGCCAAAGCGGAACCCAGCACCCCGCTACCGGTATATGGCACGTTGATTTGTTCCAGTCCGCCTTGTATCACGCCGTCTTCACCTCCGCGCCCATGCAATGCGATAAAAACCCGATCAAACTCTTCCCGTTGTAATCGAGTAAAAATATGTTCATCAACGTCAAGGCCATGCGCATTCACGCCACAAGTTAACAATGTATCAAGCACCGCCCGACCGCTTTCCAAAGAAATCGCCCGTTCGGCTGATGCACCGCCCATTAACACCGCGACTTTGCCATAAATACTTGCGTCCATTCTCAGGTGTTCATTCATAATTTACAGGCGTGAGCATCCTCTTCCAAATCACCAATAATGTTCACCTCCGCCTGCAAATCGACCCCGCATCTGCGCTTGACCGCGTCGTGCATTAATATAATGAGATTCTCAACGTCCAGTGATGAAGCATTGCCCATATTTACAATAAAATTTGCGTGTTTCCTGGAAACACAGGCCCGGCCAATGCGGGTTCCTTTCAAACCGCAGGCATCAATCAGTCGGGCCGCATAATCATCTTTTGGATTTCTAAATACTGAGCCGCAACTTAACTGTCCGACGGGTTGTTGCTCATTGCGTTCGGAAAGCAAAGTTCTGATCTTTTGATTGCATAGGGTCTTGTCCGATTGTTGCAACCTTAAACAACATGAAATAAACCATTCATCCTGTTTCAAAGAAACCTTTCTATATGCCACTTCAAAATCCCGTTTGGATCGAAGCTCGGGCTCGCCGCGGCGATCAAGTACCGTTACCGATTCGACGATATCCCAAATTTCACCGCCATAAGCCCCCGCGTTCATCGCCAACGCTCCACCCATGGTGCCCGGGATACCGGCAAGAAATTCGGAACCGGTCAAGCCACCACTCGCGGCAAAACGCGCCAC
Organism: Gammaproteobacteria bacterium; assembly: GCA_965202915.1. Taxonomy (GTDB): domain Bacteria; phylum Pseudomonadota; class Gammaproteobacteria; order Eutrophobiales; family Eutrophobiaceae. The sequence goes on from OZ241847.1 coordinate 1,339,820, forward strand.
TTTGGGGCACGGCACACCGGCGCCAACATTAATACGGCAATCCTCCATCACCTCTATTGCATCCGTAAAGGCCGCCATCGAGATCACCACCCCTCGTATGCCCCCGTCACGCACCAACAAATTACTACCGTTGCCAATACACGTTATCGACATGGTCGCGGGCACTTGTTTTAAAAACAGGATCAGATCGTCAATATCCTTCGCGGAATAATAACAATCCGCCAGGCCGCCTATCTTCCAAGACGTGTGTTTCGACATAGGCTCATCAAATTTTAATTTTCCGCTCAACAGGTCGGCGTTAAAGAGTGCCTTCATCTCAAATCCAATCGGTTTATGATTAACATATCGATTCACGCCGCATGAACCGCGGCAAAGCGTTCATGAATTTTCCCGGAGAGAGTGCCAATATCGCCGGCACCAAACGTGATCACAAGATCACCTTCTTCAACAACGGATAACAGCAGATTAAAAATCTCATCCTGGTTTTCAATAAACAGGGGATCATTCCGGCCTCGCAATCGCACCGACCGGCATAAGGTGCGACTATCGGCGCCGACAATATGAGACTCACCCGCCGGATAGACCTCCAGTACAAATAAAATCTCAATCTGGGACAACACCCGGCAAAAATCTTCAAATAGATCTCGCAACCGGCTGTAACGGTGCGGCTGATAAATAACGACGATACGTTTTTCAGCCCAGCCGCTTCGAATAGCCCTTAGCGTCTCGGCAATTTCGGTCGGATGATGCGCGTAATCATCAATAAGCAAACATTTCTTGCCGCCCACCGTTATCTCGCCCTTGACCTGACAACGTCTCGAAATACCTGCAAACTTTGACAATGCATCAACGATGGCCGGCTCCGGCACGCCAATTTGATCGGCAACGGCAATGGCCGCCAACGCATTCAGCATATTATGTCGCCCCGGCAGGTTGAGTTTAATGTCCAACCAATTCCCGGCGTCGGGTCGTGAAACCGTGAACCAGGTTTGATTGCCGTACTGTTTCGTCAATTTGGCACTATAATCAGCCCGCCGGTCAGTTCCATAGGTTATAACGGTGCGTGAAATGGCGGGGATCATTTCCCTTATGTTGTCGTGATCGATGCACAGGATTGCATAACCATAAAAGGGAAGCTGGTGAATGAATTCAACAAAATGCTCTTGCAAACGCATATAATTGCCCGCATAAGCATCCAGATGATCGGAATCGATATTGGTTACAATCGCGACAAAGGGGGTGAAATGCAGAAAAGAAGCGTCGCTTTCATCGGCTTCAGAGACAAAATACTCGCCTTTGCCCAACTTTGCGTTACTGCCAATACCGTTAAGTACCCCGCCGATAACATAGGTCGGATCAAGACCGCCTTCGGCAAGTATGCTTGTGACAAGACTTGTAGTCGTTGTCTTACCATGCGTGCCCGCAATGGCAATGCCCCTGCTGAATCGCATCAATTCCGCCAGCATTTCGGCGCGTCGAACCACCGGTATCCTTTGTTTTTTTGCTTCAAGTATCTCGGGGTTGTTATCATCAATGGCACTGGAAACAACAACCACGTCACTGTCTTTTATATTTTGAGCATCGTGATTATCGATGATTTTTATATCTAAGGAACTAAGATAATCCGTCGTTGCGGCCGGCTTAATGTCCGAACCTGATACGGTATAACCGAGATTATTCATCACCTCGGCTATGCCGCTCATCCCGGCGCCGCCTATGCCAACAAAATGAATGTTTTTGACTCGTCCCATTGTCAATGAATTAATGTCAGGCATTGGCGAATTCCGTGCATAGATTGGCAACGTGAATCGTTGCATCCTTGATGGATAATGCGCGTGCATTACGGGCCATTTTAATCACTTTATCCCGGGAAGCGCTCAGTGACTCGATCACCTCAGAGAATCGATCCGCCGTTAATTCCTTTTCCGGGATTAAAATGGCCGCCTGGTTGTCACTTAAATAGCGCGCATTGGCGGTTTGATGATCATCAGTTGCATGGGGAAAGGGTATTAATATCGAACCCACGCCCGCCGCGCTCAATTCGGCTATGGTCATTGCCCCGGCTCTGCAAACAACGATATCCGCCCACCGGTACACCTCCACCATATCTTCAATAAAAGCCATCAGTTTTGCGGTTACCCCGCACGCATCATATTCTTCCCGGGTACTGCAAAAATGTTTTTCACCGGTTTGATGAATGACTTCAATCTGCTGTTTGGGCATTAATTTTGCAACCGCGTCAGGGATCAGCTGATTCAGCTTCATTGCCCCCTGACTGCCCCCCAGTACCAGCAGGTGCAGGACCGTATTGGTTTCACAATTGAGCCGTTTGCCGGGGGAGTATATCTGTAAGATGTCCTTGCGCACCGGGTTGCCGGTCAATACCACTGAATGTTTGTCGGCAAATGTGCCGGGAAACGCTTGCATGACCGTGTTTGCAAAGGGTGCAAGCAGGCGGTTTGTTGTGCCGACGACCGCATTCTGCTCATGGATCAACAGTGGTATTCTCATTAACCAGGCTGCCACGCCGCCGGGACCACTGGCATAACCGCCAAACCCGATAACAACGTCGGGGTTGACTTTGTTATAGATAATTAATGATTGCAATAAGGCCATAAATAATTGCAGTGGCGCCAATAAAAGATTAAAGAACCTTTTACCGCGCAACCCTGAAACCGAAACAGTAAATAACCGATACTTATTAACGGGCACGATTTTCCGTTCCATTCCCCGGTCCGTTCCCAACCAGTTAATTTCATATTCCAAACCGCTTAAATATTCGGCGACCGCCAAAGCCGGAAAAATATGCCCACCGGTGCCCCCTGCGATGATCATTATTTTTCTAGGACGCATGAATGGCCTCCTTATCGGGAATTTGTGATCGATGATACCGGCGATTTTCATATTCAATGCGCAACAACACGGCGAGCAACGTGCAGGTAATGATCAGACTGTTGCTGCCATAACTCATCAATGGCAACGTCAATCCCTTGGTGGGCAAAACGCCGGTATTGACCCCGATATTAATGAATGCCTGCACGCCAATAACGAGGCCCACGCCATACGCAAAAAAAGCGGAAAAATATTGACCGGCATATTCCGCCGTTCGGGCTATTAGAAAAGCCCGCCATACAAGCAATGAAAACAGGCAAATAACGATAACGCTTCCCACCAGGCCCACTTCCTCGGCAATGATCGCAAACATAAAATCAGTATGCGCTTCCGGTAAATAAAATAATTTCTGTACGCTGCCACCCAGACCAACGCCGAACCATTCGCCGCGGCCAAACGCAATAAGCGCCTGGGTTAACTGAAAGCTGCTATCATAAGGATCTTTCCAGGGATCAACGAAACTCACTAATCGTTGCATACGATAGGGTGATAAAATGGCAAGACTGAATAAAGAGGCGATCGCAACCATAAGCCATGCCGCAAATCGGCTCAATGGTACGCCGCCTATAAATAACATCCCCAGTGCCGTGGCAAACAACACCACAGTCGCACCAAAATCCGGTTCCGACAGCAATAAAATTGCAACCAGGGACAGCACCACTATGGGCATAAAAAAACCGGAAAAACTATGACGTACCGCTTCACCATGCCTGACCAGATAACCGGCAAGATAGGCAATGACGCAAAATTTAACCGGCTCTGACGCCTGTAATGTAATGGGGCCTATGGCCACCCAGCGCCAACTGCCGTTCACGTCTTTGCCTATGCCGGGAATGAGAACCAGTATCAACAAAAAAAATCCGACGAATAGTAATGGCACGCTTACCAGCTGCCAAACCCACATGGGAATACGAACAATAATCAGACCGACAATCACGCCAATTGATGCGGCTATACTTTGCCGCCAAAAGTAATGTAAAGGATCGCTAAACTCACGGGCCGCCACGGTAATTGACGCGGAAGCAACCATTACCAGGCCCGCCAACAGCATAAACATACTGATAAGCAGCACCCAAAGATCATATCCTCTGAGAATATCCATCTTGATATATGCGTCTTGCCTGAACAAGGCTTGTGTTTTTAAGCGATACATGCTCAACCCAACGCCTTAACCTCATGGATAAAGGTTTCGCCCCGTTGTTGATAATTTTCAAACATGTCCAGACTGGAACATGCGGGCGAAAATAAAACCTTATTATTGGATTGCGCCATTTCATTGGCGGCAAGAACAGCTTCATGCATATTATCAACCAGCCGAATCGGAATAAAAGGTCGGATGTGATCGGCAATTTTTTGCGCGTCTTTGCCAAATAAAATGGCATTTGACACTCGATCTTTCATCGCCTTTGGCAACGCCGAAAAATCCGCATTCTTACCATCTCCCCCTGCAATAAGAATGATCTCTTTGCCGTTTGCGAGTCCCTTTATTGCGGCACAACACGCGCCGACGTTGGTTGCTTTGGAATCGTTATACCATTCCAGGCCATTAACGATGCCAACAAACTCACAGCGGTGCGGTAGTCCTGAAAACTTTTCCAGGGTTTGTTTGACGCGGGCGGAAGAAACCTTGATAACATTGGTAATGGCCATGGCCGCAAGAACGTTGGACACATTATGATCTCCTTTGATATGGAGATCGGAGCGCCGGATCAAGGCTTGATCATCCTTAAACAAAAACTCTTCTCCATTCCTGCGCCCGATATAAAAACCCCTGTCCAATGGTGAATTTACCGAGTATTTAACAACGGACCGGCCGGTTGTATCGATTGCGTTCACAACCTCATCATCGGCATTAATAACCATGACCCCGTCGCCATTGAATATCTTTTTCTTTGCGTCGGCATAAGCATTAAAACCGGAGTAACGATCCATATGATCTTCGGTAATATTTAACACCGCGCCAATATAAGCGTTCAAAGAATGAGTCGTTTCCAATTGAAAACTGGAAAGCTCAAGAACGTAATAATCCGGCTGCCGGCCATCAAGCAGTTCCAGTGCCGGCGTGCCGAGATTACCCCCCACACTGACGTCCAGCCCCGCGTATTCGGCAATCTTTGCCACCAGAGTGGTGACCGTGCTTTTGCCGTTTGATCCGGTAATTGCAATGATCGGCGCATCCGCATATCGGCAGAATAATTCTATATCACCAATAATGGCGGTATTGTGATCGGCAATCTTATCCAGGCCGGCGTCGGCAATCGACACACCCGGACTCACAATAATTTTTGCCGCATCCGCCAACAGGGTCGCGTCTATTCCGCCCAATGCCGTGAATGTATTCGGCAATTCGTGCCGTAACTGTTGCAAACAAGACGGCCGTTCAAGGGTGTCGGTTACGGCAATACGTTTGCCGAGTCCGGTCAAAAAACGCGCGCAGGATAATCCGGTCTTCCCAAGACCAATGATCACCGCGTCATATTTTCGAGTCTCTTTCGTCACCCAATCAACACCGTTGCCGCGCAAAATAAATCATTAATATCTTCATCTTATCTTGAGACTGGCCAAGCCGATTAATACCAATATCACCGTTATGATCCAGAAACGGACAATAACCCTCGGCTCGGGCCAACCTTTTAATTCATAATGATGATGCAAAGGCGCCATATTAAATATGCGCTTGCCGATTAACTTGTAGGACCCCACCTGTAAAATTACCGACACCGTTTCCATGACAAAGACGCCACCCATAATGAACAATACCAGCTCCTGCCTGACCAAAATTGCAACCACGCCCAATGCCGCTCCCAACGACAAGGCGCCGATATCACCCATGAAAATCTGAGCCGGGTAGGTGTTAAACCATAAAAAGCCGAGGCCGGCACCGACTATCGCGCCGCAGAACACCGCAACCTCGCCAACACCGGACACATAAGGGATCCCAAGATAACCGGAAAAATAAACGTGGCCGGCCACATAAGCAAAAATGGCCAGCGCGCCGGCCACCATTACCGCCGGTAAAATGGCAAGACCGTCCAGGCCATCGGTTAAATTAACGGCATTGCTGGAACCAACGATTACAAAATAAGCAAATATCACGTACATCCAGCCAAGATCAATCACGATCGATTTTACAAACGGAATGATAAGCTGTGTTTCAATCGGCGTTATTGCAGTGTAATAAAGAAACAACGCGGCGCCTAAGCCGGCGATGGATTGCAATAAATATTTGTATATGCCGCGCAAACCTTCCGCGTGCTTTTGCGAGATCTTTCTGTAATCGTCGATCCAACCGATTACGCCAAACATTAAAGTGACGGCCAAGACCACCCAGATAAAACGGTTTTCGAGGTTTCCCCAGCATAAGGTGCTGATTATCATGGAGAGAATAATTAACATGCCGCCCATTGTCGGCGTACCCGATTTTGACAAGTGCGACGCGGGCCCGTCATCCCTTATGCTTTGCCCAATCTGGTTGTCCGTCAATCTTCTGATAAAAAAAGGCCCGACCAGCAGCGCAATAAAAAGAGAGGTCAGTACTCCAAGAATGATTCTCAAAGTAAGATATTGAAAAACATTAAATCCGCTGTGAAACTGGGTCAGGTATTCAGTTAACCAAATTAACATTTCAGGCCGGCAACTCCAATGCATTGACGATTTGTTCCATTTGCATCGCGCGCGATCCCTTAATCAGAACGATCACGTCACTATCAATACGGTTAATCAGTAATTCTATCAGCGCGGAACGCGAATCAGAGTGCACCGATCCTTGACCAAAGGTTGCACTCGTCTCTTTGCTTAATTCCCCGAGAGTAAATAATTTTTCAACCCCCGCAGCGCGGGCAGCCGGACCGCACGCGGCATGCAATGAATGGGATTGTTCGCCCAATTCGCCCATATCACCAAGCACCAGCCATCGTCTTTCCGCACATCGACCCAATACCTCAAGCGCGGCGCGTAACGACTCAGGGTTGGCATTGTAGGTATCGTCTATGATGCTGACACCCTTCAATCCCTTCTTAAATTGCAGGCGGCCCTTCACGGCCCGTATTGATTGTAAGCCGTCTCTGATTTGTTCATTGGATATATCAAGAGCATAAGCACAGGCGGACGCGGCAATCGCATTCATCACGTTATGATGACCCGGCAACGGCAGGGTGATCGTCACCGATCCGTTTTCAGTCACGAGCTCGAAGCGAGTGATGAATGCATCATGATCGTATTCAATATTTGCCGCTTTCACGTCCGCGTTATTTTTCGCGGCAAAATCAATCTGTCTTGATTCAGAGCTGCACTGGCGCCAAAAATCGGCATAGGGATCATCTGCGTTAATGATCGCGGTCCCGTTTTTGCCTAAGGCCGAATAAACCTCCGCCTTCGCTTTGGCAACGCCCTCAACCGTGCCAAACCCTTCCAAATGAGCCGGTGCACATTGGGTTATAACCGCAACGTCCGGATGGCTGATATTGGCAAGCCATTGGATCTCACCCGGATGGTTCGCACCCATTTCAATCACCACGTAATCATGCTCTTCGCCTATGCCAAACAACGTCAACGGAACGCCTATATCATTATTTAAATTGCCCGCAGTGGCGTGCACCAGCGTTCCCTGCGATAAGATGCAACGTAACATTTGTTTAACCGTTGTCTTACCGTTGCTACCGGTCACCGCCACAACGGGAATATCGAATTTTTTCCGCCAGGCCCGCGCCAATAAGCCCATCGCGTTTCGAGCATTCCCAACCTTTATGCCGGACAGGTTATTGGTCGGAAACGTTTCAAGCAGAAATGAGTTGGCGCCGCGTTCAAGCGCCGCGTCTATGAACTGATGGCCGTCAAAATGGTTGCCGCGCAACGCGATAAACATCTGATCCGCGGTGATCCTGCGGCTGTCCGAACAACAGCCTCGAAACCTGACGTCCCGGCCGTATAGTTGTGCGCCGGTGATCTTTACCGCTTCCGACAATCTCATGCTAATCATGACTCGGTCAGCCTCCTTGCCAGTTCCCGATCACAAAAGGGATGATATTGGTTCTGTATTTCCTGGTAGTCTTCATCACCCTTGCCGGCAATCAGAATAATATCCCGTTCCTCGGCCGCGTGAAAACTTGTAACAATCGCTTCCGATCGATCAATAACCACCTTTACCTGGTTTCTATTTTTTATACCGGATAAAATATCCTCGATTATTTCCCCGGGGTCTTCGGTTCTTGAATTATCGTTGGTCAAAACAATCCGATCCGAAATTGATTCGGCCACCGCACCCATTTTTGGACGTTTGCCGCTGTCTCTGTCGCCGCCACAACCGAATATGGTAATTAACTTGCCCTGGCATATTTGCTTTAATGATTGTTGTGCCTTTGCCAGCGCGTCCGGGGTATGGGCATAATCGACAACCAGAGTGGCATGGCCCGGTTTCTTATATCGTTCCATCCTGCCCGGCACGCCGCCAATTCCGCGCAGTAGCTTCACTCCCTCGTGCAATGAAAATTGTTGAAGGCATAAACAAGCCAAACTCGCCAGCAGGTTCTCAACATTAAATGTGCCCACCAGTTTTGTGGTCAAATGATCATTGCCCCAGGGACTTGCAATATCTATTGCGGTGGTTGCACCTTGCGCCGGTTGCGCGCGGCCATACATAATATTCAAACGATCTTTGTTCTGATCATAAACAGACTGAGCCAATGTATGGGCGATGACGTTGACCGAGCCATCAATCCTGTCGATCAGGTTTCGACCAAACTCATCATCCAGATTGATAACCGCGTGTTTCAGGCCGTCACACTCAAATAATTTCGATTTCGCCGCCCCATAAGATTCAAAATCCCTGTGGTAATCAAGATGATCCCGGCTTAAATTGGTAAAAACGGCAATATCAAAATCAACCCCATTGACGCGGGACTGAGCGAGGGCATGGGAAGACACTTCCATAATGGTACAATCAACTTTATCGCACCACCCGGCCAGATTTTTTTGCAGGTTGATGGCATCCGGAGTGGTATGCGACCCGGCCCGAAGCCCCGTATTAACACCATAACCCAGCGTTCCCATGGACGCACCCTGCTTGCCGCTTGCAGCCCAGGCATTACTGACGAGATAAGTCACGGACGACTTGCCATTGGTCCCGGTTACACCGATCATCGTCATCTTCTTAGAAGGGTGTCGATAAAAGCGACTGGCAATAACACCTATCCATTTTTTCAGATCACTTACCGGAATAACCGGAATGGAATAGTCCGATTGATCGAGGGATTGATCCCGCTCGGCAACGACCGCCACCGCGCCGGCGTTTTTTGCATCGCCGATAAACAAACGTCCATCCATATGGACGCCCTCATAGGCAATAAACAGATCTCCCGGCTTAACCGTTCTGCTGTCCGCGGATAAACCTTCAATCATCACCTTACCTTGAAACCCTGCAATGCCGGCAAGCAGTTCTTTTAAGGACGCAGGCACTATTTTAACCGCCATCATTGCCCAAACCCCGGCAAAATATCATATGGAGTTATGCCCGCTATCGACTGCTTTTCAAACGCGGGCAGATCGTCCGGCGGCAAATCCATTATTCTCAACGCACCCTCCATTACTCCGGAAAAAACCGGCGCGGCAACCTGGCCACCATAATATTGACTGCCTCTGGGCTCATCAATTGTCACCACCATCACCAGACGCGGTTTGCTTACCGGCGCCATCCCCGCAAAAATCGATAAATACTGGTCTTCCGAATAACCGCCCCGGGTTGATTTATGCACCGTGCCGGTCTTACCGGCAATCCGGTAACCGTGAACCGATGCACGTCCGCCCGTGCCCTGATCGGAAACAACAGTCTCCATTATTAATCTGATCTGCCGGGCCGCCTGCGCGGAAATAACTCGATGTCCGTCCACCTTGTCGGCGACGTGAATAAAAGAAATCGGCCGGCGCACGCCATCGGCTGCGATCACGCTATACGCCTTTGCCAATTGCAACACGCTCACCGAAAGACCGTAACCAAACGCTATGGTCGCCATTTCCACTTCGGACCAGTTGCTATACCTTGCCAATTTGCCCGCAGCCTCTCCGGGAAAAACACTGCCGGCGGGCTGGCCAAAACCAAAATGAGACAGCATTTTCCAGAACATTTCGGGTTGCAGCGACAGAGCGATTTTACTTGTGCCGACGTTGCTTGATTTTCTGATCACCGTTGCCACGTCGATCACGCCATAACTTCGAATGTCACGTATAACGTGATCGCCGACTTTCAAATAACCCGGACGGGTATCAATCAGGGTATCGGGTTTATACAAACCGGAAGACAGGGCCGCCAAGATTGTGAAGGGTTTTAATACCGAACCGGGTTCAAAGACGTCGGTAACGGCTCGATTACGATAGTACTCACTCCTAAGGTCACTGCGGTTATTGGGATTATAAGAAGGCTGTCCCACCAGTGCCAATACCTCGCCGGTAGTCACATCAAGCAGAACCAGCGATCCGCCCTTCGCCTTATGGCGGATAACGGCGGTCTTGAGTTCACGATAGGCGAGATATTGTATGCGTCTATCGATACTCAATGCCAATTCCCGCCCCGATTCCGAAGATTGAATACCCTCGACTTGCTCTACAACCCTCCCCAATCTGTCTTTCAGCACTCTTTTCTTGCCGGGCCTGCCCCGTAACCAATCATCATAGGCCAATTCAATCCCTTCCTGGCCGATATCATCAATATCAGTAAAACCAATGATATGTGCGGTCATTTCAGCCTGGGGGTAATAGCGCTTGTATTCCGGTTCCAGATAAACCCCCGGAATATCAAGCGATAGCACCTTGTCGGCCAAATCCGGGCCGGCTTGACGCTTTAAATAAAAAAAGTCGCGCCCGCTACGATCAAGCAACTTGCGCTGCAATTCCGTGGCGGTTGTTCCCAATAGGGCCGCAAGTGCCGGGAGGCGGTCGGCGTGTTGCAGCACCAGACGCGGTCTGGCCCAAACTGATTCAACCGGCGTGCTGATTGCCAGATAATTGCCATTGCGATCGGTAATAACGCCGCGATGCGCGGGAATCTCGACAATTCTGAGCGAGCGAGCATCGCCATAGGTCCTGAGAAAATCATTATTGAGCAATTGCAGATCGATAACCCGCCAAATCAGCACGCACACAACCAGGCAGAAAAATGCCAGTATCAGCCATCTGCGAAGCAGATAATGAGGCCGTGGTGGTATCTCTGTATTCATTTCATCAGTAATACGGTCATTTTTTGCCCGGGACTGTTCATATCCAGTGCCGTACGCGCCAAAAACTCGATCCGGTCATTCGTCGCCCAGGTACTGCGTTCCAATTGAATGCGGCCCCATTCTTCATTTAATGCATCGCGTTCCTTCTCCAGCTCCAGCATTTCGACAAATAACCGTCTTGTCTCATGCTCAGAGATCACAATCCAAACCGCGGAAACAAAAACGGCTATGGCGAGCAAAACCGGGAAAATCACTCTCATTCTTCAAATCCTCTCGGCAACCCGCATAATTGCACTGCGCGCACGCGGATTACTCTCGACTTCCCCGGGCGTCGGATGAACCGGTTTCCCGATCTTTTTCAATTTGGGTCGAAGCTGGTCATGCCTGACCGGCAGATCAGATGGAAAATTATCGTTGCGCCCTTGGGATCTGATAAACCGTTTTACTATTCTATCCTCCAGAGAATGAAAACTGATCACGACCATGCGGCCGCCGCCGGCAAGCACCTTAACCACTTGCGGCAATACTTGTTCAAGTTCATCCAGTTCACGGTTAATAAACACCCTGATTGCCTGAAATGTTTTTGTCGCCGGATGAATACCCTTCACCGCCCTCTTTGGATAAGCGGACGCGACCAGATCGGCAAGCTGAGCAGTGGTACCAATAGGCTCCGCGTCACGTTTGTCAACAATGTATTTTGCGATCCGTCTGGCCAGGCGCTCCTCACCATAATGATAGATCACGTCGGCAATTTCAGATTGTTCCGCCTGATTTAACCAATCCCGGGCCGAAACCGTCTCATTGGGATTCATGCGCATATCCAGCGTGCCATCACGTTGAAAACCAAACCCCCGGTCCGGATCATCAAGCTGTGGAGAAGAAACACCAAGGTCAAAGAGTATGCCGTCGGCTTTCCCCGGCATATCCTGCGCACCCACCAAATTTGACAACATGCAATAGGACCCCTGCATCAATTTAAACCGCTTATCAACAAATGGTTTGCGATGGGCAATGGCCATCGCGTCGGGGTCTTTATCCATCGATAACAAGCACCCCGATTCATCCAATTTCCGCAAAATTGCCTCACTATGTCCGCCACGTCCAAATGTACAATCAACATAGAATCCATCCGGCCTGATATTCAGCCCCTCCAATACCTCATCTAATAAAACCGGCACGTGGGAATATTCCAATGCCTTTCCTCACAAATCATTACCCGGCCCGTCAACCCTACAATGCCAGCGATTTAAGCGCATCGGATACCTCAGTATCACCGTCACTGAGCGACTCCAGCCATTGATCCCGCTGCTGTTGCCAGGTTGCCGCGTCCCAGATCTCGAATTTATTGCCCTGGCCCAGCATCGCACTGGTCTGTCGCAGATCGGCATAATTGCGCAACTCTTTAGGGACTAAAATCCGCCCTTGATTATCCAGTTGGCAATCGGTGGCATAACCATGCATCATTTGCTTGGTGCGGCGACTGATCCGGTCAAAATCGGACAATGTTGCCAACTTGGTTTCAATAATTTCCCATTCAGGCAACGGATACAGCCAAAGCGATCGGTCAAATGGATTCAACGTCAGCACTACCGCGTTTCCCGCCCGCACACTGAGATAATCCCGATAGCGACTCGGTATCGCTAAACGGCCCTTATCATCAAGACTGACTGTACTGAATCCTCGAAACATGTAGTATTACCGTTATATTCACAATTTCCACTATTCACCACATTTTCCCACTTTGGGTAATATTAGATGCTTCACAGAGAAACTGCAAGGATTCTTTACATTTTTTTTCAGAAAATTCGGGTTTTTTGGAAGAATCCGCCTGAATAATCGGATTTTTGGATAAAAAATGGTAAAAAAAGCGCGCTGATCTGATGATTATCAGTCCCAGTGCAAACATCATTGCAAGCCATCAGACTTTAGGTGCAAATCTAATCGGGATAATCATCCGCGCATTGGAAAAAGAGAGGAGTCGGCCTGTAAGCCGGGTTCTGTAACAGGTAATCATTCATCTGGGATGCATGTCACCACACACCTCTAGCGACCTACCCGGGGATTCTGCGGGCTACATCAATATCCCCCTATTCGGTCTTGCTCCAAGTGGGGTTTGCCGTGCCACTGGTATTACTACCAGCGCGGTGCGCTCTTACCGCACCATTTCACCCTTACCCTAACGGGCGGTATATTTTCTGTGGCACTTTCCGTCGGCTCGCGCCGCCCAGGCATTATCTGGCACTCTGCCCTATGGAGCCCGGACTTTCCTCTGCAACCTAAGCTACAGCGATCACCCAACTGACTCCTCCCTGCCAGTATTATCTATCCGCGTAGCCAATGCAAGGTGTTGTATCGCGTTGCCACATATTGGACTGTTTTTTGTTATCGCTGAGAACCTGTGCAGGTGTTTTGAGTCAAAGTTTTTTGAGGGCCTGGAAATGAACGCCCACTGCGAGCGCTTCAACCGCACCCTGCAATCTCCGGTACCATCGCTTATCAACAACAATCCGGAGTGCCCTGTGTTATGGACTTATGCCGTGGCTGAACCACTATGCCGGCAACAAAGAGCGTGCCGGTTTTTGCCCGGGCTTATCGATTTCCAGGCTTGTTCATGGCTTCTGCATGACGGTATTGCGGGCCTCGCCGGTCTCCGGATAATCCAGGGAATAATGCAGGCCCCGACTCTCTTTGCGGGCCATCGCCGAGTGTATGATCAACGCGGCAACCCGGGCGATATTGCGCAATTCTATCAGGTCCTTGCTTATGCGGAAATTGCCGTAGTATTCATCGATCTCCGTTTGCAGTAATTGGATCCTGTGGTGGGCGCGTTGTAAGCGCTTGTTGGAGCGGACAATGCCGACGTAATCCCACATGAAGCGCCGAATTTCATCCCAATTGTGGCTGACGACCACTTCTTCGTCGGAATCGGTGACCCGGCTTTCATCCCAGGGGGGTAATGCACCGGGCATGGTGATATCGGCCAGCCGCCGTCGTATATCCTGGTAGGCGGCGTGGGCAAAAACGATGCACTCGAGCAGTGAGTTGCTGGCCATGCGATTGGCGCCATGGAGTCCGGTGTGACTGACTTCGCCTATCGCATACAGACCGGACAGATCGGTTCTGCCGCGTTGGTCGACCTTGATTCCGCCGCAGGTGTAGTGGGCCGCGGGGACGACCGGTATCAGTTGTTTGCGGACGTCTATGCCAAATTCCAGGCAACGTCGCAGGATCGTCGGAAAACGGGATTGAATAAGCTGTTTCGGTTTATGGCTGATATCCAGATATACGCATTCGCTGCCAGTGCGTTTCATTTCATGATCGATGGCGCGGGCGACCACGTCCCGCGGGGCAAGCTCCTCACGGGCGTCAAAATGGCGCATGAATCGCCGGCCATCGGCCAGGGTCAATGTTGCGCCTTCGCCGCGCAATGCCTCGGATATCAGAAAACTCTTTGCCTGCGGATGATAAAGGCAGGTCGGATGAAATTGGATGAATTCCATGTTCATGATGCGGCAACCGACGCGCCAGGCCATCGCGATGCCATCGCCGGTGCAACTGTCCGGATTGCTGGTATACAGATAGGCCTTGCCGGCGCCGCCGGTGGCCAAAACCACGGTGCGCGCCCGTATCGCTTGTACGCGATCCCGCCGTTGGTCGAGCACATAGGCGCCAACGCATCTGCGCCCGCCGGATGGGCCGGTATCGCCGATGATCAGATCGATGGCGGTATGGTATTCAAACAGGGTTATCGCCGGGTGCCGCTTTACTTGTGCTTCCAACGTGGTCTCTATCGCGCGTCCGGTGGAGTCGGCCGCGTGAATGACGCGCCTGTGACTATGCCCGCCCTCGCGGTGCAGATGAAACGGGGTGCCGCCGCCGGTATCTTCATCGAGGGTGAAACTGACGCCAATATCGACCAGCCAGTCGATGCTTTTTTGGCCGCGTTCGACCACGTATTTGACTACCTCCGGGTCACACAGCCCGGCGCCGGTCTCGATAGTGTCCTGGACGTGCGAGTCGATGGAATCGTCGTCATTGAGCACCGCGGAGATCCCCCCCTGGGCGTAAAGCGTTGCGCTTTCGGTCAATGCTTCCTTGGCAAGCACCGCGATCCTGGCGACCTCGCCGAGTTTCAATGCCAGGCTTAGGCCGGCCGCACCACTGCCAATGATCAGAACGTCATATTCAGGTTGGTCATTCATATCGCTTCAGTTAAGATATGATATATTGTTAAAAGCATAGTCGATCATCTTAATAACTCATTGAAATGGATTGAGAAATTATATTTTTTGGGTCAGCACATATTAATAATAACACGGAGAACAAAGCCGGATGTGTACCGATGTAACCGACCGTCAATTAATTGACCGGGTAAAAGGGGGAGAAAAGGCGGCGTTCGATCTATTGGTTTTGAAATACCAGCAACGGATAGTCAACCTGGTTTCACGCTTTGTCAGAAATCACAGCGACGCGCTGGATATTACCCAGGAGGCGTTTATAAAGGCCTACCGGTCCATGCCCGGTTTCAGGGGGGACAGTGCGTTTTATACCTGGATGTACAGGATCGCGGTCAATACCGCCAAGAATTATCTTGCCGTCCAGGCAAGGCGGTCGCAGGGGCTGGACCGGGATATATCGGAAATGGAACAAATTGAGGATAGTGATGCTCTAAAGGAACAGGCGACACCTGAGAATTTGCTGCTACGGGAGGAATTGCAGAAGACTATCTTCCGTACCGTCGACAATTTGCCGGACGATCTGAAAACGGCGATAACCTTGAGAGAGGTGGACGGGCTGAGTTATGAAGATATTGCGATGGTGATGGACTGTCCAATTGGGACGGTTCGTTCCCGCATTTTTCGTGCCAGAGAGGCTATAGATAGAGATATATCACCATTATTGGAAAATTAAAGAGGATGGCATGCATGCATAAAGACAGACTGGAACAGATTTCATCGCTGGTGGATGATAAAAAAAGTGATCAGGGTATTATTGATGCACTCGTTCATAATGAGGGTTTGCGCCGGACCTGGGAACGCTATCATTTGATCCGTGACGCGCTGCAAGGGCATCTGCCCGAGCGGGTGGATTGCACTATCGCCAACCGGGTTAAGGCGAGGGTGATGAATGAACCGGCGTTGACCGTTGTCGATGCGCGGCGCGGCGGCCTGGCACAAAAACTGTTCAAACCGGTATCGGGTCTGGCGATAGCGGCGTCGCTGGCCGCGGCGGTGGTGATTGGATTGCAGCAGGGGCAAGAGCCGACAACGGTTGCGCCCAACCTCGTTGCCGGTGGTGAAGCACCCGGCCGGGTCACTTTTACCGCAAATGGGCCGGCATGGCAAACCGGCAATTGGGGCGCTGATCATCAGGCCCAATTGCGGCTGGATCACTACCTGGTGAACTATAATGAGCATAGAGCCAACTCCGGAATGCACGGCCTTTTTCCGTACGTAAGAATCGTTGCCTATGAAGCCAAAAAATAGGTTCTATAAGCCTTTTGCATTATTAATCCTTGCTTATTCTTCGCTGCCGGTTGTCGGCGCCCTGGCTGAGGAGCCGGTATTGCCGGACGCGCAATACCTGCTCAATGCAATGTCTCAAGCCAGCCATGAATTAAATTATGACGGTATATTTATATACCGCAAGGGCGAGCAAATCGATACCATGAGGCTGGTACATAAAGTCGGTGAAGACGGCGAACACGAACGGCTGGTGTCCTTGTCCGGCACTGCCCGTGAAGTGATCAGGGATCAGGAATCGGTGCGCTGTGTGTTCCCCAATAATCGCCAGGTTTTTGTCGGAAAATTTAGAATCGAAGAGCTGATCTCTTCACGCTGGCCGGAACCGATAGAGAGCATTACTTCTCAATATACTCTGGTTACCAGCGATCGGGGGCGCATTGCCGGCCGGGACGCGTGGATCATCGATATTATCCCAAAAGATGATTATCGCTACGGTTATCAATTATGGATTGGCCGGCATTCCAAGCTGTTGCTCAAGTTTGAATTAAAAAACGAGCTGGATGCCACTCTGGAACAGATCATGTTTACTCAGCTGGACGTGCATGATCTGATCCCGGACAGCCTGCTGCAACCAAGCGTGTCAACCGCCGGTTACACCCGCCATGAGCTCGATATAAGCCCGGGGAATACCGGCGAAAAGAATTCTTCCTGGGAAGTGGGTTGGACCCCAAATGGTTTTTCCATGAGTGAATCCAAGCGGCAGTTAATGCCCTTTGTTAAAATGCCGGTCGAGCACATGGTTTTTTCCGATGGTTTGGCCACGGTGTCGGTTTTCGTGGAACAGGAACCAGCAGGGGCGGAAGAACATTTGCACGGGGAATCCCAGCGGGGCGGGGTCAGCGTATATGCCGCCTTAGTCGATGGATACCGGGTGACCGCAGTGGGCGACGTGCCGATGGCAACGGTTAAACTCATGGTCAATTCGGTCAAACAGCAAAATTAATATTGGAAATTTTATGCAAGTCACGATAGCGTACAAAGCCCACTTGCTTGGGCTGTTGATTTTAATCCAGGCCCAATTTGCCGGTGCCAGAGAACTGCCTGATTTTACCCCGCTGGTTGAGTCCAACGCCACCGCGGTGGTGAATATCAGCACAAACGTGAAAAATTCACGGCGCATGGTACGTCCGCATTTTGATATACCCAACGTGCCTGAAAACAGCCCGTTGTATGAATTCTTTAACAAGTTTTTTGGGGAGATCCCGCAGGACAACGGTCCATTTGAACGAAGATCGCCTTTGGGTTCCGGTTTTATCGTGTCCGAGGATGGCTATATCATTACCAACCATCACGTCGTCAAAGACGCGGATGAAATTATTGTCAGAATGAATGACCGCAGAGAATTTGTCGCCGAGTTGACCGGCAGCGATGCACGCAGTGATATCGCATTACTCAAAGTCGAGGCGGATGATCTGCCGGCACTGAAGCTGGGCAGTGCCCAGGAACTTAAAGTGGGTCAATGGGTGCTGGCTATCGGTTCACCATTTGGGTTTGACCACTCGGTAACCGCCGGAATAATCAGCGCCATCGGACGCAGTCTGCCCAATGAAAATTATGTGCCTTTTATTCAAACCGACGTTGCGATCAATCCGGGCAACTCCGGGGGGCCATTGTTTGATCTGAACGGCGAGGTGATTGGCGTCAATTCCCAAATCTATAGCCGTACCGGTGGATTTATGGGGCTTTCATTCGCGGTGCCGGTGGACCTGGTAAAAAACGTGTATCAGCAACTGCGCCAACAGGGGCGGGTGTCGCGCGGCTGGCTGGGTGTGCTGATCCAGGACGTCACGCGAGAACTGGCGGAGTCATTCGATATGTCGAGACCGCATGGCGCATTAATATCCAAGGTTTTGCCGGATAGCCCGGCCGCCGACGCCGGTCTTGAGGTCGGTGATATCGTGACCCGGTTTGATGGCAAAGAGATCCGTTTTTCGTCCGACCTGCCGCCTTTGGTCGGTAGCAGCGCAATCGATAAATGGGTGCCGATCGATATTCTACGGCGCGGCAAAAATAAAACCATACGCATCAAGATTGCCGAATTGTCTTCCGATGACGTCGAAGTATCCATCAGCAGCCGGACCGACAAAGGCTCATCCAAGCTGCTCGGGCTTAAGGTCAAGGAATTGACCGAAGAGCAGCGCAGTGATCTGGAAATAGACGATCATGGTGTGATCGTGACCGAGGTCATGCCCGGCCCGGCACAACAGGCGGGCCTGAACAAGGGTGATATTATCTTGCTGTTGAATAATACCAGGATTGAGGACGTGGCGCATTTTGCAGGGATAATTGAAGGTCTGCCAAAAAATCGCCCGGTGCCGATGCTGATTCAGCGTCAGGGCGGCCCGATATTCCTGGCGCTTCAATTAACCGAGCCGGAGTAACAGTACCCTGTGCCCGCGCCCATGCCCAGACCCCAAATACTCACACAATAGTAAAATACAGTCGTATTGACGGCATCGAGAAAGAGAGGCTCCGTGTATGTTTTTGAGGATTCCGACTGCACGGGCATTGCGAGCAAAAGCCAAATTCTTCTTAGACAGAGTGAGGGCCTTTAGCGAATTCCCCGGCGCCGTCACCCATTTGAAACATTTTGTTCTATCAAGAACGGGAGCAGGCCACTTGTCACTCTCCTATTCGGACGACTATTTAGATGCCGTGGAGCGGACAGTTATCAGCAAAATGCGTTTCCTGCAGTATGCGGTCCCTCCGGAAAGCGGCAGATATCTTATATTTAAGGACTTTAGCCCTGAGTGTGGGTTAGGGGCTTATATCAGCATAATTGGAAGAGTTCTAACATTGGGGAGTTGGTACGATCGAACGGTCATTTTTAATCATCCACGTTTATCCTACGATTTTCCTTATGAATCCATGTCAAATCTTTCAATAAACGACGTGGATAGTACCCTTACCAACGGCGTTTGTTTCAATGATCGTCCGCAACGGGAAAAAATTGTATATTGGACGTTCAAATCACCAAACAAGGCAATTCCCCTTTTCCATACTTTAAAGGATTTGCCTTTTAGACATTTATTTGATCTGGGATTTATCATGGAAAACTTCCTGAAGTTAAGGGAAGAATACAGGGCCCACATAGAGGAACGCCGCCTCTCTCTGGGTCTCTCAGGCCCCAGAATCGGGGTGCATATACGGCATGGGGATCTAAAGTCTTCCCCCGACCCCAGACACACAGTCCGCTGCTTTGCCGTCGGCAGTTATATTGTGGCCATCGAGCGGATGGCTGCGGCCGTCGGTGTTAAAACGGTGTTCGTGGCCACCGACTCCGACGATGTGTTGCGCCAACTGCCAAAAGATTCAGGGCTTGATTTCATCTATGACGAC
Organism: Gammaproteobacteria bacterium; assembly: GCA_965202915.1. Lineage (GTDB taxonomy): Bacteria > Pseudomonadota > Gammaproteobacteria > Eutrophobiales > Eutrophobiaceae. The sequence continues at coordinate 1,359,783 of OZ241847.1, forward strand.
CAAGAGCGGCGGTATGACAATCACCTCGCACAGATGATCCATGAAAAACCATCATTAAAACGTCAGGAAACCATGACGGTTATAAGGAATATATATCTATTGGCCGATTGCAATTATTTTGTTTACAGCAATAGCGCGTTGGCCCGCTGTGCCGTGGGTCTTTCCTATTATCGCAACAGGCGTCTTAATGCAATTTATCTGTACCGGCCGCCCCATCATGGAGAGCTGCCCGCGGACAGCGCCTACATCAACAGTGTGAGTTTGAGAAACCCGGCGAATTGCCGCCTTGTCGCCCAAACCGTCCACCGCCCGGAGCGTGATAGCTTGTCGCCTGATATATAATGCTTGTATCCTGACACGGATTCGTTATCCTGTGCTTTCCATAGGCGCGTAGCTCAGTTGGTTAGAGCATCACCTTGACATGGTGGGGGTCGTTGGTTCGAATCCAATCGCGCCTACCAGATTGTTGATGAAATTTGCGCGTCTTAACCGAACCGTGGCAAACCGATCCGTGACGGTGACAAATCATCTCTAAACGTCACCAACAATGGCGGTACAGCAGATCGAAATAATGGTATGAATATAGCGAACGTCGGCTTTATCCAGAACCTGCCGCCGGTTCACTTTCATAATTTCACTTACAATCAACTGATCATCGGTTTCCCTGACCAGATTGAGCAGTCTGACGTTGCCGGCATGATTAATGACGATCTCGTCCCCCGATTCCGCCTCCAGGTTGGGATCAACCAGCACCGCCTCCCCTTCCATTATTCTGGGTGACCAGTGTGAACCGGTGACCGACAGCGCATAAAGATCGGGATGGGTTTTTGACAGGCTTAGATAGGTCAGAATTTCCCGGGTTTTGCCGGACGTTGTCGTCCCCTGTACGGCCGCCAGGGGTTCGGCCTTGATGTAATCGGGACGTAGCTGCTGAATTTGGTTTTTGGGTTCTCCATACAACAGCCAGGCCGGGCGGACGTTCAGAATATCCGCGATGCGTTCTATTTGTATCAAGGACGGTTGGCGGCGATCATTGAGATAATGACCGATTGCCCCGCGAGTACAGCCCAGCCTTGATGCCAGTCGTTCCTGGGAAATGCCGAGACTCCGCATCCGCTGTTTGGCTCTATCCATCCATGCTTGTGACATAAGCTGAATGATACGTGCCGTATCAGATACGACAAGGCCACGTAATGTATCTTTTTGTTGACAAGGATGCTACAATATGTAGCATTAAGGATGGTATAGCCAGGGATGAATATGGACTTGAGGGAATATATGAATACATACCCGCGTAACCAGCGCAAAGCCGCGCGGCTGAGGATGGCCAAAGCACATGCCGTTGCCGAGGTCACGGTACGCTCATGGGCAAACGGCTCGCGCAAACACCCTTTTACCAGGCGCGCACTCGAGATCACCGAAAGACTCACCGAAGGCAAGGTCACACGTTATGATCTTCGTCCCGATATATTCGGCCGCCCACCGGGAAAATAACCCCCTCTATCAATTAACAAGTGATTTGTTGATGAATGAATAACAACAGGCAGCTACAAGCGGCGTTGGAAGAGAAAAACTTTCAATATAACTGGCTGAACAATTCAATTGAAGTAACCCGCACGGGATTATGTTTATTATCGGTGCTGTTACTGACGATGGCCTGGCATTATTCCCGAATAGTGATGCACACCGATAATCTTTACTGGGTTGCAATGGTGATCCTGATGCCGATTTTCGCGGCATTGATCTCAATCTTTTATCGGAACCTGTTTATAAAAATGTATCCTCTGTTTATAAGAGCGATCATCCTTGCATCCTGTTTCGGGTTGTTTGTATTAACACCGCGCCAGCACAATATCGAGGTCGGTTATTTCATTATGGCCTTAACCCTGTTCATACTTTGGATACACGTCTTTGCCCGCATCAGCCTGCCGGAAGCATCACAATGGAGTTGTGCGATCACAATAATATATGCAATGGCCATGTTTCATAATCAAGGGCTGTCGGACGGCGATATTGCGATGAACATGGGCATCGTTTTAATCGCCAATATCGGCGGCATGACCGTCAGTTATGACAGTGAAAAGTCGGCCCGGCGGTTATTCCATAATAGCCGCCCCCCCGGGGCGAGAGGGTAACAAACCAGGCGTAGCGCCGTACTTTGCGGCAAAATATTTCTGAGCGGATCCGGGGCGGTCGAGATCAACCCGACCCGGTGAATAACCATGGGTGTAATTTACATGGTAAATAGGTAAACTGTTGCATTTTTGAGTATGGAGAACCGAAATAATGAAAGACGGCCTGTTCACCTCAGAATCGGTGTCCGAAGGACACTCGGATAAAATTGCAGATCAAGTCTCCGATGCCATTGTCGATGCACTGCTCGCCCAGGATACCGGTGCGCGCATAGCGTGTGAAACCATGGTGAATACCGGTATGGCGGTGGTATCCGGCGAGATCACCACCAGGGCGATGATTGATTTTACCGCCGTGGTCCGGGACACCATACGCGGGATTGGTTATACCAGTTCCGACGTCGGCTATGATGCCGACACCATCGCCGTTTTGCTGGCGCTGGATAAACAATCGCCTGATATTGCCATGGGTGTGGACCGAGCCGACGAATATGAGCAGGGTGCGGGGGATCAGGGCATGATGTTTGGATTTGCCTGTGACGAAACGGATACATTGATGCCGGCCGCCGTTGATTATTCCCACCGGCTGGTGCGGAAACAGGCGGAAGTCAGAAAAAACGGCAAGTTGCCCTGGTTGCGACCGGATGCAAAGAGTCAGATCAGCCTGCGCTATAACAACAACAAACCGGCGGCCATTGATGCCGTGGTATTATCGACTCAACATGATCCCGACGTATCACTTGCCGATCTGCGTGAGGCGGTGCACGAAGAGATCATCAAACCGGTTTTGCCCTCCGCATGGCTGACGGACAATACCCGATATCATATTAATCCCACCGGCCGTTTTGTTATCGGCGGTCCGGCGGGTGACTGCGGTTTGACCGGCCGCAAGATCATCGTCGATACCTATGGTGGCATGGCGCGGCACGGCGGCGGCGCATTTTCCGGCAAAGATCCCTCCAAAGTGGATCGCTCGGCCGCCTATGCGGCCCGTTACATTGCCAAAAATATCGTCGCCGCCGGTTTGGCGCGGCGCTGTGAAGTCCAGATTTCATATGCTATCGGCGTGGCCGAACCGACCTCGCTCAGCGTCGACACCTTCGGCACAAGTGCGGTCGAAGAAGCCAGGCTTACCGCGGCGGTAACCGAGCAATTTGACCTGCGCCCCCGGAGTATCATTACCATGCTGGATCTATTACGGCCCATCTATAAATCAACCGCCGCTTATGGACACTTTGGCCGAAGCGATTTAGATCTGCCCTGGGAAAGAACGGACAAGGCCAGGGCATTGGCAGCGGAACTGACTTAAATCATGCTGGCCGTCCACAGTGCTTGATAATCTTAATCCGGGCCTTATACTTATCATCTGAATATCACCACTGCTTGCTGAGGAGCGTTGCGACGGCAATATCAGCCCCGCCAGGCTTGGCATGCAGCATGATCAACAACGACGCTCGCTTTATTTGGAAGGATATCCCATGAGCGTAACCGCACTGAATGATTTGAATGACTACCAGGTCGCCAATTTGGCCGAGGCCGAATGGGGCCGCAGGGAGATACGCGTCGCCGAGACGGAAATGCCCGGCCTGATGGCACTCCGGCGGGAATATGCCGACCAACGTCCCCTCGCCGGGGCGCGCATTGCCGGTTCTCTGCACATGACCGTGCAGACCGCGGTGTTGATTGAAACCCTGGCCGCGCTGGGCGCAGAATTGCGCTGGGCCTCCTGTAATATTTACTCGACTCAGGATCACGCCGCCGCCGCGATGGCCGCGAAAAACATCCCGGTGTTTGCCCGCAAGGGTGAGACCCTGGATGAATATTGGGATTATACCCACCGCATTATGACCTGGGCCGATGGCGGCGCGCCCAATATGATCCTCGATGACGGCGGCGACGCCACCTTATTATTGACCCTGGGCGGCAAGGCCGAACGCACCCCTGCGGCGATCCAAAATCCGGGGTCCGAGGAAGAGGCCTGTTTATTCAATGCGATCCAACAAAAATTGGCCGAAGACGGTACGTTCTACTCGCGCACCCTGGCCAATATTCGCGGCGTGACCGAAGAGACGACCACCGGAGTTCAGCGTCTTTATCAACTGCAAAAGAAGGGTGAACTGCCCTTCACCGCGATAGACGTCAACAATTCCGTGACCAAATCCAAATTCGATAACCTCTATGGTTGCCGTGAGTCGCTGGTGGACGGCATTAAACGCGCGACCGACGTGATGGTGGCCGGTAAGACTGCGCTGGTGCTTGGTTACGGTGACGTCGGCAAGGGTTGCGCCCAATCGTTGCGCGGTCTTGGGGCGATGGTCCGGGTCGCCGAAATCGATCCCATCTGTGCATTGCAGGCATCGATGGAAGGGTATCGCGTAGTCAGGATACAGGACGTTTGCGAGCAGGTGGATATTTTTGTCACCGCAACCGGCAACTGTAACGTAATACGGCATGAGCATATGCGGACAATGAAAGACCAGGCTATCGTATGCAACATCGGTCATTTCGATAATGAAATTGACGTTGCCAGCCTGGAACAATATGACTGGGAGGAGATCAAGCCGCAGGTGGATCATATTATTTTCCCGGATGGCAAACGCATCATCCTGCTGGCCAGGGGGCGGCTGGTGAATCTGGGCTGTGCCACCGGGCATCCAAGTCTGGTCATGTCCACTTCATTTACCAATCAGGTTCTGGCGCAGATTGAACTCTTTACCGACCAGGACAAAAAATATCGCAAAGACGTATATGTTTTGCCCAAGCATCTGGATGAAAAGGTCGCCAGGCTGCACCTGGATCGGGTGGGGGCAAATTTGACCGCATTGACCCGCGAACAGGCCGACTATATTGGCGTGCCCATCGCAGGGCCGTACAAACCCGATCATTATCGTTATTGATCGATAAACCGGTGATCGGTTATGGAGACCCAGAAAAAATACAGACCTGTATTTAGTTTTGAGTTTTTTCCGCCCAAAACACCCGAAGCCGTGGGCAAACTGCAAACCGCACAGGAGCATCTCGCCAGGCTGAAGCCGGATTTCTTTTCGGTAACCTTTGGTGCCGGCGGCAGCTCCCGTGTGCAAACCCTGGAAACCGCACTGGATATCAGAGAAAAAACCGGTATCAACGCCGCCCCCCATATTTCCTGCATGGGGTATATGAATGACGATATCCGTCGGATTCTGGCCTCCTATGAAGAAAAAAACATTAAACGCCTGGTTGCATTACGCGGCGATTTGCCGTCCGGATCGGTGGGCCGAGGCCAGTTGCGTTATGCCAACGAGCTGGTTGAATTTATCCGTGAACAAACCGGTGATCACTTTCATATAGAAGTGGCCGCTTATCCCGAATTTCATCCTCAGGCACCGGACGCCGGCACCGATCTGAAAAACTTTAAGCGCAAAATAGACGCGGGCGCAAACAGCGCCATCACCCAGTATTTCTACAATCCATTTGCCTATTATCGGTTCATAGACGGTTGTGAAAAATTGGGCATAGATATCCCCATCGTGCCCGGGATCATGCCGATTATTAATTGTACTCCACTGGTACGTTTTTCCGACGGCTGCGGCGCGGAAATACCCCGTTGGATCCTCAAGCGTTTGCAGGAATTTGGCGATGATCGCCCATCCATCCGCAAATTCGGCATAGACGTGACCACGCAATTATGTGCCGAACTGTTACAAAACGGCGTACCGGGCCTGCATTTTTATACCATGAACCAGGCGGAAGCCTCCAGTGCCATCTGGAACAATCTGGGTATTGCAGGAGTCGGGGTCTCCCGACCCCGATAAAACCCACACTCGGCACGCCGGATTCTCTATCTCTATCGGGGCTTTTAAATATAATTAAACAAAAGGAGGACGGGTTTTCAAGCCCGTCTTAAATCATTCAACTTTTAATGTGTTTTTTTTTACAGGAGTCGGGGTCTCCCGACCCCGATACAACACACACCCGGCACGCCGGATTCTCTATCTCTATCGGGGCTTTTAAATATAATTAAACAAAAGGAGGACGGGTTTTCAACCCGTAGGCGGGTTTGGAAACCCACCCTCCTGTAATTATTTAAAGACGGGTTGGAAAACCCGTCCTCCGGTGCTATACTGGAGTGGAGAACCACTCGGACCAAATCCGCTATGAGAACCATACAACAATTTTTAGTCGTTGTCGTCGTTTATCCGCTGCTTAGCGTGCCTGGGTTTGGGCAAACCGGTACCACGGTGGATATCTGTGAGCGTACTCCTCAGGTAGAGGCTGGGATTCTGGCGGCGATTACTCCAACGCCTGACTGTGATGTCGTGCCGGTAGCCGGCCTGGAGGGGATAACCTCACTCAGTTTGGCTGTAGCCGGCATCAACTCGCTGGCAAGCGGCGATTTCACCGGCCTGTCGGGGCTTGTGACGTTGAATTTGAGTCTCAACGCCTTAACCACTCTACCCCCTGATGTTTTTGACGGCCTGTCGGCGCTTGAGACCTTGATTTTGAATGGCACCTCCTTAACCACGTTGCCCAACGGAGTCTTTGACAGCCTGACGGCGCTTGAGGAATTGGGTTTCAGTCGGAACCGCTTAACCACGCTGCCCGACGGCATCTTTGACCGCCTGACGGAGCTTGAGAGGTTGAGTTTGGGTGAAAACAGCTTAACCACGCTACCCGACGGGGTCTTTGACGGCCTGTCGGCGCTTGAGCAGTTGGGTTTGGGTGACAACGAATTAACCACTCTGCCTGATGGTGTCTTTGACGGCCTGTCGGTGCTTGAGAGGCTGGATTTGAGGAACAACAACTTCACCGCTCTCACCGGTCTGCCCGTCGGCGTGTTTGACGACGTGCTGGACACCCTGGGTACCATAGGCGCGCTCGAGTCGTTCCGTGTTGACATGCGCGTCCGCAACGCTCATTTTGTCTGCTCGCGGCCGGATGCCGAAACCATCGTAGCCGCCACCGCCGGTGTGAACGACTGCCTGCGGATCACTACCACGCAACTCGCCGCCGCGTTACCGAATGCCAATCTGAGTGCGCTGACGATTTCCGCAGGCACGCTGACGCCGGAGTTTGATCGCACCACCCTCACTTACAGCGCCACGGTGCCCAATACCGTGGCCACCCTCACCATCACCCCCACGGCCGCCGGCAGTGGCGCAACCGTGGCCGGGACGGTGAACGCGGGAGCGGCGATGACCACCACCCCGTTCACCGCCGCCCTCGATGTGGGCGAGAACGAGATAGCAGTCATCGTCACCGCCGCGGACTCCTCCACCCTGACCTACAGACTGACCGTAACCCGCGAGCCGCCGCCGTCGGTAAATATCTGTGGCCGCACCCCTGAGGTACGGGATGCGATTCTTGCCGCGATCTCTGATCCACCCCCCGCCTGTGAGACCGTGCCGGTAGCCGACCTTGCCGGGATAACCGCACTCAATTTTCTTTTTGGCAGCGTCCCCTCCCTGGCAAACGGTGATTTCAGCGGCCTGTCGGGGCTTGAGATGTTGGATTTGCGTGGCAACGACTTCCCCACTCTGCCGGCGGACGTCTTTGACGGCCTGGAGGCGCTTGTGACCTTGTTTTTGGGTTCGCAACGCTTAAACCCTCTGCCCGCCGACGTTTTTGACGGCCTGGAGGCGCTTGTGACCTTGAGTTTAATTACCAGCAACTTAACCACGCTGCCCGACGGTGTCTTTGACGACCTGTCGATGCTTGAGAACCTGGATTTGCGTAGCAACGACTTCACCACCCTGCCCGCCGGTGTCTTTGACGGCCTGTCGATGCTTGAGACCTTGAATTTGCGTAGCAACGACTTCACCACCCTGCCCGCCGGTGTCTTTAACCGCCTGTCGATGCTTGAGACCTTGAATTTGCGTGGCAACGACTTCACCACCCTGCCCGCCGACGTTTTTGACGGCCTGGAGGCGCTTGTGACCTTGAATTTGAATGACAACGAATTCACCACCCTGCCCAACGGTGTCTTTAACGGCCTGTCGATGCTTGAGAACCTGGATTTGCGTTTCAACGACGACTTAACCACCCTGCCCGACGGCGTGTTGGACGACGTGCTGGACACCCTGGGCACCATAGGCGAAGACTTGAGCGCGAGCTTCCGTGTTGACGATAACGTCCGCAACGCCCATTTTGTCTGCTCGCGGGCGAACGCCGACACCATCGTAGCCAACACCCCCGATGTGGACGACTGCCTGCGGATCACTTCCGCGCAACTCGCCGTCGCTCTCGCGAATGCCGACCTGAGTGCGCTGACGATTTCCGCAGGCACACTCACGCCGGAGTTTGACAGCGCCACCCTCACGTACAGCGCCACCGTGCTCAATGCCGTGGCCACCCTCACCATCACCCCCACGACCGCCGACAGCGGCGCCACTGTGGCGGTGACGGTGAACGGGGGGGCGGCGATGACCACCGCGCCGTTCACCGCCGCGCTCAACGAGGGTGAGAACGAGATTGAAGTCGTGGTTACCGCCGCGGATTCCTCCACGCAGACCTATGGGCTGACGGTGATCCGCGCCATTCTGCTGGACCTGAATCAGGACCAGACCGTCAACGCACAGGATGCCCAGATCCTGTATTATCTCTCGCTGACGCCCCGGCCCGACAACCTGCTGAACACACTGCTGGGGAACGCCGAAAATATTGCCGCACTGGAGGCCGGGGCCGCGGCCCTGGCGGGCGCAGACCGGTTCGACCTGGTCGATGATAATGTCCTGGACCAAAATGACTGGCGGCTGCTGTACTATGCCCTGCGGTTTGAGGATGAGCTGAGTGCCAGCCCGGCACTGCAGGATGCGCTGGGGGTGACACAGGCGACTCTGGATGCGGTGCGGTTGCTTATTGAATGACAGGAGTCGGGGTCTCCCGACCCCGATAAAACACACACCCGGCACGCCGGATTCTCTATCTCTATCGGGGCTTTTAAATATAATTAAACAAAAGGAGGACGGGTTTTCAACCCGTAGGCGGGTTTGGAAACCCACCCTCCTGTTTAAAACACACACCCGGCACGCCGGATTCTCTGAGCAACCGGGATTTCCGGACTGCATCGGGGCTTTCCTGAATCAACACCAAACCCCCCAACCCCCCTTGTCAGGGGGGCTACTGAGCCAACCCCAACCCATAGCTCCCCCCCTACAGGAGTCGGGGTCTCCTGACCCCGATAAAACACACACCCGGCACGCCGGATTCTCTGTACAGGAGGACGGGTTTCCAAACCCGTCTTAAATCATTCAACTTTTAATGTGTTTTTTTTTTAGGCGGGTTTGGAAACCCACCCTCCTGTTTAAAACACACACCCGGCACGCCGGATTCTCTGAGCGACCGGGATTTCCGGACTGCATCGGGGCTTTCCTGAATCAACACCAAACCCCCCAACCCCCCTTGTCAGGGGGGCTACTGAGCCAACCCCAACCCATAGCTCCCCCCCTACAGGAGTCGGGGTCTCCTGACCCCGATAAAACACACACCCGGCACGCCGGATTCTCTGTACAGGAGGACGGGTTTCCAAACCCGTCTTAAATCATTCAACTTTTAATGTGTTTTTTTTTTAGGCGGGTTTGGAAACCCACCCTCCTGTTTAAAACACACACCCGGCACGCCGGATTCTCCGAGCAACCGGGATTTCCGGACTGCATCGGGGCTTTCCTGAATCAACACCAAACCCCCCAACCCCCCTTGTCAGGGGGGCTACTGAGCCAACCCCAACCCATAGCTCCCCCCCTGATAAGGGGGGGCAGGGGGGGGTTTCTAACCCGTCTTAAATAATTCAACCTTGTACAGGAGGACGGGTTTCCAAATCCGTCTTAAATCATTCAACCTTGTACAGGAGGACGGGTTTCCAAACCCGTCTTAAATCATTCAACTTTTAATGTGTTTTTTTTTTAGGCGGGTTTGGAAACCCACCCTCCTGTTTAAAACACACACCCGACACGCCGGATTCTCTGAGCGACCGGGATTTCCGGACTGCATCGGGGCTTTCCTGAATCAACACCAAACCCCCCAACCCCCCTTGTCAGGGGGGCTACTGAGCCAACCCCAACCCATAGCTCCCCCCCTACAGGAGTCGGGGTCTCCTGACCCCGATAAAACACACACCCGGCACGCCGGATTCTCTGTACAGGAGGACGGGTTTCCAAATCCGTCTTAAATCATTCAACTTTTAATGTGTTTTTTTTTATAGGCGGGTTTGGAAACCCACCCTCCTGTTTAAAACACACACCCGACACGCCGGATTCTCTGAGCGACCGGGATTTCCGGACTGCATCGGGGCTTTCCTGAATCAACACCAAACCCCCCAACCCCCCTTGTCAGGGGGGCTACTGAGCCAACCCCAACCCATAGCTCCCCCCCTGATAAGGGGGGGCAGGGGGGGTTTCCAACCCGTCTTAAATAATTCAACCTTGTACAGGAGGACGGGTTTCCAAACCCGTCATAAATCATTCAACCTTAAATGTGTTTTTTTTTATAGGCGGGTTTGGAAACCCACCCTCCTGTTTAAAACACACACCCGGCACGCCGGATTCTCTGAGCAACCGGGATTTCCGGACTGCATCGGGGCTTTCCTGAATCAACACCAAACCCCCCAACCCCCCTTGTCAGGGGGCTACTGAGCCAACCCCAACCCATAGCTCCCCCCTGATAAGGGGGGGCAGGGGGGGGTTCGAGCAATACCGGCACCTTGCCTGGACTGCATCGGGATTTTGCTTGGACTGGGCTGTGAGGGGGGCTGAGCTACGGGGTGACGGTATTGTTGGTTGTTTTATCGGGGTCGGGAGACCCCGACTCCGGTAGTAGCCGGGTTGTATCAGACTGGGGCAGTTGGTATTGGATGCCCAGGTCGGGGCGGGCCAGGATAAATTCGGTGGCGTTTTCCGGCACTGAAAATTGGATGGGGGTTGTATGCTGTTCCAGGGTGATTTGGATCCGCCGGTTTGTTTCAGGGTCGGAAATTTCGGCTACTGAGAGCGCTACGGCGGTTTGCCAGGCGGCGGCCAGTTTGCGGATATCTTCGGCATTCATCTCGCTGTCCGGGGATGCCGAACGCCAGTTGCCGTTATTTAATTGATGGTCGGCGCCGGCATATTGAATGCCGATAATTTTGCCATCGACGGGGAGCAGGCGCAGGCTGAGGAAAAAATAGGCGGGGGTGAGCAGTTGATGATATAGCCAGTCATTGACGAGATGTGTCGTTTGCCTGAAGGTGACGTAACGTCTTGAGTCGATGGGCTCGGTATTGCCGAATTGAAATTCATGGTCGTTTAGTTTCAGGGTTACCGACGCCGGGTTAAGACCGAATCGATTCAAGGCTATGGTTTTACTATCGAGTCGGGCGTGGCTGTCGGTGTTTAACAGTTTCAATATTGCATCGATGCGGACGGGGTTGGCGGCGATCTGTATGGGGGCGATCATGGACCAGCGGTTTTGGCGTTTTCTGAATTCAAGGTCGGGTTTGCCCTGACGCTGAATGCTGATATGGTTTATTGTGCCGCGGTTAATGTCGGATAAGGGCGGCGTTATCGGGTGCGGGGGGTTATCGGGGCCATATATCAGGAATAGTGACAGTCCGATACAGGCGAGTAATAATATGGTGTTGATTAAGACTCGTGAGGGCACGGCTTAGAGTGTTTTTCTGCGGATGCTGATGGTGATCCCGATTGCAAGCAGGGCCAATGGCAACAGGAACAGGAATCCCAGGCCGATAATGCCGAGGGCGGTGGTGGACAGGGTGATCTGTACGTCTTCGGCGGTTTTGGGGGTGATGGTGATAAAATCATCGTCGCCGCCCAGCCAGTTGATGAGACGGATCCCCAATTCAAGGTTGCCGCCATTGCCGAGGTAGGTGTTGGAAAGAAAATCGCCGTCGCCGATGACAATAATGCGCTGTTGCAGGGTGATTAATTCCCGGTCGCTCGGTCGTTCCAATTGCCGTTCCATGGCGACGCCAAGGGTGAGTGGGCCTGATACGTCGGTGGCTTCATCAAAACCGATTTCGCCTTTTAATTCTCCGGTTTCACTCCATGCATGATCGCCGGTGCTGAGGATCGGGGTTGCCCGCCAGTCTGAGCGGTGGTTGATTTTCAGCCCCGTGGCATGGGGAAACAGCGTGGTTAATTTGAATGCCCGGGTCACCGCGTGCGGTTGGTAAAGGCTTTTGGTGACCAGGGTGATGGTGGGTTCGTCGATGCCGATCAATGCGCCGGCGGAGTCGACGATGGTGCCGGGGTGGAAGTCTATGCCGAGCAGTTCGGCCAGGCCATCGAGCCCGTGCAGCCCCCCCGGATCGGCCAGCCATAATAAATTACCGCCGGCATCGATATGGCGGATGACTGCATCGAGTTCGCCCGCCAGGTAGTCTGTTCTTGGTCCGGCGATCACCAGTATAGAGGTGTTATCGGGTATCGCGGCGGTGTTCACCAGGTTTATCGGCTGCACTTTAAAGCCCCGACCCTGTAATTGCTTAGTCCATTCATGCAGATCGAAATTGGCCCGGCCCAGCGGGTCACGTTCGCCGTGGCCTTCTATAAACGCAAGCCAGTGGTCCTGTTTTCCGGTCAGGCGCAGCAGGGCATTGGTAAAGGCCTGTTCGTTGTTTGTTGGTACGTGTTGCTTGCGCTGTTGATAGTGTATGACTAATTCTCCATCAACGCTGATCCCCAGTTCGCGGGTTTCATCGGGGGCCGCGTCCGGGTTCACAAAATTCAGTTGAATGGTGTTTTTGTGGTTTTGATAGCGTTGGATAAATTTCCTGATGGCGTCGCGCAAGGCCGGATTTTCTCTGGCGTAAGAGGTCACCTGAATTGGATCGGGCATTTGATCGAGCAGGTCCCGGCTGGCCTTTGAGAGGGTGTGTCGGTCGCTGCGGGTGAGGTCAAACTGTAGCGGATAGCGATTGCTTAACCAGGCCAGCAGGGCGGCGGTGATGAGTAGCAGCAACAGCATGGCGGTGCTGTTGAGTCGAGATTTGAAACGATTTTCGGCGGTGATTTTCATGCTTAGCCGTGGAGTCGTTCGGCGTCCAGCCGCCATATCGTCAGTATGATGCAACAGCCGCTGAGTATGAGGTAATACAGGACGTCAACTGAATTGAATATACCGTCCAATAAGCTGTTGTAGTGGCGTAATAATGACAGGTATGAGAATACCCCGGCCATTTTTTCGGAGGCATTGAGGCCGGCAAGGTTGATGATCCACATTATGAATAATGCCCCGAAGGTGGCGGTTGCGGCCACCGCGGGCGACCGGCATAGTGATGAGATGAATAAGCCTATCGCGGCGAAGCTCGACACCAGCAGGGTTAAACCGGCCAGGCCGGCAAATAATTGACCCATATCGAGTGGGGTGCCAAATAACAGGGATAGCGGCATTAACGATATTATGCCGATCAGGCAGAGGTAGAACAGGATTATGGCCAGGTATTTTCCCAGCACCAGTTGGGTGAGGGTAATGGGTGAGGACATGAGTAGTTTGATTGTGCCTGAGCGCCGCTCTTCGCTGATCAGGCGCATGGTGAGTAAGGGCGAGACTAATAGTAATATGATCCCGCTGATCTGCAGGACGCCGGCGACGACGGTTTCGGTAACTCCTTTATGTGCTTGCCAGGTGCCCGGGCTCAGGTATTGCTGTAATAGAACGTAAAAAAAGACGGCGGTTAAAAATTGTACCACCGCCATAATGGTCCAGGCCAACGGCGATTTGAATATTCGGCGCAATTCATTGCCGGCAATGTAACACAGGATGGGCATGATTATTTTGTCGCCTCGTTATCGTTTAAGGTCAACTGAATAAACATCGATTCCAGGCTGTCATGCAGCGGACTCAGCCGAAGCAGTTCCCAGCGGTGGGTGAGAATGGCGTTGAGCAGGGGATCGGTGGTGTTATGACCGGCCTCGAATTCCAGCCTGAAGGCGTTATTTTTGGTTGCGACCGCGGATTTAACGCCGTCGATGGCAAGCAGGTCTGCAATATCCGGGGGATGGGCCAGTGTCAGTTCGACGCCCGGCAGTCCCGGATCGATTTTTTGCAGGCGGTTTATCGCCTGGTCCAGCACTAATTTCCCCTGGTTGATGATCACCACCCGATCACACAGGCTTTGCACTTCGGACAGGATATGGGTGGAGAGCAGGATGCTATGGTCTTGTCCGAGTTCATGCATGAGCTCGCGGATCTCTTTGATCTGAATGGGGTCCAGCCCGGAGGTGGGTTCGTCCAGGATGATCGCCGCGGGGTTGTGGATGATGGCCTGGGCAATGCCCACTCGTTGTTGGTAGCCCCTGGAGAGGTTGCCTATGAGTCTTTTGCCGACCTGTTCCAGGCCGCAGCGTGATTTGCTTGCGTCTATGGCCCGGGGCAATTCGGATCCTGGGATATGGCGCAGGTGTGCGCAATAATGCAGGTATTCATCTACGCTGAGATCGGTATAAACGGGCGGCTGTTCGGGCAGGAAACCAATATGCTGTTTGGCCGGTCCGGGATCGGTATGGATATTTATGCCGGCGATCTGAATGCCGCCGGTGCTCGGCGCCAGCACCCCGGCGATCATTTGCATGGTGGTGGATTTGCCGGCGCCGTTGGGTCCGAGAAAACCCAGGATCTCGCCGCGCCGGACCTGGAATGAAACATTGTCGACGGCGACGTTGTTGCCATAATGCCGTGACAGCGAATCGATTTGCATCAGGGTTTGTGTTTTCATTGCATGGTCATTATCAGATAGTGGCCGCGCCTTTATGGGTTTGTCTGGCCGTATCCGACGGTGGAATTGGGCTTAGAGTTAAAGATGCGCCCAATATATGGTATATTGCGGTAATTGTCCAGATAAGGTATAAGCCGGATAATATGAGCCGTCGGTAATGTATGGATAGGCGGGCGTGCGATGCCCTGCCATACCTTGCCATGCGTTGAGTTACGGGTGGCGAGCAAAAACCGGAGAAATGGGCTAAACTTATAATGAATGGTCGAGTACCATAGGAAATACAATATTTTATGAATTTGTTGGCGATCAATTAAGGAGGTGGCCATGATTTTTCTTGACGGAATTTTTTCTTTGCCGATTTGGGGGTACGTGCTTTATGCCCTGGTGCTGACGCATATTACCATTGTTTCGGTCACCTTGTTTTTACACCGTCATCAGGCGCATCGTTCTTTGTGGTTGCATCCGATATGCAGTCATTTCTTTCGTTTTTGGCTGTGGTTGACAACCGGCATGCTTACCCGCGAGTGGGTGGCCATACACCGCAAACATCATGCCGAGGTTGAGACCGAACTTGATCCGCATAGCCCCAGTGTCCATGGCGTTGGCAAAGTTTTGTGGGAGGGGACTGAGTTGTACAGGAAGGAGTCACTGAACGCCAAGACGCTTCAGGATTACGGTCATGAGACTCCCGATGATTGGGTTGAGCGGAACGTGTACAGCAAATATACGATGTCGGGGATCGGTGCCATGCTGGTGATTAATTTTATTCTATTGGGGTTTGCCGGGGTTTCAATCTGGGCCGTGCAGATGATGTGGATACCTTTTTTTGCCGCCGGAGTGATCAACGGCATTGGCCATTGGGGGGGGTATAGAAATTTTGAGACTCAGGATGCCTCAACCAATATAGTGCCCTGGGGGATCGTGATTGGCGGTGAGGAACTGCATAATAATCACCATGCCTTTGCCAGCTCGGCCAAGTTTTCTTGTAAATGGTGGGAATTTGATATCGGCTGGTTGTACATTCGGGCCCTGGCGGTATGCGGTTTGGCCAGGGTTAAAACCCGGGCGCCGACGTTATTGTTTAATTTTAAGAAAATTCAAATCGATCATGACACCGTGGGGGCGGTGATCGCCAATCGTTTGCAGGTCATGGCTGAATATGCCAGTCGCGTTATCACGACGGTTTATAACCAGGAATCGGCCAAGGCCATGCAGGCCAGCGGAAATTACGTCAGCAGCGATCAGCGTTTATTGCGCAAAGCGGATAACCAGCTGGACCCGAAGGCGCGTCAGCGGCTGGCGGTGTTGCTGGAACAGCACGATGCGTTGAAGGTTGTGTATGGTTTTCGCCAACGCCTGCAGGAACTGTGGCTGAAAAAATCGGCGACCAGGGAGTCTTTGCTGGCGGATCTGCAGGAATGGTGCCATCAGGCCGAGGCATCCGGCATAGAGGCATTACAGGAGTTTGCACACCGGCTGCGCGGTTACACCCTCCAGCCTGTTTGAGATTTCCATACCAGGATCACCGCTTTATCAGCGGCGAGGTGCGCGCAGGGCGCGATTATTTACCCGGCCATTTACCCGGCTATTTAATTTTAGCCTCTTTGTAGATCACGTGTTTGCGGATAACCGGATCATATTTTTTAATCTCTATTTTATCCGGCAGGGTGCGTTTGTTTTTTGTCGTAGTGTAATAGTGGCCGGTGCCGGCGGATGAGACCAATTTAATTTTATCACGCATTTTTTTCTCCTAAATCCTGTCGCCGCGGTTACGCATTTCGGCCAATACCTGTTCGATACCTTTTTTGTCTATGATCCGCAACCCCTGATTGCTGACGCGCAAATGCACCCAGCGTTTCTCGGTTGCCACCCAGAATCGACGGTCGTGCAAATTCGGCAAAAAACGGCGGCGCGTCTTATTATGGGCGTGGGAAACATTATTCCCCGCCATCGGTCGTTTTCCGGTTACCTGACATACTCGTGACATCGTAAATTTCCACTGCTTTAATAAAGGGGAGTGATTATATCTTGAATCGTGGTTTGATTCAAATGCACGTAGCCGGCCCGGCGGAGTTGGCCGAGGGCCGGGGCTGAGCCGGGGGGCGGGGTTATTCAGTGCACCCGATTTGCCATCAGTGCGGGTGCCGGCGATTTGTCCGGTTGACTGGCGACCGGTTCTCGCGGGACGCCCCGGGACGAACCTGGGGACGGTTAAATAATAAAGGATAAAATGATAACGATATTAGTGTATAATTCGATTTTTTTTGGAGAAAACCTGATGACTTACGTATTGCGAGTTTTGGCTTTAATGGTATTTCTTGGTTTGAGTGCCTGCGGTGACAATGATACGGCCGGACAGGATGGTGCGCCGGGTGAAAGTGCAAACGGCGGTGCGGCACCCATGACCGATACCGGGACGATGGTGGTGCCGGCTTCGGAGCGGGCTGAGGGGGTCGTGTATCAGGATGAGATCTATGCCGGCTGGCCCTACCAGTAAGTAGATATAGTAGAGAGAAATCGGTCCGGTGCCATTCGCCGGGCGATGGATTATTGTGCTGTTCATGTTCGTTATGGGCCATTATGGCGGCTTGATAAGCATTTGCCGGTCATCGGTGCACTGGTGCGATCAAGGTGCCGGTGTCCGGTGAAGGTTATCGCCCACGTTGCCAGACCTTGGGGTTTTTTAATTGTCGTTCGGTGATTAAGTATGCGCTGTCAACGTCTATTGGGGGCATTCCCGGTTGATTGCCCGATGGTGTTGTACAGGCACCGGTTGCGACCTTGCAGTACGTCTTAAAACCGCGGTTGGAGCGGTGGCGTTATCGGCCAGGATAAACCCTTGTTGCCTGAGTTTGGCGGGCTGGCGTACGGTCGGAGCTAAAATCCATCCCGGCTGTTCCGGTTTATCAGTCAAGTGATAAACGATGCGGTATAACGGCAGTAGCCAACTTTTAGGACGATGATCTGCGTTTATGGACACTCAGCATACCCCGATAATCCGGCAATATCTGGGGATCAAAAATGATCACCCGGATAAACTGCTGTTTTTCCGCGTTGGTGATTTTTATGAGTTATTTTATGAAGACGCGAAAAAAGCCGCACGCATGCTCAATATTGCGCTGACTTCACGCGGGAAATCCGCAGGTCAGGCAATACCCATGGCCGGTGTGCCTTTTCACGCGATAGATAATTATCTGGCCAAATTGATCGAACAGGGTGAATCCGCGGCGATCTGTGAACAGATTGGCGATCCTGCTTTAATCAAAGGGCCGGTGGAGAGAAAGGTGGTCAGAATCGTAACTCCCGGTACGGTTACTGAGGAAAATTTACTTCCTGATCAGGGTGAGAATTTATTACTTGCGGTTAGTCAAGACGGTGAAATGACCGGTATTGCCAGCCTTGATTTAAGCAGCGGTCGTATATTCCTGTCAGAACATGACGCCCTCGATTCATTTTTAATGGAGATCGAGTGTTTGCAGCCCGCGGAGATCGTGTTGAATGAAGCCGGTGATCTGCACAATCAAATTACTGTTGGCTGCGCGCGTGATCTCCGGCCGGATTGGTATTTTAATCACAGTTCGGCGGTGGAATTAATAAAGAAACAATATCAGGTCCATGATCTTGTCGGGCTGGGTTGTCATGATCTGCCCGCGGCCGTATCGGCGTTGGGGGCGTTGTTAAATTATTTGCACGAAACTCAGTTCACCGATATTCCACATTTGCAAATACCGCGGATTAATTCGCAGGATGAGATCATCGGCATGGACGCGGTCAGTCGACGCAATCTGGAGCTCGATGCCTGCCTGTCCGGTGAACACGACTACAGCCTGGCAAAGATAATAGATACCACCTCAACCTGTATGGGAAGCCGCCTGTTACGTCGTTGGCTGCATCAGCCGCTCAGGAATCATGATGTATTGCGGCTTAGGTATGACGCCGTTGAACAATTATTGATCGACCGCCGGCATACCCGGTTGCATGAATGTATGCGTGCGATCAGTGACGTGGAACGGATCAATACGCGCATCGCAATGAATTCGGCACGCCCCCGTGATTTGGTGCAGTTAAAGCTGTCACTGGCACAATTGCCCGCATTGAAGCGAATGCTGACGGATATTGACAGCCCGCGTATCCGGGCGCTGGATAATGATATGGGTGATTTTCAGGCGTTAACCGAGTTACTCGATAAAGCGATATTGGAAACGCCGTCGATAACCATACGTGAAGGCGGCGTCATTGCCGATGGTTATGATCCCGAGTTGGATGAATTGCGCCATCTTAGTCGGGACGCGAGTGAGTACCTGCAGAATCTGGAACACCGCGAACGGGCTCGGACCGGCGTGCAAACGCTCAAAGTGGGGTTTAACCGCGTCCACGGCTATTATATTGAAGTGAGTAAACACCACTCCGCCAACATGCCGAATGAGTATAGCCGCAGACAAACATTAAAATCGGCGGAACGTTTTATCACCGCCGAGTTAAAGAATTTTGAAGATAAAATTCTGGGCGCCAGGGATAAGGCATTAAGGAGGGAAAAACATCTCTATGAGCAACTTTTGCTGGAGGTGGCCGCATATTCAAGCAGACTGCAATTATGCTCCGACGCCATAGCGGAACTTGACGTTTACCTGTCTTTTGCCGAACGTGCGCAAACCCTGAATTTCGACCGGCCTGAGCTCTCCGTTGACCCGGGCATACATATTACCGAGGGTCGCCATCCGGTCATTGAACAGGTGCGAACCGAGCCTTTTATCGCCAACGATCTGCTGCTGGATGAATCCAGGCGCATGTTGGTGATCACCGGCCCCAATATGGGTGGGAAATCAACTTATATGAGACAAACCGCCTTGATCATTGTTCTTGCCCACATAGGCAGTTACGTGCCCGCCAGGCAGGCCGTTATCGGCCCCATTGATAGAATTTTCACGCGTATTGGTGCGGCCGATGATCTTGCCAGTGGGCGGTCCACTTTTATGGTTGAGATGACTGAGACCTCCAACATCCTTAATCATGCAACCAAAAACAGTTTGGTTCTGATGGATGAAGTCGGCAGGGGAACCAGTACTTTTGATGGTCTGGCACTGGCCTGGGCCTGTGCCGGCCACTTGATACATAATAATCAGGCCTTTGTTCTGTTCGCCACCCATTATTTTGAATTGACCGCACTGGCGGAGCGGGAACCGCAGGCTGATAACGTCCATATAGAGGCGGTGGAGCACAATGACAAAATTGTGTTTTTGCATACGGTAAAACCGGGGGCGACTTCCCGCAGTTACGGTCTCCAGGTCGCCGCTCTCGCCGGCCTGCCGGACAGCGTGATCGCTCAGGCTAAAAAACGCCTGAGCAATATGGAACAACAGTATCAAAGCAAAAAAGCCCAAAAACAACGGCAAACCGACTTATTTCAGCGGCAACCCGCGGTTGAAACTCTGTTGAAAACGATAGAGCCTAATGAGCTGTCACCCAAACAGGCGCTGGATTTTCTTTATCAACTATGTTCAATAATCGGTAAGGATTGATTGTCCATTGAGCGGATTTGTGTAATATTAGTGATGAATTCATATAAAATCTTTTTCAATCCGGCGATATGGGGTTATGATCGCCATGATAAACTGGAAACTATTATTTAGAGAGAAGTGTTATGGCATTTGTTATCACTAATAATTGTATTAAATGTAAATATACCGATTGCGTTGAAGTCTGCCCCGTGGACTGTTTTCACGAAGGCCCCAATATGCTGGTGATTGATCCGGATGAGTGTATTGACTGCACTTTATGTGTGCCGGAATGCCCGGTTGACGCGATTATGGCCGAAGAAGACGTGCCTGAGCCTATGCAGCAGTTTATTGAACTCAATGCGGAACTTTCCAGGGAATGGCCGGTGATCAATTCCATAAAGGACGCGCCCGAGGACGCCGATGAGTGGAAAGATAACG
Organism: Gammaproteobacteria bacterium; assembly: GCA_965202915.1. Classification (GTDB taxonomy): domain Bacteria; phylum Pseudomonadota; class Gammaproteobacteria; order Eutrophobiales; family Eutrophobiaceae. Next base: position 1,380,539 of record OZ241847.1, read on the forward strand.
AGGATAAGTTACAATACCTGGAGAGATAAATTATCCGTTGTTGCTTATGATAGGTAAAAATACCCGTGTCCATAACAGCCCTGTCTCCTTTCTTCAGCGTCGGGCCGTCCGGTTAAGCCTGTCTCAATGAGGTGATGGGAATGTTTCGGACCGACGGCGTTGGTGTGAACGGTATGGTGGGATCTTTATCAACCCTGATCCTGGTTGTTTTGCTTGTCTTTACCAGCCAGGCTTTGGCCGAAGTCTATAAATGGGTTGATGAACATGGGCGCGTACATTATGGCGACAAACCCACGTCGGATAATGCGGAGAAAGTAACAATACAGAAAGGCTCTGCAAATGATCCGCTGGCATCGGAAAGGGAGGAAAAACGACGCAAGCTACTGGACATTTATCAGGAAGACCGGAAAAGGAAAAAAAGCGACCGCGCAGCACGGATAGAGGAGAAAAAACAGCGCCAGGCAAATTGCGCCCAGGCCAGAGAAAAACTGGAAGAGATACGGCGCGCCTCCTACCTGTATAAAGACGGCAACGACGCTGAGAACCGAAAGATTCTCTCCGATAGTGAACGTGGTCGGGCCGAACGGGAATCGCAACAAGCCGTAAACAAATGGTGTGACTAGAATCCAGCCGTCATTCAGACGCATGGGTCGTTAACCTTCAAGCTCGCTGATATCCCGCCGGCCCTTATGGCAGTTTGTTGGCGGGCATGTTTTTATTTGCCGGCGTGACGATAGGCACGGCGGCGGATTGGTTCCCTGCAGGTACGATATTGCATCAATTATCATGCAAAGAATTACCCGTTGGAGGCGATTCCATGGTAGCGTTATGCCCAATGATTGCGGATTTATAATACTGAAATGAACGGCATACCACTGAATTGCAGTAAAAACCAGGGTGATATAAAAAACCGGGGAGTTTATTGCTGATAATTGATAAGATATCCGGTCAACGCTCGCCGGCATGATCAAACTGATATAGAATTTAGCGGCCAACTTTTCGAAACGACTAAAGAAACAGTAAGCATGAATCTCTTGGGCAAGATTGAGGTGGTCAATATCTCAGACGTGGGATTGAAGCGGGCGCATAATGAAGATAGCACTATAACGGACGCCAGTAAGGGCATGTTTATCCTTGCCGATGGCATGGGGGGGCGAAAGGCCGGAGAAATTGCCAGCGCATTTGCGGCGACCGAGATTCACTCGCGAATCGTTAAAGGATTAAAAAAGATAAACCTGGGCCAGGTTGACAAAAAGACCGGTTTTACCAAGGGGTCTTTATTGATAAGACGTGCAATCACTCGCGCGAACGCCAGGATATTTGCCGTCGCCAAGGCCGATTTACAATACCAGGGCATGGGCACAACCATGGTAGTAGGCTTATTGCACAACAATATGACGTCCATTGCCTATGTTGGCGATTCCAGGTTTTATCTCTTTAGAAACAATCAGTTACAGTTAATCACCTGCGATCACTCGTTGTTCCAGGAGATAACCGACAGAGGCCTTTACAGCCCGGAAGAGATTGCGGCTCGGGTGCCTAAAAACCTGGTCACGCGAGCTTTGGGGATTAAAGCCGGGGTCGACGTAGATATTATCGAGAAGCCAATGTTACCCGGCGATATTTGCCTGCTGTGCTCGGATGGTTTAAATGATATGGTAAATGATGAAGAAATTCACTTAACTATCAGTAAATATAGTGCTAATCTTGTAAAAACCGCCAAAGAACTGGTTCGTTTGGCGAACAGCCATGGGGGTGTGGATAACATCTCCATAATACTTGTGCGGATTCGGGAGGATTTTGCTGAAGAAGAACCGGTTGGTTTAATAAAACGTTTTAAAAGTCGTTTTTTATAACATATTAGAGGATAATAGTTAACCATGGCTAAGTTAGTACTAAGCATGAGTGGCGTAGTCCAGGGCGAGTATGAACTGGACCGCGAACGTCTTACCATTGGACGTAAACCCGATAACGACATCCAAATCGATAATCTCGCGGTAAGTGGCAAACATGCCACAGTGATCACTATTCTGGATGACTCGTTTATCGAAGACCTGGGCAGTACCAATGGGTCTTACGTGAACGGCAAGCTTGTTAGAAAACATGCCCTCAGAGACGGTGACGTGGTTGCCATTGGCAAGCATGAGCTGAAATACGTCAATGCAAACGCCACTCTGGAGGAAGATGAATTTGAAAAAACCATGATCATTAAGCCCGGTTCCGCGAGTGCCGCCGTTGCCGTGGCTCAGGCCGCCAAACAGGCCGGTGCCGGTGACGCAATGGCCGGCGACGCTGAGTCGTCGTCAGGTATGCGCATGCCATTAGGCCGGCTGACCGTCTTAAATGGCCCGATTGCGGGCAAAGAACTTGAATTAAGCAAGGCGTTGATCACCCTTGGCAAACCAGGCGGTCAGGTGGCGGTTATTTCCAGGCGTCCGCAGGGCTATTTCCTCACCCATATTGAGGGCGACGGCGGCGGTAAAAACTATCCTGTGGTCAATGGCGAGGCCATAGGCCGCACCGCGTATCAACTGCAGGATCAGGACCAGATAGAGCTTGCCGGAATTAAAATGGAGTTCAGTAACGTTTGAATAGAAATACCATCCAGGCAATGATAATACCACCGGGCCTGGCTGAGATCAGTTGAGTTAAACAGTGGCCGTCGTTGGTGGCGCGGATCAATCCAGGGTCGTGTCCGTCTCAATCAGTGCATCGGCAAAACGGGGATCAACGATGCCTATCGAAGATGCAAAGTCAATAAGCTGTTTCTGTTTTTGTGCGGCGACCTGAGCGTCGTCAATCGCCGCCAAAGATTTTTCCTCGAGTAATTGTCTATGGATGGCATTGCACAGACGTTTCATCGCGTCACTCTCCAACGCGGATTTGGATTCGGCCGGTGTCAATGCGCTCCATTGGGTCTGGAATGATGCAAGTGCATCGTTATGCCAGAGTTTCTGTGACAGAAAATCATCAATTATTTTATCGCCGGCAGCGGTGCCGGGTAATGTCGCATTGCCTGACAAGGCCTCTGAATCCGGAAGGTTTTTGCTGGCGACTTGCTCAGGCGAGTCAATGAGCACAATAAAACCGATGGCGACGACCAGAATAATCGCAATTATACCGAGGACTATGGGCATTACCGGCCGCTTTTGTGCGCTCGCCGTCGCCGATATATCTTCGCCGGTTTGACGCCCGGAACCCCCGGAACTTATTATGGTTTTTGCATGGTCGCGTTGCCGGGTTGTATCGCCAGCCGTGCCGGGGATAAGAGGCCGCGGATAGGTATTTTCCTGAACAGTGATGGTGCCATCGATAATGCCATTTATGAGTTTCTTCCTGGCCGTGCGGTACTCGGATTGATCGATTTCGCCATCGGTAAATTGCCGTGCCAGTTGGCGCAGGCTCACGCTATTCATCTCGCTCTCCACGCCCTGCGACGCAGATCGGCCAATCGCTGCCAACAGCTGCGCGCCTGCGGCCGGGTTGAAGCAGTTGTCCAGCGTTGTTCACGGACGATTTTTTGAAGACTGCAAAAAGCCGTGCGACGTCCGCGGGCAAGGCAATAAGACGCACCTCAAGCGACTCGCGTTGCCGGTATGATTCCAGTATCATGCATTCTGACGTCATAATATATAAATTTCGTACCTCTTTTATAGGCCTCGGTGTCCTCAGCCATTGTTCATCCGCCCGATTATATGGCTATGCCCACTACGCCACGGCAATATTTTATTGCCGGGACGATGCTCGGCGGATCACCGGATTATCCCACTTCCTCCCTGATTAAACGGAAACCGGTGGTTTCATCGGCGTTGCCATTATGGGAACGTTCGAGTGAAATATCACATTTGGAATGTGCATCAGAGAAAGCACCGCCACGAGCCAGGGTGGTATTACCCTCAATCACCCATTCCTGCACGTTGCCTATGTAATTTTTTAACCCCCATTCATTGGATTTTCCGGATTTAACGCTAATCGTGCCGTTACCCTTGATGATTTTTTCACCCAGGGCGACGCGGCAATTAAAATCCTTCTTTGGCTGTTTGCCGCCGGAGTTGGCCGCATATTCCCATTCCTGCTTGGAAGGCAAGCGGTAGGTTTTGCCGGTGCGTTCAGACAGCCAGACTGCATAAGTCCGTGCCTCTGACAGTGAAACGCCGGTCATGGGGGTATTTTTATCCTGGTCCTTAATGGCCTTACAGTTGCCACTCAGAATGCAGTATTTACTCCAATCGCCAACGGAGATTTCATATTTACCGATTGCAAAATTAGTGCTTACATTTTCTCCCGTGGGGACAACAACCATCAACGGCCCACGGGCGGAAGCATGGATCATGTCATAACAGATCGCCTTGGCACGGCGGCCGTAGCCCGCCAGCCTGTTGGTACAATCGGCGTCACTCGTTATCGGTTTCCAGTCGATTTTTGGGGCGCTTGGACTGGCGTCGGTTGCCATTGCCACGGTCAGGTCTTCCTCGGTCTTGCGGATCTTCGGTTTTGGTTTCGGTTTGTATTGTTCGATAAGGCCGTTCAGGTCCTGTTCCGCCGAGGCAAAATCAGGGTTATCGGTCCATAGTTGCTGAGCGCGCGCCAGTAGATTTTGAGTCTTTCTAAGCGCTTCATAGTCCTCACCGGCGGCGTCACGGTCTTTGATAAAGATATCAAAGATGCTGTTGGCCTCAACAAGCTTTTGTTCCAGGGTTTCGGAAAAAGACACAAATTGGGGATGACCGGTAAATTCAGCCGCGGCGGCCTGTTGAATTCTCTGCGCGTCTGAGAGTTTACCAACATTTATGGTGGTGTTGGCCTCAGTAAATTGATCCCATGGTTGTAACTGTAATTCGCTTTTCAGTTTTGCCAATATACTGCTGGCGGGAAACATCGAGGCGGCACTTTGTGCCATGCTTGCGGCGGCGGTTTGATTGGTCGATCTTAACGCGGTGATTCTGTTGGCCAGCGACTGAATGGCCTGTTTGCTGAATTCCGCCGCGCGACCGGCAACGGCAAAGTTCTGGATTTGATCGGCCTTGATCCGGGTATCATTTGGAAGCGATAGTATATTGCCGTCACTGAACAATTGCGTCAGTTCAATGATATTCGCCTCGGCTTCATATTCGTTGCTCAGATCCTGCAACACGGAATTATTTGGATCGATTTCGATCCCCTTTTGGGCCAGCGCGAACCCGGATTCAAAATTCCTGGCCTCGCCGCGGCTCCTGGCCAGGCGGGTATAGCTTGCAGACATCATCGACGCCGCTTCAGTCGTCAGGTAGATGTCGTTTTCCGATAAATCGGCCTGTAATTGTTCATAAGTCTGCACCGCCTCCGCTATATTATCTCCATCGGTGAAGGTTTTTAGATCCGCCTTGTTTGAACGTATTCTCTCCTGGCGGGCATCCTCGGTTCTGGCCTCTGCGATAGCGGTGCGTACCTGCAGAATATCCTCCAATCCGGCGGCAAATCTTGCCCCACGGTCAATGAAATTATCGGCCGCGTCAAAGCGCTTCTCATACAGGACTTCATTCGCCCTGGTGACGTAGAGCGCCGCGATCTGTGGACGGAAACTATTAAGTCTGTCACCAATAGTCGGGTCTTCCGTTGCCAGGCTGTCCAATTCCTGGACGTTGGCCAGCAACCCGGATTCCCAGGTGGCATTCTCTATATCCGGCTCCGCCAGGCTCTGTTCGATATTGCTGATATCCTGAGCGACTATGGTCTGAATCGCCTGGGCGCGGTCATTATTGCCCAGGTGCGCCAATTTCAAACGGGTTAATTCACCATGCAGTGCCAGTGCACTCAGCAGCGCACCATAATCGGTCGCCAGTTGTTCGGCGTCCTCACGCTTGCCGGTTTTTAATATTGTTTCCAATTCCGCGTTAACCACCGGTTTAATGGTTTGTGATAACTCCGTGAGTAATGGACTGTTCGGCCTTAATGCCGACAATGCCGTAATAGTATCCGTTTGTTGTTTGAGGTCGGGCAGTTGCACCAGTTGCCCTCTGAAAGCGGATAAAGCCTGTTCAAGTTCATTGACTTTTTGCGCGTCCTGAATGGCCGCCTGAAGGTCTGTCAGGCGTTGATCATCCGGCGCCGTTTCCATACCGGATTGCACAAGTGCCAACGCCGAATCAAGATCATTATTATCAAATGCCTCCCTGGAAAGTTCACGATAGGCAACACTGGGGCGAGGATCTTCAAGTAAAGGATGGGCGTCGTCCACCTTGCGGATACTGGCCAGGATATCCCTGGTATTATCAATCAGCGATTTATCCTTTAATGAGGCAATATAATCCTTGTTCAGCAAACTGATAAATTGTTTTTTGGTGCTGGCGATCAATTCTTCCTGGTCCTTCAGAAAAACAGACCCCGGATAAAATTCTTCAATATCCGCCAATATTGATCCCGCGCCTTTAAAGTTATAATCGTCGCCGGAAGTATCAATCATCACCGCGATCCGATTCTTGAAATAACCTTGCAGGCGCTCTTTGGCCTGGTCGGTAACGGTCGACCTGTCAGCCGCTTCCAGCGATCTTATTTCGTCGAGCTTGGCGACGATAGTGGGTGAGTCGCCGACGTTAATTTCGGCCACCATTGCCTCCAGTTTTTTTCCATGCAGGTAATCCAGGGCCGGGTTGATTAACATCAGCCCAATCACCACCATCACCGCGGCGGCGATCACAAACGGATTCTTATGCCAGGTGGCCTTGCCGGCCAATTCTTCCAGAAAATACTCAACACTGGGACTGCGATCTTCGCGACGAAACGCCACCACCTGCGCCAAAGCGCGATTTTGTTTTTTATTCAGGGTTTTAATATAAGGCGGAACCAGTTTATTTTTACTGGCTTTATTTGCCGGCTGTTTTTTATAGGGGTGCTTGCCCGTTAATAATTCATAGGCGGTGCAGCCCAGTGCATAAATATCGTCTCGGGTATCCGGTTCCTGACCCTCAAGCATCTCCAGACTGGCATAGGCCGGGGTCAACGCCCCCAGCTTGCTCGCATCGAATAAGGTTTTTTCGGTTTCGCCGGTAACCGGATTTTTGACGGCCCGGGCGATTCCGAAATCCAGAGTTTTTACCGTTCCGTCATTACAAAAAAATGCGTTACCGGGTTTGAAATCAGAATGCACCAGCCTGCGTTCATGGGCGTAGATTAACCCCGCGCCCAGCTGTTTGATAATGTCATAGGCTTCATCGAAGGGCAGTCCGCCTTTGGGCACCACCTTTTTCTTGATGTAATCCTTTAGCTCCATGCCTTCCATCAGTTCCATGGTGATAAAAACCGGTGTGCCGGGTCCGCCCACGCGATCAAAATCATAGATGGTGGCAATATTCGGGTGTGCCAGTTTTTGTTGTCGGCTGGACTCACGCTGGAGCGCAATAAAGGACTCGGGGTGTTCCTTGAAATCCTCGTTTAACAGTTTGACGGCAACGTAGGGCCTTTTGTCTTTTGCCTCGTATTTCAGCAAATCAAGGGCTTTGTACACCTTGCCCATACCGCCAATCCCCAGCACTTTTTCCAGCTTGAAACGTTGCTTAATAACCGAACCGGTATCATAACCGCCGGCCAAATCGCCCTCGGGTGCCGCCGCACTCGCGGACGACATACTGATATCGAAATCGACACCGCCGGCGGTTTCCCCCGTAGCCGTTGTACCCACCTGGTTGTTAGTCTCCATGAACTGGGTTCTTTCATTCACCTGGGTGGCGGCGTCATCAGCGGCACCGCCGGTGGTTGCCCCTGTGGCCGTTGTGCCCGCCTGCTGGTTAGCATCCATGAACTGGGTTCTTTCATTCACCTGGGTGGCGGCGTCATCTTCATTCGTCGCGGCGGGTTTGGGCCCATCTTCCCGTGCAAATACGGTTCCCTCACCGCCCTCCGCTTCGGTTGCGGCGGCATGGGTGCGGCGGAACTGGTTAATTTGCCTTTTCAGCAAGACGTATTGTTGCTTATCAATCGCCCGTCGTTCATAGTATCCGTCAATCTGTGCCAACAACTTGTTGGCAACCTTAGGTGATTGCTGCAGTAGTTGCTCCAGCTGAGCCGATAAATTATCGATCTTGATTTTGCCCTTTACCAGGGCGTCAAGCGCCGCCTTAAAGTTAGCCACTAGAATACTCCCATTTGTCCAAGGTATCTGTTCATAAATATAGCATTTATTTTATATCGACGGTGATAACCGTAACGTTATCCGTGCCGCCACGCGCCAGGGTCCTGTCAATGAGCTCGGCGCACACCGAGCCGGTATCGCCTTCTTTAAGGATATCCTGAAATTCAATATCAGAAACATGTTTTGTTAAACCGTCACTGCATAATAGATAACGGTCGCCTGAGCGCAGCTCCTGAATATCCATGTCCAGGAACAGCGGATTGGTGGCGCCGATCGCACGGGTGATCATATTGCCATGCGGATGTATCAGCGCATCTTCCCGGCTTATTAAACCCTGCTCCACGTATTCCTGTACCTGGGAATGATCGGTGGTCATTTGGCCTAATTGATCATTTCTCAGACGGTACATGCGACTATCACCAGCCCAGATATAGGTACAATATTTTTCATAGGCCAGCATCAATACGACGGTGCTGCCCACCATTTCCCATTTTTTATTTGCCTGGGCCCTGCCAATCAGATCCAAATTGACCTGCAAAAGGCGATCTTCAATATCATCAATAACCCGGCTCAGGGCAATATCCTTATCGATCTTTTGCAGCGACTCTATTATCATCCCGCTTGCCACGTCCCCGGCGGCGTGCCCTCCCATGCCGTCGGCAACAATCCATAAACCGATATCAGGCCGCTCCAGCATCGCGTCTTCATTATGATTTCTGACCTTGCCCATATCAGTAACGCCATGGGAAGACCAGGAAAACAAATTTGATTTTTTCGATTCCGGAGAGGGCATTATTGCAACATGGTAAAGTGTGAATCAAACATCCGATCTTTAACCCTGAGAAAAGTACACCACCTCGGTGGGTTCCTCATTAAAAGACCGGCCCAGGCTGATGCGCCCACTACCGGTTATCGGCATTTCCTCCCTGCGTAAAAAAGAATCGCCGACGTTGTCCAGCAACACGTGGGTGCCATTGGTACTCTGATCGATAATAAAAAACTTGTCACGGCGTAATTCAATCCGAACGTGTTGTCTGGAGGCAAGTTTTTCCTGGATCGGCAGATCACAAGCCTGGCTTCTGCCCATCACCAGGCTCGTCCGATTCTGACCCAGTTCAATTTCGGTATCCCGGTACTTGACGTGCAGAATGACGCCGGGGCCTTTTGGCGCACCATGCATCATTCCCGTGGACATACGGGTGACGTCCTCCTCCTGCCAGATGATCTCATGGATATCGATTTCCTGCTCTTTACCCTTGATGGGTGCACGGTCGACAAAACGGGTAAAAATGCTGTTCTGCGGGTCTTTCTCCATAAGGGCCGCCGTTGAACCGGTGGTAATTATCTGTCCACCCTTGGCCTGTGCCGCCATGCGGGCGGCAACGTTGACCGCGTCACCAAATACATCATTACTTTCAAGCAGGGCGGGTCCAAAATGCAGACCGATCCGGACTTTTATTGGCATTTGAGGATTGATACCCGTGGTGCCGTGGTCTTCCATCGATTCCTGCATTGCACAGGCCGCGGCGACGGCACTACCGGTAGTGGTAAAGGTGCACATGACTTCATCGCCTATGGTCTTGATCACGGTGCCGGCATGTTGCTTGATGGCGGCAGTGAGTAACTTCAGGACTTCAGAGACTTTAGTGCGTGCCTTCTGATCACCCAGCGTTTCAAAAAGACGCGTACTGCCACTGATATCGGCAAATAGAATCACAAGATGTGTCGTTTTGGGGGCCATTTAGTTTTATTTATAAAAATAGTTTTATTTATAAAAATCAAGTCAACCTAAGCTAGTAGTATGCAACCCTAAAATAAGGTGCGCAATCTCTTCGCTGATTATACAGCGATATTTTAACTATTTTCTGCAAACAATCAGCACTTATATCTTTCTCCCATATGCCTTATTTTAGAATTAAAGACAAATTATTGTTTAGCTAATATCTAATTATGATACTCTTAATAAAAGAATATTATATAACATTAATTTGACTTTTTGCTTTACTCTTTTGAATATACATTTATATTGGCGTCAATTTTTGATTATTGTTGCAATTAACTGAACGGCGTTGTATTTCATTATTGATAACAAAGTTTGGGCTACAAACCAAGTTCAGGCTACAAACTAAGTTTAGGCTACAAACTAAATGGGGGGGAAAGCAGTGCGCATCTCATTCAAGGTGCTACCATCTGATCGCGACCGGGCAAGTGCCTTGTGTATTTTTAGAGAGACGATATACCTTTTATACATGGTACTGTTGAGTGGCCTCTTAGGTAACGTTGCCTATGCCGATACCGACAATAGTCCCGAATCCGAACGTCCGGGCGCACTCCCCCCACAGCATGAAGTGCGGCAGCCACCGGAAGCATCCGCGCCCGGCGGTGGTTTGGTTGATATTCCCGCCGTTATTGACCGGCCTTTTGATATTGAAGAAGGGCCCTATGTGACGGTGCGGGCATTTAGACTGATCGATGCCGAAGATATGCCTGAATTCGATATAGATTTGTCCGAGATTCAAACCGATATTCTGGACAATTTACTGGCTCAGCAACCTGCCAGAGGCTTTAGTATCGGCCAGTTACAGGATATCGCCAACGAGGTGACCCGTTTCTACCGCGCTAAGGGTTTGATCCTGTCGCAGGCCGTGATCCCGGTGCAGACCATAGTCGACGGTGTGGTGAATATCCGGATATTTATTGGTCGCCTGGGCCGTGTTCTGGCCGAAGGCAATGACGACTTCAGTATAGAACTGTTGCGTAAACCCTTTGCAAACCTGGAGGGGAAGCCGGTTACCAAGGAAACCGCGGAGGCGGCGCTGCTGACACTGACCGATTTCCCCGGCCTGAGTGTATTCGGCGTGTTCCAGCCCGGCCAGGTGATCGGCGAAGCGGACATGCTGTTGCAGGTTCAGGAAGAGAAGGACTATGACGTGGCCTATCGGGTTGATAACCATGGCCTGCCGGAAACCGGCCGTGACAGGTTTAGAACAACTATAGACTGGAACAACCCGACCGGTGGAGCGGACAGGCTCACCGCCACCATTCAACAGACCTACAGCCCGAAAAACAGCTTCTTCTGGTCTGCGGATTATCTGCGTTTTCTGGGCCGGGGGTTCACCGCAGGGATAACCGGATTTAGAAATACCTTTGACGTTGGCGGGGAGCTGGAGGCCAGTCAAATTGCCGGTGAATCCAGTAATTTCGGCCTGTTCCTGGAAAAGTCATTTATCCGGAGTCGTCGCCAGAATCTGTTGGCCAACCTGGCGTTCGACCGTAAAATATCCCGCTCTACGACCGTCGGTTTGGATACTAACAGGGATGATTTATCGATCATCGCGCTATCGGCGGAATATGACTCGGTGGATACCTATCACCCATTGAGGTTACTCTATTCGAAGCTGTTCAAGATTGGCGAAAACGTGGGCGGCGGTTTAAATTTTGCCGCCCTGACGATACACCAGGGATTGAATGGCACGTTCGGTTCAATGGGTTCCGCTGAAAGTGCTCTCCGGCAAGGTGCGGGTCGGAGACCAAGCCGCCAGGGGGGGGATGAATTTGCCGCCGGTAAATTTACCAAACTAAGCGGTTCTTTTTCGAGATTGCAATTACTGACCAACAATCAATCCCTGTTGTTACGGGGCGAACTGCAATACTCGCCGGACGTGCTGGTGCCGCTGGAACAGTATTCCGTTGGCGGACCGGGCAACGTGCGGGCCTTTCCGGACGCTCAGCACCTGTTTGATAAGGCCTATTTTCTGTCCGCCGAATATATCCTGAACGCGCCATTCATCGCCGATAAACCCGCCTTTGCCAACCGCACTTGGGGAGAGTTATTGCAGATCTCAGCCTTTTATGACTTCGCGGCCGGCAAAAATAATGATCCCACCGGCGCACCGCAGGACGTTACCCAGCAGGGGAGTTCGGTTAACATACGCGGCTACGGCCTGGGATTGCGGTTTAATCTACCCGGGGTCATTGAAAGCCGACTTGTCTGGGCAAGACAGTTGGGAGATAATACCAACACCCCCTCGGCCAATGGTCACCGTGCCCAGGTCTGGGGCGAGTTCACCTACAGTTTCTAATGGCAGGACGGATAAATCAACCGGGAGGGTGTGGATAGAGTAAAAATCTGGTATAACTTTTGACAGCTGATTCCAATGAAAAAAACCGCGAAATCATTTAATTTCCGCAACCGGCGCACAAACAAACGACGCATCGCCGGGGCGCCCGGGCACGGATTTGCACTCAAACCGATAGCGTCCCTGTTAGGTACTTTGCCCGCCGGGCTATTGCTCGGCATGCACACCGGTGCCATCGCCGGCCCAGCCGGTGGCAACATTGCCGCCGGTACTGGTACGATCACGGCCCCGGATACCACCACCACCGTCGTCAACCAGCAATCGCACAACCTGACCGTGAACTGGGATTCCTTCAACCTGGCCACCAATGAACGGGTGCAGTTCAAACAGCCCTCGACCCAGTCGCAGGCCCTGAATCGGATATTTGACCAAAATCCCAGTCAGATACATGGTCGCATTGACGCCAACGGCAAAGTGTTATTGGTTAATCCCAGCGGCATCTTTTTTGGTCCCACGGCCAGGGTCAACGCGGGGGCATTGGTGGCCTCGGGGTTGCCGGTGTCGGAACAAGACCTCAACCGGGACAAATACCAGTTTAATGCGCCCGTCGACGCCGAGGGCGGAGTGGTGGTCAACCAGGGCATGTTGCAGGCCGCCACCGGCGGATCAGTCAATCTGATCGGTGGAGCAGTCAAGAATGAGGGCATGATCCTGGCCACCGCCGGCCAGGTCAACCTGGGTGCGGGGCGGCGGGCGACGATAGATTTCGACGGAGATGGCCTGGTGCAATTCAGCGTCGACCAGCAAATACTGGACAATGCCCATGCACTGGATGAGGCCGTCGGCAACAGTGGTGAGATCAATGCCGACGGTGGCAGCGTATTATTGACCGCAGAGGTCGCGCAGGAGGTATTCAGTCACGCAGTCAATAACAGCGGGATCATCAGTGCCGGTCGGATCCAGAACGAAGGCGGTCAGATCAAACTGGTCGCCGCCGGCTCCGGCGGTGCCTTGATCAACACCGGCACGCTGGATGCCTCGTCCAAAGACGGCGACGGTGGCCGCATTGAGATCGACGCCGCCACCGGTGCAACCCTTGCAGACAATGCCGCAGTCACCGCAACCTCTGCGACCGACCGGGGCGGGCACGTGCAGATCACCGCCGACACGGTGGCCCTGATTGACGCTGCGACCGTGGACGTATCAGGCGACCGGGGCGGCGGCACCGCACTGATTGGCGGTGACTATCAAGGCGGCAACCCGGACGTTAAAAATGCCAAACTGACTTACGTCGGCGAGGACGCGACGATAAAGGCCGATGCCATCCGCGACGGTGACGGCGGCAGGCTCATCGTCTGGGCCGATGAACGCAGCTATTACTACAGCAGGACCGGCAGCGCCCGTGGCGGTGCCGATTCCGGCGACGGCGGTTTTGCCGAGGTCTCCGGTCGGGAATATCTGGATTTCCAGGGCCTGGTGGATCTGCGCGCCCCCGAGGGTGAAGCCGGCAGCCTGTTGCTGGACCCGACCGATATTACTATTTGTGATGGTGCTGATCCGATGTGTAGTGCTGGTGGCTTAACTTTAGGGGCGGTTATTCAGGCTGATAGCACTAATCCAGCTTCGGCGAACTTGTCTGATACTGATCTGAATGCCCAGCTAGCGTTGGGTAATGTCGAGGTCAATGCGGCGGTGGGTGGCGGGAGCGGTATGGGCGATATCCTGGTTGACAATGTCGCCGCAGTGGATGGTAGCAGCAGCGTAATGCCCGGCACCAACAATGATTTAACCCTTACCGCAGCCCGAAACATTACCATTGATGGCACGATTCAAAACGTAGAAAATCTAACTTTTACCGCAGGAACCGCCGCAGGAGACATCACCATTGATGGCACGATTCAAGCGGTAGAAAATCTAATTTTGAACCTGGGTATGAGTGGAACGCTCTCAGGCAGTGGCAGTATCACCGGCACTGGAACCCCCATGAGTTCAATACGAGGCGGGACGAACTACATGGTCACTGGCGCAAACCAAGGCACAGTCAATGGCATTGGTTTTTCCAATGTGGGTACGCTGATGGGGAGCAGTGGTACGGACACATTCACCATCTTGACTACTAGCACGTTTAACCTGTTTGGCGGCGGCGGTGCGGACGAATTTAACTTGGATGGGGTCTTAACCGGTCTTGTGGATGGTGGGGCTGGGGCGGATACGCTGCGAGGTATCTTTATTAACGACGTGACCCTGACCGCCTCAGATGGGGATGGTTTTGACGGCACCGAGGACAGTGTTGTCTTTAACGGGATAGACACGCTGGGCGGCACTGACTTTGGCCTCGGAACCTTTTTGACCGGAGATGACCAGGAGAGCATCTGGACATTGAGCGATAACCCGACCTATGACGTTGGCGGCAATATCCTAAACTTTGGCGGCTTTGCGACCCTGGAGGGTGGGGGTGATATAGACATTTTCACCATCAGTGCGACGAGCACGTTCAACCTGCTCGGTGGCGGCGGAGATGACAGATTCAATGTGAATGCCACCTTGGGTGGAATGGTCATGGGCGGTGCCGGTACCGATAGGCTGAGTGGCACCGCGATTAACGACGTGGGCCTGAGCGGCTTCGTCACGAATGGCTTTGCCGGCACCGAAGGCGATATTACGGGTGGCTTTGATGGGATAGATACGCTGACCGGAACTGGCGGAACCTTGACCGGAGAGAATGCGGCGCGCACCTGGACATTGGACGGCACCGAGACCGGAAACACCTATACCGATGGCACCAATACCCTGAGCTTCGGCGGCTTTGATACCCTGCAGGGTGGGAATGATAACGACATGTTTATAATTACAGCGGATAGCGCGTTCAATTTGCGCGGTAGCGCCGGTGATGATACGTTCGATGTCGATGCCCCCTTGACCGATGACCCCATGACCACAGCAACCACCGGAGAAATCAGCGGAGGTACCGGTGCCGACACGCTGATGGGCGACCAAATTGACAATGTGATCCTGACCGGTTCAACCACCGCGGGCGGCTTTATCGGCACTGAGGACAGTATCAGCGTTGTCTTTAACGGGATAAACACGCTGATGGGTACGGGCGGGACCTTGACCGGACGTGACCTGCCGGTGGGAACCATCCCCCCCCAGGTGAGCACCTGGATGCTGGACGGTACCCCGACCGGAAACACCTATAACGATAACAGCAATACCCTGAACTTCGGCGGCTTTGCGACCCTGCAGGGTGGGAGCGGTGCAAACATGTTCACCATCAGTGCGCCGAGCACGTTCGTCCTGCTCGGTGGCGACGATGAGGATACCTTTAACATTGCATCAGGCGGCCGCTTGACGGGTTCATTGGACGGCCAGGGCGGGGCCGACAGACTGATAGGCGACGAGATTGGCAACGTGACCCTGACCGGCTCAGACGACAACGGCTTTGCCGGCACCGAGGACAGTATCAGCGGAGGCTTTAATGGGATAGACACGCTTACCGGCAATGGCGGTGGAACCTTGACCGGAGAGGATGCGGCGAGCACCTGGATGCTGGACGGTGACCCAACCTATCGCGATGGCACCACCAATACCGTTAGTGGCATGCCCAATACCCTTAACTTCTCTGGCTTTGCGACCCTGCGGGGTGGGAGTGCCGCGGACACGTTTGAAATTGCAACGGTTATCAGCGGGATAACGACGTTGGACGGCCAGGGCGGGGCCGACAGACTGATAGGCGACGAGATTGGCAACGTGACCCTGACCGGCTCAGACGACAACGGCTTTGCCGGCACCGAGGACAGTATCAGCGGAGGCTTTAATGGGATAGACACGCTGACGGGTACGGGCGGAACCTTGACCGGAGAGAATGCGGCGAGCACCTGGATGCTGGACGGTGACCCGACCTATCGTGATGGCACCACCAATACCGTTAGTGGCATGCCCAATACCCTTAACTTCTCTGGCTTTGCGACCCTGCGGGGTGGGAGTGCCGCGGACACGTTTGAAATTGCAGCGGGTATCAGCGGGATAACGACGTTGGACGGCCAGGGCGGGGCCGACAGACTGATGGGCGACGAGATTGGCGACGTGACCCTGACCGGCTCAGACGACAACGGCTTTGCCGGCACCGAGGACAGTATCAGCGGAGGCTTTGATGGGATAGACACGCTGACGGGTACGGGCGGAACCTTGACCGGAGAGAATGCGGCGAGCACCTGGATGTTGGACGGTGACCCGACCTATCGCGATGGCACCAACAATACCGTTAGTGGCATGCCCAATACCCTTAACTTCTCTGGCTTTGCGACCCTGCAGGGTGGGAGTGCCGCGGACAGGTTTGAAATTGCAGCGGGTGTCAGCGGGATAACGACGTTGGACGGCGGCCTGAGTATGCCAAACGAGATACAGGGTTGGACGAACTACATAGTCGATGGCGAAAACCAGGGCGACGTAATCATATCACCCTCCAATATTAGTTTTGTCAATGTACAGACCCTGATGGGGAGCAGTGGTGCGGATACCTTTAACATTGCATCAGGCGGCCGCTTGACGGGTTCATTGGACGGCCAGGGCGGGGCCGACACGCTGATGGGCGACGAGATTGGCAACGTGACCCTGACCGGCTCAGGCGACAACGGCTTTGCCGGCACCGAGGACAGTATCAGCGGAGGCTTTGATGGGATAGACACGCTGACGGGTACGGGCGGAACCTTGACCGGAGAGGATGCGGCGAGCACCTGGATGCTGGACGGTGACCCGACCTATCGCGATGGCACCAACAATACCGTTAGTGGCATGCCCAATACCCTTAACTTCTCTGGCTTTGCGACCCTGCGGGGTGGGAGTGCCGCGGACACGTTTGAAATTGCAGCGAGTATCAGCGGGATAACGACGTTGGACGGCGGCCTGAGTATGCCAGCTATGCCAAACGAGATACAGGGTTGGACGAACTACATAGTCGATGGCGAAAACCAGGGCGACGTAATCATATCACCCTCCAATATTAGTTTTGTCAATGTACAGACCCTGATGGGGAGCAGTGGTGCGGATACCTTTAACATTGCATCAGGCGGCCGCTTGACGGGTTCATTGGACGGCCAGGGCGGGGCCGACACGCTGATGGGCGACGAGATTGGCAACGTGACCCTGACCGGCTCAGACGACAACGGCTTTGCCGGCACCGAGGACAGTATCAGCGGAGGCTTTAATGGGATAGACACGCTGACGGGTACGGGCGGAACCTTGACCGGAGAGAATGCGGCGAGCACCTGGATGCTGGACGGTGACCCGACCTATCGTGATGGCACCACCAATACCGTTAGTGGCATGCCCAATACCCTTAACTTCTCTGGCTTTGCGACCCTGCGGGGTGGGAGTGCCGCGGACACGTTTGAAATTGCAGCGGGTATCAGCGGGATAACGACGTTGGACGGCCAGGGCGGGGCCGACAGACTGATGGGCGACGAGATTGGCGACGTGACCCTGACCGGCTCAGACGACAACGGCTTTGCCGGCACCGAGGACAGTATCAGCGGAGGCTTTGATGGGATAGACACGCTGACGGGTACGGGCGGAACCTTGACCGGAGAGAATGCGGCGAGCACCTGGATGTTGGACGGTGACCCGACCTATCGCGATGGCACCAACAATACCGTTAGTGGCATGCCCAATACCCTTAACTTCTCTGGCTTTGCGACCCTGCAGGGTGGGAGTGCCGCGGACAGGTTTGAAATTGCAGCGGGTGTCAGCGGGATAACGACGTTGGACGGCGGCCTGAGTATGCCAAACGAGATACAGGGTTGGACGAACTACATAGTCGATGGCGAAAACCAGGGCGACGTAATCATATCACCCTCCAATATTAGTTTTGTCAATGTACAGACCCTGATGGGGAGCAGTGGTGCGGATACCTTTAACATTGCATCAGGCGGCCGCTTGACGGGTTCATTGGACGGCCAGGGCGGGGCCGACACGCTGATGGGCGACGAGATTGGCAACGTGACCCTGACCGGCTCAGGCGACAACGGCTTTGCCGGCACCGAGGACAGTATCAGCGGAGGCTTTGATGGGATAGACACGCTGACGGGTACGGGCGGAACCTTGACCGGAGAGGATGCGGCGAGCACCTGGATGCTGGACGGTGACCCGACCTATCGCGATGGCACCAACAATACCGTTAGTGGCATGCCCAATACCCTTAACTTCTCTGGCTTTGCGACCCTGCGGGGTGGGAGTGCCGCGGACACGTTTGAAATTGCAGCGAGTATCAGCGGGATAACGACGTTGGACGGCGGCCTGAGTATGCCAGCTATGCCAAACGAGATACAGGGTTGGACGAACTACATAGTCGATGGCGAAAACCAGGGCGACGTAATCATATCACCCTCCAATATTAGTTTTGTCAATGTACAGACCCTGATGGGGAGCAGTGGTGCGGATACCTTTAACATTGCATCAGGCGGCCGCTTGACGGGTTCATTGGACGGCCAGGGCGGGGCCGACACGCTGATGGGCGACGAGATTGGCAACGTGACCCTGACCGGCTCAGGCGACAACGGCTTTGCCGGCACCGAGGACAGTATCAGCGGAGGCTTTAATGGGATAGACACGCTGACGGGTACGGGCGGAACCTTGACCGGAGAGAATGCGGCGAGCACCTGGATGCTGGACGGTGACCCGACCTATCGTGATGGCACCACCAATACCGTTAGTGGCATGCCCAATACCCTTAACTTCTCTGGCTTTGCGACCCTGCGGGGTGGGAGTGCCGCGGACACGTTTGAAATTGCAGCGGGTATCAGCGGGATAACGACGTTGGACGGCCAGGGCGGGGCCGACAGACTGATGGGCGACGAGATTGGCGACGTGACCCTGACCGGCTCAGACGACAACGGCTTTGCCGGCACCGAGGACAGTATCAGCGGAGGCTTTGATGGGATAGACACGCTGACGGGTACGGGCGGAACCTTGACCGGAGAGAATGCGGCGAGCACCTGGATGTTGGACGGTGACCCGACCTATCGCGATGGCACCAACAATACCGTTAGTGGCATGCCCAATACCCTTAACTTCTCTGGCTTTGCGACCCTGCAGGGTGGGAGTGCCGCGGACAGGTTTGAAATTGCAGCGGGTGTCAGCGGGATAACGACGTTGGACGGCGGCCTGAGTATGCCAAACGAGATACAGGGTTGGACGAACTACATAGTCGATGGCGAAAACCAGGGCGACGTAATCATATCACCCTCCAATATTAGTTTTGTCAATGTACAGACCCTGATGGGGAGCAGTGGTGCGGATACCTTTAACATTGCATCAGGCGGCCGCTTGACGGGTTCATTGGACGGCCAGGGCGGGGCCGACACGCTGATGGGCGACGAGATTGGCAACGTGACCCTGACCGGCTCAGGCGACAACGGCTTTGCCGGCACCGAGGACAGTATCAGCGGAGGCTTTGATGGGATAGACACGCTGACGGGTACGGGCGGAACCTTGACCGGAGAGGATGCGGCGAGCACCTGGATGCTGGACGGTGACCCGACCTATCGCGATGGCACCAACAATACCGTTAGTGGCATGCCCAATACCCTTAACTTCTCTGGCTTTGCGACCCTGCGGGGTGGGAGTGCCGCGGACACGTTTGAAATTGCAGCGAGTATCAGCGGGATAACGACGTTGGACGGCGGCCTGAGTATGCCAGCTATGCCAAACGAGATACAGGGTTGGACGAACTACATAGTCGATGGCGAAAACCAGGGCGACGTAATCATATCACCCTCCAATATTAGTTTTGTCAATGTACAGACCCTGATGGGGAGCAGTGGTGCGGATACCTTTAACATTGCATCAGGCGGCCGCTTGACGGGTTCATTGGACGGCCAGGGCGGGGCCGACACGCTGATGGGCGACGAGATTGGCAACGTGACCCTGACCGGCTCAGACGACAACGGCTTTGCCGGCACCGAGGACAGTATCAGCGGAGGCTTTAATGGGATAGACACGCTGACGGGTACGGGCGGAACCTTGACCGGAGAGAATGCGGCGAGCACCTGGATGCTGGACGGTGACCCGACCTATCGCGATGGCACCACCAATACCGTTAGTGGCATGCCCAATACCCTTAACTTCTCTGGCTTTGCGACCCTGCGGGGTGGGAGTGCCGCGGACACGTTTGAAATTGCAACGGGTATCAGCGGGATAACGACGTTGGACGGCCAGGGCGGGGCCGACAGACTGATAGGCGACGAGATTGGCGACGTGACCCTGACCGGCTCAGACGACAACGGCTTTGCCGGCACCGAGGACAGTATCAGCGGAGGCTTTGATGGGATAGACACGCTGACGGGTACGGGCGGAACCTTGACCGGAGAGGATGCGGCGAGCACCTGGATGCTGGACGGTGACCCGACCTATCGCGATGGCACCACCAATACCGTTAGTGGCCTGCCCAATACCCTTAACTTCTCTGGCTTTATGACCCTGCAGGGTGGGAGTGCCGCGGACAGGTTTGAAATTGCAGCGGGTGTCAGCGGGATAACGATGTTGGACGGCCAGGGCGGAGAAAACGAGCTACAGGGCGGGACGAACTACATAGTCGATGGCACGGACCAAGGCACCGTCGATGGCATTAGTTTTTTCAATGTGGGCACTCTGATGGGGAGCAGTGATGTGGATACCTTTGAGATTGCAACAGGCGGTAGCTTGACGGGTTCATTGGACGGCCTGGGCGAGGCCGACAGACTGATGGGCGACGAGATTGGCAACGTGACCCTGACCGGCTCAGACGACAACGGCTTTGCCGGCACCGAGGACAGTATCAGCGGAGGCTTTAATGGGATAGACACGCTGACGGGTACGGGCGGAACCTTGACCGGAGAGAATGCGGCGAGCACCTGGATGCTGGACGGTGACCCGACCTATCGCGATGGCACCACCAATACCGTTAGTGGCATGCCCAATACCCTTAACTTCTCTGGCTTTGCGACCCTGCAGGGTGGGAGTGCCGCGGACACGTTTGAAATTGCAGCGGGTGTCAGCGGGATAACGATGTTGGACGGCCAGGGCGGAGAAAACGAGCTACAGGGCGGGACGAACTACATAGTCGATGGCACGGACCAAGGCACCGTCGATGGCATTAGTTTTTTCAATGTGGGCACTCTGATGGGGAGCAGTGATGTGGATACCTTTGAGATTGCATCAGGCGGCCGCTTGACGGGTTCATTGGACGGCCAGGGCGGGGCCGACACGCTGATGGGCGACGAGATTGGCAACGTGACCCTGACCGGCTCAGACGACAACGGCTTTGCCGGCACCGAGGACAGTATCAGCGGAGGCTTTAATGGGATAGACACGCTGACGGGTACGGGCGGAACCTTGACCGGAGAGGATGCGGCGAGCACCTGGATGCTGGACGGTGACCCGACCTATCGCGATGGCACCACCAATACCGTTAGTGGCATGCCCAATACCCTTAACTTCTCTGGCTTTGCGACCCTGCGGGGTGGGAGTGCCGCGGACACGTTTGAAATTGCAACGGGTATCAGCGGGATAACGACGTTGGACGGCCAGGGCGGGGCCGACAGACTGATAGGCGACGAGATTGGCAACGTGACCCTGACCGGCTCAGACGACAACGGCTTTGCCGGCACCGAGGACAGTATCAGCGGAGGCTTTAATGGGATAGACACGCTTACCGGCAATGGCGGTGAAACCTTGACCGGAGAGGATGCGGCGAGCACCTGGATGCTGGACGGTGACCCGACCTATCGCGATGGCACCACCAATACCGTTAGTGGCATGCCCAATACCCTTAACTTCTCTGGCTTTGCGACCCTGCAGGGTGGGAGTGCCGCGGACACGTTTGAAATTGCAGCGGGTGTCAGCGGGATAACGACGTTGGACGGCGGCCTGAGTATGCCAAACGAGATACAGGGTTGGACGAACTACATAGTCGATGGCGAAAACCAGGGCGACGTAATCATATCACCCTCCAATATTAGTTTTGTCAATGTACAGACCCTGATGGGGAGCAGTGGTGCGGATACCTTTAACATTGCATCAGGCGGCCGCTTGACGGGTTCATTGGACGGCCAGGGCGGGGCCGACACGCTGATGGGCGACGAGATTGGCAACGTGACCCTGACCGGCTCAGACGACAACGGCTTTGCCGGCACCGAGGACAGTATCAGCGGAGGCTTTGATGGGATAGACACGCTGACGGGTACGGGCGGAACCTTGACCGGAGAGGATGCGGCGAGCACCTGGATGCTGGACGGTGACCCGACCTATCGCGATGGCACCACCAATACCGTTAGTGGCCTGCCCAATACCCTTAACTTCTCTGGCTTTGCGACCCTGCAGGGTGGGAGTGCCGCGGACACGTTCACCATCAGTGCGGCGAGCGCATTCAACCTGCTCGGCGGTGGCGGTGCGGACGGCTTTACCGTGGATGCGGTCTTGACCGGTCGTGTGGATGGCGAGGCTGGGGATGATGCGCTGGATGGCAGCCTGATTAACGACGTGACCCTGACCGGCTCAGACGGGGACGGCTTTGCCGGTACCGAGGTCGATATTACGGTTGGCTTTGATGGGATAGACACGCTGACTGGTATTGGTATGCCCTTGACCAGCTTGACCGGACAGGACCAGATGAGCACCTGGATGTTGGACGGTAGCCCGACCTATGACGTTAGCGGCAATATCCTAAACTTCGATGGCTTTGCGACCCTGCAGGGTGGGAGTGCCGCGGACACGTTCACCATCAGTGTGGCGAGCGCGTTCAACCTGCTCGGCGGTGGCGGTGCGGACGGCTTTACCGTGGATGCGGTCTTGACCGGTCGTGTGGATGGCGAGGCTGGGGCGGATACGCTGGAGGGCAGCCAGATTAACGACGTGACCCTGACCGGCTCAGACGGGGATGGCTTTGCCGGCACCGATGCGGATATTACGGGTGGCTTTGATGGGATAACCACGCTGAGCGTCAATGGCGGGACCTTGACCGGACGGGACTTGGCCAGCACCTGGGCGTTGGACGCTACCCCGACCTATAACGATGGCACCAATACCCTGAACTTCGATGGCTTTGCGACCCTGCAGGGTGGGAGTGCTGCGGATACGTTCACTATCAGTGCGGCGCGCAGGTTCAACCTGCTCGGTGGCGACGGTGTGGATAGTTTTACCGTGGATGCCAGGTTGACTGGTGATTTGGATGGCGAGGTTGGGGTGGATACGCTGGAGGGCAGCCAGATTGACGCGGTAGTCCTGACCGGCTCAGACGGGGACGGCTTTGCCGGCACCGATGCGGATATTACGGGTGGCTTTGATGGGATAACCACGCTGAGCGTCAATGGCGGAACCTTGACCGGACGTAATCTGGTGAGCACCTGGGAGTTGGACGCTACCCCGACCTATGACGATGGCAGTAATACCCTTAACTTCAATGACTTTGCCGGCATAGTCGTAGGGTTAGTGGTAGGAGAGAATCCATCTAATACATTTACTGCCGATAATATATTTACCACTACTGCCGATGGATCGTTTGGTGGCACAGTTGATCTCGTCGCAGGCAGCCAAAACTTATGGGATCACACCGCGGCAGAAACTTTAACCACCGGTTCCGTCACTGGCACAGGTTCCCTCACAATACCGGATTATGAACGTGGTGGAGAGGACAATACACTAAACATCGATACCACCGATTTGATCCTGCCCGATTTAACTGGTTTTGAGGGTCAACTTGTTATAGGTGGAACAATCATGGATGCCAACGCTGTTCCCTATTTTGCCAGTACTACCGGCCCCATTGTTGTGAATACCCGGACTCTGAATCTAAATAATCCGATCACCACCGGCGGTGCGGTGACCTTATTGGGTGGTAACATCGTTCTTAATAACGGCATCACAGCCGGGAATACAATGGGTCTCGTTGCCGTTGCAGCAGAAACAGAGGGGGGTAATATAAACGTGGCAACGGAATTAACCTTGACTGCCCCTGCAAGTGATGAACGGCCGTCCGGTGCGTTCATAGCAAACAGTATTGATAATGCAATTAATTTGATTCTGGCTTTCGACGGTGGTGAGGTTGAGATCGCCGTAGGTGGGGGTCGCGTTGTCCAGGTCAGTGGTGCCAGCGACAGTGCCACCAATAGAGAGGATGCGGCTTTTAGTGATTTTATTGAAAGTCTTGCAGGCACAACTATGCCGGCCAGGATTTCTATTTGTACATCAGATTGTTCTAATCCCACTAACTTACAACCGATATCTGTAGGAAATCTCGCTTCTGTAGAAGTGACTCAAGCGAGCTTGATTGCCGAATTAATTGGTTTGGAATCGGTCGCGTTTATCGATATCGGTTTGTTCGAGGAGGAATTAACCTTATACGGACAAATCGGCACCGGCGTCGCTCTTGCATTGGCTCAATGTGAGGAGGAGGAAGGATGTGCCCCGAACGTAACCGAGGAAGAATTAAATGCATTAATTGCCCGCCTGGATGAGCAGGTATTCGAACTTGAACGCCGACTGGCGGAGGAATCCAGCGCCAATGCCCGCACAAAGATTGAGGAATTGATAGTCGCTTATAACAGCAGGCTGGAGTCTTTCCGTGGATATAAGCGGGCGTTGCAGGAATTTTTTGCGGCGGAAGAAGATGAATTTCAGGATGAGGAGATTGAGGCCCTAACTCAAGAACAAGTGCCTGAGTCCGTTGAACCGGGTGAGCTTGAGAAATTGACCAAGACGTTGGAGGTGATTAAGGCGAGGCTGGAATGGTTGCAGGGGCTCCAGGCGGACCCGGATGAGCGTGCGCGTCTGGGTGAACTCACCAATATGGATTTAACCCCGGAGGCTTTGGATCTTATCATCGATGCAACCCGGGCCGAGCTGCGATTGATGGAAGGCAGGCTGCGGTCATTGATGGAAGGGCAGATCGAGACCAGGCTCGATGAGCAGCCGGTTTTTGTCGCCGAGACCAGAGATATGAGTGAGATTCAGCATATACAATACGGCCCGGCCGGATTATTAACGGCAATGCCGATGATGCACGACCAACAATGGCATTGATACCGGACAAATGGCCGGGCATGATGGGTTTGGGTACGTCCCTGGGCCTGGTGCTATGGTGCACCTTATCGGCCCCGCCGGTGGCCGCCGCCAATGGCTTCGATAGTATCCTCGCCGAGGAAGAGGCGCAGGCGGCTGATGTGATTTTGCTTGAAGATGAAGTGGCGGTATTTGAGTCCATCCGTATGGGGCTGGCGCTGTTTCTGGCTGAATGTGACGACGCCGACGCATGTCCGCTTTCGCCGGACGGGAATGAGTTGGAGACCCTGGTGCAGATATTGAACACACGTGTCGATATGCTGACTCTGCGCCGGCAAGAGGCTGAATCTGAGGCTGCGTTTGATGCAATATTATCCGCCTATGTACGGGAAAGGGACGGCTATGCCCTCCAGATGGAGGCAGTGGAAGAGTTAATCGCTGATTCGGCGACTTTAAGCGGATTATCTGAGGAGGCTATTCTTGATGGGGAATTAGCCGACAAACTCTTGCAACAGGAACTGCAATTGTTTGAGGAGGACATAACTGATTTATCAGAGGATGACGAGGATGACTCTGATGCAAACAGCCTGGCCGAGTAGTGAGCGTCCCCCTCAAAAGAGCCGTTTGTATTATTGCCGTTTTGTGTGAATGAACACCCTGCCTCTTTTTTATAAACAGCTTGTTTCTCTTAACGAGAAAGTACATGGTGATCTTTATATTGAGTCTGCGGACGGGTTTCAATATGCTGATAATACCAACAGCGTTTATATTGCCGCGGTTGAGTTTGCCCGTGCCGCTCGTGAATACCCCATCGTATTTGCACGGGACGCCGATCAGTTGATTTTTCCGGTGGTACTGCTTGGGTTAAAGCAAAATCAGAATTTATTTCTCGATAAAAAAGGCAAATGGCTGGCGGAATATATTCCCGCTTATGTGCGGCGTTATCCCTTCATATTGGCCAGGTCCGGGGGTGATCAGGATGAGTTCACGGTTTGCATCGATGAAAGTTTTCCGGGATTCAATACCGCTAAAAAAGGAAAACCCCTGTTTGACGAAAAAGGCGAGCATCAGACGGTGTTACAGCAGGTGGTTGATTTTCTCCGCGATTATCAAAACCAAATTCGCCTGACAAATTTATTTTGTGAGGCCGTAAATGAGCTGGATATTCTTGAACCGATGCAGGCTAATATTAAATTGAACAGCGGCAAGAAGCATATAACGGGCAGCTTTTTGGGAATAAATCGCGATAAATTAAAGGCATTGAAGCCGGCGGCCTGTGCCCGGCTGGTGCGCTCCGAACACATGGAATTGATCTATGCCCATCTTGCTTCACTGGGGAATCTGGGCGCATTGATCAATAAATTTAACGGCCAGGGTGCCGTTGATGAAGCTTTCGCCGGCGATCCGGAGGAGTAGCCTGTAACCCGTTTGTTGATATAAAAACCGCCGTCCAAAGCGGTTATAGATTATTTCTGTAGATAGTTACGTCGGTGTCATCTTTTGCGCCATTCAGGAACTGCTTCCATTCATTGTCGGCAAAACGCCTGTTCAATAGATCATGAACCCTTTTTTGCAGCTCTGCGTCAATTTCAACGGTCGCGGCATCCTCGACGGCAAACAGGATAATCACCGCAAAGTCGCCGCCCACCTGTACCCCGCTATAGACGGGCACCTCCTGTTGCAGTGTGTCCAAACGAAACGCCGCCCTCAAAACGGCACGATTGACGTCGGTGTTATCTCTTTGTATCTGCTTCTTTTCCACCCATTCGACCTTGTATTCCTCTGCAATGGCGGATAGATCCTCGCCGGCCTGCAAGCGGTCTATGATTTCATTTCCCAGTGTTTGCGCGGTTTCCTGGGCGCGCGAGGTTTTAATGGTCTCTGTGATCAGAGCCTTTACCTCTGACAGAGCCCGCAACTTTTCCGGTTGCTGTTCAATCACCCTTAATACCACAATCCGGGTATCCGATATTTCTATCGGATCACTATTATTTCCCGCGTCTCTGATATCATCACTGAAACTTGCCGAAATGATCTTTGCCTGGCCGGTGATCTCACCCTCTTTCTCATCGCGACTGAAAAAATCAGTTTCATAAATTTCCATGCCGGTCGCCTCGGCGGCGGGGTCCAGGGTGTCGGGGTGTGCATACGCCAGATCGGTCATGATCTCGGACTGTTCAATAAACTGATTTTCGGCCTGTATCTGCCTGTACTCGGCGTCCACCTCTTCTCTCAGGTTGTCAAAGGTGTTATTTGGCCCGCCCTTAATCGCCCCGACTTTAACGATATGGAAGCCGTCTTTTGATTGGATGGGATCGCTGATATCGCCCTCATCCGCGGAAAACAGAAAGCTATCGACCTCATCCTGCATGATCCCCTGCTGTATCGGCCCCTGTTCGCTGAATTCAATTTCCGCTGCACCGCTTTCGTCAAGAATCTCGACAATTTCCTCAAAGGTTTTGCCGGTTTTCAACATAGGTAACGCCGCTTCGATATTGGTCCGCGCCTTTTCCACTGACCCGTCCTCGTCGATTTTGGCAAACAGCTGAGTCACTCTGCGTTGTTCCGGAAGGTCAAATTTATCCCGGTTGGCGTTGTAATAGGCCTGTAAATCGTCTTCATCGACCTCGACTTCCCGCGCCAGTTTTTCCACGTCCAGATCAAGGTAGGCGATTTTTACCTTTTCGCGCTCTTTATACAGTTGCGGATTTTTTTCATAGTATTCCTCAATATCCTCATCGCTTACCATGACCTCATCGATGTAGGAGTCGGTCGATAGAATCGCATAGCTCAGGTCTCTTTTCTGATTTCGCAAAGCCGCAATTCGCTTAACTTCGTCGTCCAGTACAAACGCGCTCTCCGTCAGCGCATTTTGTAATTGTTCGGACAACAGCTCCAGGCGCATCTGACGTTCAAACTCGGCGGGTTCGATGCCGACCCTTAATATGTTGCGCTCATAAAGTGCCCTGTCAAATTCGGACTCTTCATTTTGAAATACTTCCAGGTCCTGGACCGCCGCTCTTACCCGGTCATTGCTAAGCTGAAGATTTTCCTCGGATATGATTTTGTTGACCACCGCGGCGTCAATCATGCCGGTTAATGCCTGTTCTTTGATCACCTCATCATCCGCCGGCGTAAGCGTTCGCTCCAGCGTTGTCTGCATCTGTTGCCGCAGATTATAGAAGGTGCGCTGATAGGCTCGCAGTTGAATGGGCTCGCCATTCACGCTGGCCACCTCAATCTGGCCATCCTGGGTAAAATAAAAACTCACCCCCCATAATGCAAATGAGACAACCAGCAGGCCGACGATTACCGCCGCTATCCAGCCGGTTATATTGTCGCGTATCGTCGTTAGCATTTATTCAAGGGAAAAATATATTATCAACAGGTGCAAGGCGCTACCTGCCAAATGGTTATGGCGGAGTGGACGGGACTCGAACCCGCGACCCCCGGCGTGACAGGCCGGTATTCTAACCAACTGAACTACCACTCCGGGTAATCTGGTGGGTGCTGAGGGGATCGAACCCCCGACCTACGCCTTGTAAGGGCGTCGCTCTCCCAGCTGAGCTAAGCACCCGGGACAGGCGGCTAGTTTATCGCGTTCTTGAGGGCTTTGCCAGCCTTGAACGTCGCGACCTTTGAGGCCTTGATCGTGATCCTGTCTCCAGTTCTCGGATTTCTACCCTGTCGGGCCTGGCGCTGACTGACGGAGAAGGTACCAAACCCTATTAAAGTGACCGAGTCCGCTCGTTTCAGCGCATCGGTAATAGTATTAATAGTGGCCTCTATCGCTCGACCAGTACTTGCCTTTGGTAAATCAGCTTCACTTGCTACGGCATCAATCAATTCGGCTTTATTCATAAGTGTTTCCTCTATATTAATATATTGCCCACAAATAATAACACCTATTGCAGGATAGATTGTTTTTTAAGGGGTGACAAATAAATCGGCGACTCAAAAGCCGTTTGTCGACGATATTATACCATATTCCCATAATACCGTCAAGTCGATATATAAATTCATACTCGACCGCACCGGATCAATCAGGCCAAAACCATCACAGCCAATAGACAAATATAAACAGGCCCAGCCACACTACGTCGACGAAGTGCCAATACCAGGCGACGGCTTCAAAGGCAAAATGGTTTTCGGCTGAAAAATGCCCCCGAATCGCTCTGATTAATATCACCAACAGCATAATGGCACCCATGGTGACGTGAAAACCATGAAATCCGGTCAGCATAAAAAAGGTGGAGCCATAGACACCGGAGTTCAGGGTCAGGTCCAGCTCATGGTAGGCATGCGCGTATTCCCACCCCTGAAAGCCCACAAACAGCGCCCCCAAGGCAACCGTTGCCGCCAGCCACCCGCATAAGCCTTTGCGATTGCCGCGCTTTAGCGCCCAGTGGGCAAAGGTCACCGTCGCGCCGCTGGATAATAGAATGATGGTATTCAACGCCGGGATCCCCCAGGCGGGAATCACCTGCTTTATCGCGGTATAGGTGGTGGCAACGTTTTCCAATGACATATCCGGCGTTGCCAGTAACGGCCAGGCCGCCTGAAAGTCCGGCCACAAAAAATTGTGGGTCACAAATCCGGTGGCCTCACCGCCCAGCCATGGCACCGAATATTGACGAACATAAAAAAGTGCGCCAAAAAATGCCGCAAAGAACATCACTTCAGAAAAGATAAACCAACTCATGCCCCAGCGAAAACTGTTATCCACTTGCCGGTTGTAATGGCCGGCGCCGCTCTCGCCAATGACATCGGCGAACCAGCCGCAGAACATATATATTATCGCACCCACGCCCAGCCCCAGTATGAAGCTGCCAAAGCCTGAGCCGTTGAGCATGAAACCGCCGCCGATAAACGCGATAAACAGCGCAATCGATCCGACCACCGGCCAGCGACTCGGCTCAGGAATAAAATAGGCGTCGTGTGATGTAGTCATAATCGTTCCTCTCAGTGACTCCGTTTCAATGTGATCTTATTTTAACCCGTGCCGCTTAAATAGACGGTTTGTTATTTTGCGGTGATTGAAAAAAGGTGTATGACAGCGTCAGTGTCGATATCTTCTTCGGCAAATTCGCGTTCACTACAAACCGCACCGGCATTTGTTTTTTTTCGCCGGGGCCCAGCCTCTGTTGGGTGAAACAGAAACATTCGGTTTTATCAAAATAAAGCGACGCCTGTGCCGGCGCGACGCTGGGCACCGCCTGGCCGGTTATCGCCCGATCGGATCGATTTTCCGCCACAAAAATCGCCTCGGTGACCCGCCCCGGGCGCACCTGCATCTTCAGATCGGTCGCCCTGAAATCCCATGGCAAGTCACCGTTGATATTGGTGTCGAACTCCACCGTTACCAGGCGGTCCTGATCTATTATCGCGTTATTGCCCTCACTGACGCTGATGGTGCCGGTTTTGCCGTTGAGTCCGGCCAGCTCACAAAAAACGTCATACAAGGGCACCAATGCGTAACCGAAGCCAAACATGGCCAGCGCAAACAGCGATAATCTGGCCGTAGTAACCTTAACCCTTTGCCGCTGTTCCATTGCTTACAAATACTGCATGATAAAACCGATATAAACGGCGACCGCAATCCCGCCCAGTATGACCGCCAGGCGAACATTCTTTTTGCCCGGTTGCTTTGAGTCGCGGGCCGGATCGGTGTCGACGTTCATCGCGATTACGAGTGCGCCACCCTGTCGGTGACCTGAGGCGGCACGGTAAAACTATGGAACGGCGGCGGCGACGACAAGGTCCATTCCAGGCCGTGCGCGTCTTCCCAGACTTGATCCGAAGCCTTTGCCCCGGCGCGTACGCATTTGATCACCACCCATACGAACAGCAGTTGACTCAATCCGAATACAAAGCCGCCCAAGCTGGAGATCAGATTCCAATCGGCAAACTGCAAACTGTAATCGGGAATGCGACGCGGCATTCCGGCCAGGCCGATGAAATGCTGCGGGAAAAACAACACGTTCACCGAGATCGCCGACAGCCAGAAATGCACCCGCCCCAGGGTCTCATCATACATATGGCCGGTCCACTTGGGCAGCCAGAAATAGACCCCCGCCATCAATGCGAACACCGCACCGGGGACGAGTACATAGTGAAAATGGGCAACGATGAAATAGGTATCGTGATATTGGAAATCAACCGGGGTGATGGCCATCATTAAACCGGTAAATCCACCGATGGAAAACAGCACCACAAACGCCAGCGCAAACAACATCGGTGTTTCAAACGTCATCGACCCTTTCCACATGGTCGCAATCCAGTTAAAGATCTTTACCCCGGTCGGTACCGCAATCGACATGGTCGCGTACATAAAGAACAATTCGCCGACCAGTGGCATACCCACCGTGAACATATGGTGTGCCCAGACAAAGAATGACAAAAATGCAATCGCCGCGGTCGCGTACACCATCGATGCATAGCCAAACAGGGGCTTGCGGGCAAAGGTGGGAATGATCTGCGACACAATGCCAAATGCCGGCAATATCAGAATATACACTTCCGGATGGCCAAAGAACCAGAACACGTGTTGGAACAGTACCGGATCACCGCCGCCGGCGGCGCTGAAGAAACTGGTGCCAAAATATCGGTCGGTCAATAACATCGTAACCGCACCGGCCAGCACCGGCATCGACGCGATCAACAGAAACGCGGTAATGATCCAGGTCCAGACAAACAGCGGCAACTTCATAAAAGTCATACCCGGGGCGCGCATATTAAACACCGTCGCAATGATATTGATTGCCCCCAGTATCGATGAAATACCCAAAAAGTGGACTGCAAAGATCAGGAATGGGAAGCCATCCCCAAGCTGCAATACCAACGGCGGATACATCGTCCATCCGCCCGATGGAGCACCGCCGCTCATAAAAAAAGTCGATAACAGCATGGTAAATGCAAACGGCAGGATCCAGAAACTCATATTATTCATACGCGGCAATGCCATATCCGGCGCACCTATCATCATTGGCAACATCCAGTTTGCCAAACCCACCGCGGCCGGCATCACCGCGCCAAAAATCATCACCAGGGCGTGCATGGTCACCAGCGAGTTATAGAACAGAGGGTCCACGTATTGCAACCCCGGTTGAAATAATTCCGCACGAATAACCATGGACATCGCGCCGCCGACAAAAAACATGATCAGCGCAAACACCAGATACATGGTGCCGATATCCTTGTGATTAGTGGAGAATAACCATCGGCCTATGCCGCTTGGTTTATGATCGTGATCGTGAAGGTCATGATCGGCGACTATTGCACTCATTTATCTATCCTCATCCTCTGGTTTATCCGATTTAACGCGCCGCCCGCACGTCCGCTGGTTGTACAAGATCACCAGTGGTATTGCTCCAGGCATTGCGTTCATAGGTGACAACGGCGGCGATTTCCGCGTCCGATAACTGGGCGCCGAAAGCGGGCATAAGATTCTTACCGTTTAACACAATATTAGTATGTTCCTGCACCGGACCGTTAGCGATAGCACTGCCGTCCAGCGCCGCAAACACTCCCGGTATCCCCTGCCCCTGCGCCTGATGACAGGCAACACATTGAGCGGTATAAACTTCTTCACCCCGCGCCATCTGCTCGTCCATCGTATATTGTTTGCCCGATTCCTCCTGTTTGGCCGCCTGTGCCAGTTTCATTTCCGCCAGCCACGCCTGATATTCCGGTTCCTCCACCGCCTTGATTACCACCGGCATATAACCGTGATCCTTGCCGCACAACTCCGTGCACTGGCCGCGGTAGGTGCCCGGTTCTTCAATGATAGTCCAGTTATCATTGATAAAGCCGGGTATCGCATCGCGCTTCCAACCCAGCGCCGGCACCCACCAGGCATGGATCACGTCCGCCGCGGTCGTTAAAATACGCACCTTTTTATTAACCGGGAGCACCACCGGATTATCAACGTCCACCAGATAATGTTCCAGTGCATTCGGATCCCCTTCCAGTTTTTGGCTGGCGTTATAAGAGTCCTGGGTGATCGAGCTAAAAAAACTGACCCCGTCCTCAACATAATCATATTTCCATTTCCACTGATAACCGGTGACCTTAATGGTCATATCCGGGTCCGAGGTCTGTTCCATTTTGATCAGGGTTTTAGTCGCCGGCACCGCCATCACCACCAGGATCACAATAGGGATGATGGTCCAGATAATTTCGACGTAGGTATTATGGTGAAACTGTTGGGCAACCGCGCCCTTCGATTTGCGGTGGTGGAATATGGACCAGAACATGACCGCAAATACCGCCACCCCTATCACCGTCACTATGATCAAAATGATCATGTGCAGATCATACACTTCCCGGCTGATCGGCGTTACCCCTTGCGTCAGGTTCAGCGGATATTCAGCCCGGGCCGATTCCGTAACCAACAAAAGCATCAATATTCTCAACGCCATATTATTTAACATATTACCATCAATCCTCAATATTCATATTGTATTATCTCCCCGCCTCCAATCCGGCGCCGTCTTTGCAGACGTGGGCATAAAATAACCCGCTGCCCGAATGCGCCGGGGGCAGGCCGGGCCATAAATAATTCCGTCATTCCGGGATCCCTGGTTATCGTTATCAAATTATACATAAGTTAAATTCTGATAAAATACCGATTTTAATACAGTAACGCAAATTTTGGATAAATCCGGCCCATCATCACTATCAGGCAATCGGTTTATAATTTGGTTCAGCCGATAACTTGGGTGGCTTGCCCGCAAGTGGTAGAATTTACACAGACAATACAGGAACTCTATATCTAATGGCGGGACATAGTAAATGGGCTAATATTCAGCACCGAAAAGGGCGCCAAGACGCCAAGCGCGGCAAACTCTTTACCAAACTGATCAACGAAATAACCGTTGCGGTCAGGCTTGGGGGCGACGACCCGGACACCAATCCGCGGTTTCGCGCGGCGATTGATAATGCCCTCGCCAATAACATGCCCAAAGATACCATAGTGCGGGCCACAAAACGCGGTGCCGGCGGTGACGCGGCCGCCAACCTTGAGGAAATTCGATATGAAGGCTACGGCCCCGGCAGTATTGCCGTGATCGTCGATTGTATGACCGACAACAGAAACCGGATGGCCGCGGAAGTGCGGCACGTGTTCTCCAAATTCGGCGGCAATCTTGGCAGCAGCGGCTCGGTGGCCTATCTTTTTAATAAAATCGGCCGGCTTGCCTATGCCGACCCGGCGGATGAAAATGAGCTGATGGAGGCCGCCATTGAGGCCGGCGCACAGGACCTTATCACCAATGATGACGGCTCAATCGACGTGATCACCGCCGCCGACGATCTTATCGAGGTAAAGACCGCGCTGGTGGGCGGCGGCTTTCAAGCCGAGTATGCGCAGATCGAGATGCAGGCAGACGTGCTCATCGAGCTTGATTCCGACGGCGCCCGGGTGCTGCTGAAAATGGTCGATACACTGGAAGACCTGGACAACGTGCAACAAGTCTATTGCAATGCCAGAATACCGGCGGCCGCGTTGGCCGAATAAGCCGATGCCGGGAGTCATTCAGTGATCCGTATTTTAGGCATAGACCCGGGATCGGTGAACACCGGCTACGGCGTCATCGATACCGAAGGGGATCATTCCATACATATCGCCAGTGGCATAATAAAAATGACACAAACCGAATTGGCCGAAAAACTGCACTATATTCAGTTGCGGATCACCGATCTGATAGACCAGCACCGACCGCGGGAGGTCTCCGTCGAAAAAGTATTTATGCACAAAAACGCCGACTCGGCCCTGAAACTCGGACAGGCACGCGGGGCCGCAATCGCCGCCTGCATGACCCATGACGTAGAACTGTTTGAATATACCGCCAACCAGGTCAAACAGGCCACCGTCGGCAAAGGCCACGCGGCCAAACAACAAGTGCAACACATGGTCAAAATTTTACTTTGTCTTGCCGAAGCGCCGGTGGCGGACGCGGCCGACGCCCTGGCGGTGGCATTGTGTCATGCCCATTCACGTGCCGGCCTGTTGCGTATCCGAGGGGTGCAGGGCATGCGCAAAGGACGCCTGCAATGATCGGTCATCTGCAGGGCAGATTATTGCTGAAACAACCGCCGAGATTATTGCTCGACGTCCGCGGAGTGGGTTATGAAATCGAAGCGCCGATGACCGCGTTCTACGTCCTGCCCGACGTCGGCGAAGAGGTATCAATTTTTACCCATATGCTGATCAGGGAAGACGCCCATTTGCTCTTTGGTTTTGTCATTGAACAGGAGAGGCGGCTGTTCCGAACCCTGATCAAGGTGAACGGCGTCGGCGCGAAAGTGGCCTTGGCCATACTGTCCGGCATGAACGTGGAACAATTCAACCGCTGTGTACGGGAAAAAAACATCGCTCAACTGACCCGCATTCCGGGCATAGGCAAAAAAACCGCCGAGCGCCTGGCCGTGGAAATGCATGATCGTCTCGATGCCGCCGGGCTCGGCCCGGTCTCGCCCCCGGCGGGTCGCGATACCGGAGCGCCGGCCGATGACAATCCGATCAATGACGCAGTGAGCGCGTTAATTGCGCTGGGATATAAACCCCAGGATGCCGGTAAATACGTGCACGCCGTCGCCGGCGAGGAAATGGGGCGCGAGGAAATCATCCGGCAGGCCCTTAAAAAACTGGTGCGATGACCCACTGTTATTTACCGCCCGTGATCCGGCGATGCCGGCGATAATCGCCACCCCTGTTTAAACTATAGATAGCCATCATGTCCGAACCCAATTCAATCCTGTCCCCAACCGTCTCGGCGGAAGACGTCGCGGTCGATGGCAGCCTGCGTCCGAAGAAACTCGCCGACTACCTTGGCCAGAAAACCGTTCATGAGCAAATGGAGGTATTTATCGGCGCCGCCCGCAAACGCGGGGAATCACTCGATCACGTGCTGATCTTCGGCCCGCCGGGACTGGGCAAAACCACCCTGGCCCACGTCATTGCCAATGAAATGAACGTCAATATGCGTCAAACCTCCGGGCCGGTGCTCGAAAGACAGGGCGATCTGGCCGCCCTGCTGACCAATCTCGAGCCCCATGACGTACTGTTTATCGATGAAATTCACCGCCTGAGTCCGGTGGTTGAGGAAGTGTTATACCCGGCGATGGAGGACTACCAAATCGATATTATCATCGGCGAAGGGCCGGCGGCGCGAGCGATCAAACTCGACGTACCCCAATTCACCCTGGTCGGCGCCACCACCCGCGCCGGCCTGCTGACCTCACCGCTGCGCGACCGTTTCGGCATCGTCCAGCGCCTGGAATTTTATACCGCCGAGGAACTGACGCAGATCATAAAACGCTCCGCCGGCATACTCGGTATTACCATAGAACCCCGGGGTGCCGATGAAATTGCCGAGCGCGCCCGCGGCACCCCCAGGGTTGCCAATCGCCTGCTGCGGCGCGTCCGTGACTACGCCGAAATCAAAGCCGACGGCGTCATCAATAAAGACACCTCAACCCGGGCACTGAACATGCTCGACGTTGACGCCTGCGGTTTTGACGTGATGGATAGAAAATTGCTGTTGACCATATTACAGAAATTTGACGGCGGGCCGGTGGGCGTGGACAGCCTGGCGGCGGCCATCGGCGAAGAACGCGACATGATTGAAGACGTGCTGGAACCCTATTTAATCCAACAGGGCTTTATAATGCGTACCGCCCGCGGGCGGGTTACCACCAAAACCGCCTGGCAATACTTTGGACTCACCGCCCCGGCACAATCGCGGGCGGAACCCGATCTGTTTTCATCCGACCCGCCAAAGTCACCGGGAAATAATGAACAATAACCGGTATCCTGTCCGCTAGGCAAGACCATGGAAAACCCAATGGCTTGTTTGCCGCAACCTGATATACCTAAGCCGCATAGTTTTTAATGGAGATCAATCAATGACAACCGATATGTCTTTTATCAGCCTGATCCTGAACGCCAGTCTGGTTGTGCAGATGGTAATACTGTCCTTGATCATCGCCTCCATAGGCTCATGGGTAGTGATTTTTAACAAACGGTTCCTGTTAAAAAAGGCCCGCTATGAGGCCGATACATTTGAAGAGCAATTCTGGTCCCTGGAAGATTTAAGCCCGCTGTTCACCCGCATCACCCACAGCCGCTATCAGCCCACCGGCATGGAAAAAATCTTTGAGGCCGGCTTCGGCGAATTCCAAAAACTGCGCAAACAGGAAAAAATAGACGCCGACGCAATACTGGAAGGCGCGCAGCGGGCGATGCGCGTGGCAATGAACAAGGAAGTGGATGATCTTGAAACCAACTTATCGTTTCTGGCAACCGTCGGCTCCACCAGTCCATACGTGGGTTTATTTGGAACCGTGTGGGGGATCATGAACAGTTTTCGGGCCCTGGGGCAGGTACAGCAGGCGACCATAGCCATGGTCGCACCCGGTATCAGTGAAGCCCTGGTGGCCACCGCGATAGGCCTGTTTGCCGCCATTCCCGCGGTCATCGCCTACAACCGCTATTCCAATGAAGTGGAACGGCTGATCAATCGCTATGACACCTTCATGGAAGAATTTGCCTCGATATTACACCGTCACGTACACAGTTGAAGCAATGAGAACCCGCGCCAAAAAACGACTCATGTCCGAAATCAACGTCGTACCCTATATCGACGTCATGCTCGTGTTGCTGGTCATTTTCATGATCACCGCGCCATTATTAAGCCAGGGCATCAAAGTGGATTTGCCGCGAGTGCCGTCCCAGCCCATACCGGCAAGCGACAAAGAACCGGTGATCATCAATATAGACAAAGCCGGTTTATTCTACATCAATTACGGCGACAACCAGGATCAACCCGTTTCCGCGGATACCCTGGTCAACCGGGTCGGTGCACTATTAAAATATCAGCCCAATATTCCCGTGCTTGTCGGCGGCGACAGCAACGTCCCTTATGGTCGGGTCGTTGAAGCCATGGCATTATTACAGCGCGCCGGCGTCACCGGCATAGGGATGATCACCGAACCGCCGGAAAATTAACAGATAATTGACAGTTATATGAGAATCACCGGATGGGTGACGCTATCGTCATCCTTGTTATCGATCATACTGCACGTCGTTATCGGCGGGCTGCTGATAGTCAGTTTTGAATTTACCCCGGAACCGCCCGCCCTGAGCCCGCCGGGGAATCCCATTCAGGCCGTATCCATCGACAAACAACAGGTACAGCATGAACTCCGGCGGCTGCAAGACATAGACAAACAAAAAGCCAATAAAGAACTTGAACGCCAGCAACGGCTGGAGCAAAAGGCCGCCGAATTACAACAGAAACGCATCACCGAAGAAAAAAAGCTGGCCAGACTGGAGAAGCAAAAACAGCAGGAACAATTAAAACGCGAGCGCGAAGAACTGCTCTTGAAAAAACTCGAACAGGAAAAGAAAGAAGAGCAATCACGCCTGCAAAAACTGGCGAAAGAAAACGAGGAAATTGCCGAAAAACGCCGCATAGAAGAGCTGAAAAAACAACAGGCCGAACAGGAACGCAAACGTGCCGAGCAGGAACGCAACCGTTTGGAGAAGGAAAAACAGCAAAAACAGGCCGAATTAAAACGGCTTGAGGAAGAAAAACGGCAGGCCCAGGACGAACGCGCCCTGCAGGAAGCGATAGCCGCCGAGCAGGAAATACTCAATGCCCAGCAGAGTCAGCGTGATCAATCCGAGCTGGCCAGATACAGCGGTTTAATCGTAAATGCGATCACCAATAAATTTAACCGACTTGGACTGGAAGAGAACCTGTCCTGCGTACTGTCGATAAGAATGAACCCGGCAGGACAAGTCACCGAGGCGGTAATTGTAAAATCCAGCACCAATGCCCTGTTTGATCGGCGCGCGATATCGGCAGTCCATGCGGCCTCACCGCTACCGGTCCCGACGCAACAACGCCTGTTTGAAAAGATGCGCAGTCTTACCATTACATTTGATCCCGAATAGAGAAAAAAGCCGGCGGATACATTCATCAACGACCCGTTACCGCCGGGTGGCGGCTGACCCGGCCATCATGCCCCGGGAAAATCGCCGACTCAACCGCTACCCGACCGGAGCCCGTGACTCCCGTCGCGGGTATATTAAAATCAACATTACCGTCACCCCACAACTCAGCACCCCTAACAGTGCAGTTCGGGCAAAGTCCCGGTGTTGCTCGAACCCCCCCTGCCCCCCCTTATCAGGGGGGGATGATTGTTGGGGGCGGTTCGGTAGCCCCCCTGATAAGGTTGGTTGGGGGGTTTGGTGTGAATTTGAGAAAGGCCTGGTGTATTTCCGGAATCCAGGTTGGTTGGGGGGTTTGGTGTGAATTTGAGAAAGGCCTGGTGCAGTTCGGGAATCCAGGTTGGTTGGGGGAACCCCCCCTGCCCCCCCTTATCAGGGGGGGTATTTGTTGGGGTGTGTTTTACCCGCGACGGGAGTCACGGGCTCCTTTAGCCATCATCCGGGATCAACGGCGGCAGGTCGAACAGATCGGCATCGGGATCGGCTGCTGGTGTTGGTTCCTCGAGCTCCATCGCCGCCTTTGCCGCCGGTAACGGTCCCAGCATCGCCAGCTCATCTTCCATGCGCTTGCGCTGTTGTGCCTCGTCCTCCGGCGGCAGGTCTTCGATGAAGGCGCGGATATCGACCGTCTGCGTGACGCAACAGTTTTGCAGGGCCTCAGCCAGGGTGGCCGAGCTGGCCGCACTTAAATTCCCACCCAGCGACACGTCCATATTCACCAGCAGGCGGGCATTGCCGTTGTCGAAGACCCTGTACATAGTCCTTTCTATCATGGCGTCACCCTCCCGCACCCAGCCGTCATCGGGGGCGGTGACACTGTCGCCGGCGTTGCCGTCAACCCGCAACTCGGCACGGCCTTCGGTGCGTACCTCGGACAGATTCAGCAGGTCCTGGCGGGTGAGGGTCAGGCTGTTGGCACCACTTCCACTCAGATCGATGCGCTCTATGCTGCTCAGGCGGGTATCGGGGAGGGTGCTCAGGTCCAGGCTCAGGCCGGCACCGTTCAGGCGCAGGACGTCGGTGCCGGTACCGCCGTCGAACTTGAGCAGGTCGGTATCGCCGAAGCCGTCTATATTCAGGACGTCATCGCCGGCGCCGGCGAGCACCACCGTCGCCTTACCGTCGGCG
The DNA here is from genome assembly GCA_965202915.1 of Gammaproteobacteria bacterium. Taxonomy (GTDB): domain Bacteria; phylum Pseudomonadota; class Gammaproteobacteria; order Eutrophobiales; family Eutrophobiaceae. The sequence goes on from OZ241847.1 coordinate 1,420,902, forward strand.
TTCAGGACATCGTCGCCGTCCGTGCCCAGCACCGCGGCGGCCTCGGTGCTGAGGACGCCCAAGCCGACCGGGCCGCCGAACAGGACGTAGGCCTCGCCGGCGTCGGTGCCACCGTCGTTGCCCCCGCTTGCCCCGACGATGAGGTCGGCAAAGCCGTCGCCGTTGACGTCGCCGGCGCCGGATACGCTCACGCCCGCACGGTCACCGGGCGCATCACCCTGGATGATAAAGCCATCCTCCAGGGCCAGCTCAGTCAAGTCCACGACCCGGCGGTTGGTCTCGTCCAGGCTACCAAAGCCGGAGGCCTTGCCGAACACGACATAGGCCTCACCAGCTCGGCGGCCACCGTCGTCGCCCTCGAACCCCCCGACGATGAGGTCGGCATAGCCGTCGCCGTTGACGTCGCCGGCGCCGGATACGCTCTCGCCCGCCCGGTCATCGTTCGCATCGCCCTGGATGATAAAGCCGTCCGCTGGGGCCAGCTCAGTCAAATCCACGACTCGGCGGTTGGTACTGTCCAGGCTGCCAAAGCCGCCCTCTTTGCCGAACACGACGTAGGCCTCGCCGGCATTGTTGCCACCGTCGTCGCCACCGCTCGCCCCGACGATGAGGTCGGCAAAGCCGTCGCCGTTGACGTCGCCGGCTCCGGATACGCTCCTGCCCGCATAGTCACGTTCCGCATCGCCCTGGATGATAAAGCCGTCCCCGGCACCCAGATTGGTCAAATCCACGACCCGTGGGTGGGTGCCGCCCGGGCTGCCGAACACGACGTAGGCCTCGCCGGCCCTGTCGCCACCGTCGTCACCTCTGTTCGCCCCGACGATGAGGTCGGCAAAGCCGTCGCCGTTGACGTCGCCGGCACCGGATACCCTCCGGCCCGCAAAGTCACGTTCCGCATCACCCTGGATAATAAAGCCGTCCGCCGGGGCCAGCTCAGTCAAATCTACGACCCGGCGGACAATCGCGGTGGTGGTGCCATCAGGGGTGTTGCTGACGTCTTCACCAAAGTTGTCCTCTCTGCCGAACACGACGTAGGCCTCGCCGGCAAAGGTGCCACCGTCGTCGCCCAGGCGTGCCCCGACGATGAGGTCGGCAAAGCCATCGCCGTTGACGTCGCCGGCTCCGGATACGCTATAGCCCGCACCATCACCGGCCCTATCGCCCTGGATGATAAAGCCATCCCCGGCGGCCAGGCTTGCCAGGTCTATGAACCGGCGTCCGGCACTGTCCGCGCTGCCGAATGGATCCGATGGGTCGTCCTGTTTGCCGAACACGACGTAGGCCTCGCCGGCATTACCGCCACCGTCGTTGCCCTGGTTTGCCCCGACGATGAGGTCGGCATAGCCGTCGCCGTTCACGTCGCCGGCACCGGATACGCTTATGCCCGCCTGGTCATTCGGCGCATCGGCCTGGATGATAAAGCCGTCCCCGGCGCCCAGATTGGTCAAATCCACGACCCGTGGGTGGGTACCACCCGGGCTGCCGAACACGACGTAGGCCTCGCCGGCATAGGTGCCACCGTCGTCGCCATAGTGTGCCCCGACGATGAGGTCGGCATAGCCGTCGCCGTTGACGTCGCCGGCACCGGATACGCTTATGCCCGCGAAGTCATCTTCCGCGTCACCCTGGATGATAAAGCCGTCTTCCGGGGCCAGCGCGCTGAGGTCGACGGTCAGCCTGATTCCGCCGATATCGATGGCGGTATTGACCAGCAGGCGGGCATTGCCGTTGTCGAAGACCCTGTACAGGGTGCCGTCATCTCCCATGACATCAGCCCGCCGCATCCAGCCGCTATCGGCGGTGGCAATGCGGTCGCCGGCATTGCCGTCGACGCGTAGCTCGGCACGGCCGTCTATGCGTACTTCGGAGAGATTCAGCAGGTCCAGACGGCTGAGAGTCAGGCTGTTATTGCTACCAACTGGGCCGTCGCCATTGAGGTCTATGCGCTCTATGCTGCTCAGGCGGGTATCGGGGAGGGTGCTCAGGTCCAGGCTCAGGCCGGCACCGTTCAGGCGCAGGGTGTCGGTGCCGGTGCCGCCATCGAAGCTGAGCAGGTCGGTATCGCCGAAGCCGTCTATATTCAGCACGTCATCGCCGCCGGCGGCGAGCACGACCGTGGCCGCACCGTTGGCGTTCAGGTCGTCGTTGCCGTCCGTGCCCAGTTCGGCGGTGGCCTCAGTGCTCAGGCCAGCCGGGCCGCCGAACAGCACGTAGGCCTCGCCGGCAGCGCGGCCACCGTCGCCGCCCACGGGTGCCCCGACGATGAGGTCGGCATAGCCGTCGCCGTTGACGTCGCCGGCTCCGGATACGCTAAAGCCCGCAAAGTCACCGGGCGCATCGCCCTGGATGATAAAGCCGTCCGCCGGGGCCAGTTCAGTCAAATCCACGACCCGGCGGTTGGTGTTGGAGTCCAGATTACCAAAGCCGCTCTCTTTGCCGAACACGACGTAGGCCTCGCCGGCATAGGTGCCACCGTCGTCGCCGCCACGTGCCCCGACGATGAGGTCGGCAAAGCCGTCACCGTTGACGTCGCCGGCTCCGGATACGCTAAAGCCCGCCTGGTCAACCGCCTCATCGCCCTGGATGATAAAGCCATCATCCGGGGCCAGCTCAGTCAAATCCACGACCCGGCGGTTGGTGTCGGTGTCCAGGCTGCCAAAGCCGTCCACCTTACCGAACACGACGTAGGCCTCGCCGGCATAGGAGGTGCCACCGTCGTTGCCATAGCGTGCCCCGACGATGAGGTCGGCAAAGCCGTCGCCATTGACGTCGCCGGCACCGGATACTATCCCCGCACGGTCGTCCTCCGCATCGCCCTGGATGATAAAGCCGTCCTCCGCGGCCAGACTGGTTAAATCCACGACCCGGCGGTTGGTGTCGGGGTCCAGGCTGCCAAAGCCGTCCACCTTGCCGAACACGATGTAGGCCTCGCCGGCCCTGTCGCCACCGTCGTCGCCCCTTAACGCCCCGACGATGAGGTCGGCAAAGCCGTCGCCGTTGACGTCGCCGGCACCGGATACTATCCCCGCATTGTCGTCCTCCGCATCGCCCTGGATGATAAAGCCGTCGTCCGGGGCCAAGCCAGTCAAATCAATCACCCGGCGCACAACCGTGGTCATGCCGTCTTCAAGGGTGATGCTGAGGTCGTTGCCAAAGTTGTCCTGTTTGCCGAACACGACGTAGGCCTCGCCGGCATCGTCGCCACCGTCGTCGCCATTGCCTGCCCCGACAATGAGGTCGGCAAAGCCGTCGCCGTTGACGTCGCCGGCACCGGATACGCTTATGCCCGCATAGTCACCGGCCATATCGCCCTGAATGATAAAGCCGTCCCCGGCGACCAGGCTTGTCAGGTCCACGACCCGGCGGCTGCCCATCGGGCTGCCAAAGTTGTCCTGTTTGCCGAACACGACGTAGGCCTCGCCGGCATTGTCGCCACCGTCGTCGCCCCCGGGTGCGCCGACGATGAGGTCGGCATAGCCGTCGCGGTTGACGTCGCCGGCACCGGATACGCTCCTGCCCGCAAGGTCACCGGCCATATCGCCCTGGATGATAAAGCCGTCCCCGGCGCCCAGATTGGTCAAATCCACGACCCGTGGGTGGGTGCCGCCCGGGCGGCCGAACACAACCCATCTGATCCCCCATCCAATCCATTTGGCAACCCGGTCACCACAGGCGAGGGTGAAAGTGCTATTACCCGCCAGGTGATCGACCTGACTCACCTGGGTGCGGCGGACGGCTTTATTATCCAGGGCGATGCGAACTTTGACTATGCGGGCGTAAGTGTATCCGGTGCCGGCGACGTCAACGGCGACGGCTTTGCCGACCTCATCGTCGGGGCGGATCGTGCCGACGTCACCACCAGGAGGGATGCCGGCGAGGCCTACGTCGTGTTCGGCAAGGCCCCTGACCCATCTGATCCATTTGGCAGTCTGGACCCCGACACCAACCGCCGGGTCGTGGATTTGGCTGAGTTGACCGCCGGGGACGGCTTTATCATCCAGGGCGACACGAGAGATGACAGGGCGGGCGTAAGCGTATCCGGCGCCGGCGACGTCAACGGCGATGGCTATGCCGACCTCATCGTTGGGGCGCCCAGGAGCGACGACGGTGACAGCCGCAATGTCGGCGAGGCCTATCTGATCTTCGGCAAGGCCCCCGACCCATCCAATTCATTTGGCGATCCGGTCACCACAGGCGAGGGTGAAAGTGCCATTACCCGCCAGGTGATCGACCTGACTGGGCTGGCCCCGGAGGATGGCTTGACCATCCAGGGCGACGCGCCCGGTGACTTTGCGGGCCGGAGCGTATCCGGCGCCGGCGACGTCAACGGCGACGGCTATGCCGACCTCATCGTCGGGGCCTATCGTGCCGACGTCACCACCAGGAGGGATGCCGGCGAGGCCTACGTCCTGTTCGGTGGCCCGGTCGGCCTGGCCACCGAGGCCGCCGCCGAACTGGGCATGGACGGCGATGACGTCCTGAACGTCGACGGCCAGGCGACGGTGGTGCTCGCCGGTGCCGGCGATGACGTGCTGAATATAGACGGCTTCGGTGATACCGACCTGCTCAAATTCGACGGCGGCAGCGGCACCGACACCCTCAGCCTGGTCAACCCCGGTGCAGGCAGCAGCCTGAGCCTGGATCTGAGCACCCTCGCCGATACCCGCCTGAGCAGCATAGAGCACATAGACCTCAGTGGCGAAGGTGACAACAGCCTGATCCTCACTCGTCTGGACCTGCTGAATCTATCCGAGGTACGGACTAATGGTCGTGCTGAACTGCGGGTTGACGGCAACACCGGCGACAGCGTCACCGCCCCCGATGACGGCTGGGCGCGATCGGCTGACGTTATGATAGAAGGCACCATGTACAGGGCCTTCGACAACGGCAATGCCCGCCTGCTGGTCAATATGGAGGTATCGCTGGGCGGGAATTTAATGGCCACCAGCATGGCCACCCTGGCTGAGGCCCTGCAAAACTGTTGCGTCACGCAGACGGTCGATATCCGCGCCTTCATCGAAGACCTGCCGCCGGAGGACGAGGCACAACAGCGCAAGCGCCTGGAAGATGAACTGGCCATGCTGGGACCGTTGCCGGCGGCAAAGGCGGCCATGGAACGCGCCGAACCGGCGGCGGTGGCGGAGCCGGATGCCGACCTGTTCGACCTGCCGCCGCTGATCCCTGATGATGGCTAAAGGAGTCGGGGTCTCCCGTCCCCGATAAAACCAACCCCAACAAATACCCCCCCCTGACAAGGGGGGCAGGGGGGGTTCGAGTAACACCGGCACTTTGCCCGAACTGCACTGTGAGCGGTGCTGGGTTGCGGGTTGACGGTAACGGCGGCGGGCCGGGGCGCCGGGCGGTATTTAATTTTGCGGCGTGGGGGGGGTGTTTTGCAACCAGTATCGTGCGATCAGGAAGGCAAGCAGGCTTAGCATGGATGCAAATGTAAAGGTCATGCTCGCCCCAATTAGGTCCCAAAGCCGGCCACTGAGGTAGCTGCCAAAGGCCAGGCCGGCGCCGAAGCTTACGCTGCTGTACAGGGCTTGTCCCCGGCCCTGTAGCCGATGTTTGAATGCGCGGTGTATGTATTGAATGGCTACTGCGTGGTAAACGCCAAAGGTTGCCGCGTGTAGTAACTGGGCTATGCAGAGAATCGCACTGTGCTCAATAAAGAAAGCGATCATCAGCCAGCGGATCACCGCTAATAATAAACTTACTGAGATTAATGTTTTTAATCCAAAGCGTCGAATCAGTTTGTGCATGATCATAAATACCAGCACTTCGGCACCGACGCCGATGGCCCACAGGATGCCGATTGTTCTGCTCGCATACTGGTTGGCTTCAAGGTAGATGGTAAAAAACGTGTAGTAGGCGCCATGACCGGCCTGCATCAGGAAACAGACTGCCAATAAGGCTAATACGCCGGGCTGCTTGACCACCGATAATAAGGTATGGTGGGGATTGGGACCGGCCTGGGCGCGGACTTCGGGGATGGACAGGGTCAGCAACCATAATGCCAGCATCACGACCAGCAGGATTATTGGGAGTGTGTCTATCGGGATTGCTTCAAATGCCCGGCCTAAAATAATAACGGCGATAATGAAGCCGATTGAGCCCCATACTCTGATCACGGTATAAATGTGTGTGGTTTCACCGAGGCGGGACATGGTCGCCGCTTCCACCTGGGGCAGTGATGCACTCCAAAAAAAGGAAAAGATGAACAGGATCAGCATCAATTGCCAGTATTCGGCGACGCCTACAAGTGCGCTGAAGGTGATGACCGACATCAATGAGGTAAAGCGAATGACCCTGACGGGCTGGTGGGTGCGATCAACGACCCAGCCCCAGATATAGGCTGAAAAGATTTTGGTAACTACAAGAATTGCGGTTAATACGCCGATCTGGTGGGCGTCAAAACCCAGGGACTGCAAATACAGGGACCAGTACGGTAGAAATCCGCCCACTGTAATAAAGAATAGAAAGTAAAAGCCGGACAGCCGCCAGTAAGGCAGGGTGGGATGACTGGTGGCAAGCTTCATCAGTTATTATTGCCGCGGCCGGCGGGGTGTTGTTTATTTATCGGTGGCCACGGACGCCGGTATGATCGGCGTTTTGGAAACCCGGTGCGGATTTTGTCCGCGTTGTCTGAGGGTATGATCCATCAATACCAGCGCCAGCATGGCCTCGGCGATTGGGGTTGCCCGAATGCCAACACAGGGATCATGTCTGCCGGTTGTGACCACGCTATCGGATTGTCCGGCGCGGGTGACGGTTTCCCCCGGCAGGCGGATGCTTGAGGTCGGTTTGACCGCAATACTGATCATAAGGTCCTGTCCCGACGAGATCCCCCCCAGTATGCCGCCGGCGTTATTGCCGATAAAGCCCCCGGGCGTCATCGCGTCGCGATGTTCGGTGCCTTTGTGCTCGATGGAGTTAAAACCGGCGCCAATTTCGACGCCTTTGACGGCGTTGATGCTCATCATTGCCTTGGCAACGTCGGCATCGAGTCGGTCGAAGATGGGTTCACCCAGTCCCACCGGCATATTGCACGCGGTGATATTGATGCGCGCACCAATGGAGTCGCCTTGTTTGCGGAGCGCGTCCATATAGTCCTCCAGTTGCCGAATCTGGTCTATATTGGGACAAAAGAATGGGTTGTTATAAATGGCATTTGGATCTTTGTATGCGATCTTGATTGGCCCCAACTGGGCAAGATAACCGCGAATGCTGATGCCGCATTGCTCGGCCAGGTATTTTTTCGCGATTGCCCCGGCGGCGACCCGCATGCAGGTCTCGCGTGCCGAGGCGCGCCCGCCACCGCGATGATCGCGGATGCCGTATTTTTGCTGGTAGGTATAGTCGGCGTGACCCGGACGAAATTTTTCGGCAAGAGCGGAATAATCTTTGGATCGTTGATCTTCATTGTGAATGATCAGGCCAATGGGGGTGCCGGTGGTGACGCCTTCAAACACGCCGGAGGTGATTGTGACGGTATCCGATTCCCGCCGCTGGCTGACGTGACGGGATTGGCCGGGTTTTCTCCGGTCCAAATCCCGCTGCAGGTCCTGCTCAGACAGGGACAGTCCCGGCGGACAGCCGTCGACTATGCCCAGATAGGCATGACCATGGCTTTCTCCGCCGGTGGTGAGGGTAAATAATTTTCCCAGAGTATTGCCTGACATGGGTGCTATTGTACAGAATCAACCGGATTTGGGGTATAGGTCGGTGATCTAAATATGATCCCGCCGGGTCTGAGGTCCGGCGGTCGGGCAAATACGGGTTGACGGCCTCGGTAATGTGTTTCAATATTACCGGATGAACGCAGGGTCGATCCGGGCTATGGTGATAATGCAACCCATATTGGTCGCTTGTGCGGGCCTGTTGGGGTTGCTTGCTTTTCCGCCCGCCGGTCACGCCGAGGCGCCATCGATTGCACTGAAACGGGTTGATAATGGTGCGCTCCGCAACATGGGGGACTATATCGGCCAGGGGCAATGGGTGGTGGTGAACGTATGGAGCCCGAGTTGCGGTTTTTGCGTCCGGGAGTTGCCGTTGGTGGAGAAACTGCACGCGGACCGCGGACGGCGGCTGAGCGTGCTTGGGGTGACTATTGATTTCCCCAGTTTTGGGTATGGCAGAATCGATACCATAGAGGCCTTTTTGCAGAGGCGTCCTCTCGATTATCCGCTGTTCCTCGCCGATATGGCGACGGCGTCTGAGTTAATCGGCATGCGGTTGGTGGGCATACCGCTTATTGCAATCTTTCACCCGGATGGGCGGCCATTGGTGCGTTGGCCGGGGAAGATCGAACCTGAGGAGATTTATCGCTTTATCGATAATTATGAGGAGGTCGGCGAAGATGAATTGTCGGTGGATTTCTAAGGTGCAAGCCGGTCACTGGGTATCGCCGCGTTCATAGACGTTGATAAATCCATCACGGTTGGGCATGACGATTTTTCCCAGGGTGTTTGAGTCCATCACCTCGTCCTCGGCGATCACGCCATTCAGATACAGTAAATAGGCGGTCACGGCATAGACTTCATTGTCGGATAATGATCCGGGTGCGGTCATCGGCATGGATCGCCGGATCATATCAAACAGGGTGGTGGCATAGGGCCAGTAGCTGCCTATGGTCTGCTCCGCATAATCGCCGCTCAGGCCGTTATTGGCGCCGGCCAACCGGTCGGCGGAACCGCCCATGGCGTCAGGCCCGTGGCAGACTATGCATTGGGTATTATAGACCTGCCTGCCGCGGGTAACGTCGCCGCTGCCTTCCGGCAGGCCGGTGCCGTCGGGCATGATGCCGATATCCCATTGCGCTATTGCCTGCGCCGATGCGTTTTCACCCAGCATCGGGCCGTCGGCACGGGGATATTCAATCCCAACCAGCATCAATATCGATAGCGCCGTTATCCGGTATCCGTTGACGTCCATAGGTGTGTGTGACCACGCCGTCCGGGTCGACCGCCCAGGCGACAATGGCGTTATAATGAAAAAATCCGCGCCGACCGCGGCGGGCAATCAAGTCTTCTCTTTCAGGTTGGATATAGCCGCTTTCATCGATGGCTCTGCTTTTCAAGATCGCATCCTGTCCGTTCCAATGCCAGGGGGCGCGGAAGCGGGTAAATGATTTGGATAATATCGGTTCCTGCAACTGGGCATCGGCCCAGGTTTTACCGCCATCGGCCGAGACCTGGACCTGTCTGATCCTGCCCTTCCCGGACCAGGCCAAACCGGTGATCTGATACAGGCCCGGTTGCGGTAACAACATGCCGCCTGAGGGCGACGTGATCAGTGATTTGGCGGCCATTTCAAAGGTGAACATCCTGGCCTTGCCGGAGGGCAGTAATTCGGTGTATTTTGATGTTTCATTGCGCGCCATGATCGGTTGTGTGCTTGCCTTGAGCCGGCGCAACCATTTGACGTTCAATACGCCTTCCCAACCGGGCAAAATCAGGCGTAATGGATAACCGTTTTCAGGGCGGATGCGCTCACCATTCTGGTATAAGGCCAGAATGGCGTCATCCATCGCCTTCTCCACCGGAATACTGACGTTCATTGCGAACGCATCGGCGCCTTCGGCAATCAGCCATTTTGCACTGTTCTTTAATCCGACTTCCCGCATTAAAATGGACAACGGTACCCCGGTCCATTCACTGCATGAGACCAGGCCATGAAAATATCCGGCCTTTGCCCTTGAAGGCTGGCTGTTCCAGCCGGCGTTACTGTTGCCGCCACACTCAATAAAACAAATACGCGACACCTGCGGATAGCGGAGCAGGTTTTCCACGGTAAAAAACGACGCGGTTTTTACCAGGCCGTGGATCAGCAATTCATGTTGCGCCGGGTCAATTTGCGGCACACCATTATGATGACGCTCGTAATGCAGGCCATTGGGGGTGATCGTGCCCTCCAGTTCGTGCAGTGGCGTCCATGACACCCCATTGCCACTTACGGCCTGGTTTGCCGATGGGAACCGCAATACCTGATCTTCGTATTTTGACGGTGCGCCATAGGTGGAAAATGATGCGCCCGGCTCGGTCATCCACCGGGGTCGGTGCCAGTTGTTATCGCCGGCGGCTTCATTGGCCGAGGTGGCGGAGATGAATGGTATCGCGCCGGATATCGCGCCCAGGCCCAAACCGCCTTTGAGAAATAAGCGCCGGTCCAGCAGGCCATTGGCGGCGACCCCGGGCAAACCGGAGGGCGTCGGCGTTGTGGGTTTAGCGGGCATCGTGCGGGTTAATTCCGGAGTCGCGACGGCATCGCGACACACGTTGCCGGTGGTTTGGGTGCGTCTTTATTGCAGCAGCGGGGCGCCGGAAATATCCTCATGGTCAACCTCGTCCAGTTGTTCCTGCTTTAAATGTTTTTTTGCGTATTCCATATAGACTTTTTCATTCATAAATACATCAAACAGATCCGGGTCTATGTGATTATCGAGTTTCATCCGCCCAAGAATTTTCAGGCTCTTTGACAGAGGCATGGCCTTTTTATAAGGCCGGTCAGCCGCGGTTAATGCCTCGAATATATCAGCTATCGCGACTATGCGCGCCGGTATCGACATTTGTTTGCCGGTGAGTCTGTTCGGGTAGCCGGTACCGTCAACTTTCTCATGGTGGCCGCCGGCAAATTCGGGCACTCTGCGTAAATGTTTCGGGTACGGCAGGGCTTCCAGCATTTTTATGGTAACACTGACGTGGTTATTGATGATCTCGCGTTCGGCGATGGTCAGGGTGCCGCGTTCAATTTTCAGATTCCGGACTTCCTCATCCGATAACAGCGGTACAGTATTATCACCATCATGCCATTTTCTGGCGGCGATCTGTTCTATTGTGATGCGAGCCTGTTCCGACATCGATTCCCCGCCAATATTGCATTGACGAACGTATTCACGATCACCGGCCAGGGATTTTATCTGTTGCCGTAAGGTTTCATCCTGGCTGATAAGCGCATCAAGGTCGCGCTCAATACCGAGTTTGGCCAGTAACGCATCGATGATTTTGTCGCGTTTCAAAATTTCAAATCGGGTATCAACAAGATGGATGCGATCAAATATGGTTTCCAGCTTGGTGCTCTTATCAACCACGTATTCCGGAGTGGTGATCTTGCCGCAATCATGCAGCCAGGCGGCCACTTCCAGCTCATATTTCTCGGCTTCGGTCATATAAAAATCCGCCAATGGGCCGGTGTTTGTGCGACAGGCGGCATCGGCAAGCAGGTTGGTAATGATCGGCACCCGCCGGCAATGGCCCGCGGTATAAGGTGATTTTTCATCGATGGCATTGGCGATCAGCTGTATAAAAGAATCAAACAGCTTCTTCTGCGCGTCTATTAATGTCTTGTTGGTGATCGTTACCGCGGCCTGTGACGCCAGGGATTCAACCAACTGCTGCACAAGCGGGCTGAATGGTATTATTTGACCGGTTTTTTCATCGGTCGCATTGATTAGTTGCAGGACGCCGATGATTTCATTCTCATGGTTGACCATGGGCACGGTAAGAAATGAGGTGGAATGGTAACCGAGTTTTTTATCAAACTGGCGGGTGCCGGAAAAATCAAACTCTATATCGCTGTCATATACGTCGGCAATATTCGCGGTTTTGCCGTTTAGCGCGGCCCAGGTCACCACCAGATTGTTATTCGGGCGACCGTGTTGGTCCGTTAACGGGATGGGGGGCAGGTCGATCTTTTCCCGACTGGTGCCACCTTTATGCAGCTTCAGGGATTTGTTATGCATGATCGCAAACTCAAGGTGGTTATGCTCGCTGCGTAAGTACAGGGTGCCGCCGTCGGCGTCGCTTAGATCCATCGCCTGTACCAGGATCAACTCAAGCAGGCGGGTTTGATCCTTTTCCGCGGAAAGGGCGATACCGATTTGATTCAGCTCGCTCAGTAGCCTGGATATATTTTCCAATGTGTATTTCATAAAAATCCGCCGTCGGCTTGTTCAGTATAACCGATTTTCATTTGTCGGGCGCATCGTGCGCCAATTCAATGATTAACCTGTTTAAGCGATTCACAAATCCGGCCGGGTCGTCCAACTGACCGCCTTCACTTAACAGGGCCTGGTCAAAAATGATCTGTGACCATTCATCGAATTGATCATTACCGGCCTCTTTATCCAGGCGGGAGATGATTGGATGGTCAAGGTTGATCTCGAGTATGGGTTTGGCCTCGGTGATGGTTTGGCCGGAGGCCTTCAATATCTGCTCCAGGTGACGCCCCATTTCATTTTCATCCGATACCAGACAGGCCGGTGAATGGGTCAGACGATGGGTGGGTCTGACGTCTTTCACCTTGTCATCCAATATCTTTTTGATCCGTTCGGTCAGGCGCTTGTTTTTGTCTTTATCGCGGCCTGGCTTGTCATCGGATTTATCCGGTTTATCCAGGCTGAGTTCCCCCCTGGCGATGGATTCCAGCGGTTTGTCCTGGTATTCAGGCAGGTGAGTGACGACCCATGAATCGATGGGATCGGTCATTAATAACACCTCAATATTGCGGTCGCGAAAGATTTCAAGGTGAGGGCTGTTGTTTGCGGTTGCATAATTTTCGGCGGTGAGATAGTAGATCGCCTTTTGGCCTTCCTGCATGCGTCCAACGTAGTCCTTTAATGAAGTCTCCTGCCTGTCGGAATCCTGATGGGTGCCGGCAAATCGGAATAATTGCGCCAGATCATCTTTATAATCGGTGGCGTCGACCACGCCTTCTTTCAAGACCCTGCCGAATAACCGCCAGAATTTTGCATATTTGTCAGTGTCTTTTTCGGCCATGTTTTTCAGCAGGCCAAGGATTTTTTTGGTGCAACCGGCGCGAATGGAATCGATGGTGCTGTTATTTTGCAGAATCTCTCTGGAAATATTTAACGGCAGGTCATCGGAATCCACCACGCCTTTAACGAAGCGCAACCAGGGCGGCAGGAGCTGTTCGGCGTCATCCATAATGAATACCCGCCGAACGTACAGTTTGACGCCGTGACGCCGGTCTTTGTCCCACAGGTCAAAGGGAGCATGGGAGGGAATGTACAATAGCCCGGTGTATTCCAGTTTTCCCTCCACCCTGGTATAAAGGTGCGTCAGCGGATCTTCAAAATCATGGGCGACGTGTTTGTAAAATTCATTAAATTCTTCCTGGGTAATGTCCTTTTTGTTGCGCCTCCATAAGGCCGTGGCCGTGTTGACCGTGTCATCGCCTTTGGCGTCTTTCTCCTCTTTGGGCATCACGATAGGTATGGAGACGTGATCGGAATATTTGGTAATGACCTCGCGCAAACGATAACCATTCAGGAATTCATCCATATTATCGCGCAACTGCAATACCACCTTGGTGCCGCGTTTTGGCCGGTCGACGGTCTTTATCGTGTAGTCATTTTCACCGGTGGAGGTCCAGCGCACCCCCTCCCCCCTCGGCAGGCCGGCACGGCGGGTAAAGACGTCAACTTTTTGTGCGACTATGAAGGCCGAATAGAAACCCACGCCAAATTGGCCGATTAATTGGCTGTCTTTACTGTTGTCACCGGTTAAAGACTCGAAAAACTGCCTTGTGCCGGATTTGGCAATAGTGCCCAGATTTTCTATTACCTCCTCACGGGACATGCCGATACCGTTATCCAGCACGGTGATGGTTTTATTTTCGCGGTTATATTCCACCCGGATATTCAGAATCGAATCATTCTCATACAGGCTGTCATCCCGCAGGGCCTCAAACCGGAGCTTGTCGGCCGCGTCGGCGGCATTGGAGATCAATTCACGTAAAAAGATCTCCTTATTGCCGTACAGCGAATGGATCATCAGATCCAATAATTGCCGAACTTCGGTCTGGAAACCCAGGGTTTCCTGTTTTGCTTTAGTGGTCATGGCGTAACGTCCCGGGAATAATTATTGAAACATGGGGATTAATAGTTGTTTTTCAAACTTTCCAAAAGCCATATATTAAACCCATATATTAAACTTTTTGAAAGGATATACAAAACCCCAGGCCGCTGCCACAGACCTGGGGTTACTACCAACTTTGTCAAATGCAAAGTTATGCGGTTACCCGCCTATCTGTAATTATAGTCCATTATTTGCAAATGATCATTTAAAACAGGTGCACGGCTGAAGATTTAAAACTGATAAACACCCGCTCATGCAGCTTAAAATGCATGCCCTGCAGCGCCTCCGGGGTAATATAAACCTGGAAGCATTCCTGTCCCTCCACGGTCAGGTGAACCCGCCTGTTTTGGGTGGCCATTGCGGTGATCTCCCCGACAAATGAATTGCGCATGCTTGAATCCAAAGGGTCTTTTGAGATGACGATCTGGCCGGGGTCTATGGCCAGATGGTTACAATCCCGATATCCCGGCGGGATGGTTATCTTGATTTTGCCGGTATCAAATTGGTTTGCCGCGCCGTCGGCCCGGCCGTGGAAAAGATTACTCAACGGTGTCGCGACTAATTTGGCGTCGATCAGGCTGTAGATATGATCCGACAGTGCCTGAGCCTGTAATTGATCATGACTGGTAAAGATGATGGTTTTATCATGCTCATCCCTTAAATTCTGAATTAATGCCCCCAATTCTTCGGCAAAGTCCCGGTCCAGATGGGTGAACGGTTCGTCCAGCAGGATAACCGCGGGGTCCAGCACCAGGGTCCTGGCAATGGCTGTCTTCTGGGCCTCGCCGCCTGACAGTGATTTAACCGACCGCTCGGCCAATTTTTCCATGTCCAGCCAGGCAAGCATTTTTTTTACTCGTATGGCGCGCTCCGACGATTCCACGCCGCGGAATTTCAAGCCGATTTCGATATTTTTAACAACACTGCCTTTTAGCAGGTATGGGTTTTGTAATACCAATCCGACCCGGTTCCTTAGCGTTCTCGCGGATTTGGCGGACAGCGCTTGTCCGGCAAAGCAGATCTCACCGGAATCAGGCGGCATTAGAAAAGACAGTATTTTTAATAAGGTGGTTTTGCCTGAGCCGTTAGCGCCGATGAGTGCGGTGATCCTGGCTTGTGGCAATTCCTGAGCATCGATTTCGAGTATCGGGGTATCGGCGTACGCGAAGCGCAGTGCCTTGAGTTGATATTGAGCACTCATTCCGTTCTTGCCTGAAAATAGTGCAGCACCATATTGACAATAAAGGCCGCCAACAGCAGCACGCAGCCCAGGGCCAGGGCAAATTCAAACTCGCCCTTGCCGGTCTCCAATGCAATTGCGGTCGTCATGGTGCGGGTAAATCCTTCGATATTTCCGCCCAGCATCATGGCCACGCCGACTTCGCCAATCGCCCTGCCGAAACCGGCCACCACCGCCGCCATCAATGCGAACCTGACTTCATTTATATGGATTAATCCCTGTTGCGGCAGGCTGGCCCCCAATGACGCACAGGTTAATTTTAATCTCGGATCGGCGCCATGCATCGCGGTAATGGATAGATTCCAGATAATCGGAATGATCAACACCGATTGACCCACCACCATTGCCGCCGGGGTATATAATAATCCAAAATCTCCCAATAGCCCCTGGCGATTCAGCAAACCATATAATAGCAGGCCGACAATAACCGTCGGCATGGCCATCAGCGTGTTTAACAGGGTGAATAAAAAACTGCGACCGGGAAAGGGTTTTAACGCGACAATGACGCCCAGCGGGACGGCAATCAGCGAGGCTATCAGCACCGCACAAACGGATACGCCCATGGAAGTCCATACTATGAAAAACAGCTCTTTATCGAGATTAATGATCAGGTTGACGGCCTGCGTCAGCGCATTGCCAAAAAAACTTCGATCCGCTTGAGTGCCATCCGATCCCGGCTCCCCGGTTGCCGCTGCGGGATCAGCCAAACCAACGGCAATAAAATCATCAGGTCCCGCCGGTGCCGGCCGCATACCATAGTCGCGGGCAACAACCCCCCCGGCGACGGTATGGGCCGGTGAGGCATCCGCCGCTCCGCCGGTGTCTGGATACAGGCCCTGCCCCAGGGCCGGTATGCCCGCGCTGAGGCCGAGTAATAACACAAGCACCGTTATTTTGTTATCCATGATGTTATAAGTACCTTAATTTTGGTGTTTATTCTATGGGCAAATGGCCGTGCCGCGTCTTTAATAAGTTTCTCATCCCTGTGCCGATCTGCAAAGTGGCATATTGCGGGCGGTGGGCGGCAAAAATCAACCCGGGCTGCCTGGTGTTGTTTTCAGCCCCTTGACAGGGTTGTTTGTTTGTATGAACGTGGATTATTGTTACAGGATAGGGGGGATAACCATGTGTTTGATGGTTATATCCCATCCAAACCTTGGTTATATCCCACCTTGCTTTTCATAAGGTGGTATAAATGGATTATACTTGCTTTATGGCGAGTAAAATGAGGCAGGATATTGTTAAAGGCAATGCGCTTATAGAGGCGTGTTATCGGCCGGCGAGTCTTATTCAGATGAGGATCAGATGAGGCTATTGCCGGCGGCATTGTTAGAAATTAAGGCGGTTGATAAGCTATAAAACCGACTTTACCATAACGGCGGGCGGGCTGATTTGACTGGTAATACTTTGCAGGCTGATTATCAGGCTCTGTCGGGTGCCGCGGATGAGCTTATGGATGTTGACCAAGGATGATATGCAACGGCTGGCAGGTCTTGGGAAGACCTGGGAGGAATTAAAAGAAAGGGGGAAATCATGAGTGGAACAAATTTATATCGGGCATTGACACACGCCGGCGCCGGTGAAGACTTGGCGAAGGCTGCAGCAGATGACATTGATAATATCGAGACAGTTATAGCCAGGCTGGATAATGCTATCGCTGAATTAAAGATCATATCCAGGGCCAATATAGCAATCAGTATCGCTATATTGGCAATCCTGATTAAATCATTCCTGGTGGGATAGATGACTGAGGAAATAAGATGAGTGGAACGGCATTATACAGAGCTTTGATAAGCGCCGGCGCTGATGAAGTACAAGCATAAAGAGGCGGCGGATGATATGGATATGATTAAAATTTCTCTGGCCGAGGTAAAAATAACTAATAGAATTCTGATCGTGCTGGTGCTGGCCGTGCTGATAAAGTCCTTCTTTTAGGGTGCGGGCCTCACACGCCCCGGATTGGATCACGCTATTTAGGCGATATGGCACACGCTGATAGGGACTGATTTGTTTGTATGAACATGGATTATTGTTACAGGATAGGGGGGATAACCATGCAACGGCAGATCGAGCGGGTGCACAGGTTCTGGTTTGGCGATGATTTCGTCACCGCCAAAGGCGCAAGCGCCCGCCGGCACAAATGGTTCACCGAATCCAAAGAATTTGACCTTGAGATCAAGCGTTTATTCAACGATGATCTGGAGCGTGCCGGCGCCGGTGCATACGCCGCGTGGGAAGACAGGCCCGATGGTGCGCTGGCGCTGATCCTGATCCTGGACCAGTTCCCCCGCAATATTCATCGCGGCACCCCGCGCGCCTTTGCCTATGACGGGCTGGCACTGGCGTCGTGCCGGCGTCTGATCGATTTGCAGCGCGACCGGGAATTGTCCTTCATGGAGCGATGTTTCGCCGCGATGCCGTTGCAACACGCGGAGGATATCGGCGTGCAAAAACGCTCGCAGGAATGGTTCACCGCCTGGGCGAATGAGGCGCCGCCGGGGTTTGAGGAGATTGCCGCCAACAGTCTGCGGTATGCACGTCTGCATTGCGAAATCATCGCTGGATTCGGGCGGTTCCCACATAGGAATACGATTCTCGGCAGGGTATCCACCGCCGAGGAGAGGAGCTATCTCGCGTCTTCCGGGGTGGATTTCGGTCAGTCCACCGGGTAGCGCTATTTGCACTCCACGAAGACGCTCAGAGCAAATACCCGCTTAACGGGCCTGGGCGTATCGACCTATTTGATTATATCCGGCTTAAATAATATCTCGCCCTGTTTTCTAAATTCACGAATAATCCGCTGGCCTTGTTCACCGCGAATAAAATCGGCATATTGCGCCGCGAGCCCGGACTTCACGTGCGGATGTCTATCCGGGTTGATCATGATCACATGGTAGGGATTCAATAGTTCGGGCCCGCCTGCAAACACCGGAATGAGTTCAATCCTGTGCCTGTAGGCAAGATACGTTCCCCTGTCGGACAGGGTATAGGCGAGTTTGTCATTTGCGATCTGTAATACCGCCCCCATGCCCTGGCCAACGGACATATACCATCTGCCCTGCGGGTCTGTTCCGACCAGGCGCCACAGAGACAGTTCTTTTTTATGCGTGCCGGAATCATCTCCGCGTGAGACAAAATGGCTTTTATTTGTGATTAATCTGCTGAGCGCCTCCGATATGGTGGCGGCGCGGCTGAGTCCCGCCGGGTCCTGTCCGGGCCCCAGAATAATGAAATCATTATGCATCACCGGCAATCTTGCAAGGCCATACCCGGCTTCAACAAATTTTCTTTCCGCGTCAGGGGCATGCACCAATATGACGTCGACGTCGCCATTCTGGCCAAGACGCAGGGCCTTGCCGGTGCCAACGGTAATGGTATCGACCTTTACCCCGGATTGCTTTTCAAACGGCGGATGTAATACGGTCAGCAAACCGGAATTATCGGTGCTGGTGGTGGTGGCGAGTTTAAGGCGCTCTTGAGGATGGGCCGAAGCCGGAAGCAGGCACAGGATTATCGCATAGAAGCCTGTTCGCATACTGTATGCCTGATAGCGCCCGGTGGCGACCACACTACGCGGGAACGACCGGCAAGGGTCTATTGCGGTTATTTATAAACACGGCCCTGATGTTTCAACCAGCCGTCCGTATGGCGACCTTTTGGGTCATGGTGGGTCCAATGGACTACGCCGCCTTTGGCGTTCCATTCATACTCGCCATGGAATTCGACGTCGTCGCCGAGGCTCAGGCCCGGGATTCGCGGGGCAAGGTCGATGTTATGGGCGATCAACAGGGTCTGTCCTGAGGCCAGTGTCACAATAAACCGTTGATGGCGGGAGCCGTCATTATCATCGGCTAGAATTCTGCTCACCCGACCGCGGGCGCGTACCTGGATATCGCTTTTGCGGTGCCTGTAGGCGTCACTCAGTGCGTCGTCATTGGCATGGACGGGCGCTACAACGGCAAACGGGGCATGATTATGCGCCGAATAGTGATGGTTAAACCAGTCGCTTCCGGCCCCAACTGCCAGCAGCCCCAGGCCAATAACAATAAGTCGCTGCATTATTGTATCCTCAAACCCTCTTTGCCATCCGATGAACCGGGCCGGAGTCTGGCCAGCCTGTGCAGGTCTTCGACGGTATCCACGTCCCATTTCCGTTCAAGTTCATACAGGGTCATGTTGATGCTATTGGCTTTTTCTCTGGTTCTCCCGGCAACGTCCGGCCGGCCCCAGATTATATCTTTGAATAAAGACGGGGCATGGCTGTTTAACCCGATCAGATAATAACCGCCATCTTCGGTCGGGCCCATTACCCCGCAGGGTTGTTCATGGGATAGGGTCTCTCTGGCCCGGGTTAAGTCATTGCGGTGCAACACCGGGCAGTCACAGCCGATCAATATGGCGATTCTGAATTTTGACCATGCCCGGGCAAACGCATAATTCATGCGTTCCCCCAAATCGGCCCCCTGTTGCCGGTGATACTCAAATTGATATTTCCGCCGCCAATGATTGAGGTGTTTGTTATCAGGCCCGGGGTCGGTAAGCCACAACTGAACCGAATCAAACCCGGATTCGGTGGCGGTGCTGAAGGTGTTATCCGCGAGTCCAAGGTACAGCTCCAGGGCCCCGGCCGGACCTAATTCGGGGATCAGTCTGGTTTTTACTTCGCCGGCAACCGGCAACCTAGTAAAGATCATCAGGACGTGTTCGGCCTTAGTCATAAAATTTTGCCAGCCTCGCCGGATTAATGCCGACAAAATACAGTCCTCTCAGCAACCACATTGTAACAACCGTGTTAAGGATCCCGTGTTTTTCCCAGCGCCGGCTGGAGGTCAACGCCCTGGCCGATAAACACAGTGGCTTGCCGCACTCAAGCAATCGTTTGCTGAAGGCAATATCCTCCATGAGCGCTATTTCAGGAAACCCGCCGGTGCGTTGATACAGCCCGCGACTTACAAAGATACACTGATCACCGGTCGCTATGCCGGTGATTCTGGAACGACAGTTAATCAGTGTTTCAATGATTCGGAACGGCCATTGTCCGCCCGTCAGGCGAATGTCGAAACGCCCCCAGATATTGTCCGCCAGCTCCAGGCCCGCAAAAATATTATCAACATTGGCCGGCAGGACGGTATCAGCGTGCAAAAACAGCAGGATATCACCGGTGGCAATCCGTGCGCCGGTATTCATCTGCACCGCTCTGCCTCTGTCCGATTGCAGCAAGCGGGTGCAATGGGGCAATAAAAGGCGTGCATCGGCGTCGTCACCGCCGCAAGCGACGACAATTATTTCATTGCCCCGTTGTTTTAGACGCCGGAGCCGGTATAGAGTCCGGACCGTTGCCTCTCTTTCATTATAAACCGGTATTATGATTGAAAGCTTCACGGAGCCCGGCTCAGTTCGGTTTCAACGCGCCGCCACAACTGCTGCCTTGCCCGGCACTACAGCCATAGCAATGATCGCCAACAATAATCTTTCGCCCCTCGATATCGTGTTTTAGCAGGTCGGACAGGTGCAGTTTGCCGCCGCCGCCGGCCATATTCAGTCCAAGCATCTGGTTGAAATCGCAGTCATATAAATTGCCCTGCCAGTCGACACTGATCATATCTCTGCACATTACCGCGTCCAGATTGTCATCGTTATGAGCCCGCTTGAGCAGGGACATATAATCATTGAAGCGGTTATTCGAGATTAATGTGCTGCCAAATCTTTTTATCGGCATATTGCACAGGGTAAAAAGCTGATTGAATTTTACATTGTATTTTTCCCACAGTATTTTTTTATACGCCTCCTGCAATTCATGCTGGGGCGGGGGTAATACCGGCCCCTGGGGGTTATACACCAGATTGATGGGCAGGGTTTCACCACCGTAACCGAGGGAGTTTAATTTTTGTAAGGCCGCTATGCTTTTTTGAAATACGCCTTTACCACGCTGCCGGTCAACATTTTCTTCAAGATAGCAGGGCAGCGAGGCAATGATTTCAACCCCTTGCTCCGCCAGAAAACCGGCCAGCGTCTCCATTTCGGGTTCAAGCAGGATCGTCAGGTTGCAGCGGTCGATAATATGCACGCCAAGTTTTCCGGCCTGTTTTACAAGTTGCCTGAACCGGGGATGCAATTCCGGTGCGCCGCCGGTGATATCGAGGATCTTTATTTGCCGGATGGTTAATAATTCAATTAATGCATTAATGATTTCCCCGGACATGAATTCGGTGCGCCTGGGACTGGCGTTAACGTGGCAATGCACGCATTGTTGATTACATTGCAGGGTAATATTTGCCTGCAGAATTTGGAGCGGCTTGCGCCGGATCGCCGGAAAATCCGATTGCATTAGCAAAGGCAGGGTATCACGCATGATTTTTCCAATAAAATTAAGCCAATAAGATTCAAATTTGCCTGAGGGTTAATAGACTGACGGCCGGCCCCATGGGTTCAATTTCTGCCGAAATCATCCTCGAGACGGACTATATCATCCTCACCCAGGTACTCGCCCAACTGAATCTCTATGATCTGCAAACTGCCGGCGGTCCTGTTTTCGAGTCTATGCTTCACGCCCAACGGGATATGGGTGGATTGATCGGTGGCCAAATCAAAGCTTTCCTCTCCGCGAGTAACGGTGGCGGTACCCTCGACAACAGTCCAGTGTTCGCTGCGCTTATGATGATACTGCAATGACAGTCTTTTACCGGGATTGACAATGATCCGTTTCACCTGGAAACATTCACCCGTATCGATTGTTTGATAACTGCCCCAGGGGCGGTGGACCTTGTCGCGCAATAATCCCCGCTCGCCACCGTCGGTTTCAAACTGCTCGGCCAGCAGGCGCACGTCCTGGGATTTGTCTTTATCCGCGACCAACACCGAGTCGGCGGTCTCGACGATCACCAAATCCCGGACGCCCAGCGCAGCCACCGATCGATGTTCTGATCTGATGATACTGTTGCGGACGTCTCCGGTGATCACGCCACCTTTAATACAGTTGCCATCCGGGTCTTTATCACCAAACTGCCAAACGGAAGACCAGGTGCCAATATCCGACCAGCCGACGTTCAAAGGGCATACCGCAAATTTCCCCCGCTCTCCGGCCAGGGGCTCCATCACCGCATAATCGACAGAATCCGCCCGACAGGATAAAAATGAATCGGCTTCAATATGAAAAAACCGCCCATCATCGGTGCCATTGCGACGGGCTTTTTGACACGCTTGATATATATGGTCATCGAAACGCCGGATCATCGCGCACCACAGCGATGCTCGCATCATGAAAATACCACTGTTCCACAGATGATCCCCGGAGTCGATATATTGTGCCGCCACTGCCTTAGCTGGCTTTTCCTTAAAGGCATTGATTGAAAATGCGGCGGCGTTATCTTCAGTATCGATTGCCGGGCCGCGCTCTATATAACCATAGCCGGTTTCCGGTGAGTCGGCTGCAATCCCGAAAGCAATGAGGTAATCCCGCCGGGCCAGGTGATATGCGGTTTTTAACCGCGATTGGAAGCCTGCAACGTCGCTAATGACGTGGTCGGCGGGCATCATCAACAGTATCGCGTCGGCATCAGTTTGCATTAAAGCCGCGATGGTCAACGCCGGGGCGGTATTTCTGCCTTCCGGTTCAAGGATGATTCCCTGCGATTCGATATTGATTTTATCGATTTGATCGGCCACCAAAAAACCCAGTTTTTCATTGCAAACGATCCAGGGGGGCATTAATTCAAGCTCAGCTTCGAGCCCGTTCAGGCGCAACAATGTATTTTGCAACATTGAATGTTCATTGAACAGGCGAATAAACTGTTTTGGATAAGCCGCTCTTGAGAGCGGCCACAGTCTGGTGCCGGCGCCGCCGGCAAGTATTATCGGACACAGAGGCATTGCAGTTTCCTGATATTATCCGGTGTAATCGGTATTATTCAATAATGCTTGACGCCGCATACCATGGACTGTAATCGGGTATCGGTAAAACATGCGGGATTATAATATACTCGCCGCGGTAAGTCGCACGATTATGGCCGTGATAAGGTGCGCGCACTTAACTACAGATACACCTTCAGGCAGATGCACTTTCAGGCATATGGAGTTCAAGCAGGAATACGCATACAATTCAGCCATGCGCCCGTAGCTCAGCCGGATAGAGCGACCCCCTCCTAAGGGGTAGGTCAGAGGTTCGAATCCTCTCGGGCGCGCCAACTGCGGTTCTTGCGAAAAAAGCCGCGGGCAAAGGCCGATCAGGTGTGGATGAACGTAGGCCCGGCCTGAGAGAGAGTCGATACCGGACAGGCAATGATCCGAAATTACCGCACGATCTTGATCAGCTCGCCCGCATCGAGCTCACCTGATGGGTATTTTGCATTGAGCAAACGCAATTTTTGTTCGGCAAATTCAGACAAAGGTGAGGCGTTTGCCAAATCGATAAACGTCGTTGATGAATCGGTCCGGACGGTCTCCAATCTGAGCCCCTGTGCCAGGGCCCGTTCCTGGTCGCTTATTCGATGAAAGCTGGTAACGGTCTCAAGGAAAGTCGGGTCATAGCGTGCAAATTCGGTTGTTTTCCTGGTGGTGCCGACAAAAACATAAGCGTTATTATCAAGATAAACGACCGCAAGTCGTGATCGGCGCGGCCCCAGACCGGTGTCCATGGTGGCAATGCCGGAGTGTGCGTCAAGACCATAAATGACCAGCGGGGCATCGTTGCTCAGATTCCGCAAACCGAGACGTTCCCGCATGAAGCGTTCGGCGGGAAGACGCTCATCTACGCCCTGAACAAAAGTGATTTGCAATAAGCCGCCGCCGTCCGGAGAGGTCGCAACCGTACGATCGGGCAGGTTGCTAAGATTCCAATCGCGGGGAAAATCCACCGAGAAGTTTAAGCCTTCATGGAAAAAGCGATGGCCGCGCAGGATCCCTTCTTTGGGACTATCGCCATAGGCCATGTTATCGACTCTCTGCATATAAGGTTCACGCCCGATATAATTTGCCGACGCGCGTTTAGTCGCCCGGCCTGCGGTGGCGATGACTTCATGCAGGCGAGTATCATTATCCGGATGGGTCGAAAACAGGCCGTGATAAATATTGGGTTTCCGGCCCTGTTGTTTTGCCAGTTGCACTTCAAATGCCTCCTGGTTTTTGAGCACCCGGATCACGTCCAGCATCGCCTGCGGATTATAATCGGTGCGCGCCAGATATTCGGCCCCCAGGCGGTCCGCTTCCAGTTCGTGTTCTCTGCCGTATCCGCGCAACAGCGCCACCCCAAAGGTTTGCACTAATTGATTGGTGGCCTGATTCATGTTGGGAAACAGGACCGTGCCCAGCACGGCGCCGATATTGGCCAACTGCGACGCGCTGTGTTGCCTGACCGAGTGACGGGCGGTAACGTGGCCGATTTCATGGCCCAGCACGGCCGCAAGCTCGGCCTCTGATTGGAGGTAGGCCATAAGCCCGCGGGTAATGTAAATATAGCCGCCCGGCAACGCAAAGGCGTTGACCTCTTTGCTGTCGAGCACGGTAAAACGGTAATCCAGATTGCTGCGATGACTATTGGCCGCCAATTTCTCACCAATCTCCTGCACGTAATCCTGCAGCACGGGATCATCATAAACAGGGTATTGCTGAAGCACCTGCCGATGTGATTTTTTACCGAGCTCAATTTCATCCTGCTCGGAGATCAACACCAGGTCCTGTCCCCCGGTGACCGGATTGACCGCACAACCGCCGAGGGCAAATAACGGCAACAAATACAGCCTTAGTATGAGGTTTTTGACGGGCTTACACAGGCTCAAGACTCACCCTCCCATCGTTAATCTCAGGCCTGCATATCGATACGTGCGGCGCATATGAACATTATTCCATTGACGTGAACAGTCCCGCCCGGGAATACTTTGTCCGAATGGTTGCACTATATCGCCCCGGGTTTGGATGAGCGCAGTGCTTTTTCCATCATCAGGTCATGCCGTATTTTTTACGGAATTTCTCCACCCGCCCGGCGGTATTCAGCATTTTTTGTTTGCCGGTGTAAAACGGATGGCAGGCCGAGCATACCTCGATATGTAATTCCTGAGCATGGGTGGAGCGGGTTTGAAAGTGATTGCCACAGCTGCATTTGACCGTGATCTCTTCATATGTCGGGTGTATATTCTGTTTCATCTTATTAAGGTAAAGTCGTATTACGGGAACAAGCGCGGAGTCTATTGGAAAAGGGTGATCAGTGCAATGGGTATATTATGGGTATTGGCCCGTCGCACTATCGGTGATTAAGATACGGGAAACCACGGAACCAATTAACAGCGGTCTGATTTTTAATGCGAGCCGTCAATGTCGTACCATGTGCGCATGTATCTTTTTTCTATGGGCGGCCTGTTTTTGGCCGACGAACTTGAGCGCCTGTTCCAGTTTCCGGTCACGTTGTAGGATTTTGTGGAATTGGAGTTTTGGGATAGCCAGCAACAACGCGTCGGTCTCGGCCCTGGCGTTTGCGTTTCTTCTTTCATTGATATCGGGCATAATACTTTGTTCACCGAAATACCGGCCCTCGGAAAATTTTTTCAGACTCTGATGAATGCCTTTCCCATTGACCACATAGATATCAATGACGCCCTCAACAATGAAATACAGACAATTGCTCATGGCATTTTCCCTAAAGAGTATCTCGGAGGGAATTAAATCGACCACCCGACTCCAGTCTCGATAATGAATGATCTCATCCATCTCCATACACTGAAATAAACGATTTTGCCGGAGCAGGGCAATGATTTCAAAGTCGCGTTCCGGTTCAAGCACAAAGGTTTTTTTCTTGTTTTTTTCCGCGTGCTTCAAAACACTCAGGAAATCCTCTCGTGAGATCCTTAACAAGGTGGACGTTACCATCGCCTTGGCGCTGGCAACCCGTGTCTGAGTCTCATCGGGCAATAATGATCGCTCGCCAAAATATTCGCCTTTTTTGATGGTACTCATATTGAGCATCATCCGCCTGATCCCGGATTGCCTGTCCGGGAAAAAGATATCAACCGCGCCTGAAACAACGATATACATATAATCACCTATTTCACCTTCATTGAAGATGATCTGGTTGCCTTGATAACTGACGAGCTTTGCTTTTTCTTGCAGGAAAAGGGTGGCCTCCGCCAGGGTTAAATGTTTAAAAAAAGGCACCCTTTTGATCAACGCGAGGTGATCTTTGATATTGGTGGTTATTAAGGTTTTGGCGGGCATTTATAAAAAAGTACTTTCATTGTTAGTCGTAAGTGAGACCTTCAAAGTCTGAGGATGCGCTCTGATATTGAATCTTTCATTATCATTTTAGAGGATATTTTATACAAAAACCATTATCCATTATAAGCTTAGTCGGCGTCAAGCGCATAATGTTCCTGTTGATTGTATCCAAACCAGAGGATCGCAGGCCGGTGGAGTTAATGGATGGTGCCTGGTGGAGAGTTTGCAGGGTGGTGAGTTGGTCCTGATCAGGCAAAGTCAGTTATGGGAAAACCTGCAGTGGTAAAACATATTGAGACAATATAGTTAAAGGTACTTGGTTGCGGCGGGCGCGGACTTGGCGATTTATTTTGGATATAATAACCGTTATTTAATTGTGGAGCACTGGAAACGAAAATGGCACCTGCGGCAAAAACCAAACAAAGCTACTCTCCATCGGATAACGTGTCGACAGCATCGAGTCTGATGACCCCCCGGGAGGAAATGGAATGTCAGTGAAAAATTTGATCAGAATTATTTTTTTGTTACTCATCAGCAACGGCTATCCGGCATATGCGGCCCTGGATATTCGTATAACACAGGGGGTTGAACAGGCCTTGCCTATCGCGATTGTGCCATTTGGCTGGTCCCGGCCCGGTAGCGGCGTGCCGATCGATATGGCCGGGATCATTGGCAGTGATCTACTGCGTAGTGGCCGTTTTAATGTGATGAATGAACAAGACCTGCCGCAACGCCCAAATCGATTTGCCGCAATAAATTTTGGCGATTGGCGCAAACTGGGGATGGAGAACCTGCTTATAGGTGAATTGGTTCCGACCGCCGACGGCAACTATCAGGCGTCATTCAGACTGATAGACGTTTATCGGGAAGAGCAAATTGCGGGTCTGAGAATACGCGCCAAGGGCAATCAATTAAGACGCGTGGCCCACCAGATTGCCGATATCGTCTTTGAAACACTCACCGATATTAAAGGCGCGTTCGCAACGCGGGTTGCCTACGTCACCGTCACCAACGCATCCGGCAAAAAGGCATATACTCTGCAAATAGCGGACGCAGACGGTTATAATGCGCAACTTCTGCTTGAATCCGGCCAGCCGTTATTATCGCCGGAATGGTCACCGGACGGAAAAAAACTGGCTTATGTCTCTTTTGAAGATAACAACTCGGCCATCTACGTGCAGGACCTTGTTTCCGGTGCGCGCACCAGGGTTGCGGCCAATGCCGGAATAAACAGTGCGCCATCATGGTCACCGGACGGTTCCCGGCTGGCGATGACCTTATCCAAAGACGGCAACCCTGAAGTGTACATACTCCATCTGAGCGGTAAATTGCTGCAGCGTATTACCAATAATCCCGCTATCGATACCGAACCCGCCTGGTCAAATGACGGCAAGCGGCTGGCGTTTACGTCTGATCGTGGCGGCAACCCACAGATCTATGAAACCCGGATAGACGGCGGCGGGGTAAAACGGCTGACGTTTGAAGGCAATTATAACGCCTGTGCTTCCTATTCACCGGATGGCAGATATCTCGCCATAGTGCACGGCATGAATGGTTCATATCGTATTGCGACTCTGGACCTGCGCAATCAACGGGTCTCTGTTTTAACCCAATCACACCTGGATGAATCGCCCAGTTTCTCCCCAAACGGCAATATGATCATATATACCACCATTGGCGGGCGCGGCACACAGCTTGCCGCCGTATCCATTGACGGCAACGTACAACAACAATTCAGCCTGCGGGACGAGGAGGTGCGTGAACCTGCGTGGGGGCCGTTTTTAAATCCGTAAATTATAATTTCCAACTATTTATGCATGAATGTTATTCTGTTCCACCATCATAGTGACCAGCCGTTGCAGGAGAAAACAATGACGCGCAGAACCTTACTGATATTATTAACCGCTACTCTGCTATTTGGTTGTTCGACGGAAACCAAACAAGAGCCGGTGGCCGTTGAAGATCGCGGCGCCGAACCGATACCGGCCGTCCGGGACGATAGCGAAACACAAACCTATGGCATAGAGGAAGAAGGGGACTCTTCCTTTGATGCATTGGCGGATCCGCGCGGTCAATTATCGGTGCGGATCATTTACTTTGAATACGATAGCAGTGATATTGACGCCGAATATCGTCCGGCCATTGAGGCACATGCCGCCTATCTGTCCGAAAATTCCGGCACCGGTATGATCCTGGAAGGGCATGCCGACGAACGCGGTTCACGCGAATATAATCTGGCACTGGGCGAGCGCCGGGGCCAGTCCGTGAAACGACAGATGGTATTATTGGGCGCCTCCGCCAGCCAAATCAGAGTGGTAAGTTATGGCGAGGAACGTCCCGCGATCGGTGGTCATGATGAAGTATCCTGGCAGCAGAATCGCCGAGTGGAAATTATTTACTAGGGTATATCCGGCGTGACGATGATGCACAATATCGGCTATGCGGGGGCGTTGACGCTGTTACTGATCGGTGTGCAATGGGCACATGCCGGCGATACCGGCGCACCCGTGACTGAATCGACCAGCACGACCGATATTAACAAAAGACTCGATAAAATAGAGCAACTGCTTCAGAACCAGGCCCTGCTGGATATGTTGCAATTGACCGAACGGCTTCAAACTGAAGTAAATAAGCTGCGCGGCGAGCTGGACGTTCAAACCCACGCGCTGGAGAAATTAACACAAACCCGGCGCGATCTTTACAATGATATTGACAACCGCTTGAAACGGCTGGAAACAGGCGCGGCGGTAACCACCGCCACCCAGGCGCCGCCGTTGCAAACCGTGGATACGACGACGGATACAACGACGGCACCGGCCACCGATACCGTCGCCGCCGAGCCCGCTATTAAAATTGAAACCGTCTCAAATAACATTGATCAGGAGCAAACCGGGCAGCCAGGCCAGGCGGATACGACACCCACACCAGGCGATGCTGAGGCCAATTCCGCGGCAATTCAGGCCGACTACCAGAGTGCGTTCAAGTTATTGCGTGAAGCACGATATACCCAGGCGGAAAAGGCACTCGTTGAATTCCTGCAGGCTTACCCCGACAGCCAATATTCGGATAACGCGCAATTTTGGCTGGGTGAAACCAACTATGTAATGCAGCAATATCAGGATGCGATTGGAGAATACGAAAAACTTCTGCAAGCCTATCCCGATAGTCAGAAAGTTGCGCAGGCGTTGCTGAAAATTGGCTATAGTTATTACGAATTAGGCAATCTTGAAAAAGCGCGAACCATGCTCAAAGGCCTGGTCGACAATTATCCCGGGGCAACCGCGGCACGTCTTGCCAGGGACCGGTTAAAGGAAATAAATGCCGGCGAACAATAACCGACCGCCGCCATCCATTATTGATTCATGCGCTCAAGGCCCGGTAACCCGTTGCAACAGACCGACCGCACTCTTCATATCAATGAAATCTTTCATTCCATCCAGGGTGAATCCTTAAAAACAGGGTTACCCTCGGTATTTATCCGTCTGACCGGATGTCCGTTGCGTTGCAGTTACTGTGATACCGTTTATGCATTCCATGACGGGAAAAAAATGAACATCGACGCAATCCTGACGCGGGTCATTGCCTACCGCACCCGGCACGTCACCGTCACCGGCGGAGAGCCCCTGGCACAAAAAAACTGCATCGCGTTATTGACCCGCCTGTGCGATGAAGGCTTGCATGTTTCACTGGAAACAAGCGGCGCGCTTGCGCTTGACAGGGTCGACCCCAGAGTGATGAAGATCGTCGATATTAAAACGCCCGGTTCCGGTGAAACTGATAAGAACAAATTTCACGCCCTCGATGATATTACTCCCCGGGACCAAATCAAATTTGTGATTTGTGATCGCAATGATTATAAATGGTCGGTGCAAAAAACCAATGAATACCGGCTGGCGGATCGCTGTGAAGTATTGTTTTCGCCTTCATACGATCAACTGCCCCCCAAAACCCTGGCGGAATGGATACTGGAAGACGAACCACCGGTGAGATTGCAATTGCAAATTCATAAGTTTCTCTGGGGCGAGGCCCGCGGCCACTAAAAATTGCGGCCGTTGCCGCCGTCTTTGCCCTTGCTCGGTTGCTTATAAAAATACCACGCCTTAACCCGATCGGAACATTGCCAAAATCCATGCCATATCAATGCCCATGAAAAAGGCGGTCGTATTGGTGTCGGGCGGACTGGATTCCGCGACCACGCTTGCCATCGCCAAACGGCAGGGCTTTGAATGCCATGCCCTGAGTATTGATTATGGCCAGCGCCATATTGCCGAACTCAATGCCGCCGGTAAAGTCGCCGATTATTTTGCCGTTACCGAGCATAAGATTATGACCCTGGATATGTCGCAGATTGGCGGGTCGGCGCTCACCGATCTCAAGATCGCGGTCCCTGAGCACGCATCCAATGGAATACCGGTTACTTATGTGCCCGCACGTAACACCATTTTTCTATCTTTTGCGTTGGCCTGGGCGGAAGTGTTGAGGACAAATAATATCTTCATAGGCGTGAATGCCGTCGATTATCCGGGCTATCCTGATTGCCGACCGGAGTATATCCGGGCCTATACCGCCCTCGCAAACCTTGCCACCAGAGCCGGCACCGAAAACAAACGGAAACTGATAATACACACGCCTTTAATAAATCTTAGCAAGGCGGAAATCATTCAACAAGGAATTGAATTGGGAGTGGATTATTCAATCACGGTTTCATGCTACCAGCCGGATGACCATGGCCGCGCCTGCGGAATATG
Organism: Gammaproteobacteria bacterium; assembly: GCA_965202915.1. GTDB lineage: Bacteria > Pseudomonadota > Gammaproteobacteria > Eutrophobiales > Eutrophobiaceae. Next base: position 1,451,972 of record OZ241847.1, read on the forward strand.
CGAGTCTTGCCGGTTTAGAAAACAAGGTTTTGAGGCCGCGGCCGTTGCCGACCCGACCGCCTACCGGCAGGCTTGACAGGGCGGCGGCAGCGTTTAATAATGGTTGCATTGAAGCCGCGTACTCCTCGTTTGGACGCGACGCACTGTTATAAAGGGCTGATCCTCTCTCCGCGTTGCCGGAGAACGCGGTCATCCAACTGAAACAGCCCATGGTAAAATATCTGAGTGCAACACAATAATCATCAGCCCATATGAATCAGCATCAAGGAAAAATTATATGGTTCACCGGCTTATCGGGTGCCGGCAAATCCACACTGGCAAATGCACTTGAACAAGAGCTGCGCGTTTATCAAGCGAGAACCTGTATGTTGGATGGTGACAGGATCAGGCAGGGTTTATGCAGCGATCTGGGTTTTTCCGATGCCGATAGAACAGAAAATATCCGGCGTATTGGCGAGGTCAGCCGGTTGATGATGGATGCGGGTTTGATCGTTATAGCCGCTTTTATTTCACCCTTTAGAAGAGACCGGCGCATTATCAGAAGCCTGGTGAAAGAAGGTGATTTTATCGAGATATTCTGTGATGCGCCTTTGAGCCTGTGTGAGGCGAGAGACGTGAAGGGACTCTATAAAAAGGCCAGGGCAAATGAGATCGCGGAGTTTACCGGCGTTACCTCAGCGTATCAAAGACCGGAAAATCCCGAGTTGATCTTGAAGTCCGGCGAATTGACCGTTGATGCCTGTATTAACATCGTGATAACTTATCTTACCGAGAGAAAATACCTGCCACCAGTGCCCTTACAAGAAACGATGGCACGATAATCCTTTTCCCTTAAACAGACAAATGCATCGCTTATTTTCTCCGTATGCCAGGCCTGCCACTCCGGGATATTAAACCCGTGCATGCACTCCCCCGGCCTTCCCTTATATGCGCCCGCACCTCCCATACTGTTGTAACAGTGCCGTGCGAATTTGGCGTCCGTGCTAAATGTTTCAATGCCAACCCGGGCCTCCGATGCCAGTAACCGGCTATCTCGGTCGGGGTAAGACTCGGCTCCATGTAAGCCCATTCTTTTCCTTCCATTGCAAGCACAACAGGGGATCAGGAAGCCGGCCGGTATTTCATCACTGTCCGGGGGCAATTCCGGCGTCATCTCAGCCATAAAATACAGCGAACAGGATAGGCCTCTTTGTATCACCAATTAACAAAACTATCGCCGTGGACGTGGTTTTCCTATTTCATGATCGCCGCCGCCCCCACGCTTGGCAGTATAACCACCGCGCTCGGCGGCGTGGCATCGCTGATCGCCATAGGGCATTTATTTCAGCATCGGCGGCGATATACGCTTTCACCGGTAACAAAATATCTGGTGTTGGTCCTGGCATTCTATAGCTATACACTGTTACTGGCCGGCGTCCGGGGCGGCGTGGACCTTGCGTTTTTCAAGTCTATTCCCGTGTACTCGCAGTTCCTCTATTTTATCCCTCTGGCGATTGTCCTGCCGCACAAAGCGCGGGAGATCACCTTGAGCGGGATCAGTCGGGCGGCGATGGCCGGAGTCGCGATAGCATCAGTTGGAGCGATAATTGAGAATGTGTATATAACCAATGCCAGGGTGGAATTATTATCGGGGAATCCGTTGATCTTTGCATCAACGCTGGTTACGTTGTCATTTCTGTGCCTGGCACAACTTAAACAAAAATCGGTTTGGGAACGATGTCTTGCCACCGGTCTGTTCCTGGCCGGCATATTGACCGTGGCTATTCTGGCCAAAGCGCTCGGGCCCGTAATTGCATGCATTTTGTTCTGCTTCCCGGCAGGGGCATTGATCGCGCTGTATTTTAAATGGTGGCGCACGTCCAGGATCATTGGGATACCGGCAGTGATTATCTTTTTCTCCATGGCGTTTGTGTGGGTGTCCATGGTGTACATGCCAACGGCTCAGAGGACAGTTGTGTCGGAACCGGTCCAGGGACAAGGTATAGACGGTAATACGAGCTCGGCCTTTGGGATGTTTATTATAGACACTAAAAACTCATCCTGGTATGCACGCGCTGTTATGTATCGGGCGGGAATCCGGACATTTACACAACAACCTATCCTCGGATATGGGCCACAGAATAGATTTTCCGCCGCCATTCCTTATATACAGCAGGAATTGGAGGGTGCACGGATCAGTACCGAAGACAAAGTATCCAAACAACGGCTGCAGAAATATAAATCATTACGTTTTAGTCACTTGCACAATATCTTCATCACTCACGCGGTGGCGGCGGGCCTGATGGGCGTGATCGCAGTACTGTTAATATTGACCGCCCCATTAGTATTGCTGACCTGGGTGGGGGACCGGATAAAATGCCTGGAGCACCTGTACGTTGCCGCAACCCTCTCGGTGCTGGTTATGTTGCTGGGGATGACGAATCTGATCTTCTTTCATGATCTGCATAATTCCTTCACTCTATTCAACATTATTGTTTTCCACGCGTTGATTAGTAAGGCGATGCAATCGCAACATGATATGGCGGAAACCGCGCCGCGACCACCGGCAAAGTGCTGAGTGCCGGCGCCGGTCTGAGTCAACTCCGTGTTATCAGGTTGAATATCCAAATCGCCAGGCTGCCGGATATGAAGAACAGGGTAATAAGGGCAACGGAGTAATAGTGCCAGCGTCTGATCAAGGCGGATTGTGGGAGTGCGGATAACAGGTATGGCCTTCTCTTATCCTGGGTTTTGCCAATGATGTTGGTTGCAGGCTGGTGTTGCAGTTCCTTATGCCTGAGCATGACTTGTTTATAAGCCTCATCCCGTACCGCCTGCCATTCATCCACGTCTATATTACCGTCACTGTTTTTGTCAAACCTGGCCAGCATCGCCTGACTGTCCCGTTTCCATTCTCTGATCAGCACACCCACGTCCTGATTGACGTCAGGTTTGCCGCCTGCGGACCCGCCGATCGTTTTGAACAGCCCTATTGCATAGAGCACGTCACCGGGATGCATACGGCGTTCGGTATAACGATAACGACCAAACCTTCCCAGCAAAGAGGTCCGGCCCGGCCTGACACCATGGCGATGCGCGCCATACCAGACTTGTTTTGTAGCGCCCGTGACGCGAGCGCCTTCCGGATCAACAATACACTCCCCGGACTCATCCTCCAGCAAAAATAATTCTTCACTGCGCCCGGCCTTGATCTCTCGCCAGCGATCACCGCGCCTTGCTTCAATTCGGTATTCATACCAGGTACAAGTCCTGCCGGTCAGTGGCGCGGTAATCGGGGGACCCTCCATCAGCTTGCTCACGCCACTGAATTCAACGTAACCCTGGGCCGCGGCCTGGATGGTCGAGGTCGGTGTATCCTCAATAAGGCGCTTCCGGTAAAAATAATAAAATGCCCCGATAAATCCCGCAATGGCCAGGACCGTAGCAATGATGACCAGCATCCAGCGGTCGCCAACAGGCTGTGCATTGAGCCATTGCGCGAACATTGATTCAATCATACGTCAATTGAACAGTCCCTTTATATCGACGTCCCGCTTTTCTTCCTCGCTGAATTCAAGCAAATCCCTGGGACCGAAATTAAACGCTCTGGCGATAATGACGTCCGGCACTTGCTCGATTCTGACGTTATTGGAATTGACGGATTCATTATAGAATTCCCGCCGGTCTGCAATCGCATCTTCCAATCCGGATATGCGACTCTGCAGGTGTTGGAAATGTTGATCGGCCTTCAGGTCCGGATAGGCCTCAGCCAAGGCAAATAAACTCCCAAGGCCAAAGCGCAACTGAGTTTCCGCGGCACCCAACGCCGGAACGTCACCTTGCTCACGGGCGGATGCCACCGCCGACCGGGCCTGAACAATTTTTTCCAGGGTCTCTTTTTCATAGCCCATGTATTGCTTGCAGACTTCGACCAATTTCGGCAATTCGTCGTGGCGCTGTTTTAACAATACGTCAATATTGGCCCAGGCCTTGGTCACGTTATGCTTTAATGTGACCAGATTGTTATACAAAATAAAGGCGTACAGTACGCCCGCAATCATAATACCGAGCAAAACAAAACTCATGACGTCCATAATCAGAGACCCCTGAATGTATTGTTGAACAAAGTCCAGCAAGTTGATTAAAGCATTCTTGCGATTCTATCAGGCGTGATAATAATCGCAATGCGAATAATCCGGGATCATGGCAACTCAGGCATTGTGTGATCGGCAGCCACTTTTTGAAATGCGTTGAAAACACAGGCGTTACACAATATCCTGTAATATAAATCGCATTCATTCTCATTTTCATTTAGAATTTGAACAAAGGTACAAAGGAATTGTATATGCGAACAGTGCTGTTTCTATCATTATCGGTATGTCTGACAGGATTAATGGCTGCGGAGGTCAATATTTATTCCTCACGTAAACAGGCGTTAATCGAGCCGCTGCTGGACTTATTCACCGAACGCACCGGCATCGGGGTCAATATGGTTACCGGTGAGGCGGACACTCTGGTTAAGAGACTCGAAACCGAAGGACGACGTTCCCCGGCGGATATATTGATCATGACCGATGCCGCCCGCCTTTACAAAGCCGCCGAGCTGCAATTATTCCAGGCCGTGGATTCGGATATTCTGCAGTCCGCTATTCCGGCGCAATACCGCGATGATGATAATTATTGGTTTGGCACGGCACTGCGATCAAGGGTCATGGTGTATGCGCCTGAAAGGGTCGATCCCCGGGCCTTGTCGGATTACCTGTCCCTGCGCGACCCGGGATGGCGCAAACGCATTTGTGTTCGTTCCTCATCCAATGTTTATAATCAATCTCTTGTGTCCGGGCTGATTGCCCACCATGGCCAACGGAAAATAGAGTTATGGGCGAGAGGCCTGGTGGAAAATTTTGCCCGCTTCCCCGCGGGCGGGGACCGGGATCAAATCCGCGCGGTTGCATCCGGGCAATGCGATCTGGCCCTGGTAAATAATTATTATCTCGCGGGCATGCTGGACTCGAACCGGCAACAAGACCTTGAGGCGGCACAAGCGGTGCGTCTGTTCTGGCCGGATCAAGACGGCAAAGGCGCACACGTAAATATCAGTGGCGCGGGGGTAACCCGCCATGCGCAAAACCGGGCAAATGCGATCAAGCTGCTCGAGTTTTTCGTGAGTGACGCGGCACAGCGATGGTATGCCACTGAAAATTATGAGTATCCGGTCAAACAAGGCATCGATATCGGCGATATTCTAAGTCGATGGGGCCGGTTCAACGCCGATAAGGTGCCGCTAAAACAACTGGGTCGGTTGAATAAACAGGCGGTTCTGTTAATGGATCGGGCCGGATGGCGGTGACGCCGGTGCAACATTATGCCGGCGGCCTGCTGCACTCAAGCGTTACCCGGCATGGTTAATGCGGCCTCACAAACTACAGGTAAATGGTTGTGGTGGACAAATTTATTCCTGGTTGCATTATTATCGATCCCGTTGGTGGTGGTATTGTCGTCATTGTCGCAACCGGACTGGGGTATATGGCGGCATCTGTATGACACGGTATTAACCGATTATATTGTCAATTCGCTGATACTGATGGCGGGTGTGGGCATGCTGGCGCTGGTATGGGGGGTGTTGCCCGCCTGGTTCGTCACCATGTACTCATTCCCGCTGTCGCGAATATTTGAGTGGGGGTTGCTGTTGCCGGTATCGGTTCCGGCCTACATTATTGCCTATACTTATACCAATATGCTGGACGTGGGCGGGCCGGTACAGGTTCAGTTACGTGCGATCATGGGCCTGCACTACCATGAATACTGGTTTCCTGAGGTGCGTTCAATCGAGGGTGCAATTTTACTGATGTCGCTGGTGCTATACCCTTATATTTATCTGTTGACGCGGGCGGCATTTGTCGAACAATCGGTTTCCGCGCTGGACGCGGCCAAAACTCTGGGATGCGGAGGCCGGGACGCGTTTATAAAAATAGCCCTGCCCCTGGCCCGCCCGGCAATGATCGTCGGCCTATCGCTGGTATTGATGGAAACACTGGCCGACTATGGCACGGTGCACTATTTTGGCATACCGGTTTTTACCACCGGCATATTTCGGACCTGGTTTGGCCTTGGGGAAGAATTGGCAGCCGCCCAGTTATCGGCTTTGATGATGGTATATGTGTTTATTCTGATCGCGATTGAACGCCGATCAAGAAAGTGGCAACGCTATTATAACACCGGCAGCCGTTATGGCAGGATCAATAAAAAACCCCTGCATGGGGTACGCGGAATCATGGCAATGATATATTGTGCGCTGCCCTTACTGGCCGGTTTTATCATTCCGGTCGCCTATCTCTGCCAGTTGGCAAGCGACTCCGGGGCACTCAGTTTCGACCCGGCCTTTATCCGGCTGTTTCAACACAGTCTGTTGCTGGCCCTGGGGGCGTCAATTCTGGCGCTGGTGCTGTCATTATTAATTGCTTATACGCACCGCGTTTATCATTCGGCGTTTACGTTCGGCGCACTGCGTTTTGTCAGCATGGGATACGCCATACCGGGCACGGTGATCGCGGTCGGCGTGCTCATCCCTTTTGCCTGGATGGACAACAGGCTGGACGCCTATTTAAATGCTCAGTTTGGCGTTGGCAGCGGATTGTTATTGTCCGGCAGTTTGTTCATTCTGGTGTTTGCCTACCTGGTTCGTTATATGGCCGTGTCGCTCAATACCGTTGAAGCCGGGCTGGAAAAGATCAGGCCCAGCATGGATGAAGCCGCGCGCCTGGCCGGAATGAACGCGGCGCGTATTATAGGGCGTATTCATATGCCACTGATGAAGGGTAGCCTGTTTACCGCGTTGCTGCTGGTATTCGTTGACGTATTAAAGGAATTACCCGCAACCCTGATCCTGCGTCCGTTTAATTTCAATACCCTGGCGATACGGACCTATGAACTGGCCAATGAAGAAAGGCTGGCCGAGGCTTCGGTGCCGGCGTTGGCGATCGTTCTGGCGGGCATCATCCCGGTGATATTGATCAGTAGATCCATCTCAGGCGCACGACCCGGTTATGAACAAGGCCATTGAGATAAAGGACCTATCGGTCGAACTCGAAAATCAACCGATTATTCGGTCGATTTCGTTTGCCCTGAACGAGGGCGAGATAGGCTGCGTACTCGGGCCAAGCGGCTGCGGCAAATCGACACTGCTCAGGACGATTGCCGGATTTGAACCCCCGGTTGCGGGTGAAGTCTGGATAAAAGGCGCGCGGGTCAGCAATGCCAGGCATCTTGTTCCGGTTGAACAACGGCAAATAGGCATGGTGTTTCAAGATCATGCCTTGTTTCCACATATCACCGTCGCCGAGAATATTGTCTTTGGCATGCGCAACGCGACCAGACAAATGAAGCGCACGCGCTTGCAGGAGTTGCTGGACCTGCTGGAATTACAGGATTGCAAGGACAAATATCCGCATCGGCTGTCGGGCGGACAACAACAGCGCGTCGCTCTGGCCAGGGCCATGGCCCCGCGACCGCAGATATTATTGCTGGATGAGCCGTTTTCAAATCTCGACGTCGAACTGCGAGAACAGATCGCCCGTCAGATCAGGGTCATTCTTAAACAGGAAGGCATTACCACGCTGTTGGTCAGCCATAATCAATTGGAGGCCTTTGCCATGGCGGATACGGTTGGCGTCATTAATAAAGGGGTGCTGCTGCAATGGGACACCGCCTTCAAGCTCTACCATGAACCGGAGTGTGTCGACGTTGCCGATTTTATTGGCGAGGGGGTATTTATTGACGGTGAGGTTATCGATGCCCACACGGTAAAGACCGAATTAGGCGATATTGCCGGCGAGTCCGAACATGGCCGCCCGCTTGGCAGCAAGGTCAACGTATTGATCCGGCCGGATGACGTATTGCATGATGATGCAAGTCCAATGCAGGCCAGGGTGTTAAAAAAGACCTTCAGAGGCGCCGAGTTTTTATATACGCTGGAGCTTGATAAGGGTTCGCGTTTGTTGAGTCTGGTGCCCAGTCACCACAATCATCCGGTCAACGAACCCATAGGCATTCGCCTGGAGATCGAACACCTGGTTATTTTTTAAAATGATTCGGAATTGGCGCGTCGGTGACAATAACGGTTTGCAAGTGCCTGGGGATCAGATCGGCAAGAGCGTGCAAACTCCCTGTTGCCCTTGCCCCGCTTTGCCGGCGAGGTCAACGCCCGGTGCCGGCCCGGTCATCGACTGGCTCATCGCAGGCCGGCAGGGTCTGTAAAGTGAACACCTTGCGCCCTGGCTGTGGGCGAACGGCAATCCGATAAGTGATGCAATGCCCCATGGCGTCATCGGATCGTCGTCCACCGCATCCGAGCCCGGGTAGCCGTTCTCCGTGTCCCGCTCCGGCAGCCGCCGGTGTTCCGGGAAGCAGCCAACCTGACTTTTTTATGGTATTTTTGAGATTGTTGTAGAGTTTTAAACTTTTTTCAGGTTGGTCTGTGGAGTTGGAATGGCAACGGACGGCTTATTTTGTTATCAGGGGTTAAAATTTTTTTTAAGGGTTGTGGGATGATTTGCGGATACTTTGTTTTGAGAATAGAAATCATCGCTTTTATGGCAGCATCTCTTTCCCACAATGTTGCGGCTGAGATGCTTTAAGGAATCATCACCAAAAAACTCAATACAACATAGAAAACCTGCATTACATTACCTCCATAGGTAGTCAATGTTCAGCAAAGATAATTATAACATCGATATAGCATCTCTTCCATTTTATGTTTTGTAGTATGAATATGAAGAGTAATAAAAAGTAAGGGAGAGGGAAGTGATTTATCATCAAAATCACAAAATAAAAAACCCAATGCTTTTACAAGCATTGGGTTTTAGGTGAGATATGTTATCGTAACCGTAATCCATCATAGAATGTTTCTGGAATAGAATCCCAGCACCATATCCCGATATCGGATCTGATAAATGTATCTGATATTTCCTCAAAGGCTTTGAGTTTCTGCATCTCTTTCATCATTCTCTCAGACTTAGCGAGCGTATCTTCAGAGAGAAACTCGTATTTATCATCCTCTAGAAATGTCCTTTCATTACCACTGGCACCATGATAATATTGAAGTATCTCATCAGTCCATTTTTTGTGTAAAACATTGATGGTAGCAGTACAAAAGTCTGCCCTAAAAACTGATAACAAATATTCGCTACCTCCTCTTTCAAGTTTCTCCAGTTTTTTCAACTTATCAGCCGCAAAACTCTGAGGAACCATAATCAGAACACTCAATACAATAAAGAAAAATTTCACGATATACAACTCCTTAATAGTTAATGTTCAACGAAAGTCATTATGACACTGATATACCACTTTGTATGTGATTGTCAAAAGTGGGGTTCAAGCATCTAAGTCAGGCGGCGACCCGGTTTGATTCGGTCACCTCGATTCCCTCTTTGAATTTCACTCCCGTGATGACTTTGGCCAGGTAGTTGAACCCTCGCTGTCGTCGCCAGTTCTGCTGCGCACACGTCCCCGGCTTGAACATCATGTGCGGCATCCCGTCTCTTGTCAAACAGCCCTTCGAGTGCTCGGTGCGATGCCGAATCGTCCCGAAGGCCGATTCAATCGGTTTGCTGAGAAATGGACCCCGCAAGCCTGCTGTTTGGGGGCTGACCTGCCTGGCGGCTTCCGGCGATAAGTCTGACTGCCAGCAGTGATTGTTATCATATTGAGCCCTCCAAGCACCAATCTTTTACCCAATATTTTCATGGCGGCATCGTTCCCTTCCAAAGAGCGACCAGTGCTGATTGCGTACAGAAAGAATAAATGCCCTTCTCACGCAGGTCCGGCAACGGCTGACTGCTATTGAGTTACCCGACTACCGTGCAATACCGCCGAATCCGGCCGACATGAAGCCAGAACGCTGGACCCCCGCCCCCTTCTCACCGCAGTGTCCTTCTTTCCCGCCATCCGGCACGACGAATCCCTGCCGCGCCGGTATGAGCCCAGCCTATTGAGTTGAACCGTTGGCCTTTGGACTCGCCAGTCAAACAGCCCCTGCGGTATCCCAGCCGGGGGCGCCCGGTTTTCGGGTAACGCCCTGGGATCGCTGGTGTCGGCTTTGTGCTGATCAAGGCTCTGCTTGATCACCACCGGGCCTTCAATGCAGGCAGTGACTTTCATAGTGTCCCACTCCGGCAGCCCCCGGCGTTTCAGGAAGCGGCCGACCCGACTTTTTTATGGTATTTTTGAGATTGTTGTAGAGTTTTAAACTTTTTTTAGGTTGGTTTGTGGCGTTGGAACGGCAACAGACGGCTTCTTTTGTTATTATTGGTTGAAAGTTTGTTTAAGGGTTGTGGGATGTTTTGCGGATTCTTTATTTTGAAATGGAAAAAAGAGTTTCCTTTTGCCAGGTCATAAAGTTGGTATGCGGATTCTTTATTTTAAAATGAAAAAAGCCGCGTTACTTTCAGTTATTTTATTATTCTGTAATTCCTGCTCAGTAAGTGGCTTTAGCTTTTTATGTTGGAATGAGAAAAAAACAGCAGCGATAGCCTTCAATTATGATTATTTAATCGGGCAGGTCATTCTTGAAGACAGGCAATATTATACCCTTTTTGACTCTAAAAAAGAGCCTTTGAGTGCGGATATGCCCGGTGGCTCTTACAGACTTACAATGGAAAAGGGTCAGATTATTGTGGAAGTTATACAGGATACTGTTTTGTGGAAGATGAAACTTCCTTCCGGAAAATTTGCGAATCCTGGTCATCAATTCAACCGATATGATATAGATAATCATGAAAAAATAAGGGCTTACGCTGCCACGTATCCTTTTTTATATAAATATGTTTTTGATACAGACTCTTTACAGCTGGTTTGGTCTGTCTCTCCCCTTTCCAAGCCTCGTTCCGCTCGAGAAATTAAATACACTCTTGACAGGAAAAATAATATGTTAAGTCCACAAAAAACAAAGGATCTGACAGATAAAGAGGTTTTTTCCATTCTACAACCTGAAAACAAAACCCATACGAAAAATTTTGTTTATTGTGAGGATGAGTCATTTTCACTCAAAAGAATCATCCGAACTATTTATATAATGTTTTCTTTTCATTAAGGTTATTTTAAATTGTTCTTAATTCCTGTTTCATCCGTACAATTTAAAGGTGGAAGCAGTTCAAGCCATAATCTTTGAGTTAGGCGTATAGGAAGAATAAACACCCTTTTCTGCGGCTTTCATCCTTTCGCTTTTTTACCTTTCGCTTGTGCGACGCCACAGCCTGGTAAGAAACAAGGGGTCTTCTATTTCTCAAAAAGAGTGGGAATGGTGTAACGGCTAACATGCCCGCTTTGGTTACTCCAATCCCAAAAATCTTAAAGGGCACAATATCGTTTGCCGCACTACTCTCTCTCATTCTCTTACTTCCACCCTGAAAGACTGGAGTAACATGCACAAGGATACGCAAGCTCTGAAAAGCAGACTTCGCAATTCATTCATGCTGGTAGGTCTGAGCGAGCGGCTGGATGATTTTGCTTGCATGCTTTGTCGCATGATGGGTGCCCCCCGGGGTTCTCGGACCTGCAAATAGGCATTCACGCCGCCCCAAAGGGTACGCCGGCGCTCATAGGGAACGGTTTGCCTGCGATACCGTGCAACCGGTGCGCGACGCTACCCGTCGGTATGTATTTTTATTGACCCACGCTCGCGCTTCGCCCTCGCCGAATGGCTGGTGTTCTACTATACCGAACGCCCCCATCAGCCCCGGCCCTGCAATCCCCTGTACAATACCTGCTCAATACACAACCGGAGTGCCATATGTTATGGACTATACATTGACTTGACTGCCGGCAGTGATTGCCATAATATTGAATCCTCCAAAAAATATTGGGTAAAAGATTGGTGCTTGGAGGGCCAATATCATGGCAATCACTATGGCGACATCATCCCCTTCCAAAGAGCGACCGGTACTGATTTTTTTGCACCTGCACAAGACCGGGGGCTCCTCCTTGCGGAAATTATTACGAAATATTATTTTGGAACCCAGCATCTGGCTTGTTGGCAAGAGATTACGTGAATAAATTCATCGCTCTGCCGCAGGAGGAAAGAGACCGCTTTGATTTAATAATGGGCCATGTACCCTATGGTCTACACCGGTTTCTTAGCAGACCCTGTGTGTATGTGATAGTGTTGCGCAATCCTTTGGCAAGATTCTGCTCGATTTATCGGCAATTGCTTAGACACTCTCCACGCTCTCGTGAATTGGCAGCGAGAAACTACAGCATAGAAGATTTCCTGCAAGAAAAAGGATATCCTTGGTGGTTAGCGCAAAGATTCTTTGCCGATATGATTTTCACTCCCTGCGAGGATGGTGCAATAAAATGGGCAGGATGGCACGGAGAGAGCGACATGCTCAAGGATACGCAAGCTCTGAAAAACAGACTTCGCAATTCATTCATGCTGGTAGGTCTGAGCGAGCGGCTGGATGATTTTGCTTTCATGCTTTGTCGCATGATGGGGTGGTCCCCCGGAGTTCTCGGACATGAAAATAGGCATTCACGCCGCCTTTTGGATGAGCAGATGCTGTCTCCGGAGCAGGTTGACAGAGCCAATAAAATACTGAGCACAGAGTGGGAGCTCTACCGGCATGCCGAGGAAATTTTTCAGAGAAAATGGAAAGAACTCAGCACGAGGGAGCGCATCTATGCAAACTGCTGGCGGCAGGCCAGTAAAACTATCAGATCCTTTCTGGCTATGCGCGGCCGCATGCTGCGGTTTCTAAGAGATGCCCCTCTTCCCTGCAGGCCGCTGTTCAGAGCCGTATACCTTTTTACGAGGAAATATGTGCGTTGATTGTGTCACATGGCATATTCCTCCCTTCTGCAAGCCTGCGGTTTGGGGCTGACCTGCTTGGCGATTCTCTTCAGGCGTATGGTCTTAGATGCCCACTCACTCGTTGACAGGTATGCGCCTCCTCTTGTGCCGGATCGATGCCTTTTGCTATAGTTAAAGTCTGCGCCGGCGAGATGATGGTAAATGCCGGGGCATAGGCGCAATAAACACAAGCAAGACAGGAGAAAGCTATGGCAACAATAACACTGCGGGGAACCGAAATACATACGAGTGGCCGACTGCCGGCCGTCGGTGAACAGGCACCCGATTTTCGGCTGGTAAATAGTGAGATGGAAGACGTGTCTCTTGGCACATATGGCGGCAGGAAGAAATTACTCAGCATCGTGCCCAGCCTGGATACGCCGGTATGCGCGACTTCGACAAAGAAATTCAATGACGCGGCAGGCGGAAAAAGTGACGCGGTATTTTTGATAATTTCCGCCGATTTGCCGTTTGCAATGCAGCGCTTTTGTTCCGCCGAAGGCGCGGACAACGTGGTTTCCCTGGCCATGATGCGTTCAAAGAATTTCGCCGAGGATTACGGCGTGCTGATTGAGGATGGCCCGCTGGCGGGTATTACCGCAAGGGCGGTATTGGTGATTGATGAAAACGACCGGGTTATGCATGCGCAACTGGTGCCTGAAATTGCTCAAGAACCCGATTATGAGGCCGCGCTGGCGCTGATTTGATAATCGGGTTCACGACCATTGTGGCGGTGTGATCCCAAGAAACACGGTTTGCTTTGTTGCAACGGTTTAACGACCACAGCGACATCATTATGGCGTTTCAGGCACAACAGGGGATAAAGCGGCTGGTCGACGCCTGCCGTTATTCCATGGCGGGATTTAAGACGGCTTATCATAATGAACAGGGCTTTCGGCAGGAATGCCTGCTGACGCCGGCGTTGATTCCCCTGGCTTTCTGGCTGGGGAACACCGGTCTTGAACAGGCGGTGTTAGTCGGTGTCTGGTTGCTGGTGCTGATCGTTGAGCTGCTCAACTCCGGCATTGAAGCGGTCGTCGACCGGATTGGGCCGGAACGGCATAAACTGTCGGCGCGCGCCAAAGATATGGGCTCCGCCGCGGTATTGCTTGCACTGATTAACGCCGTGGTGATCTGGATATTGGTGATACTGTTTTAGGGTGACGATCTTTATTCAGGCGGCGGTCGGTCGGAACAAACCGGACACGCCGGATCTTTATTGAGTTTTGCCTGGCAGATCTCCATCTCCAGGCAGTCCAGCATCAATAGCCGGCCCTGCAGGGTCTTGCCTATGCCCATCAACAGCTTCAATACTTCATTGGCCTGGATACTGCCAATGATACCAAGCAGCGGCGCAATCACTCCGTTGGCGGTACAGCTTTCCTCCGCCATGATCTCATCATTGTAAAGGCAGCGATAGCATGGGGATTGCGGGTCGGCGGGATTAAAGACGCTGATTTGTCCTTCGAAGCGAATTGCGGCACCGGATACTAATGGCGTTTTTGTTTGTACGCAGGCGCTATTCAACGCAAACCGGGTCTTAAAATTATCACTGGCGTCGACCACGATATCCGTGGTTGTTACGGTATTTGTTAATTCATCACCCACCAGTTCATGATCGATTGTGGTGACGTTTATTTCTGGATTCAAGGCCCTTAGGCGCTCATCGGCGGAATCGATCTTCTTGCGGCCTACGTCGCCGGTAAAATGGATGATTTGTCTTTGCAGGTTGGATAAATCAACGGTGTCAAAATCGACCAGTATCAGCCGGCCCACGCCGGCCGCGGCCAGATACATGCTGACCGGGGAACCCAGGCCGCCCAGGCCGACAATCAGAGCCGTCGCGTTTGCCAGCTTATCCTGGCCCGCCGCGTCAATTTCCGGCAGCATCATTTGCCGGCTGTATCGCAGTAATTGTTCGTCATTCATTGATCATCACGCTGGGCATTGGCAACACCGGTGAATAAGCCAAACGATACCCGGTCGAGATTGGCATAATCGGGTATGGTGGTGACTGACTGATAACCGTGTTGCCGATAAAGCGCTCTTAGTGGACGGCCCTGATCGCAACCGTGCTCGAGCACAAGCATTGCATTCAGGTTAAGATGGTGAACCGCATTTTCGACAATATGATCGAATGCTTCCATACCGTTTTCCCCGGCTATCAATGCGCCGGCGGGTTCGCATTGCAACCGGCATAGATGGGGATCGTCCTTGGCAATATACGGCGGATTGCTGATGATCAGGTCAAATTTCCGGTTTTCCAGGGTTTGAAACCAGGAGCAACTTAAAAACCTGAGGTTATCAACCTTGTGCATACGGGCGTTATCAATTGCAACCGCCAACGCCAACGGGTCCACCTCAGTGGCAAAAATTTCACTGCCGGGTTTTTCCTTTGCAAGAGCGACCGCCACCGCACCGCTGCCGGTTCCAAGCTCCAGTATTCGGGGATGATCATGGTCCGCCAATAAATTCAGCGCGGTTTCCACCAGGTGTTCGGTCTCCGGACGCGGGATCAGGGTGTGTTGATTGACCTTAAAGTCCAAAGACCAGAATTCTTTATGGCCGCTAAGATAGGCAACCGGGCAACCGGCGGTGCGTTTATCTATCAGGGCCCGGAATTTTTTAACCGCAGGCGCCGAAACGACTCGCTTTGAATGGGCATAAATTGCCGCCCGGTCGATATTCAATACCGCGGCCAGGATTATCTCGCTATCGAGCCGGGCGGTATCAAATGAGGCCAGTGTATTACTCGCCATTTTAATGAGTTCATTAATTTGCATCGCCGAGCTACGCCTTGTTTATCAACAGCCGGCGCCGGCCAATAAATCCGCCTGGTACTCATTAGTCAACGGCTCAATCAGCAGATCAAGATTGCCGCCCAATATCTCTTCAAGCCGGTACAGCGTCAAATTAATACGATGATCGGTCACCCTTCCCTGGGGAAAATTATAGGTGCGGATACGCTCGGAACGGTCACCGCTTCCTATCAAAACGCGGCGGTTTTCGGCTTGTTCGGATTGTTGTTTTTCGCGTTCGGCACTTAATAGTTTCGCCTGTAACAATGACATCGCCCGCGCCCGGTTTTTATGCTGCGAACGCTCGTCCTGGCATTCCACCACCACGCCGGTGGGCAAATGGGTTATGCGAATAGCCGAATCAGTTTTGTTGACGTGCTGGCCGCCGGCGCCGGATGCACGATATGTATCGATGCGCAAATCGGCGCTATTGATCTTGATTTCGTCGACTTTATCAACTTCAGGCAACACCGCCACCGTACACGCCGAGGTGTGAATTCTGCCCTGGGACTCGGTTTCCGGGACGCGCTGCACCCGGTGGGCACCGGATTCAAATTTCAATTTTGAATAAACCCTGTCACCAATAACGCGCATGATGATCTCTTTATAACCGTCGAGGGCACTGGCGGTGGCACTGATATGTTCCATCTTCCAGCCTTTATTTTCAGCATAATTACCGTACATGCACATCAAGTCGCCGGCAAATAACGCCGCCTCCTCCCCGCCGGTGCCGGCGCGGATCTCCAAAAATATATTGCCGTCGTCGGCCTGGTCCTTTGGCAACAATAATTGTTGTAACTGCCGTTCCAGCAGCGCGTGTTTCTCGGTCGCCTGTTTTAGCTCTTCCTCGGCCATTGCCCGGATATCCCGGTCATGCTCCTGCCGCATTTCTTCAGCCGCTTTAATGTCATCCAGGTTTGCCTGATAGCGATTAAAGCACTCTATTATCGGGGAGATATCCGCGGACTCACGCGACAGATCGCGAAACCGATCCTGATCACTAATCACATCCGGATCGGACAGCAAGGCAAAGAGTTCTTGCTGGCGTTCGAGTAACTGTTCCAGTACGGAATTCTTTATGAGATTTTGCATCGATGCTTTATGTATAGGGCCAATGTATGATGATTCTAGAACATTCCGGCCATATTTCCCGCTCTTCGATACACAAGGAAAATAATCCCGCCAGGCTCTGTTTATATTAATATTCCAATATTGGGTGGATAAGCAAAATTATATTATGTGGAAATATGTGGAAAAACGACTGGGGAAGTCTTAACCGCCAATGGCTGTCAACTCTCCGGGTTTTGGCTGCCCCCATTCCGCACGTTCTAATCCGACTTCCCCCGTGCATCGGCGTCCCCACTCTTGTCAGCCCACTGCCGCCTTAACGCGGCAACCGGGTCGGCATGCGGCGGCAACCATTCAACGCTGCCGATCAATGCCAGTTGCCCCTGCCGGCTGACGCTAAAGGCATCGGCGAACAGATAGGCCCCGGACCCTGCGGAGCCCACGATCACCACCAGCTCAGGTGGCCCGGTCCCGTCAATATCATCGAGTACGGCTTGCCTCACGGAACCCTCACGATAGCGCACCAGCCCGGCGATAAAATAAGCGGTTTCATTGATCGGCAACGCCGCTTTCTCATATACGCGCACACTGAAACTGCCGATGGATCGGGGCTCATATTCACCCTCGGCAATGAGCAGCGTTTGCCCTGAAGGCAGTCTGATTTTTTGGATAAACCGGTCTTCGACGGGATGTGCGTATGCGTGCCCAATCAGGCTGAGATCTGAGCCCCGGTCGGTGCGGGTGATGAGCTCAGAGACATTGACCGACAACAGGCAAATCACAAAGGTGATAGTTTTGCATGGGGCCATCACGTCGGGAGCTCCGGTAGTCAATAAACGGCGATTATACACCGGTGCAAACGACCGTGCAAGCGGCACCCCTAAGCGCACGGCGTTGATGCCGGCAATCCGCTGGTCGCGGGTTTATGTGATCATGAGGCGCGATCATATTGTTACTTGCAATGATCGGCACAAAGGGGGTACCATCTCTTAAAGTAACAATGTTGCCCGAATGTTAATCTTAACAGCGAGATACTTCCATGGCCATTAAAAATACTCCCCGGAATTACGGTTCCGTTGCCAAATGCTTGCATTGGGGAATGGCGGTTTTGTTTCTGGGGTCTTATTGCACGGTTTATTATCGGGACTGGTTCACGCAAAAAGACACGCCGGAAAATTGGATTGCGTTGCAGTTACATCTTTCCGTGGGGCTCACCATTGCCGCGTTGGTTATGCTCAGAATCTTCTGGAAGACTATCAATATCACACCGGATGCCGAACCGGGGCCGCGCCTGGGGCAGTTGGCGGCGCGTGGCGGCCATTATCTGCTGTATGCGATCATGATCCTGATGCCATTGACGGGATATATGGGCACCGGGGTGAACACGGAATATTTTCTCGCCCTTGAGATCACTAAATTCGAGGATACGCGGGTATTTGCCACCGTGGTGACGGATGGATTGGGTATGACTTTTAAGGAATTTGAGGAGATTGTGGACTTCATCCACAAGGAAATTGGCGGAGAGTTTTTGGTATGGATGCTGATACTGGGGCACGTGCTGGCGGCGCTGTATCATCATTTTGTGAGAAAGGACCGGACCCTGCGCAAAATGGGCTTTGATCGCTCCTGAGACTGACAGGTTCCGGTGACCATAGCGGTTGACGGTCGCGATGACCGGTTTATATCGTATCGCCGGGCATAGTCGGTATTGCGTTTGTCCCCCCGGCAACCGGTGGCGACCACGATGGCTGAATCAGCACGCGCGATATTCCTCTATGGGCAGATATACAACACCGTTATCCCGCGGCACCGATTCCAGTAGAAAGAACCGGTCCATTTGCCACTTGACCACCGGCACCTGAGCGGGCGTCGCAAGTGCTCCGGCGTTGCGAAACAACGTCACATGCGGCTTGAACCTGCGCCGGACGCGGTAGCCACACGGCGCGATTGCGGCTTGCAAACGCCGCTGCCAGGTCTGTAGTTCCGCCGGAACCGCCGACGGGCCAAACCAGCATAATAGCCGCTTGCCAAAATAGCCAAATCGGTCCAGGGTAATGTCGATCCGCGGCACCTCAAGCATGGCCGCCGCATGCATATAACACTCGCGGCCGGCTGCCGGCACCTGGCCAAGGAACGCCAGCGTCAGATGGAGATTGTCGGCTGCCACCGCCCGCGCTGAGCCGGCGTTAAATCCGGCCTGTACCCGCACCAGCCGCGTGCGCGTGCGATCATCCGGGCATGCGGCAAAGAACAGTCGCGATGATGCCTGCTTGTTTGGGCGTGTTCGGGCAATGCTGTTCATAATCGTATATGCAAACCCCTGGGGCGGACTGGGGTTGCTCCATCCGCTCCTATGCCGATGATCCCGGCCACTGTTGCAAATTGACTCACTTCATTGGACACTGGCAGACGTGGGGCGGTAGCTCAGCCGGGAGAGCGTCGCGTTCGCAATGCGAAGGTCGGGAGTTCGATCCTCCTCCGCTCCACCAGGTTTAATTGACGACAACCAACCATGACTGAATTTTGTCGCCGGGACAATCGGTCCCGCGGTGAAGACGGCGATAATTAAAACGGTGCGGTTATTGAGGCGGGTTTTGCGCCGGTTCGGGATAGAGACCATGGGGCTGTATCAAATCGTATTTAAACCCGATAAATAATAAAATAAACAGCGCCATCGACAGTACGATTCTGACGGTCAGGGATTGTACCGTGCGATTGGATTCTCCTTTGTCTTTAATAAGAAATACTATTCCGGAAGACAGTGATAGGATAATCAATAACAGAACAAATAGGATTAAGAGCTTAAATAGAAATGCCGACGTCATTGGTTTTTTCGCTGTATTGTGAGTATCCTAGCATAAGTGCAAGCGGGTATTATTGATATATTTATGTGGAGTCAATGAGGATGAATTTGGCCGGCAGGCTGTTTTCAGTGCCGGTTATTCCGGTGCTGGGTTTTTTGATATGTTTTCCGGTGCTGATTTCCCTGGGTTTTTGGCAGTTGGATCGGGCCCAGCAAAAGCGCGGCCTGCACGCGGATTATCTGGAACGAGGGGCTCTGCCGGTGATAAATTTGAGTCATGCCGGGCCCGACAGGCATGATCCGGCGCGGTTGCTTTGGCGAACGGTTAAGGTCTCCGGAACACTGGAGCAGACCGCCACAATTTTATTGGATAATCAAGTATTAAATGGCGTGGCCGGATATTATGTATTTTCCCTGCTCAGACTGGAAAATACCGCGGAGCACGTGCTTATTAATCAAGGCTGGGTGCCGGTCGGTGGCGACAGAAACGAGATCCCGGCATTGTCGACGATCAATACGACGGTGCAGGTACGGGGCAAAATAAAGGGCTTTCCCCGGACCGGGATAATGTTGTCCGACACCGGAGCGGAGCGGATGGCGGCGCAGATATACCGGGTCCAGAAACTGGACCTGGAACTGGCGCGACAATTATTTGCCAGGCCGCTGTTGCCCTATCTGGTGCGGCTTGATACTGATTCCGATCATGGCTACCGGCGGCAATGGCGTGAACCGGGGTCGGGGGCGGCGATGCATTTGGGCTATGCGTTTCAATGGTTTGCGCTGGCCGCGACGCTGTTGATCATTTTCGTCGCCCTCAACTGGAAAAAGACAAAGGCAGTACAACAAGATGAGTCAAGAAACTAGGCCGAATGGCAAATTCACGTTGATCCTGGTGGTGCTGGTTTTTTGTGCGCCGGTGCTGCTGGCCTGGTATATGCACGCCTTTACCAATGTTGTTGCCACCACGGATACCACCAATCACGGCGATCTGGTGGTGCCGGCGCGTCTTGTGCCGGATCTGCCGCTGAGCAATCCGGGCGTCGACCCGGATACCGATAGACTAAGGGGTAAATGGAATCTGGTGTTTATTCAGCACGGAACCTGTGCACAATTATGCAGGGAAAATATTTATCGCATGCACCGGATTTATTTGGCGACCGGCAGGCACGCACACCGTCTGCGCCGGGTATTGATGCTGGACCGGCCGCAGGATGCGGGGTTTCACCGATATCTGCAGGCTTATCCGGGCCAAAGGGTCTATCTCGCCGAACAAACCGGCGGAGAGGACGTCACTCGCTTATTTGATTTAACCGGGGAGATGGCCGTCCGCCAGAAAGGCTGGTTTTATATCGTCGACCCGCTGGGTAATTTAATGATGAGCTATCGCTCCGAGGTCCATCCAAAATTGATCATTAAAGATCTGATCACCCTGTTGAGAACCTCACGCATCGGTTGACGGCGGATCATAATGCTGTTTAGGAGTTTACTTATTGTTGCCGTTATCCTGACCTTGTTGGTCGTGGTCCTGGGCGCCTATGTGCGGTTATCGGACGCCGGCCTGGGTTGCCCGGATTGGCCGGGTTGTTATGGTAACATGCTTGTCCCCGATGACCATAAGGCGATAACCCGAATGTATCCGGACCGACCCCTGGATCGGGCGCGGGCATGGAAGGAGATGGGACACCGTTATGCCGCAGGTACGGTGCTTTTGTTGGTTCTGGTGCTGGCTGTTTCAGGCTGGCGCAGCCGCTCCATCAGTACCCCGGTACAAACATTATTGACGGCAATATTGGCGCTGGTGATTGTGCAGGCCTTGCTGGGCATGTGGACGGTGACCTTATTATTGAAACCGGTGATTGTGGTGTTACATTTACTCGGTGGCATGGCTGTTTTATCGTTGCTGTACTGGACCGCGCTGGAGGTCCTGTATAAGGACGGTATCGATGTTGGCGCCGGATTGCGGCTGTGGGTGATCGTCGGCCTGGCGGTACTACTGATGCAAATAACCCTGGGCGGCTGGACCAGCGCCAACTATGCGGCCCTGGTCTGCCCCGATTTTCCGACTTGCCAGCAACAATGGTGGCCGAATATGGATTTTGCCCAGGGGTTTCAGCCGTGGCATGGATTGGGCGTCGATTATGAGGGCGGCATATTGCGCGCCGATGCACGCACCGCGATCCACTTTACTCACCGGATTGGTGCGCTGTTGACTTTCATCGTGCTGTTTGCGGTGGCGATGCGGGCGTTGATGGAACGTCGGCGCGCGGTTAAAATCACCGCGGGCGCATTATTGCTGTTGCTGTGTGCGCAAATCGGCATAGGCATCGCCAATATTATGCTGGTATTGCCTCTGCCTTTGGCGGTGGCACATAATGCCTTTGCCGCACTGCTATTACTTGCCATCGTGACCCTGCTGCACCAATCAAAAACAACGACAACATGAGCGAAAACCGGTTTTGAATATACGGACGGTCAAACCAATTGCCGTATGGCGTGATTACCTGGCATTGTGCAAACCCAAGATCATCGGATTGATCGTGTTCACCGCGGTGGTGGGCATGTTGTTGGCAACGCCCGGGCCGGTGCCGCCGGATATCTTTATCTTTGGCACCCTGGGCATAGGCATGGCCGCGGCTTCGGCGGCGGCGATCAATCACGTGGTCGATCACAGAATCGATTCGCTGATGGCCCGTACCATGCGCCGGCCCTTGCCCAGGGGTAAAGTCGATATGCCGAACGCGATCCTGTTTGCGGCGACACTTGGGGCCGCGTCGATGGTGATTCTGGTCACGTTGGTGAATACATTGACCGCGATATTGACCGCGGTGTCACTGGTGGGATACGGGTTTGTTTATTCAATGTTCTTAAAGCGCGCCACGCCGCAGAATATTGTGATTGGCGGGGCCGCCGGTGCGGCACCGCCGGTGCTGGGCTGGACCGCGGTCACCGGCGTATTGGAGCCAAATTCATTATTATTATTTCTGGTACTGTTCGCCTGGACGCCGCCGCATTTCTGGGCCCTGGCGATCTATCGTCGTGAAGAATATGCAACCGCGGACATACCGATGCTGCCGATTACGCACGGCATTGAATTTACCCGCCTGCATATTTTGCTTTATACCATAGTGTTATTCATTGTTTGCCTGCTGCCGTATCTGACCTATATGAGCGGCCCGTTTTATCTCGTCTGTGCACTGTTATTAAACGGCGGTTTTTTATATTACGCGATCCGCATGCAATACGATCACGCGGACCAATTGGCGATGCAGACGTTCACCTATTCCATTTTCTATTTAATGGCGATGTTTGCGGCATTATTGATCGATCATTATGTGCCGCTGATTGCAGCCTTGATTTAATCATTCGCCGCGGGCGGGAGCCCGCTCTTTAACAAAGTTGAAAAAAGCGATGCAGCCGATTATTTGCGTAAGCAATCTAAGCAAGACCTATGCCACCGGCGTGCGGGCATTGGCCGATATCAATCTGGAAATTTACAGGGGCGAGATCTTTGCGTTACTTGGCCCCAATGGCGCCGGCAAGACCACCTTAATCGGCATTATCTGCGGCATAGTCACGCTGACCGAGGGGCGGGTGATTGCCGACGGATACAATATCATCGATGAGTTTCGCATGGCCCGTTCAAGAATTGGCCTGGTGCCGCAGGAATTGGCCACCGACATGTTTGAGAGTGTATGGAGTACGGTGAATTTCAGTCGGGGTTTATTTGGCAAGCCCGCAAATCCCGATTATATCGAAACCTTATTGCGCGATCTGAGCCTGTGGGATAAAAGGAATACCAGGATCATGGCCTTATCGGGCGGGATGAAACGTCGAGTGATGATCGCCAAGGCACTGTCGCATGAGCCGAAAATACTGTTTTTGGATGAGCCCACCGCGGGGGTGGACGTCGAGTTGCGGCGCGACATGTGGGACATGGTGCGAGACCTGCGGGCAAGCGGCGTCACCATTATTTTGACCACCCATTATATCGAAGAAGCCGAAGAAATGGCGGATCGCATAGGGGTGATCAATAAGGGCGAGCTCATCATCGTGGAAAACAAGGTCGAGTTGATGAAGAAACTGGGCAGAAAACAATTGACCCTGTATCTGCAAAATCCGTTATCACAAATACCGGATGAATTTGCCAGTCATGCATTGGAGCTGGGCGCCGACGGCAATAAACTGATCTACACCTTTGATGCCCGCCAAAAGCACGCCGGGATCGCGGCATTGCTGCGGCGATTGCATGAATCCGGGATCGAGGTGCAGGATCTGGAATCCAGTGAAAGCTCACTGGAAGAGATCTTCGTTAATCTGGTAAGGAAAAAATAAATGAATCGATATGCGATCAAGGCCATTTATTGGTTTGAAATGGCGCGCACCGGACGAACGCTGATGCAAAGCATTGCCTCGCCGGTGCTTTCCACGATGCTCTATTTTGTTGTGTTTGGCGCGGCCATAGGCTCGCGCGTGGGTGAGATCGATGGCATCCATTACGCCGCCTTTATCATACCCGGCCTAATCATGCTGTCACTGTTCAACGAGAGCATTTCCAATGCCTCTTTTGGCATATATATGCCAAAATTCACCGGCACCATCTATGAAGTATTATCGGCGCCGATGTCGTGGGTGGAAATCTTGATCGGTTACGTCGGCGCGGCGACCACCAAATCGATCATCCTGGGGTTGCTGATATTATTAACCGCGCGTTTGTTTGTCGACTATCAGATTGCCCATCCGCTGTACATGCTTGGCTTTCTGACGTTGACCGCGCTCACCTTCAGCTTATTCGGTTTCATGCTTGGAATCTGGGCAGACAGCTTTGAAAAATTACAGATCGTGCCGATGATGATCGTTACCCCGTTGACCTTTCTTGGCGGCAGTTTTTACTCGATCAATATGTTACCGCCGCTTTGGCAAACGATCACCCTGTTTAACCCGGTGGTGTATTTGATCAGCGGCTTTCGCTGGAGTTTTTACGGCGTTGCCGACGTCAATATAATGCTCAGCCTGGGCATGATTTTACTGTTTATGCTGTTCTGCCTGGTAACCATATGGTGGATGTTTAAAACCGGGTATCAATTAAAAACATGACGCCATCCGGCCACTGCCGACGTTTGAGCAGACAAGACCGGCGGCATCTGAGACCGAAACAGGTACGCGATATATCGGAGGGTAATCGATGACTGATCTCAAACAACCAAAGCAACTGAATGAAAAAGTCAATTATATCCTGGGAGGTCTGGGCAGGCTCATTATGGACAGTCTCCACAATCTCGCGTTGTTTGCGATAGGCGCGGCGATCATGTGGTCGGCGATCACCGCATTCGTCGAAATACTCACGGACATGCACATAACTATTGCGGACATATTATTATTGTTCATCTATCTGGAGTTGCTGGCGATGGTGGGCATTTACTTCAAAACCAACCATATGCCAGTGCGTTTTCTGATCTACGTGGCGATCACCGCACTCACCAGGATGATGATAGGCGACATACAGGCACACCATCAAACACCGGACCTGGGGATCATTTATATATCGTCGGCGATACTTATCCTGGCCCTGGCCACCCTGGTGATCCGCTTCGGTTCGGCAAAGTATCCCTACAGTGAAATATCGGACGATGAAGCAATCCAAAATCCGACGAATCAAGGACGACCCTGATCCATGCCGCTATGGACCGCTGCGATTTCTCCGCGTGCGGCGGTGGAGGCTTTGGGATGACGGGAAATTTCTTTCCAAATAATTAATGGAAAACGCAAATGAACCAATCGGCACAACAAAAAGATTTATTTCCCAAAGTGGCGGAGCAGTCATTTGCATGGACTCAGCTGGTCGTCCCCGCGGAACAAATATCACGTTTACACAGTGGCAATGCAGAATACATTGCTGATTTCATCACCCCCGCTGAAGAAACCCACTTACTCGCTGCCGTTCACTCCGAGGCATGGAAAAATGACTTGAAACGGCGAGTGCAACATTATGGCTATCGTTATGATTACACCGAACGAAATATCAAAGCCGGTGGCCGCCTTGGCGCATTGCCATGCTGGGCAAAGGAAATAAGCGACCGGCTGGTGCAAAAAAAGATTTTCCCATCTCCGCCCGACCAGCTGATCGTGAATGAATACCAACCGGATCAGGGGATCGCACCGCACACCGACCGCGATTGTTTCGGTCCGGTCGTCGCCTCGCTCTCCCTGGGTAGCGACTGCATGATGCAAATTTTGCCGCATGGGAACAGCCGGGAAGATGCATTTGATATTGTATTACTGCGCCGAAGCCTGGTCGTATTTCAAGGAAAGAGCCGGGAAGTTTGGCGGCATGGTATCGCACCGAGGAAAAACGACAAGCAGGACGGGAACCAAATACCGCGTCAACGGCGTGTATCCCTTACTTTTCGCACCGTCAAAACTGATCCTGCGGATCTACCTGATAAAACCAACCGCTTGCATGGCAGGCTGGATTGATGCTTTTTTACCGTTGTGCATCTATCCTGTTGGCGACGGCGAAACAGCAGTCGATAAAAACAACTGAAGACCCGGCCTATTATCGGCCACTCTGAGCTACGCGGCTATTGCCTGGCGCATTTTTTCCATTGCCTTGTGTTCAATCTGCCTGATGCGTTCGGCGGAGATATTATATTCCGCCGCCAGATCCTGCAAGGTGGTTTTTTCTTCCGCCAACCAGCGTCTGCTTATGATATCTTTACTGCGCTTATCCAGTTCGGCCAGCGCGGCCTGCAACGCCCGTTGATCGTGATTTTTAATCTGTTCGATCTCCAACCGCTGCTCCGGCCCGGGACGCTGATCTTCCAGATAATACACCGGTGCGCAAACCTGGTCTTGATCCCGGTCGGTCGCGATGACGTCAAATGATGCATCATAATTAGTCAACCGTTTTTCCATCTCCAAAACCTCGCCGGGCTTCACCCCCAGATCTTTGGCAATCGCGTCCACTTCGTCATTGTTCATCCAGCCCAGGCGTTTTTTCGCCGAGCGCAGGTTGAAAAACAGTTTGCGCTGCGCCTTGGTCGTCGCAATTTTAACTATGCGCCAGTTGCGAATAATAAATTCATGAATCTCGGCGCGTATCCAATGCACTGCAAATGAAACCAGCCGCACGCCAACGTCGGGATCAAATCGTTTTACCGCTTTCATCAAGCCGATATTCCCCTCCTGGATCAAGTCCGCCTGTGCCAGACCATAACCGTTATAGCCCCTGGCAACGCGCACAACAAAGCGTAAATGCGACATGACTAAACGACTCGCAGCTTCAAGATTGCCCTCATCATGGAAGCGATGCGCCAGCTCCTGTTCTTCCTCTGCACTCAGGATCGGGATGCGGTTCACTGAACGGATGTAGCCGTCCAGCGATCCAACGGGCAGTGCAAGCTGCATATTCATTGCCTGATTCATTATGGTCATTTCCTCACTAAATTATTAGCAGTCTATTGGTTAGAGTGCTAATAATAGCAAAAGTTTATTCCATATGTGAAGTTATTTCGTTGTTTCCGTGGCTTATGCCGGCTCAATCGCATGAATATGGCGCCGTACCGACAGCCAGGACCCGCCCAGACCCAGAATCACTCCCACGATCAACAGGATCGTGAAATGGGAGAAGCCGGGCGGGCTAAGCTCAAATTGGCTATTGTAGAGGCTGGCAAGCCTGTCGACCGGGGATTTTAACAATTGCAATGACAGGCGCAACAATAGCCAGGCAATGATAGCGCCGAATACCCCATACCAGAGGCCACTGTATAAAAATGGCCGCTGTATAAATGCATTACTGGCGCCAAACAGTTTGGTAATTTCTATTTCCGGTTTTTGATTATAGATCGATAGGCGAATGGTATTGCCAACGATTAACAAAACTGCGGTGGCCAACAGGACAAACAGAATCCACACGCTCCATCGAATTATATCGAGCAGGATAAACAACCGTTGCACCCATTGTCTGTCATATTGCAGGGAATCGGTTTGCCTGAGGGCGGATAGTTTATGGAACAATTGTTCCTGCTGTTCCGCGTCCAACTCATCATCGAGTTTGATCAACAGCACGTCCGGTAACGGGTTTTCTTCCAGTGCATCGATTGCATCGGCAAAACCTGATATGTTCTTATATTCGGCCAATGCCTCATCCCTGGGTACAATGATCACCGCCGCGATGCGCCGGTCTTGTTTCAGTGTTTCCGCCAATTCCCCGGTGTCTTTGCCCCGCACGTCCTGGCGTAGAAACAGCGTGAATTCGACCGCACCGTCCCAACCCGATGATATCCGCCGGGCATTTTCCAATAATAAATAAAACCCGGCGGGCAGGGCCAGCGAGATACCCACCACCGCGGTGGTCAGTATATTGCCGATTGGATGGCGCAAATACTGGCCCAGACTGAAAACAAGCGCTTGTAAATGCTGCGTCACCCAAATCGATAGTCTGCGCCTTAACTCTCTCCTGAAACCGGTGCGTGAGGCGTGTTTTTTTTGGGGACTCATAATTCCTTTGGGGTCTCGGTGTATGGTAACAGGCGCCCCTGACGCAAAATAATGATCCGTTTTTTCATGCGTTTGATCATATCCAAGTTATGGGTGGCGATTAATACCGTCACTCCAACCTGATTAAACTGTTCAAATAATTGCATGGTGTCCCAGGACAGGGTCGGGTCAAGATTGCCGGTCGGTTCGTCGGCCAGTAACAACGTGGGACGGTGCACCACGGCCCTGGCAACTCCGACGCGCTGTTGTTCGCCGCCTGATAATGACTTGGGGTTGATATGCATTTTTGGTAATAAACTGACTTTATCCAACACCGCGTTGACCCGTTTTTTTATCTCCATATGGCGATACCCGGCAACGATCAGCGGTAAGGCAACATTGTCAAAAACACTGCGGTCCAAGAGCAGGCGATGATCCTGAAATATAAAACCAATATTACGCCTGAATAAGGGTATGCGCCGGCCTTTCACCCTGACCAGATTTTGGCCGTTGACGATAAGCCGACCGCGGGTATGGCGATCGATCAGGGCGATCAATCGAAGTAAGGTGCTTTTACCCGCGCCGGAGCGGCCGGTAACGTACACCATCGCCCCCCGTTCAATATGCAAATTGATATCGTGCAGCACCTCGTTGCTGCCGGGATAGGACATAAATACCTTATTGAACAGGATCATGAATCAGCCACCAACAGGGCTTGGACAAACTTATTGTCTTTAATTGTTCCATTAGATTAACCCGGGCACAGAGGCCACCCGCGGTGAAGGATTTTGCTCACAACGCCAGTGATGCCTTGACTGTCCGGTTGCATGCCGACACTAATAATCGGCCCGCCATACCCTCACCGCTTATCCCGGACGGCGGGCGCGTTAGAAATGGGTTCGCTTTTTAAGCCAAAAACCGGAATTAACCAAGAATATACAAATTGGTGTATCCTATCATTAAATTTGCCTGCGGAACTCATAAAAACAAATCGGTACTAATAGAGATTGAGCAACCTCGAAACAAACAATGACAGGAATGAAAAATATATTTTATATAGTCGTTTTTTATACGATCGCGTTACTGTCCGCACCCAGTATGGCTGAAATACATGAATATAATCTGACTAACGGGCTGAAACTACTGGTCAAGGAAGATCATCGGGCGCCGGTTGCGGTCTCTCAGGTATGGTACAAGGTGGGTTCCAGCTATGAGCACGACGGTATCACCGGCATATCGCACGTGCTGGAGCACATGATGTTCAAGGGTACGGAACAATACCCGCCCGGAGAATTTTCGCGCATTATCTCCGCCAACGGCGGACGGGACAATGCCTTTACCGGCGCGGACTATACCGCTTATTTTCAAACCCTGGAAAGCGCACGCCTGGAGATCAGCTTCCAACTGGAAGCCGACCGGATGCGTGGTCTTATTATACCGGAACAGGAATTCCTAAAGGAAATAGAGGTGGTAAAGGAGGAACGCCGCCTGCGCACCGACGACAATCCACAGTCCTATACCCGTGAAGCGGCGATGGCGACCGCATTTCAGACCAGTCCCTATCGCCAGCCGATTGTTGGCTGGATGCATGATCTGAACGCGATGAACGTGCAGCGGCTAAAGGTCTGGTATCGGAACTGGTATGCACCCAATAACGCGGTGGTGGTGGTGGTCGGCGACGTTGTCCCGGATGAGGTGCATCAGCTGGTCAAAAAACATTTTGGCCCCATCCCGGCGGGGAACGTAGCAACGCTTATATCGAGACCGGAAATCAAACAGTCCGGCGTAAAACGCTTAAAGATCAAGCGCCCGGCCAGGCTGCCGTATTTGATGATGGCCTATAAGGTGCCGGTGCTGTCCTCGGCAATCGGCAATAAATACGTCGCCGACTGGGAACCGTACGCGTTGGAGGTATTGACCGGCATACTCGACGGCGGCAACAGTGCCCGTTTTGCCAGCCGCCTGGTGCGCGGCCAGGAAGTAGCCGCCGACACGAGTGTGGGTTATAATATGGTTGCCCGGCTGGACTATGTCTTTACCATCGCCGGTACGCCTTCACAGGATCGTTCGGCAAAGGAATTGGAGATAGCATTCAGGCAGGAGATCATCAATCTGCAATCGCAGCCGGTCGCTGAGGCCGAGTTGCAACGGGTAAAAATGCAGACCGTGGCCGCAAATGTTTATCAAAAAGACTCTGCATTTTTTCAGGCTCTGATCCTGGGCCTGTTGGAAACGGTCGGGCTGGACTGGAAAATGGCAGATCAGTACGTCGACAAGATTAATGCCGTGACTGCGGAACAAATTATGACCGTGGCAAATAAATATTTGATCGATGATCGCCTGACCGTCGCCGAGCTGGACCCGCAACCGATCTCGACGGGGCAGCGCGTGACTGCCGGAGAACCGGGCCGTGTCCATTAGATATTGGCTCCTCGCCCTGGCGCTGGTTTCACTCAAGTTATCTGCAATGCCGGAAATTCAACATTGGCAAACCAACAAAGGTACGCGGGTACTGTTTGTGGAAGCACATGAACTCCCGATACTGGATATCAAATTGATATTCGATGCCGGCAGTGCCCGCGACGGCAAGCATAAAGGTCTGGCGGCATTAACGTCGAGGTTGCTCGATCAGGGGGCAAACGGGCTCGATGCGGATCAAATCAGCAGTGATTTTGAATCCGTGGGTGCGGTCTATTCGAGTGTCGCCAATAAGGATTCCAATTCGGTTGGCTTGCGCATGCTGGTGCACAAGAACAAGGTGATCGCCGCGCTGGAGAATCTTAAACGAGTGATCTCGCGCCCCGATTTTCCGATGGCCGCGGTCGAATTGCAACGCAAACGCATTCTGTTAAATATACAGAAGAAACAACAACTGCCGGCCAGACTCGCCGAGGACGCGTTTTACTCGGCCCTGTACGGCCAACATCCTTACGCGGTTCCGGTTGCGGGCACGGAGAGATCGGTGGAGGAGATTGAACGCAAGGATATTGTCGATTTTTATCGCCGGTATTTTGTCGCGGCGAATGCAACGCTGGTGATGGTCGGTGACATCAACCTGGAACAAGCCCAGGCGGTTGCCGAAGAATTAACCGGCGAATTATCCAAGGGCAAGCGTTCACGGCCATTGCCAAAGGCAAGTGATCCGACCGAGCCCAAGACTATTGCCCTGCCGCACGTCAGTCAACAAACTCATATTTTCGTCGGCCAATTGGGCATAAAACGCGGAGACCCGGATTACTTCCCGCTGTACGTTGGCAACCATATACTCGGCGGTGGCGGTATGGTTTCACGTTTATTTGAAGAGATCCGGGAAAAACGCGGTCTGTCCTATGCGGCGTACAGTTATTTTTCGCCCATGCGTGAGGCGGGTCCGTTTCTGGCCGGCCTGCAAACCAAAAATGATCAGGCTGATGACGCGCTGGCGGTGTTAATAAATAATTTGCGGCACTTTATTGAATCGGGCCCATCGGATGAAGAGTTGCTGGCGTCAAAGAAAAACATCACCGGCGGTTTTCCCTTGCGGCTGGACAACAATGCCAAAATTCTGAATTATATTGCGATGATTGGCTTTTATAATTTGCCATTGAACTATTTATCGACATTCAATGAACAAGTCGAAGCGGTCACCGTCGAACAAATCAAAGATGCATTCAGACGCCGTATTGACCCGGATAAGTTAATTACAATAATGGTGGGCCGCGAGCCGGAACAAAAAGCTCGAGGTTCCTGAACAAATTGGCCGGAGCCGGCAAGATTCGTATCATCGGCGGCCAATGGCGCGGACGGAAACTTACGGTGCGGCTGGCGCCGGAATTAAGGCCAACCCCCAACCGTTTGCGGGAAACTTTATTTAACTGGCTGCAACCTCGTATAGAAAATGCTGATTGTCTTGACTTGTTTGCCGGTACCGGCGCCCTTGGCCTTGAAGCGGTTTCACGCGGGGCCGCCGGTGCAACCTTGATCGAAAACAATGACCGCGTTTTTAAACAACTGGAACGCCAATGTCAACGATTCCAATCCGGCAATATTACCTTGATCAACGTGGAAGCATTGGCATGGCTCAGGCGCAATAAAACCCGGTTTGATATTGTCTTTCTGGACCCGCCTTTCAATCGGGGCCTGATAGAGAAAAGCTGCCGCGGTTTGATCTCGAACCGCACGTTAAAACACCGCAGTCTGGTCTATGTAGAATCGGAGCCGGGCCTCGATATACCCAAACCATGGATGATTAAGAAACAAAGCCGGGCGGGTCATGTACAATGCAGTTTGATTGAATATAAAGCAAGACAATAATATGGCGACCATTGCAATCTATCCCGGCACTTTCGACCCGATCACCATCGGCCATCAGGATATTATTGAACGCGCCGCCCGGTTATTTAAAACCGTTATCCTGGCGGTGTCACACGGCACCGGCAAAGACACCATGTTCACCGCCGATGAACGCGTTGACCTGGCCCGACAAGTGCTTGCCGACGTAAATAATATTGAGGTATGCCAATTCAATAAATTGATAACCGATCTGGCTCGGGAAAGAAATGCCAACGTCATCGTCCGCGGATTGCGGGCGGTTTCTGATTTTGATTACGAATTTCAGATGGCGGGGATGAATCGGCGGTTGTTCAAAGATGCGGAAACCGTTTTTTTGACGCCGGCTGAGCATCTTAGTTATCTATCATCGAGTCTGGTGAAAGAGATCGCCAGTTTGGATGGCGATGTTTCAAATTTTGTTCATCCGGTGGTATTGGCGGCGATGCATAACAAATCAGGCAAATAATAACCCCGTTTTTATATGAATCGTTTTTTCTCTGTTCTGATTGTCTGCTGTGGTCTTGGTGCCAACGTCGGCGCTGACGTGCCGGCACAATTTGCCGTTGCCACCGCCCACCCCATGGCAACCGAAGTCGGCATAAAAATTTTAAAACAAGGCGGCAACGCTTTTGACGCGGCCGCGGCAATCAGTGTGGCATTGGCGGTGGTTGAACCTTACAGTTCCGGGCTCGGCGGCGGCGGCTTTTGGTTGCTGCACCGAGAGTCAGACCGGAAACAGATCATGATTGATGGCAGAGAAACTGCGCCGGCTCTTGCCAGACCGGATATGTATTTGGATAAACATGGCACCGTTATCAAAGGTCGGTCATTGAATGGGCCACTCGCCGCCGGCGTACCGGGCCTGCCGGCCAGCATCGAACATCTGATCAGGCATTACGGACGCATGCAATTGGAACAAATTCTCGCGCCGGCAATTGAGCTGGCAAAAAATGGCTTTCCGGTCACCGAGCGTTACCGCAAGCTGGCCAATTTTCGGCTGCAGGTTATGCGGCGTTATGCCGGCACTGCGGCAATATTTCTACGCAATAATGACGTCCCTGAAACGGGGGAAATGATTCAGCAGCAAGAGCTTGCCGACACCTTGCAACGCATGGCCAAATCCGGAATATCTGATTTTTACAGCGGCACAATCAGTGAACAACTGATCGAAGCAGTCCAACGAGCCGACGGCATCTGGCAACAACGGGACCTGGCCAATTACAAGATCAAAGAACGCCGACCGGTGACTTTTCACTATCACGACCTGCGCATTATTTCGGCACCGCCGCCTTCCGCCGGTGGGGTGGTTTTAGGCCAGGCCTTAAATATTTTGGAGCATTTCAACCTGAATGAACTGTCCGAAGGCGACCGGCGGCACCTTGTCATTGAAGCAATGCGGCGTGCGTATCGAGACCGCGCCGCCTACCTTGGCGATCCGGATCACGTCAGGGTGGACCTGGATCGGCTGCTGCATGATGATTATCTCGAGGGCATGGCCATCAGCATAGACCCGGACCGGGCCACCAAAAGTACGGAATTGGCCGGTATCAATCCAAGCTCCCGGCAACAGGCTGTGAACACAACACATTTTTCCCTGATCGATACCGAGGGCAATCGTGTGGCGGCGACCCTGAGTATTAACTTGCCGTTTGGTTCCGGCTTTGTTGTGCCCGGCACCGGCATACTGCTTAATAATGAGATGGACGATTTTGCAATCAAGCCCAATACCCCCAATGCCTATGGTCTGGTGGGTGATCATGCCAATCGCATCGATTCGGGCAAGCGGCCTCTATCCAGTATGACGCCGACCTTTGTTGAAACTGCGGATAAAGTCGGCATCCTGGGCACGCCCGGCGGCAGTCGGATAATCAGCATGGTGTTGCTGGGGATACTGGACATGGCCGAGGGGCATTTGCCGAGCTCATGGGTGACGGTGCCACGCTACCATCATCAATTCCTGCCGGATACAGTCCAATTTGAACAGGACGGATTGACCCCGCTACAACAACAAACCCTGGTTTCCAAGGGCCACCACTTGACTGAGCAGAACAGGCGTTATGGCAATATGCAAGCCATCTTGTGGTGGAAGCCGGGCAATCTGATTTTTGCAGCCAGTGATCCCAGAGGCGAAGGCTCAGCGGCCATGGGATCACCATGATATCCGTCGATTAAAATTATTTCTGACAGGTGGGGCAGTAATAGGTGGCCCTCTGCACTTGTTCACAACGCCTTATAATGGTATTGCAGTTTATACAAGCGGCGCCGGCGCGACCATATACTTTGAGCTGATGCTGGAAATAACCCGGCCGATCCTGGCTGTCAACAAAGTCTCTCAGAGTGGTGCCGCCGGCCTTGATCGCACGTTGCAATACTCGTTTGATCGAATCAGCCAGTCTCATGCATCTAAGCCTGGATATTCTGCCGGATTTACACTGGGGTTTGACGCCGGCCAGAAACAAGGACTCATTGGCATAAATATTACCCACCCCTGCAACGGTGCGTGAATTCATGATAAATGTTTTTATCGACTGGGTGCGCTTGCGGGTCAGACAAAATAAATAATCGGCATCGAACTGATCGCTTAACGGCTCAGGCCCAAGGTTTTCCAATAAACGATGTTTATGCGGATCAATGCCGGCCCAGTGAATGGAACCAAATCTTCTTGGGTCGCTAAACCGCAGACAGCGCCCGGAGGTGAACAGAAAATCAATATGATCGTGTTTTTCCGGCCTATTATGCCGGGTAGTAACCTGCAATCCACCGGACATTCCCAAATGCAACAGCATGCAGCCCTTATCCGTATAGAATAAAAGATATTTCCCGCGGCGATCGATGTCATGAAAAGATTGCCGGCTTAGCAGAGCATTCAAATTCGGCGGCACCGGCCAGCGTAGCCGGCATTGACGGACAATAACCCCGGATATAGGCTCGCCAAGAATATGGCGCACAAGTCCTCTGCGTATTATTTCCACCTCAGGCAATTCGGGCATGGTAAGCTGTCAGTCCAAGAAACAGCCCACAATTATAACCTCCCGCGCCGGACTGGAACACAGGCAAAAAGGATAGTATCCTAGCCATGCAGGCCCGCCGGCTCAAAATTTAACAGGCCTCTATATAAAATTTGACAACCACAAGAATAAATGTTTTATTCTTTGACGGCCATGGAGAGAATAACAAACATTAAAGGCATATATTCGTCGCCGATTCCGGCCCGCGGAATATTGCTTCCGGTAGTACGCGGTAGCGCCTACCTGGATTCTTATAGCAAACGCGCCCTGGACGTGGCAATGGCAATAGTTGCGCTTGCATTGTTAGCTGTGCTGTTACCGCTGATCGCGCTGCTAATAAAAACCACCTCGCGTGGCCCGGTATTCTATATACAGGACCGAATCGGACGATACGGTACCACTTTCAAAATGCTAAAGTTCCGCACCATGCATATGGATTTCGGAATTCAGGACAAGGATCGACAGACTCCCGCCCCTGATTCAAAAATAACAATCGTGGGCAGATGCCTGCGCAAGGTGTATCTGGATGAATTTCCACAATTCTGGAATGTATTGATGGGCGATATGAGTGTGGTAGGGCCTCGCCCCGAAGCCCCCAGTCTCCAGGTGCGGATGGCCTTCACTGTTCCCCGCCCCGATGGCACGGGCGAACCAGAGAGAATAGATAAGGTTTCCCGCCACCGCTTAATTGCCAAACCCGGAATAACCGGATATGCCCAGATTAAAGCACCGAACCAGCGATGTCACCTTGTACGTTCAGGAACAACGCACGTTTCCTGGGGGTTGACCAGATTGAAATACGATATGCTGTACGTATATTCTTGCTCTTTAATCATGGATATCCGTATTATTGTGCGTACCATTTTACGCATTTGCTGCTGGAACGGAGTTTAGCTCTCCCGCCTGTTGCACGACACCGATGGTGTCGCTTGAGCAAACGGTTTTATTCCGACGGATAGAACGCTTCGGGGTATTTCTCCGGATACTGCTCGGTCAAATAATCATCCAGAAATTTGAAATCATTGCGCAGACGGGCAAAATCGTCGCCGCGCACCATCATCACCCGGGTCTCCTCCAACGCAATAACGTCGCCTTGGCAGCAGGTGTTCCAGCCGCGTATGCGGTCGCCAAAATGTTCCTGCGGGCCTATGGTCCTGACAAAGCCTTTGGAACCGTCTTTTGCCGGCACGCGCACCTCAAGCCGCCCGCTCAGCACCACGAAGAATCCGGTCAATAACTCGCCGCGCATGAACACCGTATCACCGGCATTGAAGCGCGCATATGAAACAGCGGCACGTGGGGCCTGCTGCAACTCAACGATTGTGCGCGGCACAAAGTAATCCAGAAACCAGTTTAGAGCAACGCGTAGCCGTGAGATAAAGCCGGGCAAACGCAACATGTAAAAGCCGCGCCAGACAGACCAGGCAAGCACCCCGGATACACGGACGCCGAAGATCTCGGCAACACCCTGATAGGCGCCCAGCGAAGTAAGCATACCGCGAGGCTTGAAGCGAAAACTTTGCAGCTCACCGCCGGACAAAATCGCGCTGATATTGCGCGCAAGCAAATTGGCCTGCGCGATCGCAAATTGAGCGGTCGGCGGCGACGCGTGAATTTTGCCGTCCCGCTCATACGGTACCGCCGCCGCGTCTCCCAAGGCCCAAACGTGTTCGTGGTCGCGTACCTGCAATTTATCATTGACCAGGATCCGCCCGCGTTCGAGATCAAAATGATCGCTGACAAAATCCTGCGGGCCGTTGCCAATAGTTGTGATCAGACTGAGCGTCGGGATCCGCTCGCCCTGATCGGTTTCGACATAAGAGCCGGTTGCCCCGGCCATGCCGGTATTGAGACGGATATCGATACCGCGCTTGCGCAGTTTCTTATCCGCGTAACTGCTCAATGATTCAGGCAGTTCCGGCAGGATGCGCTCGCTGCGCTGCAGCAAAACGAAGTGCATCTCTTCGGGGTGGATATTTGGGTAATAGCGCAGCGCACGGCGCACCATGTCCTGCAATTCGCCGATGGTCTCAGTCCCGGAGAAACCACCACCGGCGACGACAAAAGTCAGCGCCATTTTCTTGATCTCAGGATTACCGGTCACGTCCGCTAATTCCAGGCACTGGAGAATATGATTGCGGATGATGAACGCGTCGCTGAGATCCTTGATCGTCAAGCTGTGCTCGCTGAAACCCGGAAAACGGCTCAGATCACTGATTTGCCCGGGCGCAATGATCAGCTGATCGTACTGCAGGTTGATCAGCACTCGCCGCCGTCCCTGCAAGATCTCCAGACACCGATTGTCAAAGTCTATGCGCTTGACTTCGGCCTGGCGATGGTGCACGTCCGGCAACATCACCCGTAGCGGCGTAACCGCGTCCTGGGCGTTGATGATACCGGAGGCCACTTCAGGCAACAGCGGCTGGAATACGAAATAGTTGTGCCGGTTCACCAATTCGACCCGC
This sequence comes from Gammaproteobacteria bacterium, assembly GCA_965202915.1. Taxonomy (GTDB): domain Bacteria; phylum Pseudomonadota; class Gammaproteobacteria; order Eutrophobiales; family Eutrophobiaceae. The sequence continues at coordinate 1,489,723 of OZ241847.1, forward strand.
GCCCGGTCCGGGAGTTGTTTACTCAGCACCTTCGCACAGAAAGCACCGGCGAAACCGCCGCCGACAATGACAATACGCACGCTCTCGGAATTCGACGCGCTATGCATCGCGCTGAACCGCACTGATACACCGGGCGGTGACCTCTCTGCCGGCATCCGACCCGGCTAATATATTGGCGATACTGCGACCGTAGTACATTGCATTCCCCTGTTCATAAGGCGCTCTAAGCCCAAAAGAAGATTCCTGTAACGTCCATCAGCACAAAATAGTAACTCATCCGCATAACTGTATTGGTACTTTATTATGCCATTACATGATAACCCGTGTGCCTGGTAGAGTGTTAGGTTTTCCGCCAACGTTGCCGCATCAAGGCGGATACATTCCGGATTCGCGGCCTGATCCAAAAAGGCGACCCCGGTATTCCGGGAGCGTCGGCAACCGATGCAGAGGGGCTGGTGGACGACCGCAATATAGATAAAACACTGGCAAACGCCACCAATCTGCTCAATCCCGGCTAAGCCTGCCGGGACCGGTCCGCAGCGACGTCGGTGACGACGTCAAACAGCTGTTTGCATTGGTGCGCAAATTATGCAATAATCCCAACCCTGTTCACAGAGATGCGGACGAATGACCAAACCAATTAATTGTGTACGCATCAACCGCGTCGACAATGAAACACCATAGCCCTATCAGTGAAAGACCGTCGGGGATTGTTTGCCGCCCGGTCAAATGCCGTATGTTCACTGCACAAAGCTAATTGTAATACCGATGCCCAGCCCCACCGGCAACAGAGTTGAGCCCATAAACGCCCCCATGGAGACACTGACCATTGGGGGATTTGCCGGGTGCCAAAAAATACCGCAGTCGGTTATCAACGTCCCGGCCGATCTGCAAACCAATACCCGAATGAAAATGGACAAATTGAGCCGGAGATGGCCAAAATGCGTGACCATAATTTTTCGGGTTGCGACCTGAACGGCTGATCGCCCAAATGGAAAACACAAAACCGCCAGCGCCTTCGAGGGCGTATCCGAGCCGGTCAACCGCCGACGTTCCAATAAACAGGCCGCAGGCAACTTGCCGCCGCGATTGCTAAGGCCCCAGCGGAATCCATGTCAATTCTCAACTGTGGCGTCATCGGCACCGGCTACCTGGGCAAATTTCATGCCGAAAAATACCGGGGCATAAGCGGTTGCAAACTGGTTGCGGTCGCGGACGTCGACGAAAAGGTCCGCCTTGAAGTCGCGGCCAAACATTCGGTCACGCCGGTTGCCGATTACCGTGAACTGCTGGGCAAACTGGACGCGGTCAGCATCGCCACGCCGACCGCAACACACTACCCGATCGCGCGCGACTTCCTTGAAAGCGGTGCGCACGTGCTCGTCGAGAAACCGATGGCGTCGTCGCTGGATGAGGCCGACCGATTGATCGAGGTCGCCAACCGCCATCAAAGACTGTTGCAAATCGGCCATATTGAGCGCTTTAATCCGGCGTTGCTGGCCCTTGATGAATCGCCGCTGGACCCAATGTTCGTCGAAAGCACGCGCTTGATGCCGTTTGGCCGGCACGGCAAGGATACCTGCGTCATCCTGGACCTGATGATCCATGACCTGGACATCATCCTGCATTTGGTGCGGTCCGAGATCACCGACGTTCGCGCCAATGGCACTGCAATCCTGTCGAATGGGATAGACATTGCCAACACCCGGATCGAATTTGCCAATGGCTGCACCGCCAACGTCACCGCCAGCCGCGTCAGCCGCAAGATTGAGCGCAAACTGCGGCTGTTCAAGAAAGACCATTATTTCTCGATAGACTTGTACCACAATCGTTGCACGGCTTGCCATAAGGATGGTGATCAAAACATAGATTGCAAGGAACAAGAATTCACCAGAGCCGATGCCCTGCTCACTGAAATCGAACATTTCCTGGCGTGCATACGCAATGCTCGGCAACCATTGGTCGGCGGGCGCGAGGGACGGCGGGCACTTGACGCCGCGATCCGGGTCACCACCGCGCTCCGGCAGTGATCGCCGCCGCCCGTGAACAAGCAAACCGTATTCGCACCGATCCCCGCCTTTGACCTGAGTCAACAGCACCGGTCACTGGAGCGGGAAATTCGCGCCGCGCTTGAACGGGTGTTTGCAAGCGGGCGCTTCATATTAAGCGACGAAGTCGCAATGTTTGAGCAAGAAGTGGCCGCCTACCTTGGCACCCGCGAGGCGGTCGCCTGCGCCTCGGGCACGGATGCACTCCACCTTGCGCTCCGCGCCGCCGGCATCGGCGCCGGTGACGAGGTGATCGTCAGTGCCGTTTCGTTCATCGCCACCGCCGAAGCCGTGCTCTATACCGGTGCGACACCGGTTTTTGCAGATATCGATCCGGCAACGTTCACGCTGGATCCGGCCAGCGCCGAGGCCGCGTTATCGACAAACACCCGTGCGATTATCGCGGTGCACCTCTATGGTCACCCTGCCGAAATGAACGCGCTAACGGCGATCGCCGAGCAACACCAACTGGTATTGATCGAAGATTGTGCCCAGGCATTCGGTGCGCGCTACAACCGGCGTTACGCCGGGGCCATGTCACGCGCGGGATGCCACAGCTTTTTCCCCACCAAGAATCTGGGTGCCTGCGGCGACGGCGGCATGATCACCACCAACGACCAGGCCCTGGCCGCGCAGGCCCGACTACTGCGCAACCATGGCAGTCTTGGCTCGCCGCGCCACGAGATCATCGGCTACAACAGCCGTCTCGATGAAATCCAGGCCGCTATCCTGCGCGTCAAACTCAAACACGTTGAGACCTTTAACCAAAAGCGCCGGCAACTTGCGGTGGCCTACACCGATGCCCTGCATGAACGGGTGCGAACGCCGATACGTGCCACCGGATGCGAACACGTATTCAACCAATATACGATCCTATGCGAACGCCGTGATGAGGTCGCGGCGGCGCTTAATGAGGCGCAGATCGGCAATCGCGTCTATTATTCACTGGCGCTGCCCGAACAACCTTCATTGCGCGACCGCAGCCGCAGCGTCAATTGCGATCAAGCCACAGGAGTTGCGCGGCGGTGCCTGTCGTTGCCGATATTTCCCGAACTGCCGATCGCGGATGCCGAACGCGTCGCCGCGGTGGTCAACGCCTCGGCGTCCCGGCTGCGTGTCTAAACCGACTTACAAAATTATGTTGGTTGCCGGCGAACCGTCCGGGGACATGCACGCGGCCGAACTGATCACGGCTTTGCACGCCAGTAAGCGCGGTTATTTTCAATGTTTCGGCATGGGCCTGGCCGAGATGAAACGTGCGGGATTGCGCCAACTGGTGGATGCCACCGAACTGTCGCTGGTTGGACTGTTTGAAGTCATCGCGCATTACCCGAAGATCAGACGCGCCTACCGGCGTCTTGTGCGCACGCTTGAGGAAGAAGTCCCGGACTTGCTGGTACTCGTGGATTACCCCGACTTCAACCTGAGGCTCGCGGCGGAGGCACGACGCCTGGGCGTAAAAACACTGTTCTATATCAGCCCGCAAGTATGGGCATGGCGGCCGAAACGGGTAAAAACTATCGCTCGCCGCATCGACATGATGGCGGTGGTGTTCCCGTTTGAGGAACAGATCTATCGTGACGCCGGTATGCCGGTGCGTTACGTCGGACATCCGTTGGTGGACCGGATGCGCGATCTTCCGCCACCGTATCATGGCAATCGCGGGGACGGCAAAAAGCTGCTGCTCCTGCCCGGCAGCCGCATTGTCGAGGTACGCCGGCTGCTGCCGGTGCTGTGCGATGCCGCCGCCAGGATCGCAGCGCGCGCCCCGTCGGCCCGGTTTGCACTACTGCTCGCAACCGGAATTCCAGCTGAATTGGTCGAGCAACAATTGCGTCAACGTCGTCTCCATTGCACGCTGATCCAGGATGATCCGGAAGCGGCGATGCAAGCCAGCGATCTTGCGATCACCGCCTCAGGCACTGCAACCTTGCAGCTTGCACTTTGCGGTACGCCGATGATCATTGTCTATAAGCTATCGTGGCCAACCTACTTTTTGCTGAAAGGGCTGGTGACTACGCGATACATCGGCCTGGCCAATATTGTTGCCGGTAAAAAGGTCGCGCCGGAATTAATCCAGGGTGCCGCCAACGCCGACTCGATCTGCCGGGAGGCGCTGGCACTGCTTGAAGATAAACCACGCACCCGGGCAATCCGACGCGAGTGGCGCAAGCTAAGGCGGGCACTCGGTGCCGGCGGCGCGTCAAACAAACTTGCCGGCCTGGTGCGAGAAATGATCGGCGCCGATCCGGCCCCCTCTGACAAACCTCCGGCGGAAACGCCGGCGCCGGGCAATAATGCTTGACGGGCAAATACGGTACGCGGTGAATTGGCGCTATGCCGGTGTGCGCCATATATTTTTTTCGGCTCACAACTGAATTGCAGAGATTCCGCCCGTCATTTACGCTAAAATTGACCCATGAAATCGATGCATAAACACTTCAGCACAACAGACCGGGTGGTTATCGCGGTGGATAAAATAATTGCTTCGCTGCTGCAGCCGGCGGAGACCGCCGCCCGGACTTATCCGGCGCAGAATATGGATGAAGGAATATTAGCCGCCCATCAAAAAAAGGTATCCGCCGGCCTGATGCGGGTTAATCACGCCGGTGAAATTTCGGCCCAGGCTTTGTATAAGGCGCAAATGGTGGCCTCCAAAAACACCCGCATGAGAGCGATCATGCGACGGGCGGCCAACGAGGAAATTGACCATCTCCATTGGTGCCGCAGACGGTTAACGGAACTGGAAGCACGTTCGAGTTTATTCGATCCGTTCTGGTTCTGCGGTTCGTTTGCCATCGGTTTGCTGGCGGGGTCGGCGGGAGATAGGTGGAGTCTCGGTTTTCTGGCGGAAACGGAACGCCAAGTGGTCAAACATCTTGATTCCCATCTGTGCCGGCTGCCACAATCCGACGGACGTTCACGTGCCATTATTAAGCAAATGAAACAGGATGAGGCGGAGCACGCCACCACTGCCATTCATGCCGGCGCGAATGAACTGCCGAAACCAATTAAGGCTGCGATGCGTTATTGTTCTCAAGTGATGACTACCATCGCATACCGCATATAAAGCATGGTTGCGGATAAGCACCCATTTTTTACCCCTTTGCAGACCGGGACAAGTAACAGGGTGCAACGGCAAGACCGGTGTTATATAGTGATCCATTGACTTAAACACGCAACGCCGGGCATAAACATCAAAACCAATTGACAAATATGGATATTATTTACCTGCAGGATTTACGTATAGACACAATTATCGGCATCTATGATTGGGAGCGCCGCACCAAGCAGACGATCAGTATCGACCTTGAAATGGCAACGGATAATAAATACGCCGCGGCCACGGACAATATTGACGCGGCACTCAATTACAGGGACGTGGCAAAACGCCTGATTGCGTTTGTTGGTGAGAGTGAATGTCAGTTGGTGGAAACCCTTGCGGAGCGGATTGCGGCAACAGTGATAAATGAATTTAATGTGCCTTGGTTGAAGCTGAAGCTGAGCAAACAGGGTGCGGTACGGGACGTGCGCGACGTCGGCGTGATCATAGAACGGGTTGCGGACAAATAGATGATACAGGTTTACGTTGGCGGCGGCAGTAATATCGATCGTGTTAATAACATCAACACCGGCGTCGCTGCGTTAAAGGAACAGTTTAGCAATGTTATTGTGTCGCCGGTCTATGAATCCAAGCCTTTTGGTTTTGAAGGTAATAACTTTTATAACTTTGTCGCCGGCTTCGAAACAGGGCTCGATATAGAAAGCTTGTGCGCCGCCCTGCGTCGTATTGAACGGCAATGCGGCAGGCAAAGAAATCAGGCGCGATTTTCTTCCAGAACCCTGGATATCGATTTGTTGCTCTATGGTGACCTGGTCAGTGAAGAGAAAGGCATTCCTCGCCGGGATATTGCCAAATATGATTTCGTATTGAAACCCCTGGCGGACATTGCCCCTGAATCGCCGCATCCGCAAACGGGGGTGCCGATGGCATCGATGTGGACTGTATATGCTGAGACAAAATCCATATTGGCCGACGTTGAACTGAATTTGAATGATTAACTGGCTTTGTGCGAATTTTTCCCCGTCATGTACCGACCGTGTTTGGAAATAAGCGACTGCATTAAAGCCGGGCAATATTGACGATGCCACCTGCCGAATGTTTATCCGGGGAAAAATAATATGAAATATTTGCTGATTGCGGTGCTGATCTTGACTCTGCCGGGGTGTGCCAGAATGGAGGCACAAAAAAAAGTGGAAGGCCTGGAGAGTGCGATAAATCATTACAGTTTTAAGTTGCGCTGGGCCCTTTATGATCAGGCTGTTGCCTATCATATAAACAGGGACGGCGAGACCCCAAAGGTTGATATTGACGCACTGGAAGACATCAAGGTCGCCGAGTTTAACGTCAAGGAAATACGCATAAATGAGAACGTAGAGACCGAGCAGACTGATGCCTTGGTAATTGCCGAGCTCAATTATTACCTGGAAAGTTATGGGATCATCAAAAAATTGAAGTTGCAACAAACCTGGTGGTACGACGATGAAAACAAACGTTGGTTCACTGAAAGCGAATTCCCAAAATTTGCGGTGCGCTAATACCGACCGACCGATCCGGATAATAGTATTCCTCCGAAAACGGTCAATATTTGTCCGCCCAGGCAGCCCGCTTAGTCGGCCGGCAATCACCCCGCCCTGGCAAGACACCGGTGGGGTGCCAGTGGGTGCAGGCCGGCTTTGTTAATATTCATTCTTTGTGGGCTGCGGTCCCGGGCAACCCCGTGCGCATTATGACGCTACCGGCAACAGAATCGAATGATCCGAGGTCATTGCCGCCGCCGGACTATCAGGCATCACGGCACAGCCAAATAGTATATGACGCCCTTTGCAAGTACATAAGTGAACATAATGGCGTTATTAATTTTGAACAATATATGGCTTTCGTGTTGTATCAACCGGGTCTGGGCTATTACAGCAGTGGCAATCAAAAGTTCGGGGCGGCGGGTGATTTTACCACCGCGCCGGAAATTTCACCGTTGTTCTCCCGATGCATGGCCAATCAATGCCGGGCAATTCTGGCGCATCTTGATCATGCCGCGATTCTGGAGCTGGGCGCCGGTTCCGGGATCATGGCGTGCGATATTTTGCAACACTTGGAACGGCTGGGGGCGTTACCGGCGGAATACAGGGTGCTTGAGGTCAGCGCGGATTTGCGCAGCAGACAGCGGGCCTTGATAAAACAACGGGCGGCGCATTTATTCGACAGGGTAAAATGGTTGGATACCCTGCCCGATCCCGGGTCTTTTTCAGGCGTCATTATTGCCAATGAAGTGATCGATGCAATGCCGGTGCGGCGGTTCATCATTGACCGGGGGCAATACCGGCAATTGGGCGTGGGCATTGCCGCCGACCGGCTTGTCTGGAAGGTGATCGAGATGGATGATCCTTTGAATAGAGCAATAGCAACCATCCCGCAATCCATCATACGGCAATTGTCCGATGGTTATATCACCGAAATTAACGTGCAATTACAACCCTGGTTGGCGGGGTTATGCGCGTGTATCAATCAAGGCGCGGCCCTGTTGGTCGACTACGGTTATCCGCTAAGGGAATACTTTCACCCGCAACGCGCCGGCGGGACCTTACTGTGTCATTACCGTCACCGCGTTCATGATGACCCGTTCCTGCATCCGGGGCTACAGGATATCAGTGCATCGGTGAATTTCACGGCCCTGGCCGACAACGCGGTGCGGTGTGGCTTCGACGTCAATGGCTACACGCTGCAAACCTATTTTCTGATGGGCAATGGATTGGCCGAGGAAATGCAGGCGTATGATCGAAATGACGTCAAAACATGGGCGCAGGTTTCACACCAGGCGCGTATATTGACCTTGCCCGGGGCCATGGGAGAACACTTCAAAGCGATGGCATTGACTAAAAATTTTAACCATCCATTGCAAGGGTTCTCGATAAAGGATCAGCGTGCACGATTATAAACACCGCCGGTCATTTAAAAATGGCCGCCCCTGCCACCTGCCCCGATATCACTGAGCCGACATGGAGTTTATACATCTTCTAATATTATCGATTATTCAGGGCTTGACCGAATTTTTGCCGATATCGAGCTCTGCGCATTTGATCTTATTACCGCTGATCGCGGGCTGGCAGGATCAAGGCCTGGCAATTGATATTGCCGCTCACCTGGGCAGTTTATGCGCCGTCGTACTCTATTTCAGAAAAGACCTTGGTCGAATAGTGAACGCCGGCTTGAGCGCGGTTGCCAAACGGCAATGCGACACCACGGACGGCAAACTGTTTTGGTGCATTGTGATCGCCAGTCCGCCGGTTTTGATCGCCGGGTTTCTATTGAGAGACGTGGTTGCAAACCACCTGCGCGAACCGTTAATTATCGCCCTCGCCTCAATTGGTTTTGGTTTATTGCTTTGGGCCGCTGATATAAAAGGCGACAAGAACCGTGCGCTGGGTGCGGTCACGTGGCGCGATGCCATCCTGATTGGCCTGGCTCAAACCCTTGCACTGGTGCCCGGGACCTCGCGTTCCGGCGTCACCATTACCGCCGCATTGATATTGGGCCTGGACAGAATTGCCGCGGCACGATTTTCCTTTTTAACGGCAATACCGATTATTCTTGCCGCAACCGGATATGAAGTCTTGCAGTTGATTCAGGCCGGTGCCACGATAGACGTAATAAATTTCATTACCGTAGCGGGATTTTCGGCCATCAGTGCGATGCTTGCCATCCATTATTTTCTCAGGCTTATCGAGCGGGTGGGGATGTTGCCGTTTATGATCTACCGAGTTATTTTTGGGGCGGTGTTGTTGGCGTTATTTATATGATCAGCTTAATTCAGCCAGCAAATCCGTGCGCCTTTTCCGCAGTTCACCGGCCAACGCCATACCGACAAACCCTTGATCAAGCAACTTCTGGGTATCGATTTTTTTACACACCGTAAGTGCGCGCATAAAAAATTCAATCTGCGGATAGTCGCGATCTTCAAAACCGGCCCGGCCGCGTATATCCGCTTCGCAGGCGAGTAAAAACTGCCGAAACCGGTCGGGCCTGCGGAATGCATCCAATGCCTCGAGTTTTTTCAAAACGGTTTCCGGCTGCATTTCCATAATAGAATGACAATCTATATGAAAACGGGCCACCAGGATGGCCAGTTCCCGGTATTGCCTGGGTATTTTAAGCCGGTCACATACCTGGTTAATGATGATCACCCCTCTTTCCCCATGGGCATGATGTGACGGCCATTCCCGCCGGGGCGTTACCGCCTTGCCCAAGTCATGCACCAGTGCCGCGAAGCGCACCCGCTTATCATCGCTCAGGCGCGCCGCCTGCTCGAGTACCATGATGGTATGGACGCCGGTATCGATTTCGGGATGGTATTTTTCCGGTTGCGGAACCCCAAACAGGGCCTCGACCTCCGGCAATAATACCTTCAAGGCATTACAGACGCGCAACACTTTTATGAATCGTCCCGGATATCCGGTGGCCAGGGCTTTTTCCATTTCCATCCAAACCCGCTCGGCCACCAGATGATACAATTCATCACCGGCGGCAATCTGTTTCATTAAGGCCATAGTCTCATCGGCAATGGTAAAATCGAACTGTCCGGCAAACCGGGCAACCCGCAAAACCCGCAATGGGTCTTCAACAAACGCCGGTGATACATGCCGTAAAATGCCCTGTTCCAGATCAGCTCTGCCATTGAATGGATCGATGACGTTGCCATGCCGGTCTTCCGCCATCGCATTGATGGTTAAATCGCGGCGCCTCAAGTCATCTTCCAGAGTAACATTCCTGCCGGCGTCAAAACTGAAGCCCTTATAGCCCAAACCGGTTTTTTTCTCGGTGCGCGCCAACGCATATTCTTCCTTGGTCTGCGGGTGTAGAAACACCGGGAAATCCTGGCCCACCGGTTTAAACCCCTGCCGAATCATCGCATCCGGATCACTGCCAATGACCACAAAATCACGATCCTTACTCGCAAGACCCAGTAATTTATCGCGCACCGCGCCGCCAACAAGATAGCTATCCATGAGCGATTGTCCCGGTGCTGATGAGATCAAAATAATGCGCCGATGAATTCATTTTGAGTGGCGGGTACCTCGAAAATAATGGTAACGTCCGCGCATCGTTTGACCGGCGAGATAGGCGGGGACTACGGCCTCAACCGCGGTGGGCGTGATCTGATAAAACCGGAAATCATTGGTTGCACAGATGCTGTCCTGTTGGGCGGAATGATAATTATCCATGGAAAAGGGTTTTTCCATACCCGCGTAATAGAACAGGACGCCGAGCAAGTCAAAGCCAAGCGCTTGCAGGCGCGCTAACACGTCGGGTAATAATAGCAGAATCCGGCGCCGGCCGGTTTGTGCCATAATGTAAGTCACCAATTCCGCCAAGGTGTAAATTTCCGGGCCGCACAGGTTAAACCGCTTGCCGTAACTGGCCGGATCGTTGAGCGAACGGGTTATCATCTCGACCACGTCAAGCACGTGTACCGGTGCGAAGCGGGCGCCATAACAGGCCAAGGGGAAGGCGCCGGGGGAGAATTTCAACAGTCCGGCAAAACGGTTAAAGAACTTGTCGCCGTAACCAAAAATGACCGACGGTCTGAAGCTGGTCACTTTTATTTCATCCTGATTTTGATGCAACAGGTCTTCGGCTTTACCCTTGCTGCGCAAATAATGGCTGGCCCCATCGCGGGGATCCGCATTTAATGCGCTGAGTTGCAAGACCCGGCGTATATTATTTTGCCGGCAGGCGTCCAGCAATTTCTCAACCAGGGCAACGTGCACCTGATGAAAGCCGCGACCTTTGTTGCCGCGTTCATTAAGTATGCCAACCAGGTTGATCACCGCGTCACAACCGGCCAGGTGCCTTGTCAACTGCCGTGGGTCATGAATATCGGTCTCGATTAAATCGAGATTGGGGATCAATATAATATTGTCGCGCTTATATTCCCGGTTGCGGGTCAGCACCGTTAAAGAATAGCCTTCTTTGGCCAGGCGATTACACAGGCTGGTGCCGACAAATCCGGTGCCACCGAGTATCCCTATGCGTTCAATCTTCATGGATCGATAACCTTAGAAAGGTATTGACTGGAACAAATAGCCCCGGAAGTTAAAGCCTGTTCACCACCTCCAACCCCGGTCATGCGTTGTGCAATCGGTATGACTTTGGCGCGCCGGCGCCAGTCATAAATACTGGTAAAATAGAGCACCCGGCGCACGTATTTGCGGGTTTCATTAAAAGGGATGGTGTCGATCCATACATCCGACGCTTCACAAGTGCCGATTTGCGCCAGCCATGTTGCCACTCTATGCGGCCCGGCGTTATATGCCGCGGTGGCCAGTACCATATTGCCTTTAAATCTGTCCAGCATCATTTTCAAATAGGCGCTGCCTATCTGCACATTAATTTTGGCCTGTTTCAACTTGCCACTTGTAAAACCCTTGAGACCAATTCTTGCCGCCGTTTGTTTGCCGGTCTTGGGCATAACCTGCATCAAACCCAGTGCCCCCGCCGGGGATTTCACGTCCTCAATAAACGCACTCTCAGCCCGAATCAGGCCAAACATCCAGCTTGGATCAAGTCCGCGTTTTTTTGCATAAGTATTCAACAGGTCTTCATATACCAACGGAAAACGCAATACCAGCCTATCATAGGCACGCGCCTTGGCCAAGGTCATGATGCTGCGATCATGCCAATCCCATTGGGCGGCCAGCCGCGCGGCGGTTTGTATTTCATGGTCGGACAATCCCTTCAGTACGTGCCGCCACTCATGGCCGGCTGAGCGGAGCATATCCAGCCGGTAAAATTCATAAGCGCGCCGCATTGCCGGCAAATTGGCGATACGCTCCAACTCAAGCCGGTTTCGAGGCAATGCAACATGGTTCATACGATAAGGTGCGTTAATCCGATCAGCCGCAATAAAACCATAATAGTCTCTGGAGGCCGCCACCTGTTCATACAGCCGTTGCGCCTGGTCGACGTCACCGGTCTGTTCCAGGGCTCTGGCGTGCCAATACTGCCAGCGTAACGCGAACTCTTCCTCGGTCGGTTGGGCCTGGGTCCAGCGCCTAAGCAAACGCCAGTCATGCAAATTTAACGCAGTCCGCAAGCGCCAGCGAAACACCTCGGCATCCACCCTATTATGATCAAGCCGGTCCAGCAAGGTGACCGCCATCGGATGACTGCGTTTGGCCGCATTGACAGCCAGTATTTTATCGGTCTCGGCCCGCACCTCGGGCATAAAGGCATAATTTTTTTGCAACGCCTGCCAGCGGTTGATAGCGACCGCGATATGCCTTTCAGCCAGCCGTCTAATACCGTGGATCAATATTTCCCTGGCGATCGGCAGATCGTCATAGATTGGCTGATGCGTGCCCTTCACCGAATTGCTGTGCATGGCCATCCATATTTTCGCCCATGGTTGGTATTCAGGCCCCAAACGCCGGGCTAAATAGCCCGCCAGGCGCGGTTGGTCATTTTGCATCGCCAGCCGAATGCGTTGCCAAACCAATTCATCGCTCATCAAATCGCTTTTATACAAGCGCTCAAAGGCCGGATCACATTGATCGGGCAAAGACTTTCCCGCCAACCAGAGTGTCCGGGTATCCTCAAGCAAACCGCGGTCGTTGCCGGTCATGATCCTGGCCTGGAGTTGATAGCATTGCAGCGTGGCATCCTGTTGCGGCAGGTAATGGTCGAGAAAACTCTGCCAATGACCTTGTTTGGCAAGCCGTTTAAGCCAGGCGGCGCGCAAGCCGGCGGCAACCGGCAGATCGCCGTAGCGGTCAAAAAATCTCGCCATATCGGCGGCCTTGACCCTCGACAGCCTGGGCTTGAGATAGTAATACTCCAGGTAAGGATACAGCGGATAATCCTGCAAGCTATCGGCAAGCGCGTTGAATTTTGTGATCTGATTGTTCGCCAGGGCCCGTTTCGCGGCAAGATAATCCCGACGCTGTGATTCAAGCGTTTCGGCAAACACCACCGGCGGCCCGGCGATGATCGCCGCGACTATCGCAACAATACAAACCTTTACTGCTCGTTTAACTAGCATACCTGACGCAAATATCCAACCCAGATTCTAATATTACACTTTAATAAATATTTCTAGTTATATCAAATTATTAAATTTTTCTCCACTAATTTATCGGTGCGACATGGGCGCTTGCATATAGCGGGGGAAACAGGTCGATAATGGGGATAAATTAGCTATGGTCATAACCCTGCTGGGGCTATTCGCGGATGCCGCAGGCAATCCGCATATGGAGTTCGTGTACACGCCCAAGCACGGCAGTTGGTTGAATAGAGCAGAATGCGAATTCAGCGTACTGACGCGACAATATTTAAGTCGGCGATTGCCCGACCTGGAAACGGTAAGGCAGGAGGTTGATGCTTGGAGCCTGGCAAGAAATCAAGCCGCGACGCGGGTCGAATGGCGCTTTACGACGCAAGAGGCTGGGATAAAGTTGAAGCAACTTTATCCGGCAATATTAACTTGATAATCTACTAGCGCACCTGTTTATTAAAAATGCCGGGCTTTTGAGCTTATGCCATCAGGGCCGTAGAAAGTCCGTTGTAAGTCTATGGCGGAGAGAGAGGGATTCGAACCCTCGATACGGGATAACCGTATACTCCCTTAGCAGGGGAGCGCCTTCAGCCACTCGGCCACCTCTCCACGTTGATCCCTGGTTATCACGGCAAAGCCTTATACAGCAGCGCCAGGTATTGCGGCTAAGAACAATATTACTATACCAAACGAGGGAAATCAGGGTATAGGCAAAACGGGTACCGGTTACGACGTCCGATCACCTCAATCTTCGCTGGGTAAGGTCTCGGAGTGGAGATGATCTGCGCCCTTTTCCTGCTGAATTTTATCGTAGATCTCTTCCCTATGTACTGCTATATCTTTGGGCGCATCAACGCCTATGCGAACCTGATCACCGCGTACTCCAAGGACAGTGACGCTCACATCATCGCCTATCATCAGAGATTTTCCAACCCTGCGAGTTAATATTAACATCTTAATCTCCCCAAATGAGCTTTCTTAATCAAGGTCAATTTTCCGAACGCCATTATCTTCCGGTCCAAATAGCTTAGACCAAAACACCAACGGCCTGTTACAAACAAGGCAAAAATGACCGGCCAATCAGTCGTGGGCGACCTTCAAAAACCCAGTGACCACCTCACCGACAAATGGTTTGCCATTTTCAAGTGCCGGTGATACCCCCCTCTATATGTTCCTCCGCAGATTTTTCCGGGAATACCTCGGTATCGGGCATTTCTTTCTCGAAATCATCAGCGTCTTCAATATTTTCCCGCTCTTTCTGTTGTTCCTGCTGACGCTTTATATGGTAAGCCAGACCGGTGCCCGCGGGGATCAAGCGACCGACTATAACATTCTCTTTTAAGCCGCGTAGATTATCACGTTTTCCGTTCACACTGGCCTCGGTGAGCACCCGCGTCGTCTCCTGAAATGAAGCGGCTGAAATAAACGACTCGGTGGACAGGGAGGCCTTGGTAATACCGAGTAATACCGGTGTCCAGGTTGCCGGCATTTTGCCGTCTTTTTCCACCAATTCATTTTGCCTGAGTACTTGCGCTCGCTCCACTTGCTCTTCTTTGAGGAAGTCGGTATCGCCGGGTTCAACAATTTCAACCTTGCGCAGCATCTGGCGAATAATCACTTCTATATGCTTGTCATTAATTCTTACGCCTTGCAAACGATATACTTCCTGGATGCCGTTGACAATGTGATTGGCCAGGGCATGGACCCCCTTCAAACGGAGAATATCATGCGGCATGGGTGCGCCATCAACGATACTTTCACCCTTTTCCACCTGCTCACCCTCAAACACTGTGATATGACGCCATTTGGGTATTAATTCCTCATACACTTGATCATCCTTGCCGGTTATCACCAGTCGCTGTTTGCCCTTGGTATCTTTACCGAAACTCACCGTGCCGGAAATCTCGGCCAGGATCGCCGGTTCTTTTGGTTTGCGCGCTTCAAACAAATCGGCCACACGCGGCAGCCCGCCGGTAATATCCTGCGTTTTTAGTTTTGGAATCAACACCCGGGCAATGACGTCACCTACATTGACTGTCGCCCCATCCGTGACATTGATGACGGCTTTGCCGGGTAATGGATAATCCGCCGGTCGGTCCGGATCGGAAATATTGAGGCCTTTACCCTTGTCGCCAAGTAGCCTTATGGCCGGACGCATCTCTTTGGCACTGATTTTGCGTTGATTTGGATCAATGATCACCATATTGGTCAGGCCGGTGATCTCGTCCTTCTGCTTCGTGACGGTCGAATCTTCAACTATATCCACAAATTTGACCTTGCCGGCAACTTCTGAAATAATCGGACGAGTATGCGGGTCCCAGTTTGCCACTTGTTTCCCCGGTTCAACCTTATCACCCTCATTAACGGTTAATATCGCACCATAGGGTATCTTGTAGTGTTCATGTTCGCGGCCCACGTCATCCAACACCGCCACTTCGCCGGATCGGGACACAACCACCTGATTCCCTGTTTCTTGTCGCAATCGCTTTACATTATCGAAACGAACTGTACCGCCGTATCTCACCTCAATACCGCTTACTGCGGCGGCACGTGACGCGGTGCCACCGATATGGAAGGTGCGCATGGTTAATTGAGTGCCGGGCTCACCAATCGATTGAGCGGCGATGACGCCGACGGCCTCGCCCTGATTGACCAGATGACCACGAGCCAGGTCGCGACCGTAGCACATCGAGCAGACCCCATATTGAGTGTTACAGGTTATGCTGGAACGAACGACCACTTTATCAATCCCGTTTTCATCCAGAATATCAACCCACTCTTCATCCAGCAAAGTACCGGCAGGGGCAATAACTTCATCATTCGCCTTGACCGCGTCAACGGCAAGGACTCGCCCCAACACCCTTTCCCTTAGGGGCTCAATGACGTCGCCACCTTCAATGATCGGAGACATGAACATGCCTTCTTGCGTCCCACAGTCACGTTCCACCACCACCATATCCTGGGTCACGTCCACCAGGCGGCGGGTCAGGTAGCCTGAATTGGCGGTTTTTAATGCGGTATCGGCCAATCCCTTGCGAGTGCCGTGGGTGGAAATAAAATATTCCAACATGTCCAGGCCTTCGCGAAAATTGGCCTTGATCGGAGTTTCAATAATTGAATCATCCGATTTTGCCATCAGGCCCCGCATACCGGCGAGTTGTCTGATCTGGGCGGCCGAACCTCTGGCGCCGGAATCAGCCATCATGTAAATGGAATTGAATGAAGGCTGTTTAATTTCATTGCCGGTCGCATCGGTGGTGATCTCGGTGCCCAATTTATCCATCATCGCCTCGGTAAGCTGCTCGTTGGCACTAGTCCAGATATCCACGACTTTGTTATAGCGCTCACCGTCGGTGATCAGGCCGGAAGAATATTGTGATGCAAATTTTTTGACTTGCTCCTGGGCCTTGCCGATGATCCGGCTTTTATCTTCGGGAACAACCATATCTTCAAACCCGATTGAAACCCCTCCCCGAGTCGAATAACTAAAACCGGCGTACATTAATTGATCCGAGAAAACAACGGTATCTTTCAGCTCAAGTTTCCGGTAGCAAAGATTGATCAATTGAGAGATCGTCTTTTTTGTCATGACCTGGTTGATATTCGAGAACGGGATCCCCTCGGGCAATATCCTGGACAATAATGCGCGGCCCACCGTGGTTTTATGGCGCTTGAAGCCGTCGGTCTTATTTTGCTCATCATCGATGACACTTCCACGTATCCTCACCTGGATCCCGGCGTGCAAATCAACAACTCCCGCTTCGTAAGCGCGGTGCACCTCTTCAATATCGGAAAATATCATACCGGTGCCGTTGGCCGAGGCGGATTCGCGCGTGAGATAATACAGCCCCAACACCACGTCCTGGGTCGGCACAATAATCGGTTCACCGTTGGCGGGGGACAGGATGTTATTTGTCGACAGCATTAATGTTCTTGCTTCCAATTGTGCTTCAATGGAAAGGGGAACGTGCACCGCCATTTGGTCGCCGTCAAAATCAGCGTTAAACGCGGTGCAGACTAAGGGGTGTAATTGAATCGCCTTGCCTTCAATCAACACCGGTTCAAATGCCTGTATACCCAGTCTGTGTAAAGTCGGCGCCCGATTCAGCATGATGGGATGCTCGCGAATCACTTCCTCGAGCACGTCCCAAACCACCGCATCTTCGCGTTCAACCAATTTTTTGGAGGCCTTGACGGTGGTCGCCAGACCCCTGCGTTCCAATTTACTGAAGATAAAGGGTTTGAATAATTCCAATGCCATTTTTTTGGGGATACCGCATTGATGCAGTTTCAACGTCGGGCCGACCACGATCACCGAACGCCCGGAATAATCGACTCGCTTGCCCAGCAGGTTCTGTCTAAAGCGCCCCTGTTTGCCTTTGATCATATCCGCCAGGGATTTTAATGGTAATTTGTTGGTGCCGGTAATGGCGCGGCCGCGGCGGCCGTTATCCAGCAAGGCATCCACCGATTCCTGCAACATCCGTTTTTCGTTTCTAACGATAATGTCCGGCGCATTTAGGTCCAGCAATCGTTTTAAGCGGTTGTTGCGGTTGATCACCCGGCGATACAGGTCATTCAAGTCGGACGTGGCAAAACGACTTCCATCCAGAGAGATCAGCGGTCTCAGATCGGGAGGCAGTACCGGCAATATTTGCATCACCATCCATTCAGGTTTATTGCCTGAGTGCAAGAACGCCTCTATTAATTTAAGGCGTTTGGCCAATTTGCGTAGTTTTGTTTTAGCATTGGTTTCCGGGATCTGCTCACGCAATAACGCGGCTTCTTTTTCCAGGTCCAGGTTTTTTAATAAGTCACGGATGGCCTCGGCCCCCATGCGCGCATCAAATTCGTCGCCATACTGTTCAATCGCCTCAAGATAATTCTCTTCGGTCAGCAACTGCCCTCTTTCAAGATCGGTTACACCCGGTTCAACCACGGTGTAAGCTTCAAAATAAAGCACCCGCTCTATTTTTCCCAGGTTGATATCCAGTAATAAACCTATCCTCGAGGGCAATGATTTCAAATACCAGATATGTGCAACCGGGCTGGCAAGCTCGATATGCCCCATTCTTTCACGACGGACTTTCGATACCGTGACTTCAACGCCGCATTTTTCACAAATCACGCCTCTATGCTTTAGCCTTTTATATTTGCCGCACAAACATTCATAATCCTTTACCGGGCCAAATATTTTGGTGCAAAACAGGCCATCGCGTTCCGGTTTAAATGTCCGGTAATTAATCGTTTCCGGCTTTTTTACTTCGCCAAATGACCAGGAGCGAATTTTCTCAGGAGAGGCCAAGCCTATCGAGATGGCATCAAATTCTTTTACCCGCCCCTGCTGTTTAAGAAATCTAAGTAGATCTTTCAAGTCGTTATTCTCCCAAGCGCTACGTGGATAAGGTTAAATTCATCATCGAAACCGGACATTAATTCTGATCGAGTTCTATATCAATGCCGAGGGAGCGAATTTCCTTGACCAATACATTAAAAGATTCGGGTATGCTCGCATCCATTTGATGGTCTCCATCCACAATGTTCTTGTACATTTTAGTGCGGCCATTGACGTCGTCCGATTTGACGGTAAGCATTTCCTGAAGAGTGTACGCGGCACCGTAAGCCTCCAGTGCCCAAACTTCCATTTCACCGAAGCGCTGGCCTCCAAACTGGGCCTTACCCGCTAACGGCTGTTGGGTAACCAGACTGTACGGCCCGGTCGATCGTGCGTGCATTTTGTCATCTACAAGGTGATTCAGTTTCAGCATATACATGTAACCAACCGTTACCGGCCGGTCAAAAGCGTCGCCGGTTCGGCCATCATAGAGAGTGGTCTGGCCATCGGAGGGCAAGTCCGCCAGTTTTAGCATGCCTTTTATTTCGTCTTCACTGGCACCATCGAATACCGGCGTTGCCATCGGCACACCCCGCGTCAGATTACCGGCCAATTCAAGAATTTCCTTACTGGAAAAGGATTTTAAGTTTTCCTTCCTACCGCTCAGGTTATAGATCTTTTCCAGAAATTTTCTAATCTCGATAGCCTTTTTCCGTTCCTCCAGCATGGCACCGATCTTGTCACCCAAACCCTTGGCGGCCCAACCCAAATGAGTTTCAAGCACCTGTCCGATATTCATTCGGGATGGCACGCCCAGCGGATTTAAAACCACGTCAACCGGCGTGCCATCGGCCATATACGGCATATCTTCAACGGCCACAATGGTGGAGATAACCCCCTTATTGCCGTGCCGGCCGGCCATCTTGTCGCCGGGCTGAATACGGCGTTTCACCGCGAGATAAACCTTCACCATTTTCAGTACACCCGATGCAAAATCATCACCGGTGGTCAGCTTGGTGCGTTTTTCTTCAAACAGCCGGTCAAATTGTTCCTTTAGCGTCTCCAATTGCTCAGCCGTCTGTTCCAGTTGCCGATTGATTTTATCGTTGCGCAACCGAATATCGAACCATTTTTCCCGAGCCATATCATCCAGATGATTGTTGGTGATCCTGGTGCCGGACCGCAGTGCATTCGGCCCGCCCTCGGCCTGCTTGCCGATTAACAGATCGGCCAATCTTTTATAAATGCCGTCCTCGGTGATCCGCAGTTGATCATTTAAATCTTTGCGGATTCGATTAAGCTCCAATTCTTCAATTTCAAGTGCCCGGGCATTTTTCTCGACTCCATCCCGGGTAAATACCTGCACGTCGATAATAGTGCCGTTCATCCCGGACGGGACTCTGAGTGAGGTGTCTTTCACGTCGGACGCCTTCTCGCCAAAAATAGCCCGCAATAATTTTTCTTCCGGGGTAAGCTGGGTTTCACCTTTCGGAGTCACTTTCCCCACTAAAATGTCACCGGCGTTAACCTCGGCGCCTATATAAACTATCCCCGATTCATCGAGTTTGTTCAGCGCGTGTTCACTGACGTTTGGGATATCTGAAGAAAGTTCTTCGGCACCTTGTTTGGTATCACGCGCAACACAGATTAATTCTTCGATGTGGATGGTGGTGTAACGATCCTCCTTTACCAATTTTTCCGACAGCAGTATGGAATCTTCAAAGTTATAGCCGTTCCACGGCATAAACGCGACCAGCACGTTTTGGCCCAGGGCCAGTTCGCCCATATCGGTTGAAGGACCATCCGCCAATACGTCGCCTTTGGCGATAACGTCACCCAGCTTGACCAACGGTTTTTGATTGATACAGGTATCCTGGTTGGAGCGCGTGTATTTGGCAAGAGTATAGATATCAACACCCGGGTCATCGACGGGGACTTCTTCTTCATTGGCGCGCACTACAATCCGGCTTGCGTCCACTGAGTCGATTATGCCGCCGCGGGTCGCAACTACCGTCACCCCCGAATCGGTTGCCACTGTTCTTTCCATACCGGTTCCCACCAGGGGCTTATCGGTGATCAGGGTGGGCACCGCCTGACGCTGCATATTTGAACCCATCAATGCACGGTTGGCATCATCGTGCTCAAGAAAAGGTATTAGTGAGGCGGCGACGGATACGATCTGTCTGGGTGACACGTCCATATATTCAATTCGGTCCGGCGTCATCATTGAAAATTCATTTCCATATCGGCATGAAACAAGTTCGTCAATAAATCTTCCCTTGCCATCGAGCGCGGCATTGGCCTGCGCGATAATGTATTCACTCTCATCAATGGCCGATAAATATTTTATCTCCTTGGTGGCCTTGCCGCCGGTGACTTTTCGATAGGGTGTTTCAAGAAACCCGTAGTCATTAGTTCTGGCATAGACCGCCAATGAATTAATCAGGCCAATATTTGGGCCTTCAGGCGTTTCAATCGGACATACTCTGCCGTAATGGGTGGGGTGCACGTCACGCACTTCAAAACCGGCCCGCTCACGGGTTAAACCGCCCGGCCCCAAAGCCGATATTCTGCGCTTGTGGGTGATCTCCGATAAAGGATTATTCTGGTCCATAAACTGGGATAACTGACTGGAACCAAAAAATTCTTTAACCACCGCAGAGACCGGTTTGGCGTTGATGATCTCCTGCGGCATCAGCTCTTCAGATTCAGCCAGGCCCAATCGTTCCTTGACGGTGCGTTCAATACGCACCAACCCGATCCGGAATTGCTGTTCGATCATTTCGCCGACGCCTCTGACGCGGCGATTGCCAAGGTGGTCTATATCATCAACGGTGCCTTTGCCGTTGCGAATATCGACCAATGTCTTCAAGACCTCTATAATATCTTCTTTGGCAAGCACGCCTTCGCCTTCGGCGTTGGTCCGCCCTATACGGCGATTAAATTTCATCCTGCCCACCGCAGAAAGATCATAACGAGCCGCGCTGAAGAACAGATTGTTGAACAGTTTCTTGGCGGCGTCTCTGGTGGGCGGTTCGCCCGGCCACATCATGCGATAGATCTCAACCTGCGCTTCCAACTCATTATTGGTCGGGTCTTCGCGCAAGGTATGGGCGATATAGGGGCCTCTATCGAGCTCATTGGTGTACAGGGTTTCTATCTCCACGTCTTGAAGTGCCGTCAGGGATTCAAGCAATTCCTCGGTTATTTCAATATTCGCTTTCGCAATTGGAATTAACTCGCCGGTTTCTTTGTCCACCCGATCTCCGACTATGTCTTTGGCAATGATTTTGCCGATTAGAAACTCGGCCGGGACCGGCAACTGTTTCAGTTTTAATTTTTCTATCTGTTTAATATGCCGAGCGGTAATACGCCGCTCTTTTTCAACAATAATATTGCCTTTTTTATCGACAATATCGAAACCGGCCACGTCTCCACGCAGTCGGTCGGGAATTAATTTCAACATCAGCCCTTTTTTGGAAAACGTGATCGTGTCCGTTTCAAAAAACATATCCAGTATTTCCTGAGTCGAATAGCCCAGGGCTTTGAGAAGTACGGTGGCATGGATTTTGCGCCTGCGGTCTATGCGGCAATACATCAGATCTTTTGGGTCGAATTCAAAACCCAACCATGAACCGCGGTAAGGAATCACCCGCGCCGAATACAGAAATTTACCTGATGAATGGGTTTTGCCCTTATCATGCTCAAAGAATACTCCGGGGGAACGATGCAACTGGGAGACAATGACCCTCTCGATTCCATTAATTATGAACGTGGCGGTATCGGTCATCAGCGGCATTTCACCCATGTAAACGTCCTGTTCCCTGATATCCTTAACCACCTTATTGCTTAACCCGGCCTCTTTATCATAGATAACCAAACGCAGCTTTACTCTTAATGGGGCGGCATAGGTGAGCCCCCTTAATTTACATTCCTTGACGTCAAATACCGGCTTGCCGAGGGTATAGTCGACATATTCCAGCATCGCGTTGCCGGAAAAACTTTCTATTGGAAATACCGATTGAAAAGCCGCATGCAAGCCAGTGCCAGCACGTTTTTTCGCAACGTCATACTGCAAAAATCTGTGGTAAGAATCAATCTGCACCTTAATAAGATTCGGCACGCCAAGTATGGGCGTAAGCTCGCCAAAATCCTTGCGTATCCGCTTTTTTTCAGTATAAGAATAGGCCATTACAATTCCTCATTATAAATATCGACGCGGCAACGGGCGGTTATCAAACACTCGTTTGCATCCACTCAACGCTCTGCTTTGAAAACAACAACCAGACCGGCCATGAGCCGCGGAACCCGGGCCGTTGTGAACCCGTGACGGGCATGGCAACGGATCGAGATTATTTAATCTCAACGGTGGCACCGGCCTCTTCTAATTGCTTTTTGACATCTTCGGCTTCATCCTTGCTGACCGCTTCTTTAATCGTCGACGGTACTCCTTCCACCCGTTCCTTGGCCTCTTTTAAGCCTATACCGGTAATACTGCGCACCGTCTTGATAACGGACACCTTATTACCACCAAAACTGGACAAGACTACATCGAATTCGGTCTGTTCTTCGGCGGCGGCACCGGCGTCCCCGGTCGCGGCTTCAGGTAGCGCGGCAACGGCAACAGGCGCCGAGGCGGACACCCCCCAGTCGTTTTCCAGGTCCTTGATTAACTCCACCAATTCAAGCACCGGCATTTGACCCAAGGCTTGTTTGATCTCTTCTCGTGAAATTGTCATTGTTAATGCTCCTCCAAAATAATTATGTGAATACTGGTTGCTCAGCCCGCCTGTTGATCGCGATATGCGGCCAATAAGCGCACCAAACCGGCCTGTAGTTCGGCGGCGACGCGCACAAATTTACCATGCGGGGCCTGCAACAGGCTTAACAGCATGGAACGCGCTTGGTCGAGAGTGGGCAGACTGGCTAATTTTTGTAAATCAGCCGGGTCCAGTAGCCGTCCATCCAGCGCGATCAGTTTCACGATCAACTTGTCGTTGCCGACGGTAAAATCGCGAACAACCTGGGCGGCGTTGCCCGGTTCATCATTGGAAAACACCAGCAGCAAAGGCCCAAGCAGACCCTGATTCATGCATTCAAAGCCGGTACCTTCAAATGCACGCCTGGCCAAAGTATTGCGGACAACCTTGACTTGAACGCCGACGTCACGCGCGGACTTTCGCAGTTTGGTCATCTCGGCCACGGTTAAACCGGTGTATTCCGCGGCAATAACGGATGAGGCCCGCGCCGCGATTGTCGCGACTTCTTGTACGATCACTTGTTTTGCCTCTACATTAAGACCCACGCGCTGCCTCCTTAATTAACGTTAATATCACCCGCCACCTCTTTGACAATAGAATGCAAAAAAGTTTGCTCTACGGAACAATAGCTAACCGTAACCGCCACAAAACAACCCCTTTGGATTTAACCGTCCAAGCCGATCAACGCCAAACCACCCGCCACATTATGTGGAACGTGATCCGCACTGCGCATCCTCGGCCCCCGCCGGCCACGATAACCCACGGCCCTTATTAAACATACCCCGGCGATCTCCGGCCGGTTCATCACAAGGCAAGAGAATTCTGGTCAACCACGACGCCCGCCCCCATTGTGGTCGACAGGCTGATCTTCTTTAAATAGACGCCCTTGGCCGAGGCCGGCGCCGCTTTTTTTAAATCAACCAACAAAGTTTTTATATTCTCCAATAACACGTCCACGTCAAAAGACACCTTGCCAACTGCACAATGAATGATGCCATTCTTGTCGGTACGGTATTGCACCTGTCCGGCCTTGGCATTTTCCACCGCCTTTGTTACATCTTTAGATACCGTACCAACCTTCGGGTTCGGCATCAGCCCCCTTGGTCCCAACACTTTACCCAATTTGCTTACCGCGGGCATTGCGTCCGGCGTTGCTATCACCACGCCATAGTCCAGGTCTCCACCCTGTATTTTTTCAATTAAATCCTCAAAACCCACCGCATCCGCGCCCGCGGCCTGGGCCGCCTTGGCGTCTTTGCCCTGTGCAATAACGGCCACTCTTACGGTTTTTCCGGTACCCCCGGGCAATACCGTTGATCCGCGCACCAATTGATCGGATTTGCGCGCGTCTATACCCAGATTAACGGCAATTTCAACCGATTCATCGAACCGAACCGATGAGCAATCCTTAAGCAACTGCAACGCGTCTCTGGCCGGATAAAGTTTGCCGACTTCAATTTTTTCATTCATTGCTTTAAGCCGCTTGGACAAGGTCACCTCTGTTATACTCCTTCGGTCTCTATGCCCATGCTATGTGCGGTACCGGCGATGGTGCGTACCGCGGCATCCAAACCGGCGGCGGTAAGATCAGGCTCTTTCGCGTTGGCGATCTCTTCCAATTGAGCGCGGGTCACCTTGCCAACCTTATTCGAGTTAGGGGTACTGCTGCCCTTGTCAAGGCCCGCGATTTTCTTCAGCAAATGTGCGGCCGGAACAGTTTTTGTGACAAAAGTAAAACTTTTGTCGACAAATAATGTAATGATCACCGGCACCGGCAAACCCTGCTCCATATTTTGCGTTTGGGCGTTAAACGCCTTGCAGAATTCCATAATATTGACACCGTATTGCCCCAGTGCCGGACCAACGGGCGGGCTGGGATTGGCCGCCCCCGCCGGCACCTGCAGTTTGATATAAGCCTCTATTTTTTTTGCCACGTTTCACGCCTCCAGGTAATGACTCTGTAAATCAATCAACCCTTACCGGGTTATTTCCAAGGATTCTCATAATGGAACCATTCATCATTCTTTTTCCACCTGGCCAAACTCAAGCTCAACCGGTGTCGAGCGCCCAAATATCAGCACCGACACCCGCAGGCGGCTTTTCTCAAAATTTACTTCTTCCACCACGCCGTTAAAATCAGTGAATGGCCCGTCTTTCACGCGCACCACTTCCCCCGGCTCAAACAAAACCTTGGGTTTTGGCTTGTCCACGCCCTCTTCGACCCGCTGTAATATTGCCTGCGCCTCAGAGTCGCTTATCGGTGCGGGCTTATCATTGGTGCCGCCAATAAACCCTAACACCCTCGGTACGTCTTTGACCAGATGCCAGGTATTTTCATTCATTTCCATTTGTACCAACACGTATCCGGGAAAAAACTTGCGATCACTTTTGCGTTTTTTGCCGTCGCGCATCTCCACCACCTCTTCAGTCGGCACGAGTATCTCACCGAATAGCTCAGCCATGTCGCTGCGATTGATTCTTTCCTGCAATGAGCGCATGACCTGGTTTTCAAATCCGGAATAAGCATGTACTACGTACCAACGTTGCATCATCTCTGTCCCATCAACGAACTAATCGCCCAACCTAAAAACGCATCCAATGCCCATAAAATAATCGCCACCAAGATCACCATGCCTATCACAAGCAAGGTGGTGTGCACCGTTTCCTTTCTGGTTGGCCAAACTACTTTCCGAACTTCAACCTGGGCATCGACAAGGTATCCTTTGATTCGCCGCCCTTGTTCGGTTTGAATTGCAATCGCTATTGCGACCCCGGCTGTAAGTAATAAACCGAGCACCCGATATAATAGAGACTGTTCCGCATAGAGGTAGAATGCCACTAATGCGGACACCACCATAAGCAATGCTATGGCCAGTTTAATTTTGTCCGATTTTAGACCGGACGCCCTCAATTCTATACTCATAACAATGTTACGATTATTCCTCTGTCATCAACTGCCGTACAATGGCAGGCCAGGAGGGAATCGAACCCCCAACCTGCGGTTTTGGAGACCGCCGCTCTGCCAATTGAGCTACTGGCCTTTATTTCGGTAAAGCCCTTTGTTATTGGCCATGCAAATTCACGTACGGGTCTGAACCCGATGACCGGACTGTATGCAATTATTCAATCACCCTGGTGACGACGCCGGCGCCGACCGTGCGACCGCCTTCGCGTATTGCAAACCGCAGCCCCTCTTCCATCGCTATCGGCACTATCAGGCTCACCGTGATCTTGACGTTATCCCCCGGCATCACCATCTCGGTATCCGCCGGCAGTTCCACCGCCCCGGTCACGTCCGTCGTCCGAAAATAAAACTGCGGCCGATAATTGCCAAAAAACGGCGTATGACGCCCACCCTCATCCTTACTCAACACATATACCTCCGCCTCAAATTTGGTATGCGGCGTGATCGACCCCGGCACACATAATATCTGCCCGCGCTCCACTTCCTCCCGCTTGGTCCCACGTAATAATACCCCGACGTTATCCCCCGCACGCCCTTCATCCAGCAACTTGCGGAACATCTCCACCCCCGTGCACGTCGTCTTCTGGGTCTCCTTAATGCCGACTATCTCGATCTCTTCCCCGACCTTCACCACCCCGCGCTCCACCCGACCGGTCACCACCGTGCCCCGGCCCGATATCGAAAATACATCCTCTATCGGCATCAAAAACGGCTGTTCCACCGGTCTCTCCGGAATCGGTATGTACTCATCCATGGCCGCCACCAGCTTCTCTATCGTCGGCACGCCCAGATCGCCGGTATCCCCTTCCAGGGCCTTCAGCGCACTGCCGGTCACCACCGGCGTATCCGTACCCGGAAATTCATACGCATCCAGCAATTCCCTCACCTCGATCTCCACCAGTTCCAGCAACTCCTCATCATCCACCTGATCCGCCTTGTTCATATACACCACGATCTTCGGCACTCCCACCTGCCTCGCCAGTAAAATGTGCTCCCGCGTTTGCGGCATCGGCCCGTCCGCCGCACTCACCACCAGCACCGCCCCATCCATCTGCGCCGCTCCGGTGATCATGTTCTTCACGTAATCCGCGTGCCCCGGGCAATCCACGTGCGCATAATGGCGCGTATCGCTCTCGTATTCCACGTGCGCCGTCGCTATCGTGATCCCCCGCTCCCGTTCCTCCGGCGCATTATCGATCTGATCGTAGGCCCTGAACTCGCCACCGTGCCGCTCACTCATCGTCTTCGTGATCGCCGCCGTCAACGTCGTCTTGCCGTGATCAACGTGCCCTATCGTCCCCACGTTTACGTGCGGTTTCGTTCGTTCAAATTTTTCTTTGGACATTAAAGACCCCCAATGAATTCATTATCTCTCACTATTAAAACACCAAACTTACACTCATATTGGAGCTCATAACCGGATTTGAACCGGTGACCTCTTCCTTACCAAGGAAGTGCTCTACCGACTGAGCTATATGAGCAAAATCGTTTATATTAATCTCCGCAACTCACTGCATTATATCGAGCACACATATATGACGGCCATAGCCGTTAATACTTTATGTAACTGGAGCGGGTGATGGGAATCGAACCCACGCCATCAGCTTGGAAGGCTGAGGTTCTACCATTGAACTACACCCGCCTGCCATTATCGGACAATTCCATATTTTACCTTCCAGGGTTGCCGGTAATACTCAATCTTTCAATAGCACCGCTGCATCTGGTGGAGGGAGTAGGATTCGAACCTACGAAGGCTGAGCCAACAGATTTACAGTCTGCCCCCGTTGACCGCTTGGGTACCCCTCCAAAAAATTTCAAGTCGGTTATTTTCACTCAATTGCCGGCTTTTGTCAATAAGATCTTTAGTGGCGGGTCCCATTAAATGATCTTTGTCATCGGTGGCATTTATCCACAGCGTCCGAATAGAGCGATATTGTCATGGTCGAAACCGGCAATGGCGGGGCCCTGTCGGCCAATCAGGCGTCCTCGGAACACCGCCCCGGGGAAAAGCCATCAGACCCGAATATAACGACCTCCATGCTCCGATTCAACCAAGCCATGCAGCTCCAGGATTAACAACATCGAAGAAACCGCCTCGGTGGTCAATCCGGTCATATTTACCAATTCATCCACGGTAACCGATTCAAACCCCATTTTCCGGATCAGAAATTGGTATTCTTCATCCCAGTCAAATTGTTTGGCATCGCGCTGGGCGGCTGGTTTAGAAGCTGTGGCCGCGGTGACCAGCGACCCCAATTCTTCAATAACATCCTGTATATTCTCCACCAATTTGGCACCCTGTTTTATCAGCGCGTGGCAACCTTTGGCCAAAGGGCTATGAATAGACCCCGGAATGGCAAAGACTTCCCGGCCTTGTTCCATCGCATATCTTGCGGTGATCAACGAACCGCTTTCTTTGGTTGCTTCAACAACCAGCACGCCGGTACTCATGCCGCTGATTATCCGGTTTCTCATCGGGAAATGATGCGGCAACGGCGGGGTGTCCGGCGAAAACTCCGAGATCAATAAACCCTGGGCGCTTATTCTTGCCGCTGTTTGCTTATGCCTGGCCGGATAGACAGTATTGAGGCCGTTGCCCAATACCGCAATGGTGCGGCCGCCCGAGTCCAACGCACCTAAGTGACCCGCGCAGTCTATGCCCAGAGCCAAACCGCTGGTTATCGTAAATCCATAAGCCGCCAGTTGTGATGCAAACTCAGCCGCCAAACGTTTGCCCGCGCCAGTGGGATTTCTGCTGCCGACTATCGCAAACTGAACAGTGTTAATGATGTCACGGTAACCCAGGGCAAATAATAACGGCGGCGGATTATGCAGTTCCTTCAACATACCCGGATAATCATGATCATGATAGCTGATGAGATGATGATGCTCCGGTTCGGCCCACTGCAATTCTGCATCCAGGGCACTCCAATCCGGCGACTGAATATGCCCTATCGCCTTGTTATTCAACCCCAATCTGGCAAGAGCCGGGGTACCGGCATGAAAGATTGCTTCAACGTTATCATACTGATCGAGTAACACCTTGCAAAGACTTGCAGGCAGGTCCGGGTTACGACGCAGGGCCAACCAGTATTTACGTTGATCCTTTATCACGCCGCAGTCCATTGCCTGTGTTGCTACAAACGTGCCAATTCAATCTGCAACTGACCGTCTTCAGTGGTTTCGTTAATTGGGAAAATGGCTACTTTATCGGCCCCGGGGGTTGAACCTGTTCCATCAAATCATTGTTCCATTGCCCGTCAACCTTGATCTGGGAGAGGGCCCCGAGCATTACCGCTTCAATCAAATTATGCGATAGATAAACATAGGTTCCGGGCTGCCGAAAGGTGTAAGTGAAGGCGCCCGCGGAACCGGCGGCTATGACCCAGCTTTCCAAGCCTTCCGCGGGGGCAGCGGCAAGATCACCTCTTTCCCACACATAATCACCATGTCCGCCAATCAGGTGCGGAAAAGACTGGCGGTTGGCTTGAGAGTGGATAAACAAAACGGTTTCGCCGACCTTGGCGCGCATCGCGTTATCACCCGTTAATGCCCCCACCCGCTCTCCAAATGTGACGTGGGTCGGAATCAGTCCCCTCATCACCTCCAAATCGTCGGCAAGGGAGGCGGTGGCGTTGGGATAGCGTTTGTATTCTCCGTTTTTATCTTTGGGAAGATAGTAGTCCTGTTCTCCTATATAATAGGCCCTGTCATATTTGATGCCTTTGCCGTCTCCATCTTTCAGGCCGTCTCTTGGCAGAATCATTACGGCACCGTTCATTCCGTGCACCACGTGCCAGGGAATCATGAGTCCGCCCGGCGCACAATGGTAGATAAAGACCCCCGGTTTGACGGCTTTCCAACGCAAAACCACTTCCTGCCCCGGAGCGACGTGGGTCAGCTCGCCGCCACCAAGGGCTCCCGTTGAGGCATGAAAGTCAATGTTGTGACGTAATAAACTGGTTTTCGGATTAACCAGAGTAAGTTCAATGTAATCACCTTCATGAGCGACAATAAGCGGCCCGGGCACGCTGCCATTAAAGGTAAATGCCCACATAAAAACACCCGGTTCAATTTCAATTTCCTTCTCTTCGATCACCATTCTGACTTGAACAATTTTCGATTTGCCGGACGCCGTTTGTTGATGTTCGGGCACAAGCGGTGGAGCAAGCAATTCCTGGGTTACTCTTTCCAGGTTGTTTATTTGCGCCCGCGTGCCGACTTCGTATCCCTCAAGGCCGCCATCTTCGTATGCAAACAAAGGCCCGCTTACCAGAAAAATCATCACCAACAGTATTTTTTTCATATCTTCCACCCCTTGTAAATCCGCTTCAAATAACAGGCCTGGTCAATGTTTGTACACGCGCTTACGCCTCACCCGGCAGTTATCCGGCGGTTGTTATGGACGGCAATGCTCAGCCCGCCACAACCTGGCCTGTCATAAATTTCTCACTGAGTCTAACAACCGAATGGACCGG
Organism: Gammaproteobacteria bacterium; assembly: GCA_965202915.1. Lineage (GTDB taxonomy): Bacteria > Pseudomonadota > Gammaproteobacteria > Eutrophobiales > Eutrophobiaceae. The sequence goes on from OZ241847.1 coordinate 1,520,417, forward strand.
GTCGACTCCATGATCAGGCCATAGCTCAATCGATCAAATGTTTTGAACACTATCACGACGCCAGCCTGCTCTTCAGGCAAGCCCACCTCTTCCACCCCGGCCTGCCGATTGCTGATATGAGGAAATTTTTTGTCAAACCTGCGTTTGGCGTCCACCACACCGTCAACGACCTCAGCCAACGCACCACCCAGCGCATCGCCCAGACTATCGTCCTCGGCGTCTCTATACTCTTGCCTGATCCTAAGCCTCTCGTTGTCTTCCCGGGCTTGTTGCAACACCGGAGCGGTCTTATCCAGAGCGATGCGGCCGGCCTGGAAAATTCCCAGTACATTGCCTGACTCCAAGCCATCTTTTGCCCCGATATCGAATGCGATGATCATATATTTACCAATGTTAACCACGTCACCTCCATAAACGGAAAGGATATTTCCCGCCACCCCTTCACTGGGTAAATGAGGAATGAAGCGGGTTTCAATATCTTTTTCGAATTGCCGGGACAATCTGTCGCCGGCAACAATCTCACGCTCAACCGTGGTGACAATCACCGAGGCCGGATCACCCCTTTCTTCAAGCACCGCGTCACCGATATAAATGGCTTCGTAACCCAGGATCCGCTTGTCATCTTTCCTGGAGTTAATTAATGCCTTCCCTTTTCTATAAATTGAAAAATTGCGATCAGCGACGTTCTCCGGCAATCCCCTTACATAAACCTTATTGCCGGCGGTCGCTACTAAACTCTGCTCAATGTTGGCGACAACGTATGGCCATGAATCGATCTCATCGCCGGATACCACCTGCGGATGTTCAAGAAAGGGTCGAATAGCATCAATGGGAATGGTTGGAATGGCCAAATCTCTGTCATAAGCCCTTATTTGGGGCGATAATTTAATGTTCCTGCCGGAAATGGTTTGGCTCCGTTCCGAAGCCCCTCCATCACCGGCATCCCCATCACCGGCATCTCCGGCGGCATCTCCATTGACCGTCAACACCGGCTGTCCGTCTTTGTAGGAAAGCGAAATAACGTCGCCGGGATAAATAAGATGCGGGTTTTCAATTTGAGGATTGCCCTCCCAGATTTCCGGCCAATACCAGGGTTCATTCAGGAATCGGGCGGAGATGTCCCATAATGTATCGCCCTTGACGACCACGTACTGATCCGGATGATCCGGGCGGACCGTTACCGTGTCTGCAAAAACATTATGTACGGCAACCGTTGTTATCACTAAAAGTATTATTTTATTCAACATAGCTATCGCCTTACGTCATATATTTAAAGTAGATTAAAAAGAAGTTTAGCAGAATATGCAAGTAAAATAAATTTATTTTCTATATAATTTAAATTATGGAGCAGTTTATCTAAAAAATCAGAGTATCAAAAGATGGCCCGACTGGAGATATTACATTTTCCGGATCAGCGCCTTAGGCAAACGGCGTTGCCGGTGCAACAGATCGACGTTGAAATCAGTCAACTCGCTGAAGACATGCTGGAAACCATGTACGCCGAGGGCGGGATTGGTCTGGCCGCCACCCAGGTGAATCGGCAGGTGCGGGTGATTGTGATTGACCTGTCAGAACAAAGGGAGCGGCCGTTGATACTGGTAAATCCTCAAATCACGGCACAATCGGGGCTGGAAGAAATGCGTGAAGGTTGTCTGTCGGTGCCGGATTATTTTGACGTAGTCGAACGCGCCGAAAAAATTGACTACTGCTATCTGGATTTGCAGGGTAATAAAGTTCAGGATGAAACCGATGGTCTGTTGGCCGTCTGCATTCAACATGAAATCGATCACCTGGACGGCAAATTGTTCATCGATTATCTGTCACCGTTAAAACGAAAAAGACTCAAAAAGAAACTGGATAAACGGGAAAAATCCAATTCACACATCCTGTGAAATCGGCACGCCTGAAATTAGCCTACGCCGGCACACCGGAACTGGCACGCAGTCTGTTGGAATTTCTAACCAAAGATAACCGGCATGATATGGTATTAGTGATCACCCAGCCCGACCGCCGTTCCGGTCGCGGCAGGAAGACCGTCAATAATCCGGTAAAAGAATGTGCGCAAAGATTTAACATACCCGTATTACAGCCGGACAAGGCCGCCGGGATCGACGCCGGCATTCTCAGACAATGCGATCTGTTTATCGTGGTCGGCTACGGCGCGTTGTTGCCGCGGCCGATATTAAATGCCCCCAGACACGGCTGCATTAATGTACATTTGTCTTTATTACCAAGGTGGCGCGGGGCGTCCCCGATTCAACACGCGATTCTTGCCGGCGATAAGCAATCGGGGGTATCGATCATGCGCCTGGATGAAGGCATGGATACCGGACCGGTATATTTAAAAGTGTATTGTGATATCGATAACAGAGAGACCGCGGGCAGCTTGCACGACAAATTGGTCGCTACCGCAAAAACCGCCCTTGGAAAATTTTTAACCGGTTTTGTTGACGGCGGCGTCACCGCACAAGCACAAAATCATTTACTGGCAAGCTATGCGCCGAAAATCTCCAAACTGCAGGCGGCAATAGACTGGCGTGAATCAAACCAGCAAATAGACCGAAAAATAAGGGCGTTTAATCCCGCCCCCGTCGCCCATACGGTCATTGACGGAATCAACCTCCGAATCTGGCAGGCGGAACCGATTGATGAGCATGGTTCCACTGATCCCGGTAAAATAACAGGATGCGATAAAAATGGATTGACGGTCGGTACCGGCGAAGGATTGATCAATATTATAAAATTGCAACCGGCCGGAGGAAATATTATGTCCGCCGCCGATTTTTTAAATGGCCGACCCGGACTGAGCAAAAAATGTATGGGTTTCAATACCCCGCCCATGAGCGCGCCCATCCATGCCGCGACAAATTCCGACCATGATGTAAAATGACGACGTCGGCAAGTCGGGGCGCACGCATCATTACCCATAATTACGTTGATCAGTGATTTTTTCATGGCTTCCTTAAACAAAGACAAACCCATAACGATTAAAACAGGCCTTGGCTGGGTAATGTATCTGGCCCTGGGCGGCCACTTGGTCATTACCAACGTTCATGCCCAGGCGATAGCAATTGAAAATGCCTCTTTATCGTTGCAGGATAACACCTATTATCTGAACGCCGCACTATCGCTTAGCCTGGGTCAGGAAGCAAAAAAAGCCCTGGAACACGGCATATCCCTGCATCTGAATATGATGGTACGGATTAAACAAGCCAGACCCTGGCTGTGGGATAAAAAAGTCGCCGATCGCTTATTAAATTACCAATTGCAATACCACCCGCTAAGCGGCAATTACATAGTCACCAGTATTAATGATCAAACCAGGCGGTCATTTAAAATTCTTAACGGCGCATTGCGTCATCTCGGCGCAATAAAAAACGTGCCTTGTTTCGATAAAATGCTGCTTGTCGACAAACGCGACTATATTGCCACAATGAGGGCCTATTTGGATATCGAATCACTGCCGGCGCCGATGCGGCCGGTGGCCTATTTGTCATCCGATTGGCATATTTCCGGGGCACCATACGCATGGACACTGAATCCATGAACAGCGGCAGCAAAACAATATTTTTAATCGGGGTCGGGTTGTTTGTGTTTATGCTGGCCTCGTTGTTTCTGATGAGCCAGTCTTTGCAGGACTCACATGAATTTGGCAAATATTATTCGGTCTTATTGGTATCCAATTCCGTTGGCCTGATATGCCTGGTCGTCCTGATTGGACTCAACCTGAAGCAACTGGTCCAGCAATTAAAAAATAAGGTTATCGGTTCCAGGATCACACTCCGCATGGTCATGGTATTTTCTGTATTAGCCGTTACCCCGGTGTTGATTGTTTATTACTTTTCGCTGGATTTCTTAAACCGCGGCATCGATAGTTGGTTTGATCTGCGCGTCGAGCAGGCACTCGATGATTCACTCGAACTCAGCCGTCTGGCACTCGATGTAAGAATGCGCGAATTGCTCAACATAACCGAGCAAACCGCCGAAGACCTGAGCGACGCGCCCAACGAATCGGTTTCCCTGGAAATTGATAAAATACGGGCGCGCGTGGGGGCCGATGAATTAATGTTATTAACTCAACAAGGCGCGGTCATCGCCTCCAGTACAACCGATACCAGCAACCTTTTACCCAATCGCCCGGATGACTTCATCCTGTTGCAATTGCAGCAGAACAGCAATTACATAGGGCTTGATCCGGTCGGCAATTCGGGATTATTCGTGCGCGTGGTCGCCAATATCCCCAAACTGGGCATGGAAGAAGAATCCCGGCTGGTGCAGGCATTGTTTCCCGTTTCCGAGCGCATCAACAAACTTGCCAGCAGCGTACAGTCGTCTTTTGTCAAATACAAAGAGCTTTCCTATTTGCGCGAAAAATTAAAGCTCAGTCTCATTCTCATCCTCACCATGGTGCTGCTATTCAGCATTTTCAGTGCGGTCTGGGCCGGGTTTTATTCGGCAAAAAAGCTCTCCGCCCCGATCAGCCACCTTGCCGAGGGAACGCGCTCGATTGCGGAAGGGGTCTATAACACCAAACTGCCGATACCCGGCAATGATGAATTGGGCTTTTTGATCGCCTCCTTTAATGAGATGACTAATAAAATTCGGCAGGCAAGGGATAACGCCAGCAAAAGTCAACAGGAGGCGGAAGCCCGAAAAAACCATCTGGAGACGATTTTGTCGCGGCTTTCATCCGGGGTGATGGTGTTTGACGGCGCCGGTATTATTGAAAAATCGAATATCAGCGCCGGACAGATACTGAACGTGCCACTGGAGCATATCATCGATCAACCTTTGGACGTGCTGGGCAGGCATGCTTCCGGTCTGGATGAATTCATACACATTCTGCAACATAATATCGCCGGCAAAAATCAGGATTGGCGGGCGCAAATCACGATACATAATATCAGCGGCGATCAAATATTGATGGTGAGTGGCGCGGTCATGCCGTTGGTTGAGCACGAACAAACCGGCCACGTGATCGTTTTTGACGATATTACCAACCTGGTCAAAGGGCAACGGGACGCGGCATGGAGTGAAATCGCCCGCCGACTGGCGCATGAAATAAAAAACCCGTTAACGCCGATACAGCTTGCGACCGAACGCCTGCGCCACAAATACCTGGCCACCATGGACCGGGACAGTGCCAGCACCTTGGACCGGTTAACCAAAACCATAGTCCATCAGGTTGAAACCATGAAAGGCATGGTGAACAACTTTTCCGACTATGCCAGATCGCCGGGAATATCGCTGGCGCCGGTTGCGGTCAATCAATTGATTCAAGAGGCCGCCGATCTGTATGATAACCTCGACCAGGACATGAATATTACCACCCGGCTTGATGAATTGCCGGTGATCAACGGTGACGCGGACCGCTTGAGACAAGTGCTGAATAATCTCCTGAAAAATGCACTGGACGCCAACCTGATATCCGGCAGTAAATCGGTGGAGATAAGCAGCGGTAATTACAGCGACCATGACGGCGGCGGGATCGAGATAAAAATAAAAGATTCCGGGCCCGGCATAGATCGGGATAAAATCAACGAATTATTTGACCCTTATGTAACCACCAAGAAAAAAGGAACCGGCCTGGGTTTGGCAATCGTTAAAAAAACCATCGAAGAACACGGCGGCAAAGTGTGGTTGGAAAATAACCGCGACGGCACCGGAACAAGTGCGGTAATACGGCTGCCCGCTGAAACTGTAATATCGGCAAAAGCCAGGGCCGTCATTTAATATATGGGCGCCGCAAACATATTGGTTGTCGATGATGAACCCGATATCCGGACTCTGGTAAAAGAGATCCTTGAAGATGAAGGCTTTAGCGTCGACCTGGCCGAAGACGCGGCCAAAGCACGGTCATTATTTGGCGACACCCCCCCCAATCTGGTCCTGCTCGATATATGGATGCCGGATACCGACGGCATCACCTTACTCAAAGAGTGGAAGGAACAACAAAAAACAGAGGTGCCGGTGGTAATGATGTCGGGCCACGGCAACGTTGAAACCGCGGTCGAGGCAACCCGGCTGGGCGCCTATGATTTCATAGAAAAGCCGCTATCGCTGGCAAAATTATTGCTTACGGTCAAACACGCGCTTGAAGCATCCTCACTCCAGCAAGAAAATATTAATTTACGGCAGTCGGCAAAATGGCAGGGGGAGATCATCGGCAAGAGTAAATTAATCCACGATCTCAAATCGCAAATGGACCGCTTTGCCAATCATGACGCACCGGTATTGATCATCGGTGCCGCGGGCACAAACAAGGAGGCTTATGCCTACTACCTGCATAAGCAAAGCCATAGAAAACAGGCACCATTCATCAGCGTAAACCTGTCCGCGTTAAGCCGGGACCTGGCCGAGGTCGAATTATTTGGTTCGGTAAAGTCCCAGGGGTATTTTGATTTGGCCGGGGGCGGCACCCTGTTCCTGCGGGACATCACCGAACTGGACCTGAAGCTCCAATCACAATTACAGCACGTGATAGAAAAAAAATCCTATTCTCACGTTGGCGACACTCAACAACTGGCGTTGGACCTGCGCATCATCACCGCCACCAGAACAGGCATCGAAGAACACGTCAAAAACGGCGGCTTTAGAGACACTCTCTTTTATCAATTAAGCGTACTCTCATTGAACGTACCCTGTCTGTGCGAGCATTACCAGGATATTCCCGACCTGCTCGATTACTACGTGGACTACTTCGTGAACGCGGAACAACTGCCTTACAGACGCTTCACCGTTGCCGCGCAAAACAGACTCAGAGGCTATGCCTGGCCCGGCAACGTAAGAGAATTGAAAAATCTGGTGCAGCGCTTACTGATATTGGGCAATAATGAAGTCATCGACCTGGACGAAATAGAACCGGCCCTTAATCAAAAAAAGCCATCCAAAGAAGTGGATATACACATCGACTTCAACCTGCCGTTAAGAGACGCGAGAGAACAATTTGAAAAGGCCTACCTGCTGTTTCAATTGGAGCAAAAAAACTGGAGCGTGAACAAGGTGGCCGATACCGTGGGTATGGAAAGAACCCACCTGTATAGAAAACTGAGATCGCTGGGCATCAATTTAAAATGAAGATCATCATTCTGGGAGCCGGCCAAGTGGGATCATCGGTTGCGGCCAATCTGGTCAACGAAGCAAATGACATCACGGTCATCGACAATGATCCGGGCACCCTCAAGCTCCTCAGCGAACGTTATGACCTGAGAACAATCACCGGCACCGCTTCACATCCTTCCATCCTGACCCAGGCCGGCGGCAATGACGCCGATATGATCATCGCGGTCACCAACAGCGACGAGATCAATATGATCGCCTGCCAGGTCGCTTATACCTTATTTCATACGCCCACCAAGATCGCCAGAGTACGCAACACCGAATATTTGAATCATACCGCCCTGTTCTCACAGGAAGCGCTGCCGATAGACGTGTTGATCAGTCCCGAACAATTGGTAACACAATATGTAAAACGTTTGATCGATTATCCCGGCGCGTTACAGGTGCTTGATTTTGCCGGCGGCAAGGCCCAGATGGTGGCGATCAAAACCCTGTACAGCAACACGGTGGTGGGGCATAAAATAGGCGAATTGACCCAACTCCTGCCCGGCATAGACTACCGGATAGTGATGATTTTAAGAAAAGGCCATCCGGTGGTTCCCAATGGCGACACGCTTATTGAACCGAATGATGAAATATTTTTCATCGGTTCCCAAAAACACATCCGGCAATTATTGCAAACCATCACCGACAAGAAGCGTCCGGTAAAGAGCATTATCATCACCGGCGGCGGTCATATCGGCACCCGACTGGCGTTGACCCTGGAGGCGCATTTCAGAGTCAAGCTGATCGAACTTAATCCTGAACGCGCGCTGGCCGTCTCCGAAGTGTTTAAAAATACCGTAGTGTTACAAGGCGACGCCACCGATGAAGAGCTGCTGCTGGAGGCAAACATCGACAATACCGACGTCTTTTGTGCGCTAACCAACGCCGACGAAGCCAATATCATATCCTCGATGCTGGCAAAGCGGCTGGGGGCAAAAAAAGTCATGGCATTAATAAACCGTGCCGCCTATGCCGACCTGGTACAGAGCAACGCCGTTGATATTGCCATATCACCCCAGCAGGCGACAATCGGCAGCTTATTGGCGCATATCAGAAAAGGTGACGTGGTCGTGGTGCATGCATTACACCGGGGTGCGGCGGAAGCAATTGAGGCCATCGCCCATGGTGACGCGAACTCATCCGACGTGGTCGGCAAGACCATAGAAAGCATTAATCTGCCGTCGGAGACCACCATCGGCGCGATTGTTCGCGGCGACCAGGTATTGATCGCCCATGACGCGATAAAAATCGAAGCCGAAGACCACGTCATTTTGCTGGTCGCGAATAAAAAATACGTGGCCGAAGTGGAACGCCTGTTTCAAGTCGGCGTCACCTTTCTCTAGGCCAAACGCGGACCGTCGCTTAAGATGAGACAAGCCCGATAATGCAATACGCCGCGATACAGCGAGTCCTGGGCCTGTTACTACTGTTGTTCAGTCTGAGTTTATTGCCACCGCTAATGCTCTCATTATGGTTCAGCGACGGCGCCTGGGTGGCATTTATCAGCGCGTTTTTGCTTATCCAAACCATCGGCCTGGTGATCTGGTTGCCGGTGAAAAATGTCAACGGCGATCTGCGATTGCGCGACGGTTTCATCGTTGTAGTGTTATTTTGGGCCGGGCTGGGATTGTCCGGTTCTTTGCCATTAATCATTTCCGAAATACCACAATTATCGTTGACGGACGCGGTATTCGAATCCATCTCAGCATTGACCACCACCGGCGCAACCATACTCACCGGGATTGAACATTTACCCAAATCCATCCTGTTTTACCGACAGGAATTGCAATGGCTCGGAGGCATGGGCATTATCGTGCTGGCCGTGGCCATCCTGCCGATGCTCGGCATAGGCGGCATGCAGTTATACCGCGCCGAAACACCCGGACTGGCCAAAGACACCAAACTCACCCCGCGCATCACCGAAACCGCAAAAGCACTGTGGTATATCTACCTCGGCATGACCATCGCCTGCGCACTGTTTTACTGGCTGGCGGGTATGACCGTATTCGATGCAATCAGCCATAGTTTTTCAACCGTATCCATCGGTGGGTTCTCGACCCACGATGCCAACATGGGCTATTTTCAAAGCCCCCTGATCGAATCAGTGGCGATTATCTTTATGATCTTATCCGGCATTAACTTCACCCTGCATTTTATTGCCTGGAACAATACCAATTTAAAAGTGTACTGGGCTGACGCTGAATGTAAATCCTATCTGGGCATGCTGCTGGGCGTCTGCTTAATTTGTTTTCTTTATCAAATAATAGTCACCGAGGACACCGGCATTCTGTATCTGGCCGAACACAGCATATTCCAAACCGTATCCATAGCCACAACCACCGGATTTACCACCACCGGGTATTCCAATTGGCCCGGTTTTTTACCGGTGCTGTTATTATTCACCAGCTTTGTCGGTGCCTGTGCCGGTTCCACCGGCGGCGGCTTAAAGGTCATCCGCATGCTGTTGTTGTTCAAGCAGGGCGCCCGCGAAATAAAGCGCTTGATCCACCCCAATGCGATATTCACCATCAAGCTTGGCAACAAATCCTTGCCGGAAAGAATCATCGAGGCAGTCTGGGGCTATTTTGCCGCCTACATAGCGGTATTTATCATTTTAATGCTGGCATTAATGGCAACCGGTCTGGATCAAATCACCTCATTTTCCGCCACCGCCGCCTGTATCAATAATCTGGGTCCGGCCCTGGGTGACGTAAGCCAGCATTATGGCGACATCAACGACGCGGCCAAATGGATATTATGTTTGGCCATGCTGCTGGGCAGGCTTGAAATATTCACCCTGCTGGTGATCCTAAGCCCCAGTTTCTGGTTTCATTAAGCCCATGGACGACGCCAAAAAATGGGATCGGATTTATTCCCGACCAGGCCCGGTGGCGGCGTCCGCATGTCGGGTATTGCGCGACCATAGCCATTTATTACCGCCGCATGGGACCGGCCTGGACCTGGCTTGCGGACGCGCCGCCAATGCCCTCCTGCTGGCGGAACACGGCCTCAACGTCAGCGCCTGGGACGTTTCCGCAACCGTGATCGATACAGTCTCCAAAATCACCGCCGATAACGACCAAATCACCGCCGAGATCAGAGACGTTAGCGCGTTCCCACCGACCCGTGACAGTTTTGACGTGATAGTCGTCAGCCGTTTTCTAGAGCGCCCATTAATCCCCTCGATTAAACAGGCACTGCGTAGAAACGGCCTGATCTTTTATCAAACCTTCAGCGCCAGTAAAATCGGTCCGGGCGGGCCTGACAATCCCGACTACCTGTTACGCGACAACGAATTACTGCGATTGTTTAATGATTTCCGCGTACTGATATATAGAGACGAAGGCCGCACCGGCGATATAAACCGCGGCTTCAGAAATGAAGCCCTGTTGGTCGCCCAAAAACCTGAATAACCACTGCCGGCGGCAATACTGTGAACAAGATCATTAACAACCTCGAATCCCTGTTGGCCAAACAACCGAATAACGCGTTGTTGCATTATAGCCTCGGCCTGGAATATTTGAACCAACGGCACGCCCGGCAAGCGATTGAACATTTATCCACCGCGGTTAAGCTGGCGCCCGACCATTCCGCCTCCTGGAAAACCTACGGCAAGGCATTAACCGCCAATGGAGAAGCGCGCAGGGCCGTTGAAATATACAAAAAAGGCATAGCCGTCGCGACCGAAAAAGGCGACCGGCAAGCGGCCAGGGAAATGCGGGTCTTTTTGACCAGAGTGCAAAAAAAACTGCAATAAAAGCCGGCCCGTGGCAACTGGAGGGCCGCTTAAAATAATTTCAATACGCCGGTCAGCTCGGATACCCGTTGGATATTATTGGCGGCCAGATAATCGCGTATTCCGGCATTGATCTCGGAACAAAGCAGCGGTTCATAAAACAAGCCCGTACCCACGCCTATCGCGCTTGCCCCGGCAATAAGAAACTCTATCCCGTCCTCGGCCGTGCTGATCCCTCCCTGGCCGATGATCGGAATCCCGTGTTTCCTGCTGTGCTGATAAACCTGATGCACCTTTAACAGCGCTATCGGCTTGATTGCCGGCCCGGACAAACCGCCCTGATTATTGCCCAGGATCGGCCGGCGTGAATGAATATCAACGCTCATGCCCATGATCGTGTTGATCACCGCCAGACCATCGGTGCCCGCCTCTATGCAGCGCCGGGCATTTTCAGCAATATCGGTCTGATTGGGCGACAGCTTGGTGATCAATGGTTTGCTCGTTTGCCGGCGGCATACCTCAACAACGCGGGCGGACGCGGCCGGATCATTGCCAAATTCCATCCCCCCCTGTTTTACGTTCGGGCAGGAAATATTGATCTCCATCGCATCGATCGGTGAATCATCAAAAATACCGGTGATGGCGGCATATTCTTCCAGCGTTGAACCCGACAAATTGGCGATAAAGCGGGTCTCTGAGAAATCCAGATTGGGCAGATATTCGGCGACCACCCGTCGGGCCCCGGGATTTTGCAAACCTATCGCGTTTAACATGCCCTGATAGCTTTCGGCAATCCGGTGCGGCGGATTGCCCAATCTGGGTTCCAGGGTCGTCCCCTTCAGGCAAACCGCCCCCACGTCTGTATTCGAAAATCCCTTTATGCGGGTATATTCCTCGCCAAAACCAACGCAACCGGATAATAACACCAACGGCGTATTGAACGACATACCGCAAAAATCGATGCTTAATTGCGGCGTATCCGGAGCAGGGCCGTTATCACCCATAATTAAAGATATGGCCTGCGCGCCCCGGCAATATCAAGAATAACCATGCCGGCAAATAATCACTTGTCTTTGGTCAACACCACTTTGGCAGCCCGTCTTTTCCCGACCTGCATCACCGCCGAAAGACCGGCCACCAACACCCGCCTGCTGTCATCCACCCGTTCACCATCTATCCTTACCGCGCCCTGCCTTACCATCCGGTGTGCGTCCGAGGTGCTGCCGACCAGATGAATCTCCTTGAGGACGTTTGCCAAAGGCATGCCTTTTGAACCCACACTTATCGCAATCTCAGGCAGATCATCGGGCACCGCGTTGTCGCTAAACCGCCTGATGAAATCAGCCCGCGCCAACCCGGCCGAATTTTGATCATGAAAACGGCCGGTGATCTCCTCGGCCAATTCAAATTTAACGTCCCTTGGATTGCCCCCCTGTTCTATCGTCCGCCTGAACCGGTCAATCTCCTCCGGCGATCTGAAACTCAATAACTCGAAATAGCGCCACATCAACTGATCGGAAATAGACATGATTTTGCCAAACATTTCATTGGGGGGCTCATCGAGGCCGATATAATTATCGAGCGATTTGGACATTTTCTGTACCCCGTCGCGACCCTCCAAAATAGGCATGGTGATCACAACCTGCGGGGCCTGCCCGTACAGCTGTTGCAACTGCCGTCCCACCAGCAAATTAAATTTCTGATCGGTGCCGCCAAGCTCCACGTCCGCCTTTAACTCAATCGAATCATACCCCTGCACCAACGGATACAAAAATTCATGAATAGATATGGGCTGATTGGATTGATAGCGTTTATTAAAATCATCGCGTTCCAGCATCCTGGCCACCGTATAGGATTTGGCCAATCGGATCAAATCGGCGGCATTCATGGCATCCATCCAGCGGGAGTTAAACTCGATCCGGGTTGCATCAGGGTCGAGGATCTTGAATATCTGTTGCTGATAACTTGTGGCGTTGTGCTGCAACTCCTCCCGCGACAACAGCGGACGGGTTGCACTCTTACCTGAGGGGTCGCCGATCATGCCGGTAAAATCACCAATCAAAAAAATGACCTCATGCCCCAACTGCTGAAATTGCCGCAATTTATTGATCAATACCGTATGCCCCAGATGCAGATCCGGCGCAGTCGGATCAAAGCCGGCCTTGACCTGCAAAGGCCGGGCCTGCTCAAGTTTTTTTTGCAACTGTTCCGGCAGCAGGAGCTCATCCGCGCCTCTGCTCAGGATATTCATTGCCTCAGTTATCGAACCCATGATCACCTCAAAAATACCGTTCACCCTGAAAAACAGCTTATCATATCCCCGCGGCCACCGGGCGGGGGAAAATATAAACATTGACCCGGCCGCGTTCCGCCGATATAGTATATAAAATTATTGGTAATATACCGTGGCTTACCAAGTTTATCTAAAACAAGACTATAAACCGGAAATAATCTGGGTGCCCGCATATTCGTTGCGCAAGCGCATCATGCGCTGGACTATCGCACTGGTATTGGGAGCCGCGTCACTGACGTTAACCGGCATGAAACTGGTCGACCCGCTATTAGAGCCGGATATCAGCGCGGCCATCGCAGACATAAGCCGGGCACCGGCACAAACCGCGGGCCTGGCCGGCATTGATCCCGAACCACTGGATGTAATCACCATACTGCCCAATCCCGCGCCCGCCGCAGTGGACGCGATCACCGCCATGCCCTCTCCCGAACCATACCCGCAACTCGACGACGTGGCGGAAAGGGAACCGCTGCCACCGTTAGCGAATGACACCCCGGATCCCCGCCAATGGCAGACCTTGACGGTAAAACCCGGCGACAGCCTGGCCGCCATTTTTGCACGTCTTGGCATCAGTGCCGGTATTCTCCATGAGATCGTCCGCATAGACGACACCGTGGCCGTACTCAAACACATAAAGCCCGGTCAGATACTGAAATTTGACCTCGATAACGGCGCACTTGAGACCATGCAGTATGCAGTAAATCCAACGGAAACCCTAGCGATCACCAAACACAATGGCGCCTATCAGGCCGCGATGCTAATCGATGAACCCACCATCGAGACCAAACGCACCTCTGGCGTGATTCACCATTCACTATTCTTATCCGCTAAAAATGCCGGCCTGTCCGATAAGCTCATCATGGATTTAGTATCGATATATGGCTGGGATATCGACTTTGCACTCGATATCCGCGAAGGCGACACGTTCACCGTGCTCTATCAGGAACAATACCACAATGGCGTCAAAGTGAACGACGGCCCGATCCTGGCGGCCGAATTTGTCAATCAAAATAAAGCCTTCAAGACGGTAAGATACACCGACGCCTCCGGTCGCAGTGATTACTACTCGGAATCGGGTCATGCCATGCACAAGGCCTTTCTCAGGACCCCGGTCAATTTCACCAGAATCAGTTCAAAGTTCAGTCTTGCAAGAAGACACCCGGTCTTAAACACCATCCGGGCGCACCGCGGCGTGGACTATGCCGCGCCAACGGGCACACCGGTAAAGACAGTGGGTGACGGCACGGTGGAATACCTGGGAAGCAAGGGCGGTTATGGTAAAACCGTGATCATCGACCACGGCGATGAGCACAAAACAGTATATGCCCATCTGTCAAAATACCGGCCCAGACTCAAACCGGGTAAATGGGTGGAACAAGGCGACATTATCGGCTACGTTGGCAGTAGCGGACTGGCAACCGGGCCGCATTTACATTACGAATTCAGAATCGCTGGCGTACACCGTAATCCATTGACCCTTAAACTGTCCAAAACCATAAGAATAGCGGAGCGGGAGCTGCCGAAATTCAGACAAATCGCCGACCCCTTATTGGCCGAACTGGATGCCGCCACGACCACAACCTCGGTCGCTCTTGCCACCGAATCCGGCGTTCCTGATCCCGGCCCGGGCAACCACGATGATGGGTGATCACTAGAGGCGCGGGTTTGTATTACATTGGTCTGATGTCCGGCACCAGCATGGACGCCATCGATGTGGCCATCGCCGATTTCGATAAGCGCGGGGCACGACTTGTAGAATATGCGGAATTTCCCTGTCAGCGGGAATTGAGAGCCCGGGTAAGAGGCATATCGGCCGGTTCCAGTATTAACGAAGTAACCGAACTGGATATACAATTAGGCCGCGCATTCGCGGACGCAATCCTTACCATACTGGCCCAGGCCGATATCGCACCCGCCAGCATCCATGCCATAGGCAGTCATGGGCAAACCGTTCTGCATCTCCCTGATGGCCGCGAACCGCGCACACTCCAGATTGGCGACCCCCACACCATTGCCAATAAAACCGGGCTGACCACCATTGCCGATTTCCGGCGTATGGACGTGGCCGCGGGGGGGAAAGGCGCACCCCTGGCGCCGGCCTTCCATGCATTCCAATTTCGCTCGGACCGGACGGACAGGGTCATACTCAATCTGGGCGGCATCGCCAATATCACCCTATTGCCCGCCGACGACACCGCCGCGGTTACCGGCTTCGACACCGGCCCCGGCAACGGCCTGATGGATGACTGGAATTATCGGCATAACAAAACCAACATGGACAAAGACAGCCGCTGGGCGCAAACCGGTCAAGCCGATTTCGACCTGGTCAGGCGCTTGCTCGACGACCCTTATTTTGCATCACCCCCACCCAAAAGTACCGGCAGAGACTATTTTAATATCACCTGGCTGGACAATGCCTTGCACTGTTACGGCAAACATCTGAACGCCAATGACGTACAGGCAAGCCTGCTGGAACTGACCTGCACCGCGGTGCAAAATGCGATCCGCCGACACGCCGACGTCGCCTCGGAAATATACACCTGCGGCGGCGGCGCAAACAATCCATACCTGCTCCACCTGCTCAGATCAAAACTGCCGGATATCGCAATCAGCTCCACCGATAAACTCGGCCTGGCCCCGAATGCGGTTGAAGCCGTCACCTTTGCCTGGCTGGCATATTGTCGCGTCAATACCATCCCGGTCGATCTAAAATCCATCACCGGCGCCACCGGAAACACCCTGTTGGGTGCGGTCTATTCCGCCAACCCTTGATCGCCGTCAACTACGCCATTTTATCGAACAGCCCATACTTGGAAACTGCCGCTCAGGCCCGCGGCCGGTGGCGGCAATTTGTCGCATCGCCTCAGACAATTCCCGTGGCGCACCCGCCGGCGCCGGCTGTATCCCGCCGGCATCCAGTCGGCCGCGAAATTGCAGTTGCAAATCAGCATTGTACCCGAAGAAATCCGGGGTACACACCGCGCCGTAAGCCCTGGCCGTCTCCTGGGTATCATCCAGCAGATAGGGGAATGGAAAATCCCGTTGCCGCGCCAGAGCGGTCATATTGTCAAAACTGTCCTCAGGATAGGACTCAATATCATTGGGCATGATCGCAACGCTGCCAACCCCGATATCCTTGAGTCTCCTGACGTCGTCAAGCAGACGCGGCAGTATCGCCTGGACGTAGGGGCAGTGATTACAGATGAACATGACCAGGGTGGCCTTTTCCCCCTTGCAATCACTCAATGACCAGGTTTTACCGTCCGTGCCTGGCAACTGAAAATCAATTGCCTCGCGGCCAAATTCACATACCGATGATTCCGTTAATGCCATGCCAACACTCCAGATAATATCCAATCATAACAGCTTACCACAAACAATACCGAGGTATCCGCAGGGCTTATCTGTGCCAGCGTAAAATACCCCGCAAGGGGTTGTGATCCACTCTTCGCAACCTATGATATAATTAATCCTGATTAATAGATCACCGCAATCACCTGAAACGAAAAAGTATGATCTCACTATTCAGTGGCATATCACTGCATGCTGATGCTTTCCTTTCCCGGGTTGAGGGGACGCGGTCGCTGGTGCCCGTGTCACGGCTCATCTCCGCCCGCAAGCCGGTGGTGTTGGCGGTGCTTGTGCTCGCGCTGGGCCTGATCCTGGCGCCGGACGCCGCGGCACAGATGCTCACCATCAGTGGCAGCGACACATTCACAGTAACCGAGGGCCCGCCGGACAGACCCGAAACAGTCAGCCCCCCCGGATCTCCCGATTTAATCATCACGGGAGGAGGATTCCAGTTCTTCGTGACACAGTCCGATACACCGGGCACCTACGGTCGTTTCAGTCTCACTGCCATGGGCAATTGGAGCTACACGCTGGATAACGCCCGGCCGGCGGTCCAAATGCTGAGACGAGGCCAAACTGTAACGGAAGAATTCACCGTGGTGGCGGCCAGCGACCCCAGCGTTACGCATATCGTGACGATCACCATAAACGGAGAAAACGACCCGCCGGAGGTGACCATCAGTGCGCCGAATCCCCCGAATCCCGGAGAAAGTGTGAGTGTGACGGCGGGCACGACCATTGCGGTCACCGGTAGCGGCATGGACGTGGATGAAGGTGAAACCGACACCCTGACTTATCGGTGGAGCACGAACCAGACAGACCCTCTGTTACAGGGCAGTTTTGTCGATGCTGACGCTGCTTCCACGATGTGGACCGCACCCACCGCCGAAATCGAGGTCATACTGATGCTGGCGGCCACGGATACCAGCGGCGTCCCCGCCCTCGGCACCGGGACCGCCTCGGTAACGGTCACGGTCACTCCTCCGATCACCATCGGCGGCGACACCGAGGGCGGGGTCATCGAGGACGGCACGGTGGAGCAAACCACTGCGAACGGCAGCTTGACCATCATCAATGCGAATCCGGCCGACACCACCACCTTCGTCGCACAAAACCAGACCACCGGCACCTACGGTACCTTCAGCATGGACACCGGCGGCCGCTGGACCTACATGCTGGCCGATCCCTCACTTACACCCGCGCAGGCGCAGGCGGTGCAGGCGCTGAGACAAGGCCAGGAGGAAATGGACGTATTCCCGGTAATGGCTACAGTCGGAGCCAGAAACATTACCGCGGACGTTACCATCACCGTCACCGGCACCAACGATGCACCGACGGTATCTATCAGCGCACCACTCGGCGGTAACCAGCCGGCATCAGGTGATCTCACGGTCACCGGCGACGGCACCGATGTCGATGCCGGGGACACCCTAAGATACAGTTGGAGCACGGACCAGAGTGACCCGCTGTTACAGGGCAGTTTTGCCAACTCCAACGCCGCCGATACAATCTGGACCGCGCCCCCGGTCACCGAAGACACTGAGATAACACTAACCCTGACCGCGACTGACGACAGTGGCACCGCCAATGCCTCTATCACCGCCGAGGTAACGGTCACGGTTATCGCACTAGACGTCGAACCGGATTTCGGTGGTCAAACCATCGACGCTCAACTTTACGTCATTGATACCGACGTCGACCTGACCCTGCCGGCGGCCACCGGCGGCAACGGTGAACTCTTCTACAGACTTGGCGATGCAAGCGAAAACCTACCGCCCGGGCTGACGTTTAACAAGACCATGCGCGTCCTCTCCGGCAGGCCGACCACGGGCCAGGGCATCACAACCTATAACTACGCCGTCACCGACTCGGACAGCACCGACACCGATACCGACGATGACCGTGATACCGTTTCCCTGAGCTTCACCATCACTGTAGAGACCGACGATGCTCCGGACTTCGGTGATGCGACCATCACCACCCCGCTTTACATCATTGGTAACGCCGTTGATCTGACCCTGCCGGAGGCCAGCGGCGGCAACGGCGAGCGGAGATACGACCTGCTCCGTAGCAGCGGCCCGACCCTGCGTGCGCTCGGGCTGAGTTTTAACAGCGAAACCCGCAGACTGATGGGCATACTGGCTGGTCCCGGCACCGGCAGATTCCGCTACAGAGTACGAGACGAGGATAACAATGAAGACCCGACTGATCAGTCTGAACGGCCACTGCGCATCATCGTTCAAAACGACCGCAGACCGAATTTCGGGAATCCCACCATAGCCCGTCAGGTTTTCGCCAACGGCAGTATGGTTGATTTGACCCTGCCGGAGGCCACCGGCGGCAACGGGCCTCCTCGCTACAGCATATCCGGAGTCTTGCCAACCGGGCTGGGTTTCGATGCCAACACCCGGGCGATCTCCGGCATACCCGACGAACCACTGGGGGCAACAACGAGTTACACTTACTTCGCGGATGACTCGGACACCAATATGGGTGTCGACGACCGTGATACCCTGCGCTTTTTTATCGACATTTTCAGCATCATGGGCACCGACGTCGGCAACGTCACCGAGGACGGCACGGCCGCGCAAACCATGGCTACGGGTGATTTGGATATTGCGCCACCCGGTACTGCGAATTTTGTGGAGCAGGACGACGCAAATGGTACCTACGGCACCTTCAACATCGGTGCCACCGGCCGATGGACCTACACGCTGGACAATAACGACCCCGACACCAACGCCCTGGCCGAGGGCACCACCGACACCGACACCTTCACCGTGACCGCCAGGGCCACCAACAGCAGCAGCACCATGCATGCAGTGACCATCACCGTCACCGGTGGCAATGATGCGCCCACGGCGGCCATCACCTCGCCGGCGGAGACCAACCTCGCTGTTGATCCGGGCACCACCGTCACCCTGATCGGTACCGGCAGCGATCCGGACGCCACCCCGCCCCCCGACATGCTGAGCTATGCCTGGAGCGCGACCCCCGAGGTCGGCAGTTTCACCGGCAGCGACGTGCTCAACACCGCCTGGACCGCACCGGACACCATCGATGGTCTTATTACCCTGACCCTGACCATCAACGACAACCAAGGCGGCTCTGACACCGCCACTGTCACAGTGATCATGGCATTGTCGCCGGACCTGAATGGCGATGGTCTAATCCAGGCGCGGGATGCCCAGACCCTGTATTATCTGGCACTGCCGGATGAACCAGACAACCTGAATGCTCTGCTGAACCCACTACGGGGAACGGCAAGCGTTGCGCAGCTAAGGAATAGAGCCATGGCCTGGTTAAACCGGAACCCGGCGGAAGTCTCCCCGGACCTGAATGGCGATAGGCGCCTGGACCAGGAAGACGCACGCCTTCTGTACTATGCGTTGCGGTTCGAGGATGAGCTACAGGCCAGTCGGGCACTGCGGGAGGCGCTGGGATTTGGGTCTGATATGATGACCCTTAATCAGGCCCTCAACCTGCGATGAAAACCGCCTGCGGTGACGCTAACACCATACCCAGGGACGGGCACATTGCACCCAAAGGCACAGGCACCCGGGACTGAGCCGGTTATCCGATGCCTGGCAGGCCCGGAGCCTGGCAACGGCTGTGACGATCACCGAGACC
This sequence comes from Gammaproteobacteria bacterium, assembly GCA_965202915.1. Taxonomy (GTDB): domain Bacteria; phylum Pseudomonadota; class Gammaproteobacteria; order Eutrophobiales; family Eutrophobiaceae. The sequence continues at coordinate 1,540,531 of OZ241847.1, forward strand.
ACTCGGAGCACCACGCACTGTATAATGCAGCGCGGTTTGACCGGCTTTACAGCAAAATGGCCGGGGCCTCCGGGCGATCTACCGCTCCCCGTGCTCAGGCCCAACCGCCTTTGTGATGGAAACCGCAATGCCGTGTGAACCTTGCCGCATAAATCTGTGAACCCGCAGAGGCTGATATGCGAGTATCCCGCAACGGCGTCACCCGGCGCCCGCAACAAGGAACTTAATAATGCCACCACCTATCCAAATAATACTTTTATTGCAATAGCCTTGAGTTGACTTCATAATCACCCCGTTTATTTATGCACCCCCGCTCGACATTATTTGCATTATGCGCCCTGGCCCTGGTTCCAATTTCGGACGTCTCGGCACAGGCACCCGCCGGTTCACGAATCTTTACCAGTAGTGACACGCCGGTTGCCATCCCCGACGGTATCGGTGCCGGCGAACGTGGTCCGCCCATATACAGTGATATAAATATATCAGATGATATAACAATAGGCGCGATATCGGTGATGGTGGATATCACTCACAGTGATACCGCAGACCTGTTTGTTGCCCTGTTCTCGCCTGATGACATTTCAGTAATTCAACTTTTTGTTTTTCAACCCGGCACGGATATAATGACAACCTACACCACCGAGTTGGACAGTCTAATCGGTATGCAGGCAACCGGCAGATGGAGGTTGAGAGTCGAAGATCACCACGACCTGGCGACGGGCACGATAAACCGGTGGAGCATAACAATTACCCCGCCCGGCGTAAACCAAATTCCGACAATCACCACCACCATGTTTCCCGCCACCTCTGAGGGAGTGGACCTGGCCACTGTGCCTGCCTACACAATAGCCGCCAACGACGCGGAAGGCGACTCGATATCCTACAGGCTGGCAGGCACTCGGCCGGGCTGGCTTGGCATAGACTCCGCCGGCAAACTAACGGGCACCATTCCTTTCAACGATGGCCTGAATAATTCCGCAAGATGCGATGACTCGACTGCCGGCTTTACCGTACAGGTATCCGATGATGGCTTTGTCGATGCGGCAAGAACCGTATCACAAGCATATACAATCAATATAGCAAACGCCGTACCCGCCGGCAATACCGCACCGGCCCGAATCGGAGGTTCGGTTCAACTGACGGATGGAATCGATCAAACCTTTCAAATCACCGATTTTACCAACGACGCTGATGGCGACGTGCTCACGTATCAACTCGCCGCCGTTCAAAATCTCACCACATTTCTTGGCCCGCTCGGTCTGATCACTTATACGGTGCTTGACGGATACACCACCCGCAATCTTTTGTATGCCGTCTGCGACGGTCATCACTTTACGTCCCTGACCCTTGAGTTACTTGCACCGATTGCCAACACCGCACCGGTCATCAGCGCGCCGCCAATAGCTGATTTCTATCTGGTGGATGAGTTTATATCGCTTGTATTTACCGCACTGGACGCCGAAAACCATCCGGTAGAATTTGCATTGACCGGCGATATCCCCGTTGGTGGGACAATCGCCCCATCCGGCATATTTCAATGGTTTCCGGGCGGTGCGGGAATGTTCACCTTTAATATCACTGCCAATGACGGTCAATTTCGGAACAATATCGGCACCTATGAACTCAGACTCATCATTGAGGCCGATTCCACGCCGACCTTCGGCAATAATGCCATCCTCGATCAGCGTTACCCCACTGACATAAACATCGCCCCGCAGACCCTGCCGGAAGCCACCGGTGGCAACGGCACGCTCAGCTACCGGATCCTTCAGCCCTTGCCAATCGGGTTGAACTTTGACGCCACCACTCGCACCCTCAGCGGCAGGCCGATCTTGCCGCAGAGCGCCCTGGGGTACCTATACGTCGCCGAGGATTCGGATACCAACACCATCGCCACCGACACGGCAAGCCTGGCCTTCACCATCGCCGTCTTTGCAAGCGCCGACATAAATGGGGACGGTGTGGTGCGGGCGCAGGATGCCCAGATTCTGTATTATGTTGCGCTGTCTGAAGCCGGCACCCTCGTCGAAGACACCCTCGATGCTCTGCTGGACGAACTGCGGGGGACGGCAAGCATCTCGCGGCTAAGGAACAGAGCCCGCACCTGGTTGGGCCAGAACCTGGCGACGGGCGTCGTCCCCGACCCGGACCTGCATGATGATGACACCCTGGACCAGCAGGACGCACGGGTCCTGTACTATGCGTTGCGGTTCGAGGAGGAACTGGCGGCCAGCCCGGCATTGCGGCGGGTGCTATTGTCGGACCTGGTGGGCACCTTGCCTGATAACGACGAGGGCTACCGGCAACTGTTACGCAATGCCTACAGGTTGAGATAATCCCGGTCTCCACGAGGTGGGACACGCCCGCGCCGGTTGGCCTGGGATGGATGGAATCCGCCGGCTTGATAACGGCGGGGCATCGGACTATACTGGCTGTATGAGAGATTATGAACATTCGAGTAACACCTGTGGCAAGTGGAAGATCCCTGCCGCACCCATATAAATTATCCGGTACCTGAATATGGAAGCCATCGCATTTGATACCCATAAATTTGTCAAGCACCTGACTGAATCGGGTTTCACCGAAGCGCAGGCGGAAGCCCTGGCCAGTGAGCAGGTCGCTATGATTAACGGCAATTTGGCCACCAAGGCGGACATTGCCGAGATGAAGGCGGATATCGAGAAACTGCGCCTGGCCACCCAGGCGGACATAGCCGAGGTGAAGGCGGACGTCGAGAAACTGCGCCTGTCCACCCAGGCGGACATTGCCAACGCGGAAACAAGACTGACGCGCTGGATCGTTGGTGCGATGATTGCGCAGATCAGCGTGGTTGTCGGGTTGATTAAATTGAGTTGATGGGTCGGGATAATCGGCTATACTGAATGGGTGGAGAACCGTGGCAGGTGGAGGATCCCTGCCGTACCCGTATAAATTATCCGGCACCTGAATATGGAAGCCATCGCATTTGAAGGGAGGACATTGCCAATACGGAAACAAGATTGATGCGCCGGAGGGTCGTCGCCATGATTGTGCGGACTGGCTTGATTGTTGGGTTGATTAAATTGCTCTGAACTCTCCGGGAAGCCGACTATGCCGGCTGAACCCCGGTTCATGCCGGCAAACCGGGCGACGCGCACCTCGCACTCGGCCTTGAGCCGGTTATCCGGTGCCCGATGGGACCCGGAGGTTGGCGGCGGTAGTCGCCGGGGCCGCAGGGTTGATTGTGATGAGGACGTTTGTTGAGCCCGGCTCGGAGCGGTTTGTCGCCAGTATTGGAGAATCACCCGGCACTCAGGTAATATAAGCCGTGACGGTTGACAAACAACCATTGCGGTGCCGAATCTGAATTCAGATTCAATCCTTGAGTAAAAATAAGCTATGACCTTGGAGGTGTGGCTGTTATGTCTGACATAGAAATCGCACAAAAAGCGAATAAAAAACACATCATTGAACTTGCCCGGGAACAATATGACATTGAAGCCCGGCACCTGGAACCTTACGGCCATTACAAGGCGAAATTATCACTTGACTATATAGACGGCCTTAAAAACCGGGAGGACGGCAAACTTATCCTGACCACCGCAATCAGCCCGACGCCGGCCGGTGAAGGCAAGACCACCACCACGGTCGGTTTGGGGGATGCAATGAACCGTATCGGCAAAAAAACCCTCATCTGTTTGCGTGAACCGTCGCTCGGCCCCTGTTTTGGCGTCAAGGGCGGCGCCGCCGGCGGCGGTTACGCCCAGGTGGTGCCGATGGAGGACATCAATCTGCACTTTACCGGCGACTTCCATGCAATCGGCACGTCACATAATTTATTGTCGGCGATGATCGACAACCATATAAACCACGGCAACGTGCTGAATATAGACCCCCGTTTAATCACATGGAAACGGGTCGTGGATATGAATGACCGGGCATTGCGCAGGATCGTGGTCGCTTTGGGCGGCACCGCCAATGGATTTCCCCGCGAGGACGGTTATGACATTACCGTGGCATCGGAAGTCATGGCTATTTTTTGCCTGGCCACCTCTATGGATGACTTGAAACGGCGCCTGGGTAATATCGTCGTGGCTTATACTCAAGGTGACCGTCAACCGGTGTACGCGACCGATCTGAATGCCCGCGGGGCAATGACCGCATTATTGAAAGATGCAATAAAACCGAATCTGGTGCAAACCCTGGAAAATAATCTTGCCCTGGTGCACGGCGGCCCGTTTGCCAATATTGCCCATGGCTGCAACAGTGTGATCGCAACCCAAACCGCATTGAAACTGGCCGATTACGTGGTCACCGAGGCCGGCTTTGGCGCCGACCTGGGGGCCGAGAAATTTATCGATATTAAATGCCGCAAGGCGGGACTTCATCCCAGTGCGGTGGTGCTGGTTGCAACGGTGCGGGCGTTGAAATATCACGGCGGCGTGGAACGACAGGATTTGAACCGTGAAAACCTGGAGGCGTTGCAAAAAGGCATGGCCAATCTCGAACGGCATATGCACAATATTCAGGATCATTATCGCCTGCCGTGCATAGTCTGTGTTAATCATTTTATCAACGATACCGACGCCGAGGTGGCGTTGCTGAAGGCAAAAATTGAAGAGGTGGGCGGCACCGCGGTTATTTCCAAACACTGGGCCGAGGGCGGCGCCGGCGCCGAAGACCTGGCGCGGGCGGTGGTGGACGTTGTCGATCACCGTCCCGGCAGGCATGCGTTTGTCTATGACGACAGTATGTCACTCTGGGAAAAGCTCGAGGCGGTCGCAACCAAAATCTATGGCGCCAAAGAGGTGATCGCCAGTTCCAGGGTGAGGGCTGAATTGGCCAAATTAAACCAGAATTATGGCCGTTTTCCGGTATGCATTGCAAAGACGCAGATGTCTTTTTCCACCGATCCGGCGGTGCGCGGCGCCCCCACCGACCACGCGGTCGAGATCAGTGAAGTCAGGCTCGCCAACGGCGCCGGTTTTATTGTTGCGGTTGCCGGCAATATGATGACCATGCCCGGATTGCCCAGGATGCCCGCCGCAGAGAACATAAACGTCGACGGCAACGGCAATATCAGTGGCCTGTTTTAATGGATGGGTCGCGGTGTCTCAGGCTTTTTCGGCGCCCCCGGGGCTTAATTGCCCGGGGCTTAATTAAGATAACCGCCGGCAGCCTGGATCGGGGTTAAGTCGCGGGCGCCGTGAACCCACGCGGCCAGGCCATATTGGCCGGCGTCGATATCCGATTCCGGCAGGGTCGTGGCGGCGTCATAGCTTTCGTTTGCCTGGGTCAATGCGGTGGTCTTGTGTCCCAGCACCACAAAATTATGGGTCAGGGTGCGCCCATGGTTTTCACCGGCCCGGACCTCGGTTGAAATATCAAACCCCAGCAATGCCAGATTAAGGATCAAATCAGCCCGTTGATGGTTGCCGGCAAGATAACGGGCCTTAACATTGGTGCCATCCAGATGCAATGACAACACCCCCGCCGCCGATTCCTGGTCGAGCGAGAGTCTTCGCAACCCAAAAAATGACCGCCATTCCTCGCCATTCACCAGGAATCCGGGGGTATAAACGGTGCTTAGATTTTTACTGATGGCATAGCGGCGTTGTCGGTCGCTGTATTGCGGCGATGCAAATCTGTCTTTCCAGCCTATGTAGTCCCAATAATCGACGTGAAACGCAATCGGCACCAACGACGTCCATAAGCGCTTGTCGCGTTTTAATGAGCTGAGCCATTCATCCGCCGGTGGACAACTGCTGCATCCCTCAGAGGTATAAAGCTCAAGCAGGCTGACCCGGGTTGCCGGGCTTTTTATCAGCCTCTCGGCGGCGGCCGGGGCACTGAAGCAATAGACTACTATTAAAACCAATCCAATTTTATTAATCATAATTTTTCTCCCATACACCAGCTTCAAGCGCGCCGGTCCTTATCCAGATTCAATGCCGTGGAATTGATGCAATAGCGCCGCCCGGTCGGCTCAGGTCCGTCTTCAAACACATGACCAAGATGGGCGTCACAGGCGGCACACGTCACCTCAACCCGGTGCATGCCCAGACTATGATCCGCCTCGGTTTTAATTGCATCATCCAGCGGTTGATAAAAACTGGGCCAGCCGGTACCCGAATCAAATTTGGTATCCGAATCGAACAACGCCGCCTCGCAACAGCAACATCGATAGACCCCGGCATCCCGGCAATGATAATATTTACCGGTAAAGGCCTGCTCAGTGCCCTTTTGACGACACACCCGATATTGCTCGGCAGTAAGCCGTTGTTGCCATTCCTGCTCGGTTTTTTCAATGCGATTTGTCATATCAAAAATCAGTACCCATATTGACGGGCATTACCTTAGCCCGGCGGCGGCAATGTATCCCCCGCGCCGCCGTCTAAAAGGCGGTACGGGGGCTACTACCTTATTCCGGCGCCATTAAAATGACCAGCTAATGCCAATAGTGCCTCCGATCACTTCGACCGAACCTGAATCGAAATAGTTCATAACTTCAAGGTTGGCGTGAATGGTCTCGGAGAGCCGTATATCGGTTCCGACGCCATAGGAAAAATCCGACGCCGTGTCTGAGATGCTTACTCTAATGTTACCGGCTTCAGCCCTGGCAGTGAGCTCACCCCGGGTATAGCCGGCAATCAGGTAGGGATAGAACAGCCGCCCCAACTGCACGCCCCCGCGGACGTAGAGTCCCCAGAAGTGTTCCAGCTCCAGATCGACCTCCACGGTGGTACCACCCACCGTAATATCATCTGTACCTTCGCCTAGGCCAACACCCAGTCGCAGCTCCGAGGAAAAGTTTTCATGGGGCTGCACCCCCAGTCGCGCATAGAGGATCGGTAAACCGGCCGATGCGTCTTCGCCTTGTACGAGTGGGTCAAGCTCTTCCGTATAACGCAACCCGCCCAAATTGCCACCGACGTAATACTTGGTGTCCGCAGCAACGGCGAGCGGAGTCACAAGCGCACAGATAACGACTGTTAAACCAGAAAAATTCTTAAACATAATGTTTCTCCTATAATGATTAATGCACCTAAAATGGGAGCATTATATCGCACCTAAAATAGGTGCAAATGGCGAAGTTTAGAAAATCCATATATTCCCGCGAATGGCGGTTGATAACCGACTGGCTGGTACAAAAACGCAAACAGGCTCATTTAAGCCAGCGGCAGCTCGCCGGTAATATTGGCGTAGTGCATTCTCTGGTCGGCAAGGTCGAGCAAGGGGAACGCAGACTGGATCCGATAGAACTGGTGCTTTATTGTAGAGCCATGTCCGCCGATCCTTGCGAACTCACCCGACTCATACAGCGCAATGTTTAGTTGGGGGATAACGGTACGGCGGCTTGAATGGACTTAAAAGCTGATCCCGCTCAGGGGGCTTTTGGGTCAGTTTCTCCCGGTCACCGCGGCAACGCGTGCAAGGAGTGGATCAACCGTTGTTTCTCCCGTCTGCCCAGCCGTCTGATTTCATATTCGCGCCGGCCGGCCTGGGCACGGGAACCGGCGCGTTCCTGATAAACCAGGGTTACCGGCCGTCTGCCGCGAGTGTACGCGGCCCCGGTTTTGCGTTGATTGTGTTCATTAACCCGCCTTGCCACGTCGGTGCTTATCCCGGTGTAATAACTCTGGTCGGCACATTCAACGATGTACACGTACCATCCCGCCATGACCGCCCCCCGGCTCAGGTTTGCGCCAGCAGGTCCCTGATCCGGGCCTTGCTACTTTGCGATATCGAAACATAGCCGGTGATGATCACCAGTATTGGCGTGATCAGCAAACACAGCATCGCGGTTTTAATATTGAACACATAACTGCCGCCGATCAGCCAAACCGAGACGATCATGCCGATTGCCAGGTTCAGAATATAGGCCACCGCGCCCGCCATCAAGCCGCTCAGCAGCAACTGGGAGCGATATATTTTTCGGATCAGAGCGGTGGTCGCGCCCAGCGATTTATAGACCGCGGTGCTGTGCCTCCTATAGCGGCGCAACACCATTTCCACCGCAATAAACACGATCAAACCGGCGACCAGGGAAACATATAATATTATTTCAACCGCGGTGCTGATTTTCTGAATAATGCCGCGGATCCTATTCAATAGAAAATCGACATCAAAAAAGGTGGCGGTCGGAAAGCGCTGAATAAATTGCGGCAACAGCTCTCGGCGCTCGGGAGCGATATGCAGGCTGGCCATATAGGTCGCCGGCAGACCCGCCAGTGCCCCCGGGCGAAATATCATATAAAAATTGGGCCTGAACGACTCCCATTCAACGCTGCGTATGCTGTTCACCCGTGCGCTGAACTTGCGGGTATTAACGGTAAATTCAACGCGGTCGCCGAGTTTTATCCGCAGCTTCTCGGCAATACCCTGTTCAACCGATACCTCCGCCACCGCCGAGTCATCCCGTGCGTCATGCCACTTGCCGGCGATGATCTTATTATCGGCCGGCAACGACGCGCTCCAGGTCAAGGCCAGATCGCGGCTCAATGATTCATGCGTGCGCCCGGATTCCTTACTGGCGTATTCACGTATCGGCACCTCATTGACCCCGCTCAGGCGGCCGCGCACCACCGGATATAATTGACTGTGGGGGACGTTTTCCCGGTCGAGAAAATTTATGAAATCGGCTTTCTCGGTGGGAAATAAATTAATTGCGAAAAAATTCGGCGCCTGCTCAGGCACCTTCGATTGCCAGGATAAAATCAGATCATCACGCAGAGTCTGCATCAGCGCCAGAGAAAAAAAGATCACGGCAACGGCAATGATCTGCATACTGGTCAGGCGCCGGTTGGCGCCCAGCATCCGGGCCGCCAGTCTGGTTGCCACGGCCCCGGTCCGGCTGCGCCTGATCATCCAGCTTATGCCCGCCTGGATAATAAAATAAGCGCATATGATGAACGCGCACAACGCGGCCATGATATAAATGCTGATTAAAATCTCACCGGTGCCGACAAAGATCAGCATCATCAGACCAACCGCCATTGCCGCGCCGGTGAAGATGATCGGCCGCGGTGATTGCGGCTGATTCAGCAATATCCCCGGCCGGGTATCCAGCACACTCCGCAGAAACGGCCAGGCAAACCCCGACACCACTATCAAAATGGTGGCGCCGCTTAGCCAGAATGGTTCCATCGTCGGGGCCGGCAGGGCGCCGATCAGCAGTTCCCCCAGGGCGCTCATAATTAATCCATGGAGGCCGCCGCCGAGTAAGCTACCAACGGCGGTTGCGACCAGGGTAAAACTGACAAAAGGCAGCAATATCGCACCATATAAGCGCCGACCGTGCAGACCCAGACAGCGCAACAGCGCGTATTGATGGGTCATTTCGTCGGCGTATTGATAACTGACCAGCGCCACGCTGACCGCGCCCAGTAAAATCGCAATTAATGCGGCGACGTATAAAAACTGATAGGCGCGTTTTAACGCCGCCGCCAGGGTCTTATTGGCGGCGTCTATGGTGATAAATTCCTGATTGAGTTGCAACGTCGGCAACAGCCGTTGCTGTAAATCGGCCAACGGGCCGGCCTCACCGGCAAACAGATAGCGAAACCTGATCCGGCTGCCCGGCTGCACCACCCGGGTGGAATCAACGTCATCCCAGTGCATCATAATGCGCGGGGTAAAACTGTAAAAATTATTGCCGCGGTCGGGTTCAAATACCAGGATCCGGGTTATCTTCAAACTGCGTTCACCGATGGTGAGCATCTCGCCCTGAGCAAGGCCCAATTCATGCAACACCCGATTCTCCACCCAAATCTCTCCCGGCGGCGGGCCGTGGTCGCTGGACTCGGCCTTGCCAAACACGCCGTCGCTGATCTGCAACCGGCCGCGTAAGGGGTAGAGATCCGATACCGCTTTAACGCTGCTCAGCAAAAACCCGTCATTGCCGTAGGCCATGGTTGGAAATATCAACAACCGTGCCTGCGTCAGGGCCGCCGGCTTAATAATATTCAATTGTTGCGGGGTCAATTCCGCCGTTGACTGCAATACCAGATCCGCCGCCAGCACTTCCCTGGATTGCTGATCAAACAGTTGTTCCAGGCGATTCCCCAGCAGAGTAATACTAAACGTCACCGCACAGGCGACCGCAATCGCGGCACAGAATAATCGCACCGCCGCCAACCGCGACTGCCTTTGAATCAATCTCAGGTAAAAGCTGATCACTTACAGCGGTTCCAGGCCGCCCCGGAGCAGGCGAAAGCAACGATCGCAGCGCCGGGTCAGGGCCTCATCATGGGTAACCAGTATCAGCGTCGTGCCCCGCTCCTCATTGAGTTCAAATAACAGATCCGCCACCCGCTTGCCGGTTTCAAGGTCGAGGTTGCCGGTGGGTTCGTCGGCCAGCAGCAAAGACGGCCTGGTGGCAAACGCGCGGGCGATAGCAACCCGTTGCTGTTCACCGCCGGACAGGGTGGTGGGATAGTGCCCCGCACGGTGGCTCATGTCGACCCGTTCGAGTAATTGTCGCGCCAATTCTTCGGCCCGGTCACCGTCGTTAATCTCCAGCGGCAACATCACGTTTTCCAATGCGGTAAATCCGGGGATCAAATGAAAAGCCTGAAATACAAACCCTATATCGCGGCCGCGCAGCTCAGCCAGCTGGTCCTCGCTCATATCCGCCAGCGGCCGCCGGAATAATTGAATAGTCCCGGAGGTCGGCACGTCCAATCCCGCCAGCAAACCCAGCAGGGTGGTTTTGCCGGAACCGGAGCGACCCATAATAGCTATGGTTTCCGCCGCGCCCACTTCCAGGTTAATATTACCCAGGATCGATACCGTACCGGTTGCGGAAGAGACCACTTTGGAAACTTGATGACAACTGATAATTTGTGAGGAAGCCGTGTCCATTGAACGCAATTTTATTTTATCATTAATATTGTTGCTGGCCAGCACGCCGGCAACGGCGGCCACCATCCTGGTGATGGGTGACAGCCTCAGTGCCGCCTATGGTATCGAATTAGAGCGGGGATGGGTAAATTTATTACGCGCCAGGCTCAGGCAAACCGATACCGAGGCCCAATGGCGGGTGATCAATGCCTCGGTCAGCGGCGAAACCACCGCCGGCGGCCTCGCGCGCCTGCCTGATCTGCTCGACCAATACCGGCCGGCCCTGTGCATTATTGAACTCGGGGCCAATGACGGCCTGCGCGGCTTATCGCTTGAGCGCATGCGTCTGCACCTGAATCGGATGACCGGTTTATGCGGACAATATGGCGAGGTATTGTTGCTGGGGATGAAACTGCCGCCCAATTACGGCGGCAAATATGCCCGCGGCTTTGCCCAAACCTTTACCCTGGTCGCCGAACAAAATAATATCGCCCTGGTGCCTTTTTTTCTCGATGGCGTCGCCCTCAAACCGGAGTATATGCAGGCCGATGAACTCCATCCCACCGCCGCCGCGCAAGCGCTGATTCTGGAGAATATCTGGCCGTCATTGAGCAAACTGTTGGAATCATTATGAACCCGGCGATGGCCGGGCCGGCGCGCTTTTAATGCTCGGCGCGGCCAAGTTTGCCAACCCGCTTCAAAAACACCGAACGCGGCACGCCAAACGCCTCCAGGGTCATCACGTCACGGTCCCAGCGATTGTCGATGCCACTGATGCGCCAGGCATTGCCGACGCCGATATGATTAACATGGTACCAGGGCGAGACCAATGGAAAATACTGCAGGGGCCAGTCGGAGCCATAAATCATCCTGTCGGTGAGTCCGGGCATGCGCAGCGCCCTGGCCAGATAACCGACCTTATTGAGCAGGGTCAAACTGGAAATATCGGCATAGAAATTCGGATATTGATCGAACATCGGCAATATCCGTTCAAAGTTATCCTGACCCTCGGATTTACCGGTCGTCCCGATATGGGCGGCGATCACGATCACCCCCAGGCTCAATGGCAATTTCAACCTTAGCGGATCGGCCAACTCATCGCGGGCACCGGGCAGGGAACGTTCCTTGCCGGTATGGCTCAGTAAGGGCATCTCCAATTCCGCCATCTTGTTATAAAAACGCACAAACCGCCGATCGGCGGGATCAATATCCATGGTCGAAGGGATCCATTTGACCAAAACCGCACCCTGCCGGTCGGCCTCGATCAAACGCTCGACGGCGTCATCACGATTGGGGTTAATGCTTGCGCCAAACAATAATCCGGGATATTTCGCGGTTTCCCCGGCGACGTACTCATTGGGCACGTAGAACAGGGTACGATCTCTATCCAGCCGCCCGGTGTCCGGATCGATCACCCCATCCATTGCCAGGATAACGGCGGCATCGACATATTTTGATCGCTCGATGCGGGCATTCAATTTTTTCACCAGGATCGAATCGCCGTGCATCTCCAGTTCCCGATGGGAAACGCCCATCCATTTCATAAAAAACCCGAACCGAAAATTTTCCCGCATTACCCTGTTGACGTAACATCCCGACCCCTTATGACCCAGGCCGGCGATATGGACGTGCCAGTCAATGACGTCTGATTGCCGGAGTGCGTCGGCGGCAAACACCGACGGATTTAACCCCAGTATGATCAGCGATACCGCTGTAATGATCACCCGCTTTATTGTGGCAGATATCGTCATAATATGGCGTATAAACCGATGATCACCGTTGCCAGGTGAGCCCGCCGACGCCGCTTTGGCGGGATGAGGATAGCGTGGCGCTATTTCCGGCGCAATCGCTGAACGGCGCGCAACTGTGCCGCCAGCTCCGCATGCTCGGCCAGGGCGGTGGCATAATCAATTTTGGCGTCATGTTCATGGATCACTCTTGCGGCCTCTTCCTTGGCCTTTAATATCGAGGCCTCATCCAGATCATCGGCACGCTGGGCGGTGTCCGACAACACGATGACCAGATTGGGTTGCACCTCAAGCATGCCGCCCGATACATAGAAGGCCTCCTCAACGCCGTCCGGCTGTTGCACCCTGACCTCACCCGGCCCCAGATTGGTCACCAGTGGGGTATGCCCCGGGGCGATCCCGACCTCACCGAGCACCGCCGGGGCAAACACCATTGTGGCCTCGCCGGAAAAGATTTCCTTTTCGGTGCTGACGATATCGACGTGTATGGTGTTGGCCATCGGCTGATCCGTCGAATTATAAGGTGGTGGCCTTTTCCTGCGCCTGGTCAATATCGCCTATCATATAAAATGCCTGCTCGGGCAGATTATCATGCTTGCCATCGACGATTTCCCGGAACCCGCGAATGGTATCCTTCAATGCCACAAATTCACCATCCTGGCCGGTAAATACCTTTGCCACCGAATAGGGCTGCGACAAAAAGCGCTGCACCTTGCGGGCGCGGGAGACGATCAATTTATCTTCTTCCGACAATTCATCCATGCCCAGAATTGCAATAATATCCCGCAATTCCTTATAACGCTGCAAGGTGTTTTGCACGGCGCGGGCGGTATCGTAATGTTCCTGTCCGACGATCAGCGGGTCCAGTTGCCGCGAGGTTGAATCCAGCGGGTCGACCGCCGGATAAATACCCAGTTCGGCGATTTGCCGCGACAACACCACAGTCGCGTCAAGATGGGCAAAGGTGGTCGCCGGCGAAGGATCGGTGAGATCATCCGCCGGCACATAGACTGCCTGTATGGAAGTAATCGAACCGGTCTTGGTGGAAGTAATACGCTCCTGCAATTTACCCATTTCCTCGGCCAGGGTGGGCTGATAACCCACCGCCGACGGCATCCGACCCAGCAGGGCCGAACATTCCACCCCCGCCAGCGTAAAACGATAGATATTATCGATAAACAATAACACCTCACGGCCCTCATCACGGAATTTCTCGGCCAGCGTCAAGCCGGTCAACGCCACCCGCAGGCGGTTGCCGGGCGGTTCATTCATCTGACCATACACCATGGACACCTTGGACTTTTCAAATTCCTCGGTATTGACCACCCCGGCCTCCTGCATCTCATGATAAAAATCATTACCCTCACGAGTGCGTTCACCGACGCCGGCAAACACCGACAAACCGGCGTGCTGGGTGGCAATATTGTTAATCAGTTCCATCATATTGACGGTCTTACCGACGCCGGCGCCGCCAAACAGACCGATCTTACCGCCCTTGGCAAACGGCACCAGCAGGTCTATCACCTTGATGCCGGTCTCAAGCAGTTGCGTGGTGGGACTTAACTCGGTAAATTTTGGAGCCTCGCGGTGGATCGGCATTTTTTCGTTGGTCTCGATCTCGCCCGCATCATCGATCGGCTCACCGAGTACGTTCATGATCCGGCCCAGCGTCTTTTCACCCACCGGCACCGAAATTGCCGCGCCGGTATTATTGACCTTCAAACCCCGTCTGAGGCCGTCGGTGGAACCCAGCGCAATCGTCCGCACCACGCCGTCGCCAAGCTGCTGCTGCACCTCCAGGGTGGTGTTTATACCTTCCGCGTCCACCACCAGCGCGTCATAAATTTTTGGGATCGCGCCACCCGCAAATTCCACGTCCACGACCGCGCCGATAATTTGTACAATATTTCCCGAATTCACTTTATAAAGCCCCTCACAGTTATACTCATTGTTTCCCCTTACACCGCCGCCGCACCGCTTACAATCTCCGATAACTCCTGGGTGATCGCGGCCTGACGCGCCTTGTTGTAAATCAACTGCAACTCATCGATCAACTTGCCGGCGTTATCCGAGGCGCTTTTCATCGCAACCATGCGCGCCGACTGTTCACTGGCGATATTCTCAACCACCCGTTGATACACCAGCGATTCAATATAGCGTTCCAACAGCCGATCCAGCACTTCCGACGCATCCGGTTCATAGATGTAATCCCAGTGATGCGCCATATCCTGATCCGCCTGCGGTTGAATCGGAAGCAATTGTTCAATCTCCGCTTCCTGAGCCATGGAATTGACAAAATTATTGGAACCAATATAAAGCTCATCCAGGTCCTGCCTGCGATAGGCCTCCAGCATGATATTGATCGCGCCAATCAACGCCGCCACCGATGGCGCGTCCCCGATATGGGTGGTCTGCCCGAGGATCCCGGCGCCTATACGGGAAAAATAACCCACCGCCTTCTGTCCGAACAGACACATGCGTATCTGCCTGCCCTGTTGCTCCCAGGCCCTCATCTGCTTTACAACGTGGCGAAACAGATTGGAATTTAACCCGCCGCACAGCCCGCGGTCGGTGGAAACAACGATCAGGCCGACGTTATTCACAGGGTCTCTGGCCTGGGTAAAAGGATGATGATATTCCGACCTCGCCTGACTCAGATGAGCGATCACATTGCGGATCTTATCGGCATAAGGCCGGGCCGCGTTCATCCGCTCCAGGGCCTTGCGCATCTTGCTGGCCGCGACCATCTCCATCGCCCTGGTGATCTTCTGGGTATTCTTTATACTGGCGATCTTGGTGCGTACTTCCTTTTCACCGGCCATATTTCCCCAACTCCTTCATCATCGATTGCCCATTGCCGCGCTCACGCGCCCATTACCAGGTACTGTTTGATTTAAATGCCTCGATCAGCGCCTTCAAGCCGTTTTCGATCTCATCATTATAATCCCCGCTGGTGTTGATCCGCCCCATCAGGTCTTGATGCTCACTATGGGCAAAACTATGCAGGGCACGTTCAAAATCACCAATCTTTTCCAGCTCTATATCGTCCAGATAACCCTGCTCGGCGGCAAACAGACTCACCGCCATATCGGCGACCGTCAGCGGTGAATACTGTTTTTGTTTCATCAGCTCCATCACCCGTTGCCCGCGTTCAAGCTGTTTGCGCGTCGCCTCATCCAGATCCGAGGCGAACTGCGAAAACGCCGCCAGCTCTCTGTACTGCGCCAGCGCCAGCCGCACGCCGCCGCCCAGTTTCTTGATGATCCCGGTTTGCGCCGCGCCACCCACGCGCGAGACCGACAGACCGGCATTAATCGCCGGCCGGAAACCGGCATTAAACAGATCGGTCTCCAGAAAGATCTGGCCGTCGGTAATCGAAATCACATTGGTGGGCACGAACGCCGACACGTCGCCGGCCTGAGTTTCAATGATCGGCAACGCAGTTAAAGAACCGGTGCGGCCGGTCACCTTGCCGCCGGTGATCCGCTCAACGTGATCGGCATTGACCCGGGCCGCGCGCTCCAGCAAACGTGAATGCAGATAGAACACGTCGCCCGGATAGGCCTCCCGGCCGGGCGGGCGCTTCAACAACAGCGACACCTGGCGATAGGCCCAGGCCTGCTTGGTCAGATCATCGTAAATGATCAGCGCATCCTCGCCGCGGTCGCGAAAGAACTCACCCATCGCACAACCGGAATAGGGCGCAATAAACTGCATCGCCGCCGATTCAGACGCGCTCGCGGCCACCACCGTGGTATGCTCCATTGCCCCATGCTCTTCCAGCTTATGGATCACCCCATTGATGGAGGAGGCCTTCTGGCCCATCGCAACGTAAATACATTTGATGCCGGTGCCCTTCTGATTGATGATGGTATCCACCGCCACCGCGGTTTTACCGGTCTGGCGGTCGCCTATGATCAACTCGCGCTGGCCTCGGCCTATCGGCACCATCGCGTCTATCGATTTCAAACCGGTCTGCACCGGCTGGGATACCGATTGACGGGCAATCACCCCCGGGGCGATCTTTTCTATCGGCGATGATTCGGACGACTCTATCGCCCCCCGGCCATCGATGGGCTGCCCCAGCGAATTCACCACCCGTCCGAGCAGGGCCTCACCGGTCGGCACCTCCAGGATACGGCGGGTGCATTTAACGGTGTCGCCTTCCGATACCCGTTCATAGCCCCCCAGAATAACCGCACCCACCGAGTCACGCTCCAGATTGAGCGCCAGACCGTAAATATTATTGGGAAACTCGATCATCTCCCCCTGCATCACGTCACCCAGGCCGTGAATACGGGCGACGCCATCGGCCAGACCCACCACCGTGCCCTCGGTTCGGGCCTCGGTATCCAGGTCCAGTTGCTCGATCTTCTTCTTGATCAGTTCACTGATTTCGGCGGCATTAATTGACATAAGACAGTCCTCGTTGTTACCTCTAATTGGTCAACATATTATTTAACTCGCGTAAGCGACCCCGTATCGACGCATCGATCACCGAATCGCCGGCGCGGATCACCGCCCCGCCGATCAACGATCGATCCACCTCACTGACCATGCTCACTTGTTTGCCCAGTTTTTCGGCCATCGCGGCGGCGATCCTTTGTTTTTGCTCATCCGCAAGAGGATAGGCGGTGATAACGCTTATTTCGGCAACACCCTCAGCATCGGCACGCCGCTCTTCAAACAATTCAAAAATTTTCGCGGCATTGGACAAGCGCCCGGCATCGATCAATATACCGATAAAATTCGTCTCCGTTGGCGACAGGCCGTCACCGCAAATATCCAGCACCAAACGTAACAGCCGTTGTCGATTCAATCTGGGATCATGAAGCAATAAACGCATCATCCGATCTGACGCGATCAGACTCAGGGTTTCCAGCATCGCGGTCCATTGCGCCGGGCGACCCTCCTGTTGGGCCTGTGCAAAGGCAGCCCGGGCATAAGGTCTGGCGATGGCGGCGTTATGCCTCATGCTCAAAGCTCAGTGCTGATCCTGGCCAGGACCTCAGCGTGTTTTTGCTGGTCGACCTCGCGCATCAATATCTGTTCCGCCCCAACCAGCGCCAACCTCGCAACCTGCTGTTTCAGTTCCTGGCGGGCTCTCTCCTTCTCCTGTTCGATCTCGCTGTGCGCCATCTCGATCTGACGCTCGCCTTCGACCCTGGCGGCCTGGCCCGCCTCATCTATGATCTCATCGCCGCGTTTTTGCGCCTGACTGATGATATCCGCGGCCTTTTGTTTGCCCTCCTCAATCAGAACCTGAAACCGCTGCTCAGCCTCGACCAGTTTTTTCTCACCCCGCTCGCCGGCCGCCAGTCCATCCGCGATCCGTTGTTCGCGCGCCTCGATCATACCCAATAACAAGGGCCAGACAAACTTCATACAAAACCAGACAAAAAACGCAAACGCAATCAATTGCCCCAGAAAGGTCGCATTAAAATTCATGCCGACGTGTCCCGGTCAACCCTTCAACGCTTCAATATAAGGATTGGCAAACGTGAACCACATGCCAAACCCTATGCCGATCATAGTCACCGCGTCGATAAGCCCGGCCACCAGAAACATTTTCACCTGCAACATCGGCGCCAACTCCGGCTGCCGGGCCGCGCCTTCCAGAAACTTGCCGCCCAGGATCCCAAAGCCTATCGCGGTGCCAAATGCCCCCATGCCCAAAACCAGGAGCACGCCCAACGCCGTAAATGCCAAGATTAATTCCATGCTTTCCTCCACAACATATAATGATTGCCAATTCTATTCAATGGTGCTCCGTCGCCATGCTAAGATAAACGATGGACAACATCATAAAGATAAACGCCTGCAAAATGATCACCAATATATGGAACACCGCCCAGATAAAATGGGCGGGTAATTGTACCCAACCCAGTAACGCGATCAAAATAAAGATCAACTCCCCCGCGTAAAGATTGCCAAACAGCCGCAACGCCAGGGAAACCGGTTTCGCGATCAGTGCCACCCCCTCCAATATCAAATTAAAAGGCAACATCCACTTACCAAACGGCTGCAGGGTCAACTCGCCTATAAACCCGCCTATGCCCTTATATTTTATACTGTAAAAAATGATCAGCATAAATACCATTGCCGCCATCGCAAAGGTCGCGTTTGGATCGGTGGTGGGCACCACCTTAAAATACAAATGCGGATCACCGGCAATCGTCTGCGCCAGCCACGGCAACAAATCAACCGGCACCAGGTCCATCAGATTCATTAAAAACACCCAGCAGAAAATAGTCAACGCCAGCGGCGCGATCACCCTGCTTTTCGCATGGAACGATTCCTTGACGCTTTTATCCACCATCTCAACTATCATCTCCAGGAACCCATACCACTTGCCCGGCACCCCCAGGGACGCATTTTTAGCCGCGCGATAAAAGCAAAAACAAAATAACCCGCCGAGGAAAACAGACCAACCCATGGTATCAAGGTGGACCGCCGAAAAACCCATATCCCTTGCCTCGCGGGCACTGCGCGCCAGCATCCAACCGGCCTCAGTCAATATCGAACCATCCGCGCGCTGATAACCCGCCGGCAAATAACCATAAGCCATATTCTGAATATGATGGGTAATATAATCGGTGGCGGTAACCGCCCCGTGCGTATCAGATGCCATAATGTTTTATTTACTCGATACCAAAAAAGCAAACCAGTTAAAACTCAATATTGTGATATAGGATAATATAAACGCCGCAACATTCAAATCGATCAGTAAAAAAGCGGCGATAAACCCCGCCACCGTCAACGCGATCTTTGCCACCTCAGCCAGATAAAACGCCAACACCATTTGCCCCGGCGTCATATTCTTACGACCGAACATAATCCCCGCCAATAACAACGTCCCCATGACACAGATAAACCCGCCAAGCAACGCCGAGCCGGCCGCCCGCACGTCAACCAACAGCCCCGCACCCGCGGCAATCAGCAACGAAACAAGCAACTGCGCCAACACCAGTATGCGAACGATGGAATAATCGGCTTTAATACCCGTTTCCCCGGCAATCACGGCTCATGCCGACGGCAACCGGCGGTGGCCAACGATAGCCAACAATAAAGATACTCCTTAATCACAGTCATATTTCCATTAATACAAAAGATCATCAAACCAAACAACAGCAAGTATAATCACAGCCGAGCCGGCGATCAATCCCTTCCCGCACATATTACCCCAGACCGCCACAAATACCAGCAACAACACCCGCCCCGGCCGTTACAGGAGCCCGTAACTCCCGTCGCGGGTATAAAAACCAACAATACCATCACCCCCCAACTCAGCACCGCTCGCGGGTTGGTTCAGGCAAAATCCCGGTGTTGCTCGAACCCCCCTGCCCTCTTGTCAGGGGGGTGTAGTGTTTGGAGGTGGTTCGGTAGCCCCCCTGATAAGGGGGGTTGGGGGGGTTGGGGGGGGTTGGGGGGGTTGGTGTTGATTCAGCAAAGGCTTGGGGTGGTTCGGGGATCTGGGTGATTGGGGGGAACCCCCCCTGCCCCCCTTGTCAGGGGGGGATATTTGTTGGGGTTTGTTTTACCCGCGACAGGAGTTACGGGCTCCTGTCACGGCGTTCACCCGGCCCGTCAACTCAATTTAATCAACCCGACAACCACGCCGATCTGTGCAATCATCGCACCAACGATCCAGCGCGTCAGTCTTGATTCGGTATTGGCAATGTCCGCCTGGGTGGCCAAGCGCAGTTTCTCTATGTCCTCCTTGGTAGTCAGGCGCAGTTTCTCTATGTCCGCCTTCACCTCGGCAATGTCCGCCTTGGTGTCCGCGCGCAGTTTCTCTATGTCCGCCCTGGTGTCCGTGCGCAGTTTCTCTATGTCCGCCTGGGTGGCCAGGCGCAGTTTCTCTATGTCCGCCTTCACCTCGGCAATATCCGACTGGGTGGCCAGACGCAGTTTCTCTATGTCCGCCTTCACCCCAGCAATGTCCGCCTGGGTAGTCAAGCGCAGTTTCTCCATGTCCTCCCTGGTAGTCAGGCGCAGTTTCTCTATGTCCGCCCTGGTGGCCAAATTGCTGTTAATCATATCGACCTGCTCACCGGCCAGGGCTTCCGCCTGCGCTTCGGTGAAACCCGATTCAGTCAGATGCTTGACAAATTTATGGGTGTCAAATGCGATGGCTTCCATATTCAGGTGCCGGATGATTTTATCGGTATGGCAGGGATCTTCCGCTTGCCACAGAGTGTTACCAGAATGCTCATATCTCTCATATAGCCAGTATAGACCCATGCCCCGCGGTTATCAAATGAAATTTTCAGCAGTGGCCTGCACCGCTCATTACAGGGGCCCGTGACTCCCGTCGCGGGTATATAACAATCAACAATATCGTCAACCCACAACTCAGCACCGCTCACAGCGCAGTTCGGGCAAGGTGCCGGTGTTGCAACGCCGTTACAGGAGCCCGTGACTCCCGTCGCGGGTATATTAAAATCAACATTATCGTCAACCCCACAACTCAGCACGGCTCACGGTGCAGTTCGGGCAAGGTGCCGGTGTTGCTTGAAACCCCCCTGCCCCCTTGTCAGGGGGGTGTAGTGGTTGGGGGTAGTTCGGTAGCCCCCCTGATAAGGGGGGTTGGGGGGTTATTGTTGATTCGGCAAAGGCTCGGTGCAGTTCCGGAATCCCGGTTGGTTCGGGAATCCGGCGTGCCGGGTGTGTGTTGATACCCGCGACGGGAGTCACGGGCTCCTGTCAACTCAATTTAATCAACCCGACAACCACGCCGATCTGTGCAATCATCGCACCAATGATCCAGCGCGTCAGTCTTGATTCGGTATTGGCAATGTCCGCCCTCACCTCGGCAATGTCCGCCCTGGTGTCCGCACGCAGTTTCTCTATTTCCCCCTGGGTAGCCAGGCGCAGTTTCTCTATGTCCGCCTTCACCTCGGCAATGTCCGCCCTGGTGTCCGCGCGCAGTTTCTCTATTTCCGCCTGGGTGGCCAGGCGTAGTTTCTCTATGTCCGCCTTCACCTCGGCAATGTCCGCCCTGGTGTCCGCGCGTAGTTTCTCTATGTCCGCCTTCACCTCGGCAATGTCCGCCCTGGTGTCCGCGCGCAGTTTCTCTATGTCCGCCTTCACTTCGGCAATGTCCGCCTTGGTGTCCGCGCGCAGTTTCTCTATGTCCGCCTTCACCTCGGCAATATCCGACTGGGTGGCCAGGCGTAGTTTCTCTATGTCCGCCTTCACCTCGGCAATGTCCGCCTGGGTGGCCAGGCGCAGTTTCTCTATGTCCGCCTTCACCTCGGCAATGTCCGACTGGGTGGCCAGGCGTAGTTTCTCCATGTCCTCGCTGGTGGCCAGGCGCAGTTTCTCTATGTCCGCCTTCACCTCGGCAATGTCCGACTGGGTGGCCAGGCGTAGTTTCTCCATGTCCTCGCTGGAGGCCAGGCGTAGTTTCTCTATGTTCTCGCTGGTAGTCAGGCGCAGTTTCTCTATGTTCTCGCTGGTAGTCAGGCGTAGTTTCTCCATGTCCTCCCTGGTGGCCAGATTGCTGTTGATCATAGCGACCTGTTCACCGGCCAGGGCTTCGGCCTGCGCTTCGGTGAAACCGGATTCAGTCAGGTGCTTGACAAATTTATGGGTGTCAAATGCGAGGGCTTCCATATTCAGGTGCCGGATGATTTTATCGGTATGGCAGGGGTCTTCCGCTTGCCATGGTGTGTTACCGGTATGCTCATATTTCTCATATAGCCAGTATAGACCCACGCCCCGCGGTTATCAAATAAATTTTCAGCAGGGGGCTGCACGGCTCATTACAGGTGCCCGTGACTCCCGTCGCGGGTAAAACAATCAACCTTATCGTCAGGCTGGAACTCAGCACCGCTCACGGGTTGGTTGGGGGAAAGGTGCCGAAGTTGCTCGACCCCCCCTGACAAGGGGGGTTGGGGGGGTTGATGTTGATTCGGCAAAGACTTCGGTGCAGTTCGGGAATCCGGGGGTGATTGGGGAATCTGGCGTGCTGGGTGTGTGTTTTACCCGCGACAGGAGTTACGGGCTCCTGTCACGGCGTTCACCCGGCCCGTCAACTCAATTTAATCAACCCGACAACCACGCCGATCTGCGCAATCATCGCACCAACGATCCAGCGCGTCAGTCTTGATTCGGTATTGGCAATGTCCGCCCTGGTGTCCGCGCGCAGTTTCTCTATGTCCGCCTTCACCTCGGCTATGTCCGCCTGGGTGGCCAGGCGCAGTTTCTCTATGTCCGCCTTCACCTCGGCAATGTCCGCCCTGGTGTCCGCGCGCAGTTTCTCTATGTCCGCCTGGGTGGCCAGGCGCAGTTTCTCTATGTCCGCCTTCACCTCGGCTATGTCCGCCTGGGTGGCCAGGCGTAGTTTCTCTATGTCCGCCTTCACCTCGGCAATGTCCGCCTGGGTGGCCAGGCGCAGTTTCTCTATGTCCGCCCTGGTGGCCAGATTGCTGTTGATCATATCGACCTGTTCACCGGCCAGGGCTTCGGCCTGCGCTTCGGTGAAACCGGATTCAGTCAGGTGCTTGACAAATTTATGGGTGTCAAATGCGAGGGCTTCCATATTCAGGTGCCGGATAATTTTATCGGTATGGCAGGGGTCTTCCGCTTGCCATGGTGTGTTACTGGTATGCTCAGATCTCTCATATGGTCAGTATAGACCCACGTCCGGCCGTTATCAAATAAATTTTCAGCAGGGGGCTGCACGGCTCATTACAGGTGCCCGTGACTCCCGTCGCGGGTATCACAATCAACATTATCGTCAACCCGTAGCTCGGTACGGTTCATAGTGCAGTTCAGGCAAAGTGCCGGTGTTGCTCAGTAGCCCCCCCTGATAAGGGGGGTTGGGGGGTTTGGTGTTGATTCGGGAAAGGCCCGGTGCAGTTCGGGAATCCGGGGAGGGTTCGGGAATCCGGGTGATTGCTCGAAACCCCCCCTGCCCCCCCTTGTCAGGGGGGGATATTGGTTGGGGGTTGTTTTATCGGGGTCGGGAGACGCCGGCTCTTTTAGCCATCATCAGAGACCAGCGTTGGCAGGTCGAACAGGTCGGCATCCGGCTCGGCTACCGTCACCGGGTCGGCGAGATCTATGGCCGCCCGCGCCGCCGGTAACGGGCCCAGCATGGCGAGTTCGTCTTCCAGGCGTTGGCGTTGTTGGGCTTCGTCCTCGGGTGGGAGGTCTGCGATTAGGGCGCGGACGTCGACGGTCTGCGTGGTGCAGCAGTTTTGCAGGAGTGCGGCGCTGGTGGCCAGGCTGGTGGCCATTAAATTGCCGGCCAGGGATACGTCCATGTTGACCAGCAGGCGGGCGTTGCCGTTGTCGAAGGCTCTGTACATGGTGCCGGCTATCATAACGTCGCCGCCCTGCGCCCAGCCGTCATCGGGGGCGGTGACGGTGTCGCCGGTGTTGCCGTCAACCCGCAGCTCGGCGCGGCCGTCGGCCCTCTCTTCGGACAGGCTCAGCAGGGCCAGACGGGTGAGGCTCATAATGTTGTCCGCGCCCCCGCTGAGATCGATGCGCTCTATGCTGCTCAGGCGGGCGTCGGCGAGGGCACTCAGGTTCAGGCTCAGGCCGGTGTCGGCGTCGGGGTTGACCAGGCTCAGGGTATCGGTGCCGCTGCCGCCGTCGAATCTGAGCAGATCGGTATCGCCAAAGCCGTCTATATTGAGCACGTCATCGCCGGCGCCGGCGAGTACGACGGTGGCCTCGCCGGCGGCGTTCAGCACGTCGTCGCCGGCGGTGCCGAGTTCGGCGGCGGCCTCGGTGGCCAGACCGACCGGGCCTCCGAACACGACGTAGGCCTCGCCGGCATCGGTCCTGGGGGTGCCGTCGGGGTTGGTGACGTCGGCCAGATTGGCGCCGATGATGAGATCGGCATAACCGTCGCCGTTGACGTCGCCGGCGACGGAGACGCTGTAGCCGGCGCGGTCATCGGCGGCGTCGCCCCGGATGGTGTAGCCGTCGGCGGCGCTCAGGTCGGTCAAATCCACCACCCGGCGGCTGCCGACCAGTTCGCCGAATGTGTTAGACGTGCCGGTGGATTTGCCGAACACGACGTAGGCCTCGCCGTAATCGTCGTCTTCGTCCGCAGGCTCACCGTCATCGCCCCTGGGGGCGCCGACCAGCAGATCGTCAAAGCCGTCGCCGTTGAGGTCGCCGGCGCCGGATATGCCCTGGCCGGCGCCGTCATAGGCGGTCTCGCCCTGGATGATAAAGCCGTCGGCGGCGCTCAGGTTGGTCAAATCCACCACCCGGCGGCCGGTGCTGTCCGGGGGGCTGCCAAAGTCGGAGGCCTTGCCGAACACCACGTAGGCCTCGCCGGCGTCGGTGCCACCGTCGTCGCCGCCACGGGCGCCGATGATGACGTCGGCATAGCCGTCGCCGTTGACGTCGCCGGCAGAGGATATGTGCCGCCTGCCCGCAAAGTCAAAGGGGGTATCGCCCTGGATAACAAAGCCGTCGGCGGCCTCCAGGCTGCTGAGGTCGATGACCCGGCCGCCGCCTTCCGCCACCCCAAAGTTGTCCGGTTTGCCGAACACCACGTAGGCCTCACCGGCTTCGTCGCCGCCGTCGTCGCCAAGGAGCGCGCCGATGATGAGATCGGCATAGCCGTCGCCGTTGACGTCGCCGGCGCCGGATACGCTGTGGCCGGCCTGGTCTCCCGCCGTATCGCCCCGGATGATAAAGCCATCGCCGGCGGCCAGATCGCCCAGATCGATCACCTGGCGGCCGCCCATATCGCTGCCAAAGCCCGTGGCCTTGCCGAATACCAGATAGGCCTCGCCGGCATTGCTCCTGTCGCCATCGGGGTCGCCATAGGGTGCGCCGATGATGAGATCGGTATAACCGTCACCGTTGACGTCGCCGGCGCCGGATACGCTATGGCCCGCATTGTCACCGGACGCATCGCCCTGGATGATAAAGCCTTCGGCGGCGGTCAGATCGCTCAGATCCACGACCTGGCGGTTGTCACTGTCCGGGCTGCCGAATGGATCAGATGGATCCGCCGCCTTGCCGAACAGGACGTAGGCCTCACCGACGCTGGTGCCACCACTGTTGCCCAGGATTGCCCCGACGAGTAGGTCGGCATAGCCGTCGCCGTTGACGTCGCCGGCAGAGGATACGCTTGTGCCCGCCTCGTCAGCGGGGGTATCGCCCTGGATGATAAAACCGTCCCCGGCGTCCAGATTGGTCAAATCGATCTCCCGTGGCCCGGAGGTCTCGCCGGAGGCCTGGCCGAATATAACATAGGCCTCGCCGGCGCTGTTGCCGTCGTCGTCGCCTCTGGGCGCGCCGACGATGACGTCGGCATAGCCGTCGCCGTTGACGTCGCCGGCGTCGGATACGCTAAAGCCGGCCTGGTCATTGGCGGCGTCGCCCCGGATGGTGAAGCCCTCCGCCGGGGTGAGTGCGCCGAGGTCGACGCCCAGCCTGATGCCGCTGATATCGATGGCGGTATTGACCAGCAGGCGGGCGTTGCCGTTGTCATAGACGTTATAGAAGACTTCGTCTATCTCTTCCCGGCCGCGCGGTGTCCAGCCGCTGTCGGCGGTGGCGACGCGGTCGCCGGCGTTGCCGTCGACGCGTAGCTCGGCGCGGCCGTCGGTGCGGACCTCGGAGAGATTCAGCAGGTCCAGACGGTTGAGGGTGAGGCTGTTGTCACCGCTACCACTGAGGTCGATGCGCTCTATGCTGATGAGGCGGGTGTCTCGGAGGGTGCTCAGGTCCAGGCTCAGGTCGGTGGTGGCATCGGGGTTGACCAGGCGCAGGGTGTCGGTGCCGCTGCCGCCGTCGAAGCGGAGCGGGTCGGTGTCGGTGAAGCCGTCTATGTTGAGGACGTCATCGCCGGGGCCGGCGAGGACGACTCCGTCGTCATCGTCGTCGCTCAGGACGTCGTCGCCGGCGAGGGTCTCGGTGGTGAGGCCGGCCGCCGGGCCGCCGAACAGGACGTAGGCCGCGCCGGCTTCTGTGAGGGTTGTAGGGGTACCATCAATGGACTTGATGGGGTCGGCAAAATTCGCCCCGACGATGAGGTCGGCAAAGCCATCGCCATTGACGTCGCCGGCGGCGGATACGCTCCCGCCCGCATAGTCACGGGGCGCATCGCCCTGGATGATAAAACCGTCGCCGGCGGCCAGGCCAGTCAAATCAATCACCCGGCGGCCATCCATATCGCTGCCAAAGCCGGAGTCCTTGCCAAACACCAGATAGGTCTCGCCGGCATCCGTGCCACCGTCGTTGCCTAAGCGTGCCCCGACGAGCAGGTCGGCAAAGCCGTCACCGTTGACGTCGCCGGCTCCGGATACGCTATTGCCCGCACGGTCAGTGTTCGTGTCGCCCTGGATGATAAAGCCGTCCTCGGCGGCCAGGCTTTCCAGTTCTACGACCTGGCGGCCACCCATATCGCTGCCAAAGCCGGAGGCCGTGCCAAACACGACGTAGGCCTCGCCGGCATTGGTCTTGTCGTCATCGTCGGGATTGGGCGTGTTGACGTCGGCATTGGGCGCCCCGACGATGAGGTCGGCAAAACCGTCGCCGTTGACGTCGCCGGCTCCGGATACGCTCCCGCCCGCACCGTCACCGGACGCATCGCCCTGGATGATAAAGCCGTCGCCGGCGGCCAGATTGGTCAAATCCACGACCCGGCGGCTGCCTATCGTACTGCCAAAGCCGGAGGCCTTGCCGAACACGACGTAGGCCTCGCCGGCGTTGTTGCCACCGTCGTTGCCCCCGGTTGCCCCGACGAGCAGGTCGGCAAAGCCGTCGCCGTCCACGTCGCCGGCAGCGGATACGCTCCCGCCCGCATAGTCACTCTCCATATCGCCCTGGATGATAAAGCCGTCCCCGGCACCCAGGCTTGACAGGTCGACGACCCGGCGGCCGGTACTGTCCGGGGGGCTGCCAAAGTCATCGGCTTTGCCGAATACGACGTAGGCCTCGCCGGCATTGTCGCCCCCGTCGTCACCCCTGGGGGCGCCGACGAGCAGGTCGGCATAGCCGTCGCCGTTGACGTCACCGGCTCCGGATACGTTCCCCGCTCGGTCATCGGGCATATCGCCCTGGATGATAAAACCGTCGCCGGCGGCCAGGCTTTCCAGGTCCAAGAACCGGCGGCCAGCACTGTCCAGGCTGCCAAAGCCAGAGGCCTTGCCGAACACGACGTAGGCTTCGCCGGCCCTGTTGCCACCGTCGTCGCCCAGGTTTGCCCCGACGATGAGATCGGCATAGCCGTCGCCGTTGACGTCGCCGGCACCGGATACGCTCCTGCCCGCCTGGTCACCGCCCGCATCGCCCTGGATGATAAAACCATCGCCGGCGGCCAGATTGGTCAAATCTACGACCCCTGGGGTGGACGCCCTGCCGAACACGACGTAGGCCTCGCCGGCACCGGTGCCACCATCGTTGCCATAGCGCGCCCCAACGATGAGGTCCGCATAGCCATCACCGTTGACGTCGCCGGCACCGGATACGCTAAAACCCGCACCGTCAAGACCCGCATCGCCCTGAATGATAAAGCCATCCGCCACGGTAAGCCCGCTCAGGTCTATATCGCCAAGCGCACCCCTGATCTCGACGTTCACCGTCACCGGCTCGGCCTGGTTGCCCAGGTCGTCCATCACCCGTACTACAAAGCTGTCATCGGTATCATCATCGCCGGTATGGACGTACACCACCTCGCCATTCTCAAGCTGCTGCTGGGTGAAGCTGGTGATGGCCGTGTCCAGGTCACTGCTCAGTGCCAGCCGGCCCCTCATCGAGTCCGGGGCGGTCGTCACCGTCCAGGTGAGGGTGTCGGCGTCATTGTCCGGGTCGCCGGCGCTGAAGTCCTCCGGGGTCAGGGTCTGGCTCCCGCCCTCAAACGCCCGCAAGGCACCATCGCCGCTGGTGGTCGGCACCTCGCCCATCACCACCTCCACCGTCACGGCGGCATTCACCAGCAGGCGGGCATTGCCGTTGTCGAAGACGTTATAGGTGGTGGCGCCCATGGTGACGTCAGTCCCCCGCATCCAGTCGCCATCGAGGGTGACGCGGTCGCCGGCGTTGCCATCGACCCGCAACTCGGCGCGGCTGGCCTCGGTACCGTCGGCGCCGCGGGTGCGTACCTCGGACAGATTCAGCAGGTCCAGACGGGTGAGTCTCAGGCTGTTGTTATTCATGCCCGCACCGCCACTGAGATCGATGCGCTCTATGCTGCTCAGGCGGCTGCCGGCGAGGGTGCTCAGGTCCAGGTCCAGGCCGCCGGCGGTGTTGGCCAGCCGCAGGGTATCGGTACCGCTGCCGCCGTCGAATTTGAGCAGGTCGTCGGGACCGAAACCGTCTATATTGAGGACGTCATCGCCGGCGCCGGCGAGCACCACCGTCGCCTCTCCGTCGGCGTTCAGGGCGAGGTCGTTGGCGATGGTGCCCACCACCGCGGCGGCCTCGGTGCTGAGGCCCGCCAGGCTACCGAACAGGACGTAGGCCTCGCCGGCGTCGTCGCCACCGTCGTTGCCCTCGCTCGCCCCGACGATGAGGTCGGCAAAACCGTCGCCGTTGACGTCGCCGGCGGCGGATACGCTCCAGCCCGCCCGGTCACCGTCCGTATCGCCCTGGATAATCAAACCATCCTCCGGGGCCAGTCCAGTCAAATCAATCACCCGGCGGCCGCCCATATCGCTGCCGAATGGATTAGATGAGGGATCAGATGGGTCGGGCGCCTTGCCGAATATCAGATAGGCCGCACCGGCATTGTCGCCACCGTCGTCGCCATCGCGCGCCCCGACGATGAGGTCGGCAAAGCCGTCGCCGTTGACGTCGCCGGCGGCGGATACGCTAAAGCCCGCATTGTCACCCGGCGCGTCGCCCCGGATGATAAAGCCGTCCCCGGCGGCCAGGCTTGACAGGTCTATCACTCTGCCAAAGCCGTCCTGTTTGCCAAACACGACGTAGGCCTCACCGGCATTGTCGCCACCGTCGTCGCCGCCACGGGCACCGATGATGAGGTCGGCATAGCCGTCACCGTTGATGTCGCCGGCACCGGATACGCTAAAGCCCGCATTGTCATAGGGCGCGTCACCCTGGATGATAAAGCCGTCGCCGGCGGCCAGGCTTGACAGGTCCACGACCCGGCGGCCGCCCATCAGGTTGCCAAAGTCGCCCTGTTTGCCGAACACGACGTAGGCCGCGCCGGCATAGTCGCCACCGTCGTCGCCCTGGTAGGCCCCGACGATGAGGTCGGCATAGCCGTCACCGTTGACGTCGCCGGCGGCGGATACGCTTCTGCCCGCATTGTCATAGGGCGCATCGCCCTGGATGATAAAGCCGTCCGCCGGGGCCAGCCCGGACAAATTAATCACCCGTGGATTGGACGCCTTGCCAAACACGACGTAGGCCTCGCCGGCATTGGTGCCACCGTCGTCGCCCAGGTAGGCCCCGACGATGAGGTCGGCAAAGCCGTCGCCGTTGACGTCGCCGGCACCGGATACGCTTATGCCCGCATTGTCACCGTTGGTCGCACCGGGCGCGCCGCCCTGATCGCCCCGGAGAATAAAGCCATCCCCGGCGGCCAGGCTGGTCAAATCCACGACCCGCGGGGTGGACGCCTTGCCGAATACGACGTAGGCCTCGCCGGGATTTACCCCACCGCTGTCGTCGCCACCGTTCGCCCCGACGATGAGGTCGGCAAAGCCGTCGCCGTTGACGTCGCCGGCGGCGGATACGCTCCGGCCCGCAAAGTCACCCGGCGCATCGCCCTGGATGATAAAGCCGTCGGCGGCGGCCAGATTGGTCAAATCGATGACCTGCGGGGGGGTACTATCCGGGCCGCCGAACAGGACGTAGGCCTCGCCGGCAAGGTCGCCACCGTCGTCGCCATAGCGTGCCCCGACGATGAGGTCGGCAAAACCATCGCCGTTGACGTCGCCGGCACCGGATACGCTATAGCCCGCCTGGTCACCGGCCGCGTCGCCCTGGATAACAAAGCCCTCCGCGGCGCTGAGTTCGCTCAGGTCTATGCTGCCGAGCAGGCGGGTGATGTCGACGCTTACGGCGGTATTGACCAGCAGGCGGGCATTGCCGTTGTCGAAGACGTTGTAGGTGGTGGTGCCTATATCCTGGGTGGCGTCCGCCCGCATCCAGTCGCCTATGAGGTTGACGCGGTCGCCGGCGTTGCCATCGACCCGCAGCTCGGCGCGGCTGGCCTCAGTGCCGTCGGTGCCGCGGGTGCGTACCTCGGTGAGATTCAGCAGGTCCTGGCGGGTGAGGGTCAGGCTGTTATTATTCATTCCCGGGCCGGTGCCACTGAGGTCGATGTGCTCTATGCTGCTCAGGCGGGTGCCGGCGAGGGTGCTCAGGTCGAGGCTGAGGTCGCCACCGCTCAGGCGCAGGACGTCGGTGCCGGTGCCGCCGTCGAAGCGGAGCAGGTCGTCGGGGCCGAAACCGTCTATATTGAGGACGTCATCGCCGGCGCCGGCGAGTACGACCGTGGCCTCACCGTCGGCGTTCAGGGCGAGGTCGTTGGCGTCCGTGCCCAGGACTGCGGCGGCCTCGGTGCTGAGACCGGCCGGGCCGCCGAACAGGACGTAGGCCTCGCCGGCGTTGTTCAGGGTATCGCCCTCGGACTTGGTGACGTCGGCATAGCGTGCCCCGACGATGAGGTCGGCATAGCCGTCGCCGTTGACGTCGCCGGCGGCGGATACGCTAAAGCCCGCCTCGTCATCGGGCGCATCGCCCCGGATGATAAAGCCGGCCTCCGGGTCCAGGTCATCCAAATCAATCACCTGGCGGCCGCCCATCTCGTTGCCAAAGCCGTCCGCCCTGCCGAACACCAGATAGGCCTCGCCGGCATTGTTGCCACCGTCGTCGCCCTGGTTTGCCCCGATGATGAGGTCGGTAAAGCCGTCGCCGTTGACGTCGCCGGCACCGGATACGCTCACGCCCGCATTGTCATCGGCCGCGTCGCCCTGGATGATAAAGCCGTCCTCCGGGGCCAGGTTAGTCAAATCCACGACCCGGCGGCCGGCACTGTCCAGGCTGCCGAATGGATTGGATGGGTCGTCCGGTTTGCCGAACACGACGTAGGCCTCGCCGGCGTCTCCCCGCGTATTGACGTCGGCATAATACGCCCCGACGATGAGGTCAGCATAGCCGTCGCCGTTGACGTCGCCGGCTCCGGATACGCTCCTGCCCGCACGGTCATTATTCGCATCGCCCCGGATGATAAAGCCGTCCTCCGGCGCCAGGTTGGTTAAATTTATCATCCCAAAGGCGTCCCGTTTGCCGAAAATGACGTAGGCCTCGCCGGCATTGGTGTCACCATCGTCGCCAAAGAACGCCCCGACGATGAGGTCGGCATAGCCGTCGCCGTTGACGTCGCCGGCACCGGATACGCTATTGCCCGCAAAGTCACTGGCCGTATCGCCCTGGATGATAAAGCCGTCCTCCGGGGCCAGCTCAGTCAAATCCACGACCCGGCGGATAACCGTGGTGGTGCCATCAGGGGTGATGCTGACGTCGTCGCCAAAGTTGTCCTCTCTGCCGAATACGATGTAGGCCTCGCCGGCAGAGACGCCACCGTCGTCGCCAAAGAACGCCCCGACGATGAGGTCGGCAAAGCCGTCGCCGTTGACGTCGCCGGCACCGGATACGCTTATGCCCGCCCAGTCATCGGGCATATCGCCCTGGATGATAAAGCCATCCCCGGCGGCCAGGCTTGCCAGGTCTATAACCCGGCGGCTGCCCATCATGCTGCCAAAGTCGTCCTCCCTGCCGAACACGACGTAGGCCTCGCCGGCCCTGGTGCCACCGTCGTCGCCATAGCGTGCCCCGACGATGAGGTCGGCATAGCCGTCACCGTTGACGTCGCCGGCTCCGGATACGCTAAAGCCCGCCTGGTCATTGACCGCGTCGCCCTGGATGATAAAGCCGTCCGTCGGCGCCAGGCTGGTCAAATCCACGACCCGTGGGGTGGTATCGCCCGAATCGGCGGCGCGGCCAAATACGACGTAGGCCTCGCCGGCACCGATACCACCGTCGTCGCCCAGGTTTGCCCCGACGATGAAGTCGGCATAGCCGTCGCCGTTGACGTCGCCGGCTCCGGATACGCTCGTGCCCGCATTGTCATTGACCGAATCACCCTGGACAACAAAACCCTCCGCGACGCTGAGCTCGCCCAGGTCTATGAAGTCCAGCCTGCGGGTCACCTCTACACTCACAACCACCGGCTCGGCGGCCCGCAGACCCTCGTCGTCCGCCACCTGCAACGTGAAACCGTCGGAGACGGCATTACCGCCTCCATGGACGTACACCACCTCGCCCGCCTCAAGCTGGGCCTGAGTAAATGAATCGATGGCCGTGCCCGCGGCACCGCTCAGTTCCAATCTCCCCCCTGATAAGGGGGGCAGGGGGGGCTCAGGGTCGGCCACCAGCGTCCAGGTGAGTGCGGCCGCATCATCGCCCGCATCCACGTCCGTCGCCGCCAGGTCTGCCACCGTCAGCACGTAGCTTGCGCCCTCAACCACCGTGAACCCGCCATCCCCGGTGGTGGTCGGCGCGTCGTTGGCGTCGGAGATTGCAAGGCTGAGTTCGACGGTCGTCGCCGGCTCCGACGGGTTGCCCGTCGCCCGCACGGTCACCGCCAGGCTGGGTCTGGTCTCAAAGTCCAGCGTGGCACCGGCTCTCAGCAATAACTCAGTCTGGGCTTCGTTGAGCG
Organism: Gammaproteobacteria bacterium; assembly: GCA_965202915.1. Taxonomy (GTDB): domain Bacteria; phylum Pseudomonadota; class Gammaproteobacteria; order Eutrophobiales; family Eutrophobiaceae. The sequence goes on from OZ241847.1 coordinate 1,573,771, forward strand.
CAAACAGCGCCGCGTCGTCACCGACCAGCTCCAGGCCAGGCAGGCCGCCATCGTTATCCATGACGGCGATATCGGCGATCCGTGTGGCCTCGGTGACGTCGGCGTCCTCGGCCAATGCGGTCACCACGTTGCTCAGCGTCACCTCGGTCGGGGCCGCGTCCGTCGGCGGGGAGAGGGTCACGGTCAGCGGTATGATAGGCCGCACAGTGCCCTCCGGGTCGTCCGGGTTTTGCAGGCGGACTGCAAAGTTGTCACTCCTATCATTATTGGAGCCGGTATGGACGTAGAAGACCTCGCCGGCCTCAAGCTGGGCCTGGGTGAATGTATCGATGGCGGTGGCGGTGGCGTCGCTCAGTGCCAGGCGGCCGTTCATCGGGGCGGTGGTGACCGTCCAGCTCAGGGCGAGGCCGGCATTATCCGGGTCGCGGGCGTTGAGGTCGGTGGTGGTGAGGGCATAGCTGGCGCCGGTATCGACCTCTATGGCGTTGTCGCCGGAGGTGACCACCGGGAACAGGTCGTCGACTCGGTCCAGCAGTTCGATATACACCTGTTGGCGGCCGGCGGCGGACAGGCCATTGTCTTCGGTGGTGAGGTCGCCGAGCAGGGTTTCCCGCAGGCTGGGGCTGGCGCGCAGGATGTCCTCAAACCGCAGGGCATAGTACAGCACGCGCACGTCCGGCAGGTCTATGACGCCATCACGATTCAGGTCCAGCATCGGCATGGCGACGATGATGGTGCCGGCGGCGTTGCTGACGTTGCCCAGCAAATTCAATGCCGCCAGCCGGGTGGCCACGTCCTGGCCGGGATTGGCGACGTTGAGGCTGCTCAGCAGCGTCATCAGGTTGGCCGGGGACTGCGGCAGGGCGAGGTAATACAAAGCCTGGGCGTCCTGCGGGTTGACGACGTCGTCCTGGTTCAGGTTCAACGGCACGTCCAACACCGGCCCGGTCTGGAACGCCACTTCATACCGGGGCTGATGGGAGAAACTTTCCCCCGCCAAGGGGGGCTGTTGGGCCAGGCTTCCCCCTGATGAGGGGGGCTGTTGAGCCAAACTCCCCCCTGATGAGGGGGGCTGGGGGGATTGGTGTTGCTCCGCCAGGCCGCGGTGCAGTTCGGTAAAGGCGCGGTGCAGTTCGGAGACAGTCTCCCCCGGCCCCTGGCCGCCCTTATCAGGGGGATTGATGGTTAGAGCATGGAGCAGGCCCGCAGGCGGCGCCAGGAGCGGGCCTACAGTACCCCCCCCCCCAGGCAGGCCGGCGCTTTGCCGCTCAGCGGCCGGGGTATCGGTGCTCAGGGTTGTGCTCAGGGCCGTGCTCAAGTCGATGCCCAAGTCGATGCCCAGGGTCGTGCTCAAGTCCGGCGGCAAAATAACCGGCACAAGTTGGGGGGATGAGACCCTATTCGGGGACGTCGCCGTCGCCTCAGTAGCCGCCGGATTCACCAGCAACAGCGTTTGGCCCTCCGCCGGCGCAGTCGCCTCCTCCGCCCGATAGACACGATTGCCCGCCCCCGTAACCGGCGACAGAGCCATCAGCGGCGAGTTCGTAAGTGGATTGAAGGACAACGGGCGCAGGCCCTTGAGTTTCGCTTTTTCAGTCATGGTGCAGGTCTCGTTATGGTCATTGTAAATGTGTCGGTGAACATTCCATTATTATAGTATAAATTGAATTTTATGGGCGGAATTTTGTGGGCGATGGGCGATGGGCGGAAATTTGGGGGCGGTGGGCGGTGGGCGGAAATTACTCGCGTCTGCCTGAGTTGTGCCGGTGTTTATTCGGCCGTTACAGGAGTCGGGGACTCCCGTTGCGGGTAAAACAATCAACCTTATCGTCAGGCTGGCACTCAGCACCGCTCGCGGTGTGGTTGGGGGTTTGATGTTGATTCGGCAAAGTCCCGATGTTGCTCGAACCCCCCCCTGCCCCCCTTATCAGGGGGGGTTGGGGGTGGCTCAGTAGCCCCCCTGATAAGGGGGGTTGGGGGGTTTGATGTTGATTCGGCAAAGACTTCGGTGCAGTTTGGGAATCCGGGGGTGATTGGGGAATCCGGCGTGCCGAGTGTGTGTTTTATCGGGGTCGGGAGACCCCGACTCCTGTCAACTCAACTTAATCAACCCAACAACCACGCCGATCTGCGCAATCATCGCACCAATGATCCAGCGCGTCAGTCTTGATTCGGTATTGGCAATGTCCGCCCTCACCTCGGCAATGTCCGCCCTGGTGTCCGCGCGCAGTTTCTCTATTTCCCCCTGGGTGGCCAAGCGCAGTTTCTCTATGTCCGCCTTCACCTCGGCAATGTCCGCCCTGGTGTCCGCGCGCAGTTTCTCTATGTCCGCCTTCACCTCGGCAATGTCCGCCTGGGTGGCCAAGCGTAGTTTCTCTATGTCCGCCTGGGTGGCCAGGCGCAGTTTCTCTATGTCGGCCTTCACCTCGGCAATGTCCGACTGGGTGTCCGCGCGCAGTTTCTCTATGTCCGCCTGGGTGGCCAGGCGTAGTTTCTCTATGTCCGCCTTCACCTCGGCAATGTCTGACTGGGTGGCCAGGCGTAGTTTCTCCATGTTCTCGCTGGTAGTCAGGCGCAGTTTCTCTATGTCCTCCCTGGTGGCCAGATTGCTGTTAATCATAGCGACCTGTTCACCGGCCAGGGCTTCGGCCTGCGCTTCGGTGAAACCCGATGCAGTCAGGTGCTTGACAAATTTATAGGTGTCAAATGCGAGGGCTTCCATATTCAGGTGCCGGATAATTTTATCGGTATGGCAGGGATCTTCCTCTTGCCACGGTGTGTTACTGGTATGCTCAGATCTCTCATATGGCTAGTATAGACCCACGTCCCGCCGTTATCAAATAAATTTTCAGCAGAGGGTTGCACGGCTCATTACAGGAGCCCGTAACTCCCGTTGCGGGTATATAAAAACCAACATTATCGTCAACCCCACAACTCAGCCCCCCTCACAGCCCAATCCAGGCAAAGTGACGGTGTTGCTCGAACCCCCCCTGCCCCCCTTGTCAGGGGGGAGCTATTGGTTGGCTCAGTAGCCCCCCTGACAAGGGGGGTTGGGGGGTTTGGTGTTGATTCGGGCAAGCCCCGATGCAGTTCAGAAATCCCGGTCGCTCAGAGAATCCGGCGTGCCGAGTGTGTGTTAATACCCGCGACGGGAGTCACGGGCTCCTGTCTCCCGCCGCAGGTATATAAAAACTAACAATACCATCACCCCACAACTCAGCCCCCCTCACAACCCAGTTCGAGCAAAGCCCCCGTGCAGTCCAGGAATCCGGGTTGCTCAGGAAATCCGGCGTGCCGAGTGTGTGTTTTATCGGGGTCGGGAGACCCCGACTCCTGTCAACTCAACTTAATCAACCCAACAACCACGCCGATCTGAGCAATCATCGCACCAATGATCCAGCGCGTCAGTCTTGATTCGGTATTAGCAATGTCCGCCCTGGTGTCCGCGCGCAGTTTCTCTATTTCCCCCTGGGTGGCCAGGCGCAGTTTCTCTATGTCCGCCTTCACCTCGGCAATGTCCGCCTGGGTGGCCAGGCGCAGTTTCTCTATGTCCGCCTTCACCTCGGCAATGTCCGCCTTGGTGTCCGCGCGCAGTTTCTCTATGTCCGCCTTGGTGTCCGCGCGTAGTTTCTCTATGTTCTCGCTGGTAGTCAGGCGTAGTTTCTCTATGTCCTCCCTGGTGGCCAGATTACTGTTAATCATATCGACCTGTTCACCGGCCAGGGCTTCGGCCTGCGCTTCGGTGAAACCCGATGCAGTCAGGTGCTTGACAAATTTATAGGTGTCAAATGCGAGGGCTTCCATATTCAGGTGCCGGATAATTTTATCGGTATGGCAGGGATCTTCCTCTTGCCACGGTGTGTTACCGGTATGCTCAGATCTCTCATATGGCCAGTATAGACCCATGTCCCGCCGTTATCAAATAAAATTGTTCAGCAGGGGCCTGCACCGCCGTTACAGGAGCCCGTAACTCCCGTTGCGGGTATATAAAAACCAACATTACCATCACCCCATAACTCAGCCCCCCTCACAGCCCAATCCAGGCAAAGTGCCGGTGTTGCTCGAACCCCCCTGCCCCCCTTATCAGGGGGGAGCTATTGGTTGGCTCAGTAGCCCCCCTGACAAGGGGGGTTGGGGGGTTTGGTGTTGATTCGGGCAAGCCCCGATGCAGTTCAGAAATCCAGGTTGCTCAGAGAATCCGGCGTGCCGAGTGTGTGTTAATACCCGCGACGGGAGTCACGGGCTCCTGTCTCCCGCCGCAGGTATATAAAAACTAACAATACCATCACCCCACAACTCAGCCCCCCTCACAACCCAGTTCGAGCAAAGCCCCCGTGCAGTCCAGGAATCCGGGTTGCTCAGGAAATCCGGCGTGCCGAGTGTGTGTTTTATCGGGGTCGGGAGACCCCGACTCCTGTCAACTCAATTTAATCAACCCGACAACCACGCCGATCTGCGCAATCATCGCACCAACGATCCAGCGCGTCAGTCTTGATTCGGTATTAGCAATGTCCGCCTGGGTAGCCAAGCGCAGTTTCTCTATGTCCGCCTTCACCTCGGCAATGTCCGCCTTGGTGTCCGCGCGTAGTTTCTCGATGTCCGCCTGGGTAGCCAAGCGCAGTTTCTCTATGTCCGCCTTCACCTCGGCAATGTCCGCCTTGGTGTCCGCGCGTAGTTTCTCGATGTCCGCCTGGGTAGCCAAGCGCAGTTTCTCTATGTCCGCCTTCACCTCGGCAATGTCCGACTGGGTAGTCAGGCGTAGTTTCTCTATGTCCTCCCTGGTGGCCAGATTGCTGTTAATCATAGCGACCTGTTCACCGGCCAGGGCTTCGGCCTGCGCTTCGGTGAAACCGGATTCAGTCAGGTGCTTGACAAATTTATGGGTGTCAAATGCGATGGCTTCCATATTCAGGTGCCGGATAATTTTATCGGTATGGCAGGGGTCTTCCGCTTGCCACAGGGTGTTACCGGTATGCTCGTATCTCTCATATATTCAGTATAGACCTGCGCCCCGCGGTTATCAAATGAAATTGTTCAGCAGGGGCTTGCACCGCCGTTACAGGAGCCCGTAACTCCCGTTGCGGGTATATAAAAACCAACATTATCGTCAACCCCACAACTCAGCCCCCCTCACAGCCCAGTTCGAGCAAAGCCCCCGTGCAGTCCAGGAATCCGGGTTGATCAGAGAATCCGGCATGCCGGGTGTGTGTTTTATCGGGGTCGGGAGACCCCGACTCCTGTCAAGGGGGGTTGGGGGGTTTGGTGTTGCTTGGGTAAGCCCCGATGCAGTTCAGAAATCCCGGTCGCTCAGAGAATCCGGCGTGCCGAGTGTGTGTTTTATCGGGGTCGGGAGACCCCGACTCCTGTCAACTCAATTTAATCAACCCGACAACCACGCCGATCTGCGCAATCATCGCACCAATGATCCAGCGCGTCAGTCTTGATTCGGTATTAGCAATGTCCGCCTGGGTAGCCAGGCGCAGTTTCTCTATGTCCGCCTTCACCTCGGCAATGTCCGCTCTGGTGTCCGCACGCAGTTTCTCTATGTCCGCCTGGGTGGCCAGGCGCAGTTTCTCTATGTCCGCCTTCACCTCGGCAATGTCCGCCCTGGTGGCCGCGCGCAGTTTCTCTATGTCCACCTTCACCCCAGTAATATCCGCCCTGGTGGCCAGATTGCTGTTAATCATAGCGACCTGCTCGCCGGCCAGGGCTTCGGCCTGCGCTTCGGTGAAACCGGATGCGGTCAGATGCTTGACAAATTTATGGGTGTCAAATGCGAGGGCTTCCATATTCAGGTGCCGGATAATTTTATCGGTATGGCAGGGGTCTTCCGCTTGCCACGGAGTGTTACTGGTATGCTCAGATATCTCATATGGCCAGTATAGAACCACGTCCGGCCGTTATCAAATAAATTTTCAGCAGGGGGCTGCACGGCTCATTACAGGTGCTTATTTGCGTCAACTCGTGGCTTGGCAGGGCTCGCGTTGGGGTTTGGGTAAGGTGGCGGTGTTGCTCGAACTCCCCCTGCCCCCCTTATCAGGGGGGGAAGTATTTGTTGGGGTTTTTTAATGCCCGCGACGGGAGTCACGGGCTCCGTTTGCCTGCCGGGAGGGTACACTGAAGTGGGTCTCGTCTTCCAGGCGTAACGCGGTCAATTTTCCTCCCCACAGGCAGGCGGTGTCCAAAGGGTACACATTGTAGCGGTTAAAGTCGCGGTCGTTGCCGGAATGTACGCTGGACCAATGTCCAAAAATGATTTTTTGGCCGGCTGTTTGTCGGTGCGGGTGTTTATACCAGGGTATGAGTTGTTTTGCCTGGGTCCCCGGTGCGCCTTTTTCTGTGAGGTTTATTTTGCCCGCCGCGTCGATATATCGCATACGGGTGAAACTGTTAATGATGCAGCGAGCTCGTTCATACCCCCGCAATGACGGCGACCATTCGTCCGGCTGGTCGCCGTAAAGGTTTTGTATGAATTGGTGGTGCCGGGGGCCCTGCAATAAGGCTTCCGCTTCGGCGGCAAGCTCGGCGGCTTGTGCTATTGACCATTGTGGCAGTAAACCGGCATGGATAAGGTGGAATTTGGGTGGTTCATCGCTGAGCATTAACGGCTGTTGACGTATCCAGGCCAGGTATTGGTCCCGGTGTGGATGCTTGAGGATTTCATCAAGGGTGTCGCGACGCCGCGGCTTTATTATGCCGGCGGCGACGGCCAGCAGGTGATAGTCGTGATTGCCCAGCACGGTTCTCGCCTGCTCTCGGTGTGCGATGATGAATTGCAGACACGCGAGTGATTTTGGGCCGCGGTTGACCAGGTCTCCGGCAAACCACAGGCGATCGTTGCCGGCGTCAAAGTTTATTTCGTTTAACAGGTCCTGGAGTTCGTCGTAGCAGCCCTGCAGGTCGCCGATTGCATATACTGCCATGGTTACAGTTTTCTTCTATAGGTGATCGCTTCGGCCAGGTGTGGCAGGCCTATGGATTCGCTTTTTTCCAGGTCGGCTATGGTTCTTGCCACTTTTATGATGCGGTGGACTGAGCGGGCCGATAGCTTGAGTTTTTGTATGGCTTTTTCCAATAGCTGCAAATGCGCCTGCTCCAGGGCGCATACTTTTTCCAACTGGTCATGGCTTAATTGGCTGTTTGGTTTGTTTGTACGCCGCTGTTGAATGTCACGGGCCTGCGCTACTCTGGCTCTGATCGTGTGGCTGGATTCATTTTCCGCGGCGGTGGGTTTTTCCAGTATTCTGGTCGATACTGAGGGGACGTCTATGAGTACGTCTATGCGGTCCAGGATCGGCCCGGAAATGCGGCTGCGATAGCGTTTGACCTGTTCTTCGGTACAGCGGCAACGGCCGGATTCGTCGCCCAGATAACCGCAGGGGCATGGATTCATTGCCGCGATGAGCTGGAAGCGGGCCGGGTATTCCATTTGATGGGCCGCCCTGGAGATGGTGATGCGTCCGGATTCAATCGGTTCCCGCAGGGTTTCCAGTACCCGTCGGTCAAATTCGGTCAATTCGTCCATGAACAGTACGCCGTTATGGGCGAGGCTGATTTCGCCGGGTCTCGGGCGCCGGCCACCGCCGACCAATGCCACGCTTGAGGCGGTATGATGGGGGCTGCGGAATGGTCGTTGTTGCCAGGTTTCGGGGTTCAGGCTGTTTTTGCACAGGGATTGGATTGCCGCGCTTTCAAGGGCTTCGGCCTCGGACATCGGCGGCAGGACGCCGGCCAGCCGCTCCGCCAGCATGGTCTTGCCGGAACCGGGCGGGCCTATCATCAGCATGCTGTGCGCGCCGGCCGCGGCTATTTCCAATGCCCGTTTGGCCAAATGCTGGCCGCGGACTTCGCGCAGGTCTTTTGTGTCGGCGCGGTGGTTGCGCCGGTCGGCGGTGCCGGAAAACACCGGTAGCGGGGTGGTGCCCGATAGGTGAGCGCATACTTGATTTAAGTGGTCCGCGGCCAATAGTCTGGCATCGTTCACCAGCGCGGCTTCTTCGGCGTTCTCTCTGGGCAGTATCAGTTGGCGATTCGAGCGGGTGGCGGCGATTGCTATCGGCAGACTGCCGTTGACGGGGCGTAATTGGCCGGTGAGTGATAATTCCCCGATGAATTCGTATTGTTCAATTTGCGCCGAGGGAATTTGACCGGAGGCGATCAGGATCCCTATTGCTATCGGCAGATCGTAACGGCCACTTTCCTTGGGCAGGTCGGCGGGGGCAAGGTTAATGGTGACGCGGCGCAAGGGAAATTCAAGCTGGTTATTGATGATTGCACTTCTAACCCGGTCTTTGCTTTCTTTTACCGCGGTTTCCGGCAGTCCGACTATGGACAGGGCGGGCAGGCCGCGGGAGAGGTGAACTTCCACGGTGACGTTGCGCGCCTGAGCGCCGATCAATGCGCGGCTGTTTATGGAGGCGATGGACATGTGTTCCCTGCGGGGCGATCTTCCCTGTTGTTCTTCCCTGTTGTGCTTGCTTGTTATGCTTGCTTGTTATCGGGCGAGTGCGGTCGCTATTGTACGCTCCGGCGTCACTGCTCGCGGTTTTCCAGTTTGTCGAGTCTGGCCTGCATTGCTTCCAGCCGCTGTCTGGTTCGGGACAGGAGTTTGGATTGCACGTCAAATTGTTCGCGCGTGACCAGGTCCATTTTTGCAAAGGTGGCCGATAACGCGGTGCGCCATTGTCGTTGCATGTCTGTTTGCATTGCCGTCAGGTCTTTTGGCATTGCCCTGGATAATTGTTCCAGAAATTGTTCCACTAGAGAGCGATTCATTAGATTATATTGTCCCGTTCGCCGGCCCATAAGTTTGTTGCGTTTGACCGTCACCGTTTGGCACCGGTCCCAGGTTGTTTTATCGCAACTCGTGGTGGCGGTGCAAGTTTTGTGAATTTTTTATGATGGTTTAGTATAGATCATCGGGCAAGTTTAGTTATATAAACTTCAGGGGCAAACTTCAGGGCACAAACTTTGGGGGACAAACTTTGGGGCCGGGACGGGTTGTTCGGGCGAGGTGAGGTTATGACGATAAGAAAATTCAATGGCAAGGCGCCGGTGATTGCCGATTCGGCTTACGTGGATGAGCATGCGGTCGTTATCGGCGACGTGGTGATTGGGGAGGACAGTTCTTTGTGGCCGATGGCGGTGGCGCGGGGAGACGTGAATTCGATCAGCATAGGCAACAGCAGCAATATCCAGGATGGTTGCATCCTGCACGTGACCCACGACGGGGTTTTCAGTCCCGGTGGTTTTGCGTTGGTGATAGGCAACGGCGTGACCGTCGGTCACGGCGCGATTTTACACGCCTGTTCGGTGGGGGATTATTGTTTGATCGGCACTGCCGCGACGGTGATGGACGGCGCGGTGCTGGGCGACAGGTTGATCATAGGCGCCGGTTCGCTGGTATTGGCGGGCAGGGAATTGGCGGGCGGCTATTTGTACGCGGGCAGTCCGGCGAGGCGAATGCGACCGCTGCAAAGCAAGGATTATGATTTTCTGGAGTACTCGGCGAGGCATTACGCGCAATTGAAGGACCGGCACCGAGGCGAAACCGGGGGGTGACTGCGGCAAAGATGGGCGACAAGGCCAATCAATTTGAGGTTATTGTGGTCGGTGGCGGCCACGCCGGCACCGAGGCGGCACTGGTTGCGGCGCGCATGGGTATAAAGACGCTGTTGCTGACCCATAGTCTCGATCAGTTGGGGCAGATGTCGTGCAATCCGGCCATAGGCGGGATAGGCAAGGGTCATTTGGTCAAAGAGATCGATGCGATGGGCGGGCTGATGGCCCGCGCCGCGGATAAAAGCGGTATTCATTTCCGTATGCTTAACGCCAGCAAGGGGCCGGCGGTGCGTGCTACTCGAGCTCAAATCGACCGCTCTCTGTACAGGAACGCGGTCCGCCCGGAGCTTGAGCGGTGGGAGCATTTGTTTTTGTTTCAGCAGGCGGTGGATGATCTGATCGTCGAGGGCGAGCGGATACGGGGGGTGATCACCGGCATGGGTCTGGCGTTTTATGCGCCGTGTGTGGTGCTGACGGTGGGCACTTTCCTGGGGGGCAGGATCCATATCGGTGAACATAATCATCGGGGGGGGCGCGCCGGTGATCCGCCGGCCAATGCGTTGGCACGGCGTTTGCGGGAATTGCCTTTTCAGGTCGGGCGCTTGAAGACCGGCACTCCACCGCGGCTTGACGGCAGGTCGATTGATTATGAGCAGTGTACGCCGCAACCGGGCGACGTTCCGGCGCCGGTATTTTCTTTTACCGGTGGCGCCGGCGACCATCCGCGACAGACTGTCTGCCATATCACTCGTACCAATGAAAAAACCCATGATCTGATCCGTGCGGCGCTGGATCGTTCGCCGATGTATAACGGCGATATTGACGGCGTCGGGCCGCGCTATTGTCCTTCGGTGGAGGATAAGGTGGTGCGGTTTGCGGAAAAAACCTCGCATCAGATATTTATCGAGCCGGAGGGGCTGGCGACCCGCGAGGTGTATCCGAATGGGATCTCCACTTCGCTGCCGTTTGAGGTGCAGATGGAGATGGTTCGGTCGATAAAAGGGTTTGAGCGGGCTTATTTAACGCGCCCCGGTTACGCCATCGAATATGATTTTTTTGATCCGCGTGATCTGCATTCCTGGCTTGAAACCAAATATATTCAGGGGCTGTTTTTCGCCGGCCAGATCAATGGTACCACCGGCTATGAGGAGGCGGCGGCACAGGGATTGCTGGCCGGTCTGAACGCCGGCTTGAGGGTGCGACAGCAATCGCCCTGGTTCCCGGGACGGGATCAGGCCTATATGGGGGTATTGGTTGATGATCTGGTTACTCGCGGGACTAATGAGCCTTATCGTATGTTCACCAGCCGGGCCGAATATCGCTTGCAGTTGCGGGAGGATAACGCGGATCTTCGTTTGACCGAGCAGGCCTACTCGTTTGGCCTTATCAGTGCCGAGCATTGGCGCCAATTCAGCGGTAAACGTGATGCGATAATTGCCGAACAGCGGCGTTTGGAAGCGATCCGTATCGATCCGGATCTGGTCGGTGCGGGCCGGGGAGGCGGCGATAAGGCGGCGGCAAGGGAGGTCAATCTGTTACAGTTATTGAAGCGCCCGGAGATTGGTTATCAGGATCTGGCGGGTCTGCCGGGGTTTGCCGGGGTCGAGATCGATCCCAGGGTTGCCGAGCAGGTTGACGTTCAGGCCAAGTATTCGGGTTATATACGACGTCAGCGGCGGGAGATAGAGCGGGGTCGGTCACAGGAACAGACTCAGTTGCCGACCGATATGGATTATACTGCGGTGCCGGGTCTGTCGACCGAGGCCGGCGAGAAATTGAATCGGCACAGGCCCGGTAATCTGGCGCAGGCCGGCCGCATCCAGGGGATCACCCCGGCGGCGGTTTCATTATTGCGGGTTTATTTGAAGAAGCGCACCGGGTGTTCCCGGAAAATGGCTTGAGCCCGGCGGATAGGCAGGCGCGGCGGAGCGAGGCGTTATTGCCGGGGCTGGCGGAATTGGGTATAGACGCCGGCCAGGGTCTGTGCGACGCATTGTTTGAGTACAGTGCGCTGTTGCAAAAGTGGAATCGCAGCTACAATCTGACCGCGATTGATACGCCGGAGCGGATCGTCACCGAGCACTTTTTGGATTGCCTGTCGGTTATGCCTTATCTGCGCGGTTCTGTTTTTCTGGACGTTGGCACCGGCGGGGGTTTTCCGGGGCTGGTGCTGGCCCTGGCGAGGCCGGCGGGGAAATGGGTGTTGCTGGATAGCAATATAAAAAAGATTCGCTTTGTGACCCAGGTGTGCATGAGTCTCAAGCTGGATAAGGTTGAGGTTGTGCATGCGCGCGTCGATCAATATCGGCGGGATCAGGGGTTTGATCTTATTATCTCCAGGGCCTTTGCCTCAGTGTTGGATTTCTATCACCAATCCCGGCATTTGTTGTCCCGGCAGGGCCGATTGCTGGCGATGAAATCGGCCCATTGCCAGGCGGAGATTGCCGATCTGGAAAAGGCCGGCCTGGAATATCGAGTTCATGCTCTGTCGGTGCCCGGATTGGATAAGGGCCGCCGCTTAATTGAGATATTGCCCGCAATAAAAAAGCGTATGCCGGCGCGTTTATCGTTATAATGGCGTATTTTGATATGCCTGATCGAATTTTATGACACGTGTAATTGCAATTGCCAATCAAAAGGGCGGCGTGGGAAAGACGACCACCAGCGTCAATCTTGCCGCATCGATGATCGCGGCAAAACGCCGGGTATTGCTGGTGGATATGGATCCGCAGGGCAACGCCACGATGGGCAGCAACGTCAATAAAAGGTCACTGGCGGTTACCAGTTATGACGTGCTGGTGGGTGATAAAACGGTGGCGGAGGCCAGGCTGAGGTCGGAACAGGGACAATACGATCTGGTGCCGGCAAACGGTGATTTGACCGGCGCCGAAGTGGCCCTGCTGGAAGAGATAGCGCGTGAAATTCGATTGCATAACGCGCTCGAGCCGATTAAAAGTGACTATGATTTTATTTTTATCGACTGCCCCCCGTCTTTGAGTATGTTGACGGTCAATGCCCTGGCGGCGGCGAACTCGGTGATCATTCCGATGCAGTGTGAATATTATGCGCTGGAAGGTCTGACTGCGCTGCTGAATACGATCAAAAAGATACGCAAATATATTAATCCGAGCCTGCAGATTGAAGGATTGTTACGCACCATGTATGACCCGCGCAATAATCTCGCCAACCAGGTATCGGCGCAATTACTGGAGCATTTCGGCGAAAAGGTGTACCGCACCATCATACCCAGAAACGTCCGGCTTGCCGAGGCACCCAGCCATGGTCTGCCGGTGTTGCATTATGATAAGAGCTCACGCGGATCCATAGCCTATCTTGCCCTCGCGGGTGAAATGCTCAGGCGCGAGGAGTCCGCCGCATTAATAAGCGGTTGAGCGCGATGGCGAAAAAACGAGGTTTGGGCAGGAAGGGTCTGGATGCCTTATTAAGCAATCTCTCCGAGGTGGCCTCTGATGACGTGATGCAAATGATGGATGTCGACTTGATTTTGCGCGGTCAGTATCAGCCCCGGTCGGATTTCGACCCGGCCGGATTGGAACGGCTCGCCGCTTCTATTCGTGCCCAGGGAGTGATACAGCCGATTGTGATTCGTCCCATTGCCGGCACTGATAAATATGAAATTATTGTCGGTGAACGGCGCTGGCGGGCGGCGCAGCTTGCGGACGTGCGCACGGTGCCGGTGGTGATCAGAGACGTGACCGACCGGGCGGCGACGTGTATGGCCCTGGTTGAAAATATTCAACGCCAGGATCTGAATCCTCTGGAGGAGGCGGAGGCGCTGACGAGGTTGATCGGGGAATTTGAATTGACGCATCAGGCCGCCGCCGACGCGATAGGCCAGTCACGCTCGGCGGTCACCAATCTGTTGCGGCTGTTGGAGCTCAGTCCCAGGGTAAAGGCCCTGCTCAAGGAGGGCGCGCTTGATATGGGGCACGCGCGGGCGTTGTTGGTGCTGCCCGCCGCACAACAGCTTGAGCTGGCCCGGCAAGTGGTTGAACAGGGGCTGTCGGTGCGGGCAACCGAGAAACGGGCGAGCGCGGCGGTCTCGCCCGCCAAAAGTCGTAAAAAAACCGGCAATGAACGCATCGATCCTGACGTCCGTGTTTTACAGGATGAATTGTCGGCGAAGCTGGGCGCTGAGGTAAAAATTAACCATCGTAAACAGGGCAAGGGGCGGATCGAGATTCAATATTACTCCCAAGATGAGCTACAGGGGATATTGCAGAGGATCCGATAGTCCGGGATCGGGATGGCGCGATGGCTTTGCCCGTCCCCGGCGACCTGAAATGAACGCCCAATGATGGATTTATACCCCGGTGGCGCCGATTTGATGATCAGCACTTCAGCGTAAGCTGATCGGGGGTTTTTGAGCATCATACAATAAAGGTTATAATGTTTGGTATGGGATTAAGGATATTGTTAAGGTTAATGCGCTAATCGAGGCACGTTATAAACCTGCGGGTTTGTGGCAAATGCGGTTTTGGGGGAGGTAAGAGAAGGGTTGAAATTATGAGCATAATGAACATGGAAATGTATGATGCTTTAATCGAGGCGGGAGCTTCCGAGTCGAAGTCCAGAGCCGCTGCAGCGGTGATTCGGGATCCGGCGGAACTGGCCAGTAAAAACGATATCGATCTCTTGAAAGGCGATATCGACCTCTTGAAAAAAGATATCGATCTCTTGAGAAGCGACGTGAAAAAAGATATCGACCTCTTGAGAACTGAGGTGAAAAAAGATATCGCCCTCTTGAGAACTGAGGTGAAAAACGATATCGACCTCTTGAGAACTGAGGTGAAAAACGATATCGACCTCTTGAAAGGCGATTTCAACCTCTTGCGTTGGATGGTTGGATTTGTCCTGGCCTTGGCCTCAGCTATTCTGGTGGTTTTGATAGTACAGTAACCAGTGCATATGGAAAATATGGAGGATTAAACAAGCAGAGGCAGTAACGGTGATAAATGGGAGGGTTACAAGGATACAGTTAGTGAATGGCAGTGAATGGCGGTGAAGATGCATAGCGAACAACGATGCGGTGGTGGGGCATCGACCGAAGCCTACGGGAACAGAAATGATGGTATCGCTAATGCCCAAAGACACGGCGTGGATTGTGATCCAACGTAAAAAATTAATCGGATGACTGGCATCCATGACTGAATCGCCCGCATATGCTTTGCAGGCTCGACGGCCTGTCTCCGGAACAGGGCGGTTGTCAATATTCGGGAGGCAGTGATGTCCAAAGACGATTATGGTTCAGAGACTCAGGCGGTGCGCGCCGGGCAGATCCGCAGTGCCGAGCAGGAGCATAGTGAACCGATCATGCTCACTTCCAGTTTTGTATTTAAGAACGCCGCCGAAGCGGCGGCACGATTTGCCGGTGACAGCCCCGGCAACGTGTATTCGCGTTTTACTAATCCCACCATCAGGACTTTTGAGCAGCGTCTGGCGCTTATGGAAGGCGGGGAGCGTTGCATTGCCACCTCTTCCGGGATGAGCGCGATCCTGAGCACTTGTTTCGGCCTGCTCAAAAGCGGTGATCATATTGTGTCCTCGCGGAGCGTCTTTGGCACTACAATCCGTCTATTTGGCCACGTTTTTCCAAAATTTGGCGTCACCGCCAGCTACGTGAGCCTCAGTGATTACTCGGCCTGGCAGGATGCAATTAAACCGACGACCCGATTATTGTTCATGGAAACGCCGTCTAATCCGTTGACCGAGATTGCCGATATTACCAGGCTGGCTGATATTGCCCATGACAATAATTGTCTGCTGGTTGTGGATAATTGTTTTTGTACTTCGGCCCTGCAAAAACCGTTGCAGCTTGGTGCTGATATGGTGATCCATTCCGCGACCAAGTACCTGGACGGCCAGGGACGATGCGTTGGCGGGGCGGTGATAGGCAGTGAACAACTGCTTGGTGAGGATATTTATGGATTTCTGCGCACCGCCGGCACGAGTATGAGTCCGTTTAATGCCTGGGTGTTTTTAAAGGGGCTGGAAACACTGACGATACGCATGCAGGCCCATTGTCGGCAGGCCGGGCAGGTGGCGGAATGGCTTGCGTCTCAGCGCCAGATCCGGCGTGTATATTACCCGGGCCTGGCCTGCCATCCGCAACATGAACTGGCCAAAAAACAGCAGAATGGGTTTGGCGGGGTGCTGAGTTTCGAGATCAGGGGGGGACAACGGGCGGCCTGGGAATTGATCGACGCCACCCGGTTATTTTCAATTACCGCCAATCTGGGCGATACCAGGAGCACCATCACCCATCCGGCCACCACCACCCATCATCGCCTGACTGATGAGCAACGGGCCGAATCGGGGATCAGCCCGGGTTTGATCAGACTTTCGATTGGGCTGGAGGATCCGTCCGATTTAATCCGAGACCTGGAGGTCGGGCTCAAGCGGGCCGGTAATTAGTCTGTATTGCGGTGGGTTTTCGGTGGATCGCCTGGGGTCTTTCAGTTCCCGTTATCGTCGGGGCGGCTTCTGGCGAGCTTATGTCTGCGTATTGTGACCAGTGTGATCACCGGCCCGGATAGTACATAGAGTGACACCAGGATAAATAATACCAGTGGCGGTTCCACCGCAATAAAAACAAATACCAGCACGACGATCAACACCGCCATAAAAGGTACCTTGCCCTTTAGGTCAATTTGTTTAAGACTATGAAAGCGGATATTGCTGACCATGAGTAACGCCGCGGCCACGGTAACCGGGAACGCAAAAATCACCAGTTTTATTCCGTTGGCAAAGCCATAGCTGTCCGCCAGCCAGACCATCCCGGCAATCATTGCGGCCGCGGCCGGACTCGGTAATCCCTGAAAAAAACGTTTATCGGCACTGTTTGCCTGGGTGTTGAAGCGCGCCAATCTGAGTGCGGCCGCGGCCGCATAAACAAACGCAGCCAGCCAACCCAGCTTCTCGAACTCAAATAATGACCATTGATAGACAATCAATGCCGGTGCCAATCCGAATGACACCATGTCGGATAAACTGTCATATTGCAGGCCGAAATCGGTTTGCGTATTGGTCAAGCGGGCAATTCTGCCGTCCATCCCATCCAGTACCATGGCTATAAAAATACAGATGGCGGCGCTGCCAAAGCGTTCATTCATGGCCGCGACGATTGAATAAAAACCGGCAAACAAGGCTGCGGTGGTAAATAAATTGGGTAGTAAGTAAATACCGCGGCGGCGTCGTTTCATAGGGTTATTTGTCTTGGAATGGCGGTATTTTATTCAAACTGATCGCAGGCCGCCAGGTTTGGAATCCGTATTGACCGGGTATTGTGTCCCCAATGGGGGCCGGTATTTCAGGTCTGTATCGCACTTACTTTTTCAGGATGAATCAAGTGGCCGATAACCGTTGAACCGGAAACCACGCTGTCGCCGGTGTTCACCTCTATCCGAGAGTCAGAGGGCAGAAACATATCGACCAGGCCTCCGAAATAAATATAACCACAACGCTGACCATGGCCGATCCGTTCACCCGAGTGCAGATAAATATGACAGCGGTGTATGAAGCGTCTTAACCTAAGGGCAATGACTACGTCGTCACCCTCATCGGTTTGTATCCAAAAATCAACGTGGGGCCTTGAATCTGCGGCGTCCGGTGCCGAACACCATTGCTCATTGACCTTGCCTTCAATCGGGCTGCGGATGGAATAAATATCATTAAATCCGACTTTGATTTGCACCCGCTTGGCGGGCCGTTTCAGGCGCACGTCCTCGGCCTCTTCAATCAGCGTGACCACTCCGTGTACCGGGCTGACCACTCCTAAGGGCTCGGAGGGCACGTGCCGATGCGGGTCCCTGAATAAAAATACAATCGGAAGAGAGATGAGTAACATCGGCACAAGGGCAAACGTGCCAAATTGAATTTTGACCAGCAACAGCAGCCCCAGCACGACAAACAATATTGGCCAGGCCTCTCTGGCAATAATCGGATATTGGTTGCTGGGCATATCCCAAATATTGACTTTACTATCTAACCGGCCGGAATTGTATCGCTTAGAATGAAGATGCAATCAGACGGTTAATTTTTATCGTGATCGACCAGTTTGTTTTTGCCGATCCAGGGCATCATCGAGCGTAATTTTTCACCCACCTGTTCTATCGGGTGCTCCGCGGTTAAACGGCGCATCGCCTTCATGCGGGCGGCGCCGCTCTGATGCTCCAGAATATACTCTTTGGCAAATTGCCCGGTTTGTATTTCTTTCAGAATAGTCTGCATCGCGCGTCTTGATTTTTTGTTAATGATCCGCGAACCCCGGGTAAAATCACCATATTCGGCGGTGTTGGAGATGGAATAGCGCATATTGGCGATACCGCCCTCGTAGATCAGATCCACGATCAATTTAGTCTCGTGCAGGCACTCGAAGTAGGCCATTTCCGGGGCATAACCGGCGTCAACCAGGGTTTCAAACCCGGCCTGTATCAATGCCGTCACCCCACCGCAAAGCACGGCTTGTTCACCAAACAGATCGGTTTCGGTCTCTTCACGAAAATTGGTTTCAATTATACCGGCCCGTCCGCCGCCGTTGGCGGAGGCATAAGACAGGGCAACGTCTCTGGCCTTGCCGCTTACGTCTTGATGCACCGCGATCAGGGTGGGGACGCCGCTGTCCTGGCAGTAGGTTGAACGCACCAGATGTCCCGGCCCTTTTGGCGCTATCATGATCACGTCCAGGTCCGAACGCGGTTCAATCTGTTGAAAGTGGATATTAAATCCATGGGCAAAACCGAGCACCGCACCTTGCCTGATATTGGGTTCAATCTCACGGTAATAAAGAGCCGTCTGCTTTTCATCAGGTACCAGCACCATCACCAGGTCCGCGTCAGTGACCGCGTCAGTGACCGGTTTAACGCTAAGCCCGGCCGCTTCCGCCTTTTTCAAAGAAGCGGAACCCTGCCGCAACCCGACGCATACCTCCACCCCCGAATCCTTGAGATTATTGGCATGGGCGTGGCCCTGTGAACCGTAGCCTATAATCGCAACCCGATGGCGCCGTATCAACGCCAGGTCCGTGTCTTTGTCATAATAGATATTCATAGGGTATTGTACGCCCAAGCGGTTTGTTAAAGCAAATGGTTCACGTTGACGGGGCTATATTGCCTGGTCGCCGCGGGCAATGCCGGATACGCCGGAACGTACCACCTCCAGTATCAATCGCTGGTCCAGGGCCTCAATAAAGGCATTCAGCTTGTCTCCGGTGCCGGTCATTTCAACGGTATAGGTTTTTTCAGTGACGTCAATGATACGCCCGCGGAAAATATTGACCATGCGGTTTATTTCGGCGCGATTTTCTCTATTGGCGGCGATCTTAATCAGTAATAACTCGCGCTCAATATGCGGGTCGTCATTAAGATCAATCACCTTGATCACGTCGATCAGCTTATTCAGTTGTTTGACGATCTGCTCGATGACGTCGTCGGAACCGTTAGTGACCAGGGACATTCTCGATATCGTCGGGTCTTCGGTGGTGGCCACCGTTAATGATTCAATATTAAACCCCCGTGCTGAAAATAAGCCGGATACTCGTGAAAGCGCACCCGCCTCATTTTCCAAAAGCAGGGAAAGCAGATAGCGCATAATCAGGCCAGTTCCCTGTTGACGTCGGTGGCCAGGTGCATTTCATGATGCCCCTTGCCGGCGGCTATCATCGGATAGACGTTCTCGGTGGGATCGGTCACGAAATCGATCAACACCAGTCGGTCTTTCATCGCCAACGCCTTTTTTATCGCTTTGACAACCTCGGCTTTTTTTTCAACCCGGAGGCCGACGTGGCCATAGCTTTCAGCGAGCTTGACAAAATCAGGCAGTGCCTCCATATAGGAATGAGAATAGCGGTTTTCATAGAAAAATTCCTGCCATTGCCTGACCATGCCCATATAGCGGTTGTTCAGCAGCACAATAATAAACGGCAAATCATATTGCAGGCAGGTGGATAATTCCTGGATGCACATGACCAGGCTGGCTTCTCCGGTAACACAAACAACGGACTGATCGCGAAACGCCAGTTTTACCCCCATTGCCGCGGGCAGGCCAAATCCCATGGTTCCCAGGCCGCCCGAATTTATCCATCGGCGGGGCTTGTCAAACTTGTAGTATTGAGCGGCCCACATCTGGTGTTGGCCTACGTCGGAGGTGACGTAGGCGTCACCTCCGGTCAGTTCATAGACCTTTTCAAGCACGTACTGGGGTTTGATCTCCTTGCCGGTTCGGTCATATTTCAGGCATTCAATACTCTGCCATTCCTTGATTTGTTTCCACCAGTCGGCTCCGGCGAGTGCGTCCGGTTTGCTTTTGGTTTGCCTGATCAAGGCGATCATGTCCTTGAGCACGGTCTTGACGCTGCCAACTATCGGGATATCCACCGGGACGTTTTTGGCAATTGAAGACGGGTCTATATCTATATGAATGATCTTCGCGGTCGGACAGAATTTCTCCAATTCGCCGGTGACCCGGTCATCAAAACGGGCGCCGATGGCCAGTAGTACGTCGCAATGATGCATCGCCATATTGGCCTCATAAGTACCGTGCATGCCCAACATGCCGATAAATTGCCCGTCGGTGCCGGGGTAAGCGCCCAGACCCATTAATGTATTGGTGATCGGCGCTTTCAACAGCCTGGTGAATTGAATCAATTCCTTGCTTGCTTCTCCCAGAATAACCCCGCCGCCGGTGTAGATCATTAATCTTTTGGCGTCGCGTATCAATTGAACCGCGCGCTTTATCTGTAGCGGATGCCCTTTGGTAACCGGCTTGTAAGAACGCATCTCCAACTCCTGCGGATAAATATATTCACAGGAAGCCGCGGTCACGTCTTTGGGGATGTCGACAACCACCGGACCGGGGCGGCCGCTCAGCGCTATATAAAACGCCTTTTTAATCGTGGTCGCCAATTCATGAACGTCCTTGACCAAAAAATTATGTTTGACGCATGGGCGGGAAATTCCAATCGCATCGACTTCCTGGAACGCGTCATTGCCAATTAAATGGGTGCTCACCTGGCCGGTGAACACGACCAATGGGATGGAATCCATATAGGCGGTTGCAATGCCGGTAATACAATTGGTCGCCCCCGGCCCCGAAGTCACCAATACCACCCCCGGTTTGCCGGTCGCGCGTGCGTAGCCATCGGCCGCATGAGTGGCGCCCTGCTCATGCCGGACCAGGATATGCTGCACTGCGTCCTGTTCGTACAGCGCGTCATAGATATGCAGCACCGCGCCTCCGGGATAACCAAATATGTGTTTGATCCCGGCGTCTTTAAGCGCTCTTACGAATATCTCCGCGCCGCGCAAAATTAATTTATTTTTAACCATTTTAAGGACTTGTAATTAATGAATGATAGATTTCCCAGAATACTATATAAACAAGCAGGCATTGGAAAGTTACTGATATTCTTTGCGGGGGTCAAGCTGATTCGGTATCAGCCTGAATTGCCGTTGCCAATATCGGACTCTGTTTAGGGGTATTCGTCTGCATAATTTCAGAAACATTATCGCACTTTTCCGGTATGTTTTTATAGCGAGGATTAATGATACTATAATATCGATTAATATTACCGGCCCGCGGGTGTAGTTCAATGGTAGAACTTTTGCTTCCCAAGCAAATAACGAGGGTTCGATTCCCTTCACCCGCTCCAGCAAACCATTATGTGTCGGCTTTATACGGGATATATATCCCAAATCCCCGGATAGAGTCTCGCCGGCACTCGACGGACCTCTTAATCCCGCTTCCAGGTCTCTTTGTGGACCGTCACAGCAGGTACGAAACAGCGCGGGAGTCAAAAATCGTTGCTCAACCCCTGTTTCACACGCCTAAAGCACCGATCCGCGTATTTTGGACGGACCGGTCCCGTAAAGGCCGCTGGATTTCCACACACTTCGTCAACCAGGCGGGGACTCAAACGCCTTCAGGGACAGTAGCACCTGTTCCAGTAACGCCCGGTGTTTTTCCTTGCGCTTCACAAACAGCTGGCGTCCCGTCTTCACCATTTTCGCTGCTATGGCGTACAGTTGCCAACGTATCGTGACCGCACGGTGCTGCGCCAATTCCCCGGGCCGCCGTTGACGCATCAGAGCAAACACATTGTACGACCGTGCAGTGATTAAAAACTACAGCGCATTCGCATGAAAGTCCGAACACGGCAGCGCATCTCCACCAAAATCCAGTTTCAGTTCCTTGAGGCGGTTTCCACTGTTCTCGGCACGCTGCTTGTACCCATGGACTCTCTCGCTTTGGAATATACTGAAGAAATCTTATATTTGCCGTAGCCTATTCTCCTCTTATAGTAAAGATTTTCATAATGAGTCTCAGGAGTAGCAACCAGTGGAGTTTTTAAAGTGTAAAAGAACTGTCCTTTTTTAGGGTTGTCTTTAAATCCGGCTAAATAATCAAAATAATTTGTATGAAGACTAACAGTCATTTTATCTGGTTTTCCAAGACAGTAAATAATATCTGTTTGGACCGACAACAAATCCATAGGAAAGTCACAAAAAACATTTAAAATAAAATTAAAAGCGTCTTTTGAGTGAGCATGTAATTGTTTGTTCAAGTTTGAGATAGAACTGTGAGGAGCAACACCCTGATAATCCTTTTCCTTTAAGAGAATTATTAGATAGTTTTCTAAAGACCTCCAAATTTCACCAATTTTACCCATATCAGAATATAGACATGAAAATAATTTTTCATAAAATTCGTAGTATGAGCCGCCTAAAGCATACTTATTATATCTAGCTAAGAGCTGAGTCCACCCTCCGCTATGAAAGTTTACAATCATCGCAGAGTACATCCAGCTTTTTACAAAGTCCTCAAAAGGCATGTCTTTAGTAGAAATAACTATTTCTGTATATTCTGAAAGATTTTCTTCATCAGATTTAGGTAAATCCCCAATACAGTAATCAGGTAACATGACGGTTTTAAACTGGTGTAATTTTCTGGCTTCTATTTGAGCACCCGATGCATTTTGTAATAATTGATGCAACCAAACTTCTATGCTATTATGTTGCCCAATATCAAGTATTTTTTCAAATCCTCTTTTCCATGAATCAAAAGTTTCTTTTGGTAAGGGTAATATTAGTTCAGTGTAAGAGTTTAGATCTTGTTCTTGTATGCTTTCAAACATACTCTCAAGATGAGAAACATCCATATTCTTTCTTTTAATCTCATCTAAAACGTCCTCACTCATGCTCTGGACGCTCATGGTTAAGCCTCTATTGAGTGAATCTTGAGTTAACCTCTTAGCTAATTTTGCAACATCCTGCTTACTGTTTTTATACCATTGACAGTTATAAACTTTAGGATAGTTAAATTTCGTTTGAAGTGCTTTCATCATTTCAACTATCTGAGCATCTCGGTCTTTAAAAATTCCAAAATTAGCATCTGCTACAAAAACATAAGTAACTTTATTTTTCCCTAACCATTCTAATTCAGACTGAACTTTTGATAAGTCAAATTTCTTCACTTTACTATACGTCAGACTACCCCAGTCGCAAAAGGTGCATCTGAACGGACATCCTCTATTTGTTTCAATAGTTGTGTTCCAAGTAAAGTCCGGATTTTCTTGAATAAGCTTGTCAAAAATACCAGTTAAGTAGGGGCTTGGTATATCAAGAGAAGGCATTCTTGTCTTAAGGCTATATATTCTCTTAATAGTGTTGTTATGTAAATCAAGTAAAAAATCACAAAAACTCAGCTCACCTTCGCCAACAATCCACGAATCTACGTAAGAATGCTCATTAGCTTGTCTGTCTGTGTGGGTTTCGCTCACTTGAGGACCGCCAAATACTATCTTTACGTGTGGAAACCTAGTTTTAATTTCTTTAGCTAGTTTACAGTTGTAATTCCAATTCCACATGTAGTTACTAAACATTACAATAGAATCATGACGAAAATTATCAATTATTAAGTTTATCTTTTGCCTACGAAAAATTACTTGATTCAAGTTAATAAAGTGAAACTTAGATTTAGCATATGTGTAAACACAGGCTACACTATAAGGAAGCCAAGAGTTATTTTCAAAACTGTAGTTTGGTTGAACAATACTAATATTCACAGTCTCTTCCTGGGCGGCGGCTGGTAATGTTCTGGCATCTTCTTTCATACCAAGTAATTTAAACATTTCTATATTAATTATGTCAAGTTAATAATCCCGCCTCCAGATCTTTTTGTCGACCGTTACAGCAGATACGAAACAGCGCGGGAGTCAAAAATCGTTGCTCAACCCCTGTTTCACACGCCTAAAGCACCGATCCGCGTATTTTGGACGGACCGGTCCCGTAAAGGCCGCTGGATTTCCACACACTTCGTCAACCAGGCGGGGACTCAAACGCCTTCAGGGACAGTAGCACCTGTTCCAGTAACGCCCGGTGTTTTTCCTTGCGCTTCGCAAACAGCTGGCGTCCCGTCTTCACCATTTTCGCTGCTATGGCGTACAGTTGCCAACGTATCGTGACCGCACGGTGCTGCGCCAATTCCCCGGGCCGCCGTTGACGCATCAGGGCAAACACGTTGTACGACCGTGCAGTGATTAAAAACTACAGCGCATTCGCATGAAAGTCCGAATACTGCAGCGCATCTCCACCAAAATCCAGTTTCAGTTCCTTGAGGCGGTTTCCACTGTCCTCGGCACGCTGCTTGTACCCATGAACTCTCTCGCTATCGCTCAGTCCATCCCGGTTGGTCGCAACCGAACGATACATATAGCCGCCCTGATTGAGCTCTGCTGAGTGCTCCTGCAAGTCCAGACCCAGGCTCGTCGGCCTTGAAGGGTACTTCTCTGGATAACCCGCGTGAAGGCTTTCTCATCGTCTCCGATACAGAAACTCGTGCGGCAGGTGTCTTCCCCTGTTACGGCCTGGCCTTTGCTGTCGACCAGAGGCTGCCAGTCCGAGTCGCTCACCGCGTCAATCTGTTCCCGCAGGGCCGCACTGGATTGGGCGCGAATCGCATAACGGATACCTGCCTCATCACAATATTTAATAATATGGGTTTGATAACCCGTCGCATCAATACGCAGGGCTTTGACGGTACAACCGGCGGGCAGTGACTGCGGGCATTGTTGGATAAACCCAGGTTGGCTTGTGCGGGCGGGACATTGCCCGGGCGGAAATCCACCGCCACCCCCTGCCCGGTTTCTGCAATATGTCCGACCCTGGGCATAAACCCCTTGTTCTTGTTGTAGGGCCACTCCGCATCCGCTTTATCGGCCACAATCTCTGTCGCGTCGATATCCAGTGTGACCCGTTTGCAGCGGTGCAGGGCAGCCCGCAACAGGGCTTGATTGACCTTCACCCAGGCATCCTGAATTTGCGCCTGGGCACCCATTCGCCGCAGCCCATCGCCAAGGGGGGTGGTTTGGAGGAACGGGTCTATCCCGAGTACAGTACACAGGGCCCCATCCTCCTGAATATGTCGGACATCATCCAGACGAAAGCCGCCTTCATGCGGCATCAACGTCAGCGTCTTGATGAATGCCGAGGGCCGATAGCCCCGGTTACTGCGGGGTGCTGGAGAGGGGTGATCAATGCTCTCATCGAGGTGCAGGGAGTCCATCATTTGAGCAACAGCCAGCAAACCGGCACGGGAGGTTAATCAATCGTTCGTTGTTTCGAGTTTATAGGTAGAATCATGGAAAGCCTTGAGCTGTGCACCCATTGGGTGATGGAGTGATTTGTTGCTATCCAATATACAGCCAGGGCTTTCTATGTTTTAGGGATTTCTATCTGGGGATTTGGGTATATTATTTTGATAAACCATGTTACTATCTTAAACTATTCTGGGGGTAATTTATTTTTGTGGAGGGGCGTTGATGGGCATTAAAGAAAATGCAAAGAATGCGGATACCTGGATCAGGGGCCTGTACATAGTCGTATTCGGTATTATTTTCTACTTTCTGGTCGGACTGATCTGGTTATTGGTGGTGTTTCAATTTGTTATGAAGGTGTTGACCGGGGAGCTGAACCAGCGTTTGCTTGACCTGGGCGAGGCGATAGCCCGGTTTGTCTATCAAATATTGCAGTATATTACGTTTAAGTCGGAACACAGGCCCTATCCATTCAACCCCTGGCCGGATTCGACGGATGCCGTCCCTGCTGTAAAGACCACAACTAATGACCGGACCGGTAAAAAAACGCAGACCAGAAAATCGGCGTCTAAAAAGTAAAATAACCGGGTATTACCGCTCCTCATTCCAGCCCGGATCGCCGGTGATTATGTCATATGGTGTGAATAATTATTATTAATTTTCCCCTCAGTTCGCTGACTCGGCGTGCCCGGGCCGTGCTCAGAGAGATGAACGGTATATATTGATCATTATGAGGACAAGCACTTCAGACAATTCCGGTACCGCAGATTTGAAGCTGGGTATTGCCGGGTTCAGTTATGGCGATCTTTATCAGCCCGGCAGACTGCGGGATCTGTATATAAATTTCAATCAATACGTGGCGGCTTCGGATCCCGAACTAATGGGGCAATTTGAGGCTTATCGCCAGTGCCGGGGTAAGAATATGCGCGCCCGCGAAATTTCCGCGCTGTTGGTTGGAATGGCGCCTTATCTGGGGGTGTTTGTCGCAAAATTGTTTGGCGTGGAAGATGAACGAAGCCGACAAATTGAGGCAATCGTATCGGAAAAAAATACTGTCTTCGGGTTTAGGGATGGGCTGATAAAACCGGCTCTGGCAAAGTATAAACACACCCCGATGGAGAAACTTGAGCCGGACGCCATCAAGGCCCGTATCGCCACGCTTTTGGCGTTTAGACGCCGATTGAAGCAGTCTGATCCGCCGGACCGGGAGCTTGAATTATGCCGGCTGGGGTTGTGGCTTGAACAGCTCGAAAATGACGGTTCACGTCACGTTAAAGACCTTACCGAGCTGCGCACTTTTATTTCATCACGGGATGAGTGGGCATCGTATTTTGAAGCCGTGCTTTCGAGTGAAACCGACGGTGAATTTGCGGGAATATTACTGGATTATTTATTTCAGTGGATTTATCTCGCCACCATTGATCCCGAACTATCGCAACAAACCAAAGGCTGGGTGTGTTTTAAGTCCCCCGGGAAAACCGATTTTCATAATCTGGTTGAACATGAATCCCAGGATCATGGGAATTATTCGGCCTGGGTTGCGCCGCCGGCTGATTTCAGGCGCAGGGACGGATTTGCACTGACCGATCCATGCTTTAACCAGAGACAGGTCCAATATGAAGTGGATCATTGTATATATTGTCATGATCGGGACACGGATTCATGTTCCAAAGGTATGCGCAATAAAAAAAGTGAGGCGTATAAAATCAATCCTCTGGGCGTCACTATTACCGGCTGCCCGTTGGAGGAAAAAATATCTGAAATGCACGTTCTCAAAGGTCAGGGAGATAATATAGGGGCACTGGCATTAATTATTATCGATAATCCGATGTGTCCCGGTACCGGTCATAGAATATGCAATGATTGCATGCAGGGTTGCATTTATCAAAAGACCGAGCCGGTTGACGTGCCTCAAATTGAGACCAATGTATTGAAAGACGTGTTGTTTATGCCCTGGGGCTATGAAATTTACAGTCTATTGACGCGCTGGAATCCGTTAAACGTGAAACGACCCCATGCCCTGCCCTATAATGGTAAAAATGTATTGGTGGCGGGGTTGGGTCCGGCCGGATACACTTTGGCACATTATCTTATTAATGAGGGTTTTGGCGTGGTCGGCGTCGATGCCCTGAAGATTGAACCATTACCGACGGCATTAACCGGTACCGATACGCAATTACCCGCGCCTATCAGAGATTTTAGAGATCATTATGAATCTCTTGATAAGCGAATCTCAGCCGGTTTTGGCGGCGTTGCCGAATATGGGATCACGGTCCGCTGGGATAAGAATTTTCTTAAAGTAATTTATCTGGCCTTATTGCGCAGAAGGAGTTTCCGATGTTTTGGCGGTGTCCGTTTCGGCGGCACGCTAACCATAGAGGACGCATGGGAATTCGGTTTCGATCATATCGCCATCGCAACCGGGGCGGGGAAGCCGACTATTATCGGCTTGAAAAATAATCTGATCCGCGGCATTCGTAAGGCCTCTGATTTTCTAATGGCCCTGCAATTAACCGGTGCGGCAAAGGAATCGTCCATCGCCAATTTGCAGTTGCGTTTGCCCGCGGGTGTTATTGGCGGTGGCTTGACGGCACTGGATACCGCCACCGAGGTGATGGCCTATTATCCGACCCAGGTTGAAAAAATATTAAAGCGCTATGAAAAACTCGCCGATAGATACGGTGAAGATCACGTCAGGGCGATGTACGACGAGGAGGAACTGTTTATCCTGGATGAATTTATCGAACACGCCAAAGCGGTCAGATCGGAACGTCGACGCGCCCAGGCAGAGCATGCAATCCCGGACTTTCGGCCCTTGATTGATCAATGGGGGGGAGTGACCGTATTTTACCGCAAGGGCATTAAGGATTCACCCGCCTACCGCCAGAATCATGAAGAGATTCACGCGGCAACCTGTGAAGGGGTCCAATTTGCCGAGGGCCTGAGCCCGATTGAGGCGATTGAGGACCAATACGCGGCGCTGAGAGCGGTAAAATTCAACCGACTCAGGCAACTGGATCAAGGCAAATGGGTGGATAACGATGATCACGTCACCATCCCGCTGAAAAGTCTTTTTATTGCCGCCGGCACTTCCCCGAACACCATTTATGAACAGGAGCATCCCTATTCATTTCGTATGGATGAAAAGTTTTTCAAACGCTATGAACCGAAATGGAATGAGGCGGACGCGCCCGAATTGGTGCCCATGGATGACGCGGCCCATCCAAAGCTGGGAAAGCCGGCGCCGATGACTTCATACCATAAAAATGGCAAATTCATATCCTTCTACGGTGATAATCATCCGGTTTATGCGGGTAAAGTGGTCAATGCAATGGCAAGTGCGAGAGACGGTTATCCCTATATAACAAAATTGTTTGCCCATGATTTGGCGAAACTTGAGCCGTCGCGGCAGGATGAGCGTGATAATGCCTTGAGGAAGTTCTTTGCGGCACTGCATGAGCAATTGTCTGCAACGGTGGTCAAGGTCAACAGGCTCGCGCCGACGATTATAGAGGTGATCGTGCATGCGCCCCTGCAGGCGAATAAATTTGAACCGGGACAATTTTATCGGGTACAAAATCTGGAAGCGCACGCGCTGGTTTATGACGACACCGTCCTGGTTGCGGAAGGTTTGGCATTGACCGGTGCCTGGGTGGATAAAGACAAAGGATTGATATCGCTGATCACGCTTGAAATGGGGAGTTCGTCCCGCTTATGCGCATTGTGGCGCCCCGGTGACAGCATAATCGTCATGGGCGTGACCGGCGAAGCCACCCATATTCCACGCCACCAGACCGTGATGCTGGTTGGCGGCGGCCTGGGCAATGCCGTACAATTCTCGATAGGCAAGGCACTGCGCGCCGCGGGCAGTAAGGTCATTTACTTTGCCGGTTACAAAAAGCCGGAAGACGTTTTTAAGGTGAATGATATTGAGGCCGCGTCAGATCTTATTGTGTGGGCGGTGGACTATGCCGATGATCGCAAACCGATACCGATCACCAGAAAACAGGACAAAAGCCACGTTGGTAATATATTGGATGCGATTGAGGCCTATGCCCGCGGAGCGCTGGGCGAAGGTGATATCGATCTAAAAGACGTCGATCATATGATCGTAATTGGTTCTGATCGGATGATGGCGGCCGTTAAACAAGCACGGCATGATCGGCTTAAACCTTATCTGAGACAAAATCACACGGCAATAGGTTCCATCAATTCACCGATGCAATGCATGATGAAAGGCGTTTGTGCCCAATGTTTATGTAAGCACGTTTCGCCGGATACCGGGGAAGAATATTTTGTGTATTCCTGTTACAACCAGGACCAGGAGTTAGACCGGGTCGATTTCAATCATTTGCATGCGCGATTGAGACAAAACAGTGTGCAGGAAAAACTATCTAATCTTTGGCTTGATTATTTGTTTGAGTCCAACTCTGCTTAAGCCAATCGGCACTCTTCTCTTATTGAATGAGCCCTTAATGTGATATACTCGGAACTATAGTTTTTACTGCTTGGCCGCTGTTTTTCTTGTTGCCAGGCAAAAATTGGTGCCAAGCCTTTTCATATCCATTACAGTTGAGTAATACATTTGACGCACGAAATATCTACTGAAGACATCTCAATGCCATTGGTGGTTATGAAAAAATCTAAATTTGCCACCAATCGATGCGCATTTCATGATGATAAAAAGGGGGGGTGGTTATACCAAGCAAACTGTTTGGAGTTTATGGATAAGCTGATAGAAATGTATCCTTCGGGAAAATTTGACATGATTTTTGCTGATCCACCCTACTTTCTTTCAAATGGCGGGATTAGTTGTCATGCTGGCAAAATGGTCAAGGTGGATAAAGGGGATTGGGATAAATCTCGAGGGGCCAAATTGAATCATGAATTTAACTTGTCTTGGTTGTCAAGATGTCAAACACTACTCAACCCTCATGGAACCATCTGGGTGTCAGGCACACATCATGTTATTTATTCGATTGGCTATGCCATGCAACAGTTGAATATGAAAATACTAAATGATATTTCTTGGGAAAAACCCAACCCCCCACCTAATTTGTCCTGTAGATACTTTACCCACTCAACCGAAACTATTATTTGGGCTGCAAAAAATGAAAAGTCAAAACACACATTCAACTATCATGATATGAGAAGCAAGAATAATAAAAAGCAAATGAAAACTGTGTGGAAAATCAAGCCTCCCCAGAAAGAAGAAAAACTGTTTGGCAAACATCCCACGCAAAAGCCATTGCAACTTTTAGAACGGATAATTCTGGCAAGTACTGTCCCACAAAATTTAGTATTTGATCCATTTTCTGGTAGCTCAACAACCGGGGTAGCTGCCCTATGCAATGGAAGAAAGTTTGTAGGTTGTGAATTAGAAAAAGATTTTATTTCTATATCCAAAAAACGCCTTCAAAAAATTATTAGTAAGTGAAGGCATAACATCGTTTAATATTTTAGGAACCATAAAATGAAAGAGGGCGGCAAAGGCGGAGGAAGAACCATTACTGGTTTGAACTTTGAAGACAAAGTCGATTTCTTGACTCTGATTAAAGATATACCTAATTACAGTATTAAAAACCCTCAAAAAAAAGTAGGATGTGAAATTTACTATCGTCATAAATTAGTTGCACGGAGCTTTAAGAAACATGATTTTTATAATTTTTTGACCGAGGAAAAAATAGAATGGAACACTCTAATATCTGCGAAACTCTTACCGGATGATGCTTTGCTTGTTATTGTTCGAGAAACTTTATTTATTATTGAAGTAAAGTATCAGAAGGTGTCCGGATCTGTAGATGAAAAATTACAAACTTGTGACTTTAAACGGAAGAAATATCAAAAATTAGTTTCTTCATTGAACTTGAAAGTAGAGTATGTGTATGTTTTAAATGATTGGTTTAAACAGCCGAAATATAAAGACGTTCTTGATTATGTACATAGCGTCAATTGTCACTATAAATTTAATGAACTGCCGTTAACATGGTTAGGGTTGCCTACAGATTAGTTCTAACAAGCCATCCTTGATGCACTGTATGGAGCAGTTGAGATTCTTATTACTGCTTTTTGTGTCCCTTAGAAAATAGAATCATATTTGTCATTGAAATAAAGCCTTCTCATGCAGGCAATAGAAATTAAAAACCTGAAAAAAATTTACCGTAACGGCTATTGTGCGTTACATGGTATTGATTTAAGCGTTGAACAGGGTGATTTCTTCGCATTATTGGGCCCAAACGGCGCGGGCAAGTCCACCACCATAGGCATCATTTGCAGTCTGATCAATAAATCACAAGGCATCGTCAAAATATACGGGCATGATATCGATATGGAAAATGACGCCGCAAAATCGACCCTTGGTATCGTGCCTCAGGAGGTCAATTTCTCGCAATTTGAATCCTGTCTTGAAATCGTATTAAACCAGGGTGGCTACTATGGCGTCCCCAGAAAACTGGCCCACAAACGTGCGGCAAAGTATTTGACTCAGCTTGGATTATGGGAGAGGCGCAATGATCGTTCCGGGGACCTGTCGGGCGGGTTAAAACGCCGATTAATGATAGCGCGTGCTCTTATACATGAGCCTGCAATCCTGATTCTCGACGAACCGACCGCGGGTGTCGACGTGGAATTGCGCCGTTCCATGTGGGATTTTCTGATCGAGATAAATAATAACGGTACAACAATTTTACTTACCACTCATTACCTTGAAGAAGCGGAACGCTTATGCAAGAACGTTGCCATCATCGACGCCGGCAGGATTATCAAAAACACCTCATTAAAAGAATTACTGCATACCCTTAATAAAGAAACCTATATGCTGGATCTGGCCGCGCCATTTGAACGTCTTCCGGCAGTCAATGATTATGAATTAACCCTGGTGGATAACTTTACCGTGGAAGTGGAAATAGAACGTGAAAAGACTCTTAATGCGTTGTTTGCCGAGTTGAACAGACATAATATTGTCGTCACCGGTATAAGAAGCAAATCAAACAGGCTTGAGGAATTGTTTTTGTCATTGGTTGATACTAAATAAAAGTCATGCGGATTAATTCAAGAATAATGGTCGCCTTTAATACAATAGTTATTAAGGAAATTACCAGGGTGCTGCGTATATGGGTACAAACCATAATCCCGCCGGCAATCAGTATGTCTCTGTATTTTATTATTTTTGGCAATCTTATCGGTGCAAGAGTCGGCCCCATGAACGGCTTGAATTATATTGAATATATCGCCCCGGGCATTATCATGATGGCCGTCATAAATAATTCTTACGCCAACGTCGTGTCGTCTTTTTTCAGTGCAAAATTTCAGAAGCATATTGAAGAGATGTTGATTGCACCGATCCCTAATATCGTGATCCTGCTGGGGTTTGTGGCCGGCGGAGTGGTACGGGGTTTGTTGGTCGGATTGATCGTTACCTTCATTGCGTTATTCTTTACCGACCTGAGCATTTATAATTTGCCCATAGTTTGCCTGGTGGTGCTGATGACCTCGATACTGTTTGCACTGGGAGGGTTCATCAATGCCATATTCGCAAACAGATTCGATGATATTTCCATCATACCGACTTTTATTTTGACCCCGCTGATATATCTGGGCGGCGTTTTTTATACTATCAGCCTGTTGCCGGAAGTGTGGCAGACCATATCGCTGTTGAATCCAATTCTATACATGGTCAATACCTTCAGGTACGGCATGCTGGGTGTATCGGATATTGCCATCGTTGATGCCTTTATCATAATCAGCCTGTTTATTATCGTATTGACAACTGTTGCCCTGTATTTATTGAATAAGGGGGTCGGCATCAAAACCTGACCGCGCCTGCCTTCCTTGAAGAGGAGGTGGTTTATGGGGACTATCCTTGAACTTCGGGACTTTTCATACGAAACGTGAATTGGAAAGGAACTGATCGAACCGGTCTCTCAGCCTGATTTTATTCGCGACAAGACCGCAGTCTTCCTGTTCCGCGATCCCCGCGACATTTCTGCACAATCTACGATCATTATTTTGTAAGTGTAAGAAGGAAACAAGCTGACATCCGGCCTTCCGTCAGCACTACAGCATAAATGACAGTACGGTCGCCGTGCCGAGAAAGGCAAAGAATCCGGCTACATCGGTAACCGTTGTCAGTATAATCGATGCCGCAGTTGCAGGGTCCTGACCGAAACGAATTAAGAGAATCGGAACCAGGGCTCCCGCAATTCCCGCCGCTATCATTGACAGCACCATGGCGACCGCAATCACCATGGCCAGACCTAAACTGCCACTCCATACAAAAACGCCCAAACCACAGGTAAATGCCAGTGCGATTCCATCGACCCCCCCGATGATGACTTCTTTGTTCAGTATGCGCTTCCAGTCTTTTATACTTATCTCTTTAAGGGCGATTCCCCGCATGGTGACGGCGAGTGCTTGAGAACCCGCATTCCCGGACTGACCGGCGACTACCGGCAGTAATACGGCGAGTGCAGTGAACTGCGCGATCAGGCTTTCGAATAAACTGACCACCGCAGCGGCTGCAAACGCCGTCAAGAGATTTATATGTAACCAGGGTAAGCGACGTTTGATGGCGAAAGAGGGCGGAGAGAGCGAGCGTTCATCGGCGCTACCCCCAACCATGCGCAGCAGGTCGGCTGAGGCATCGTCTTCGATGACTTCAAACAGTTCCTGATAGCGCACCACTCCTATGAGCCGTCCTTCAGAGTCCACAACCGGAACAGAATCCAGGCGAGTCTTATTCAGGAATTCGACGATGTCATCTTTGTGCGCATTGGCTGTTACCGCAACTTTGGAATGGTGAAGAATCTTTTTTAATTCGTCCCCCGGTTCAACTAACGCCAATTCCTGCACGTTTAGGTGGCCAATCAATTTCTTTTGTTCATCTACAACATAAACGGACCTGGCGCTATGTACTTTGGACTCTCTTAGTCTGGTTCTGATTTCATCCAGGCTCATATTGACGTGAACTTCTATGGTCTTATCCATAAGCCGTCCGGCGGAATTTTCGGGATAGTTAAGAAAGCGTTCTATTTCAGTGCGCGTGACGCGGTCCAGAGAGTCGAGCAACTCAGTGTGTGCGTCTTCACTCAATTCAGATATCAATTGAACGCCCAATCGCGGCGAAGCCAGGCGTAGGACGGCTATTTTGTGGCTTTGATTCAATTGCTCAAATGTATGAGTCGCACGACTGGACGCAAGGCGGTCTAAAACTGCGACTATCGCTTGCGGCGACAGGGAATTAATTTCTCGCTCAAGTTCGGCGGCACCCATCCGTTCGACGCTCTCTGCCGCCCATCCCGGATGAGATTGGAAGTACATTTCCTTGAGCTCAAGCGCCAGACTCATGCCGAGTTGCCTTTTCCGGTAAAAGTGCCAAGTAACGCAGCCAACACGTTCAGGTAAAGTCGCAGCACTGTTTCGAGAAGGTCTTGAACTTTCTCTGCCTGCGGTTTCGTGTTTCCGGACGCATTTATAACGGCCTCTCTATCAACAACACCCAGAATGCGGTTTTCATGATCAACAACCGGGAGTATGGTGTTATTTCGCCACTGCTCCGCATCGAGAATTTCTGAAACTGGAGATTCGGCCGGCAATGGTTTCACATATTCTGAAAATTTCTCGAATTCTTCATTGGGGCCGCCTTCAACGACACGCCGTGCGTTCATGACTCCCACGTATTGCCCGCCGGTTGATTCAAGCAATACCGGATTTCCCGGTGTGCTGTGTCTGATTAAAGTGAGTGCTGACTCGGTATCGATATTTTGAGGCACAATTATCAGTTCGCTGGTAGCCAGTGTCCCAACACTATGGGTTGGATAATTCATAAAGCGTTGCAGGCTGCGGCGGCGGGGAGTGGCGGGAAGAGTTGCAAGCAATTCCCGACGCTTGCTCTGAGGAAGCCGGGCCAGTATAGCCCTGGCGTTTTCAAGCGGCCCTTTTTCGATGCACTCGACAAATTTATCAAAAATTTCAACAACTATGGAATCGAGGGTCGTTGGAGAGAGTTGGGCAAGAACCGCCGAGCAGGAATCAATGGGTAAATCATTAAGTAGTGATGACGATTCACTTACAGAGGCTCGGTTTATAATGAATGCGAAATCCTTGGGGGCTTTGCCGGCGAAATCGCTCAGTAGCGTTGACTGATCAGTGCTCATCTTCGTATGCGTGTAATTTGGTTGCGATTGCTGAAACAAACAGTGAGCCCGGTACGTTGACTATGCCTTCCTCGGTGTCAACTCTTACGCCCGTTCTGGTGATCTCAACAATTTCACCTTCCACTTCACCCACGCGAATCCGATCCCCGATCCGATAATGTTCAAACTCGGAATGTGCTATAAGGTTTCCTACGTAGTCTTTCGCGCCCAGTGAAACGGTCAATGAAAGCGCTCCTCCAACCAGAATTACTATCAACAGCAGTAACTGCGTGATAAAGGTGATATCGATCAACATCTGCTGTAATCCCAGCACGATTGCTATCACCATTATCAAAAAGTGGATAAACCTGGGAGCCGGCGAGTCCGGCGTCATCGCTTCGCTCAGGTGTGAAACCAGATAGCGTGAAACCACTCCAAGAACATTGCCAACGCCAATGATGACAAACCCGACCAGAATGCGGGGGATGAAGTCGAGAATGTTATTAAACCAGTTGGAGAACTGCCCTTCTCCCAACATGCTGATGGCAATTACCATTGAGAAGAGTGCAACCACCCAATAAGCGGCTGACTGTGAAAGGCGGATAAGATCGGGGGATATTACGGTGGCGTCACTGGTTGTATAGCGCGACGTCAATCGATCCAGCAGTGTCAAGATTCGCCCGGATTGATACTGGGTCAGTTTCGCCAGCGCAAATCCCAGAATCAGTACAACTACTGCTGCGATTTCGGGATGATTTTCAATAAGTTCCGCCATTAATAGGATCCATGTTGAACGCGACCGATTACCACCCTCATTATTTTGTAGAAAGCAACTGTAGCTTTAAGCTACTTTGGCATTATAAACCGAATTCGGAAAATACGAAAGATTGTTCAGCCAGGGCCTGTTCATTCCAAATAGCATATCGATGATCAATGCGATAACGTGTGTGGAGGGAAAGTGGCGCCGCCTGCGCCGCTTCAACGACCTGGCCAAGGTCATTACGGGAATCACATGCAAAGATGGAGTCGAGGTAATAGAATCAAGCCAGGTCGCCGCCTGCCTCAGGTGCTTAAACGCCACTTTTGACAATAGCTCGCAGAATTTTATCAGGGCCGCGGCCGCGGCTAATAATTTTCAGTTGCCGTGTTCAAGCCATTTTTTTAGGCAGTGTTGTGTTAAAGCCGTCAATATGCTCTTGTAGATCTATATTAATTTTAGCATACATTGCATCTAAAATAACTTCTATGCCCTCCATTCCAGCCAGTTTAGCAGCCGGGACAAAATCGCTATCACCAGAAATAAGGACAATTTTTTTAACTAATTTTTTATAGGCAAGTGAAGCAACGTCCAAACCTATTTTCATATCCACTGCTTTTTTGTATAGCGTGATAAACAATATCATTTTCATCTAAAGTTGTTTTGCTGGGATTGGCGATTAAAGTTCTTTGTTTTTCCGGGTTTTTGACTTTCCAGCGTGCGTTTTTTTCATCTAAGCGACCCAGCCTTAGGGTAACATTGTGGGTTTGCTTCAGTAATGTATGTAAATTAAGCCTAAATTGCGCCAAATCGGTTTTAGACAAGTCAATTGCATCATTGGTAATAGGGTGTTTTACCTTTTTTGTAAGCGGCGGACAATCGTAGAAAAAGATACGGTAAAGTCGCTCCTGCTCGCTTTTATTAATGTGTTTTAGGCAATGAGTGAGTAAGTCTTTAGTGATTTTTTGTGCCTCATTTTCCCTGCCAAAACGCCATTTGTAACATTTTAGATAAAAGCCACGATCTACCAATATCGCAACATCTCTCATAATATTCCTTATAAATATTGATTTATAAAAAAATCCAGAGGCTCGGCAAAAACCTAATTGTCGGTCTTGCTTACTGCTCTGGATTGTGTATGGTTGCAATTATGCCCAATACAATGGCTCTTTCAAAAAAATATTATATTCATAGTTTCCGGGATACAACAATGGTATGCAATGACGCTCTATCCTGTTACTGTTCAACGATGTCAGAATTCCTTGTGCTCTTAAACAGCCATCTAACTTTCCATTAAATCGTCATGAGTGAACCAACCCCGAAGCCAAACGTATATGATTAGGCAACCCTACGACACTGCTCGGTCCACCAGCAGTCAGCCGGCACCTCAGAAGCATGACTGCATCAAGTAGGTACACCGAAGTAATTCCAGTTTCTCAGGTCGCTCTTAGGATACCTGAAGGTGGCGATAATGATCGCTTCGATAAAATTGTGAAACAGATTCTGAGATGGATGGCCAAGCGGGCGGGCAAACCGCTTCCGGACCTTGCTTGGAAGGGTGAAACATTTGAAATTGAGGAGCCTGGTGCTCAAAGAGCCGCGGCAGTGCGAATGAATGATCCCCTTTATTGGACGGCAAGATTGGATGATGCAGACAAAAACACACCCGGGCGTTCCTGGATTACAGAGGTCACAGTCGGCCGTAGCAAAGGTGGTGATGTACTCTTCGGCAGTAGGCTGATCTGCGCCTCAAGAGGCGAGCGGGAGCCTTTCACCCGTTCTATTCCTGGCTTCGTGCGCCAGGTGATCAGTAAGGGGGGCGTCTATTTAGATAACCGCCTGCTTACCGAGGAACCCTGGGTAGTAGGTGATGAAGATGGAGTAAAAAAGTT
Source organism: Gammaproteobacteria bacterium (assembly GCA_965202915.1). Lineage (GTDB taxonomy): Bacteria > Pseudomonadota > Gammaproteobacteria > Eutrophobiales > Eutrophobiaceae. Next base: position 1,611,724 of record OZ241847.1, read on the forward strand.
AGTGCAACTCCTCAAACTCTCCTCACGGCTTGCCGACGTCATCGTTGTATCTCTGCCCGAGAAATCCGAGAATATTTCAGATGCGGCGATATCTGTGGAGAAATTGATTAAATCTGTCCTGGGTGGTGTTCATATTGCGGTGATCACTGGGCCAGCCGCTTATCATTTAACACATTCCGTTGGTAAAGAATTTTCGGTTTTCCAAAAGTCCGTGAGAGTTTACCGGCCTGGCTTCGACCCCGAAAATGATGAAATATACATCCATCCGCTGGGGTTGTGGCACCGAATAGAAACCTGGGACGAGCGGGGGCCATCAGCTTATCGGGAGTTTCTTGTCAATCGAACACTTGAACGCGGGCTTATCCGAAGGGATAGAAGGGATAGGGAAGATTACCTCCCTTCCTTTTTTGAAATCCGGAAAATGGCCGATGAGGACCGACTTAAGGCCGATGAGCGCCGACTTAAGGCCGATGAGCACCGACTTAAAGACACTAGAAGCTCAAGTATTTCTCTGTCTCTGTATAAGCGATTGGCTGAGGCTCGAGGGAAGATTATTGAGAAGCTCAAAAAAGATCGCATTAAAGAAAACAAAGACCGCGATGATCTTTACGAGTCTTGGTTGGAAAGCGAGGAACAGCAAAAAACCCAGGCCAAGGAGGAAAATGCCGACCTAAAGCAACAGGTCAGGTCGCTCAAAGCCAGAGTAGATTACCAGCAAAGTGCCTTGCGGTCAGGAACTTATCGGGAAGATAATTTACCAGAGAACTTTGATCAATTTGGCGAATGGTGTGAGAGGTATTTAGCCGGATCCGTCGTGGTCTTGAACCGGGTGTACGCGGAGTCAAGAGCAGCATATACGAGGACAAGACGCTCATTTACAACGCACTCCTGCTTCTTCGCGATCACTATTTACCGTTTCGCCTGCAGAGAGGAAAGGATATCAAGAAAGGTTATGAAGAGGCACGCACCGAATTAGAGCTTAAGGAAACCCGTACTATCACCAACCTTCGCGCCGGAGAGCAGCGAGAGGCTTACTTCGTGAAATTTGACGGCAAGAGACGCAAATTGGAGCGGCACCTTAAGAAAGGGTCTGGCCGAGACCAGCGACATTGCTTTCGTCTCTACTTCTTCTATGATCAGGCAACGGAGCAAGTTGTCGTCGGCCACATGCCCGACCATCTGCCGACACGCGCCTCCTGAAATTGGGAGTGTAAATATTTATTTTTTCAATTTTTTTGTCGGGAGCTCCTCGGTTCAACCTCATGCTACCGGGTATATGATCTCCTGATCTATCTCATTGAGAAGTTTCATGTTGATATACCTGCGGGCTCGCGACGCGGTCGTGGACATGTGCCTTAATCTGGCCGCAACCAACATCAGAGCTGCGTTGCAATCCGGGAATACGCCCACAACTCTGGTTCTACCTGCCTGCCGGAAAAAGCAGCCAGGGCGCCTGTGCCTCCGCCGCTCGTGCCACCACCCAGGGCATTACCTTCCCATATCGCCGGCGGCGATACCGGACGTACCGCCAACGTGGACCCGCTCAACACTGCAAGCAAGCAACCGGTGAAACCCTTCGCTAAAGTGTGTCTCTGTGCCAATGTGCCCAGTCACTGCCATACACTCTGAAATACGGCTCTCCATAGAATCCATCCGGCCTGATCGGTATGCATTTTCACATTCTTTTGACCACTATCAGCCGCTTTATGCCCCGATCATGATCTGCCTTCTTTGAAGAAAAGATGGTTTATAAGTACTATCCTTTTCTTAACAACGGAATCTATTTGGTCTTAGACTAATATGAACCCTTACTAAATGATGAAGATGGATAACTTGGAACAACGGGATCTATGTGGCAAAATTGAACCGCCCATAATCGCTATCGAGGAATCAGCGAATCGCCTGGGCGTCTCCACTGCGACAATTCGCAATTGGATAAAAACGAAATATTTGAAAAAGGCCGGAAAAGGAAAGATTACGCTGGAATCTTTGGAACAGTTTCAGTCTGATATTTCCGGAAGGGAAAAGTTGATTCAGCGGGCCAACAAGTCGCTTAAAGACTCGCATGATCACGAGGAAACTGTATCGGAGTTTCTCGGGCGCATTGCATCATCTGTCGAGTCGCCGGATGAGATTGGTATTGAATACGAATCGAGTTTATCAGACTCCTATCGCAACAAAGAGGGAGTTTATTATACCCCTGACGACGTTGTTCGAGATTTATTTGCAATACCACACGTTGATATTCAAGATGCATCATTCTGTGATCCCTGTTGCGGTTCCGGGAACTTTGTTGTTCGCGCAATAGAGTTGGGGTTCGGACCGGAAAACATTTATGGGTATGACGTCGATCCGATTGCAGTCGAAATAACAAAGGCGAGAATTTATCAGGCCACCGGATACAAAAGTGAGAATATCAAGGTCGCCAATTTCTTAGACATAACATCCAGTCAAGAGACTCCAGGTTTTGATTACATATATACAAACCCACCGTGGGGCAAGAAGCTGGGGAAGGAAACACGAGAGCTAATCGGATTAAGGCTTGAGGCAGGAACCAGTATAGACACTTGTTCGCTCTTCTTGTTTGCCTGTTTACAATGCCTTAAAGACAAAGGGATGCTTGGGTTACTTTTGCCTGAGTCTTTTTTCAATATTACTACTTTCCAGGATGCTCGGATTAAAGCTCTTCAGTTTTCCATTGAAAGACTGGTTGACTATGGAAAGGTATTTAAAGGTCTTGTAACAAAAGCACACGCAATAATTATTAGAAAAGAAGTCGCTGATTCACATGCGAGAATCTTATGCGAGCTCACGGGCTCCATCCATAAGAGATCAATCGGATCATTTTTGTGCAATCCAAGGTCAATCCTGAATTTACATTGTAACGAAGAGAATGCGCTTACATTACAACATTTGATGTCAATCCCATTTATTACGCTAAAGGAGCAGGCGTCTTGGGGGCTGGGAATCGTTACAGGTAACAATAAAAAATTTATTAAAACTCTTCCTGAAAGCGGGTATATTCCCGTTCACAAAGGCGCTGATATTTCGAATGGAAGATTGAAAGAAGCCAGTAGCTTTATCCCATCGGATATGAATTTATATCAGCAGGTAGCACAACTTCGGCTATATAAAGCAAGGGAAAAACTGATCTATAAGTTTATATCCTCGAGACTTTGCTTTTTTTATGACGATCAGCAAAGGTTTGTTCTTAACAGTGCAAATATGCTGATTCCCGATGATGCCTTTCCGGTTTCCACTAAAGTTCTCGGTGAACTCTTGAGCAGTGATTTTATGAATTGGTTGTTTTCCGGCATTTTCAAAACACACAAAATACTAAGGGGCGATTTAGAGTCACTTCCGATTCACAGTCAGTTCCTCAAAGATGTATCCGGCTTCGATGAGGAAAGCTACCTCCAACAACTTAACATAGAGAGAGGGGACAATGGAACTTACCGAATTAAGAGATAGAATCATTGCCTCATTCACCGGATCGAAAAGTGATCTGGCAGATATTTTAGCGATGCCAGAGAGAGCTGGCCATATTTACGTTTAATGAATATGAGCACTGAGTCAGAGTATCCTTGATCTATTTCGGTTATTAGTTGTCCTTAGCTTACGTTGCCTTTTATCGCCCGCCTTGTTGCCCTGGCGCCCAGACCCAAGACACCAGCTTCCCATCCCGTCGTCGGCGATACTAGATGTACGGCCGGCATAGAACTGCTCAACATCTGCAAGGAAGCAACCGTTGAAACCCATCGATAACGTGTCTCTCTGTGCCAACGCGATCAGTCACTATCAAACAATCTAAAATACTGCTCTCCAAAGCATCCATCCGGCCCAATCGGGACTCATTTTCACAGCCTTTTGAACATTATCAGCCGCTCTATGCCCCGATCATTATCCGCCTTCCTTGAAGAAAAGGTGGTTTATAAGTACCATTCTTGAAGGCGTTATGAGCAAAAAAGCAAAATCGCACATCGGAGTAGTTTTTGTGTATTTGTATAATGAAAGAATTAATAAAAAACATAGAAGCGTTAGCGGATACTTATTCTTTAAATCTTAAAACAAAGATTGAGGACAGGAAACGAGAAATGGAAGAGGATGATAATTCTCATTATTTGATTTATCGGGTTCTTGGAATAACAAATGAAGAGGGGAAACTAATTGATTCATATCAAAATACAGGACGTTTTTTATATAAATACGCAGGCTCATTTTTAGAAGAAGCTGCAACGTATTGCTTTAAGTTTAAATATTCAGAAGGAGAAAAAAGAAAGATACCGAATACAGAAGGAGTCAGACCTAAAACATTTGAGATTGATTTTCTAAATGATACTGATGCCATTGAAATTAAATGGAGAGATGCAACAACCGATGGAGACCACATTACTAAAGAACATTCAAGGGTTCAAACAATAAAAGCGAAAGGATTCAAGCCTATTCGGGTTATGTTTTATTATCCGCAAAGAGCTCAAGCGATTAAAATACAGGACACCCTGAAAACCTTATATGCGGGAGTAGGCGGAGAATACTATGCTGGTAATAATGCATGGAATTTTGTTAAGGATTACACAGGTGTTGATCTGAAAGGTATTCTTATGAAAATTGCTGAGAAAAAGACTAAATCTGAATAATGGAACTGAACAAAATATATAATGGCGACTGTTGTGAGGTTTTAAAGGATTGTAATTCAGAGTCTGTAGATTTAGTATATCTTGACCCTCCTTTCTTTACACAAAGAGAACATTCTTTAAAAACAAGGGATAATTCCATAGAATACAAATTTGATGATAAATGGGATTCAATCAATAACTATATTAAGCTTATAAAAAGTGTTGTATCAGAATGTAAAAGGATTCTAAAACCTACAGGCTCAATATTTTTGCATTGTGATAAAATAGCTTCTCACTATATCCGTGTTGCGTTAGATGAAGTTTTCGGAATGAATAATTTTCAAAGCGAAATAATCTGGAATTATAAACGCTGGTCGAATTCAAAAAAAGGTCTATTAAACTCGCATCAAGTGATTTACTTTTATTCGAAGTCCAGCAAATTTAAGTTCAATCAATTATATACCGATTACTCTCCGACCACAAATATTGACCAAATATTACAAGAGCGTCAAAGAGATAAAAATGGTAAATCTGTTTATAAAAAAGATGAAAAAGGAAATATGGTATTTGCAAAAGAAAAGAAAGGGGTACCGCTATCCGATGTTTGGGATATTCCATATTTGAACCCAAAAGCAAAAGAAAGGGTTGGTTACCCGACACAAAAACCAGTTTCATTGTTGCAGCAAATAATAAAAATTTCTACAGAAGAAAATGACCTGGTGATAGACCCATTTTGTGGTAGTGGAACAGCTTGCGTTGCGGCTAAGACTTTAAATAGAAACTATTTAGGAATAGATAAATCAAAAAACGCTGTTGAGTTGGCAAACAAACGACTTGAAGAGCTGATTGTGACTGATTCAAACTTACTGAAAAAGGGTGCAGATAGTTATATAGCAAAATCCGATAAAGAATTAGGCTTATTAAAAGCAATTGGAGCAGTTCCCGTTCAAAGAAATGCCGGGATTGATGGATTTTTAAAAGAACAGATTAATGGAAAGCCTATTCCTGTTCGAATACAGAAGGATTTTGAGACGCTGGATGATACTATTAGGGCATTGGACGGCTCAACACAGGCAAGGAAATCAGACGTGAAAATAATTATTCAAACAAATGACACTCGTGGATTATTCCAGTTAAATACGAATGCGGTTATTTTGCCTTCAAATGAATTGATTATTAAGGAAAAATTACAGCGCATAACAATGTATATAAATAATGGTGGTGATTTACAGAAGATTGGAAAATTGTAGTCCACATGAGAGTTATTGGTGTTTTGATAGTTATTTCCACGTAATCCACCGCTATCCATATACTATCAGTTGCTCTCTGCCCCGATCATTACCTGCTCTCCTTGAAGAAAAGATAGTTTATAAGTACTATCCTTCGGCGTCGTGTGCTGGCCCTGCGCAGTTTTAAACAGCTTTAAGGTACTGGTGTTCTCGTTGTTTTTTTACTGCCAGTTCAACCAAATAAACTTGTTTGAATTGTGGCTTCGTTTTGGATGACTGGTTTCCTGGAAAGAATCTTTTTAACCATGCCGGACCGGTTTTTGCGTTCGATTATGGTTATGTCTTTTTGTTCTCTGATTAATTGTCTATTTAGGTCGTATTTTGGACTACCGGAATTTTTATTATTGTCATAAATAACTGCTCTTGGAATAGCGTAATTTAAAGCATATTCCATTGCCAACCTTGAACCGCTGTCATTTCCCCGGTCGTTTTTGGCATAGCTCGCTGAAAGGATAATACAGTCACTAAAGAGGGCTTGTAATCTGTCACGTTCCTGGTATCTGCTACTTAATTCCATTTTTGATTTTGTTTCATCATAATACTCACTAATCAATAGTCCGTTTTTCTGAACTATTTCGTTTGCAAGTTCTTTGTTTGCTCCCGGCATAATGTTGTTTGAAGGACCTGGTAGAATTGCAATTGTTTTACCATTGGAATCCAACGTCTGCCTATGTGCAATTGTGTCGCAACCCAAGGCAAGACCACTGACAATAGTGGCACCATTTTTAACCAATTCATCTACAATTTCCCTTTCAATAATTTCAGTGTCGGGGTCGGGATTAAGAAGTCCAATAACCGCTATGTTTTTACTTGAAGCCTTTAATAAACTCAGGTCGCCACAATAGAACAAAAAAACCGGCTGCTCACTGTTTTTAATGTTTCCCCTGTAAGGGGGAAAATTTGAATCACCAATGGCAATAAGCCCGTCTGTAAAACCATCTAAATTTTTCAAATTCTCTTGAAGTCTTGTTTTATCTCTTTCAAACCTTTCAAAGGTAATTGGATGATCTTCTTTTGAATCTTTGTTCAAAAGCGATACGATAGTATTAACACTTTCGTTTCCTTCCAGATTTTTGATTATCCAGGCCCTGCCAATACCTTTGTAGTTTTTGGCGGCAAGGACGTTTAGTGCGTTCTCTGTATAAATCACGTCTTTACTTTTTCTTGTTTAATATGGAGACCGACGAGTTTTACCAACTACAAAAAAAGAAACAGACCTTGCTCCATTTCCCATTGGATTCGATTGTAAATCTGTTCATATTTGCAGAGTAAATCCTCCGGGTGTGTCGGAATCAAAACCTGACCGCGCTGTATATTCAGTCTCCCCGATATATACAGCCGGAGGTACAGGTTTCTTTGATTATAATGGAAGATAACTGCGGTAAATCGGGTTTGAGGCGGGCCCAAATCCAAGCCGCTAAATTTTCACAGGTTGGATTTTCCAATCCCTCAATATCATTTAAATAACGATGATCCAGCTGATCATGGATGGGCTTAAAATGTTGATCAAGCTCGGCGAAATCCATGATCCAGCCGGATGGTTTCCCCGGCTCATCGGTCACGTGAATCTCTATGCAGAATGAGTGGCCATGCAGGCGTCGGCATTTGTGATCTTCAGGCACGTTGGGCAGCATATGGGCCGCCTCTATGGTGAATATTTTGAATATTTCCATGGTATGGATTTTAGTCCTGACTTGATACCTTGTACTGCTGATATAGCTGGTTGACTTTCTCCCATAATGCTCCCGGCTTGCCGCTGTCACCGATCCGGTCGTCATCCAGTTGTACGACGGGTACGATCCCCCGTGTGGAGCTGGTCACCCAAATTTCATCCGCGTCCCTCAATTCCCGCTCCACTATGTCGGTTTCTTCATATTTAATGCCGGCGGTATCCAGTAATTTCAATACTAAATCACGGGTTACGCCCGGCAGTACTCCGTTGGTTTTTTGCGGGGTCTTAACAAGATCATCGCACACTATAAAGACGTTACTTGCGGCGCCTTCCGACACTTTCCCAGCGCGCGTTAATATCGCCTCCTGGGCGCCTTTTAATTTCGCACGATGACGCAATATGACGTTGGGCAATAAAGTGATGGCCTTGATGTTACAGTAATCCCATCTAATATCCTGATGGACGATTGCTTTAATCCCCTCCGCATAATTCTTTTTCGAGACCGGAAAACACATTGCCAATACGGTGGGTCGTTCACATATATCAATGTCGTAATCGCGTTTGGAAATACCGCGACTGATCTGTACGTAAATGGTTTGTTGCCCGTCTTTGTCTTTTACCAGGGTATGAAAAATCTTTTCCCACTGCCGGTGATTTAACGGGTTATCGATATAAATATTGCGAAGACTGTTGTCCAGTCGCCGTAAATGTTCTTTCAGTCCGAGTATTTTTTTATCAAAAACGGGGATGATTTCATAGACGCCGTCGGCAAACATAAATCCTCTATCCATTACGTTGATATTAGCCTGCTCCGGCGGCACGTACTCGCCGTTCAAATATACGGTTGACATTGCGGCGCTTAATCAAATAATAAACGCAGCTGATCCGACAGCCGGCGAAAAAAACTGCCTCTGGCTACGGAATGCAATGCAATGACCGGCGCCGATATGACCGGGTCTCCGGCCAATTGAATATTAAGCACGCCTATTTCATCTCCTTTATCGATGGGCGCAATGATACGCCCTAAGTCGACCGTGGCTTCTAATTTTTCATACTGCCCCTTTGGAATGGTGATATATAGTTCTTGTGTTATGCCCAGGTCAATTGTTTCCTTTTTGCCCTTCCATACTTTGGCGGTGTCAATCGATTCGCCACCGTCGTATAATTTATGGGTTTCATAGAAACGAAATCCATAATCCAGCAACAACTGACTTTCCCTGTTTCTGGCGTCCGGGCTGCCCGTGCCCATCACCACCGAGATTAAACGCATACCATTTTCAATCGCGGACGCGACAAGACAATAGCCCGCGTCTTCGGTGTGCCCGGTCTTTATTCCATCCACTGAATGCTTGTCCCACAATAATTTGTTTCTGTTGTATTGTTTTATATCGTTAAAGGTGAATTCGCGTATTGCATGCCAGGAATAAATCCTGGGAAAATCATTAATTAATGCGCCGGACAAGGTTGCCAGGTCCCTGACGGTGGTGTAATGCTCCGGTTCCGGCAAACCGGTGCTATTTAAATAATGGGTATTTTGCAGCCCCAATGTTTGGGCGTGTCGGTTCATTACATTGGCGAATACCTCTTCACTGCCTGATATGAATTCGGCCACCGCGACGCTGGCGTCATTGCCGGATTGTATGATTATGCCTTTTAACAGGTCCTCAACGGTAACTTTTTTACCCACTTCAATAAACATTCTTGAGCCGGTCATGCGCCAGGCTTTTTCACTAATGAGGACCTCATCATCAAGCCGTATCCCACCACTTCTGAGAACGTCCGCGGCCACGTACACCGTCATTATCTTGGTCAGGCTGGCGGAGGGTAATTTTTTGTCTATGTCACGTTCGACAATCACCTTGCCGCTGTGATGATCGACCAATATATATGATGATGCATTCAATTGTGGCGGAGCCGGGATGATTGTTTGAGCAACGGCCGCGCCACCAAGAGCGATTTGCATCAATACTATAAAACTATAAAGAAAGAATCTGAGCATACTGGTATTTGTTTGGAAAATTAATCGTTATACCACTCAAGTGAAACCAGTTACTCGACAACGATGCGGTGTTCAAGCAGGTTCAAATTTGTGAGCTGATAGACGATGAAGTCGGCCACGTCAATATTGTTAAGCGGCCCTATCCGTACACGATAAAAAGTATTCCCTTCAACAACGGCCGGGGCTATTTTGACAAGGCGGTCGTCAATGGTATCCAATTGCCTGCGCATGTTTTCCGCATTATCCGGGTTGGAAAACGAACCAACCTGAATGTAAAAGCCCCGATCGCCATTGCCGGTGGATGCCTTTCTGACGGGTGTGGGCCGGGGTTCCGCTTTCTTGCCCGCCGTTTGCCGTACCGATTCTATGACGTTGATCTGAACCAGTCCCGTGCCACTGCCAACGATATCGAGTTTTGTGGCGGCGGCGTGAGACAGATCGATGATCCTGTTTTCATGAAAAGGTCCTCTGTCATTGACTCTGACTATGGCCTTTTTGCCATTTTTTAAATTGGTTACTTCAACGTAGGTGGGCAGAGGCAAGGTTTTATGGGCGGCGGTCATGGCGTGCATATCATAGGTTTCCCCGCTTGACGTGCGCTTACCGTGAAATTTTTTTCCGTACCATGAAGCGATACCCCGCTCAACAAATCCCTTGGAATCGTTCATTACATAATAACGCTTGCCAAACACTTCATATGATTTGGGATTTCCATAACGGCTTTTGGGTTCGGCCTTTGGCGTGGCATCCGGAATGGAAGAGGGATCCGTCGTGCCGGTCGGGGCCGCATCCTGTTTTTTGTTGACGTTAAAACTGCAGGAACATGCGAGCGAAATGATTAATACAAACGGAAATAACCGAATAATACGCAGCCGGCCGGCTGACTTAAATGTACTATTAAACACCTTATTTACCCAAAGTTATCGATTTGATTTACTGTTGCGAAGCCATATATGCGGCCTTTATTTTGGCGGATAGTTGATACACCGCCATGGCATAAAGAGCGCTGTGATTATATCGGGTTATAACGTAAAAATTGTGCAGCCCCAGCCATAATTCCACGCCATCCGCCAATTCCAATTCTATTAAGGTGACTTTTTCATTATTTGCTATTTTATCCGCACTTCTAATACCGGCCGCGACCAATTCCGAATAAACCAGCGCGGGTTTCAGATCTGTACTGATAACCTTGTGATACTGATCATTTATCGCGGTCGCCTTTACCGTAACCGGGCCTCCCGGAAGCCAGTTGTGCAATTTAAAATAATTGGCCACGCTCCCTATGGCGTCGTATGGGTTATTCCATATATCGATATGACCATCATTATCAAAATCAATCGCGTAATGGCGGTAGCTGCTTGAAATAAATTGGGGAATACCCATTGCCCCGGCATAGGAGCCTTTGAGGGTGAGCGGATCAACATTCTGCTCCCGCGTCAATAATAAGTACTGTTCCAGCTCGGAACGAAAAAATTTGCTTCTTTTGGGATAATCGAAAGCAAGCGTGGACAATGCATCCAATACTCGATAGCCGCCCTTTTGTTTGCCATAGAAGGTTTCCACGCCGATGATCGCGACCATGATCTCTTGCGGCACGCCAAATTCCCGCTCCGCTCTGGCCAGGATATTTTTATGTCGCCGCCAGAATTCCACGCCCCGCTGAACTCTGTCCTGTTGGACGAAGTAGGAGCGATATTTGTACCAGGCCAGCTTTTCCGCCGGGCGTGAAATTGCCTGCAGGATCGAGTCGGAAATCTTTACCCGGCTGAACAGTTTATACAACCGTTGTTGGGGAAAACCATGCGCGTCCTGCATTTCCGTTAAAAATGCCCGTACATCATTCCGATGGGTGATATTCTCCATCGAACTGGAGGTTAATAAAAACTGAGCAATGAGTGCGAGTGCTATTTTATGCATGATTGCTAATTTAAAAGGCCGGGAACCTGCGGTGCATGCCAATGGCCATCAGTATTCCAAAACCGACTATTATTGTTACCATGGAGGTGCCTCCCAGGCTGATCAGGGGCAGTGGCACACCGACAATGGGCAACTGACCGGTTACCATACCTATATTGACAAAAATATAAACAAAAAAAGTTAATATCAGTCCGCTGGCCAACAGTTTGCAAAATATATCCTGTGTGTTCATCGCGATATAAAGTCCCCGTGCAATGATGAATAAATAGACGCACAGCAATAGTGATACCCCAATCAAACCAAATTCCTCGCAAAAAACCGCAAATATAAAATCAGTGGACCGCTCGGGCAAAAATTCCAGGTGTGATTGTGTGCCGTTAAGCCAACCTTTTCCGTATAATCCACCGGAGCCAACTGCGATCTTGGATTGAATCATATGATACCCGGCACCGAGCGGATCCTGCTCCGGGTGTAAAAACGTAATGACTCTCTGGCGTTGATAATCATGCATGAAATGCCATAATACCGGCGTACAGGCGGCCACGGCCACACTTATGGAAAACAATAATTTCCATGATATTCCGGCTATGAATAAAACCGAAAAGCCGGCGGTGGCGACCAACAGCGCGGTCCCCAAATCGGGCTGTCGGGCGATTAACAACACCGGTATGATAATCAATACGCCGGCGACGCACAAGTGCCCGGGGTTCGGAGGTAACGGCTTATTATATAAATACCACGCAATCATCATCGGCACCGAAATCTTTACCAGCTCCGATGGTTGAAAACGAAATATCTTTAAATCAAGCCATCGCTGTGCGCCTTTGCCCACGTCGCCGGCAAATATCACCGCAACCAGCAATAGCAGGCCGAACGTATATAAGGCCGGCGCCCATCGCGCAATTTGTTTGGGAGGGCATTGTGCGATTAAACACATGCCACTTATCGCAATCAGTATTTTTACAAATTGTCTATATACGATCCCGATCTCCTGTCCGGAAGCACTGTATAAAACCGCCAGGCCTATGCCGCATAATATGCAAATACCGCATAGCAACGGAATATCAATATGCAACCGCTGAGGGAGTATGCGCCATTCCATTTAAAACCGCTCCATATGTTTGCCTGGTTTATTCATCACCCAATAAATAATTATCGAATAATTTCCTGGCGATTGGAGCGGCGGTTCTTGCACCGCTCCCGCCATTCTCCACAATGATCGCAACCGCAATTTTGGGTTGTTCCACCGGGGCATATGCGATAAACAACGCATGATCCTGCAACTCCACCGGGATCACGTCTTCATCGTACTCTTGATCCTGATCCAAACCAATTACCTGCGTCGTGCCGGTCTTGCCGGCAAATTCGTATCCGGCTTCAAGGCCGCTGCGCCAGGCCGTGCCCCCGGCGCCGTGTACCACGTCGCGCATCGCGTGCGTCACGCTTGTCCAATTATCCGGATTATCGATTGCGACGTTATTTTCGATGACCGGTTCCAATATCCGGGTCGCGTCGCTGATTGGGTTACTGATTTTTGACACCAATCTCGGTTTAATCAACGCGCCGCCATTGGCAAGTGCGGCGGTGGCTCTGGCCAACTGTATTGGCGTGACCAGCATATATCCTTGGCCTATGCCCAGGATCAGGGTTTCCCCCGGATACCAGCTTTCGCCCAGCGCCTTCTGCTTCCACTCCCGAGAGGGTATCAAACCTTTGGATTCACCACTGATATCGATCTGAGTCGCCTTACCAAAGCCGAATTGTTGCAAGGCTCCATGGATACGTTCAATGCCAAGATCGTGGGCCAGGGCATAAAAATAAACGTCGCAGGACTGGGTAACGGCCTTATTGAAATCAGTCGCACTATGACCCTGTTTTTTCCAGTCGCGATAACGGTGATTATGGCCTTTTAATGAGTACCAGCCGGGACACCATGTCTCATCAGTGTGATCACGCACACCTGCTTCGAGTGCCGCAAATCCTATAAATGGTTTTATTGTCGAACCGGGGGAATATTGCCCTTGAATAGCCCGGTTGATCAACGGGGTTTGTTTGGATTGCAACAGCGCCTGATAAGCGGCCAAATCAATGCCGTTTACAAACAGGTTGGGATCATATCCCGGAGAGCTCACCGATGCCAGTACGTCGCCTGTATTTGGGTCGAGCGCAACTATTGCGCCTTTTCTTCCCGCCAGGGATGCAAACGCAGTGCGTTGCAACGCCACGTTCAGGGTCAAATGTACATTGTCCCCGGACTTGGGCGAAGTACGCTCCAAAACCCTGATAATGCGGCCCTCGGCGTTCACTTCCACCTGCCGGTAGCCGACTGTGCCATGCAACATTTTTTCATAGGCCTTTTCAATGCCCAGCTTACCGGTATGGGTTGTGCCCCTGTAATTGACGTCGTCCAAATGCTTAATATCGTCCTCATCAATTTCGGCGACGTAGCCGATAATATGGGCAAATTCTTCAGCTATCGGATAATATCGGTGCAACCGCGCAATAATATCCACGCCACTATGGCGATGGCGGCTAATGGCAAATGCGGAGACTTCATTTTCATTCAAGTCAAACCGTAGCGGGATACTTTCATATCGCTTTTTTTGCTTCAGCAGGAAGTTAAACTGCTCTACGTCAAAATCGGTAATTCTGATAATTTTACGCAGTTCAAATATAGTGGCGTCAACGTCGTCAACATTCTCCGGAGTAATTTCCAGGCTGAATGACGGTCTGTTTTTGGCCAGCATCACGCCGTCTTTACTGAAAATCGATCCTCTGATCGGTGGAATCGGCAGCACTTTTATGCGATTATGCTGAGAGAGGGTGGTAAAATGCTCATGCTTCACCACCTGCAGATACACTAATTGCGCCCCCAATACCAGCACCAACAGCAGCATGATCACCGCAGACAGCACAATCCGCCGATTGGGCAATTGTATCTCCTGATCGGTGTCCCTTAACGTAAACTCCACGGGTATTTTTACGCCGAATCGGCAATAATATATTTACGTCGGGTATCCCTGAGAATAATAAACACCCAGGGCCAGATAAGCATGCTGGTCAGTGCGGGCATCCAGTAAGTCCAGCTTTGCGGAGGCACCCCGATAATGATTCTTATCATCAGCACTATAAACTCATACACCAGCAAATAGCAGCATATCATTATGGCTTGCCTCGGCAACGGGGCAATACGCATGCGCTGATATGATTTTAAGGTAATATATGCAAGCATTGTAAAACCCATCGCGTTGAGGCCAAGGACGGTTCCTTGCTGCACGTCCAGCAACATGCCCACCAGCCAACCAACGCCGATCCCGATTCTTTCCGGCATCGCCATGCACCAATAAATCAGCACCAATGCCAGCCAGGCGGGACGCCAGCTAATCGACCAATCAGGCATCGGTATCACCATTAGCATCATCGCGATGATGAAACTCAGGAAAATTATCCAACTGCCTTTCAGCGGCGCCTCAATCATTGCAAAGCATAGTCCTCAAGTTGACGCTCCCGCGATGTATGTTCATTCGGCCATATCATTAATACCTCGCGACTTTGACCCAGTTGTGCACTCGCCTTAACGACGATTTTTGCAAATGATTCACCGGGCTCAAGAGTAATTTTTGTCACCACGCCAACCGGATAACCCCTGGGGAAACGCTGACCAAGCCCCGATGAAATGACCAGATCACCCTGTCTTACGTCGGCGTTAGTGGGCAGATGGTCGAGATGCAGATATTCCTTATCCCCCATGCCCGTGGCTATTGCCCTGAGACCATTGCGGTCGATCTGCACCGGCAGGGCATGGGAGAGATCGGTGACCAATAACACCGTGCTCGAGAATGGGCCGACGTCCACTATTTGCCCCATAATGCCGGAGGCATCCACTATCGGTTGACCATTATAAGCCCCTTGCTTTTCGCCTTTATTGATCACAATTTGCTGACGAAACGGCTGCATATTGACAGCGAGCAATTCCGCGAGTAATACCCGATCATTGATTTGAAACGACGATTCAAGCAATTCTTTTAATCGCTTATTCTCTTCTTCAAGGATGGTAAAGCGTTGCAGCTTGGCATTTAATAACAGGTGTTCTTCCTTGAGATTTCGGTTCTCCCGTATCAGGCTGTTACGGGTGATCATATATGCGGTTATCGAGTCGACCAGGTCAACCGAGAGACTGGACACGAACTGCAGGGGATATACCATGGTGCCAAACACGGAGCGAACAAATTTCAGGTGATCATGTCTATGATCCAACGCCATGAACAATATGGAGAGTAATATAAAAAATATAACGCGTACGTTAGCCGATAGACCCTTAATAAACGGAGTATTAATAGAAGGACTGCGCAATTTCAGCCGGCCATTTATTCTGTTACTAAAATATCGCTACCATACTGATCGATCATTTCCAAATAACAACCGCCCCCGCGGACAACGCAGGTTAACGGGTCCTCGGCAATAATAACGGGCAAACTGGTTTCCTCCATTAACAGGCGGTCCAGATTTTTTAATAAAGCGCCGCCACCGGTTAATACCAGCCCGCGTTCGGCAACGTCCGCGCCCAGTTCCGGAGGGGTTTTTTCCAGTGCTTTTTTGACGGCATCGACAACTCCCGACAACGGTTCCTGTAATGCTTCAAGAATTTCATTACTGTTCAGCGTCAGATTGCGCGGAATACCTTCGGCAAGGTTGCGTCCACGCACTTCCATTTCCATCACCTGCTTGCTCGGATAAGCACAGCCGATCTCAAGTTTAATTTCCTCCGCCGTCGCATCCCCGATTAAACTGCCGTATTTGCGTCGTATATAACTGATGATGGCTTCGTCAAAACGATCACCGCCTATCCTGACGGAATCCGAATAAACAATGCCATTTAATGAAATTACCGCGACCTCGGTGGTGCCGCCGCCGATATCCAATACCATCGAACCGCGTGCGTCACTTACCGGCATGCCGGCACCAATTGCCGCCGCCATCGGCTCCTCAATAAGATACACCGATCTGGCGCCCGCGCCATTGGCCGATTCCCGAATTGCCCGACGTTCGACTTGGGTGGAACCGCATGGCACACAGATCAATACTCTGGGGCTTGGCTTAAACAGGGTGGCACCATGGACGCTGTTAATGAAATATTGCAACATCTTCTCGGTGACGGTGAAATCGGCAATCACACCGTCTTTTAACGGACGAATGGCGTGGATATGGCCGGGAGTGCGACCCAGCATGCGTTTTGCCGCCGTGCCGATTGCGCGGATGGATTTGGTGTTGAGCGTCCCGCCATTCTTGCGGATTGCAACCACCGACGGTTCATCCAGAATAATCCCTTTGCCCCGCACGTAAATCAACGTATTTGCGGTGCCAAGGTCTATCGATAAATCGTTGGAGAAAAATCCTCTTAATCGTCGCAACATGAGGTCTGTATCAACTCAGAAATGGTTGCAAACTAAATTATTTGCGCACAAGCTTACAATAAGCATAATATCATCCGACGGATGCATTCAACGATGCCCGGAGGCAAATTTCACCAACGGTCTAAAATTCCTCATGATTTTTTAATTGTATAAGGTGTCACTGTAGCAACAGAACCTAAGTCAGGCAAGTAGATTTATATAATAATTATATCAAAATCAATGAATCACAATCGGACCTTTATGTCACATGTCATTTGATAAATCAAATTTGGCAAAAATAGCCCGTCTGGCCAGGCTCAATATCGCGGCGGATGACCTGAATAGTTACACCCAGGATATAAACAATATTCTCGACCTGGTGGACGCGATGAACAGCGTCAACACCGATGGTATTGCGCCGTTGGCCCACCCTCTGGAAATATCGGCACGATTACGAGCGGATGAGGTCACTGAAACCGATCAGCGAGCGCATTTCCAACAACAGGCCCCTGTGATTGCCGATGGTTACTATATTGTGTCCAAAGTTATCGAATAATCATGCGTACCGTTTACCTGTAATTTCTTCATGCATGACAAAACGCTGTTGCAACTGTCCCATGCCTTAAAATCGAAGGCGATCAGCAGTGAAGAACTAACCCTGCTTTTTCTTGACCGCTGTCATTCTCTTAATGCAGCCCTGAATTGTTTTATTACCATCAACGATGAGCAGGCGTTGCGGCAGGCAAGAAACGCCGACAAAGAAATTCAACAAGGCGACCCTTCACCCCTTGCCGGCGTCCCGTTGGCACATAAGGATATCTTTTGCACCGCCGGGGTAAAAACCAGTTGTGCATCCGGGATGTTGGATAATTTCCATGCCCCTTATGATGCAACGGTAGTGGAGAAACTGAATCAAGCGGGCATGGTGACCCTGGGTAAAACCAATATGGATGAGTTTGCAATGGGCTCGTCGACTGAAACCAGCTATTATGGGCCCGTTGCCAACCCGTGGAATAAAGACCATGTTCCGGGCGGTTCATCCGGTGGTTCCGCCGCCGCGGTTGCCGCATGTATGGTGCCGGCCGCCACCGCTACCGACACCGGCGGCTCAATTCGTCAACCTGCGTCATTCTGCGGCGTCACCGGCCTTAAACCGACCTATGGACTGGTTTCCCGTTATGGAATGATCGCATTTGCCTCCAGTCTTGATCAAGCGGGGCCGATGACGCGCACCGCACAGGATGCCGCTTTATTACTCAATCATATGGCGGGATTTGACCAACGTGATTCAACCTCCATGCAACAACGGCCCGGCGATTACACGGCCAGCCTGGGCAATCCAATCGAGGGCTTAAAAATAGGCGTGCCTAAGGAATACTTTGGCGCGGAGCTGGATGGCGGCGTGGCAACGCTGATACAGGATGGGCTCAAACAATTTGAGCGGCAGGGCGCGATCATTCAAGACGTACAATTACTCAATACCCATCTTGCCATCCCGGCGTATTACGTTGTTGCTTCGGCCGAATGTTCATCCAACCTGGCGCGCTACGACGGCGTGCGCTTCGGCCATCGCTGTAAAAATCCAAAAGATTTAATGGACCTGTTTTGCCGCTCACGCGGAGAGGGTTTTGGCAGCGAGGTCAAACGCAGAATCATGATAGGCACTTATGCATTGTCCGCCGGGTACTACGATGCTTATTACATCAAGGCCCAACAGATTCGTCGTTTAATCAAACAGGATTTTGAAGGCGCCTTCAAAGACGTCGATCTGATACTGAGTCCCACCACCCCCGGCACCGCGTTTAAGAAAAAAGAGCGCATGGATGATCCGGTTACCATGTATCTGTCGGACCGCTATACCGTGGCCGTCAACCTTGCCGGATTACCGGCCATATCCATCCCGGTGGGATTCAAAAATGAATTACCGGTCGGTATGCAGTTGATTGGCCCCTACTTTCGGGAAGCACTGCTATTAAATGCAGCCCATCAGTATCAACTTAATACCGACTGGCACCTGCAAGTACCGGGGGCATTTCAATAATGGCGTGGGAAGCGGTTATCGGACTCGAAATCCATTGTCAACTGGCCACCCGGAGTAAAATCTTTTCCGGCGCGGCCACCCGATATGGCGCCGATCCCAATACCCAGGCCTGTGCCGTTGATTTGGGTTTGCCCGGCGTCTTGCCGGTATTGAACCGGCGGGTGGTGGAAATGGCCATTCGCTTTGGTCTTGCGATAAATGCGGAGATTGCCAACGCCTCGGTATTTACCAGAAAAAACTATTTTTACCCCGATCTGCCCAAGGGTTACCAGATCAGCCAATATGAACGTCCGGTTGTGGGCAAGGGACAGATCATGATTGAACTGGAAAATGGCGGCAGTAAAACCATAGGCATTACCCGTGCGCATTTGGAAGAAGATACCGGCAAGAGCGACCATGACAGCTTTGGCGGTCTTAGCGGTATAGACCTGAACCGAGCCGGAACGCCACTGATTGAGATCGTCTCCGAGCCGGATATGCGCAATGCCCGGGAGGCCGTTGCCTACATGAAGAAAATTCACAGCCTGGTGCGCTGCCTGGGAATTTCAGACGGCAATATGCAGGAAGGATCGTTTCGTTGCGACGCCAACGTATCAGTACGCACGCGGGGCGAAAAAAAACTGGGTACGCGGACAGAATTAAAAAACATCAATTCCTTCCGTTTTGTCGAACAGGCGATCAATTATGAAATAGAGAGACAGATAGCAGTCCTTGAAGAGGACGGCGAGATCATGCAGGAAACCCGCCTGTATGATCCGGCCAGGCATGTAACCCGCCCCATGCGCACCAAGGAAGAGGCCAATGATTATCGCTACTTCCCGGATCCGGACCTGTTACCGGTCACCATTGATCCCGAATTCATAGAACAAATCCGCAGTGAATTACCGGAACTGCCGGACGCCAAAAAACAACGCTTTATAACCGTATTCAAGCTATCTGAATACGACGGCATCGCGTTAAGCTCGCAAAAAGAGATGGCTGATTATTTTGAAGCCTGCGTAAAAGCGGCGGATGGTGAAGCCAAACTCAGTGCCAATTGGATCTTGGGAGGGCTGTCGGCCTTATTAAACAGAGAAGACAAAGACATCACCGAGAGTCCGGTGAGTGCGCAAATGTTGGGCGGCATGATCAGGCGCATCAAAGATAACACCCTTTCCGACACGATGGCGAAACAAGTCTTTGAGGCCATGTGGCAGGGTGAAGGCACGGCCGACCAGATCATTGAAACCAGGGGTTTAAAACAAATGTCTGATCCCGGAGAATTGGAAAGACTGGTGCAACAAGTCATAGCCAATCATCCGGCTCAGGTTGAACAATACCGCGGCAGCCCGGCGGACAAACAAAAGAAATTGATCGGCTTCTTTGTCGGTCAAATAATGAAAGCCACCAGTGGCAAGGCCAACCCGCGACAAGTGAACCGGCTATTGCATGACAATTTGACAAAATAATCCGGTCCGGCGGATAAAAAAATTAATTTTGGCCGGCGAAGTCGTAACTTGTTATTGTGGGCGAACACATGATTAACCGACGTCTGGCCTTTTACCATTTCCCGGCCCAGCACTGGCAGAGATCAGGACCAGCAATCGGATTAAATCGACCTTCGGGATGATTCGGCATCGCACGAAGCGCTCGAAGGGCTGTTTGACGTGCGATTAGGATGCTGCACATGCTGTTCAAACTGGGGACGTGTGCGGAGAAAGCGGGCGACGACAGCGAGGTTTCAACTACCTGGCGAAAGTCATCACGGGAGTGAAATTCAAAGAGGGAATCGAGGTACCCAAATCAAACCAGGTCGCCGCCTGACTCAGATATTTAAACACCACTTTTGACAATAACTCAAGGATGTGTTCCCATCAATATTAGCAAAGTAAACAGGTGTTGCGAATAGCTGTTTCGTGCACAAGTTTTCTTCTCGGAGATATAAATGAGATTAATCGTTCTTACACTATTTCTGCTTTCAGCTTCACTCAGCTGGTCCAGCGAAATTTCACTAGGCGGAGTTTCATTGGAAATTCCCAACCCCACAGGATTCAGTGCTGTCACGCAAAAAATGACACTACTATATGAATATCTGAAATAATTTGTGCACCCAGGGAATGAAGAGTTTATCACTTTCATTCCGGATGCCGATGTAGCGGCTGTTCTGAAAGATGAAATACCAGATATGCCTCGACGCTTTGCGGTTCAAGCCGCCAAAAGTTCAATAGAAGTATCGTTAACCAGCTCAGATTTTGCGACCTTTAAAAAAATCGTCAGATCCCAAAACACGGAGTTAATAAAAAAGGTCGAAGCTCAATTACCTGAGTTGATGGGCAAAGTGAATGAAGGAATAAAAGAGAAATTCGATGTCGAGATCGCTCTTTCAGTTTTTCAAGTGGTACCGCTGCCTGTACATGAAGAGACTGAACGTACACTAGCTTATTCTTCACTAGTAAAATATGACATGAAAGATGAAATGGGTAATCCTACTGCCTTTGTGGGTGTTAGCACCGCTACATTCGTGCACGTCAAAGGGAAAGTATTGTTTCTATACTCATACGCTGAAGAGTCCGGTCTAGAGTGGAGCCAGCAAGCTTCACATAAATGGGCTAGCGATGTCGTTACTTCTAATCCATCGGCTTTCCAAGCAATGCTTAAGGAGACAATTCCATCCAGCGTTTTGGGATTTGATTGGGGTAAGATTGCAGAAAATGTCGTAATAGGCGCAATTATGGGTCTAGTTATTGTTTTACTTGGTTGTTTTTTCAAGTCCTCAAACCGGATGAACGATAAGCGTAATTAGATGAACGATAAGCGTAATTAATTGTCAAAAGTGGTGTTCAGGAACCTCAATTAGGCGGCGACCTGGTTTGATTCGGTTACCTCGATTTCCAAACCATATAACATAACCACTTATAATCAATTCTCATACAAAACTCAATTACCGCAGGGAATGTCGCTAACTGGCGTGTTATGTGCGGTTATTTTTCAGTTGTTATAACCATACTTTTTATCTCTATTAATATTGAAGACACGCTTCAGGTACGACGTCCAAGTCATGGACACCCTACGCTCAACCGGCGTTGGCGGCTCATCGGCTACCCAGGCCTTGTTACCCTTGCCCTGCTTTGCCGGTCTGCACAACGCCCGGTGCCAGCTGTTCAGCGCAAACACCCCGTGGAAACCGATGAGATTGACTCTGGGCCTGGGGATCAGAGCGACCAGCCGGGCAATGAAATCCAGCGGCTCGAAGATGACATGCGTGGTGCCGTCCCGATACGGGGGCTTGACCGGTGGACGTTGCCACCGGGCGTTAGTGACGGGTGCTTTTCCGACACCGCCGGGCGACTGATGTAACGGCACAGTCGTTCGAGCTTCTTACGTTCATCGGCCTTGGCCACCACCGATTTTGGTATCATCAATTTACCCATGCCGTATTACTTTGGGTTTGAAATAATGACATTTCAAATCTTCATGTTTGCTTTGGTTTTTCTATTCCGGAATTAAACTGAACCAGCTGATCCCAATCAATCTCTCCATTATTTTTGCAAAATATATCCGCAAATTCTCTGGTAAATTTATTAATCATCCGTGAATATGATATTAAAAAGTCATCGTTTCTCTCTTTGGCTTGATAACCAAGCGGCTCAATAATTTTCGTAAACAGATCACCATCACCTGAAATAAACTCCCAAAATTGTTGGCCGCAGTACTTGAAATAATCACCCTTATCAGGGTTGCGGTCTTTGCCATAGCAGCAACCATTTACAGCAATGATATTTAGTTGGGAATTGCCGGTTCTCAATGTTCTTTTTGCCGTTGTGAAATCTGTTTTCATCTTGGTTATTTGGGAACTATTACCCCAGTTGGGTCCGGACTTAATGTTTACAATGTATCTCTTGTTACCAGTGTCGAATTCAAGATCAACGCCGGTGATACCGGATTTACGACCACCATAAACTTTACCGTTAATGAAAATAGCGAGACCTTCCAGCCAATCTCCAAAAATCGTTTCTTCATTTGATGATATATGGGCATCGACCAGACCGTTTATGATTTGTTCAGCGGTTAGAACATATTTAGCCTTGAACAGGTATGGGTTTTTTCGCTTGAGAACATTCGATAACCTTAATGCATCAAGGCATTGAATGCGTTTCTGATGAAACCCCCCTATATTTTTCTCAACATAAAGTAATACATCTCTAGGGTTTAATGGCTTCATATTTTGCCTTCGATTCGAGTAGGTATGTCTCGACCGGGTTTAATCGTTTTCTTACCATCTCACAATACTCTGAAACAATGTCGATACCTACTGAGTTGCGCCTCATCCTGTTGGCGATAATCAATGTTGTCCCTGATCCCATAAATGGATCAAGCACCGTATCTTTTTCTTTCGTGAACAATTTTATAAACCATTCAGGTAATGCCATGGGAAACGTTGCACTATGATTTTTATTGGCGCACTCGGTAGCCAAATGTAAAACATTGGTTGGATATGCCTTATCTCTATCAAGCCAATTTGAAATATTTTTACCAAATCCGCTTCCCACTTTTGAATTATCACGAGTTTTATCTATTTCGGAAAGATTTTTTAATCTTGAATTTGCCCACTCGCCCATTGGCACCATAACCGCCTCTTGATACATATTGAATTTGCGGTTTTTATTAAACTGAAGCAATCTCTCCCACGCGTCTCGAAATCTGTTCGGCCATTTACCCGGATAGCAATTTTTTTTATGCCAAATAAACTCTTCAGTCCATAACCACCCCTGCCTGCGCATTGCTAAAATGAGCTCCATTACATAAGTACTGCGCTCTCCCTGAATGACTTTTTCTTTAATGTTTAAGACAAAGGTCCCGGTTGGTTTAAGGACGCGCAAAAGTTGCTCTGAAGCAGGTAAGAACCAATCAACGTATTTATTCGGATGAATACCGCCATAGACGTCCTTTCGTTGGTCCGCATAAGGAGGTGATGTAATGATGAGATCAATAGAATCATCCGGGAGCAGTTTTAATTGCTCTTTACTGTCTCCGATGTATATATCTGTCGTGATTTTCATTTAATACGTTTATTGTAGGAAAGATTTTATCGATATTGGGTTATGCTACTTAACCGGTTATAACAATACAAGTAAGACACCATTAGAAAATAGCGGCTTCCAATAATAGAAAAAATTCGATTTCATAATAATCATAATAGTATTGTTTGCTTGTCACTGACTGCGTCATCCAATTTTACCTTTGTCTGCTCATTCAGCGTATTACGCTCCCAAAATATACCCTCAGCATATCCTTGAATTGCCCGGTCTGCAGTCGCATTCAGCAATCGCTTCTGAGCCCAGCAACAATACTCGGCGTTTATCTCAACAGCGGTAAATTTGCGATGTAATTTCTTTGCCACCACCGCCGTAGTCCCGCTACCCAGGAACGGATCAAGAATAAAATCGCCTTCTTTACTGCTTGCCAACACGAGCTTGGCAATGAGCTTCTCCGGTTTTTGCGTTGGATGATCGGTATTTTCAGGCATGGACCAAAATGGAATGGATATATCCGTCCAGACATTTGCCGGACAGGTCAGCCTGTAGTTGCCGTTTCTCTCTTCTTTCCAATCTTTGGGATCACCGCATGCAGTCCGGTACGGAGCCATAACTTTGCGTTTCACTTTTACCGAATCAATATCAAAATAATATTCTTTGGATAAGGTACAAAACCATATATCCTCAGTATTATTCTTCCAATTGAATTTTGCCCCCCTGCCCTTGTCCCTTTCCCACGTTATCCTGTTCCGAATATAAAAAAATTCCTCAAGGATGGGAGATATAACTACCGACGTTTTCCAATCTGAACAAACGTATATCGTAGCCGACGGCTTGAGCGTATGCGTTACTGATCCCAGCATCTCTCTAAACCACAGGGCATACTGACGTTTTTCTTTTTGTTTGAACGGACGGCCGTTATAATCTTTTGACAGATTATAGGGCGGGTCCAGTATGAGAAGGTCCACACAAGCACTGGGCAAATAATCGACGGCCTGAAAAACGTCCTGATTAATTATTTTCCCTTCAATGGCCTGAGCCTCTACGCGATGATTCAACATTACCAAATGCTTTGACAATCGTTGAATTTCTTCGTTGGTACACGTTAATGTTCTATTCCTCGGCGCCCTGCTTTTCAAGTTACCGCCTCTCTCTTTTTACCGTTCGCTTAGACACGGGGTTATTGTAGTCACTTTTTGTGTTGGCCGTTAAATTTATTGACTTTTGCCCCCCGGGATAAATGCCGGGACTCAGGTCCCAATTTACCGGACCATATTATCCGCACGGCACCATTGAATTGGGTCCACCGGATTACCGTCTTTGCGGATCTCGAAATACAGTCCGGGCTGAGTCTGTCCGCCGCTGTCTCCGAGGGTGGCGATGATCTCACCGGCCCGCACCCAATCGCCCGCCTTTTTCAGCAGATTCTGATTATGCCCATACAGGCTCATATAATCATTGCCATGATCGATGATGAGCAGTAAGCCCAGGTTTCTAAACCAATCGGCAAATACCACTTTGCCGGCACTGATGGTGCGTATATCGGTGCCGGACTCGGCGTCGATTACCACGCCCTGCCATTTCAGATCGCCACTGCGTTTGGGTGAGCCAAAATGGTTGATCAATTTTCCCTCGACCGGCCACGCCAGGTTTCCCTTGAGACTGCCAAACGGCGACGTATCGGCAAAAATTTCGGTGGTGGTGGTGGGTTCTTCCGTGCTTAATTGCTTGAGCAACGCGGCCAGTTCCCGTTCATTTTCCCGCAATGTCCGCAATTCTCCATCCTGTTGGTCTATATATTCCCGCATGCGCTGAATGATCTCGGTTCGCGAATCTCTGAATGAAGAATATTGCGCAATTTCTTTCTCATGTTGCGACTGTAATCGTTCCAGTGCGTGCGTTTGTCGTTTAATAGATCGTTCAATGTCAGCGAGGTCTTGCAGTTGTTTGGCGACGCCGTTGATCCGGGTGACTCGAGCGCGGTTATGATAATTATGATAGGCGAGCACGCGGCCGACCAGGGCAGGATCTTCCTGGTTAAGGATGAGTTTAACGTAATCATTGCGTCCTATTTTATAGGCCACTCTGAGTTGCTCGGCCAGACTCTGTTTTTTGGCGGTCAGTTCTTTTTGATAGTGCGATTTTTGCCGCACCAGGCCGGCTATGCTTACATTCTGTTCCTCGATTTGGTTTTTGACGTTGTGCAGATTTGTCAACGCCCCGGCCGCGGCAATTTCACTCTCCATCAATTCTTGCCTTAATTGCCCGGTTTCAACGCGTGCCTGATCAATTTGTTTTTGTACGTCTTTTATCTTGGAGCGAACCCGCTCCAATTCTATTTCAGTTTTCTCCTCGGCCACCGCGGCGTGATGAACGCACGCGCCCAACAGGACTGCAAAGAGGTAATGAACAAAACGGACGCTTGACACTATTTACCGATGACCTCTCTGGATTTGAAATCCCGCAGTTTAACCAGGCAATGACCGGTCATTTCCTCAGGCGGAGATACCCCCATGATATGCAACATGGTGGGGGCGATATCGGCCAGGGTGCTGGCATATGAGCAGATAGTCGCCGGGCGGCCGATATATATGAATGGCACCGGATTATCGGTATGGGCCGTATGGGGTTGGGACTTTATTTTTTCCGTTGTGTAGGTTTTTAATTGCTCAGCATTACCGTGGTCGGCCGTGATCAGTATTTCGCCGCCCACCTTATCCGCCGTCTCTATTATTTTACCCAGGCATTTGTCTATGGTTTCTATTGCCTTAATGGTGGCGTTGAAATTGCCGGTGTGACCCACCATATCGGCGTTGGCAAAATTGCAGATGATCACGTCATACTTGCGGCTGTTGATCGCCTCAATCATGTGATCGGTGACTGCAAAAGCGCTCATTTCCGGCCGCTTGTCATAAGTGCGCACGCGCGGCGAGGGGATTAAAATACGATCTTCACCGTCGAAGACCCGCTCTTCACCGCCATTAAAGAAAAAAGTCACGTGGGCATATTTTTCGGTCTCCGCAATACGCAGTTGCCTCAGTCCCAGATTGGCAATATATTCACCGAATACATTGCTGACGCGGGCCGGCGGAAACGCCACCGGAAACTCAAAATTGGCCTTATAAGAAGTCAGGCTGATGAATGAAGCGAGTCTGGGGGTGCGCTCTCGTTCAAAATTTTTAAACTTGGGACTGGTAAACGCCCGGGCAAGTTGGCGCGCCCGGTCGGCGCGATAATTGGCAAAAATGATCACGTCTCCATCCTCAACCGTAACCGGCGGTTGACTGCCATGAGTGATCGCCGTTGGGCTGACAAATTCATCGGTTTCACCGCGTGCATAGGCCATATCCAACGCAATGAAGGGATCGATGGACCAGAACTCCGATTTGCCCTGACTGATCAGATCATAAGCCTGCTGAGTACGGTCCCAATGCCGGTTGCGGTCCATTGCGTAGTGACGGCCGATAATGGAGGCAAAACGACCCCTGCCAAGCCGGGTAATTTTCTGATGCGCCTTATATATGGATTCAGCCGCACTCATCGGCGGAGTATCGCGACCATCAAGAAACGCATGCAGATATAAATTATCAACGTTTCTGTCGGTGGCCAACTGCATCAGTGCATGGATATGATCCTCATGGCTGTGGACCCCGCCCGGCGACAACAGGCCGAGAATATGCACGGCCTTATTATTTGCCACCGATTTATCCATGGCCTCGGCAATGATCGAATTTTCAAAAAAATCGCCGGCCTGGATTGATTTGCCAATACGGGTGCATTCCTGAGCGGTCACTCGACCGGCGCCTATGGTGATGTGACCCACCTCGGAGTTGCCCATTTGCCCCGATGGTAAGCCGACGTCCAGCCCGGACGTGCTCAATAGCGTATGCGGATATTCATTCCAGATATTGTCCCATACCGGCGTATGAGCGCTATGGATGGCGTTATAGACGGTGTTATCGCTATAACCCCAACCGTCAAGAATCAGCAAAATGATCGGTTTATGGATAAGTTGCATTTATTTCATAAAGCCTTTAGTCTGGGGACGGTGGCCCAATGCAATAGTCGCGTTGCCATCATTCCCGGCGGTGCTCAAGGAAATTATGTTCGTCATAAGGGATATCGGTATTTAATATTAATGATTATTGTTATCCTAGCATGAATGCAATCAATACGTGTAGCATAAGCCGGCCGGCGCGAAACTTCTTCGGCAATATTACAGTTTTAACGGCTCCCGATATCGAGTATCATTTCGTGCTCAATTATTCCCACTCTATGGATACATAATGGAACGACTTCCCGAATTTATAGGTAATCATGCTTTTCTGGTGTCACTGTTTGTCGTGATCATCAGTTTATTGATATGGGATATATGCAGGAACACGCTCTCGGGTATAAAATCGCTAAGCCCGCCTGAAGTCACCCGCTTGATCAATCATGAAAATGCCGCGTTGGTGGACGTGCGCTCACACCCGGATTTTGAGGGCGGACATATTATCAATGCCAGGAATATTCCCGCCACCGAGTTGGCCGCCAACCCGGACACACTTAGCCAATACAAGCACCAGGCTGTTATCATTTATTGCGATAATGGGGTGCAATCATCCGCGCAGGCCAAAGTCTTGCTGAAGCAGGGGTTTGCACAAGTGTATTATATGAAAGGGGGGTTGGTTGAATGGAAAAACGGCCAGCTTCCGTTAACGCGCAAGGTGTGACCGATGGCGGTAAAAAATGACTCGGAAGAAAAGCGAACGGCGCAACCGGACGCGACCCCCAAACAAGGCCAGTTTGCAGTACAAAAAATTTATATCAAGGATATCTCCTTTGAGGCGCCGAACTCCCCCGCAATATTTAAAAAAGATTGGACGCCGGTGGTGGATATGGACGTCTCCAGCGATGCAGCCCCCATCGGCGGCGATTTATTCGATGCGGTATTAACGGTCACGGTCACGCTCAAAATAGAGCAGACGACGGTTTATCTGGTCGAGGTTCACCAGGCCGGAATATTCTTAATAAAGAATATATCCGATGAGCTTATAAAGCGTATGCTGATGACGACCTGTGCCAACATCCTGTTTCCCTTTGCCCGTGAAGTCATTGCCGATTTGATAACCCGGGGCGGCTTCCCGCAGTTTTTACTGCAACCGATCAATTTCGATGCCTTGTATATGCAACGGCGGGCCGATATGGAAAAGGCCGCCGTTACAGCCAAAAACTAGGCGCCCTTTTGCCCTCTGAAAAGGAAAATTAATAGCCAAAAACACGTTCCGGTGCTGGTGCTTGGCGCCGGTTCCTGGGGTACCGCGCTGGCGGTGCAGTTGACAAGCAACGGTCATAGCACCTACCTGTGGGATATTGACGCCGGGCATATTGAAAGCCTGATCGCCCATCGTCGCAATCAACGCCACCTGCCTGAGGTATCATTTGCCGACGCGCTGATCCCGGTGGCCAATATTGGAGACGCACCCAATGACGTCAAGAACGTGGTGGTCGCGGTTCCCTGTCATGCACTGCGGAGCACACTGGAACGAATAAAATGTATAAAAACGGCCAATGTATGCCTCGCGTGCAAGGGCATCCAACCCGGCCCGCACTGCCTGAATTATGATATTGCCACCGCCATTTTACCTGAGGCAACCGTATCGATATTATCCGGCCCGTCCTTTGCCGGAGAAGTGGCACGGGGAACACCCACGGCCGTCACCATCGCCGCCGCCACGATAACCCGGGCGGCCCATTTTTCCGCACTGTTCCACAGTAAAACATTTCGCGCTTACACGCATGATGATTTGGTCGGAGTGCAGGTGGGCGGGGCGGTAAAAAACGTAATGGCCATTGCCGCCGGGATAGCCGATGGTTTGGGTTATGGGGCCAATACCCGCGCCGCGTTGATCACCCGCGGTTTAAATGAGATCCGCCAGCTAGGCATTGCCCTGGGCGCAAGACCGGAAACATTTATGGGCCTGGCCGGCCTGGGCGACCTGGTCTTGACCTGCACCGATGATCAGTCACGCAACCGCCGTTTTGGCATAGCCCTGGCGGAGGGTAAGTCACAGGCTCAGGCCAGGGATGAAATTGGCCAGGCGATAGAAGGCGCGCAGACCGCAATCGAGGTCTATCAGCTTGCATTAAAATACCAGGTGGAAATGCCCATCACTGAGCAGGTGGTCACTGTTCTCGAACAAAAACACTCTCCGAGTGAGGCGGTACAGATACTGCTGTCGCGTGAGCCCAGATCCGAATCCTGAGTAGCAGCCCGGCCAAACAGACCGGCCGCGTCAACCCATGGCCGCCTTGTGTTTCGCCCTGATGTAATCGGAATGCGAAACATATAACAGATCGGCGATTTTTCTCACGTAGTATTCCTCATATTTATCGATATTTTGATCGACCATCGCCACCCGCCATAAATGCTGCACAATCTGAGCCCGCTCCTTTCTGTCCAATTGTTCATTCAACAGCCGGATAAACTCGTGCAGTGACACCGCATTATTCACCTCCCGTCTGGCGGCGGCAACCAATTGTTGCGTCTCGGTTTGATCCAGGCCGAATAATTCAATGATCAGTTTTTCTATGGTTTGAATCTCCTCGACCTGAATGGTGGAATCGGCAAGACTGATCTCGATCAGCAATACCGCGGTGGCCAGTTCGATGGTATGCGTTTGAGCCGGCACTTCTTTACCCGGGGCGGGCAATAGTTTATCGATATATCCCTGGATTTTAGACAGCATCGATTAGGTGCGGAAATATTTATGCTGATAGACGCCATCCTTGAAATCGACAAAGAAAACCTCCAGCATCGGATGAGTAATCGGTTTGGTCACGCCGGATTGTTCCAGATTGCTTTCCGCCACGTAGGTTTCATGCAGCGCGTTATCCACCAGCACCCGGTACCAGGGCTGGTTTTTCGGTGGCCGTGACCGCGCAACCTGTTCATACCATTCATCGGTTCCCTGATAATATGGATCAACGTCGGCTATCACCCCGCGGTAATCAAATAATTTGTGGTCAACGATCTGACCGATTGAAAATTTTGCCCTATCCACGCTCACACTCGTTTGTTCAGCCAGCGGCCTCAGGATTGCTCCCAGGGGAGATTATGGAAACGCCACCCATTAATGGT
Organism: Gammaproteobacteria bacterium; assembly: GCA_965202915.1. Classification (GTDB taxonomy): domain Bacteria; phylum Pseudomonadota; class Gammaproteobacteria; order Eutrophobiales; family Eutrophobiaceae. The sequence continues at coordinate 1,642,789 of OZ241847.1, forward strand.
ATTTCTATGATTCTTTTCATCCCGCTCACCTTCAAAGCCCTCTATGATATTATAGACCTCATAAAACCCGTCTTTGGTCAGCAGTTCGGCGGCCAGCGCCGAGCGTTTGCCGCTCCTGCAAATTGCCAATATGGGTAACTCTTCCAACGCACCGGATGGTCTGCTCTTGCCCGCCAGCAGCGTGCGCACGATCTCAGTAAAGCGCGGGTTTAATTGCCAGCCCGGCGGTTCCTGCAATGGGATATGCACCGCCCCGGCGGGATGACCGACGTATTGGTATTCCATCGTACTTCTGACGTCCAGCAACACCGCTTCGGGCCGGTTCTCGAGAAAATCCCAGGCCTGCAACGGCGTCAGTTCTTTTACCATAACGATTCCGACCCCGCCGGCGGGCGCGGATCATAAAATGAAACATTGATCGATACTGATAAGATATTTAACATGCGGATATTATAGCGGAATAGTCCCCTAAGGTCTGTTTATTATTATTCCCGCGTATTCCTTGGTACTATCTTTAATCTACAAATCCGGAGAAAAAAAGAGAAAAATAATATGTCTATGGCTAATACGTCTATGGCGGATCGTGATGGGGTGATCTGGTTTGACGGTGAGATGATCCCCTGGCGCGAAGCAAACGTGCACGTCCTAACCCATACCCTCCACTATGGAATGGGGGTATTTGAGGGGATCCGTGCCTATCAGGCGGACGCGGGGACGATGATTTTTCGCCTGCCGGAACATATCGACCGCCTGTTCAGATCGGCGCATATCCTGTGCATGGATATGCCCTATGATAAACCCACCATTACCCGGGCCTGCATCGACGCGGTTCAGCAAAACCGGCTGGACGACGCCTATATCAGGCCGATGTGTTTCTACGGAGCCGAAGGCATGGGGCTGGCCGCGAATAATCTGCGGGTGCATGTGATCATCGCCGCCTGGTCCTGGGGGACTTATCTGGGAGGAGAGGCATTGCAGCAGGGGATCAGAGTAAAAACCTCTTCCCACACCCGCCACGCCGGCGTCACCACCTATAAAGCCAAGGCCAACGGTAACTATATAAACTCCATGCTGGCCCTGCAGGAAGCGCTGGCCTGTGGATATGATGAAGCCCTGCTGCTCGACAGCGACGGCCACGTTGTCGAGGGCAGTGGTGAGAACATTTTTCTGGTGCGCGACGGCACGCTGATAACGCCGGATCTGAGCGCGGCGCTGGAGGGGATCACACGCGACACGATCATGCAGTTGGCCGAAGATTGCCGGCTGCCGGTGCTGGAAAAGCGCATCACACGCGATGAAATCTACGTCGCGGATGAGGCTTTTTTTACCGGCACGGCGGCTGAGGTTACGCCAATACGGGAGTTGGACGGCAGGCTGATAGGCGGCGGCGCCAGGGGCCCCGTTACCGAAAAACTACAGGGTTTATATTTTCAGTCCGTGCGGGGAGAACGTCCGCAACACCGGGCCTGGCTCACCCACCTCAACGGCGGCAGTCAAAAATGACCGGCGAAAATCATAATCCCGCCGATCCGAAGCCGTCGAGATCACCGTCAATCTGCACCGTTACCAGAGAAATGTTGCCATTACATTGCCCGACGCCGGCAATGAGCCTGTGGGATTCCCACCCGCGGGTTTTCCTGCCGATAGAAGAAACCGGCCGGGTCGCCTGTCCATATTGCGGCACACAATTTGTGTTGCGGGATGAAGACCCACGGTAGCACGGACTGATATATCTGGCAGTATGTGGATATATCGGCTATGATGGAAGCGTATTGATGATTGGAGAAAAACCATGCCTGGAATAACGGAACTGCTGGTTATCCTGCTCATCGTGGCCCTGCTGTTTGGCACTAAAAAACTCCGCAGCATGGGCGGCGATCTTGGCAATGCGTTAAAGAGTTTTCGCAGCGCCATTAAGGATGAAGAGCCGCAGGCGATCCCGAAATCGCCGCCACCGGAAAGCGAGCAGATCATTGAAGGACGGGTTGAATCGGAAGGCAAATCTTCCGCCGATTCCTGAGCGCGCCCTGAGCCTCGGTTGTATCGATGTTTGATATCGGTTTCTGGGAATTAATTCTAATCGCGGTCATTGCCCTGCTGGTCGTCGGGCCGGAACGCATCCCGGCGGTGGCGGTGGAAACCGGCAAATGGATCATAAAAATAAAAAAAATGATCCATGCGTTTCGCAGCGGACTTGAAAAAGAAATGCATTTCCTGGGAGAAGGGAAAAATCTTTCCAAACAAATCAATGATTTGGACCAACTCATGCAAAACGCCCCCGATAAAAAATCCCCCGACCATAAGGAATCAGGGTAACCATTACAGCCCGACCGGCGCTTCAGCATGAACGACGATATTGAAGGGCATGAACAAACACTGATCGCGCACCTGAAAGAGCTTCGACTCTGCCTGATGCGGGCGATGGTGGCGGTGCTGATCATCTTTTTGGGCCTGCTCTATTTTGCCGGCGACATTTATCATTTGATCGCGCTGCCGCTGATCGACAAACTGCCGGAAGGCGGCAGTATGATTGCCACCGAAGTCGCCTCGCCTTTCTTTACGCCGCTCAAACTCACTTTCTTTACGGCCGTTTATATTGCGATGCCGTTTATTCTGTATCAGGCATGGAGTTTTATCTCTCCGGGGTTGTATAACAATGAACGCCGGGTCGCATTGCCGATCATTCTAAGCGGTGCGATGCTGTTTTATGCCGGCACCGGATTTGCCTATTACGTCGTATTTCCGCTGGTATTTGGCTTCCTGACCGCGATCCCCCCCACGGGCGTAAAAATTATGACCGATATACAGCATTATCTGGACTTCATCATCAAGCTGTTTTTTGCCTTCGGTCTTGCCTTTGAGATACCGATAGCAACCTTCATGCTGGTTCGCGGGGAATTCATATCCGTGTCCGGCCTGCGCCGGAATCGTCCATACGTGATCATCATGGCCTTCGTGCTGGGCATGTTGCTGACGCCGCCGGATATCGTATCGCAGATCCTGTTGGCGGTGCCGGTCTGGCTGCTGTTTGAGATCGGCTTAATGATCAGTGCATACGCGCAAAATGAAGATTCCGGGGCGGAAACCTCCGATCAATCCTAACCCGCCTGGCGGCCACTGCAAGCGCCTGTTCAGGTTATTCAGGTTATTCAGGGGGGGGGAGGTCAGTTAAACTGCTTTAAGAAACGCAAATCATTATCAAAAAACAGCCGTATATCATCAACATTGTAATACAGCATCGTCAGCCGCTCAACCCCCATGCCGAATGCCAGCCCCATATATCGCTCCGGATCGATATCAACATTCTTGAGCACGTTGGGGTGGACCATGCCACAACCTAAAACCTCAAGCCAGCCGTTTTCGCCCATGATGTCGACCTCCGCCGACGGTTCGGTGAATGGGAAGTAGGAGGGCCTGAACCGGATCCGCAGTTCACGTTCAAAAAAATTCTCCAGAAAATCGATCAACAAACCTTTTAATTCGGCAAAAGTGACGGCCACGTCGACCACCAGACCTTCAACCTGATGAAACATCGGAGTATGGGTCATATCGGAATCACATCTATAAACGCGGCCGGGTGAGATGAACCGAAACGGCGGCTCACTTTTTTGCATTATCCTGATTTGCACCGACGAAGTATGGGTACGCAGCAAACGTCCGTCGGCGAAATAAAACGTATCGTGCATCGCCCGCGCCGGATGCTTTTCCGGAATATTGAGGGCCTCAAAATTATGGTATTTATCCTCAATCTCCGGGCCTTCGAGCACCTCAAAACCAATCCGCTCCAACAGCGTTTCTATGCGGTGTAAAGTGCGGGTTATCGGATGCAAATGGCCGGCGGCCAGACCTCTTCCCGGCAGCGTCACGTCGAGTCCGGGGCGGTCAATTTTTTCGTCGAGGCGGGTCTCTTCCAGGGCCTTTTTTTTGGCCTCTATCGCGGCCAGTATTTCAGCTTTGGCCTGATTCACGACCCGCCCGGCGGCGGGCCGGTCCTGAGCGGACAAACCGCCCAGCCGCTTTAAGAATTGGGTCAGCTCACCCTTCCGACCCAGCGCCGCAACCCGCAGCGTATCCAGATCGGCCAGATTGGACGCATTTTCTATGCCGGCCAGAGACTCCCGCAGCAAATGGGTGATCCGCTGAGCATCATAATTAGCCAAGGATGTTAGCAGGCCCTCTCTAAAGCAAGGCAAAGGAGGATATAAAACAACCGCATTTCAGAGTATTTCAAGAACGCCCATCGAGCCCCAGTTTCGCCCGATTCGCCAACTCGGCAAATGCCGCTTTATCGAGCACGCTGATATCGGCCAGCACTTTTCGGTCCAACTCTATCGCGGCTCGTTTCAGGCCATCGATAAACCGGCTGTAAGACAAACCGTGCTCGCGGGCGGCGGCATTAATTCGGGTGATCCACAGTGCCCGCATCTCAGATTTACGCCGGCGCCGGTCGCGATAGGCGTATTGGCCGGCTCTGGTGACCGCCTGTTTGGCGACTCTCAGCACGTTCTTTCTGCGGCCGCGATAGCCTTTCGCCCGTGCGATTATCTTTTTATGTCTGGCATGAGCGGTGGTCCCGCGTTTTACTCTGGGCATATCAGTTTCGCTCCTTTATAGGTATGGCACCATGCGCGCAACCGCCTGCCGGTCATGATCATGGATTGCGATCATGCTGCGGAGCTTGCGCTTGCGATTGGCGCTCTTCTTGGTCAGGATATGACTACGGTGTGATTGACGGTGTTTAAATCCACCTGAGGCGGTTCGGGAAAACCGTTTTGCCGCGCCTCGATTTGTCTTCATTTTTGGCATTTCTATTTACTCCGGGCCATTATCTTTTCGGTGCCAGCACCATCGCCATCTGCCGACCCTCCAGTTTCGGAAGCTGTTCCACCACCCCATGTTCCTGCAAATCGTTCTCGATTCTATCCAGCATTTTGGGGCCCAATTCCTGATGGGCCATTTCACGTCCGCGAAATCTAAGCGTTACTTTCACTTTGTCACCTTTGGTTAAAAACCGGATTAAATTCTTTAATTTCACTTGATAGTCCCCCTCCTCGGTACCGGGCCTGAATTTTATTTCCTTAACCTGGATATGTTTTTGCTTTCTTTTTGAAGCATGTTTCTTTTTATTCAGATTAAACAAATATTTGCCATAATTCATGATCCGGCAAACGGGCGGCTCAGCATTGGGGACGATTTCCACCAGATCCAGATTGGCCTGCTCCGCTATCTTATTCGCTTGTTCCAATGCGACGATCCCTATTTGTTCTCCGTCGGCGTCAATTAATCGCACCTCCGCCACGGTGATCTGTTCATTCAGGCGTGTCTGTTTATCCGCTGTAATACTCTATATCCTCCAAAAAATTGCGACCATAATGCGTTACCGCAGCATCCAGATGCCGTCTAAAACCATCCACAGACATCGCACCCATGCTCTTACCCTCATCCCGCGCACGCACCGCCACAGTGTTATTTTCCACTTCCCGCGCCCCAATCACCAGTTGGTAAGGAACACGTTGCATTGCATGTTCACGAATTTTAAGCCCAATGGTTTCATTTCTCAAGTCAGTTTCCACCCTGAATCCGTGTTTTTTCAAGGTTTCCGCGACTTTTTTTGCCGCTTCCGCCTGGGCCGCCGCCAGCGAGATCACAACCGCCTGCACCGGTGCCAGCCAGACCGGCAACGCGCCGGCGTAATGCTCGATCAATATTCCGATAAAGCGCTCAATGGAACCGACAACCGCCCTATGCAGCATCACCGGCACCTGTTTGCGACTGTGTTCATCAATAAACCGCGCGCCGAGGCGGTCCGGCATCGCAAAATCCACCTGAATGGTGCCGCACTGCCAGACGCGGCCAATACAATCCTTTAATGAAAACTCGATCTTTGGGCCATAAAACGCACCCTCACCGGGTTGCAACTCCCAATCCAGTTTTTTGGTATTCAGCGCCAGTTCCAGTGCCTGCTCAGCCTTGTCCCAGACAAAATCCTCGCCCACCCGGTTTTGCGGGCGGGTCGACAGCTTGATGATCACGTCGTCGAAACCAAAATCCGCATACACCTCAAACAGCATATCGATAAAATTTGAGACCTCCGACTGCAACTGCTCCTCCGTGCAGAAAATATGCGCGTCATCCTGGGTAAAATTTCTGGCACGCATCAGGCCATGCAAAGTACCCGAAGCTTCATTGCGGTGACATACGCCAAACTCCGCAAGCCGAACAGGCAAATCATGATAACTTTTCAAACCCTGATTAAAAACCTGAACATGACACGGGCAATTCATCGGTTTGATCGCATAATCCCGATTCTCGGAACTGGTGGTGAACATATCCCGCCTGAATTTATCCCAGTGGCCGGACCTCTCCCACAGCGAGCGGTCGGCAAGCTGCGGCGTATTGATCTCCCGGTAACCATGCCGAAGCATCCTTGCCCGCATATATTGCTTGACAACCTGATAAACAGTCCAGCCCCTGGGATGCCAGAATACCATCCCCGGCGACTCTTTTTGAAAGTGAAACAAATCCTGTTTTTTCGCCAACTTGCGATGATCGCGCTTTTCCGCCTCTTGCAGGCGGTGCAGATAATCCTTGAGGGATTTTTTATCCGGCCACGCGGTGCCATAAATACGCTGCAACATTTCATTTTTGGAATCGCCGCGCCAATAAGCCCCGGCCAGCTTGGTCAACTTGAAGGCCTTTAATTTGCCCGTGTTCGGGACGTGCGGCCCCCGGCACAGATCGGTGAATCCCTCCTGGGAATAGAGAGACAACTGTTCATCCTCCGGGATGGATTCTATAATCCTGGCCTTGTATTCTTCACCGATATTACGAAAAAATTGAATCGCCTCATCCCTGGGCATAAGCGAACGACTTATGGCAATATTCGCATTCGCCAATTCCGTCATTTTGCTTTCTATCGCCTCTATATCCTCCGGGGTGAATGATCGGCTATAGGCAAAGTCATAATAAAATCCATCCGCAATCACCGGGCCGATAGTGACCTGGGCCTCGGGAAACAACTCTTTAACCGCCTGCGCCATCAGATGGGCGCAGGAATGGCGGATAATTTCCAGCCCTTCCGGGTCTTTACCGGTAATGATTCTCAACTGGCTGTCGGCGTCTATCTTAAAACCGGTATCCACCAGTTTATCGTTGACCACGCCGGCCAGCGCCTGTTTCGCAAGCCGCGGGCTGATATCGGCGGCGACATCGATCACCGCAACCGGACTCGGATACACCCGCCGGCTTTGATCAGGCAGAACTATTTGCGGCATCGCCGCCACCTGCCCAGGCCGTACCCCCCGCCAACCGGGCGGGCGGCCGCAACCGGCGTCACACCGGCCACGTTCATCGAATAAAAAGAGTTAAAATTGTTCATAACAGGAATCGCCGTGATGATACCAGTAAATTATGTTTGACGCCATTAAAGGAGGGTGGGTTTCCAAACCCGCCTAAAAATGTGTTTTATTACGGACGGGTTGAAAACCCGTCCTCCTCTTGTTTTATTATATTTAAAAGCCCCGATGCAGTCCGGAAATCCCGGTCGCTCAGAAAATCCGGCGTGCCGGGTGTGTGTTTTAAACAGGAGGGTGGGTTTCCAAACCCGCCTACGGGTTGAAAACCCGTCCTCCTTTTGTTTAATTATATTTAAAAGCCCCGATAGAAAATCCGGCGTGCCGGGTGTGTGTTTTATCGGGGTCGGGAGACCCCGACTCCTGTCTATTCAGTAAACACCTCCAGGGTCGCCTCTGTCACTCCCAGCGCCCGCCGCAGGGCCGGGCTGGCACTCAGCTCATCCCCAAACCGCAGGACATAGTACAGCAGTCGCCAGTCATTTTGGTCCAGGCCATCCACCTCGTCCAGGCTGTCCAGGTCTGCGTTCGTCAAGGCCGCGGCGCCGGTTTCCAGTGCGGCAATATTTTCGGCGTTCCCCAGCAGTGTGCTCAGCAGGTTGTCGGGCCGGGGCGTCAGCGAGAGATAATACAGGATCTGGGCATCCTGTGCGCTGACGGTCTGGTCCTGATTCAGGTCCAGCAGAATGGCGGCGTCGATTTGTGCGGTGGTGATCCGCAGGCAGTCGTCCGCACCGGCGGTGTCGGCTACAATGGCGTCGGCATCCACCCGCGAGCAGACAAAATGGGCGTCGCGGACGGTATCGTCAACACGGAACGCCACGTCTATGCGGCCGAGGGTGTCCAGCACGTCGTCAAACACATCGACGGGCAGCGTGATGAAGTCGTTGTCACGCAAATCCAGGGTCGCAAGCGCGGCCAGGCCGTCAAAGATACCGGCGGGCAGCGTGGTGAGGACATTGGTACTCAAATCCAGGGTCGCAAGCGCCGCCAGGTTGTCAAAGACACCGGCGGGCAGCGTGGTTAAGGCGTTATCATCCAACAGCAGGGTCGCAAGCGCCGGCATGCCCGTGAAATCACCACTTGCCAGGGAGGTGATACCGCCATCGCTCAAATCGAGAGTGGTTATCGCGGCCAGGTCGGCCTCCACCACGGACTCACAGGCGGGGGTTGGAGTGATCGCCGCAACAATAGCCGCCTCGACCTGCGGGGTGCGGTCGCAGATATCTACAGTCGGGGGAGGGGGGCCGTAAAGGAAATTTGCGCCGTTAATGTCATCCTGCTGAAGGGTATCGAGATTGCTGGTCCTGGCCTGCATGATCGCGGGGAGAGTCGGCTCGTGCCTAAGACCAATGGTATGGCCGAACTCATGCAGGGCAACCCGTTCGAAATCCACCGTTGCGCCCACGGGACCATTGTAGATATCGAAGTTGGTATTGCTATTGAAGATAATATCGGCTTCGATAATGAATCCACGAGAGACAGTGAAGAGAGCTATGCCGGCGACGTTCCGACCGAACGCTTCGCCACAAACCGTATTGCCGAAGTCGACACTGTTGGTGGACTCGTCCTCTGCATTGTTGCCACAGGGGTCGATATATCCATCCACCGCGACGAACTGAAACCCGGTCGCAACAGACCAGGCATCCATGGCTCGTATGAGCGCGGCTCTCCAGGTTCCACCCATCGGTGACGTACCGGGAATATTGATGTAAAAGCCGGCTGTGGATTCTTCCCACCGGGGTTCTCCCTCGAAGAGTACAAAGGCAAGACCCGGAGTCGCGAGCGTCGCCGCCAGTAACAAAACCACCAAGCGCATCCGTTCAGTTTTCCGCTATAATATTCAGAATACTGGTTTTGAATTCTTCCACGGTGAGGGCGCTGTCCATGGTGACCGGGCTGGTATCCGTCATCACTCCGGCGGCGACCTCGCCGTTGCCCTCGATCAGCCGCTGTGATCGCTTGATTGCGGGGGAGATTGAGGAGGGCGATTGAATCCGGGTAACCGGCCGGTCATCAACGGTACTGATGCGCCGCTCGCCGCCGGTTTCGATGATCAGGAAATGACCCTGTGACCAGCCCAGCAGGGGATTCAGCAAATTGCGGCGGGCGGATTCGACAAAATAAATCCCCTGTTCGCCGGTTTTGGGAATGATCAGGCCGCCGACTGCAACCCTCCGACCGTTAAAGGTGCCACCCGTGAATTTAAGTTCTATGGAATCGGCATTTAAATCGCCTTTCAGCACGTCCAGTACGGAAAAGGTGACGTAAGTGCTGATGATTTTGGTGTCGGCGTCTTCCCCGGTCTGATGCCGGATAACCCGCCCTTCAAAGATCAGTTCGGCGTCCCCGGCCACCTGATCGATATCCATACCCAGGATGGTGGCGGCGTCCGGCCGCCCGACCGCAAGCACGGTCAGGAAAATCAGTGCGGCGCTTTTGTTCATTAAGTCATATGCCTTGTTGTGAACATTTCTTTCCAGTATAGTATAAACGACGGAGGGCGGGTTTTCCAACCCGTCTTTATAATTAAACAAAATATTTTTATTATCATGTCCACTCAGTTTGCCCAACCCGTTCCGCATTTGACCACGGCTCTTAAAGGGCCGTTTAATACGGTCGAAGCGCATATACTCGATCATCAGCCGCAGATAGAATCCTGGTTCAGGGGGCAATGGCGGAAGACCCCGGTGCCTTTTTATGCGTCGGTGGATATACGCAACGCCGGCTTCAAAATGGCCCCGGTGGATACCAATCTGTTTCCCGCCGGCTTTAATAATTTAAATCCGGCCTTTGAATATCTGTGCGTACAGGCGATACAGTTTGCGTTTGAACAGGTGCCGGAGGCGGTCGACCGGGTGCTGATCATTCCCGAAGATCATTCCCGCAATCAATTCTATCTGGAAAACCTGGCAATATTGAAATTAATGATCGAAAAGGCCGGCTTTGCCACCAGAATAGGCTCCATCGATCCGGACCTGCAAGAACCGGTGATACTTGAGACCGCATCCGGGCGCACGGTTCATATCGAACCGCTTTCCAGGAACGGCGACCGGGTGAGTGTCGCCGATTTCAGCCCGGATTTGATCCTGCTGAATAACGATCTATCGGCGGGCGGCCCGCAAATTCTGCGGGGACTGCGTCAGCCGGTTACGCCGGCACTCGAATTAGGCTGGGCTACGCGGCTTAAATCCGAGCATTTTACCCATTATCAGCGCATAGTCCGGGACTTTGCCGCCCGAATAAACATCGACCCGTGGCTGCTTGAACCGATGTTCCGTAATTGCGGCGAGGTCAATTTCATGCAGCGCGAGGGCATCGATTGTTTATCCAAAAACATCGAGGCCCTGCTCGCCGAGATAAACCGGAAATATCAGCAGTACCAGGTTAATTGTAAGCCGTTTGTGATCGTAAAGGCCGATGCCGGCACCTACGGCATGGGCGTGATGACCATCCATGATGCGGATGAAATCGGCGTGCTCAACCGCAAACAAAGAACCCGCATGTCAAAAACCAAGGCCGGGCATGAGGTAACCAAGGTGATCATTCAGGAGGGCGTATATACCGATGAAACCTGGGGCGAGGAAGACACCGTCGCCGAGCCGGTGGTATATATGATCGATCATCACGTCGTCGGCGGGTTTTATCGGGTGCATTCAAAACGCGCCAGCAATGAGAATCTGAATGCGCCGGGCATGCGTTTTGAACGCCTTGCCTTTGAAAACTGCTGCATATCGCCGCCCCACGATCAAACCCAAGACCACCACACCAACCGCTTTTACACCTACGGCGTTATTGCCCGACTCGCCCTGCTGGCCGCCGCCCATGAGATGACCGCACTGGGCTGAGCTACCGGCTCATGGTTTTCAGGCGTTGCCTGAGCTCGGCCAGGTGGCGGCGACTCACCCGTATGCGGGCGGCCATCCCGTGCAGGCATATTTCATACCCCCCGCCGGCGGATAGTCGCAGTTGATGGATGCGTCTTACCGCAACCAGGGCGTTTCTATGGACGCGGATAAAGACCCCGGGAAATTCATTTTCCAGCGATTTTAATGATTCATCGATCAGCAGTTCCCCCGCCGGAAATACCACCGAGACGTATTTTTGCTCGGCCTTTAAGTAATAAATATCGCCGATGGGTATTAACTGCATGCGCCCCTGGGAAAACGCACTCAGATGAGTTCGTTTGCCGTCGTCATTCAGCGACCTTTTAAGCCCGGCTATGCGGGCACGGCTGAGCAATGCGGCTTTACCGAGGGCGGTTTGCAGGCGCTCCCTGCGTATCGGTTTCAACAAATAATCGATTGCGTTCAACTGGAACGCCGACAGCGCGTGCTCCTGATAGGCGGTGGTAAAAATAATCGCGGGCGGAGTTTCCAGTTTGGCAATATGTTGAGCCGCCTCCAGGCCGGTCATCACCGGCATTCTTATATCCAACAGCACCACGTCGGGGGGGGTGTTTTGAATCCACTCCAGCGCGCGCAGGCCATTCTCGGCCTGGCCGATGCCGGCGTCGGGCCGCAATTCAGCAATCATCGCCTGCAGTCGTTCGCGTGCCAACACCTCGTCGTCAACGATTAAAATCTTCATCGATCCGGTAAGGAAAGCACAGGGTGACAGAATACCGATCCTGATCGATCTCGGTGATGAGTTTGCCGTCGTCGCCATATACCGCCTGCAGCCGCTGTCGGATATTCTCCCGGGCAACCTGATGACCGGCCACCGCATCGTGGGCATAATCACTGGCCAGGGGGTTGGAAATCTGAATGCGTACAGACTTTTTGTTGCGCTCGCCGCGGATACGGATGGTGCCGCCGGATTCAATCAACTCTATGCCGTGATGAATCGCATTCTCCAGTAACGGCTGTATGGTGAGCGGAGGCAGCAGGGCCTCATCGACAAGCGGATCGATACGCCAGTCTATATTCAGCCTGTCGGCCAGACGATAGCCCTCCATATTCAGATACTGGCGGCATAAATGCAATTCATCCTTTAACAGCGATAAACGCGCGGGATCGGTCAGGCAGGCTCGAAACAGATCGGCGAGGTCCTCTATCGCACGTTCGGCGGCCTCAGGCCGTTGACGCATAAGGCCGGCGATGGTATTCATGCAGTTAAATAAAAAATGCGGTCTGATTCGGGCCTGCAACGCCTGAAAACGCGAATGGGCGGCGGTTTCTATATTGCGCCGCCATTGATGCTGGACGTAGAGATAGCGTAGTATAATGGTGGCAATGATGGCGGTAATGCCCAGGGACTGCACCAGCAGGCGCGCATGCGCCGGCGAAATATAGTCGATATTCAGCGGCAACACGTAGATAAACAGCCAGGCGAGTTCGGTGATAATAAATGCCACCAGCAAGATCAGACAATAGGCAATGATCAGGGTATGTTTATCGCTCAGGCGCCACATGACTCGTTTCAGCAGGCACAAAAGCCCGGCACTGGTCAGCGCAATCCACTGTATGAACAACGACTTCAAGGCCAGACTGAAGATCAAATCCTGGTATGACGTCATTTGCCCCAGAGTCAGCATGATAGCCAGTAACTCCGCTATCAACACCACCAGAAACAGGGTGCGGATATTGCAGAAATCCGGCAGCAAACCGCCGGTCGAGGGAGTCATTGATTGTGATGCCATATGCTAATTTAACCCAGGTTGCCGCAATACATGCGTTATACTGTCGGTGATTATGAATTGAATATAAAGTGATTGCACCATGAGTTTTAACAATGCCAAACCCTGGGGCGGGCGATTTACCGCAAACACCGATGAATTTGTCGAGATTTTCACCGAATCGGTGTCCTGCGATCAACGTCTTTACCCCTACGATATCATCGGCTCCGTCGCGCATGTAAAGATGCTGGCGAAAGTCGGAGTGCTGACGCAGCCGGAGAGTGATCAGATCACCGCCGCGCTCCATGCCATCAAGGCCGACATGGACGCCGGCAGATTTAACTGGTCGGTCGCGCTGGAAGACGTGCATATGAATATCGAAACCGAGCTCATCAACCGTATCGGCGAGACCGGTAAAAAGCTACACACCGGCCGCTCCCGCAACGATCAGGTGGCCACCGATATGCGGCTGTATCTTATCGATGAAACCCAACAGATACAGGCACTGATTGCCGGAGTGCTGGGGGCGCTGGTCGATATCGCCGAAATTCACAGTGCCACCATCATGCCCGGTTTTACCCATATGCAGGTGGCGCAACCGGTTACCTTCGGCCATCATCTGCTGGCCTGGTGCGAGATGCTGTTGCGCGACCGTGAACGGCTGCGCGATTGTGGCCGGCGTTTGAACGTATCGCCGTTGGGCTCGGCGGCGCTGGCCGGCACCGGTTTTCCGATAGACCGCCGGCAGACCGCCGAAGAGCTCGGATTCTCCGACGTCATCCACAACTCCATGGATGGCGTCAGTGACCGCGATTTTGTGATTGAATTTATTGCCGCCTGTAGCCTGATCATGATGCACTTGTCGCGCTGGTCGGAGGAGATCATATTATGGACCTCGCCGGCGTTTGAATTTATTGAACTCGGCGACGCCTGGTGTACCGGATCGTCGATCATGCCGCAAAAGAAAAATCCGGATATTCCCGAACTGGTGCGCGGCAAAACCGCCAGAGTATATGGCGCCTTAATGACCATGCTGAGCCTGATGAAGGCCCAACCCCTGGCCTATAATCGTGATAATCAGGAAGATAAACGGGCCGTGTTTGACACCGTCGATACGGTAAAAATGTGTTTGACGGCCTATGCCGGCATGGTGCCCACCATCACCGTCAACAGCGCCGGAATGTACGCCATGGCCGCCGACGGCTACAGTACCGCCACCGATCTGGCCGATTATCTGGCGGCCAAAGGCGTGCCCTTTCGCGAGGCGCATTCCATAGTCGGGGAGATCGTGGGCCATGCGATCCGCGAGAAAAACACCCTGGAGCAGCTTTCATTGCAGGAACTGCGCAGTTTTTCCGATAAAATAGAACAGGATATCTACGCCTGTCTCAGCCTCGAAGGTTCGGTGCGGCACAGAAACCACGTCGGCGGCACCGCACCCCGGCAGGTTGCGATGGCGGTGACCCGAATCAGACAACAACTGCATGCAACAAAGGAGAGCCGTACCGATGAACACCGCGATTAAAGTATTGATTGCATTGATGGTTATCGTGGCGGTGGTGATCGGCACGCTGATCATTATCACCGCCCGCCTGGATTTGAATGATTACCGGGACGAGATCACCGATTTTCTGCAAAAATCAACCGGCCGCAGCGTTGTGCTGGCAGGCGAACTTTCCCACACCCTCTACCCCTGGCTGAGCCTGGAGACCGGCGGCATCATCGTCGGCAATCCCTCCGGCTTTGATGACGGCGCCTTTCTCAGCCTGGAGGGCTTGAAGATCCGGGTCAAGACCCTACCGCTGTTGCGTAATGTATTGAAGATCGATACCCTGAAAATACAGGGTATGCGCCTGCATCTGGTCAAAAACGGGGATGGGCGCGGTAATTGGGATGATTTGATGGAACCGACCGTAACCCCGCGGGAAAAGGCGGCGGCACCGCTGGCGGCACTGTTACTCGGAGGCATCGATATACGGGACGCCGCATTGACCTGGACCGATCATCACGAAAACAGGACCGCCACCATCACCGACGCCGATCTGCAAACCGGTGAACTGGTCGTCGGACAGCCGGTTGAATTGCGCGCATCCATGCGGCTGGCGGCCGACCGCCCCGATATCAAAGCGGCGATCAATCTGAACGGTACGATAGTGTATCAACAACGCGGCGATCAACTCACCATCCGCCCGTTGGCGATGGAAGCCGACCTGGAGGGTAAAAATATTCCCACGGGACAAAACCGGCTGATCTTGACCACCGCGATGGAACTGAATCGGGATGCAGGCACCGCCGAACTGTCCGATATTAATATCAAGCTGCTGGCAAGCACCGCAACCGGCGGCCTGCGTATCGAACAACTGGACACCCCCTCACCCTCATTTGCGGCGACGCTGGCCGTCCGGGGCGAAGATATATCGGCCCTGTTCAAGGCGGCGGAAGTGGAACCGCTGGCGAGTCAATTAAGCGGATTATCCGATAGAAGTTTTGATATTAAAACCGCTATCGACGCCGACGCCGCCGGCGGGGATATTAACATCAGCCTGTTCAATGCACACATATTGGGCGCCAATATTCAGGCGGAGGCGCACGCCCGCAACCGTTTTTCCGGCACGCCGGCGGTGCGGGCGCGGATTGACGCACAGGGTCCCGATCTGCCGGCCCTGTTCGGGATCGCCGGTGCATTGGATGCAAGGCTGGCGAGGGTCGCGCAACAACTGCGGGCGGTTAAGGATAAATCGTTTCATATTAAAACCGACTTTGACGCCGATCTGAAAAGCGGGCGGATAGACCTGACCACTCTGGATATAAACGCCGCGGATTTAATCCTGAGCGGAGACCTGCAAACGCAACGGCTGCGATCACTAACGCCGGCGTTAAAAGGCCGCATCGATGCTCAGGGCAGCGATCTGCCGACCCTGATGGCGGCTATCGGCGTGTTTTTGGAACCGGACAATGCGCTTTCCGTCCATGCCGGCAAATTGGCCGCACTCCGACAAAAATCGTTCATGCTGGCAAGCCGGTTTGACGCCGATCTGCAAACCGGCACGCTCAGTCTGCCGACCCTGGAGGCCCGGGCATTGGGGTTTGAACTCGCCGCTGAATTGGCCGGTGATAATATCCATCGGCCCAAGGGCGTCTTAAAGGGCGACTTAAACGGCGGCTTAAACGGCAAACTGCGGCTGAGCCATCCCAACCCGGCGCCGATTTTAAGCGCACTCGATCAGGCCGG
Source organism: Gammaproteobacteria bacterium (assembly GCA_965202915.1). Taxonomy (GTDB): domain Bacteria; phylum Pseudomonadota; class Gammaproteobacteria; order Eutrophobiales; family Eutrophobiaceae. The sequence goes on from OZ241847.1 coordinate 1,658,990, forward strand.
CCTGGCGCAAACCCTGCAATCGTTTGTCGTCAATACCGATATATCCGGCAATCCGGCACGGCTTAGCCTGCAACCCCTGACGTTAAAGGCCGTGCTTGCCGGCGACCGGATCGCCGATGGCCGGGCTGAACTGACCGTCAACGCCGACACCCTGTTGGATCTCAGGACACAGGACCTGAATATCAACCGGTTTTCAATCTCAGGTCTGGGCCTGGATATCCACGGCCGGCTCAGCGCCCAGCAATATCTCAGCGATCCGGTATTTGGCGGCGAATTATCGGTGGCGCCGTTTAATCTAAAAACACTGATGCGGCGATTGAACCAGACACCGCCGGAGACCGCCGACAGCGGCGCCTTCAATACCGTGGCGATCACCGACACCGCCTTTACCGGCAGCCAAAAGGGTCTGGAGGTCTCCCAATTCAAGGCCACGCTGGATGATTCCAATATACAGGGTTCCTTCAGCGCCAGAGTGCCTGAGCAGACCGAATACCAGTTTGGCATTGCGATAGACCGGATCGATGCCGACCGCTATCTGCCGCCGGCGGGTGCAGATTCCCCTCCCGTCACCCCGGAAACGGCCGCGGCCGCGGCCGCCGGCAAATTACCCCTGGAAACTCTGCGCGCCCTTAACCTCAAGGGGGATCTGGCTATCGGGGAATTGATGATCTCCGGCGCAACGCTGACTCAGGCACGCCTCAGCATGAACGCCAAAGACGGCCTCATCACCCTGGCGCCGGTCACGGCCATGCTCTATGACGGCAGTTACAGCGGCGGGATCACCCTCGACGCCAAAGGCGATGAACCACTCCTGAGCATGAAAACCGATTTCGCCAATATCAACCTCCAACCCCTGCTGACCGATCTCGCCGACGGTGCCAACCTGCACGGCACAGGCAATATTTCTCTGGCCGTAAATTCCAGAGGCGGTGACGTGCATACACTCAAGCGCCATTTGTCCGGGAATGGCCGTATCGATCTTCGCGCCGGAGTATTAAAAGGCATGGATATCCCCGGCGTCTTGCGGCAGATCGAAGTGCTGTATGAATCCAAACGCATAGGCAGGGTCGATAAAGGCGAACAAACACGGTTTGATTCACTCACCGGCAGCCTGAATATCGAAAATGGCGTGGTGGCCAATGACGACTTATTGATGACCGCTCCGGGGTTCACCGTGAACGGCAAGGGCACCTTACTGGACCTGAATGACGCAAGCTGGAAATATAAATTCATCGTCAGCGTCGATGACGCTCAGGCAACCCTGGGTGAACAACGCTACAACCTGGGAGGCTACAGCCTGGGGATAAACTGTGGCGGCAGGCTGATAGAGAAAAAATGCACCCCGGACGTTAAAACCATCCTGCAGGCCCTGCTCAAGGGCAAGCTCAAGGATAAAGTCAAGGATAAAGTCAAGCACATCATCGGCGATAAACTGCCCATCAGGATACCGGGGCTGAGTACCGAGCCGGCACCTGAGCCGGCGGAATCGAACGCCCCACCGCAGACCCGGCCTGAGGATGCGGCCGAGAAGGCGGTCAAGAAACTGCTGGATAAGATATTCTGATGCCGGCCGGGGGGGATGATTTGGCCCCGGACGGGCATGGTTTTGCCGACCATGGTTTTGCAGATTTACTACGGGCGTGGTATCGGCGCCATGGCCGGCATGATCTGCCCTGGCAGCGAAACCGCGATCCCTATTGCATCTGGATTTCTGAGATCATGCTGCAACAAACACGGGTGCACACCGTGATCCCGTATTTCTCCCGGTTCATCCACAGATTCCCAAACCCGGCGTCATTGGCCGCGGCCGGGCTGGATGAAGTGCTGCACCTTTGGAGCGGTTTGGGATACTACGCTCGCGCCCGTGCGCTGCATCGCTGTGCGCGCATGATCTGCAATGATCATGCCGGCGAGTTCCCCACCGATATTGATGTATTGCTGAAATTACCCGGAATAGGCCGCTCCACCGCCGGCGCGATATTGTCCCTGTCCCTGGGCCGGCGGCAGCCGATACTGGATGGCAACGTCAAACGGGTATTGACCCGTTACCGGGCGATCCGGGGCTGGCCGGGAACAAGGCAAATCCAAACCCGGCTCTGGGCGCTGGCGGAGCAGTTGACCCCGGAAGATCACGTTGCCGAATACAATCAGGCGATCATGGATCTGGGGGCGACGGTCTGCGTGCGCCGCTCCCCCGACTGCACCGGCTGTCCATTGACCAACACCTGCCGGGCAAACCGCCTGGGGGTGCAGCATGATCTGCCGTCTCCGAAACCGAAACCAAACCGGCCGCTGAAAACGACCCGATTTATAATGCTGGAAAATCACCGGGGCGAAGTATTCCTGCAGCAAAGACCGCCGACCGGGGTCTGGGGCGGCCTCTGGAGTTTCCCCGAATGCGCCGCCGAAACCGACCTGCAACAATGGATCTATGATACACTCGGCTATAAGGTGTTGGGATGTACCGAAAAGCGAACGATCAGGCATACTTTCAGTCATTTTCACCTGGATATCACGCCGGTTCATGTACGGGTTAAACCCTTGCCGGCAATGCCCCCTGGAATGCCCCCCGGAATACTCAGGGAAACCGCACCGCATTACTGGTATTCTGCTAAGGAGCCACCGCGCCTGGGCCTGCCGGCGCCGGTAAAGCGACTTCTTAAATTATCCTTTGGAGACATGAAATGAGCCGTATGGTTGAATGCGTAAAACTGCAAAAGCAAGCCGAGGGGCTAAAGACCGCGCCCTATCCCGGTGATCTGGGGCGGCGTATTTTTGAGCGGGTATCACAGCAGGCATGGCAAATGTGGTTATCCCATCAGACCATGCTGATCAATGAATATCGCCTGACCCCGATGGAACCCAAAGCGAGGCAGTTTCTGGAGCAGGAGATGGAGAAATTCTTTTTTGGCGGGGGGTCTGAGCGGCCTGAGGAATATACGCCGCCGGTTTGAATATAATAAAACAACGCACGACGCCTAACTCCCCCCCTGATAAGGGGGGGTTGGGGGGGGTTCCAAACCCGTCTTTCTTTGCAGTCCGGAAATCCGGGTCGCTCAGAAAATTCGGCGTGCCGAGTGTGTGTTGTATCGGGGTCAGGAGACCCCGACTCCTATAAAAAAACAACACATTTAAATATAATTAAACAAAAGGAGGACGGGTTTTCAACCCGTCCTTAATAAAACATTAACCTGGAGGCCGCGGCGGCGCCGGCGACGGATACTCCAAAAAGAAAATTGACCAAGCGGGATCTGGAACGGCAAGCACGTCCGGGTGAGACCTGGGAGGATGTACGAGAGAGGTTAAAGTTATGAGTATGATCAATGCGGAAGTGCGACGGGCTTTCATAGAGGCCGGCGTCAGTGAGGAAACTGCCGAGGCCGCGGCGAGCTCGGTCGGGGATATAAACCATCTGGTTACGAAGGCTGATTTGAAAGACTTTGAGATCAAATTAGTGAACTGGATGGTTGGGGCAATGATTGCACAAGCTGGCCTGGTCGTTGCTCTGATTTTAGGATTGCTACCGATGTTGTTGCGGTAGATTAATACCGTCTTGCACCGGTATAAATGCCGGCAATTTCTGGAGTCGGGGTCTCCTGACCCCGATACAACACACACTCGGCACGCCGGATTTTCTGAGCGACCCGGATTTCCGGACTGCATCGGGGCTTTTAAATATAATTAAACAAAAGGAGGACGGGTTTTCAACCCGTAGGCGGGTTTGGAAACCCACCCTCCTGTTTAAAACCCACACTCGACACGCCGGATTCCCCGAGCAACCCGGATTTCCGAACTGCATCGGGACTTTGCTCGAACTGGGCTGTGAGGGGGGATGAGTTGTGGGGTTGACGGTATTGTTGATTGTTTTACCCGCAACGGGAGTTACGGGCTCCTGTGACGGCGGTGCTGCATCGGGATTTTGCTTGGACTGGGCTGTGGGGGGAGCTGAGTTGTGGGGTTGATGATGTTGTTGGTTTTTCTATACCCGCAACGGGAGTTACGGGCTCCTGTAACGGTGGTGCTGCACCGGGATTTTGCCTGGATTGGACTGTGAGGGGGCTGAGTTGGGGGGTTGACGGTATTGTTGATTGTTTTACCCGCGACGGGAGTCACGGGCTCCTGTAATGAGCAGTGCAGGCCCCTGCTGAACAATTTTATTTGATAACCGCGTGACGTAGGTCTATACTGGCTATATGAGAGATATGAGCATACCGGTAACACCCTGTGGCAAGCGGAAGACCCCTGCCATACCGATAAAATTATCCGGTACCTGAATATGGAAGCCATCGCATTTGATACGCATAAATTCGTCAAGCACCTGACTGAATCGGGTTTCACCGAAACGCAGGCGGAAGCCCTGGCCGGTGAGCAGGTCGATATGATTAACAGCAATCTGGCCACCAGGGCGGATATTGTCGAGGTGAAAGCGGACATCGAGAAACTACGCCTGGCCACCCAGTCAGACATAGCCGAGGTGAAAGCGGACATCGAGAAACTGCGCCTGGCCACCCAGGCGGACATAGAGAAACTGCGCGCGGACACCAAGGCCGACATTGCCGAGGTGAAGGCGGACATCGAGAAGCTGCGCCTCGCCACCCAGGCGGACATTGCTAATACCGAATCAAGACTGACGCGCTGGATCGTTGGTGCGATGATTGCACAGATCGGCGTGGTTGTCGGGTTGATTAAATTGAGTTGACAGGAGTCGGGGTCTCCCGACCCCGATACAACCCACACCCGACACGCCGGATTCTCTGAGCGACCGGGATTTCCGGACTGCATCGGGGCTTTTAAATATAAAAAAACAACACATTATTGGAGGACGGGTTTTCAACCCGTAGGCGGGTTTGGAAACCCACCCTCCTGTTTAAAACCCACACTCGGCACGCCGGATTCCCCGAGCAACCCGGATTTCCGAACTGCATCGGGACTTTGCTCGAACTGGGCTGTGAGGGGGGATGAGTTGTGGGGTTGACGGTATTGTTGATTGTTTTACCCGCAACGGGAGTTACGGGCTCCTGTGACGGCGGTGCTGCATCGGGATTTTGCTTGGACTGGGCTGTGGGGGGAGCTGAGTTGTGGGGTTGATGATGTTGTTGGTTTTTCTATACCCGCAACGGGAGTTACGGGCTCCTGTAACGGTGGTGCTGCACCGGGATTTTGCCTGGATTGGACTGTGAGGGGGCTGAGTTGGGGGGTTGACGGTATTGTTGATTGTTTTACCCGCGACGGGAGTCACGGGCTCCTGTAATGAGCAGTGCAGGCCCCTGCTGAACAATTTTATTTGATAACCGCGTGACGTAGGTCTATACTGGCTATATGAGAGATATGAGCATACCGGTAACACCCTGTGGCAAGCGGAAGACCCCTGCCATACCGATAAAATTATCCGGTACCTGAATATGGAAGCCATCGCATTTGATACGCATAAATTCGTCAAGCACCTGACTGAATCGGGTTTCACCGAAACGCAGGCGGAAGCCCTGGCCGGTGAGCAGGTCGATATGATTAACAGCAATCTGGCCACCAGGGAGGACATAGAGAAACTACGCCTGACTACCAGCGAGAACATGGAGAAACTACGCTTGGCCACCCAGTCAGACATTGCCGAGGTGAAGGCGGACATAGAGAAACTGCGCCTGGCCACCAGCGAGGACATGGAGAAACTGCGCCTGGCCACCCAGTCCGACATTGTCGAGGTGAAAGCGGACATCGAGAAACTGCGCCTGGCCACCCAGGCGGACATTGCCGAGGTGAAGGCGGACATAGAGAAACTGCGCCTGGCCACCCAGTCCGACATTGCCGAGGTGAGGGCGGACATAGAGAAACTGCGCGCGGACACCCAGGCGGATATTGCCGAGGTGAAGGCGGACATAGAGAAACTGCGCGCGGACACCAAGACCGACATTGCCGAGGTGAAGGCGGACATAGAGAAACTGCGCGCGGACACCAAGACCGACATTGCCGAGGTGAAGGCGGACATAGAGAAACTGCGCGCGGACACCAAGACCGACATTGCCGAGGTGAAGGCGGACATAGAGAAACTGCGCCTGGCCACCCAGGCGGACATAGAGAAACTGCGCGCGGACACCAAGGCCGACATTGCCGAGGTGAAGGCGGACATCGAGAAGCTGCGCCTCGCCACCCAGGCGGACATTGCTAATACCGAATCAAGACTGACGCGCTGGATCGTTGGTGCGATGATTGCACAGATCGGCGTGGTTGTCGGGTTGATTAAATTGAGTTGACAGGAGTCGGGGTCTCCCGACCCCGATACAACCCACACCCGACACGCCGGACGCTATCAGCGCCAAATCGATAACGCCGATGACCGTCCCTACTGGGAATATATCGCCATCCAGGATGCCGCAACCCGCCACTCACATCTGGTGCTTCACAGTAAAATATTCCATTACGATGACCCCATCTGGGACACCATCTATCCACCCAACGGCTTTAACTGCCGATGCCACGTCCGTGCCCTCACCAACGGCCAGGCTGCCGCCAAGGCCATCATCAAGGATACAACCAGCGAAACCGTGCAGCAGGAAGTCGGCATCGATAAACGCACTGGTGAAGTCTTGAGCCGCCCGGGTGCCCGTGTCTCCTGGCATGACAAAAAAGGCAGGCGACACTCCTTTCAGCCTGATCCGGGCTGGTCCTACAACCCCGGCAAGCACACGCTGCCACCGGCTGACCCGGGAAACGCGAAAGCGGTGTCAGGACAACCCACTTGGCGCGATTACCGCCGTCCGAAATCACTGCCGCAGGCAAAGACGCCAGCGCTACTGCCAGCACAAAAAACTACAGCCGCAGCGCGCAACGCAGTTTATACGGCGCTCGGATTGACCGCTGCGGTCCAGAGCCTCTTCATCGATACCCCTGTCGATAAAGTATTACTAGACCGTAACAAAGTGGCACACATAACCCGCAAGCACGAGCACCACAGAGAGCGGTACGCCAACCGGGTCATACCAAATTTGCAAGAACCGAATGAAATCTGGATGACCTATTACGATAATGGAGAATTCAGGAAACATTACCTCAAAAGCTGGGATGATAATAAAGGCACGTTGAGCATTATCACAGAGTCGCGTGACGGCAGCCTGCTTTACAACTTCGTACCCCGATCACACATCAATAGCAGGCGCCTTGGAGTTCTGTTATACAAACAACAAGAGAAAGGACGAGGGGGGCGGTGACGATCCGAATGCAACGCCTATCGAGTGGGCGCCCACCACAATCATTACCCGCTTCATAAGATCCCGACAATCCTGGCTGGCAAGAGGACACCTAACCCCTCGTACTATAACTATAGCAAACCACACGGAGAAATTCAATGAAAATTATCGTCCAATACGAGGACAACGAGGTACTTACTGCCTTGAACCGCTTGCTTGCCGCCGGGCGCAATTTAAACCCTCTTATGAAGATTATCGCCAGTCACTTGGAAGATACCATCGAGGAAGCCTTCAAGACCGAGACATCACCCGAAGGCAAAAAATGGCAAGCCCTCAGCGAGGTTACCAAGGATCATCGCGCCAAACAGAAAAAACGGACGGGTGAAATTCTCCAACTCAGTGGCGAACTCGCCCGCAGCATCGTATCCCGCCACGACGCCACCAGTGCTATCGCTGGCACCAACATCAAATACGCCACCACCCACCAATTTGGCGCTAAAAAGGGCGAGTTTGGCAGATTCTCAATAATCAAAACGCGGCAAGTAGTACCTATTCCCTGGGGTGATATTCCAGCCCGGCCGTTTCTCGGTGTCTCCAAACAAACCCGGGTACAAATCAACAACGCGGTCCGCCGCCACATCAAAACTGCTTTTTCACCTCATGGATAAGAACTAGCTCTCTTGCCAAGTTTTAATCATAATTTACCGCCCTGATCAACAACGATTAAAACTCGATTAAAAAACGATTATTATAACCATTATTCCACTAATTTTTCATCAATAATCGGTTAAAAAGTACAATTTCAAATGTTAATTCCCTCTATTTTTCAATCCAAGAAACCATCAACGATTCAAAAACTTACCCCCCACACGCCCCTAACTGCAAATTCCCATTCTAAACATCCCCCTACATTGACGGCCTGTCGGTGCTTGTGACGTTGGATTTGGGTGGCAACGCCTTCACCACGCTACCCGCCGGTGTCTTTGACGGCCTGTCGGCGCTTGAGGATTTGCGTTTGAATGACAGCGCCTTCACCACTCTGCCCGCTGATGTCTTTGACGGCCTGTCGGCGCTTGAGACCTTGGATTTGATTAGAAACGACTTCACCACTCTGCCCGACGGCGTGTTTGACGACGTGCTGGACACCTTGGGCGCCATAGGCGAAGACTCGATCGCGAGCTTCCGTGTTGACGACACCGTCCGCAACGCCCATTTTGTCTGCTCGCGGGCGGACGCCGATGCCATTGTAGCCGCCACCGCCGGTGTGACCGACTGCCTGCGGATCACCACCGCGCAACTCGTCGCCGCTCTCTCGAATGCCGGCCTGAGTACGCTGACGATTTCCCAAGGCACACTGACGCCGGTGTTTGATCCCGCCACCTTCACTTACAGTGCCATGGTGCCCAATACCGTGACCACCCTCACCCTCACCCCCACGGCCGCCGGCAGTGGCGCAACCGTAGCCGTGACAGTGAACGCGGGAGCGGCGATCCCCAACCTCCCATTCACCGCCGCCCTCAACGTCGGCGCCAACGACATAGCAATCGTCGTTACCGCCGCGAACCCCATCACGCAGACCTACAGACTGACCGTAACCCGCGCCCTTCCGCTGGACCTGAATCAAGACCAGACCGTCAACGCCCAGGATGCCCAGATCCTGTATTATCTCTCGCTGACGCCCCGGCCCGACAACCTGCTGAACACACTGCTGGGGAACGCCGAAAATATTGCCGCACTGGAGGCCGGAGCCGATGCCCTGGCGGGCGCAAACCGGTTCGACCTGGTCGGTAATGATGGCCTGAACCAGAATGACTGGCGGCTGCTGTACTATGCCCTGCGGTTTGAGGATGAGCTGAGTGCCAGCCCGGCACTGCAAGATGCGCTGGGGGTGACGGAGGCGACTCTGCGTGCCGTGCGGTTGCTTATTGAATGACAGGAGTCGGGGTCTCCCGACCCCGATAAAACACACAATCGGCACGCCGGATTCTCTGTACAGGAGTCGGGGTCTCCCGACCCCGATAAAACACACAATCGGCACGCCGGATTCCCTGTACAGGATGACGGGTTTTCAACCCGTAGGCGGGTTTGGAAACCCACCCTCCTGTTTAAAACACACAATCGGCACGCCGGATTCTCTGTACAGGAGGACGGGTTTCCAAACCCGTCATAAATCATTCAACTTTTAATGTGTTTTTTTTTATAGGAGTCGGGGTCTCCCGACCCCGATAAAACACACACTCGGCACGCCGGATTCTCTGTACAGGAGGACGGGTTTTCAACCCGTAGGCGGGTTTGGAAACCCACCCTCCTGTTTAAAACACACACCCGGCACGCCGGATTCCCTGAGCAACCGGGGTTTTCCAATCCGTCTTAAATCATTCAACTTTTAATGTGTTTTTTTTTAGGCGGGTTTGGAAACCCACCCTCCTGTTTAAAACACACACCCGGCGCGTCGGATTCTCTGAGCGACCGGTATTTCTGGACTGCATCGGGGCTTTTAAATATAATGAAACAAGAGGTGGACGGGTTTTCAAATCCGTCTTTAATCATTCAACTTTTAATGTGTTTTTTTTAGGCGGGTTTGGAAACCCACCCTCCTGTGGGAGCAATATATAGTGTTATCCAGGCGTGAACTTGCTAATGCGATACGAGTGTTGAGTATGGATGCGGTGCAGAATAGTAATTCCGGGCATCCGGGGGCGCCTATGGGTATGGCGGATTTTGCCGAGGTCCTGTGGAATGATTTTATTCGGCATAATCCGGGTAACCCGGATTGGTATAATCGCGACCGGTTTGTGATGTCGAATGGTCATGGTTCCATGTTGTTGTATTCCATCCTGCATCTGTGCGGTTATGATATTTCCATGGATGAGATAAAAAATTTCCGGCAACTGCATTCAAAGACGCCCGGCCATCCCGAATATGGCGATGCGCCCGGTGTGGAGGCGACCACCGGGCCGCTGGGACAGGGGCTGGCGAATGCGGTGGGTATGGCGGTCGCCGAGCGGGCGCTGGCGGTGCGTTTTAATCGCGATCGGTTCAATGTGATCGACCATCATACGTATTTTACGGTTGGCGACGGCTGCCTGATGGAGGGTATTTCGCATGAGGCCTGTTCATTGGCGGGCACGTTCAAACTCGGCAAATTGATCGGATTGTTTGACAGTAACCGGATCTCGATAGACGGCGACGTCAGGGGCTGGTTCACCGAGGACACGGCGCAGCGTTTTCAGGCGTATGGCTGGCAGGTGATCGATGCGGTGGACGGCCATGATCCGGAGCAGATTAAAACCGCTATCGCTGCGGCGATAGCGGAACGCGAGCGGCCCAGCCTGATCTGTTGCAATACCATTATTGGCCTGGGTTCGCCAAATAAACAGGATACCGCGGCCAGCCACGGCGCGCCTCTGGGTGAGGCCGAGGTGGAATTGGTGCGACGATCCCTGGGTTGGGATTTCGGGCCGTTTGAAATGCCCGCGGAATATTACCGGGGATGGGACGCCAGACAAAAGGGCGGACGGCTTGAGGACGATTGGAATGATTTATTCTGCGAGTATGAACGGGCACACCCGCGGGAGGCCGCCGAATTTCGGCGACGCATGCGGGCAAAACTGCCGGCAGCCTGGCCGGAAGCCGCGAGTGCGTATATCGACCAGGTAAAACCTGAAAATATCGCCTCCCGCAAGGGTTCTCAAAATGCCTTAAATGCTTATGCCCCGGTGTTGCCTGAGCTGATCGGCGGTTCGGCGGATCTCACCGGTTCCAATCTGACCCGCGTCGACGGGTCCCGCACGCTGTCGGCGGATCGCCCCGACGGCAATTATATCTATTACGGCGTGCGGGAGTTTGCAATGGTGGCGATCAACAATGGCATCGCCCTGCACGGCGGCTTTATTCCCTACGGCGGTACGTTTTTAATTTTTTCCGAATACGCCCGCAATGCGATCCGGATGGCGGCACTGATGGAACTGCGTACTATCTTTGTGCTGACCCATGATTCCATCGGTCTCGGCGAGGACGGCCCCACCCATCAGGCGGTTGAACAGGCGGCGACGCTGCGCCTGATCCCCGGACTGTCGGTGTGGCGCCCCTGTGATGGTACGGAAACCGCGGTGGCCTGGCGGCTGGCGATAGAACGCCTCAACGGCCCCACTGCGTTATTATTATCGCGCCAGACCCTGCCCCATATTCCCAGAAGCGGGCAACAGGTGGAGCGTATTCAATATGGTGCGTATGCCCTCACTCAGGTTGATATTGAGCCGGAATTAATTATTATTGCAACGGGTTCGGAAGTCGGTCTGGCCTATAATGTGGCCGTCAAACTCGGCGAGCAGGGTAAAAAGGTGCGGGCGGTGTCGATGCCGTCCACCGACGTGTTTGATCGACAACCGCGGGAGTACCGGGATTCGGTGTTAACGCCCGGCTGTAAAAAGCGTATTGCGATAGAAGCGGGGGTAAGCGATTACTGGAGAAAATACGTAGGCCTGGATGGGGCGGTGATCGGGCTGGACGGCTTTGGTCGGTCGGCGCCGGGGGATGAGGTGTATCGCTATTTCGGCATTACCGAGGAATGCCTGACGGCGCTGGCGGTGGACGTTCTCGATTCATAAACGGGGTATAAAAACATGGCAATTAGAGTGGGAATAAACGGATACGGCAGAATTGGCCGCAATATATTGCGCGCCGCCTATGAGTCCGGGCGCGATAAAGAGATTCAAATTGTGGCCATCAATGATCTGGGCGACGCCGGCAGCAACGCCCATCTGACCCGTTATGACACCGCCCACGGCAAATTTCCCGGCAGCGTCGAGACCGAACGCGATTGGATGATCGTCAATGGCGACCGGATAAAGGTGTTGTCTGAGCGGGATCCGGCGCGCCTGCCCTGGGGTGAACTGGAGGTCGATATCGTCTATGAATCCACCGGTTTGTTTGTCACCGGGGAAAAGGCCGGCGCCCACTTACAAGGCGGGGCAAAGAAGGTGATCATCTCGGCGCCCGGGGGCGAAGACGTGGATGCGACCATCGTCTATGGCGTCAATCATCACCTCCTGAAGGCCTCCGACCGGGTGATTTCAAATGCCTCGTGTACGACCAACTGTCTGGCGCCGGTGGTGCAGGTCATCGACGAACACGTTGGGCTTGTGAGCGGTATTATGACAACGGTGCACGCCTATACCAATGATCAGGTGCTCAGCGACGTCTATCATCCCGATCTGCGGCGCGCCCGCTCGGCCACCATGTCGATGATCCCGACCAAAACCGGCGCCGCCAGGGCCGTGGGCCTGGTACTGCCGCAACTCAAGGGCAAACTCAATGGTTACGCCATACGGGTGCCGACCCTTAATGTTTCGGTTATCGATCTCAGTCTGATCGCCGCCAGAGAAACCAGTGTCCGCGAAATTAATGCCCTTATGCGGGACGCCGCCGACGGCCGCTTGAAGGGGGTGCTGGCCTATAATGCGGAACCGTTGGTGTCGATAGATTTTAATCACCACCCGGCGTCTGCGATCCATGATGCGCCATTAACCCAGGTTATCGACGGTACCCTGGTGAAGGTGGTCGCCTGGTATGATAATGAATGGGGGTTCTCAAATAGAATGCTGGACGTGGCGGTGGCGCTGATGCGGGCCGGCTGAGCAGTAACCGTGTCTATACTGGTAAAAATTGCCGATCTGGATCTGAATAATAAAACGGTACTCATCCGGGAAGATTATAATGTGCCGCTCAGAGACGGTCGGGTTGCGGACGATACCCGCATCGTCGCCAGCCTGCCGACCCTGCGGGAGATCGGCGCCGCCGAAAACGTGAAGATCATTATCGTCGCCCACCTGGGGCGTCCGATAGAGGGTGAATATGATGCGGCCTTTTCATTGCGCCCGGTTGCGGAGTGTCTGTCGCAACACCTGGGCGAGCCCATCCCACTGCTTAAAAACTGGATCGATGGCGTTGATTTTGGCGGTCATAAGCTGGTGCTGTGTGAAAACGTCCGCTTTGAGCGGGGCGAGAAAGATAATGAAGATGCGCTGGCCCGAAAAATGGCGGCACTGTGCAATATTTACGTGAACGATGCGTTTGCCACCGCCCACCGGGTTCAGGCTTCCACTTACGGGGTCGCCAAATATACCGCGATGGCCTGCGCCGGACCGTTATTGATCTCCGAACTCAAGGCCCTGTCCAAGGGGATCAAAGACCCTGAGCGGCCGTTGGTGGCGGTCGTCGGCGGGGCCAAGATCTCCACCAAACTGGTATTGCTGGAATCACTGGTGAATATTGCCGATCAACTGATCGTAGGCGGGGGCATAGCCAATACCCTGCTCCGGGCCGCGGGGTATCATATCGGTCGCTCACTGTATGAAGCCGATCTGGTTGGGGTCGCGGAAAAGATACTGCAACGGGCTGAAACCAGGCAATGCGCGATACCCCTGCCGGTGGACGTGGTCTGTGCAAAGGAGTGCAATGAGTCCGCCGGCGCCGAGGTAAAGCCGATAGCGGCGGTCGCCGATGATGATTTGATCCTGGACGTGGGCCCTGAAACCACCGCCACCCTGGTTGATTCCCTGGCGGGCGCCAATACCATCGTATGGAACGGGCCCCTGGGGGCGTTTGAATTTGATCAATTCGGTCAGAGTACCGGCGCGATAGCCGCCGCGATAGCCGCCAGTCCGGCGTATTCGATAGCCGGCGGCGGGGACACGCTGGCGGCGGTGACAAAATACGGCGTCACCGCCGGGATTGATTATATCTCCACCGGCGGCGGGGCATTTCTGGAATTTCTGGCGGGACAAAAATTACCGGCGATAGCGATGCTGGAGGAAGCCACCCGCGCCTGGGTGGCGATGGAGCACGGCCGGGAACTGTAAGCGGCGATGATCGGCGGGGCCTGGCGTTGCCGGCAAAGTCCCAGGCATTCATTATAATATTCAAACTAACAACGCGGGGAGAGCTATGACGATACGACAACAACTGCAGGAGACGGCGGCGGCGCTGGTTGCCCGGGGCAAGGGCATACTCGCGATAGACGAAAGCACGCCCACGATAAAGAAACGGTTTGATGCCATCGACGTCGAATCCACCGAGCAAAATCGCAGGAGCTATCGGGATCTGCTGATCACCAACCACGGCGACGCCGAATATATCAGCGGCATGATTCTGTATGACGAAACCATCCGCCAGGCCGCCGCCGACGGCACGCCCTTCCCACGGGTATTGATGAACAAAAACATTATGCCCGGCATTAAAGTCGACAAGGGCGCAAAAGAGCTGGCCCTGCACCCGGATGAAAAGGTAACCGAAGGACTGGATGGACTGGCCGACCGATTGGCCGAATACAACGCCCTCGGCGCGAAATTTGCCAAATGGCGCGCGGTGATCACGATAGGGGACAAGCTCCCCAGCCCGGCCTGCATAGACGCCAACGCCCATGCACTCGCCCGTTACGCCGGCCTGTGCCAGGCGGCCGGGCTGGTGCCGATAGTGGAACCGGAGGTATTGATGGACGCCGACCATACCATCGAGTGCTGTTACGAGGTGACCGCAAAAACCCTGTCGACCCTGTTTAATACGTTGCGTGGCCAGGGGGTCAGCATTGAACACACCCTGTTAAAAACCAATATGGTGATCGCCGGCAAACAATGTTCAAAGCAGGCCGGCGTCGACGAGGTGGCCGCGCAAACGGTGCGCTGTTTACGGCAAAACGTACCGGCCGAGTTGCCGGGCATCGTGTTTCTTTCCGGCGGCCAGACCGCGGTACTTGCGACCGCCCACCTTAATGCAATGAACGCCGCCCATTCCGATCTGCCCTGGCCGTTGAGTTTTTCTTATGGCCGCGCATTGCAGGAGCCCTGCTTAAAGGTCTGGGGCGGCGACGCGGCAAATATTGCGGCGGCCCAAAAGGCATTATTGCATCGTGAGCGATGCAACAGCCTGGCCTGTCTGGGGAAATATACGGAGGACGTGGAGCAGGCGGCCTGATGCGCTTGTAGTGTACAAACTCTCCGGCGTTGGCCTATAATACAGGCTGTTTCAGATGCTGAACAGGGGCAAAATAATGAGCAAACGCGGGGCTTACGGCGTGAACGAGGCCGTCGATTATAATGCGATAAGCAGTGTTTGGACCGGCACGGATGCCGCGCTGCTTACGGAAATGCTGGATTTCTATCCGGTCATCGACACCGAGCCGATCCTGGATGCCACCTATAACACGGGCCGCATGTGGCGGGGAACGGGCCGTAACCCTGTGTCCATGGACATCGACCCGCGGTACGCCCCCGATATTGTGGCGGACAACCGCGTTATGGCGGGCGTCCGGGACAATTCCTACGCAGTCGTGGTGTACGATCCGCCGCACGTCGGGCCGCAGGGCCGAGATAAGAGCAAAAAGCGCTTCGATGTGGACTTCGGCGCGACCATGGCTTGCGGAAAGGAGCACGGATGGAGCCTGAGCTACCTGTATCCGCCGTTCCTGGAGCAGGCCAGGCGCGTCCTCAAGCCGGATGGCATTCTGCTCGCCAAGATCACCGACATTGTGAACAACCATCGCCAGCGCTGGGCGCACTGCGACTTCATAGCGATGGCCGGGAATGCCGGGTTCGTGGTCTGCGATCTGATTGTGAAAGTGCGAAAAGGGCCGATGAAGTCCACCAAATGGAAAAATGCTCAGCATGCCCGCAAGCGTCATTGTTTCTGGATCGTATGCCGCAACGGGCCATACAGCGAACGCAGGCTGAGTACCGGGGCCGATGTTGCGGTCGTATAACCCACTCAGCATCGATGAACTGGGCCGGAACGCCGTGCGTGCCCTGATGGCCTACGACGTCGCCGAACTGCCACCCGGCGATCCGTTCCAGGGCGCAGGCGTCTATACGATCCACTACGCTGGGTCGTTTGCGCCATATGCAGGACTGGGTGAGACGCCGATCTATGTCGGCAGGGCAGACAATGACCTGCATGGCCGGCTGTCGGAGCACGCAGCGTCCATTGAAGCCGCAGAGAATCTGCGCCGCGATGAGTTCGGCTGCCGCTGGCTCGTGCTCGAACCGATCTGGATCAATCTGACCGAGAAAATCCTGATCGACCGGTACCGCCCCATCTGGAACAAGGTGCTGATAGGGTTCGGCATCCATGATCCGGGCGGTGGACGGCGCAATCAGCGTCGCTCCCAATGGGACACCGTGCATCCGGGAAGATCATGGTCGGCAAAGCAGCGCGAACCAGAGGAACCAGCCGGGCAACTGCTGGAACGAATCACACAGCATCGACGGCAAGAGCAATGACGAAATAAGGACGGATCACAGGACAAAATTGACGCTGTTGCGCGAAAAGAATGGCCGTGCAGTGGCAACCGATGAATGCAACCGCTTGACTGTATTGCGCAACATGCTACACTTCATTTATGATCAAGTCCTTCAAGCACAGAGGCCTGGAGATGTTTTACGAAAGTGGCAGTGTTAGAGGAATTCAGGCGAAGCACGCCGACAGACTGAGAATGCGACTGGCGGCCCCGGATACCGCTCAATCCATCGATGACATCGATATTCCAGGGTATCGATTGCATCCGTTGACGGGTGAGCGAACAGGTGGCTGGTCGATCACTGTAAATGCAAACTGGCGCCTTTGAATTTAAAGAAGGAAATGTATATATATTAAATTACGAGGATTATCACTAATGGCTATGCACAATCCCCCCCATCCGGGTGAATTTATCGTGGCTTCCTATATGGAACCATTTGGTTTAAGTTGCCACTATCTTGCTGCGAAATTAGACGTTGCCGCATCAACCCTTAACCGAGTGCTGAAAAAGCAAAGTGGTATCAGCCCGAAAATGGCACTGCGCCTGTCTAAAGCCCTGGGGCGTAGTCCTGAAAGCTGGCTGGTGATGCAGGATAATTATGATCTTTGGAAGGCAAGGGGACGGGTGGAACTTCAAAAGATCAAAAAGATACCCCTTAACGCCGCATAACCGCCCCCGGACGGGAACAACAAAGCCCTGGTCCGTGTGTTTGAGGGGTTGTTCAGAGGTGCTCTGATGATCAGTTGATTTGTATATTTAATCCAGCCGACGTAACATAGTAATACTATGGCTGATATATGTCCCACAGTAGTCGTTATAGACGACAATAAAACCGTACTCTCTCAATTCCAGAGGAGTGTCGACAAACTCGATATGGAATTGAAGTTGATCTGTTTTGATGCTACGGCCGCGGCAATGGACTATTTAAAGGATAATAAACCCAAGGTCATCTTTCTGGATATACTGATGCCGGATATGAATGGCATTACTTTTTTGACCACCCTCAGAAAAATGCCCATGCACCAGTCAACATTTGTTATTATGATCACGTCCAAGGATTATGCCCAGGACCGACAGCTTGCAAGGGAATTGGGGGCGTTGGATTTTTTAACGAAACCCATCCCGACGCAGGTCATTACAGATTTAATTCTTACATATATCGATAAAGACAATCCTTATTAATTCGCCGCATTAAAGCATGACCAGATATTTGCACTTTTGGGGCGTGCGAGGTTCTTATGCCGCCCCGTTTGCAACCCATTTGAAGGTGGGGGGGAATACGTCTTGCGTGGAAATCAACGTCGATGGTCATTGTCTGATCTGCGACGCCGGTACCGGCATCATCCCTTTTGGGGAGGAGGCGATGACTAAAAACCAAACCAAAGAGCTGTTGGTTGTCCTGACCCATTATCATTGGGATCATATCTGTGGCCTGCCTTTTTTTGTGCCGGCCTTTACCCCGGAATGGAAAATCCGGTTTTTTGGTCCCGGTGAAACGGAGGCGGAGATACGGCAAAATATCGGTTCCCAGATGCAGGCGCCTTATTTCCCGGTGGGCACTGAGACCTGGGCGGCGAATATCTCCTATATCGATCCGGCAATAACGCATATACCATACGGCCCGTTTTCAATTTCGAGATACGGGGTGCATCACCCCGGATTAACCTATGGTTACCGAATTGATACCGGTGGCAAATCGATAGTCTATGTTTCCGACAATGAGTGTCAGTTTTTTGATAAGTCGATAAAACGCGATTGGCCCAAATTCAGTGAAGAAGAGAAGGCGATGTTCCAGGAAATGAATCGGGAAGAATATGAAATTGAACTGCGCGGGGTCCGGGAGGCGGATATTTTAATCCATGACGCGCAGTATTCTCCCGAAGATTACCAGACGAAACGGGGCTGGGGTCATTCCTGTTATACCGACGTGGTCAACATGGCCATAGACGCCGGGGTGAAATCACTCTATATGTATCATCATGATCCAAACCATAATGATGATGAGATCGAAGCCTTCCATGAGGAAAGTTTGAAAATCATTCAGCAAAGAGGGGCTTCGTTACAATGTCACGTCGCCAGAGAAGGTCTGATCGTTCCTCTTGATTAACCGGTCACCATTGGGCCTTTAGCATGATGCAAGTGATAGTGAACGGTCAAGATTATCATCTGGCCGAGGGCAGCACCATTGCCGGTCTCCTCACGCTGTTGGACGTGGACGGAAAACTGGCGGTGGAAATCAATCACAGTATTATTCCCCGCGGCAATTTTGCCTCGCATACCATCCACCCCGGCGATGCGATAGAAATTATCCGCGCCATTGGCGGCGGTTGATCCAGCCTGCGTATCGTAATATGAATACTCATACCCCCGCTGATCAACCACTGATTATTGCGAACGAGCGGTATCATTCACGTCTGCTGGTCGGCACCGGCAAGTATAAAGACGCGCGGGAAATGGACGCGGCCATTGCGGCAAGCGGCGCGCAGATCGTCACCATCGCAATCCGACGCATGAATATCGGACGAGACAAAGGCCAAACGGATCTGCTGGACCTGATCTCGCCGGATCAATACACGCTTTTACCGAACACGGCCGGCTGTTATGACGCCGAGTCGGCAATCCGTACCTGCCGGCTGGCGAGGGAATTACTCGATGGCCACACACTTATAAAACTGGAAGTCCTTGGCGATGAGAAAACGCTTTATCCCCACCTGCCACAAACACTGAAGGCCGCGGAGCAGTTGATCAAGGATAATTTTGACGTTATGGTTTATACCACCGACGACCCGGTCATGGCGCGCGAATTTGAACAGCTTGGTTGCGTTGCAGTGATGCCGCTGGCCGCACCCATCGGTTCCGGTCTGGGGATACGCAACCGCTATAATATACGCACCATCGTTGAAAATGCGTCCGTTCCAATTCTGGTGGACGCCGGCGTCGGCACCGCCTCTGACGCCGCTATCGCGATGGAGCTCGGCTGCGACGGGGTATTAATGAACACCGCCATTGCCGAGGCAAAGCAGCCGGTTTTAATGGCGGCGGCAATGAAAAAGGCAATGGCGGCCGGTCGGGAAGCCTATCTTGCCGGAAGAATGCCGCGCCGCGCCTATGCCAGCGCGTCCTCTCCGATAGACGGCACTTTCTTTTAGGCCAACGTGCCGATGGGCAATGATCCGCCCGGCCGCCGCAGGATCCGCAGCTTTGTAAGGCGGGAAGGCAGAATGACCCCGGCTCAGCGGGCCGCGCTGGATGGCCTGTGGCAAAATTACGGCGTCGCCTATTCGCAGGCATTGCTTGCCCTCGCGGATATTTTTGGCCGCAATGCGCCCGTTATTATCGACATCGGTTCGGGTGCGGGCACGTTCACCTTGCAGCACGCCCGGTGCCACCCCGAAAACAATTATATCGCCATCGAGGTCCACAGGCCGGGCGTGGGCCGGCTGTTGCGGGATATTCATAAATCCGGATTAAAAAATATTCGGATCATCAACCATGACGCGGTTGAGGTACTGGAACATCAGATTCCATCAAACACCATAGATGAGATAACCATTTTCTTTCCCGATCCCTGGCCAAAAAAACGACATCACAAGCGCCGACTCATCCAACCGCCTTTTCTGCAAACGCTCAAATCCGCGTTAAAATCAAACGGCCGGCTGTTCATCGCAACCGACTGGCCGGATTATGCCGCGCATATCATCGCCCTGTGCGACCATGATCCGGAATTAATTAATCTCGCCGGCCGCGGCAACCCGGCACCGCGCCCCAAATGGCGGCTGTTGACCGCATACGAAAACCGCGGATTAAAATTAAAGCACGAGGTTAAGGATTTTTATTACGCCAAATCGCATGGCCGCCCGCAAATGCCATCGGCTTCCGGAGAATAGGGCGACCTTGCCGGCCCGCGTCCCGATCACTTTTTCCGGTCCGGGCTGCACCGGATTTGACGGCATTGATGCCGGTGGTACAATGGCACACAAGATACATCGTCATATTGAGTAATACAGTCGGGTGATCCATGTCCAATCCAAGCAAACGCGATCCAGGCGGCCTCATCGATGAGGTCATTGCAATTGCCCGTAACGCCGGCGAAAAAATCATCGATATATACGACTCCAAATTTTCCATTGAATATAAAGCCGATAAATCGCCTTTGACCGCCGCCGATATTGCCGCGCATAACGCCATCTGCGAGCATTTGCAGCGGCTTACCCCGGAGCTCCCTATCCTGTCCGAAGAATCGGCTGCGATTCCGTATTCCACCCGCCGGACCTGGACGCAATACTGGTTGGTTGATCCCCTCGACGGCACCCGTGAATTTGTTAAACGCAATGGTGAATTCACGGTCAATATTGCCCTTATTGACAACAATCAGCCGTTACTGGGCGTGATCCAGATACCGGTGTCCGATGTATGCTATTACGGCATAGCGGGGCGGGGTGCGTACAAACAGGACCCGCACGGAACCACAACCGAGATCACCACCAAAACCACGGACCCGAATAATCTCACCATCGCCGGCAGCCGTTCCCATGGGAATAACCGGCAACGGGCATTCCTTGAGCAATTTCCCGACGCCAGAATAGTCGCCCTCGGCAGTTCATTAAAACTATGTATGATAGCCGAAGGCATGGTGGATATTTATCCGCGTTTTGGCCCAACCTCGGAATGGGACACCGCCGCCGCCCAGGCCATAGTCGAAGCAGCCGGGGGCAGGGTCACGACCATGGCCATCGAACCCCTGATGTACAATCAAAGGGATACTCTGGTTAATCCCCATTTTGTCGTTATTGCCGACAAGCAGTTTGACTGGCGACCCTATTTGCAATGAGTGGAGATTCAGTGCCCCGGACGGGCACCGGAATATTTAGAATCCGGAAACCGGCGTGTATGGATGGGTAAAGTGTGCCATCCCTGGCACGTTATTCTTCCGTGACCGCATCCTTTTTTATGTGCTATCCCTAAGGCCTTGGTATATCCTTATTGTTAAGGCCCAAACTTCTTCCTATCCATGAAGTATAGGATATTGCCCGGGAATGTCTTGGTCAGGATGGGGTATTTTTCAATTAAAATATCTCACCTTAATGTAGTAAGAAATGGACAAGAACAAGGTAATAAAGCAGGCTGAGTCCCAGCAGGCCGATGATCAGCATGAGTTTATAACTCATGGTGTTATCAAATAATCTTGAGAGCCAGACGTTATTCCAGTCTGGTCGCCAGTGATCAATATGCCGCCGTATGTGGTTGCCGCCACCAATAATCATACCGCCGATATAATCAGCACCGGCCGGAAAACACTTTCTATAGAACCAGTCAAAATCGAGGCTGATGGTTAAAGTGCGCCGCATCCGCGGGAGCATGATAAAAAACGCAAGCCCGGCAAACAGTAATAACTGCAATTGCGCCAGTACGTGTTCACCGGTATAGGGAATATATTCAACCGGGTAGGGCAAAAGCGAATACAGGTAATTCGGAAATATCCCCAATAACAGACATAATAATGCAAACAGGATCATTGCCAATCGCATGTTCCACGGCGGATCATCGGGTCGCAACCCGGAATCTTTGTGGAAAAATACAAGCCATGGAAATTTAATCCCGGCGTGCAGAACCGCACCCGCGGAGGCGGCCTGTAACAACAGCCATACGTACGGCATGTGTTGGTCCACCGACGCCTGGGTTATCATGGATTTGCTGACAAAGCCGGAAGTCAGGGGGAAGGAAAGAGTGGACAGGGCGCCAATGATCGCGCACAGCGCGGTAATGGGCATGGATTGTATCAATCCCCCCAAATCAGTGCATTTACGTTTGCCGGTCATATATAAGACTGAGCCGGCCGCCATCAATAACAGGGCCTTGTAAATAATATGCGCGAACGCATGGGCGGCGGTACCGTTTAACGCCATCGGGGTGCCTATGCCTATGCCGCAGATCATGAAACCGACCTGGTTCACTATGCTATAGGCCAGGATTCGACGCATATCATTTTCAAGCAATGCGTAGATTATGCCGTAGAAGATCATGAATAGTCCGATCCAGATCAGAATCTCGGCCCCGGGAAATCCCCTGATTAATACATATACGGCGGTCTTGGTGGTAAATGCGGATAAAAATACCATGCCACAGAATGAGCTTTCAGGGTAAGCATCGGCCAGCCAGGCCGATAACGGTGGCGCTCCGGCGTTCAGCAGGAAACCGATCAATATCAGCCACGAGTAATAGTGGTCAAGGTCCATCAGCGAAAACTGAATCGATTGAGTTTCGATGAATTGGGCGGCTATCCCGGTCATTAAAATGACGCCACCCAGTAAATGGATAATGATATATCGGAATCCGGCCCGACGCGATAGATCGGTGGCGGCGGACCAAATCAAGATGGTCGAACCCACCGCCATGAGCTCCCAAAAGATAAACAGGGAAATCAAGTCACCCGCGAGCACAACCGCCATTGCCGAGCCGGCATAGATAAACGCGGCCGATAGTTCAATGGGTTTTATTTGTCTAAAACAAAAAAAAGTGCCGCCAAACACGGTCAATCCGAACACAATAAGGAACAGGCGGCTAAGCTTATCCACCACGAGAGGCTGTAATTCAAATCCCAGGTAGGAGATCCGACAGGCGTTTTCGGGATGGAGATCGACAATGCAATATAACGCCAGAAGAGGTATAAGCAAGGCCGCGTATTTTTTTATATTACCCCTCAGTATGGCCAGCACCAGTCCGCCGACAATCAGAATCAGCCCGGGATGAATGCAGCTATACGTCATAATAATCGTCCCTGCGTTTAATAAAATAACCCAGCAATTTTACAACCACTATCATCAAGGTGCAGACAATAAATCCATACACCACGTTGAAGGAAAAAAAATCGGCAATACTGAAATAGGCGTGCATTTTGATAAAAAATTCCGCAAATATGGTGATGATCAGGATCGCAGCGGCACCAATCCGAATCTTTTTAACGGTACTCGGCTGATATAGAAATTTAAGATTTATCATCAGTTAAATGATCCGCTCGGCAAGATTCAACACCCCGCCGGGCATGATAAAAAATAAAATGGTCAGCATCGCGGTAAGGCTTAATGCAATTAAAATGGGTGTGGGCGCTTCATGCACGCCCGGCGCCTGATCCGCTTGCCTGCGTTCAAAAAAGGCGGAATACACGATGGGCAGGAAATAGGCCGCGTTCAATAGCGTACTGATAATGATGACCGCGATAGCAAACCAGGCTTCCATCGAATACGCGCCTTGCAGGATATACCATTTGCTCACGAATCCGGCCGTCGGTGGAATGCCTATCATCGACAAACAACCGATGGTGAACGCGGTCATGGTAACCGGCATGGCGCGGCCCACTCCGGCTAATTCACTGACCCTGGTTTTGTGCGTGGCCGTATAAATCGAACCGGCGGCAAAAAACAGAGTGATTTTTCCAAACGCATGCGCAACCAGATGCAGTATTGCGCCGGTGATTGAAATCGGCACGAGTATGGCCGAGGCCATTATGATGTAAGACAGTTGGCTGATTGTGGAATAGGCCAGTCGGCGTTTCAGATTATCCGATTTTAATGCAATGATTGAGGCATAGATAATAGTGGCGCCTGATATATACAGCAATACCTGAGTATCCGGGGCGGCAAGCAGATAATCGGTGCCAAATACATAGATGATCACCTTGGTGACCGTGAACACACCGGCCTTTACAACGGCCACCGCATGTAACAGGGCGCTCACCGGGGTGGGTGCGACCATTGCGGCCGGCAACCATAGATGTATCGGTAACAACGCCGCCTTGCCGATGCCGTACATAAACAGCAATAGTAGAATTAAAACGTATTCGGTCTGCATATGCCCCGCAAGCATGCCCCCGGGCTTGAAATCCAAGGTGCCGGTGATACTCCAGACCCATATCATCGCCGGCAGCAGCAAACAGATAGAAGTCGATAACAGAAATCCAAGATAAACCCGGCCCGCCTTTACCGCTTTATCATCGCCTTTATGGGTGACCAGGGGATAGGTTGAAAGTGTCAGGCCTTCATAAAAAATAAATAATGTTAACAAGTCGCCGGCGAAGGCAATGCCGATGGTAAAAAAAATCGCCAACGCAAAGAATATATAGAATCGAGTTTGATGTTTTTCATTATTCCCCCGCATATACCCGATAGAATAGATCGAGTTCACGATCCACAGCAATGAGGCCACCAGGGCAAAAATCAGTCCCAGGGGTTCAATCAAAAAATTGATTCCCGCGCCGCCCGGGAAGATCTGTATGAGATCGATTTTTGGCGGATTGCCGTCAAGCACCGGTTTGATAAGCAGGCTGATCAGTGCCAGTAGAATAATGCCGCCGATGATGGTGGCCGTCTCTCTTATATCCGGGCGCGCGCGGTTTAACGCGATAAAAAACACGGTGATGATCGGCGTCAGCAAAGCCAATAGGATGACCGTGGCACTATCCATTATTCGGCCCCAGGAGAAATGCCGCGGCTTGTTCGGCGATACCGGCGGTCAATGCGGTATTCAGGCCAAAAAACAGATTCAACGCCGCCAGTACGGATAACGCCGCCATGATCCCCGATAGTCGCCCGTTGCCGGATAACCCCGTTGCCGCGGTTAATGGCTTGAAATAAATCGATTCAGCAACCCGCCAGACGTAGATCACCGCCAGCAATGAGGCCACGAGGATAACCAGTGCAATGATCCATAATCCCTGTTCCAGACTGGCCTGGATCAAATACCATTTACTGATGAACCCGGCGGTTAACGGGACGCCGATAAGGCTTAGGCCGGCGATCATAAATATCGCCATGGTCCAGGGCATCAGTTTGCCGGTACCATTGAGCCGGTCGATTGAAAGGGTATTGAATTTGTACCCTATCGAACCGACGCACATGAATAAGGTTGTTTTAATGATCGCGTGATTAAACATGTGCACTAATGCCGCGGTGATTCCGGCAATGCTGTTAAAACTGATCGCCAACACCATGTAGCCTATTTGGGCAATGCTTGAATAAGCGAGCAGCATCGGAAGATTATCCTGCCTTATGGCCATTATCGACCCATAAAAAATGGTGATCACCGAGAGCAGCATCAAAATATGGCCTATTTGCATTGTATCAAAGACATACTCAGGGGGAAAAACCGAATAGAGAAACCGAATGAATACGTAAATAAACACTTTGGTTGTAGTGCCGGCCAGGAAAGTGGCGACGGAGGAAGGGGCATGGGTATAGGCGTTGGGCAACCATGTATGCAATGGAAATACCGCGCATTTGATAAAAATCCCTATGGTAAAAAACGCCAGCGCAGTTTTAACGGTGCTGGTGTGTATGACCTCCGGCAGGCGCTGATAAATATCGGCCATATTGAGTGTCCCGGTCATAACGTACAATAACCCGACGGAGAGGAGTATGAAGGTCGCGCCTATGGTGCCATATATCAAATATTCATAGGCTGAAAACAATGCCCGTTTATCCTTGCCGACACTGATTAAGGCATAGGATGAAAGAGAGGCAATTTCTATAAACACAAACAGGTTGAACGCATCGCCGGTGACGATCACGCCCAGCAGTCCGGCCAGATTCAGTAAAAAAGCCGCATAAAAAAGATAAATCCGGTCACTGGCAACTTCACTCCTGACCAGGCCGTGACTGCCGGATAAAATGATCGCCGCGAGCCCGGTTATGAAAACGGATACAAACGCATTGACCTTATCCAGTCGGTATTCTATTCCCCAGGGAGCTAACCAGTCTCCTATGGCGTAACTCATCATCCCGGTATCAATAACCTGCTGTAATAATAAACAGGATATGATAAAGCTCGCCCAGGCCACCGCCGCGGTCAGCAGCCAGGTCAAGGTAACGTGGCGGATGATGATGCAGATTGGGGCAAAGATAAGCGGCACCAATACCTGCAGGATGATAAGATGCGCGCCGATCACGGATCACCCATATGATCTTTAATTTCGTCTTCTTCCACGGTCCCAAAGGCCTTATATATTCTGGCGGTCAATGCAAGCCCCAACGCGGTGGTGGCAATACCGACGACAATTGCGGTAAGGATCAGTACGTGCGGCAGCGGACTCGAGTAGAGGCTGTAGGAGTCGGATAATATGGGCGCCGTCCCCCCCTGAATTTTTCCCATGGAAATGAAAAAAACAAATACCGACGCCTGAAATAAACTCAGGCCGATCAATTTCTTGATCAGGTTGCCATGGGTAATAATAATATAAAAACCCACCATCATTAAGATGATCACCATCCAGTAACTAAACAGGCCGACTATGCTCATGTTCACGTCTCAAATATATAGAATCAGAAAATTTCAGGACAGAATTTGTTAAAGCTGGTGTATTATAACGGAAAATGTCGTTAGCAAGGCCATTGGGTCGGATTGAATGTTTGTTAAGCCCATAATGGATCGATCCCTTGCTCCCAGGGCCGCCCAAACGTGCCAAGTGAACGCGGATGATAATTGCTGATGGGTAATGCTGAAGCCAGATACAATCAAAATCGACGTTGGTACGGGCCGGTCGGGGATTTTTGTCGCCCTGGTAATAAGGCATCGGGGGGTTCGGACGCGGCGAAAGTGGCGGAATTGGCAGACGCGCTGGGTTTAGGTCCCAGTGGGGTAACCCGTGAGAGTTCGAGTCTCTCCTTTCGCACCAACCATACAACACGGAAATACTGTTAATGCAAGTAGTTGTTGAAAATACAGGTTCATTGGAACGCAAAATACGCGTGGACCTGCCGGAAGAAAGAGTGCTGGGTCAGATTAAAGAGCGTTTGCATTCGCTGATGCGCACCACCCGAGTAAGCGGATTTCGCCCCGGCAAGGTCCCGATGAAGATTATCGAAAGCCGCTATGGAGGCAGAGTAAGGCGGGAGATCGTCAGTGAAATGATTCGTACCAGCCTGTATGAGGCCTTGCAGCAGGAAAATCTAAAGCCGGCCAATACCCCCCGGATCGATCAAATAGAGGACAAAGAGGGCAATGATCTGAGCTACACCGCGTCTTTCGAGGTGTATCCCGAAATTAATTTGACCCCGATGGATGCATTGGAGATAGAAAAGCCGACCACCGATATCAGTCAGCGGGACGTTGATAAAATGGTGGAGGGGTTGAGAAGACGGCACGCCGGTTTCAACAGCGTTGCGAGGGTGGCGGCGATTGGAGACGTATTGAACATTAATTTTGAAGGGAAAATAGACGGGCGGGTTTTTGACGGCGGTAACGCGGAACAATACGAGCTGGAATTGGGGTCCGGTGCATTGATTGAAGGCTTTGAACAGGGGTTGACGGGAAAATCAGCAAACCAGGACGTACGGCTTAAATTGAAATTGCCGGAAAATTATTATGATCAGGATTTGAAGGGTAAAGAGGCCGAGTTTGATATTCATATTAATGAGGTCAAAGAGGTTGTATTACCGGAACTGAATGACGAATTATTTCAGAAATACGGGGTTAAACAGGGCGGCGTTGATGCGTTCAGGGCGGAGATACGGGATAATATGGACCGTCAGGCCGGAATGGTGATCCGTGGTAAATTAAAGGACGCGGTATTGGAGGCATTATTAAATGCAAATAAAATCGAACTGCCTCAATCCCTGATACACAAGGCAGAGGATAGGCTGCGACAACAGATGAAGCAAAACCTGAGCCCGAATGATACGACCTCTTCGGGGCCGGATACGGCCGCCGATAAACGATTTGTCGCGCAGGCGAGCAGGCAGGTTGCATTACAGCTGATTCTATCCGCGGTGATCAGCAAAAATGAGCTCAAGACCGATCCGGCCAAAGTCAGGGCCATTATTGAGCAGGTGGCCGCGGGCTATGAAAGCCCGGACACGGTGATAAACTGGTACTATTCCAACCAGCAAAAGCTTGCCGAGGTGGAGGCTTTGGCATTGGAAGACGAGGTGGTTGACTGGGTCGCAAAACAGGCCAATATCACCGACAGGGCTTATACGTTTGACGAACTTATGAATAACGGGCAGACTATTCCCCCGGGCGTTCCATTAAACACTTGAATAGCTTCATGGAAAATAAGGAAACACAAGCACTCAACCTGGTGCCGATGGTGGTTGAACAGACTTCTCGCGGGGAGCGTGCCTATGATATTTATTCCCGCTTGCTGAAGGAGCGGGTCGTATTCCTGGTCGGTCCGGTTGAAGACCACGTTGCCAATCTGATCGTGGCGCAATTATTGTTCCTGGAATCGGAAAATCCCGACAAGGATATTCATCTCTACATTAATTCACCCGGCGGCTCGGTTTCATCGGGCCTGGCAATTTATGATACCATGCAGTTTATCAGGCCGGACGTGAGCACAATGTGTATCGGACAATCGGCCAGCATGGGGGCGTTATTGCTGACCGGCGGCACCAAAGGCAAACGCTATGCTCTGCCTCATTCAAGGGTCATGATCCATCAACCATTGGGTGGATTTCAGGGGCAGGCCACCGATATAGACATCCATGCCAGGGAAATTCTGAAGGCCCGTGAACGTTTAAATGAAATTTTGACCCGGCATACCGGGCAGCCGTTGGAGACGATTCAGGCGGACACCGAACGCGACTATTTTATGAGCTCAGCCGAGGCCTGTGAATACGGCTTAATTGACACAGTGCTTGAAGAAAGAACGAAGATTAATGAACAGGACGAAAAAGAAGCCGAGATGGTGAAGAAATAGTCGGGATAAATATGATTTCCATAACTCTTGAGAACACGTTATGAGTGACGGCACACAAAACAATAACAGCGAATCTGAGCGTCTTCTTTATTGCTCTTTTTGCGGCAAGAGCCAGCATGAAGTGAGAAAATTAATCGCCGGTCCTTCGGTATTTATCTGTGATGAATGCGTTGAACTCTGCAACGATATCATCCGCGAGGAAATACACGGCACGTCGGTCAACGATAGAAGGGCGAGCCTGCCCACCCCGCATGAAATCAAGCAATTTCTGGATGAATACGTTATTGGCCAGGAACAATCCAAAAAGATCCTTTCGGTTGCGGTCTATAACCATTATAAGCGCCTTGAACAGGGATTGGAGAACTCGGAAGTCGAATTGGCCAAGAGTAACGTGCTGTTAATCGGGCCGACCGGCAGCGGTAAAACGCTGCTTGCGGAAACCATGGCTCGATTATTAAACGTACCCTTTACCATAGCCGATGCCACGACGCTCACCGAGGCCGGCTACGTCGGGGAAGACGTCGAAAA
Source organism: Gammaproteobacteria bacterium (assembly GCA_965202915.1). Taxonomy (GTDB): domain Bacteria; phylum Pseudomonadota; class Gammaproteobacteria; order Eutrophobiales; family Eutrophobiaceae. The sequence goes on from OZ241847.1 coordinate 1,688,682, forward strand.
TATCATTCAGAAACTGTTGCAAAAATGCGACTACGACGTTGACAAGGCGCAAACCGGCATCGTCTATATCGATGAAATCGATAAAATCTCCCGTAAATCCGATAATCCTTCCATTACCCGCGACGTTTCCGGGGAAGGCGTGCAACAGGCCCTGTTGAAACTGATCGAAGGCACAATAGCCTCGGTTCCGCCGCAAGGGGGAAGAAAGCATCCGCAACAGGAATTTCTCAAGGTCAACACGGCAAATATCCTGTTTATGTGCGGCGGCACGTTTGCCGGTCTGGACAAAATTATCAGAGACCGTTCCGAAAAGGGCGGGATAGGATTTTCGGCCAGGGTCAAGAGTAAGGACGATAAAAAGAGCATGAGCGATCTGTTACGCGAGATCGAACCCGAAGATTTGATTCAATATGGCCTGATCCCGGAATTTGTCGGCCGGTTGCCGGTGGTGACAACCCTGGATGAACTGGATGAAGAGCAATTGGTGAGGATCCTGTTGGAACCAAAGAATGCGATCACCAAACAATATACCCGACTGTTTGAAATGGAGGGTTGCGTGATTGAATTTTTTGAGGACGCATTACGCGCCGTGTCTAAGAAATCCATGGAACGGAAAACCGGCGCCCGCGGGTTGAGATCGGTGCTTGAAAACGTGCTGCTCGATACCATGTATGATTTGCCTTCCACGAACAATGTATCGAAAGTGGTGATCGATGCAAACGTGATTAATAACAACGCCAAACCCTTGATCATCTATGAAGGCTCTGATATGCCTCAGGTGGCGGCGGATTGATCCCGTTTTTTATTGCGGCGGGCTTGAATTTTTGTTGCCAACGGCCATCTAATTGGATAGATACCGAGAACCAAAGCGGGAGTAATCAAAGCGGGGCTGAATATGCAAAAGAAACAATCTAAAAAAGACACGGCTTCATTCACTTATCCGATATTGCCGCTAAGAGACGTTGTGGTATATCCGCACATGGTCATTCCATTATTTGTCGGTCGGGAAAAATCCGTCAGGGCCCTGAACAAGGCCATGAAAGGAGACAAACAAATACTGTTGGTCGCCCAGAAAAGCGCGGTGGAAGATGAGCCCGGCAGAAACGAGATTTACAAGGTCGGCACCCTGGCAAATATTCTGCAACTGCTTAAATTGCCGGACGGCACGATTAAGGTGCTGGTGGAAGGTACCACAAGAGTGCGTATCGTCAGCTTTGCCGAGGTTGAAAATATGTTCGCCGCAAAGGCGGAATTACTGGATACCGTGGATTTCGATGAACGTCAAATAGATATAATATCACGTTCCGCGCTCCATCACTTTGACCAGTACGTGAAACTCAATAAAAAAATTCCCCCGGAGATCATTTCTTCTCTGACCAGCATAGATGATCCCGGTCGTCTGGCCGATACCATCGCCGCACATATGTCGATCAAGATTGAGGACAAGCAACACGTACTTGAGATCACCGATATCCGCGATCGGCTGGAGCATTTGATCCTCCTTATGCAGGAAGAAATGGACCTGCTGCAGGTGGAGAAACGCATTCGCGGTCGGGTTAAGAACCAGATGGAAAAGAGTCAACGCGAATATTATCTGAATGAACAAATGAAGGCCATTCAGAAAGAATTGGGCGACGTGGAGAATGTAACCACCGAAGCCGACACGCTTGCCCAGAAGATAAAAAAAGCCGGCATGCATAAAGATGCAAAAGAGAAGGCGGTGGCCGAACTGAATAAATTAAAACTGATGTCACCGATGTCGGCCGAGGCCACCGTGGTTAGAAATTATATCGATTGGCTGGTCGGAATGCCGTGGAAAAAACGCAGCAAGGTTTCAAAAAACATTGCCCGGGCTGAGCAGATCCTTGAGCAGGATCACTATGGTCTGGAAAAAGTGAAAGAGCGTATTCTCGAATATATGGCGGTGCAGCAACGCATCAAAAAAATGAAAGGGCCGATTTTATGTCTGGTTGGCCCGCCGGGGGTGGGTAAAACCTCGCTGGGGCGCTCGATAGCGCGGGCGACCTGCCGGGAATTTGTGCGCATGTCCCTGGGCGGCGTGCGCGATGAAGCCGAAATAAGGGGGCATCGCCGTACTTATATAGGCTCCATGCCCGGGAAAATCATCCAAAGCATGTTTAAGGTGGGTAAAAAGAATCCCCTGTTTCTATTGGATGAGATCGACAAGATGGCAATGGATTTTCGGGGAGACCCGGCCTCGGCCCTGTTGGAAGTGCTCGATCCGGAACAAAATAACAGCTTTAGTGACCATTACCTTGAGGTGGATTATGATTTATCGGAGGTAATGTTCGTCACCACCGCAAACAGTCTCAATATTCCCGCGGCCTTGCTCGATCGTATGGAAGTGATACATATTTCGGGTTACACCGAAGATGAAAAAGTCAACATTATGAAGCGCTATCTGTTCCCAAAACAGCTTGAACGCAACGGCCTCAAATCGGATGAGATAAGTATTGGTGAAAATACCATCAGGGATATTATTCGCTATTATACCCGTGAGGCGGGGGTGCGCAGTCTGGAAAGGGAGGTGGTGAACATCTGCCGCAAAGTGGTGAAACAAATACTGCTTAAACCCACCGGCAAACGCAATATCATCACTCCCAAAAAACTTGAAAAGCTGCTGGGCATAAAACGGTTTCGCTTTGGCCGGGCCGAAGAGGAAAACCGCATCGGTCAGGTTACCGGCCTGGCATGGACTGAGGTGGGCGGTGACTTATTAACCATTGAAGCGGCGGTCGTTCCCGGCAAAGGCAGGGCAACCCGCACCGGGCAGTTGGGCGACGTCATGCAGGAGTCGATCGAAGCCGCGATGACCGTGGTCAGGAGCCGAAGTAACATTCTTGGGATAGACGCGGAGTTCTATAAAACCCATGATTTTCATATACACGTTCCGGAGGGGGCGACCCCGAAAGACGGACCCAGCGCCGGGGTTGCGATGTGTACCGCGTTGGTTTCCGCCTTATGCGGCATACCCGTTAAATCAAGCGTGGTAATGACCGGTGAAATTACCCTCAGGGGTGAGGTCTTGCCGATAGGCGGGTTGAAGGAAAAATTACTGGCGGCATTACGAGGGGGAATAGAGACCGTGCTGATTCCCCATGATAATGAAAGAGAATTGGCCGAGATACCGAAAAATATCAAGCAAAAACTGGATATAAAACCGGTACGCTGGATAGATGAAATACTGGAAATAGCGTTACAACACATGCCTGTTCCATTGAGCGACGATGGCCGGCAAGCGGATAAAATCATCGATAAGGAAAAAAAGACCGGCGGCCAGAAAAAGGACCGCACCATAAGGCCGCATTGATATTGGCTCAGAGTATCAATTCGCGTGCCGCCCAGGCTCGCCCGCCCGGGCAATAACCCGACCACCGAAGCCACATTATTTTCCCAACCGGCCACCGCCGCCCGCAGGCCGGGCAATTAAAATCGTTGCCGCTGTCCGCCGGCGTCAAATGTTTGCTTGACAATGGATATTCTTTAGTTTAGACTTATTCTAAATTAACTATTGAAGAGTATGGAGGAAAAATAATGGGCTTAAAAGGATCCAAAACAGAGGATAATCTGAAAGAGGCATTTGCCGGTGAATCACAGGCAAACCGGCGCTATCTCTATTTCGCTCAAAAGGCGGACGTTGAGGGTTATAACGATGTATCTGCGGTATTTCGTTCCACCGCCGAAGGTGAAACCGGTCACGCGCACGGGCATATGGAATACCTGGAAGCGGTGGGTGATCCGGCAACCGGGGAACCCATAGGTTCAACCGATCTGAATCTGAAGGCGGCCATAGCCGGTGAAACCTATGAATACACCGATATGTATCCGGGCATGGCGAAAACCGCGCGCGATGAAGGCTTTGATGAAATCGCCGATTGGTTTGAAACCCTGGCGAAGGCGGAGCGTTCTCATGCAAATCGTTTCCAGAAGGCGCTGGATTCATTGGCGGCTTAATCTCTTGTCGGTTATCGCCTCTGATAAAGCCGGGTTTGTCCCGGCTTTATTTATTGATTTCAACGACGGATCGCAATAGTGGCGATCTCGTCCGACGCCCGCGAAGGCAGCCTGGAAGCGCCCACGCGCCACCCGATCAACTGGAAAGACGCTTCATTCTATGATGAGGCGGCGCTGTTCGGCGAATTGGAACGAGTCTATGATATTTGTCATGGTTGTCGCCGCTGCGTCAGTTTGTGCCATGCCTTTCCAACGCTTTTCGATTTGATCGATAACTCCGATACGCTGGAGGTGGACGGCGTGGCAAAGCCGGATTACTGGAAGGTCGTGGAGCAGTGCTATCTTTGCGATCTGTGTTATCTGACCAAATGCCCTTATGTTCCACCGCATGAATGGAACGTCGATTTTCCCCATTTGATGCTGCGGGCGAAGGCGGTCAAACATAAAAATGGCGGCAATAACGCAAGGGATAAAATACTTACCTCCACCGATCGAGTCGGGACTCTTGCCGGTATTCCGGTTATCGCCCAGACTGTAAACGCGGTGAACGCCAATCCGATGGCCAGGAAGATCGTCGAAGCAACGACCGGCATATCGGCGAAGGCGGTATTACCCAAATTCCATGGCAGGACCCTGCGGAAACGATTCAAGCACGGGCCGGCACAGGATATGGAGCCGCTAAAGACCGAGCGCACCCATGGCCGGGTCGCGATTTTTGTGACTTGCTACGGCAACAGAAACGGTCCCGGGCCGGTTGAAGATTTAATCAGCGTCCTCAGGCATAACGATATACCGGTCACCCTGGTAAAACAGGAAAAATGCTGCGGGATGCCGAAACTGGAGCTGGGTGATCTTGATGCGGTTGAAAAATTGAAGCAATATAATATACCGCAACTGGCCGGACTCGCCGATGAGAATTGGGACCTGATCGCGCCGATTCCTTCCTGTGTGCTGATGTACAAACAGGAGTTGCCGTTATTATTCGCCGATGACGGTGCAGTGGCAAAAGTGGCCCGGGCTTTTTTTGACCCGTTTGAATACCTCATGCTGAGACACCGGGAAAATCTGTTGAAAACCGATTTTGCCAATCGCCTGGGTTCGGTTGCATATCACGTTCCATGTCATCAACGGGTTCAGAACATTGGTTTGAAGACCAAACAAATACTGCAACTTGTCCCGGACACCAGGGTCGAGGTGATAGAGCGTTGTTGCGGCCACGACGGGGTGTACGCGGTGAAACGGGAATATTATGATATTGCCGCGAAAATCTGCAGGCCGGTGGCGGATAAAATCCGGCAATACGACGCCGATCATTATATCAGTGATTGCCCGATGGCCGGGAGCCATATTGAAAATCAAATGGATACCGGCAAAACCGCCGCCAGTCCGTTCACTCTGTTACACCGGGCCTATGGCATTTGAGGAGATGATATGAAGAAATTAAGCCGCGCGGAGCTGCTGTCTCTGGAGGAGTACTCGACCAGGCGTAAAGAGTTTCGTGCCAGGGTAATGCAACACAAAAAAAATCGGCGCTTGTCCATCGGCCCGAACGCAACCTTATATTTTGAAGACTCTTTAACGGTGCAATACCAGATTCAGGAAATGTTGCGCGCCGAACGCATATTTGAGGCCGACGGCATACAGGAAGAATTGGACGCCTATAACCCGCTCATTCCCGACGGCGGTAATTGGAAGGCCACCTTCATGATCGAATTTGCCGATTCCGACGACAGAAAAAAGGCCCTGCAGACTATGATTGATATCGAAAATTCAGTATGGTTAAGGATCAATGACATGAAGCAGGTATGGCCGGTCAGCGATGAAGATATTGAACGTTCATCCGATCAAAAAACCTCGGCCGTTCATTTTCTCAGGTTTGAATTGACCCCTGAGATGATCTCGGCGTTAAAAAATGGCGATGGCACCCTCGCCTGTGGCATCGATCACGCGGCCTATAATCATCGAGTGTCTCCGGTTCCGAACCAGATCCGCGATTCCCTGATAGCGGATTTGTCCTGATAGCGGATTTAAGTTAATCCGCGGACTCTTGTACCGGATTTGTCTCCCGGCAGCCTGTCGCAACCAAATGCGGCAATGGCACTTCCGGTTTGACCCTTGCCGGTGTATGCTATTGCTTTCCGCCCGGATATAAAACCCGTCAGTATGGATAGATAGCCTTGGTTGCAAAATACAACGCCTCAGATATAGAGATATTGACCGGCCTGGAACCGGTCCGCAAACGCCCGGGCATGTACACCGATACAAGCTGTCCCAATCATCTGGTGCAGGAGCTTGTCGATAACAGCGTTGACGAGGCGATAGCCGGTCACGCCGCCAGCATAGAAGTCGTGTTGCATGCGGATGCGTCCATATCGGTCAGTGATGATGGCAGGGGTATGCCGGTGGACACCCATCCGGGCAAAAACATATCCGGGGTTGAAGTGATCCTGACTTGTCTGCATTCGGGGGGGAAATTCTCCGATAAAAATTACAAATTTTCCGGCGGCCTGCACGGCGTCGGGGTGTCGGTTGTGAACGCGCTGTCCAGGCATCTGGAAATATGGGTGCGGCGTGACGGCAAACAATACCATATGGCGTTTGCCGATGGTGACAAGCAATCCGAACTCGAGGTGATCGGCAGCCTGGGCAAAAAAAACACCGGCACCATGATCCGTTTCCGGCCTGATCCGCAATATTTCAGCTCGATACAGATCTCCCGCGGCCGCCTGAAACATCTGCTCAGAGCGAAGGCGATACTGGCGTCGGGATTGCTGGTGCGGCTGCGGGATGAAGCAAACGATGAAACCATGGAATGGTCTTATCAGGACGGGATCCGCAATTATTTGACCAATCAGTTGCAGGGCCGGGAACTATTGCCGCCTGAGCCGCTGATCGGTTCAATGGAAGGCAACAAAGAAGCCGTCGACTGGGCAATACACTGGTTGCCGGAAAAGGCGGATTTAATCACCGAAAGTTTTGTCAACCTGGTGCCAACCCCGCTGGGGGGCACGCATGTGAATGGCCTGAGGCAGGGATTATTGGAGGCAATTCGGGAGTTTTGCATCTCGCGCAATCTGTTGCCCAGGGGGATGAAGCTGGTTTCCGAAGACGTCTGGGAACGCTGCTGTTATCTGTTATCAGTCAAACTGGACGCGCCCCAGTTTGTCGGACAAACCAAGGAAAGATTATCGTCAAGAGAATGCCTGGCCTTTATATCCGGCGTCGTTAAAGATACCACCGGCCACTGGTTGCATCGGCACGTGGAAATGGGCCAGAAAATTGCCGAACTGGTGATTGCCAGCGCCCAAACGCGGATCAAAAACAGTAAAAAAATTGTCAGGAAAAAAGTATCCGGCGGCCCGGCGTTGCCGGGTAAACTCGCCGATTGCGCGATTCAGGATAATCAGGTTTCAGAATTATTTTTGGTGGAGGGTGATTCCGCCGGCGGTTCGGCGAAACAGGCAAGAGAGCGCGAATACCAGGCGATCATGCCGTTACGCGGCAAAATACTGAATTCATGGGAACTGGATTCCGCCGAGGTGCTGGCCTCAAAAGAGGTGCATGATATTGCGATTGCAATCGGCATCGAACCGGGGAGTGGCGATCTCAACGGCCTGCGCTACGGCAAGATATGTATTCTGGCCGACGCCGATTCAGACGGCGCCCATATCGCAACCTTATTATGCGCGTTATTTATGAAACATTTCCGGCCGCTGGTACAGGCGGGTCGGATCTACGTGGCGATGCCGCCCCTGTATCGCATAGACGCGGGCAGGGACGTGTATTACGCACTTGACGAGGCCGAAAGAGACGGCACCCTGGATCAGATTTCGGCGGAAAAAAAGTCCGGCAAGGTCTCGGTACAGCGGTTCAAGGGCCTGGGGGAAATGAACCCGATGCAACTGCGTGAGACCACCATGGCACCGGAAACCCGGCGGCTGATTCGCCTGGGCCTGGATGATATTCCCGGCACGGAACAGATGCTGGACATGTTGCTTGCCAAAAAAAGGGCGGGTGACCGCAGAGACTGGCTCGAATCCAAGGGAGACCTGGCAAAGATTTAATCCGGGGATCAGAGTTGCCGTCATCTTCACAGGGGGGCAAACCGCATTCGGAGCAGATTCTAAACGCTATTGTTATGCCCAAATCACTGAACCTCGATCTCGAACAACCGGAAAAACAGCCCCTGCATGAATTTGCCGAGCAGGCTTATCTGGATTATTCCATGTACGTCATTCTGGACCGGGCGATCCCCGCCATCGGTGACGGTCTTAAACCGGTGCAGCGCCGGATCATTTATGCCATGTCCGAATTGGGCCTAAAGGCGACCGCAAAATATAAAAAATCCGCCCGTACCATCGGCGACGTGATCGGTAAATTTCATCCCCACGGCGATGCCGCCTGTTATGAATCGATGGTATTAATGGCGCAGGATTTTTCCTGCCGTTATCCATTGATCGATGGTCAGGGTAATTGGGGGTCCATGGATGATCCCAGGTCCTTTGCCGCAATGCGTTATACCGAGTCAAAACTGACCGCCTATGCCGACCTGTTGATGAGCGAGGTCGGCCAGGGTACGGTCGACTGGATGCCGAATTTTGACGGCACCCTGCGGGAACCGCAATTACTGCCGGCGCGCTTGCCCAATATCCTGTTAAACGGATCGGCGGGCATTGCGGTGGGCATGGCCACCAATATTCCGCCGCATAACCTGCGCGAGGTCGCGGCCGCCTGCATCCATTTGCTGGACTCGCCCAGGGCCACGGTTGAAGAACTCTGTGAATATATCAAAGCCCCTGATTTTCCCACCAACGCCGAAATCATTACCCCGGTCGAGGAGCTTTTGGAGATCTATAAAAGCGGCGGCGGCTCAGTCAAAATGCGGGCCGTGTGGCAGCGGGAGGACGATAATATTATTATCACCGCGTTGCCGTACCAGAGTGCCGGCGGTCGGGTGTTGGAACAGATAGCCGCGCAAATGCAGGCGAAAAAACTGCCGATGCTGGCCGATCTGCGAGATGAATCCGATCATGAGAACCCCACCCGGCTGGTGTTGATCCCCCGTTCCGGCCGATTCGACCCGGATAAATTGATGTCGCATCTGTTTGCCACCACCGATCTGGAGAAAAGCAGCCGGGTTAATCTGAATATCATCGGCATCAATGGCCGGCCACGGGTAAAAGACCTGGCGACGATCCTCAGGGAATGGTTGCAATATCGGCTGGCGACGGTCAGACGCCGCCTGCAGCATCGCCTGGACAGCATAGAGGCACAACTGCATATATTGGCGGGCCTGATGATCGCCTATCTGAACCTGGACGCGATCATTGCGATAATACGGGAACAGGAGAACCCGAAATTAATACTGCGGCGGCAGTTTGCACTCAGCGACCGGCAGGCCGAGGCGATACTGGAATTAAAATTACGCAAACTGGCCCGATTGGAGGAGCTCAAACTCAAGGGCGAACTCGATAAACTTGAGGCCGAACGCCGCTCATTGCAGCAGATTCTCGGCTCCCGGCGGCGGCTCAATACATTGATCAAACGAGAGTTACAGGCGGACGCGAAAACCTTTGGCGATGACAGACTATCACCATTGAAGCAAAGACGGGAAGCCAGGGCCATCGACCCGGTAAGCCTGGTGCCCACCGAACCGATCACCGTTATTCTTTCAAAAAAAGGCTGGATCAGGGCCGCAAAGGGCCATAACATCGATCCGCTGGCATTGAATTATCGCAGTGGTGACGGCCTCCGGCAGACCAGCGCCGGCAGAAGTAATCAAAACGTTTTATTGCTGGATTCCACCGGCCGCTGCTATTCCCTGCCGGCACATTCCCTGGCCTCCGCACGCGGTCTGGGTGAACCGGTTTCAGGACGGTTGATGCCGCCGGATGGCGCGGTATTTATCGGCGTGATGACCGGCGATCCCGAGGCCATGTATTTGCTGGCCTCGGACGCCGGCTATGGTTTTGTTGCAACCCTGGCGGCGCTGCATACCAGGAATAAAAACGGCAAGGCGGTGATCACCGTGCCGGCAGGGGCAAAGCTGCTTTGCCCGGCGGGGGTTGACGACGTGGAAACCGGTCGAGTGGCGGTAGTCAGCTCAATCGGGCGGTTGCTGATTTTTCCAATCGCTGAATTACCGGTATTGTCGAAGGGCAAGGGCCTGAAGATCATTCAAATTCCGCCGCAAAAATTGAAGACAGGAGCGGAACGGGTCGCCGCAATCACCGCCCTTGGCCACGCCGATGATCTGATCATTCACTCAGGCCAGAGATATATGACCCTCAGGCGGCGCGATCAGGAATACTATCTTGGCCGCCGCGGACGCCGAGGCAACACCCTGCCGCAGGGGTTTCGCAACGTCGCCCGGTTAAAGGCCGGCGGGGTCGATACGTGAACGGCGGTTGCGTCGGAAGACGACCCTTGCCAGGCGGTGAATCTGCACATCCTATGACCACTTGCACACCGCCTATAACCACGAACATCGTAAAGCACGGCACAAAGGCGTATATGAATGGAATGGCTCACACAAACGGCATTGAGAGTGTCTGGGCGATGCTGAAAAGAGGGATTTACGGCACCTATCACCATGTCAGCAAAAAGCACCTTAACCGCTATATTGACGAGTTCATATTCCATTTGAATGAGGGAAACGTCAATGTCTTGCTGGTAAGCCGTATCGCTTCGTTGAGTTGTATGAGCGCAGGCATGCCCTATAAGCCACTGCTCAGGGGATGAGCACAATGCCAAGTCTCAATGCTATTGCGGCTAGTTGTTCAAAGTCCATATTCCAGTCACGCATTATCACCGGCGATGTTCTGAAAACACTGAAAAACCAGCCCTTTAATCTGAAGTTTGATGTAGTAATTGCCGACCCGCCGTATAACATTGGCAAGGATTTTGGGAACAACAACGATAGCCTACCTATTGACGATTATGTCGACTGGTGCAACCAATGGCTAGAGCAATGCTTTCGCCTGTTGACCGATAATGGATTGGTCTATGTGTACGGGTTCCACGAGGTTTTAGCGCGTATTGCAGTAAATTATCCGGTGGATGAGCAACGCTGGCTGGCGTGGCATTACACTAACAAAGCAGTGCCATCCTCAAAGTTCTGGCAACGATCCCACGAGGCAATCCTGTGCCTGTGGAAACCGGGGACCAAGCGGCCAATATTGGAAATTGACCAAATCCGAGAACCATACACACCCAATTTCCTCAAATGTGCTGGCAGGGAGAGAAACGACACAAAGGGCAGGTACAGCAAAAAAGGAAAAAAGACAATTTACAACGACAACGGCGGCGCACTTCCTCGTGATGTAATTGATATACCTGCATTAGCTGGCGGTGCTGGTCGGGTGGAGCGGTGGTTTTCATGCCGGGAATGTGGCGGAGAGGTGAGGCCGCCTAGTGAATTGGCAAATCATGCTGGCCACAGCATACTCAAACATCCTACTCAAAAACCAATGGAGTTGACTAGGCGGCTGATATTGTCCCGAATCAACGGCCGGCAGGGCCGCACCTTGATACCCTTCACAGGGTCAGGCTCCGAGTGTGTAGTTGCAAAATCGCTTGGAGTCGAGTTTCTTGGCATTGAAATCAATCCTGAATACGCTAAATTCGGGCGCAGTTGGTTAAAGCAATGTACCACTTGACTCCGCGAATGACGCAACGGCTCAAAGCGGACCTGGCCAAATACCACGATCTGTTCACAGGAAAACGATGCGAGAGTTGGGAATTGGAAGAGTTGATTGTTGCAGCAATCAAATCAGACACGCAGGCACAGCATCATGTTCGTTGGCAGGAAAAGGGGCATGATGATCTCGCCGATATTGTCGTGCGGACGAATGGATCACAGCATTCAATTCAAATCAAATCCGGGCAGATAAAAGCAGGCAAGTTGATATTGTCTGGCCACAGATTGGGCCGATTCAATGGCGTAATGGATGATATTGGCGCATACCTCAATACGCCGAGAGCAAATATCATGGCGGTTCCGCACAGATTGATAGATGATAGCAAAGGGCGCCAGCATATTTATCGCGTATGCTATGTGGATATTAAGATAATGACTGGCCTTGAGACCAATAAATGGGAAAAGCGGGGCGCGCAATATGTCCAAACAAACGCGGGAGGTGTAGAGTTCTCTTTGCGGCCGTCTATGAGTTGGCAAATCTGGTGGGCTATACCCGTAAGCCTAATTGAACAAACCGATGAGTTTGTTATCGGCTAGTTTGTTTATTTCAGGGTATAATTCCCTAATATAGCCTCTTTTCCAGCCCATCTATATTTTAAAGAAAAAAATGACGACCTTCAGCACCAATCAATTCAAACCCGGCTTAAAGCTGATGATAGACGGCGAGCCGTGCTCGATTATTGAAACCGAATTTATTAAATCCGGCAAGAGACAGGCGTTCAACCGGGTGAAATTGCGCAACCTGAAAAATGGCCGGGTACTGGAAAAAACCTGGAATTCGGGTGACAGTGTCGCCGCCGCGGACGTGATGGAACTGGATATGCAGTATCGGACGGCGGTCTGTGGCATTTTATGGATCCAGATTCATATGAACAATACGCCGCCACCGCAACCGTGATGACCGACGTCAGTCCCTGGCTGAAAGGCGGCGAAGTATGCCTGGTCACACTCTGGAATGACTCACTTTTATCCGTGCTGCCGCCGAATTTCGTGATGCTGGCAATAGCCGAAACCGATCCGGGGCTGGTGGGAGATACCGTATCATCCGGCACAAAGCCGGCAAAATTGGAAACCGGCGCGATGATAAAAGTGCCGCTGTTTATTGACACCGGTGAAATTGTCAAAATAGACACCCGCACCGGTGAATACGTTGGCCGCAGCAAATCCTAGCGGTCACCGCCGCAGTTAGCCGCGTCGCAACAAACATTTTATTGACGTTTCGGTGCAATATGGCTATACTTTCAATGATTGGCCCGATAGGTGATTTACGGGGCTATTTCGGGACCATTTCGTTTTTGGTTAAGATTTTGGTTAAGATATTACCCCTTACAACGCTTAGGATATACAGGAGCTTCAGATGGGCAGCAAGGCAAAATTCAAGGGCGGCTTATTGCGCCCGGTATCGCTGACGACCGGGTTGCCGGTGCTCGGTGCCTTTGGCAGCAACCGGATTTACCGCAGCACTGAGCAAACCGACGCCGAGATCGACCCCGGAGCCGGGCTTATTTTGTCGCCGGACGCAACGACTGGATTGCCGGGGCAAGTTGAGGCGCTTATCCTGTCGGCAAACCCGGCCTCTGGTCCGCTGAGTTTTACCCCCCCCCCCCCCCCTCAATCCCAAGCCAGGCCTAGCGTCACAGGCATATAGCCCCTCCGGGCACCTGGCCCTGTCCGCCAGTCTGCCGTACCTGCCGGCCGCGCAGTCGGTGGCACCACCACCGCCGGTGACCCCGGCAAACCCGTTACCCCCGGCGTCCGCGCTTATCGACCAACAATCGCAGGCCTTTGAGCCGCTTGCACTGCACGCCACCGCAACCGGGCCACAGCGGCCCGAAGTCGCATTTCAGACCGGCGCTGTATCCCTGGTCTCTCTGAACCTGAACCAACAGCAGGGTATAGAGGCGCAAGACGCACAAATACTGTATTACGTCGCCCTGTCGCCGGCCAATTTGACGACCCTGCTGGACAATCTGAGGGGAACCGACGCCGAGGCGGATCTTATAACCCGTGCGAATGCCTGGCTGAACCAGGACCTGGGCCTGAGCACCCTGCCCGATCTGAACAATGACAATATCCTGAACCAGGAGGATGCACGCATCCTGTACTATGCCTATCGGTTTGGCGATCTGCTGCGCGTCAGTCCCAGCCTGCGCGAGGCAATACTGGGCGATCTGACCGACGAAGACGATAGTGCCGCCAATCCGGATGACGTATATCGGGAGATACTGGACCGGACTGGGTTATTCAGGCCGTCGGTGATCGACCTGACCAGCCTTGGTGAGGCCGACGGCTTTATTATCCAGGGCGATGCGGCCAGGGACGGGGCGGGCGTGAGCGTATCCACTGTCGGCGACGTCAACGGCGACGGCTATGCCGATGTAATCGTCGGGGCGCGCGGTGGCGACGACGGTGGCAGGAATGCCGGCGAGGCCTACGTGGTATTTGGCAGGGCGGGCGCCTTTGGCAGCCTGGACGGCACCAACCGCCGGGTGATCGACCTGACCAGCCTTAGCGAGGCGGACGGTTTTATCATCCAGGGCTTGGGAGGCGACCAGGTGGGCGAGGGCATATCCGGCGCCGGCGACGTCAACGGCGACGGCTATGCCGACCTGATTGTTGGGGCGCACCTGGGTGACGACGGTGGCAGGAATGCCGGCGAGGCCTACGTGGTGTTTGGTAAGGCGGGCTTCTTTGGCAGCCTGGACGGCACCGACCGCCGGGTGATCGACCTGACCAGCCTTAGCGAGACGGACGGCTTTATTATCCAGGGCGACGCGGTCGGGGACCGTGCAGGCGAGCGCGTATCCGGCGCCGGGGACGTGAATGGCGACGGCTTTGCCGATCTGATCGTCGGGGCGCAGTCGGCCAACGACGGTGGTACCGATGCCGGCGAGGCCTACGTGGTGTTCGGCAGGGCGGGCCCCTTTGGCAGCTTGGACGGCACCAGCCGCCGGGTGATCGACCTGACCCGCCTTAGCGAGACGGACGGCTTTATTATCCAGGGCGACGCGGTCGGGGACCGTGCGGGCTGGAGCGTATCCGGCGCCGGGGACGTGAACGGTGACGGCTATGCCGACCTGATCGTCGGGGCGCTCTATGGCGACGACGGCGGGGAAAATGCCGGCGAGGCCTATGTCGTGTTCGGCAGAGCATCCGGCTTTGGCAGTGACGTCACCACCACAGTGGATGGGGAAGGCAGCTTCATCCGCCGGGTGATCGACCTGACTGGTCTGAGCGAAGCCGATGGCTTTATCATCCAGGGCGATGAGGCCGGTGCCTATGCGGGCAATAGAGTTGGTGATACTGCGGGCTTTAGCGTATCCGGCGCCGGGGACGTGAACGGCGACGGCTATGCCGACCTGATTGTCGGGGCACGCCGGGGTGACGACGGTGACGACGTTGACGTCAATGCCGGCGAGGCCTACGTGGTGTTAGGCAAGGCGGGCGGCTTTGGTATTGACGTCACCACCACAGTTGAGAGGGAAGGCAGCTTCACCCGCCGGGTGATCGACCTGACGAGCCTGGCCGCGGAGGACGGCTTTATCATCCAGGGCGATATGGCTGGGGACAATGCGGGCTTTAGCGTATCCACTGCCGGGGACTTCAACGGCGACGGCTTTGCCGACCTGATCGTCGGGGCACTTGGGGGCGACGACGGTGGGGAAAATGCCGGCGAGGCCTACGTGGTGTTCGGCAAGGCGGGCGGTTTTGGTATTGACGTCACCACCACAGTTGAGGGGGAAGGCAGCTTCACCCGCCGGGTGGTCGACCTGGATGGCCTGGTTGCAACGGACGGCTTTATTATCCAGGGTGATGCGCCTGGCGACTATGCGGGCTATAGCGTATCCGCTGCCGGCGATATAAACGGCGACGGCTATGCCGACCTGATCGTCGGAGCAATCAGGGGCGACGACGGTGACGACAGTGACATCAATGCCGGCGAGGCCTACGTGCTGTTCGGCGGCCTGGCCGCCGGCCTAAGTTCCGAGGCCACCGTATTACTCGGCACCGGCGGCAACGACGACCTCAACGTCGACGGCCGTGCCACGGTTGTACTCGCCGGCGCCGGCGATGACGTGCTGACCGTGGACGGCTTCACCAATACCGATCTGCTCAAATTCGATGGCGGCACCGGCACCGATACCCTGCGCTTCGCCAACCCCGACGCAGACACCGGCCTGAGCCTGGATTTAAGCACCCTCGCCGACACCCGCCTGAGCAGCATAGAGCGCATA
This sequence comes from Gammaproteobacteria bacterium, assembly GCA_965202915.1. Classification (GTDB taxonomy): domain Bacteria; phylum Pseudomonadota; class Gammaproteobacteria; order Eutrophobiales; family Eutrophobiaceae. The sequence goes on from OZ241847.1 coordinate 1,704,591, forward strand.
GACCTCAGTGGCAGCGGCGACAATAGGCTAACCCTGATCCGTCTGGACCTGTTGAACCTGTCCGAGGCGCGCACTAATGGCCGCGCCGAGCTACGGGTCGACGGCAACGCCGGCGACCGCGTCAGCGCCACCGATACCGGCTGGACGCAGCAGGCTGATATCATCACCGACGACGGCATGTACAGGGTCTTTGACAACGGCAATGCCCGCCTGCTGGTCAATATGGAGGTGGCGCTGGGCGACAATTTAATGGCGGCCAGCATGGCCAGCCGGGATGAGCTCCTGCAAAGCTGTTGCGGCACGCAGACCGTCGATATCCGCGCATTGCTGCAGGCCCTGCCGCCGCCGGACGAAGAGCAACAGCGCAGGATCATGGAAGATGAATTGGCGATGTTGGGGCCGTCACCGGAGGCAAAGGCGGCGATGATGCCTGATGAACCCACGGCGGCACCGGAGACCGACCTGTTCGACCTGCCGCCGCTCATCCCGGATGATGGCATGTAGCCACCACCGGAGCCCGTGACTCCCGTCGCGGGTAAAACAACCCCCCCTGACAAGGGGGCAGGGGGGGTTCCCCCAACACCGGCACCTTACCCCAATCACCCCGGATTCCCAAACTGCACCGAGTCTTTGCCGAACAACACCAAACCACCCCAATTAACACCAAACCCCCCAACCCCCCTTGTCAGGGGGGCTACTGAGCGACACCGGCACCTTTCCCCCAACCAACACCGTGAGCGGGGCTGAGTTGCGGGTTGACGATAATGTTGATTGTTATATACCCGCGACGGGAGTCACGGGCTCCTGTGATGAGCGGTGCAGGCCTCTGCTGAACAATTTCATTTGATAACGGCGGGGCGTGGGTCTATACTGACTATATGAAAGATACGAGCATACCGGTAACACCCTGTGGCAAGTGGATGATAACTGTCGTCCCGTATAAATTATCCGGTACCTGAATATGGAAGCCATCGCATTTGATACCCATAAATTTGTCAAGCACCTGACTGCATCGGGTTTCACCGAAGCGCAGGCGGAAGCCCTGGCCGGTGAGCAGGTCGATATGATTAACAGCAATCTGGCCACCAAGGCCGACATAGAGAAACTGCGCCTGGCCACCAAGGCCGACATAGAGAAACTGCGCCTGGCCACCAAGGCGGACATAGAGCAACTGCGCGCGGACACCAGGGCGGACATTGCCGAGGTGAAGGCGGACATAGAGAAACTGCGCCTGGCCACCCAGGAGGACATAGAGAAACTGCGCCTGGCGACCCAGGCGAACATAGAGCAACTGCGCGCGGACACCAGGGCGGACATTGCCAATACCGAATCAAGACTGACGCGCTGGATCGTTGGTGCGATGATTGCGCAGATCGGCGTGGTTGTCGGGTTGATTAAATTGAGTTGACAGGAGCCCGTGACTCCCGTCGCGGGTAAAACCCACACCCAGCACGCCGGATTCCCCAACCCCCCCGGATTCCCAAACTGCACCGAGTCTTTGCCGAACAACACCAAACCACCCCAATTAACACCAAACCCCCCAACCCCCCTTGTCAGGGGGGCTACTGAGCGACGCCGGCACCTTTCCCCCAACCAACACTGTGAGTCGTGCTGAGTTGCGGGTTGACGATAATGTTGATTGTTATATACCCGCGACGGGAGTCACGGGCTCCTGTAACTATAAGGCAACCGCCGGACAAAACCCGCCAGGCCGGATCTGCCGGGATCAAACAATATCTATTATGCTCGGCCTGCTTTACAATGTAAGCGATATGAACGGAATGAGCCTGCAATGATTAAAGCCGGAATTATTGGCGCCGCCGGTTACAGTGGCGTTGAATTAATGCGTCTGTTGCTGAGCCATCCCGAAGTTGATTTGCATTGCGCGACCTCGGATACGGAAAATGGCAACAAAATAAGTGACTGTTTTCCGGGGTTTCGCGGGCACCTTGATTTGGTCTTCAGCGATCATGACGCTGATTTGTTATTTCAGTCGGACGTGATTTTTTTTGCCACGCCGAGTGCGGTGGCGATGGCCAAAGCGGCGACGTATCTGGCAAAAAAGATCAGGATCATAGACCTGTCGGCTGATTTCCGTCTGCGGGATGAGACGACCTGGCAGCAGTGGTATGGGGTAAAACATGCCCATCCTGAGTTATTGCGGGAGGCCGTTTATGGCTTGCCTGAAATAAACCGGGAGCGAATAAAAACCGCGCAACTGGTTGCCAATCCGGGTTGTTACCCCACCGCCATCCTGTTGGCATTGATACCCCTTATGGAAACCAACGGGATCGATGTTAATGAGATCATCGCGGATGCAAAATCCGGGGTCAGTGGCGCCGGTCGCCAACGGCGGCCGGAACAGGGCTACTGTGAAATTGACGGTGGCTTCAGGGCCTATGCGGCTTCAGGGCACCGGCATTTGCCGGAAATATTGCAGATATTGCAGGTTTATAGCGAGGCCAAAATCGATTTGACTTTCGTCCCGCATCTGGCCCCGATGATACGCGGTATAGAGGCCACAATCTATGCCCGTTTAAGCGACGTCGGTGTCGATGTTCGGAGGCTTTATCAGGAGCGCTATCAAAATGAGTATTTTGTGGACGTGATGCCGGTCGGCGCACACCCGGACACGCGCTCGGTCAAAGCCACTAATCTATGCCGAATAGCATTGCATCGGCCCGGCGATGGTGATCGCCTGGTGGTGCTGTCGGTGCTTGATAACCTGGTTAAAGGGGCGGCCGGTCAGGCCGTGCAGAACATGAATCTTATGTTCGGTATCGAGGAAAAGACCGGTCTCGTCAACCTGGCTGAGTGCCCTTGATGGACGCAATCCCATGCACAGGCTGATCGTTAAACCGCATCGCCCGTTATATTCTTATCTGATCATGATAGCCGCGGGTATTGCGCTGTTTGCCGGCGTCTGGCTGCCGCTCAATTATTATCAGCCGAATATCGCTCAGGAGCTGGTGACGCCTAAGGACGTTCAGTCGTCGGAGGGGGGTAAGCGGCCGCTGGAGAGTGAAAATAAGGTATTGGCAGAAAAGATAATACGATTGGAACGCGATCTGCAGATAGACCGCATGACCGCTATCGCTCTACAGAAGGAGATCATGGAGCTACAGGGTAAAGTCGGTGAATTGACCGGTGAACTGGAATTTTATCAGAGCATTATGGGCTCAACTCAAAACTCCAATGGCTTGAATATACATAAATTGCTGGTCGAACCGATGAAAGCGCCATACTATTACCGCTTCAAACTTATATTAACGCACGTCGCCAAGGATCGTATTGTTGCGGTCGAGGGAGAGATGGATTTATTGATAGACGGAATAAAAGATGGTAATATGCAGATCTTGAAATTAAAGGACATAGTCGCCGATGGTGAATGGGTGCCAAACTTCAAGTTCAAGAATTTCAAGCGCATTCATGGAAGTCTGGTTTTGCCGGAAGGGTTTGAACCGGTTAGAATAACCGCTCGGCTTGATCGCAAGGGGCGAAAAAATACGGTGATTGAAAAGACCCTGGATTGGTCGGACGCAATTAAACAATGAAGAGATAAATATGTTTGGCGGACAAAAAAAACGTAAATCCACGCGGATAGACACCTTGATTGGGCAATCCTCCAAATTTGCCGGTGATATTCATTTTAGTGGCGGACTGCATATTGATGGTACCGTCAAGGGTAACGTGTATGCGGAGCATGATGGTAAATCCATGCTATCGCTCAGCGAGTCCGGCCGTATTGAAGGCGAGGTGAAGGTTCCATTCGTGGTGCTCAACGGGATCGTTATCGGTGACGTCCACGGAGGCGAGCACGTGCAACTCTCTCCGAAGGCAAATATTACCGGCAACGTGTATTATAATTTGATAGAAATAGCAATAGGCGCTGAAGTCAACGGCAAATTGGTGCGCTATACGGACGCCGAAGATGAACAATCAGAAGTCGATCATATTGACGTGCTGGAAACAGCCAATAACGGAGGTTTAACATGACGGATCAGGAACAAAGCCCGGTTATTTTTACCGACGCCGCCGCCTCCAAGGTAAAACGACTCATTGCAGAGGAGGACAATGACGGGCTGATGCTGAGAGTATTTATCAGTGGTGGCGGTTGTTCGGGGTTTCAATATGGCTTTACCTTTGATGAAGATATGACTGAGGGCGACACGGTGGTGGAAAATGCCGGCGTCAAACTTTTAATCGATCCTATGAGTTTTCAATATCTGGCGGGGGCGGAGATAGACTATACCGAGGGCCTTGAAGGCGCACAGTTTTTGATTCGCAATCCCAATGCCACCACAACCTGCGGCTGTGGCCAGTCTTTTACGGCTTGAGCGTGAGGGTCGAAGTAGCTCTATGGGTGGCTCTATGGGCCGTTCTATGGGGGGCTCTATCGGCGTTCGGCTTCGGCTCTGGCGATGACCCAGATATCAAGATTGGCGATCTGCTGTTTTTTCAATAGTCGACTGATCTCATTCACGGTTGCGCCGGTGGTGATCACGTCGTCCACCAGCGCGATTCTTTTGCCTTTATAACTATCGTTAAGCCTGAACGCCCTGGCAATGTTGCTCCTGCGCTGTCGTGCATTCAAGGTCGCCTGCGGTTTGGTGGGTCTGACGCGGCTTATGCCTTGACTGCGGCATTCGATCCCAAGCAATGAGGATAATTTCTCGGCAAATAAAACCGATTGATTAAACCCGCGCCGGCACTGCCTTTGCCAATGCAGCGGCACCGGCAGCAGCAAATCCGGCGGATCGCGATAGTTGGATAGTTTGTCTTTATGAAAATAGTATGCAAAACAAGCGGCGAGCTCGGCAAAGTATTGATATTTGTATTTGCCGATGATGCGGTCCGAGGGGTAGCGATAATGATAAAGGGCCAGACAGGAATTGTAAGCGGGCGGGGCGGTGATGCAATTACCGCAAACTCCCTGATGGCCGACCGGCATGGAACATATCGCGCAATAGGGCGGATTAATCAGCATATCCCGGTGGCATTGCCGGCACCAGGCCAGAGGGCTGTCGCCGCCACAGAGCAGGCAGTAACCGGCGCGTTTTATAACGCCACCGCGGTCTTTGGAGGCCAGTCCTTTGCAACGGCTCAGTATCCGGGAAATCCTTTTCAATGACATGCTTATGAATCAACAACGATTATCGATGATTCATTATAAATGAATTAATCACGTTATATAATGACCAGCTCCCCTGATCCGGTTAGGCCAGATAAATAATGATAAGCGAACAAGCCGCTGAAGTCCGCACCAACGACACCGCCATACGCCACGATTGGCAAATCGACGAGGTGGTCGATCTGCTGTCCGCGCCGATCTCTGAGCTGCTGTTCTCAGCCCAGGCAATCCATCGTCAATATTTTGACCCCAATACTATCCAGTTGAGCACCCTGGTGAACATCAAGACCGGCGGTTGCCCGGAGGATTGTGCCTATTGTCCGCAAAGCGCCCGTTATCATACCGGGGTGTCGGCGACGCCGATGATGAGCGTTGATGCGGTCAGGAAATCGGCCGAACGGGCCAGGGCCAACGGCGCCGGCCGTTTCTGTATGGGCGCCGCCTGGCGACAACCGCGGGACCGTGATATTGAAACGGTGGTCGATATGATCAAAAGCGTCAAGGAGACCGGCCTTGAAAGTTGCGCGACCCTCGGCATGTTGACCGGCAAACAGGCGCGCCGCCTGCAACGGGCGGGGCTTGATTTCTATAATCATAATCTCGATAGCTCCGCGTCTTTTTATAAAAAGATCATCTCCACCCGCGAATATCAGGATCGTTTAACCACTCTGTCTCATGTCCGGGCGGCGGGTATTAAGGTCTGCTGCGGCGGTATCATAGGCATGGGTGAACGCATCACCGACCGGGCCGGGTTATTATTAACCCTGGCAAACATGGCCCGACATCCTGAAAGCGTGCCGATCAATTATCTGGTGAAAATTGCCGGCACGCCCCTTGAGGCGGTTGCCGAGGTCGATCCTTTTGATTTCATAAGAACCATAGCGGCGGCCAGGATCATGATGCCCAAATCGTGGGTCAGATTGGCCGCGGGCCGGGATCAGATGAATGAACAAATGCAGGTGCTGTGTTTTCTTGCCGGCGCAAATTCGATATTCTACGGCGACAAATTGCTTACCGCAAAGAATCCTGAGATCCGCCGGGACCGGGCCTTGTTACAACGCCTGGGAATAAAACCCGCGTAAAAACGGACATGACCGGGTCGCGTCATTGAGCATTGCAAAGCAAGCATGGGCCGGCGAACTGCGGCAGAGAAAAATCGCTCATCTATCGCGTGTGCGACACAGAATCGACGCGGTCGATAACACCAGGATCACTCTGAATGGCAGACAGTTAGTCAATTTCTCCAGCAATAATTACCTTGGGCTGGCGCAGCACCCCAATCTCAAACACGCCTTTATAAAGGCTGCCGAAATTTACGGCATGGGTGCCGGCGCCTCGCAATTGGTGTCCGGCTACAGCCACCCGGCAAGGCAACTGGAAGACGAGATCGCCGAGTTCACCGGCAGACAGCGAAGCATCCTGTTTTCAAGCGGTTATCTTGCCAACCTGAGCGCGGTTTCCTCGTTTCTCGACCACAAAGGCAGCGTCTATCTCGACCGGCTTTGTCATGCCTCGTTAATTGACGCGGCGTTATTGTCACGGGCAAAATTTAAACGCTATCGGCATGCCAGTGCCGAGTCTTTGAATCAATGCCTGAGCAAGGACCTTCGGGCAACAAAACTGGTGCTTACCGATACTATATTCAGCATGGATGGTGATTTTGCACCGGTACCTGAAATGGCAAAAATATGCGGTCATCATCGCGCGTTGCTGGTTGCGGATGATGCCCACGGCATTGGGGTAATGGGCGCAACCGGGGCCGGGTCGCTGGAGTATCTCAAGCTGTCCCAGGATGACGTGCCGGTATTGGTGGGCACCTTCAGCAAGGCCTTTGGCCTGTCCGGGGCGTTTATTGCGGGGTCAAATGAGCTGGTCGAAATGGTCATACAAAAAGGCCGTTCAGCCATATATTCAACCGCGTTAATGCCGGCCGTCGCGGCGGCGGCCAGTGAGGCGCTGAAGTTGATAAAAACCGAATCATGGCGCCGGGAGAAACTGTTCGATTTGATTCAATTCTTCAGATCGGAGAGCGTCAAGGCGGAATTGAACGTGCTGGATTCCAGTACGCCGGTGCAGTCTTTGATTATCGGCGCCAGCCAGGCGGCGGTGGAAGCCGGCAGGCAATTACTCGCCGCCGGATTTTATATCCCGGCAATACGCCCTCCAACCGTGCCGGCGGGAACGGCAAGGCTACGAATAACCCTCACCGCGGAGCATACGAAAAAGGATATAAAGACATTGCTGCAATCGCTGTCACGGCTAAGCCCGGCATGAAAAAACATGTATCATTACCCTTAAAACCGGGCGATAGGGATGGCCTCCTGTTGTCGCCGTGCTTTGTTTATGCCACAGGCTGATTTGTTGCGGAAGTTGTCTAATATGCGCCGGGATCAATAATGGAAGATGATCATTTCATATCCCCCGATCAGATTAGGGCGGCATTTGACTCGGCGGCGAAAGAATATGATAAACACGCGGTATTGCAACGGACGGTGCTGGCCCATCTGATGGAGAGACTGGAATTAATCAGGCTAAACGGCGATACCCTCCTGGATTTGGGCGCCGGTACCGGCGGGGGGGGGAAACTGTTACGTAAACGCTTCAAAAAAGCGACCATTATCGCGGCCGATATCTCTCACGGCATGTTATTGCATTCGGCCAATCGGGGTATTTTATCGGGCAGAAAGCATTATCGAGTTTGTACCGACGCGCATGGGTTGCCGTTCACGGATAGTTTGTTTGAATTGGTGTTCACCAATCTAATGTTGCAGTGGAGCAGCGACGTCGACCGGGTGTTCGGCGAAATACGGCGGGTATTAAGGCCCGGCGGTCTGGTGGTATTCAGCAGTTTTGCCCCCGCTACCCTGCAAGAGCTGCGGCAAAGCTGGAACAGAGTCGATGACCGTATTCACGTCAATGCCTTTTATGACGTGCATGATCTTGGCGACGCCCTGGTCAGGGCCGGTCTGAGCGAGGCAGTGCTGGATACCGAAAATATCGTCGTCCAATATGCCAGATGCCGGGATTTATTAATGGATTTGAAGAAGATCGGCGCCGGCAACAGGGTGCATGGCCGGCGCAGGACCTTGACCGGCAAACAACGATTCCGGGACATGATGAATGCCTACGAGGCCCGCCGCAACGATGACGGCTTGCCGGCCACCTATGAAATCGTCTATGGTCATGCATGGAATGTGGGCGATGGGCCGGATCAGTCCGCCGTCGATGGCGAGCATATCGTGCCGCTGGAACAAGTCACAAGATCGTTAAGGTCCCGCTGACATTGGCCGGGGGCATTTTTGTAACCGGGACCGACACCGACGTCGGTAAAACCTGGTTTTGCCGGGGTCTGATGGCGGCGTTACAGGCTCAGGGTCGGACAGTCTGCGGCATGAAGCCGGTCGCGAGTGGCGCCAACGCCCGCCTGGTCAATGAAGATGCGCTGCAACTGCAACGGCAAAGCAGCATAGAGTTCGATTATCAACTGGTTAACCCGTTTGTCTATCGTCCCGCGATTGCTCCACATATTGCCGCTGAGCTGGCGGCCAATCCGGTCAATCTTGATGTGTTGAAAAGCGCATTTGCGGCCATACAGTCGCGTTCGGAGCTGGTGATCGTTGAAGGCATAGGTGGCTGGCGGGTGCCGCTTTCCAAAGAGCTGTTCCTGCCTGAGCTGGTGCGGGCATTACGGTTACCGGTGATCATGGTAGTGGGGCTGCGGGTTGGCTGTCTAAATCACGCCATTTTAACGGCCGAGGCAATAATGAGGGATAATATCAACCTGTTGGGTTGGGCCGCAAATTGTATCGACCCGGATTTTCAGTATCTGCAACATAACCTGGCGACCCTGGAACAAGCCATTAGCGCGCCGTTAATCGCACAAATTCCATATTTAACGGAATTAAATGTTGGCACCATCATGGAAGCGATAACAAACCGTCCGGGGGTTGATTGGGATAAATGGTGCGATGGGTAAAATCCCGTATGAATTTGAGTGTGTTGATCCCAAAAAACGTGTAATACGTGTTGGACCGATACAGCGGGTTGATGCAGATCAGATATATTGATACCATGGCGTTTCATTTCCCCGGTAGCTCAGTTGGTAGAGCGGGTGACTGTTAATCACTAGGTCGGCGGTTCGAGCCCGTCCCGGGGAGCCAGATTATTCATTAATAAGCAGATAACGTGCAATTTTCTCGAAAGATTGAGATGGGAAGACGGCAAGATGGGCCAAATTGACTGTATTGTGGACTGACGCCCATTAAAATAAGAAAATTATTATTCATCACGATCACTATTAACACATGAGTATCTGTCCAATATGAACGGCATAACCGCAATTTTCATAAGCAGGCGCCGGCTCCATGGGGTTGTCGTTATGCTGGCTAAAGGAGTGGATGCATTGGGTCATGATCATGATCTTTGATCAACCCTGTGAACAAGCGAAATTCATTTCCTCAAAGACGGGTGGTACGCTGATGGATGACGTTACTCAGGCCGGCTTTCATAAGAAAATCAACAGCCTGGAGTTAATTCACAGCGGCAAGGTCAGAGACAGCTATGCCGTTGATGACCAACATATGCTGATGGTTGCTTCTGATCGACTATCCGCGTTTGACGTGATTTTGCCCGATCTGATCCCGGGTAAAGGCCGGGTTCTGACCGCAGTATCCAACTTCTGGCTGGCACGCACGCGCGGTATTATCAGAAATCATTTAAGCGAATTGACCGTGGATGAGGTTGTTGCTGACGCCGAGGAACGCCGGGTTTTGACGGGACGAAGCGTGGTTGTAAAAAGATTAACCCCGCTGCCGGTGGAGGCCATAGTGCGGGGTTATATCATCGGTTCCGCCTGGGAACAGTATCGCCAAACCGGGGCCATTTGTGGAATGACACTGCCATCGGGGTTGCGCCAGGCACAACGGCTGCCGGAGACGATTTTTACTCCCTCAACCAAAGCGGCGGTGGGTGATCATGATGAAGCCATGAGCTTTGAAAAAATGACCGATATGATCGGAGCGGCACTGGCCGAACGAATCAGACAAGCGAGTTTGCGGATATATGCCGAATCGGCCGGATATGCGCTACAACGCGGTATTATTATTGCCGACACTAAATTTGAATTTGGCCTGGACGAGGATAAGGAATTGGTTTTGATGGATGAAGTATTAACCCCGGATTCATCGCGTTTTTGGCCGGTCGATTCTTATCGGATGGATATGAGCCCTGCCTGCCTCGACAAACAATATGTGCGCGACTATCTGCAAACACTGGACTGGGATAAGACTGCGCCGGGGCCAAATCTGCCGCAGCAGGTGCTGCACCAGACCGCTGCGAAATATCGTGAAGTGGAACGAAGGTTAATTGCCTGAGTGGACGCAATTAATAAACTCATAGCCGGGTTTCACCGGTTTCGTGAACACTATTACGTGGCACGACCGGAGTTAATTGCACAACTGGTCAAACAAGGCCAATCACCGCAGACACTGGTGATCGCCTGTTGTGACTCCCGCGTGAATCCGGCGATGGTGCTGAATACCGAGCCCGGTGATATTTTTGTCATTCGCAACGTCGCCAATATTGTTCCGCCCTGTGAAGATGATGGCAAATCCCACCACGGCACCGGCGCCGCAATAGAATTTGCAGTAAAACATCTCGGCGTTAAGCATATTATCGTTTTTGGTCATAGTCAGTGCGGTGGCATTAGAAGTCTGATGGAAGGCAGGCACGCCGGCTCAGATTATGGCTTTATTGACCCATGGATGAGCATACTCGCGTCGGCACAGGCACGGATACTAAAAGAATTTTCCGGGAGCCCTTTTGATGATCAGTGCCATCAATGCGAGCTGGCCGGCATAGAGGTTTCCCTGGATAATATTTGCAGTTTCCCATGGATAAAAAATAAAATGGCTCAAGGCGCTTTATATGTGCACGGCTGGTACTTTAATATAGGCGCGGGTGAATTATTGAGAAAAGACCTTGAATCCGGCGAGTTTGTCCCGGTCGATCACAGCTAGGCGGCTCGACCCGGACAGAAATTGGGGTTTTTACCAAGGTTGACGGCAACCTTAGCATCGATCCCCTAAGCGATCAAAGGTGGTACTTGAAAGTAAAGGGTGAACCGGTCCGGAAAGATCAAACCGCAGCCATAGGCCATGCCGGCAACAGGAATGGTCTGAAATAATGCGGCTGACATAACCAGACCAGCGGTATATAACAGGATGATATAGTGAAACAGAATAATTTTTGCCTCTTCGGGAAGGCAATCACCTGTTAAAATTTGGAATAATACCTGCGATTGGGGGTTCGTCTAATGGTAGGACTGCGGACTCTGACTCCGCCAGTAGAGGTTCGAATCCTCTACCCCCAGCCAATAAAATTCCAATAACATTCCAATAACATTCCGGGATCCCCTAAAAAATTGATTTCGCGGATGCGGAAGTTTTTGCGCCCGGCCGCGAATTTCGGAATATATCCGTCCTCATAAAAGATGATTTTCGGGTATAATAAATACAAATACCACCCGGATGAGGCTATTATGGCTGATTGCCCGGGTTATTTGAGGTGCCGGCCGGCGGTCGTCTGCGATAGTGATTGCCGGATCATGCAAATACTGCTATATTGACAGTCCGGCCGGTTTTGGGCTTTTTATAATGGTGGACGTTCGTGGCAGGTGAAAAAACCAGCCCGGTCAACCCTATGGCCAACAAAACGGCGGTTACGGCTCAAGTTAAAGAGAATGCCCTGTTGAATACGGAACGCAGGGCTGAACGATTGCTTAGCTTGATATAAATTAAGTCAACAATGAAATGTGTGCTCCGACATAACTGAAGCAATGGTTAAGCGCGCAGACAAAGGATTTTAAAATGAAAAGAATGCTAATCAACGGCACTCAGCCTGAAGAGCTGCGTGTTGCAATGGTTGATGGTCAGCGATTATACGATCTGTATATCGAGTCAACCATCAGGGAACAAAAGAAAGCCAATATTTATAAAGGCCAGGTTATCCGCATTGAACCGAGTTTGGAGGCGGCGTTTATCAATTATGGCGCTGACCGCTACGGGTTTCTTCCGTTTAAGGAAATAGCCCATACCTTGTTCAAGGGTCACCAGAACGACGCCGATGACGGCAAAACTGTGGTTAAGGAAAGGCTCAGGGAAGGACAGGAATTTACCGTGCAAATAGAAAAGGAAGAGCGCGGCAACAAGGGGGCGGCCCTTACCACCTTTATCAGTTTGGCCGGTCGCTATTTGATATTAATGCCCAATAACCCCGGTGCGGGGGGCGTATCCCGGCATATAGAGGGGAATGATCGCGTTGAAGCAAAAGAGGCGCTGAGGGTGCTTGAGTGTCCTCAGGGGATGGGAATAATTCTACGCACCGCCGGTGGCGGCAAATCATCTGAAGAGCTCCAATGGGACCTGGATTATTTGTTGCAGCTATGGAATGCAATCAAGACCGCCGCCGATTCAAAACCGGCTCCGTTCCTGATTTATCGGGAAAGTGAAACCATCATTCGCGCTATTCGAGATTATTTGAGAAAAGACATTAACGAAATATGGGTGGATGATCCGGATATTCACAAGCGCACCTATGATTTTATGAAACAGGTGATGCCACATAACCTGGAAAAACTAAAACTTTACACCGACAGTGATCCGCTGTTCGTGCGGTATCAGATCGAAACCCAGATTGAATCGGCATTCTCCAGAGAAGTCAGACTGCCTTCCGGGGGGGCATTGATTATCGATCATACCGAAGCGCTGACGTCCGTCGATATCAATTCGGCTCGGGCAACCGCGGGCAGTGATATTGAAGAAACTGCAATGACTACCAACCTTGAAGCCGCGGAAGAAATAGCGCGGCAGTTGCGCCTTAGAGATCTGGGCGGCTTGATCGTGATAGATTTTATCGATATGACAAGTACGCGCAATCAACGTCAAATTGAGAATAAGATCAGGGAGCAGTTGCGCGTGGATCGGGCCCGGGTACAAATTGGTCCGATATCACGCTTTGGCTTACTGGAGATGTCACGCCAGCGCCTGCGCCTGTCCCTGGGGGAGTCCAGTCATATTGTCTGCCCCCGTTGTGACGGACAAGGCACTATCCGGGGGGTTGAATCGTTTGCTTTGGCGGTATTGCGCATCATAGAAGAACAGGCGATTAAAGATCTGACGGCGAAAGTTGTGGTGCAATTGCCTATCGATACGGCAACATTTCTATTGAATGAAAAACGCGGCATGCTGAGTGATATTGAACATCGTCACGACATTAGTATTGTACTGACGCCCAATGCCTTGATGGCCACTCCGCATTACCGGCTGGAGCGCGTCAGACTCTCCGAATCCAATCTTCAAGAGCATAAGAAGGCCAGTTATGAACTGCCGACTCAATCCATGGAGGAGGAAAATGACGGCACCTATACTCACCATCGCAAGCGGCAAATTGAGCAGCCTGTAATAAAACGGCCCATCCCAACAAGAATCCCGGCGCCCAATGCCGGCGAAAAAAAGAGTTTTTTGGTTAGAATCTTCAGAAAGCTGTTTGGCCTGTCTGAGGAAAATGACTCCGGCAAAAAAACTGATCGCCGCGAATACTCGGGGCGTGGACGCAGATATTCCAATAACAGCGAGCGCAGACGCAACCGAAATCGGAGGCGGGGCCGCAGGCAAACCGGTGACGCCGTGGAGAATAAAATGCGCCACAATGATCGGACCGGGAAAGATGGACAGCGGCGCCGAGGATCAGAGACGGGCAATAGCGAGCGATCCTCAAATCCACGCCGGGGCAGACGCGGCGGGAACCGTAGAAACAGTCGGAACACGAATCATACCGTGTCGGCAAACGAGACTAACCCGGGTAATAAGAAACAGGACGATATGCCAACGGTAACGGCGGATCAAGATCGGTTTTATCCCTTGCCTCAAACTAATAAACCGGTTGATGCATTGGATTTACCCAAAAAAGAACTAAGCCGAACTCCATCCGTCCCAAGGGTCCAACCTTACGAAGATACTGATTAGGACGGCGTTGCCGGCACAATCTCCGATTTGGCACATGGCTAAGCGCCGGTGGCATATTCTCGAATTGCATGAAACTGAATATCCGGCCAACGTTTCATAGTAAGGTTTAAATTAACCATGGACGGGGCTAAATAGGCCAACCTATCCCTCCCATCGATGGCAAGATTATCGAGAGCTCTGTGTTTGAATAACCCCAACCGCTTGTCATCGGGACATTCTATCCAACGGGCGGCAACGGTCGGAATATTATCATAACTGCAGGTTACGCCATACTCTTCCCGCAAACGCCAGGCAACGACGTCAAACTGTAATACGCCCACTGCTCCAAGAATCAAATCATTATTATTTAATGGCTTGAACAGTTGTGCCGCGCCTTCTTCCCCAAGCTGTATCAATCCTTTATGCAATGCCTTTAATTTCAACGGGTCACGCAGGCAAATACGACGAAACAATTCCGGGGCGAAATGGGGAATGCCGGTGAAGGTTAAATGTTCGCCTTCTGTAAAGGTGTCACCGACTTGTATCGTACCGTGATTATGCAGTCCGATAATATCACCCGGCCAGGCTTCTTGAGTTTGGCTGCGTGCTCCGGCCATGAACGTCAGGGCATTACTGATCTGCGCGTCCCGATTTAATCTGACGTGATGCAACTTCATTCCCTTTCGATATTGGCCCGAGCAAACACGTAAAAATGCAATTCGATCATGATGAGCACGATCCATATTAGCCTGGACCTTGAAAACAAAACCGGTCAACTTCGATTCATCCGGTTCAACTCTGCGCTCCTCACATTTTCTTACCAGCGGTGCCGGCGCATACGATGAGAAATAGTCCAGCAGTTCCTTTATGCCAAGATTGTGCAACGCTGAGCCAAAAAATACCGGGGTTTGCCGTCCGGAAAGAAATTTCTTCGCATCATGTTGTTCGCAGGCCCCCAGGATCAGTTCCGTTTCTTCGCGTAATTGATTGATCTCCCCAGCCGGCATGTTCGCGTCGCTTATATCAATCGGCTCAGCATGCACCACTTTATTTTTTTTATCATAAATCCTTATAGTATTGCGGGACAAATGATAAATCCCTCCAAGTCTTTGTCCCGCGCCAATTGGCCAGGTTATCGGGACGCATTTAATATCAAGATCGCGTTCTATTTCATCGAGCAGTTCAATCGGTTCTTTTCCCTCCCGGTCCAATTTGTTGATAAAGGTGATAATCGGAGTATTGCGCAGCCGGCAAACGTCCATGAGTTTGCGTGTTCTTTGCTCCACGCCCTTTGCCAGGTCAATAACCATTAACGCCGAGTCCACTGCGGTCAAAGTACGATAGGTATCTTCCGAAAAATCAGCATGTCCCGGGGTGTCCAGCAGGTTTATTATTTTGTCATTATATTCAAATCGCATTACCGAACTGGTAATCGAGATGCCTCGCTGTTTTTCCATGTCCATCCAATCCGAGGCGGCATGCCGTGATGATTTTTTTGCTTTTATTGTGCCTGCCGTTTGTATTGTGCCGCCGTGCAATAGCAATTGCTCAGTAACCGTGGTTTTGCCGGCGTCCGGATGGGAAATGATTGCAAACGTGCGTCTCTTGTTGATTTTATTGACAAAACTACTATCACTCATACCGCTAAAACCCCAGTTTGTACTTAAATTTGTACTTGTTTGTTAAATTGCCCTTTCGGGGCTAAAAAGTGCGCTATTCTACCGAATAACCGCAACTCTAACTATTTTACTGCTCTAAAACATCTTTCAACGTATCAATCTGCTGCTGATAGATTTCCGGCCTATCCCGCCTGAATTGCTCTAAGTTCGAGAGTTTCCATTTTACCGATGGAAATTCCTGAAAATCATAAATCGACCAATCTGGCTCTAAACCATTAAGGCTTAGTAAAAACGCTCTATCATTTTCATTTAAACTCGTCTTTACCGTTTCGATTAATTGCAGTCTTGTGGCCTCATATTCATCGTAACTAAACTCAATCACGTTCATGCCTTCAAACTGATTTTCAAACGCCGTTCGCTGATCGATCAAATGAGGAACAAGCATTTCATGGGTCGGGCGATTACTGCTCACCAGACCCAAAATGAAGCCTTGCTTGATCTCATCGGTAAAGCCTTCATTATCCAGTAACAGCTTTACATCAAATAAATCTCGTGGATGTTGCCTGTCCAGGGCAGCACATAACTTGCCACCATATAATTGCGCCAAGGGTACAAGCGGCATCGCACAAAACGCATCAAATTCCTCTTGAGCGGCTTCGCAAAGTGGCTTCTTATTGGAGTCACCCAGCAGGCCTCGCCCTACCATGTTTACTTCTATCTTGATGAGTACACCGTGCTCATCCAGTTGTAATTTGCAAACCTTCTCTTTGTGTTGAACGCGTATTGACGAGCGCAACCCTTCGATACGATCTTTAATGCGAACAAGCGCCGCATTAATCCCATCAAGCGTTTCATTACGTTCAGCAATCTCGACATAGGTTAAATCGATATCAACCGACAGCCTTGGCATATCGCGCATAAAGAGATTGATCGCCGTGCCGCCATGCATGGCAAAACATGCTTCTTTAGCTACTTCTGGCAACACATCCAAAAGCAGCCTGACCTGTTTTTTGCAGGCGTCATTCATGCCGCCGCCTCTAATTCCCTGGGAACGGTTATCTGGTATTTCGAGACATAGACGCCATCGCTCACGATGGCACGTTTACCTGAGCCCAAATCAACCTTATCCAGATTGATATAACCAAGCCATTCATGGCCTGCCTTATCTGCCAAATACAAAAACAGGCGCTTCACTTTGATAGAGGTGCAGGCTTCAAGTAATTTTTGTACTGTTGCCGGCCGCAAATTATTCAAGCCTTGCATCAGCTCAAACACCTCGACAAGCGGCTGAGACTTGGGTGCCAAATATAAACATTCCATTACTGCACGAGCAGAGCCGGATATCTGCACCTTAAAACTTTTATGATCGATCTCGACCAAACCAAGATCAGGCGGCAAAAAGCTCGTCAGCTTACACTCTACGCTCAAGCCCCAATCCCGCTTTTTAAACCAAAGCGGCAAGCTCTCATCCTTACCACCAAAAAGCTGTGCCCTCTTTGTAGAAAGCTCCAAATAGTGGGATTTCCCCTGCAATGACAGTGCTGTTTTGCCCGCCGGATGCACATAGAGGCCGAGCTGAGACTGCAAAGCATAGATGCCCCCCAAATAGTCCACTTGATCACCATGGCGTATCAGAGCACCCGTGCCGATAGAATCAAACCACTGGCTTTTCTTGTACTGTTTTTGCAGATCGAGGCTATAGCCCTGTTCTGTCAACCATGCGGAAGAGAGCACTATGCCCGAAGGCTGAGTGCTAAGCAGAGTGTTTAATTTTGACTCTCTCTCGGTATTCATAATCCCAATATATCTATTTTTTTAAACTAAATCAACGAAAAGGTTTATATTATCTACTATTTAGGAATTTTAAATACCTTAATATAATATTTTTTAAACACAAAAGAACGACACTCGTGTCAACATTGTTTTAGCCCTTGTGACAGACCAGGCGCAAGGGCTGTTTTGGGGGCTCAGTTTGGCCCGGCAGGAGACAATACAAGCAGAAGCATGAAGCGATTAAGGCCAAAAGGCCGATGAGCCCCAAAAGCGCGAACGAGTCAATATGGCAACCTGAGACAGGTTGTAACGATTTGAATTTAATATAGTTAATGTCTTTTGGTGACTCTGGTTGTCTTATTGGTCTGAATCGGGATGGGAAATGATTGCAAACGTGCGGCGCTTTGATAACTTTTCAGTTATCGGGTGGGATAATCGAGTCCTGAGTACAGGTTAAGTTATCAGATGTTTCATCTGTTTCACGGCTTCATACATACCGACAAATACAGCCCTGGCAACAATGCTGTGACCGATATTGAGTTCCGTGAGCCCGGGAATCGACGCAATTTGTGCAATGTTTTCATAATGCAATCCGTGCCCGGCATGGACGTTTAGGCCCAAATCATTGCCAACAACAACGCCGGCCTTGATCTTTTCCAATTCCATCGCGATCTCCGAATCGTCGGCATCGGCAAAATGTCCGGTATGCAGTTCGATACAGGGCGCACCGACCTCCGCCGCCGCCTCCAACTGCTCGGGCACGGCGTCAATAAAAAGTGATACCCTTATCCCCGCGTCGGCAAGTCTGATTGATGCATTCCTGATGGTTTCGGTTTGATTGATAACGTCAAGCCCGCCTTCGGTCGTCAGTTCCCGTCTTTTTTCAGGGACTAAACAGCAATATTGCGGTCTCATCGCTTCGGCGCACCGTATCATTTCTTCCGTTACCGCCATTTCCAAATTGATCGGGATGGTGACCGCCTGTTGCAGGTTTTTCAGGTCCGCGTCCTGGATATGGCGGCGGTCTTCGCGTAAATGCACGGTGATTGAATCAGCCCCGGCCTTCTCCGCGATCAGCGCCGCCGACACCGGATCAGGGTATTGCGTGAACCGCGCCTGTCGCAACAGGGCAACGTGATCTATATTTACCCCCAGTAACATGATCGATGAACGTTCAACCGGGTAACGTCAACCCGCGCATTCAGATAAATAGGCGCTGTAGAGGCGGCGGCTGGCCAAAGGTTTATTCCCCAGATATATTCCGAGCACGGCCCGCATTAATGCTTTTGTTTCCGACTGGACTTTTTCATCGTTGGCGTCTATGGTTTCCTGATGTAATGCGATTAATGCCCGCCCCGATATTGCAACGTAATTACTTGAATCGGGAGGGTTGAGTAACGGCCCCGAATCATATTGATAGTAATATTGGGCATCCACGTCTATCGTGTCTCCGGCGCCTATTGGCTGATCCAAAATCAATCCATAGCCCAATGATTGCAACAGCCGCTTTTCAAAATACCGGATAATGGCGCCTTCCGGGTAATCCCTGGACAGTTTTGACAGGACGGTATCGTAGGCCGCAAATAAATCCGGGTGCGCTTCGTGTTTATGCAATAAACGGATGATTATTTCATTGATATAAAACCCGCTCATAATTTGATGCGGTTTCCAGGTGATCATTTTTGTCTCAGGTTCAATCTGGGTAAGCGTGCCCAATTCACTGCGTATCGTCCATCCGAGTTGCAGGCGCTGATAGGGTTTGAATAAAAAACGCCGGCTGTTTGATCGACGTTTGGCGCCTTTGGCGACCAGATCGACCCGGCCATGAACCATGGAAAACACCTGTAATAACAGGCTGGTCTCCCGATAATTGCGCATGTGCAGAATATAGCAGGAGTGGGCCGGAACTTTCATGATCGGAGCACTCTAGTTTATATAACCAAATTGTCTTAACGCAAATTCCGAATCCGCCCATTTCTTGCGTATTCTGACC
Source organism: Gammaproteobacteria bacterium (assembly GCA_965202915.1). Classification (GTDB taxonomy): domain Bacteria; phylum Pseudomonadota; class Gammaproteobacteria; order Eutrophobiales; family Eutrophobiaceae. Next base: position 1,724,109 of record OZ241847.1, read on the forward strand.
CAGGTATTTAAATTAACCTGCGCGTGCAACATATCCTGCAAGTCTTTCCTTGCCTCTTGCCCGACTTGCTTTAACAGTTTTCCACCCCTGCCAATAACTATCGCTTTTTGTCCCATTGTTTCCACCCAGATCACCGCATTGACGTGGATAATTTTTTCCGTACATTTGAAGTCTTCAATTGTGACCGATAGTTTATATGGTAACTCTTGCCCCAGTCTTTTCGTGAGTTTTTCACGGATAAACTCAGAGGCAAAAAACCGTTCACTGCGATCGGTGATCCGGTCTTTGGAATAAATCGGTTCCGCGACCGGCAGGTAACCGGGGATGCAGGCTTCAACTCGCTCCACGCCTTTGCCTCTGCTTGCCGATATCGGAATTATTTCAGCGAATGAATAGCGTTGCACCATGTCTTCAATAAATGGCAACAGGGCCCGTTTACGGCCTGCTTTATCAATTTTATTGGCGATCAAGATGGGTGATTTATTATTCTTCAGCAAAAATTCCATGACCTTTCCATCCATCCTGGTCCAATTCAAGGCTTCCACTATCAACAGCACTACGTCAACGTGCCGTATCGAATTTATGACCTCTCGATTCATGTAGCGATTCAGCGCAAGTCGCGGCGCTATCTGAAAACCGGGCGTATCTATAAAGATGGCCTGATGCTGTCGGTCGGTCTTGATCCCGGCCAACCTCCAGCGCGTAGTTTGGGGTTTGCGAGAAACAATGCTGAGTTTCCGGCCCAATAACCTGTTCAGCAACGTCGACTTGCCGACGTTGGGCCGACCGATCAATGCCACGTGACCGCAACGAAATTTGCCGTCTTGATTCCTATTCAAGATGAGTATCGCCCCGGTGAATTTTATCCAAAACCAGACCGGCCGCACTTTGTTCGGCATTGCGCCTGCTTGTGCCTTCCGCCACCACGGATTCATCCATGCCTTCTATCGCACACTGGACGGTGAAAACACGATCGTGCGGCCGGCCGGATTCATTAATCACGGAATAAACGGGCAGGGGTAATTGCCTCGCCTGCATATATTCCTGCAACGTCGTCTTTGGGTCTTTGGGAAGTGTGTCGGGAGAGATGGAAGCCAATAATTCGGCATAAATATTCAAAATGCAATCGCGACAGTCGGCAAAATCAGAATCCAGGTAAATTGCACCTATCAATGCCTCGAGTGCATCGGCTAATATCGAATCACGGTGCCAGACACCGCTTTTCAACTCGCTCCCTCCCAGTTTTAAATGCCGGGATAAATCCGCTTCTCCGGCAAGTCTGGCCAATGTTTCCTTTTTGACCAGAAACGCCCTGAGCCGGCTCAACTCTCCGACGGCGGCGGAGGGAAATTTCAGGAACAGTGCCTCGGCAATCACACAACCCAAAATGGCGTCACCCAGATATTCAAGCCTGTCATTATTGCATGAATCAGCACTGCGATGGGTTAATGCCTGTTGCAACAGGCCCGTATCTTTAAATTTATAGTCCAGCAAATCCCGTAAGTGTACTATTTTTCAGCATCGGCATCGCCGTTTGCGTCGGCACTGTCGAGTAATGAGACCGTGCTTGTGGCACCTTCTCCAAGTGGAATTGCTTCTTTCACGTTAAGCATCAGATTAAGATTGGAAAAAAGTTTGTTGGCCGCCTGATAGGTCACGATCAAGGTTTTTTTATTGGTTTTTCTGTTCGTATCAACAACCACACGTTGCTTATTTTCTCTTAGTTCACTCTCTCCGAACCGATTAAGATTATTGATATCCGCTCGTTTTACAAAGGCTCTGATGATATCTCTGTCATTTTTAACTTTTTCTTTTGGCTCTGCCGCCACCCCTTGCATTATCGTCCGCAGGCCGAAGTATTCATTATATAGAGGGAATACCGATAACACAAAGAGTAAATAAGTCGCGATGATGCCCATCACAATGCATACTCCCAGGAAGGTTATGCCCGATTGTTTTTTTACAGGATATTTCATTATCTTGTCTCCCAAAAATATTTCGGTTATCAAATCATCTTCATGCCAATTCTACTGAAATCGATGCCGCCGTTTTTAGAATCCCAATTCATCCAGATCATGAACGCCCTGCCGATAAGATTCTCTTCCGGCACAAATCCCCAAAAACGACTATCCCTGCTGTTGTCACGATTATCCCCCAGGACAAAATAATGACCTTCCGGGACAATGCTCTCAATTCGTTGAGAAGCCCGGTTCGGATCGATAAGTATTTCATGTTCGATATCACCCAGAATTTCCGTGCGCAATGATGCACCGTTCATAATAATACCCGATCCATAGGCTTTATACCTGCCTTTTAGTATTTGGGTAATGGATACGTCATTGATATGCAGACCTTTATCAGAATAGGCGATCCTGTCTCCTGGCAGGCCCACTATTCTTTTGATAAAAGGGATGCCGGGGTCCTGCGGATAGCGGAATACCACAATATCACCCCGCTCAGGCGTACTCATGGCAAGAATTTTATTATGCAAAACCGGCAGGCGCAGGCCATATTCGTATTTATTCACCAAAATAAAATCGCCGATTAAAAGCGTCGGCATCATCGATGCCGATGGGATCTTGAATGGCTCAACCAAAAATGACCGCAATAACAGTACAACCAGAAATATGGGGAAAAAGGAACGGGCGTATTCCACCACAAGCGGTACCCTGGATTGTTCATTTGCGTCCTCCCGCTGCGAACGCCCGGCCGCAAACAATAGCGCGTCCAGTCCCCAAATCAGGCCGCTGCCAAAAGTGAGCACGACCAGCAATGCCGCAAAATCAAAGTTCATTTTCCCTTGCCTACGTGCAAGACGGCCATGAACGCCGCCTGCGGAATTTCGACCGATCCAAATTGTTTCATGCGTTTTTTGCCGGTTTTCTGTTTTTCAAGCAGCTTGCGTTTGCGAGTGACGTCACCGCCGTAACACTTTGCGGTAACATTTTTTCTCAACGCCTTGACGGTTTGTCTGGTAAGTATCTTTGAACCAATCGCCGCCTGAATCGTGACGTCAAACATCTGCCTGGGAATAAATTCTTTAATTTTCTCCGCCAATTCTCTGCCCCGCGTCCGAGATTGTTCATGGTGTACTATGCAGGACATTGCGCCCACCTGCTCATTGTTAATCAATATATCCAGTTTTACCAGCTTGGCGGGTTCGAACCTTAAAAAGGTATAATCAAACGATGCAAACCCTCTGCTTACGGATTTAAGCCTGTCGAAAAAATCGAGCACGACTTCGCGCATTGGCATTGCAAATGACAAGGCAACCTGTTTGCCCGAATACTGTAATTTTTTCTGTATCCCCTGCTTTGCGATGCACAGGGTGATCACGTTACCCAGATATTCCTGAGGTACCAGTATATCCACCTGAATAATCGGTTCTCTGATCTCGATAATATTATTGACAGGAGGCAAATCGGAGGGATTATCAATGGCAATAATACCATCGTTTCTGGTCACCACCTCATACACGACGGTGGGCGCGGTGGTGATCAAATCCAGATTATATTCCCGTTCCAGTCTTTCCCGAATGATCTCCATATGCAACATGCCAAGGAATCCGCAACGGTAACCAAATCCAAGCGCCTGAGACGTTTCCGGTTCGTAGTGCAAGGCGGCGTCATTCAACCGCAACCTGGCCAGCGCCTCTCTGAATGAATCATAATCAGCGGCATTTACCGGAAACAAACCTGCAAATACCCGCGGTTTGATCACCTGAAATCCGGGCAGCGCAACCGTTGCCCCTGATCTGACCGCGGTTAAGGTATCGCCAACCGGCGCGCCGTCTATATCCTTTATGCTGGCGACAACGTAACCGATTTCCCCGGTATGCAAAACCTCATCCGATACGCGTTTAGGGGTAAATCGTCCAAGCTGATCGACCAGATAATCACGCCCGGTGGACATGACTCGTATCTTTTCACCGGCCCTGAGCGTACCGTCGACCACCCGGACCAGTGACACTACTCCCGAATATTTGTCAAACCATGAGTCGATAATCAACGCCTTTAACGGATTTTCCGGTTTGCCGTTCGGCGGTGGCACCCTGGAGATCAAACTGTCGAGCAGGGGTTTTATGCCGCGGCCGGTTTTGGCACTGACGCAAATGGCGTCCCGTGCCTCAATACCAATAATTTCTTCTATTTCCCTGATCACCCTGTCCGGTTCGGCAGAGGTCAAATCAATCTTGTTCAGCACCGGCACCACTGTAAGACCATTGTCTATTGCGGTAACACAGTTTGCGACGCTTTGGGCCTCCACGCCCTGTACCGCGTCTATGACCAGCAAAGCACCCTCGCATGCCGCCATGGAGCGGGATACTTCATAACTGAAATCCACGTGTCCGGGGGTGTCGATCATATTGAACTGATAACAATTACCATCATCCGCTTTATAATTGAGGGAAACACTTTGTGCCTTGATGGTTATCCCCCTTTCCCGCTCAAGCTCCATCGAATCGAGCACCTGCGCCGACATTTCGCGGTCGGACAGGCCGCCGCAAATCTGGATAAATCGGTCGGCCAGGGTCGATTTGCCATGGTCAATATGGGCGATGATTGAAAAATTGCGTATTTTCTTCATTGGGAACTTACAGTCGAACGTGCCGGGGACGCCGCGATTCTAATTGCATACGGCGGACGATTCAAACTTGTGCCGGGGGCCATAATCCGGGTGCTAATCTCACGCGCACCGAATATCATTACCATGCAATGATCATCTAGCCGGCTTTTATATCGGGCAGGCCCAGGATATTTATCTTTATCCGTCGTATTTCGTCGCGATTTTTTGCCGCCTGTTCGAATTCAAGATCACGAGCATGCTGATGCATTTGCTCCTCCAGTTTTTTCACTTTCTTCATGAGTAATTCCGGAGACATGCCATTATAAACGGCTTTTTCCTCGGCAACCTTATTATATTTTCTGTTCTTGCCGGCGTGGTGGGTATCGGACAGCTCCATGATATCGGTAACCGTCTTGCTTATGCCTTGCGGTTCAATACCGTGGCGCTTATTAAATTGCCGTTGTTTTTTTCTTCTGCGCTGCGTTTCGTCCACCGCCTTCCGTATTGAACCGGTGATATTGTCGGCATAGAGTATCGCCTTGCCGTTGATATTTCTCGCCGCCCGCCCTATGGTCTGAATCAAGGTGGTGCCGGACCGTAAGAATCCTTCTTTATCCGCGTCCAGAATCGCGACTAATGAAACCTCCGGCATATCCAGCCCTTCACGCAATAGATTGATGCCAACCAGCACGTCAAACTCACCCAGGCGCAAATTACGAATAATCTCCACCCGTTCCACCGTGTCGATATCGGAATGCAGGTATCTGACGCGGACGTCGTGATCGGTCAGATAATCGGTTAAATCTTCCGCCATGCGCTTTGTCAAGGTGGTCACCAATACCCGCTCATTTAACGAAACCCGTTCGTTAATCTCCGAGAGCAGATCATCCACTTGACTGACAACCGGTCTCACCTCCACTTCCGGATCCAACAGCCCGGTCGGTCTGACAAGCTGCTCAACGACGTGGCCCGAACGTTCGAGCTCGTAAGTCCCCGGAGTGGCTGAGATAAAAACCGTCTGCGGTGACAGTGATGTAAATTCATCAAAGCACAGCGGCCGATTATCCAGCGCCGAAGGCAGGCGAAAACCATACTCCACCAGTGTTTGCTTTCTTGATCGGTCGCCTCTGTACATTCCCCCCAACTGGGGAACCGTAACGTGGCTTTCATCGATAAATAACAACGCATCTTTCGGCAAATAATCGATCAAAGTCGGCGGCGGTTGCCCAGCCGCGCGTCCGGATAAATAACGAGAGTAATTCTCAATACCGCTGCAATAGCCAATTTCGAGGATCATCTCGATATCAAACCGCGTGCGTTGCGCCAATCGTTGCGCTTCAACCAGCTTATTGAGCGACTCCAATTGTTCCAGTCTTTCCTGCAGTTCCACCCGGATCGACTCGACGGCGTCAAGCAGCACTTGTCTTTGGGTGACGTAATGGGTTTTTGGATGAATCGTGATCCGCGGTACCTGACGCAATGTCTCGCCGGTTAATGGGTCGAAATAACTCAGTGATTGAATTTCATCGTCAAATATTTCGATTCGGACGGCCTCACGCTCCGACTCGGCGGGAAAGACGTCTATGCTTTCCCCGCGTGCACGATAAGTGGCTCTGTGCAACGCCGCTTCATTTCTGGTGTACTGCAATTCGGCAAGCCGCCTTAGCAAGGTGCGCTGCTCCACTTGATCGCCTCTATCCAGATGCAGGACCATCTGCAAATAACTCTGTGGGTCGCCGAGGCCGTAGATCGCCGATACCGTGGCAACAATAATGGTGTCCGCCCTTTCTAAAATCGCCTTGGTTGAGGAAAGACGCATTTGTTCAATATGCTCGTTAATGGATGCGTCCTTCTCGATATAGGTATCCGAGGCCGGCACATAGGCCTCGGGTTGGTAATAATCGTAATAAGACACGAAATATTCCACTGCATTTTCCGGAAAAAATTCCTTCATTTCGCCATACAGCTGGGCGGCAAGGGTTTTATTCGGCGCCAGTATCATCGCCGGTCGTTGCAGGCCCTGAATAATGTTGGCAACGGAAAACGTTTTACCGGAGCCGGTTACGCCCAGCAGGGTCTGATACATTAATCCATCATTCAGGCCCGCGACCAACTGCCCAATTGCCATGGGTTGATCACCGGTCGGTTGATAATTAGAATTGAGTTTAAATTGCTTGGACATAACCATTTTTTAATCGGGTCGGTTCGAGTATATTACATATACCGGTAATTCTAAATTATAGAGGAAATAATCATTGAACATACTGTTGTCAAAGCGGGCCCAAAGCATAAAGGCGTCCCCGACACTTGCGGTCACGGCAAAAAGGGCCAAACTACGCGCCCAGGGCAAGGATATTATTGGCCTGGACGCGGGAGAACCCGATTTTGACACGCCCGAACATATTAAAGATGCGGCACACAAGGCGATCCGGGATGGGTTAACCAAATATACCCCGGTTGACGGTCTGCCGGATTTGAAACAAGCCATCATCGACAAATTTCAACGTGAAAACAGTCTTGCCTATGAGCCCGATCAGATCACGGTTTCGTCGGGGGCGAAACACGGCCTGTATAATCTATTTCAGGCCTATTTGAATCCGGGTGATGAGATCATCGTACCGGCGCCTTACTGGGTATCCTATCCGGATATGGCCAAACTCGCCGGGGCCGAGGCGGTGATCATCCCAACGGACATGCGGCAAGCATTTAAAATTGCTCCTGAGCAATTACATCAGGCGATCAGCGACAAAACCAGAATGCTGATCCTGAACAGCCCGGCCAACCCCACCGGCGCCTGTTACAGTGAGAATGAACTGGCTGCATTGGCGGAAGTGCTGGGCAAATTCCCGGATGTCCTTGTCGTTACCGACGATATCTATGAGCACATTCTTTGGGGACGGGAAAAATTTATCAATATCGTTAATGTTTGCCCGCAACTACATGCGCGCACGGTGGTGGTGAACGGTGTCTCCAAGGCGTATTCGATGACCGGTTGGCGTATCGGCTACGCCGGCGGCCCGGCCTTGATTATCAAGGGGATCAATAAGATTCAATCCCAGAGTACTTCCAATGCAACCTCCATTGCTCAGGCCGCAGCTATGGCCGCGTTAAACGGGGATCAGACCTATATCAGAGAAAGTACCAACATATTTAAGCAACGCCATGATTTTGTGCGGGATAAATTAAATAATATGCCGGGCGTAAGCTGCCGGGCTTCCGACGGCACATTTTATATCTTTCCAGACATGAATGACGTAATCAAGCAAAGCAAGCATATCGATAATGATATCGATCTGGCCGCATTTTTTCTGGATCAAGCCGAGGTGGCATTAATCCCCGGTTCGGCATTTGGCGCCCCCGGCCATATGCGTATTTCATTTGCGACCGGTATGGAGAATCTTGAACAGAGTATGGATAGAATGCTTAGGGCCCTATCGGTGGCGGGTTGATTCAGACAACACGGTTATGAATCGTTGTTTGTCTTGATGCAATGAGCGGTAAGATGGCAGCAACCCTACACTGGATCATCCCACTCGCACTGCTGTTGGGGGCGGTGACCGTGGGAGCGGCTGATTATGAAGCCGGGATAAAGGCATACCAACAGGGCCAACATGGGAAGGCGTTCCGTCAATTCCAACCACTGGCCGAGAAGGGGCACGCTGGTGCCCAGCTTCATCTGGGGATGATGTACAGCAAGGGTTGGGGAACAAAAAGATACCTGGTCCGCTACATGAGGGTGGCCAGGCAGGGGCGAATTTGCGCCCAATATAATCTGGGAGGCATGTTCAACTACTACAAGGGGCTGCCCGAGAACCAACCCCAGGCCATAGATTGGATCCGGAAGGCGGCCGAGAACGGGTTCGCCGAAGCTCAGCTGCATCTGGGGCTTTCATACTACTACGGCGAGGGAGTGCTCAAGGACGACCGCCAGGCCGTGAATTGGCTCCGGAAAGCGGCTGAGAACGGGCATGCCGAAGCCCAATATACTCTGGGGTGGATGTACGCCAGCGGCAAAGGGGTGCGTTCCGTGCTCTGTTCCTGGTTTAACAAGCTGAAACTTATATACGTCAATGGTGAAGAAGTGCCCAAAGATAACCCCCAAGCGTTGGATTGGTTCCAAAAAGCAGCCGCGCAGGAGCAGGCTTTCGCCCAATATACTCTGGGGGAGATATACGCTGATGGTGACGGGGTGGCCAGGGATAACCCCCAAGCCTTGGAATGGTTTCGGAAGTCAGCCACGAACGGATATGCCAAAGCCCAGTACACTCTGGGGGAGATGTACGCTAATGGCGACGGGGTGCCGGAAGATAACGTCCGGGGGTATGCCTGGTATTACCTCGTCGCTAATAGACCGGGCAAAAAACGTGCAAAAGAAACATGGGGCACCATACGGCAAGAGGCAGAAAAAGAACTGGCCGCCATACAGAGCCGAATGACCACTGATCAGATCTCCGAGGCCGAGCGTCTCGGCCGCAAACTTGAGGATCAGATATCGAAAATTCGCGCTCAGAAAAAACGCGCTCAGAAAAAACGCGATCAAAAAGAACGCGCTCAGACCCGTCAGTGGCAACAATAAAACCGTGCCCCATCTATCACTACCCGCTGATGCCCCCCGCAATACAATCGCTCAAGGACTGAATCCCAGTCCGTCATTTGGGCAGGTGTTTTGCTATAATTGCCGCTCCGACGCTGTCTCCCCATACATTTACAGTGGTACGGAATCGATCCAGAAACCAGTCCACCGCCAGCAGCAAACCGATCCCTTCCGCCGGCAAATCCACCGCCGCCAGTACGATTAACATGGTCACCAGTCCGGCCTGAGGGATCCCGGCCGCGCCGATCGCCGCCAGGGTCGCGGTTACAAAAATTATGATCTGCTCGGTGGGTCCCATGGAGATATTCATTGCCTGGGCGATAAACATCACTGCAACGGCTTCATACAGCGCAGTGCCGTCCATGTTCATCGTGACCCCGATCGGCAATACGAATTTGAGCGCACGTTTATCCACGCCGCCTTCTTTGGCGCATTCTATTGTCACCGGCAGGGTGGCGGAAGAACTGGCGGTGCCAAAGGCGGTGAGTAATGCCCGCAACAGGCTGAGCAGGTACCGTCGGCCGTAATTGCTGAACGTCAACAGGATCAAAAACAGCAACACAAAATGCACCGCAAGACCGATGATCACGGTAAAGCAATACCACCCGACCGAGCTCAATTCCTGAATAAATTCCCGGCCGCCACCGGCTTGTCCCAAACGATCCGCGATCAATGCAAATATGCCTATCGGGGCCAGGTACATCAGCCAGATAACCAGTTTCATCATCACTTCGTTGAGACCGTCAAAAAACCGGATCAAGGGCTGGTTTTTCTCGCCGATGGTGGTCAGCGCCAGACCAAACAGCAGGCAGAATACGATGATCGGCAATAATTCGGTTTTGGCGGCCGCATCAATCAGGTTGGGAGAGGCCAGGGAGGAGATAATATCGGTAAAACCGGTGGTTTCCCGGTCACTGATATATTCAGGCAGGCTGCCAGCGGCCGGATCCAGGCCACCGCCGGGGCGGATGATATTGACCAGGATCAGGCCGATGAATACCGCCAGGGCGGTGGTGCATGCATAGTACAGCACGGTAAAACCGCCCACCCTGCCGATTTTTCTGATGTCGCCCAACGAGGTGACGCCGGTGATCACCGCGGCGATCACCAACGGAATGATCATCATCTTCAACAAATCGAGAAACATTTTACCAATCCAGCCCACTGCGGTCATTGCGGCACCGAAATACCAGCCGCAGATTATGCCGGCAATGGCGCCGATCAGGATTGCAATCAGCAGTTTGTTTTCACGATTTTTGATCATCAGCCCTCCCCCCCGGTATTCATTCCTATCGCATTATAACCACAGTCAACATAGGTTATTTCGCCGGTGATCGCCGAGGCGTAGTCGGAACATAAAAAGGCCGCGGCATTGCCCACTTCTTCTATGGTCACATTGCGTCGTAACGGGGCATTGTTTTCCACCTGGGTGAGGCAGTCTTTGAGTCCCCGGATCCCCGATGCGGCCAGGGTTCTAATCGGCCCGGCGGAAATGGCATTCACCCGTATTCCCTCCGGCCCCAGACTGGCGGCCATATAGCGCACGTTGGCCTCAAGACTGGCCTTGGCGATCCCCATCACATTGTAATTGGGAATAGTCCTGACCGCGCCGATATAGCTCAGGGTCAGCAACGCACTATTGCGCCCCCGCATCCTGGAACGGGCGGCGTTGCCCAATGCGGCAAAACTGTAGGAACTGATCTCATGCGCCATCAGGAAACCGTCACGGGTCACATTGGCCAGGTATTCACCGTCAAGCAGTTGTTTCGGGGCGTAGGCAAGCGAGTGGATCACTATGTCCAGCCCATCCCAATGCTCGTCCAAACGTTCAAATACCATCCGTATTTGCTCATCACTGACCACGTCACAGGGCATAATCCGGTTTGAATTGAGTTGCGCCGCACATTTTTCCACCCGCCCCTTTAATTTATCGGTTTGGTAGGTAAACGCAAGCTCAGCGCCTTCCCGGTGCATGGCCCGGGCAATGCCCCAGGCAATCGAACGCTCACTGGCAACGCCAACGATCAAGGCTCTTTTATGGTCTAATAACCCCATTATGTTCCCCTGTTATTTTGGTTGCAGTGTACAGGAAAATCCCAATGTTTATAATAGCTTCATGGAATCGATAAACAACCCATGTATCCTTATTGTTTTATTCTACCGGCACTGATAGCGATCTTTGGCTCCGCCGGTTGCGATCATTCCACCTGGAACAATCCTTATCCGGTATCGGATAAGGCTGAGAATATTTATTATGATTCATTTTCCGAACGCCCCAAGCATCTCGATCCGGTGAGTTCCTATAGCGCCAATGAATACGTATTTTTAGGCCAGATATACGAACCGCCGTTGCAATATCATTTTCTCAAGCGTCCTTATGAGCTCACGACGTTAACCGCGACGGCAATGCCGCAACCGGTATATACCGATGCACGGGGTGATCGGCTCGACCCCGGTGCGCCGGACCCGGAGCGGGTGACCTATGAAATTGCAATCAAGCCGGGGATCCTTTATCAGCCGCATCCGGCGTTTGCCAAAGACGAAACCGGCGCATTTGTTTATCATGATCTAAACCCGCGGAAATTGTCGGGCATACATACCCTGTCCGATTTTGCTCAGATTGGCTCCCGCGAGTTGAAGGCCGATGACTATCTGTATCAGATCAAACGTCTTGCCCATCCGCGGGTGCATTCGCCAATTACCGGGTTGATGTCGCAGTATATTCTCGGACTGCCCGAGCTTATCGAGCAATTACAATCTCACGACACCGACCGGTTTATAAATCTGCATGAATTTAATTTGCAGGGCGCGCGCAGGATCGATGATTATCGTTTTGAAATAATCCTCAAGAAAAAATACCCGCAGTTTATTTATTGGTTGTCCATGTCATTCTTTGCGCCCATGCCGTGGGAGGCGGACTATTTTTACAGCCAGCCCGGAATGCGGGATAGAAATATCACTCTGGACTGGTTCCCGGTCGGTACCGGCCCGTTTATGTTGACGGAAAACAATCCCAATCGGCGCATGGTATTGCGCAAAAACCCGAATTTCAGAGGGGAGACGTATCCTTATGAAGGCGATGATGTCGATATCCGCAATGACCTGTTGACGGATGCCGGCAAACCCATGCCTTTCCTGGACGCGGCGGTGTACAGTTTGGAAAAGGAATCCATCCCGGCATGGAATAAATTTTTACAGGGCTATTATGATGTATCGGGCATTGTGTCGGACAGTTTTGATCAGGCGGTACGGTTCAGCGCCGCCGGAGAGGCGCAATTGACCGAGGTTATGCGCGACCGGGGCATGCGACTGATCACCGAAGTCACCACGTCCACCTATTATATGGGCTTCAATATGGTCGATCAGACGGTCGGCGGGGACAGTGACCGCAATCGCTTATTAAGACGGGCCATTGCCATAGGCGTCGATTATGAAGAATTTATTTCGATCTTTGCCAATGGCAGAGGCATTGCCGCCCAGGGTCCGATCCCGCCGGGCATTTTTGGCCACGTTGCCGGAGAGGCGGGCGTCAACCCCTATGTGTATCGCTGGCAAAATAATAAACCCAAACGGCGATTGATTGACGCGGCCAGACAACTGTTGGTCGAGGCCGGCTATCCCAATGGCAGGGACAGTAACACCGGCAAACCGCTGGTACTCTATCTGGACACCCCGGTCGCCGGGCCCGGCACCAAATCAAGGTTTGACTGGATGAGAAAACAATTTGCCAAACTGGGAATTGATTTGGTGATTCGGGCCACCGATTACAATCGCTTCCAGGAAAAAATACGCACGGGCACCGCCCAGATATTCCAATGGGGCTGGAACGCCGATTATCCCGATCCGGAAAATTTCTTTTTTCTGTTATATGGTCCGAATGCCAAGATAGACAATAATGGCGAGAATGCGGCAAATTATAAAAACGTCCAATTCGATCACTTGTTTGACCAAATGAAGAATATGCCGAATGGCGAAGCGCGGCAGAAAATTATCGATGAAATGGTTGAGATTGTCCGAAAAGACTCGCCCTGGCTGTGGGGATTCCATCCGGTCGGATTTTCCCTGCACCATGGATGGTATGGCAACGTCAAACCCAATTTAATGGCCAACAACACATTAAAATACAAGCGCATCGATCCCATCCTGCGCTCGGAACAAAGACAGTTATGGAACCAACCGATCTGGTGGCCGGTTATCGTCGGCGTCATTGTTCTGATCCTGCTCATCCTGCCGGCCGTTATCAGCTATAAGAAACGCCAACGGGCGGTGATCCGATGATCGCCTATATTATCCGCCGGATTCTGTACGCAGTGCCGATACTCATCGGCGTCAATATCATTACCTTTGTATTATTCTTTGTCGTGAACACGCCGGATGATATGGCGCGCATGCATTTGGGCATGAAGCGGGTGACCCAGGACGCAATCGATAAATGGAAACAGGAACGCGGTTATCACAAACCGGTCATTTATAACCCTCAGGCGGATGGTTTGGGCCAGATCAAAGACACCATTTTCTATGAACACTCGGTGCGCTTATTTGTATTCGATTTTGGCCGTTCCGATAATGGCCGCGATATCAGCTACGACATCAGCCAGAGAATATGGCCCAGCCTGGCAATCAGCGTTCCAAGCCTTGTCATCGGCCTGTTGAGTTATATCAGTTTTGGCTTATTACTGGCTTTTTTTCGCGCCACCTATGTCGATTATTCGGGGGTGATACTGTGTGTGATCATGATGTCCATATCGAGCCTGTTTTATATTATCAGCGGCCAGTTTCTGATCAGCAAATTATTGCATTTGGTACCGATATCCGGTTATGACCACGGGATGGAGGCCATTAAATTTCTGGTTTTGCCGGTCCTGATCGGCCTGGTCGGCAGTATCGGCGCAAGCACCCGCTGGTATCGCACCATATTTATTGAAGAGATGGCCAGGGATTACGTCCGCACCGCCAGGGCCAAGGGAATATCGGACGCCGCGGTGCTGTACCGGCACGTACTGAAAAATGGATTGATCCCGATCCTTACCGGTATCGTTGCCATCCTGCCGCTTTTGTTTATTGGCAGCCTGATCACCGAATCATTTTTTGCGATCCCCGGATTGGGCAGTTATACCATAGACGCCATTAATGCACAGGACTTTGCGATTGTCCGTTCCATGGTATTTCTGGGATCGGTGCTGTATATCGCCGGCCTGATTCTCACCGATATTTCATACACCATTGCCGATCCCAGGGTCAGGTTAAACTGATATGCCGGTTTTATTTATCACCGATATGCTGATTTTCCTATTGCTGATCATGGTGATCGGTTTTGTCTTTTATGCCCGTCGCCATGAGCATTTGCGTGCACCCTGGAGGGAAGTCATCAAACGTCCCATCGCAGTGTCTTCGGCGGTGGTGTTATCGATTTTCGTGATTATCGGCTTACTGGATTCATTGCATTTCCATCCCGCGCTGGAAGCCGCCGGAGACCGGCCATCCTATTCCAATGAAGTGCTCAGCGTGTTGGACCTTGCGTTAACCCCGATACGCACCAATTCGGAAAAGACCTATTCAGCGCCGTTGGCGACGCGTGCATATTCGATGGAATTAATTGAGTCGGAGCAAGGCGAGGCCTATCGCAGTTATCCGCGCCTGCAATTTGGCGGTGCCCATCTGGACGATCCCGAACGAGAGCACATGCGCGATATCAGCCTGCGTATCGTTGCCGGTCTGGCCATCGGTATCGCAGCCGCCGCCGTTTTTATATTCAGTATCACCCTGTGGCGGGCAAAAAAAAGCGGAGTGGCCATCGGGCAAATGCTCCGGCAAATTATCGGTCGCAATACCACCGTCCCCTGGTATGCGATCTTTGCCACTATTCTCAGTATTTTCACCCTCACCGGCGTGATCGTCGCGCTGGCCGATGGCTACCACGTCTTCGGCACCGACAAAGTCGGCCAGGACGTGCTTTATCAATCCATCAAAAGCATACGCACCGGACTGGTGATCGGAATGTTAACCACCTTAATCATGCTGCCCTTTGCAATGATCATGGGATTGATGGCGGGTTATTTTCGTGGTTGGATAGACGACCTCATTCAATATCTATACACCACCTTAAATTCCATACCGGGCGTATTACTGATTGCCGCCGCGGTATTATTGCTGCAAGTATATATGGCGAATAACGCCGATCAATTTACCAGTCTGGAACAACGCTCCGATTTGCGTCTGTTGTTTCTGTGCATGATCCTGGGGATCACCAGCTGGACCGGACTGTGCCGACTATTGCGCGGAGAGGCCCTTAAATTACGCACCATAGACTACGTCCGGGCGGCGCAGGCGTTTGGAGTCGGGCACTTTACCATCATGCGCAGACATTTGTTGCCCAACGTCATGCATATCGTGATCATCTCCATCGTACTCGATTTCAGCGGCCTGGTTTTGGCCGAAGCGGTATTATCCTATATCAATATAGGCGTGGACCCGAGCATGCACAGTTGGGGAAATATGATCAACAGCGCCCGTCTGGAAATGGCGCGCGACCCCATCGTTTGGTGGTCATTAGTGGCGGCGTTTATCTTTATGTTTCTGCTGGTGCTCGCCGCCAATTTATTCGCCGACGCCGTTCGTGATGCATTTGATCCGCGTATAAGGGGGGCTTGACAGGAGGGTGGGTTTCCAAACCCGCCTAAAAAAAAACACATTAAAAGTTGAATGATTTAAGACGGGCTTGAAAACCCGTCCTCCTGTACAGAGAATCCGGCGTGCCGGGTGTGTGTTTTAAACAGGAGGGTGGGTTTCCAAACCCGCCTAAAAATGTTTTATTATGGACGGGTTGGAAACCCGTCCTCCTCTTGTTTAATTATATTTAAAAGCCCCGATAGAGATAGAGAATCCGGCGTGCTGAGTGTGTGTTTTATCGGGGTCGGGAGACCCCGACTCCTGTAAGGGGGGTTGGGGGGTTTGGTGTTGATTCAGGAAAGCCCCGATAGAAATAGAGAATCCGGCGTGCCGATTGTGTGTTTTATCGGGGTCGGGAGACCCCGACTCCTGTCTATTCAATAAGCAACCGCACCGCATCCAGAGTCGCCTCCGTCACCCCCAGCGCATTCCGCAGTGCCGGGCTGGCACTCAGCTCATCCTCAAACCGCAGCGCATAGTACAGCAGCCGCCAGTCATTTTGGTTCAGGCCATCATTACCGTCCAGGTTGAACCGGTTTTCGCCCGCCAGGGCATCGGCTCCGGCCTCCAGTGCGGCAATATTTTCGGCGTTCCCCAGCAGTGTGTTCAGCAGGTTGTCGGGCCGGGGCGTCAGCGAGAGATAATACAGGATCTGGGCATCCTGGGCGTTGACGGTCTGGTCTTGATTCAGGTCCAGCGGATTATTGGCGCGGGTTACCGTCAGCCTGTAGGTCAGCGTTGTAGTGCCGTCCGCGGCGGTAACGACGATTGCTATGTCGTTGGCGCCGACGTTGAGGGCGGCGGTGAATGGGGTGGTGGTCATCGCCGTTCCCGCGTTCACTGTCACGGCCACGGTTGAACCGCTGTCGGCGGCCGTGGGGGTGAGGGTGAGGATGGCCACGGTATTGGGCACGGTGGCGCTGTATGTGAGGGTGGTGCGATCAAATACCGGCGTCAGTGTGCCCTGGGAAATCGTCAGCGCGCTCAGGCCGGCATTCGGCAGAGCGGTGAAGAGTTGCGCGGTGGTGATCCGCAGGCAGTCGGTCACACCGTCGGTGTTGGCTACGATGGTGGCGGCATCGGGCCGCGAGCAGACAAAATGGGCGTTGCGGACGGTGTCGTCGACGTTGAATGCCACGTCTATGGTGCCGAGGGTGTCCAGTACGTCGTCAAACACGCCGTCGGGCAGGGTGGTGAAGTTGTTGTTAAGCAAATTTAACCTCTCAAGCGCCGACAGGCCGTTAAAGACACCGGCGGGCAGAGTGGTTAAGTCGGTGTTACTCAAATTCAAGGTCTCAAGCGCCGCCAGGCCGTCAAAGACATCAGCGGGTAGCGTGGTTAAGTCGGTGTTACTCACATTCAATAGCACAAGTGCCGACAGGTCGTCAAAGACACCGTCGGGCAGCGTGGTTAAGCGGGTCTGATTAAAATCCAACCTCTCAAGCGCCGACAGGCGGTCAAAGACGCCGTCGGGCAGCATGGTTAAGCGGCTCTGACCGAAATCCAAGCTCTCAAGCGCCGACAGATCGTCAAAGACACCGGCAGGCAGCGTGGTTAAGGTGGTGCCAGACAAATCCAAGGTTACAAGCGCCGACAGGCCGGCAAAAACATCAGCGGGTAGAGTAGTGAAGAGTACGTTTTCTGACAAATCCAGAGACTCCAGCGCCGTCAAGCCGTCAAAGACATCAGCGGGCAGAGTGGTTAATAGGCTGTTCGTCAAAATCAAGGTCTCAAGCGCCAACAGACCGTCAAAGACATCGACGGGTAGAGAGGTGAAGCTGTTAAAATTCAAATTCAAGGTCACAAGCCCCGACAGTCCTGCGAAATCACCGTTTGCCAGGGAGGAGATGCTGGCTGAATCGAAATCGAGTTCGGTTATCCCGGCCAGGGCGGTCTCCGGTACGGACTCACAGGCAGGCGTTGGATTGATGGCGGCAAGAATCGCAGCCTCTACCTGAGGGGTGCGGTCGCAGATATTTACTCGCGGCACATCGCGGGTTACGGTCAGTCTGTAGATCGGCGTGATGGAGTTCGCGGCGGTAACGACGACTTCAATCTCGTTCGCGCCCACATCGAGCGCGGCGGTGGTCATCGCCGCCCCGTTCACCGTCACGGTTGAACCGCTGTCGACGGCCGTGGGGGTGATGGTGAGGGTGGCCACGGCATTGGGCACGGTGGCGCTGTACGTGAAGGTGGCGCTGTCAAACTCCGGCATCAGTGTACCTGCGGAAATCGTCAGCGCACTCAGGCCGGCATTCGCGAGAGCGACGTTGAATTGCGCGGAAGTGATCCGCAGGCAGTCGTTCACACCGGCGGTGGCGGTTACGATGGCCTCGGCATCCGGCCGCGAGCAGACAAAATGGGCGCTGCGGATGTTATCGTCAACAAAGAACCCCACGTCTATGGCGCCCAAGGTGTCCAGCACGTCGTCAAACACGCCGGCGGGCAGCGTGGTGAAGTTGTTGCGATTCAAAAACAACCCCTCCAGCGCCGTCAGGCCGTCAAAGACACCGGCGGGCAGAGTGGTTAAGCGGTTTGCACGCAAATCCAAGCTCTCCAGCGCCGTCAGGCCGTCAAAGATATCCGCCGGCAGCGTGGTTAAGCGGTTGGAACCCAAAGTCAAGGTCTCAAGCGCCGACAGGCCGGCAAAGACATCAGCGGGCAGAGTGGTTAAGGCGTTTCTATCCAAAAACAACCCCATAAGCGCCGACAGTCCGGCGAAATCACCGCTTGCCAGCGAGGTGATTGCTCCGAAAGAGAAAGTGAGTCCGGTTATCCCGGCCAGGTCGGACTCCAGCACGGCCGCACAGGCAGGCGGTGGATCAGAGATCCGCGCAAGAATCACAGCCTCTACCTGAGGGGTGCGGTCGCAGATATTTACTGTGGGGGGGGGGGGGGGGGGGTGGTTTGCCCAAACCCGGGCACGCTAAGCAGTGGATAAATGACGACGACTACTAAAAATTGTTGTATGGCTTTCATGGCGGATTTCGTCCGAGTGGTTCTACACTCCAGTATAGCACCGGAGGACGGGTTTTCCAACCCGTCTTTAAATAATTACAGGAGGGTGGGTTTCCAAACCCGCCTATAAAAAAACACGGTTTTAAACAGGAGGGTGGGTTTCCAAACCCGCCTACGGGTTGAAAACCCGTCCTCCTTTTGTTTAATTATATTTAAAAGCCCCGATAGAGATAGAGAATCCGGCGTGCCGGGTGTGTGTTTTATCGGGGTCGGGAGACCCCGACTCCTGTAAAAAAAAACACATTAAAAGTTGAATGATTATAGACGGGTTTGGAAACCCGTCCTCCTGTACAGAGAATCCGGCGTGCTGAGTGTGTGTTGTATCGGGGTCGGGAGACCCCGACTCCTGTAAGGGGGGTTGGGGGGGTTGGTGTTGATTCAGGAAAG
This sequence comes from Gammaproteobacteria bacterium, assembly GCA_965202915.1. Lineage (GTDB taxonomy): Bacteria > Pseudomonadota > Gammaproteobacteria > Eutrophobiales > Eutrophobiaceae. The sequence continues at coordinate 1,743,343 of OZ241847.1, forward strand.
CCCCGATGCAGTCCGGAAATCCCGGTCGCTCAGGGAATCCGGCGTGCCGAGTGTGGGTTTTATCGGGGTCGGGAGACCCCGACTCCTGCAATACCCAGATTGTTCCAGATGGCACTGGAGGCTTCCGCCTGATTCATGGTATAAAAATGCAGGCCCGGTACGCCGTTTTGTAACAGTTCGGCACATAATTGCGTGGTCACGTCTATGCCGAATTTGCGGATGGATGGGCGATCATCGCCAAATTCCTGCAAACGCTTGAGGATCCAACGGGGTATTTCCGCGCCGCAGCCGTCGGAAAAACGTACCAGTGGAGTACAATTAATAATCGGCATGATCCCGGGCACGATGGGGATATCTATACCCAATTTTTCACAACCGTCTATGAACCGATAATAGGCAAATGGATTGTAGAAATACTGGGTGATGGCGCTGTCTGCGCCCGCGTCTATTTTGCGCTTAAAGTTTTTCAGATCGGTGCCGGCGTCCGGTGCCTGAGGATGAAATTCGGGATAAGCGGCCACTTCTATATGAAAGTGATCACCGGTTTGTTCACGGATAAATTCAACCAGTTCGTTGGCATAACGCAACTGGCCTCGGCCCACCGATCCGGACGGCAAATCACCGCGTAATGCAACCAGGCGTTTAATGCTTTTTTCTTTATAGGAGGCCAGAATCCGACGGATATCGTCATTCATATACCCCATGCAGGAAATATGGGGGGCCGCGTTGATACCGGTTTTTTCTCTGATATCGAGTGCGGTTTCCAGGGTTTGCACACGGGAGCTGCCGCCGGCACCAAAGGTTACCGAAAAGAAATCCGGCTTCAGCCTGGCGAGATGCTCCTGTGCGGTTTGCAGTTTGCCCACGGCTTCGGGTGTTTTGGGCGGAAAAAACTCAAAACTAAATACCGGTCTGTATTTTTTCTGGGTCTCCATAACCGATCACCGGTTTATCGATCAATAACGATACTGATCGGGTTTGTACGGTCCTTCGATGGGCACGCCAATATAGTCGGCCTGTTCACGGGTCAATGCGGTCAAATTTGCCCCCACCCGGTCCAGGTGCAGCCTGGCCACCTTTTCATCCAGATGCTTGGGCAAAACATATACGTCTTTGCGATATTTTTTGTCCTGGTCGGTAAAGAGTTCAATCTGCGCCAGAACCTGATTGGTAAATGAGGTGGACATGACCAGACTGGGATGCCCGGTGGCACAGCCCAGATTCACCAGCCGCCCCCTGGCCAGCAGGATGATGCGTTTGCCATCCGGGAAAATAATATGATCCACCTGCGGCTTGATCTCTTCCCAGTCATATTGTTCCAGGCTGGCAACGTCAATTTCATTATCGAAATGACCGATGTTGCATACGATAGCCTGGTCTTTCATTGTCCGCATATGCTCATGCCGTATTACGTTACAGTTGCCGGTTGCGGTGACAAAAATATCCACCTGCTCGCAAACGTCCTGTATCCTGACTACGCGATACCCTTCCATCGATGCCTGCAATGCACAGATGGGATCGATTTCGGCGACCCGGACCATCGCCCCAAGACCGCGCAATGATTGGGCGCAACCCTTGCCGACGTCACCGTAACCAAGTACCAGCGCAGTCTTACCGGCCACCATCACGTCGGTCGCGCGTTTAATGCCGTCCACCAGCGACTCACGGCAACCATAGAGGTTATCGAATTTGGATTTGGTCACGGAATTGTTGACGTCTATCGCGGTGAAGGGCAGTTCACCTTTTTTTTGCAGTTGATAAAGACGCTGAACACCGGTGGTCGTCTCTTCGGTCACGCCGCCTATGGCACCCAGGGTGTCCAGCACGTCGTCAAACACGCCGTCCGGCAGCGTGGTGAAGGCGTTGCGACGCAAATCCAAAGACTCAAGCGCCGACAGTCCGTCAAAGACACCGGCGGGCAGCGTGGTTAAGAGGGGGTTAGACAAATTCAAGGTCTCAAGCGCCGACAGTCCGGCGAAATCACCGCTTGCCAGGGAGGTGATGCCGGCTGCAACCAAACTGAGTGAGGTTATCCCGGCCAGGCCGGCTACCGGCACGGCCTCACAGGCAGGCGTTGGATTGATCGCCGCAAGAATCGCAGCCTCTACCTGAGTGGTGCGGCCGCAGATATTTACTTCGGTGGTGGTTTGCCCGAAACCGGGCACGCTAAGAAGTGGATAAATGACGATGATTGTAGTGGTTGGGGGTGATTCGGTAGCCCCCCTGATAAGGGGGGTTGGGGGGTTGGTGTTGATTCGGGAAAGGCCTGGTGCAGTTCGGAAATCCGGGTTGCTCAGGGAATCCGGCGTGCCGGGTGTGTGTTAATACCCGCGACGGGAGTCACGGGCTCCGTTGGTCCGTTAGCCATCATCCGGGCTGAGTGGCGGCAGGTCGAACAGGTCGGCATCCGGCTCGGCCACCGCCGCCGGTTGCTCAAGCTCCATCGCCGCCTTTGCGGCCGGTAAGGGGCCCAGCATCGCCAGTTCGTCTTCCAGGCGCTTGCGCTGCTGTGCCTCGTCCTCCGGTGGCAGGTCTTCGATGAAGGCGCGGATATCGACCGTCTGCGTGACGCAACAGTTTTGCAGGAGTGCGGCGCTGGTGGCCATGCTGGTGGCCATTAATTCCCCGCCCAGCGATACGTCCATGTTGACCAGCAGGCGGGCGTTGCCGTTGTCGAAGGTCCTGTACATGGTGCCCTCTATCATAACGTCGCCACCCTGCGCCCAGCCGTCATCGGGGGCGGTGACGCTGTCGCCGGTGTTGCCATCGACCCGCAGTTCGGCCCGGCCATCGGTCCGTACCTCGGATAGATTCAGCAGGTCCAGACGAGTGAGGATCAGGCTGTTGTCACCTTCACCACTGAGGTCTATGTGCTCTATGCTGCTCAGGCGGGTATCGGCGAGGGTGCTCAGGTCCAGGCTCAGGCTGCTGCTTGCACCGGGGTTGACCAAGCGCAGGGTGTCGGTGCCGGTGCCGCCGTCGAATTTGAGCAGGTCGGTATCGCCGAAGCCGTCTATATTCAGCACGTCATCGCCGGCACCGGCGAGCACCACCGTCGCCTGGCCGTCGACGTTCAGGACGTCATCGCCGTCCATGCCCAGTTCGGCGGCGGCCTCGGTGGTCAGGCCGACCGAGCTACCGAACAGGACGTAGGCCTCGCCGGCATCGGTCCTGGTGCCATCGGGGGTGGTGACGTCGGCCAGATTGGCCCCAACGATGAGGTCGGCAAAGCCGTCACCGTTGACGTCGCCGGCGCCGGATACGCTATAGCCGGCGCGGTCATCGGCCGCATCGCCCCGGATGGTGAAGCCGTCGCCGGCGGTCAGATCGGTCAAATCCACGACCTGGCGGTTGGTCCCGTCCAGGCTGCCAAATGGATTAGATGGGTCGGAGGCCTTGCCGAACAGGATGTAGGCCTCGCCGGCTTCAATCTCACCGTCCTCGGCCCTGGGGGCGCCGACGAGCAGGTCGTCATAGCCGTCACCGTTGACGTCGCCGGCGCCGGATACGCCCTGGCCCGCGGCGTCATAGGCGGTATCGCCCTGGATGATAAAGCCGTCGGCCGCACTCAGGGTGCTCAGGTCGATGACCCGGCGGCTGCCGACCAGTTCGCCAAATGGATCAGATGGGTCGGAGGCCTTGCCGAACACGACGTAGGCCTCGCCGGCATCGGTGCCACCGTCGTCGCCGCCACGGGCGCCGATGATGAGGTCGGCATAGCCGTCGCCGTTGACGTCGCCGGCTCCGGATATTTGCCTCCTGCCCGCCTGGTCCAGGTCTGTATCGCCCTGGATAATGAAGCCGTCGGCCGCACCCAGGCTGCTTAGGTCTATGACCCGGCCGCTGCCTTCCGCGCTGCCAAAGTTGTCCTGTTTGCCGAACACCAGGTAGGCCTCACCGGCGTCGTTGCCACCATCGTCGCCAAAGGCCGCCCCGATGATGAGATCGGCATAGCCGTCGCCGTTGACGTCGCCGGCTCCGGATACGCTCTGGCCGACCTGGTCACCCGCCATATCGCCCCGGATGATAAAGCCTTCGCCGGCGGCCAGATTGGTCAGATCAATCACCTGGCGGCCGCTGCCGTCCGGGCTGCCGAATGGATCAGATGGATCGGAGGCCTTGCCGAATACCAGATAGACCTGGCCGGCGCTGTTGCCGCCTTCATCGTCCAGGCGCGCCCCGATGATGAGGTCGGTATAGCCGTCGCCGTTGACGTCGCCGGCTCCGGATACGCTAAAGCCCGCATTGTCGCCCGCCGTATCGCCCTGGATGATAAAGCCGTCGCCGGCGGCCAGATTGGTCAGATCAATCACCTGGCGGTTGCTACTGTCCGGGCTGCCAAATGGATCAGATGGGCCGGAGGCCTTGCCGAACACGACGTAGGCCTCGCCGGCATTGCCGCCACCGTCGTCACCATCGCGTGACCCGACGATGAGGTCGGCATAGCCGTCGCCGTTGACGTCGCCGGCTCCGGATACGCTATGGCCTGCGGCGTCATAGTCGGTATCGCCCTGGATGATAAAGCCGTCGCCGGCGGCCAGATTGCTCAAATCCACGACCTGTGAGTTGGAGGCCTTGCCGAACACGACGTAGGCCTCGCCGGCGTTGCCGCCACCGTCGTCACCATCGCGTACCCCGACGATGAGGTCGGCATAGCCGTCGCCGTTGACGTCGCCGGCATCGGATACGCTTATGCCCGCCTGGTCATTGTCCGCGTCACCCTGGATGATAAAGCCATCCTCCCGGGCCAGCTCGCTGAGGTCGACCGTCAGCCTGATTCCACCGATATCGATGGCGGTATTGACCAGCAGGCGGGCATTGCCGTTGTCGAACACGTTATAGAGGACGTCGGCGATCTCTTCCCGGCCGCGCGGCACCCAGCCGTTATCGGAGGCGGTGACTCTGTCGCCGTCATTGCCGTCAACCCGCAGCTCGGCACGGCCTTCGGTCCTCACTTCGGACAGATTCAGCAGGTCCAGACGGGTGAGGGTCAGGGTGTTATTGCCATCTGGGCCATCGCCGCTGAGGTCTATGCGCTCTATGCTGCTCAGGCGGGTATCGGCAAGGGTGCTCAGATCCAGGCTCAGGCCGGTGCCTGCACCGAGGTTGGCCAGGCTGAGGGTGTCGGTGCCGCTGCCACCGTCGAACCTGAGCAGGTCGGTATCGCTGAAGCCATCTATCGTCAGCACATCATTGCCGGCACCGGCGAGCACCACCGTGGCCTCGCCGGCGGCGTTCAGGAGGTCGTCGCCGGCGGTGCCGAGTTCGGCGACGGCCTCGGTGGCCAGGCCGACCGAGCTGCCGAACAGGACGTAGGCCTCGCCGGCATCGGTCCTGGGGGTGCCGTCGGGGTTGGTGACGTCGGCCAGATTGGCCCCGACGATGAGGTCGGCAAAGCCGTCGCCGTTGACGTCACCGGCGGCGGATACGCTATAGCCGGCCCGGTCATCGGCCGCGTCGCCCCGGATGGTGAAGCCGTCGCCGGCGGTCAGATCGGTCAAATCCACGACCCGGCGGTTGGTCCCGTCCAGGCTGCCAAATGGATCAGATGGGTCGGAGGCCTTGCCGAACACGACGTAGGCTTCGCCGGCGTCAATCTCACCGTCTTCGCCCCTGGGGGCGCCGACGAGCAGGTCGTCATAGCCGTCACCGTTGACGTCGCCGGCACCGGATACGCCCTGGCCCACGGCGTCATAGGCGGTATCGCCCTGGATGATAAAGCCCTCGGCCGCACTCAGGGTGCTCAGGTCGATGACCCGGCGGTTGCCGACCAGTTCGCCAAATGGATCAGATGGGTCGGAGGCCTTGCCGAACACGACGTAGGCCTCGCCGGCATCGGTGCCACCGTCGTCGCCGCCACGGACGCCGATGATGAGGTCGGCATAGCCGTCGCCATTGACGTCGCCGGCACCGGATATGTGCCTCCTGCCCGCCTGGTCCTGGTCGGTGTCGCCCTGGATAACAAAGCCCTCGCCGGCGACCAGACTGCTCAGGCCTATCACCTGGCGGCCGCTACCGTCCGCGCTGCCAAAGTTGTCCTGTTTGCCGAACACCACGTAGGCCAGGCCGGCGTTGTTGCCACCATCGTCGTTAAAGGGCGCCCCGATGATGAGATCGGCATAGCCGTCGCCGTTGACGTCGCCGGCGCCGGATACGCTATGGCCGACGTTGTCACCCCCCTCATCGCCCTGGATGATAAAGCCGTCGCCGGCGGCCAGACTGCTTAAATCAATCACCGGGCGGTTGCTACCGTCCGGGCTGCCAAATGGATCAGATGGGCCGGAGGCCTTGCCGAACACCAGATAGGCTTCGCCGGCCAGGTTGGCACCGTCGTCACCCTGGGGCGCCCCGATGATGAGGTCGGCATAGCCGTCGCCGTTGACGTCACCGGCACTGGATACGCTATGGCCGGCACGGTCACCGGCCTCGTCGCCCTGGATGATAAAGCCGTCGCCGGCGGCCAGATTGCTCAAATCCACGACCTGGCGGCCGTCGACCAGTTCGCCAAATGGATCAGATGGGCCGGAGGCTTTACCGAATACCAGGTAGGCCTCGCCGGCATTGCCGCCACCGTCGTTGCCGTCACGTACCCCGACGAGCAGGTCGGCATAGCCGTCGCCGTTGACGTCGCCGGCACCGGATACGCTAAAGCCGGCACGGTCACCGGCCTCGTCGCCCTGGATGATAAAGCCGTCGCCGGCGGCCAGATTACTCAAATCCACGGCCCGTGGGTTGGAGGCCTTGCCGAACACGACGTAGGCCTCGCCGGCATTGTCGCCACCGTCGTCGCCATTGCGTGCCCCGACGATGAAGTCGGCAAAGCCGTCGCCGTTGACGTCGCCGACACCGGATACGCTATGGCCGGCGTTGTCACCCGCCTCATCGCCCTGGATGATAAAGCCATCCTCCCGGGCCAGCTTGCTGAGGTCGACCGTCAGCCTGATTCCGCTGATATCGATGGCGGTATTGACCAACAGGCGGGCATTGCCGTTGTCGAACACGTTATACAGGGTATCGGCGATCTCTTCCCGGCCCCGCGGCACCCAGCCGTTATCGGAGACGGTGATTCTGTCACCGTCATTACCATCAACCCGCAGCTCAGCCCGGCCGTCGATGCGTACCTCGGACAGGCTCAGCAGGTCCAGACGAGTGAGGCTCAGATTGTTATTATCACTTGGGCCGCCACCGTTGAGGTCTATGCGCTCTATGCTGCTCAGGCGGGTATCGGCGAGGGTGCTCAGATCCAGGCTCAGGTCGGCACCGTTCAGACGCAGGGTGTCGGTGCCGGTGCCGCCGTCGAACTTGAGCAGGTCGTCGGGGCCGAAGCCGTCTATATTCAGCACGTCATCGCCGGCACCGGCGAGTACCACCGTGGCCTGACCGTCGGCGTTCAGGACGTCGTCGCGGTACGTACCCGGCACCGCGGCGGCTTCGGTGCTCAGGCCAGCCGGGCCGCCGAACAGGATGTAGGCTTCGCCGGCATCATTCTTGGTGTTGCCATCGGAGGTGGTGACGTCGGCACGATTTGCCCCGACGAACAGGTCGGCAAAGCCGTCGCCGTTGACGTCACCGGCTCCGGATACGCTTATGCCCGCATTGTCACCGGACGCATCGCCCTGGATGATAAAGCCGTCCGCCGGGGCCAGCGCATTCAAATCGATAACCCGGCGGATGCCGTCCGGGCTCCTAAATGGATCAGATGGGCCGGAGGCCCTGCCGAACACGACGTAGGCCTCGCCGGCATCGGTGCCACCGTCGTCGCCCTGGCGCGCCCCGACGAGCAGGTCGGCAAAGCCGTCACCGTTGACGTCGCCGACACCGGATACGCTTATGCCCGCATTGTCACCGGACGCATCGCCCTGGATAATAAAGCCGTCCGCGGCGGCCAGGCTTTCCAGGTTTATCACCTGGCGACCGCCCATCGGACTGCCAAATGGATCAGATGGGCCGGAGGCCTTGCCGAACACGACATAGGCCTCGCCGGCATTGGTCCTGGTGTTGCTGTCGGGGATGTCGACGTCGGCCAAATTCGCCCCGACGATGAAGTCGGCATAGCCATCGCCGTTGACGTCGCCGGCGCCGGATACGCTCATGCCCACCCGGCCATCCGCTTCATCGCCCTGGATAATAAAGCCGTCCCCGACGGCCAGGCTGGTCAAATCCACGACCCGGCGGTCACCTATCGGGGTGCCAAAGCCGTCCGCCTTGCCGAATATCAGATAGGCCTCGCCGGCCTCGTTGCCACCGTCGTCGCCTCTGGGCGCCCCGACGAGCAGGTCGGCATAGCCGTCGCCGTTGACGTCACCGGCAGAGGATACGCTCCTGCCCGCCCGGTCAACGCTCACATCGCCCTGGATGATAAAGCCGTCGCCGGCGACCAGATTGGTCAAATCCACGACCTGGCGGCCGCCCATCGGGCCGCCAAAGCCGCCTTCTTTGCCAAACACCAGATAGGCCTCGCCGGCCTCGTGGCCTCCGTCGCCGCCCCTGTATGCCCCGACGATGAGGTCGGCAAAGCCATCGCCGTTGACGTCGCCGGCATCGGATACGCTTATGCCCGCATTGTCATAAGCCCTATCACCCTGGATGATAAAGCCATCCGCCGGTGCCAGGCTTTCCAGGTCTATCACCCGGCGGACGACCGTGGTGCCGTCCGAAAGTGTGATGCTGACGTCGTTGCCAAAGTCGTCCTCTTTGCCAAACACCAGATAGACCTCGCCGGCACTGCGCCCACCGTCGTCACCCAGGCGCGCCCCGACAATGAGATCAGCAAAGCCGTCACCGTTGACGTCGCCGGCACCGGATACGCTCCTGCCCGCCCGGTCATCAGGCGCATCGCCCTGGATGATAAAGCCGTCCCCGGCGGCCAGACTGGTCAAATCCACGACCCGTGGGTTGGAAGACTTGCCGAACACGACGTAGGCCTCGCCGGCATTGCCGCCACCGTCGTCGCCAAAGTAGGCCCCGACGATGAGGTCGGCATAGCCATCGCCGTTGACGTCGCCGGCGCCGGATACGCTTATGCCCGCCCGGTCATTGGCCGCGTCACCCTGGATAATAAAGCCGTCCTCCATGGTGATCTCGCTTAGGTCGACCGTCCGCCTCAGACTCTCGCCGATATCGATGGCGGTATTGACCAGCAGGCGGGCATTGCCGTTGTCGAACACGTTATAGAGGACGTCGGCTATCTCCTCCGTGCCCCGCGCCACCCAGCCGTTATCAGAGACGGTGATTCTGTCACCGTTATTACCGTCAACCCGTAGCTCTGCCCGGCCGTCGATGCGTACCTCGGATAGGCTCAGCAGGTCCAGACGAGTGAGGTTCAGACTGTTATTATCACCTGGGCCACCACCGTTGAGGTCTATGCGCTCTATGCTACTCAGGCGGGTATCGGCGAGGGTGCTCAGATCCAGGCTCAGGTCAGCACCGTTCAGGCGCAGAGTGTCGGTGCCGGTGCCGCCGTCGAACTTGAGCAGGTCGTCGGGGCCGAAGCCGTCTATATTCAGCACGTCATCGCCGGCGCCGGCGAGCACCACCGTGGCCTGGCCGTCGGCGTTCAGGACGTCGTCGCCGTCCGTGCCCGGCACCGCGGCGGCCTCGGCGCTCAGACCGGCCGGGCCGCCGAACAGGACGTAGGCCTCGCCGGCATTGGTCCTGGTGTTGCCATCGGAGGTGGTGACGTCGGCACGATTCGCTCCGACGAGCAGGTCGGCAAAGCCGTCGCCGTTGACGTCGCCGGCGGCGGAGACGCTATAGCCCGCATAGTCACCGGGCGCATCACCCTGGATAATAAAGCCGTCCTCCGGGGCCAACGCATCCAAATCCACGACCTGGCGGTTGCCGTCCGGGCTCCCAAATGGATCAGATGGGCCGGAGGCCTTGCCGAACACCAGATAGGCCTCGCCGGCGTTGTTCTTGATGTCGCCATCGGAGGTGGTGACGTCGGCACGATACGCCCCGACGAGCAGGTCGGCAAAGCCGTCACCGTTGACGTCGCCGGCACCGGATACGCTATGGCCCGCAAAGTCACCGCGCGCGGCGCCCCGGATGATAAAGCCGTCCGCGGCGGCCAGGCTGTCCAGATTTATCACCTGGCGGCCGCCCATCGGGCTGCCAAATGGATCAGATGGGCCGGAGGCCTTACCGAACACGATGTAGGCCTCACCGGCACTGGTCCTGGTGGTGCTGTCGGGGACTTCGAAGTCGGCCAAATTTGCCCCGACGATGAGATCGGCAAAGCCATCACCGTTGACGTCGCCGGCACTGGATACACTTACGCCCGCCTGGTCATTGTCCGCATCACCTTGGATGATAAAGCCGTCCCCGGCGGCCAGATTGGCCAAATCAATCACCCGGCGGCCGCCCATCGAGCTGCCAAATCCGGAAGCTTTGCCAAACACTAGATAGGCCTCGCCGGCATTGCTGCCACCGTCGTCGCCCTGGCGCGCCCCGACGATGAGATCGGCATAGCCGTCGCCGTTGACGTCGCCGGCAGAAGATACGCTCCTGCCCGCCTGGTCATTGTCCGCATCGCCTTGGATGATAAAGCCGTCCCCGACGGCCAGATTGGTCAAATCAATCACCCGGCGGCCGCCCATCGGGTTGCCAAAGCCATCCGCCTTGCCGAATACCAGATAGGCCTCGCCGGCAAAGGCGCCACCGTCGTTGCCCCTGTATGCCCCGACGATGAGGTCGGCAAAGCCGTCGCCGTTGACGTCGCCGGCACCGGATACGCTTCTGCCCGCCTGGTCATTGTTCGATTCGCCCTGGATGATAAAGCCGTCCACGGGGGCCAGCCGATCCAAATCAATCACCCGGCGGCTGCCAATTAGGCGGCCAAAGTCATTCTCTTTGCCAAACACCAGATAGGCCTCGCCGGCAGAGATGCCACCATCGTCGCCCATGGGTGCCCCGACGATGAGGTCGGCAAAGCCGTCGCCGTTGACGTCGCCGGCACCGGATACGCTTCTGCCCGCCTGGTCATTGTTCGATTCGCCCTGGATGATAAAACCGTCCCCGACGGCCAGATTGGTCAAATCCACAACCTGTGGGGTGGACGCCTTGCCGAACACGACGTAGGCCTCGCCGGCATTGCTGCCACCACCATCGTCGCCCCTGTGTGCCCCGACGATGAGGTCGGCAAAGCCGTCGCCGTTGACGTCGCCGGCACCGGATACGCTCACGCCTGCATAGTCACCGGGCGCATCACCCTGGATGATAAAGCCTTCCGCCACGATGGGCTCAGACAGGTCTATGCTGTCGAGTTTGCGCGTGATATCGATACTCACAATGACGGGGTCGGCGGCCTGGAAACCCTCGTCGTCCGCCACCTGGAGCGTGAAGCCGTCTGAAAGAGTATTACTGTCATCATGGACGTACACCACCTCGCCCGCCTCAAGTTGGGCCTGGGTGAATGAGTCGATGGCCGTGCCCGGGGCGGTGATTAGTTCCAGGCTTCCGTTTGCCGGTTCGGAGTCGGCGCCGGGCATCACCGTCCAGGTGAGCTCGGCCGCACCGTCGCTTATATCTATGTCCGTCGCCGCCAGGTCGTCCACGGTCAGGGTATAGCTTGCGCCCTCAACCACCGTGAACTCGGCATCGCCGCCCGTGGTCGGCGCCTCGTTGACGTCGTTGAGCATAATGCTCAACGGGGCATTCACCCCAGGGTTCCCCATAACCTGCACGGTGACATCTAATTGGGTATTGCCGCCCTCAAAATCCAGCTCTTGCCCGGCCCTCAGGAACAGCTGGGTCTGGTCACCGTTCAGTTCAAACAGCCCCGCGTCGTCACCGACCAGCTCCAGCATACGCGCGTCGCCATCGGTATCGACCACCTCTATATCGGCGACCTGGGTGCGAACACTGGTGTTCTCATCCAGGGTGGCCACCGGGTTGCTCAGCGTCACCTCGGTCGGGGGTTCGTCCACGTTGGTGACCGGGATGCTCAGGTCGGCACTGACCGCAGGGTTCCCCATAACCTGCACGGTCACCTCCAATAAGGGGTTGCTCTCATAGTCCAGCTCCGCGCCGGCGATCAGCAACAGCTCGGTCTGGGTCCCGTTCAGTTCAAACAGCAGCGCATCCGGCCCGACCAGCTCCAGACCGGGCAGGCCGCCATCCTCATCGGTGACGTTTATATCGGCCACCTTGAGGGCTCTGGTGGTGTCGGCGTTCTCGGCCAACGTGGTCACTTCGGTGGGGATCAGCGTCACCGCGGTCGGTGCCTCAGGCACGTCGTTGAGCGTAATGCTCAGGCCGGCACTTACCGCAGGGTTCCCCATAACCTGAACGGTGACGTCTAATTGGGTATTGCCGCCCTCAAAATCCAGCACTTGCCCGGCCCTCAGGAACAGCTGGGTTTGGTCACCGTTCAGATCAAACAGCCCCGCGTCGTCGCCGACCAGCTCCAGCATACGCGCGCCGCCATCGGCATCGACCACCTCTATATCGGCCACCCGGGTGCGGACAACGGTGTTCTCATCCAGGGTGGTCACCGGGTTGCTCAGCGTCACCGCGGTCGGCGCCTCAGGCACGTCGTTGAGCGTAATGCTCAACGGGGCATTCACTGCAGGGCTACTCCCGATAACCTGCACGGTGACGTCTAATCGGTTATTGGCAGACTCAAAATCCAGCACTTGCCCGGCCCTCAGGAACAGCTGGGTTTGGTCACCGTTCAGTTCAAACAGCCCCGCGTCGTCACCGACCAGCTCCAGCATGCGCGCGCCGCCATCGGCATCGGTCACATCTATATCGGCCACCCGGGTGCGGACAACGGTGTTCTCATCCAGGGTGGCCACCGGGTTGCTCAGCGTCACCTCGGTCGGCGCCTCGGGGACGTTGGTCACCGGTATGCTCAGGTCGGCACTTACCGCAGGGTTCCCCATAACCTGCACGGTGACGTCTAATTGGGTATTGGCAGACTCAAAATCCAGCACTTGTCCGGCCCTCAGGAACAGCTGGGTTTGGTCACCGTTCAGATCAAACAGCCCCGCGTCGTCGCCGATCAGCTCCAGCATACGCGCGCCGCCATCGGCATCGACCACATCTATATCGGCCACCCGGGTGCGGACACTGGTGTTCTCATCCAAGCTGGTCACCGGGTTGCTCAGCGTCACCGTGGTCGGCGCCTCAGGCACGTCGTTGAGCGTAATGCTCAACGGGGCATTCACTGCAGGGCTACTCCCGATAACCTGCACGGTGACGTCTAATTGGGTATTGGCAGACTCAAAATCCAGCACTTGTCCGGCCCTCAGGAACAGCTGGGTTTGGTCACCGTTCAGTTCAAACAGCCCCGCGTCGTCACCGACCAGCTCCAGCATACGCGCGCCGCCATCGGCATCGACCACCTCTATATCGGCCACCCGGGTGCGGGCAACGGTGTTCTCATCCAAGGTGGTCACTTGGTTGCTCAGCGTCACCGCGGTCGGTGCCTCAGGCACGTCGTTGAGCGTAATGCTCAACGGGGCATTCACTGCAGGACTACTCCCCATAACCTGCACGGTGACGTCTAATTGGGTATTGCCACCCTCAAAATCCAGCACTTGTCCGGCCCTCAGGAACAGCTGGGTCTGGTCACCGTTCAGCTCAAACAGCCCCGCGTCGTCGCCGACCAGCTCCAGCATACGCGCGCCGCCATCGGCATCGACCACCTCTATATCGGCCACCCGTGTGCGGGCACTGGTGTTCTCATCCAAGGTGGTCACCGGGTTGCTCAGCGTCACCGCGGTCGGTGCCTCAGGCACGTCGTTGAGCGTAATGCTCAGGCCGGCACTTACCGCAGGGTTCCCCATAACCTGAACGGTGACGTCTAATTGGGTATTGCCGCCCTCAAAATCCAGCACTTGCCCGGCCCTCAGGAACAGCTGGGTTTGGTCACCGTTCAGCTCAAACAGCCCCGCGTCGTCACCGATCAGCTCCAGCATACGCGCGCCGCCATCGGCATCGACCACCTCTATATCGGCCACTCGGGTGCGGACACTGGTGTTCTCATCCAAGCTGGTCACCGGGTTGCTCAGCGTCACCGCGGTCGGCGCCTCAGGCACGTCGTTGAGCGTAATGCTCAGGTCGGCACTGACCGCAGGGTTCCCCATAACCTGAACGGTGACGTCTAATTGGGTATTGCCGCCCTCAAAATCCAGCACTTGTCCGGCCCTCAGGAACAGCTGGGTTTGGTCACTGCTCAGTTCAAACAGCCCCGCGTCGTCACCGACCAGTTCCAGCATACGCGCGCCGCCATCGACATCGACCACCTCTATATCGGCCGCCCGGGTGCGGACAACGGTGTTCTCATCCAAGGTGACCACCTGGTTGCTCAGCGTCACCTCGGTCGGTGCCTCGGGGACGTTGGTCACCGGTATGCTCAGGTCGGCACTTACCGCAGGGTTCCCCATAACGTTCAGCTCAAACAGCCCCGCGTCGTCACCGACCAGCTCCAGCATACGCGCGCCGCCATCGGCATCGACCACCTCTATATCGGCCACCCGGGTGCGGACACTGGTGTTCTCATCCAAGGTGGTCACCGGGTTGCTCAGCGTCACCGCGGTCGGCGCCTCAGGCACGTCGTTGAGCGTAATGCTCAGGCCGGCACTTACCGCAGGGTTCCCCATAACCTGAACGGTGACGTCTAATTGGGTATTGCCGCCCTCAAAATCCAGCACTTGCCCGGCCCTCAGGAACAGCTGGGTTTGGTCACCGTTCAGTTCAAACAGCCCCGCGTCGTCACCGACCAGCTCCAGCATACGCGCGCCGCCATCGGCATCGACCACCTCTATATCGGCCACCCGGGTGCGGACAACGGTGTTCTCATCCAAGGTGGTCACCGGGTTGCTCAGCGTCACCGCGGTCGGCGCCTCGGGGACGTCGTTGAGGTAATGCTCAGGTCGGCACTTACCGCAGGGTTCCCCATAACCTGCACGGTGACGTCTAATTGAGTATTGCCGCCCTCAAAATCCAGCACTTGTCCGGCCCTCAGGAACAGCATATCCTGGTCGGAATTCAGCTCAAACAGCCCCGCGTCGTCACCGACCAGTTCCAGCATACGCGCGCCGCCATCGGCATCGACCACCTCTATATCGGCCACCCGGGTGCGGACACTGGTGTTCTCATCCAGGGTGGCCACCGGGTTGCTCAGCGTCACCGCGGTCGGCGCCTCAGGCACGTCGTTGAGCGTAATGCTCAGGCCGGCACTTACCGCAGGGTTCCCCATAACCTGCACGGTGACGTCTAATTGAGTATTGCCGCCCTCAAAATCCAGCACTTGCCCGGCCCTCAGGAACAGCTGGGTTTGGTCACCGTTCAGTTCAAACAGCCCCGCGTCGTCGCCGACCAGCTCCAGCATACGCGCGCCGCCATCGGCATCGACCACCTCTATATCGGCCACCCGGGTGCGGGCAACGGTGTTCTCATCCAAGGTGACCACCGGGTTGCTCAGCGTCACCGCGGTCGGCGCCTCGGGGACGTTGGTCACCGGGATGCTCAGGCCGGCACTGACCGCAGGGTTCCCCATAACCTGCACGGTGACGTCTAATTGGGTATTGCCGCCCTCAAAATCCAGCACTTGTCCGGCCCTCAGGAACAGCTGGGTTTGGTCACCGTTCAGATCAAACAGCCCCGCGTCGTCGCCGACCAGCTCCAGCATACGCGCGCCGCCATCGGCATCGACCACCTCTATATCGGCCACCCGGGTGCGAACACTGGTGTTCTCATCCAAGCTGGTCACTTGGTTGCTCAGCGTCACCGCGGTCGGCGCCTCGGGGACGTCGTTGAGTGTAATGCTCAACGGGGCATTCACTGCAGGGCTACTCCCGATAACCTGCACGGTGACGTCTAATTGGGTATTGGCAGACTCAAAATCCAGCACTTGCCCGGCCCTCAGGAACAGCTGGGTTTGGTCACCGTTCAGATCAAACAGCCCCGCGTCGTCGCCGACCAGCTCCAGCATACGCGCGCCGCCATCGGCATCGACCACCTCTATATCGGCCACCCGGGTGCGAACAACGGTGTTCTCATCCAGGGTGACCACCGGGTTGCTCAGCGTCACCGCGGTCGGCGCCTCAGGCACGTCGTTGAGCGTAATGCTCAGGCCGGCACTGACCGCAGGGTTCCCCATAACCTGCACGGTGACGTCTAATTGGATATTGGCAGACTCAAAATCCAGCACTTGTCCGGCCCTCAGGAACAGCTGGGTTTGGTCACCGTTCAGTTCAAACAGCCCCGCGTCGTCGCCGACCGCAGGTCGCGCCGCCATCGGCATCGGTCACATCTATATCGGCCACGGGTGCGGATACTGAGTGTTCTCATGCAAGCTGGTCACTTGGTTGCTCAGCGTCACCGCGGTCGGCGCCTCGGGGGTTGAGTGTAATGCTCAACGGGGCATCACTGCAGGGCTACTCCCGATAACCTGCACGGTGACGTCTAATTGGGTATTGGCAGACTCAAAATCCAGCACTTGCCCGGCCCTCAGGAACAGCTGGGTTTGGTCACCGTTCAGATCAAACAGCCCCGCGTCGTCGCCGACCAGCTCCAGCATACGCGCGCCGCCATCGGCATCGACCACCTCTATATCGGCCACCCGGGTGCGAACACTGGTGTTCTCATCCAAGCTGGTCACTTGGTTGCTCAGCGTCACCGCGGTCGGCGCCTCGGGGACGTCGTTGAGTGTAATGCTCAACGGGGCATTCACTGCAGGGCTACTCCCGATAACCTGCACGGTGACGTCTAATTGGGTATTGGCAGACTCAAAATCCAGCACTCCGGCCCTCAGGAACTGGGTTTGGTCACCGTTCAGATCAAACAGCCCCGCGTCGTCGCCGACCAGCTCCAGCATACGCGCGCCGCCATCGGCATCGACCACCTCTATATCGGCCACCCGGGTGCGAACACTGGTGTTCTCATCCAAGCTGGTCACCGGGTTGCTCAGCGTCACCGCGGTCGGCGCCTCAGGCACGTCGTTAAGCGTAATGCTCAACGGGGCATTCACTGCAGGACTACTCCCCATAACCTGCACGGTGACGTCTAATTGGGTATTGGCAGACTCAAAATCCAGCACTTGTCCGGCCCTCAGGAACAGCATATCCTGGTCGGAATTCAGTTCAAACAGCCCCGCGTCGTCGCCGACCAGCTCCAGCATGCGCGCGCCGCCATCGGCATCGGTCACATCTATATCGGCCACCCGGGTGCGGATACTGGTATTCTCATCCAAGCTGGTCGCCGGGTTGCTCAGCGTCACCTCGGTCGGGGCCTCGGGGACGTCGTTGAGCGTAATGCTCAACGGGGCATTCACTGCAGGGCTACTCCCGATAACCTGCACGGTGACGTCTAATTGGGTATTGGCAGACTCAAAATCCAGCACTTGTCCGGCCCTCAGGAACAGCATATCCTGGTCGGAATTCCTCAAACAGCCCCGCGTCGTCACCGACCGCTCCAGCATACGCGCGCCGCCATCGGCATCGACCACCTCTATATCGGCCACCCGGGTGCGGACAACGGTGTTCTCATCCAGGGTGGCCACCGGGTTGCTCAGCGTCAGCGGTCGGCGCCTCAGGCACGTCGTTAAGCGTAATGCCTCTATATCGGCACACCCGGGTCCCGATAACCTGCACGGTGACGTCTAATTGGGTATTGCCGCCCTCAAAATCCAGCACTTGCCCGGCCCTCAGGAACAGCATATCCTGGTCGGAATTCAGCTCAAACAGCCCCGCGTCGTCACCGACCAGTTCCAGCATACGCGCGCCGCCATCGGCATCGACCACCTCTATATCGGCCACCCGGGTGCGAACAACGGTGTTCTCATCCAGGGTGGTCACCGGGTTGCTCAGCGTCACCGCGGTCGGCACCTCAGGCACGTCGTTGAGCGTAATGCTCAGGCCGGCACTTACCGCAGGGTTCCCCATAACCTGCACGGTGACGTCTAATTGATATTGGCAGACTCAAAATCCAGCACTTGTCCGGCCCTCAGGAACAGCTGGGTTTGGTCACCGTTCAGATCCATCAAACAGCCCCGCGTCGTCGCCGACCAGCTCCAGCATACGCGCGCCGCCATCGGAATCGACCACCTCTATATCGGCCACCCGGGTGCGGATACTGGTGTTCTCATCCAAGGTGGTCACTTGGTTGCTCAGCGTCACCGCGGTCGGCGCCTCGGCACGTCGTTGAGCGTAATGCTCACCGGCACTTACCGCAGGGCTACTCCCGATAACCTGCACGGTGACGTCTAATTGGGTATTGGCAGACTCAAAATCCAGCACTTGTCCCGGCCCTCAGGAACAGCAGCATACGCGCGCCGCCATCGGCATCGACCACCTCTATATGGTGCGGACAACGGTGTTCTCATCCAGGGTTCAGTTGCTCAGCGTCAAACAGCCCCGCGTCGTCATTCCGACCAGCTCCAGCATGGCGCGCGCCGTCGGAATTCAGTTCAAACAGCCCCGCGTCGTCACCGACCAGCTCCATCGCGCTCGACCACCTCTATATCGGCCACCCGGGTGCGGACACTGGTGTTCTCATCCAGGGTGGCCACCGGGTTGCTCAGCGTCACCGCGGTCGGCGCCTCAGGCACGTCGTTGAGCGTAATGCTCAGGCCGGCACTTACCGCAGGGTTCCCCATAACCTGCACGGTGACGTCTAATTGAGTATTGCCGCCCTCAAAATCCAGCACTTGCCCGGCCCTCAGGAACAGCTGGGTTTGGTCACCGTTCAGCTCAAACAGCCCCGCGTCGTCACCGATCAGCTCCAGCATACGCGCGCCGCCATCGGCATCGGTCACATCTATATCGGCCACCCGGGTGCGGACAACGGTGTTCTCATCCAGGGTGGCCACCGGGTTGCTCAGCGTCACCGTGGTCGGCGCCTCAGGCACGTCGTTGAGCGTAATGCTCAACGGGGCATTCACTGCAGGGCTACTCCCGACAACCTGCACGGTGACGTCTAATTGGGTATTGCCGCCCTCAAAATCCAGCACTTGTCCGGCCCTCAGGAACAGCTGGGTTTGGTCACCGTTCAGCTCAAACAGCCCCGCGTCGTCACCGACCAGCTCCAGCATACGCGCGCCGCCATCGGCATCGACCACCTCTATATCGGCCACCCGGGTGCGGGCAACGGTGTTCTCATCCAAGGTGGTCACTTGGTTGCTCAGCGTCACCGCGGTCGGTGCCTCAGGCACGTCGTTGAGCGTAATGCTCAACGGGGCATTCACTGCAGGACTACTCCCCATAACCTGCACGGTGACGTCTAATTGGGTATTGCCACCCTCAAAATCCAGCACTTGTCCGGCCCTCAGGAACAGCTGGGTCTGGTCACCGTTCAGCTCAAACAGCCCCGCGTCGTCGCCGACCAGCTCCAGCATACGCGCGCCGCCATCGGCATCGACCACCTCTATATCGGCCACCCGTGTGCGGGCACTGGTGTTCTCATCCAAGGTGGTCACCGGGTTGCTCAGCGTCACCGCGGTCGGTGCCTCAGGCACGTCGTTGAGCGTAATGCTCAGGCCGGCACTTACCGCAGGGTTCCCCATAACCTGAACGGTGACGTCTAATTGGGTATTGCCGCCCTCAAAATCCAGCACTTGCCCGGCCCTCAGGAACAGCTGGGTTTGGTCACCGTTCAGCTCAAACAGCCCCGCGTCGTCACCGACCAGCTCCAGCATACGCGCGCCGCCATCGGCATCGGTCACATCTATATCGGCCACCCGGGTGCGGGCAACGGTGTTCTCATCCAGGGTGGCCACCGGGTTGCTCAGCGTCACCTCGGTCGGCGCCTCGGGGACGTTGGTCACCGGTATGCTCAGGTCGGCACTTACCGCAGGGTTCCCCATAACCTGCACGGTGACGTCTAATTGGGTATTGGCAGACTCAAAATCCAGCACTTGTCCGGCCCTCAGGAACAGCATATCCTGGTCGGAATTCAGCTCAAACAGCCCCGCGTCGTCACCGACCAGTTCCAGCATACGCGCGCCGCCATCGGCATCGACCACCTCTATATCGGCCACCCGGGTGCGGACACTGGTGTTCTCATCCAAGGTGACCACCGGGTTGCTCAGCGTCACCTCGGTCGGCGCCTCAGGCACGTCGTTGAGCGTAATGCTCAGGCCGGCACTTACCGCAGGGTTCCCCATAACCTGCACGGTGACGTCTAATTGGGTATTGCCGCCCTCAAAATCCAGCACTTGTCCGGCCCTCAGGAACAGCATATCCTGGTCGGAATTCAGCTCAAACAGCCCCGCGTCGTCACCGACCAGCTCCAGCATACGCGCGCCGCCATCGGCATCGGTCACATCTATATCGGCCACCCGGGTGCGGACAACGGTGTTCTCATCCAGGGTGACCACCGGGTTGCTCAGCGTCACCTCGGTCGGCGCCTCAGGCACGTCGTTGAGCGTAATGCTCAGGCCGGCACTTACCGCAGGGTTCCCCATAACCTGCACGGTGACGTCTAATTGGGTATTGCCGCCCTCAAAATCCAGCACTTGTCCGGCCCTCAGGAACAGCTGGGTTTGGTCACCGTTCAGATCAAACAGCCCCGCGTCGTCGCCGACCAGCTCCAGCATACGCGCGCCGCCATCGGCATCGACCACCTCTATATCGGCCACCCGGGTGCGGACAACGGTGTTCTCATCCAGGGTGACCACCGGGTTGCTCAGCGTCACCGCGGTCGGCGCCTCAGGCACGTCGTTGAGCGTAATGCTCAGGCCGGCACTTACCGCAGGGTTCCCCATAACCTGAACGGTGACGTCTAATTGGGTATTGGCAGACTCAAAATCCAGCACTTGCCCGGCCCTCAGGAACAGCTGGGTTTGGTCACCGTTCAGATCAAACAGCCCCGCGTCGTCGCCGACCAGCTCCAGCATACGCGCGCCGCCATCGGCATCGACCACCTCTATATCGGCCACCCGGGTGCGGATACTGGTGTTCTCATCCAAGGTGACCACCTGGTTGCTCAGCGTCACCTCGGTCGGGGCCTCAGGCACGTCGTTGAGCGTAATGCTCAGGCCGGCACTTACCGCAGGGTTCCCCATAACCTGCACGGTGACGTCTAATTGGGTATTGCCGCCCTCAAAATCCAGCACTTGTCCGGCCCTCAGGAACAGCATATCCTGGTCGGAATTCAGCTCAAACAGCCCCGCGTCGTCACCGACCAGCTCCAACATGCGCGCGCCGCCATCGGCATCGGTCACATCTATATCGGCCACTCGGGTGCGGACAACGGTGTTCTCATCCAGGGTGGCCACCGGGTTGCTCAGCGTCACCTCGGTCGGCGCCTCGGGGACGTCGTTGAGTGTAATGCTCAGGCCGGCACTTACCGCAGGGTTCCCCATAACCTGCACGGTGACGTCTAATTGATTATTGATGCCCTCAAAATCCAGCACTTGCCCGGCCCTCAGGAACAGCATATCCTGGTCGGAATTCAGCTCAAACAGCCCCGCGTCGTCACCGATCAGCTCCAGCATACGCGCGCCGCCATCGGCATCGGTCACATCTATATCGGCCACCCGGGTGCGGACAACGGTGTTCTCATCCAGGGTGGCCACCGGGTTGCTCAGCGTCACCGCGGTCGGCGCCTCGGGGACGTTGGTCACCGGTATGCTCAGGTCGGCACTGACCGCAGGGTTCCCCATAACCTGCACGGTCACCTCCAATAAGGGGTTGGTCTCAAAGTCCAGTTCCGCGCCGACCATCAGCAACAGCTCGGTCTGGGCTCCGTTCAGTTCAAACAGCAGCGCATCCGCCCCGACCAGCTCCAGGCCGGGCAGGCCGCCATCCTCATCGGTGACGTTTATATCGGCCACCTTGAGGGCGCGGGTGGTGTCGGCGTTCTCGGCCAACGTGGTCACTTCGGTGGGACTCAGCACCACCGCAGTCGGCGCCTCGGGGACGTTGGTCACCGGGATGCTCAGGTCGGCACTGACCGCAGGGTTCCCCATAACCTGAACGGTCACCTCCAATAAGGGGTTGGTCTCAAAGTCCAGTTCCGCGCCGACCATCAGCAACAGCTCGGTCTGGGCTCCGTTCAGTTCAAACAGCAGCGCATCCGGCCCGACCAGCTCCAGGCCGGGCAGGCCGCCATCCTCATCGGTGACGTTTATATCGGCCACCTTGAGGGCTCTGGTGGTGTCGGCGTTCTCGGCCAACGTGGTCACTTCGGTGGGACTCAGCCTCACCGCAGTCGGTGCCTCGGGGACGTTGGTCACCGGTATGCTCAGGTCGGCACTGACCGCAGGGTTCCCCATAACCTGCACGGTCACCTCCAATAAGGGGTTGGTCTCAAAGTCCAGTTCCGCGCCGACCATCAGCAACAGCTCGGTCTGGGCTCCGTTCAGTTCAAACAGCAGCGCATCCGGCCCGACCAGCTCCAGGCCGGGCAGGCCGCCATCCTCATCGGTGACGTTTATATCGGCCACCTTGAGGGCGCGGGTGGTGTCGGCGTTCTCGGCCAACGTGGTCACTTCGGTGGGACTCAGCCTCACCGCGGTCGGAGGTTCGTCCACGTCGACCGGCGGCTTCAGTGCCGCCGCCCGATCCAGAATAGCCAAATACTCCCCATCCCGGAGGTCGGCATCAAGCCTATCGTCTACCACAGTCAGGCCGCTGAGCAGCGTTTCCCGCAAGGTCGGGCTGGCCTGCAGGATATCTGCAAACCGACAGGCATAGTACAGAATTCGTGCGTCCTGCGAGTCTATGCTACCATCAAGGTTCAGGTCCAGTGCCGGGATAACGGCGTCCCCGGCGATGGAGTTTAACAAATCCAAGTCCCTCAGCACCTCCGAGCTCGGGTCGGGCACATTCAGGTTACTCAGGAGTGTGATCAGGTTGGTTGGGTTGAGGGCGAGGTAATACAAGACCTGGGCATCTTGGGGATTGATGATAGTATCCTGGTTCAGGTCCAGCAGGCCCAGCATATCTGGGCCGTTCTGGAACGCCACTTTACCGGTGCGCTGCTGCGTCTCCAGGGTCAGGGCACGGAGTGCGAGCGGCTCGGGAAAGTCCTGGTGTGGCTCGGGAAGGCCCGGGTGTGGCTCGGCTAAGCCCTGGTGCAGTGTGGGGAAGTCCCGGTGTGGCTCAGGTAATGGCGGCAGCGGGGTGCCGGCAAGAGCATAGAGCAGGCCGGTGGCCGGGTCCGGGAGTGCGAGCGGGAGGCTAAGGCCGGTGCTTTGCGGATCAGCGGCCGGGCTATCCGGGCTCAGGCCCAGCGGCAGGATGACCTGCACAAGCTGGGGGGCTAAGACTACCGCCGGGGTCGACTGAGCCGCCGGGCTCAGCAGCACGGTTTGGGCCTCAGCGGGCGCGGTCGCCTCCTCGGCGCGGTAGATGCGGTTGCTGTTGCCTGTGCCTATGACCGGTAATAAGGTCGTGAGGGGGGTCGTGAGCGATAGTGGGCGTCCCAGCAGGCCTTTGGGTCTTGCTTTGTTGATCATCCTTGTATGTCTCCTAAGTCCTTTAATTCCTTTTATAAGTCCTTTAATTCCTTAGCAAAGCCGTTGATATAGATGAAAGCCAAGTCTATGGCCATGTTCTCAACAAATGTAAGGAATGTCCCAGCTTCAGTATACTCGCTTTTGCTTGAGTTGTCAAGTAGTTTAATCCGGCAAGAATGATAATATTCCGGGGGATGGGGCCACCGCTATGGCGTTGTTTATTCAGGTGTTTATTTAATTGGGGCAGGGAACGTGGTTCTGTATTTCCTGGTTTGAACCCCCGGCAGTTGCGATCCGTCTCTGGGGAAGTTAAGGTCGGCTCTATCCGATAGTCGTTCCTCGACTCTACATAATTCTTAGAAATTTTTTTGCAGGTCATTAAAGACCGGGGCTTGACATCGGTATTTTTGACCCTATAATATTAGCACTCACTCTAATAGAGTGCTAATATTATATCTGTTACGTTAATTAAAGGAGGGCATAGTAAATGAACATCCGACCTTTGCACGATCGTGTATTAGTCAGACGTCTGGAGGAGGAAAAAACTTCGCCGGGCGGAATCGTTATTCCGGATTCGGCTACGGAAAAACCGATCCAGGGAGAGGTGATTGCCGTGGGTAACGGCAAGATTCTGGACAACGGCGAGGTACGAGCGCTGGATATCAAGAAGGGCGAGAAGATCCTGTTCGGCAAATACGCCGGTACTGAGGTGAAACTCGATGGTGAGGAATACCTGGTGTTACGTGAAGATGACGTTATGGGCGTTGTTGAGTGATCACGTCGTTTAATTAAATTTAGGAGCAATAATCATGACTGCAAAAGAAGTGAGATTTTCAGATGATGCCCGTACCCGTATGGTGAAGGGTATCAATATTCTGGCAACCGCGGTGAAACAAACGCTGGGGCCTAAGGGTCGCAACGTGATCCTGGAAAAGAGCTTTGGCGCGCCAACCGTCACTAAGGACGGGGTGTCGGTGGCCAAGGAAATTGAACTGGAAGACAAGTTTGAAAATATGGGGGCACAGATGGTTAAGGAGGTTGCGTCCAAGACCTCCGACGTCGCCGGTGATGGTACTACCACGGCTATCGTGATCGCGCAGGCGATTGTGCGTGAAGGCTTGAAGGCGGTTGCCGCCGGCACCAATCCGATGGACGTGAAACGAGGCATAGATCAGGCGGTTACCACGGTGGTGGATCAGCTCAAGTCGATGTCGAAACCCTGCGAAGATAGCAAGGCTATTGCCCAGGTCGGTACTATTTCCGCCAATTCCGATCTGGATATAGGTAAAATTATTGCCGATGCGATGGAAAAGGTCGGCAAGGAAGGCGTGATCACGGTTGAGGATGGTTCCGGTCTTGAGAATGAGCTGGACGTCGTCGAAGGCATGCAGTTCGATCGCGGTTATCTGTCGCCTTATTTCATCAATAATCAGCAAAACATGTCGGTTGAACTGGAATCCCCTTATATCCTGCTGCACGACAAAAAAATCTCCAACGTCCGGGAGCTGTTGCCGATATTGGAAAACGTGGCCAAGGCCGGCAAGCCGTTGTTGATCATCGCCGAGGATATCGAGGGTGAGGCACTGGCGACTCTGGTGGTGAACAATATGCGCGGTACCGTCAAGATTGCAGCGGTTAAGGCGCCGGGTTTTGGTGATCGGCGCAAGGCCATGTTGGAAGACCTGGCTATCCTGACTTCGGGCATAGTGATTTCCGAAGAGGTCGGGTTGAGCCTTGAGAAAACGAGTCTGGATGATCTCGGCAGTGCCAAACGGATCCAGATCACCAAGGAAAATACTACGGTGATCGATGGCGCCGGTAAATCCGGAGATATTGAAGGCCGGGTCAAGCAAATTCGCAAGCAGATCGAGGAGTCCTCTTCGGACTATGATCGGGAGAAATTGCAGGAGCGGGTTGCCAAACTTTCGGGCGGGGTTGCGGTGATCAAGGTCGGCGCGGCCACCGAAATCGAAATGAAGGAAAAGAAGGCGCGCGTTGAGGATGCATTGCATTCCACCCGTGCCGCGGTTGAGGAAGGCGTGGTGCCGGGCGGCGGGGTTGCACTGATCCGCTCGATTGATGCCACCAATAAGGTCAAGGGTTCAAATGAGGATCAACAGATCGGCGTCAATATTCTGGTGCGTTCTCTGGAAGAGCCTTTGCGCCAAATCGTTGGCAATACCGGCGAGGAATCTTCCGTTATCGTTAATAAGGTGCGGGAGAAATCCGGTGATTTTGGCTATAATGCGGCCACCGGCGAGTTTGGTAATATGGTCGATATGGGGATCCTGGACCCAACCAAGGTCACCCGTTCGGCGCTGCAAAACGCCGCATCGGTGGCCGGTCTGTTGTTGACCACTGAGGCCATGGTTGCCGAAATCCCGAAGGATGAGCCGGTTCCGGCAATGCCCGGCGGCGGCATGGACGGCATGGGCGGCGGCATGATGTGATCGCGTTGCCGTAAGGTGATCACATTGGCATGATAAAAACCCGCCTTATGGCGGGTTTTTTTATTGGTGCGACGGCGAAAAATCAGAAGAATCGTCGAGCGCTATCTTTTCATTGCATTGAAAAATTCGGCGTTGTTTTTGGTGGCCTTCAGTCGCTCCAGTAAAAATTCCATTGCCGCCAGGTCTTCCATTGGATGCAGGAGTTTGCGCAATATCCACATTCTCTGGAGTTCACTCTCGCCGGTCAATAATTCTTCGCGGCGGGTGCCGGAACGATTGATGTTAATCGCCGGATAAATGCGCTTTTCGGCGATCAGCCGGTCCAGATGCAATTCCATATTGCCGGTACCCTTGAATTCTTCGTAGATCACGTCGTCCATGCGTGAACCGGTATCGATCAATGCGGTGGCTATGATGGTCAGACTCCCGCCTTCCTCAATATTGCGCGCGGCACCAAAAAACCGCTTGGGTCTTTGCAGGGCATTGGCGTCCACGCCACCGGTCAACACTTTACCCGAGGCCGGTGCCACGGTGTTATAGGCGCGGGCAAGCCGGGTAATGGAATCAAGCAGAATAATGACGTCTTTTTTATGCTCGGTCAGACGTTTGGCATATTCGATCAGCATTTCGGCCACCTGTACGTGACGACTGGCAGGCTCGTCAAAGGTGCTGGAAATCACCTCGCCACGCACCGACCGCGCCATCTCGGTGACTTCTTCGGGACGTTCGTCGATCAGTAAAACGATCAAATGGCATTCGGGGTGGTTATGGGTGATGGATTGGGCAATGGCCTGCAGGATCATGGTCTTGCCGGCCTTGGGCGGCGACACGATTAGCCCGCGTTGACCCTTGCCTATCGGGGTGACAAGGTCGATGATACGCGGGGTCAGGTCCTCGGTACTGCCGTTGCCGATTTCCAGCGACAGGCGATCATGTGCGAATAAAGGCGTCAGGTTTTCAAACAGTATTTTGCCTTTGGCCTTGTCCGGCGGTTCAAAGTTGATCTCGTTGATTTTTAACAGCGCAAAGTAGCGTTCTGACTCCTTGGGCGGTCTGATTTTGCCGGATATATTGTCGCCGGTCCTGAGGTTGAAGCGTCTTATCTGGCTGGGCGAAACGTAAATATCATCGGGCCCGGCAAGATATGAACTGTCGACCGATCTTAAAAAACCAAATCCGTCCTGCAGGATCTCGAGCACACCGTTGCCATAGATGTCTTCGCCTTTTTTTGCCTGCGCCCTGAGGATTTCAAAGATAACGTGTTGCTTTCTGGAACGGGCAAGACCATCAAGTCCCAGGTCCGCGGATATGGATATAAGCTCGGAAGCCGTTTGTTGTTTCAGTTCAGTAAGGTTCATGGATTCTAAATGGTTAAATGGTTAATTTGATTATTGGGTTATAATAACGCCGGTTGCCAAAAGCATCCGGTGCCCGGGTTTGGTTTCAGTCGAAGTGACGTTTGTTCAGGCTCGGTATATTAGATCACGGGGGCCACTCCATTGTCCGTATAGAGTAACACAAAATTCAGGATGCGTCCAATCCGGTGATTCTACCTTACTTAAATATGACTGTCGATGAATGCATCCAGCTGAGATTTTGAAGCGGCGCCAACCTTGGTTGCCACAACGTCGCCCTTATTAAAAATGATCAAGGTGGGGATCCCTCTTACACCATACTTCATCGGAGTTTCCTGGTTTTTATCGATATCTATTTTGGCCACCGTGATTTTATCTTTGTAGCCGTCGGCCAGTTCATCCAGTATCGGTGCTATTACCTTACAGGGTGCGCACCATTCGGCCCAGAAATCAACAATAACCGGGTTGTCCGCCTGTAAAACCTGCTCTTCAAAGTCGGAGTCAGTTACATGAATTATATTGTCACTCATTGGAAATGTTATCTTTTGAAATTGAATAAAGGATCACCATTTCAACCAAAATATGGATTGATTGCAAGTAATAGTGCAAATATTTTTATAATATGCCGCCGACCCCCGGCTTTGACGGGTAACGCCGGTGTGCCGGTGAGCGTTATTAAACGCCGCTTGAACGCGGACATAAGTCAGCCCAGCCTGGCGGCGATCCAGCGGCTTATATCATCAATCTCCTGGTTACAAACCGCGTGTTGCATCACATATTCATGCCAGCCCATCGGGTAGCCGGCCCGTTCCAACTGGTCGGCCGAGGTTTTGCCCAGGTTCACCGGGATCACCAGGTCCAGGGTGCCGTGCGCCATCATGATCGGGGTGTGTGTCTGGGCCGCGTGGGCTTCGACCGACAGCCGGTCCGGCAGGGGCAGGTAGGTGGATAAGGCCAGTATGCCGGCGAGGGTGGATGAATATCGAAGTCCGGCGTGTAAGGCTATCGCGCCGCCCTGTGAAAAACCGGCAATAATGATGCGCCGGCTATCGATGCCCCGCGCCACTTCGGTGTCGATAAGATCGTGCAGTATTTCCCCTGAGGCGCGGATC
This sequence comes from Gammaproteobacteria bacterium, assembly GCA_965202915.1. Lineage (GTDB taxonomy): Bacteria > Pseudomonadota > Gammaproteobacteria > Eutrophobiales > Eutrophobiaceae. The sequence continues at coordinate 1,771,667 of OZ241847.1, forward strand.
GAATCGGCATCTTCGGTTTGACGCAGGTCCGGATCTTTAATATCGTACCAGGCGCGCATGACCGTGCCGCCACTGATGGTGACCGATCGGGTCGGTGCATGTGGGAAAATAAAGCGAATGGCGGTCGACTCCGGCAGGCGTAACGCCGGCACAATGGCCTCAAAGTCATGGCCATCGGCGCCCAAACCATGCAGCCAGATCACGCTGGCATCGGCGCGGGTTGCGGAATCAATGATCACCGCGTTCAGGGTATCGGTCATAATTATCAGGCTCCAAACAATAGATTTGTTATGCTGGCAAAACTAAATTGTGATAAACGCCGGAAACAATACTATGAAAATGCAAATTATGAAATGGATAGTTCTGCTTGCCGCCGTGTTTTTGAGTGGCTGCGGCCAAAAGGGTGAATTGTATCATCCCGCGGAGCAAGCCGTGGCCACCCCGATTCAAACCGCCTGAATCGCATGCCCCAATTTGAATACCAAAATGGCCAATTGTGCGCCGAGGGTGTCTCGCTGGCATCGATTGCCGGGCAATATGGCACGCCTTGTTATATCTATTCACGCAACGCGGTGGAAGAGGCATGGCAGGCGTATGAACGGGCATTATCCGATTCCGGGCATTTAATCTGCTATGCGGTCAAGGCCAATTCCAATTTGGCGGTGCTCAATATTCTCGCCCGCCTGGGTTCCGGTTTCGACATTGTTTCCGGGGGGGAGCTGGAACGGGTGATCACTGCCGGCGGCGATCCGGCGAGGGTGGTTTTTTCCGGGGTGGGCAAAACTGCCGGGGAAATACAATATGCACTTGAAACCGGGATTAAATGTTTTAACGTTGAATCGGACGCGGAGTTGAACCATATTAATACACTCGCCCGGCGGTTGCAAACAACGGCGCCGGTTTCGATCCGGGTGAATCCCGATATCGATGCCAAAACTCATCCCTATATTGCCACCGGCCTGAAGGCAAATAAATTTGGCATAGCGCTTGAACAGGCGGCGGAACTATATCATGCCGCCGGCGATTTGAGCGGCGTCGCGATATCCGGCATTGACTGCCATATCGGCTCACAAATCACCCGTTTGGAACCGTTTTATGACGCCATTGTAAAACTAATCGGGTTTGCCAAACGCTTGCAGGCAGACGGTATCGACATCCAACACCTCAATATCGGCGGCGGTTTGGGTATTGTTTATCGGGATGAGAATACGCCGACCATAGCCGAGTATATCGAGGCGATTCAATCCGCAGTCGACGACAATAAATATGAATTATTGGTTGAACCGGGGCGCTCGATAGTGGGCAATGCCGGGGTATTATTGACCCGGGTCAACTATCTGAAACACACTCGGCATGATAATTTTGCGATTGTCGACGCGGCCATCAACGATCTGATTCGCCCGGCCTTATACGACGGCTGGCACGACGTTAAAAGGGTGGTACGGGACAGCGACGCCGAGCCCGGGAATTACCAACTGGTGGGACCGATATGCGAGACCAGCGACGTGCTGGCAAGAGATCGGACGCTGGCGCTTGAGCGGGATGATTTATTGGCGATATACGGCGCCGGTGCCTACGGGTTCAGCATGAGCAGCAACTATAATTCGCGACCGCGGGCCTGCGAGGTGATGGTCGATCGCGGTCGGGTGTTCGAGATCAGGCCAAGGGAAACGATGGCGACTCTGATGAAGGGGGAATCGATGTTACCCGCTGAGCCGGCGCGCCGGCATTGACGGCTTGCCTGAGCGGAGTATGGCGGCATTATTATGAAACGTATTCCCGAACCTGAATTGATGACTGAGCCGGCCCAGGCCGAGGCCTACGCCCGGGCTGATTTTGAGGAACCGCATTCGTTGTTTATCGACACCCTGGCGGAGCGAACGCCGGCCTTGCCCGATCAGGGTTATGCCCTGGACCTGGGCTGCGGCGCGGCGGATATCAGCATCCGCTTTGCGGCGCGATTCCCCGGATATTTGATCGCTGCCGTGGATGGATCAGAGGCGATGCTATCGGAGGCGGCAAAGGCCATACGGGCGCGCGGTCTGGGTGATAAGATCAGCCTGATTCAGGCCATGATCGCTGATTTGGACAACACCGACCAAAAATACAGTTGTATTTTCAGCAACAGCCTGCTGCATCATTTGCATGATCCGCGGGTGTTATGGGATTGCGTAAAACGCCACGCCGATGACACCGAGGTGTTTATAATGGATTTACTGCGACCCGATTCCCGACGGACGGTGGCTAAGATGGTTGCCGTCCACGCGGGGAATGAACCGGAGGTGTTAAAAAGAGATTTTGCAAATTCGCTGTTGGCCGCATTTGATTTGACCGAGCTACGCCGGCAGCTTATTCAGGCGGGTTTGGGCCGATTGCAGCTTGAACAGATATCCGACCGGCATATGATTATTTACGGCAGATGCTGAGCGATTAAAATGATAACGTGGATAATATTCTGATAAGTTTGAACCAAACGGGCCATTTTTATGGTATATTCTCCGACTGTTCAAACAACGGCGTGGACCACAAAGAGCGGGGGGTTCTTTGAAAAGTTCCGCGTCTCCACACAGGTGAGGAGATGATTTATGTCAAAAGGCCATGTAACGAAACTGATTGAGGATCATGAGGTGCGGTTCGCCGATCTGCGCTTTTGCGATACCCGCGGCAAGGAGCAACACGTCACGGTGCCGGTCGATACCGTCAATGATGATTTTTTCGAAAATGGCAAGATGTTTGACGGTTCATCAATAGCCGGTTGGAAAGGGATTAATGAATCGGATATGGTGTTGATGCCGGATACCGAAACCGCGGTACTGGATCCGTTCTTTGATGATCCCACCATCAATATCCGTTGTGACGTGCTCGAGCCGGCCACGATGCAGGGTTACGAACGCGACCCGCGCTCACTGGCAAAGCGCGCCGAGGCCTATATGCAATCAACCGGCATTGCCGATGCCGCCTATTTTGGTCCGGAACCGGAATTTTTTATTTTCGATGAGGCCCGTTGGGGCGACGACGTAAATAGCGCGTTTTATGAAGTGGATTCGGGTGAGGGCTGCTGGAACAGCGATCGCGCCGCGGAGGAGCTGAACATTGGCCACCGGCCCGGAGTAAAAGGCGGTTATTTTCCGGTACCACCGGTGGATTCCATGCAAAACGTGCGCTCCGCAATGTGCACCACCCTGGCGGATATGGGGATTACCGTGGAAGTGCACCACCATGAAGTGGCAACCGCCGGTCAGGCCGAAATTGGCACTAAATTCAGTACATTGACCAAAAAAGCCGATGAATTATTGATCTTGAAATACGTGGTTATGAACGTTGCTCACGGTTACGGTAAAACTGCCACGTTCATGCCCAAGCCGCTGGTGGGTGACAATGGCAGCGGCATGCATGTGCATCAATCCCTGGGCAAAAAGGGTGAGAATCTGTTTGCGGGGGACAAATACGGGAGTTTGTCGGACACGGCCCTGTATTACATCGGCGGAATATTCAAACACGCACGCGCACTAAACGCATTTTGCAATGCCGGCACCAACAGCTATAAACGTCTGGTACCGGGGTTTGAGGCGCCGACTCTGCTGGCCTATTCGGCGCGCAATCGGTCGGCATCCTGTCGCATTCCCTGGGTCACGAGCCCCAGCGAGAGAAGAATTGAAGTGCGATTTCCCGATTCCAACGGCAATCCCTATTTTATCTTTGCCTCCATGATGATGGCGGGGTTGGACGGGATACAGAATAAAATTGATCCGGGTGAGGCCCTGGAAAGGGATTTATATGATCTCACCATAGAGGAAGAAAGAGATATTCCGACGGTGGCTTCTTCCCTCGATATGGCGTTGGAAGCACTGGATAAGGATCGTGAATTTTTGACCGTCGGCGGTGTTTTTACGGATGACGTGATCGATGGCTATCTGGAATTAAAGATGGAGGAGGTCAATCGCTTCCGAATAACCACTCATCCGGTGGAGTTTGATATGTACTATAGTTTATAATGAGTGGGGAATGTACCGGTCTGCAAGACAGGCCGGGCTGTTTATCAATCTGATGGTGAGTACGGTGCTTTATCGCGAGAGGACGTGGTGATGGTTGGGACAGTAATACGGTTGACGGCGATTTTGCTGGCGGTGACCTGGGTTGCCGCCGGTGCCGATACTGATACCGTTTATAAAACCGTGGATGAGCAGGGTAACGTGATTTTTACCGATACCCCTACCACCGGGGCGGAGGAAATCCAGGTCCGAGAACCGCAAACGGTGCGCAATCCCGAAGCCGATAGTTATCGTCATAAACCCCGTCGGGCAACCCCCAGGGCGGCGGCGAGATACAGCGCGATTGCAATAAACAGCCCGGCGGATGACAGCACCATACAAGACAATGCCGGCAACGTCAACGTGGCGGTGACGACCACGCCGCCGCTGCGGGGGGGAGACCAGATTGAGATCACCATCGACGGCGGCAAGGTTGCATCCGGCACGCAAGGCAGCTATACCCTGAATAATATAGACCGAGGCACGCACATTGTTATCGCCAGGATAGTCAATGCCGGCGGAAAAGTACTGACGCTATCGGCACCGGTAACATTTCATCTGCGGCGCCAGGCCATATCAAGAACGCAATAGCCGTGGCATATGATTTACCTCCGCCACTAGCCGGAGGCCAGCCATATTGCCGCTTGTTTGGCGTGATAGCTCAAAACAGCATCGGCGCCGGCGCGTTTACAGGCAAGCAGTGACTCCATAACGGTAGCCCGTTCATCCAACCAGCCGTTTTGGGCGGCGGCCTTGAGCATCGCATATTCGCCGCTGACGTTATAGACAAAGGTGGGCGCCTGAAATTGTGTTTTCACGCGATAGACTACGTCCAGATAAGGCAAACCGGGTTTTACCATCACTATATCCGCACCCTCGCCAAGATTCATTGCAATTGCGGCCAATGCCTCGTCAGTATTGGCCGGGTCCATTTGATAACTCAATTTGTCGGCCCGGCCCAGCGGACTGGCCGAACCGACCGCGTCTCTAAAAGGGCCGTAGAAACCGGACGCATATTTTGCCGCATAGGCCAGGATCATGGTATTGCTGAATTGCTGCTGTTCCAGCAGCCGCCTGATTGCCCCCACCCGGCCGTCCATCATATCTGAGGGGGCGACGATATCGGCGCCGGCGCGGGCGTGAGACAGGGCCTGTTTCGCCAGAACTGATACGGTTGCATCATTGATCACGTAGCCGCCGGCATCGATCAGCCCGTCCTGTCCATGGGAGGTATAAGGGTCCAACGCAACGTCGGTGATCACCCCGAGCTCGGGATGATGCCGTTTTATCTCCCTGACCGCGGTCGGGATCAGACCGTCATCATTAAAAGCCTCTTCGGCGTCCGCCGATTTTTTGCCCTCGGGGATACATGGAAACAATGCCACCGCGGGCAAACCCAACTCAGTCAATTCGGCTGTTTCCCGCAACAAACAGTCCAGGCTCAGGCGTTGAATATCCGGCATGGAGGCAATCGCTTCACGGCGTGAGTCACCTTCCATCACGAACAACGGACAAATCAGGTCATCGACCGATAATCGGGTCTCACTCACCAGCCGGCGCGAAAAAGATTTGGAACGCAGACGGCGCAAACGGGTCTGTGGATATGAGCGTGGCATCATTTTATACATTATTATTTGACCGGAATTCGATTACAATGCTGATTGTACTGCAATATTTGAGCATTAAAGCCTTTATCGTACTGATTTTTGTATGAATTCAATCATTGTTGAAAACCAACACCTGTTCAGAATTACGCTGTTCATCATAATTTTCACCGTCATTGCCATCGTTGAAAGTTACTGGCCTAAAACAAAGGCGTCCAGGAAACCCCGCTGGGGCCGAAACTTTTCATTACTGGCGGCGGATATCATCGCCGTTCGCATATTGTTGCCGGTGACCATAGTCGAAATTGCGTTCATTGCCAATACCTATTCAATCGGCTTATTCAATATAATCAATATCCCGTTTTGGGCCAACGTGGTTTGCACTGTATTGATCTTTGATCTGTTAATCTACGCCCAGCACGTGCTCTTTCACAAGATCACCCCTCTCTGGAAAATTCACCGCGTTCACCACACCGATATTGAATTCGACGCGACCACCGGGGTGCGTTTCCACCCGCTGGAACTGTTATTATCGACGCTGCTGAAAATAGTCGGTGTGCTGATACTGGGCCCCGCCGTTGTGGCAATAATTGTTTATGAGATTTTGTTAAACTCATTTTCCCTGGTGACCCATGGTAATATCGCCCTGCCGTTCGGCTGGGACCGGCGAATAAGAAAGGTATGGGTCACCCCCGATATGCACCGTATCCATCATTCCATCCATAAACGCGAAACCGACAGCAATTATGGCAACGTGTTGTCATGCTGGGACCGGATATTCGGCACCTATATCGATCAGCCTGAGGATGGACAACAGGCGATACGGTTTGGTCTCGACCGTTATCGAGACCGGCAATCGCAAAAAATTCAATCCCTGCTGCTGTTACCATTGAAACCCTGACCCCGGTCCCGGTTTGCCCGGCAACGGAGCAAACCGCCGGGGCGATCCCGCCGGTCTCAAGCGGCGTCAGCGCGCTTGTTTATATAGGCCAATGCCTTATCCAGCCGCCGCAAAACCCGGTCCCGCCCGACCAAAAACAAGGTGTCATCTATCGATGGCGACGCCCCACAACCGGTAACCGCAACCCTTAACGGTTGAGCGATCCTGCCCAGTTTCATGCCCCTGTCGGCGGCGGCATTCTCGACCAGCCGGTACAGCTCTTCCCTGCTCCAGGTAGCGAGCCCGGCAAACCCGGTACGCAAATCCTTCAAGACCTCCATGACCACCGGCCGCAAGTGTTTGCGGGCCGCCGCTTCATCAAACTCATCAAAGTCGGAATAAAAACAGAGACTGTCTCCTGCCATATCCCGTAAGGTCCTGGCACGATGCTTTTGCACTGCAACCAAATCCTCAAGCGCGGGACCGTCCTCCACGGCAACACCGTCGGCCTCAAAAAATCCGCTGAGCCCGGCGACCAGCGAAGCATCCGAAGAATGCTTGAGATAATGCTGATTAAGCCAGATTAACTTGCCCGGATTAATACTCGCCGCGGATTTATCAACCGCGGCAATATCAAAATACTCGACCATCGCGTCGGTATCGAATATTTCCTGATCACCATGCGACCATCCAAGCCGCACCAGGTAATTCAACAGCGCCTGCGGCAAATAGCCCTGTTGCCGGTATTGCAACACGCCGGCGGCGCCGACGCGCTTGGATAACTTGCCGCCGTCCTCGCCCAGTATCATCGGGATATGGGCATATTGCGGCAGCGCGGCGTCAAGCGCCTGCAGGATATTGATCTGCCTGGGGGTGTTATTCAAATGATCATCGCCGCGTATGACGTGACTGATTTGCATATCCATATCATCGACCACCACGGTCAAGTTATAGGTCGGGCCGCCGTCCGCGCGGGCGATGATCAGATCATCCAATTCCCGATTCTGAAAGACCACCCTGCCGCGCACCAGATCATCCACAATGACCTCGCCGTCAAGCGGGTTTTTAAACCGAATCACCGGCGCCGCCGGGCTGGCAGACGGCGCCTCATGGTTGCGACAATGACCATTATATCGCGGCTTTTGTCCCCGCCGCATGGCCTGTTCGCGCATCGCCGCCACCGCCTCTTTGCTGCAATAACAATAATAGGCGTGACCCTGCTCGAGTAAGCGGTTTATCACCTCTTTATAACGCGGCAAACGCCGGCTTTGATAATAAGGGCCGGCGTCATAATCAAGCCCCAGCCAATCCAGCGCATCGATAATCGTATCTATCGCCGCCTCGGTGGAACGCTGCCGGTCGGTATCCTCTATTCTGAGCACAAACCTGCCCCCATGCTTTCTGGCGTACAACCATGAAAACAATGCCGTTCTGACGCCGCCGATATGCAACATACCGGTGGGACTGGGGGCGAAACGGGTGGTGATCGGCACGTGCCTACCGGCCCGCCGTCAACCAACCGCAAGGGGGCGCCAGCGCGAGTCTATTGTGCATCCGGGAACAACCAGGGCGCGGTGCCAGCGCGGGCGCGCTCATAGGCCTTAATCGCATCGGCATGCGCCAGCGTTAACTCTATGTCATCCAGGCCTTCGATCAAGCGTCGTTTCAAGCCGGCGTCAATATTGAACCGGTGGCCTTCCCCCTCCGGGGCAATGATCCGCTGAGCAGGCAGGTCGATGGTTAATTGATAATCCGAATTTGCCCGGGCGGCGGCAAACAGGCCATCCATAAGCGAATCATCCAGCCTGACCGGCAATAAGCCGTTTTTAATGGCGTTACTGTAAAAAATATCGCCGTAACCGGGCGCGATCACCGCCCGAAAACCGTAATCCATAAGTGCCCAGACCGCGTGTTCACGGGAAGAACCGCAGCCAAAATTATCCCTCGCAAGCAGTATCCGCGCATCCTTATAAGCGGCCTGATTCAATATAAAATCGGGATTCAGGCGGCGGCGGTCGTTATCGATCAATAAACTCCCGGGGTCGAGATAACGCCAATCATCAAACAGATGGGCACCGAAACCGGTGCGCCGGATTGATTTTAAGTATTGCTTTGGAATAATGGCATCGGTATCGATATTGGCGCGGTCCAACGGCGCAACAATGCCGGTAAAGGTCTTAAAGGCGCGCATCATCGCCCAGCCATTCTCTTGCATCGACAAAATGCCCCGCGACCGCGGCGGCGGCGGCCATTACCGGGCTCACCAAATGGGTCCTTCCCCCCTGCCCCTGTCTGCCCTCAAAATTACGATTCGATGTTGAGGCACAGCGCTCACCCGCCTGCAACTGATCCGCGTTCATGCCCAGACACATGGAGCAGCCCGGCTCACGCCATTCAAACCCGGCCTCGATAAACACCTGCGCCAAACCCTCCCGCTCGGCCTGACGCTTTACCAGGCCCGAACCCGGCACCACCAACGCCTGTTTGATATTGCCCGCCACCTTTCTGCCGCGCACCACCCGCGCGGCCACCCGTAAATCCTCAATGCGCGCATTGGTGCAGGAGCCCAAAAAGACCTTATCGAGTTTGATGGCGGTGATCGCGGTACCCGGCTCCAGCGCCATATACTCCAACGCCCGCACCATGCCCTCACGTTTAACACTATCCCGCTCCGCGGACGGATCAGGGACACAGGCGCCCACCTCAGTCACCATCCCAGGCGAGGTGCCCCAGGATACCTGCGGCTGAACAGCCGCCGCGTCCAGGGCTATTTCCCTGTCAAATTGCGCCTCACTATCAGACTGCAAATCCCGCCATGCCGGCACCGCCTGCTCCCACAGCCTGCCGGTCGGGGCGCGAGGACGTCCCCGCACATAGTCTATGGTCTTGTCATCGACGCCGATCAGGCCAAAGCGGGCGCCGGCCTCTATACTCATATTGCATACCGTCATCCGCCCCTCCATCGACAACGCGGTGATCGCCTCACCGGTAAATTCAAGCGCATGGCCGGTCGCCCCGGCGGTGCCAATTTTGGCGATAATGGCCAGAATTATATCCTTGGCGCTGATCCCGGGCCCGGCTTCACCATAGACCCTGATCCGCATATTTCTCGCCTTCATCAATGACAGGCACTGGGTCGCCAGTACGTGCTCGACCTCGGAGGTGCCTATGCCAAAGGCAAGGGCACCGAGGGCGCCGTTCGTGGCGGTATGGGAATCCCCGCATACGATAGTCATGCCCGGCAGGGATGCCCCCTGTTCCGGGCCAACCACGTGCACGATCCCCTGGCGCGGATCGGCCATGCCGAATTTGATAATGCCGGCCTCGCGGCAATTCTGGTCCAGCGTTTCCAGCGACAACCTGGAGACCGGATCGGCGATATTATCGCGATCGATGGTGGGCACGTTATGATCTTCCATTGCCAGATTTGCCGCGCTGCGCCAGGGCCTGCGGCCGGCGTTGCGCAAACCTTCAAACGCCTGCGGGGAGGTGACTTCATGCAGCAGATGGCGGTCGATATAAAGCAGCGAGGAACCATCATCATTTTCCCTGACCACGTGTTCCCGCCAAAGCCTGTCATACAATGTTTCCGGCACTTCAATTCACTCCAAATCGGGATCAATTTTTACCACGGTTCGGCCCTTGACCCTGCCCGCCAGCATCGCCTCAAATACCGCCGGCAAGCGCTCAGGTTCCACCACCGAGGTGACGATCTCATCCAGCAGGGTGGGCATTAAATCAGTCGCCAGGCGTCGCCACAATCGCCTTCTCAGCTCGCCCGCACAACCCGCGGAACTGACCCCAAGCAAACTGACCCCCCTCAATATAAAAGGCATCACCGTGGTATTCAAATGGCTGCCCGCGGCCAGGCCCACCGAAACGATATTGCCCAAGGGGCGGGTGCCGGCGAGCAGCCAGCCAAGGATATCGCCGCCGATATTGTCGATGGCACCACCCCATACGGCATGACGCAAGGGCGCCTGATCGAGCTCAATCCGCCGCCGGTCAAGCACCTGATCCGCCCCCAGCCGGCTGAGCCAATCCCGCTCATCGGTTTTAGCGGTCAACGCGGTCACCTCATATCCCAGTCCGGATAACACATTCACCGCGATGCTGCCGACGCCGCCGGTGGCTCCGGTAACGACCAATGGGCCGAGCGCGGGCGTTTGGTGATTATCCTGCAGGCGCTGTACGCACAGCGCCACGGTAAAGCCGGCGGTGCCCAGCGCCATCGCGTTATACAGGCTCATCGGCGGCGGCAACGGCACCACCCATTCCGCCGGCACTCTGGCATAGCCGGCATAACCGCCGTCATGGGCGACTCCGAAATCATAACCGCTTACCAACACCGCGTCACCTTCCCTGAGCGTGTCCAGATTGGACTCCACCACCCGCCCGGCCATATCAATGCCGGCGGTCAACGGCAGACGGCGGATGATTTTACCCTTGCCGGTTGCGGCCAGGGCGTCCTTGTAATTGACACTGGAATAGGCAATCTTAACCAGCACGTCGCCGGCGGGCAGATCGGAGACCCGCTGCTCCTGCAAATCGGCCATGACCCCGCCCGATTCCTCATGGACGCGCAATGCGTTAAATTTCATTATCGACTGTACCTTTATCTATTTACATGCTGTCATCGCCATGGGATAATCCGGTGGAATTACACCCAATGGGCCGGCACCGCCGGTCACGATACTCAACGGACAATTATAACTGACACCATGAACAAAACCGCTATTTTGACCTTACTCCTGGCCTTAGGCCTGTCCACTGCCGCCCGCGCCGATTTCAATGACGGCGTAGTGGCCTATTTAATGGGCGATTACGACCGGGCCTTCACCACCATGCAATCGCTGGGCGAAACCGCCGATCACGGCCTTGCACAATATTACATGGGCATGATGTATATGCAAGGCCAGGGCGTCGAGCAAAGCTACAAAAATGCCGGTGTATGGTTCAAAAGATCGGCGCAAAACGCCATCCCCCAGGCCCAGTACCAACTGGGACGGCTGTATATGCAGGGCCGCGGCGTACCCAAAGATTATGAATTCGCCTACGCCTGGTTCAATACCGGCGCCGCTCACAACCATCAAAAATCCATCGGCGAGATAGACAAGACGGTGGCAAAACTATCCGAACAGGAACTTGCCGAGGCCAGGAGTTTATCCGAAGAATATATTGTAAAATACGGGCCGCAACCGGATGTCGACCCGACTCAACCGATACAGATCAATTAAGCCGGCTAAACCGGCAGGCCGATTACCGCGCCCGGCGGGTAAGCGGTTATGGGTTTTCAGGGCTGGTTTTTCGGGGATGATTTTGAGTATTAAATGGTCGGGGTAACAGGATTTGAACTTGCGACCTCTGCCTCCCGAAGGCAGCGCTCTACCAGGCTGAGCTATACCCCGATGTTATCGATATTATGACCGTATGGAATTAATTTGGCAACGGGGACCGACCGGCCTGAGCTGATTCGATAGTGCGCTGGCGGTGGGATTGGTGACGGTGTCTTGATCAAGTCATCATCCAGACTGTTTTAATCCGCTGATCATCATAGCCGCTCAGGATTGTCTCTGTACCGAGTATTGCGCCAGCTCATAAAGTGCCCGCATATATTGTGAATCCGGCAACCCGGAAAGTGCGTCACTGGCCCCTTGAGCGTGTTGATTTGCCAGGTCCGCGGTATATTCTATCGCACCGGTACCCCTGATCGCTTCCTGTATTATTGCAATATCACCCATGCCCCCCTGTTCTATCGCCCGGCGTATTACCTCGGATTGCCGGCCCGAACCATGCCACATCGCGTACAATAAAGGCAGAGTCGGTCTGCCTTCGGACAGATCGTCGCCAATATTTTTACCCAGCTCCGAAGAGGATGAGGAATAATCCAACACGTCGTCTATCAGTTGGAAGGCGGTGCCCAAGTGGCGGCCATAGCGGCTGATCGCGGTCTCTTCGGCGGCGCCGCCATTGCTGATCACCACCCCCAGCCGGACCGCGGCTTCAAACAATTTGGCGGTTTTATCGCGCACCACCCCCAAATAGCGTTCCACCGTGGTTTCCGGGTCGTGGGTATTGCTCAGTTGCCGCACCTCGCCGGTGGCGATGGTGTTGGTGGTGTCGGATAATATCTCCATCACCCGCATGGAACGCGAGGCCACCATCATCTGAAAGGCCCTGGAATAGACAAAATCGCCAACCAGCACGCTGGCCTCGTTACCCCAGCGCTGATTGGCGGTAACCTGGCCGCGGCGCAGTTGCGAGGCATCGACAACGTCATCGTGCAGCAGGGTGGCGGTGTGGATAAATTCTATTATCGCGGCCAGGTTGATATGCTGATCTCCCTGATAATTGAACGCCCTGGCGGTGATCAATAATAACGCCGGGCGCAGGCGTTTGCCGCCGCTGTTGACGATATAATGACCAAGCTGGTCGATAAGATCGACCTCCGAATCAAGTTGCCTCTGGATAAGGCTATCCACCCTCGACATATCCTCGGCGACCAGGGCGCGAATATCGACCCAGTTGGCTTGAACCGCGACGGCCTTATCAGTCAAAACCGGATTTCCTCCTGGAATAAATAGCGTACGTTACCGGCATTCCCCAATCCGCACCGGCGGCAAATACCATTAATAAACCAGATTTTAGCATTATCGGCTTGCCCCGCTGTAACAAATTCATTAAAATATCTGATTCTTTAATATATCGATCAATCTTTCACTAATCAGGACCCGGACCATTATCGACATGTACGCAGTTATCAAATCAGGCGGTAAGCAATATAAAGTCGCAAAAGGCGACAACGTCAAGGTGGAAAAACTCGACGCCGAGGAGGGTAAATCAATCACTCTGTCCGAGGTGCTGATGGTGGTGGACGGCGACCAGATCAGTCTGGGCAGTCCCTATCTGGAAAACGCCAGGGTGACCGCCAGGGTCGAGAGCCATGGTCGCTCGGCTAAAATAAATATCGTCAAATTCCAGCGGCGCAAACATCACCGCAAACAGATGGGTCACCGTCAGGCTTATACCGATCTGGCGATCACCGACGTTGCGCTGGCACAAGCTTCGGAGGAGGAGAACAATGGCACATAAAAAGGCGGGCGGCAGTTCCAAGAACGACCGGGATTCCCATTCCAAACGTCTGGGCGTGAAAAAATTCGGCGGCGAGCCGGTGCGGGCCGGCAATATCCTGGTGCGTCAACGCGGCACAAAGTTTCACCCCGGCGGCAACGTTGGGCTGGGCCATGATCATACTTTATTTGCAACCGCGGACGGCAGGGTTGTGTTTCAGCAAAAAGGTCCCAAAAGCCGGACTTTTGTGAGCGTCGTGACCGGCTGAACCGGTCGTGACAACTGTCCCTTAGCCCCGACCACAAAGCGGGGTTTGCTTTTGCCAGCCTGCCTGGCAAGCGGCCCAATGAGTTGATCATCCCTGTCTCCCGAAGATCCTGATGAAATTCGTCGATGAAGCATCCATCCGAGTCGAAGCCGGCAAGGGCGGCGACGGTTGCCTCAGCTTTCGCCGCGAAAAATATATCCCCAGGGGCGGTGTCGATGGCGGCGACGGCGGCGACGGCGGCAGTATTTATCTGCACGTCGACCCGGGCTTGAACACCCTCGTTGATTTTCGCCATAATCGCCTCCACCGGGCCGGCAACGGGCAGCCGGGCATGGGCCGTGGACGCACCGGCAAGCGCGGAGAAGACCTGCACATCAAGGTGCCGCCCGGAACCCTGATCTACGATAAACAAACCGACGAGTTGATCGGTGATCTGACAAAACCGGAGGCGATATTACTGGTTGCAAAAGGCGGCACCCATGGCCTGGGCAATACTCATTTCAAAAGCAGCACCAATCGCGCACCCAGGAAAACCACCCGTGGAACAATCGGGGAACAGCGCGATTTGCATCTGGAACTGCGGGTATTGGCGGAAGTGGGTTTGCTGGGTTTGCCCAATGCCGGCAAATCAACCCTGATTCGCACCGTATCATCGGCCACCCCGAAGGTCGCCGATTACCCGTTCACGACGCTCTATCCCAATCTGGGATCAGTCAGCGTCGCCGGTGAAGACAGTTTCACCATCGCCGATATCCCCGGTTTGATCAGCGGCGCCGCCAACGGCGCCGGCCTGGGTTGCCGCTTTCTAAAACATCTGTCACGCACCAATTTGCTGCTGCATCTGGTCGATATTGGCGGGAATAATATCGACCATGCGCTCGCGGACGTTCACACCATTGAGCGGGAACTGGCCAGTTACTCGGAGAATCTGCTCGCCAAGGCGCGCTGGCTGGTTCTGAATAAAAGCGATTTACTGGCGGATAAAGAACTCGAACAAATCCTCGCCCGATTGGCAACGACGACAAACGGCATTGAAAAAACATTTGCCATATCGGCCCTAAGCGGCGCCGGCTGTGAAGAGCTGGTGCGGCAGGTTACAAAATGGGTCGCAACAGCGGCACAGGATTGATGACCAATGAGTGACACACGCACAAAAACCGGCCGGGCACCGCGCTGGGTGATCAAGATCGGCAGCGCCCTGTTGGTTAATCCCGGAGGCGGCCTGCACCGTGAATTTCTGGAGGTGCTGGTGCAACAAGTCGTACAGTTGAAACAAAACGGCCATGAAATCGTGCTGGTTTCCTCGGGCGCGGTGGCGGAAGGCATGACCCGAATGGGCTGGTTGCAGCGTCCGAAAACCGTGCATAAATTACAGGCCGCCGCGGCAATCGGGCAGATGGGATTAATACAGGCATACGAGTCCCGTTTTCAGAGATTGGGCGAGCACACTGCGCAAGTGCTGTTGACCCACGACGACGTCGCCAACCGCAAGCGCTATTTGAACGCCCGCACCAGTTTAAGAACCCTGATTGATCTGGGAATAGTGCCGATAGTCAATGAAAATGACACGGTCGCGACCGATGAGATCCGTCTGGGCGATAATGACACCCTGTCCGGGCTGGTGTCCAACTTAATCGAGGCCGATTTGCTGGTGATCCTGACCGACCAGGCCGGTTTATATGAATCCGATCCGCGCAAAAATCCGGCGGCAAAGCTGGTGGCCGAGGCCGAGGCCGGGGATCAAACCCTCCGGGCCTATGCCGGTCAGGGCGGCAGTCTCGGCCGCGGTGGCATGCAGACAAAACTGCGCGCCGCCAAAATAGCCGCTCAATCCGGCACCAATACCATAATTGCCGGCGGCGAGGACAAAGACGTGCTATTGCAAATTGCCCGGGGCGATAAGATCGGCACCCTGCTCAGGGCCGGGCGGGAAGGCATTGCCGCCAAAAAACAATGGCTGGCCAATCAAGCCAGCACCCGCGGCGATCTGGTCATCGACGACGGCGCGCTAAGGGCGCTGCGCGAACAGGGGAAAAGTCTGCTGGCGGTTGGGATCACCGAAGTACGGGGGAATTTCAAACGCGGCGAGATCGTCGCCTGCTTAAATCAACAGGGAAAAGAAATTGCCCGCGGCCTGATCAACTACAGTGCCCTGGAAACAACCCGACTTATCGGCAAAAATAGTGATGAATTTGAAACCATCCTGGGCTATATTGACGCGGATGAATTGATCCACAGGGATAATCTCATCCTGGTTTAGCGAACAGGCCGCCGCAGCCGGCTTTTATCCGTCCGCAGACGCAAGTGCCCGCACCTGGGCGTTGAGCCTGGACTTATGACGCGCCGCCTTGTTCTTACGGATCAATCCCTTGCTGACCATGCGGTCGATAATTGGGACTGCGGTATTATAAGCCGCCTGAGCCTGCTTCGGATCATTTGCCTTGATAGCCAGGATCACCTTTTTGATATAGGTGCGCATCATGGAACGCATGCTGGAATTGTGCCTGCCGCGCTTTACCGCCTGGCGGGCGCGTTTTTTAGCTGATGCAATATTTGCCATAATTATTCACGTTGCCACTTGTGGAAACGGTCACTATGCGGATACCGGCGTGAATTGTCAACCGTGATATTGTATATATCAGCACGGCCTGGGATCTGAGCAGGCAGTCATTTAGTCTTTCTTACAATGGGGATGAATTGAGCAGCAAATTACTGAAATCGACGATCACCGTTAGCGCGATGACCACAGTTTCGCGGGTATTGGGGCTGATCCGCGATATCACCATCGCCCGCCTGTTCGGCGCCGGCAGCGGCATGGATGCCTTTATTGTCGCCTTTCGGATCCCGAATTTATGGCGCCGGATTTTTGCCGAGGGCGGGTTTTCCCAGGCATTTGTGCCGGTGCTGTCCGAATACAAACAGCGCCGCGGCGAAGCGGCGGTAACCGCGCTCATCGATCAGACCGCGGCCACCCTCGGCCTGGTGCTGTTTATCGTCACTGCTATCGGGGTACTGCTGGCGCCATTGTTTATCATCGTATTTGCGCCCGGCTTTATCGGCGATCAGACAAAATACCCGTTGGCCGTCGACATGCTCCGCGTTACCTTTCCCTATTTGTTGTTCATATCATTGACCGCGTTTGCCGCCGGCATCCTCAATGCCTACCAGCGCTTTGCCGCCCCGGCGTTTACCCCGGTATTACTGAATCTATCCCTGATCGGCTGCGCAATATGGCTGTCACCATTACTGGCGACGCCAATAAAGGCGCTGGCCTGGGGCGTATTATTTGCCGGCGTCATCCAATTAATATTTCAGGTGCCTTTTTTGTACCGGATCCGCAAACTTCCGAAACCGGGATTAAACCGCGACCGTCAGGGGGTGAAAAAAATACTCAAACTCATGCTGCCGGCAATTTTTGCGACCTCCATCGTCCAGATCAATTTACTGGTGGATACCCTGATCGCGTCTTTTCTGGCCACCGGCAGTATCACCTGGCTGTATTTTTCCGACCGGCTGGTGGAATTTCCACTGGGGGTGTTCGGTATCGCAATGGCGACCGTGATCCTGCCGAATCTATCACGACAATATGCCGACGGTTCGGAGCGGGACGCCGCCAGAACGCTGGATTGGGGATTACGCTGGACCTTTTTGATAGGCGTCCCGGCGACGTTGGGACTGGCCATCCTGGCGCAGCCGTTATTGACCACCCTGTTTCACTATAATGCATTTACCGCCCATGATGTATTGATGTCCGGCAAGAGTCTGGTCGCGTACTCACTGGGGTTAACCGGGTTCATTTTAGTAAAAATTCTGGCAACCGGTTTTTTTTCAAATCAGGACACTAAAACGCCGGTCAAGGCCGGCGCCCTCGCGATGATAGCCAATATCATCTTAAATCTGCTGCTGGTGATCCCCCTGGCCCATGCCGGGCTGGCGCTGGCGACCTCATTATCGGCCTATATCCAGGCTATGATAATGTATTATATACTCAAGCACAGCGGCAGGCTCAGACCCGAGCCGGGCTGGCTGAAATTCAGCCTGCAGTTGCTTGCCGCCGGCGCCTTGATGGCGGCGGTATTGCTTAACTGGGTTGCCGCGCCGGAAGTCTGGCGGCAGTGGGGACTATTGGACCGCGGCATCGGCTTACTGGCGGCGGTATTTGCCGGAATCGCGATTTATTTTTCCGGATTATGGTTACTGGGGCTGAGACCGGCACATATGATGATCAGATCATGAGCGTCGTCGGGGCGTTACGGTGATGGAATTTATACGCGGCTTGAACAATTTGAAACGGCACCGCGATTGTGTTGCCACGATTGGAAATTTTGACGGCGTTCATCTTGGCCATCAAGCCATATTCAAACGCCTTGAAGAGCAGGCGAAGCGACACGGATTGCCGGCGACGATAATCATATTTGAACCGCAACCGATAGAATTTCTTACCCCGGAGCAGGCACCATCGCGGCTAAGCCCATTGCGCGACAAATTGGAACGGCTCAGACGGACCGGCATCGACCGGATCGTTTGTCTGCAATTCGGCCGGCGTATGGCCAACCAGGACGCCGGCCAGTTCATCAGGGAGACCCTATGCAAACGCATAGGCATCAAGCGTCTGGTGGTCGGTGATGATTTTCGCTTTGGCAGGCAACGACTGGGGGATGTCAAACTGCTGAAAGAAATCGGCGATGAAAAAGGCTTCGAGGTGACGCCGATTCCGGCTTTTTTTGTCGCCGGCGAACGGGTAAGCAGCACTTTGGTGCGCAACGCGCTGTTAAACGGCGACGTCAGGCGGGCCGAGGCATTGCTTGGACGGCCATATCGAATCAGCGGTCGGGTTGTACACGGCGATAAACGCGGCCGGTCTTTGGGGTTTCCCACGGCCAATATGAAACTGCATCGCCATCAATCACCGGTGCGCGGCATATTTACCGTCAGGGTGTTGGGGATCGAGGGCGGCCCGCTGAACGCGGTCGCATACATGGGCACCCGCCCCGTGTATCAGGGAAAAAAAATGATGCTGGAAGTGCATATCCTCGATTTTGACCGGGACCTGTACGGCTGCCGGCTTGAGGTCGAGTTGATCGACAAACTCAGGGAAGAGGGCCGGATAGAATCGGAAGCAAAGCTGCTGAGGCAAATAAAAAAAGACGTACAACAGGCAAAAAGAGAATTCAATGTCGAAATATAAAGATACCCTGAACCTGCCCGGAACCGGTTTCCCGATGAAGGCCAATCTTGCCCGACGGGAACCGGAAATGCTGAAACGCTGGCAACAAATGCGGCTGTATTCAAAGATCCGCGAACACAGAAACGGCGCCAGACGCTTCATCCTGCACGACGGCCCGCCGTATGCAAACGGCGATATTCATATCGGCCACGCGGTCAACAAAATACTCAAAGACATCATTGTCAAAGCCCAGGGCCTTGCCGGTCTGGACGCGCCCTACGTCCCCGGTTGGGATTGCCACGGCCTGCCGGTGGAACTGATGGTGGAAAAAAAGGCCGGCAAGGCGGGCGTAAATATAGACGCCGGTCAATTCCGCAGCGCCTGCCGTGACTATGCCCGCCAACAGGTCGCCAGGCAAAGTGGCGATTTCCAAAGGCTGGGGGTATTCGCCGATTGGGACCAGCCCTATCTCACCATGGATTTCGCCACCGAGGCAAACATCGTGCGGGCACTGGGAAAGATGATGCAAAACGGGCATCTGGCGCGGGGGCATAAACCGGTGCACTGGTGCATCGATTGCCGGTCCGCACTGGCCGAAGCGGAAGTGGAATACGAACAAAGAAGCTCGCCGGCCATCGACGTCAGCTTCACGATCAGCGATAAACACGCATTCCGACGACTAGCCGCCATCGATGACGATAATAACGCCGACGCCAAACCGGCGATAGCGATCTGGACAACCACCCCATGGACCCTGCCCGCCAACCGGGCCGTGGCCGTGCATCCCGATTTTAATTATCAACTGGTGGAATTTAATAAACAGGGCCGGCAACTGCAATTGGTGCTGGCTGAGGCACTGGTCGAATCAGTATTGGAGCGCTTCAGGATCGACCAGCATCAAATCCTAGCCGCCTTCACCGGCCGGCAACTGGCCGGGCTCAGTGTCCGCCATCCCTTTTATCAACGAACCGTGCCGATCATATTGGGACGGCACGTTACCATCAAGACCGGTACCGGTGCCGTGCATACCGCACCCGCCCATGGCCAGGACGATTACGCCATAGGCGCCGAATATGATCTGAAGGTGGATGATCTGATCACCGACAACGGTTGTTTTATTGAAGACGCGCCGTTGTTGGCCGGCGAACACGTATTCAAGGCCGATGCCCAGGTGTTGCAGATATTACGGCGGCATGATGCCCTGTTACACGCGGAAACGCTTGAACACAGCTACCCGCACTGCTGGCGGCATAAAACACCGATCATCTTTCGGGCGACGCCACAATGGTTTATCGATATGCGCAGGCTGCGGCAGGACGCGCTGACCGCAGTCGAAAAAATACAATGGCTGCCGGATTGGGGGCGGCAACGCATTAAAGACATGATCAGCGACCGCCAGGACTGGTGCATCTCCAGACAACGCACCTGGGGCGTGCCGATCACGGTATTTATCCACAAGCGGACCGGCGAATTACACCCGCGCAGCGCCGAATTGATCGAACAAGTGGCCAAACGCATCGAACAAAACGGCATCGATGCCTGGTTCCAACTCAGCGGCGAACAACTGCTGGGAGATGAGGCGGGCGATCACGTAAAAGTGGTCGATACCCTGGACGTATGGTTTGATTCCGGCGTCACCCACGCCACCGTGCTTGAGGCCGATGAACGCCTGTCGGCGCCGGCCGATCTATACCTGGAAGGCACGGATCAATATCGCGGCTGGTTTCAATCATCATTATTAACCTCGATAGGCGTCAACCGCACCGCCCCGTATAAGGCGGTGTTGACCCATGGCTTTACCGTCGATGCCGAGGGCCGAAAAATGTCCAAATCCAGAGGCAACGTGGTCGCGCCCCAGCAGGTGATGAAAACCCTGGGCGCCGATATTTTACGACTTTGGGTGGCGGCCACCGATTATCGCAATGAAATGAACGTCTCGGACGAAATACTGCGGCGCACCGCGGACGCCTATAGAAGGATCAGGAACACCGCCCGTTATCTATTATTAAACCTGGATGGGTTTGACCCCGAACGGCATCGGGTGGCGTTCGGCGCAATGGTCGAGCTCGACCGCTGGGCCATAGATAAGACCGCGATGATTCAGCGGCAAATCATCGCCGCCTATTCGGCCTACCGGTTTCATCATATCTATCAAACCCTGCACCAATTCTGCGTCGCCGACATGGGCGGTTTTTATCTCGACGTGATCAAGGATAGAATCTATACCATGCAGACCGATAGCCCGGCCAGACGTTCGGCGCAAACGGCAATGTATCATATTATCGAGGCACTGGTAAGATGGATGGCGCCGATTCTGAGTTTTACCGCCGAAGAGATCTGGCAATTCATTCCCGGCCGGCGCTCGGATTCGGTATTCCTGGCGGATTGGTACGATAGCCCCGGCGCCGATGACCATGGCACCCTAAGACTGCAACAATGGCAAACCATCATAGACCTGCGGGAGCAGATAAACGGACAGTTGGAACAATTGCGCGTCGCCGGCCGGATAGGATCCTCACTGGAGGCTGAAGTCGACCTGTACTGTGATAATAAACTGTACGCCCGGTTGGAAAAACTCAACGACGAATTAAGATTTATATTGATCACCTCGCATGCGCGGATCCACCCCCTGGATGACAAACCGGACGCAGGCGTGGCGCTGGCAATCGACGATCATGCTCACGTCCGCGTGCGCGCCTGCAAACACCCCAAATGCGTTCGCTGCTGGCATCTGCGCGCGGACGTCGGCGAGCATCGCGATCATCCGCAGTTATGCGGCAGATGTGTACTCAATATTTTTGGCGAGGGCGAGACCCGTGATCACGCCTGACCGTCACCCGGGCAAATAGCATGAAATGGATATGGTTATCGGCGCTGGTACTGATCATCGATCAAATCACCAAGCATCAGGCCAGCCACCACCTGCTGTTACACCAGCCGGTGCCGATCATGGACTCATTCAATCTGACCCTGATGCATAATACCGGCGCGGCGTTCAGTCTGCTGAGCCAGGCGGGCGGCTGGCAGCGCTGGTTTTTCATCGCACTGGCCGGGATCATTGGCGGCGTGATCATTATCTGGATGTATAATCTGCCCAGGCAAAAACACTGGTTGGCGGTGGCACTGGCATTGACACTGGGCGGCGTATCCGGCAACTTATGGGACCGGGTGGCGCTGGGCTACGTCGTCGACTTTATCGAGATTTATTATCAATCCTGGTACTGGCCGGTATTCAATATCGCCGATGCCGCGATCACCGCCGGCGCGATCATGCTGATCATCGATGCGCTCTGGCTTGACAAACCCGGTGTTGATAAATAATCGGCTATCATGCAAACTGAATCAGCCTGAACAACCACAGAGGGACTCTTAATATGCAAATCATTCTCGCCAATCCGCGCGGTTTTTGTGCCGGCGTTGACCGGGCCATAGAGATCGTCGAGCGCGCACTTATCCTGTTTGGCGCACCGGTTTACGTGCGTCATGAAGTCGTGCACAACAAATACGTGGTCGAAACCCTGCGCGACCAGGGGGCGGTATTCGTCGAAGAACTCGATGAAGTGCCGGATGACTCGATCGTCATCTTCAGCGCCCACGGCGTATCCAAGGCGGTGCGGGAAGAGGCGGCGCGCCGCAAACTGCGGGTATTTGACGCGATATGCCCACTGGTTACCAAGGTGCATATGGAAGTCGGCCATTACCAGGACCAGGGCCGTGAATGCATACTGATCGGTCACGCCGGTCATCCCGAAGTGGAAGGCACGCTCGGACAATACCAACCCAAAAACGGCAACGGTGGCATGTACCTGGTTGAGGTGCTCGACGACGTACTGAAGGTCCCGGTTAAAAATCCCGATTTTCTCGCCTTTGTCACCCAGACGACCCTGTCCATGGATGACACCGCCGAGATCGTAGCCGCATTGAAGCGGCGTTTCCCGAAGATCGTCGGCCCGAAAAAGGAAGACATTTGCTATGCCACCCAAAACCGCCAGAACGCGGTAAAAAACCTCACCGGCCAATGCGATATTATTCTGGTCGTCGGCTCCCCCAACAGTTCCAATTCCACCCGCCTGATGGAGATCTCACAAAAGGCCGGTATTCCTTCCCATTTGATCAACAGTGCCACCGAAATAGACCGCAAATGGTTCAATGGCAAGCATTACATCGGCCTGACCGCGGGCGCCTCGGCGCCGGAGGTGCTGGTCGAGGCGGTGATCGAACAATTAAAGACCTGGGGCGCGACCTCATCCACCGAGGCCAGCGGCAAACAGGAAAAGGTGGTGTTCTCCCTGCCCAGAGAGTTATCGCAGGCCCGGTGACGGAGTCAGTTTTCCGCCGGTGGCTGGTATCCCGCGGACGTCAACGCATCCTTCAATTTGCTACGGTTGTAGCCGCTGATGGTTGTCTCACCAATCACGGTCGTCGGCGCCTTCAAGGCACCGGCGACTTCCCGTAATTCGGTCTGCAAATCGAGATCGCCGTCGACGTTCTTCTCCTCAAAGGAAATGCCGTGCTTATCGAGAAACTCGCGCACCTCATCACAGGAGTCGCATTCCGGTATTACGTAAACCGTCGCCTTGATGGCACTGTTATCGGTGGCTCCCCGGCTGCTCGCGCCGGTGCTGATCCTTTTACCGCCGACCTTGCTTGTTCCCGGAGGGCAGTTGCCTTGATTATAGGAACGCTCTCCCTGTTGATTCTCACATTCGACCACGTCGACAGCGGCGTTAAGCTGAGAACCAGAGAGGACAAATGCCACGGCGAGTAGAATTTTAATCAAATTTTTCATCGTATTACCCTGTTAGATCGTAATTATTACCATAATCCCATGCAAATTGCCTGGTTACCGCTTAGAATAGTCTTTTTTTACAAAATATTCAACACAAAAGAGGGGTTGCGCACATGATGGCCACCGCATACGGGAACTGGCGCCGGCTTGGTTTGAGCCTGGGCAGTCTGATTGTCCTGGCGACGCTTTCGCCGATAATAACCGCGGACGCATATAAATGGATAGACGCCGAGGGCAACACCCATTACGGCGATTCCCCGCCGCCCGACAACGTAACCGCGGAGCAGATCAAACCGCCGCCCGGGGCCGACACCGAGGCCGCACAAAAGCAGTTGCGGGAAAAACAGCAACAGGCGCAAGAACGCTCCGAGCAGCGCGCCGAGACCGAACAAAAGAGTGCCGAAATGGCCCGTGAACAGGCGGAAAAGACCGAAAAATGCGCGGCCGCCACCAAGCGTCTGGCGAGCTATCAAAGACCCAGGGTGAATAAGGTAAAGGCCGATGGTTCCTTGCGCCGGATCCCGGAAGAAGAACGCCAGGCGGAGATTAAAAAATCACGGGATTACATAGACCAATTCTGTAATTAATCGCGGGCGCAGGAATCAGGCAAGTCGATACCCGCTTGATCGTGCGCACGCTGATAAAACCCGCCGAACGACGCGGCGACAAACACCCGCGCCGGCCTTACCTGAGTCTCTTGATGGTGCCGGGTTTGACCGCCGCCGGTCTTGACCCCGATCGATCCTCCCCCCAGGCGTACGCCCGCCACAGCAATCGCGCCAGATACTCCTTCCCGTCCGGGTCCTGTTGCCGCCGCCAAAGCCGGATCAATTCGTCCCGCGCCCGCGGCAGCCCGCTCAGAGCCAGGCCGGCGGCGGCACTCCGCCCGACGTAGGCATTATCCGAAGCGGCCATCTCAATGATGTAATCCAGATCATCCGGATCGGCGTTAAGCGCCAATGCAACCACGGCCTGGGCGCGGTGAAACTCATGGTCATCGTAGCGGTGAGAACGTATATAGGCCAGCAATTGTCCGGCTTCATCCCCGCCCCGGACGCGCGCAAGGGTACTGGCCAATGCGATCCTGGCCGGCACCGATTCTATCGCCCGCCAGGCAAACTCAGGATGGGCCTGTTTGCTCAGGTTCCACAGATCATCGTACAGCGGATAGATCATTCTGTTCCAATGCAGGGAATACAGCGCGTGCATGGTATTGCTGATCCCGGCCGGGTCCGGCTCAGTCAGTGCCGTGCGCACCTCGGCCAGGGTGGCCACGCCGGCCGCGAGCTTGTTCCGCAATATATGGTAGTCGGGCTCGGTCGGGACCGAATCACCACGGCTTGCGGCGTCGGGCGCGGGCACTATCTCGGCCTGCGGCTCAGCCGCCAGTCCCCGGCAAATCAGGATACCGGCAACCAGACAGGCCAGCGGCAATAAGCGGCCCAGGAAGAAGCCCGGGAAGAGGCTCAGGCGCAAATACGGCGGCAAGGCCATGCCCCGGTGCGGCCGGCGGGCATTATCTGTTCCAGCACTCGGCCACGTTACCAGTGCCGGTGATCCTTTTGAGGCCGTCATTCCTCAGGGTGAAATTACCACACTCGGGATCGTCAAAGGTTGGATCTGCGGTCAGGGTATAGGTTTGATAGGCGGTTCCGTATCCGGTGTTAATGGTAAGGTCGTATTTGCCGGTTTCGGTAGGGGCCGTCGTGCAACTGCTAGCCGTTTTGCATATTTTAATTGAAGGAAAGGTGTTAGCAGCATTTGCATAACGATTATTGTCCGAATAATACCGCTCCAGGATCGCCGCCGCGTCAAACAAATGGGCGCGGCCTTCCACGCGTTTGCCGCGCAACACATATTTATCATAGGCGGGCAGGGCGATACTGGCCAGGATGGCTATGATCGCAACCACGGTCATCAGCTCGATCAATGAAAACCCCGACGCCCTGCCTGCAAACTTAAATTCAATATTAGCCATGCTCATCTTCCCCATATGGTTGATATATATAGTATAGCCGACCTCGCGGCCATCCGCCGGATAAATCCGGGGCGGTCAGTCAGACCCGACCCGGATAGCCTATACCGATAGCTCATCATCATGACTCCTCGTACCAATAGGTGCGAAAGCGCGGCAATCCGGCCAAAACCCCGAGCTGGGCGGCGCCGCCCTCGATGCCGACGATGCCGACCACCCCTTCCCTGGTGAATATCGGTACCACGCCGGACGGGATCCCGCTGCCCAGCGCCAGGCTGCGATCACTGCTGTTTATGTCGCCATCACCATCCCAATCCAGCGCGGCATCGGCCGACAGGATATCAAAATTGTAGGCAAAGGCATTGCCCACCCCGCTGGCACAGGGATCATTGCTCAGCGCGGCGTCCGGCCGGAAGGTGGTAAAGGTCACGATGCCGGCGGTCGTGGTCGCCGCCGACAGCACCTTTTCCCCCTCAGAACCGGCGCTGGTAAAATCGTAATACCAGCCAGCCGCGCCCCGGACGGCCGCTTCAGTGCTGACCAGCGGGTTGGCGGTTACATCGATCAAATCAGCATTGGTAAACGCCCCGTCTGAGACCGGATAATTATCCGTGCTCTCGGCGAGGTTGTCGCCGTCGTCGTCGCCGAGCGGGCTGAGGTAATAATCCCTGAACGCATAGAAGCGATCCTGGACGGTAAGGTCGAGCGGATGGGCGCGATAGCCGGTGCCGATCAAGACATAATCGTATTCCTGGATATCGGAGTAAATCTCATCGCGCACCTGCACCACCGACGGCGGCTCAAAAAACCGGCGCCGCTCCGATTCCATGCCCACGGTGGCATCCGAGATACTCGCCAGCAGCCCGACGACCGTACCCGCCTCGGGCGCGGTGGTGGAGGCCGGCTCAATATTCGGGTCCAGATCCACCCGGAATATCTGGCCGCCGGTATCACCGACGTAGAGTCGGTCGGTCAGACCGTCAGCATTGGAATCGATCAAACGGATCCGGGATGGAATCGAATACACCATCTCCGGCACCACTATATTCGAACCTGTGGTGCCGCTGATACTCATGATCAGGGAGCCATTAGTCGGGTCGACGATGTAGATGGCGTTGCCGAGAAAGGCAGTGCCAGCCGCCGGCGCATAGGCGGTGGCGTCATCCAGGGCCGGGTCCCAGCCGCCGCCGAACACCAGCACGTCCCGGCGGACGTTGTCCGTACCGTCCAGTATCGAGATCGAGGTCAACTGCGGCTGCGACCAGGTCTGACTCAGCCGGGGGAAATCCGTAGTCTGGCCCTGGATCCGCCACAGGAACCTCGGCACCACCGGGTCGTCCGCAGCGTTCACCTCCGCGGTCAGATCCAGCGCATACAGGAACGAGCCGCCGCGGCGGGTGGCCAGAAATACCCTGATGCTGTCGTTTTCCGGCGCACTCGGCTCAATGATGCCATTGCGGTTATTATCGACCCGCCATATGGTGGGGGTGATATCCATGCCATAAGTATGCTCGCCCTCCGGATTCACATAGTTGCTCTGCTGCGCCGACCAGAAATCACTCGGCAGAAAACGCCACTCCTCTTCGCCGCTGGCGGCATTGACAAAATGCAGGCTGCCGTCATTGGTGCCGAAAATCACCTTATCGAAGAAGGTGTTGCCGCTGCCGCCATAGGTGATGATCGCCGGTGAACTGTGCAACACGTCGTTGACCGACCAGCGTTGATCGTTGTTGACGTCATTATCGGCGTCGGTGATGATCTTCTTGCCCAACAGCCACAGCATCCGATCCTCACATTCGTCCTTGGCGATAGGATTCATAAGATCGGGATTCGGACAGACGCTGGCGCGCATCGTCTCCAACTCCGCGGCATCCCATGAATCATCCTGCAGTCTAAAGCCCGGGTTGCTCAACGGAGTATTCGCCGGCGCGAAACCGTTCATATCCCGGTCGGTATAGAGGGTCTGTAGCGTAAAATCGGTGATCTGCGCACCGGTGCCGCCTTCGGTAGTCGCTCGACCATCGACCTGCGTCGACCAGATGCTGCGGGCGTTTTCCCTGAACCGGGCGTCGGCGCTGTCGATCGCGCTGTTGCGGTCGGCGTCCAGGATCTCGCCCAGGGAACAGCCGAGGGTGGAATCGACGCAGACGTTGTATTTCTTGACGTTGCCCAGCCAGGCCTGGGACGGAGACGGGGTGAACAGGCCAAAATAGATCTCGTCCCGGCTCAGTAACCGGTTGAACGCATTGGTCGCCAGCGAGGGCGAAACGAATGAGGTGTCATTACTTCTAACGTCAATCAGAATAGACTCGAAAACCGCAATCAGTTGTTGGGCGCTCGCGGCCTCATAGAACCCGCCCTGCCCCAAGTTGGCGAAGTCTTTAAGGTACTGAGCAGCGTTTCTTGCTCTTTCTTGCTGCAAGGGGCTGAAGAACCCATCCGGGTCCAGGTTGAATGCAATGGTAGAGGTTTTGATAACTTGATCACCGTCCACTGCCGCAGATTGATCATTGGTGGCCATAAATTCCACAAGATCCACCAGGCACGTGTTAAAAGCGGTGTAGGAAAGGTCATCGTCCGCGGCTGGCTTGAAACTCGCGTTGGAAGAATAACAAGAGGATTTACCTACCAGGTCACGAAAAACAGGCACCAATGTATCGTCACTCACGTTGAGCTGACCATCGGAAAGCAAAATCTGGTGGTTGACTAAACAGCTTTGGGAGGAATCGAGCGGCGAGATATAGCGGGCTTTGTTATCGACGTCATCGTGTACAATCTCCTGTTGTGCACATGCGGCATTTGTGTCTGTTCGTCGGCTACCAACGACGCCCGAGTCATTGCACATCGGCAGTATAATGGTGCCGAACTCGTCAGTTTCAGGGCCGGGGGTGGCGGGGTTGTCTTCCGCTGCGCCTCGACAATTACCGGCTGATTCGCAATAGCTGCCCGGATGGCTGACTTGATTCAAAGCTGTACCAAGGCGTGTGTCGCCGAAAACCATACTTTCACCACGCCAGTAGCGGAAGGCCTCGTAAAGGGTCGTTTGGGTCGGTGTACTGCCAAACGCAGGCAGGTTGTTCACAATCTCCAGTTGGCTCTCGCGCACTGTTTTAACAAAGGCGCCGGTGGCAACATCTTCTTGATACCTTATGCGCAGACGCGGGGCATAAAATGGGTTGCCGTCATAACTGCTCGCCTCCCGATTGCCACTCAAGGGCTCAATCACAGGTTCAATCACAAAGCCCATCGAATCGCCGCGGGTCCAGCCGGGGGTGTTAACGATCTCCTGCACCACCGTTGCGATGTTTCCGCTGTCATACCATCTATTCGCTTCCCAAATTATCGGCTGCGGCGGTGTACCATCAGTCTCCAGTGTCCAGTTTACCACGGCGGTGGTGGTAGTGCGCGTACTGATATCGCCGCTGGTGGGCACAAAGCCCGGCGGGTTAGTGTCAATCAGTCCCTTAATCGTGAACTCGTCGTCCGGATTTGAGAATGAGCCCTCGGAATAAAATTCCAGGAAGGCTTCGGTGATCCTCCCGTTCTGCGGCACATTGACTGTCTCAAAGCGCAGGCCCACCGTCTGCATCTCCCCATTCTGGTCTTCACCGATACCGAGAGTGGGGTCAAGGGTATTAACGGCTTGATTGATACCGATCTCTACCGCATCGCCGTTGCTGGACGCGACTTGGGCGGCCTCGGTGCTTGCTACACAGGGAGTCGCCCCGTTGCTATTATAACTATATACGAAACTAGCCGGACTACCCCCAGAGTGCTCAAAACTATCGAACTGCGGCGGTGCTGAGGATGAAACATCCGAAGTCATATCAATAAAGAAAGTCAAGGCATTGCCACCGCACCAACCACTGTGGCTTACAATTGTATCGACCAAAGCGTGTAAGTTATCTGATCCAATCGGGGAACCTGGCTCCCAGTCGTTAGCCAGTGACACTTGCCAAATTTCGTCCATCGTGGTTCGGGGCCGGCTTGTAATATCATTGGAAGCATCAAAAGGTGGAGAGTCGCGTAGTCCGTCAGCTACAGTGGTATCTACATCTACTGAAAAGATTACAGTAGCACCAGAGGGAAGATCGGTAGCTGCCGAAGGGGTGAGAATCAGTTTGGCTTGGGTCACGTCGGCACCCCGTGGGATGCGGACGTCTTCGAAACGCAGTCCAATCCGATGCCTTATAAAGGTCTCCGGTGCCTCGTACTCTATAGAAAGCATTGGCCTAAACGCAGGATCATCGCCATACACCTCAACCATGCCTCCTGTTGATCCGCTGAGAATAAAGAGTATTGGCCCGATGTAGGTACAATCTCTTGGATCGTAGGTACCACCATCACCGGGTGGAACGTTTTGGTAACACTCGTTTCCGGGTGGTCCGGGCATTCCGTCTCCCCTTCCTACTCCTCGCGACACGAGGTCCTGTATTATTTCCGCCAAAGTTTCTCCGTTAATGTCGCTATCTAAATTGATAGGGTCGCCCTGGTTCACCGCCGAGATAGTGAAAGTCCGTGCATCGGTGCGGGGACGATTTTCAATATCGTCATCGAGACAGCCGGCTGGGCCACACGCAATTAAGGGACGCGGCTGGTCCGAGTCCTCGACCTCAATAGTTAGTTGGTTACTACCGGTGAAATTCTTTGCAGCTGTGAAAGTTATTTGAGCAGAGTCGATCCTTGCATTGCGCGGTACTGGCAAATTAAACAGTAACCCAATCGTCTCATTGTCGCGCCCTGTTATATACAGATTGTCGTCATTGTCAGGGATAGGGTCGTTACCGTCAGGGTCAACATTCCCCGTATCAGTATTTACCGGAAGCTCACCTATCCGCTGCCAAGCATAATCTAACATCGGCAACTGGACTGGCATTTGATCAACATACGGGGCATTTTCTCCCGGTATCCGCGCTGTCAAAGTAGGGCCTATGAAATTCGTCGGGCCATCCGATATGTCGATATTGTTGTCTATATCACGGACGGCTTGCACCCCGTCATTAGCACCTTCGGTAATCGTATTAGTGAACTCCTGTTCCTCGCCCACGACGGTGGTGGCAAGGTCATCCAGGTTGGCTATCGGAAACAATACTGGCCCACCCCTAAGGTGGTTGAAACGCATTAGGCCAACTCCCGTATTCTCCAGATCAGTCAGTATGCTTGTGGCTGCCTCTTTGAGTGCATCAAGGCGACTCTGCCTCGTACCGCCCACCTGCGTTCTTCCAAGCATGGAAGAGGAGGTATCCAGAATGAACAGCACATTGGCGTTGGCACTAATCCCGTTCCCCGCGCCGGAAAAATAGATCTCGGTGTCGGCCGCCCGCGCCGCCAGGCCGGCGGCGAATGCCAGCGCGACGCCGAGAAGGATATGGCAGCCTTGCCGCCGATGACTAATACGGTTTATATTCATTACCTGTTCTCCTCGGTATGCCTTATCATGGTTGCTCCCCCCGGTTAACGCGATCCACAGGCCGCCTTGCCCACCCCACCAGGCTGCTTGTTCTGGCATTGGTCTTGGCCTCCGGGGCCCCGGAAGCAGATATTATCACTTCCCCGCTGCTGCACCAGCAATACCTCGGTGCCATCCGGGCAATAGGCGATATAATAACGTTCGTCGCCATCCCAGCCCTTGTCAGAAACCGTTACCGTCTGCTGGGCGACGGCAAAAAAGCTGGCCGCCGGGATCAACACGGCGGCAAGGATGCGGATCAGTGTTTTCATCATCATGCTTATACTCCTCTGTATATCATCGGTTCAGGGGGCCCTGCCAACCTGGTAGGCGCCGCCATGCAGGGTCGTGGTCGCGCCGCTTTTGGTGCCGCCCGAGGCGGACAGATTGAAATGGAAATAGGCATAGGAACTGTCCCAGCCCGAGCCCCGTTTCGGCGCCGTGGACTGGCGGAACACCGAGTTATAGTCGGTTGTCGCTTCGTATGCGCCGAGGCCAGTCCTACCAATCGTGTTATCGCTCTTGGCGTAAAGATCGGTCGCGCTACCATCGTTCTCAGGGGTCAGGGTGGTATCGAAGGCCGCGGGATCATCGAAGACCAGCCCCAGGCCGGTTGACGCGGCCTGAAAGGCGCGGTTGATCTCCTGGGAGTTGGCCGCCATGCGTTCCTCCATGGTGGCGGTGAACATCGTCGACAATCCCAGCATGGTCAATAACACCAACAACACCAGCGAGGTGAACAATACCGCACCGGCCTGTCCGGTGCTGGTCTGAGTCCTGGTTACCTGCGTCATAGTTCGATCTCCGGTCAATTCAGATTCAATTCACGGCCCGATTGCGGATATGGACGGTCGCGGTCACCACCCTGCGACGGTGAAAATCGTTTGCCGCCGCAACCGTGGTACCCAACAGGTCATAGGTTTTGGTATCGGGCTCAAGACTGTAATTCTGGGTGATGGTGCGAAACAGCAGTGCCAGCTTGACTGCAACGACGTTCATCGTCCAAGTTTCGTCCGGTGGGGTGAGGAAGTCGTCTGCATCGTTATAGTCGTCCGGCAGGCCGTCGCCGTCATTATCGATTCCATAGAGGATTTGCATGTTGTCGACGCCTTGTATCAGTTCCAAATTACGCCCGCCTGATTCGAGGGCTTCCAATCTCCATAAGGCCGGATCATTGACGCCGTCACCGTCCGCGTCATTCCCGGCCCGCACATAATAGCGCACGTTATGAACCCTGGCGATTTCGGCATCGGTATCGTAACTGCCGGTGATCTTGTCCTGGTGCTGCAGGCCGGCAATGACGTGACGTCTGGCGGGAAAGATATCCGCGGAACGACAGTCATAGACCGCCAATGGAAAATCGATAGGGATATCGCCGGGGGTAATGCTGACCGGCACCAGGGCTGAGGTGCTTGGCCCGCTCAGATTTATGCCCAGCGGCTTGAAGAACCTCAGGGTTATGCCATCGGTTCCAAGCACCAGAGTCGTGGAGGCGGTTACCTGCCATCCACTGGGGTACCAGGTCCTGCTGCCATCGTTGGCTCCCTCGATCAAATTGCGTGCATCATAATTAGCCAGCGTCTTCCAGTCGGATGAATAAGCGCTGTTGATGACGGAAATATCATCGGCGCAACCGATGAAGCCGGCGGAGCGGATATCGCCGATCAGTATTTGCATCGCAAACCGGGCATTCTCCTGCAGCCGCCCCATCGCGTCCTGCTCCTTGTATATGCGTTTATTACTGATAAACAGGCTGGTGGCACCGAACAACAGGAACATGCCGATCAGCATCGCAATCATCAGTTCGATGAGGGTAAAGCCGCCGCCGGGTTTATGCCGATACATTCCGAGCGCCTCCTCAGGGTTGAAAGGTGTAAACAACGACATGGATTTCGCGTTCCGCATCGACCCAATCGATAACGACACTGTAGAGCGTACTGGCGGGGACCCTTTCTATTCTAATGAAGGTGCCAAGTGGCAGGGCACGGTTGACGTTGTTTATCCAGCAGTCACGGTCAGCGCGGGCATTGCCGGCAGGGGGCGGCGGATCACAGAGACCAGGGTCATAGACGCCGGTCACTTCCTCTTCCAGGTCGCCGAAGGATATGAGGTAGTCGTCGGCATTCGCACTGTTCATCCGCATGCGGTCGGCAATGTCATAGGCCAGGAAATTGACCTGGCTGCGGATGAACGAAGAATTACTGTAACGCAGGCCCTTGAACTGTAACGCGGCGATACCGAGCAGGCCGATGGCCAGTATCAGCAATGAGACCAACACCTCTATCAGGGTGAAACCGGAGCCGTTGTGGACTTTTGGGAGGGCGTTCATGTTAACTGCAGGCAATTTCGCGGGTATGGGGACGACCGGTGATAGTGATCGCGACCCGCCGGCCGGTTTCACCGGTGCGATCATCACACAGATCGAACCGGGCCACGGCATCAATAAAGCCGGTGCTGTAATACCGCTGGATGGTGTTGTTGCCGACTATGGTATTAGTACAGCCCAATTCCACGAATCTCATTATCGCACTAGGGCTGAGAACGCCGTCGCCGTCATAGTCTTCGCCCGGATCCAAAACGCCATTGCCATTGCGATCTTCGTTTATGGTCACCGACCAGCCGAATGTGGCCCAGTCGGTGGTGCCGGTGTTCGAGAGAATGGTGACCGTGCTCTTGCGTTTTACCGCCTCGCTGCGGGCCTGCTGAAAAATGGCAATCAGAGCATTGGTATTGGTCGTCAGGCAGTTGTTTTTCACCAAATCCCGGTAGCTCGGCAACGCCAGTGCGGCCAGTATGCTGCCTATCGCGAGCACCGCCATCAACTCCAGCAGGGAGAATCCCGATTGTGTATTATTGTGTATGTACATGGTTAATCAGTTAAAACTTTATATGGGTAGTTATAGTCCGTATTCCGATATTGTCCAGATATATCCGACGAACGGCGCTTTTTTGCCGATGAACGGTGGGCCGCCGGCTGATTTGGATGGGATCTGGCCGCAATGGTCCGGGGTCCGGCCTTGAATAGTGTCGACTGCATCGTGGTCGGCGGCGGGGTGATCGGCATGGCCACGGCGCGGGAACTGGCCCGGCGCGGTCGCTCGGTGCGTTTATTGGAGAGGGGGGCGCTGGGGCGGGAGGCAAGCTGGGCGGCCGGGGGGATATTGTCGTCGATGCGGCCCTGGGCCGAGACGGCGGCTTCGGCGGCTTTGTCATCTCAGGGCCAGGCCGGCTATTCGGGCTTTGCCGAGGCCCTGAGGGCCGAGACCGGCATAGACCCGGAGTATTACCGCTGCGGTATGGTGATCATGCACCCGGATGACGTCGCGCCAACGTTGGCCTGGGCGCAGGCGAGGCGGGTACGGCACGTCAGGGATCATCGTCCGGCGGGCCTGGTGATCACCACCGCTACGGTGTTTTTGCCGGCAATAGCGCAGGTGCGAGTGCCGCGTTTGTTGCAGGCGCTGCATGCGAGTCTGAAACATTACCGGGTTGAGATCCGGGAGCATACCGCGGTCACCGAGATAAACACAAGTGGGTCGCGCTTTACAACGGTGACCACCGCGGCCGGTGAGATCGCCGCCGATGCGCTGGTGATCACGACCGGGGCATGGAGCGGACGTTTGCTCGGCGAGCTCGGCCGGCCGGTCGCTATCGAGCCGGTTCGCGGGCAGATGGTGTGCGTGCGGTTTGCCGAGCCGCGCCTGGATACGATGATATTGGACGGCGATCATTATTTTATTCCCAGGAAGGATGGGCACGTGTTGATCGGCAGCACGATGGAGCGCGTGGGTTTTGATAAGCGGGTCACCGACGGTGCGCGGGCGACGTTAATGGATTGGGCCGGCGGCATCTGGCCGGACGTCAGCCAGGCCGGGTTTGTCCGCCATTGGGCCGGCCTGCGCCCGGCAACGGATGATGGCCGTCCGCGTCTGGGCCGGTTATCGGGTTATGATAATGTATTTATCAATGCCGGACATTTTAGAAAGGGTATATTGCAGGCACCGATCTGTGCCTCCCGGATCGCCGCGCTGATCTGCGGGTAGTGGCCGGCGTTCGCCGGGGGCATACTGTTCAGGCGGATCGCCGGCGGGCCGGCATTGGGCGCGATGGCCGCCCGCCTGGAGGGGGCGGGTAAATTGTGGTAATTTAACGGGCATTATTTTGAATATGGCGCTATAATCGGCCCAGCGAGGAATATCATGGAATTCAAACCGGTCAATAAGCAAACCTTTGCCTCATTGTTACGACAACGGGGGATACGGGTTACCGCACAGCGCCTTAACGTCGCCGCGACGATGATGCGCCGGCCGCAGCATTTGAGTGCCGATGAGGTCTGGTCGAGGGTGAATGGGGCGGATGCCTCGGTCTCCAGGGCGACGGTATATAATACCTTGAGTCTGTTTGTGGATAAGGGCTTAATTGGTCAGGTGCAGGTGGCGCCTAAGGGGGTATTGTATGATTCCAACACTGCTCCGCATGGTCATCTTTATAATGAGGATACCGGCGCGTTGACCGATTTCAACACCGACGCCGTCGGGGGCATGCCTGCTTTGCCTGAGGATACGGTTACAACCGGTGTTGATATGATTGTAAGGGTTAAAAACTGCCGTTGATTGGTGTGTTGTGATCATCGCCGGAATAGCTCAGACGGTAGAGCGCTTCATTCGTAATGAAGATGTCGGGGGTTCGAGTCCTCTTTCCGGCACCATTTGATCCGGGCCGGGTTGCTCAGCCCGGAAACAGGTCGGTGGAAAGATACCGGTCGCCGCGGTCACAGATGATGACGACGATCACGGCATGGTCCAGCCCGGCGGATAATTGTAATGCCGCGGTCAGCGCACCACCGGATGAGACCCCGGCAAAGATGCCTTCTTCCGCGGCCAGTCTGCGGGTCATGGCTTCGGCCTGCTCCCGGCTGATCTCGATGATCTGATCGACCCGCGCCGGATCATAGATTTTTGGTCGGTAGGCTTCCGGCCAGCAACGGATCCCGGGGATCGAGGAGCCGGCCTGCGGGTGTACGCCGACAATGGTTACCGCCGGGTTTTGCTGTTTCAGGAAGCGCGAGGTGCCCATAATTGTGCCGGTGGTGCCCATGGCGCTGACAAAATGGGTGATCCGGCCTTTGGTGTCGCGCCAGATTTCCGGGCCTGTTCCGCGATAATGGGCGAGCGGGTTGTCGGGGTTGGCGAATTGATCCAGGATCCTGCCTTTGCCGTCGGCGACCATTGCCCGTGATACGTCTATCGCTTCTTCCATGCCGCCCTTTTCCGAGGTCAATACGATCTCGGCCCCAAAGGCTTTCATCACCGCCCGCCGTTCCATGCTCATATGCTCCGGCATGATCAGTATCATTTTGTAGCCTTTTATCGCGGCCGCCATCGCCAGGGCTATGCCGGTATTGCCGCTGGTGGCTTCTATCAGGGTCTCGCCGGGGGCGATTTCGCCTCGGCCCTCGGCGTTCTTGATCATGCTGAGTGCGGGCCGGTCTTTGACCGAGCCGGCGGGATTGCTGCCCTCGAGTTTGGCCAATATCAGGTTGTCGGTGTTGCCCGGTAATCGTTGCAGGCGCACCAGCGGGGTATTGCCGATGCAGGCCTCGATTGTGGGTGTCTCAATGGCGTTGTCAGTCATCGCGGGTCACGCGGGATTGTGTGAGTACGCCAGGATTAAGGCGTCTTCGCGGCCGATCTTTGCCGGATAATAGTTTCTGTGGATGCCGATTTTAACAAAGCCGCCGCCCAGATACAGTTTGATCGCCCGGAAGTTGGACGGCCGCACTTCCAGAGAGGTTATTTTGACGTAGTGTTTATCGGCGACTTCCAGCAAATGCTGCAACATGATTTTGCCCAGGCCCCGGCATTGATAGTCGGGGTGTACGCACAGATTCAATATGTGCGATTCGCCCGCTCCCAGGGCCAGCACGCCATAGGCGGCCAGTACGCCGTCGCTTTCCAGCACCCAGCAATAATGACCGTTGCGCAAACAGGTTTCAAATACGGCCGCGGTCCAGGGAAAGGCATAGGCGGCCCGTTCGATGACCAGCACCGAGGCAAGGTCTGATTTGGACATCAGTCTTACGTTGTTTATCGAGCATTGTATTACTGCGCTCATGGTTGCCGCCGGTAGATATTCATCGCCATTTTTAAGTCGGCCCAGGCTTTACGCTTTTGTCCCGGAGACCGTAACAGGTAGGCGGGGTGATAGCTTACCACGACCGGGATTTTTGGTTCGGGGTAATAATAACAGGCTCCGCGCATCTTGCCTATCGGCAGGTCGGTTTTGAGCAGGTTCTGGGCCGCGACCCGCCCCACGGCGAATATGATCCTGGGGTTGATCAATGCGATCTGTTGTTGCAGGTAGGGTTCGCAGGCGGCCACTTCTTCGGGCCTGGGGTCGCGATTGGATGGTGGCCGGCATTTGAGGATATTGGCGATAAAGACCTGCCGGCGCCGCAGGCCGATTGCCAATAACATGGAATCGAGTAATTTCCCGGCCCGGCCGACAAACGGCTCGCCTTGTTTATCTTCTTCCGCACCGGGGGCCTCGCCGATCACCAGCCAGTCGGCGTGCGGATCACCGACGCCAAATACGGTTTGGATGCGGTCTTCGGATAACGCGCATTTGGTGCAGGCGGCCACTTGCGTCCGCAGGGCCGATAGTGAATTATCGGCGGCGGCGACGGGCCGGTCGGTCTCCTCCGGCGGCGCAATGGGTGGTGCCGCTTTGTCGATCCAGACCTGGATTCCCATGCCTTGCAGACACTCAAATTGACGGCGATTTATCATTATACCTGGGGGTGCGCCTTTTCGCCCAGGTGCATGGCCCGGTTGAGGGCATTGATATAGGCCTTGGCGGAGGCAATGACTATGTCGGTGTCGGCGCCGCAACCGTTAATGATGCGACCGCTTTTATCGATTCTGACGGTGACTTCGCCCTGGGAGTCGGTGCCGGTGGTGATGTTATTGACGGAATATAATTGCAGGGCGCAACCACTGTGCAGGATCGATTCTATGGCCTTGAAGATCGCGTCAACCGGGCCGCTGCCTTCGGATTCGGCGTGTTTTTCTTCACCATCGACCAGTAATGTAAGCCGGGCGCAGGGCACTTCGCCGGTCTCGATGTTGACCTTGATCGAAACCAGCTTGATCTTGTCCGGGTTTTTATCCTGGGCGGTGTCATTGACCAGCGCCTGTAAGTCTTCGTCGAAGATTTCATGCTTTTTATCGGCCAGGTCCTTGAACCGGCTGAAGACGACGTTCAAATCTTCTTCGGTATCAAAATGGACGCCCAATTCCTGCAATTGGGTGCGGAATGCGTTGCGCCCGGAATGCTTGCCCAGGACGATGCGGTTTGCATTCCAGCCTACGTCTTCGGCCTTCATGATCTCATAGGTTTCTCTGCTTTTGAGGACGCCGTCCTGATGTATGCCGGCTTCGTGAGCAAAGGCATTGGCGCCGACTATCGCCTTGTTGGGCTGCACCGGAAAACCGGTGATGGTGGAAACCAATCTGGAACAATGGACGATGTGGGTGGTGTCGAGTTCGGTATTACAGGGGAAAACGTCCTGCCTGGTGCGCACCGTCATTACGATTTCTTCCAGCGCGGCGTTACCGGCACGCTCGCCCAAACCGTTTACCGTGCATTCAACCTGCCTGGCGCCGTTTAATACCGCGGTCAGGGAGTTGCCGACGGCTAAACCGAGATCATTGTGGCAATGAACGGAAAACACCGCCTTATCGGAATTGGGCACGCGCTCAATAAGCCGCCGGATCAATTCGCCAAAGTATTGCGGCAGGTTGTAGCCGACGGTGTCGGGGATATTGACGGTGGTGGCGCCGGCGTCTATTGCCGCCTCGATCACCCGGCAAAGAAAGTCGAGCTCCGAACGGCCGGCGTCTTCGGCGGAAAATTCTACGTCATCGGTATAATTGCGGGCGCGCTTGACGGCGTGTACGGCCTGTTCCAATACCTGATCGGGTTGCAGATGGAGTTTTTCCCGCATATGGATCGGCGAGGTGGCGATAAAGGTATGAATCCTGGCGGATCGGGCCGGTTTAAGGGCCTCCGCGGCGGCGTCAATGTCTTTATCGACGGCCCGGGCCAGGCCGCAAATGGTGCTTTGTTGGACCAATTCGGCGACCGCCTTGACGGATTCAAAGTCTCCCGGACTCGCGACCGGGAAGCCGGCTTCAATGACGTCCACTCGCATGCGTTCAAGGGCGGCGGCGATGCGTATTTTCTCATCCCTGGTCATGGACGCCCCCGGACTCTGTTCACCATCTCTTAATGTGGTGTCAAATATGATCAATTTTTCTTGCATGATGATCTCCAGATTATATCGGTTCATACCTGTTGCTGGTATAAATAATGGAATTTTCCGTGCTGTTCGCACGTAAATCCATAAAAACAATGCTGAGGTGTGAAATTTTTTGCCCTGATCAGGGCAGGAGTACGGGCGGGCGCAGTAACGCCGGAGCAGGCCGGCGGTCGTCGGAGACGTTGACGTTAATGTGATCGGGATACATGGTTTATTAATATACACACCCTGAAGGGTGGTTGCAAATTTTTGTATATGCGGCTATTATGGGCCTTGGGGATGGTGGGGTGTGCAGGAATCGAACCTGCGACCATCTGATTAAAAGTCAGGTGCTCTACCTACTGAGCTAACACCCCGTATTTTTAAGTTTATGCCCACAATGGGGGCGAACTTCACCGGGGCGGGGATAATAACCAAATTTAAGCTGCGGGTAAAATCGGATTGACTTTGCGCCCTCAAGAGTCGTTGATTTTTGTCTGTCCGCGCCTGTTTTGGGTACACCAGTTTTATCGAAGGAGGTGGGGCAATGCCGATTTATGAATATAAGTGCAGGGACTGTGATCATCATCTGGAGACTTTGCAGAAAATTTCCGATGATCCACTGAAAAAATGCCCCGCCTGCGGGGCCGATCGCCTGCGCCGGCTTATTTCTTTGACGGCCTTTAGGCTTGAGGGTACGGGTTGGTATGAAACTGATTTTAAGGATAAAAAA
Organism: Gammaproteobacteria bacterium; assembly: GCA_965202915.1. Classification (GTDB taxonomy): domain Bacteria; phylum Pseudomonadota; class Gammaproteobacteria; order Eutrophobiales; family Eutrophobiaceae. The sequence continues at coordinate 1,811,933 of OZ241847.1, forward strand.
CCGAGGCGCGATAAACGCGCCGATGAGTCCGATTCCGGCGATAAAAAATCCACTGATTCTGGCGACAAAAAATCCACCGATTCTACTGACCAAAAATCCGCCGGAGAAAAAGACGGGACCAACAGCTAGGCTATCCGGGCGGGTGCATGGGCGCCGTTGGTACGGGATCCCGTCGCTGATTTGATCACTGCCGGTCGTATGCCGCTCTTCACTGGTTTATAACTCAATCCAAGTCATTATGCGCAGTCATTATTGTGGACAGATAAATGCTTCTTTGATCGGCCGGGAGATCACCTTATGCGGCTGGGTTCAACGTCGCCGGGATCATGGCGGCGTGATCTTTATCGATTTGCGTGATCGTGAGGGGCTGGCCCAGCTTGTGTTCGATCCTGAGCGAACCGAGCCTTTTGCGATTGCCGATGGGGTGCGGAATGAGTACGTCCTGCGGGTCAGCGGAAAGGTGCGTCCCCGCCCCGAAGGCACGGTTAATCCAAATCTGCCCACCGGCGGGTTTGAGGTTCTGGGATATTCCATTGAGATCCTGAACCAGGCGCGGACCCTGCCCTTTCAGCTCAATGATGAGCAAGTGCATGATGACGTGAAATTGAAATATCGTTACGTCGATCTGCGCCGGGCCGGCATGCAGAATAATCTGCGTCTGCGTGGCCGGGTCAATCAATATCTGCGTCAATATCTGGATAATGAGGGTTTTCTGGAGATTGAAACTCCGATGCTGACGCGGGCCACTCCCGAAGGTGCGCGCGATTATCTGGTGCCCAGCCGTACCCACCCCGGCAATTTTTTTGCGTTGCCGCAATCGCCGCAATTATTCAAACAACTGTTGATGATGGCGGGCATGGATCGTTATTATCAGATCGTCCGGTGCTTCCGCGATGAGGATCTGCGCGCCGACCGTCAGCCGGAATTTACGCAACTCGATATTGAAACTTCGTTTATGGATGAAGCGGCCATCACCGGGCTGATGGAACGCCTGATGCGTTCATTATTCAAGGCGGTGATCGATGTTGAGTTGCCGGATCCGTTTCCGCGGATCAGCTATGCCGAGGCTATGGCACGCTATGGCACGGATCGCCCGGATATGCGCAATCCATTGGAGCTGGTGGAAGTCGGCGATATTATGAAATCGGTGCCGTTTAAGGTCTTCTCGGGTCCGGCTAATATGAGCGATGGACGGGTGGTGGCGTTGCGGTTGCCAAACGGCGGCGCACTTACCCGCAAAGAGATAGATGATTATGCGCTCTACGTTAGTCGGCACGGCGCCAGGGGTTTGGCCTATATCAAGGTGAATGAGGCCGGTAAAGGGCGCGAAGGTTTGCAGTCTCCGGTGCTGAAATTCCTGCCTGATCCGGTGATTGCGGAGATCCTCGAGCGGACCGCGGCGGACGATGGGGATCTGATCTTCTTTGGCGCCGGTACCGCCTCCATGGTCAATCATTCCATCGGCGCCCTGCGCGATAAACTGGGTGAAGATGGGGGGCTGTCAACCGCCGAGTGGGCGCCGGTATGGATAGTGGATTTCCCGATGTTTGAATATAATAATGATGAAAACCGCTGGGATGCGTTACATCATCCGTTCACCGCGGCGGCGGGTGATTCCATAGAGGCCCTGCGGGATGATCCCGGTGGCTGCCGGTCGCGTGCTTATGATCTGGTGTTAAACGGTATGGAGCTCGGTGGCGGGTCGATACGTATTCATCAGGCCCGGATGCAGATTGCGGTGCTGGAGTTGCTGGGTATCGATCAGGATGAGGCCAGGCAGAGATTCGGTTTTTTACTGGATGCACTGGAATATGGTTGCCCGCCGCACGGCGGCATTGCCTTCGGCCTGGATCGTTTGGTTATGCTGATGGCCGGGGCCAGGTCGATTCGTGAGGTTATCGCGTTTCCGAAAACTCAGACCGCCAGTTGTCTGCTGACCGCGGCCCCTTCCGGGGCGTCATCGCAACAGTTGCATGAACTCGCGATCAAACCCGCCGATAAGCCGGGACGGAAAATAATCGGCGATCCGGGGTGACGGGCGACCAGGTCAGGGAGGATATGATGATGGAATCATATGTACTAAGTTCGGATCAGATCCCACGAATCACCCCGGAAACGCTGGATGAAGCCGAGACTGAGCGGATCAGCTCCCGCGTCAGGCAGTTGTTGAAACGCCAGAATGCGGCGTTGGTTGCTCATTATTATACTGACGCCAATCTGCAGCGGCTGGCGGATGAAACCGGAGGCCACGTTTCCGATTCCCTGGATATGGCCCGCTTCGGGCATACTTCCGATGCCGACACTCTGGTCGTATGCGGGGTCAGATTCATGGGCGAGACGGCAAAGATATTGAATCCGGAAAAACGCGTGCTTATGCCGGATCTTCAGGCTAATTGCTCTCTGGATATCGGCTGCCCCGCGGATAAATTCAGCGAGTTCTGCGATGCCCATCCGCGGCATACGGTGGTGGTCTATGCCAATACCAGTGCCGCGGTAAAGGCCCGGGCTGACTGGATGGTCACCTCCGGCAGTGCCGCGGCGGTGATCAAGGCGCTTGTGGCCGACGGGGAACGGATCATCTGGGCGCCGGATAAATATCTGGGGCAGTACGTTAAGGAACAAACCGGCGCCGATATGTTGTTGTGGCAGGGCGCCTGTATCGTGCATGAGGAATTCAAAGGCCGGGAACTGATGGCATTAAAGCGGGAACATCCGGACGCCAGGGTATTGGTTCATCCCGAGTCGCCGCCGGCTGTGATCGAACTTGCCGACGTGGTAGACTCGACCACCGGCCTTATCAACGCGGCGGGTCGACTGGATGCGGTAAAGTTTATCGTGGCCACGGATAAGGGGATCTTCCATAAAATGCGCCAGGCCGCGCCGGATAAGACCTTTATTGAGGCGCCCACGGCCGGTAAGGGCGCGACCTGCATCAGTTGTGCACATTGCCCGTGGATGGCGATGAATGGGTTGCGCAAACTCGAACGGGTATTGACCACCGGCGAGGGCGAGGTTCATGTCGATCCGGTGATTCGCCGGAAAGCGGTGCGTCCGATCAAGCGCCTGCTGGATTTTACCGGGGATCAAACGCTCCTGGCGGGTGACGCCTGATCGTCGCGATTGATTTTGTTTGGCGGGTACTTCAATTTAATTACCATTACAGGACTTAACAGTGAATATTCTTGTCACCGGGTCGGCCGGTTTTATCGGTTGTCACGTTGCAAAAAAATTGCTTGAACGCGATCACCGGGTTTATGGTATCGATAATCTCAGTGATTATTACGACGTCAATTTGAAACTTGCGCGGCTGGATCTGTTAAATGGCCATGATGCGTTTATTTTTAACCGGCTCGATATTACCGACTACCAGGCGCTCCGAGACTTATTCGGCAAACACCAAATAAACCGGGTCATTCATTTGGCCGCCCAGGCCGGCGTCAGATATTCATTAAAGGATCCCTTTGCTTATATCGATGCCAATATTAAGGGTTTCATTAATATTCTTGAGGCCTGTCGCCACCACCGGGTCGATCACCTGGTCTATGCGTCAACAAGTTCGGTCTATGGGGCCAATACAAATAAACCGTTTTCCATCCATCATAATGTCGATCACCCGCTGTCTATTTATGCCGCGACCAAGAAAAGTAATGAGTTAATGGCGCATACCTATAGTCATCTGTACCGGCTGCCGACCACCGGCTTGCGTTTTTTTACGGTTTACGGGCCCTGGGGCAGGCCGGATATGTCTCTGTTCATGTTCACTAAAAATATTATTGAAAATAAGCCGATAACGGTGTTCAACAATGGTGAACACGTGCGTGATTTTACTTATATCGATGATATTGTTGCCGGCATAGTTGGCACTTGTGACCGGGTCGCGACGGCTGATGATGAGTGGCGCAGTGACGCACCGGATCCGGGTACGAGTATGGCCCCTTACAGGTTGTATAATATCGGCGGCAATAACCCGTCCCGGCTGATGGACTATATCCATATATTGGAGGAGACGCTGGGCAAAAAGGCGGAGATTAATTTTTTGCCGATGCAGCCGGGCGACGTGCCGGAGACCTGGGCGGACGTGGATGATCTTGAAAAGGCCATCAATTATACGCCTGGCACCGGGATAGAGGTCGGTATCGGGCGTTTCGTCGAGTGGTATAAGGAATTTTATCGGGTTGGGCCGGGGCAATGAGTCATAACCGAAAAATCTGTGTTATCGGCCTGGGCTACGCCGGATTGCCGGTCGCGGTCAATTTCGCCAGGCGGGGACGGGTCATCGGTTTCGATAGCGATAATGAAAGACTGGCGGAATTAAAACAAGGGATCGATTTGAACAACGCGTATCCGCCCGCGGAACTGCATGGACTGGATATTCATTATACCTCGAATCCGTCTGATATTGCGCCGGCAAATTTCTATATCATCGTAGTACCAACCCCGCTCCATCCCGACAAGCGGCCGGATCTCTCCTCGTTACAATCCGCATCCGCGATGGTGGGTGCTTTTTTGAAGCCGGCGGATATAGTGGTGTATGAATCCACCGTCTATCCGGGGGCCACGGAAGAGGATTGTGCGCCCATCCTTGAACGGCATTCCGGCTTGACCCTGGGAGATGATTTTTTTATCGGCTATTCACCGGAAAGAGTTAACCCCGGCGATAAAGAGCATGTATTCGCCAATACAAAAAAAGTTGTGGCTGCTCAAACCGATGAAATCCGTGACGTCATTGCCAATGTATATGAGACCGTCATCGAGGCGGGGATCTATAAAGCACCGTCAATTAAGGTTGCAGAGACGGCCAAGGCGATTGAAAACACACAGAGAGATATTAATATTGCTCTGGTGAATGAATTAATGCTTATATGTGAGAAATTGGATATTGATACCCTGGACGTGCTTGAAACCGCCGGTACAAAATGGAATTTTTTTGCTTTCACTCCCGGACTGGTGGGGGGCCATTGTATTGGTATCGATCCTTATTACCTGACGCATAAAGCATCCATGATAGGATACTCCCCCCAGGTGATCCTGGCCGGACGGAGTGTTAACGAGGGCGTGGGCAGGAATATTGCCAATCGTGTAATAAAGATGCTCAATAACAATAATTCAACTCGCCCCATAGTCACTATTCTGGGAGTAACATTCAAGGAAAATGTGCCCGATATGAGAAACTCCAAAGTAAAGGATATGATCGATCAACTGGCAGGCGCCGGCATTGAATTACAGCTGAGCGATCCTATTGCAGACCGTAAAGCAGCGAGGACTATACTGAATATTGATCTGACGGATTTTGAGAGCATTAAACCCGCCGATGCAATTATTTTTGCCGTTGCGCACCAGGCATACAGGGAATTAAAATGGGACGACATAAGCACTTTGATTGACGGTACAGGCATCGTGTTTGATTTAAAAGGGATTCTTTCCCGGGGCAATATCCCCGACCATATCACTTTAATGAGGCCCTGACCCCGGGACGTTAATTGCATGAAAGTATCAATGATAGGTACGGGTTACGTCGGTCTGGTGTCGGGGGCCTGCTTCGCGGAATTTGGCATCAATGTGGTGTGTATCGATAAGGACGAAGCCAAGATCGAGGCGCTAACCCGCGGGGTAATACCGATTTATGAGCCGGGTCTCGAAGAACTGGTAGAGAAAAACGTCTCCAGCGGGCGGTTGCGGTTCAGTCCATCCTTTGATGGTCATATCGCCGACTCTGATGTTGTGTTCATCGCCGTCGGCACTCCGGCAAAACCCACGGATGGGGGGGTTGATTTAAGCTATATCTACGCGGCGGCAAAAGAGATCGCGGCGCATATCGGGGGATACACGGTGATCGTCGACAAGTCCACGGTACCGGTCGGTACCGCCAAAGAAGTCGAGGGTATTATTCGCGACGTGAACGCGGGGGCGGATTTTGACGTGGCATCCAACCCTGAGTTTTTACGCGAGGGCTCGGCCATTTCGGATTTCATGCGCCCCGATAGGGTCGTGATCGGGACTCAATCCGAACGCGCCAAAAAGACATTGCTGGATTTATATCGGCCGCTTAATTTAATTGAAACGCCGATGCTGTGCACGAGCCTGGAGAGTGCCGAATTAATAAAATATGCCACCAATGCATTTCTGGCGACTAAGATCAGTTTTATCAATGAAATGGCGACCTTGTGTGAAGCCGTCGGTGCCGATATACATGCGGTCTCAAAGGGTCTGGGTCTGGACAAACGGATAGGCGGAAAATTTCTGCATCCCGGACCGGGCTACGGCGGTTCATGTTTTCCCAAAGATACTCGGGGGCTGGCCAGGACCGCTGAGGAGCATGGCGCGCCAAACCGAATTATCAACGCGGTTATGGAGGTGAACGCGGCACAGCAACAAAGGATGGTGAGCAAAATTCAGGCGGCTTTCGATCAGGATCTTGCCGGCAAACGCGTTGCCGTGCTGGGATTGACGTTTAAGCCTGAAACTGATGATATGCGCGAGGCGGCGGCATTATCGATTTTGCCGGCATTGCTGGAACAGGGGGCGAAGATTTACGCCTGTGATCCCAAGGGTATGGACAATGCGCGGCAATTACTGCCCGACGGGATTGTGTATGAAAATGATCCCTACACCGCCATAGAACAGTCCGATGGGATAATTATTTTGACCGAATGGAACGTGTTTAGAGGTATGGATCTGGATAGAATCAAACTGAGTATGAGAGATAATAAATTTATTGATTTACGCAATGTTTATGAGCCGGATGAGATGAAACAGTCGGGTTTCGAGTATTATTGCATAGGCAGATAACGTGGTATTGTCGGTTCACAACGGTAGTTAAACAATGGTGCACGCATCCAAACAACGAGGCTTATATCATCCGGCGACGGAACACGATTCCTGTGGCGTCGGATTCATCGTTAATATAAAGGGGCGGAAGTCCCATGGCATTGTTAAAAATGCCTTAACAATTCTGAAAAATTTATTGCATCGCGGCGCCTGTGGCTGCGAAGAAAATACCGGTGACGGTGTGGGTATTCTGCTGCAGAAACCGGATAAGTTTTTTCGGCGCGTTTGTAAGGGTATGGATATCAATTTGCCGGATGCCGATAGCTACGGGACCGGCCTGGTATTCCTGCCGGTTGACCCGGGGCAGGCACAACAATGCCGGACTATCTTTGAGGAAGTGGTTAAAGAAGAGAACCAGCATGTATTGGGCTGGCGTGACGTGCCCACCGATGATTCTTCTTTGGGCCCGACCGCGAAGGCGGGCAAACCTGCTTTCAGGCAGATCTTTATCGCCTGCAACGATTCAATCACCGATCCGGCCGCTTTCGAACGCAGGCTCTATCTGATACGCAAGCGCGCGGAAAATAAAATATGGGGATCAGACCTGCCTCAAAAACACCTGTTTTATGTGGCTTCACTTTCCTATCGAACCTTCTTGTATAAGGGCATGCTGACCGGCTGGCAGATTGAATCGATGTTTCCGGATATTACCGATCCGGACGTGGTATCGGCAATGGCATTGGTGCACCAGCGCTTTTCAACCAACACCCTGCCGGAATGGCGGCTGGCGCAACCGTTTCGCTATATATGCCACAATGGCGAGATCAATACCGTGCGCGGCAACGCCAACTGGATGCGGGCGCGTGAATCGTTATGCGAGTCGGATTTGTTCGGTGAGGATCTGCAAAAATTATTTCCAATCGTGATCGAGGGCGGCAGTGATTCGGCGGTGTTTGATAATGTGATGGAATTTCTACATATGACCGGCCGGCCGTTGCCTCTGGCGCTGTTGATGATGATCCCGGAGGCCTGGTCGGGGCATGAGACCATGGATGAGAACCGTAAGGCGTTTTATGAATACCATGCCTGTTTGATGGAACCCTGGGACGGGCCGGCATCGATCGCGTTTATGGACGGTGAAGTCATCGGGGCGGTGCTGGACCGGAATGGCTTACGGCCTTCCCGCTATTACGTTACCAAGGATGACACGGTTATCATGGCGTCCGAGGTCGGTGTGCTTGAGGTCGCACCGGAAAACGTGGAGATAAAGGAACGTCTGCATCCGGGGCGTATTTTCATGGTGGATACCAGACAGGGTCGGATCATCGATGACGAAGAGCTTAAAAATGAATACGTCGACCACGTCTCTTATCGCGATTGGTTGAAACAAAACCTGATGCCGATAGAAAAGCTGCCGGAACCAAAATCCATCCATGGCAGCGATCCGGATACGCTGTTGCAGCGGCAGCAGGCATTCGGCTATACCCATGAGGACCTGAGAATAATAATGGCGCCGATGGCGACAAATGGCCTGGAACCGACCGGGTCAATGGGGACTGACGCGGCATTGGCGGTGTTGTCGAATCGGCCGCGGCTCCTGTATGACTATTTCAAGCAACTGTTTGCACAGGTTACCAATCCGCCGCTGGATGGTATTCGTGAGGAACTGGTGACCCAGGTGGCCACCACCATCGGCCCGGAAACCAATTTGCTTAAACCCTCCGCGGCAAGCTGCCGGCAAATAAAGGTATCGTCACCGATCTTGACCAACGAGGAATTGGCGCGCATTCGCGATCTGAATTTGCCCGGCTTCAAGACCAGGACTATCCCGATTCTGTACCCGGTCGCAAAAGGCGGTGACGGAATGAGCGCCGCAATACGGCAAGTGTGTGCCGAGGCCGGGGCCGCAATCGAAGCCGGCTATGCTTATATCATCCTGAGCGATCGCGGCATCGACTCGAAAAAGGCGGCGATCCCGGCGCTGTTGGCAATGGCAAGTGTGCATAATCATCTGATACGCCAAGGCGCCCGGACCCGGGCCGGGCTGGTGCTGGAATCGGCGGAGCCGCGTGAGATACATCATTTTGCCACCCTGATAGGTTACGGGGCGGGGGCGATCAATCCGTATCTTGCGTTTGAATCCCTGGGGGGGCTGATCGGCAAGGGCCACCTGCCGGAGATGGAATACGCCGATGCGGTCCGTAATTTTATCAAGGCGATAAATAAAGGTTTAATTAAAACCATGTCGAAAATGGGGATCTCGGTAGTGCAATCTTATCGCGGGGCGCAGATATTTGAGGCGGTCGGTTTGCAGAAGGAGTTCGTGGATCAATATTTTACCTGGACCGTCTCGCGCATTGGCGGCGTTGGGCTGGATACGGTCGCCGAAGAGGTGCGCCTGCGTCACCATAACGCCTTCCCGGAACGGCCGGCAAAACAAGCCGATCTGGAGTGGGGCGGCGAATATCAGTGGCGCCGCGATGGTGAATACCACCTGTTTAATCCCGATACTGTTTTTAAATTGCAGCACGCCACCCGCTCCGGTCAATATAAAATTTTTAAGGAATACACCTCATTGGTTGATGATCAGAATCAAAATCTCGCCACTCTGAGAGGTTTATTTCAATTCAAGCCCAGCCCGGCACCGATTCCATTGGAGCAGGTCGAACCAATAGAGGCAATTATGAGGCGTTTTTCAACCGGCGCGATGTCATATGGTTCCATCAGCAAACAGGCGCATGAAACTCTGGCGATAGCGATGAATCGCATCGGCGGCAAATCCAATACCGGCGAGGGCGGCGAGGACCCGGAGCGGTTCACCCCGGATGAAAACGGCGATTTACGCAGGAGTGCAATTAAGCAGGTCGCCTCGGGGCGCTTTGGGGTTACCAGTGAATATTTAGTCCATGCCGATGACATTCAAATCAAAATGGCACAAGGGGCAAAGCCGGGAGAAGGCGGTCAGCTTCCCGGGACTAAAGTATATCCCTGGATCGCCAGGGTGCGTCATTCCACTCCCGGCGTGGGTTTGATCTCTCCGCCGCCGCATCATGATATCTACTCCATCGAGGATTTGGCGCAATTGATTCATGACTTAAAAAACGCCAATCCCAAGGCGCGCATCCATGTAAAGCTGGTGGCGGAGGTCGGCGTCGGCACGGTGGCGGCCGGCGTCTCCAAGGCGCATGCCGACGTGGTGCTGATCTCCGGTTATGACGGCGGCACCGGGGCTTCGCCGATCAGTTCATTAAAGCACGCCGGTCTGCCCTGGGAGCTCGGCGTTGCCGAAACCCAACAGGTCCTGGTACAAAACGGTTTGCGTGATCGCATTGTGGTACAGACCGACGGTCAGTTAAAAACCGGGCGCGACGTGGTTATGGCGGCATTACTCGGGGCCGAAGAATTCGGTTTCTCAACCGCGCCGCTGGTGGTAATGGGCTGCATCATGATGCGGGTTTGTCATTTGAACACCTGTCCGGTGGGGGTCGCAACCCAGGACCCCAAGTTAACCCGGAAATTTGCCGGTCAACCTGAATTTGTCGAAAACTTTTTTAAATATATTGCCAAAGAAGTGCGGGAATACATGGCTCAACTCGGGTTCAGGACAATTAATGAAATGATCGGCCGGGTGGACAGGATCGATGTTGGCCGGGCGGTGGATCATTGGAAGGCGAAGGGGCTGGATTTTTCCAACATACTTTATAAGGCCGAGCCCCGCCCAATGGATGATATTTATTGTTCAAAATCACAAGACCATGGCCTGGATAAATCGCTTGACGTCACCAAACTGGTGCCGCTGTGCAGGGAGGCGTTGGAAAATAAGCAAAAGATCGACATCATATTACCCATCCGTAATACCAATCGTACCGTCGGCACCATCCTCGGCCACCATATCACCAGCAAGTATGGTGGCCGGGGCCTGCCGGAAGATACTGTCAATATCCATTTTAACGGGTCGGCGGGCATGAGTTTTGGTGCGTTTATACCAAAGGGTATGACCTTAACCCTGGAAGGGGATTCTAATGATTATATCGGCAAGGGTTTATCGGGCGGCAAGATCATTGTCTATCCGCCGCGCCATTCCACTTTTGTGGCGGAGGAGAATATCCTGGTCGGCAACGTTGCTCTGTATGGCGCCACCGGCGGTGAGGCCTATTTCCGCGGTATTGCCAGTGAACGATTCTGTGTGCGCAACAGCGGCGTGAGTGCGGTGGTGGAGGGAGTCGGGGACCACGGCTGTGAATACATGACCGGCGGGCGGGTGGTGATCATCGGCGGAACCGGGCGTAATTTCGCCGCCGGTATGTCCGGCGGCATCGCCTACGTGCTCGATGAAAAAGGCGATTTTGATATTCGCTGTAACCTGGGCATGGTGGATATAGGGCCGCCGGAAGATGAAGACGATCTGATCACGGTGAAAACCCTGCTGATAAAACACGTCGAGTACACACAAAGTACCGTGGCCAGGAAAATTCTCGACCACTGGACTGAATACCAGTCAAAATTCATAAAGGTCATGCCCAAGGATTACAGGCGGGTGCTGGCTGCGATTAAACGAGCAAAGGAAGCCGGCACCTCGGTGGATAAGGCCGTGATGGAGGCGGCACATGGGTAAAGTCACCGGTTTTCTGGAGTTTGCAAGGGAAAAACAGCCTTATCGTGAGGTTGCTGAGCGGGTGCGGGACTGGGATCAGATGATGCGGGCCTGGCCGGAGGAGGCGCTAAGACAACAGGCGGCGCGATGCATGGATTGCGGTATTCCATTCTGTCATCAAGGCTGTCCTTTAGGCAACCTGATCCCGGATTGGAACGATTTGGTTTATCGTGATCAATGGCGCGACGCCATCGACCGCTTGCATGCCACTAATAATTTTCCTGAATTTACCGGCACGCTCTGTCCGGCGCCCTGTGAGGGCGCCTGCGTGCTTGGGATCAACGACGCCCCGGTAACGATTAAAGCGGTGGAGATCTCGATCATCGATAAGGCCTGGGAAAAGGGTTGGGTCAAACCGATGCCGGCGCAAACACGCACCGGCAAAATGGTCGCGATTGTGGGCTCCGGTCCGGCGGGCCTGGCGGCGGCGCAGCAACTTGCACGTGCGGGCCATGACGTTACCGTGTTTGAGCGCGATGATCGTATTGGCGGATTACTCCGCTATGGTATTCCCGAATTCAAAATGGAAAAACGTGTGTTGGATCGTCGTCTTGAGCAGATGCGGGCCGAAGGTGTGCGGTTCAAAACCAATGCTCACGTCGGTAACAATGTTTCGGTAAGGGAATTAACCGACGGCTTTGACGCGTTACTACTCACCGGTGGCGCTTGTGATAGACGCGACTTGCCGGCTCAGGGTCGTGAATTAAACGGCATTTATCAGGCCATGGATTACCTGCCGATGCAAAACCGTCTATGCGAAGGCGATGATCAAGCCGATGATTTTGTCAGCGCCCAGGGTAAACACGTGGTGATTATCGGCGGCGGCGATACCGGCGCCGACTGTCTGGGAACGGTAACCCGGCAACATTGCAAATCGGTACATCAATTGGAGATCATGCCAAAACCGCCGTCAATGCGGGCGGAAGATAATCCCTGGCCGGAATGGCCGCGCATTTTTAGAATATCCGCGGCCCATGAAGAGGGCGGGGAGCGTGTGTACTCCGGTTGCACCAAACGGTTTATCGATGACGGCAACGGTAACGTTAAGGCGCTGGAACTGGTTAAGGTAAAGTGGAAAAACGAAGCTGGCCGCGTGAGTTTTGAGGAAGTCAACGGCAGCACATGGGAACTGCCTTGTGATCTGGTGTTACTGGCAATGGGTTTCCTGGGAACGGAAAGCCCCGGCATGATCGATCAACTGGGCGTTAAACTGGACGGTCGCGGCAACGTTGTCGCCGATCCCGACACCTGGATGACCAATGTGGATGGGGTATTCGCCGCCGGGGATATGCACAGAGGGCAGAGTTTGATCGTCTGGGCGATAGCGGAAGGCAGAAGTGCGGCCAGGGGAATTGATCAATTCCTGATGGGCGAGTCTGAGCTGCCGGCGATTATATGAAACCGCGCCTTATTTCTGTAAGTATCCGGCCCCGGCAATAATGCTTTGGGTTGTGGCTGCCGCCAGTCCCGGATACTGAGCGCCGCGAAACCTTAGAATACCGCCTTATGTTCCCTGAGACAGTTAATCAATATTATCAAATGCCGGGCTTTGGCATATAATCTGCATCTGAGTAGTCTATTTATCATTTTTTCGTATGGAGAATCGATATGAGCTTGACGCGACAAAAAGGATTTACCCTGGTTGAGATTGCCATTGTACTGGTGATCATCGGTTTGTTACTGGGGGGTATATTAAAAGGACAGGAGCTGATTAATAGTGCGCGAGTCCGCAATCTGGCGGATCAGAACTCCAATATCCAGGCGGCCTATTATGGGTTCATTGACCGTTTTCGGCAAGTGCCGGGAGATTATGTTGCAGCCGATGCGACCCGTGCAATCGGAGTAACCGTGAATTTGCCTACCGCCACCGGCACGGCCGGTAATGGTCGGGTCGATAACAGTCTCGAAGAAGCGGCGGCGGTGTGGGAACAGTTGGCCAAGGCCAATTTTTTGAGTGGCGGATTTACTCCGGCCACAGCTGCTCCCGGCGATCAGACCGCGTATGCGGATACCGCACCGAAAAATGCCTTTAACGGGGCCCTGGTCCTGACCCGTAATCAAGGCTACACCGGCACCGCTCCGGTGCGACTAAATCTGCACATGGGACCCAATGTACCGATCAACATTGCCCGGGAACTGGATTTAAAGATCGATGACGGCTTGCCTAATACCGGAGTGTTGCGATTGACTCGCGCCGAGGCGCCTTTTGATACACTTTGGGCGGCAAACCCAGGCGAATGTACCGACGTGGCCAGCACCACGGGCCCGGGTGGCGGTGGCGGCGGCGGCACTAATTCGACCGATATCTATGATATCTTTGACGACGCCCAGGACTGCGGCCAGGTATTTCTCTACTGACTATCCGCGGGGGGCAAGGAGCCCCGCACCTGCGAGCATGACCCAGGCGGCGCAATATGGTAATCTTCATGGATGACGCGGCGGTTGCAGTCGATGGTTTGGTCAAGACCTTTGGGCGGCAAACGGTACTGAATAATATTAATCTGCGGGTTGTAGCAGGCAGTTATACCGGCTTGATAGGCAGCAACGGTGCCGGTAAGACAACCTTAATCAAGAGTATCCTTGATTTCATTGCGATCGATTCCGGCCGTATCAGCCTGTTTGGCGTACCCCATGTTTGTCGGCGGGCCAGAAGCTGTTTGTCGTTTTTGCCGGAAAATTTTCTGCCGCCGTATTATCTCAACGGCAAAGATTTCCTGGGTTATATGGCGGAGTTATATGCACGGGAATATTCCGAGGCCGATATCAGACAAATGTTGCGGATCCTGGATCTTGATCAAGGCGTGCTGAAAAAATCCGTGCGCCAATATTCCAAGGGCATGACTCAAAAGCTGGGACTGGCGGCCTGCCTGTTAAGCCGGCGCAAGATGCTGATCTTTGATGAGCCCATGAGTGGGCTGGACCCCAGGGCACGGGCACAATTGAAACAGTATTTGATCGATTTGAAGGCTTCCAATATCACTTGTTTTTTCAGCACCCACCAATTGGCTGATATTGAGGCTCTGTGTGATCAGATCATCATACTGGATGAGGCGCGGGTGCGTTTCTCCGGCACCCCTGAAGAGTGTATGAACCAATACCGGAGCGGGGATATCGAAGGTGCTTATCTGGCCAGCATTAGTGACCATCACCCTTGTTAAACTGGTTAAGGCGGTTGCCATATTGCCGGCAATTGAGTGTATCTGAGGCCGGTGGCATTGGCAGGGGAAGTCCTCAGCGTGTGACCGAGGGGGCTACGGGGCGGAGGGCGGATTATTAATCGGGGCAGTATATACTGCAATCAGCAAACCATGATCAATCCGATTTTTTTATTTAAGTATGTAATTCCTTGTTTTTAAATAGACCCTGCTGTGTCAGGGATAAATTTTCGCTGCAATCTTCCATGAGTGCTGAAATTCTCTCCAGGGATTTTCTGTGGAACTCTGAATTAATTTCAAACCCAATAAAATTGCGTTTCATTTTTTTCGCGGCTACCGCCGTGGTTCCGCTGCCCATAAATGGATCAAGCACTAATTGATTTTCTTGAGTGACAAGCCTGATAAGATACGCAATTAAATCAAGTGGTTTCTGTGCCTCGTGTATTCTTGCTTCATTTTTTCCAAAGCCAAATTTGAGCAGATTGGTGGGACTGGAGCCATTTAATCTGCATTCATCAGTATTCATTGCCCCCACTTCATTTTCAAGAATATTATCTGTAATCGTTCCTCCAATTTTATATGGCTTCATAAACCATGCCACCGGTTCCCAAATTGGGGCCAGATTACCCAGCCGCCACCCTTCCCATTTTCTTGCCTCCGCTTTCAGTCCTCTCCGTTCAAGAATAATGCTTATCCGCTGTGCTCTATGATGGGCGGAAGGTTTTTCCCACGCTAAAGTGTCTTTTAAAAGAAAACCGCTGGATTCAAAGGCATTGATGACCCTATGAATTGTTCTCCTTGCGCCAAAGACAAACAAGAAAGAGCCATTTTTCATTTTTGGATAAATTTTTTTAGCCCAATTTTCGCACCATCCTTGATATTCTAATCCAATATTTCTATCAGATTGCGCCCAGCCGTTAATTGGCTTCCCTCTGCGCTTAAAGCCAGATTTATCTTCTTGTGCGGGCGATTTCCCCAGCAATGCAGAGTTGGTGTTCTTGTGCAATACATCCCAATCATTCAAGCTAATTCCATAGGGGATATCAGACAAAAACAGGTCAATACTAACGTCTGTTAGCTGTGGTATATGTTCCAGGCAATCACCCTGGGTGATTTTATTCAGGAATTTCTTATTCATATTTCTTTTCACCCTTAGCCAAGAAGCCCTTTATCAACAACTGATTTAATGGCTCTAGCCTTGTTTTCTATTTTACTTGATTTTAGCCCTTTTTTTATTGCCTCTTCTTTTGAAAGCCTCAAAATATCGTCTTTTTCAGATTCAAGAAAACCCAGGGCTTCTACTTTTAAAAAATCAATAGCTTCAATTGATGCTTTTTTTTCTTCCCGCAAATATCTTTAATGCTGATATCGAAATTTAGAATTTTTTCATTTATAATTTTCCAGTAAGTAATTGCATCTCTTGAAGGGCTCATCGTCTTAATGGTTTTGAAGACTTTATGCAACAATTCCATTGCTTTCTCTTTATTCTTTATCTCTGCATAGCGCGAGAAAACAGCAAGATGTGCATACGTCCCAATGCAAACCGATCTTGCTCCTGCTTGTTGGTATATCTGGCTGGCACGTGAAGGTAATTGATAGCTGGGGCAAACAACCATTGCGTAGTCTTTGTTATTTTTCCAACTGGCCATAGCCTCGACCTTAAAATCTTTCTGGTTCTTTGCCGTTCGACTAAGCCTAAATGCTTTTACGTCAGCAACAAAGCTATAATCATCATTCGCGCACTCAACATCAGCAGCATCTGCTCTCTCTTTTATAATAGCACTATTGAAACCCATTGATTGATAGGTCGTATGGATAACAACGTCAGTATATTTTGAATACAGCTTTTCCTCGCTCGTATCATGGCCATATTTTTCAGGTATGGCACCACATAATCGCAAATGACCAAGCAAAGAATCTTTGCCGTTATTCTTTATCTCTTGACCCATTGCCTGTTCTATTTTTTTAGCATCAACACTAAAATCGCCACTTAATTTGCTGATTTTGTCAATCCAATGGGTTCGGCTTGTAATCTGTTTTTGTGTAATTACTTCAAAATTCATTGAGTGTTCCTACTATATAATTTTATGGGGAATTATATATTTAATATGAGAACAAAAAGTCGACTAAACCGCAATTGAACACCAGATAGCGATTTTTGAAAAAAACCGGTTAATTTACGTGTAACTTATTGACTATGGTCTGTGGATTAAAGTATATAATTCCCATTAATTTTACCCTCTTACCGCAAACATAGGATATCGTTTTGTCAGTTTTCTGTATAATCGCACATATGAAAAAACCTTTATTTATAAGTCTTATTATCGTAATCAGTGTTGCGGCCATTGGTCTTGGCGTTATGTTTGCAAACAGTATTGATCCCGGTCACGGCAACGCACCCGCGGTATCCGGGCTGTTATGGCCCAATCCCAAACAGCTTCAGCCATTTACCATGCAGGATCACAGGGGCAATCCGTTTGGGCTGGATGAGTTAAAGGGCAACTGGTCGTTTTTGTTTTTTGGCTATACCCATTGCCCTGATATATGCCCGATTACCTTATCGGTAATGAACCGGGCCTATGAAACAATGCACGCCGAAAACCCGGGCAAAAATATTCAAGTCATTTTTGTGTCCGTCGATCCCCAACGGGACACTCAGGAGGTATTGCATGGCTACGTCAACTATTTCAATCGGGAATTTATCGGCCTGGGCGGCACCCCGGAACAGATGCACAGCCTGACGCAACAGATGGGGATCCCGTATTTTTACGCACCCGCGGATGAATCCGGCAATTATAATGTCGATCACTCGGCGTCTTTATTTCTTCTGGACGAGCGGGCGCGATTGGTCGGCATATTTTCGGGCCAACATCAACGCGACGACATCGCCAACCGTTTCAAGCTGATGAGTGATTTCATCCTGCAACAAGGTTAGTTATGGATAAAGTATGGATCGCTATTATTATGCTGTTGCCGATATTGGCCAGTTACGCCGGCCCGCCTGTAACGATCAGTAATAATTGGGTGAATGACGCACCACCCACCGTTGTCAGCCGGGCGGCCTATATGACGATTTCCAACTCCGGCCATGGCAATATGGAATTAATAGAAATAACCAGCCCGGCTTTTGAAGTGGTCGAGATACATGAGACAAAAATTATTGACGATATTGTAAAAATGCAAAAACGTGAGCGGGTAAATATTGCCGCCGGTGCCGATTTTCATTTTCAACCCGGCGGTTATCATTTGATGCTGATCAATCCCAAATTCCAGATTAAGGAAGGCGATCAGATACAAATGGATTTAAGATTTTCAAATGCCGATAGCCTGTCGGTAATGATGCCGGTCAAACCCATATCAAGTGTAAGCGGGCATCATTGATAAAGAAAAATTATATTTTTACCGTGCTGGATCATTTGGCGGTTTGGCCGCAGTATATTCTGCCGCAATACAGCCTGTCGCGGGCCATTTATTATATCAGCCGTTGCCGCTGGCGATGGTTTAAGGATCTGATTATCAAAGGTTTTGTTCGATATTTCGATGTCGATACATCACAGGCCAGGCAGATTAGTATCGCCGCTTATCCGCATTTTAATGCATTTTTCACCCGCGAGCTGAAACCCGCGGCCAGACCCATATCGGATACGGGGATAAGCTGTCCGGTTGACGGTTATATCAGTGAGATAGGTGATATAGCCGCCACTAAAATAATACAAGCCAAGGGAAAATCCTATGATCTGGCTTCCCTGCTTGCGCATGACGAAGACATGACTGGCTGTTTTATTAATGGGAAATTCGGTAACTTTTATTTATCACCGCGTGATTATCATCGCATTCATATGCCGCTGGATGGGGTGTTGACAAAAATGGTGTACGTTCCCGGGCGATTATTTTCCGTTAAGCAACGCACCAGCCGCGTGGTGAACAATCTGTTTGCTCGCAATGAACGGGTGATCTGTCTGTTCGAGACGGATCTGGGACCCATGGCCATCCTATCCATAGGCGCTCTCTTTGTTGCCAGCATAACTATGAGCTGGCATGGGGAAATTGACCCATCCAAGCGCACCATAACAGAGTGGTCGTATCAAGCTGACGAAAGGAAACGACATTTTCTCAAGGGGGCCGAAATGGGGCATTTTAATATGGGGTCAACCGTGATTTTATTATTTGGCCCCGATAAGGTGAACTGGAATAACGGCCTTGCGGCTAATACACCGATACAGGTCGGTCAATCGATTGCACAAATTGTCTCCGATGATTCGCTAAGCGGAAAATGCTGATATGCACACGGCCATCAGTGCATTGGGAAGCAAGCCCAGAATCAGTATTGCCAGGCCGTTTATGCTGAGTACCAGGCGCATGCGTGGTGAGGATTGAATCGCCGTCATCGCCTCGGGTTTATCAAAATACATCAGCTTTACCACGCGCAAATAATAAAATGCCCCGATAATTGACAGGCCCACCGCAACCGCCGCCAACCAGACTACTCCCGATGCCACCAATTCTTTTAATACCGCCCATTTTGCCCAGAAACCGATAAACGGCGGCACCCCCGCCATGGAAAACATCAGACACAGCATAATAAAGCCAAACCAGGGATTTCTTTCGGCAAGGCCCTTAAAATCATCCAGGTTCTCGGCTTCAAAGCCCTTTCTCCCCAATAGGATAATCATTCCGAATGCACCGGTGCTCATTAAGGCATAGCTGAGCACATAAAACATTGCGCCGGCAAACCCGATGGGACTGCCGGCAATGAGCCCCAGAAGAATAAAACCCACGTGGGCAATGGCCGAATAGGCGAGCATCCGCTTTATATTGGTCTGAGCAATGGCAACAATATTACCGATGCTCATCGACAGCACGGCGAGGAATATCAATATCGACTGCCAGTCCTCCGCCAGCGGTAATAAACCATGCACCAGTAATCTAATCGCCATCGCAAACGCGGCAATTTTTGGGGCGGCGCTGATAAATAAGGTCACTGAGGTTGGCGCCCCTTGATATACGTCCGGCAACCACATATGAAACGGTGCCGCACCCAATTTGAATGCTATGCCAATAATGACAAAAATCATGCCGTAAACAAGATAGACCCGTGAATCCGGGGTCGCATTGATCCGCTCGGCAATGGTATTGAATTCGAGCGTGCCGGTCACGCCGTAAATTATCGATATGCCGTATAGCAACATGCCTGACGCCAATGCGCCCAGGACAAAATATTTAATTGCCGCCTCGGTCGCGGCGCTTGAGTCCCTGTGCATCGCAACCATCGCGTATAAACACAGGGATAATAATTCCAGGCCAAGGTAAATGGTCAGCAAACTGTAAGCCGATACCATGATCATCATCCCCAACACGGCAAATAAACCCAGTACATAATATTCGCCCCTAAGCCAATCCTGATTCTGCAGATAGTCGCGTGAATAAAGGAAGATGATCAGGGTGATCAAACAAATCGATAATTTAAGCACCGCGCCCATTTGATCGTTGATCAATGAATGACCAAATCCGTACTGCTGCATCGGCTGAAAATATTGACGCGCAATCAGGAAAATAACGATCAGCAAGGTGATTTGCGCCGCCGAATAAGTGGTCAAACGTGAGGCATCATCACGAACAAATGTATCGGCAATAAGTACGACGCAGGCCAAACCCAGTAAGACCGCCTCCGGAATAATCAGGACTAAATCAGCGCTCATGATGATCCATTCTACAGTTTGCCCGCCAAGACGTGCATCAATAAATTTTCTATCGAGGCGTGCATGATCTCGAATATTGGCGCAGGCCATACGCCAAACAACAACACGACTGTAGCCAACATCAACATGATCAGGGTTTCATGTAGATTGAGATCGCTGAGTTCCGCAACCTTACTATTGCCAACGTCACCAAATATGACTCGCTTATACATCCATAAGGTGTACGCCGCTCCTAAAATCAAAGTCAATCCGGACAGAAAGGCGATCCAAAAACTGGCCTTAAAGCTGCTCAGGATCACCAGAAATTCACCGACGAAACCCGAGGTGCCGGGCAACCCGGCATTGGCCATCGCAAATAACATCATAAACGCGGCAAAACGCGGCATGGTATTGACCACTCCGCCATAAGCGCTGATTTCCCGGCTGTGCATCCGCTCATACATGATGCCGACGCATAAGAACAACGCCGCCGAGATAAATCCATGTGAGATCATTTGCATCATGCCGCCCTCCACGCTCATGATCGCTCCGTCAATGGAACCGGTGGCCGCGACTATACTGAAGGACACAAACATGCCCAGGGTAACAAACCCCATATGGGCAATCGATGAATACGCGATCAGTTTTTTCATATCGCTTTGCACCAGGGCGACGAGCCCAATATAAACGATCGCGATCAACGATAACACGATGATCACGTCGTCAAAATAAAGACTGGCATCGGGGGTGATCGGCAGGCTGAAACGCATAAACCCGTAGCCTCCCATCTTTAACATGATCGCGGCAAGAATAACGGAACCGCCGGTGGGCGCTTCAACGTGGGCGTCCGGTAACCAGGTATGCACCGGCCACATTGGAATTTTTACCGCGAAGGCCAAAAAGAAGGCAATAAATATTAATGTTTGCGCCGCCAGGCTCAACGGTAATTGCTGCAATTCAAGGATATTGAAACTGCCGGCGCGCGAATACAGATAAAGCAATGCAACCAACATAAACACCGAGCCCAGAAAGGTGTACAGGAAAAATTTAATCGTTGCATAAACGCGCCGCGGGCCGCCCCAGATGCCGATGATCAAAAACATCGGGATCAACATCGCTTCCCAAAAGACATAGAACAATGCCGCGTCCAACGCCACCAGCACGCCGTTCATCAACCCTTCCAGGATAAGAAATGCGGCCATGTATTGCGATATTTTGATCGCCACGGTGTTCCAGGCGGCCAGAATGATCGGGATGGTGGTAAAGGTGGTCAACAATATTAACGGCAATGCAATCCCATCCACCCCCAGGTGATAGTAGATATCAAATTGCGGGATCCAATTGCTGCGCTCGCCCAACTGCATCGCATGGGCGGACGTATCAAACTGGCGATACACAAGCAGAGACAACAGAAAGGTGATCAATGCGACCGTCAAGGACAGGTACTTAACCGTTGCCGCCTGGCGGTCGCCCGCGTACAGCACCCAGACGCCTCCCAGTATCGGGGTCCAGATCAGCAGGCTTAACAAAGGCAGATCGGTCAATGCGGTCATTTATCCGGCAATATGATTATCGGGTGGCTGTCAGCTGATTCGGTGATGGGCGTTTGGTTTTGGCATCAAAGCACTCCGTGGACAAACACACCCAAAAAAACCAACAAGCCAATGATCATCACAAAGGCATAATGATACAAATAGCCGGATTGTAGTTGCCTCGCCACCCCGGAGAATCGGTTTATGGTACGGGCCGAACCATTGACAATAAGGCCGTCAATAATTTTAACGTCACCGATCGTCCACAGCAGTTTGCCAATCTTCCTGGTGCCGCCAACGAAAACCAGCCGGTTACAGTCGTCAAAGCCGTATTTATTGACCAGTATTTTATAAATGATGGCAAACCGATCAGAGATCAACCGGGGCAGTTGCGGAAATTTGATATAGCACAACCAGGCTATAATGATGCCGGTGGTCATCAGTCCCAATACCAGCGGGTGCCTGAACGCATGCAGCAGCAGAGATAAGGGTCCGGCATGATCGGACGCCAGCCTGCTCAGCACGTCATTATCCGCGGCAACAAATATTGAATCGGCGAAATAGCCGCCAAATAACATCGGTTCCATCAAAAACCAGCCGCTGATCAATGAAGGAATTGCGAGCAGGATCAATGGTATGGTCATCGCCCATGGGGCTTCATGCAGTTGCGTCCACGTCTCGGTGCTCATATGCTCTTTGCCGTGAAAAGTCATAAAGAAAAGCCGGAAACTGTACAGGGCGGTGAATAACACGCCCGCCAATACCGAATAATAAGCAAACCGGGCGCCCGGCAACACCGACAAATGCACCGCTTCAATAATGGCCTCTTTGGAAAAGAAGCCGGCGGTGCCGGGAAAACCGATCAAGGCCAGAGAACCAAAAAAACAGCATATCCAGGTGATCGGCATTTTCTTATAAAGTCCGCCCATTTTGCGCATGTCCTGTTCATGGTGCATGATGATGATGACCGCGCCGGCGGCAAGAAACAGCAGTGCCTTGAAAAAGGCATGGGTTACTAAATGGAAGATCGCCGCCGCATAGGCCGACGCGCCCAATGCAACCACCATATATCCCAGTTGCGACAGGGTTGAATAGGCCACCACCCGTTTAATGTCATTCTGAACCAGGCCCAAGAATCCCATGAACAGCGCGGTGACCGCGCCGATAACCAGGATGATACTCAGCGCCGTCGGCGAGTGTTCAAATAATGGCGACATGCGCGCCACCATGAAAATACCGGCGGTGACCATCGTCGCCGCGTGGATCAACGCCGATATCGGGGTCGGCCCTTCCATGGAATCAGGCAGCCAGACGTGCAGCGGCACCTGTGCCGATTTGCCCATCGCGCCAATAAACAGGCAAATGCAGATCACCGACATCAGAGACCAGGCTTGATCTCCATAAATGGTCATGGTCGCATCGGCAAGATCGGGGGACCGGGCAAATACTTCGGCATAATCCAATGAATCAAAATACATGAACACCGCGGCGATCCCCAGAAGAAAACCAAAATCTCCGACTCGGTTCACAAGAAACGCCTTTAAATTCGCCAACAGCGCGGTTTCCTTCTTGAACCAGAATCCAATTAACAGATAAGAGACCAGGCCGACCGCCTCCCAGCCAAAAAACAGTTGCATGAAGTTATTCGCCATCACCAGCATCAGCATGGAAAAGGTGAACAGCGAGATATAACTGAAGAATCTCTGGTAACCGGGGTCACCGTGCATATAGCCGACGCTGTAGATATGTATCATCCATGAAACAAACGTCACAACCACCATCATCGTAACCGTTAATTGATCGATCAGAAAACCCACTTCAAACGCGACGCCGCCGCTGACCAACCAGGTATAAAGCACCTGGTTATAGACCGCCCCGCCGTCAAAAACAATATGTTTGTACGCGATCAGCGACAGGATACTCGAAACGCCGACGCCAATAATGGTGATGTAATGAGCACCGGAGCGACCTATGATCCCACCGAACAGGCCGGCGAAAATCGCACCGATCAATGGCGACAACACTATGGTTAAATAGATATTTTCCATTTGCTGGGCGTACATTAACCCTTGATACTGCTCAAATCGTCAACATTGATGGTGTTTCGATTGCGAAATAACACAACCAGAATGGCCAGACCTATGGCCGATTCGGCCGCGGCGACGGTAAGAATAAAGAACACAAATATCTGCCCATGAATATCATTGAGGAAATGCGAAAACGCAATAAAATTCATGTTGACCGCTAATAACATCAATTCTATGCACATCAATAATACGATCACATTTTTTCTATTCAGAAAAATACCGGCAACGCTGATGCAAAATAATATCGCCGCCAGGGTAAGAACTTGTGCCAGCGTGATCATGGATTAATCGCCGGTCTTTTCCGCGTCCATTTTCACAATGCGCAGGCGGTCCTGTTTTTTTACATGCACCTGCAGTTCCGGGTCAATGGATTTATTGATCTTCGATCTGCGCGCGGTAAGCGATATCGCGGCAATGATGGCCACCAGCAGAATCGCACCGGCTATCTCAAATTGATAGAGATATTGGGTATATAAGGTGTGCCCCAGTACCTTGGTATTATTATAAGCCTCACCCGGATTTATATTGCCCCGGTAGGCTTGGCCGGTGAAATTTTCCGAACTTACAATAACGCCCATCGCAATAACCATGAGTGTGGCCATCACCACCCCCACCGGAAAAAACCTGGCAAATCCTTCGCGCAACACGGCAATGTTTATATCCAGCATCATGACCACAAACAGGAACAACACCATCACCGCCCCGACGTACACCAATACCAGTGCAATGGCAAGAAACTCGGCCAACAGCAACAACCAGATGACCGCGCTGGAAAAAAAAGCCGCAACCAGAAAAAGGGCGGCAAACACCGGGTTGCGCACGCTGATCACCATCCCGGCTGACAACAACAACATCGCCCCAAAAAGGTAAAATATTATCTGTTCAAACATGAATTTCGGCTGTTTTTCCGGGTCGCCGACTATCGATACATCGCATCCAATGCCCGGTCGGCGGCGATCTGCTGTTCATATTTATCGCCAATTTCCAGCAACCGTTCCTTGGTCATCAATAAATCACCGCGCTGTTCCCCGTGGTATTCAAATATTCTGGTCTCAACGATGGAGTCCACCGGGCAGGATTCTTCACAAAAACCACAAAAAATACATTTGGTCAGATCAATATCATAGCGGGTCGTTCTTCTGCTGCCGTCATCGCGCTGTTCCGATTCAATGGTGATGGCAACGGCCGGACAAACGGCTTCGCATAACTTACAGGCAATGCAGCGCTCTTCCCCATTCGGATATCGGCGTAACGCATGCAAGCCGCGAAAACGGTGTGACTGCGGGGTTTTTTCCTCCGGATACTGCACCGTGATCTTACCTTTAAACATCTGCCGGCCGGTCAACTTCAAGCCCTTGATCAATTCCCACAAAAACAGGCTTCTAAAATATTGCATCACTTTGTTCATCTCAAATTACTCTCTTTAATGTTAGTGATTAAACCACGGCGGTATTTCCGCCGTCACCAAAACAGCCGCAACGATCAACCAGACTATGGTAATGGGAATAAACACTTTCCAGCCCAAACGCATGAGTTGGTCATAGCGATAGCGGGGAAACGTCGCCCTGAGCCAAAGAAACAGAAACATAAAAACAGACGTCTTGGCCAACAACCAGAAAATATTCGGCACCCAGGCAAACAGTGGTTCAAGAAAGACTATGCCCTGGAACGGCGACAACCACCCGCCCAGAAACATGATCGCACTCAATACCGAAATCAATATCATATTTGCGTATTCGGCCATGAAAAATACCGAGAACGCCATGCCGCCGTATTCGACGTGAAATCCGGCGACAATCTCGGACTCCCCTTCGGCAACGTCAAACGGCGCCCGATTCGTTTCCGCCACACCGGCAATGTAATACACGATAAACAAGGGCAGCAAGGGTAGCCAAAACCAGTGAATCACGCTGCCGGTCTGCGCCGCTACTATTTCACCAAGATTGAGACTGCCGGCGGCAATCAACACCCCCACCAATGCAAACCCCATCGCAATTTCATAGGAAACGATTTGCGCGGCGGAACGCATGGCACCCAGAAACGCGTATTTGGAATTGGACGCCCAGCCCGCGATAATAACGCCATAAACGGCCAATGAGGTCAGCGCCAGCAAATATAACAGACCGGCATTAATATCGGCCAGCACCATTATATCGTCAAACGGCACCACCGCCCAGGCGGCGATGGAAGGGGCCAGGGAAAGCACCGGTGCGATAATAAACAGGGTTTTGTTGGCGCCGGACGGCACGACTATTTCTTTAACGATCAGTTTTACCGCGTCGGCCAGCGGTTGTCCCAAGCCCCACAGCCTGAGCCCCAATAAGCCCACCCGGTTGGGCCCTATGCGTCCCTGAATAAAGCCGATCACCTTGCGTTCGGCATAAGTGAAATAGGCCACCGTGAACAGCACCGGGATAATAATTAACAAAACTTTTACCACCGTTTCCATGGTCAGGATCATCCCCGCCTGCAGCTCAGGCGCCACCATCATCTCTGCCAAAGGCATAAAAATACTGCCGCGAAGATAGTCAAATATCATGACCGGCTTATTTGTAACTCGCCGAACGATGCCCCCAAACGGGCATGCTGAGCCTGGGCCGCGTGAATCAACGCGCATCGGTCCGGCACCCGTTCATCGATGACAACCGGCATGGATACCCGGGCCTGACCCTGTCCAACCGTGACCGTCTGCCCCTCCGAAATATGCAAATCGGCGGCCAGCGCGGCATTGACGTGCACCGCGCCATCGGCAACGTCGCGGGTCATTTGCAGCGACGGTGCACGGCGGGTAATGCTGTCGATGGAATTCATCGGCACGTCGGCTATCCTTTGTATTGCACCATTAAAGGGTTCAACGTCGGCTATCCGCCAGCGGGCGGTGGTATCCACGACCACCGATTCGTGCAGGGCCGCGGTTGCGGCTCTTATTTCCGTTATTGAAGAATACTCAAAATCCGGCAATCCAAATCGGTCGGCCAAAACTCTCAATACCTTCCAGGCGGGCCTTGCCTCGCCGCCCGCACGGGTGGCGGCTTCAAAAGACTGGCCGATGCCTGCATTATTGATATAGGTGCCGGCCGTTTCCGCAAACGCGGCAATCGGCAGTAATACATCCGCATAATCCTCCATGTCACTGTTGCAATAACTGCTCAGGCAGACAACAAATCCGGCCGAATCCATGGCCTGTTTTGCCAGGTAACCATCCCAACAATCGAGCTCAGGTTCAAACCCCATTATCATATACGCGCTTCTGCCCTGGCTGAGCATGGAGTAGGCATCCAGCCCTATGGTCGGCGCCGCTTTTGCCCCGGGCAGGCGGTGCGGCAGGACGCCGGCCAACCAGGCGCCGGAAGTATTGCCGGCCTCGCTGAGATAGCCCAGTTTGCAGCGGGTAATTTGTGCAAGCCTGGAGGCAAGGCCGCGTATGATGGAATAATCAGGATGGGCGGTGGCGATATTGCCCAGCAGTATCGATGCATTCTCAGTGTGTGATAGCACTTCGGCTATCGCGTTGGATTGCTCCCGGCATTCAATATCGCCCATCAACTTGTCAAACCCCTGATCGGCGTGTTCACTCCCCAGGCTTGTTATGATCGCCGCCAGTTCTCCGGGGATATTTGCCGGCGCAACAATCCGTTTCTGATGAACGTCATAGTTTAATTCATAATCGATCGGGTTGATGATCATGATCCGGCAGCCGCGGTTGACCGCCTTGCGCAGGCGGTGGTTAATTATCGGTTGTTGCTTGCGGACGTTGCCGCCTATCAACAATACCGCCCGCAACTGCTCTATCTCTTGAATGGATTGCCCCAGGGAGGGGTACGCCGGGGCAAGGGTTTGATCGCTAAAGTCCCTCTGGCGGTAGCGATGATCAATATTGTTGCAGCCCATGCCCCTGAGCAGTTTCTGAAACAGGAATAACTCTTCCAGGGTCGACGCGGGTGACGCCAATGCGCCGATTTGATCGGCCCCGGACTCGGCAATAACCGCACTCAAGCGTTCATGAGTCGTCGCCAGTGCGGTTTCCCAATCAACCTCCCGCCATGCGCCGTTTTGTTTAACTCGGGGTGACCATATTCTGGCGTCACTATAAAGTCCTTCATAGCTAAAACGATCTCTGTCGGACAACCATATTTCGTTGATCTCGTCATTCTCCGCCGGCACGATGCGCTTTACCCTATTGTCCTTTACGTGCACATGTATGTTTGAACCGGTTGAATCATGCGGCGCAATCGCGTCTTTTTGCACCAACTCCCAGGCCCGGGCCGAATAGCGAAACGGTTTTGAGGTCAAGGCCCCAACCGGGCACACGTCAATGATATTGCCTGACATTTCAGAATCGATGGTTTTTTCAATATAGGTGCCGATTTCCATGGACTCGCCTCGTCCCGTCGCCCCCATTTCCCTTAAACCGGCAATTTCCTCACCAAATCGCACGCACCGGGTGCAATGAATGCAACGGGTCATATCGGTTTGAATCAACGGTCCGATATTTTTATCCTGCACGACCCGCTTCTTTTCCTGATAACGCGAGACGTCACTGCCATAGCCCACCGCCAGGTCCTGTAATTCGCATTCTCCGCCCTGGTCACATATCGGGCAATCCAGCGGATGGTTGATCAATAAAAACTCCATCACCGATTTCTGGGCTTCACGCGCCAGTGGCGATTTGGTTTTTACAACCATGCCATCGACAACCGGGGTGGCGCAGGCGGGCAAAGGCTTGGGCGCCTTTTCCACGTCCACCAGGCACATGCGGCAGTTGGCCGCGACGCTTAATTTATTGTGATAGCAAAAGCGGGGAACGTAGATATCATTCCGATCAGTGACCTCGATCAACATCTGACCGGCCCGCGCCTGCAGACGCCGGCCGTCAACCTCCACGTTTATCACGTCACCGGTCACAGGGGCACGCGCAATAATGTATCAATCGATCGTGGCCTGCAATCAAACATCAGGCCGCCTCACTGGCGCCGCCGGGGTCAACCATGCAGCACTTATGATCGATATGGTATTGGAATTCATCACCGAAATGCCTTATGAAACTCTGCACCGGCCAGGCCGCGGCGTCACCCAACGCGCAAATTGTCCTGCCTTCGATCTTGCCGGCAACGTCAATGAGTTTAGCCATATCATCCTGCCGCCCCTGCCCCTGTTCTATTCTTTTAATGACTCGATACATCCAGCCGGTGCCTTCACGACAGGGTGTACATTGTCCGCACGACTCAGCATAGTAGAAACGGGAAATACGCTCCAGCACCCTGACCATGCAAGTGCGGTCATCCATCACGATGACCGCACCGGAACCCAGATAGGACCCCGCGGCAATAATCGAATCGTAATCCATATTGGCCGCCATCATCACGTCACCGGGAACCACCGGCACCGATGAACCGCCGGGGATGACCGCCTTCAGCTTGCGGCCGTCGCGCATACCGCCGGCCAGCTCCAGCAGTTCCGCAAAAGGCATGCCCATAGGCACCTCAAAATTACCCGGATTATTCACGTGACCGCTGACCGAAAAGCACTTAACCCCGCCGCTGTTAGCCACCCCCAGATTGGCAAACCAATCGGCGCCGTTGATGATGATCGGTGGCAGCGACGCAAAACTTTCAGTATTGTTAATCGTAGTCGGACACCCATACAGGCCGAAACTGGCCGGGAACGGCGGCTTAAAACGGGGCAGGCCTTTTTTTCCCTCAAGCGATTCCAGCAGTGCGGTTTCTTCACCGCAGATATACGCGCCCGCGCCCAGGGTCCCATATATGTCTATATCGACGCCGCTGCCCAGAATATTGTTGCCAAGATAGCCCTCACTGTATGCCTCCTTTAGCGCCTGCTCGCAACGCTCAAACGGTTCATGCATAAATTCACCGCGCAGATAATTATAAGCAACCGTTGTCTTTGTTGCATAACAGGCAATCGCCAATCCCTCGATCAGGCTGTGCGGATTAAACCGGAGAATATCCCTGTCCTTGCAGGTGCCCGGTTCGCTTTCGTCGGAATTACACACCATATATTTCGGGCCTTCCGGATCGCACGGCATGAAACTCCATTTTAAGCCGGTTGGAAACCCCGCCCCCCCCCGGCCGCGCAACCCGGAATTCTTGACTATATCGATCACTTTTTCCGGCGGTGTTTTGTCCCTGAGCAGTTGCTTGAGCGCCTTATAACCGCCGACTTTATAATAGTTGTCCAAGGTCCAGGGCTGGTCGAACCTGAGGGTACGGTAACATACTGAATTATTAGCCGTCATTATCGATCACTCCAACCGCTCCAGGATCTCATCCACCCTGTCAGGGGTAAGGTTCTCGTAATATCTATGATTCACCTGCATCATTGGCGCCCCACAACACGCGGCCAGGCACTCTTCTTCCCGCTTTAAATAATATTTTCCATCGCGGGTTGAATCGCCCATTTTTATATTCAGTTTTTTTTCTATGTGATCAACGATCCGATCAGAACCGCGCAGCATGCAAGAAACATTGGTACACACTGCAATGCAATTTCGACCGACCGGCCCGGTTTCAAACATGGAATAAAACGAGCCCACCTCATAAACCGCAATCGCGGGCATATCGAGATACGCCGCGACCGCGTCCATTAGCTCCGTGCTGAGAAACCCATTATTTTCATGCTGTACTTCACGCAATGCCGCCAGTACCGCGGATTGCCTTTGATCCGCCGGAAATTTCTCTAACCAACGGTCGATCTCCTCGCAAACCCGGGCCGACAAAAGATTTTCAGCCGATTGGGCCATACCCCGTTTATCCAAACCGGGCAACAAATGCCGCAATAAAAGACGTACCGGCGATCATCGGTCTATTTCCCCAAATACGATATCCTGTGTGCCTATCACCGCCACCACGTCCGCCAGCATGTGTCCACTGACCATTTCATTCATCGAAGCCAGATGGGCAAAACCCGGTGCGCGGATCTTCAACCGGTAAGGTTTATTGGCGCCATCGGAAATCAGGTAGATACCAAATTCGCCTTTTGGATGCTCAACGGCACAATACACCTCGCCTGCGGGCACGCAATACCCCTCGGTAAATAACTTAAAGTGGTGAATCAACGATTCCATATCATCCTTCATCTCCTCGCGCCGCGGGGGCACTAACTTATAATCATCCAGCATAACCGGCCCGGAATTGGCGCGCAGCCAGTCGACACATTGTTTAATGATGCCGTTGGATTGGCGCATCTCTTCGACCCGTACCAGATAACGATCATAACAATCCCCATTGACGCCCACTGGAATATCGAAATCCAGCCTGTCATAGACCTCATAACTCTGTTTTTTTCGCAAATCCCATGCCACCCCCGATCCGCGCAACATCGGCCCGGAAAACCCAAGCTGCAATGCGCGCTCCGGTGACACAACGCCAATACCCACCGTGCGTTGCTTCCAGATACGATTATCGGTCAGCAAAGTCTCATATTCATCAACCCGTGATGGAAAACGCTCGGTAAAAGAATCGATAAAATCCAGCAGCGATCCCCGCCGATCTTCATTAAGGCGCGTCACCTGTTCTTGTGTGCGCCACTGCGAGGCCTGATACTGAGGCATCATCGACGGCAAATCACGATACACGCCGCCGGGGCGATAATAGCCGGCGTGCATGCGGGTGCCGGAAACCGCCTCATAGCAATCCATCAGATCTTCACGCTCCCGAAAACAGTAGAGAAAAACCGTCATCGCACCAATGTCCAGGCCATGGGCGCCCAGCCACATCAAATGATTAAGTATGCGGGTAATTTCATCAAACATGACGCGAATATACTGCGCCCGAAGCGGTGGCGTAATACCAAGCAGTTGTTCGATCGCCATGACGTAGGCATGTTCATTGCACATCATTGAAACATAATCAAGGCGATCCATATAACCGATACTCTGATTGAACGGTTTGCTCTCGGCCAGTTTTTCGGTGCCGCGATGGAGTAAACCGATATGCGGATCGGCGCGTTCAATGACTTCACCATCCATCTCCAGCACCAGGCGCAATACCCCGTGGGCGGCCGGATGCTGAGGGCCAAAATTCATCGTCATGTTACGAATCTCAGGCATTCGTCCGTTCCCGCCTAGCGGTCCGATTCTGAGCCCAGATAGCGGTTGTCATCACGGATCACCCGCGGCACCAAGACTCGGTTTTCTATGGTCACGGGTTGATATACGACCCGCCGCTTGTCCGGGTCATAACGAACCTCAACATTGCCTTCCAACGGAAAATCCTTACGGAAAGGATGCCCAATAAAGCCATAATCGGTCAATATTCTGCGCAAATCCGGATGCCCTTCAAATAAAATCCCGAACAGATCAAAAACCTCTCTTTCATACCAGTCTGCACTGGCCCAGATATCAACAAGCGATTGAATACGAGGCGGATCACTCTCAACGAAAACCTTCAA
Organism: Gammaproteobacteria bacterium; assembly: GCA_965202915.1. Lineage (GTDB taxonomy): Bacteria > Pseudomonadota > Gammaproteobacteria > Eutrophobiales > Eutrophobiaceae. The sequence goes on from OZ241847.1 coordinate 1,844,216, forward strand.
TCGTAATCTGTGATTATGCTTTACGGAAAGCAGTTGATAGACCACCGCCAATTTCGGCCCTGAGTCCTTTTCCGCATGAACCGCGCCGCGACCGCGACTGAATCCGGTACTGCTGGTATCTCTGGTCTGCCAGTCGCCCCGGCCAAAGGTGGCGTAATCGACACCGCTCAAATCCATCAGTTGTTCAAAGGCCAGATCCTGATCATTGCACAAATTCAGACATACTCCATGTATCGCCTCGGCACCGATCACCAGCGTGATCTGCCCACAGTGAACATGGCTGTCCGCTATGACGTCGCCAAAGCGCTCGCGTAACAACGTCACCAGTTTATCGACCGCGGCCATTATCTTGCTATGGAATTAGTTCTTTTGATCTTTTTCTGCAATTGAATTATGCCGAATAATAATGCCTCAGCGGTCGGCGGACAGCCGGGCACATAAACGTCAACGGGAACAATACGATCACAACCCCTGACCACGGAATAAGAGTAATGATAATAACCGCCGCCATTGGCGCAAGACCCCATCGAGATCACCCACCGCGGCTCCGGCATCTGGTCGTACACCTTTCTCAGGGCCGGCGCCATCTTATTCACCAGGGTGCCGGCCACGATCATGACGTCGGATTGCCGCGGGCTGGGACGAAACACCACCCCAACCGGTCGAGATCATAGCGGGATGCGCCGGCATGCATCATTTCCACCGCGCAACAGGCCAGACCAAAGGTCATCGGCCACATGGAACCGGTACGCGCCCAGTTAATGATATTGTCAATCGAAGTCGTGACTATGCCCGGTTCATGTACCGTATATTCCTGCATCGACCTTACTCCCACTCCAACGCGCCTTTACGCCATTCATAAATAAACCCGATAACCAGCAGGCCCAGAAAAATCATCATCGCCCAAAACCCGTGGGAGCCAATCGAGTCCAGCACCACCGCCCACGGAAACAGAAAGGCAATTTCAAGATCGAAAATAATAAACAGGATCGCGACCAAATAGTAGCGAACGTCAAATTTCATCCTGGCATTCTCAAACGCCTCAAAACCGCATTCATAGGGCGATTGTTTTTCACTATCCGGTTTGCCGTGAACCAGCAGTTTGCCCGCGGCCAAGCCCAGGCACATCAATACCATACCCAATCCCAACCCGATAATGGCAAATACCAGTATCGGAAAATAGTCAGCCAACATAAGCAGTTAAAATTCCCTGAATAACCTGAATAACTCTTGAATAATTAACACAATTATATCATAAAACGCGGGTCGACACCAGGGTTTTCACCGCGGAACCATCATTTGAGAAGCACCCCGCAAACAATGGCCGGGCATATATTAAGGGACGGCCAGGCTCAACCTGGAACCGGGGTCAAATCGCAGGTGGATCACAGGGATAATGTTTATTGAGTGCCTCGGTAACCAGCAGGTATGCGTCCTCATTGAAGCGCTCGGCGTTACCGCGTAAAAATTTGACCACGGTATCGGTGACCTCTTCAAGACGAATGACCTGCGGGTCGATACAAAACAGGGGCGGGCCTGAATCGGCCTGCTGCAAACCCAGCACCGTTTGTACCAGACCAAACACATATCGCATGCAATATTGGTTTGGTTGGTCCGGCAATGCTCCTTCCTCGCAACCGCTAAGCAATTCACCGGCACTCAGTATCTCCTCGGTCTCGCCCGGGTCTTCGGCCCAAACCGGCAACGGCATAAAAACCAGCGCCAACAACAGTACCTTTAACAATCCGTACATTGGATTCATTATCTCCCGAATACTATTCGGCAGGAGCAGCTTGCCTTGTTATCATTTTGGGTCATCATTTTGCAAAACTGATCAAAAAAATTACGAATAAAACAACCATTCCCAGAGGAATAAGCACCCCCTGCCAATCGGGGTTTTCGGCTTCCTGACTCTGCCTTAGCGCCTGCTTTACGCCGGGCCAAAACAGAAACAGCACCACCACCGCGGCCAAACCCAGTAATATCTGTTCCCAGAGTCCCATGCTTCGATTACCCCTCTAAGCCACTCCAGGCCCTGGGATCAGCAACCGGTCATCGGAGACGTGGGCTACGGATTTCCTTTTAGCCGATGGCAATGACAAAGTATCAAAACGAACGGAACTAAAATGAACAGGATCCGGTCATAGATAGACAGGGACCACCTATGAATGCTCTAAAAGACTACTAAGTAATTTCAACCTGAGTCGCGTGCATTCCCTTTGGCCCCTCTTCAGCAACGTAAGAAACATTTTGACCTTCCTTCAAGGTTTTGAATCCACCCGCCTTAATCGATGAAAAATGGACGAATATATCATCACCACCACTTGTAGGTTCGATAAAGCCATAACCTTTGGATTCACTAAACCATTTTACTGTGCCACTACTCATTACAGAAACTCCTAAATAAAAAATGAATCTTGATATATTATCTCGGATTATTTAATTTAGATAATCAAAATTTATCACCCGAATCAATACATGAAACACCAAGCATAACCGCAAATAACCTTTATGCCAAGAATTTATTACAATTCGAGAGCGAGGACGTGGTTGCCGACGACCGCAACCCCACCCCCGGCGGACCCTGAGTGCTGCAATCGGTGCCGACTCTGGGCCGGTCTTTTGCCGCCGACGACCACTGATCTCCGTTAAACCGTTTTTAATCGCCGCAAACTCCTTATGCCCACCAAATTACAGGCCATTCGCGGAATGGGTGACGTCCTGATGGATGAAACCCCGATCTGGCAGCACGTCGAGCGAGAGATCGGCGCCACCTTTGCCCAATACGGCTATCGCGAGATTCGCCTGCCCATTGTCGAGAAAACAGCACTGTTTGCCCGCTCCATAGGTGAACAGTCGGATATAGTTTCCAAGGAAATGTACAGCTTTAGCGACCGCAATAATGATTCCCTGACCTTGCGGCCTGAGGCGACCGCGGGGTGCGTGCGCGCCGGCGTGGAACATGGGTTGTTGCATAATCAAATACAGCGGTTGTGGTACATGGGGCCGATGTTTCGGCATGAGCGTCCCCAAAAGGGCCGGCGGCGGCAGTTTCATCAGGCCGGCGCCGAAACTTATGGGCTGGCCGGGCCCGATATCGACGCGGAATTGATACGGATGTGTGCAAAATTGTGGCAACGGCTGCATATCAAAGGACTCAGACTGGAATTAAATTCCCTTGGCAGTCCCGCCGCCAGGGAAGGCTATCGCGCCAAATTGGTGGAATATTTCTCCGCCCATATGGACCAATTGGACGAAGACGGCAGGAAGCGGATCGAATCAAATCCTCTGCGCATCCTGGACAGTAAAAACCAGGCGACGTCCGATTTGATCGCCAATGCCCCCGGCATTATCGAGCATCTGGACCAAGAGTCAAAACAACATTTTTCCGGTTTATGCAAGGCCCTCGATAAACACCAGCTTGCCTATCAGGTCAATCCCCGCCTGGTAAGAGGCCTGGATTATTATAATAAAACGGTATTTGAATGGATCAGTGATGACCTGGGCGCTCAGGGGACGGTCTGTGGCGGGGGGCGCTATGACGGCCTGGTAAATCAATTTGGCGGTCGGGATACGCCGGCCGCCGGGTTTGCGATAGGCCTTGAACGGCTGATCACCCTGGCCGATAACTCGGCGACGACGATCAACAACAAACCGCACGTCTATTTCATACCCACCGATGAAACTACCATCGATCAGAGTATTGCCTTATCCGAGTCCCTGCGCGACCAAATACCGGAGCTCCGTGTTTTAATGCACTGTGGCACGGGCAGTCTCAAGAGCCGGTTTAAACAAGCCGACCAATCCGGCGCGGCAATAGCACTGATACTGGGAGGCGCCGAGTTAAACAAGCAATCAGTTGGTGTTAAACTACTCAGAAAAAATCAGGACCAGACCGAAATCGCCTGGGAGGCGTTGCCGACGTTCCTCCGCCAACGGCTATTTCAGACCTGAGCGATTAAATCAGCGATTAAATCAGGGGTTAAATTCGATAAAACTATCTCGGCGTCCGGGATTATAATATGCGGTGCCAAGTCATTGCGGGAGAACCAAGTTGGAAGTCTATAGAACAGAAGCAGAACAAATTCAGGCCCTGAAACAGTGGTGGAACGAAAACGGCAAGGCCATTATCGCCGGCGTTGTTATCGGCTTCGCCGCGCTTTTCGGCTGGCGCGGCTGGCAAGCAAATTTAACCACGGAATCTCTGGCCGCCTCAGATATTTATCAGCAAATGATCGGCTCGGCTCGGGCGGATCAGCCGGAAACCGCCCAAACCCATGCAAATACCCTGCTGGCAGAGTACAAATCTACCGCATATGCACACTATGCGGCCTTATTACTGGCAAAATATGCCGCCGAAAATACCGACTATGCAAGTGCCGGGGAGCAACTGCGCCGGGTTATGGATACCGCCTCTCAGGAGCAAATCAGACACATCGCCAGGTTGCGGCTGGCCCGCGTGCTGTTGGCCGACAACAAATTTACAGACGCACAAGCCCTGTTGGATGGGACAGATCAGGGAAAATTTACCCCCCTCTATCAAGAACTGCAGGGTGATATTCATATCCGCCAGGGCAATAGAGACGCGGCCCGAAGAGCATACCTTGGGGTTCAGAGCAGTGCCGCCGGGCCGCAACAAGCCGATCCGATACTGGATATAAAACTGGAAGACCTCGGTCAGGAATAGCCGGCATGAAACGTACCCTCCTTTGTCTATGCCTGCTGTTACCATACGGATGTGGAGTCGGCCAGAAAATTACCGCCCTTGTCGGAGATCCCCCGAACGAGGCCAACCTGCCGGCGCCGCTGATAGAATTTACCGACTCGGTGGACGTGACCAAAATCTGGTCAAAAAATATCGGCGCCGGCACCGACGGCCAATATCTTAAATTGAGTCCCGCGATTGCCGGCGAGCGAGTGTTCATCACCGACAGTAACGGCAAACTCAGAGCCCTATCCGCCGATAGCGGCAAACCTGTCTGGGATAACGATACCAAACTACCCATTACCGGCGGGATGGGCGCGGGACAAACCCTGGTGCTGGCCGGAACCCGTGAGGGAGAAGTCGTCGCATTTGACCCTGAGTCCGGCGATGAATTATGGCGTTCGCAGGTCTCAAGCGAAATCCTGGCGACTCCACGGCAAGCCGGCAATATTGTCATTGTCAGAACCAATGACGGCAAAATATTTGCCATCGATGCGAGCGAAGGCCGGCGCTTATGGACCTATGAGCGTACGGTCCCGGCCCTGACGTTGCGGGGCAACGGCGTACCGGTGATTGCAAATGACACGGTTATTGCCGGATTCGATGGCGGGCGCATTACCGCACTTGAGCGGCAAACCGGCGGTCTGGTTTGGGAAGCCACGGTGGCGGAGGCCTCAGGCCGGTCCGAGCTGGAGCGCATGGTGGATATCGATATTGCCCCGATAATCATCGAAAAGATGATCTATACGGCCGCGTTTCAGGGGCGAGTTGCGGCTCTCGACCTGGATAACGGTGAGCAAATCTGGAACCGTGAAATCTCATCCTTTGCCGGCGTCGGGGCCGATGCTCAGCGGGTTTACGTGACCGATGATGAAAGCCATATCTGGGCCCTGGATCGCTTCACCGGGGTCTCGGTATGGAAACAGGAGGATCTGCGGGCACGAGCGGCAACCGCACCGGTGGTGATCGGAGACATGGTGATAGTGGGCGACTTTGAGGGCTATCTGCATTGGATGGATAAATTGAGCGGTGAATTTGTGGCCCGCACACGGCTGTCAAAGTCGCAGATAATTGTGCCTCCGATCATATCCGATGAAATGCTCTACGCCTATTCAAGCGATGGCACTATCGGCGCTTATGCCTATAGCAATTTTGTACCGGTGGCAAAAGATGAAGACAAGATATTGCAGGACGCGGCACCCGCCGAGTAAGCCTGGGAGTCGTTATTCACCGCCGATTAATAGCAAACCGTGAACCCGGTAATCGCTATCGTTGGCCGTCCCAACGTCGGCAAATCAACCTTGTTCAATCATCTTACCCGCAGCCGGGACGCGCTGGTGGCCGACCGGCCCGGGCTTACTCGGGACCGCCAATACGGCATTATGCGGCATCGTCACCTTCGTTTTGCGATCATCGATACCGGCGGCCTGGGAGACCAACGGCACGACGGTGCGGACGTCGCCGACCAAACAGCGGCACAAGCGATGCAGGCCGTGGCGGAAGCGGACGTGCTGTTCTGGCTGGTCGATGGCCGTGGCGGCCTGTCCGCCGGCGATGAAGATCTCGCCCGGATCTTCAGAAAACTGGACAAGCCGGTGTACCTGCTGGTCAACAAACTGGAAGGTCTGGATACGGCCAGTGCGATGGCTGAATTTTACCAATTTGGCTTTGAACGACTCTGGCCGATATCGGCCAAACGCGGGAACGGCATCAGCGCCCTGCTGGATGACCTAAGCGCAGATCTCCCGGCTCAAACACCAGCGCCGGAGCAGGCAAACCACGGCACCACGATCAGCGTGTTGGGCCGGCCAAACGTGGGAAAATCAACGCTGATTAATCATATCCTCGGCGAAGACCGGGTACTGACCTTTGACGAACCGGGCACCACTCGCGACAGCATACGCGTCCCCTTTGAAAAGGCCGGCCAGCGTTACACTCTGATAGATACCGCGGGCGTGCGGCGGCGCTGCAAAACCGGCGATTCCATAGAAAAATTCAGCGTACTCCAGGCACTCGACAGCATCGATCAAGCCGATGTAATTTTATTTATTATCGACGCACAACAGGGGGCGACCGAGCAGGACAACAGGCTGCTCGGCATGGCCAGAGACAGCGGCCGGGCATTAATTATTGCGGTCAACAAATGGGACCGGCTGACGGCGGAACAAAAACGATGGGGGCGGGCGCAGTTGAATAGAAAATGCCGCTTCGTGGACTACGCCAAAATACATTTTATATCGGCGATAACCGGCCACGGCGTCGAAGCCTTATTTAAAACAATCGGCCGGATAAAGCGTTCCATGCAAAAAAAATATTCCACCGCGGACGTGACTGCGATGCTGTATCAATTTACCGAGACTCATCCGCCGCCGGTAGTAAAAGGACGCCGCATTAAATTGCGCTATGCCCATTCAGGCGGACACAATCCGGTCCGCATCATCATCCATGGTAATCAAACCGAGCACCTGCCCAATAATTATCTGCGCTACCTGGCACGCTCATTCAGACGGCAAATGAAACTGATCGGGGTGCCGGTGCTGATCGAGTGCAAACTCCGCCAGGGCCGCCAACGGGCTTAATCCAGCCGGCCGATCCTCGGGGAAACCCGGCCGGGCTCAGGCCTTTGGCAACGCTATGCCGGTCTGCCCCTGATATTTCCCCGCTCGATCCTTGTATGAGGTTTCGCAAACCTGATCGGATTCCATAAAGATCATCTGAGCAAGGCCCTCATTGGCATAAACCTTGGCCGGCAGATTGGTGGTATTGGAGATCTCCATGGTGACAAATCCTTCCCATTCCGGCTCCAACGGGGTCACGTTGACGATAATGCCACAGCGGGCATAGGTCGACTTGCCCAGGCAAATTACCAACACATTGCGCGGTATGCGGAAATATTCAACGGTCACCGTTAAAGCAAATGCATTCGGCGGAATAATGCAATATTCACCCTCGGTTGCGACAAAACTGCGGTCATCAAAATTTTTCGGATCCACCGTCGCGGAATATACATTGGTAAAAATATTAAACCTGTTTGCACAGCGCACGTCATAACCATAGCTTGAAGTGCCATAGGAAATCAGGCGCCCGGATTCATTCTCCCTAACCTGATTCGCTTCAAAGGGTTCGATCATGCGCCGCTCCTTCGCCATGCGCCTTATCCAGGTGTCACTCTTAACAGTCATAGACTCAATCGTTGCGCACGACAATCTTGGGAAATTTTGCCGAATAGTCCCTGGCCTGCAATGACAACTTTGCCGCCGTCTTGCGTGCTATGGCTCTATAGCTTTGTGTTACCGGCGAATCGGGTTGCATCGCCACCGTCGGTTTGCCATTGTCAACACCGGCGCGAATCGCCGCGTCCAAAGGCAATGATCCCAGTAAATCAACGCCGTATTGAGCGGCCATCTGGCGGCCGCCGCCTTCCCCAAAAATCGCCTCCTGATGGCCGCATTCACTGCAAATATGGAGGCTCATGTTTTCTATAATTCCCAATACCGGCACCTCCACCTTGACGAACATATTTAATGCCTTTTTGGCATCGATCAGCGCAAGATCCTGCGGGGTGGTCACAATCAGCGCACCGCTGACCGGAATCTTCTGACACAGGGTAAGCTGGATATCACCGGTGCCCGGCGGCAGATCTATGATCAAATAATCCAGGTCCTGCCATTGGGTATCATTTAATAATTGCTCCAGTGCCGAGGTAACCATGGGCCCGCGCCAGATCATTGGGGTATCCTCTTCGATCAAGTAGCCTATGGACATCGTCTGCAACTGGTAGCTTATCAGCGGTTTTACTCGTTTGCCATCCGGCGATTCCGGTTTGCCGCGACAGCCCAGCATGCGCGGCTGGCTGGGGCCGTAAATATCGGCGTCCAGGATCCCGACTTTCGCACCCTCCGCCTGCAATGCCAACGCCAGATTGATCGCGGTGGTGGACTTACCCACGCCGCCCTTGCCTGAGGCAACGGCTATGGTATTTTTGATCCCCGGCAACAAGCGCACCCCTTTTTGCACCGAACGCGAGGCAATATTGGTGTTAATCGTTATATTACTCTGTTTGACCCCCATGCCCGCCAATTCCGCCTCGATCTGCTCTCGCAATTGCGGCTGATACCCCATGGCCGGATAATTCAATTCCAGCGTCAGTGACACGGCGCCATTGCTGATAACACATTCTTTGATGCCGGGGTTGACGTTCAGACTGCAATCCATATTGACGTCATGGACCCGTCCAAGACATTGCTGTATCTGCTCTTGTGTAATTTCGGCCATGGTTTTTTAATTAATAGAGTCGGTAATCAAGTATATTCCGGCGGTGTAATATAATGATACCGCAATTCCCCGGATAAAGAAACAGGCAAACAACCCCCGGTCCGGGCGCCGGTGAAGAATCGGGCCTGATGGAATGGCACTACGCCGGAGGAAAACCGACCAGACCCTGCAAATCCACTATTCTAGGGCGGACTGTTTATCAGCATGTTGGCATTACGCCGGGCCTCACTTGGATTGCTACTCAAGCCACCCAGCAACGCATTCCGTAAGTCTTCGCTGGACTCCAACAATTCCCCGAACCGATAGGTATAGTAGAGGATCCGGGCGTCCCGCTGATCTATGCGTCCATCCTGATTCAAATCCGGGGTAATCGGCCCACTGTGCAGGCCCGGGTCGCTCCAAAACCCGGCTCGGGCCCTTAGCTCTGCCACCGCGTCACCACCGGCAACTCCCAGCCGGCCAAACAACGCTTCCTGTGTGGTTTCATTCAACCCGGGCAGATAGGCATAATACAGTGCCTGCGCGTCCCGTTGGTCGAACCGGGAATCGGCATTGAGTTCCAGGCTCAGCGCCAGCACCGTGATGTCAAAATTCAGGCTGGTTTCCATTCCGCCCGCATCCGTTACGGTATAGATGTATTCCGTCCGATCCGTTGGAGTGATCCGATCGCTTACTCCGATCGCGGCATTGGTGCCCGTGATGATCCGCAGGTCTCCGGAAAAGTCCAGGCCCTCCGGCAGCGGCGGGGTCAAGATGTACGTCAACTCGCCACTACCCCCCACCGCCGACGGCAGGAACAGGGTATTAATAAACTCGCTCCGTTCGGAGTAAAACTGATCGGGCACGGTCTGCCCGGAGAAGGTCGGCTCGGAACGGCCGGTCACGGTGAGGTCAACGGTCAGCATAGCCGAGCTGTTGTTCGCATCGGTCACCGTATAGGTATAGCGGGTTGTCCCCATCGCCTCGGTTGGGGCACCGCTTATCCGCCGGCCGGCACTATCGAAACTCAGACCCGCCGGCAAGTCCTCCTCCGGCGTCAGGGTATAAACCAACGGGGCATTGCCGCTCGTTGCCTCAGGCAGGGTCAGCATCACCACCTCGCCCTGAGTGTAAGACCGTGCCGCCACCGTCGTTCCTCCAAAGGTCGGTATAAGATCCACCGTACCCCGCTGATAGATGGGGATGATCAGATCATCCACCCCGGCGGCGGTGAGGGTCAACGTCGAGCTGCGATCAGTCGTTGCCCCATTAGGATCAACCGTGATAAAAAGGGTACCCCTACCCCCCTCTTCCCGGCTCAGGCTTAGGGCTCCTGGGCCTGAACGGGTGGTGGGGGGAGGTACCCGTCTATCGGCGTTATATCGGACTCTCAATCTGGAAACCCAATCTGCCTCAGTGCTTATCCTCAAGCCTCTGCTAGCTTCAATGGTAATTGACCCAGTGTTGCTTGCCGACGGAAATAGTACCTGATCAGCGGAAGCACTCAGCCTCGAGCATAACGCATTAGTTATAAATTCCAGATTCAAATGAGTGCCCTCACAAGTATTGCTGACATTTCTCCTAAAATCAATCACGCCCCCCCTTGCCTGGACTGCCGCCAGGACCGACTTGGGTACGCCACAACAGTTGGTGAGAGTACCATTTGCGAAAACACGAATATTGCCGCCTATGCGTTCAAGCCCGGAGAAATCGTTCAGAGAGGTAAGCGTACTATTCCTTTCCACCTGAAACTGTCCCTCAATATTCCTTAGCATCGAAAAGTCGCCCAAAATAAAGTCGGCCAAAGGAGGAAACCGCCCTTCAGCATTTTCGAATACAATGAAATCCCCTTGAACCGAGCCTAACACCGGGAAACTGTCCACAGACTCGAGGAGTCTATTGCCTTGGCTCATCCCTCTGCGCCCGACTCGAAAATCCCCCTCAATCGTCCTTAAGGCGGGAAAAGCGCCCAAAGAGGTAAGCCGGCTATTTGCGCTTACAACGAAACTCTCCCCCGTCATAGGAAAACGCCCCAAAAAGGTTAACGTGGGAAAACGCCCCAAACTTGCAAGTTGTCTGTTCGAGGCTACCAACATCCCACCCCCGATGGATTGTAACTTCGGAAAATGGCCCAAAGAAGCAAGGGCGCTATTATTACCCACGAGAAACCGCCCGCCGATGGATCGTAACTCCGGGAAAGAGCCCAGAGTAGTCATTTCGCTGTTCTCACTGACCACAAAACTTTTTCCGACCGTGGTCAAAGCGGGGAAATTGCCCACCCGCTCAAGTCCAGTCCCCTCAGAAGGGGTTGGTTCAGCGCCTTCCCCTATGACAAAATCCCCCCCTATGGTCCTCAGGCGATTCAACTGCTCCAGGTCCCTCAGCGTCCGTACAGTATCTACAACAAGATTGCCAGTCACTTCTTCCAACCGGCTAAACCGGCTCAGATCCGTAATATCCACGGAAAAGGATCGTCCTCTGGAGGCAGCCCCGATAGCAAGGTCCCCTTGTATCCGGGTGATGCTCTCCGGATATAGCTCTACGATATTTCTGCACAACTTTCTAGAGTCTCCCGAGTTTATTGACTGGAAAATCAGCTCGATGTCTTCTATACACGTCCCGCCGTTGCAATTAAAATCATTCATTCTTGTGACACAATTCTGGGCGTACAATGCGGGTGGGTGTATCAATGCACCATACAGGCAAGCGATACCGACCATCTGTTTTATTGTGATCCTAAACATATATTTACAGCATAGTCCCATATCCATAATATCAGCCCCTTTAACATTGAATATTTCTTCTAACCCTACAGCATAGACCCATATCCATAATATTAGCCTGATTTGCAGCAAAATGCATAGGACTTTGATGCCAGCCGCAGACCGGGGTTATGCCTGACTCTCCCCGGGCAAGGGCGTGGAGCGGCCCGCCCCGATGGGCGCGAGGCCTGCTTCTATGCCGAATGATTCCCGGAATACCCGGGCTTCCCGCCGCTGCCGGTTGAATGGCTCATACTCATCTCCTCTCGGTATTCTAGCGCTGACTGCTTATCAACGCATTGGCTCTGTCCAGGACCGCTCTTACCTCACTTGGATTGCTACTCAAGCCACCCAGCAACGCATTCCGTAAGCCTTCGCTGGACTCCAACAATTCCCCGAACCGGTAAGTATAGTAAAGAATTCGTGCGTCCTGCTGATCTATGCGTCTGTCCTGATTCAAATCCGGGCTAGGCCCATTGTGCCGCTCCAGGTCGCGCCAAAACCCGGCTCGGGCCCTTAGCTCGGCCACCGTGTCATCATCATCCGCAACTCCCAGTCGGCCAAACAACGCCTCCTGTGTGGTTTCATTCAACCCGGGCAGATAGGCATAATACAGCGCCTGCGCATCCCGTTGGTCGACCCGGGAATCGGCATTGAGTTCCGGGCTCAGCGCCAGCACCACCACGTCAAAGCTCAGGCTGTCTCTACCACTGCCCGCATCCATCACGCTATAGGTGTATTCCGTCCGCTCCGTTGCAGCGATCCGATCCGTTACACCGATCGCGGCATTGGTGCCCGTGACGATCTGCTGGTCTCCGGAAAAGTCCAGGCCCTCCGGCAGTGGCGGGGTCAAGATGTACGTCAACTCACCACTACCCCCCACCGCCGACGGCAGGAACAGGGTATTAATAAACTCGCTCCGTTCGGAGTAAAACTGATCGGGCACGGTCTGCCCGGAGAAGGTCGGCTCGGAACGGTCGTTCACGGTGAGGTCAACGGTCAGCATATCCTGGTCGTTGTCCGCATCGGTCACCGTATAGGTATAGCGGGTTGTCCCCATCTCCTCGGTTGGGACGCCGCTTATCCGCCGGCCGGCACTATCGAAACTCAGACCCGCCGGCAATTCCGGCGTCAGGGTATAGACCAACGGGGCATTGCCATCGCTGGCCTCAGGCAGGGTGAGTACCACCACCTCGCCCTGAGTGTAAAACCGTGCCGCCACCGTCGTTCCTCCGAAGGTCGGGCGCTGATCGGCTGTGCCCCGCTGATAGATGGGGATGGTCAGGTCATCCACCCCGGCGGCGGTAAGGGTTAACGTCGAGCTGCGCTCAGTCGTTGCCCCATTAGGATCAACGGTTATAAAAAGGAGACCCCTACCCCCTCCTCGCCGGCTCAGGCTTAGGGCTCCTCCACCTCCGCCCGGACGGGTGACGGCGGGTGGTGGTGGTCGATCGGAGGCATATCGGACTCTCAATCTGGAAACCCAATCTGCCTCAGTGCTTGCCCTAAAGCCTCTGCTAGCTTCAATGGTAATTGACCCGGTGTTGCTTGCCGGCGGAAATAGTACCTGCTCAGGGGAAGCACTCAGCCTCGAGCATAACGCATTGGTTATAGGGATAAGACTCGTATGAGAGCCGCTACAAGTATGGCTGGCATTTCTCATAAAGGTAATCCGCCCCCTCCTTCCTGCCAGGACTGCCGCCTGGACTGTCGCCAGGACCGACTTGGGGAGGCGACAACAGTTGGTGAGAACCCTATTTTCGACAACCTCAACAATATTGCCGCTTATGCGTTCAAGCCCGGAGAAATCGTTCAGAGAGGTAAGCAGACGATTGCTTTCCACCCGAAACCGTCCCTCAATATTCCTTAGCATCGAAAAGTCGCCCAAAGAGGTAAGCTCATCATTGTCAAACACAGAGAAATCCCCTTGAACCGAGCCTAACACCGGGAAACTGTCCACAGACTCGAGGCGTCTATTGCCTTGTTGCATCCCTCTGCGCCCGACTAGAAAATCCCCATCAATCGTCCTTAAGGCGGGAAAAGCACCCAGGGAGGTAAGCCGGTTATTTTCGGTTACGATGAAACTCTCGATCCTCGATAGCATCCCATCATTATCGAAAATCCGAAATCCCCCCAAAAAGGTTAACGTGGGAAAACGCCCCAAACTTTCAAGCTGCCTGTTCGAGACTACCAACATCCCCTCCCCGATGGATTGTAACTTCGGAAAATGGCCCAAAGCAGCAAGGGCGCCATTATTATTCACGCTAAACCGCCTGCCGATGGATCGTAACTCCGGGAAAGAGCCCAGAGTAGTCATTCTGTCGTTCTCACTGACCACAAACCTTCTGCCGATCGTGGTCAAAGCGGGTAAATCACCCACCTGCTCAAGTCCAGTCCCATCAGAAGCGTTTGGTTCAGCGCCTTCCCCTATGACAAAATCCCCCCCTATGGTCCTCAGGCGATTCAACTGCTCCAGGTTCCTCAGCGTCCGTACAGTATCTACAATAAGATTGCCGGTCACTTCTTCCAACAGGCGGAACTTACTCAGATCCGTAATATCCGCGGAAAAGGATTGTCCTCCGGAGCCAATCCCGATGGAAAGGTCCCCTTGTATCCGGGTGATGCCCTCCGGATATAGCTCTACGACATTTCTGCAGTTCTTTCTATTGTCCCCCGAGTTCTCTGACTGGAAAATCAGAGTGAAGGCTCCTATACACGTCCCGTCGAGGCAATTAAAATCATTCATTCTTGGCCTACAATTCTGCGTCTGCGCATACAACGTGAGTGGGTGTATCAATACCCCATACAGGCAAGCGATAACGGCCATCTGTTTTATTGTGACCCTAAACATATACTTACAGCGTAGTCCCATATCCATAATATTAGCCTAATTTACAGCAAAATGCTGTTTGATGACGCCCGATACCAGACCGAGGTTATGCCTGGCTCTCCCCGGGCAAGGGCGTGGAGCGGCGTGCCTCGATGGGCGCGAGGCCTGCTTCAATGCCGAATGGTTCCCGGAATACCGGCACTTCGCGCCGCGACCGGTTTAAGAGTGACGGCCCAGGCCCTGCAAATCCATCCCGTATTCTAGCGCTGACTGTTTATCAACGCATTGGCTCTGTCCAGGACCGCACTTGCCTCAATTGAATCACTACTCAAGCCACCCAGCAACGCATTCCGTAAGCCTTCGCTGGACCCCAACAAATCCCCGAACCGATAGGTATAGTACAAGATCCGGGCGTCCCGCTGATCTATGCGTCCATCCTGATTCAAATCCGGGTCAGACTCATCGTGCAGGGCCAGGTCGCGCCAAAACCCGGCTCGGGCCCTTAGCTCTGCCACCGCGTCACCACCGGCAACTCCCAGCCGGCCAAACAACGCTTCCTGTGTGGTTTCATTCAACCCGGGCAGATAGGCATAATACAGCGCCTGCGCGTCCCGTTGGTCGACCCGGGAATCCGCATTGAGTGCCAGGCTCAGCGCCAGCACCGTGATGTCAAAGTTCAGGCTGGTTTCAACTCCGCCCGCATCCCTTACGGTATAGGTATATTCCGTCCGAGGGATTACACCAATCGGGTCGCTAATGCTCGTGATGATCTGCTGGTCTTCGATAAAGGCCAGGCCCTCCGGCAACTGTTCCGGCCTCAAGGTGTATATCAACGGGGCGGTACCCCCCACCGCCGACGGCAAAAACAGGGTATCAATAAACTCGCTCCGTTCGGAATAAAACCGGTCGGCCACAGTCCGCCCGATGAAGGTCGGCCGGGTAACGCCGGTCACCGTGAGGTCAAAGGTCAGCATATCCTGGTCGTTGTCGCTATCGGTCACCCTATAGGTATAGGTGGTTGTCCCCGGCGCCTCGGTTGGGACACCGCTTATCCGCCGGCTGGCCCTATTGAAACTCAGGCCCGCCGGCAATCCCGGCCTCAGGCTATAGCCCAACGGCGCGTTGCCGTCGCTTGCCTCAGGCAGGGTCAGCATCACCACCTCGCCCTGAGTGTAAGACTGTGCCGCCACCGTCGTTCCGCCGAAGGTCGGGCGCTGATCCGCGGTGCCCCGCTGATGGATGGGGATGATCAGGTCATCCACCCCGTCTGCACTGATGATCATCATCGTGCTGCGCCCTCTGGTGTCGGTGTTAGGCTGGACAGATACCCTTGTCTGATACGAACCGAATGCGTTTGCGGGCCGACTATCCGTGATCGTGCCGTCCGGAGCAGGCCTGGCGTTACCTAACCGGGGGATCCAGGGGGCCCCCCGGATCGTTGCAGTCACGAGTGTGCCAGGCACAGTATCTACAAAGATACTCTCTCTAAGAAGGCGGTCAGGATTGTTGGGGTCGCCGGCGCTGGCCGCCAGATTTAGAATGCGGGGGGATCGATTGTTCAACCTAAGCCCCATCATACGGCATATGCGAAGTACCTGTTCACGGTCCCTGCACCGATTGTTGTTATTTTCACTAAAGCGAACTGCACTGGCTCCCTGGCGACTTACGATGGCCGCTAATACCGGCACGGGCACGCCGCAACAATCGTTGAGTTGAGAATTGCTATCAGCGTTAAACACGTCACCTATCCTTTCAAGTCCCGAAAAGTCGCCCAAAGATCTGAGCTGGCCGTTAGAAACCACTCTAAAACTCCCCCCGATGGAACTTAAAGCGGAGAAATCGCCCAGAGAAGTGAGTGCCGGATTTACGCGCACAAGAAAATTTCCACCAATAAAACCTAACCTGGGAAAGGGCCCCAAAGAGATAAGGTCGTTATTACCCACACCGCTGGTACCTGCATCGCCGATAAAAAATCCCCCCCCGATCGAGCTTAAAGCGGGAAATTTATCCAGCGACGTGAGCCCAATAGCTCTCACTTGAAAAGCCCCACCAATTGAACGTAACGTGGGAAAGTGCAGCTCCCTTAGCGCCCTCTGATCGTCTATTTTAAAGTCTGCCCCAATAGAACCTAAAGAGGAGAATCTGCCTAAGGAAGTGAGCCCATCCCGGTTAAACGATCTGTTGTGGTTATTCTCCACAGTAAAGCTTCCCCCTATGGATCGTAAAAAGGGAAACTCACCCAGAGTCTCCATGCGCTGGTTTCCACTCACAGTAAAGGACCTCCCTATCGTGGTCAAAGCGGGTAATTCGCCCACCGAGGTGAAAAAATCAAGACCCACAGAGTTATCGGGGCCCTCACCTAAGACAAAATTTCCCCCTATGGTCGTCAGGCTGCGTAGCGCACTCAGGTTTTGTAGCGGGTTGGCAGCCCCACTAAAGGCCGTGCTCACAGTAAGATTGCCGGTCACTTCTTGCAACTGGCTGAACCGGCTCAAATCGGTAATAGGCGAGCCGAGGAGTTGGCCTCTTACTTGCCCGATCAGTAAATTCCCTTCTATCCTGGTGATACCCGTCGGATATGCATCTATGATGTCTTCACATTCCGTGGTGCCTGCTGCGGGGCTGGACTGATAATTCACAGTAATGTTCCCTCTGCATATTCCCCCGGGGCAGCACATTCCCCCGGGGCAAATAATACTCTCGCGACAAGCCTCCTGGGCGTATAATATGTGTGTGTTTATCAGGCCGCCAAACAGGCAAATGAAACAGACTATGGGTTTCATCATAAATCTAATCATAATAAATGGCTCTTTATTGCATGTATAAAACCCGTCTTTATAACGGTAATAAATATTATAGCCTGCTTTGCATTAAAAAACAAGTGTGCTGGCCGGCTTAGGCGGCATTATAGCCTGTTCCATGGCTCCAAATCAGCATTCCCGATGGCCGCATTTACTTTACTCAAATTCGTGCTCAGCGAGCCATCGGCGATCCTGGATTCTTTGGGGCCGGGGCTGGCCATACGGGCTTCAGTCTTTGCATTACGGCTCGCTCCGAGACCCGGATTACTCGGCCCGGTGAGAGTGTCGCCACAATTCTATTGGTGCCCGGATCGGAAGCGTGTATTTTGGCGGCGCAAATATGATACCCTAGGGGCCTGAACATATGGCAAATCCCTGTAGAAAAATCCTGGTCACCAGCGCGTTGCCTTACGCCAATGGCCCCATCCATATCGGCCATCTGGTGGAGTACATACAGACTGATATCTGGGTGCGCTATCAGAAGCTGCGCGGCCATGAGTGTTTTTACGTCTGTGCCGACGACACCCACGGCACGCCGGTAATGCTGTGCAGCGAGGCCGAGGGAATAGCCCCGGAACGGCTTATAGCGCGGATGCATGCATCACACCGGCGGGATTTTGCCGGATTCGCGATCGATTTTGATCTTTATTACAGCACTCATTCGGCGGAAAACCGGGAATTGTCCGAACAGATCTATCGCGCTTTGAAAGAATCAGGCCATATTACCCGTCGAACCATCAGGCAGTTTTATGACGCGGAAAAACAAATGTTCCTGCCGGACCGCTTTATTCGCGGCAAATGCCCAAACTGCCACAGCCCCGATCAATATGGTGACGGTTGCGAGGTCTGCAATCGCACCTATGGCCCGACCGAGCTGATCGATCCGGTATCGGCGATCAGCGGGGCCAGGCCGGTGGAAAAGGAATCCGAGCATCTGTTTTTCAAATTACCCGATTTTGAGTCCTGGCTGAAACAATGGACTCGCGCCGGGCCTCTGCAAAAAGAGGCGGTCAATAAGCTGGATGAATGGTTTGAGGCCGGTCTGCGGGAATGGGATATTTCCCGCGACGCGCCCTATTTTGGGTTTGAGATCCCGGATGAAGTGGATAAGTATTTTTACGTCTGGCTGGATGCCCCGGTGGGCTACCTGGCCAGTTTTAAGAAACTGTGCGTGCAAAAAAACCTGGATTTTGACGCCTATGTCCGATCCGGCGCCGAGACCGAAATGTATCATTTCATCGGCAAGGATATTATGTATTTTCATTGTCTGTTTTGGCCGGCGATGCTGCACGGCAGCGGCTTTCGCACGCCCACCGCGGTATTTATTCATGGCTTCCTCACCGCCAATGGCAAAAAAATGTCCAAAACCCGCGGCACCTTCATCAAGGCCGAGACCTATTTAAAACATCTCAACCCGGAGTATTTGCGCTATTACTTTGCCAGCAAACTATCCGGCCGCCTGGAGGATATCGATCTCAATCTGGATGATTTTATTCAACGGGTTAATTCCGATATTATCGGCAAGGTGGTCAATATCGCCAGCCGTTGCGCCGGCTTTATAAATGCAAAATTTGAGCGGCGGCTGAGCGCTAAGGGTGATCCGTCTGATGCCGGTGGAGAGACCGACGTCGACCGGCAATTGCTGGAATACCTGTGCGGCCGCGATGAGGCGATTGCGGAGATGTTTGAGGCGCGTGAATACGGTCAGGCAATCCGGGAGATCATCGGGCTCGCCGACCGGGTAAATCAATATATAGACCGGTTTAAACCCTGGGTGTTGGCAAAACAACCGGCACAAGCCCCCAGATTACAGCGGGTGTGTAGCACTGCTTTGAATGCGTTCAGGATCCTGAGCGTCTATTTGAAGCCGGTTTTGCCGGTTTTCGCCGAGCAGGCGGAGGCATTTCTTAATATTAAACCGTTGACCTGGGAACATGCAAAACCGGAACATATTCTATATGATCATACAATCAATAAATTTACCCCGATTATGACCCGAATGGAAAAGAAAGATATAGACGCAATGGTTGAAGAAAGTAAACAGGACTTGACCGAAAACGCCGATCCGCTTACGGAAGCGATTGCCGAGCAAATAACCGTTGATGATTTTGCCAGGGTTGATTTGCGCGTGGCAAAGGTGGTACAGGCAAAACAGGTTGAGGGCGCGGATAAATTATTGCAGCTTACCGTCGATATCGGCAAGGGAACACGCACGATCTTCGCCGGCATCAAATCGGCCTATGCCCCGGAAGATCTGGTCGGAAAATATACGCTTGTGGTCGCCAATCTGGCCCCGAAAAAAATGCGCTTTGGGGTCTCCGAAGGGATGTTGCTGGCCGCCGGGCCGGGAGGCAAAGAGCTGTTTATTATGCATCCCGACGAGGGCGCTGAGCCGGGCATGAGGGTGCGGTGAGCTTCGATGGATAGACTCAAATGGGCGCGCTGATCCTGGTGATCATCCATGCCGCGCTGGTCAATAACCTGGTGCTCACCCATCTGATAGCGGTTCAGGATCAAGTCGCCTTTTCCAACCGCCTGGAGATTGCCCGCAATGTGTCCGTGGCGGTATTGGTGATCACCTCGGTGTCAACCCCGGTGAATTATCTGGCGTATAAATTTCTTATCAGTGTATTCGCTTTGCATTATTTAAGTATTTTGATTTATATGATAAACATATTCTTGATTATGCAGCTATGTAGTTATTTTTTAAGGAAAAAGATGCCCGTATATCAACGGCAAATTAATACCTTCACGCCGGTTTTATTGTTCACTTCATTCATCATAGGGGCGACTCTGTTTAATTTTCAGCTTGCCCATGCATTTTGGTCTTCGCTGCTTTACGGCGTTGGAACAGGCGCCGGATTTGGCCTGGTATTATTGCTGTTGACTCAGCTGCGGGAGAGAATTCGGCTTGCCGACGTACCGGCGGCCTTTCGAGAATTACCGATTTTGTTCATCACCCTGGCAATCATGTCCATGGCCTTCTTCGGCTTCACCGGCATCGGTGTTTGAATGATCGCGGCACTGATTTATCTCGCCGTTACCACCGGCGCCTGCGTTTATTTTATGCGGGCCAGGGGAGCGAGTGAGCAGGAACGGGTAATATTCTCGGAATTTATTGCCAAAATTAATGATCTATTGCCGCAAACCCAATGCCGGGAATGTGGTTATGATGGCTGCCTGCCCTACGCCGCGGCAATCGCATCCGACCGAGCCGGGTTAAATCTGTGCCCGCCCGGCGGGGCATATACCGTCAGGGCGCTGGCCAGACTGACGGGCAAACCGGTGCCTGCGGTTATACCCCCGCAACCGCTAAACCGGCTTGCATTTATCAAAGAAGACCTGTGCATAGGCTGTGTAAAGTGTATCAACGCCTGTCCCGTGGATGCAATCGTCGGCGCCGCCAAACAAATGCACGGCGTGATCCCGCAATACTGCTCCGGTTGTGGATTGTGTCTTGATCCATGCCCGGTCGATTGCATTGTTATGAGCCCGGCCCGGGGTTAACGCCGCCCGGCCATAGTCAGCACTATTGATATGCCGTCTTCGCCCGCCAACGCCTCTCCATATTCTCATCGTCAAACCTCGGTGGCGACGGTCATGCGCCAGGTGGTATTCGCATTGATCCCCGGAATACTCCTGTATGCCGTCTGTTTCGGTTGGGGGGTATTGATCCAGATTGTTATTACCGCAATCTGTGCACTGGGGTGCGAGGCCCTGATGCTGAAACTGCGCTCAAGACCGATAAAACCTCATCTGCTCGACGGCAGTGCTCTGCTTACTGCATTGTTATTTGCATTGACCATTTCGCCGTTCACCCCATGGTGGATCAGCTGCACCGGCGTCGCGTTTGCGATGATCGTAGTCAAACATCTGTATGGCGGGCTCGGCAACAATATTTTTAATCCGGCCATGGCCGGCTATGTATTTATACTGATTTCATTTCCCGCACAGGCGGCGCGCTGGCCTTTATTCGATCCGGCCGGCAACCCTGATCTGGTACAGAGTCTGGCAATCATATTTTTTGATGGGGTGCCGATAGACGGATGGAGCGGGGCCACGTCTCTGGGTTATATGAAATCTCAATTGGATACGATGGCTATGGTATCCGAAATTCGCTCCGCGGATTTATTCGGAAGCCTGGGTGGCAAGGCATGGGAGTGGATAGCCGGCGCGTATTTACTGGGTGGGTTGTGGCTGATCTTCAGGCGAGTGATCAACTGGAGGATCCCGGCGGCGTTGATCGGCACGGTGTTTATTATCAGCAGCTTGTTTTTTGTTATTGACGGTTCCGTTTATGCCCCGCCCTTGTATCATATTTTTGCCGGCGGAACCCTGTTATGCGCCTTTTTTATTGCCACTGATCCGGTCTCCTCGGCGATCACGCCAAAGGGTATAATTATTTATGCCGTTGGCATAGGCGCGTTGCTTTATATTATCCGCACCTGGGCGGCATTCCCTGACGGGGTGGCATTTGCGGTACTGATCATGAATTGTGCGGTGCCATTGATAGACCGACTTACCCGACCGTCGGTGCTTGGGGAAACCAGATAATGTCCGCAGAGCAAAACCAACGACCGTTCGGCACTGTGTCTATTCTGGCCACCGTCGCAATTGCGGTAGCACTGGTAACCGGTCTGAATTTTATCAATAAAAATAAGATCGCATACAATACCCAGCGGGTACAATTAAAAAGCATCCATGCCCTGCTTCCGGAGGGGACCACCGGCGATATTCTCTCCTCCCAATTTAGCATCCGCGGTGAGGAGGGGCTGGGTTCGGCCAACCAACTTATGGTGTTTAGAATTATCCGGGACGAGGAGCAGATCGGCATTATAATGCTGCCCCTGATCACCCGCGGCTATAGCGGCCCTATTGAGCTCGGGATTGGCATTATGAAGGATGACAGCATAAGCGGGGTGAGGGTGATTAAACACACGGAAACAACGGGCCTGGGAGACGGTATTGATCATCGGGTTTCCGACTGGATATTGAATTTCACCGGTCGGTCGCCGGCAAATACCCCCGCTGAAGCCTGGGCTGTAACAACCGAAGGCGGTGAATTCGATCAGCTGAGCGGGGCAACCATTACTTCCAGAGCGGTGATCAACGCGGTCAACAAGGCCGTCAATTATCACGCCGAAAATAAGCGGCTGTTTTATCGGCAACCGTGATCAGGACAGGGTCTTTGTTTTTAACCGAAACAGCGCCGAAATGTCCTCGTCCCCATAACCCTGATCCATCAGTTTTTTATAATGGATCAGGGTCATTTCCACCAGGGGCAAACTGTTATCACCAAGAGACTCCAGCATTTGTTTGCAAATCTGCAAATCCTTATAATGCAGCGCGAGCTTGAAGCCGGGATCATATTTTCCGGCCAGCATGGTCTTTCCGCGATGATCGAGAAACCAGTTGGCCGCGGCGCCGGTTGAAACTATATCGATGACCTTATCCATATCCAACCCCATCGCGTCGCCAAACGCCAGCGCCTCAGTAACCGCCTGATTGATGCCGGCGGCCATAATTTGATTCACCGCCTTGGTCGCCTGGCCGCTACCGGTGGGACCGATATAAACGACGTTGGCGGCGATTGCGGCCAGGGTCGATAGGGCTTTTTTAAGCACGGCCTCATCTCCGCCGACCATCATTGCCAGGGAGCCTTGCCTGGCACCTTCGACGCCGCCCGATACCGGGCAATCCAGAAAATCTGCCTCTGCGTCCTTCAATATCCGCGCCGCCCGTCTGGCGGTATCGACACCGACGGTGGAGGTATCGACGACTATGCTCCCCTTGCGTATGGTTTTCCCCATCGCTGCAACCATTTCCAATACGTCCGGGTCCCGGGCAACGCAGATCGTGATCAGTTCACACTGGCCGGCAAGTTCTTCCGGCGTGTGCGTGTATTCCACGCCCGTTTGCCTGGCAATTTCTTCAGCCTTTGCGATTGAACGGTTCCATACCCGGTGCAATACCCCGGCCTTATGATAATTCAAGGCCATGCACGCACCCATCGCACCCAGGCCGATCACCCCGGTTTTCATTGTGTTTGCTTATTGTTCATAAAAAACAGTCGTCCATTGATGATGACCGGAGCGATTAAAGATGCCGTCAAAAGACGGTCCCGGCAGTCTGCCGCACAACCCCGCAAATCGATTCGGCCCGGCACCGGCTTGGAATTAAACAGTCAGACTGGTCACCGCCAGCGCATTGGCCTCGATAAAATTCCGCCTCGGTTCCACTTGATCGCCCATCAGGGTGGTAAAAATCTCCCCCGCCGCCACCGCGTCTTCAACCTGTATCCGGGACAGCAACCGCTTGCTTGCATCCATGGTTGTGTCCCAAAGCTGGTCCGGGTTCATTTCTCCCAGGCCCTTGTATCTTTGAATATTCAAGCCTTTTTCGGCCTGTTTAATTAACCATTCATAGCCATCGCGCACGGATATAATCGGCTTTTCGGCGTCGCCATGCCTGATCCGCGCACTCTCCCGCAAGCTGATGCAACTGTTTAACGCGGAAAAATTCTTATAGTCGGCGGAGGAAAAAAACTCCGGGTTGAATATATTCACCAATTCAGCACCATGAATGGAAAAATAAACTTTGCCACCATAGGCATCCTGTACCGGTGAGGAAAACAGCTCATACCTGCAATCGACACTGTTTCCGTTCATTTGCGCCAAACCATCGACCAGGCCGGTCAACCAGGCCTCCACCCGTGACCGATTGCCATAGTCGGCCTCTTGAAGTGCCGGCAGGCGACTCATTGCCTCCAGTATCAATGGATGATAACGTCGGCTCAGACTCAGCAATGCGCCTTTATAATCGATATAGTTCTGTATGTGCTCATGGAGCACGGCGTCATCAAAATCATCTTCATCACCGGTAACACTTATCGCACTATTTTGCAGCGACAGTTCCAGCATGTAATTCTCAAGCGCCATATCATTGCTTAAATAGCGACTCTGTTTGCCCTTGGTCACCTTATAAAGTGGCGGTTGGGCAATATAGATATGACCACATTCGATCAATTTTGGCATATGCCGATAAAAAAACGTCAGCAACAGCGTCCTGATATGAGCACCATCAACGTCTGCATCGGTCATGATAATGACTCGATGATAGCGCAATTTTGTCTCATCAAATTCATCCCTGCCTATCCCACAGCCCAATGCCGTGATCAAGGTGCCCACCTCTTCCGAGGACAGCATCTTATCGAGCCGTGCCTTTTCGACGTTTAAGATCTTGCCTTTCAGCGGTAAGATCGCCTGAAATCTTCTATCTCTTCCCTGTTTTGCCGAGCCGCCGGCGGAATCTCCCTCTACCAGGAACAGCTCAGACCGTGATGGGTCTTTCTCCTGGCAGTCCGCCAATTTACCCGGCAACCCGGCCACGTCCAACACCGTCTTCCTGCGAGTCAACTCCCTGGCCTTTCTGGCCGCGTCCCTGGCGCGAGCGGCATCGATGATCTTGTTACTGATTGCCTTGGCCTCCAGCGGACTCTCCAACAAAAATTCCTGCAACTTGTCCGAAATCGTTGAATCCACTATCGCCTTGACCTCACCGGACACCAGTTTATCCTTGGTTTGAGATGAGAATTTAGGGTCCGGGATCTTTATGGAAAGCACCGCGGTAAGTCCCTCGCGCACGTCTTCCCCGGTTACATTGACCTTGGTCTTCGCCGCCGCTATTTGTTTCTCTATATATTGATTGAAGCTCCGAGTAATCGCCGCCCGAAACCCGGATAAGTGACTACCCCCGTCTTTTTGGTGAATATTGTTGGTAAAACAGAAAATATTCTCCTGGTAAGAATCATTCCATTGCATGGCCAACTGTATGGTGGAGTCCTGCTTAACCGTGTCTATGCTGATAACGGTTTTATGCAACGGGGTCTTATTTTTATTCAAATGTTGGATGAATGCCTGAATACCCCCCTTATACTCAAATACGTCGGTCTGACCGTTATGACGTTCATCGTGAAGTTCCATCCGCACATTGGAATTTAGAAACGATAATTCACGCAGGCGCTTGGCCAGAATATCGTAATGAAACTCTATATTTTTGAAGACACCAACGTCAGGTAAAAACCGGACTTCCGTACCGGTGCGGTCCGAGCTCTCACACTGTTGCATTTGAGTCGCCACACCACCGAAACCATACTGCTGGTGATAACGGAAACCATCCCGGTAAATTGTTAAGCTCAGCCGCTCAGAAAGCGCATTCACCACGGACACGCCCACTCCATGTAATCCGCCTGATACCTTATAGGAATTATCATCAAATTTTCCACCGGCATGCAGGGTCGTCATAATCACCTCGGCCGCCGACCGGCCCTCCTCATGGAGATCAACCGGAATACCCCGACCATTATCGATTACGGACACGGAATTATCATTATGTATCACCACCTTAATCGTGGTGCAATACCCGGCCAGGGCTTCATCAATGCTGTTATCCACCACCTCAAAAATCATCTGATGCAGTCCCGACCCGTCTTCAGTATTACCTATATACATCCCCGGACGCTTTCTCACCGCATCCAATCCTTTCAATACCTTAATGTTTGAGGAATCATACTCATCCCTGGGAGTCGGCGGATCATCCTCTGAAGTTATGATCACCTCCAGCGTAACCGAGGCGTTTGCCTGCCCATTATCATCATCCGTCACCCGCATTTCAAAGCTGTCCGTGGTGATATCGCCACCGTCATGAACATAAAATACCTGGTTCGCCTCAAGCTGCGCCTGGGTAAAACTCATGACGTTCACAGGCGAACCCGAAGAAGGACGCAGTTCCAAGTGCCCATTATCCGGTGCGTCGGTCACCATCCAATTTAAACGGGCCGCACCGTCAGTAGTATTTTCATCCATCACAGAAAGATCGGCCGTAGCCAGCATATAGCTCTCGCCCTTATTAATGGTGAATCCTTGCATTATTATCCCCCTTACAACCGGCTACGTGAATTGTTTCACATGAAACACACTGGAAAATTGAGACCAACAGGCTTGTTATGATTTAATTGTGTTCCACGTGGAACACACAATATCGAACCAGATACGGTATTAACGGACACGGAACCAACTCACCCAATATTAGAGAAAACGGTAATCAACTCTCATGGTGGTATCCATCACCGGTATCCAAAAAGGCAATCACCTGTTTCATTCAGCATCCTGATGTTATCCCCTACCTTTTCCCCATAGGCATGATCACATATTTGTATCGACTCTCGCCTTCCGGCAGGATTAAACAACATTCCCTTCCATTACCCGCATCCCCATCCAACGCGGCAATACTGATCACCACATTATCGGTATCGATTGCCGTCAACGTTTCCAACAAATAAGACACATTGAATTCCATTTCCAATTCTTCACCCTGATATTTAACGTCCAACTCTTCTTCCGCCTCTTCCTGCTCAGGATTACGGGTGAACATACTCAACTGATCGGTATTCAGGGTTATCCGAACCCCATGATATTTCCAATTGGAAAGAATCGACACCCGCGTCAGACTCTGCTTCATTTCTTCCCGGTCGGATACGAGTTTATGCTCGGCGGGTTTCGGTATTACCCTTTGGTAGTCAGGGAACTTGCCGTCGATAAGCTTACTGGTAAAACAGGCGGAATTAATCTCGGCTCGAATATGCCTGTCACTGATTTTAATCCCTATCTTTTCATCACCTTCATCCAGCAAACGCATCAACTCCGCAACCCCTTTTTTAGGAATAATCGCCCGTATTGTCTCCTTTACTCCAGTCTCCAGGTCGATCTCACCCAATGCCAGGCGATGGCCATCCGTTGCCACACAGCGAAGAAAATCAGGATTCACCTCCAGCAACAAACCGTTTAAGAAAAAGCGCACGTCATCCTGAGCCATTGCAAAATGGGTATTTTCAATCAATTTACGTAATCGGTCACGTTCAACCGTAAACCCAATATCGAATTTGGACATTTCCACCTCCGGAAAGTCCTCCGCCGGCAAAGTAGATAATACAAAACGACTCTTACCCGACCGAATACTGGCCTTACCCTCCTTTATCTCAAATTCAAGTTGCACGCCTTCCGGCAAAGTTCGGCAGATATCCTGCAGCTTTTTTACGGAAAGGGTGATCTCACCTTCGGCAGCGAACGATTCTTCAATCACCACCACCAGTTCCACTTCCAAATCGGTCGCGGTCATGGAAACAGAATCGGGCGTGATCTTCAAAAGCATATTGGAAAGAATGGGAAGTGCCTGCTTCCCACCGATGACACCGCTTAATTTTCTTACAGCGGGAAATAAGGCTTCTTTAGTTATAGTAAACTTCATATTTTATTACTCTTATTTATTGGATAATAACTTTGTGGATAAAAAATTTCCGTGTTAATGATCAATCACTTATATGGCTGAGTGGGTTTGGTTTTAAATGTTGATTACGGGTGGCTTGATCTGTGGATAACTATTGCTTTGGTTCATAGTGAAAATTTCCAGGTCATTTATCCACAGTTTGTAATCAAATTGTTAATATATTGATTAGGTTAGTATAATCGTCCTGAATAGCCTGTTTGGTTTGACGTAATTCGTCCACTTTACGACAGGCATGCAGGACCGTAGTATGATCTCTGCCACCGAATTTGTCTCCAATTTCCGGTAAGCTGTGGTTGGTTAATTCTTTGGCGATGGTCATTGCCACTTGTCGCGGTCTGGTTATCGAACGGGTGCGACGTTTGGAATGCAGATCGGCAATGCGAATCTTATAATATTCGGCGACGGTTTTTTGGATATTCTCTATGGAAACCTGTTTATCCTGAAGGATTAACAGATCGCGAAGGGTATTTTTGGTAAATTCCAGAGTGATCCCGGTATTTGTCAAGCGGGCGTTTGCAACGACCCGGTTTAATGCACCCTCCAATTCACGAACGTTGGAACGAAATCGCTTGGCGATAAAAAACGCGACCTCCTCAGGTATGTGGATCTGCGTTTGATCGGCCTTTTTATTGATAATGGCGACCCGAGTCTCCAGTTCCGGAGGAGCGATTGCGACGGTTAGTCCCCAGCCAAAGCGCGATTTTAGACGCTCTTCCAAGCCATTCACTTCTTTTGGGTACCGATCACAGGTAAGCACGATTTGGTTTTGGCCTTCCAGTAATACATTAAAGGTATGAAAAAATTCCTCTTGCGAGCGTTCCTTGCCGGCGAAAAACTGGATGTCGTCGATCAATAACACGTCCAGTGAACGGTAATGATGCTTAAATTCATTTATTGTATTATTTTGCAGGGCCCTGACCATATTGGATACAAATCTTTCGGAGTGGAGATAAACGACGTTTGAGGATGGATTCTGTTGCAGAATAGTATGGCCTATGGCGTGAGCAAGATGGGTTTTACCGAGACCGACGCCCCCATAAAGCAATAAAGGATTATAGGCCTGGCCCGGATTTTTAGTAACCTGAACCGACGCGGCTTTGGCCAGTTGGTTGGATTTGCCTTCGACAAAGCTGTCAAAGGTAAAATTATCATTCAGATTGCTGCGTTGGCGACCCGGAAATGAGGTTTGAGAGGTCTTATTTTTCGGCTTTGAATCGCCGGAGTTGTTTTCATCCGCCAAGTGGCTACCGATGCCTATGGATAAACGGATGTCATCACTATTGGTGATCGACCCCAGTATATTTTGTATTTGCAACAGATAGCGATCGTTGACCCAGTCAAGCACAAACCGGTTGGGTGCGAGGATCTGTATGGATTTATCTTTTTCAATCACGTGCAGAGGTCGGATCCAGGTATTGAACTGCCCCGAAGGCAGATCCCCTTCAAGTCTTTCCAGACAACGTTTCCACGGAGATAGACTCAAGCTAAAGACCTCTATAAAGGATGAATACCGATAGTCATGTAAAAGTGTATATTTGACGTACTATACCGATCCCTGCGGTAGATTAAAAGACATTTTCTCAAATGACCTGTTTCCGGGGCGGTTGCCGTTTCCTGTCGGCCTTTTCGCTGATGCCGGACTTGCCAAACCGTCGCTCCAGTTCATCGATGACCCTGTCAGGAGACAAATTATGATAACTGAGCAGGATCAGGGAATGGAACCATAAATCTGCAATTTCATGGATTATCGAATCATTTTCCCCGGACTTCGACGCAATTATCGTCTCGGTGATCTCTTCCCCCAATTTTTTTAAGATCTGATCCAATCCTCGATCATACAGGCTGGCGGTATAGGATTTTTCCGGATCAGCCTGTTTGCGCTGTTGTATAACCGCAGCCAGTTCATTGAGAAAGTCACTGCTCATAAGCTATTTTACCTGAGCGATCACAGCTTCGATTTATAAATCAAATCAGGGTCTTTGATGACCGGGTCAAATACCTGTTCCCCCTCATCCGTGATCCTTCGATAGAAGCAACTTGCACGGCCGGTGTGACAACTGATCCCCCCTTGCTGGCGCACCCTGATCAACAAGGTGTCTGAATCACAGTCCAACCGTATTTCATCGATATGCTGAAAATGGCCTGAGCTCGATCCCTTCTTCCAGAAACACTGGCGTGAACGCGACCAGAACACTGTCTGCCGCTCCTCCAGGGTGCGCGTTAATGCCTCTTGGTTCATCCAGGCATGCATCAGGATCACATTACTGACGTGGTCCTGTATGATCACCGGGATCAATCCGTCCGCTCCCCAGTTTATCTGTTTAATCCAGTCGGGCATCTCAGTAACCATCACGATAAGCGGACCTCTATATTATTTTCAGCCATATAATGTTTGGCCTGTTCGATAGTATATACCCCGAAATGAAAAATGCTCGCCGCAAGTACCGCGTCCGCCTTACCGTCAAGTACGCCATCGACCAGATGTTGCAGGGTTCCAACGCCACCGGAGGCGATCACCGGGATGCCGACGGCGTCACTGATGGATCGCGTCAGCGGCAGATCAAACCCCTCTTTTGTGCCATCATGATCCATACTGGTCAGCAATATCTCTCCGGCGCCGAGATCAGCGGTTTTTTTCGCCCATTCAATTGCATCGAGGCCGGTACTTCGACGCCCGCCGTGTGTATATACCTCCCAGCCCCGCCTGGCCGGGCACCACTTGGCATCGATCGCGACGACCAGGCACTGCGAACCAAAATGGCAAGCCGCCAGGCGGATAAACTCCGGATCATTGACGGCCGCGGTATTGATGCTGACCCTGTCCGCGCCGGCATCGAGCATTCGTTGAATATCGTCAATATTTCTGATCCCGCCGCCTATGGTCAATGGAATAAATACCTGAGCGGCGACGTCCTCAACCACGTGCACCATATTATCACGGTTCTCGCTGCTGGCGGTAATATCGAGAAAGACGATTTCATCCGCACCCTGGCGATCATAATGGCAGGCGGCCGCGACCGGATCGCCGGCGTCGCGGATATCGACAAAACGCATGCCTTTGACTATTCTGCCTGCATCCACGTCCAGGCAGGGAACAACACGTTTGGCAAGACTCATTTTATCAGGCAGAGCTCATCCGCAAGTTTTTGTGCCTCGGATAAATCCAGTGTCCCCTCATAGATTGCACGGCCGGTGATCATCCCATCAAGGCCGGTTTGTGCCACCTTGCATAAAGCCCTTACATCCTCAAGATCACGCAACCCGCCGGAGGCAATGACCGGAATTGTGACCTGCGCACATAGCGCAACAGTGGCATCAATATTAACCCGATTCAGCATCCCGTCCCGGTCTATATCAGTAAAAATAATTGCGGCGGCGCCGGCCTCTTCAAGCCGTTTTGCCCTATCGGCCGCGCTGTAATCGGAGACCTTCGACCAGCCATCCGTTGCCAGTTTGCCCTTTTTTGCATCCAGGCCGACAATGATGCGACCGGGAAATTTAACACAAACGTCCGCGACAAACTGCGGCGAGGTGACCGCGCGGGTGCCGATAATAACATAATCTGCTCCCGCATCCAGATAAAATTGGATGCTTGCCGCGTCCCGGATCCCCCCGCCGACCTGGACCGGTATGTCCGGATAGGCCGCTATTATGGACAGGATGCTCTCGGCATTGCCGGGTTTGCCCGTTACCGCCCCATCGAGATCAATAATATGCAGGCGTCTGGCCCCGGCCTGTATCCACCGGGCCGCGGTTGCCACCGGATCATCGCTGTAAATGGTCGCCTCGTCCATTTGTCCGCGGGAAAGCCGCACACATTTGCCCCCCTTGAGGTCGATTCCGGGTATTAACAACATGGAAAACTCAACGGCCTGGCCGGGTTCGATTGGATCCGGTCGGCACCGGGCTCCGAACGCATATTGAATGGCCGGCGTTAATGAGCCGTATCCCAGTTTTTACCATAACCTATGTCCACCTCCAGCGGCACATTAAGGCTGGCGGCGCCGATCATCAATTCAGAAACACGTTCACCGCAGGCCGAAATATCCTCATCGGCCACCTCAAACACCAATTCATCATGCACCTGCATGATCATCTTTGCATCGATGCGCTGGGCGGAGAAGGCCCGGTCGATTTCAAGCATGGCTATTTTTATAATATCCGCGGCACTGCCCTGCATGGGCGCGTTGATCGCCGTTCGCTCGGCATACTGACGCCGGGCGGCGTTGCCGGCATTGATATCGGGCAGGTACAATCTGCGTTTAAATAAGGTTTCCACGTACCCCCGCTCCTTTGCCTCGGCGCGAATATTGTCCATATAAATTTTTACCCCCGGATAGCGTTTGAAATAAAGCTCTATATAGTCCTGCGCCTGCCCACGGGTTATCCCAAGCTGGCGGGCGAGACCAAAAGCCGACATACCGTAAATCAAGCCAAAATTGATCGCCTTGGCCGCCCGTCGTTGTGCATTATCCACTTCATCCGCCCCGACTGTAAACACCTCCGCCGCGGTCCGCCGATGTATATCGCTGCCGGTGGCAAAGGCCTCAAGCAAATTCGGATCACCGGACAGATGCGCCATAATACGCAGTTCTATTTGGGAATAATCCGCCGCCAGCAGTGAGTAGCCTTGCGGACAGGTAAAGGCCCGGCGGATCTTTCTGCCGGCCTCGGTCTTAATGGGAATATTTTGCAGATTCGGATCCGAGGACGACAATCTTCCGGTTATCGCCACCGCCTGATGATATGAGGTATGGATGCGACCGGTTTTAGAATGGACTTGCAGCGGCAATTTTTCCGTGTAGGTTGAACGCAGCTTGCTTAACCCGCGATATTGCAGGATCAGCCTGGGCAGTTCGTGCTTCTGCGCCAGTTCCTGCAGGGTTGATTCAGCGGTTGACGGTCGTCCCTTGGGGGTCTTGGCGAGAATCGGCAGTGCCATTTTTTCGTATAAGACGGTTTGTATCTGTTGCGGCGAGCCAAGGTTGAAAGTCTCTCCGGAAAGTTCGTATGCCTGCAACGCCGTTTTTTCCATTTCCCGCTCCATTTCCCGGCTTTGCTCGCGGAGCATGTCTTTATCAATAATGACGCCGTGGCGCTCCATCTTTGACAGCACCGAAAGTAACGGCATCTCGACCTGTTGGTATAGGGACTCTAATTCCGGTAAGGCGCTTATTTCAGGATAAAGCACCTTATGCAGGCGTAACACTATATCGGCGTCCTCGGCGGCGTAGGTGACGGCCTGGTTGATATGGACCTGGTTGAACCGGATTTGCTTTGCCCCCTTACCCACCAGCTCTTCATAATGTATGGTCTCATAATTCAGATGCTTTTTTGCCAGAGAGTCCATATCATGCCGCCCGGTCGCGGTACTGTTGATAAGGTAGGACTGGAGCATGGTGTCATGTGCGATGCCGGCGAGTTCAATACCGTAGTTAGCCAGGACGTTCTTATCATATTTAAGATTTTGCCCGCCCTTGGCGATGGTTTTATTCTCCAGCACGGGCTTGAGTTTGGTCAGCGCGGCCTCAATATCGACCTGCACCGGCGCCCCCGGATAATCGTGCGCCAGGGGCAGATAAGCCGCCCGCCCGGGGGCGACGGCAAAAGACACACCGACCAATCGTGCCTGCATATAATCCAGGCTGGTGGTTTCAGTATCGAAGGCAAGCAATTCCGCCCCTTCCATGGCGGCAATCCACTTATCCAGCGCCGCCTCATCCAGTAAAACCTCATATTCCGAGCCGCGTGCGTCATCCTCAAACGCTCTCGGCTCAGACTCTTCGCGCCAGCCTCTAAAATTCCAGTGCGCGTACATTTTGGAAAGTGCGGCATGATCCGCCTCCCCCACGCTCAGATCCTCCGGAGCCAGCTCAATATCGACGTCATACCGGAGCGTAACCAGCTCTCTGACAAGAGCCAGTTGAGGCAGACACTGCCGCAGGTTCTCGCCCGCCTGGCCCTTTACTTCATCGGCATGGGCAATAATTTCATCCAGGGACCCGTATTCGGCCAACCATTTTGCCGCGGTTTTCGGGCCCACCTTGCGGACGCCGGGAATATTATCGGCGTTGTCGCCCACCAGGGTTAAATAGTCAACCATCCTTTCCGGGGGCACGCCAAACTTATCCTTCACCCCGTCGGGATCGAGATACACATTATTCATTGTATTTAATAAATGCACACGTTCACTCACTATCTGGGCCAGATCCTTATCGCCGGTTGATACCAGGGTCTTGATATCATTATTTGCCGCCCGCCTGGCCAGAGTGGCAATAACGTCATCGGCCTCCACCCCATCAACGATCAGCAACGGGATCCCCATAGCCCTTATCAAGTCATGCAAAGGCTGAATCTGAGCGGCGAGATCCTCAGGTATGGGAGGGCGATTGGCCTTATAGTGCTGATACAAATCGTTACGAAAGGTCTTGCCCCTGGGATCAAAGATCACGGCAAAATAATCCGGTTTGGCCTCGTTCAGGTGTTTTCTGAGCATATTCATTACGCCATAGATTGCCCCGCTGGGCTCTCCCTTATCATTGGACAGACCGGGCAGGGCATGATAGGCGCGGAACAGGAAGTAGCTGCCGTCAACAAGCACAAGAGTTTTTCTCATCATCACGCGAAGATCACCAAAAAATTAGGTAATATCGATATTACGATTTATCCCGGGGTTTGCATAGAGAGCAAAAAAATTTTGTTTCGTATAAGGTCTTGCGGTAAAATATTGCCAGGGCCCATGGATCAGAAAAAGGCCATGGATCATAAAAAACACCAGATACAATGCGAAAAATAGTAACACACCGGATCCTGTCTCTGTGGTTGGCTTGTTTTTCATTGAGCCTCCATGCCGGCGAGACCGGACTTACCCCGTTGCCGCGCCCCCCGGAATCACCGGAGCCGATAGAAAGCGGCAAGCCAATGGAACCCGACGTCACGATTATACGCCGGCAGGGAGCAATGATTGAAGAATACCGCGTCAATGGTTTACTGTATGCGGCGAAGATCACCCCCGACGTCGGAGCAGCCTACTATTTGATTGACAGAGACGGAGACGGGACGCTGGAATCGAGGAGCGGTGAACTGGAAGACATAGCCGTCCCCCATTGGGTGATATTCAGTTGGTAGCAGGCCGGGGTTTTGCCTTCATGGCCCTCTTATTTCCCCCTTATTGACCCTGGGATTTGCCTGCTCGTGGATTAAAGAGCAAAAAATTCTTGCACCCACTTAATCGTTTATGCTATACGTACAGGCATATGGATATAGAAATTTAGAGTGATCCGGATCATCTTAACCGAATTGGAGAAACACAAATGATCAGTAAAGCAAAAGCCAAAGGCCTGCCGGCACGCCCGCTGTCGCTCACGACCCCCCTCGCGACGTTACTGCCGGTCATAGGTGCGGGCAACAGCAACCGCATCTACCGCGCCGAGGAAGCGCCCGCGTCCACCGAGACCCAACCGGCGCCGCTACTGACCCAGCCGCTCGCCCAGCCGGCGGCCTTGTTCTCTCAGTTTATGCCCATCATCCCGCCGCTGAGCCCAAGCCCGGACAACCCGGTCGTTGATCCGCCCAGCCCCGAACTGCCGACGGCCTTCGGCGTCGTACTCCCGGCCCCGCCCGCGGACCTGTTTCATGCCCTTGCCGGCACCCCGCAGGCCCCATTGTCCCAAACGCTCCCGCACCTCTCCGAGCTTCACCGGCACCTTTCCGAGCCACTCATACTCCGCGCCCTGGCCTCGGAGCCGCAGCAGCACCTGTATGAAGTAGCATTCCAGACCGGCCCGGAGCTGTTGGACCTGAACCAGGATACTGTCATCACCTCGCAAGATGCCCAGGTCCTGTATTACTTCGCCCTGTTGCAAGAGGGCACCATAGACCAGGCCACCCTGACGACGCTACTGAATAACCTCAGCGGGACGACCCTGAGCACCGATGCGCTGATAGCCCTAAATTTGTTGGGCCCCACAGACGCTAATCCTCCTCCGGCTATCTCGGAGCTGGATCTGAACAATGATGGCGTCATAGACTTGCAGGACGTGCGGATCCTTTACTATGCCTATCGGTTTGGGGATATCCTGCAGGCCAGCCCGAGCTTGCGGGAAACGCTGCTCAGCGACCTGACCGGGACAGACACTCAAGATGAGTATATGCGTATACTGGCGGATGCGGCGTCACTGAGGCCACCGGTCCCCACCGGCGATCACATGTTTCAGGTGATTGAGGGCGCAAGCTATACCCTGAGCACGGACGACCTCAGCGCCCGCGACCCGGACGATGCCGACGCCGCGCTGATCTGGACGCTCACGTCCGCCCCGATGGACGGACGCCTGGAACTGCGCCCGGGAGAAGGAGCCGCGGTCGTGGTGATCACGACCACCGGCGAGAATACCACCTTCACCCAGGCGGACGTGGATGCGGATCGGGTGGTCTATGTACATGTTAGCGGGGATGCCGAGGACAGCTTTGAAGTACGGGTGGCGAACCCCGACGACCCGGGACCGGCCGGAGCTGTGACGCTGAACGTGGAGGTCTTCGAGCCGACTAATCCGTCCCCGACCGAGGTGACGCTGAGGAACCCGGTGGCCAGCTTGGATGAGAACACCGTCGCCCGCACCCTGGTGGCCGAAATAGCCGTCAACGATGACCATATGGGCCCGCGTATGCTGGAGCTGGTCGGTGACGACGCGGGGCTGTTTGAACTGAACGGTGCCCAGACCGAGCTGTTCCTGAGGGCCGGGCAAGCGCTGGATTTTGAGGGCGCCAATACCCAATTAGACGTCACCGTGCAGGTTATGGGGAGTAGCCCTGCGGTAAATGCCGACCTGAGCATTACGCTCAACGATGTGGACGATGCACCGACCGCAGTGACGCTGAGCAACCAGATGACCACCTTGGATGAGAACACCGTTACCCGCACCAAGGTGGCCGATATAGCGGTGACCGATGTCGATGACGGCCCGCGTATGCTGGAGCTGGTCGGTGACGACGCGGGGCTGTTTGAACTGAACGGTGCCCAGACCGAGCTGTTCCTGAGGGCCGGGCAAGCGCTGGATTTTGAGGGCACCAATAACCAATTAGACGTCACCGTGCAGGTTATGGGGAGTAGCCCTGCGGTAAGTGCCGACCTGAGCATTACGCTCAACGATGTGGACGATGCACCGACTGCGGTGACGCTGAGCAACCAGATGACCACCTTGGATGAGAACACCGTTACCCGCACCAAGGTGGCCGATATAGCGGTGACCGATGTCGATGACGGCCCGCGTATGCTGGAGCTGGTCGGTGACGACGCGGGGCTGTTTGAACTGAACGGTGCCCAGACCGAGCTGTTCCTGAGGGCCGGGCAAGCGCTGGATTTTGAGGGCGCCAATACCCAATTAGACGTCACCGTGCAGGTTATGGGGAGTAGCCCTGCGGTAAGTGCCGACCTGAGCATTACGCTCAACGATGTGGACGATGCACCGACCGCAGTGACGCTGAGCAACCAGATGACCACCTTGGATGAGAACACCGTTACCCGCACCAAGGTGGCCGATATAGCGGTGACCGATGTCGATGACGGCCCGCGTATGCTGGAGCTGGTCGGTGACGACGCGGGGCTGTTTGAACTGAACGGTGCCCAGACCGAGCTGTTCCTGAGGGCCGGGCAAGCGCTGGATTTTGAGGGCACCAATACCCAATTAGACGTCACCGTGCAGGTTATGGGGAGTAGCCCTGCGGTAAGTGCCGACCTGAGCATTACGCTCAACGATGTGGACGATGCACCGACCGCAGTGACGCTGAGCAACCAGATGACCACCTTGGATGAGAACACCGTTACCCGCACCAAGGTGGCCGATATAGCGGTGACCGATGTCGATGACGGCCCGCGTATGCTGGAGCTGGTCGGTGACGACGCGGGGCTGTTTGAACTGAACGGTGCCCAGACCGAGCTGTTCCTGAGGGCCGGGCAAGCGCTGGATTTTGAGGGCGCCAATACCCAATTAGACGTCACCGTGCAGGTTATGGGGAGTAGCCCTGCGGTAAGTGCCGACCTGAGCATTACGCTCAACGATGTGGACGATGCACCGACCGCAGTGACGCTGAGCAACCAGATGACCACCTTGGATGAGAACACCGTTACCCGCACCAAGGTGGCCGATATAGCGGTGACCGATGTCGATGACGGCCCGCGTATGCTGGAGCTGGTCGGTGACGACGCGGGGCTGTTTGAACTGAACGGTGCCCAGACCGAGCTGTTCCTGAGGGCCGGGCAAGCGCTGGATTTTGAGGGCACCAATACCCAATTAGACGTCACCGTGCAGGTTATGGGGAGTAGCCCTGCGGTAAGTGCCGACCTGAGCATTACGCTCAACGATGTGGACGATGCACCGACCGCAGTGACGCTGAGCAACCAGATGACCACCTTGGATGAGAACACCGTTACCCGCACCAAGGTGGCCGATATAGCGGTGACCGATGTCGATGACGGCCCGCGTATGCTGGAGCTGGTCGGTGACGACGCGGGGCTGTTTGAACTGAACGGTGCCCAGACCGAGCTGTTCCTGAGGGCCGGGCAAGCGCTGGATTTTGAGGGCGCCAATACCCAATTAGACGTCACCGTGCAGGTTATGGGGAGTAGCCCTGCGGTAAATGCCGACCTGAGCATTACGCTCAACGATGTGGACGATGCACCGACCGCAGTGACGCTGAGCAACCAGATGACCACCTTGGATGAGAACACCGTTACCCGCACCAAGGTGGCCGATATAGCGGTGACCGATGTCGATGACGGCCCGCGTATGCTGGAGCTGGTCGGTGACGACGCGGGGCTGTTTGAACTGAACGGTGCCCAGACCGAGCTGTTCCTGAGGGCCGGGCAAGCGCTGGATTTTGAGGGCACCAATAACCAATTAGACGTCACCGTGCAGGTTATGGGGAGTAGCCCTGCGGTAAGTGCCGACCTGAGCATTACGCTCAACGATGTGGACGATGCACCGACTGCGGTGACGCTGAGCAACCAGATGACCACCTTGGATGAGAACACCGTTACCCGCACCAAGGTGGCCGATATAGCGGTGACCGATGTCGATGACGGCCCGCGTATGCTGGAGCTGGTCGGTGACGACGCGGGGCTGTTTGTGCTGAATACCGACCAGGATATGCTGTTCCTGAGGGCCGGGCAAGCGCTGGATTTTGAGGGCACCAATACCCAATTAGACGTCACCGTGCAGGTTATGGGGAACCCTGGGGTAAATGCCCCGTTGAGCATCCCGGTCAACGATGTGAACGATGCACCGACCACGGCTGGCGACAGCGCCATCGAGGTGGCTGTGGGCGCAAGCTATAGGCTGACCACGGACGACCTGTTGGCGACGGATGAGGATGAAAGTGATAGCCCGGCCCAACTGACCTGGAGGGTAATAACAGGTAGTGAACCGGCCAGCGGACGCTTGGCGTTCCTCGACACATCGGAGGATGCAATGAGCTTCACCCAGGCGGACGTGGATGCGGGTCGGGTGGTCTATATCCATGATGGTAGCGAGACTACCTCAGACAGCTTCGAGGTACGGGTGGAGGACGACGAGGGTGAGAGGGCCGAGCCGGTCATGCTGAGCGTGGCCGTCAATACGCCGACGAACATGTTACCGACCGCGGTGACGCTGACCATCCAGGTTCCCGAATTGGCCGAGGACGCCGACACCAGCAGCCCCATGGTGGTAGCCGGTATAGACGTGACCGATACCGAGGGCGGCGAGATGCTGGAGTTGACCGGCGACGACGCGGGGCTGTTTGAATTCAACGGAGACCAGACCCAGCTGTTGCTGAGAGCCGACGCGGGGCTGGATTTCGAGACCAATCCCTCCCTGGACGTAACCGTGCATGCGGTGCGCGACCCGGAGGGGGTGAGTGCCGGTCTGAGCATCCCGGTCACCGACGTGAACGAGGCACCGACCGTGGGTGGCACCCTCGAACTCGTTGTGGGCGAGGGTGGATTCCGTGCGTTGTCCCAGAACGTCCTGTCTGCGATGGATGAGGATGCCGGTGACGTGCTCACTTGGGAGGTGGTCACAATGGGAGGGGGAGAGCCGATGCACGGGATATTGTCTTTTGAGGTGTCTTCCCTGGATCCGGATGCGATTATGACTTTCTCAGATGTCCAGAGGCCCGGTGTGTCTTATATCCATGATGGTAGCGAGACTACCTCAGACAGCTTCGTAGTGCGGGTAATGGACGACGACGGTGAGAGGTCCGAGGACGTCACTGTGCTCGTGACCGTCAACCCGGTGGACGATCCTCCGACCCGTATAGAGGTGGATTTTGTGCTCAGGTCTTTTAGAGAGGATACCAACACCCGCACCAAGGTGGCCGATATCATAGTAACCGATGATGATGGCGGCACGAACCAGCTGCAGCTGGTCGGTGACGATAGCGAACTGTTTGAACTGAGCCCCGATGGGAAGGAGCTGTTCCTAAGGGCCGGCGTGGTGCTGGACCATGAGACCAGGGAATTTTTGGGAATAAGGGTTATCGATGTGCTTTCTGAGGTTGATACCAGAGCGAATTTTGCGGTCATCGACGTGAACGAGGCGCCGACCACCAGTGGTGATGCAAGGTTCTCGGTTACTCAGAGCGAGGACTATATGCTGAGGACGGACGACCTGTCGGCGACGGACCAGGATGATACCGACGGCCCGGAGGCGCTCACTTGGACGGTGACCGGCATGCCGGGCAACGGGCGCTTGGAACTGCGCCCGGTATCGGGCCCGATCATGACTATCGCGATGGACGGGACCTTCACCCAGGCCCAGCTTGAAGCGGGCGAGGTATTTTATGTCCATACCGGCGTTGATGATAGCGACGACAGCTTCACGCTACAGGTGGCGGACGACGACGGTGAGACGGCCTCCGCCCCGGTCGAATTGACTGTGAACGTCTTCGCCGGCGGGGCCCGGCCACCGACCGAGGTGACACTGATGAACCCGGTTACCGAATTGCCCGAGGATACCAACACCCGCACCAAGGTGGCCGATATCATGATAGAAGATCCCGATGGCGGTGTCCCCGTGCTGGTGTTGACCGGTGACGACGCGGCTTTGTTTGAGTTGGGGACTGACTCTGTGACCGGCCTGCCTAATGAGCTGTTCCTAAGAGCAGGCGCCGGACTGGACTTCGATCTAAACCCGGAATTAGCAGTGACCGTGCAGGTTATGGGGAACCCTGGGGTGAATGCCCCGTTGAGCATCACAATCACCGACGTGCCCGAGGCACCGACCACCTCCGGAGATGCCAGAATCGAGGTGAATGAGGGCGAAAATTATATGCTGACTCCGGCCGACCTGGCGGCGATGGATGGGGATGCCTCTGACGGTCCGGAACAACTCACTTGGACGGTGACGGCCCCCCCGAGAGAAGGATTTTTGGCGCTGGCTGGCGCGTTGACAACGGCCATCACTGAATTCACCCAGGCCCAGCTCGCAGCGGAGCAGGTGTTCTACGTCCATGCAGGCGAGGAGACCTCCGAGGCCGATAGCGTCACGCTACAGGTGCGGGACGACGGCGGTCTGCCGGCGGCATCGGTTACTCTGGACGTGGCCGTTACAGCGGTCAACGATCCACCGACCATCATCGGTGATGACAGCTTCGAACTGTCCCAGGGGACCAGCTACGTCCTGACTACGACTGACCTCAGCGCCCGCGACCCGGACGATGACGCCGCCACGTTGACCTGGACGCTCAGGCTCGCCCCGATGAACGGACGCTTGGCGTTCCGCGACACACCGGACGTTGCTATAACGACCTTCACCCAGGCCCAGCTTGAAGCGGGCGATGTATTTTATATCCATACCGGCGCTGATGATAGCGACGACAGTTTCACGGTAGAGGTGTCGGACGGCGAAGCGCCGGCCGTCATGCGTGAGCTGACTGTGACGGTTACCCCTCCAGCGGTTAATAGTCCACCCTCCGCAGTAAGCCTGACCCTCGACCCCGATTTTGAATCGGGATTGTCCGAGGATACCGATACCAGCATGCCCGTCAGGGTCGCCGATATAGCGGTGACCGATACCGATG
Organism: Gammaproteobacteria bacterium; assembly: GCA_965202915.1. GTDB lineage: Bacteria > Pseudomonadota > Gammaproteobacteria > Eutrophobiales > Eutrophobiaceae. Next base: position 1,885,967 of record OZ241847.1, read on the forward strand.
GCGGTGACCGCGGGCTGGTGTTGACCGGTGCAGACGCGGGGCTGTTTCAACTGAACGGCGCCCAGACCGAGCTGTTCCTGAGAGCCGGCGCGACGCTGGACTTCGAGACCAACCGGAACTTGGACGTGGCCGTGTCGGTGGAGAGTAACCCTGTGGCGACCGACGCTCTCAGCATTATGGTAACCGATGCCAACGATGCGCCGACCAATGTATTCCCCTCGGGGATCTTTACAGTGCGCGACGGCGAAAACCATGTTTTGAGTATGGAAGCCCTGTTGGCGATGGATGAGGATGCCGATGACGGCCCGGAAGAGCTCACCTGGATCGTGGTGGACCAGCCGGAAGATGGCCGGTTGGCACGGATAGGCATGCCGGAAGAAGCGATTTCCAGCTTCACTCAGACGGAAATTAATGCGGGTCAGATAGTCTATGTCTATACGGGCAATATCGGCGTATTTGATGAGCGCCGTGACTCGTTTCAAGTACAAGTGCAAGACAACCAGGAGACACAAGCCTCCAGCCCGGTTGGGTTTATCGTCACCATTACTTCTGCGGTGACGGATCTGTCCGAGGATCTGCCCGAGGGTGACGGCTTTATTATCCAGGGTGACGCCGCCTACGACTATGCGGGCTATGACGTATCCGACGCCGGTGACGTGAACGGCGACGGCTTTGCCGATTTGATCGTCGGGGCGCTTAGGGGCGACGACGGAGGTCTGAATGCCGGTGAGGCCTATGTGGTGTTTGGCAAAAGCGGCGGTATTGGCAACATAGACCTGGCTAAGCTGTCCGAGGATGACGGCTTTATTATCCAGGGCGATACAGAAAATGTCCGGGCGGGTGCGAGGGTATCCGGCGCCGGCGACGTGAACGGCGATGGTTTTGCCGATCTGCTCGTCGGGGCCCCCGGCACAGCCCTTCGCGACGGCGTGCCTGGCGAGGCCTATTTGGTGTTCGGTAAGGCCACCGGCTTTGGCGCACCGCGTATGAATATGGTTGAGGGGGAAGGCTCCTTCTCCCGTCAGGTGGTGAGGCTGTCTGAGCTTAGCCCGGACGAAGGCTTTATTCTTCAGCTCCCCCGGGTTGGAGGTTCGATTGCTTCCGGGGACCTGTCCGGCGTCGGCGACGTGAACGGCGACGGCTTTGCCGATCTGCTCATCGGCCTGGTTTCTGAATCAGCGTTTATCAGAGGTGCTTATGTGGTGTTTGGCAAAAGCAGCGGTTTTGGCGATCTCGTTGCCGGGCGTGAAGTCCTTAATGCGGCCGACCTGACCGAGATGGACGGCTTTTTTATCCAGGGCGGCAATTTTCAGGTGGGCTATAGCGTATCCGGTGCCGGCGACGTCGACGGCGACGGCTTTGCCGATCTGATCATCGGGGCGCCCGGGGGCGATGCCGGCGGGCTCAATGCCGGCGAGGCCTATGTGGTGTTCGGCAAGGCCTCCGGCTTTGGCAGTGCGGTATCCTTTATTCTTGAGGATGGTTCCATGGGCACTCGCCGGTTGCTTGACCTGGGAAGTCTGGAGGCCGGCGACGGCTTTACTATCCAGGGCGATAGTAGCCGGGACTTTGCGGGCGCCAGCGTATCCGATGCCGGCGACGTGAACGGCGACGGCTATGCCGATCTGATCATCGGCGCGCCCAGGGGCGAAGACGGTGGGGGTAATGTCGGTGAGGCCTATGTGGTGTTCGGCGACGGAGAGCGCGGCTTTGGCACCCTGAACCCCGACACCAGCCGCCGGTTGCTTGACCTGACTGAACTATCCGCGCAGGATGGCTTTATTATCCAGGGCGATAGTCGCGGGGGCTTTGCGGGCCAGAGCGTATCCGGCGCCGGCGACGTGAACGGCGACGGCTTCGACGACCTGCTCGTCGGGGCGCCTTATAGCCTGGCCTATGACAACGGCGAGGCCTATGTGGTGTTCGGCAAGGCAGACGGCTTTGGCAGCGCAGACAGTGCCGGTCGTCGAGTGGTTGACCTAAGTGGCCTGGCCCAGGAGGACGGCTTTTTTATTCGAGGCGACGCGGAAAATGATTATGCGGGCAGGAGCGTATCGGGCGCCGGGGATATCAATGGCGATGGTTATGCCGATCTTATTGTCGGGGCACACAGGGCCGACGTCAGCACGTCCGGGGGCGTCACCAGGCGCGATGCCGGCGAGGTCTATGTGCTGTTCGGCGGCCCGGCCGGCCTGACCACCGAGGCCGGCGCCTTGCAGGGCACGAACAGCGGCGACGGCGACCTGAATGACGATGGCGCGGCCAGGGTGGTGCTTGCCGGTGCCGGCGATGACGTGCTGAATATAGACGGCTTCGGCGACACTGATCTGCTCAAATTCGACGGTGGCAGCGGCACCGACACTCTGCGCTTCAACGGTGTCAGTCTGGCCCTGGACCTGAGCGAACTCGCCGATACCCGCCTAAGCAGCATAGAGCGCATCGATCTCAGCGGTGGCGGCTCAAGTAATAGTAACGGCCTGAGCCTCACTCGTCTGGATCTGCTGAGCCTGTCCGAGGTGCGAACCGACGGCCGGGCCGAGTTGCGGGTCGATGGCAACGCCGGCGACGGCGTCAGTGCCGGAGACACGGGCTGGATGTTTGAGGGTACGCAAGAGATAGACACTGTCACGTATAATGTGTTCGACAACGGCAATGCCCGTCTGCTGGTCAATATCGCCGTGTCGCTGGGCGATAATTTAGCGATAACCAGCCCGGCCACCATGAGTGAGATCTTCCAAAACTATTACGCGATGGCGCATACGGTCGATGTCCGTGCCTTAATCGATGCCCTGCCGCCGGAGGACGAGGAGCAACAGCGCAAGCGCATGGAAGATGAACTGGCGATGCTGGGGCCGTTGCCGGCGGCGCGGGCGGCACTGGAGGCCGAGCAACCGGCGGCGGTGGCGGAGCCGGATACGGACCTGTTTGATCTGCCGATACTCAACCCGGATGATGGTATGTAGCCGCAGGCGCCCACGGCGGGGTGCACCCAGGAGGCGGTTCCGCCGTCTGGTGTCCCGGGTGCCCCGCCCCGATCATGATGAGTGAAATGATCGGGGTTTAATCGTAGCCGGGGGTCTTGTTCTGACTGATTGAAACCGGGCCTGTGCCGATCCATGGATAGATAATCGGATGAGATTTAGCGAGCAGTGGCTCAGGCAATGGGTGGAGCCCAGGATCAATACCGAAGCGCTTTGTGAGTGCTTAACGATGGCGGGGCTGGAGGTTGATCGGGTTGATCCCGCCTGATGATATGAGGTATGGATGCAACCGGTTTTAGAATGAATTTGTAGCGGCAATTTTTCCGTATTCGGCCAACCATTTTGCCGTGGTTTTCGGTCCCACCTTGCGGACGCCGGGAATATTATCGGCGTTGTCGCCCACCAGGATTAAATAATCAACCATCCCTTCCGGGGGCACACCAAACTTATCCTTCACCCCGTCGGGATCGAGATATACAGTCGGAGCAGCCTACTATTTGATTGATAGAGACCGAGACGGATCCCTGGAATCGAGGAGCGGTGAACTGGAAGACATAGCCGCACCATTGGGTGATATTCAGTTGGTAGCAAGCCGGGTTTTTGCCTTATGGCCCCCTTATTGACACTGGAACTTGCCTGACGTGGATTAAAGAGTAATAAATGATTCTTGCACTAACTTATTATTTTTGCTATAATAGATAGATAATGCTGGATCATGCGGATATGGATAGGAGCATGGCATGCGGATATGGAAATAGGAGCAATCCATCGCATTCAGACCACCCTGACATATTGGAGAAACACAAATGATCAGTAAAGCAAAAGCCAAAGGTCTGCCGGGACGCCCACTATCGCCCGCGACCCCCCTCGCGACGTTACTACCGATCATGGGCGCAGGCAACAGCAACCGCATCTACCGCGCCGAGGAAGCGCCCGCGTCCACCGAGACCCAAACGGCGCCGCTACTGACCCAGCCGCCCGCCCAGCCGGCGGCCTTGTTCTCCCAGTTTATGCCCATCATCGCGCCGCTGAGCCCAAGCCCGGAAAACCCGGACGTTGATCCGCCCAGCCCCGAACTGCCGGCGGCCTTCGGCGTCGTACTCCCGGCCCCGCCCGCGGACCTGTTTCATGCCCTTGCCGGCACCCCGCAGGCCCCATTGTCCCAACCGGTCCCGGACCTCTCCGAGTTTCACCGGCACCTTTCCGAACCACTCGTACTCCGCGCCCTGGCCTCGGAGCCGCAGCAGCGCCTGTATGAAGTAGCATTCCAGACCGGCCCGGAGCGGCTGGACCTGAACCAGGATACTGTCATCACCTCGCAAGATGCCCAGGTCCTGTATTACTTCGCCCTGTTGCAAGAGGGCACCATAGACCAGGCCACCCTGACGACGCTACTGAATAACCTCAGCGGGACGACCCTGAGCACCGATGCACTGATAGCCCTGAATTTGTTGGGCCCCATAGCCCTTGATTCCCCTCGAGCTATCCCGGATCTGGACCTGAACCTTGATGGCAGCATAGATTTGCAGGACGTGCGGGTCTTGTACTATGCCTATCGGTTTGGGGATATCCTGAGGGCCAGCCCGAGCCTGCGGGAAACCCTGCTCAGCGACCTGACCGTGCAAGATGATGTGGCCGATGCCGACCGGCAAGAGGTGTATCTGGACATGCTGGCGCAGGCGGCGTCACTGAGGCCACCGGTCCCCGCCGGCGATCACGTGTTCCAAGTGGATGAGGGCACAAGCTATATCCTGAGCACGGACGATCTCAGCGCCCGCGACCCGGACGATGCCGGCGCCGTGCTGACCTGGACGGTCACGACCGATCCGACGGACGGACGCTTGCAACTGGACCCGGGAGGAGGAGCCTCGGTCGTGGTGATCTCGACCGCCGGCGAGGATACCACCTTCACCCAGGCGGACGTGGATGCGGGTCGGGTGGTCTATGTACATGTTAGCGGGGATACCGAGGACAGCTTTGAAGTACAGGTAGCGAACCTTAACGACCCGGGACCGTCCGGAGCTGTGACGCTGACTGTGGAGGTCGTGGAATCGACTAATCAGCCACCGACCGCGGTGACGCTGACCAACCGGGTTATCACATTGCGCGAGGACGCCGACACCCCCATAACGGTCGCCGGTATAGATTTGACCGATCTCGATGGCAACGACGTACTGGAGTTGACCGGTGACGACGCGGATTTGTTTGAATTCAACCCAGGCCAGACCGAGCTGTTGCTGAGAGACGGCGTGGATTTGGACTTCGAGACCAATCCGGTGTTGAACGTGAGAGTACGGGTGGTGCGCGACCCGGCGGGGGCGAGTGCCGATCTGAGCATCGCCGTAGAAGACGTGCCCGAGGCGCCGACCACGGGCGGCGGCCTCGCCTTCACGGTGGCCGAGGGGGCAAGCCATATGCTGATGACGACCGACCTGTCGGCGATGGATGAGGATGTCAGTGATGGCCCGGACATGCTCACCTGGAGGGTGACGACCGCCCCGACGAACGGCCAACTGGAACTGACAACCAACCCGGGCACGTCCATCTCGACCTTTACCCAGGCGGACGTGGATGCGGAACGGGTGTTGTACGTGCATAACGGCGGGGAGACCACCGAAGACGGCTTCACGGTACAAGTGGAGGATGACGGGGGTCTCCCGGCGGCCGACCCGGTCATGCTGACCGTGACCGTCACGCCGGTCAACGATGCGCCGACGGCAACCAGCGACCCCTTCGAGGTGGCTGTGGGCGCAAGCTATAGGCTGACGACGGACGACCTGTCGGCGACGGATGAGGATGATGGCCCGGCCGAGCTGACCTGGATGGTCACAGGCGTCCCGGGCAACGGACGCTTGGCGTTCCTCGACACACCGGAGGCGGCTATAACGAGCTTCACCCAGGCGGACGTGGATGCGGGTCGGGTGGTCTATATCCATACCGGTACCGATACTACCCCGGACAGTTTCACGGTACGGGTGATGGACGACGACGGTGAGATGGCCGCGCCGGTCACGCTGACCGTGGCCGTTGTCAATACGCCGATGGACATGTTACCGACCGCGGTGACGCTGACCAACCAGGTTCCCGAATTGGCCGAGAACGCCGACACCAGCAGCACCATGAGGGTCGCCGATATAGCGGTGACCGATAACGAGGGCGGTGAGATGCTGGAGTTGACCGGCGACGACGCGGGTCTGTTTGAATTCAACGGAGACCAGACCCAGCTGTTGCTGAGCGCCGACGCGGCGCTGGACTTCGAGACCAATCCCTTCCTGGACGTGACTGTGCGGGCGGTGCGCAACCCGGCGGGGGTGAATGCCGCCTTGAGAATCCCGGTCACCGATCAAAACGATGCCCCGACCACGAGCGGCGGCCTCGCCTTCACGGTGACTGAGGGGGCAAGCTATACGCTGATGACGACCGACCTGTCGGCGATGGATGAGGATGGCAGTGATGGCCCGGCCCAACTGACCTGGAGGGTAGTAGCAGGGAATGGACCGGCCAATGGCCAACTGGAACTAATGAGCGACCGGGGCACGCCCATCAACGAATTCACCCAGGATGACGTGAATATGGGTCGGGTGTTCTATGTGCATAACGGCGGGGAGACCACCATGGACAGCTTCACGGTAGAGGTGATGGATGACGGGGGTCTCCCCGCCGCCGCCCCGGTCACGCTGGACGTGACCGTCACGCCGATGAACGAGGCGCCGACCACGACCGGCAGTGGCACCCTCACGGTGGATGAGGGCGCAAGCCAGAGGCTGACGACGGCCGAGCTGTCGGCGACGGATGAGGAGGATGGCCCGGACGCACTGATCTGGACGCTCACGACCGCCCCGATGAATGGCCAACTGGAACTGCGGCCGATAGGAGGGGGCTCGGTCATGGCTATCACGCAAGACATGACCTTCACCCAGGTCCAGCTTGCAGCGGGCGAGGTGTTCTACGTGCATGACGGCGGGGAGACCACCATGGACAGCTTCACGGTACAGGTGATGGACGACGACGGTGAGACGGCCGCCCCGGTCACGCTGGACGTGAACGTCATGTCTATGGATGACGCTCCGACCGCGGTGATGCTGATCAACCCGATTGACTCATTGGATGAGAACGCCGACACCAGCGACCGCACCAAGGTGGCCGATATAATGGTGACCGATGCCGATAGCAGCTCGTTGGCCGACCTGGAGCTGGCCGGCACCCACATGGATTTGTTTGAGTTGGGCACTGACTCTATAACCGGCAACCTCGAGCTGTTCCTGATAGCCGACGCGGTGCTGGACCATGAGGACACTTCGACTCTGGAGGTGACCGTGCAGGTTGTCAGGGATACGTCCGTGAGTGCTACCTTGAGCTTCCCGGTCAACGATGTCAACGAGGCCCCGACCACGACGTCCCGCACCGATCCCTTCACGGTGGCTGAGGGGGCAAGCTATATGCTGATGACGACCGACCTGTCGGCGATGGACATGGATGAGAGTGATGACCTGACCGATCTCACCTGGACGCTCACGACCGCCCCGATGAATGGCCAACTGGAACTGCGGCCGATAGGAGGGGGCTCGGTCATGGCTATCACGCAAGACATGACCTTCACCCAGGTCCAGCTTGCAGCGGGCGAGGTGTTCTACGTGCATGACGGCGGGGAGATCGACACGGACAGCTTCACGGTACAGGTGATGGACGACGACGGTGAGATGGCCGACCCGGTCACGCTGACCGTGAACGTCACGGCTATGGACGATACTCCGACCGGGGTGGCGCTGACCCGCACGGTTAACTCATTGGATGAGAACGCCGACACCAGCGACCGCACCAAGGTGGCCGATATAATGGTGACCGATGCCGATAGCAGCTCGTTGGCCGACCTGGAGCTGGCCGGCACCCACATGGATTTGTTTGAGTTGGGCACTGACTCTATAACCGGCAACCTCGAGCTGTTCCTGATAGCCGACGCGGTGCTGGACCATGAGGACACTTCGACTCTGGAGGTGACCGTGCAGGTTGTCAGGGATACGTCCGTGAGTGCTACCTTGAGCTTCCCGGTCAACGATGTCAACGAGGCCCCGACCACGACGTCCCGCATCGATCCCTTCACGGTGGCTGAGGGGGCAAGCTATATGCTGATGACGACCGACCTGTCGGCGATGGACATGGATGAGAGTGATGACCCGACCGATCTCACCTGGACGCTCACGACCGCCCCGATGAATGGCCAACTGGAACTGCGCTCGGCAGGAGAGGCACCGGTCGTGATCACGATCGGTGGGCAGACCTTCACCCAGGATGACGTGAATAATAATCGGGTGTTCTATGTGCATAACGGCGGGGAGATCGACACGGACAGCTTCACAGTACAGGTGATGGACGACGACGGTGAGATGGCCGACCCGGTCACGCTGGACGTGACCGTCACGGCGGTCAACGATGCGCCGACGGCAAGCAGCGGCGACCCCATCATGGTGGATGAGGGGGCAGAACGTATGCTGACGATGGCCGACCTGTTTGCGATGGACAGGGATGAAAGTGATGGCCCGACCGAGCTGACCTGGACGCTCACGACCGCCCCGATGAATGGCCAACTGGAACTGCGCTCGGCAGGAGAGGCACCGGTCGTGATCACGATCGGTGGGCAGACCTTCACCCAGGATGACGTGAATATGGATCGGGTGTTCTACGTGCATGACGGCGGGGAGATCGACACGGACAGCTTCACAGTACAGGTGATGGACGACGACGGTGAGATGGCCGCCCCGGTCACGCTGACCGTGAACGTCATGCCGGTCAACGATGCGCCGACGGCAAGCAGCGGCGACCCCATCATGGTGGATGAGGGGGCAGAAAGTATGCTGATGATGGTCAACCTGTTTGCGATGGACATGGATGAAAGTGATGGCCCGACCGAGCTGACCTGGACGCTCACGACCGACCCGACAAACGGACGCCTGGAACTGCGCTCGGCAGGAGAGGCACCGGTCGTGATCATGCCCCGTGGGCAGACCTTCACCCAGGATGACGTGAATAATGATCGGGTGTTCTACGTGCATGACGGCGGGGAGCTCTCCACGGACAGCTTCACGCTACAAGTGATGGATGACGAGGGTACCCCGGCGGCCGCCCCGGTCACGCTGACCGTGAACGTCATGCCGGTCAACGATGCGCCGACGGCAAGCAGCGGCGACCCCATCATGGTGGATGAGGGGGCAGAAAGTATGCTGATGATGGTCAACCTGTTTGCGATGGACATGGATGAAAGTGATGGCCCGACCGAGCTGACCTGGACGCTCACGACCGACCCGACAAACGGACGCCTGGAACTGCGCTCGGCAGGAGAGGCACCGGTCGTGATCATGCCCCGTGGGCAGACCTTCACCCAGGATGACGTGAATAATGATCGGGTGTTCTACGTGCATGACGGCGGGGAGCTCTCCACGGACAGCTTCACGCTACAAGTGATGGATGACGAGGGTACCCCGGCGGCCGCCCCGGTCACGCTGACCGTGAACGTCATGCCGGTCAACGATGCGCCGACGGCAAGCAGCGGCGACCCCATCATGGTGGATGAGGGGGCAGAAAGTATGCTGATGATGGCCAACCTGTTTGCGATGGACATGGATGAAAGTGATGGCCCGACCGAGCTGACCTGGACGCTCACGACCGCCCCGACAAACGGACGCCTGGAACTGCGCCCGGGAGGAGTGGCTCCGGTCGTGACGATAACAGCCGCCGGCATGGAGACCTTCACCCAGGATGACGTGAATAATGATCGGGTGTTCTACGTGCATGACGGCGGGGAGCTCTCCACGGACAGCTTCACGCTACAAGTGATGGATGACGAGGGTACCCCGGCGGCCGCCCCGGTCACGCTGACCGTGAACGTCATGCCGGTCAACGATGCGCCGACGGCAAGCAGCGGCGACCCCATCATGGTGGATGAGGGGGCAGAAAGTATGCTGATGATGGCCAACCTGTTTGCGATGGACATGGATGAAAGTGATGGCCCGACCGAGCTGACCTGGACGCTCACGACCGCCCCGATGTATGGCCAACTGGAACTGCGGCCGATAGGAGGGGGCTCGGTCATGGCTATCACGCAAGACATGACCTTCACCCAGGTCCAGCTTGCAGCGGGCGAGGTGTTCTACGTGCATGACGGCGGGGAGCTCTCCACGGACAGCTTCACGGTACAGGTGATGGACGACGACGGTGAGATGGCCGACCCGGTCACGCTGACCGTGACCGTCACGGCTATGGACGATACTCCGACCGGGGTGGCGCTGACCCGCACGGTTAACTCATTGGATGAGAACGCCGACACCAGCGACCGCACCAAGGTGGCCGATATAATGGTGACCGATGCCGATAGCAGCTCGTTGGCCGACCTGGAGCTGGCCGGCACCCACATGGATTTGTTTGAGTTGGGCACTGACTCTATAACCGGCAACCTCGAGCTGTTCCTGATAGCCGGTGCGAATCTGGACCATGAGATGACTTCGTCCCTGGAGGTGACCGTGCAGGTTGTCAGGGATACGTCCGTGAGTGCTACTTTGAGCTTCCCGGTCAACGATGTCAACGAGGCGCCGACCACGAGCGGCGACTTCGCCTTCACGGTGGTTGAGGGGGCAAGCTATACGCTGATGACGACCGACCTGTCGGCGACGGATGAGGATCGCAGTGATGACCCGACCGATCTCACCTGGACGCTCACGACCGCCCCGATGAATGGCCAACTGGAACTGCGGCCGATAGGAGGGGGCTCGGTCATGCCTATCACGGAAGGCATGACCTTCACCCAGCCCCAGCTTGTGGCGGGCGAGGTGGTCTATGTGCATGACGGCGGGGAGATCGACATGGACAGCTTCAGAGTACAGGTGATGGACGACGACGGTGAGATGGCCGCCCCGGTCATGCTGACCGTGACCGTTACGTCGGTCAACGATGCGCCGACGGCAAGCAGCGATGGTGCCATCGAGGTGGCTGAGGGGGCAAGCTATAGGCTGAACACGGAGGACCTGTCGGCGACGGACGTGGATGATGGCCCGACCGAGCTGACCTGGACGCTCATGACCGCCCCGATGAACGGACGCCTGGAACTAATGAGCAACCGGGGCACGCCCATCAACGCATTCACCCAGGCGGACGTGGATAATGATCGGGTGTTCTACGTGCATGACGGCGAGGAGACCGACACGGACAGCTTCACGCTACAAGTGATGGATAACGAGGGTACCCCGGCGGCCGCCACGGTCACGCTGACCGTGAACGTCATGCCGGTCAACGATGCGCCGACCACGGACGGTGACCTCGTCTTCGAGGTGGCTGTGGGCGCAAGCTATAGGCTGATGACGACCGACCTGTCGGCGACGGATGAGGATGAGAGTGATGGCCCGGCCGAGCTGACCTGGACGGTGATGACCAACCCGGGCAGCGGACGCTTGGCGTTCCTCGACACATCGGAGGATGCAATGAGCTTCACCCAGGCGGACGTGGATGCGGGTCGGGTGGTCTATATCCATACCGGTGCCGATACTACCCCGGACAGTTTCATGGTACGGGTGATGGACGACGACGGTGAGCTGGCCGCGCCGGTCACGCTGACCGTGGCCGTTGTCAATACGCCGACGAACATGTTACCAACCGCGGTGATGCTGACCAACCCGGTGACCACATTGCGCGAGGACGCCGACACCAGCAACCCCATGAGGGTCGCCAATATAATGTTGGACGATCCCGATGGAGGCGATCTACTGGAGTTGACCGGCGACGACGCGGGTCTGTTTGAATTCAACGAAGACCAGACCCAGCTGTTGCTGAGAGCCGGCGCGGCGCTGGACTTCGAGACCAATCCCTTCCTGGACGTGACCGTGCGGGCGGTGCGCAACCCGGCGGGGGTGAATGCCGCCTTGAGAATCCCGGTCTCCGATCAGAACGATGCCCCGACCACGTTCGGCGATGGCGCCTTCACGGTGGATGAGGGTGCGAGCTATATGCTGACGACGGACGACCTGTCGGCGACGGATGAGGATATGAGTGATGGCCCGAACGAGCTGATCTGGACGCTCACAGACGCCCCGGACAACGGACGCTTGGAACTGCGCCCGGTATCGGGCCCGATCATGACTATCGCGATGGACGGGACCTTCACCCAGGCCCAGCTTGCAGCGGGTCGGGTGTTCTATGTGCATAACGACAGTAATACCCCATCAGATCTCTTTACGGTACAAGTGATGGACGACGGGGGTGCCACTGCCGCCCCGGTCATGCTGAATGTCGATATCACACGCGTCTTCGACCGCATCGATCTGGCTGATCCGACCCTGGAGGAGGGCTTTATCATCCACAGCGTTACGCCCAATCAATTGGCGACGGGTTTTAGGGGGGAGGGCGTATCCGGTGCCGGGGATGTGAACGGTGACGGCTATGCCGACCTGATCATCGGGGTGCCCTATGGCACCAGCGGCGGTGCCGTGTCCGGCGAGGCCTATGTGGTGTTCGGCAAGGCGAACGGGTTTGAAAACATTGATTTGAGTCGCCTGGACGAAGAGGACGGCTTTATGATCCAGGGCGATACGGAGAGTGACCGTGCGGGCGCGAGCGTATCCGGTGTCGGGGACGTGAACGGCGACGGCTATGCCGACCTGATTGTCGGAGCGACCGGAGTCGAGGTAGGAGGCAGCGATTTTGCCGGTGCCGCTTATGTAGTGTTCGGCAAGGCGGACGGGTTTGAAAACATTGATTTGACCAGTCTGGGCGCAGAGGACGGCTTTATTATCTGGGGCGATAGCGCGCCTGACAGAGCGGGCTTTAGCGTATCCGGTGCCGGCGACGTGAACGGCGATGGCTTTGCCGACCTCATCGTCGGGGCACGCAACGGCAATGATGGTGGCGCCGATGCCGGCGAGGCCTATGTGGTGTTCGGCAGGGCGGACGGCTTTGGCGTGGACACCACCACAGTTTCTAGTGAAGGCAGCCACACCCGCCGGGTGATCGACCTGACTAGTCTTAGCGAGACAGAGGGCTTTATCATCCAGGGCGATAGGCCCTATGACTTTGCGGGCGCGAGCGTATCCGATGCCGGCGACGTCAACGGCGACGGCTATGCCGACCTCATCGTTGGGGCAAGCCAGGGTGACGACCGTGGCGCCGATGCCGGCGAGGCCTATGTGGTGTTCGGCAAGGCCTCCGGCTTTGGCATGGACGTCACCACCTCAATTCGTGGTGAAGACCCCCACACCCGCCGGGTGATCGACCTGACTACCCTTAGCGAGACAGACGGCTTTATCCTCCGGGGCGGTACGATCGGTGACGAGACGGGCTATAGCGTATCCGGCGCGGGGGACATCAACGGCGACGGCTATGCCGACCTCATCGTCGGGGCGCACCAAGCCGACTTCAACGTGATCGGCAGTGAACCCAAAAGCGATGCCGGCAGGGCCTATGTGGTGTTCGGCAAGGCGGACAGCTTTGGCAGTCTCGGCGGTGACGGCCGCCGGGCGATCAACCTGAATAGCCTTGACGGGACGGACGGTTTTATCCTCCAGAGCGATATGACTGGCAACGAGGCGGGCTTTAGCGTATCCGGTGCCGGGGACGTCAACGGCGACGGCTATGCCGACCTGCTCGTCGGGGCACCCGTTGGCTCCACCGGTCGTCCCTCTTCCGGCGAGGCCTATGTGGTGTTCGGCAAGGCGTCCGGCTTCGGTCAAATCAGCCTGAACGGAGCGCTGTCGGAAGAGTTAGGCTTTATCATCCGGGGCGGTATGAACGATGACCGTGTGGGCATGAGTGTATCGGCTGCCGGGGACATCAACGGTGACGGCTATGCCGACCTGCTCGTCGGGGCCCCCCAAGCCGACGTCGACATACCCGGCAGTGACCCCGCAAACGATGCCGGCGAGGCCTATGTGGTGTTCGGTGGCCCGGCCGGCCTGAGCACCGAGGCCGTCGCGGTGCTGGGCACGAACAGCGGCGACGGCGACCTGAATGACGATGGCACGGCCACGGTGGTGCTCGCCGGAGCCGGCGATGACGTGCTGAATATAGACGGCTTCGGCCCCGCCGACCTGCTCAAATTCGACGGTGGCAGCGGCACCGACACCCTGCGCTTCAACGGTGTCGATCTGGATCTGAACCTGAGCGTCCTCGCCGACACCCGCCTGAGCAGCATAGAGCGCATAGACCTCAGCGGCAGCGGTGGCAACAGCCTGAGCCTCACTCGTCTGGACCTGCTGAATCTGTCCGAAGTACGGACCGAGGGCCGTGCCGAGCTAAGAGTTGACGGCAACACCGACGACAGCGTCACCGCCCCCGATGACGGCTGGGCGCGGGGGGCTGACGTTATGATAGAAGGCACTATGTACAGGACGTTCGACAACGGCAATGCCCGCCTGTTGATCAATATGGACGTATCGCTGGGTGGGAATTTAATGGCGACCAGCCTGGCCACCGTGGCTGAGGCCCTGCAAAACTGTTGCGTCACGCAGACGGTCGATATTCGCACCTTGCTGCAGGCCCTGCCGCCTGAGGACGAGGAGCAACAGCGCAAGCGCATGGAAGATGAACTGGCGATGTTGGGGCCGTTGCCGGCGGCGCGGGCGGCACTGGAGGCCGAGCAACCGGCGGCGGTGGCGGAGTCGGCTACGGACCTGTTTGACCTGCCGATACTCAACCCGGATGATGGTATGTAGCCGCAGGCGCCCACGGCGGTGTGCACCCAGGACGCGGTTCCGCCGTCTGGTATCCCGGGTGCCCCGCCCCGATCATGATGAGTGAAATGATCGGGGTTTAATCGTAGCCGGGGCGGGGCTTATTCTGACTGATTGAAACAGGACCTGTACCGATCCATGGATAGATAATCGGATGAGATTTAGCGAGCAGTGGCTCAGGCAATGGGTGGAGCCCAGGATCAATACCGAAGCGCTTTGTGAGTGCTTAACGATGGCGGGGTTGGAGGTTGATCGGGTTGAGCCCGCCTGCCCCGATCTCAGCGGGGTCGTTGTTGCCGGGATTGTTGCGGTCGATTCGCAACCGCCCGACTTAAAGAGGTGTGAGGTGGAATTTGGCGCAGAGCACACAGTCACCGTTGCTTGCGGGGCCGCCAATGTTCATGCGGGCATGATCACGGTACTGGCCAGGCCGGGGGCTTTATTGGCCGGTGGAGCCAGGGTCGGGGATGCCGAGCCCGGTCTGCTCTGCTCGGAAAGGGATTTGGGATTAACCGAGGACACGCACGGGATTATCGAGTTGGATCCTTCTTTTACCGTCGGGCGGCCTTTGGCTGAGTATCTGGCCCCGACGGATAGCATCATTGAGATCGGGGTGACGCCCAACCGGGGTGATTGTTTAAGCATCAAGGGGGTGGCGCGTGAGGTCGCCATTCTGAGCGGCTGTGCATTAAATGACAGGGATATCGAGGTCGCCGAGCCTGGTGGCGCCTGGTCACGCAAGGTCAATCTCAACGCCCCCGGGGCCTGCCCGAAATATCTTGGACGGGTTATCACCGGGCTTGATTGTGGTCGGCCGTCGCCGTTTTGGATGCGGGAAAGATTACGCCGCTCAGGGGTGCGGCCGATCAGTGCGGTGGTGGATATCAGCAATTACGTCATGCTGGAATTGGGGCAGCCGCTGCATGTATTTGACCAGGATAAATTAACCGGCGAGATCAGCGTGCGGTACCCGCAGGCGCGGGAGAGATTGACCTTGCTGGGGGGCGCCGAATGTGAATTGCGGCCGGATACATTGATCATCGCGGATGAGGCCGGTCCATTGGCCCTCGCCGGCATCATGGGCGGGCTTGATAGCGCGGTGACGGCTGATTCACGGAACTTGTTTCTGGAATGCGCCTATTTCTCCCCCGAGGCAATGATGGGCCAGGCCCGGCTGTATGGCCTGCATACCGATTCCTCGCATCGGTTTGAGCGGGGCGTGGACCCGCAGTTGCAGGCCGATGCAATTGAAGCGGCGACCTGTTTGATGGTATCGATCTGCGGTGGCCGGGCCGGGCCGGTGATCGAGGTAAAGGATGAGGATAATCTGCCGCAGTCCGTGGAGATCCATCTGCGCCTGGCGCAGGTATCGCGGGTGATAGGCGTGGATATGTCCGAGCGGCAGATCCAGGTGATTCTGGAGCGCCTGGGTATGCGGCATACTCGAGTTGCAGATGGGTGGAAGGTTAAATCTGCCAGTCATCGCTTCGACTTGGCGATGGAGGCTGATCTGATCGAGGAACTGGTGCGCATATGGGGCTATGAGAATATTCCGCCCGCCACCCCTGAGGCCCGGTTGGCAATACGGCCCGATAATGTAATGAGAAGCCGGCTGATCACCTCGCGGTCGGTGTTGGTTCAGCGCGGTTATCAAGAGGCGATCACGTTCAGTTTTGTCGATCCCGGGATCCAGGATTTGCTGGAACTGGGGATGGATTCAATCCCCTTGGCCAACCCGATTGCGCCGGAAATTTCTGATATGCGCCTCAGCTTGTGGCCCGGTTTGCTTGCCGCCGCCCGCTATAATTTAAAGCGGCAGCAGAGACGGGTTCGTCTGTTTGAGATTGGGCGGGTATTTAAAAATGGGCGGGATTTGGCTCAGGATCGTCATATAGGCGGGGTCTCTATAGGTGATTATTATGATAATCAATGGAATAAACCATATAATTCATGTGATTTTTATGATATAAAGGCGGATATGCAATCCTGGTTCAGTACCCTGGGCATGGATAGGGACGTACATTATTCGCTGATCAGCCATGGTGCTTTGCATCCGGGGCAGGCGGCGGGCGTCTATTACGGCACCACCCGGATAGGGCTGTTTGGCCGCTTGCATCCGCGGATCGGTGCGGCTCTGGGATTGCCGGAGGATTGCTATCTGTTTGAATTTAATGCGGAAAAAATGAACGTAAAGGCGCCACCGGCGATTCGGAGTTTATCCAGATTTCCGGCCGTGAAGCGCGATTTGGCGATAGAGATTGATGAAGATATTCCGGTCTCCGAGGTGATGGACTGTATCCGGGATCGGGGCGGAGAGGAATTCTATGAACTGGAATTATTCGACGTCTATCGTGGGGAGGGCGTGGGCCCGGGGAAAAAAAGTCTTGCTTTGGGCTTGACCTTTCAGAAAATTTCAAGCACTCTGGAAGATAAAGAGGTGGAGTCGATAATGGGGGATATGTTAAATAGTCTTGCAGGACGTTTCGGTGCAACACTTAGAGGGGAATGATATGGGAGCACTGACTAAGACGGATATAACTAAAAAGCTCTATGATGAGCTTGGATTGAATAAGCGTGAATCCAAGGAGATCGTGGAGATGTTTTTTGAGGAAATTCGCGGGGCCCTGGAGGCGGGGAACCGGGTTAAACTCTCCGGATTCGGTAATTTTGATCTGCGTGAAAAAAGTCAGCGACCCGGGCGCAATCCTAAAACCGGAGAGGAAATACCGATCAGTGCGCGCAGGGTGGTCACATTTTGTCCGGGACAAAAACTAAAGGCCCGAGTGGAAGCTTATGCTGGAAGCCCCTCGTCATAACGAATTACCGACGATCCCCGGTAAGCGCTATTTCACCATAGGTGAAGTGAGCAATCTGTGCGAGATAAAGCCGCACGTATTGCGTTACTGGGAGCAGGAGTTTCCCCAGTTAAACCCTTTGAAGCGTCGCGGTAATCGCCGCTATTATCAGCGTCAAGACGTTATTTTGATTAGGCAGATCAGGAGCCTGTTGTATGAGCAGGGGTTCACGATAGGCGGCGCACGGCAAAAACTATCCGGCCATGAGGCGCAGGATGATTGTAATCAGAGCCAGCAGATCATCCGGCAGTTGCGGAATGAACTGGAAGAGGTTCTGAATATTCTTAGGCGCTGATTGCCCGGGTTCGGATTTTCCTTGAGCTTGCTTGTTGGCACGGCTTTGATCACTTATAAGGCTGTTATTTCGGGGCGTGGCGCAGTCTGGCAGCGCACTGCAATGGGGTTGCAGGGGTCGGAGGTTCGAATCCTCTCGCCCCGACCAATGTCATGGTTCGCTTAATATCTCATGCCGGCCCGGAATCTGCCCGGGTCAAAATTCCGGCCTCATTTATAAGGCTGGTGGTATTGTTGTTCTGGAGTTTAACCCTGTGCGCTTGTCTGGGGCAGACTGATCCGGTCTCCGCGTTTAATAAGGGTGACTATGAGACCGCCCACGCACTCTGGTTGCCGATGGCGAGGGAGGGAGACCCGGAAGCCCAGAATTATCTGGGGATACAGTATTTTCTTGGGCTGGGCGTAGAGCGCGATATTGCAGAGGCGGCAAAATGGTATGAAACCGCCGCTCGCCAAGGGCATCCCAATGCCCAGCGCAATTATGCTGATCTGTTTAATGAAGGCAACGGTGTGCGGCGGGATTTTTATACCGCCTACATCTGGTACTATGCCGCGTCTCAACAAGGCAATGAAACGGCAAGCCGTCAGTTGGCAGCCCTGGCGGGAGAGAATAAGTTGTCGCCAAATCAACAGATGCACGCCAAACTTGAGGCAAATGAATTTATCGCCGATCCAAAATTGCATTTCCAGAGCCATGATACCTATACCGATACTGAAACAAAGCTTTCTCGATAATGCGACGATTTAATGGAAGATCATGTGTGGAATAGTCGGTGCGGTTGCCCAGCGGGATATCCTTCCCATTCTTATTGAAGGGTTGAAGCGGCTTGAATACAGGGGTTATGATTCCGCCGGACTGGCGATACTCGACCATGATCAGTTGCTGCATCGGGAGCGTGTGCTTGGCAAGGTCAGGGAACTTGAGGCGTCGTTGGCAAACAAATCATTTTCCGG
This sequence comes from Gammaproteobacteria bacterium, assembly GCA_965202915.1. Lineage (GTDB taxonomy): Bacteria > Pseudomonadota > Gammaproteobacteria > Eutrophobiales > Eutrophobiaceae. The sequence continues at coordinate 1,904,759 of OZ241847.1, forward strand.
TGGCACCGGTATCGCCCATACCCGTTGGGCCACCCACGGCGAGCCCAGCGTGGAAAATGCCCATCCGCATATTTCAAGCAATGAGCTTGCGCTGGTTCACAATGGCATTATTGAAAATCATGAGTATTTGCGTCGGCGGCAAATTGAGTTGGGGTATGAATATACGTCTGATACCGACACCGAGGTGATCGTCAACCAGGTGCACCATTGTCTGCAAAAGCACGGGGATCTGCTTGCTGCGGTGCGTTCTTCGGTGGCGGGTTTGGATGGGGCTTATACGTTTGTTGTGATAAGTAAACATGATCCGAATAGAATGATAGCCGCCCGCCAGGGCAGCCCATTGATCATAGGCATAGGGATCGGTGAATACTTTGTCGCCTCGGATGTATCGGCTTTACTGCCGGTTACCCGGCAATTCATCTTTCTTGAAGACGGCGACGTTGCCGATATACATAGCGACGGCCTGGCTATCTTCGATAGTTCGGGACGGCAGGTGCAACGTTCGGTGAGCGTGTCCGATTTGACCCCGGGATTGGTGGGCAAGGCCGGTTATCGCCACTATATGCTGAAGGAGATTTTTACTCAGCCGAAGGCCATAGCCGATACTCTTGCCGGTCGCGTTGTTAATGGCGAGGTGGTGCCGGAAGAATTCGACCACCGGACCCGGGAGCTATTCGACCGGGTAAAGGCGGTTAAAATTGTCGCCTGCGGTTCCAGTTATCACGCCGGCCTGATTGCACAATCGTGGTTGGAGGCACTCGCCGGTGTCCCGTGCAGCGTGGAAATTGCCAGTGAATTCCGTTACCGGAAATCGGTAATTCAGGATGATTGTCTTTTTGTTTGTATTTCCCAGTCGGGGGAAACCGCGGATATTCTGGCGGCGTTGAGGCACGCTCAGGAAAACCAGTTCCTGGCTACTCTCGCTATTTGCAACGTTGCCAACAGTTCCTTGACCAGAGAGGTCGACCTTGTGTTTCTAACCCGGGCCGGGCCTGAGATAGGGGTTGCTTCGACCAAGGCATTTACATCCCAACTGGTGGCGTTACTTTTATTGGTGCTCAATATAGCCAAACGTCAGCGGGTCGATCATGGATATATGCCGGGGCTGGTTAAGGCGCTGGAAACCCTGCCGACGCAAATCAGCCGGGTGCTGGAATTGCAGGGGCGGATCAAGGAGCTGGCCGAACGATTTGCTCATAAGCATCATGCGCTTTATCTTGGGCGGGGATCATTATTACCGGTGGCGATGGAGGGCGCGCTGAAACTGAAAGAGATCTCTTATATTCACGCCGAGGCTTACGCGGCGGGCGAACTGAAGCATGGCCCTTTGGCGTTGGTGGATGATGATATGCCGATAGTCGCGCTTGCGCCGAATAATAATCTGTTGGAAAAATTGAAATCCAATTTGCAGGAGGTAAGGGCGCGCGGCGGAGAATTGTATTTATTTGCGGACGCGGAAGCAGGCGTTGACGCGTCGCCGGGGATCAATCTCGTGGCGTTAAATGGGGTAAATGAGTATTTGGCGCCGATACTCTATACTATTCCTCTACAGTTACTGGCCTATTACGTCGCCGTCCTGAAAGGAGCGGATATTGATCAACCCCGGAATTTGGCTAAATCGGTCACGGTGGAATAAAAAAGACGTGCTCTAACATTTAAGGCCGGCTTGGGAATGGATAAACAACAGGGAGGAAGATAACAGATGACCGAGAATGACAGGATAGAGGTTCGAGTCGATCCTGATTTGAAGGAACTGATCCCCGGATTTCTGGAAAACAGACGGTGGGATATAGAAAAACTCAATCGGGCTTACGATGAACGCGATCTGGAGACGCTGGCTTCCATCGGCCATAATCTCAAAGGCACGGGTGGCGGTTATGGTTTCGACGGCATGTCCAGATTGGGCGCAAAAATAGAAAGGGCGGCGAAGGCAAACGATCTGCAATCGATTCGTCAGTTAATTGACGCGTATGCCGCTTATATGCAGAGGGTCGACGTGGTGTCCGAATAAATCCGCCCGGGGTTGCGAACATGTCCGAAGATAAAGTCAAGGTAACGCCGCGCGGGGTCTCCTATTTCATAGCGCTGCTGATCGGACTCGCGTGTTTTGTTGCATTATCCGAGGTTTTCTGGCACGCCGCCATGGACAAAGCACAAAGAGAATATGCGTTGGAAAGCACCTCTATAAAGGAGGTGATAGAGCGCAATATAATCGCCGGCAATGAAGTGGTCGATATCGTCGCCACGTATATTAATGCAGCGCCCGATGGTTCAGCGGATCAATTTAATCTGTTTACCCGGGATTTATTGGAAAAGCATCAATATATTGAAGCAATTAATTATTATATCGCTACGGAACCTGGCGAAGGCGCGTCATTTGTATTGGCCTATCAAAATGCCGGCGGAAATGATCACGCCGCCATCCCGGAGGATTTTTACAGTCTGCCCGAATATAAAAATGTGATTGATTCGGGCCGGCGGACAAATGCGGTGGTGCCGCTGATGATCACCGACGAGCACGAGCATTGGAAAAAATACTGGTTATTTAAGTCATTGACGCCGGCAAATCCACGCCTGGGTCCGGGGGAAAGCCCCGTGGATGGATTGGCCGGGGGAGTCGTTGCGATATTACTCTCTCCCCGGAATTTACCGGACGGCGCCAAAATTAACAGCAACCTGTCGCTAAGCATGCACAGCAACGCCGATAATCTATTGGGCCAACAGCAACTTTATTTTACTGAGCAGGACGCGGTGGAGGGTCTTTGGAGAGTCGATTCCCTGCTGGAGGAAAGCATTATTCAGTTGCCCCAATATTCGATCAAATTAGTGATCAGCCGGGATATTTATTTATCGGAACTGGATTATCGTCTTATTTTTACCGGAGTGTTTCTGGGCTTCGGAATATTACTATTATTGTTTGCGCTGATCAGGGCGAAAGAAATTCAGGCGAATGAGCTGATTAATAGAAATCTCCTGATTGAGAAGAAGGTGGAAGAACAAACCAGGGAATTGGCCGTTGCCAGGAATGACGCATTGCGGGCCTCGCGCATGAAATCCGACTTTCTGGCCGTTATGAGTCATGAGATCAGGACGCCGTTGAACGCGATCACCGGCATGGCCGAGCTGCTGTCGGAAACGGAATTATCCGAAGAACAAAAAAAATATACCGGGGTTTTCCGTAAAGCCAGCGACAGCCTGCTCGCGCTGGTCAATGATATTCTCGATTTATCCAAGATCGAGTCCAGGCAAATGGTATTGGAGAATATTGCTTTTGACCTGGTGCCGTTGCTTGATGAAGCGGCTGAGATGTACGCACTCAAGGCCGAGACCAAAAACCTGGATATCGTTTGTAACATGAGTCCGGAATTGAATCGATATCGCATAGGCGATCCGTACCGGTTGCGCCAGATTTTGCTGAATCTCATCAATAATGCATTAAAATTTACCGATGCCGGTGAGATTCTTGTATCCGTTGACGGTGATGATGCCTCCGGCGACCGACTCAAATTTGCGGTAAGCGATACCGGCATTGGCATTCCCGCGGATAAACTCGATACAATTTTTGCCGATTTTGCCCAGGCCGATCTATCCATGACCAGACAGTATGGCGGCACCGGCCTGGGACTGACGATAGCAAAGAGTCTGGTGGAAATGATGGACGGCGATATTCGCGTCGAGAGCGTAGAGAATAAAGGCGCCACCTTTTTGTTTAGCGTTGTATTGCAGCAACAGCAGAAGACCGATCATATAGACCGGAATTTGCACAATAAATCGGCGCTGATCATCGATGATCATATCAGTAATCCCCTGGCCATTGCCGCGCTGCTTGAGGCAAAGGGGATGAGTGCAAAAATCCTTGGCGGAGCCGCCGCGAGCTCAGAATTGGCGGCAGATTCTGCAATGGCCGCCGATATTGTTTTAGTCGACAGCGTATTGCTCTTTCCGGAGGGAACGGCCTTGCTTGAGGGGTTGTTATCCGGGAAATTGCCGGTGCTGATCATGATAGGCGCGGCAAAAATAAATCAGCATATCGTATTGGCGAAGGCAAAGGGGCTCAGTAATTTCTTGATAAAACCGATTAAAAGAGATGAATTGATCGCCGGCCTGGAAAAAATGCTATTGAACAAACCGGCCGGCGTGGCCGGTTCTGAGCCATCGTCGGAAGATCGCGAACCGGTAAAAGCCACCGGTAAGGATATTTTGTTGGTGGAGGATAATCCCGATAACCGCCTTTTGGTCAAAGCCTATCTCAAATCCACGCCGCATACGATTCAGGAGGCTGAGAATGGGCGGCTGGCGGTGGAATTATTTAAAAATGGAAAATATGATCTGGTATTGATGGACGTGCAAATGCCGGTGATGAATGGCCATGACGCGACGCGCGCGATACGCCAGTGGGAACAGGACCAGCGCCTGTCGCCGACCCCGATCATTTCGCTGACCGCCCATGCCATCAAGGAGGAGATTGATAAGTGCATGGAGGCGGGCTGTGATTCTTATCTGAGTAAACCGGTAAGAAAAGCAACGCTGATTCAGACCATAGAGGAACTGCCATAGAGGAACTATATTAGCCGTCTGATCCGGCTCGCTATTTGTGTCGTCGCCGGGCCCGATCATTTGCCAATGCAAAAGCCGGCAAATATTTCGCCCAGCAAATCATCCGGGCAGGTTTTACCGGTTATTTCGTCCAGATGATGCTGGCTCAGCCGCAAATGTTCCGCGATAAGCGCCCCATCGGATCTCGACCGGCTCAGCGCGATCGCGGTGCGGAGCTCGGCGCCGGCTTTTTTCAAGGCCTCTATATGGCGTTGCCGCGCCAATAACAGGTCTTCCTCACTGTTATTAAGCCCAAGCCTTTTTGTGATCGCGTTGATCAGCAGGTCTATGCCGGTTTTATTTTTTGCCGAGATAAAAACCCGCTCAGACTCAGCCGCGCCGGTCTTTATTTGCGGTTGCAATCCATACAGGTCAATTTTATTGATCACCAAAACAGTTTGGTGATTTAAAGAAGGTTTTTCAGCGATGTCCCCGGCCTCGCCTGCGTCGACGACTCTCAACACGATATCCGCGTCCAGAATCTGCTCCCGCGCCCGCTTCACGCCTTCGCGTTCGATCTCGTCCATCGCGTCCCGTATCCCGGCAGTATCGACCAACTCGATATGCACGCCATCAAACACGGCCTGTTCATTGATCACGTCGCGGGTCGTCCCCGGGGTGGCGGTGACTATCGAGCGCTCGCTACCGAGCAAACAGTTCATTAAACTGGATTTGCCGACGTTGGGTTTGCCGGTGATCACTATCTTGCTTCCCTCCCGCAGCCGTTGACCGGTTTTGGCGTTGGCCAATAAAACGTCGATGGCGTTGCGGCAGTTATCCAGACTCTCAATTAAGCGTTGTTCATCCCGATGCTCGATGTCCTCATCGGGAAAATCCAGTGACGCCTCACAAAACGTCCTGACGGTGGTTAAGTCGGTTCTGATCCCATCAATTTTCCTGGAAAAGACCCCGTCCAGTGAGCGCAGCGCGTGTTTGGCCGCCTGCTTGGAGCTGCTTGCTATTAAATCGGCAATGGCCTCCGCCTGTAGCAGGTCGATTTTGTCATTGATGAAGGCGCGCTCGGTAAATTCTCCCGGTCGGGCCTGCCGCGCGCCCAATTCAATCACTCTCTGCAATAGCGCTTCCAGAGACGTTCTGCCGCCGTGGGCAAATAATTCCAGTGTGTCCTCGCCGGTGAACGAGGCCGGCGCGTTAAAATAAATGGCGACGCCATGGTCGATGATTTCCCGGTCGGCGGCCTTGAATTTACAAAAATGCGCATAGCGCGGTTTCGGATCAGTTCTGGCAACCGCGGCGGAAATAGTTTTACTCAGCGGGCCGGATACTCTTATAACGCCAATACCGGAGGTTCCTGAAGGCGTGGCTATCGCGGCTATGGTATCGCCACTTTTGGTCATTCAGGGGGTATCGTCGATCAGTGCTTGAGATCGGCTTTTTCCAGGTTTTTGGTGATCAGCCATTGCTGCGCGATGGATAGGATATTATTGACCAGCCAGTATAAAACCAAACCCGACGGGAAAAATGCAAAAAATACGGTGAACACTATCGGTAGAGCGGCCATTACTTTCGCCTGAAACGGATCCACCGGCGCCGGATTCAGCTTGTGTTGCACAAACATGGTTACGCCCATCAACAGCGGCATTACAAAATAAGGGTCCGGCGAGGAAAGATCATTGATCCACAGAGCAAAATCCGCCTGTCTCATTTCAACGCTTTCCAACAGCACCCAATAAAGCGCAATGAAAACCGGGATTTGGATCAGGATTGGAAAACAGCCGCCAAGCGGATTGATTTTTTCCTTTTTATAGAGATCCATCATACTCTGATTAAGTTGAGCGCGATCATTTTTATGGCGCTCCCGTATCGTCATAATTTTAGGGTGCAGCCGGCGCATATTGGCCATCGAGCGATAGCCGGCGGCGGATAGCTTATAGAACACGACTTTTACCAACAGGGTTAGAATAATGATCGCCCAGCCCCAGTTATTGGTCAGATCATTCAGGTTTTCCAGCACCCAGAATAAGGGTTTTGCGATAAACCACAGCACACCATAGTCGACGGTGAGTTCCAGTCCTTCGGCGACCTGGCTCAATGTTTTTTGAGTCTTCGGCCCCAGATAAAATTTATGCCTTAGAGTGCCCTCGGAACCGGCGGCCACTTCGCGGGCCGGAGACAGTGCGCCAATGACGTAGGTGTTTGGGGCGGGGATCAGGGTATAGTATTGATATACCTGAGCCGGATCTGCCGGTAACAGGGCCGCAACAAAATAATGCTGTAGCATTGCCACCCAGCCGTTGGGGACGTTGCGTTCCAGCTTGCGCTCCTGCATATCGCCAAAAGATATTTTTTCATAACGATTCTCAGGAGAAGAAATAACCGCACCGGTGTAGGTATAGATCAACATCGATTCTCTTGCGGCGGGTTCGGTTCTTTGCAACTGTCCATAAACGCGACCGGTCCAATTTTTGCCGCCCTGATTGTCTATCCTGTAAATGATATCGACCAGATAACTGTCGCGATTGAATACATATGTTTTGGTGATCTTCAGATCATCGTCCGATTGCCAGTATAAATCCACCCGTAGCTGATCCTTATCCCGCAGCTCATAATTCAAGGATGCAGATCGGTACAGGCTGCCATGGTTGGGGGCGCTGTTTTTACTGAGCAGCCCGGATTGAGCGATATGCAGGTTATATTGCCCCCGGTTCAATAGTGCCACCGGCGTCTCCGGGGCATCCTTGGCTACCGGATATTTTAGCAACAGCGCCTTATCTATCGTGCCTCCCATAAGGTCAATTTCCAGTTGCAGCAAATCGGTTTTGACCCTGATCTTGCGCCCTTGCTCGGCGCCCTCATTGGGAAGGCCAAAGTCCGGTTGGAACGATGCCGGCAGATCGGCGGTGGGCGTCGCCGGCGGCGGTTCAAACGTCGGCAGTGCCTCCACCGCCGCCGGTTCGCCTGGTGTTTGTTCCGCCGTCGCCGGCGGTTGGCCGTAATCCCGTTGCCATTCCTGCCATAGCATCAGCATGACCAGACCCAGCGCGAGTATTAATATGAAGCGCTTTGTTTCCATCAATCATTATCCGGCGCATTATCCGGTTCCGGCACCGGATCATATCCGCCGGCGCAGAAGGGATGACATCGGCATATCCGCTTGATGGCCAGGGTCAAGCCGGTAACGAGACCGTGGCGTTCCATGGATTCCCCGGCGTAGCGAGAGCAGGTCGGGTAAAAACGGCAACATGGCGGTAGAAACGGGCTGAGCAACAGTCGGTACATCGCTATGCCGGTTAACAGGATTTTTTGCAAGCCGAAACCTTTTTCCAGTGTTGTTCCAATTTGGAACGCAATGATTTATTATCAAAATTATTATCTGTGCCCTTGAGCACGACCACAACAACGTCCAGGCCTTTAAGCAGCGTCTGTGCCGATCCAAAGCTTTCCCTGATCACTCTTTTTATTCTGTTTCTTTGCACTGCCTGGTTGACGTGCTTTTTGGGCAGAGACATGCCCAGTCTGGCGACGTTGTTTGAATTTTTCCTGGCGATCACTAAAAAGGCACCATCGCCGGAACGTCTTGACGATCTGAACACGGACCGGAATTGCTGCGATTTGACCAGTTTGTTAATTCTGGACAAGCGTATAAAGTCTGCCATCCATCAGATCGGGCTCAGGCCGACAGTCTTTTCCTGCCCTTGGCGCGGCGCTCTCTGATAATGTGCTGGCCCGATTTGGTGCTCATGCGCACACGGAAACCATGCTTCCTCTTGCGTTTTAAGTTACTGGGCTGAAAGGTTCTTTTCATGGTTCATGTTTTTGTTTAACAGGGTTTTTACGGGTCATTTTCAAAAAAATTCATATTACCGTATATTCCCGCCCCTGTCAATGTGACGTCCAGGCCCCCCGCCGCCTGCAACCACGGATGGCTATCATCTTAACAGCCCACAGACATTTCTGACAAACAGGCTGACGGGCGTGCGTTTCAGCGCACGCGCCTGTCAGACGCGAGGAGTGCGCCGGATATTCTGATCATACCGAGGGCTAAAGACTTCCGGCTCTCTGATTGCTTCGATCTTTCGACACTTGTGACGGCGGGCTATCAAACGCATCCGCCAAACTGACAAGCACGCCGTCAATCCTTATTGCGGTCGTCCCCGCTGCATGATCCGTCATTGAAATTTCTTCAAAAGCTCATCCACCACTTTTGGGTACTCTTGATGCTTTATAACCAGCCGGGCGTTTTTGCCAAATTGTCGCCAAACCGGCCGACTGTTTTCAGCGGCTTGCGTATATCCAATTAACTCGGTTATATGTGTTTCAAAGCACTTGTCCGGGAAGGTTGCTCGAATTTCCTGCATTTTATTCCTATGCGTGACCGTTATGTTTTGGTCTCTACCCTGCACCCTTACAAACAGCACCGCACCAAAATCGGCCATATGATAATTATCAGTTTTCTTCCCGGCGAATTTTGCCGCCGCCCCGGCCAATTTGCCAATTTTATTAACCTTATCGATAAAGATATTCAGACCCATCGTTGAGAGATGATCAGGTATGGCGGTAATAATATAATGGTCGCTGGCCAGCAACGCATTTTGTGTCATTGAGTATAGATTCGGGGGACAATCTATCAGCACGTAATCATAGTCGTCGGCCACCTCTTCGATTACCTTTGTCAGAAAGGTTCTATCCCGCATGAACCGTTTTGCATTTTTCTTTAACATTTTCATGCCGGGATATGCGCCGGCAATCCGTCCGCCGCCAATATCCTCTCCAATCAGGCCCATATCACATGGAATCAAATCAATATTGGGATGACGCTGACCATAGCTTAAACGAATCGGCGTGTTCCATAAATATTTTCTGGTTTCAATTGGCTTCTTATCCATATATCGCCCATACATCGTAGCGATTGTGCGTTTCCTGCGTTTTTTCCAGGCGTCAATCGATGCACACAAAAACGTAAGATTTGTCTGTGGATCAATATCGATGAGCAGCACTTTTTTGGATTTTGCCCCGGCCAGGCAGCAGCCGATATGATAGGCCGAGGTTGTATTTGCAACCCCTCCCTTATAATTGATAAAAGAAAATATTTTAGCTTCGGACATCTATAGCTCCATCCCGTCAGATTAATATGTACGCATGCAATTTTAGCGCATAATGCCACCTGAGTTAATTATATTTGATCGTCGTGCCGGCTATGGGCCCTCTCACCGGCTTGATGCCCCGGCGGTCGCTGTGGCGGTGTCCGTCTGGTGCGGCTCGTGTTTGGGTTGTACGGGCCGGGCTTGCCGGCACCAGTGCGGTTCTGAATCGAGAGTCCGGGGCTGTGTCTGAGCTTGACGGGCCGGGATAAACGGCTATACTTAATTAGTGGAGAACCGTGGCAGGTGGAGGATCCCTGCCGTACCCGTATAAATTATCCGGTACCTGAATATGGAAGCCATCGCATTTGATACACATAAATTTGTCAAGCACCTGACTGAATCCGGTTTCACCGAAGCGCAGGCCGAAGCCCTGGCCGGTGAGCAGGTCGATATGATTAACAGCAATTTGGCCACCAGGGCGGACGTTGCTGGGGTGAAGGTGGACATAGAGAAACTACGCCTGGCCACCAGGGCGGACATTGCCGAGGTGAAGGCGGACATAGAGAAACTACGCCTGGCCACCCAGGAGGACATAGAGAAACTACGCCTGGCCACCCAGGCGGACATAGAGAAACTGCGCGCGGACACCAAGGCGGACATAGAGAAACTGCGCCTGACCACCCAGTCGGACATTGCCGAGGTGAAGGCGGACATCGAGAAACTGCGCCTGTCCACACAGTCGGATATTGCCAACGCGGAAACAAGACTGACGCGCTGGATCGTTGGTGCGATGATTGCGCAGATCAGTGTGGTTGTCGGGTTGATTAAATTGGGTTGATGGGTCGGGATAATCGGCTATACTGAATGGGTGGAGATAAGACTTTGCAATGCAGTCGATACTTGAGAACATAAGAGGGTCATGATGGATAACACACCGCGAACACGCCGGATGGATAACCGCCGCCCCGCCCGTCGGGTGGCCACCAGCCTGCCTTTCACCCCCCCCCCCCCCCAATAATTTAGCTGACCTCAGGCCGTCCGCCCGCGGCGGTGCTCGCCGTCCCCGGTTCGCAAGCCTGGCCCTCGTCTCGGCCTTCGTCCTGGCCCCGGTCCTGAGCCTGATGCCGACGCAGTACGCCGCCGCCCAGCCCGGTTTCGGTGGCGCCTCTATTGACAACCAGGTGTACACCCAGGGCCGGTTCATCACCCCCCGCACCTTGCCGGCGGCCACCGGCGGCACCGGCCCCCTGCGCTACACCCTCGTCCGGAATAACGGCGGTGGCCTGCCGGACGGTCTCAGCTTTAACGCCAACTCCCGTGTCCTCTCCGGCCAGCCGCTCACGCCCCAGAATGATATGGCTTACACCTATACGGTCACCGACGCCGATGAACGCACCGCCACGCTCGGCTTCCCTATCTTCATCCGGGAGAACCTTGACCCGTATTTCCTGGTGCGGAGCTTCCCGCGACAGACCTACACCGTGGGCACGCCGGTGAACGTGACCCTGCCCCGTGCCATGGGTGGCGCCGGCGGCGTCACCTATGGTCTGCTCCAGCTCCAAGTACGCGGCCCGCAACTGGCCGACTTCGGGCTGAGCCTGAATCCGGATACCGGCGTATTGACCGGCACACCCAGCGCCACCGGCAGCAATACCTTCATCTACCGGGCGCTGGCAAAGAACATACGGCCCGGCGAATCGGAACGAAGACGGGTTTATCTGGAGGATGCGCGCATCGTCATTGAGTCGGATATCAACCGGCTCGTGTTCATTGGGACGTTGACTCGAAGCATTACTGCGAATCGGGGTGACGGTATGGTGAACTTTTTCGGAAACATCCTTTTTGGGAGAGATGGCAGAGTAGTCGACGCCGAGGTAACTGAACAATCTGAACGCAACACCCAATACGGGAGGTTCCGTTTCGAACAAAGGAATGCTACCTCTTCAATATGGACCTACACCCTGAACAACGATAACCCCACCGTTCGGAACTTGCCATTAGGGGAGACGCTCACGGAAACCTTTCGGGTTGATTTCGACTCCGTCCAACACCCTGACGCCGCATCCGCCTTCGTCGTCGTCACGATTGAAGGCAGCGCCGTGAGTTTCCGCGACGCCACCATTCCGGACCAGCGTTATACTGTGAACCATGGCGTGCGCGAAGTGACCCTGCCGGCGGCCGAAGGTGGCACGGGACCGTACATCTACAGCATCTCCCCGGCCCTGCCGAACGGGGTCAACTTCAACGCCGGTACACGCCGCATCTCCTCCAATAGAGTGAATGTAACCGGCACCACCACCCACACCTACACCGTCACCGATGCCAACGGTCGCAGCGACACCATAGAGTTTGACGTCATTGTTGCCGAGGCCCTGCGCTTCCCTGCTGGTGCCACTTTCCCTGACCGGACGTTCTTCGTCGGCCAGATAGTCAACCTGACCCTGCCGGCGGCCATAGATGGCACCCCGCCCTATCGCTACACCCTCCGCGGGACCAGCGGCGGCCTGCCGGCCGGACTGAGCTTTGACGGCAGCACCCGTATCCTCTCCGGCCGTCCGACCACGCCCCAGGGGAGGAGCGGCTACGTATATACCCCCTCCGATGCCAACCCCTTCCCCCCCAGCTTTCCCGGCAATCCGGAAGGCTTCGGCATCACCATCGAGGACAATGCCGTCCCCGGCTTCGGCGACGCCACCCTCCCCGAGCAGCGCTACGCCCGTGGCATCGCCCTCAGCAGCACTGACACCGACGGCACGCCGCGGGACTTCGTGCAATTGCCGGCCGCCACCGGCGGCGACGGCGCTCTCCGCTACACCCTGCTCCACCAGCAGGGCCCGAACCTGGACGCCCTCGGTCTCAGCTTTGACGGCGGCACCGGCAGGCTGACCGGCACGCCCCCGGCGGATTTCGATATCACCCGCGCCGCCGGCGTATTCACCTACCGGGTGCAGGACGCCGACGCCCGTACCGGTGCCGGCGACCGGGATGACCTGGAACTGCGGATCCTTATCATTGCGCCGACCGTGACCGGCGCCACCGAGGGCACGGTCACCGAAGATGATGACGCCAACAACGTCGCGAGCGGCACGCTAAGCCTCGTTATTGACGGTGATGACGCCACCTTCACGCCGCCCACCGATCCCGACGGCACGTATGGCACCTTCAGTATCACCCCCGCCGGCGCCTGGACCTATACGCTGGACAACGATCTTGCCGCCACCCAGGCCCTGGCCGAGGGCACCACCGACACCGAGGTCTTCACCGTGACCGCGAGTGCCGGGATCCGTGTCATGCAGGACGTCACCCTCACCGTCACCGGCGCCAATGACAGGCCCACGGTCACTATCGCCGCGCCGACGGCCAATACTGAGGTGGGCCAGGGCGCCACCGTCGATCTGAGTGGCACCGCTGAGGACGTGGACAGCGGCGACGTGCTGGGCTATGCCTGGAGTGCGAGCCCGGACCCTGGCAGTTTCCAAGACGCGACCCTGGCCGACACCAGTTGGAGCGCTCCCGATACCATCGGTGCCAATGTCACGCTGACCCTGACGGTGACCGATGACAGCGGCGCCGCCAATGCCGACGCCACCGCCACGGTGATGGTGACGACGGTGGGATCGGTGAACGTGAATGGGGACGCTAACATCGACACGCGGGACGCCCAGGTGTTGTATTACGTCGCGGCGCTGCCGGCTGCATCAGACGGCTTGAATACCTTGCTGGATCAACTGCGGGGAACCGACGGCGTTACGCGGGCGCGGCTGGAGGCCAGGGCCGGGGCCTGGTTGGGCCAGGACCCGGCGGACGTCACTCCGAGCCCGGATCTGAACGACGATGGCCGCCTGAGCCAGCAGGACGCGCGGTTGCTGTACTATGCCTTGCGGTTCGGGGATGAGCTGCGGGCCAGCCCGGAGCTACGGCGGGCGCTGGGGTTTGGGTCGGATACCGCGATCCTGGAGAGGGCCCTCAGTCTGCCGTAAGTATTGGGTTGGTTAAATTGATGTGACGCACCGGGGATCGGCCTGGGTCGGTTGAACGCCGGCCCAGGTCGACAAATAATGGGCCGACAAATGATGGCGGTCTCTGTCCTGCGGGACCGGTGCTTGGGTGATATTTTCTAATCCATATAATGAGTCTCAAGCGGGGTGCCGTTCAGAGTCGATCTCAAACCCTGTTTGTCTCCCGTTCATAGTTTGATTTGCACAATGGCCGACGAGCCGGTTGCGGCTTATCAGCGGTGGCATTATCGTTTTGCCGTATTGGAAAAGACCCGGGCATTACCGGCGGCGGCATATCTGATAGACTGCCCATCTATGTTGGCATTCCCAGATATTGATCCGGTTGCGTTCTCCCTTGGGCCCTTGCAGGTCCGTTGGTATGGCCTCAGTTATCTGGCGGGCCTGCTGATTGCCTGGTGGTTGCTGAATCGGCGTGCGCGGCGGCCGGATTCGGGGTTCTCCGCGGATCAGGTGGCGGATATTGTATTCTATTCCATGTTGGGCATTTTTATAGGCGGGCGTCTGGGATCGGTGTTGTTTTATAATTTTGACGGCTTTCTGCAGGCGCCGTTGATGCTGTTCAAGATCCATCAGGGGGGCATGTCCTTTCACGGCGGTTTGCTTGGGGCGCTGGTGGCGACTTTCTGGTTGGCGGGCAAAATTGACAAACCGTTTTTTGTATTGACCGATTTTGTTGCGCCGGTGGTGCCGGTCGGCCTGTTTCTGGGGCGGATTGCCAATTTTGTCAATGGCGAGTTATGGGGTCGGGCTTCGACCCTGCCCTGGGCGATGGTGTTTCCCGATCCCAGGGCCGGTAATATAGCCCGGCATCCGTCCCAGCTCTATGAGGCGGGGTTGGAAGGTCTGTTATTATTCGTTATTTTATGGTTGTTTTCGGCGCGGCCAAGACCGGTAAAAGCAGTGTCGGGATTGTTTTTTCTGGGCTATGGGACGGTGCGTTTTTTGGTGGAGTTTGTCAGACAACCGGATCAGCATATCGGCTATATTGCTTTTGACTGGCTGACGATGGGACAGTTGTTGACCTTGCCGATGATCATTTTTGGAGCGGTATTATTGTTACTTGCGTATAAAAAATTTCAGTGAAGAAAGGGCGGCATTAAATTGAAACAATATCTCGACCTGATGCGTCACGTTAAACGCCACGGCGTAAAAAAACAGGATCGCACCGGTACCGGCACCCTGAGTGTGTTCGGTTATCAGATGCGTTTTGATTTGCGCCGGGGGTTTCCCGCAATGACCACCAAGCGCCTGCATTTCAAGGCCGTCATCCATGAATTATTGTGGTTTTTGAGTGGCGACACCAATATTAAATATCTGCGTGATAATGGCGTGCGTATCTGGGATGAATGGGCCGATGACCGGGGTGAGCTGGGGCCGATTTATGGCGCCCAATGGCGCACCTGGAAGACCTCAAATGGGCGCACCATCGATCAAATCGGCGGGGTGATCGAGCAGATAAAACGTGATCCGGATTCGCGCCGTTTAATCGTCAGTGCCTGGAACGTGGGCGAATTGGATCAAATGAGATTGGCCCCCTGTCACGCCCTTTTCCAGTTTTACGTTGCCGACGGCGTGTTATCCTGCCAGTTATACCAGCGCAGCGCGGATATATTTTTAGGCGTGCCGTTTAATATTGCCTCTTATTCATTATTGTTATTGATGATCGCCCAGGTTACCGGCCTGGATGCGGGCGAGTTTATTCATACCCTGGGTGACGCCCATTTATACTTAAACCATCTTGACCAGGTTGAGCTGCAATTATCGCGCACGCCCTTATCCTTGCCGAGGATGGAGATCAATCCTGAGGTCGGCGATATTTTTGCCTTTACTTATGGTGATTTCAATTTGATCGATTACCAGGCCCATGCGGCCATTCCCGCCCCGATTGCAGTCTGATTGATGATGCCGGCCTTACTCAGCAGGGGTGTATTATTAGCAACCGCTTTATCGCTATGCGCGCCACTTGCGCATTCGGCACCAACGGTCCGCATAGCGATAGTGCTGGATGGCCCGGTGGAACGGGAGTTCCTGCGGGTAAAACAATTACAGCGGGAGATAAGGGATTTGGTTGCGGGTGAATTCGATATCGAATTTCCGGCGGATAAAATTGTTCATGGCGGCTGGAGGGTGGAGGCCATAAGAGACATTTTGCAGGAATTACTGCTTGATCCCGGCGTTGATCTGATCATCGCCAATGGCCTGCTGAGCACTCACCAGGCGGCCCAGTTTGCAACCCTGAATAAACCGGTGATCGCGCCGGTGACGGTGGACCGGATTTTACAGGAGCTGCCGTACCGAAATGGAACCAGCGGCAAGGATAATTATGTATATATAAGCGCCAATCGAACCGTCGCGGAAGATCTGGCACTGTTTCATCGGCTGGTCGGATTTGGGCATTTGGCGATTATAGCCGATCAATTATTTTTGGAGGCCCTGCCGCAGCTCAAAGGCACGGTCTATGAGATTCAGCGGCAGCTTGGTTTTGAATTAACGTTTCTGCCCGTTATGGATCGGCTGGAGGAAGGACTGACGGCCATGCCCGCCGGCGTCGACGCGGTATATGTTCCGCCGCTGTTGCGCTTTAGTGAGGCCGAGTTTAAGGAATTTTCGCAGGGTTTGATCGAGCTCCGCTTGCCCGGTTTTTCATTCCTGGGCAGGGATGAGTTGGAAATGGGCTTGTTGGCCACCTCCCGCGGTCGTAACATCGATACCACCCGCCATGCCCGACGCATAGCCCTGCACGTTCAGAGCATATTGCTGGGCACCAATGCGGCGGACTTAAAGGTCGACCTGGAGCAGCCGAGGAAACTGGCGATCAATATGCGCACCGCAAGGGCGATTGGTTTTTCTCCCAAATGGAAATTTATTGAAATCGCCGACCTGCTTTATGAGGACACAGGCGATACGCGCCGGCCCATGGCCATGGTGGAGGCGATACGGCGGGCGCTGGAGGCCAATCTTTCCCTGAAAATCAGCAGCCTCGATGCGGAGCTGGCCGCTCATGACGTGAGCAATGCCCGTGCCCCGTTGCTGCCACAATTGAATATTGGCGCGGGCGTGGTGCAAATCGACCGTGATCGCGCCGGTGCGGTCCAGGCTGAGCGATCATCCGATGCCGATCTGACCGCGGCCCAGCTTATCTATTCGGAGTCCGGATGGGCCGCTTATGAAGTCGCGACCCTGCTGGAACAGGCCGAAAATGCGACCCTGCATGGCGCCATGCTGGACTTGATCAGCTCCAGTGCCCGGGCCTATTTACAATTGCTGCTCAGCGCGGCCACTGAAGAAGTAAGGAGGTCCAATCTGAAGGTGACCGAAACCAATCTTGAATTGGCGGAAGCGCGCCTGAAGATCGGCTACACCGACCGATCGGAGGTGTTGCGCTGGCAAAGTCAACTGGCGTCGGACAGACGCAATCTGTATGCCGCACAATCCGACCGCCGGCAGGCGGCGATTGAATTAAAACGACAATTGCATTTGCCCCTGACCGAGGCCATAGCGGTGACCGATGACGGCATTGTCGAGCTACTGGCGATTCTTGATAGTGAACGGTTCCGACGGTTTTTTGATAACCCGTTCAGTTTTGAAATATTTACCGAGTTCGAGGTCGAGCGGGCAATAAACAACTCCCCGGAATTGCAACGGATCGAGCATATTATGTTATCCAATCAGCGCCGGTTACTGGCGGCCGAGCGCGCCTATTACGTCCCCGACGTGGAACTGAATGCCCGCTATGGAAGCAACATTGAGCGCGGCGGGCGGGGCGGTGCCGGCGGCCTGATCGATGATGAATGGTCGGTCGGGGTACAGGCGCGGCTGCCTTTATTTGCCGGCGGCGCCCGCAGGGCCGAGGCTTTGCGCGCCGGCAAGACAGTGTTGCAGAGCCGCTATCAACAGGCCGACGTCAAGGAGCAAATAGAGGCGCGGGCCAGAGCGGCGATGCAACAGGCCAGTGGCAGTTATCCGGCCATTCGTCTATCCAAAGACGCGGCCGATGCCGCCAATGAAAATTTGTCACTGGTTACCGATGCCTATTCAAAGGGCGTGGTTTCCATTACCGATTTAATTGACGCCCAGGACGCCTATCTGGCGGCCAATTTATCCGCGGCAGAGGCGCGCTATGCGTTTATGATCGACTGGATAGTGTTGCAGCGCGCGGTTGCCAATTTTGATCTGTTATTGACTGCGGACGGATTTGACAAATGGTATCAGGCGCTGGATGACTATTACCAGGCCAGAAAGCGCTGATATGGATTTATTTTAGCGAGATTAAGTATGAGAATTGTATAATAATTGTGTCCTTTAGTGCCCTTGGTAGCAGAGATAGAAGAAAAATATGGCAATTCCCGCACCTTACGAGGTGATTTTACCTCTCCTGAAACATATTGCTTCCGGCGAGGAGTTCCGTGCATGTGCAGTCACCGACCATCTGGCCGGAGAATTTCGTTTAACCGCTGAAGAGTTGGGGGAAAAACTAAATAATGGCTGCTCCGTTTTTAGCAATAGAGTTGCGTGGGGCAAAGCCCACTTGAAAATGGCAGGTTTGATTGAATCGCCGCGCAACGGCTACATATGCATTACCCCGGAGGGACAAAAACTTCTCTCCACCCATCCCAGGATTGATCGTTCATTACCTGTAACGAAACAGTTCCTCTATTCCTTCAGCCCTGGTACGCAAGCAGATAATAACATGGAGCGGGATCCCCCCGATCAAACACCGGCGGAATTGATAGAGGCCGCCCGTAATCAGCAGGAGAGGGTATTAATGCATGACATCCTCGAGAGAGTACGCAATATCAGCCCGGCGGAGTTTGAGAGATTGATCCTCACACTGCTTGAAAAAATGGGTTATGGCCTTGGTGAGGACTCCGCCCAACAGCTCGGAGGTCCGTGTGATGGCGGTGTGGACGGTGTAATTAAGCAGGACGTGCTGGGTCTTGACCTTGTGTATATCCAGGCCAAGCGTTACCGGGATAAATCGTCGATCGGTGCCTCGGATATCCAGGCCTTTTCCGGTAGCCTCAACATGCACAGGGTGCAAAAGGGTTTGTTTGTCACCTCATCGTCTTTTACAGAGAGAGCCAAAAGTGCGGCTCGGAAGTTGACACAAAACATCATCCTGATTGATGGTGAAGAATTGGCGCGGCTGATGATTAAGCACAATGTTGGCGCACGGATCAGAAATACCTATGAGTTCAAGGCCGTGGATGAAGATTTTTTCATTGAAGAGTAACGCTCGAGGACAAAAATTATTCCTCCCGACCCGGTATCTTACTGAGCGACCGGGCGATGGCGGTGGTTTGCCGTTTTCACTGATGCGTCTAAGTCGGTGGCGCGTGAACCTATGCTGGGCGATGCTCTTGACCTTGAGTGCATGTGACCGCGGCAGTGACGCGGAAAATATCGCTGAGCCGCGGCTGCGACCGGTTCGTTATCATACCGTTGCGCCTGCCGAGGCGGGTAATATCCGCACTTTTTCGGGACTTGCCAAGATTGGGCAGGAATCCAACCTGAGTTTCAGGGTGGGCGGGGTGATCCAATCGACGTCGGTGAAGGTCGGCGATCAATTGCAGGCGGGGCAGTTGATTGCCGAGCTGGATGCTTCTCAATATCAGCTTGAGGTGCAGCAGGCCCTGGCGAGTTTGTCCCAGGCCGAGGCGGGATTGAGAAACGCCCGCGCCAATTTCGAGCGGGTAAAGGGTCTGTATGAAAATAATAATGCCTCCAGAAATGATCTGGATTCCGCGCGCGCGGCCGCGGAATCCAATGCCGCCCAGGTGAGTGCGGCAAGAAAAGCGGTTGAATTGGCGCGTTTACACCTGCAATACACGAGATTAAACACCGTGGATGCATGCAGTGTTGCGGCCCTGCTTGCCGAGGTAAATGAAAATGTGAGTGTGGGCCAGACGATAGTACGGGTGGCCTGCAGTGACCGGCTGGAGATCGATGTGGCCGTGCCGGAAAGCGTGATCGCACTGATCCGGAGAGATATGGAAGCAGCGGTTACGTTTAGTGCCATCCCGGATAAGAAATTTAACGCCAGGGTAACCGAGGTGGGCGTGGCCGCGGTCGCCGGAGCGACTTATCCGGTTACCGTTACACTGGTGGACAGGCCCGCCGGGTTTCGCTCCGGTCTGGCCGCCCAGGTTGCCTTTGCGATGGGTTCGGGTCAAGCGCGGTTTATGGTGCCCGCTTCCGCGGTCGGTGAAGATACCTCAGGTCGGTACGTTTATATCGTTGACGCGGCCGATGAACCGGAGACCGGGGTGATTCGCCGGCGAGCGGTGACCACCGGCGAGCTCACGGCCGCCGGGTTGGAGATCATTGAAGGCGTGGATCAGGGGGATAAGGTGGTAACCGCCGGCGTCAGTATTGTCTGGGATGGATTACGGGTCAGTATCGAATAACGAGACGGCATGATGAACCTTACCCGGCTTGCATTCAAATTTGACCGCGTAGTCCTGATCCTTATTGCCATTTTAATTGCCGGCGGCCTGCTCGCCTATATTGAATTGCCAAAGGCCAATGATCCGGGCTTCATCGTCAGGGTTGCGGTGATCACCACCAGATTGCCGGGTGCCAGTCCGGAAAGGGTGGAACTGCTGGTAACCGACAAATTGGAAAAGAAAATCCAGGAGATGCCGGAGGTTGATTTTATCACCAGTGAATCGCGCAACGGCATATCCATAATTAACGTTAATTTCCTTGAATCGTATAAGGAAATGCGGCCCATTTTTGATGATCTGCGGCGCAAGGTTGAGGACGTTAAAGCGGATCTGCCCAAGGGCCTGGACGGCCCCTTCGTCAATGATGAGTTTGGCGATGTATTCGGCAGTGTCTATACCTTGACCGGCGATGGATACAGTTACGCGGAGTTGAAAGAGGTTGCCGATGCACTCCGCGACCGGCTGTTAAAGATCTCCGAAGTTGCCAAGGTGGAGATACACGGCCACCAGCAGGAAGCGATTTACGTCGAATATAATAATGCCCGGCTGGCGGAACTGGGTGTTTCCCCCCGGCAGCTTTCAGGGGTGCTGAGCTCGGCCAATATATTATCCTCCGGCGGCGATATTCTGACCGGCAGAGAGCGCATAGTTTTGGAGCCCACCGGTAATTTTGAATCGATGGACGATCTGCGCGCCACGGTCATCCAGATCCCAAACGGCGGGGTCGTCCACGTCGGTGATATTGCCGATATATATCGCGCCTATTCCGATCCCCCCCGCAGTGTGGCGCGGGTTAACGGGCAACCGGCGCTGGCCATAGCCATTTCCATGCGTGAAGGCGGCGACATACTTAAACTCGGTGAGCAACTCGATAGTATTATGCCGGATATCCGGGCCCAGTATCCGTGGGGCATAGAACTCGATAAAATATGGTTTCAAGCGGAGCTGGTAAAACAGAACGTCGATAATTTCATCAATAATCTGCTGCAGGCCGTTGCGATAGTATGCCTGGTGATCGTTATTTTTTTGGGGCTGGCGACCGGGGTCGTAGTCGTCAGCCTGATTCCGACGGCAATGATCATCACCTTGTACGTGATGCAGATTTTTGGCGTCACGATCAACCAGGTTTCATTGGCGGCACTGATCATTTCCCTGGGTTTATTGGTCGATAATGCCATAGTGATGGTTGAATCGGTGGTGGTCAAACATCGCCGGGGACTATCGGCCCTCAACTCGGCCACTGAATCCGGCCGTGAATTGTTTTTGCCGTTGCTGATCTCCTCGTTGACCACCGCCGCCGCGTTCATGCCCATTGCCCTCGCGGAATCGGCCGTCGGCGAATATACCGCCGATATCTTTTACGTGGTGACCATCACCCTGCTTGTTTCATGGCTGTTGTCGATGACGTTTATCCCGATGCTGGCGTCCAGGACCTTATGTAAGCAATCCGCGTCGCCTGAGCAGGCGGCGCAATTTAACGGCACGGGTTACCGGGTTTATAAAAATATTCTGCTGCAGGCGTTAAAACACAGAATCTTATTTGGCGTATTTATGATCGGTTTATTTATTTCGGCAATAAGCGTGCTGGATCACGTGGCGAAAATATTTATAGAACCCTCGGCCGATCCGGTCTTTAACGGCACCTTTGAAATGCCTCTGGGCACGTCGATTGAATCGAGCCAGGAAATAATGGCGGATATCGATCGCTATATTAAAGACACCTTTACCGGCACTGACAATCAATCCCCCGCAGTAAAAAACTGGCTGACGTTTATCGGCGACGGCGGCCCGCGTTTCGATCTGGGCCTGGATCCGCCCAAACCCAACCCGGCAAATTCATTTCTAATAGCCAATACCGTGCAGGGTGAAGACGTCGATATCATCATAGCCGGTATTAAAGAGTACGTCCGCCGGCGTCATCCCGATCTCAACGTAAAACTAAGCCGCTTGGAGAATGGCCCGGCCGTGGGATATCCGGTACAGATCCGCTTATCCGGCCCGGAATTTGATCCCTTGTATCGCATCGCCGATGAAATAACGGCGCGCATGTATCGAGAACCCCTGATCACAACCGTAAAAAACACCTGGGGCATGCGAACCAAAAAACTGCTGGTGGAAGTGGATCAGGAACGCGCCCGGCGGGCCGGGGTCACCAATGACGACGTTGCCTATTCATTAAATGCGAGCCTGTCCGGAATCGATATGACCGAATACAGGGAAGACGACAAATTGATCCCAATCGTCTTACGCTCCGTGGTTGCGGACCGGCAGGATATCGGCAAGCTGGATGGCACCGGCATTTACTCCCAGGCCAGCGGTAAATCGGTGCCGCTCAAGCAGGTTGCCGACGTGCGCCTGCTGTTTGAACCCGGCAGAATTGAACGCCGGGATCGTAATAGAACCATAACCCTGCAAGCACAATTGCGGGCCGGTGCGACCGCGGATGAAGTGAATGCAACATTATCCCCCTGGTTAAAGCAACAATCCTGGCCGGAGGGTTACGTTTATCAGGAAGGCGGAGAGGCCGAGGAGTCGGGCAAGGCCAATGCCTCGATAGCGGCAAAAATCCCGATTGCCGGAATGGTGATATTATTGCTATTGGTGGCGCAGTTTAACTCGGTAAGACTGCCGATGATCATTCTCGCCACTATTCCCCTGGGACTGATTGGCGTCGCCTATGGTCTATGGATCGCCAAATCGTCTTTTGGTTTCTTTACCGTACTCGGCATCATTTCCCTGTCCGGCATCATTATCAATAATGCGATTGTATTGCTTGACCGCGTCAAAATAGAAATCAACCAGTTTGGCAGGGAGCGGGCCGATGCCGTTATTGTCGCCTGCCAGCAGCGGTTACGGCCGATTTTACTGACCATGGCCACGACGATATTTGGCATGATGCCATTATGGTGGGGCGGCGCGGCGATGTTTAAGCCGATGGCGGTGTCGATTATATTCGGCCTGGCCTTTGCCGGCCTGTTGACCCTGTTGCTGGTGCCGGTGCTGTACAGTTTATTATTTGGAGTTAATTTTAAGACCTACCCGATAAAATGAGCGATATGCGGATATCGATAGTAGCGGGCATATCGACCAATGGCGTAATCGGCAGCAATGGCGCGCTGCCCTGGCGGCTACCCGCCGATCTCCGACGCTTTAAGGCGATCACCATGGGGAAAGCCATCGTGATGGGCCGAAAAACCCATGAATCGATAGGTCGAGTCCTGCCCGGCAGAAAGAATATTATTATCAGTCGTGAGCATGATTTTCAGGCGCAGGGCTGCATGGTGATCAACGATCCGGATGCTATCCATGATCAGTGTGCCGATTTGGATCAGATTATGATCATCGGCGGCGCCCGGTTATATGCCGCGACCCTGGCCTGGGCCGGAAAATTATATATTACCGAGGTGCATGCCGAGATAGCCGGCGACGTTTATTTCCCCGATTTTGATCGCACACAATGGCGGGAGGTTGAACGGCGGGACTTCAAGGCCGATGATAAAAATGAATACGACTATAGTTTTGTCGACATGGAAAGGCTCTAAGCCTCCCCCCAATTACACCTCGGCCCAAGAGTAAATTATCCCGCCCACGGCTATTAAAAATTTCCTCAAACTAATCCATATTCCCGCCGGTATTTTTTTCTATGTTGGTCGATTAATTTTAACTCACCGGCCTCATCGTAATACCAGAACTTCCAACCGTTACAGCCGTTTGATCCTTTTATGAGTGCGCCTATTTTATGTATCGATCCCGTTCCAATACCATTTTTTATACTGCCGTCCGCCAAAACAATGGCCGTTTGTGTTTTATTTTTGGTATAAAGCGTTTGGTTTTCTCGTATGTAATCGGCCTGCAATAGCTGGCTCATACTGACCCGTTGGTTTTTGATATTCTCCGGCTCGGCAATTCTTAAATGCTTAAATTTATCCGGCTCTATTGCGATAAGCCGTGTTTTTGAAATTTCCATATATTGCAGTTCCTTTTCTATCCCAACACTCTTTCTATTCAGTTGTCTGGCGACCGCACAGGTAGTGCCACTCCCCAGAAATGGGTCCAGGATTAGATCGCCTTCATTACTGCTGGACAAAATCACCCTTCTCAGTAATTCTTCCGGTTTCTGAGTAGAATGCGCTTTTTTTCCATGCTCATCCTTAATGCGCTCATGACCGGTGCAAAGAGGGATTCTCCACACCGAAGTCATCTGTTTACCGTCGTTTAATTGCTTCATCACCCGATGGTTAAAGGTGTATTTCTTTTGATCCTCTGATTTCTTGGCCCAAATAAGGGTCTCCGTGGCATTGGTAAATCGCACGCCTCTGAAATTGGGCATCGGATTGGTCTTATACCACTGGACGTCATTTAAAATCCAAAAGCCCAAATCCATCATGATTTTGCCAACCCTGAAGATATTGTGATAAGAACCAATCACCCATATTGTCGCGTCATCCGTCATCACTCTGCGACACGCGGTTAACCATTTTGCCGTGAATTGGTCGTACTCCGCATTGGATGAAAATCTATCCCATACATCATCAACCCCATCCACTTTAGTCTGATTGGGGCGATAGAGCTCCTGTTTAAGCCGCAGGTTATAGGGCGGATCTGCAAAAATCACCTTCGCCGACTTTTCAGGCAATTTCCCCAGCACCTCCAGACAATCACCGTGGCAGAGTCTGCTCCCGCCATCTATAAAATCATTTTCGGAAAATGTTAATCTTGTGTTCATTAAATATTCTGCCGGATAACCCGTCAATCACCGCAACAGCGGCTCCTGCTTAGCGGCTCACTCGATGCTCATCGCCGTTCCGCCCGCCCTATGGTGCGGCGAACGAGATCTGAGGGCCACGTCCGCCCGGTTATTCTTGTCAGTCCCTCCCGCCAGTATATAAACCTAAGCGCCCACTAAGCAATACGCCAATAGTCTTGAGAAGTTGCGCGGCATAATAGAAATTGATTCAAGCCACGTCGGCGACAAGAGACGCTTAGAGGCCATTGCATATAATTCTCCAATATAAGCAGGACGCCACAGAGATGCAACGGCTTGCCCAATGAAGCTCCCCGACGGTATTATTTGCATAATACCGGACAAACGGCCTTCGCCAGTGTGGTATTATCAAACCAGATTATAGGAATATAAAAATATGGCCAAAAACAGCGACCAAAAAACCATTATCAGCCCAATCGCGATTGATCTGGGCGCTAAAAATACCGGTGTTTATTTTGCCCATTACGAGGCGGGGAGCCCACTGGATGTTTTTGAGGAAGAAGGCACCAAGTCGGGAAAGGTCTATCAGTTGGACCAGGATAGTTACACCTATTTAATGGTGAATCGCACTGCCGCGCGTCACCAAAGGCGCGGCTTCGACCGCAGGCAGATGGCAAAGCGGCTGTTCAAGTTGATTTGGTGTAAGCATTTTGGACTGTCTTGGAATAAGGACGTTCAGCAAACCATTGGTTTTTTGATGAATCGGCGCGGGTTCAGCTTTCTGACCGAGGGGTATGACGCCGATAGATTAGAGCGGTTTCCCGAAAAAGCATTTAGCGAACTTCCTGGTAAGTTAAAAGGTGAGTTGAAAAATGAAGTCTCCAAAAATGACAAGGGTAGTTATGACTTTGCCAGCGATCTGATTGAGTGGACAAATGAAGGCGTAGATAAAGTTCGCTCCATGTTTAATGCCATTAATCAGGAGCCCGAAAGAATCCGCAGAGAACTTGTCTTAATTACCAGGACAAAAAAAATGCGTGAGTATTGCTCAATTCGCAAACAGGGTGATCCTATTCCGGAAGAGAGAAAAGCTGATTTATCCCGGCTATCAAATTGGATACTGGAAGAATGGGAAACGCAGGGAATTAAAGGTTTACCGGCCAGGTCTTCGGAAAAGAGCTTTGTTGACCTGGTTGATTATTTGAACAATGAGGGATTGGCAACGGCAAATAGGATACTGGATGGATTGCCGAAGTCAGAAGATTTGAAAACAAAGGAAAAAGAACTAAAAAAGTCGATTTGGAATTTCAACGCGGAAAGCTTTGACGGTGAAAAACAGGATTTTGATACAACTGATGAGCCAAAAGTTAAAACCCACCTGCATCACCTGGCATTTGCTTTACACAAAACAATGAATGAACTGGAGTCAGGGGGTCGTCACCGTAGCAAATATTTTGAAGAAGTTAAAACCGTTTTGGGAGATGAAGATCACAAGCACAACTATCTGAAGAGATTTTGTAAAGAGTTGCGAGCAAAAAAACACAAAGGGTTGAATATTGAGAGCCTGTCCAATCTAATCGGGCATATTAGCAACCTGGAACTCAAACCGCTCAGAAAATATTTTAATGATCCGGAACACAAGATAAGCCGGACAAACAAACAGGGCGACCGATGGAAAAAGGATCGTATCACCGAACTTTTTGAACGTTGGATACTGCATGAATGGCGGGTGAATCCGCAAAAGGACAAACAAAAAGCGCCAGGAGCAGATTATGACTACAAAACATTAAGAACGAATTGGAAAGAGAAAAATGACGGGCTTATCGGTTTTTGGCTGCAAACCGATCCGGGCTGGACCATTCCACCGTATCAGGACAACAACAACCGTCGTCCCCCCAAATGTCAGAGTCTGATTTTCAATGTTCACTTTTTGGACGATAAGTATCCGACGTGGGAGGATTGGCTTGCCGAATTAAAAAAACTGCAATTCGTTAAAACATATCTCGGTGATTACGAGGAGGAACTCAAGAAACTAAAGAGTGGAAGGGAAAAAAGTTATTTCAATAAAGATGCCGACTATAAAGGGAGTTTGCTTAAAGATTCCGGACGCAGGAGCATAAAGGAACTGGACGCCCGTATTCTGCAATTCATCTTTGACCGAGTGAAGGCCGAGGACGAGCTCAGGCTTAATGAAATATACAGCCATGCGAAAAAATACCGGCAACTGAAGTCCATAGAGGAAGAAAAACAAATAGCCAAAGATAATTTGGAAAAAGAAAAACAAATAGCGAAAGCCAAGTTGGAACAGGCAATCAAAGAAAGCGACTTGCCTGGCGAACTGAAAACCCCAAGAAATTACGAAAACGATTTATTTGAAAAGTCCTCTTTTCTGCATTTAATCTGCAAATACTATAAGCAACGTCAACGTGCCAGAGACGGCAGAATCTACATTCATCCCCAATACCGTTTTATCAAAGGCCGCGGCTACGAAAATACCGGTCGCTTTTATGACAAAAATCACCTGCTCAGCTATTGCAACCATAAGCCACGACAAAAGCGCTACCAGACCTTGTGGGACCTGGCAGGGGTATTACAGGTTTCTCCTGATGATTTTAAACATAAGGCTTTGGAACAGACCCCCGACGGGCAGCTTGATAAGCCTATGGATGAAAAACTGGTCAACTGGTTATTAAATTGTACAAAGGGATTGAAAGCAAATTGTGAGGGGGCGTCAAAGGAACAAAAAGATCGCCGTGGTCGCCTGAAACAGGATATTCAAAATGTATTTGGCATTATTTACCACAGAAAAAAGAGTGATAAGCCGAATGATAGAGAAGTTAAAAAGATTTTAGAAAACTCTAAAATAGAGGATGCATTGAAACTTTACCGTTTTTGTGAAAGGGCAAAAGGCTTGTGTCTTGACGTTACGGAATCCCTGTATGATGAATCAAGGCAAGATAAATGGAAGGAAGAATTGGAGAAAAATCCTGCAACAGCGGTCTATCTGCTTGCCCAAATCAACAATATCGCCTTTAAGGAACGCAACGGCAATGCCAAAACCTGCCCCGTATGCAGTGCGGATAATGCTCGCCGCATGCAAATGATTTCCACCAAAGACGGGAAAGATACAATAGCCAAAGCACAGAAGTTACCGGCTATTCCGACTCGTGTAATTGACGGCGCTGTCATGCGCATGGCGCGTATAGTTGGAAAGGCCATTGCCAATGACAAATGGGGAAAAATTGAGGGAGACCTGGAAAAAGGTAATGAGGTTTGTATTCCGATAATTACCGAATCAAACCGATTTGAGTTTGAACCGTCTAAAGAAGAATTGGTCAAGGGACAAAGAACCGGAGCAAGACGAGGGAAGGTTGCCGAACGCGACGGCGAACACAAAATCTTTGAAAGCAAGGAAGAGCGTATCAAGCAAAACAGCATGGGAATATGTCCCTATAAGCGTCCCCATCAGCGGCATACTCCCCTAGGCAATGAAGACGGTGAAATTGATCATATAATTCCCCGCTCTTCCAAATGGGGAACACTAAACGACGAAGCCAATTTGATTTACGCAAGTAAGGAGTGCAATCAAAACAAGGGGCAACAAGAATATTCACTGAATCATCTAAGGTCACAATACAAACAATCCGTGTTTGAAACAGCAGATGATGAGAAAATAGAACAGTGGATTATTGACAAGATAGGGGACGGGGACGGTGACGATTTTAAGTTCGGCAAATATAGAAGTTTTATCAATCTTGACTCCGATGAGCAGAAGGCATTCCGTCATGCTTTGTTCCTGACGGGACATCCACTTCGGGAGAAAGTTATTGCTGCGATAAACAATAAAAGCCGTGCTTTGGTGAACGGTACTCAGAGGTATTTTGCGGAGGTATTGGCAAATGCTCTATATAAAAAGGCCATGCATATAGGCAAACAAGGCTTGTTGTCTTTTGATTATTATGGGGTGGAGGCGCGATCAAACTCGCGTGGAGATGGGATTTATGATTTGCGCAAACTGTATGAAGCTGTTTATCCTGAAATTGACGAATACGACAAAAGCAAAGACCCTACGCAACCGGCGTATTCACATTTGATTGACGCTCAATTGGCATTTGTGATTGTCGCGGACGCTCATCGCAATGGTGGGGGGGTAAGAATCAAAATAGATAAAGACGTGCACAAAGACCCGTTTAATATAAAGACGGGTGCAATCCATAATAACATATTGCGTTTTATTCAAGTTGCAGACACTGATTTTGCAACATCGGAATTAATAAGAAAGAAACCCAATGAAGATTTTTCATCTCACCGTTCTTTTACTCGTGACACTTATTATGCGGATCATTATCTTCCTGTTCTGCTAAGTCGAAAAGGTGACTCTATAGTGGTAAACATTGGGTTTGATTTGGAAAATAGCATGGAAATTAAAGCAGATACTGAAAAGAAAAGACAATATCTGATGAAAGGTATCGTTGAACTGCTTCCTTTGTGTAATAACACTCAAGAGTTAATGGATAGAGAATATACCGATTTGAAAGATTTGTTTTGTGCAATGGAAAAAATTGCATGCTTTGCCAAACAATTTCAAGAAAAAAACTATTGCTACTGGACGATCAACAAACTTCTTTTGCATGAATACTGGAGGAAAACATATAACACAAAGACCGGAAAGCAGTTTGAAACCAATACATTTATCTATAAAAATTTACACTACAGAACAGAGAAAAAAACCATAGCCAACCCCAAAGATTTAAAAGACAATCTTGAGGAAAGTAAAAATTTTTCAATAAAAGTTAAGGATGGTAATGTAACATTGCCGTCAAAAAAGCAGTGGGAGCGTTGCCTTGAAGAATGGGAGACACAAGAAAGAAAAGGAGTATCTTTCGATACGTTCCTACATAGTTATTTCAAACCTCATATTAAGAATCCCCATCAAAAAACAAGAAAGATTTTTTCCCTTCCGATTTTGACGGGTCAAGGCAAGATGATGTTGCGTAGAAAAGCCTGGACTGGCGATTACATCTACCAGATTGTCAACGACTCAGACTCCAGAAGCCCTGATAATAAACCCAATATACCTATCAGAAAAAAGGATGGAACACGGAGCGTCAAACTTGCAAAATGGGCACAGTCTGAAAATATTGTGAAACTATCCGAAGGTACTTATGAGCCTGGAGAGCCTATAGACCCCACTAAATGGTATCTTGTTGACAAGGAACTAAAATTACCGGAAGAAATAGAGCAACTTTGGTATCGCATAGATGATGCCACTGCTCCAACCATAGCAATCAAATTGGCGAAAAACGGACCCCAGATGAGAAATGCCGAATTTCTCGAAGAATCAGTATGTAAGCATGGCTTTAGAAAACAGAAGGCTAAGAAAGCAAGTGCAAATACTCCGAAACAACCTGCAAAATCGCCGCAAGATATGCGTGATGAATTCTTTGAACAAGAAATCAAAACAGCAAGTCAAGGAAAGATAATTATCTACAAAGGCGCATCCTATAACAAAGATATGGAAAAGGCGTTTCGTACCGCGCGGCAGGTTGATAGCTTGCCAAAGTGAAACATCTTGTTATTGCCAGTTATGGAACATTCCTGGGTATAGATAGCCACCGTCTGGCAGTCTATCAAAAAGACCATACCGAACACTATCCGCTCAATCGTCTCTGCACGGTCTCTATAGCTAAACGCGGTGTCAGTATCTCAAGTGACTTGGTAGAAGCGCTAAGTACCCGCGGCGTCAAGCTGTTTTTTCTTGATTTCCGAGGTATCGCGCACTCGGCAATCATAGGGCAGTCCCAGCACGGCGTGGTGGCGGTGAGAATGGCGCAGATGGGCTTTTGCCAAAGTGGAACTTTGGCTCTTGCAAAGAAAATTATTTCCGCAAAGATCAAAAACCAACGCGCCGTGTTGAATCATCTTGGCAAATACCACCAACATCCGGCATTGAAATCCGCAGCCGATGAACTGTTGAAACACGCCTCCGAAGTTCGTGATGCCAAAGATATTGAAACTTCGCTGGGCTTTGAAGGAACAAGCGCCCACCTCTATTTTCAGGGATTGCGCCAGGCGAATCTTTTTTCTTCTTCATTTAACAGACGCGAAGGCAGGGGAAGCCGGGAAATTAACAATGCAATGCTCAATCTCGGTTATGCGGTGCTGAGCAGCTATATCTTAAACGCAATTATAAACGCGGGGTTGGAACCGTATCTCGGAGTTATGCACGCCACTCGTCCGGGGAAAATGGCCCTGGTCCTCGACATCATGGAAGAGTATCGCGCATGGGTGGTTGACCGTGTGGTGATCAAATTGCGTTTTCAAAGCGAGGGTAAGACCGGCCTGAGTGTGGAGTTGAAAAAAGCGCTTATTGGCGAAGTACAGAAAACCTGTGGTAAAAAATATCTTTATCGCAGAAAGAAACACAAATTGGAACACATTATTCAGAGGCAGGTTTATCGTTTATGCGGTCATTTCTATGGCGAGAAAACCTATAAACCCTATTTGTTCAAATGGTAATCATACTGCTATGAAAGGCTATCCGTTAAGGTGGGAATATCTGATCAGTTATGACGTGGAGAACAATAAAATACGCACTCAAATTTTCAAGGAATTGGGCAAATATGGGCTCAAGCCGGTTCAAAAATCGGTATTCTGGGGTTATCTGACACGGGCTGAACTGGAATCCATAAAGCGCCACTTGAACGCCAATTTGAAGGCAATGGACAGGGCTTTTATCACACATACCAATTTCAATGGCAGGGGGCAAAGTTATTTTGTCGGCCACAATGAAGAAGATTTCAGAGACTGGGAAGAAACCGCAGTTATTTAGCGTTCCGGTGAATTTAATTCGCCAGTGGTGCTATTGTCCAAGAAAAGTGTATTACTTCGAGTTAACAGACTTTAAGGTAGAATATCCAACATGGGTGAAACAGGGTGAAACCTTCCATCGGCTGGAAGAAGAATTATGGCGACGCCGCAACCTGTCGAGATTTAATTTACGAAGAGGGGAAACCCACCATAACTTAACCATACAAAACGATGAACTCCGACTCCACGGTATTGTTGATATGGCAATTGAGACTGATGAAGCAGTCTATGCCGCCGAATTCAAACTTTCGGCAACCCGAAAAAAACGCGGCGATCAATTGCAGTTGGTGGCTTATGCGATGCTTTTGGAAAAGCATTTTTCCAAGCCAAGTCCGGTTGGATTCCTTGTTGGTAAGGGGAAGGTTTTGCATACAATAGATATAGACGTGGATAACCGCAGGGATGTTATGGAAGTGGCAAATCAGATAAGGAGTATGTTGCAAAGAGGATTAAAGCCGGAGTCAAGCGCAACCGTGGCCCAATGTTGTGCATGTGAATATGTAAATTTCTGCAATGACCGTTTATGATCATCGAAACAAGAAAACCGCCTGAAGGCGGTTTCTTGTTCTTCTTGTAAATGAAGACAGACGTGTTCATCAGAGGTCCGTTCAATATGCTTTTAGATGATTACAGAACTTGAGTAATCAGCTATACTGGTTCCACCAAGAATAGCACAAAAATCATTTTTCGCAAATTTGTTTCGTTTCTGTGCAATAGGGCCATTTGCGAAATATTTACACCCCGGTAATCTCCCAAGACCTTGAAGAATAGGGTCTTAGGAGAGGGGTTTCACCAGTATAACCAAAAACCCTGTAACTGAAACCGATAGGCGCGGGCGACGATGGCATTTTTTGCGCGGTTTCACCAGTATAACCAAAAACCCTGTAACTGAAACTTATCGCTATACCGATATTTTTACATAATGTATATGTTTCACCAGTATAACCAAAAACCCTGTAACTGAAACAACTTCGTATTCGTATCATCGGCGCTGGCCAGCACCGTTTCACCAGTATAACCAAAAACCCTGTAACTGAAACTTGCTGGATGGTCTCGGCACTCGGCCCGCCGGAACGTTTCACCAGTATAACCAAAAACCCTGTAACTGAAACACAACAGGCAACTCATCGACTGGCAAAGTCTGATTTGTTTCACCAGTATAACCAAAAACCCTGTAACTGAAACCACTGCCAATCGGATCAGCCTCGGCAAGCATCTTCGTTTCACCAGTATAACCAAAAACCCTGTAACTGAAACCCGGATCGCGTCATCGCGCTGGAGCGCTATACGAGGTTTCACCAGTATAACCAAAAACCCTGTAACTGAAACGGAGAATTGAGATTATCGGGCCTGGGCCAGTGCCCGTTTCACCAGTATAACCAAAAACCCTGTAACTGAAACTCGGTTTTCCCGATCATGGAATAAATTACAAGGAGTTTCACCAGTATAACCAAAAACCCTGTAACTGAAACAAGTCGATTGTGAGACGCCCACGACGGTTTATGAAGGTTTCACCAGTATAACCAAAAACCCTGTAACTGAAACTTTGAAGCCTTGCTGGCTCCGGACGAGGGTTGCGGTTTCACCAGTATAACCAAAAACCCTGTAACTGAAACCATTAATAACACGGTACGCGCCGGCAACACTGATGTTTCACCAGTATAACCAAAAACCCTGTAACTGAAACGAGGGTCTAGTCTATTGGTCTTGTTCCGTCGATTCCGTTTCACCAGTATAACCAAAAACCCTGTAACTGAAACGATTGCACTATTGATTTGTATTGTTCTTCTTGCTCGTTTCACCAGTATAACCAAAAACCCTGTAACTGAAACGTGAGGTGCGGGGCGCCAGGAAAGAAGTTGATAGGGTTTCACCAGTATAACCAAAAACCCTGTAACTGAAACAGGCGTTGTCGCGTGGTATTTGGCTGACCGAACAGGTTTCACCAGTATAACCAAAAACCCTGTAACTGAAACGACAGGTCACCGAGTAGCTCATGGACGAAAAGCAGTTTCACCAGTATAACCAAAAACCCTGTAACTGAAACGATAATTGAAACACTCCTTCGGCAATTCGGGTAAGGTTTCACCAGTATAACCAAAAACCCTGTAACTGAAACAAAAGAAAGCGGTGGCGGTGGCCGTGGCGGTGGCCGTGTTTCACCAGTATAACCAAAAACCCTGTAACTGAAACTGAGTACGCGCCCCTAGCCTTGGACGTTGATGATGCGGTTTCACCAGTATAACCAAAAACCCTGTAACTGAAACCAAATTAAAGCCGGAGATAAGCTATCACATAAAAAGGTTTCACCAGTATAACCAAAAACCCTGTAACTGAAACCCTGAGCCAGTAGCATAGGTCGATATGGTTGCAAGGTTTCACCAGTATAACCAAAAACCCTGTAACTGAAACTGACAGACAGGACACCTACGAGTAGCTGGGTAAAGTTTCACCAGTATAACCAAAAACCCTGTAACTGAAACAGTTGTTGTCCGAGCCAGGCGCACCGCCACATAAATCGTTTCACCAGTATAACCAAAAACCCTGTAACTGAAACTTTCTAACATGATTTTGTCTCCTTATTTGATGATGTTTCACCAGTATAACCAAAAACCCTGTAACTGAAACCCAGACAACTTCGCCAATTACCGCGTCATCAGTGCGTTTCACCAGTATAACCAAAAACCCTGTAACTGAAACTATGATACGCGGTATGATGAGGTAGCATTTTCGTTTCACCAGTATAACCAAAAACCCTGTAACTGAAACTGATGTTCATGATGGCTCGGCCTGGCTATTAGATAGTTTCACCAGTATAACCAAAAACCCTGTAACTGAAACCAGGTGAATGGCAACACGCCCAGGCGTCCGGTGTTCAAGTTTCACCAGTATAACCAAAAACCCTGTAACTGAAACGAATACGAACGACCCGATGGTTACGGGATACAGATGTTTCACCAGTATAACCAAAAACCCTGTAACTGAAACTTTCTAACATGATGGGTTACTCCTACGGTTTGGGTTTCACCAGTATAACCAAAAACCCTGTAACTGAAACGAGTGCACCGGTAGAGCTTCCTGCCACTACGGCGTTTCACCAGTATAACCAAAAACCCTGTAACTGAAACCTTGTCGTCGGTTCGTATGGAATTGGATTGATTGTTTCACCAGTATAACCAAAAACCCTGTAACTGAAACTTTTCAAATCTGGTCCAAATGGAACAAACACAACAGTTTCACCAGTATAACCAAAAACCCTGTAACTGAAACACCCAGTTCCACACGTAACGGCGACAATTTACCGGTTTCACCAGTATAACCAAAAACCCTGTAACTGAAACAGGCCCTATCGCGGGGCATCTGGTTGACGGAGCGTTTCACCAGTATAACCAAAAACCCTGTAACTGAAACAGGTTGACGCGCTTAAAATCTGCCTGTGCGGATCTAAGTTTCACCAGTATAACCAAAAACCCTGTAACTGAAACTTCACACGCTTGTACGCTTGCTCCGTCAACCAGATCGTTTCACCAGTATAACCAAAAACCCTGTAACTGAAACTACAGTCTGATCATGTCGGAATCGCTGGAAATTAAAGTTTCACCAGTATAACCAAAAACCCTGTAACTGAAACTTGTTTGTTGCCGGATGGCGTCCTGCATTGGGCGTTTCACCAGTATAACCAAAAACCCTGTAACTGAAACTAAAGCCGCTTGAGAAAAGCCTCTCAAAATTATAGCGTTTCACCAGTATAACCAAAAACCCCGTAACTGAAACGATGAGTATTGTGAACATAAAGCTGATATGAAACGGGTTTCACCAGTATAACCAAAAACCCTGTAACTGAAACCAAAATCAAATGCATCTGTATCGTCAGCATAGCAGTTTCACCAGTATAACCAAAAACCCTGTAACTGAAACCGATCATGCGGGTGTCGGAGATCCGTCAGCTGGAGTTTCACCAGTATAACCAAAAACCCTGTAACTGAAACTCCTTGCTACACAATGCCTTGTATATTTCTGCGGAGAGTTTCACCAGTATAACCAAAAACCCTGTAACTGAAACCCACCTGCTCAACGGCTACCTGGCGGGCGGGCGGACGTTTCACCAGTATAACCAAAAACCCTGTAACTGAAACATCTTTTCACACCTCGTCAACTGTACTATCACATTGTTTCACCAGTATAACCAAAAACCCTGTAACTGAAACAGTTTGAGGACTGTTTGAATGTCAGGGACAATCGCGGTTTCACCAGTATAACCAAAAACCCTGTAACTGAAACCCACGCACGATCACGGTGGATGATGTGAAGATCGGTTTCACCAGTATAACCAAAAACCCTGTAACTGAAACCCTGTAGCTTACCCTTCCTAACTTCCAACAGATTGGGTTTCACCAGTATAACCAAAAACCCTGTAACTGAAACTTAGCAGGCACTATCATTTGGAGAATGTTTTCGGGTTTCACCAGTATAACCAAAAACCCTGTAACTGAAACACATATAATTGCCCATCCATGATTTGCACCTATGTTTCACCAGTATAACCAAAAACCCTGTAACTGAAACCAAGTCCGACGTTCCGCCGCCAGTTAGGAACGTTTGTTTCACCAGTATAACCAAAAACCCTGTAACTGAAACTCGAGGGAACAAAACGTGGTACTCCACATATTCAGTTTCACCAGTATAACCAAAAACCCTGTAACTGAAACTGTGCGGTAGACGACAGCGCGCAAGGTCTTTATCGAGTTTCACCAGTATAACCAAAAACCCTGTAACTGAAACAGTTTCGGTGCAGCTAACTGGGCATTGCGCTACACACGTTTCACCAGTATAACCAAAAACCCTGTAACTGAAACTGATGGCGGTGCTGTTGGATACTGCCTAAAGTATATGTTTCACCAGTATAACCAAAAACCCTGTAACTGAAACGCGTCACTGGCCGATTGGGGGATGAGTGCTTTTTGTGTTTCACCAGTATAACCAAAAACCCTGTAACTGAAACATTCTTGATGGAGTTGGAAACTGGCGGGTATATTGCGTTTCACCAGTATAACCAAAAACCCTGTAACTGAAACGAAGTCAGCAAAGCCTCGCAACAGGAGCAATAAAGGTTTCACCAGTATAACCAAAAACCCTGTAACTGAAACGCAAGACTACGCTGGCATTAACGGCCAGGAAAAGTTTCACCAGTATAACCAAAAACCCTGTAACTGAAACGTGTTACTTCTCGGATATAGATGATCGGTCTGCGTTTCACCAGTATAACCAAAAACCCTGTAACTGAAACATCGTCTCCTTTTTTGATTCCCAATTTATGAACCTGTTTCACCAGTATAACCAAAAACCCTGTAACTGAAACTCCGGTCTTGGATTGACAACAAACCGCTGCCAAGTTTCACCAGTATAACCAAAAACCCTGTAACTGAAACAAACATAACGCCTACAAGTAGTACGAGTATTTATATGTTTCACCAGTATAACCAAAAACCCTGTAACTGAAACTCGGTGGGCAGGATTAATTTACCCAGCGTGCCCTCAGTTTCACCAGTATAACCAAAAACCCTGTAACTGAAACACCTACAGAGGCCAGAGCCGCGGAAAGCGTCCGACCGTTTCACCAGTATAACCAAAAACCCTGTAACTGAAACAATTAACATCCTCTTGCAAGGCGGGGTAACGGTTTAGTTTCACCAGTATAACCAAAAACCCTGTAACTGAAACTCAATCAGATGCAAAGCACCGGATGAGCATTCGTCGTTTCACCAGTATAACCAAAAACCCTGTAACTGAAACTTGGAAATTGACCGCCAAAATGCGACGGTCACAAGTTTCACCAGTATAACCAAAAACCCTGTAACTGAAACGCCGCAAATGACTGTTTTTTCAGTGGCCGGAGGCCGTTTCACCAGTATAACCAAAAACCCTGTAACTGAAACATTTTAAGTCGCCGGGCATGCCATACTTCTCCCATGCCTCTCCATGGTGGAGGAGGGGTGATGCGCCGCTACGCTACAGCCGGCTGTGATGTTAGCGGCACCACCAGCAGTCGTGCGTCATTGCGTGGGCTAACGGGGCGCTGGGCGATGGCGTTGGTGACAGGATAAAGTCATAGTCGGCAACCCGCGTATCCGAAAAAGATCCCATCGCCTTGTTGAGTGCCGTGTCGGGGGCCTGATGGGGCGTCTTGCTGGATGCCTTGCTGGGCAAGTTGGTGTGCCTTGTCGTGTGGTGTGCTTGAGGCTTGATATGCATCTTGACGGTCGTGTTGACGGTCCCGGCTCCGGGGATATTTCGGGGGGAGGGGGACGCCCGGAGAGGCGCTCCTTGGGGTGGGTATGAGCGATCCACCCTCAAAGCTCCCCACGCGCGCGCCAATAGGCCAGCGCATCCTCGAACGCCTGGCGGACCGGTCGCGTTTTATAGCCGAGCTTTTCGCGCGCGCGCTGTGACGAGTAATACATCCACTTGCGACTCATCGCCAGCGCGTCGCGTGTCGCCATGGGCTCGCGGCCCGTGATTCGGGCCCATGTCTCTTCCAGGACAGCAACGGGCCAGACGACACGGTGAGACAGGCGTATCCGGGGCGCCGGCCGACCTGCAATCTCGGCAATGGTCGCTAAAATCTCCGACAATGGCATATCCTCGCCGCCCAGGATGTAGCGCTCGTTGGGATTCCCGCGCTCGCACGCTAAGATGTGGCCCTCGGCGACGTCGTCCACGTGCACCACGTTCAATCCCGTCTCCACAAATGCCGGGATGCGGCCGCGCGCTGCCATCAAGATCATGCGCCCGGTCGGCGTGGGACGCGCATCCCCCGGACCTACCGGCGCCGATGGATTGACCGCGACTAAAGCCAGGCCCAACGCACGCGCAGCCTTGAAGATCTCGCGCTCGGCAAGGTATTTCGAGCGTTTGTAGATGCCAACCAAATCCTCCTCGCGCGTGGGCGTATCCTCATCCGAGGGCGACGCGCCCGGCTCGGGGGGCTTGATGGCCGCAACCGACGAGGTATAGACCACACGCTCCACCCCCGCAGCAGCAGCGGCTCTGGCCAAAGCTACGCTCCCACCGACGTTGGTTGCAAACATCGCCCGCCCATCAGGTACCCACAAGCGATAGTCCGCCGCCACATGGAAGACAACCCGGCATCCCTCAACCGCACGCGCCAGGGTAGCCTCGTCCAGGAGATCCGCCTCGACGATCTCAACGCCGGGTAGTTCGCCCGACGCCCGCAGCGCCTCAACGCGCGCACCACGACCAGGACGCACCATCGCACGGACCTGCTCGCCCCGCCTCAACAGCGCGCGGACCACCGCCGATCCGACAAATCCCGCCGACCCTGTCACCAATATCGTCACCAGCTCCACTCCTCAACGCAATATGTCTTCAACAACGCACCGCCAAGGCCCCAAAATGGCCTCGCCGCCAGTGAAGAACCAACCCCAAACAAAATCGCTATGGCCAAATGATCCGCGAATCGGGGACGATGTCTCCGGCGTTGTTATGCCGTGGGATGATACCCACTCCTTTACGTTTCACCAGTATAACCAAAAAACCTGTAACTGAAACTTGATCTTAGCCTGGGAGCCTTGACCGTCAAAGGCCCCAGACTGGCCTGTATTGGTCGCTCAGGCTGATAGCCATTGCGCCCAATTATCGCTCGGCCATCGGAAAGGTGCCGGTTTCTCAAAAACCTGGTCAATGGGTTTGCACTCGCTTCTCGACCTTCCAGCTCAATAGCATTATTCTTACTGATAGTAGCGTATCTCTTTGGTTGATTAACTTGTTTGATGACAACAGATCAACCAGATACGCCGCTTCTTTTCAATTCCTCGAACACCAGACGCAGTTATAACTCAGCTAAATGGCTATATACGCTTGCTTGGGATCCGTTGGACTTCTGGGGAAAGCCATCCTCAGCTTCCCCTCATTTTTTAACTTTGAAAGATACTGCCCCCGGAGGGTTTCGGCATTGCGCCGGAGCAAGGCGGACAAGGCCCCCGTTGTCACATATTGTTTGGTACACAGTGCCAGAATGATCCCTTTCATCTTCTCGGGATTGATTCGCTTTTTTGCTCGAGGTCTTTCTGCGATAGCCTCAAGACGTTTCCTGAATTGGGGGTCCAAATTCGAGAGATCATCAATAAAAGGATTCTGAAACTCAGGATGTAGGATTCGGCCAAATTCGTCTAAATTCGGGGAGCTCGGCTCGTTATTCGGGTAGCTTGGCTCGTTATTCGGGGAGCTCGGCTCGTTATTCGGGTAGCTTGGCTCGTTATTCGGGGAGCGCGGCTCGTTATTCGGGGATCTCGGTTCGTTATTCGAGGAGCTTTCAAAAACATCCTCGGAAGTAGGCAACATATGGCCGGGGATGTGGTAGGTCTTCGACCGATACTGCCCCGTGGTCTCTAAAGCCCCTGTCTTATCCAGATTAAGGAGTGTGTCACTGACGTCCCGCGGATGCTTTGTACAGAATTGCGAAAGTCTGGAATGGGTGACCGCCCCCTCCGTTAAGGCCAGAATTAGCGCTATTTTCTCCACCTCGTCGAGGTGTTCCCAGCGTTTTTCGTAATAACTGGAAAGGATTTGAACGGCAGACTCCGGAAAAAGCGACAGCATCGACAAGGTGACCACCACCCGTGGAGTTGGCTCTTTCTTTACTTCAAAGTTTGGGATACGCCAGTCAAATCGTTTCCATCCTTCCAAAATTTTTCGGATTCCGTGGCCTTGTCGTTCACCCGCCCCGATCATGCGGAACATATCCTGAATACTCTTGTTCCGGCTATCAGATTCGCCGCCAGCCATAGCTATCTCGAGGGGCACCCGCATGTCGCCCGGGTTTTTAAAACTGAACAAATCAGCACGTTTCACTACCAAAACTGACGTTGGTATGGCATAATCAGCATGCACAAGTGCATTGACGAAGGCCTCACGTACAGCAACGTGCGCCGGACTTTCACCTTCCCGAATGCCGCCCTTTAACTGAAAGCCCACTTTCAGATCGCTCACTAGCTTTGGATACACCTTGCGGTAGAAGTCGTAGAGATTGCCCGACTAACCGCCATCAGGACAGACGCGATCGAGATAGCGATCAGTCGAGCCAGCTTCTGCCTGCTCCTGATAATCGACAAAATAGTGGGGGAACTCATCGCGAATCGCCTGATAGCGTCCAAACATCAGCAAGCCCGCAACGGTTAACCCGTCTCCGCCGGTTTCACGG
This sequence comes from Gammaproteobacteria bacterium, assembly GCA_965202915.1. Classification (GTDB taxonomy): domain Bacteria; phylum Pseudomonadota; class Gammaproteobacteria; order Eutrophobiales; family Eutrophobiaceae. Next base: position 1,945,660 of record OZ241847.1, read on the forward strand.
TTCCTTTTCCATCCACCGATCTGCTTCAAAAACTCCGGATCCGAGAGCGTATCAAAGTTGGCCTCAGGCCTTCGTGCCGCGACAGACTGGCGAAAAGAGCTCAGGCTCGACTTGTCCAAATCCTCCAAATCGAAGCCTTGCACGATACGATGGTCGAGGCTGTCATATTGCTGGTCAGCCAGCATCCATTTGACTTCATCGTCAGTCATACGCTGATCGGCCTCGTGGCGACGACGATAGCTGTTCCCCATCGGTGATTTTTTTAGATAGACCGGGCGTTCTTTGCGGGAGGCTCGGCGCACCTTGACCTCGATCAAGGTCACACCGTGTTCCTCATGGCGAAGGATGTCCCCATTGCCGATCAGGTTGACGCTGACCTTGTCGCGATTGTTTACCGTGTCGACCAAGGCCTTGATCACCTTGTCAGGCTTTTGGAGGCCAAGCACCTTGAACTGTCCATTCTCCTCGGCAACTCCAAGAAAAACACTGCCTCCATCCGTATTGGCCATCGCCGAATAGCTTTCCCAAAAATTCTTGGGTAATTCTCCTTGTCCATAACGCCCCTGTGCCGCCTTGCATTCGATATCGTGCGCTTCCTTCAATTCTTGAAAATCAATCACCGTGTGCTCCTTTCATGAAAATGGTGAATTGCTTGCGTATCAACCCTGACCAAGTCGAGTCCGGCATTTTGTTGGTTGTAGTGAAACGGTTCCAAGTTGTCTCTTTTCTCCGTTTAAAGTTCCTCATTCCTAATTTGTATCTTTCCCTTCATCAGCTTTGGAAGCAGCGTGTCACGGAGCTGAGTTAAGGGTTGGATTTGTAGGAGTTTTTCTGCCTCCTTTTCAAACAAGTGCTTACATAAGCTGTTGTAATCTTCAGAAAGTTTATCACATGGAAGGGCAACCTTGTTACGACCCATCTCATTAAAGCCTGTTCAAGGCATTCATGTTGTCGTTGGAGAGTTATTATCAAGTCTGGTGTTCAAAGGCTTGATCAAGCGGTGACCTGATTGACATCTGTTACCTCGATTCCATCTTTGAATGTGATTCCAGTGCTCCAGTTCCACCCACAAGCCCATGGCTCCTTTGCCAATAGCCCGCGTTGGTACACTCATTGTTTGATGACAACAAATCAACCGGATACGCCGCTTTTTTTCACTTCCTCAAACACCAGATTCAGTTATAATTCCTGCCCCCTATGGGACCGGTTTCACCAGTATAGCCAAAAACCCTGTATCTGAAACTCGGGCAATTTGAATCTTCTACCCGGTCCACCCCAGCCCCGCGCTGATACAATTGATTGATACCAGCAACGGCACCAGCTCATCAAAGCTGTCTTCCCGCTCACTGTTTCTGAACTGTTGTACCAGTCTGACCTGTTCCAGTCCGGCTTGTTTTAAGGCCCCGGTGCGGCGGCTAAGTTTGCGGCTGAATTTGCGGAAGCGGGTACAGATGGTGTCTTCGCCGGTGATCTTCAGTATCTGCCGCAGGGTAAGCTGGTATTCGGCTTCGATCATTGAAAATATCCTGGTTCGGATGGCTTCGTCGGTTACCAGTTCCGCGTAGCATTGGGCCACCTCCACGTCCACCAGCGCCAGGGTTTTTTCGACTTCGTCGATGATTAATCGGAACAGGCGTAAATCCTTAAACATTTTTTGGATTAAGAGTTCACCGGCGCCCCCGCGTTCATTGATAAATTTCTCCAGTGCCGTGCCCGCACCGTACCAACCGGGCACCAGATGCCGGTTCTGGGTCCAGGCAAATACCCACGGGATCGCCCGCAGGTCGCTCAGCGAGTTCAGCCCAAAGCGGCGGCTTGGCCTGGAACCGATATTCATCTTGGCAAGTTCTTCCACCGGGCTCGCGGCATTGTAATATTCCAGCAGGCCCTCTGTTTCAGCCAGTTGGCGGTAGTGCGCAAACGCATAGCCGGACATGGTTTCCATGGCTTCGTCAAATTCGGTGTTCGGGCTCAGCGCCGCTTCTTTTCGTGATTTCAGGGAGTGTTCGAACACACTCGCCGCCAGCAGTTCCATTTGATATTGGGCCGTGCCTTCGTTGGCGTATTTGGATGATACGACTTCACCCTGTTCGGTGATGCGTATCCGGCCGTGTATGGACGCGGCCGGTTGGGCTGCAATGGCCTTGCCGGTGGGAACCCCGCCCCGGCTTACTGAGCCGCCGCGGCCATGAAAGAATGAAATGGGCACCCCGCATTTGAGGCCGGTATCGGTGAGGTTGCGTTGTGCCTTGATCAATTCCCAGTTTGCGGTCAGGTAGCCGCCGTCTTTATTGGAATCTGAATAACCGATCATGACTTCCTGTACGCCGGTCTGCCGTTCCACCGAGTTACGGATCATCGCAAAGGAGAGTAATTTTTGCATTATCTCCGGGGCGCGCCGCAGATCGTCGATGGTCTCGAATAATGGCACTATGGGCAGGCGGCAATAATTCCCGGAGGCGTGGTTTGAAAACAGTCCGGCGTATTTTGCCAGCAAATAGACGCCAAGAATATCGGCGACCGAACGGGTCATGCTGAGAATGAAATGGCCGACGGCTTCACGATCAAGGTCTTGCATCCATTCGGCGGTCATTTGGAATAACCCCAGAGTGGAGGTGGATGCATCGTCAAGCGGCGGTAATGCCGACAGGGGTGCCGGGGGTTTATCCAATTCGGTCAGCAGCCAGGACTGCCATTCACCGCTGTCGGGATCCGGGGCCTGGTCGCCGTGGTGTGTCGCCTGCCAGATTGCGGTCAAGGTGTTATTGATCAGGGTTGAGTTTTCTCTTATATCGAGTCTGACCGTTTTGAAACGAAATGCCTGCGCCTGTTGCAGCAGGGGCACCACCATCGCGCGGGCGATGCGCTCGCAACCGGAATCGACCAATCCATCGGCCAGATTTCGCACGTCGTCAATAAAATCGTCGGCACTGCGGTAATAAATATCCTCTTGCTGTCCGCTCAAGGTGCCCCGCATCTTGATCAAAATGCAGGAAACGTACTGGCGAAATACCTCACCCGGGTTTCTGGATACGATCTGTTCCTGTCTGCCGGTTTCAGTCAGTAATTTATTCAGCCTGGGTTGAAAGGCTGCACCAAGTGTGGTGATGTTTTCGGATATGCTTAGTTTTTGTCGCAGATTCTCCAGTGAGTCGAGGTAATGTTCCAATATCCGCCGGCGGTTTTTCCCGAGGGTGTCGCGGGTGGCGGCATTGGTGACAAAGGGGTTGCCATCTCTGTCTCCGCCTATCCAGGAACCAAATTGGAAGAACGGCGGGATAGTGAAGGTTTGCCCCGGATAGCTCTTGAGGAGTGCCTGTTGCAATCGTTCCAGGGTTGCTGGCACCCGGTCGAATAATGTTTGGTCAAAAAAGTGCAGCCCCCAGGCGACTTCCAGTGCCACGGTCGGTTTTTCCAGGCGCAGCTCGCCGGTTAACCACAGCAAATCGATTTCATTGCACAGCGCGGCGGTAAAGTCTTGTCTTTCACGTTCAGTCCAACGTGTGCTTTCCAGCCGGTACAATAAAACGTAGATGCGCCGGTGGATCTCCAACACGGTGACGCGCTTTGCTTCGGTCGGATGTGCGGTGAGGGTTGGGCGGATATGTGCGGTATTCAATAAGGATTGAATTTCCGCCGCCGGGACCTGTGCCTGTCTGGCCTGATGCAATACGTTGGCGAAAGTGCCGGGAAGATTTTCCAGGCCATTTATTGTCTCGGTTACCCGCCGCCGCCGCATTGCAACGTTTTCTTCGGCAACATTTAATAATTGAAACCAGATCCCCCAGGCCTGTAATACCCCCAGCAATAATTCTTTATTATTGTCGGCAATCGGTTGTTCACCCTGAAATAACGGCAGTATCGCCGGCTGCCTTGTCCGGATCACGTTTTTTAACTGCTCAGTGACGAGATCGACCACTTTTTTGGCGTAAGCCGCCGATAATGAATCGATGTCTTCGGCCCGGGTTGATTCAGAGGTTCCGCCGTTGTGATTCCTTACAGAGATAATTTCCCCTCATTGTTATTTTGAATTGCGACGTGCGCGGGCCCGGCCGCCGACGGCGGGCAAGGCCGGATTGAATGATGGTAAATGGATGCGGGCGTCATTTATGCCGGCGCGTGATCAGGCCACCCGGTTGGGCGGTGTTTCACCGTTAAAGAACGCCTCGACGTTGTCCAATGCGCACATGCCCATGGCGACGCGCGTTTCCGTTGAGGCGCTGCCCAAATGCGGAAACAAAACCGCGTTTTCCATGGTCAACAGGTCTTCGGTAACGGTGGGTTCGTTTGCAAATACGTCCAGCCCGGCGCCGGCAATGGCCCCGTCTTTTAATGCCTGCACCAGTGCGGCTTCGTCGACCACGTCACCGCGGGCGGTATTGATCAGGAAGGCATGTTTTTGCATCATGCTCAGACGCCGTGCATTGATCAGCCTGGTGTTATCGCCGCCCCCCGGACAGTGCAGGCTGACAAAATCAGCGCCTTTGAGCACGTCTTCAACCGAATCCAATTTGGTCGCATTGAATTTGCCGCTCACCTCAGCCGCCGGCGGATATGGATCGTAAAAACTGATCCGCATGCCAAAACCAAAATGGGCCTTATGCGCCACCGCTTGGGCAATGCGTCCAAAACCGATCAGCCCCAGTTTTTTACCGGTCACTTTGGTTGCCAGCATGTGCGTCGGACACCAGCCGCTCCATGCCTTATTACGCACCAGACGTTCACCTTCACCGGCACGGCGGGCAACCATCAATAATAACGTCATGGCTATATCGGCGGTGCAGTCGGTTAATACCCCCGGCGTATTGGTCACGACTATGCCGGCCTGTTTGGCGGCGTCAGTATCGATATTGTTATAGCCGACGCCAAAATTGCAAACGATCCTGCATTTTCGATCCTGGCCACCAAGCACGTCGGAGCCGATCAGGAAATCCGACACGGTCGGACAAACGGCATCATAGTTTTGCATCGCATTTTGCAGTTCTTCCACCGACATTTTATGGTCGTCTTGATTTAACCGGACGTCAAACTGGCGTTGCGCTCTTGCCTCGGCCTCCGCGGGCCATCGGCGGGTGAGTATGATCTTTGGTTTGCTCATAGGGTTTCCTTAAATGCTGTCAGGCATGGAGTCGATTAAGTTGTCCCGGCCAATACTTTTTGCATGACTGAGCCAAACGATGCCGGGTTGGGTACGATAGTGACGCCGCATTGCTGCAATATATCGACTTTTTCCGCGGCGCTTTCGCCGATGGCGGAAATGATCGCCCCCGCGTGCCCCATGCGACGGCCTTTGGGCGCAGTTAATCCGGCCACGTATCCGACCACCGGTTTGGTCATATTCTCTTTCGCCCAGTAAGCGGCGTCCGCTTCCTGCGGGCCGCCGATTTCACCGATCATCAGCACCGCCTTTGTCTCCGGGTCCGCTTCAAAATGTTGCAGGTGGTCCTTGAAGGCGCTACCGTTAATGGGATCACCCCCTATGCCTATGCTGCTTGAGATCCCTATGCCCACGGCCTTCATCTGCGACGCGGCTTCATAGCCCAATGTGCCGGAACGACCGACGACGCCAACGTTACCGGGCATATAAATATGACCCGGCATGATGCCTATCATGCATTTCCCCGGGCTGATCGAGCCGGCACAATTAGGGCCGGTCAGGATCATGCGCTCTTCTTTCTTGTAGCGGCGCATATAGCGTTTGACCCGGATCATGTCCTGGGCCGGGATGCCATCGGTAATGGCCACACAAAAACGAATGCCGGCGTCGGCCGCCTCCATGATCCCATCGGCGGCAAACGGCGGCGGGACAAACACAATACTGGCATTGCAACCGGTGGCGGCGACGGCCTGTTTCATGGTGTTAAACACCGGCCGCTCGAGATGGGTGGTGCCGCCTTTGCCGGGGATCACTCCGCCGACAATATTGGTGCCGTATTCGATCATCTCGGTTGAATGGAAGGTGCCGATCTGCCCGGTGAATCCCTGGACTATAACCTTTGATTTTTCATCCAATAAAATTGCCATGATCTCCCCCTTATTTGCCTGTTACCTGTTTCCAGGCCGCGACCGCTTTTTCCGCCGCCTCCGCCAGGGTGTCCGCCGAGATGATGGATAAGCCGCTGTCTTTAATGATCTTCCGTCCGGCTTCGACGTTGGTGCCGGAAAGCCTGATCACCAGCGGCACCTTGAGATCAAGTGTCTGTACGGCCTGGACTACCCCCTCGGCAATCCAATCACAGCGGTTGATGCCGGCAAAGATATTGATCAGGATGGTTTGGACGTTGCTGTCAGACAGGACCAAATTAAAGGCCTTGGCGGTGCGTTCCGGTGAAGCGCCACCGCCGATATCGAGAAAATTAGCCGGTTCGCCGCCGGCGTATTTGATCATATCCATGGTGGCCATGGCCAGACCGGCGCCATTGATGATGCATCCGATATGGCCGTCCAGACTGACGTAGCTTAAACCGCGATCCGCGGCCCGCATTTCATGTGGGTCTTCCTGTGATTTGTCGCGCAGTTCGGAAATATTGGGGTGACGAAACAGTGCGTTGTCATCAAAACTCATCTTGGCGTCAATGGCCAGTATATTGCCTTCTTTGGTGATAGCCAGCGGGTTGATCTCCACCATGGTCGCGTCCAGATCGCGCATCGCCCGATAACAACCCAGCAACGCGGTCACCATTTGATTAACCTGTGACTTATTCATATTCAGCGCAAATGCAAGTTCGCGTGCCTGGAAAGGCTGTATCCCGGCGGCCGGCTCAACTTGAATCCGGACGATGGATTCCGGCTTTTCGACCACCAGTTGTTCGATTTCCATGCCACCCTCGGCCGAAGCAACCACGGTTACCTGTTCCGCGGCCCGGTCGAGTGCGAAGGCGAGATAAATTTCGCGGTCGATATCACAGCCCGCCTCTACGTATAAACGCGAGCACACCTTGCCCCGTTCTCCGGTTTGATGGGTCACCAGTTTTTTACCCAGCAGCTTGTTTGCCGCCTCCCAGACCTCATCCTCGGATCTGCATACCTTAATGCCGCCGGCCTTGCCGCGGGCGCCCGAATGGATCTGGGCCTTTACCGCCCAGAGGTTGCCGCCAATTTCGGTCGCTCGGTATGAGGCCTGCTCAGGACTGTACGCCAATCCACCGGCGGCAATCGGGACGCCGTATCCGGCCAGTATTTCTTTTGCTTGATATTCGTGGATGTCCACTGTTGTTACCTTTATTGTTTATGTTCTGGTTGCGATTTGTTCGGCCTGGGAGATAACGTTCCTCGCCATTCGTTCCGACGCGATATCGATCATCTTGCCATCCAGTGCCGCCGACCCCTTGCCCTCTTTGGCGGCTTGCTCCAGCGCCTCCAGTACCCGGCGGGCGCGATTCACTTCGGCCTCGGGCGGTGACATTACTTCATTCGCCAATGGGATCTGTTTGGGGTGAATAGCCCATTTACCTTCATAACCCAGTGCCGCGACCCGTCTTGCCGCCTCGCGAAAGGCGTCATCATCATTGAAATCGCCAAACGGGCCGTCGATGGCGCGCAGGCCATAGGCGCGGCAGGCGGTCAACATATTCACCTGAGCCGCGTGCCATGGGTCATTGAGCGCGCCGGCACAGATGTAATCGGGATTCAGGCCACCGATGACGGTGGTGCGCGACCGCATGCTGGCGGCGTAATCCGCCACCCCAAAGTGAAACGCCTCCAAACGCGGGCTGGCCTGGGCGATGGTCATCACGTTGGCCCCTCCCAGCGCCGTCTCGATCAGGCATTCAAGACCGATCTTTTTTTCCAGATTCATCGCCGTCTCGATCTGAGTCACCAGCATATCCACCGCGTAAACGTCTTCGGCGGTGCCGACTTTGGGGATTAGAATGGTATCGATCTTATTGCCCGCCTGTTCCAGGATATCGACCACGTCGCGGTACATATAATGGGTATCCAGGCCATTGATGCGGACCGACGTGGTTTTACCGTTCCAATCAATATCGTTCAGGCCGGCGATAATATTTTTACGCGCCTGTTGTTTATCATCGGGGGCAACCGCGTCTTCGCAGTCAAGAAAAATATAATCGGCCTCGCTGTTAGCCGCCTTTTCAAACATCCCCGGATTTGATCCCGGTACGGCCAGCTCGCTGCGCTGTAAACGCGGCCTGGCCTGTTCAAATTGAGTAAAGCTCATAGTGTCTGTTTCCGTGGTTTGTTATTGGATATTTTGCCGGCCAATTAAATCAACTCGCTTACCCATTAAGCCTGGGTTTCGCCGTTGACCGCAGATATTCCTGGGCGGCCGCAACCCCGCTCCCCAGTTCAATTTTATAGCCCAGATCTTTCATCGCCATTTCCGCGCCGGTGATCGGCGTCAGAATCATCAGTTCATTCATATCCCCCAGATGACCGATCCGAAACGCCTGACCGGCAATTTTACCAAGGCTGATTGAAAGTGCCAGATTATAATAATTATACGCATGCCGGACCACTTCATTGCCGTCAAAATTTTCAGGCACTTTTACCGCGGTAACGGTATCGGAATACCATTTCTCCTCGGCTGCAATCGGCGTCATCCCCCATGCCTTGATCGCCGCCCGGACTGCATTTGCCATGCGATTGTGACGGGCAAAAACATTTTCCAGACCTTCTTCCAGCAATATGTTTATCGATTCACGCAAACCGCGCAGCAAATTCATCGGCGGGGTATAAGGAAAAAAACCGAGATCGTTGGTTTTGATCTGGTCCTTCCAGTCGAAAAAGGTTTTTGGCAGGTCTGAGTTTTCGCGGCAGGCCAGGGCCTTGTCGTTGGCGCACACTATGCCCAGACCGGTGGGCAGCATAAGACCTTTTTGTGAACCCGACACACACACGTCAACCCGCCACTCGTCCATGCGGAAATCCATCGACGCCACCGAACTGACCCCGTCAACGAACAATAAAGCCGGATGATCGCAGGCATCCAGGGCCTTGCGCACGCCGGCGACGTCGGAGGCCACCCCGGTTGCGGTTTCGTTTTGAGTCGCGAATACCGCTTTGATTTTATGTTGTTTGTCCGCCTCCAGAATGGCGGCATATTGTTCAACGGGTACGCCTTCACCCCAATTGACTTCAAGCGCCTGTACGTCCAGTCCCCAACGCTGGCAAAGATCGATCCATAGATTTGAGAAATGACCAAAGCCGGACATTAATACCTTGTCGCCGGCGTTCAAGGTGTTGGCCACCGCCGATTCCCAGGCGCCGGTGCCGGAAGCGGGGAAAATGAAGACGCGACCCGTTTCGGTTTTGAATAATTTTTTCAGGTCCGCATACAGGGGTTTGGTAAATGCGGGCAGATCCATCGCGCGCATGTCTTCCTGCTCTATATTTATTGCATTCTGAATACGGCGCGGCACATTGGTCGGGCCGGGGATGAATAAAAAGTTACGTCCAGGCATTATAAACACCCTCCATCTGTTATATATAATTTCCACCGGATAGAAACAGGCGGCTTCTGTCATTATGCAATGAGGCCGGCAGATTTGGTTATACGATATCCTGAGCGGCGGGTGCGCGGATAAGTTATAGCCTGCACGCTGCAATCCGGGCCGCCGACCGTCAGGACGGTTATTATTACCCAAACCGGCGCTTAATGCCAGGACTGTTTTAATGGTTTTATCAAAAAAAGTGATTCGAGGTGGTTGCACAACCCCGATTTAACCCCTCGCCGCCTGTCTATCGGCATCAGCGGCATTCAGATTCCGGAATCGAGTTCCTTTGCCATCTGCGCAATACTGGTGTGCCGGACGTCCTTGCCTTCAACCAGGTAGATCACGTTTTCACAAATATTGCGCGCATGGTCGCCTATGCGTTCCAGTGCCCTTGCCGTCCATACGGCATCCATTGCGCCGGTGACATTTTCGGGGTCTTCCATCATGTGTTCTATCAATTGCCGCAATATCGCACCATATTGTTCATCCGACTCCGGTTCCTTGCGAGCCACCAGCAACGCACTTTTTGAATCCGTGCGGGCAAACGCATCCAGCGCGTCATGCACCATTTTACAGACCAGTTTACCCATCGCATTGATGCCGACGTAGTAGGATCGCGGTCCCTGATTTTCGGCCAGTTTGATCGCCATTTTCGCTATTTTTTGGGCTTCATCGCCTATGCGCTCCAGATCGGTGATGGTTTTGGTCACGGCTATTACCAGGCGTAAATCACTTGCGGCGGGCTGGCGACGGACCAGTATCTGAGTGCATTCCCGGTCCACGGTTACTTCCAGGGTGTTGACCTCCATGCCATTTTTGATGACTGCTTCGGCCATTGCAATATCGCCTTCGATCAGGGCCTTGATGGAATGACTCGATTGCTCTTCCACCAGGCCACCCATCGCCAGCACCCGGGTTCGAACATTCTCAAGTTCATTATCAAACTGGCGCGAAATATGTTGATTCATGGAGCCGTGTCGCATTGTTATTTTCCTCGTATGGTGAATATCTAACCGTAGCGTCCGGTTATATAGTCTTCCGTCATTTTTTCATTCGGGTTGGTAAATAGGGTGTTGGTATCGTTAAACTCTATCATCTTGCCCAGGTACATATAGGCGGTGTAATCGGATACGCGCGCCGCCTGTTGCATATTATGCGTGACTATGATGATGGTATAATCCGATTTTAGCTGATAGATCAGTTCCTCGATCTTTAACGTGGAGGCCGGATCAAGTGCCGAGGCCGGTTCATCCAGCAGCAGAATCTCCGGCTCTATCGCGGTCGCGCGCGCGATCACCAGCCGCTGTTGCTGGCCTCCGGACAGTCCCATCGCCAGATCATTGAGCCGGTCTTTCACCTCGTCCCACAAGCCCGCGCCCTTTAGTGCTTTTTCGACCGCGGTATCCAAAGTGCGGCGATCCTTTATGCCCTGGATGCGCAGCCCATAGGCGACGTTTTCATAGATGGATTTGGGAAATGGGTTGGGTTTTTGAAACACCATGCCAACCCGCCGGCGCAACTCGGCCACGTTTATATTTTTATCAAAGATATTTTTGCCGTGAATTTGGATCTCACCCTCGACGCGAACCTTGTCGATCAAATCATTCATGCGGTTAAAGCAACGCAATAAGGTTGATTTGCCACAACCGCTTGGACCGATAAACGCGGTGACGCGCTTGTCGGGTATGGTCATATTGACGTCCGTTAACGCCGCTTGATCGCCGTAATAGAAGTTAAGATTTTGCACCGCGATGGATATGCTTTCATTTTCAAGCTGAGAATGCGTTTTCGGGTTTATGATGGCACTCATATCCATTGCGTGGGTTTTGCTCACCAATCCATCTCCGCTATCCGCGTATCAGTGTTGTTCTGCCGCACGGTATTTTTCCCGGAGATCATTTCTAATTTTAATCGCGGTCAGGTTCAAGGTAATAATAATTAATACCAGTAACAGCGCGGTCGCGTACACCAGTGGCCGGGCCGCCTCAACATTGGGGCTCTGAAACCCCACGTCATAAATATGAAAGCCCAGATGCATGAATTTTCTATCCAGATGTAAAAACGGGGCGTGGCCGTCCAATGGCAATGACGGCGCCAGCTTGACCACGCCAACCAGCATCAGCGGCGCCACTTCACCGGTGGCCCGCGCGACTGCAAGGATCAGACCGGTCATCATCGCCGGGGCGGTCATCGGCAGAACCGTGCGCCACAGGGTTTCCGCCTTGGTCGCGCCCAGGGCTAAACTGCCTTCGCGTATTGCGCGCGGGACCCGTGACAAACCTTCTTCGGTGGACACGATCACCACCGGCAGGGTCAGGATCGCCAGGGTTAAAGAGGCCCATAACAGGCCGGGAGTGCCAAAGGTGGGTCTGGGCAACGCCTCCGGGAACAATAATTCATCAATGGAACCACCCACAAAATAAACGAAAAATCCCAGACCAAATACGCCATAGACAATGGACGGCACGCCGGCCAGATTATTGACCGCAATTCTGATCAATTGGGTAAGCGGCCCCTGTTTGGCGTATTCATGCAGATAAACCGCGGCAATCATGCCGAACGGCGTCACTATGATCGCCATAATGATGACCATCAGCACGGTGCCAAAGATGGCCGGGAAAATGCCGCCTTCGGTATTGGCCTCACGCGGATCGTCGCTGACGAACTCCCATAATTTTTCAAGGTAAAACCGGCCTTTATCAAGCAGGGTCATATTATTGGGTCGGTAGGCGCGGACTATTTTTGAAACCCTCATTTCAACCTCGGTGCCATCGGCGATGCGGGCTATCAGGCTGTGTTTATCGAGTTTGGAGTACAGACCGGAGAGTTGCGCGATATGATCCTTATATTCGGCTTCCAGTTTTTTTTGTTGCCTGCTGATTTCGGCCCATGCCGGCGCCCCCTGTTCGACGCCTTTTAATTCCAACCGCCGCCCGCTTAGCCGCAATTGTTCCATTTGGTAATTGATTGCCCCGATCAAGTCTTTCTCAATATGGTGGATATCATTAAATATACGGTTATTGCGGGCAATGATTTCAAGCAGCCCGGACCAATTATCGCCGTCGTTAATCAACCTGCCATCTTGTTTCAGCGCCAGTAGCAGGCCGTAAAAATTCCCCCATTCGCGCCGCTCAAGTACCATCGCCGTTGCCGGATAAGTCATATTTCGGGTCCCCCGGTCCTCTATCCAGCGAAAGTCCGCCCCAAGAATATCGCGGTTGCCGGTTTTGATCAGACTTCTTTTAACCGGGCCCTGATCTGATGGGTCAGTCGATACGGTATTGGCGCGGCTCGCGGATACGGTTTCCTGGTCGACAATTTCACCCATCAGATCGATAATCGTCTGATCTCTCTGCTGGTATTGAAATGATGCGACCGGCGCCGGCCAGAAATGGCCTAATCCCTGTCCCGCTATCAATATGATCAGGCCCGCGACCATCACCATGCACACCGACACCGCGCCGGCATTCAGCCAGATGTAAGGCACGCCGCTGTCAAACCATTGTTTTAACTCGTTCATGTTACAACTGACTGTATTTGACTCGCAGGCGTTGACGCACCATTTCAGCAACGGTGTTAAACAGGAAAGTCGCGATAAACAATAGTAAGGCAGCCAGGAATAAGATTCTGTAATGACTGCTGCCAACCTCGGACTCCGGCATTTCCACCGCAATATTGGCCGACATGGCGCGGAACCCCTCAAAAATATTTATATCCATGATGGCGGTATTGCCCGTTGCCATAACCACTATCATGGTCTCCCCCACCGCCCGACCCAGACCTATCATAATCGCTGAAAAAATGCCCGGACTTGCGGTCAGCAACACAACCTTGATCATAGTCTGCCATGAAGTCGCCCCCAATGCCAGAGAGCCGGTTGTTAAGTGTTTTGGCACGCCGTAAATCGCGTCCTCACTGATCGAGAAGATGGTGGGAATTACCGCGAAACCCATGGCTAAACCAATGATCAGGGAATTGCGTTGATCGTAGCCTATGCCCATTTCATTGATTAACCACAATGGCATATCGCCGTCAAACAACAAATTTTCTATTGGTGCACTGGCATATATTGACAAGGCAATCGCGGCAATCACAACCGGCACCAATAATCCGGCCTCCCATCCCTCAGGCAGCCAGTGGCGTAATTTGTCCGGCAGATGCCAGACTATTAATGCGGTGGCGAGAATACTTACAGGAATACAGATAATGAGCGCCAATATGCCCGGCAAATGGGCCTCTACAAACGGCGCCAGCCAAAGACCCGCCAGAAAACCGAGTATCACCGTGGGCAATGCCTCCATTATTTCGATGGTCGGTTTGACCACGGCGCGCATTTTGGGCGCCATGAAATAGGCGGTATAAATTGCCCCCAGTATCGCCAATGGTATTGCAAACAGCATCGCATAGAGTGCCGCTTTGAAGGTACCAAAGGCCAATGGGGTTAAACTGAATTTAGGCTCGAAATCACTGCTTGCCGATGATGACTGCCAGATATATTCGGGTTTATCCCGGCTTTCATACCAGACTTTGCTCCAAATGGATTGCCATGATATTTCCGGATGTTTATTATCAACGTGCCAGTATTCAAGCTGGTTTTGATCATTTTCAATCAGCATAGCATTGCCTCTTGGGGCAACCGCCAATAAGCGTGGCGATTGCTTGGCGATTTGTTTCTGTTTCACGGTTCGATGTGCGGTCGCGTGGTAAATGCCGACGTTGCCATTGCCGTCCGCCGCAATAAAACCCTTACGAAAATATTCCGGTGAGATTATTGTTATCGGATAGTTCTGTTTATCGAAACTGCGTATCCGTTCCAGGGTGTAATTATTTTCCCGATCCCTGACCGGGAACCATTGCACAATACGGCCACTGCTATCGCCGACTAAAATGGAAATGCCGCCGCTTAAAAATTCAAGCCGGGTGATCCTTACCCCCTCTTCAACCGCCTTGATCTTCTGGACCAATCTGGGTTTCTGCTTGTTGCTGACGTTGAAAAAGTATATGAATCCATCGCCGTCCGTTAGATAAAGTTCGCGGGCCTCAACATTTAAACGCATAAATTCTATCGCCGTGGTGGCAACCGGAATCTCGGTCAGCGTGCGTGTGAGTTCCACGTCATCGGTCAGCAGGTTCTTTTCCGCAACGATATTCAGCATGATCACGCGCTGATCTTCAGTCACTGCAACCAGGGTGGTATTGCCTTGTATGGATTGTACCGTCAATCGCGTTATCGCCCGGCCCTGCTCATCTATGATGATCGCTTCCTTCCCCAGGGGATAATCCATGCCGGGGGTGATCAGGCGTTGATCGTTGGGATAAGTGCTTTCATATTGATGCTGAAATAACAGCGCCATGCCATTGGATAATCCCAATGCGATGATTTGGGTGGCCGGATCACCCGCCGAGTGGGCGGTGACGTCCGCCGCCGGCGGCAGCGGCAGTTTAACCGATTTCCGGATTTGGCCGTTGGCCACGCTAAAAAATATCGCCTCGCCATTATCGGTCACCCTTAACCCGATCTCACGTTGTTCCTCGATGGCGTACAGCAAAGACCCCGAGTTCGACCCTCCCGGCAAAACATAGCGGCTGATATTGTCGATATGTGCCGGGAGAAATATCGGTATGACCACGTACAACAAATAAAACGCGATCAGCACGATGGTAATAATGACACCAATCCCGCCCAGCGCCATTGAATAACGCGTACCCACGTCCTTGATATGCCGCCATTGCCTGTATTTTTCGGCTTTGGCCGTATTAAAATACGACGGGGGGGTATCTTTAGTCTGTATGGAGGGAGTATTCATTTGGCAGATTCGAGTATGGGATTTTATTATCGCATCGTCAAAATGGTCGAGTTTTTTTATCGTTGCGGATCATCCCTGTCCCTCCCCGACTCCCCCCGGCGGGCATGAGTGCGGCGGTGACGTGGCACGGCGACCAACTATCCGCCGCTCGCCACGTCACTGCCGGCAATTTTCATTCTTTCTCTGTCGGCAATCCTGGCAGGCAGAGGAATATACCCATCCTTGACGACGACCGCCTGTCCCGTTTTCGACAAAATCATCTTGATAAATTCACTTTCCAGTGGGGTTAATGCCTTGTTTGGATGTTTATTAACATAGACGTACAGGAACCGGCTCAACGGATATTCTCCGGTTGCCACGGTCTCCGGTGTGGCATCGATATGAGGGGCGCCCTCCTTACTGCTCAGGGCCACGGTCTTCACCCCGGAGGTCTTATAGCCAATGCCGGAATAGCCGACACCATTGAGTGATTCGGTGACGCCCTGTACAACGGAAGCCGACCCGGGTTGTTCATTGACGTTATTCTTATAATCGCCTTTGCATAAAGCCTTTTTCTTGAAGAAACCATAGGTGCCGGAGACCGAGTTACGCCCATAAATCTGGATGGGCTGCCTGGCCCACGTTCCGCTCAGGCCCAATTGCCCCCAGGTGCTGAGGTCAGCAGTGCCGCCACATTTGCGGGTTGCGGAAAAAATGGCGTCAACCTGGGCAATGCTCAGGCCCTGTATCGGATTGTCCTTATTGACGTACACCGCCAGGGCGTCGACCGCAACCGCCACAGGCGTTGGTTTATAGCCCTGCGCGGCTTCAAATGCCGCCAACTCTCCGGACTTCATCTCACGACTCATCGGCCCAAAATTCGCAGTCCCCTGAGTTAGCGCAGGTGGAGCGGTTGATGAGCCGGCCGCCTGAACCTGGATAGTGACGTTCGGATAGAGACGCTTGAATTCCTCAGTCCACAGGGTCATCAAATTCGCCAGCGTATCCGAGCCAACACTGATGATATTGCCTGATACATTGCTCACTTTACTATAATCCGCCAACATGGGGTCAAGCTCATTTGCCATCACCGGCGCATTTAATAATACCGCCAATATCAGCGCAGTTACTGTATTCCTGTACATGCTTATCGCTCCTGTTAAACGGGTAAATTATTTGACAATAAAAGGACGTATCCCGTCGTTACACCCTACTTACCCGAAATGACATAGCCGTGAAAAAATTATGACAGTTGTGTTACCATTGATGCCCGTCCAGTTATTATATTTTTGGATAAAAGACTAACGGATAGACTGATTATGCTTAAAACTAACTTTTAGCCATGGTGGATATTTATGGAAAATAAATTTGATAATATGAATATAAATATTCCTTATCTATATAAGGAAGAGCATTGCGTTAAAAAATTCCATCCGCCTGGAATCTTGAAGAGGATATTTAATCGATATTTCACAGCTCTTTTATTTAAAACCGGGATATATAAAAGACTTATTAATTCTGGGATTATTTTAGGATGGTTTGATGAATTCAGAGAATATTGGTTAACTATATTAAAGGGTAGGCCCCTTTCTTTTCATGATTTTCACTATCTTTTAGGTGTTTATCGCCAAAAGTTTCAAAATGTTGAAGTAGCTGAAAATTTGAGTCCATCCATTTTTTTGAAATCTTGGCAAAACGCAAGTAATCTCGCCTTATTGTTTGGTTCAGTCAAAAAATACTCTTATGCACCATTATATAATTACGGGTTTGAAAAGTGGTTAAAAAATGGAGATAAAATTTTAGAGTATGGTTGCGGCATAGCTCCAATTTCGTATGGGTTGTTAAAATATGGAGTTAAAAGCAATCTGGATATAACTATTGCCGATATTCCTCAGATAAACGGTCATTACGCAAGATGGAGGTTAGGAAATAAAGTTAAATTTATAGAGATCGAACCTTATAAAGATTGTCTGGAGCAGAAAAAGTTTTTTGATGTTGTTTTTATGACGACAGTTATGGAACACTTGCCAGATCCATTAAATGTAATAAAAAACATCACAAAACATTTAAACCCTGGCGGCACATTCGTGTTTGATTATATTTTAAGTGAAGGAGAAGGTTTAGATACAAAAGAAGCTGTTAACGAGAGAGATCAAGTTATAGATTATATTGAAAGCAAGTATAATTTTATTTCTGGGAAAATTTCCAAAGGAAAGAGCACCACAAGTGTAATTGTTTGCAAATTAAAATGAGAATAAAACATAGAGTTTATTTAGACAATTTTCTTACCACCGGAGCCCGTGACTCCCGTCGCGGGTATTAACACACACCCGGCACGCCGAATACCCGAACCACCCCAGATTCCCGAACTGCACCAGGCCTTACCCGAATCAACCCCAACCACTAACCCCCCCTGACAAGGGGGGGGCAGGGGGGGTTTCGAGCAACACCGGCACCTTACCCTAACTGCACTATGAGCCGTGCCGAGCTAAGGGTTGACGATAATGTTGATTTTAATATACCCGCGACGGGAGTCACGGGCTCCTGTAATGAGCGGTGCAGGCACCTGCTGAAAATTTCATTTGATAACGGCGGGGCGTAGGTCTATACTGGTTATATGAGAGATATGAGCATACCGGTAACACCCTGTGGCAAGCGGAAGACCCCTGCCATACCGATAAAATTATCCGGCACCTGAATATGGAAGCCATCGCATTTGACACCCATAAATTTGTCAAGCACCTGACTGAATCGGGTTTCACCGAAACGCAGGCGGAAGCCTTGGCCGGTGAGCAGGTCGATATGATTAACAGCAATTTGGCCACCAGGGGGGATATTGCTGGGGTGAAGGTGGACATAGAGAAACTACGCCTGGCCACCCAGTCGGACATTGCCGAGGTGAAGGCGGACATAGAGAAACTACGCCTGGCCACCCAGGCGGACATAGAGAAACTGCGCGCGGACACCAGGGCGGACATAGCCGAGGTGAAGGCGGACATAGAGAAACTGCGCCTGGCCACCCAGGCGGACATAGAGAAACTGCGCGCGGACACCCAGGCGGACATAGCCGAGGTGAAGGCGGACATAGAGAAACTACGCCTGGCCACCCAGGCGGACATAGCCGAGGTGAAGGGGGAAATAGAGAAACTGCGTGCGGACACCAGGGCGGACATAGCCGAGGTGAGGGCGGACATTGCCAATACCGAATCAAGACTGACGCGCTGGATCATTGGTGCGATGATTGCGCAGATCGGTGTGGTTGTTGGGTTGATTAAATTGAGTTGACAGGAGCCCGTGACTCCTGTCGCGGGTATTAACACACACCCAGCACGCCGAATACCCGAACCAACCCGGATTCCCGAACTGCACCGGGCCTTTCCCGAATCAACACCAACCCCCCAACCCTCCTTGACAGGAGTCGGGGTCTCCCGACCCCGATAAAACCAACCCCAACAAATACCCCCCTGATAAGGGGGGGCAGGGGGGGTTCGAGCAACACCGGCACCTTGCCCAAACCACACTATGAGCCGTGCCGAGCTACGGGGTGACGATAATGTTGGTTTTAATATACCCGCAACGGGAGTTACGGGCTCCTGTAAAAAACCCATAAAATCCAAACCATAAAATTCAGACTATGCTATAATATGGGATATTCCATACATCTGTAATGACCATAATGAGATACACAAAATGACTGATAAATCAAAACTCAAGGGCCTGCGCCCGCTGTCCCTCACGAACCCACTCGCAGCATTATTGCCGGTCACGGGCGCGGGCAACCGTATCTATCGGGCGGAGGAGGCCACTGCGCCCGCGGAGGGCCAAACGCTGTTGCTGGTGAATCCGGCGGCTACTGAGTCGCCGTCGACGTCCCCGGCCGTGGTCTCAGCCTCCCAATTTATGCCGGTCATTCTGCCCCTGGACCTGAGCACCGCCCTGAGCACGGATAAGACCGCCGCTGAGCCGCAAAGCACCGTCCTGTCTGGGGGGGGGGGGTACTTGTAAGCCCGCTCCTGGCGCCGCCTGCGGGACTTCTCCATGCCCTGACCAGCAACCCCCCGGATAAGGGGGGCCAGGGGGGGTTCTTAGAACTGCACCAAAGCCTTTCCCAACTCAACCAACACCAACCCCCCCAACCCCCCTTATCCGGGGGGAGCCTGGGCCGAGCCTCATCCGAGCCACTCCCTGCCCTGACTTCGGAGACGCAGCAGCCCCGATATGAAGTGGCGTTCCAGAACGGCCCCGATATGCTGGGCCCACTGGCCCTGAACCAGGACGACGTCATCAACCCACAGGACGTCCAGGTCCTGTATTACCTCGCCCTCAACCCAGACAACCTGGAGGCGCTCCTGACCAGCCTCAACGTGTCCGACCCCGGCCTGGATGCGACGACCACGCTGATGAACCTGAATTTGTTAAACTCCGACGCCGGGGCCGCCGCTATCCAGGCCCTGGACCTGAACTTTGATGGCCGCATAGACCTGCAGGACGTGCGGGTCCTGTACTATGCCTATCGGTTTGGGGATCTCCTGCGGGCCAGCGCGAGCCTGCGGGAAACCCTGCTCAGCGACCTGACCGTGGCGGATGATGTGGCCGGTGCCGACCGGCAACAGGTGTATATAAACATGCTGAACCAGGTGGCGGCAGTGGTCCCACCGGTCGCCGAAGGCGCGTTCCAGGCGTTTGAGGGCACAAGCCATATCCTGACCTCGGACGAACTCAGCGCCCGCGACCCGGACGATGTCACCGCCACCCTGAGCTGGACGGTCACGACTCTCCCGACCAACGGACGCCTGGAACTGAGCGGTACGGCCATCACCACCGGCATGAGTTTCACCCAGCAGCAGCTTGAGGATGGCGAGGTGGTCTATGTGCCCACCGGTAGCGCGGGGAGCAATGACAGCTTTGTAGTAAGGGTGGCGGACGAACAGGGAAACCAGTCCGACCCGGTGACGGTGGACGTCGACATCACCCGCATCATCGGCAGCATAGACCTGAGCGATCTCACCGTGGCGGATGGTTTTATCATCCAGGGCGATGCGAGCACTAACCGGCCGGGCTCGGCGATTGTGGACGCTGACCAGGCGGGCATAAGCGTATCCGATGCCGGCGACGTCAACGGCGACGGCTTTGCCGACCTCATCGTCGGGGCGGGCTATGGCGACGACGGTGGCACCGATGCCGGCGAGGCCTACGTCGTGTTCGGCAAGGCGTCCAACCCACGGGAGATTGATTTGACCAATCTGGCCGCCGGCGACGGCTTTATCATCCAGGGCGACGCCGGCGGTGACCAGGCGGGCAGGATCGTATCCGGTGCCGGGGACGTCAACGGCGACGGCTATGCCGACCTCATCGTCGGGGCACGCGGGGGCGACGACGGTGGCAACTTGGCCGGCGAGGCCTACGTCGTGTTCGGCAAGGCCTCTGGCCCATCTGATCCATTCGGCAGCGCGGACAGCACTGGCCGCCGGTTCTTGGACCTGGAAAGCCTGGCCGCCGGGGACGGCTTTATCATCCAGGGCGATATGCCCAATGACGGTGCGGGTGGGAGCGTATCTGGTGCCGGGGACGTCAACGGCGATGGCTATGCTGACCTCATCGTCGGGGCGGGCAACGGCGACGACGGTGGCGACAATGCCGGCGAGGCCTACGTGGTGTTTGGCAAGGCGTCCGGCTTTGGCAACGACGTCCGCATTACCCTTTCGGACGGCATGACCATGGTTGACCGCCGGGTCGTGGATTTGACCAATCTAGCCCCGGAGGACGGCTTTATCATCCAGGGCGACGCGCCAGTTGACCGGGCGGGGAACGTATCCGATGCCGGTGACGTGAACGGTGATGGCTTTGCCGACCTCATCGTCGGGGCGAGCGGTGGCGACGACGGTGGCGCCGGCGCCGGCGAGGCCTACGTCGTGTTTGGTAAGGCCTCCGGCTTTGGCATCGCGGACAGTGCCGGCCGCCGGTTCATAGACCTGGAAAGCCTGGCTGACGGCGACGGTTTTATCATCCAAGGCGATGCGGAGCGTGACTTTGCGGGCGGGAGCGTATCCGCCGCCGGCGACGTCAACGGCGACGGCTTTGCCGACCTCATCGTCGGGGCGCCCAATGCCGACGTCAACACGCCCAATCCCGACGATGACGACAAGACCGATGCCGGCGAGGCCTATGTCGTGTTCGGCAAGGCCTCCGACTTTGGCAGCCCCCCGGACAGCACCGGCCGCCGGGTCGTGGCTCTGAGCAGTCTGGCCGCCGGGGACGGCTTTATCATCCAAGGCGATGCGTCCGGTGACTTTGCGGGCGGGAGCGTATCCGGTGCCGGCGACGTGAACGGCGACGGCTTTGCCGACCTGCTCGTTGGGGCATCCAGGGGCGGCGACGGTGGCAACTTGGCCGGCGAGGCCTATCTGGTGTTTGGCAAGGCGGACGGCTTTGGCAGCGAGATGGGCGGCCGCCGGGTGATTGATTTGAGCAATCTGGGCGCCGGGGACGGCTTTATTATCCAGGGCGATGCGCCCAGGGACTATGCGGGCCAGAGCGTATCCGGTGCCGGCGACGTGAACGGCGACGGCTTTGCCGACCTCATCGTTGGGGCGCCCGGGGCCGGCCCCATCAAGTCCGTTGATGGTACCCCTAGAACCTTCACAGACGCCGGCGAAGCCTACGTCCTGTTCGGCGGCCCGGCCGGCCTCACCACCGAGACCCTCGCCGGCGACGACGTCCTGAGCGACGACGATGACGACGGAGTCGTCATCGCCGGCCCCGGCAATGACGTCCTCAACATAGACGGCTTCACCGACACCGACCCGCTCCGCTTCGACGGCGGCAGCGGCACCGACACCCTGCGCCTGGTCAACCCCGATGCCACCACCGACCTGAGCCTGGACCTGAGCACCCTCCCCGACACCCGCCTGATCAGCATAGAGCGCATAGATCTCAGTGGTAGCGGTGACAATAGCCTCACCCTCAACCGTCTGGACCTGCTGAATCTATCCGAGGTACGCACCGAAGGCCGCGCCGAGCTACGCGTCGACGGCAACGCCGGCGACCGCGTCGCCACCGCCGATAGCGGCTGGGTGCGGGGGGACGATCAAACCATAGAAGGCAACACCTACACTGTCTTCAACAACGGCAATGCCCGCCTGCTGGTCAATACCGCCATCGATATCAGCGGGATCATGCTGACCAGCTTGGCCACCATGCCCACCATGGATGAGGTCCTGCAACAATACGCCACCACCCAGACCGTCGATATCCGCGCCTTCATCGAAGACCTGCCGCCGGAGGACGAAGCACAACAGCGCAAACGCCTGGACGACGAACTGGCGATGCTGGGGCCGTTACCGGCGGCAAAGGCAGCCATAGAACTCGCAGAACCAACGGCGGTGGCGGAGCCGGAAACCGACCTGTTCGACCTGCCGCCGCTGGTCCCGGATGATGGCTAACGGAGTCGGGGTCTCCCGACCCCGATAAAACACACACCCAGCAAGCCGGATTCCCCGAGCAACCCGGATTCCCGAACTGCACCAGGCCTTCCCCGAATCAACACCAACCCCCCAACCCCCCTTATCAGGGGGCTACCGAACCACCCCCAACCACTACACCCCCCTGACAAGGGGGGCAGGGGGGTTCGAGCAACACTGGCACCTTGCCCGAACTGCACTGTGAGCGGTGCTGAGTTGCGGGTTGACGATAATGTTGATTTTAATATACCCGCGACGGGAGTCACGGGCTCCTGTAATGAGCGGTGCAGGCACACCTGCTGAACAATTTTATTTGATAACGGCGGGGCATGGGTCTATACTGACTATATGAAAGATATGAGCATACCGGTAACACCCTGTGGCAAGCGGAAGACCCCTGCCATACCGATAAAATTATCCGGTACCTGAATATGGAAGCCCTCGCATTTGATACGCATAAATTTGTCAAGCATCTGACTGAATCGGGTTTCACCGAAGCGCAGGCGGAAGCCCTGGCCGGTGAGCAGGTCGATATGATTAACAGCAATCTGGCCACCCAGTCGGACATCGCCGAGGTGAAGGCGGACATAGAGAAACTGCGCCTGACTACCAGGGAGGACATTGCTGGGGTGAAGGCGGACATCGAGAAACTGCGCCTGACTAACAGGGAGGACATGGAGAAACTGCGCCTGGCCACCCAGTCCGACATTGCCGAGGTGAAGGCGGACATAGAGAAACTACGCCTGGCCACCCAGGCGGACATAGAGAAACTGCGCGCGGACACCCAGTCGGACATCGCCGAGGTGAAGGCGGACATAGAGAAACTACGCCTGGCCACCCAGGCGGACATAGCCGAGGTGAAGGCGGAAATAGAGAAACTGCGCGCGGCCACCCAGGCGGACATAGAGAAACTGCGCGCGGACACCAGGGCGGACATAGCCGAGGTGAAGGCGGAAATAGAGAAACTGCGCCTGGCCACCCAGGCGGAAATAGAGAAACTGCGCGCGGACACCAGGGCGGATATTGCCGAGGTGAAGGCGGACATAGAGAAACTGCGCCTGGCCACCCAGGCGGACATTGCCGAGGTGAGGGCGGATATTGCCGACACGGGAGCAAGACTGACGCGCTGGATCGTTGGTGCGATGATTGCGCAGATCGGCGTGGTTGTCGGGTTGATTAAATTGAGTTGACAGGAGCCCGTGACTCCCGTCGCGGGTATTAACACACACCCGGCACGCCGAATACCCGAACCAACCCGGATTCCCGAACTGCACCGGGGCTTTGCCGAATCAACACCAACCCCCAACCCCCCTGATAAGGGGGGCTACCGAACCACCCCCAACCACTACACCCCCCTGACAAGAGGGCAGGGGGGGGTTTCGAGCAACACCGGCACCTTGCCCGAACTGGACTGTGAGGGGGGGCTGAGTTGCGGGGTGACGATATTGTTGATTTTAATATACCCGCGACGGGAGTCACGGGTTCCGTTAAAAAAGAATGTCTTTTATGCCCAGATCAGAACTAATGGCAATAAGGTAGGCCAGGCTGTTTTTATCCACTGTCAGGCTTACAGAGTCAGCACCATAAGTTATATCCTTAAAGACGTGAAATTTTCCCGCGGCATCTAATGTTTGTTTTACTGAATGAAAAAATTGTTTTGACAAGGTGGCTGATGGAACAGGGCCTCCATAACGGCATTTGTTGGTATATTCTCTTGGATTTTCAAATAAAAGTGTCACTTTTTGCCGAGGCAATTGGTTGTTTGCAAATGTTGTAAGGATATTTTTGGCCCTGTTTCCCGGAGATTTTAAATCGGTTTCCATATTGTGCAACTCAACGGGATCAGGGGAACTGAGGGCATGGATGGCTGTTTTATCTCCTGAGTCCTGTTGCAGGATGTAAAATTGGTACGATTCAGGGCCTCTCGCCGGTAGTTTTTTTGATATAAAATTGTGAATTGTTTTTTTGAACCAAAAATGGACAAACCCACTTGTTTTAATGGCTCTTAGCCGTTGAAGAATTGTGAAATGATGGTCTCCTGAAAACACCTCCACTACCTGGTATCCCCGCCAGTGAGGATTATGATCCGACCCACAGGCACGGCCCTGCAAACCAAGCGGGACGGCGAGGCGATTGAGGCTGTTGATTTGCGGAGAATAAACGCCATAACTCCGGAAGCGGTCACGCTGCCTGGTATCGGCAAGCACGGCCAATGAATAAGGCGGGGAAATATTTCTATCCTCAGGCAACTCTAATTGCACGTCCCTGTACTCGGTCTCGATTTCGTCTTTGGCAACTTTTAATGTTATGAATAACATTGTTATTGTAAATAACAGCGCCACGGCAAAAATGCACGCCAGAGATAAGGTAATATAACGAGTTATAGTGTTCATATTTTTAATTTGAGCGATCATCTGATTGGCCACCGCGGGGCGCCGGATCGATTACCGCAGGTCGGCCCGGTTTGTGTCATAATATCCTCGGCTTCATCGTTCTTGGGAAGCGGCGCCTGAGGTTAATATGTTACACTGATATTCGGCCAAACCCAGCGGGAATAAACTCATGCTTCAGTTGCTCAGGTGTTACGGCTTTCCGGCTTATATACTGATGGTGTTTTTCAATGCCTTCGTCGATCTCGGACACAAGATCATTATTCAAAACACCATTTTCAAGGTTTATGAAGCCCAGCAGCAAATCATCCTGACCGCAATCGTTAATGGGCTGATACTGCTCCCCTTTATCATGGTGATCTCTCCGGCGGGATACTGCTCCGATAAATATCCCAAAAATAAGGTCATGCGCGTAAGTGCTTGGGTTGCGGTCGGGGTTACTCTGCTGATAACCCTGTTTTACTATTTGGGCTGGTTCTGGTGGGCGTTTGCGATGACCTTTATCCTGGCGTTGCAAAGCGCATTTTATTCCCCGGCCAAATACGGTTACATCAAGGAACTGGTCGGTAAGGAAAATCTGGCCGGCGCCAATGGCCTGGTGCAGACCGCGACCACGGTTGCCATTCTCAGCGGCATCTTTGTGTTTTCCATCCTGTTTGAACACCGGCTTGCGGGCAAGGTCTATACCGACACCGCCTCACTGCTCAGCGGCATCTATCCAATAGGCTGGGGCCTGGTTGGATGCAGCCTGATCGAACTGGCGTTGGCCTATAAGGTGCCGCAACGGCAGGCCACCGATCAGAGCATGCGTTTTGACTGGGGTAAATACCTGCGCAACCAGTATTTCACCGCCAATTTCAAGGTGGTGCTGAACCATGAGATCATTTTGCTTTCAATAATCGGCCTGGCCATTTTCTGGTCCATCTCGCAAGTGGTGTTGGCGGCTTTCCCCGCACATGCAAAGGCAACCATGTTGATCACCAATACCGTCATCATCCAGGGCATGATAGCCTGTGCCGGGTTTGGCATCATGCTGGGCTCGCTGATCGCCGGCCGGGTATCAAGCACCCATATTGAAACCGGTTTAATCCCGGTCGGTTCGGTCGGCATCGCGGTATGTCTGTTGATCCTGCCCGAGCTCAACCACGTTGCCGCCCAGGCGGTCAATTTTCTCGCCTGGGGCATGCTGGGCGGCATGCTGATCATCCCGTTAAACGCGCTGATTCAATTCCACGCCGGCGAAGACCAGTTGGGGCGGGTGCTGGCCGGCAGCAATTTTATTCAAAATCTGGTTATGCTGAGTTTTCTTGGGGTGACCATTGCCTTCGCGTTACTCGGCATAGACAGCTATGGACTGTTTGCGATTCTGGTTATCGTCGCCGCCGGTGGTTCGCTGTACACGGTTTATAAATTGCCACAATCGCTGATCCGTTTCATCATCGCTCATATTATCGGCTATAAATACCGCCTGGAGGTGCTGGGCTTGAACAACCTGCCGGAAACCGGCGGGGTGTTGATGCTGGGCAACCATATCAGTTGGCTGGATTGGGCGGTTATTCAAATGGCTTCCCCCCGGCCTATACGCTTCGTGATGTTGCGCAGTATATATGAACGCTGGTATCTGCGGTGGTTTTTGAACGTCTTCAAGGTCATTCCGATCTCCGCCGGCGCCAGCCGGGCGGCATTAAAGGCAATCAACACGGTTTTGAATGAAGGCGGCGTAGTGTGTCTGTTTCCGGAGGGGATGATAAGCCGCACCGGACAAATGGCCGGGTTTTACAGGGGTTTTGAAAAGGCCGGCAAAGACACCGGTGCGGTGATCCTGCCCTTTTATCTGCACGGTTTCTGGGGAAGTCGGTTTTCCTATTCCAGCGCAGCCCTGAGAAACGCCCGCAGCGGCGGCGTCAAGCGGGATATTATTGTCGCATTTGGCGCACCCTTGCCGATAGATTCGGCGGCCGCGACCGTCAAGCAGCGGGTGTTTGATCTGTCCATCGATTCCTGGCAACGCTACAGCCGGGGCCTGCAAGCCATTGCCGCCGCGTTTATCGACGCCAGCAAGCGCAATCTCAATGAGCTGGCGCTGGTGGATCCGGAGACCGGGCCGCTGACCAGGGGCAGGCTGCTGGCCGCGGTGATCGGGTTATCGCGGCGGATCCAACGCCATTCCCCGGAAACCAATATCGGATTATTATTGCCCACCGGCAGTGCCGGTGCCGTCGCCAATATGGCGGTGCTGATGGGGGGCAAGACCGCGGTCAATCTCAACTATGGCGCCGGCGGCGAGGCCCTGCGGGCGGCGGTGACAAAGGCCGAAATCAAAACCCTGTACACCAGCCGGGCGCAGGTGCAAAAGCTAAGCGACAAGGGCATCGAGCCGGGCGAGATATTGCCCGACGTGCGGATACTGTATATGGAAGATTTGCAGCGCCAAACCGGTGGCCGGATCAGATCGGCGATGCTGCTGCTGATCACCCTGTTGCCGTCATGGCTGCTGAAGTTACTCTGCTGCAAATCGGTGTCCATAGAGCAACCGGCGGTGATCCTGTTTTCCAGCGGCAGTGAGGGTCAACCCAAAGGTGTGATGCTAAGCCATAAGAATATCATGGTGAATATCAAGCAGACCTCCGACGTGCTGAATACCCGCGACGGCGACGTGGTGATGGCCGCGCTGCCCCTGTTTCATGCCTTTGGTCTGACCGTTACCATACTTATGCCACTGGTGGAAGGCATACCGACTGTTTGTCATCCCGATCCGACCGACACCCTCACTATTGCCCGAACCATTGCCAGATATCGCGCCACGATCCTGTTTGCAACTTCCACGTTTTTGCGTTTATACAGCAACAACAAACGGGTGCATCCCCTGATGCTGGACTCGTTGCGGCTGGTGGTGGCCGGCGCGGAGAAACTGAGCGCCGAAGTACACAAGGCCTTTAAGCTGAAATTCAACAAAGACGTTTACGAAGGCTACGGTACCACCGAAACGGCGCCGGTGGCCAGCGTTAATATCCCCGACACCCTGGACGTCAACGACTGGCGGTTGCAGCCCGGCAACAAACCCGGGAGCGTCGGCATGCCGCTGCCCGGTTGCAGTTTCCGCATAGTCGACCCGGAATCGCTGGCGGCACTGGCGGTTGCCGAAGACGGTTTGATATTGATCGGCGGGCCCCAACTGATGCTGGGGTACGTGCAGGACCAACCACAAACGGAGGCGGTCATTATCGAATTGGACGGCAGACGCTGGTATAAAACCGGCGATCAAGGCCACCTCGATAACGACGGTTTCCTGAGCGTCGTCGACCGTTATTCCCGCATGGCCAACCTGGGCGGTGAAATGATCAGTCTGGCCGAGGTCGAGGAGCGGGTACGCGCCGCGTTAAAACAGCCCGGACTGGAGCTTGCCGCGCTCAGCCTGGCCGATGACAAACAGGGCGAAAAGATCGTCCTCATACTGACCGAAGAGTATGCTCCGGAGACGATCAGAAAAGCCATGCTGGCAATGGGCGGCAATCCATTAATGATCCCGGCCGAAATAAAAACAGTGGCCGAGCTGCCCAAATTGGCGAGCGGTAAAACAGACCTGATCGCGGCCAGGGGATTATTGTCGAGTCATTAAGATTGTCAGCGGGCGCCGAATACGACTATGGTTTTGCCTACTACTGAGACCAGAGCCTCTTCTTCCATGCTTTTCAGAGCCCGGCCGGCCATTTCTCTGGAGCAGCTTACTATCTTGGCCAATTCCTGACGGGTGATCCGGATTTGCATGCCGTCGGGATGAGTCATCGCGTCCGGCTCCTTACACAGGTCCAGCAGGGTCTTGGCTATCCTGCCCTTAACGTCAGTGAACGCAAGGTCTCTAACCTTGCGGCCGGTTTTGCTCAAACGCCGCGCCATTTGGCCGGCAATATGAAAAAGCAAATCCGGCGACAGTGCATGCAGTTGCTTTAATTTCTCATAGCTGATTTTGGCGATTTCGCATTTGGTCCTGGCCTTGACAAACGCGCTGCGATTGTGCTCCTCATTAAACAGGCCGATTTCACCAAAAAATTCGCCGTCATTAAGATAGGCCAGAATAATTTCGCGCCCGGAATCGTCTTCGATGGATACGGTAACCGAGCCGCTGATGAGGTAGTATAGATCATAAGATTGGTCGCCCTCGGCAATAATGACGTGTTTTGCCGGATAGACGTTGCGCCGACAATGCTCCAAAAAACGGGAAACAACGACGTCTTTGCTCAACATTTCGATGGTTGACATCCCTCACCTCCTCCCCCTGTAGCTTCGGTCAGTTGCTCAATATATAATTTCAAGAGATAATGTTATTCTCTGAATTATAGATGATCAGCAACATTATAGACCATCACCCGTTTAAATTTAAACCATGAAAATAGCCGCGAGTTGGAAAGGGGACGCTGCGTTTCTCGGAAGATCGGGCAGCGGGCATGAAATTTTAATGGACGGGCCGCCTGAGGGCGGCGGCCGTGACCGGGGACCAAGACCGATGGAGATGTTGCTGCTGGGGATGGCGGCCTGCAGCGGTTATGACGTTATTTCGATTCTGAAAAAATCGCGCCAGAATGTTTGCGCTTGTGAGGTGATCATTAATGCCGAACGGGCGGATGATCACCCGCAGGTGTTCACCAGTATTCATCTGCATTTTGTTCTGCGGGGGGTTGGGTTAAAGCGGCAACGGGTACGGCGGGCGATACAATTATCGGCGGATAAATATTGCTCCGCCTCGATTATGCTCGGTGCCATGGCCGCTGTCAGCCACGATTATCAGATACTGGAGGCGGAGACCGCGGGTTGAGCCACGCCGTATTTCTGCTGAGTTCGGCGGGCCGGATTTAATTGTCGGAATTTGTGGGGAAAATAATATGAGATTAACGATAGGGTTATTAATTTTTAGTGTCTGGGGTGTGTCCACTCCGGTGGTGATTGCCGATGAGCGGCGGGCGGCAATGGCGATCGAAGCCGCGGTCGACGGTCAGCACCGCAGCGCCGAAAACCGGGGGCGCGACCGCTATCGCCATCCCAGGGAGACTTTGCTGTTTTTTGGTCTCGAGCCGGATATGAAGGTGTTGGAGATATTACCCGGCCGGGGTTGGTACACGGAGATATTGGCGGCCACGGTCGGCGACCTTACGGTGGCCGGCTTTGGGGAAAACCATCCGAATGATTATTTGCGCGGGGTGCATATCGATTTTATTCGCCATATAGATGCGCAACCGCGGCTCTATGGCCGGGTGCGGCGGATAGTGTTTGATGACAACGGTTACCTGAGCGGGCTTGAATCCGGGTCACAAAACATGGTGCTGACGTTTAGAAACACGCATAACTGGATCCGCTATGGCGGCATAGAGGCAATATACCGGGCCTTTTATCGGGTTTTGCAGCCGGGCGGCATATTGGGCGTGGTGCAGCACAGGGCTGATCCGGGCGGTGACGCGGAGCAAACGGCAGAGCAGGGCTATGTGCCGGAATCGTATTTGATCCGATTGGTGGAAGACATTGGGTTTGAGCTGGTTGATAAATCTGAAATCAATGCCAATCCAAAGGATACCAGAGATCACCCTGAGGGGGTGTGGAGCCTGCCGCCTTCTTACCGGCTTGGGGAACAGGATAAACAAAAATACACCGCGATTGGGGAAAGCGACCGCATGACGCTGAAGTTTGTTAAGCTGTAGCAGGAGACAGGCCGGCAGATTTTGGGGTGATTGGCGATGGCGGGGCATGGACGCAGACGGGTATGGTCGGGGCAAACCGTTGCTTAGAGATCATCCGGGAACATTTTCCATCCGGGCGGGCCTGCAGCCCGGCCATGGCCGACCACCGCGGTGGGTAAAAATCGGTGCCGCGATTGTGAATTTTAACCAGAATCTGCGGTCAATAATCACTATTATCAAGTAATAAGCCAGGAACAGCATGTCCGTATCAGCCGATATTCAAAAACTTAAACAAAATATTTGTCAACGTATTATCGGCCAGGAAAAACTGGTGGACTCACTGTTGATTGCGTTGCTAAGCGATGGCCATCTACTGGTGGAGGGCGCGCCGGGCCTGGCCAAGACGCGCGCGGTCAAGGTGCTGGCGGATAATATTGAGGCCAATTTTCACCGGGTGCAATTCACCCCCGATCTGTTGCCGGCGGACCTGACCGGCACCGATATTTATCTCCAGCAAAAGGGTAGTTTTGAGTTTCAACCCGGACCGCTGTTTCATAATCTGGTGCTGGCCGATGAGATCAACCGGGCGCCGGCCAAGGTGCAATCGGCATTGCTGGAGGCGATGGCGGAACGCCAGATCACCGTGGGCAAACAAACCCACTACCTGCCGCAGTTATTTCTGGTGCTGGCCACTCAGAATCCCATCGAACAGGAAGGCACTTATCCATTGCCGGAGGCACAGTTGGATCGTTTTCTAATGCATATCACCATTACTTACCCGGAGGCCGAGGATGAGCGGCAGATACTGCGGCTGGCGCGCGCCGAGGCACGCCGGCGGGACGATGATTCGCCGACCGATGAGGCGATTGAACAGGGGCTGTTGTTCGCCGCCAGAGATGAGGTGCTGGATATTTATATGGCCGAGAATATTGAGCATTATATTCTGCAAATCGTGCTGGCGACGCGCCGGCCGGAGGCATACGGCGAGCAATTGGGCGGCTGGATACAATACGGCGGCAGCCCGCGGGCGACCATCACCCTGGACCGATGCGCCCGCGCCCATGCCTGGCTGCAGGGCCGGGATTACGTCGGCCCCGAAGACGTGCAGGCGGTGGCGCATAATGTATTACGCCATAGAATAATATTAAATTTTGAAGCCGAGGCCGAAGGCATAACCACCGACCGGGTGATCTCCGAGCTGTTGTTGCACGTCGCCGTGCCCTGAGCATGTATATCAGTGCGTCATGTCCGCGTCTTATTCCGATAAATATAATGATCCGGTCAGCGTTACGCTACCGGCGCTGATCGCATTAAGCCGCTACAGCCGCAACCTGTCATTAAAATCCAGGCGGGTGCTGGCCACCCACAGCGGCGGCTATCAATCCTCATTCAAGGGCCGCGGCATGGAATATGATGAGTCTCGGCCCTATCAGGCCGGTGATGATATCCGCAATCTGGATTGGCGGGTGACGGCGCGCACCGGCCATGCCTATACAAAATTATTTCGCGAGGAGCGTGAACGGCCGGTGTTCATCTGTGTGGATTACCGCGCCGCGATGTTTTTTGCAACCCGCGGCAGGTATAAGGCGGTGGTCGCGACCGAGGCGGCGGCATTATTGACCTGGAGCGCGATACAATACGGCGACCGGGTTGGCGGGATGGTGTTTGCGGAACACAGCCACCATGAATTTCAGCCCAAGCGCGGGCAATCGGCGGGCCTGTATTTTATTAATCAACTGGTTCAGCACCCGGCCTGGAAGGATAATAATAACCCGCAACAGGAGCAGCATTCCGACGAAGAAACGCTGGCGCATCTGGTGCGGGTGGTGCGGCCGGGGAGTCTGATTTTTCTATTGAGCGATTTTCGTTATTTCAATGAACGGGCGCGACTGCATTTGCTGAGCATGAGTCGCCATAATGAGATTGTAATGATGTTTATTTACGATCCATTTGAACACAGCCTGCCGGACTCGGGCCGGTATCGTCTGCGCCAGGGACGGCGTGAAATTGAGCTGGATGCTTACAACAGGCAATACCGGCGGGAATACCGGCGCAGATTTAATGATCGGCGCGGGTATTTGCTGGCACTCGCAGGCGCCGGCACGATTCGATTGCTGGAATGCACCACCCAGGATGATCCGTATTTGATTTTAAAGAAGGGCTTATATTCAAGATGAACGGTTTGGCGGACCCGGCACAGTTGCCGTTGCGCGATATTGCCCTGCCGGCGGCGGTCTCCTGGTGGCCGTTGGCGCCGGGCTGGTGGGCGGTAACCGGCCTGGCGCTATTGCTGATCATCGGGGCAATGATTCATCGCCATCGCCGGCGGCAATATTTATCTTCGGCGGTTTATCAGTCCGGCCTTGAATTGGCCGGGTTAAAACGGGCTTATCGCGCCGATGCCGATGATCAACGGCTGATCCGGTCGCTGTCGGCATTGATTCGGCGGCTCGCAATCAGTGTCTATCCCAGGGTCGACAGTGCGTCACTGGCGGGGGAGCAATGGCTGTTGTTTCTCGACCGGGTTATGCCGGATCAACCGTTTAGCAAGGGGCCGGGGCGGGTATTGGCGAGGGCGCCTTACCGCGCCAATAGTGACGTCGATGCGGCGGCATTATTGGCATTAACAGAGGCCTGGATAGCCCGGGTTGGCAACAGGAATAGCGCTGATGATCCACTTTGAATGGCCCTGGCTGGTGTTGCTATTGCCGGCCCCGATCTTGATTCGGCAACTGCTCAAACCGGCACGGCAGGCGAAACAGGCGGCGTTACGCACAC
This sequence comes from Gammaproteobacteria bacterium, assembly GCA_965202915.1. Lineage (GTDB taxonomy): Bacteria > Pseudomonadota > Gammaproteobacteria > Eutrophobiales > Eutrophobiaceae. The sequence goes on from OZ241847.1 coordinate 1,979,198, forward strand.
CGTTTTTAGCTGATTTTATATTTAATCAGCGGCCGGACTCGGAGGGGATGGCCGGCCGCCGGTTGTTTTGGCTGGCACTGTTTGCCTGGTTGTTGCTGATCCTGGCGACCATGCGGCCGCAGTGGCTGGGCGAATTGGTACAGATCCCGGTCAGCGGTCGTGACATGATTCTGGCAGTGGATTTGTCCGGCAGCATGGAAGTGAAAGATTTTGTGGTCGACGGTCGAACGGTGGATCGGTTGACCGCCACCAAGCAGGTCGCCGGTAATTTTATTTCCCAACGCACGGGCGACCGTATTGGGTTAATTCTTTTCGGTGAACGGGCTTATCTGCAAACCCCGTTGACCTTTGACCGTGCCACCGTCACTACCCTGTTAAATGAGGCCGTCATAGGTTTGGCCGGCAAGGCCACCGCGATTGGTGACGCCATCGGCCTGGCGGTGAAACGATTGCGGGAACGCGAGGCCAGTAATCGGGTGCTGATTCTATTGACCGATGGCGCTAATACCGCCGGTGCGGTTGAACCTTTGGCGGCGGCCGAATTGGCGGCCAATGAAGACTTGAAAATATATACCATAGGCATCGGTGCGGACGAAATGCTGGTAAAGAGTTTTTTCGGCAGCCGCCGGGTGAACCCGTCCTCCGATCTGGATGAGAAGACCCTGACCGCGATTGCGGAAAAAACCGGCGGCCGTTATTTTCGGGCCAGGGATACCGAGGGATTTGAAGACATATATGAGATATTGGATCAACTGGAGCCGATTGCCGATGAACCGCTGAAATTCAGGCCGCACACTCCATTGTTTTACTGGCCCCTGTCACTGGCGCTGTTGGCGGCGGCGGGGATCATCATGCTGCGATTGCAACCCGGGTATTGACGACCGATGCCGGCGGAGTTTCATTTCATACGACCCTATTTTCTGTTGGCGCTGATCCCGCTGTTGATCATCATCTGGCTGTTGCTCAGGCACAGATTGGCCGGCGGCAATTGGACGGCGGTATGCGATCCCCAATTATTGCCGCATATCCTGGTGGGCGCGGCCGGCAAAACCTGGCATTACGCCACCATACTGATCGGATTATGCGGCCTGCTGGCGATCCTTGCCCTGGCCGGGCCGGCATGGGAGCGGGTGCCACAACCATTGTTTCGCAGCGATAGCGCACTGGTGATCGCGCTGGATCTGTCCCGGTCCATGGATGCGACCGACGTTGATCCCAGCCGGCTGGAGCGCGCTCATTACAAAATTACCGATTTATTAAGGTTGCGCGGGGAGGGGCAAACGGCGTTGATCGTTTACGCCGGCGATGCCTTTACCGTGTCACCGTTGACCGATGACGTGAAAACCATTATTGCCCAACTGCCGGCATTGACGACTTCAATCATGCCGACTCAGGGTGGTAATATTGCCGCCGCCCTGGCGCATGCGATCACTCTGTTGAAACAAGCGGGCAATGGCGATGGTCATATTCTGTTGATCACCGACGATCTGGGGGGCGACGATGCGCACGCGCCGCTTAGACGGGCCCTGCAACAGGGTTATAAGACCTCCATATTGGCCGTAGGCACGGAGGAAGGGGCGCCGATTGTGATGGCCGACGGCGGTTTTTTAACCGACGACGCCGGTGCGATAGTGCTTCCGGGCACCGATCATGAACAGTTAATCTCGGCGGCAACGCTGGGAGGGGGAAAATATATGCCGCTCCAAACCGGAGACCGGGACGTGGCAGTGCTGAATGATTTTTTTACTGACCGTGGGTTGAAACAGGGTGAGGCCCGGTCTGATCTCAGCACCGACGTTTGGCGCGAACAGGGGCCGTGGTTGTTGCTGTTTATCCTGCCTTTTGCCGCGTTGGCGTTTCGGCGGGGGTATATCCTGATACTGCTGATCGGTGTCCTGCCCTTGCCCCGGCAAGCGCAGGCGTTTGAATGGCGGGATCTGTGGTGGAACCCGGACCAGCAGGCGCTGCAATATTTTAACGCCGGCGAAGCCGAACAGGCGGCGGCAAAATTTAATGATCCGCAATGGAAGGCGGCGGCAAAATATCGCAACGGTGACTATCAATCGGTGCCAGAATTATTGCGCGACTATAAATCCGCGGACAGTTTTTATAATAGCGGTAACGCCCTCGCAAGGCAGGGGAAATATCAGCAGGCACTTGCGGCCTATGATAAGGCCCTGGCACTGGATCCGGCGCATGACGACGCCCAATATAATCGGGACCTGGTCCAAGAGGCATTGGAACAGCAACAACAACAGGAGGCACAGGAGCAGGACGCCGCCGGGCAAGAGGCACAGGAGCAGGACGCCGGCGGGCAGACGGGACAGGGGCAAGACGGCGCCGAGCAGGAGGCACAGGGGCAGGACGCCGCCGGGCAAGAGGCACAGGAGCAACAGGATGCCGAATCCGGACGGCAACAGGCGCAGGCAGCGAAATCGGCGGCGGAGGCTGAGCAACAACGGGCTGAGCAACAACAGGCCGAGCAAACACAACTCCAATCCGACGATGAATCACAGGATGAGGATACCCGCCAAACTGCGGAATCATTGGCCACAAACCGGCAACAGCCCTGGGATGAACGCGCGCAAGTCATGGAACAATGGCTAAGGCGTATTCCCGATGATCCGGCCGGCTTGCTGAGAAGGAAATTTCAGTATCAATATCAACAGCGCGACCGGCGGGATGAAGGGGCGACCAGGGGTTGGTAGAGATGCACATCAGATCGTCGGTATTGATTTTGGCGTTATTGGGCGGGGATTGGGCGTACTCGGCGACGATCACCGCGACGACCGACCGCAGTCGCGTGGCCGTTAATGAATCATTTCAAATTATTTTTAAGAGTGCTGGTTCGCCTGATGATGATCCCGATTTTACCCCGTTGCAACAACGCTTGCATATACTTAATCAAAGCCGCTCCAGCAGTATCAGCATAGTCAATGGCAACTCGTCTCGAAACGAGCAATGGACCTTGACGGTGACGGCAAAACAAACCGGCGTGATTAATATACCGGCGATTCAATTTGGCCGGGATCAGAGCCAGGCGATCTCGGTGGAGGTGCTTGCGACCCGGCCCGCCGCCGGCAATTCCGCGGAAGAGGTATTTATAGAAGTGGCCATCGATGAAGATGAGCCTTATATACAGGCACAGGTGCTCTATACGGTGAAATTATTTTACACCGTGGCGCTGAATAATGCCAGCCTGACGGAACCCAGGCTGACGGCCGGCGACGCGGTGGTCGAGAGATTGGGCGAACAGGACAGTTACCAGATACAGCGCGGGTCGAAACGCTATCAGGTGGTTGAAAGGCGATATGCCATTTACCCGCAAAGAAGTGGTGTGATCACCGTTGAACCGATGGTGTTACGCGGCCGAACCGGCCGGGGATTGTTTATTGATCCGTTCGGGCCACAACCGCAGAGCGTGGTTAAACATTCAAAAACGGTGAGATTAAAGGTCCGGCCGATTCCCGCATCATACGCGGGCAAACACTGGTTGCCGACCACCGGGGTTGGATTATCGGAGCAATGGTCCGCCAATCCATTAACCATAAAACAAGGCGAACCGATCACCAGAACATTGACGTTACAGGCACAGGCGCTACCCACCAGTCAGTTGCCTGATATTGACGTGCAGTTCGATCAACGGCTAAAGAGCTATCCCGATCAACCCGAATTACGGCAAACCGCCGACGTCAAGGGGTTATCGGCGACGCTCAAACAAAAAGCGGTGATCATTCCGGCCAGTGTCGGCAAATATTCCTTGCCTGCAATTAAAATTCCCTGGTGGAATACGGCAACGCAGCAACAGGAATATGCGGAATTGCCCGCAAGAATAATAGAGGTGGTCGCCGCCGCACCGACACCCGGCACGCCGAGCAATGTTACACAAGCTGAGGCCGCCACCAACGGTAACCAAACCGCCGCCACCGCGGTGACTACCGTCGGCCACCAGGGGGGGATCTGGAAAGGCTTGTTTTTTATCAGTCTGGCGGCCTGGCTGGCTACCTTATTGGCATGGCGGCTCAGGCGGCAAAAGACCATGCCGGCCAAGGCTGAGCGGCATACGCTCAAGCACCTGGCTCGGGCAGTCCAGCGGGCCTGCAAGGGCAATGATCCTCAGGCGGCCAAGCAAGCCTTATTGCTGTGGGCGCGCCTGTATTGGCCGGAGCAGGCACCCGCCAGCCTGGCCGACGTTGCCGCTCAATCTGATCCGCAACTACGGCGGCGGATCATCCAATTAAACCAGTGTTTATACGGCCAGGATCAACAGGATTGGCTGGGGGACGAGCTGCATCAGGCCTTTATCCGGTTTATAAACAATAAACCCCGGCGCGTATATTCCGGCGCCTCGAAACTGGAGCCTTTATATCGATTATAATGGCCGGCTTAACCGGGTATAAAATCGATGGGGCCGTGGCCGAAGGCGACCTGGCAATTGTTGTGGCGGTTGATAGGCGCGGGGAAGTGGTCCCGCCGTGCGACACCTGCAGGGTATTGATCTCGGATCATGCGGCAAACGCGAAAGTGGTCATCAAAGCGGCCAGGCACGATAAAATTGTCGTGATTGCTCAGCGATTGCCAACAAAATACAAGAGAATATAACAACTTTTGATATAGTAGAGGTATGGCAAATATAAAACTATGCAATTAGCAGAGGTACAGCGATGAAAATTCCATGTTCAGTCCCTTTATTCATTGCCGGATTGTTGATCTCCGGGCAACTGTTGGCGGCCAATCAGTCGGCTCAGGATTTCGCCAGGGCCAAGGTGGATCAGATCGTGGCCAGAATTGAAGCCGAGCGCAGCATGCTCGAGGCCGATCCCGAAAAAATTCTTGATCTGGTCGATGAATTGGTCTTATCCGATTTTGATTTTGTCCGCATGTCCAAGTGGGTGCTGGGCAAAACCCATTGGAACGCCGCGGATCAGACCCAGCGTCAGGAATTTATCAACCAGTTTAAGATCCTGCTGATACGCACCTATTCAAACGCGTTGCTTGAATATTCCGGGCAACAGATAAACTTCCTGCCCACTGAGCAAGGCCCCAGGCCCAATCTGGCGATAGTGAAGACTGAATTTGTCCTGGAAGGCGGCCGCACTTTGCCGATTGATTACCGCATGTACAGCAAAGATGACCAATGGAAGATCATTGACGTGTCGGTGGATGGGGTCAGTCTGGTGTCCACCTATCGCGGTTCATTTGCGTCCGAAATCAGCAAGCATGGTCTGGATATGCTGATCAGCAAACTGAGCGAACGCAATGCCAGGCCGGTCGGCGTTCAGACCCAGTGAGCCATTGCCGGCGGTTCACCGTTTCGAGGCCACCCTTGTTTATCAATGTATAAGATCTCCGCAAGCCGGGTATTTTACCCCAACGGCCGATCATCGCGGTAGAGTATGGATATTCAAATCATCAAGACCCTGATTGAAGCCGGCCTGCCCGATGCCGAGGTGCGGGTTGATGGTGATGGCAGGCATTTTCAGGCGCACGTGATCAGCGATGCATTTAATGACAAAACCCTGTTACAACAACACCAGATGGTATATAAAACCCTGGGAGACAAGGTCGGCAACGAAATACACGCGCTGTCGATTCAGACCCACACCAGGGAGCAATGGCAAAAACACCGGCCTTTTAATGTAATTGCCGACGATCCTTAGATTTGCATGGATAGATTAGTGATCCAGGGGGGGCGGGCGTTGCATGGAAAAATCTCCATTTCCGGCGCCAAGAACGCGGCCTTGCCGGTGCTGGCCGCGACCCTGTTGACCCATGAACCAATGCTGATCGGCAACATACCGCATTTGCATGATATTACCACCACGATGGAGTTGCTCGGACAAATGGGTTCGCGGCTGACCGTCGATGAGCGCATGCACATAGAGGTGGATAATAACGATATCAAGAACCTGACCGCGCCCTATGAATTGGTCAAGACCATGCGTGCCTCGATCCTGGTGCTGGGCCCGTTGCTGTCCCGTTATGGCAAGGCCAACGTGTCTTTGCCGGGCGGTTGTGCCATCGGTTCGCGGCCGGTGAATCTGCATCTGCAGGGGCTGAGGGCGATGGGGGCGGATATTTTAGTCGAGGAAGGTTATATAAAAGCGGTTGCGAACCGTCTCAAGGGCGCTCATTTAACCATGGACCCGGTCACCGTCACCGGCACCGAAAACCTGATGATGGCCGCCACGCTGGCGGAGGGCACGACCGTAATAGAAAACGCGGCACAAGAACCGGAGGTCACCAATTTGGCACTCTGTCTTAGCAAAATGGGGGCGAAAATATCCGGCGCCGGCAGCAACCGCATCGTCATAGAAGGCGTGGAGCACTTAGCCGGCACCGATTTTGATATTCTGCCCGACCGGATTGAAACCGGCACCTATCTGGTCGCCACCACGATGACCGGCGGCCGGGTTAAACTGAAAACCACCAGGCCGGCTTTGCTGGAAGCGGTGCTGAGCAAATTACGCGAAGCCGGGGCGCATATAGAGATGAACGAGGACAGCATTACCCTGGATATGCAGGGACGCAAACCAAAGGCGGTTGACGTGCAGACCTCGCCCTTTCCGGGATTTCCAACCGACATGCAGGCGCAATTTACCGCGATGAATTGCATCGCCCACGGGCACGGCAAGATCACCGAAGCGATTTTTGAGAATCGGTTCATGCACGTTCAGGAATTGCAGCGCATGGGCGCCAATCTGAGTCTTGAGCACAATACCGTGCTCAGTGACGGGGTCGACCGGCTCGCCAGTGCGCCGGTTATGGCGACCGACTTGAGGGCCTCCGCGAGTCTGGTGCTGGCCGGCCTGGTTGCTCAGGGTGAAACCGTAGTCGATCGCATCTATCATATCGACCGCGGCTATGAAACCATCGAGGAAAAACTATCCCAACTGGGCGCCAATATCAGGCGGATCCCGTCTTGAAAAAGGGTGCGGGGACGGCCCCGGCGCATGTCTAGCAAAATCACCATAGCCTTGTCCAAGGGGCGCATTTTTAAGGAGGCGTTGCCGTTGTTTGCGAAGTTGGATATTAAGATCAGGGAAGGTGCCGACGACGCCCGACAGCTGATCCTGGATACCAATCGCGACGACCTACGCTTTATTATCATTCGCGCCAGTGACGTGCCCACTTACGTGGCTCATGGCGCGGCCGATCTGGGCGTGGCCGGCAAAGATGTATTAATAGAATCCACCGGTGCCGCGTTTTATGAACCGCTGGACCTGAAGATTGCCAAATGCAAGATGATATTGGCCGGGGTGCAGGGCGGGGCGCGTCATTTTGATCGGCCCCGAGTGGCGACCAAATACGTACAGATCACCCGCGACTATTTTGCCATGCAGGGCCGGCAGGCCGAGGTAATAAAATTATACGGTTCAATGGAGCTGGCACCGGTGTTGGGCCTGGCGGATCAAATAGTGGATTTGGTGGATACCGGTGCCACCTTGCGAGCAAACGGGCTGGAGCCCTTGGAGACGATCGCGGAGATCAGCTCCAGGCTTATTATCAACAAAGCGGCTATGAAGATAAAATCGGATTTTATCAATCCCCTGATAAAAGGGTTGGATAAAATCGTCAATCAGTGATGAAGATACTGCGTTTGCACCGGCATGACGCCGATTTTGATACGCACTTATCGGAGCGGTTGATGCGCCATAATGAGCCGGCGCCGGAGATCAGCGAGCAGGTTGGCGCGATTATCCGGGATATACGCGCTCGCGGCGACCGGGCATTATTGGAATACACCCATCGTTTTGACCGCCGGCGGGTCGGTGCCGGCGGTTTGGAAATTTCCGCCGACCGGATGGAGGCGGCGTTGGCGGCAATTTCGGCTGAGATGAGACGGGAGTTGGAATATGCGGCCAAGCGTATCAGCGATTATCATCAACGGCAAGTCACCGAATCCTGGTCGTACCGGGATGACACCGGCACCACCCTGGGGCAGCGGATCACGCCGATAGAACGGGTGGGTGTATATGTGCCGGGGGGCAAAGCGGCTTATCCAAGCTCGGTGTTAATGAACGTCATTCCGGCCGTGGTCGCCGGGGTAAGCGAAATAATCATGGTCGTACCCGCACCGGATGATCGATTTAACCCTTTGGTGCTGGCCGCGGCCAAAATCACCGGCGTCACCCGCGGGTTTGCGATAGGCGGCGCCCAGGCGGTTGCAGCATTGGCCTATGGTACCGAAACGGTTCCGCGGGTGGATAAAATAGTCGGCCCCGGCAACATCTACGTGGCAACGGCCAAGCGCATGGTGTTCGGCCGAGTCGGCATAGATATGATTGCCGGCCCTTCCGAGGTATTAATCGTCTGCGATAGCGACACTAATCCTGACTGGGCGGTGGCCGATATGCTGGCCCAGGCCGAGCATGATGAACAGGCATCGGCACTGCTGATCTCCACCAGCGGTGAATTTCTGGACGCGGTGCAAACCCGCATTGAAGCATTGCCGCCGACCCTGGAGCGGGCCGACATTATTGAACAATCCCTGAGCCGCAATGGCCTGCTGATACAGGTTGAGGATTTGGCGGAAGCGGCCGAGCTGGTCAATCAGATTGCCCCGGAGCACTTGCAATTATCGCTACGCGACCCGGCCGCGTTTGTCGACCGGGTAAGACATGCCGGTGCGATCTTTATCGGCCAATATTCCGCCGAGGCGTTGGGAGACTATTGCGCCGGCCCCAACCACGTCTTGCCCACTGCCGGCACTGCGCGGTTTTCGTCGCCCCTGGGCGTCTATGATTTTCAAAAACGCTCCTCATTAATCATGTGCACCCAGACATCGGCCGCCGGCCTGGCAAATACCGCCACCATACTGGCGCGCGGGGAAGGGTTAAGCGCTCATGCCCGTTCGGCGGAGTTGCGGATGAAGGATGCGAAATAAATCCCGATATCGAAGGCCAGTGCCTTGCCGCAAGACAGACTGACAAATTTATTAAAACCGGCGGTGCTTGATGCCGGCGCCTACAACATGGCGGAATCAACCGACATGATCAAACTGGACGCGATGGAAAACCCGTTCACCTGGCCGGCGGCGGTGCAACAGGAATGGCTTAATACCCTGGCGAATACCGACGTCAATCGTTATCCCGATGGCAGCGCGTCCCATATCAAAAAAATCCTGCGCCGGGTGCTCAATATTCCCGCTTCCCACGGCGTCTTACTCGGCAACGGCTCGGATGAAATCATCCAGATTTTACTGCTGTCATTGCGGCCCGGTGCCGGCCTGGTGCTGGTGCCGGAACCCACGTTTATTATGTACCGCCTGATTGCGGCATATACCGGTTTGCCGTTTCAGGGGGTGCCGCTGGGGGCGAATTTTGAACTCGATCACGAGGCGATGATAGCCGCCATCAAACAACATCAACCCGGCATAATTTTCCTGGCCAGTCCCAATAATCCAACCGGCAATGTATTCAATCAAGCCACGGTGGAATCGATTATCGAGGCGGCGCCCGGTTTGGTGGTGCTCGATGAGGCCTATTACGTCTTTGCCGGCCAAAATATGGCGGGATTGTCGGACAAATATGATCACGTGCTGATCATGCGCACTTTATCGAAATTGGGTCTGGCGGGTTTGCGCATAGGCATCCTGTCTGGCGCGCCGAAATGGATCGCACAATTTGACAAAATCAGATTGCCTTACAATATAGGCACATTAAATCAAGTGGCGATGGCCTTCATCGCCGATCATATGGACGTCCTTACCGACCAGGCCCGGATTTTGGTACAACAGCGCGACGTACTATTTACCGCTATGAATGATCTGGAGCAGGTGCGGGTCTGGCCAAGTCAGGCCAATTTCTTATTATTTAAGATCAACTCCGCCGGCACCGTGTATCAGGCATTGCGGAATAAAGGCATACTCGTTAAAAATCTGGATAACACCCACCCACAGACACAAGACTGTTTGCGGGTTACGATAGGCACCGCCGAACAGAATGCGCTGTTTTTGCAAACCCTGAAACAAATTGTGCAGGCACCGTTAATACCTGCCGGGCGAAACAAACGGTCTGGTCGAGGGGCGGGCTATCAGGAGGCATCAGACAAAGATGCATAAGTGCAGAACCATATGATACTCTTCCAATCTCGAGGAGACGCCGCGCAAATCCACCCCATAGGCCACCGCATCACTTTTCCCAACTTTCCAGACCGTCAGGATCACTCTTTAGACTTTCAATGAAACGCCAGCCATGATCGGATCAGCCAGGCGGTCCCACCCACCGTCGGAATAAAATGACACTTCGAGGGTCGCATGACCCCGGATCGGGTCTGATCATAAGGCCTTCCAACAGTTCGGCACAATTTCAGTGCCATTGCTATTAAGAAGCCGGACACGAAGATCAGTTATTAAACTTTCCCTATCCATGACCGCCCATAGTAAAGGCTACCTTTACTATGGAGCAAAACATGATTTATAGTAAAGGCTGCCTTTACTATGGAGCAAAATATCATTTATAGTAAAGGCTACCTTTACTATGGAGCAAAACATGATTTATAGTAAAGGCTGCCTTTACTATGGAGCAAAACATGATTTATAGTAAAGGCTGCCTTTACTATGGAGCAAAATATCATTTATAATAAAGGCTGTCTTTACTATAAGAGATCAAATCCAGCCCCATGAAGGGCTACTCTGACCATGATTCCTGCCAAAAATTATGCGACCACCTCCTCCCGCTCCGGCCAGTATGTCCGCCAACCAACCGGTTACAAGGCATTCATACCGACGCCGTTGCCACCTGACCCTCCGGTCCGGATCGAGGAGTTGCAAGAGTTGTTATCCCGTGCCAACCTCGCTTTGGGACGGCTTGACGGCTCCATCCAGACCTTACCCAATCCGGACTTGTTTGTGTATATGTACGTGCGCAAGGAAGCTGTGTTTTCCAGCCAGATTGAAGGGACACAAAGTTCATTGCAGGACCTGCTGGTTGCCGAAGCGAAGATTCTTGCGCCCGACAGGCCAAAGGACGTTGATGAGGTAGTGAACCACGTTCATGCAATGAATTACGGCCTTGACCGCCTGGACACATTGCCGGTTTCAGTACGGCTGATCTGCGAAATTCACGCCGAACTCCTGCGCGGCGTACGCGGCTCAGGTCTTGCACCGGGAGAGTTGCGGACCAGTCAGAACTGGATAGGTCCCTCCGGCTGTACTATAAACGACGCCAGCTTCGTTCCGCCGCCACACCACCAGGCACCTTACCAGTTGAGTGAACTGGAGAAATTTATCCATATCGACACCGGTTTGCCATTACTAATCAAAATCGGTTTGGTGCATGCCCAGTTTGAAACCATTCATCCATTCCTGGATGGTAATGGCCGTGTTGGACGATTGCTTATCACCTTCCTGCTGTGCAAACAGGAAGAGTTGACCAAGCCAGTCCTTTATCTGTCTCATTTCTTCAAGAAACACCGACAACAATATTACGATGAATTACAATCGGTGCGCGACGCCGGGACGTGGGAACAATGGCTCAGCTTTTTCCTGCAAGGGGTTATAGAGGTCAGTGGCGAAGCCGCTGAAACTGCGCGCAACATTCTCAGTCTTCGGGAAAAGCATCGAGATGCGATCACCGAACACCTCGGTCGCACCGCCGGCAACGGACACCGCGTGCTGGAATATCTTTACAAGCATCCAATTGTCTCGGTTAAAGAAGTACAGAAATTAATAAGGGCAAGTTACCCCGCCGGCAACCAACTGGTCAGACAGATGGTTGCCATCGGCATCTTGCAGGAATCCACCGGTTGGAGTCGCAACAGGAGATTTAAATATCAGGACTACATTAATATCTTTCACGAACCCGAGTCGGAGGTTGAAAATGTTTGAGTCCGCCCGCCGCGCCCTTTTGGCCCGGCGCATACACAACGCCCACAAAAAACTCAAACAACCGGAGACAAGGTGCAACAACCCAACCTGAGCTGGATAGCAGGTTTTATCTGGGGCATTGCCGATGCCGCACTTAAAGACGTTTTCAGCAAAAGCAAATATCGCGATGTAATTTTGCCGATGGTCCTGCTACGACGCTTTGATGCAGTGCTGGAGAAAAGCAAACAAAGCGTTTTGGACAGGAAAGTTGCGCTGGACAGGGCGGACGTGGTTGAGCAGGAACAGGCGTTGCGCCAGGCCGCCGGACAAGCCTTCTACAACGCCTCAAGATTTACGCTCCGTGATTTGAAGTCGCGCGCCGGCCGGCAACAATTACAGGCTGACCTTGAAGTCTATCTCGACGGCTTTTCACAAAACGTGCAGGATATTCTGGAAAATTTCGAGTTTCGCAACCAGATCCCCCGGCTCTTGAAAGCGGACGCGCTGGGCACCCTCATTGAAAAATTTCTCTCGCCGGACATCAATCTGAGTCCAGGCCCGGTACTCAATGGCGACGATTCAATCAGGCATCCCGGCCTGGATAACCACGCCATGGGCACAATCTTTGAGGAACTGGTCCGTCGTTTCAACGAAGAAAACAACGAAGACGCGGGTGAACACTGGACACCACGCGATGCGGTTGAGCTGATGGCTCGGCTGATCTTTCTGCCCGTCGCCGATGCAATTAAATCCAGTACATATCTGCTGTACGACGGTGCCTGCGGCACCGGGGGCATGTTGACCGTCGCCGAGGAAACCCTGCAGAACCTTGCCAAACAGCGTAACAGGCGGGTATCCATCCACCTTTATGGGCAGGAGATCAACGCTGAAACCTATGCCATCTGCAAGGCCGACCTGTTACTCAAGGGAGAAGGCGACGCAGCCGACAATATCGTCGGCGGGTCGGAACATTCAACGCTTGCCAATGATGCCTTCCCCTCACATGAATTTGACTTCATGCTCAGTAATCCACCCTACGGCAAGGATTGGAAGGTTGATCTGGAACGCATGGGGGGTAAGAGTGATATGAGAGACCCGCGTTTTATGATTCAACACGCGGGTAACTCCGAGTATTCTCTGGTTACACGCTCCAGCGACGGCCAGATGCTTTTCCTGGCCAATATGCTTTCCAAGATGAAGCGGGACACACCGCTCGGCAGCCGCATCGCCGAAGTGCATAACGGCAGTTCACTCTTTACCGGCGACGCCGGCCAGGGTGAGAGCAACATCCGCCGCTGGATCATCGAAAACGACTGGTTGGAGGCGATCGTCGCCCTGCCGCTGAATATGTTCTACAACACCGGCATCGCCACCTACATCTGGGTGCTGAGCAATCGCAAGCCGGAACACCGCAGGGGCAAGGTGCAGTTGATAGACGCCACGCAATGGTTCCAGCCGTTGCGCAAGAATCTCGGCAAGAAAAACTGTGAATTGGGCGAGGCCGACGTTGAACGCATCTGCAAAACATTTCTTGACTTCAAGGAAACCGAGCAGAGCAAAATCTTCGACAACAAGACATTTGGCTATTGGAAAGTCACGGTTGAACGCCCGCTGCGCATCAAAGGCGCCGACCCGAACCGCGCTTATAAGGCCAAAGAGATCAAGGAACTGAAAAAGAACGGCGAGCGTAATGACGATGCCCCGCCGATTATCAGGAAAATCCATGACAAAGGCACCAAACCGAACCCGTTGCAAGGTCTGTTCGAGACCACCGTCAACGGTAAACCGGCCGTGGTTGAATACGAGCCCGATACCGATCTGCGCGATACCGAGCAGATCCCATTACCGGAGAAAGGCGGCATTGAGGCATTCCTTGAGCGCGAGGTATTGCCCTACGCATCCGATGCCTGGTATGTTCCGAAAAGTGTTAAGATAGGCTATGAAATCAGCTTCACCCGCCATTTCTACAAGCCCCAGCCGATGCGCTCGCTGGAGGAGATTCGGGCTGATATTTTGGCGCTGGAGGAGGAGACGGAGGGGTTGCTGGGTGAAATTGTTGGCAGGTGACAGAGACTCCCTTGATAGATACTTCCTTTACTATCAAAGTAAAACCCCACCGCGACTTCTTTCATAATGCTTTGAGGTAAAAAAAGCATGGGGTTGCCAGATAAAACCACGAGAGGCATAACAAATGCGTGAACAAGAATACAGGGAGTTACAAAATAATTTTCCACTAAAACTGGCCGAACCAGAGGTTTCTCCCGATGAGCCATGGGGTGATGACGCTTTAGATCGGCAGATGTTTGCCTCCGCGCTGACAAATCTTGTTCAAAATCAGTCAACCCCATTAACCATCAGTTTACATGGGGATTGGGGCACTGGAAAAACTTTTTTACTCAAGCGCTGGAGAGAAGATTTAGAGAAAAATGGGTTCAAATCCATTTATTTTAACGCATGGGAAGATGATTTTTGTGATGATCCCTTTGTTGCAATTATCGGGCAACTATCGAGATTCTTGGAAAAGGAGGAAAATTATAAAGATATAAAAGAGAAAATTCAAACCGCGACTAAAGATTTACTTAAAAACACCTTTTTGAAGGCTATAACTAACACTACCGGTGGCATGATTAATATCAACGAGGCACTGGAGCAATTTGCAGATAAAACCTTGGATAAATACTCGCTTCAACATCAAAAGAAAAATGAACTTAGGGATCGCCTAAAAGAGATGTCCACCAAAGTAAAAACAGACACTCAAAAACCTTTGATTTTCATTATTGACGAACTAGACAGGTGCCGTCCGACTTTTGCAATTGAATTACTGGAAAGGGTTAAACATATATTTGATATTCCTGACATGGTTTTTGTTTTTGGCATCAATTATGACGAGTTATGCTCAGCGATTAAATCAGTCTATGGAAAAATTGATACGGATGTCTATCTTCGACGTTTTTTCGATATGGTATTGCGGTTACCGAAGCCGAATATAAATAGTTTTTGCGATCATATGATTGGCAGATATCAATTGGAACAGTTATTTCCGGGGCTATCACGTAGTGAATTTGTGGCCTTTGCTCGGCACATGCCTCATCTCTACCATAGGATGAGTTTATCTCTTCGGGATACTGAGCACTGTATAAGGTCAATTGCGTTCGTTGGCAAAAATGCCAGAATACACCGAACAGTATATCCATATGTTGTCGGTACACTAATTGTCCTGAGACTGAAAAATCCGACTCTTTATAAAAGATTCATTGAAGGAAGATGTCATGGAGCAGATATTATGAACTACATCAATGAAGTAATGCCTGATGAGAATCCTGATGAGAATCCTCACGATGAATTTATATCCACTCTCTGTACCATAGAGACCTATTTTTATTTGATAGATGGCAGGCGTGGGCGTCGGTCTTTTGAACAGCTATTATACCTAACAGAAAGAAAACAGCTATCTCACCCAGAATATTTGTCTAAAGCAACACAAGAATTGGATGTACAAAAAGAGTCAGATAAAAATATATTGGAGGAATTCAAAGGGCTGACGCATACTAATATTAGTAGCGCGAGGCCAGACATCAACTATATCTCCAGCTTGATAGAACTTACTGAATTAGCTACATAAAACCAACGATGGTGAAGCTAATTCCTTATGCCAAGTATAAAGATTCCAATGTGCCGTGGCTAGGGGATGTGCCAGAGCATTGGCAACAACATCCGGGGCGCGCGTGTTTTGTAGAGAAAAAGATTCCGAATGCCGATTTAATTGAGAATACCGTTTTATCTTTAAGTTATGGGAAAATTATCGTGAAACCACCAGCAAAACTTCACGGCCTTGTGCCTGCCTCTTTCAAGACTTATCAAATAATAAACCCAGATGACATTATCATTCGACCAACGGATTTACAGAATGACTGGAACAGCCTTCGGTTTGGATTAGCCAGTTATCGTGGGATCATTACATCCGCATACATGTGTTTCCAAACAGTTAATAATGTTATGCCGCAGTTTGGCTATCTATTGTTACACACCTATGATCTAAAAAAGGTCTTTTATGGCCTGGGGTCTGGATTACGACAGAGTCTGAACTGGAGTGATTTCAAGTATCTCCCTTGCCCTATTCCACCCATCCCCGAGCAAACCGCCATTGTGCGGTATCTGGATTATGTGGAGCGGCGGGTGCGGCGGTTTGTGCGGGCAAAGCAGAAATTGATCGGGTTGTTGGAGGAGCAGAAGCAGGTCATTGTCCATCGCGCCGTTACTCGTGGTCTTGATCCTGATGTTCCTCTTAAACCCTCCGGCGTCGAGTGGCTGGGGGATGTGCCGGAGCATTGGGATGTGAGGCGATTACGAAACTTGGTAGAAATGCGCGTAAGCAACGTAGATAAGCATGTGAAAGGGGGGGAGACGCCAGTCCGACTTTGCAATTATGTCGACGTTTATAAAAACGATTATATCAGCGAGCAAATGAACTTCATGAGAGCGACTGCTACTCCCGAAGAAATTGAACGCTTTCGACTTGAGAAAGATGACGTTATTATTACCAAGGATTCAGAAGTGTGGGACGATATTGGAGTACCTGCTCTGGTCATTGATCCGGCTACGGATATTATCTCTGGGTACCATTTGGCCTTGTTACGTCCTTACCCCGATAAACTTACCGGAGACTATCTGCTTCGTGCTTTACAGAGTAAAGGGCTAACCTATCAATTTCACATTGAGGCGAAAGGTGTTACAAGATATGGGCTTTCTCAATCTGGTATTAAGTCGGCCTGGATTCCTTTCCCACCTCTCCCCGAACAAACCGCCATCGTCGAATACCTCGACAAAGCCACCGCCGACGTTGACGCCGCCATCACCCGCGCCCGCCGCGAAATAGAACTCCTGAATGAATACCGCACCCGCCTGATCGCCGACGTGGTTACCGGCAAACTGGACGTGCGCGAGGCGGCGGCACAATTGCCCGCTGATCCGGATGAGTCTGAATCGTTCAACGAGGTCGTCCTCTACCAGGCCCCGGACGGCACGGTGGAACTGGACGTCAGGCTGGAGCGGGAAAGCCTGTGGCTGAGCATCAACCAGATGGCCTCGCTGTTTGAGCGAGACAAGTCCGTTATCTCCCGGCATCTTGGAAAAATATTCAAGGAAGGAGAACTGGATCGGGAGGCAACTGTTGCAAAAAATGCAACAATTCAAATAGAGGGTTCCAGGCGCGTGACTCGTGGAGTGGATTACTTCAACCTCGATGCCATCATCTCCGTTGGCTATCGCGTTAATTCCAAACGTGGCACTCAGTTCAGGGTCTGGGCAACCGGTGTCTTGCGCGACCATATCATCAAGGGTTATTCAGTCAACCGGAATCGCTTGCGCGAGTTGCAACAGACCGTGCGACTGATTACGAACACGGCGGCGCAGAACGACTTGTCCGGCGACGAAGCCAGGGCGCTGCTGCAGTTGGTTGGAAAATACAGCCGCGCCCTGGATCTGTTGGACGATTACGATCATCAGCGCCTGGAAGCGCCTGAGCCCACGGGGGAAGTCATACATATATTGAGCTATGAGGAGGCTCTGCGGATAGTTAAACAGTTGCGACAGCGTTTCCGCGGTTCCACCGTTTTCGGCGTGGAAAAAGACAAGGGTCTCGCAAGTGCATTGGGGGCGATCATGCAGACTGCAGGCGGCAAGGACGTCTATCCCAGTATTGAAGAAAAAGCCGCCCACTTGCTTTACTTTTTTGTTAAAGATCACGCGTTCATTGATGGTAATAAACGCATCGCCGTCGCACTGTTTCTTTGGTTCCTGGAACGCAATAGAATTCTTACCAACGCCAGTGGCGAGCACATAATATCCAACGCCGCACTCGTGGCCTTGACCTTGATGATTGCGAAAAGCCAGCCCCGGGAAAAAGACGTGCTGGTGCGGATCGTGACGCATCTGCTATGCGACAGGAGTCGAGCATGACCACCGAACGCGGCCTTGAGCGGGGGATCTGGGCAAACGCCCGGCGTCCCATAAACTTGTTAGTGGCTACTTGTTTCGCACTCTACAAAGCAAAGGGCTCGCTTATCAGTGCCACGTTGAAGCCAAGGGTGTTATGAGATACGGACTTTCTCACTCAGGCATCAAAAATGAATACCGCACCGGCCTGATCGCCGACATGGTTACCGGCAAATTGGACGTGCGCGAGGCGACGGCGGAGTTGGCCAATGAACCGGACGAATCGGAGCCGCCGGATGATGACGAGATTTTAAACACCCAAGAGGGAATGGCGGAAAAAACGGAGCATTAACGGTGCCGGTGCCTGCCAACCCCAAGATTTATCACATTGTCCATGTAGAACGGCTGTCTTCCATTATTGATGACGGTTGTCTCTGATGTGATGCCGAGGTTATACAACGCAATTTACCAGGTACCGTCATAGGCATGAGCAACATTAAAGAACGGCGGCTTCAACTATCCTTGGTCAGCCACACCGGTTTGCATGTGGGAGATTGCGTCCCATTCTATTTTTGCCCCCGGTCAATCATGCTCTATGTAATTTACCAAGCCAACCATCCTGATATAATCTACCGAGATGGGCAGAATCTCATCGTTCATTTGGAAGCAGACATGAGGCGGGCGGTGGCCTGGGCAGAGGAGCATAATCAGCGCTGGGCTTTCACTACATCAAATGCCGGCTCTCGTACTTTCAACGATTATTGCGATTTGGGTCAAGTGAATAGGATTGACTGGAAAGCCGTCCAAGCAAAAGAATGGGAGTACCATAAAGATGGCAAGCAGGCGGGATTTCTATTAGAAAGCGCTTTTCCATGGCATCTGATTGAACGCATTGGCGTATATTCGCCGATAGTCCGTCAGCGGGTGGCCAATAAACTTCCGACCAACGACCACAGGCCGCCAGTCGAGGTAATACAATCGTGGTATTATTGAAATAGAGGGAGCCGAAGATGATTGAGTACAAGAGTGGCGATATTCTAAAAGAAGACACAGAGGCGCTTGTTAATACGGTGAATTGTGTCGGGGCAATGGGGCGTGGCATTGCACTTCAATTCAAAAAGACTTTCCCGGAAAACTTCAAGGCATACGAGAACGCTTGTCAGCGTAAGGACGTGCAACCTGGGCGAATGTTTGTTTTCGAGACCGGAGAATTAACCAACCCCCGCTACATTATCAATTTCCCGACCAAACGGCATTGGCGTGGAGCAAGCCGGATGGAAGATATTGAATCCGGTCTATCTGCGCTAGTCGAGGAAATCAGGAAACGCACAATTCAATCTGTTGCCATTCCGCCGCTTGGTAGTGGCCTGGGCGGCCTGGATTGGGAACAGGTTCGCTCCCGTATGGAAATGATGCTCCGAGCACTCGAGGATATTCAGATCATAATCTACGAACCACGAGGCGCACCGGAACCCGGCAAGATGGTGCGTAATCGTAAGGTCCCGGAAATGACCCCGGGAAGAGCGGCGCTTGTCAGTTTAATACACCGCTATCTCGCCGGTTTGCTTGATCCGTTTGTGACGTTGCTGGAAATTCACAAACTCATGTACTTCCTGCAGACTGCCGGTGAACCGTTGGAACTGCAATACACCAAAGAGATTTATGGCCCATACGCCGCAAATCTTCGGCATGTGCTAAATGCAATTGAAGGACATTTTATATCCGGTTACGCCGACGGCGGCGATGCCCCCGGCAAAAAATTGGAGCTGGTGCCGGGCGCACTTGAGGATGCGAATAATTTTCTCAAAGATAAAGATGCAACCCGCGAGCACCTTGAAAGGGTTTTTGATCTGGTCGATGGATTTGAATCGTCGTTTGGTCTGGAATTGCTGTCCACGGTTCACTGGGTTGCGAGTAATGAATGGCCGCGATCCATTGATGATGTTATTGCCAAAACCTATGCCTGGAATGAGCGCAAGAAACGATTCTCCCAACGCCAGATTAAATTGGCTTTTGATGTGTTGGCACAAAAGAACTGGTTAACAGCAGATTTCCAGGTGTAACAATCACACCATCCAGCCCCGATAGAGAATCAATTGTTGCGAAAAATACAATAACCGGTTTGTACAAAACATAGATGACCACCGACACCACCGAGCGCGGCCTTGAACGGCGGATCTGCACAATCCTTACCGGCTACCCCTGCGATCCATCGAAAGCAGGCGATCTGGGCGAGTGCCCGGTAGTTTGGATATGTGGCAACCCTGAGGACTATGACCGCGAATATTGTGTTGACTTGGCGCAACTTACCGCCTTTCTGCGGAGTACCCAGCCGAAGCTTGTTGATGCGCTCGACCTTGATGAGGGCAGTCCGACGCGGCTAAAATTCCTGGCGCGTCTGCAGAAAGAAATCAGCAACCGCGGCATTATTGATGTACTGCGCCACGGTATCAGGCACGGTCCCCACGATATTTGCCTTTTCTACGGCACGCCATCCGCGGGCAACGATAAAGCCCGTAGGCTTTTCGAGCTCAATTGTTTCTCCATCACGCGGCAACTTTGCTACAGCCGCAACAATACACAATTGGCGCTTGATCTTGCGTTGTTTATTAACGGCCTGCCCATCGCCACCTTTGAGTTAAAGAACAATCTGACCAAGCAGACCGTGAGCGACGCGGTCAGGCAATACCAGAGAGATCGCGATCCGCGTGAAAAATTGTTCAAGTTCGGTCGCTGCATGGCGCACTTTGCGGTGGATGAAAACGAGGTGCGTTTCTGTACGCATCTCCAGGGCAAGGCGTCCTGGTTCCTGCCGTTCAACAAGGGCTGGAACGACGGTGCGGGCAACCCGCCGAACCCGAACGGCCTCAAGACCGACTATTTATGGCGTGAGGTGCTGATCCGTGAGAGTCTGGCCAACGTCCTTGAAAATTACGCGTAGGTGGTTGTGACGCAGGATGACAGAACCCGGAAAAAGGAAAAGACCCAAATCTGGCCACGTTATCACCAGCTCGACGTTGTGCGGCGACTGCTGGCGGATGCCAGAGAAAAAGGTGCGGGTCGGCGCTATCTGATTCAGCACTCGGCGGGCAGCGGTAAATCCAATTCCATTGCATGGCTGGCGCATCAGTTGATTGGGCTGGAAACAGCGGACGCACCGGTGTTCGATTCGATCATTATCGTGACCGACCGGCGCATTCTCGATCAGCAGATTCATGCCACCATCAAACAATTTGCCCAAGTGGGCGCGACTCTTGGCCATGCTGAACATGCGGGGGATTTGCGGACGTTCATAGAAAGCGGCAAGAAGATCATCATTTCCACGGTGCAGAAATTTCCATTTATCCTCGACGAGATGGGCAACGAACAACGCGGCCGCAATTTTGCCATCATCATTGACGAGGCACATTCAAGCCAGGGAGGCAGAACCTCGGCGGCAATTTCCCGGGCGCTTTCGGGAGGCGGGGACGCAGAGAGCGAGTCTTTCGAAGACAAGATCAACCAACTCATAGAAGCGCACCGCCTGTTGACCAATGCCAGTTATTTCGCCTTCACCGCCACACCCAAGCACAAGACACTGGAGATATTCGGCGCACCGGAATCGCAGCCGGATGGCACGACAAAACATCTGCCCTTCCACAGTTACACGATGAAGCAGGCGATCCAGGAGGGTTTCATCCTTGACGTGCTGGCGCACTACACGCCGGTGCATAGTTACTACCAACTTGCCAGTACGGTGGAAGACGACCCCAGGTTTGACGTCAGCCGGGCGCGGAAAAAACTCCGGCGCTACGTTGAAGGCCACGACCAGGCCATCCGGCTCAAGGCCGAGATCATGGTGGATCATTTCCACCAGCAGGTGCTGGCCCGCCGCAAGATCGGCGGCCAGGCGCGGGCGATGGTGGTGACCGGCGGCGTGAAGCGCGCCATACAGTACTTCCACGCCATCCGCGAGTACCTGGAAGAACGCAAAAGCCCGTATCAGGCCATCGTTGCATTCTCCGGCGAGCATGAGTATGGCGGTGTGAACGTAACCGAGGCTTCACTCAACCGCTTTCCCTCAAGCAGGATTGCCGACAAGATTCGGGAGGACCCGTATCGTTTTCTGATTTGCGCTGATAAATTCCAGACCGGCTACGACGAACCGCTGTTGCACACGATGTATGTGGATAAGATACTCTCCGGGATCAAGGCGGTGCAGACGCTGTCGCGGCTCAACCGGGCGGACCCCCGGAAAAGCGACGTGTTTGTCCTCGATTTCATGAACGACAGCGATACGATTCGAAAAGCATTCGCCGACTATTACCGCACGACCATTCTGGCGGACGAGACCGATCCCGATAAACTGCACGACTTGAAAATCGCGCTGGACGACCGCGAGGTTTACACCACGGAACAAATTGACAATTTGGTAAGGCAGTACCTTAAAGGCGCGGAGCGCGATCACTTTGAGTCCATTCTCGATGAGTGTGTCGGGAGTTACAAGAATCAACTTGACGAAGACGGCCAGGTGGACTTCAAGGGCAAGGCAAAAGCATTCCTGCGAACCTATGGGTTTCTTTCTTCCATCCTGCCCTACTCCAACCCCGAGTGGGAGAAGTTATCCATCTTTTTGAATTTCCTCGTATTGAAACTGCCGGCGCCGGTGGAGGAAGACCTGTCCAAAGGCATTTTGGAGACCATAGACATGGAGAGTTACCGCGTTGAGAAACAGGCGATGGAAAAAATCGGACTTCCTGATGAAAACGCCCAGATTGACCCGTTGCCACCCGATGGGGGCTTTTATGTTCGCGAGCCGGAAATGGATCATTTGTCGAACATTCTAAAATCCTTCAACGAACAGTTTGGAAACATTGAGTGGAAAGACAAGGATCGGGTCGAAACACTCATTGGCACAGACCTCCCGGCGCGCGTGCGAAAAGATGCCGCTTACAAAAACGCCAGCATGAACTCCGACAAACAAAACGCCCGAATCGAACATGACAAGGCCCTTAGGCGGGTAATGGCGGAGGTGCTCGAGGACGATACCGAACTGTTCAGGCAATTCACCGATAACGAGTCATTCAAACGCTGGATGATGGACACCATATTCCAGCTCACCTACAATTCTCCGTGGGAGCCTTGATTTCTCTCCGGCCAACCCCCCGGCCGGTTGCATCATTTCCGCATTATCCGCCGGCCCCAATTGCGGTGTTAATAGCGTGGATATCAGCAGTTATATATTTTGCCCAACTCCCGGGCGCATCATACCCCTGACAAGTTGGTTTTTGTTGGGACTTGAGCGAGCCAGTCAAACACACCCATAAAATCAAAATTATCAATCTGATAACCAGTATTGGGATCAAGAGTAAATACTACCCGAACATTAGTAGCGCGGGGGTCAAACTTAGACCGGACTGTATGCAAATAGCAATTCTCTCCCAGTTTCTCTGTTGTAGAGCTATTGATAATATTGTCAATCCTGTTGGAAAAGTAACGGCATATAAACTCCAACGCAACTTTTGCTTGCGGGCTTGACAAGTCTTTTCTTTTCGCTTCGGCTTGGTTTCTAAAGTGCAAGGCTTTTCCTTGCCCAGGCAATATCTTCCTTTGTAGCAGCTATTGGTTCGGAAACAAGATAAGCCGCAAGAGGTATTTGCTCTCCTGGCTCATACAAGTCATATACGTTATCATGGGAATAATCGCTCAGGTTTTTGGCACTTTTTTCAGCCCATTCATCACAGCATTGCCTTACCCGTTCCAATTCTTTTTGATCTAACTCTTCCAATTTATCCGGTTTATTGATTTCAGCAGTTTTAATATCAATCCGAATGTTGTCGGTATATTCACCCATTGTAAGTACGCCTTTGTTAGCCAGCTCCTCAAGAGTAGCTAATGTATGGGGTGGAACCGGACCATATTGCCTTTTAATATAATATTCTTCGCCACTCAGGGAATGGCCTGAAAGACAGTATTGCTTGACGTCTAACAGCCAAAGAATTTTATTCAGTTTGGTCGAGCTGATCTCGTATTGTTTGTCTTGGCAGTACCACAGAATATAATGAACCAGTTGCGCAAATTTTGTATTCATAGCACAAACCTCCCGAATCTAATCTTTAAATATTTAATATTCACTAAAGAAGTATATACAATTTTGGATAAGATAACATTATTTAAAGACAAAAATATCATCTATAATAAAAGGCTACCTCAGTTATTATCAAAAGTGTGTATAGGCCCATAAAATATGGCATACCGGTTGTTTGTTGAGCAGGTAAAGAATTAAGGTCTTTTCTAGGTCTTTTGTTTCATCTTTTGTCATTGTAATTTGCCGTCAAAATAAAATTTACTTTGCCGTCAATCAACCCCCCATAATAGCCGGAGCCATGTATCGCTCCTTTCAACGTAGCGCAGGGATACATACCGTCCCAACTTTATATCCTCTGCTTGGATTGGTTCGTAGTTGTAATAGTTGTTAGCCCCTACGTCCACCAATTCTTCCCTTCGCAACTCCACCTTCCTGCCCCCGTTTAGGGCCACATACCTCGTAGTATCATCGCTAGTGAAAGCTTGATTATAGAAGAAAAGATTGTAGAGGGGCTTGCAGGGCCAGGGCCTGCCTGGTCTTGGATTGAAGCGACTTCGGCAGGCCGTTCAATACGTTCATCGTTTTGTGCATCCGGCAGGTTTGTTGTCGGCTCTCCGGCTAGACTTGCTCCAGCGCGGCCCGGAAGCCCATGGCGCCATCACCGATGACCACCAAGGCGCAGAGCCTGGTCTGCTCCGCTCTCAAGCTACTGTAGATACCGTCCGCCCAGCAATAGATCCAACGATCCGGATCCAGCAATGATCCAGAACCCACATGTTTTTTACGTGAATTCGCAGATAGCTCTGTCAACTTTCTTCTCTTATTCCGGGTAGCCGATGTCACTGAGGGAAGATATGAGCCCCAAAGTGACGTGATGAGGAGCATTTGGAAAAAATTTAAAGAGCACAATATCACAATCCCTTATCCACAAAGGGATCTTCATATAAAGAATCCAGAGACGCTTCAATAAATGGGCATATGCCCAAAGGAAAAATCAAAGCTATGCGGTGAATAGTCCCATATTCACCGCATAATATGCAGCGAATTATCTTGACCTTGCGGTAAATAGCCTCTACAATCGCCTTAAATAATGCGGTGATTAATATGTGGATACACGAACACCAAAACTGGCCAAACTTTACCTGGGATACCGACGCGCTCGCTTCCAAGCTGGCTGATATACGCCATCGCCAGGGTCGTTTGCTTGGCCGAATGGAAGGTCTTGGCTTTGAACTCAGGCGAGAAGCCAGCCTCAGCACTTTGACCAATGATATGGTAAAGTCGTCGGCCATTGAGGGCCAGAATCTCAACCCAAAAGAAGTAAGATCATCTATTGCCCGCAGATTGGGGATTGATATCGCCGGACTTATACCCGCCGGTCGTGATGTGGAAGGCATTGTTGAAATGATGCTGGATGCCACGCAGAAGTTTTCAAATCCCCTGACAAAAGATCGCCTGTTTAGCTGGCATGCGGCCCTGTTCCCCACGGGACGCAGCGGCATGCATCGGATCACAGTCGCTGGCTGGCGCACACCGGACGCGGGGCCAATGCAGGTTGTTTCCGGCCCGATAGGCCGTGAAAAGGTTCACTTTGAAGCGCCAGGTGCTGATCTGCTGGAAAAAGAAATGCAGGCGTTTCTGAATTGGTTTGGGAATAGTCATGACATTGACCCAGTGCTCAAAGCAGGGATTGCCCACCTATGGTTTGTTACCCTCCATCCCTTTGAGGATGGCAATGGTCGTATTGCCAGAGCCATTGGCGATATGACGCTGGCACGCGCTGAAGCAACGCCGGATCGTTTTTACAGCGTGTCTTCTCAAATTGAGGCTGAGCGTAAGGATTACTACGATCATCTGGAAACACAGCAGCGCGGCACACCGACCATAACCGGCTGGCTCGAATGGTTTTTGGACTGTTTGGGGCGGGCTGTTTCCAGCGCTGAAATCACCCTTGGCAATGTTCTGTTTAAGGCGCAGCTTTGGGACAAGGTCAATCAGAAGCCCGTCAATGAGCGACAGCGTCGGATCATCAATCGTATGCTTGAAGATGATTTCAAAGGACACATGAACACGTCTAAATACGCCAGGCTGGCAAAATGCTCGAATGATACGGCGCTACGGGATATTCAGGATTTGAAAAAAAGAGGCATCATTATCCAAAATCCCGGTGGAGGACGAAGCACGAGCTACAGATTGCCTGATCGAGAAACGCTTGAACGTCCCGCCCAAATGGCGGAACAATAAACTCAATCAACTCTTGACGATTGAATCCCAACGCGGGACTTATATCTGATCAAATTGTCCATTTTGCAAGCGGGGAAACCAAACAGGCACAAGGCGATGCAACGCTTTTTTTGATGCATTGGATTTACTCATGAAAACTGTTGCAACGCATGGCGATATAAAGGAAAATCATGCCAGACGCGGCTCAGCACACCGCCAATTTTGACGGTGACGGATGGGCAGGCTGGCCGTTGTCAGACTATGCGCCCGTAGCTCAGTTGGATAGAGTACCTGGCTACGAACCAGGCGGTCGGGAGTTCGAATCTCTCCGGGCGCGCCAAATAAGAGAGACGACTTTTTTGTGGCATGAGTGCTTCCCGCTTACACCGGCGGATGCTTATCCCCAGCCCAAATCACAGTACGCCCTGCGGCGAATGAGACAAAAATGATCAAGGCATCCAATTCTGTTAATGGCAACGTGAAGCGCATATTGTGCTCCGAAAATACATTGTTGCGGCAATAATACCGGCGCATGCAAAAAACCGTATTTATTACCGGTGGGGCAAAAAGAATCGGTGCATATATCGCACGTGGCCTGCACCAGGCCGGTATGGATATTATTATTCATTACAATACCTCCCGCATTGAGGCCAACGCACTTGTGGAAAAATTGAATGCATTGCGGCCGGAATCCGCGACTCTGGTTTGTGCCAATCTGGCGGATCATGATTCATTGCAGCCGCTATGCGACACCGCTTTAAAATTCAAGGGCAAAATTGACGTGCTGATAAACAATGCATCTGTTTTTCGCCCCACTCCGGCACAAAAGGTATCCAGGCAAGCATGGGGAGAAATCATGGACGTGAACTTAAAAGCGCCTTTTTTTCTTTCGCAACTCCTGGCCGCCTCAACAGGTTTGGACACTATTATCAATATTGCCGACGTTCATGCCGACCGACCTTTGCGGCGACACTCGATATACAGCATTTCCCAGGCGGGCATGATTATGTTAACCAAAGCCATGGCCAAAGATTTGGCCCCCGATACTCGTGTGAACGCCGTGTCGCCGGGTGCGATCACTTGGCCTGAAGGTATGACCGAAGACAGCAAAAAAACGATATTAAAAAAAGTTAGCCTGAACAGGATCGGCACCGGCAAAGACATTTTTAATGCGGTATTATTCCTGATTGAACAGGCCGATTACATGACCGGGCAGGTGTTGACCATCGATGGAGGAAGAACATTATATTCGTGAATCGATCCGTACCAAGGGGTCTGTGGTGTTCGGGGTTTTATCTCCCGCGAGTGCAATGACAACCCGACCGGCCCCTACACCAGGATTTTGATCCCGACAATAGCCAATATCACAGCAAAAATTTTGCTGAGCAGGGAAGTCGGTAATACATGCGTCAAACGCGCGCCTATCGGGGCGAAAATCACCGCCGTGGTAATGATCGCGACCGCGGCCGGCCAATATAAGTAACCTATCGTATTGACGGGCGAAACCGTTTCATCAAGCCCTGCGACGATCATGGATGCGGTTCCGGCAATAGCAATCGGAATGCCGCAGGCCGCTGATATGGCAATGGCATTTTTGATGTGTACATTGCACCACAATAAAGCCGGTACGGTCAGCGTCCCCCCGCCAATTCCCAACAAAGTTGACCAGGTGCCGATCACCCCGCCCATTGCCATCATCCCCGGCGGTCGAGGCAGGACAGTTTTGGCTGGCGGGTACAGGCCAAAGCCGATTTGTATTGCGACCAGCAACTCAAACACGCCGAAACCAATGCGCAAATGTTCGCTGGTCAGCAGGTCGGCCAACCAGGCCCCCATTACACTGCCGATCAACATACCGGGTGCCAGTACCGCCACTATCGGCCATCGCACCGCTTGCTTTCTATGATGAGTCCAGGTTGATATCAGCGCGGTAAAAATGATTGTACACAAGGACGTGGTGACCGCCACGTGCATCAGGATGGACGGCGGAAATCCCTGTGCCAAAAACAGATAATGCAATGCGGGCACGGTGACGATTCCCCCGCCCAGTCCCAATAGCCCGCCGGTCAGGCCGGCACAGGCCCCGGTGACCAGATAGGCCAGCCACATGATTATATCGACATCATACAACATGACACTCTAACCCATAATGTTTGATTGATTTACCGCAAGTCAACGGACGGAAGCCGATACTGCTCTCGCACAAGTACCGCTGGCAGCGACCAATAGTGAAGCCGTCGCCACCCCGCCATAATACGCTAATATCGGAAAAAGTCTTTTTAACGACGGCACCGGCAATCCGCCCCGGAGCCCCTGAGGCCTCTCCGGCCCGGCGCGCCGGTTGCTCCACTACCGCACTATCCGCCGGCCCAATCGCCCGCATATCGGACGATTATATGTTTTACCCAAACATCAGGCTATCAACTCGTTAAAAATTGGCGACTCTATTCGCTTGAATTATGATACAATACCCACCTGAAGGGCAGTATTGTTGAATGAGAAGATAATGATCACACAAAGCGATGGCATTGACGGTGGGCGGCGACGTTTCCTGACCACTGCGGCAACGGTGGTGGGCGGCGCCGGAGTAATGGCCGCTACCGTGCCGTTTATTTCGGCGATGTTGCCCAGCGCCAGAACCAAAGCGATTGGCGGGGCGGTTGAAGTCGACATCAGCGGCTTGAACCCCGGTGAACGGGCGATCGTAGAATGGCGCGGCAAACCGGTATGGATACTGCGTCGTGATGACTCGATGCTCTCGGAGCTGGCGGCATTGGATAGCGTGGTCAGCGATCCGCAATCGGCGAAGCAACAACAACCCAATTACGCCGCCAATCAATTCCGTTCAATTGAGCCCGAATACCTGGTCGTGATCGGGGTCTGCACTCACCTCGGTTGCTCACCCAGTTATATCACCAGGAACGAACCCCATAAACTTGGCGATGACTGGAAGGGGGGCTTTTTCTGTGCCTGCCATGGTTCGCGGTTTGATTTGGCCGGGCGCGTCTTTAAGGGCGTGCCGGCACCCGCCAACCTGGTCGTGCCGCCGTATAAATTTATCACGCCCGACAAGCTCTTGATCGGCGATGACGGTGACGCCGTATAAATTGGCAAACACCACCGAAACTCGATGAATAACCTGACCAAATCCGTAATCGATTTGCTTGCCCGGCTCAGAGACTGGATCGATGCCCGGTTCCCGTTAATGAAGACCTGGAATGAGCATCTGGCAAAATATTACGCCCCGAAAAATTTCAACGTCTGGTATGTATTTGGTGCGCTGGCGTTACTGGTGCTGGTGATACAAATTCTGACCGGCATCTGGTTGACCATGAACTACAAACCCTCGGCCAATGACGCGTTCGCGTCGGTGGAATACATCATGCGCGACGTCGATTGGGGCTGGTGGATGCGGTATATGCATTCCACCGGCGCCTCGGCGTTTTTTGTCGTCATTTATCTGCATATGTTTCGCGCCTTATTGTACGGCTCTTACAAACGACCGCGGGAATTATTATGGTTGTCCGGGCTCGCGATTTACCTGATCTTGATGGGCGAAGCCTTCTTTGGCTATCTGTTGCCTTGGGGGCAGATGTCGTATTGGGGCGCCCAGGTGATCATTTCCCTGTTTGGCGCATTGCCCGTTATCGGCGATGATCTGTCATTATGGATGCGTGGCGATTTTGTGGTATCCGACGTCACCCTGAATCGCTTTTTCGCGTTACACGTGATCGCGTTTCCGCTGTTGATCTGCGGCCTGGTGGGCCTGCACATTATCGCGTTGCATGAAGTCGGTTCAAATAATCCCGACGGCGTCGAGATAAAGCTGCATAAAAACGCCGACGGGGTGCCGCTGGACGGTATTCCGTTTCATCCCTATTACACGGTCAAGGATATCTTCGCCGCGATTATATTCCTGATCATCTTTTCCGTGGTGGTATTTTTTGCGCCGGAAATGGGCGGTTATTTTCTGGAACACGCCAATTTTGTCCCCGCCGACCCATTGAATACCCCGGAGCATATTGCGCCCGTCTGGTATTTTACCCCGTTCTATGCCATCTTACGCGCCATCCCAAGCCAGTTGGGCGGAGTAATAGCAATGGGCGCGTCCATCATGATGTTTGCATTGCTGCCCTGGCTGGACCGCAGTCCGGTCAAATCCATACGTTATCGCGGCCGCAATTATCGTTGTGCATTATTCATCTTTGTGATCAGCTTTCTGATGCTGGGCTGGCTGGGATTGCAGGATGCGGTGCCGTTATATACCTGGATGGCGCGCGTATTCACCGTCCTGTATTTCATGTTTTTCCTGCTTATGCCGTTCTATACCAGGATCGATAATGATAAGCCGGTGCCGGACCGGGTAAGTGGATGAGACTGGGCGCGATTGCATTGCCCCTGATCATACCGGCACTGCTATTTGGCCCGGCGGCGGCCATGGAAACCGGTCCGCTGATGCACGTGGAGGTGAATTTAAGCGATCAAAGCTCGCTGCAACGGGGTGCCCGCACCTTCGTCAACTATTGCCTCAGCTGCCACTCCGCCGCTTACATGCGCTACAACCGCATGGGCAAAGACCTGAACGTCCCGGAAAACGTGCTGAAAACCAACTTCATGTTTGCGACCGACAAGCCCGGCGATACCATGGAAATTGCGCTGACCAGGGAAGCCGGCGAGCAATTTTTCGGGATCGCGCCGCCAGATCTGTCGGTTATCGCCCGCTCACGCGGAGCAGACTGGCTGTACACCTTCTTTAAGACCTTCTATAGCGATCCCGCGCGCCCGTTTGGGGTCAATAATCTGGCCTTCAAAGACCTCAGCATGCCGCACGTGCTATGGGAATTGCAAGGCATGCAGGCCCCGGTTTACAAGACCGAAACCAACGCCGGCGGCGGCGAAAAAAAGACCATTGAAAGCCTGGAGATCATTACCCCCGGCACCCAAACCGCGCAAGAATACGACCAAACCGTCAAAGACCTGGTCAATTTTCTCGTTTATCTGGGCGAACCGGCCAAGTTGAAACGCACCAAAATCGGCATTTGGGTGATCGCATATTTATTGATTTTCCTGATCATCGCCTATTTTCTTAAAAAAGAATATTGGCGCGATATCCATTGATTAGGGCAATAAATAAAAGCGCAAAGATACCTTCGTGGCATGAGACGAAAAAATAACACGACCAGTATGGCCAACCGCCGCTCGATGATGGTGCTGTACTCCGACAGCACCAGTCCAATCGGTCATTGCGTGCGCTTCGTCCTCGCGGAGAAAAACATTTCCGTCGGGATCAATTATATCGACGGCCCCCCCCCAAAAGAGCTAAAAGAGCTTAATCCTTACAATAAAATACTGACGCTGGTGGACCGGGACCTGGTTTTATATAATGCCGAAATCATCATAGAATATCTGGACGAGCGCTTCCCGCATCCGCCATTATTGCCGGTCGATCCGGTCAACCGCGCCATCAACCGGCAATATCGCTATCGCGTCATGCACGATTTATACTCGGTGACCGATGATCTGAGCAGCGACAATGAAATTGCCGCCGCTAACGCCAAAAAGGTATTGCGCGACAATTTGACCGCTATCGTACCGATTTTCAGCGAACAGCCTTATTTCATGTCCGCCGAATTTACCCTGGTGGACTGTTGTATGGCGCCGTTGCTGTGGCGCTTGTCCCAATATGGCGTAAAGCTGCCAACGTCGGCCAAACCCCTGTTGCAATATGCCCAGAAATTATTTGACCGCGACGCGTTCAAGACCAGCCTGTCGGCAATGGAAGAGGAATTTAACCTGCCCTGAGCGGGCAATCGGCCTTACCCGGCCAGTTTCAACCTGTCTTTAATATGGCCGCTCAGCGCCGGGCCAATATCCGGATCCACCAAGGCATAATCAATCGCGGCCCGCATATAACCCAATTTAGACCCGCAATCATAACGCCTGCCGGCAAACTCATAGGCATGAACAGGCTCATCGGCCAACAAACCGGCAATCGCATCGGTAAGCTGTATCTCCCCCCCCGCCCCCGGCCTGGCCGCCTGCAAATATTTGAATATGCCCGCCGTCAATATATACCGACCCACTACGGCCAAAGTCGACGGCGCCGAATCCGGCTCCGGCTTCTCGACGATGCCGGCCAACCGCCGGCCATGATCAGCCGGGCGGACTATGCCATACTTGCCGGTGTCGCGTTTGGGCACGTTCTCAACCGCAATAACACTGCAACCCTCGCGTTCATATTCACCCACCATTTGTTGCATCACTCCCCGCTCGCCGGCGTCGATTAAATCATCCGGCAGAATCACTGCAAATGGATGATCACCGACCGCATCCCTGGCACAGAGCACCGCGTGACCCAGTCCCAGTGGTTGTGACTGCACTATAAAAACACACTCGACCCCCTCCGGCACAATGTTTCTAAGCCGATCAAGTTCCCGGGTTTTATCCTGTCTCATCAGCTCGGCCTCCAGCGCGTCGGCCTTGCCAAAATGCTCAACGATAGACTGCTTGCCCTTGCCGATAATAAAGATCAATTTTCTAATCCCGGCGGCGGTGGCCTCATCCACCGCGTACTGAATCAAGGGTTTATCCACTATCGGCAACATTTCCTTGGGACTGGCCTTAGTCGCGGGCAAAAACCGCGTGCCCATCCCGGCCACCGGAAATACCGCCTTAGTAATTGATTCCACTATTATTCCGCTCCCGCCAAAGATCCCATGATAATTTGCCGCCGGTACCGCCCACTGTCATCGCCTTCACCCACGTCCGCAACCGAGTAATTGTACCATGGTGTTGTCCGCCGCTAAAATCCCGGTATCATGGGCGTGCTCGCAAGTAACTCAATATACGGAGGCAAAAGGCAACAATGAAACAACGCTGCCCCTGGTGCGGAGACGACCCGCTATACCAACGATACCATGACCGGGAATGGGGCGTGCCGATCAAATCCGACCGCAAATGGTTTGAATTTTTGCTGCTCGAAGGGGCGCAGGCCGGATTAAGCTGGATAACCGTATTGCGCAAACGAACCGCGTACCGCAACGCCTTTGATCGCTTTGATTATAACAAAATCGCACTCTACCGCGAAGCTAAAATACGCTCACTGTTAAACGACCCGGGCATCATCCGCAACAAACTAAAAATACACGGCGCGGTGCGCAATGCCAACGCGTTCATCCAGATACGCGCCGAGTTTGGCACGTTTAACAACTATATATGGCGATTCGTCGACGGCAAACCGATACAAAATAAATGGCGCGCCCCGGGGCAAATCCCGGTCACCACTGCGTTATCCGACGCGCTCTCCAAAGACCTGAAAAAGCGCGGCTTTAATTTTGTCGGCTCAACCATATGTTACGCCCATATGCAGGCAACCGGCATGGTCAACGATCACTTGACCTCCTGTTTCCGCTATCAAGCCATCAAAGACGTGGCCCGGCAATAATGCAATTGCGCCCAAAAGACTATCTCCAAACCAGGGACGGTTTATTTTGTGCCGTCGTTCACCACACCCTCGAACAAAACCGCGTACCGGTCACGCCCAGATACCACCGCGACCAGGGCGGGCGCCTGCACAAGCTGCAAGGTGCCGCCACGTTGCCCGGCGACGCTCAGCGCCAATATATTTGCCACAGCCAATTTGCCGACGTTCGCTTGCATGCCGTCCCCCTGGCCGATATAAAAACCATCTGGCAACCGGAACCGGGCCTGCGGCGCTTATTACACGCCCGCGATCCGGACCCCAAACAGCGTGACGCCATCGCTTGCATACGATTGCTGTTGGCCGGCGGCGTACCGATGGAACGACTCGGAATCACCGGTTCCCTGTTGATCGGCGCCCATAACCAACATTCCGATATCGATCTGGTCGTGTATGGCCGCAGGCATTTCTTCACCCTGCGCGCCCACGTTCAACAACTGCTGACCGCCGGCAAACTATCGTCGCTCAATCGTACCGACTGGCGCCGCGCGTATGCCCGCCGTAATTGCGCACTCAGCTTCGACCAATACCTCGCCCATGAGCAAAGAAAAGGCAATAAATTCATATCCGGCCGCAGCCGAATCGATCTCAGCCTGCTACCGCTGGCCGCTGAATCCATCGCCGAAAACGGCCCGTTTGTCAAACAGGGGTTCACCGCGTTAACCGCCACCGTGTTGGACGATCAATACAGCTATGACTATCCCGCACGCTATCGGGTCGATCATGCTGGCATTTCCGAGATTGTAAGTTATACTGCCACCTACGCCGGTCAGGCACTGGCAGGTGAAACAATCGAAGCCGCCGGCCATATCGAACAGGACGCCGCCGGCAAACGACGACTGCTGATCGGCACCAGCCGGGCGGCTGCAAACGAATATATAAGGATCAAATCATAAACACTCAACAACCTCGGCCGGCCATCACCAGGATTGCCCAAATACTGGCTTCCACCGAAGCCCGCGACGCGATCGCGGTCGCCGGCTGGGTCAGAACCCGGCGCGACAGCAAGGACTTTTCATTCATTGAACTCAATGACGGTTCCTGCCTGGCCAATATCCAAATCATAGCCGACGCCGACACCGACAACTATGACGCAATAGCCCAGCTATCCACCGGCTCGTCCATTATCGCGAGCGGGCGTTTATTGGCGTCACCGGGGCGCCAACAAAAATGGGAAATACAGGCGCGTTCCATTGACCTTATCGGTCCCGCGCCGGCCGATTTTCCACTGCAAAAAAAACGCCATGGCGACGAATACCTCAGGAGCATCGCCCATCTGCGTCCCCGCACCAACAAATACAGTGCAATCTTTCGCATTCGTTCGGAACTGTCTTTTGCCATCCACCAGTTTTTCCACCGGCGCGGCTTCCACTGGATACACACGCCGATCATCACCGGTTCCGATTGCGAAGGCGCGGGCGAGATGTTTCAAGTAACCACGTTGGACCTGGAGCAACCGCCGCAACGTGACGGCAAGGTCGATTTTGGCGCCGACTTCTTTGGCAAACCGGCCAGCCTGACCGTTTCCGGTCAACTTGCGGTCGAGTCCTTTTGTTTAAGTCTCGGCAACGTGTACACCTTTGGCCCCACGTTCCGGGCGGAAAACTCCAATACCAGCCGGCACATGGCCGAATTCTGGATGATAGAACCGGAAATGGCCTTTGCCGATCTCAATCAAGACATGGACCTGGCCGAGGCATTCATTCAATATCTGCTCCGCCATGCGATGGAACAATGCAGTCAAGACCTGGAATTATTTGCAAAATACGTCGACAAAAACCTGATGAATACCCTGGAAAACATAACAAGCGGGCGTTTTATCCGGTTATCCTATACCGAGGCGGTCAGGATTTTACAACAGGCAAACAAAACCTTTGACTACCCGCCCGCGTGGGGCAAAGACCTGCAATCCGAACACGAACGCTATCTCACCGAACAACACTTTAAGCGACCGGTGATTGTCCATGACTATCCCAAGGACATCAAGGCCTTCTATATGCGGCTTAACGATGATGAAAAAACCGTCGCGGCGATGGACGTATTAGTCCCGGTGATAGGGGAAATCATAGGCGGCAGTCAGCGTGAAGAAAGACTCGAACCATTACGGCACCGGATCGATGAATCCGGCTTTGACCAGGCCGATTACTGGTGGTATCTGGACACCCGCAGATACGGCACAGTGCCACACGCCGGTTTTGGTCTCGGTTTTGAACGCCTGCTCATGCTGGTATCCGGGTTGGGCAACATTCGTGACGTGATCCCGTTTCCCAGAACCCCGAAGCATCTGGAATTTTGATCCCGGCCTTATCCATATCAGCTAATCGCCGGTATCGGGTGTGCCCCGAATGAACAACCTATTGAGCGATCACAGTTAGGCCGCCCGGCTTAATCGAAACAGGATGAAGCCGGCAAATAACGCCGGCGGCAGTACGATGCTGATAAACGGCGGCACGCCATAGACGATTCCAAGGCTGCCGGAGATCTGGGTCATGACGTGGTAAACAATGCCGACCAATGCCCCTACGAAGACCCGCTGTCCCACGGAAGTCCCGCGGGCGCTGATTTTGACGAACGCAAAGGCCAAAAGCAGCATGATCAGAATGGAAAACGGATGGATTATTTTCGACCATAAGGCCTGCTGATAGAGGGCGCTGTTTTGATTGTTCGATTGCAGATAGTCTATATGGTTGATTAGTCTCCAAATCGATAAATACCGGGGCCTGATGATGATCAGGTTGATGATCTCCGGGTTCAATATCGCCTCCCAGGTGGCTGATTTTATCGCCCAACTTTCCACTCGATTTTGCCCCAGGCGGGTCTTTTTAATATCATACAAAATCCATTTGCCATCGGTGTATTCCGCGGTCTGCGCATAAACGCTGGTTCGAAGCCGGTGATCGTCAAACTCATAAATATGGATATCTTTGACTTTGTCGCCGGGCAGGATGGTTTTGATGTTGATAAAACTATTACCGTCCCTGGACCAGAACCCGTCCTGGGTCTTGAGCGTGATCTGGCTTTTTAACGCAACCGAACGAAGGTATTTGGCCTTTTGTTCGGTGACCGCGACAATGGATTCGCCAATAACAAAGCCGAGCAGCACCAGTAATAAGCCGGGCTTGATAAATGCCAGCGCCAAGCGATATTGTGATACGCCGGCAGTGCGGATCACTACCAATTCACTGCTGTTTGCCAGTATGCCCAAGGTCGCCATTGCGGCGATCACCGCGATGACCGGCAGCAGACTGTATATCAACCGGGGAGTGATCAGTGCCACGTATTGAATTGCCTGGATGACTCCGTAGTTGCCGCGGCCGGTATCATTGAGCTCATCCACCAGAGCGACGAATACGAATATGGATAGCAGCACCAGCAGCACCAGCAGCACCATGCCGAGCAGTGTTTTGCCTATATATCGGTCGAGTATCGAGAGCATGGCCGGGATAGTATCGACGGTTTACGGTTGCCGCTTGCGCCGGTACCCAATTAGGGGGAAATAATATAGTCCGGCCATACCGCCGAGGAATAACAGATGCGCCCACCATAATCCGATATGGGACGGCACCAGGTCGCGTTGTATCAAATTAGTGCCGACGCTGAGCAGGTTGCTGTATATAAGATATACCAGGACCGTGGCGACGAACGGGATGAAAATCTTCTCGCCCAGCAGAAACGGGCTTAACAAGACCGCAAATAACGCCAATAGTACCGATGAAATAATCAACCCCAATCGCCAGTGCATTTCGGCGCCGTGCTCCGGAACATTGGAACCCCATAACGCGCTGAAAGGCAGGGATTCGACATCGGTGCGTCTTGCTTCGACTTCGCTTTGTTCAAGCAAGACCGCATAGGTTTGATATTCGGTGATCTGATAGTCGATCAGGCCCGGTTGGCCGAAATAATGGCGGCCGTTTTCAAACAGGATAAAGCGGTCTTCGGTATCCCGGTAGCGTTCCAGACGCGCGCCGGCGGCCTTTAGAATGGTTAATTTGTCGTTCTTGTTCAGCCGCAGGAACACGTTCTGCATGGTTTGTTTGTCGTCGGCAAATTTTTCCACGTATATGACTTGCTTGCCGCCGCTAAATTCTTTGAATTGTCCCGCGGTTATTCCCGATACGTCCGCTTCCCGGCGGACTTTTTCCTTGAGCAGTTCGATTTTTACCTCGGCCCAGGGGGCGAGATAGATGCCTATCAGCGCGACAAACAGTGCGTACCCGAGGGCAAAACGCAGGGTGATCATGATCTGAAAACGCCGACCCATTCCGGCCGCGGATAACACCACCAACTCGCGGTCGCGGGCCATCCGGGCAAAGGTCAGCAATACCGTAAATAATAACGTCACCGGCAGGATTTTGGGTAGCGTCGCCAATATCTTATACCCCAGCATCGTTATGACCATATCGCCGGGTAGTTTGCCTGCCGCGGCATCGCTAAGAAACCGGGCCAATTTATCACTGGAGAGAATCAGGATCAGTAAACCCAGGGTCCAGACTAATTTCCAGGCCAGTTCTCGATAGATATAATGTTTTAGTACCAATTATTTATCCGCTTTGACGGTAAACTGTTCGTGCCATAATGGAAACCGCGGGGCACACCAACGGCGTTTTACAATTTTGACAAAATTTGGCAATAATTACATTTAAAAACACTGGGGCAAGATTGGGTCCACTATCGCATTTTTTGTTGTTATCAATAAACCTGTATGGGTGTTTTGAACCCAAACCCTTTGTCGGGAAGAAAAGCCTGGTATTTGAGTAGCCAACCCCGATGCCGGGCGACGTCGACGAATTTTAGGTTGAAGACAGTCGGGTCGTCAAATAGCCCCCCAAGGGCCCCAGGAGGCATAAATACCCAGGGGGCACTACGAAAGCAACCCGACCATCAACGCTGCCAGCGCCGCCACCACGCCGACCCCAAACCCGGCTATCCATTTGATGAGTTCATCCTTGCTCTGTGTGATTTTGACGTCCATCCTGGCAAGCTCGGCCTTGAGATTGGCTTCCACCCTGGCGATTTCGGCCTTGAGATCAGCATCCACCCCGGTCAGGTTGTCCTTGCTTGCCAAATTTTCGCTCAGCAGCATCATCTGCTCATCGGCCAGGGCCTCCGCCTGTTGCTCGGTAAAACCCTTCTCCGTTAAATGCTTGATGTAGCGGTGGGTATCAAATGTGCTGACTGTGTTCATCGTTATCCTATGCCTCCGAGGCGCATAACCAATACTACCACGATTGCCACCGCGCAACAATCGACCGTATGGGGCCACTATTGCATTTTCTGTTATTATCGACGAACCTGTACGGGTATTTTCGGCCCAAACAATCCATCGGGACGTTTTCGAGTTAGAATCGAAACTTATTCAAATCGACTGAAATAATTACAAGACTATGACTATTGAATTTAATATAAAAAGCGGTAATCCTGAAAAACAGCGCACGGCCTGCGTGATCATCGGTATTTACGAGTCAAAAAAATTGACCCGGGCGGCAAAGATCGTCGACACGGTCAGTAAAAAATACCTTTCCAATATTATCCGACGGGGCGATATGGATGGTCGCAAGAACCAAACCTTATTATTGCACGGCGTCCCCGGCATCATTGCCGACCGGGTGTTGTTAATCGGTTGTGGCAGGGAAAGGGAAATCGATGACGCCTGCTTTCGCCAAATCATCGCCGACAGTGTTAAGGCGCTGAATCAGAGTGGCGCCGGCGACGCGGTCAGTTATCTGACCGAGTTAAACATCGCCGGCCGCGATTATTATTGGAAAATTAAGCAGGCGGTGTTAACCGCCTCGGCCCAGCTTTACCGATTCACTGAGTTTAAATCGGACAAAAAGAACGACCGCGGGAGATTGCGCAAAATGACGTTCACGGTGCCGACTCGGCGCGAACTCAATGCCGCTGAGAACGCCCTCAATGAAGGCAACGCGGTGGCCAATGGCGTCGAGTTGACCCGCAACCTGGCCAACCGACCGGCAAATGTCTGCACGCCCGGCTATCTCGCCAGGCAAGCCAAACAGTTGGGCAAGCACCACCCGGCGCTGGAGGTCGACGTGCTCGATGAAGTCGATATGAAAAAGCTGGGTATGGGCAGTCTGCTCTCGGTCACCCAGGGATCGGCTGAATCTGCCAAATTGATCACGATTGAATATAAGGGCGCCAAAAAGGAAAAATCCATTGTGCTGGTGGGCAAAGGGGTCACCTTCGATACCGGCGGCATTTCCATCAAACCGGCCGCGGCAATGGATGAGATGAAGTTCGATATGTGCGGTGCGGCGTCGGTGTTTGGCACCATGCGGGCGGTCGCGGAACTGGCGCTTCCAATTAACGTCGTCGCTATTGTGCCGGCAACCGAAAACATGCCCGGCGGGCGGGCGACCAAGCCCGGCGATATCGTCACCAGTTTATCAGGTCAGACCATAGAAATATTAAATACCGACGCCGAAGGCAGATTGATTCTGTGTGACGCGCTGACTTACGGCAAAAAATATAATCCCGCCGTGGTGATAGATATCGCCACCCTCACCGGTGCCTGCGTTATTGCGTTGGGCTCGCACGCCAGCGGCTTGATGAGCAATGACAAGTTGTTGGCGAAGGCGCTGTTAAAAGCCGGCGAAATCAGCGGCGACCGCGCCTGGGAATTGCCCATATGGAACGATTATCAACAACAGCTTAACAGCCCGTTTGCGGATATGGCCAATATTGGCGGCCGCGAAGCCGGCGCAATCACCGCGGGTTGTTTTTTGGCGCGTTTTACCAAGGATTATAGCTGGGCGCACCTGGATATCGCCGGCACCGCCTGGAAATCGGGCAAACAAAAGGGCGCGACCGGCAGACCGGTGCGGTTGTTGACCCAGTATATTATCGACAGGTGCGGGTGATTGATGCCCAGGGTTGATTTTTATATCCTGCCCAAGGCAACCGACCGGCGGCGCTTTCTCGGCCAGTTGACCGGCAAAATCTGGGGTTCGGGTAATACGGTTTATATACACGCGGACTCGGAAACCGAGGCCGACGTGCTGGACGAATCGCTATGGACCTATCGCGATATCAGTTTTCTGCCGCATGAGAAAATGGCCGACGGTGAACAGAAATCCGAGGCACCGATCACCATTGGTTGGCGTGACGTTGTTGCCGGGCGGGCGGACGTGTTGATCAACCTGGCCGGGGAGGTACCCGAATTTGCCGATGATTTTAACCGCATTGTTGAAATAGCGGGCGGTGATGAGCACCAAAAACAAATGGCGCGCCAACGATATCGGTATTATCGCCGGCAAAATTATGAACTGCATGATCATAATATCGACGTTTTATAATGGCTATCAGCAATCGAAGAAAACGTCCCGATCCGTCCCTGCTGAGACGAATCGGAGAGCTTGAGACCTTATTGGAGCAACAAAAACAGCAACGCTTAAAAAGGGCCGCAGTCAAGCCCAAGGCACGGGCGGAGGAAATACCGGTGCTGTATGACGTGGTTACCGAGGAATCCATTGCGGCCCGAGACAAGGCGTTACGTCAAGCCGGGCAACCGGTCGGTGACGCCAGGCTCCGGGATATTATCGGCCGGGTTGACCAGGACGCCGGCAGTGATCTGGAGCAATTCATTAAGATATTAAAAAACGGTATAATAGATGAATTGAAAACTGATCTGATCAAAGAATTAAAGCCCCCCAAGAGAGAACCCAACTAGCCTGTTGCCGCTCCCGCCCCGCGCCGCAATAACAAGCGATTTCCAGCATGGACAAGATCTACAATCCCCAAAGCATTGAACCGGCCCGGTATAAGGACTGGGACAGCAAAGGCCTGTTTGCCCCCGACGCCGGCAAAACCGGCTACTGCATTATGCTGCCACCGCCGAACGTAACCGGCCGTCTGCACATGGGGCATGCGTTTCAACAGACCTTGATGGACGCGTTGATTCGCTATCATCGTATGAATGGCGACAGCACCCTCTGGCAATGCGGAACCGATCATGCCGGTATTGCCACGCA
Source organism: Gammaproteobacteria bacterium (assembly GCA_965202915.1). Classification (GTDB taxonomy): domain Bacteria; phylum Pseudomonadota; class Gammaproteobacteria; order Eutrophobiales; family Eutrophobiaceae. The sequence goes on from OZ241847.1 coordinate 2,020,699, forward strand.
AATGGTGGTGGAACGCCAGTTGGAATCGCAACATAAATCCCGGCGTGATCTGGGCCGTGAGCAATTTATCGAAGCAGTCTGGAAATGGAAGCAACGTTCAGGCAACGCGATAAGCCGGCAATCCCGGCGCCTGGGTGCGTCCATGGATTGGAGCCGGGAACGCTTTACCATGGATCAGGGCTTGTCCAACGCGGTAAAACAGGTCTTTATCAAATTATATGATGAAGGCCTGATCTATCGGGGCAAGCGCCTGGTCAACTGGGACCCGGTGTTGCGCACCGCGGTGTCCGATCTCGAGGTGGTATCGGAGCAAGAGCGCGGCCATTTGTGGCATATTCGCTATCCATTGGCCGAACCGGGCAATACCGTGGTCGGGGACGGTTATATTGTGGTCGCGACCACCCGCCCTGAAACCATGCTGGGCGACGCCGCGGTCGCGGTGCACCCTGATGATCAACGCTATCAGGCCCTGATTGGCCGGCAACTGGAATTGCCGTTGACCGGCAGGACCATTGCGGTGATTGCCGATGATTACGTGGACCCGGAATTTGGCACCGGTTGCGTCAAGATCACACCGGCCCACGACTTTAATGATTATCAAGTCGGACAACGCCACGGCCTGGAGCGGATCAATATCTTTACCGCCGACGCCGCGATGAATGAAAACGCCCCGGCACCTTATCGGGGCATGAGCCGTGAGCGGGCACGGAAACAAATCGTCGCCGATCTTGCCGCCGCCGACTGCCTCGAAAAAACTGAAGACTATACCCTGATGGTGCCGCGCAGTGATCGCTCTCAGGCGGTGATTGAACCCTATTTAACCGATCAGTGGTACATCAGGATCGAACCGCTGGCCGGTCCGGCAATTAACGCGGTGGAAAACGGCGATATAAAATTCATCCCCGCGGAATGGGCCAAGACTTATTTCGAGTGGATGGCCAATATCGAAGACTGGTGCATCAGCCGGCAGCTATGGTGGGGGCATCGCATCCCGGCCTGGTATGACCAACGGGGCAATATCTACGTGGCCAATGATGAAGCCGACGTCAGAAAAAAATATCAACTCGATGACTCATTGAAACTGCGACAGGATGAAGACGTACTCGATACCTGGTTCTCCTCCGCACTTTGGCCCTTTTCAACCCTGGGTTGGCCGGAACAAACCGGGGAACTGGCAAAATTTTATCCCACCGACGTGCTCGTAACCGGCTTCGATATCATCTTCTTTTGGGTCGCGCGCATGATCATGATGGGGCTGAAATTCACCGGCCAGGTGCCGTTCCGTCAGGTCTATATCCATGGATTGGTGCGCGACGGCGAGGGCCAAAAAATGTCCAAATCAAAAGGCAATATATTGGACCCGCTTGATTTGATCGATGGCATAGAGCTGGAAACCCTGGTTAAAAAAAGAACCGAGGGATTGATGCAGCCGCGGCTGGCGCCCAGGATCGAGGCCGCGACGCGCAAGCATTTTCCCAACGGAATCAGCCCGTATGGCACCGATTCATTGCGCTTTACCTTTGCCTCATTGGCCACCCAGGGCAGGGATATCCGCTTCGACGTCGAGCGCATAGAGGGTTACCGCAACTTCTGCAATAAGCTCTGGAACGCCGCCCGTTATATATTAATGAATATCGACAAACATGCCATCGATATCAACCGGGACGACAGGCAATTGGGACTGGCGGAACAATGGATCAACACCAGATTATCAGAGGCAATCATCCGCATCAGGGAGGGATTCCACGGCTACCGATTTGATCTGGCGGCACAGGCGGCGTATGGATTTACCTGGAATGAATATTGTGACTGGTACCTGGAGTGGTCAAAAACGACCTTAAATGATGATTCCGCACATGATGATTCCGCTTTGGCGGCGCGGCGGTGCGGCACCCTGTTCACCCTGGTCAACACGTTTGAGATATTGCTGCGATCATTGCATCCGATCATGCCGTTTATCACCGAGGAACTATGGCAGAAATTTGCGCCATTATTAAATATCGAGGCCGACACCATCATGTTACAGGCCTATCCCGACCCGGCTGAGGTGGCGGGCAACCCGGAGTCGCTGGCCGAATTTGAATGGCTAAAGACCTTTATCATCGGCGTCAGAAAGATCCGCGCCGAACGTGATATTGCCCCCGGCAAGGGACTGGCGGTAACGGTCAAGGACGGCAGCGACGCCGAAAGGACCTGGCTGGAACGCAATAAAAAGGCGATTCAAATGCTGGGCAAAATAGATTCAATCGCCGACGCCGATATTGAGCCGGATGACGCGGTGGCGGCGTTGGCCGGTTCCATGACCCTGTTGGTGCCGTTGGCGGCCCTGATCGATCCGGCCGCGGAATTGGGACGGCTGCAAAAACAACTGGACAGCCTGCAGAGGGATAAAGATCGCCTGCAATCCAAGATTGGCAACAAACAATTTGCCGAACGTGCGCCCGACCGGGTGGTGGCCAGGGAGCGCAATCATCTGGCGGAGGTGATGGCCTCGCTGGAGAAACTGGAAGCGCAATACGAACGCATCAAAATACTGGCCGACTAAAATGTTGGAAACAATAAAAGAAGAAATACAAGTGGTCTTTGAACGCGACCCGGCGGCCCGGTCGGTGCTGGAGACCATTTTCACCTGTCCGGGGTTCCAGGCAATCCTGTTACATCGCGTCAACTACTGCTTATGGCGGCATAAATTCCATTTACTGGCCCGCGTCGCCGCCCATATCTCTCGGTTCTTAACCGGCATCGAGATTCATCCGGGAGCGCAAATTGGCCGGTATTTCTTTATCGATCACGGCATGGGTATTGTGATTGGTGAGACCTCCGAGATTGGCGATAATGTATCGATCTATCACGGCGTGACCCTGGGCGGCACCACCTGGCAAAAGGGCAAACGCCATCCGACCCTGGAGGACAACGTTGTTGTCGGCGCCGGCGCCAAAATATTGGGGCCGATCACCATAGGCGCGGATTCGCGCATCGGTTGTAACGCGGTGGTGGTAAAAGACATACCCCCCGGTTCAACCGTCGTCGGCGTTCCCGGGCACGTGATCATCAACCGTGCTGCGACGGACAAACACGCCCGGCGTGAGGCAATGGCAAAAAAGATCGGCTTTACCGCCTATGCCGCCAGTAAAGACATGCCCGACCCAATCCAGAATGCCCTCGATTCGATTCTGGATCATATGCACAGACTTGAGGCAAACCTGGAACAGCTTAAAGACAACAAACCCAAAGAGTGATTTCCGGGCGGGGTTTTTCTCAAGACAGCGTGGCAATCCGCCTCGGTGTCTGCGCTTCTCCATTACCGCTACCGAGGTGACGCGGCCTGGGTTGGAGCACTGGATTCTCGACGAGCCCATCAGGCAACGGATAACCGGGATAAGTCCGGGATGCAGTATGCCCGGCACCGGGTGTTTATGCCCTTGGGTATTTATGCCCTCTGGGTGCTTGTGCCCGGTGCCGGACGCCGTTACTCACCACGCAGACTGCGGGCCCTTCTCAGGGTCTCCATGGTCACCCCCAGCGCATCCCGCAACGCCGGGCTGGCCTGTAGTTCATCCTCAAACCGCAACACATAGTACAGCAGCCGCACGTCATCCTGGTCCAGATCACGATCATTGTCCAGGTCTGAGATGAAGTTGGTGATCGGGTTCTGGGCCAACCAGTTTTGGGCTCTCACTCTGAGCTCCGAGTCAGTCGCGGTCCCCTGTAGCCGGCCCAACAGCGCATCCAGGTTGGGGGGCGGGGGATCCAGCGCGAGATAATACAGGGTCTGGGCATCCGGCACACCGATGGTATCGTCCCCATTCAGGTCCAGCGACACCGCCGTCGTTACTGTGACGTTGGCACTGCCGGTGGCACCGTTGCGGTCGGTGACGGTGAGGCTTAGGTTGACGGTGTCGCCAAGGATGTCCGGCGCGGTCCAGGTGGTGTCGGCCTGGGTGGCATCGGTGAAACTGCCCCGGTTCGGGGGCGTGGTACGCCACTGGTAGCTCAGACCAGCCTCATCGCCGGTATCCACGTCGTTGCCGGTGGCGGTGAGCGTGACCGGGTTGCCGGTGTCCACCGCCGCATTGTCCACCGGCGTATCGATGGTCACGGTGGGGGCGTCATTGGCGCCGGCGACGGTGAGGGTGACCTGCTGGGTGACGTTGGGCCGGGCATTGGCCCGCGCGGTAAAGACGTCGGTGGCGGTGGCGTCCGCGGCCAGGGCCTGGGTGTCGACGTCAGCGTTGTCCAGCCGGTAATTCCAGTTGCCGTTGGCCTCAATGGAGAAGGTGCCGTAGGTGCCGGACAGGTTGGTTTGCGGGACGAAGGTGGCGTCAGCGAGGGTGGTGGCTATGCTCAGGGCGCCGCTTGCGGTGTTGTTGGCGTTATCATCTTCGGTCACCGCGCCGGTGTTGGTGCCGCTGATGGTGAGCGTTGCTGCCGTTACCCGGACGGTGACCGTGGCGGTCGCGGTGTCGTTGGCGGCACCGCTGGCATCGGTGACGGTCAGGGTCAGCGTGACGTCGGTGCCCACCGCGGTGTCCGACGGGGTCCAGGTGGTGGTGGCCAGGGTGTCATTGGCGAAACTGCCCTGGTTCGGGGGCGTGGTACTCCACTGGTAGCGCAGACTGGCCAGGTCGCTGGTGTCGACGTCGTTGCCGATGCCGGTGAGCGGGACCGGGACGCCGGCATTCACCGTCGCACCGTCCGTCGGTACGCTGATGCTTGCGGTGGGCTGCTCATTGGCGCCGGTGACGGTGATGGTGACGATTGCCGTGGCGTCGGCGCGGGCGGCGGCGACGACGGTGAAGACGTCGTCGGCCATGGCACCCTCGGCCAGGTTCTGGGTGGCGGCACGACTATTGTCGATGTCGTAGGTCCACATGCCGTCGGCATTAATGGAGAAGGTACCGTAGGTGCCGGATACGTCGGTTTGCGGGACGAAGGTGCTCAAGGTGGCCCTGGTGTCTATGTCGAGGTCGCCCATCGCTCGGTTGAAGCCACCCCGGTCTTCGGTTACGGCACCGATGACGTCGCCGGTGATGGTGACCGGTACCGGCACCACCCGGACGGTAATGGTGGCACTGTGGGTGGCGTTGTTGCCGTCGGTGACCGTCAGGGTCAGGACGACGTTCCCCACGTCGGACGGTGCGGTCCAGGTGGTGTCGGCCTGGTCGGCATTGGCAAAACTGCCTTGGTCAGCACTCCACGCATAGCGGGTGACCGCGTCGCCGGTGTCCGGGTCGCTGCCGGTGCCGGTGAGTGTGACCACGGTACTGGTGCCGACCTCGACGTTGTTCAGCGGTGCGCTGATGGTGGCGGTGGGGGCGTCGTTGGCGCCGGTGATGGTAATGGTGACGTCCTGGGTGGCGCTGGGCCGGGCATTGGCCGCGACGGTGAAGACGTCGGTGACGGTGGTGCTTTCGGCCAGCGCATTGGTGTCGTCGTCGGCGTTGTCCAGGGTGTATAGCCAGTTGCCGTTGTCGTCAATGGAGAAGCTGCCGTAGGTGCCGACCTCGTTGGTTTGCACCGCAAAGGGTTCGTCGCCACCGTCCTGGTCCCGAAGAGTCAGGGTGTCGCCGACGGTGTTATTCGGGGCCAGGGCATTCTCGGTGACCGCGCCGCTGTTGGTGCCACTGAAGGTGAGCGGCGATGCGATGACCAGCATGACCTGGAAGCGGGTGGTGGCCGGCGTTGTATTGAGCGTGGTCGTGGTTTCAGTGGCGACGACGTTAAAGCTGTAGGTGCCCGCGTCCGCATCGGTGGGCGTCCAGGTGAAGGTGGCGGTGGCCGGGGCGGTCCGGGGCGTGGTCGGGGTAAAGGTTGCACCGGGTGGCAGGGTACTGCCCGTAACTGCCTCCAGGGAGAAGCTGAGTTCATGGTTTTCCGTATCCGTGGCGTTGAAGATCAGTTCAATCTCCTGGTTGGGCGGATAGGGGTTGGTGACGATGGGCGGCGTGAGCACCGGTGGGTCGTTGGCGACAATAAAGGTGAAGGTCGCGCTGGCAGAGATGAGCAGGTCTCCGGCCCTGACGAGGTCGCCGTTGGCATGCATCAGAGGGATGACGGCGGCGGCAATGGAGTTGGCCGTGGCGTATAAACCGACGGTGAACGTACCGCTGACGCGACCGGTAAAGCGGCGGGTAAAGATATAAGTAACACCACCAACACCACCACCAGAAGCGAAGGCATTCCGGCGAGCATTGGCAAGCCGGGGCACTGCAATCACTCTAAATTCCTCGCCATGCGGCGTGTGGCTGCTCGCGGGGGTCAGAAGTTCACGCCCGCTGTTGAGCCCGATGGTTCGCTGAGGTGGAGAGGCTGTGTCAAACCCCGTAACGGTAAACTCGGTATTAGCATACGAGAGGGTCGGCCGCTCATCGATGCGCAGAGTCAGGGTGGCGGAGTCGGTATTGCCGTCCTCATCGGTCACGGTATAGTCGAACTCATGGACGGCGAGATCGGTGCCGGCGACGCTGGAGACTTCCAGCATCTGGCCGGGTCTGTCCAGGGTCAGGACGCCAGTGACGGCATCGATCTCGCCACCGCTGACCCGTCTGACGCTGGGGTTGGCAAAGGAGGGCAGGGTGACCTCCAGGTCCGCATCGGCGGTGGTGCTGTCATCAATCAAATCGTTAAAGTTGATGATGAAGGTCGGGGTCGCGGGCGCGTCCGGGTTTCGGTACAGGTCTGCGACGTAGTCCAGCGCGGACGGGGGCGCCCCAATAATGGTGATGGTGAAGGTCAACTCCGCGACGTCGCCGTCGGCATCCCGCACCCGGTAGGCGTAGTTCGCCGTGCCCTGGGTGGTGGTCGGGGTGCCGGACAGGACGCGGTTGCCGGCATCAAACGACAGGCCGGGGGGCAGGGCCGGGGTGCCGGTGGTGCGCGCCAGGGTGTAGCTGGGTGGGGCGTTGCCGCCGGTGGCGGCGGGCAGGGTCAGCGGGGTGATGGCGTCGCCGGCGGTGTAGCTCTGGGGGGTTATGACGTCGGAGCCAAAACTCGGATTGGTGTCCGTCTCGATAGTGATATCGAAGCGCAAGTCGGCGCGGTCGGAGGCAGAGACGTTGCTGTCGGCGTCCACCACCCGGTAGGTGTAGGTCGCGGCAGGTTGCGCGGTGTCCGGGATGCCGGACAGGACACGGGTGTCGGGGTTAAACGACAGGCCCTGCGGCAGGGACTCAACTATGCGGTAGCTGGGCGCGCCGTTGCCATCGGTGGCCGCGGGCAGGGTCAGCGGGTCTATGGCATTGTTGGCGACGTAGGTTTGGGCGGCGAGGGCCGCAGTGCCAAAGGTCGGTGGGGTATCCGTGGCCACTTCCAGGGTGAGGGGATAGGTGGCCCGATTATTGTCCGCCTGACCGTCGTCGGCGACGACGTTAAAGCGAAAGGTGCCCGCCTCGGTGGGCGTCCAGGTGAGGGTGGCGGTGGCCGGGACAGCTTGTGGCTCGGTCTCGTCAATCTCCGCACCGTCCGGCACCGCACCTGCTCCAGCCTCCAATGAGAAGGTGACCGGATGGCTATTCTCATCATCCGCGGTAAATCTCAGGGATATTAGCTCATTGAGCAGATAGGCGGGCACGTCTGGGGGCGTGATCACCGGGGCGATATTGGGGATGATAAAGGTGAACGTTGCGGTATCCGAAACCAGCAGGTCGCCGGCACGGGCGAGGTCTCCGTTCGTATTCCGCGGCGGGATGATGGCGGCGGCAATGGAGGCGTTCGTGGCGTACACACCCATAGTGAACTGAGCGTTGCGGCGGCCGGCAAAATCGAAATTAAATGTATAGCTAACAGCGTCAAACAATCCAAATGCAGCGGGGAAAAAAAACCTCACTTCGCCATCGGTCGGGTCAGACAGTCCATCTCCGACCCCCACTAACTCGCCATGTGGCGTGTGGCGGCTGGTCACAAGTGAACTAAAAGGAAGAATCGCGCCACCGATGACACCGAAACGGATAAACCATTCGCCGGTTTCGGAATCCCTTATGGATAACGTAAACTCGCGATTAGCAACGGAGATGCTCGGTTGCTCATCGATGAGCAGGGTCAGGGTGGCGGAGTCGGTATTGAGGTCCTCGTCGGTCACGGTATAGCGGAACGTATGAGCGGCGAGAGGGGTGCCGTCGACGCTGGAGACTTCCAGCATCTTGGCGCGGTCCAGGGTCAGGACCCTGTTTTCCAGGGTGCCGTCGCTGCTTTCCAAGGTGCCACCGCTGACCCGCGCGACGCCGGGGTCGGCAAAGGGCAGGGTCACCACCAGGTCCGCATCGGCGGTGGCGCCATCAGCAATCAAATCGTTAAAGTTGATGGTGACGGTCGGGGTCGCGGGCGTGTCCGGGTCCCGGAACAGCTCCGCCGTGAAGTCCATGGCGACCGGGTCGCCTGCAATGGCGATAGTGAAGGTTAAATCCGCCGTTCTGTTGATGGAATCCGTCACCCGGTAGATGTAGGTCAAGGGATTTTCTTGTGCTTCGGTCGGGGTGCCGCTCAGGGTGCGGGTGTCGGGGTCAAATGACAGTCCGGGAGGCAGGGTTTCAACTATCCTGTAACTGAGCGTGCCTCTGCCGTCCATGGCCTCAGGTAGAGTCAAGTCAGTAATGGGGACAGCTTCGGAATACCGCTGATTGGGGATCATCGCGGTGCCGAAAGTCGGGGAGTCATCTACGATGGTAATGGTGAAGGACAACTCCGCCATATTGTTGGCGGCATCCGTCACCCGGTAGGTGTAGGGCAAGGCCGTTTGGGCTACGCTGGGGGTGCCGCTCAGGGTGCGAGTAACGGGGTTAAACGACAGGCCAGGGGGCAGGGCCGGGGTGCCGATGGTACGCGCCAGTGTGTAGCTGAGCGCACCTGTGCCGCCGATGGCCGCCGGCAGAGTCAGGTCGGAGAGGGGGACACCCATGATGTACTGCTGGGCAGAGATGGATGCAGTGCCGAGGAACGGGATGCCAGCCGGCGATGTGGTTGCGATTATGGACCAACTGTTTAGCATCTCGACAGAAACAGTAGCACCGAAGAATTGAATTCTCAGCATCCATGTGCCGGCTGGGCGGTTACCGACAAGCGTTGCAAGCGCAGTGGTGTTGGTGTAGGTTGGTATTAGGGATCTGGCCCGATTATGCAGTCTGATAGTGTCACCATTGGGCTGGATCAGATCAATAATAAGAAACGTCGGGAATGGATCATCTATATCAAGAGTGACGGAGATCGCATTTATTATGCCATCGTCTGTGATGGTTATATTGCTCTCTGCAATACCAGGGACAGGGACAAAACCACCGCTGAAATCCGGTATATCAATAGGAGTATCGGGGCTTTCATAGGTGGTCTCGGTCAATGTCTGCGCTGAGGCTGGCCGGGACAAAGCCAGCGCGAGCAGACCGAGGCCGAAAACCAACCAGAGAACACCCCTGGCAAGGGCACGCCCGGTTATTTTTCGGGGGGGGGGGGGGGGGGGGGGGTAGAACCGTTGCCCACTGGACGTTGCCGCGGCAGGCGGGGCTCAGGGTAATGTTCAGGGCAACGTGGATATATCCAAAGCTCGTTCATTATGTATGACCTCTATTATGACAGGCTCCATTTAGACATATTCGTACTTTATAGCAAAGACGATCACCCCCGCAAGTTTTTTTCACCGCCTGAGCGAGGGGCCATTGTGAGCGCTCAGTAATTCACCAACGGCATAATAATCAACCGTTCCGCCACCGCCCATCGGTGAAATTCCAACAACCGCCGACACCGATTGGATGACCGGATTCCCGCCTGCGCGGGAATGACTTCGGTGGCTGCAAAAAAGCCGGGGAGAAATTACCCGGGTAGCGAGATCGATGAATTTACGCTTGCCTTGCCGAGAAACGCCTGGTAATCGCGGAATTGGACAATCGGTTATTTTGTACACGTCCTAAAGTGTCGGCGGCCAGCGGCGTCTCTAATTCCCGGCTGGCTCCCTGATTTCATCCACGGCAATACAGGGTTACTCCGACGGCGTTTTTCGGGAGCACAACCGGTCGATCAATATTTAAACGACAACTGTGCGCCCAGGATGGGACCGATCAACGCGGGTGGCCGATTACCATATTGGCCGGGATAAAATTTATACTTGACTAATTTAGTCGGATATTGCATACTGCTTAATATGAGCACACAAATAATGCCGCAAACCGGGGCAGACGACCGATGAAACTGACCACCAAGGGCCGCTATGCGGTTACTGCGATGCTGGATCTGGCCTTGCATGATGACGTCGGGCCGGTGAGTCTGTCGGATATTTCCAAACGCCAGGGCATTTCGCTGGCCTATTTGGAGCAGTTATTCAACAAATTGCGCAAACGCGCGCTGGTGTCCAGCATACGCGGGCCAAACGGTGGCTACCGGCTGGCCATGGCCGCTAATGAGATCACCATCGCCAGGGTTATTTATTGTATTGATGAGACCGTTGACGTGACCCGTTGCGGTGGCCGGCAGAATTGCCAGGCCGATTCCCGTTGTTTGACCCATGATCTGTGGATGGGTTTGAATCGCCATGTGTCTCAATACTTAAACGGCATCACTTTGGGCGACGTGGTCCGGCAGAATAATGTAAGGCGGGTTGCAAGACAGCAACAGAGTATTTTGCAACAGCATGTGACTCACTGATCGATTGACAGAGGCAAACCTATGAAACAACCGAGTATTAACCTGACTGAGGCCGCGGCCAATCATGTGAAGGTGTTTTTGGCGGAGCGGGATTCGAATGCCGCCGGTCTGCGCGTGGGCGTTAAACCCACCGGCTGCTCCGGTTATCAATACGTGATCGAGGCGGCCGAGCGGATTGGCGGGCAGGACGCGGTCTTTGAAAGCAACGGGGTTAAGATCGTGGTGGACCAGCGAAGTCTGAATTATCTCGCTGGTTGTGAGCTTGATTTTGTCCGCCGGGGACTGAACTCCGGGTTTCAATTTAATAATCCAAATGTACGGGAAACCTGTGGTTGCGGCGAGAGCTTCAGCCTGAAAAATGAGGAGGAGAAATGATCGCGCCTGATCCTGAAATCGTGGCCGAAACCGTGGCCGAAACCGCGGCCGATAATACGACCGATAATATGGAAGCGCTGGTTCATAAAGACTATGAGCATGGTTTCTTTACCGATATCGACGCCGATACCCTGCCGCCGGGGTTAAATGAAGACGTCATTGGTCTGATCTCCAACAAAAAGCGGGAACCGGAATGGCTGTTGGCATGGCGCTTAAAGGCCTATCGGCATTGGTTGACCATGACCGAGCCGGTTTGGGCGGATCTGGATATAGCCCCTGTTGATTATCAGGCGATCTCTTATTATTCGGCGCCCAAACCGAAAACCGACGGCCCTAAAACACTGGATGAGGTGGACCCGAAATTGCTTGAGACCTATGACAAGCTGGGGATTCCGTTACAGGAGCAGAAAATGTTGGCCGGGGTTGCGGTTGACGCGGTGTTCGACAGCGTTTCGGTCGCGACTACGTTTAAGGAAAAACTGGCGCAGGCGGGCGTTATCTTTTGTTCTTTTTCCGAGGCGGTGCGGGATCATCCGCAACTGGTTAAACAGTATCTGGGCAGCGTGGTGCCGGCCGCGGATAATTTTTTTGCCGCTCTTAACTCGGCGGTGTTCACCGATGGTTCGTTTTGTTATATTCCAAAAGGCGTGCGTTGTCCGATGGAGCTGTCCACTTATTTCCGCATTAATGCCGCCAACACCGGCCAGTTTGAAAGAACGCTGATCGTTGCCGAGGCGGGCAGCCACGTCAGCTATCTCGAAGGTTGCACCGCCCCGATGCGGGATGAGAATCAATTGCATGCCGCGGTGGTCGAATTGGTCGCGCTGGAAGACGCGGAAATAAAATATTCCACCGTGCAGAATTGGTATCCCGGCGATGAACGTGGCGTCGGGGGTATTTATAATTTTGTCACCAAGCGTGGCGATTGCCGTGGCGACAATTCACGGATCTCCTGGACCCAGGTCGAAACCGGTTCCGCAATCACCTGGAAATATCCAAGCTGTTTATTGAAAGGTGATAATTCGGTGGGGGCATTTTATTCGGTCGCGGTGACCAATAATCATCAGCAGGCCGACACCGGCACCAAGATGATTCATATCGGCAAAAACACCAGCAGCACGATCATCTCCAAAGGCATTTCCGCCAAATACGCGCGCAACGCGTATCGCGGGCTGGTTAAGATCGGCAAGCGCGCCGATAACAGCCGCAATTATACCCAATGCGATTCATTGTTGATAGGCGATAGATGCGGTGCGCATACCTTTCCGTATATAGAGGCGAAAAATTCAACCGCCCGGGTTGAGCATGAGGCCACCACCTCGAAGATCAGCGAGGACCAACTGTTTTACTGTATGCAGCGCGGCATTTCGGAGGAGAACGCGGTCAATATGATCGTGAATGGTTTTTGCCGTGAGGTATTTAAGGAATTGCCGATGGAGTTTGCGGTCGAGGCGCAAAAATTGCTGGGGATCACGCTGGAAGGCGCGGTGGGTTAATGGAGGTATTGCAATAGGACGGGATGAACATGCTGGAGATAAAGAATTTACAGGCCGCGGTTGACGGTAAGCAAATCCTGAACGGGCTGGACCTGGCGGTCGCGGCCGGTGAAGTTCATGCGATTATGGGTCCGAATGGTTCCGGTAAGAGCACACTGGCAAACGTGCTGGCCGGCAGGGACGGGTATCAGGTAAATGGCGGGCAAGTGCTTTATCAGGGCAAGGATCTGCTCCAATTGGCGCCGGAGGAGCGGGCTCGGGCCGGGGTCTTTCTGGCGTTTCAGTATCCGGTGGAGATTCCGGGATTAAACAATGTGTATTTATTGAAGGCCGCGGTGAATGCAATGCGCGCCCATGAAAATCAGGATGAATTGGACGCGGTCGAGTTTCTCGAGCTGGTAAAGGACAAAATGGAGCTGGTAAAGATGAATGAGGGTTTGTTAAATCGTGCCGTTAATGAGGGCTTTTCCGGCGGTGAAAAAAAGCGCAATGAGATCTTTCAGATGGCGGTTCTGGAACCCAGGCTGGCGATCCTGGATGAAACCGATTCCGGTCTGGATATCGATGCGCTCAGGGTCGTCGCCGAGGGGGTGAACAGCCTGCGCAACGCCGAGCGCGCGTTTATTTTGATCACTCATTACCAGCGGTTGCTGAATTATATCAAACCCGATCACGTGCACGTGCTCAGCGAGGGCAGGATCATACAATCGGGCGGCCACGAACTTGCGCTGGAACTGGAAGCAAGAGGCTATGATCAGGCCGATGAAACGGCCGGCGCCGCATGAGCACCAATAACGCCCAACAATTTATTGACGCATTTAACCGGTGTGAGGCAGGGGATGCAAAAGACTGCCTGCATGAAAAGCGGCGGGCTGCAATCGCGGTCGTCAGGGAACGGGGCCTGCCGACGACGCGCAATGAAAACTGGCGTTACACCGATATTAAGGCGATCAGCCGCAGCCATTATCGGCCCGCGGAAGCGGACCGGGTTGAGGTCGATAGGGCGGTGTTCGACGGCATGCGGTTTACTGAGCTTGGCTGTCATGAGTTGGTTTTTATCAACGGTTACCGCTCGGCTGATCTGTCGACGCCGGCGGCTTTGCCCGACGGGGTGATTGTTAAAGACCTGAATAGCGCATTGAATGAAGACGCCGATTTATTACAGTCCGGCATCACTGAATCATGCAGTGGCGCAAACGGATTTACCGCTCTCAATACTGCGTTTATAAAACAGGGCGCGTTTATTTATATTCCCGACGGCGTTGAATTGGCGGCGCCGATTCATGTTTTTTACCTTAGCGGCAAGACCGCGTCCCCGGTCGCGATCCATCCCCGCAATATCATCATTGCCGGCAAAGGCGCCTCGGCGACCATCATTGAAAGCTATATTGGCCTGGATGATGCTTCCGCCTACTTCAATAACATTGTATCGGAGGTTATTGTGCATGACGGTGCCAACCTTGAACATTACAAAATCCAGCAGGAAAGCGGTGCCAGCCATCATATCGGCTTTTTATTCGTGCATCAGCGGCGCGACAGCGGTTTTATATCGAATTCGCTGGCTTTGGGCGGTGCGCTGGCGAGAACCGATATTCATGCGCAGTTAAATGCGCCGGGTGCGGATATTTCTATGAATGGCTTATATATTGTCAACGGCAGGCGACATATTGACAACCACACCCGCGTCGATCATCTGGCCCCGGCCACCTACAGTGCTGAAAATTATCGCGGCATATTGGATGGTCACGGCCGTGGGGTGTTTAACGGCAAGGTGATAGTCCATAAAGATGCCCAGCAGATTAAAGCTGATCAAACCAATGACAATTTATTGTTGTCGGATGACGCCGAAATTGATACCAAACCGGAACTGGAGATCTACGCCGATAACGTCCAGTGCAGTCATGGCGCGACGGTCGGACAATTGAATGAGGATATGCTGTTTTATTTGCGCGCCCGCGGGGTGGGTAAAGATACGGCAAAAAGCCTGCTTACCTGTGCCTTTGCCCAGGAGGTGATTAATTGCTTCGGGCTTGCCCCGGTCCGGCGCCGGCTGGAATATCTGGTGTCAGGTCAGTTGCCCGGCGCCGATTTGCCGCGGAGATGGGCACAATGACCGGGGAGAGCACGGCAACTGATCTGGGGGTCGCGTCTGAATTCGATATTGACAGGATACGCGCCGATTTTCCGATACTGAGTCAACGGGTGCACGGCAGGCCCCTGGTCTATCTGGATAATGCCGCCACCGCCCAAAAGCCGCAATGTGTTATCGATGCATTGAGTGAATTCCATGCCGGCTATAATTCCAATATCCATCGTGGGGTGCACGCCCTCAGTGAGCAGGCTACGGCCGCTTATGAAAATGCCCGCGAAAAAATCAGGGCGCATATTAACGCCGCTTCAACCGGGGAAATTATTTTTGTCCGAGGCGCCACCGAGGGGATTAATCTGGTCGCACAGTGTTATGCCCGGTCGGTATTGACTCCCGCCGATGAGGTGTTGATCACGCAACTGGAGCATCATTCCAATATTGTGCCCTGGCAAATAGTCTGCGAACAAACCGGTGCCAGCTTGAGATATATCCCGATTAATGACGCCGGCGAATTAATTCTCGATGAGATCGATAGCCTGCTGACCGAAAAAACCGCGCTGCTTGCGCTGGGGCATATCTCCAATGCGTTGGGCACCATTAACCCGGTCGAGGCGCTTATTAAAAAAGCCCACGCGGTGAACGCCAGGGTGTTGATCGACGGCGCCCAGGCGGCGCCCCATATGAGTATCGACGTGCGCCGGCTTGACAGTGATTTTTACGTATTTTCGGGACATAAATTATTCGGCCCCACCGGTATCGGGGTGCTGTACGGCAAACGCGCCCTGCTTGAGGCGATGCCGCCCTATCAGGGTGGCGGTGATATGATCAAAACGGTTACCCTGGAAAAAACCGAATACAACGATCTGCCTTATAAATTTGAAGCGGGCACTCCCCATATTGCCGGCGTGATTGGTCTGGGCGCGGCGGTCGATTACCTGCAGGCGATTGGTTTCGACAATATTCAGCGGCAGGAAACCGAGGTCCTCAATTATGCCGGCGAACGGATACGGACGGTGGAAGGGTTGCAACAGGTCGGCACGGCGAAACAAAAAACCAGCATCATTTCTTTTGTGTTGGAGGGGATTCATCCGCATGATATCGGCACCGTGATCGATCATCAGGGGATTGCAATACGAACCGGGCATCATTGTGCAATGCCGGTTATGGAAAGATTTTGCCTGCCGGCAACGGCCAGGGCATCGTTTGCATTCTACAATACCAGGGCGGAAGTGGATCAATTAATCAATGGAATACAAAAATGCAAAGAGGTCTTCGCGTAAATGTTAGACTTGCAGGACTTATACCGGGAGGTTATCATCGACCATAATCGTAACCCGAGGAATTTCGGCAGGCTCAGCGGCGCCCGCCGCGTCCTTGAAGGGTTTAATCCTTTGTGCGGTGATCGGCTTACTCTGTATCTTGACGTTAATGATGACAGGATTGAAAATATTTGTTTTGACGGCGCCGGTTGTGCAATCTCGGTGGCCTCCGCTTCTTTGATGACCGATTTGATTAAGGGTAAAACAACCGCCGAGGCGCGCAATATCTTTGATGCCTTCCATGATATGGTGATAAGCGATAAGGGCGTCAACGCGGATGGATTGGGTAAATTGGCGGCGCTGGCGGGCGTGCGCGACTATCCGGCCCGGGTTAAATGTGCGACCCTGTGTTGGCATACCTTGCGCTCCGCGCTTGAGGGCGGCGATACCCCGGTGTCCACCGAATAACCATGGACTATCATGCCCCGATCACCACAACCCGCGATTGCGAGGCGGTTTTGATTCCGGCCGGGACCCCGATCACGCTGCCGGCGGATAGTGTCGTCTATATTACTCAGGCATTGGGCGGCAGCTACACGGTAAATATTAACGGCAACCTGGTGCGGATTGCCGGTAAGGACGCCGACGCCCTGGGGTTTGAGGCCGATGCCGGCACAAGTGTCGACGCCGACGCCGGAACGGTGAGTGATGACGGCGGCGTCAATGAGGATCTGCTTTGGGAACAAATGAAAACCTGCTATGACCCGGAAATTCCGATCAATATCGTTGAGCTCGGGTTAATCTATGAATGCCGGATCACCCCGTTGGAGCAGGGCGGCAATCATGTGGATATATTAATGACCTTAACCGCGCCCGGTTGTGGCATGGGCGAGTTTCTGGCCGAGGACCTCAGGCATAAAATATCGCTGATCCCCAATGTGAGTTCGGTCAAGGTCGAGGTTACCTTCGATCCGCCCTGGAGCCAGGATATGATGTCGGAAGCGGCCCGGCTGGCAACCGGAATGTATTAACGGCTGTTTTGGAGGGTGATAAGTGGCGAGCTGGTTTGACGTTGCGGCGGTGGACGACTTTGGCGTTGGCGAATCGCGATTGCTTGAGCTTGATAACGTCATGGTTGCGGTGTTTAATCTCGATGGTGAATATCATGCCATTGAGGACGTTTGCACCCATGCCGGCGCACCGATGCTGGGTTGTGGCCTGGACCCGGAGGAGGTCATTGACGGCGAACAGATCATTTGTCCGCGCCATGGCGCCCGTTTTTGCATTCGCACCGGCAATGCCTTGACGCCCCCGGCTTTTGACCCGGTTTATAAACTGCCCACCCGTATTGAAAGCGGCGTGGTGCAGGTTGCGGATGACCGTTCGGGTTAATGTTCAGCATTCGGATCATGGCCCAATGCCAATTATTCAATGGGCCCAAAACAGAGCCCATCGCCTGTTATTGCATCGTTCCGGCGCACACCTGCGGGCGTGCCATGGTCAAACCATCATAATCAGTGTCTGGGAGCGATTTATAATGGCTGTCGAAAAAACTTTATTGATCATTAAGCCCGATGCCGTCGCTAAGAACGTGATCGGCGAAATCCTGGCAAGATTTGAACAAGACGGCCTTCGTATTATCGCGGCCAAGATGGTGCATCTCAGCATAAAACAGGCGAAAGCATTATATGCCGAGCATAAACATCGGCCCTTTTACAAATCTCTGGTGGAATTCATGACCTCCGGGCCGGTTATGGTACAGGTGTTGGGAGGAGACGACGCGGTGGCGAAAAGCAGGCGATTAATGGGGGCGACTATTCCCGGGGAGGCGAAGAAGGGAACGATCAGACATGATTTTGGCAACCATGAACCAGTGGTCTATGAGAAGAATGTGGTGGTCTATGAGAATGCGGTACATGGTTCGGATAGCACTGACAGCGCGGACCGCGAGCGCCGATTTTTCTTTGAGCCGGATGAAATTTGTCCCAGAACGCGGTAATGCAACAATATGATCAACGCCCGCACTAATCTGCTCGATCACGACAGAGTATCGCTGGAGGCCTGGTTCAATAAACTGGACGAGTTTTCGTTCCGGGCGTCACAGGTATTAAAATGGATATATCATTCCGGCGTGACCAACTTTTCCGGCATGACCAACCTGAGCAAAACCCTGCGCGCCCGTTTGTCGGCCATCGCTTCCATCGATCCGCCTGAGATAATAAGTGTGCGGGAATCCGCCGATGGCACCAGAAAATGGCTGTTGCGCGTGGATCAAAAAAACGCGGTGGAGATGGTATTCATCCCTGAGGATGATCGCGGCACCCTGTGTGTGTCTTCCCAGGCGGGTTGCGCGCTGGGTTGCACGTTTTGCGCCACCGCCCGGCAGGGCTTTGGTCGCAATCTGACCACCGCGGAAATTATCGGCCAGGTCTGGCTGGCAAATCGCGAACTGGGTTATTTCCGGCATAGACGCCGCGTTATTACCAACGTGGTTTTCATGGGCATGGGTGAACCCCTGCTCAACTACGCCAATGTTTTAAAGGCCATTAATTTACTGACGGAAGACGCGGCGTTTGGGCTTGCGAAACGAAAAGTTACTCTAAGTACCGCGGGCATAGTCCCCGGTATCGATAAATTAAGCCGGGACGCGAGCATCAGCCTGGCGGTTTCACTGCACGCCGTTGAAAATGAACTGCGCAACCGGCTGGTTCCAATCAACCGGCATTATGCGATAGAGGATTTGCTTGCGGCCTGCCGGCGTTATACGATCACCAATAATGATCTGGCGATCACTATGGAATATATCATGCTGCATAATATTAATGACAAACCGGAACATGCGCGCAAATTGATTAAGCTGCTGCGTGACCTGCCGGTAAAAATCAACTTGATACCCTTTAACCCGATTTTCGGGTCCGCGTACCGTTGTTCCACCCCGGAGGCGATGGATGCGTTTCGGATGATCCTGGTGAACGCGGGCATGATAGCGATAACCCGCAAAACCCGCGGTGATGATATCGACGCCGCCTGCGGTCAGCTTGTCGGCCGGGTTAAGATCGGGGCCTGCCGCGATCAACCCCCGTCAGTGGCACCGGCATCATGAAGTTTGTTCCATGGTTGATTATTTGTGCCTTGACGGTGAGCGGCTGTGCGGCCATTGCCGGCATTGATGAGGATGAAAGACTTGCCGCCAGGCAAAAAAATCAACGGATTGCGCAGACTAATCTGGAATTGGGCATCGCCTATCTGGAACAGGGAAAATACGAAAAATCATTGGAAAAGCTGACGCGTGCGCAACAGGCCAACCCTTCCAATGCGGCCACCTATAACGTATTAGGGCTGTTATATCAACGAATCGGTGAATACGCCAGGGCGGAAACGCACTTCAAACGCGCACTCAAAATCGCCCCGCAGGACGCGGCCATGTTCAACAACTACGGGCAATTTCTCTGTCGGCAGGACCGACCTATCGAAGCGGAGAAGATTTTCCTGCAGGCCGCCACCAATCGTCTCTATGAAACCCCGGAACTGGCCTATACCAATGCCGGGATCTGCGCCCAGAAAAACGGTAATAATAGCATAGCCGAAGGCTATTATCGCAAGGCCCTGGAGTTGCGTCCGGACATACCGCAGGCGCTGCTGAGCATGAGCGAGTTGACGCTGGAACAGAATAATTATTTATCCGCGCGCGGATATTTACAACGCTATCAGAACGTGGCGCGGCACACGCCTAAAAGTCTGTGGTTGGGGATCCGGATTGAAGAAATTCTGGGTGACAAGGACGCGGTCGCCAGTTATGGCTTATTATTGAGCAATGAATTCCCCGATTCACAGGAAACCACCAAATACCGGGAGTTACGAGGACACTGAAATGGACGTTGAGGAACAATCAGACGTTCCCCCCCCCGGCGAGGTATTGCGCACCAAACGCAAGGAGCTCAATATTTCGGTGGATGAAGTCGCCAAGCAACTGCATCTGGAAACAAGATTCGTTGAGGCATTGGAACGGGATGATTATGCCGAATTGCCGGCTGCAATTTATGTGCGCGGCTATATCAGGGCCTATGCCAAGTTTGTGGATATTGACGGCGACCGGGTCATCGATCTGTTTAATGCGCGAGTCTCCGAGCCCCCGCCGGAGATACTGCCGGAGGTGAAATATCATACTCAGGTGAGTAGCAGTGACAAACCGGTCAAGGCGGTGACTTATCTGGTTACCTTGAGCCTGGTCATACTGGTGCTTATCTGGTACCGGAGTCATTATAGGATCACCGACGTCGGGGCGCTCAGCGATGAACCCAAAGTGCTCATATCCGAACCGGCCTTCGATTATGAATTTGTCGTTGTTGAACATCCCCCCGGATGGCGGCATGTGATTGCAGGGGAAGATTCAAATACTTCAGAGGCGACGGCGCCACCGCAAACATTTACCCCCCGCATTGATACCTCCCGCTCCGGGCCCGATGAGCTTAAAATGCTTATCCTGGAAACTTCATGGATTGAAATTTCAGATTCAACCGGCAAGGACCTGTTTGTCAGTACCGGCAAGGTCGGCGAGGAGATCATCGTTTCCGGCAATGCACCGTTTGAGATATTGTTTGGTTACGCCCCCGGGGTAAAATTGTTTTATAAAAACCGGCCATTTGATATCGCACCCTACGTCGCGGAAAGCGGCGTCGCCCGTTTCCGCGTGACCGACTAGCATATTCATCAAAACAGGCAATGGCGCCCATATACGGTATTCCTCCGGTTTCCGATGCCGACGCCCGTATATTGATCCTGGGCAGTATGCCGGGCAGGCTGTCGTTGCAGGCCGAACAATATTACGCCCACCCGCGCAATCTGTTCTGGAAGATAATGGCTGAACTATTAGGCTTTGACGTCGATGCGGCCTATGACAACAAATTGCATATATTGCGCTCACACAATATCGCCCTGTGGGACGTGATGAAATCCTGCACTCGCAATTCCAGCCTGGATTCGGATATAGTCAAATCGAGCATCATAATCAATGATTTCCACGATTTTTTTGACCGTCACCCCCACGTCAAAGCGATATTTTTTAACGGTGCGGCCTCGGCGCAAACCTTTGCCAAAAAGGCGGATGCATCCCTGTTAAAAAAAACAAAACCCATGCATCAGCGGCGCCTGCCGTCCACCAGTCCGGCGAATGCCTCGATAAACTATGAAAACAAGCTTGCCGCCTGGCAAACCATAATCCGGTGGCGCCAGGCCACGCACACCGGACTTGGTCATGGTGGTGGACAGCCTGCTAGTCGCTAATCCTGTTTGCCGTAGGTCTTGAATTTTGCCAGGTTGTTTGCCATCTCTTCATCATCGAGCAACACCGGCGCGCCAATTTGCCTGGCTATCCAGTATTGACGGGCCAGATTCTCTATCTCCAGGGCAAGATAAAACGTTGTGGCAATATCTTCCCCAATCGCGATCATGCCATGGTTGGCCAGCAGGCAGGCATTGCAGTCCGCCAATGCCGCTTTGACGTTATTGGCCAACTCTTCGCTGCCAAACGGCGCGTACGCGGCGCAGGGGATAGCGTTCCCCCCGGCCAACGCCACCATATAATGAAAGGCCGGGATCCCCTGTCCGGTGCAGGCAATACCGGTGGCATAAGGAGAGTGTGCGTGTACTATTGCATTGATTTCGGGACGCGCCAGGTAGATGGCCTGATGGAATTGCCACTCACTGGATGGTTTTAACTCACCACCAATGATATTGCCCTGCAGATCACAACTGACCAGATCTTTCGGGGCAAGAGCCTCATATCTGACGCCGGTGGGAGTAATTAAAAAGCCCCGCTCTATCCTGGCGCTCAAATTGCCGGAAGTGCCGATGCTCAAACCGGATGAATTAAACCGCCCGGCCACTTCAATGATCTGTTGGCTCAGTGCCCGATCACCGGTATCCATGGGATATTATAAATGCGACGCCGGCAGATCCGCCAGCCGCTTTTTCGCTGTCGTTAAACATTAAATCGGAACAGTATGACGTTGCCGTCTTCAACAATATAATTTTTGCCTTCGGACCTGCATTTGCCGGCGTTTCTGGCGCCTTGTTCGCCTCCACAGCGAATATAGTCGTCAAACGCGGTGACTTCGGCCCGAATAAAGCCGCGGCTGAAATCGGTATGAATTGCCGCCGCCGCCGCCGGCGCCGAGTCGCCTCGCTTGATCGTCCAGGCGCGCACTTCTTTCGGTCCGGCGGTAAAATAGGTGTGCAATCCCAGCAGCGCATAGACGGCTCTGATGATACGGTGCAGGCCCGGTTCCGCCAGGCCCAGGGCCTCGATAAAATCGGCTTTATCGTGTTCACTGAGTCGCGCTATTTCAGATTCGACCAATGCACATACCGGTATGACGTGCGTGTTTTCCCCGGCCGCGAGCTCGGTGAGTTCCGCCAGCCACTGATCCGACTCGGCCCCCTGTTCCGCCACGTTGGCAATATACAAGGCCGGTTTTGCGGTCAGTAAATGCAATCCATGCAATTGTTGTCGTTCATGGTCGGACAGCCGCAGTGCGCGAGCCGGTCGGGCCTGGTCTAATTGCGCCAGCACTTTTTCAAACAGCGCCGATAGGTTTATTTCGTCTTTAGCCCCGCTCCTGGCATTTTTTTCGGCTTTGCTCAGGGCCTTTATTAGGGTCGCCTGATCGGCAAGACAAAGCTCGGTATTGATGGTTTCAATATCGGCCGGCGGGTTTATCCCGTCGGCAGCATGAACAATACTGTCATTATCGAAGCAGCGCACGACCTGGGCAATCGCGTGAGTTTCCCTGATATGGGCAAGAAACTGATTGCCCAGACCCTCGCCCTTTGACGCCCCCTCAACCAGGCCGGCAACGTCGACAAACTCCATATGCGCCGGGGTAATTTTTGCCGGATTGACGATGGCCGCCAACTGCTCCAGACGCGGATCGGGTACCGGCACGACGCCGACGTTCGGGTCTATGGTGCAAAATGGATAGTTTTCCGCCGCTACCGCGGAGTCGGTTAAGGCGTTGAATAAGGTGGATTTACCGACGTTGGGCAAACCGACAATCGCACATTTGGATTCCATTACGGTTATCAACTCTCCTTTATTTGCGGTTCGCGGTCGTCGGTCTTGCGATTAAGCCGGGTCATTACCTTGGCGACGTTGCCCGCCAGTATTTCGGCGCTATGGGAAATGGCGGTATCAATCGCCGCCCGGATCAGGCTTTCATCGCCGGCGTCCGGTCGGCTTAACACGTAGGGGGTGACGTTCTCCCTGGAACCGGGATGACCGATGCCTATCCGCAGCCGGATAAATTCACTATTCCCCAGTTGTCGGATAATATCGCGCAAGCCGTTATGGCCTCCGTGGCCGCCGGCTTTTTTGATTCTTGCCACCCCGGCGTCCAGGTCCAGCTCGTCATGAGCAACCAGAATCCGGTCGGGGTCGATCCGGTAAAAACCGGCCAGGGCCCGCACTGAAAACCCGCTTTCATTGACGAAGTTTTGTGGTTTGCATAACCAGCAGTCGGTATCGGCGTTATTGATGCGGCAAACTTCGGCGCGAAATCTGCCCGCATACAAAAAATTCAATGCATGTCGGCGGGCAAGCTCGTCCAGGTACCAGAAGCCGACGTTGTGGCGGGTTGCGGAATACGTCGCCCCCGGATTACCCAGGCCGACAATGAGTTTAAGCTCCTCAGGCATATTACGCCGTTGGAGGCAATTAATTGTCGTCGGTTTGGGTTTGATCGGGGGCTTCTTCACCGGCAACGGCGGCAATCTCTTCTTCCCCTTCCGCAACTTCTTCCTCTTCCACCACAACCTTGGGTAACTGCACGGTAACCACCGGTCGCAACGGATCGCCGCCGTGTACCAGGCTGTTATTATCGACCGTTTCGGGTAATTCCAGATCGCCCAGATGAATCGTTGACCCCAGTTCAACTGCCTGCATATCTACCTCGATATATTCGGGCAAATGTTTGGGCAGACAACTGACTTCGATATCGGTCATCGCGTGATTAATAATACCGCCGCCCGATTTCACCCCGATACAGATATCTTCATTGAGGAAATGCAGGGGGACGCGCATGGTGAGTTTTTCACTCTCATTAATGCGCTGAAAATCTATATGCAGCAGAGTCGGTTTGAAAGGATGGCGTTGCAGGTCTTTTAATACGACTTTCTCCTTCTTGCGACCGAAATTCAGCGTCAGAATATGGGAAAAAAACGCCTCGTGTTCGAGTTGGTGCATCACCTCGTCGTGTCCCAGGGTGATCGGCGTCGCGTCTTTATTGGAACCGTAAACGATACCGGGTAATTTGCCGACGCGGTGCAGCCGGCGGCTCACCCGCTTTCCCCGGTCACTTCGCTGCTCAACGCTTAGTTCAAATTGTGCCATAGTAATAACTCCTGATTAACAATATAAGTCGGCCTCCCGGCCCTAATCCAGAAACATCGAACTCAGAGACTCGCCCACGCTGATACGGCGCATGCTTTCCGCCAGCATCGTGGCAACGCTCAATTGACGGATCTTTTCGCAGGTTGTTGCCTCCGAACGAAGTGGAATTGTATCCGTTACCACGAGTTCATCAAGCACTGAATCGGAAATGTTTTTGACTGCATTGCCGGAAAGTACCGCGTGAGTGCAATAAGCGACCACCTTGATGGCGCCATTTTGCTTGAGAACGGCCGCCGCGTTGCATAATGTTCCGGCGGTATCGACCAAATCATCAATAATTACACAGCTGCGGCCACTGACGTCACCGATAATGTTCATTACCTCGGATTCATTCGGATTGGGGCGACGTTTATCGATAATCGCCAGCTCCGTGTCATCCAGCCGTTTCGCCAGTGCCCGGGCGCGAATCACCCCGCCGACGTCCGGGGAAACCACCATTAAATTCGGATATTCATGCTTCCACAGATCGCCAAGCAATACCGGCGAGGCATAGACGTTATCCAGTGGAATATCGAAAAAGCCCTGAATTTGATCGGCGTGTAAATCCACCGTCACAACCCGACCAATACCCGCCGTTGCAATAATGTTGGCCACCACCTTGGCGGTGATCGGCACACGCGCCGAGCGTGGCCGCCGGTCCTGGCGGGTGTAACCCAGATAGGGAATGACCGCGGTTAAGCGATCCACCGAGGCCCTGTGCAACGCATCCGCCAGCACAACCAGCTCCATTAAGGTATCATTGGTTGGGGTGCATATCGATTGGATCAGATAAACGTCCCGCCCACGCACGTTTTCGATAATTTCAACCATGACTTCACCATCGCTGAAGCGGCCTACGGTTACCTTGCCCAGGGGCAAATTCAAATAGTTTGCCGTCTCCAATGCCAGCCTTGGATTGGAATTTCCGGTAAATACCATCATGTCAGCCATGGAACTCATGATCCCCCCCGGTTACTGAAAATAAATAATAATGGCTGGGGTGCTAGGATTCGAACCTAGGAATGCCGGGATCAAAACCCGGTGCCTTAACCACTTGGCTACACCCCAATCGGCGGATTGCATCGATCTTATCCCAATCCTGTTCCCGCAACCGGCCATTACCGTTATGCCGACACAAACAGTGGTGAACGGTTTTTCCCTTTGGCAATAAACCCCTGCCAATGCTCCGGCAAGCGGTCATGAATCGTGACCGCCCGTGGATAATCGCTGAATGCCGCAAATAAACAGGCTCCGGTGCCGGTCAATTTCGCATCGGCGAATTGATTCAACCAGTCCAGGGCTTCACCGACCGCGGGATGTCTTTTCCTGACCACGGTTTCGCAATCATTTGAACCGGCACCATTGAGAAAATCAGCTATTGTGATTGGCGCGGTATTGCGTGTCAAATCATCGGCATTAAAAATATCCCGCGTCATCACCCGGCAACCGGGATAAATGATCAAATAATAAGGTTCCGGCAACGTGATTCCGCTTAGCCGCTCACCGATCCCTTCAGCCCAGGCGGCCTCACCGTTGATAAACACCGGCACGTCCGCACCCAGCCCCAGACCGATCTCGGCCAGCTCCGCAGTCGTCATCCGCAACTGCCAAAGCTGATTTAACGCGATAAGCGTGGTGGCGGCATTGGAACTTCCCCCGCCCAATCCGCCGCCCATCGGCACCATGGTTTCAACGTTGATGCGCACACCGGACTTGCAGCCGCTGATCTGTTGCAGTTTTTTTGCCGCCCTCAGCACCAGGTCCCGTTGCGCCGGCACGCCGGCAAGCGGCGGGGTTCTGACTATGCCGGCGTCGTTGGTAACGGTAAATTCAAGCCGATCCGCCAGATCGATAAATTGAAAAACCGTCTGCAACGTATGATAGCCATCCGGCCTGCGACCGGTAACGTGGAGAAAAAGATTGAGTTTGGCCGGCGCCGGCCACTTTTTGCCGGTCGTACTCATATCGTCCAGTTTTGGAGCACCATCTTTAACTTTATTGTATCGCTGCTGATGGAAATCTTTCTCGGCAGGGATTTATCATCGATACCCTGATAACGTGAAATGCTGACGCGAAACCCGTGTTGCTCCATCGATGACAACAATGCGTTGTCGGTGAGCAGTAATTCATTTGCGGACGTCTCCGGGTCCGGGATCCCCTTGATCCAGAACGCCAGCACCGCCGGTTTCACCTGCGGACTCAGTTCATCGAACAACAAATCTCCGAGGGTGTCGGCCTTATGTATTTCATTCTTGGCGGTCCTGATGGACGCGGTTTCATTATTGCCCTCGAGCCGGTAAGTACCCTGCCCAAACGGGGCAATTAATTGCATTTGATAGTCCTCATCGGCCTGATGCCAATGCATGCTGGCGGTCCAGCTTGCCTCAGCGGTAACCACTGACACCCGCCCCTTGACGCTCCAATCGGTAAGCCGGCCGATTTCATCCAGATGCGCCTGCCAGCTCTTGTGACCGTGCCCGTCTCGTAATAAAGGCATTTCGGCGCAACCGGCCGGCAACACCAGATATACCGCCACTAACAGGGAACGAATTTTCACGGATTAAATCGTTGGATGACTTCCAATAAACGATGATCCTCCGGAGTGTCCTGCAATGCCGTTTCCCATATCTGTTTTGCCGTCTGCTTTTCACCCATTACCCACAGCACCTCCCCCAGATGCGCGGCGATCTCCGGATCATTGCGCAGCTCCAGGGCCTTGCGCAGATGGATCACCGCCTCGGGCAAACGACCCAGCCGGTACAACACCCAGCCCATACTGTCGAGAATATAAAAATCATCGGGGCTTAATTCCAATGCCTTCTTTATCAAATCATAGGCCTCGTCGTAACGATCGGTTTTATCCGCCAGGGTATAGCCGAGTGCATTCAATGCCTGGGCGTTATCCGGTTGTTCCCGCAATATCGCATTCAGGTCCCGTTCCACGACATCGAGTTGGTCCATTCTTTCGGCCAGCATCGCCCTTGCGTACAGTAAATCCGGGTGGACTTTTTTGCTTATTGCGGCATTGAAAACCTTCAGGGCCTCATCATAGCGCTCCGCCTTGGTAAGTACCTCGGCTTCAGCCTGGATCAACGTCAGTGTGTCTTCAAAATTGCGCGCCTGCACGTTCCGAACCTTTTCCAACGCGGTGTCGACCTGGCCCTGTTTGGCGAGCACCAGACTCAGGCGAACGCGGGCGTCAAAATAATTCTCGCCGCCGTGCACGCCTTGATACCAATAGGTGGCCTGCTCCAAATCATTTTTTTCCTCAGCCAGCCGGCCCAGGTAATAATTGGCCTCCTTGCTTATTCTGCTCTTCATCTCAGCCAGGCGCAGAAAATAAGTTTCGGCCTGTTCAAAGCGGTTCACCTGCAAGTACAGTAAACCCAGCGCATACAGTATTTCGGTATTATTGGGGGCCTGCACCGATAGAATCTCGAATTGCCGTCTGGCCTCGTCAAAACGCCGGGTATCGGTCAATAATCGCGCATAGGCGTGACGCAGGGCAAAATCATTTTGTTTGTCATCGAGGACGCTCTCTATCCAGTCTATCGCCTCGGCCGACCGATCCTGTCTTTGCAACAGGGTAATATAACTCATTGCGACGTTATCATTATCCGGTTCCAACTCCAGCAGCCGCTCGAGCAGTTGCTTTGAGCGTTCAGTTTCCCCCAGTCGCGCGGCGATCCGGGCATAGGCAAAGAGGGCATGGGTGTTATCCATATAATTCCGCATCAACCGTTCCATCACGTCCATGATGACCGCCTGATCCTGCTCGCGACTGAGAAAATTAACGATCATCCAGAGTTTTTGATCCAGTTCGCCGTCGACCGTCCGTATGATCACCTCCAAATGTTGCAGAGCCTGCTCCACGTCGCCGGCCCTAATCGACATGATCCCCAGCACCTGGCGCGGATCGGGATGGTTCGGGTCCAGTTCAATCCACAGGGACGCAGCTTCCGCCGCCGCCGCGTCATCACGGGCAAACACCGCGATTTGAGTGGCCCGCTTGACGATCTCGATATCACGGGTGCTGGTGGCCAGATCGAGATAATTTTCAATGGCGATATCCAGACGGTTGCGATGCCCGGCAAATTCGGCGACCAGTAACTTGTAAAGAATTTCTTCCGTCAGGCCAATTTGTGGCCGCGCCGGCTGGGTCTCGGCGGTTTCAGCGGCCGCTTGCCGCACGTCGGCGACTTCGGGAACCACACATGCACCGAGCAACGGCGTCAGAAATAACAGGCCGATAATATTAATTCGTGGTATTTTTAATCTTGTAGTCAGCATTTTCTTTATGGTAAATGGATACTGTGAAATTCAGGCTAAAAATAACATGTTTTTCGCAAATTTAACATATTTATGGCGTCAACGAGACAACCGCAATAACATAAACCGCTCAAGCGAGCATTGATCCGCCGGCGATTCATCGACTTCTGTTATAATTTAAGTGGTTGCCGTTACAGAATTTTTGTATGAATTTATGAATTCGATAGTCTATTAAATCGATGAGCTTACTCGCATTTGGCGTAAATCACAGCACCGCTCCCGTCGAGATTCAGGAACGGGTTGCCTTTGTCAAAAATGGATTGAATCACGCATTGTGCGATCTCAGTCAGCAACCGGGCATCGACGAGGCGGCCATCCTGTCGACCTGTAATCGCACCGAAATTTACTGCTCCCTGGATTCCATCGACAATACCGGCCCTTATGACTGGTTCTACAATTACCACCATCTGGAAGAACATCGGCTGCGGCCTTACGTTCACCGCTATCCCGACGTCAACGCAGTCCGACACCTGCTCAGAGTGGCCAGCGGCCTGGATTCCATGGTACTTGGCGAGACCCAGGTATTGGGGCAATTGAAACAGGCTTACCATTCTGCGGTGGCCGCCGGCAGCGTCGGTCAATTACTGAGCCGACTATTTCAGCATTCCTTTCACGTTGCCAAGGAAGTTCGCGGTAATACCGCCATTGGCAATCATCCGGTATCGGTTGCATTTGCAGCCGTGCGCCTGGCCCGGCAGTTTTTTGGCGACCTGAGCAAACAAACCGTATTATTGATAGGCGCCGGTGAGACCATCGGCCTGGTTGCCAGACACCTGCATGAAAATGGTCTGCGCCGTATGATCATTGCCAACCGTACAGTGGAACGCTCATGGCATCTGGCCAATGAATATTCCGGTTATGCCATCCCCTTCGCCGATATTCCCCATCATCTGGTCGAGGCTGACGTCATCATCTCCGCCACCGCCAGTCAGCAACCCGTCCTGAGCAGGGATGCGGTGGCGGCGGCGATCAGGCGGCGTAAACGCAGGCTGATGTTTTTGGTCGATACCGCCGTACCCAGGGACATTGAACCCGAAGTCGGCGATTTGGATGACGTCTATCTGTACACCATAGACGATTTGAAAGACATAGTGCGGGACAATCTGCACGCCCGCAAACAGGCCGCCGAACAGGCGGAAAAGATCATAGATACACAAGTGGATAACTTCATGGATTGGCTGCAATCGCGCAACGCGGTCGCGACCATAAGGGCGTTAAGGCGGCAGGCTGAAACCATTCAGAGGCAAGTGCTGGAAACCGCACAAAGGCGACTGCAACGAGGCGCCGACCCGCAAACGGTATTGCTGGAAACCGCCCGCATATTAACCAAAAAATTAATTCATACGCCCAGCGTACAACTGCGCGTTGCCAGCATCGACGGCAGGGACGACCTGCTGGCCGCGGTTGAAGAATTATTTGCGCTCGACACCGAAGCCCGGCCAAACGGCAAAAAAAGCAACTGACGACCGTGCTAAGGCCGGATTTATTCCCGCCGGGGCCGGTCACGGTACAAAACAAGCTCCCCACCCGTCTTCATCGCCGCAAGTGCAATCCTTGCAACCAGCAACAACAACAACAACTCCACCACCCAGGCAACAAAGTAGGACAGACGCACCCCCTGATCAACCCGATCAATCCGCTTACGGGCGTCAGCGCTGCTTGCAGGCCCCTGATCCGAATTCCGCCCATTATCCCCTTGATCAACCCGCTTACGGTCGTCGGCGCTGCCTGCAGGCCCCTGATCCGAGTTCCGCCAATTATCCCTTAGCGGAGCAAGGCTCTTATCGAGATTAGAACCTTTTTCAATGATCACCGCAAGCCGTTCTATTTTTGCCGGGTCGCGGTAAAGCTCCAGTGCTTCATGCATTATTCTCAGCGCCACCAGGAATCCCAAGACCAGTAGCAATAAGCCACATGTTTTTACAATAATGCTGGCAATATTTTTACCCACTTCACTCATAAACCGGCACCTCTCCCCAAAAATGTTATTGTTTTTGTATATCCAGTCGGCATGATCAGCACCCATTTAACTTAACACAAATACGAGGCCAACGGTTAATCCCAGCAACCCATATCATTTATTTCCCCGGCACGACCCCATTGCCACCCGATCCGGCGACCCCCGTCCCCAATAAAACACACACCCGGCACGCCGGATTCCCGAACCACCGCGGATTCCCGAACCACACCAGGCCCTTCCCCGAATCAATAATGAACGGCGACAGGAGACAGGACAGGAGCCCGTGACTCCCGTCGCGGGTATTAACACACACCTGGCACGCCGGATTCCCCAACCACCCCAGATTCCCGAACTGCACCAGGCCTTACCTGAATCAACACCAACCACTAACCCCCCCTGACAAGGGAGGGCAGGGGGGGTTCGATCAACACCGGCACCTTGCCCCAAACCCCACTATGAGCCGTACCGAGTTACGAGTTGACGATATTGTTGATTTTAATATACCCGCGACGGGAGTCACGGGCTCCTGTAATGAGCGGTGCAGGCCCCTGCTGAACAATTTTATTTGATAACCGCGGGGCATGGGTCTATACTGGCTATATGAGAGATATGAGCATACCGGTAACACCCTGTGGCAAGTGGATGATAACTGCCATACCGATAAAATTATCCGGCACCTGAATATGGAAGCCATCGCATTTGACACACATAAATTTGTCAAGCATCTGACTGAATCGGGTTTCACCGAAGCGCAGGCGGAAGCCCTGGCCGGCGAGCAGGTCGCTATGATTAACAGCAATTTGGCCACCAGGGCGGACATTGTCGAGGTGAAAGCGGACCTAGAGAAGCTACGCCTGGCCACCAAGGCCGACATTGCCGAGGTGAAGGCGGACATAGAGAAACTGCGCCTGGCCACCCAGGTGGACATTGCCGAGGTGAAGGCAGACATAGAGAAACTACGCCTGGCCACCCAGGCGGAAATTGCCGAGGTGAAGGCGGACATAGAGAAACTACGCGCGGACACCAGGGCGGACATTGCCGAGGTGAGGGCGGATATTGCCAACACGGCAGCAAGACTGACGCGCTGGATCATTGGTGCGATGATTGCGCAGATCGGCGTGGTTGTCGGGTTGATTAAATTGAGTTGACAGGAGTCGGGGTCTCCCGACCCCGATAAAACACACACTCGGCACGCCGGATTCCCTGAGCAACCCGGATTCCTGGACTGCACGGGGGCTTTGCTTGGACTGGGCTGTGAGGGGGGCTGAGTTGGGGGGTTGATGGTAATGTTGGTTTTTATATACCCGCGGCGGGAGATAGGAGCCCGTGACTCC
Source organism: Gammaproteobacteria bacterium (assembly GCA_965202915.1). Lineage (GTDB taxonomy): Bacteria > Pseudomonadota > Gammaproteobacteria > Eutrophobiales > Eutrophobiaceae. The sequence goes on from OZ241847.1 coordinate 2,052,592, forward strand.
TGTCGCGGGTATTAACACACACTCGGCACGCCGGATTCTCTGAGCGACCGGGATTTCCGAACTGCATCGGGACTTTGCTAAGCAATACCGGGATTTTGCCTGGATTGGGCTGTGAGGGGGGCTGAGTTCCAGCCTGACGATAATGTTGGTTTTAATATACCCGCAACGGGAGTTACGGGCTCCTGTAAAAAACCCATAAAATCCAAACCATAAAATTCAGACTATGCTATAATATGGGATATTCCATACATCTGTAATGACCATAATGAGATACACAACATGACCGAAAAAGCAAAACTCAAGGGCCTGCGCCCCCTGTCCCTTACCAATCCCCTCTCCTCCCCGCTCGCGGCATTATTGCCGGTCACAGGCGCAGGCAACCGCATCTACCGGGCCGAGGAGGCGACCGCGCCCGCCGAGGCCCAAACTCTGTTGTTGCTGAATCCGGCCGCTGAGTCGAAGTCCTCGGCCGTGGTCTCAGCCCCCCAACCTGTACCGGTCATTCTGCCCCTGGACCTGAGCGCCGCCCTGAGCACGGATAAGACCGCCGCAGAGCCGCAAAGCGCCGTCCTGCCTGGGGGGGGGGGGGGGGGGGGTACTTGTAAGCCCGCTCCTGGCGCCGCTTACGGGCCTGCTCCATGCCCTGACAACCAATCCCCCTGACAAGGGGGGCCAGGGGGGGTTCTCTGAGCAGCACCAAAGCCTTTTCCAACCCCCCCACCCCCCCTTATCAGGGGGGAGCCTGGCCGAGCAACACCGCGCCTCATCCGAGCCACTCCCTGCACTGACTTCGGAGACCGGGCAGCGCCCGTATGAAGTGGCATTCCAGACCGGCCCGGTGCTGTCGGTGCCGCTGAACCTGAACCAGGATGACGTCGTCAACCCGCAGGACGCGCAGGTGCTGTATTACCTCGCCCTCAACCCGGCCAACCTGAGCACGCTCCTGAGCAGCCTCAGCGTGAGCGACGTGCGCCTGAGAGAACTGATGGACCTGGATTTGACCACCCTCATCCCGGACCTGAACAATGATAACGACACCAACCTGCTGGACGTGCGGGTGCTGTACTATGCCCTGCGGTTTGAGGACATCCTGCGCGCCAGCCCCAGCCTGCGGGAAACCCTGCTCGGCGACCTCACCACCGAAGACAATGGCCTGGCTGCCGACGGCCGGGATGCCGTCTATATCGACCTGCTGGGCCGAGTGGCGGACCTGTTCCCGGTGGTCACCACCAGCGACAACGCCATTGAAGTCAATACCGGCACCAGCTATACCCTCACCACGGACGACCTCAGCGCCCGCGACCCGGACAATGCCAACCTCGCGCTGAGCTGGACGGTCACCACCGCCCCGACCAGGGGCCAACTGGAACTGAGCGACGCCCCGGGCACCGCCATCTTGAGTTTCACCCAGGCCCAGCTTGAGGCCGGCGAGGTGCTCTACGTCCATACCGGCACTGATGATACCGATGACCGCTTTGAAGTCCGCCTGCAGAACCCGGACGACCCGGACGGCACCGTGCGGCCAACCGTGCCCCTGACCGTGACCGTCTCCACGCCGCCGGATATGCCCCCGACCGGGGTGACGCTGAGCAACCTGGTGACCTCATTGGCCGAGGACGCCGACGTCAGCGCCCGCACACGGGTCGCCGATATTGCCGTCACCGATGCCGATGACGGCCCGCGCGACTTGGAGCTGGTCGGTCCCGACGCCGCACTGTTTGAGCTCAACGCCGCCCAGGATATGCTGTTCCTGATCGCCGATGCGGCACTGAACTTTGAGACCAACCCGACCCTGGAGGTCACCGTGCGGGCGGCGCGCAACCGGTCGGAGGCGACTGCCGACCTGAGCCTTGCGCTCACCAAGGCGAACGAGGCGCCGATCACTACCGGCGATGGCGAGTTCCAGGTGGTTGAGGGCGCAAGCTACGTGCTGACCGTGGAAGACCTGACGGCGACGGACGTGGACGACGGTGCGACTGAGCTCACCTGGACGTTCATGAGCGGTGGCCAACCGACAAACGGACGCCTGGAACTGAGCGGCACGCCCATCACCCCGGGCACGGCCATCGACTCATTCACCCAGGCCCAGCTTGAGGCGGGCGAGGTGGTCTATGTCCATACCGGCAGTGATGATGCCGACGACAGTTTTGTAGTACGGGTGGCGGACGACCAGGGGAACCGGGCCGAGCCGGTGACGGTGAGCGTCACTATCGCGGGCTTGCTCGGCGGCATAGACCTTAGCCAGCTCAGCGTCGCGGACGGTTTTATCATCCAGGGCGACGCGACCGATGACAATGCGGGCGCGAGCGTATCCGGAGCCGGCGACGTCAACGGCGACGGCTATGCCGACCTCATCGTTGGGGCGTCCAGAGGCGACGACGGTGGCACCGGTGCCGGCGAGGCCTACGTCGTGTTCGGCAGGGCGTCCACCCCAGGGGTCGTGGATTTGACCAATCTGGCCGCCGGGGATGGCTTTATCATCCAGGGCGATAGGGCCGGTGACAATGCGGGCGTGAGTGTATCCGGAGCCGGTGACGTCAACGGCGACGGCTATGCCGACCTCATCGTCGGGGCGAACAATGGCGACGACGGTGGCACCAATGCCGGCGAGGCCTACGTCGTGTTCGGCAAGGCCTCCGGTTTTGGCAACCTGATGGGTAGCCGCCGGGTCGTGGAACTGGCAACCCTGGCCGCCGGGGATGGCTTTATCATCCAGGGCGACGCAACCGATGACAATGCGGGTAATAGCGTATCCGGTGCCGGCGACGTCAATGGTGACGGCTATGCCGACCTCATTGTCGGGGCCAGTCTGGCCGACGTCAACACGCCCGGTGGCAACACCAAGAACAATGCTGGCGAGGCCTACGTCGTGTTCGGCAAAGCCTCCGGCTTTGGTAGCCCCCCGGACAGTACCGGCCGCCGGGTCGTGGACCTGGCAAGCCTGGCCACCGGGGATGGCTTTATCATCCAGGGCGATGGGGCTAATGACCTGGCGGGCAGGAGCATATCCGGAGTCGGCGACGTGGATGGCGACGGTTTTGCCGACCTGCTCGTCAGTGCGAACGGGGGCGACGACGGTGGCAACAACGCCGGCGAGGCCTATGTCGTATTCGGCAAGGCCTCCGGCTTTGGCAACGCGATGGGCGGCCGCCAGGTGATTGATTTGACCAATCTGGCCGCCGGGGACGGCTTCATCATCCAGGGCGATGCGCAGAGAGACTATGCGGGCGTGAGCGTATCCGGTGCCGGCGACGTGAACGGCGACGGCTTTGCCGACCTCATCGTCGGGGCGGGTAATGCCGACCCCAATGGCGACAAGGTCGATGCCGGCGAGGCCTACGTCGTGTTCGGCAAGGCCTCCGGCTTTGGCAGCGTGGACGGTGCTGGCCGCCAGTTTATAGACCTGGAAAGCCTGGCCGCCGCGGACGGCTTTATCATCCAAGGCGATGCGGGCGGTGACCAGGTGGGCGGGAGCGTATCCGGTGCCGGCGACGTCAACGGCGACGGCTTTGCCGACCTGCTCGTTGGGGCACGCTTGGGCGCCGACGGCGGCACCTATGCCGGCGAGGCCTATCTGGTGTTTGGCAAGGCGGACGGCTTTGGTGAACTGGACGACGATACCGGCCGCCAGGTGATTAATTTGGATGGGCTGGCCGCCGGCGACGGCTTTATCATCCAGGGCGATTCGCCCAATGACTTTGTGGGCGGGAGCGTATCCGGTGCCGGCGACGTCAACGGCGACGGCTTTGCCGACCTGCTCGTCGGGGCACCCGGGGCCGACGTCACCAGGTCCGTTGGTGGTACCCCTGAAACCTTCAGCAGCGCCGGCGAAGCCTACGTCCTGTTCGGCGGCCCGGCCGGCCTCACCACCGAGACCCTCGCCGGCGACGACGTCCTGAGCGACGACGATGACGACGGAGTCGTCATCGCCGGCCCCGGCGATGACGTCCTCAATATAGACAGCTTCACCGAAGCCGATCTGCTCCGCTTCGACGGCGGCAGCGGCACCGACACCCTGAGTCTGACCGGCACCGGCCTGAGCCTGGACCTGAGCACCCTCCCCGACACCCGCCTAATCAGCATAGAGCGCATAGACCTCAGCGGCAACGGCGACAATAGCCTGACCCTCACCCGTCTGGACCTGCTGAATCTGTCCGAAGTACGCACCGAAGGCCGCGCCGAGCTACGCGTCGACGGCAACGCCGGCGACCGCGTCACCGTCCCCACCGACGATGGCGGCTGGGTGCGGGGGGACGATCAAACCATAGAAGGCAACACCTACACTGTCTTCAACAACGGCAACGCCCGCCTGCTGGTCAATGCCGAGGTATCGCTGGGCGGGAATTTAGCGCCCACCGGCTCGGCCACCATGCCCACCATGGCTGAGGTACTGCAACAATACGCCACCACCCACACCGTCGATATCCGCGCCTTCATCGAAGACCTGCCGCCGGAGGACGAGGCACAACAGCGCAAACGCCTGGAAGACGAACTGGCCATGCTGGGCCCCTTACCCGCCGCAAAAGCAGCCATAGAACTCGCAGAACCGACGGCGGTGGCCGAGCCGGAAACCGACCTGTTTGATCTGCCACCGCTGGTCCCGGATGATGGCTAACGGAGTCGGGGTCTCCCGACCCCGATAAAACACACACCCGGCAAGCCGGATTCCCCGAGCAACCCGGATTCCCGAACTGCACCAGGCCTTCCCCGAATCAACACCAACCCCCCAACCCCCCAACCCCCCAACCCCCCAACCCCCCAACCCCCCTTATCAGGGGGCTACCGAACCACCCCCAACCACTACACCCCCCTGACAAGGGGGGCAGGGGGGGTTCGAGCAACACTGGCACCTTGCCCGAACTGCACTGTGAGCCGTGCTGAGTTGCGGGTTGACGATAATGTTGATTGTTTTATCGGGGTCGGGAGACCCCGACTCCTTGCCCGAACTGCGCTGTGAGCGGTGCTGAGTTGCGGGGTGACGATAATGTTGATTTTAATATACCCGCGACGGGAGTCACGGGCTCCTGTAATGAGCGGTGCAGGCACACCTGCTGAACAATTTTATTTGATAACGGCGGGGCATGGGTCTATACTGACTATATGAAAGATATGAGCATTCCGGTAACACCCTGTGGCAAGCGGAAGATCCCTGCCATACCGATAAAATTATCCGGCACCTGAATATGGAAGCCATCGCATTTGATACGCATAAATTTGTCAAGCATCTGACTGAATCGGGTTTCACCGAAGCGCAGGCGGAAGCCCTGGCCGGTGAGCAGGTCGATATGATTAACAGCAATTTGGCCACCAGGGAGGACATAGAGAAACTACGCCTGACTACCAGGGCGGACATTGCTGGGGTGAAGGTGGACATAGAGAAACTGCGCCTGACTAGCAGGGAGGACATGGAGAAAATGCGCCTGGCCACCCAGGCGGACATGGAGAAACTGCGCCTGGCCACCCAGTCGGACATTGCTGGGGTGAAGGCGGACGTAGAGAAACTGCGCCTGGCCACCCAGTCGGACATTGCCGAGGTGAAGGCGGACATAGAGAAACTACGCTTGGCCACCCAGTCGGACATTGCCGAGGTGAAGGCGGACATAGAGAAACTACGCTTGGCCACCCAGTCGGACATTGCCGAGGTGAAGGCGGACATCGAGAAACTGCGCCTGGCCACCCAGGAGGACATAGAGAAACTGCGCGCGGACACCAGGGCGGACATTGCCGAGGTGAAGGCGGACATCGAGAAACTGCGCGCGGACACCAAGGCGGACATCGAGAAATTGCGCGCGGACACCAGGGCGGACATTGCCGAGGTAAAGGCGGACATAGAGAAACTACGCGCGGACACCAGGGCGGACATAGAGAAACTGCGCGCGGACACCAGGGCGGACATTGCCGAGGTGAAGGCGGACATAGAGAAACTGCGTCTGGCCACCAAGGCGGACATTGCCGAGGTGAAGGCGGACATTGCCAACACGGCAGCAAGACTGACGCGCTGGATCGTTGGTGCGATGATTGCGCAGATCGGCGTGGTTGTTGGGTTGATTAAATTGAGTTGACAGGAGCCCGTGACTCCCGTCGCGGGTATTAACACACACCCGGCACGCCGAATACCCGAACCAACCCGGATTCCCGAACTGCACCAGGCCTTTTCTGAATCACCCCCCCTATCAGGGGGGTCCGAAACACACTGAGACCTTTGCTCGAACTGGACTGTGAGCCGTGCCGAGCTACGGGGTGATGATAATGTTGATTTTAATATACCCGCGACGGGAGTCACGGGCTCCTGTAACGGCGTTGCTACATCGGCACTTTGCCCGAACTGGACTGTTAACGGCTGGCTGATGTCTGATCATCCCTGGCCGCTGTGATCACTACGCCGGAGCGAGGGAAATCGCATCGGAACGTGGTCCCACGAGTCAACTCACTTTCAATATGCAGACTGCCGCCATGTATGGCCATCACGTGTTTCACTATGGCCAGCCCCAGACCGGTGCCGCCCTTGTCTCCGGAGCGGCCTTTATCGACCCGATAAAAACGTTCCGTCAATCTTGGGAGCTGTTCTGCGGCAATGCCCAAACCATTGTCGGTCACTTCCAGGTGCGCACCTTGCTCATTTTGATACCAGCGGACGTGAATAACGGATTGATCCGGGGTATGTTGCACGGCATTGACAAGCAGATTCGCAAACGCGCTGTGAAGGCTGCGCGGGTCGCCTTTAAGCCGTAGCGATGGATCGGCGTCCAGATGAATAAAGTGGGTTGTATCGGCGTCCAGGGATAGTGCCTCCTGGCGGATATTCTCAAGCAGGGTGGGTATCGCAACGGCCTCTTCGCCGGTCTCCACGGACTTGTTTTCCAGCGTCGCGAGCAATAGCAGATCTTCAATTAAACTGCTCATTCGCAATGCCTGTTTGCGCATTTGTTCAATCCGGGGCAACCATTCCCGCGGACATTGTTTGGGATCGTGGGCAAAGTCTTCAAGGTATCCGGAGATGACGGTCAATGGTGTGCGCAGTTCGTGCGAGGCATTGGCGACAAAATCTCTGCGCATCTGGTTGATCTGGTGGATAACCGTAATGTCGCGTACAATCAGCAATTTCTGGGTTTTACCAAAGGAGGTGATCCGGCATTCCAGTTTCATATTGGAGTTGATCGGCGATTCCAATTGCAGGCCTTCCCGTATCTTCGCCGCGTCCCGGTTGCCAAGATATTGCCGCAACTGCGGGTGTCTGACCAGATTAACCATGCGCAAACCACCGTCATTTGGCCAATGAATACCCATATAGTCATAGGCTTTTGCATTGGCCCAGGTGATCTCACCATGCCGATTCAATACAATCGCCGCGTCAGGGATGGCGGCGGTGGTATTCTGAAATCGTTTTAAATAGCCGGCAAGTTTGGATTTGCGTTGTTTATGGCGACTGCGCAGATAATCGATCTCACGACAAATGTCGTCAATAATGCCGGGCTGAGAGGGCGGGGGATGTTCTTTTCTCTTTCTTAACCAGAGCAGAAGTTCTTTGACAATATGATATTGCCACGCAAATACAATAATGCTCCCTGATATAAAAACAACCGCATATTGATGCGTGACTGCGGCAACCGTAACGCAGATCAGCAGAACACAGATGAATCGCCACCAGTCAATATTCATAATCGTCGGTTTTCAGCCCGTTGAAAATCGATACCCTACGCTGCGAACCGTCTGGATGTAACCATCGTAACCATAAGGCGCAAGTGTCTTGCGCAGGCGTCGGATATGCACGTCCACGGTGCGTTCTTCAACGTAAACGTGTTCGCCCCAGACCTGGTTCAGTAGCTGCATACGGCTGTACACTTTCTCCGGGTGTGCGATGAAAAAATGCAGTAATTTAAATTCCATTGGACTGAATTCGATGGTTTCATTCCCGGCCGTGACGCGATAGCTGTCGGGATTGAGGGTAAGGCCGTTGACTGAGATAAGCCCGGGTTTGGCGCGGGTGCCGGCGCGCCTTAATAGCGCTTGCACCCGCGCAAGCAACTCTCTATTTGAAAACGGCTTGGTGAGGTAGTCATCGGTGCCGGTTTCCAAGCCGCGCACTCTATCGTCTTCGGCCCCTTTGGCGGTCAGCATGATGATCGGGATATGACGAGTCTCGGAGGCACTTCTTAACTGTCTGAGGTAATCAATCCCGCTTATGCCCGGCAGCATCCAGTCCAGCAATATTAAATCGGGTTGTTGCCGGCGGACCTGGGGGCGCGCCTGTTCAACGTCGCCGGCCTCGATACAGGCATAGCCGGCTTTCATCAGAGTATAAGCCAGCATTTCCCGAATGGCTTCTTCATCTTCAACGATCAGGATGGTCTTCTGTGCCCGCTGCATTTGAGTGTGAGTATGCTGTGTCTTGGATAGCAGATATAATACGGCAATATGATACCTGATCCATCGGGCAATCCCACGCCAGGCTAAAACGGATCATCGGCTATTGTAATCCGCCGTTAATCTTATTGTAACCGGTTTATCACCTTAGATTCATCGGCCTGCAACATATCCGCGGTATTCTGGCGCGCTGGGGTTGTGGCCATCTTGCCGGTGGTGGGATATGCCATAAATATTTCAACCAGTCTTTTATTACAGTATAAGGAGAGACACCGTGACAGATAAAATATGTTTTGCAAAATTACGCACCGCAATCCTGTTTGGGTCGGTCATCCTGTTTTCAGCGCCGGTTTTTGCCGAAAATAAAGCGATGCTGGATTTGTTACTATTGCTTAAAAACAAGGGCAGTATCAGCGCTCATGAATATGAGGTATTGGTCGATGCGGCCAAGGCGGATGGCAAGCAGGCGGCGGCGAGTGCCAGGCAGGCCGGTAATTTGCCCAGGATCAACACCCGCGGCAAATTGGAGCTCAAATCCGAAGATGGCCGGCATAAATTTCGCATCGGCGGGCGCTTAAATCATGATTTTACCGCAGTCGGCGGGGATGGTGACTACAGCGGTTCGAGCGCGCACCAGTTTCGCCGGGCCAGGCTGTATCTGTCGGGAACCACCTTCAAATTGTGGGATTTCAAATTTCAGTATGATTTTGAAGATCTGGATGACAACAGTCATGGTATTGAAGACGCCTATTTTAAATATAAGGGCTGGCCGGTGCATATCACCCTCGGTCAACGTAAAACGCCGTATTCGATGATGGGCTTGACCAGTTCAAAATACCTTGCCTTTATTGAACGTTCCATCGCCTCTGAATTATTTAACGCCGGCAGTATCGGGGTGGGCAACAAGGCGCCGGGGATAACCTTCACCTGGAACGATCAGAAAAACAGCGGCCTGCTGCTGGAAGGCGGCTATTACTTTTTGCGGCAACGCAATGATGGCGGTCAAATAGGAGAAGGGTCATTAGACGATCATGGCCTATCGGCGCGCCTGGTCTGGGGCCAATATGACGCGGAGGCCCGCACGCTGTTGTCTGCGGGGGTAAGCGGCGGCTTTAGAAACTACGAAAACGGCATCGTTAATCGTTTCCGAGTAAGACCCGGAGTGGCTATCGGCGACGGGATCGTCAGCAGCAGTGATCCATTAACTGCGGATAGTTATAGCTCATTCAATTTTAATGCCGCGGCGATGTATAAGAATTTTTGGGCCGGCGGTGAATATTATTCCGGCAATTTTGATCTTCCAAACTCGGGCGACGACGGTATGCAGGGTTTCGATCTGCAGGCCGGCGTATTTCTTACCCCGGAGGATTCGCGTCGCTATCGGAAGGGCGTCTGGGACAGCGTAAAACCGAGGAATCCGGTTGGTGACGGCGGAATCGGCGCCTGGGAAGTGGCCTTGCGCTACGATGGCGTTGAGTTGGACGCGGGCCTAAGCGGTGGTATGGAGCAGGAAGGTAATACCTTTGGGGCCGCACTCAACTGGTATCCGATCAACAATATCCGCTTCCAGGCAAATTACATCACCACCGATTGTGGGAACTCAGCCCAATGTGCGTGGGGCACGGGCGAACCGGAATTTTTCGTATTGCGCAGCCAGATATTTTTCTAACAAGCCCTTGCCGGCGGGTGATGACCGCGCTTTGAATTTGCCGGGGTTGGTGGACGACGGGCCTGTGGTACTGACCTGAGTGCAGTGCCACGGGCAGGGTTAAAGTCGGTGCCTGGCTGCATTGAGTCAATAACCCGGCGATTATTATCATCTATTTTCGGTATGGGCGCACATAGCCAAAAACCCTTATTGGGGGAATGTTTATTTTCGCCGGTTGCCCTTAGCCTATTCCGCTGTAATGTTAAGGATAAACCCACTCATTAATAAGGAGATCTGCAATGAAATTTGTTCACGCGCTATTACTTACCCTGCTGTTATCCTGCTCGGCGGTCTTTGCCGTTGACGCGGTCAATATCAACACCGCCGATGCCGAGACACTGGCCGGCATGATCAACGGCGTCGGTGAAAAAAAGGCGGCCGCGATAATTTTATATCGTGAGGAAAACGGGCCGTTCGAGACGGTTGAAGATTTGGTGAACGTCAGGGGCATCAGTGACGGGATCCTTGAGAAAAACCGTGAGCATCTGAGTGTCGAGTAAGACTTGATTCAATAACATTCCCATGATTGTTTAATACGGGGACTCTTTATCCGAGTCCCCGTTTTTTTTATCATTTCATACTCTGTCGAGCCGCCGTCTGATCTCCGGTTCATTTGAACAATTATGATCGGCGGCGCTAATATCTTGTTTATTTGATAGTATCTTCGGTATCCTGTTGCCTCTTATAATGTGTGCAAACAGAACGATATGGAAGAGGACTACAACCCAGCGAAAATTGAACCGGCGGTACGGCAACATTGGCAACGCGCCAACGCCTTTCGGGTAAGCGAAGATCCTGATAAGGAAAAGTTTTACTGTCTGTCGATGTTCCCCTATCCCAGCGGCAAATTGCATATGGGGCACGTGCGCAACTACACCATAGGCGACGTTATCAGCCGTTATCAGCGCATGCGGGGCAAAAATGTACTGCAACCAATGGGTTGGGATGCGTTTGGTTTGCCCGCTGAAAATGCCGCCATCGATAATCAGGTGGCACCGGCCAAATGGACTTATGAGAATATCGACCATATGCGACGGCAACTCAAGAGTCTGGGTTTAGCCTATGATTGGGATCGTGAAATTACCACCTGTGATCCGGCGTATTATCGTTGGGAACAGTGGTTTTTCACCCGGTTATATAAAAAAAACCTGGTTTATAAGAAAACCGCGCTGGTGAATTGGGACCCGGTCGATCAAACCGTGCTTGCCAATGAACAGGTGATCGATGGTAAAGGCTGGCGCTCCGGTGCCCCGGTTGAACGTCGGGAGACGCCGCAGTGGTTTTTAAGGATCACCGATTATGCCGAAGAATTACTGGCCGGTCTGGATGAGTTGTCCGGCTGGCCGGAGGCGGTGCGGGTGATGCAAGCCAACTGGATAGGCCGGTCTGAGGGCGTGGAGTTTGAGTTTGCCGTTACCGGTCATCAACCATTAAGGGTTTATACCACCCGTCCCGATACCATTATGGGGGTGACTTACTGCGCCGTTGCCGCCGAGCATCCACTGGCGCAGGCCGCTGCCGAAACCAATGCCGGCGTGCGTGAATTTTTGCTCGAATGCCGGCAATCCGGGGTCAGTGAGGCGGCCATTGCCACGATGGAGAAACAGGGGGTCGCCTTAGGCATCGATGCCATTCATCCCGTTTCCGGTGAGCCGCTGCCGATCTATTGCACAAACTTTGTGTTGATGAGTTATGGCACGGGCGCAGTGATGTCGGTGCCGGCGCATGATCAGCGCGATTATGAATTTGCGGGAAAATACGGCCTGGAGATCAGGGCCGTGATCAGGCCGGCCGATCGGCCGGCACCGGATCTTGCCGAGGCGGCGTTCACGGCCCATGGGGTTTGTTTTAACTCGGGCCAGTTTGATGGCCTGGATTTTAATCAGGCCTTTGACGCGACCTCGGAGTATCTGCGCCAACACGCGAAGGGCAAGCGGCGGGTTAATTACCGTTTGCGGGATTGGGGTATTTCCCGCCAGCGTTACTGGGGCTGTCCGATTCCGATAATCAATCACGATGACGGACGCTCAAGCCCGGTGCCGGAAGCCGATCTGCCGGTGGTACTGCCGGAAGACGTCGACCTTGAAGGCGTACCCTCTCCGTTGCAGTCCATGCCCGAATTTATGGATGTGGAAAGCCCAACCGGCGAGGGTTCGGCGCGGCGTGAAACCGACACCTTTGACACCTTTTTTGAATCTTCCTGGTATTACGCGCGTTATTGTTGCCCCGACAACGATCAGGCCATGTTGGATGAGCGCGCCAATTACTGGTTGCCGGTGGATCAATATATCGGCGGCATAGAACATGCCGTGCTGCATTTGCTGTACTCGCGATTTTTCCACAAGTTGATGAGAGACCTTGGACTGGTCAATTCGGATGAGCCATTCACCAGGCTGCTCACCCAGGGGATGGTACTCAAGGACGGCGCCAAGATGTCCAAATCAAAGGGCAATACCGTTGATCCGCAAACGCTCATCGATAAATATGGCGCCGACACCGTCAGACTGTTCATGATGTTTGCCTCTCCCCCGGAGCAGAGTCTGGACTGGTCTGATGCCGGTGTCGCCGGCGCGTTTCGATTCTTGAAGGGCTTATGGAGGATGGCCGCGGCCAACGTCGCGGATTGTGCCGGCAAGCAAATCAATGCCGCGACGTTGACCGAACAACAACGCCGCTTGCGCCGGAAAATCCACGCCACCATAGACAAGGTCAATGACGATATTGGCCGGCGTTACAAATTCAATACCGCGATTGCCGCGGTAATGGAAATGATCAATGCCCTGTCCGCCTGCGCGCCGGAATCGGATAATGATAAAGCGGTGATGCGCGAGGGCATGGAGACCGCGGTGTTATTACTGGCTCCGATAGTGCCTCATATTACCGAACAGATCTGGTCGGCAATGGGACACGCGGACTCGATCATCGATGCAGGCTGGCCGAAGGCCGATCCGGAGGCGTTGCAACGGGACGAACTGGACATGGTGGTGCAAGTCAACGGCAAACTCCGCGGCCATATTAGCGTGCCGGTGCGGATGAACGATGAGCAGATCAAGACCCTGGCGCTGGAAAATCAAAACGTTCAACGCTTTATCGGCCAGAAACAGATAAGCAAAGTCGTTGTAGTACCGGGGCGGCTGGTGAATATCGTTATTACATGATGTAGAATGATCGCCTGTTATTACCACCCGTTTATTTCTACAGAGACCGTTAAATGAAACTCAAAGCCTTGCTTTTGTTGCCGCTGATACTGAGCGCCGCCTGTGGTTTTCATCTGCGTGGCTCGCAGCTTGCAAAGATCGATATCGATAATATTTATATCAAGGACAGCGGCGCGCCCCGACTGGCGGGGGCGGTCAGGATGCAACTGCAATCCGTTGGCACTACCCTGGCCAAGTCGGGAGCCCAGGCGAGCCATATAGTGATATTGTCGGATGAAACATTGGAGCGTAAGCTACTTTCGGTGGATGCACTCACCGGCAAGGCGGAGGAATACGAATTGATATTGACCGCCAAAATAAGTATTGAGAAAAATGATGGAACAGTGCTGGCAAACAATGAGTCGCTACAAATCGCCCGCGATTTTACCTATGATGAAGACGCGGTGCTGGGTAAATTTACCGAGCAAGGGGTGATCGAGGAAGAACTGCTGCGGCGCGGCGCCTCAAGGGTGTTACGCCGAGTGCAGATCATTACCTCCGATGCCGCTGAATAAGCTGGTTTTGATTGGCGATGCGCTTGCGGCCTGAGCGACTCACCGGCCACCTTCGGGGTGACAGTCTTGCGCCGGTATATCTGATCAGTGGCGATGAACCGTTGCAGAGATTTGAGGCCGAGGACGCGATCCGGGCCTGTGCCCGTAATAAGGGGTTTGAAGAGCGCACGGTTTTGGAGGTTGCCCCCGGCTTTGATTGGAATGCGCTCCGCCGGGCCACGTCCAATCTGTCTTTGTTTTCCAGTAAACAACTTATCGAATTGCGGCTCGCGACTCAAAAATTGGGCAAAGAAGGCGGTCAAGCCCTGGTCGAATACACGGACACTTGCGATGCAGGCAAGGTATTGTTAATCAGTGCCGGAAAAATAGACAAGAACACCCAGAAAACCGTATGGTTCAAAACCGTGGAAAAGGCCGGGGTGGTATTACAAACCTGGCCGGTGAGTCCTGGTCAATTACCGGAGTGGATCACCGCTCGTTTTCGCAGGCGGGAGAAAATAATCAGTCCCGAGGCCGCCCGTCTGATTGCCCAACGTGTGGAGGGTAATTTGCTTGCCGCAAAGCAGGAGATAGACAAATTGTGTTTGCTGATCGAGGGTGAACACATCGATGCTGAGCAGGCCATCAATGCCGTGACCGACGACGCCGCCCGCTATAATGTGTTTGCATTGATCGAAAGTGCGTTTGCGGGGCAGGCCGAGCGGGCATTGAGGATATTAACCGGATTACGGAGTGAGGGCATTGAACCCATCGCGCTGCACGGGGCGATCATGTGGGAATTCAGGCGGGTGTGTTCGATGGCCTGCCGGCTTGAATCCGGCGCATCGATGGACAGTGTATTCAGCCATTTTCGCGTATGGGATAAACGCAGGCCGGTCACCGCCAAATTGCTGCAAAGATACCGCGCCGGACAACTTCAAGCGCTGCTGAATCAGGCAATACGACTGGAGCGATTGATCAAGTCCAGGGCCAGGGCAAATATATGGGATGAATTTGGGTGGTTTTTATTGGCCGTCGCCGGTGTGAGTCTGCCGACAAATAAAATACAGGATTATTGAGCGATGGATATAGAGCGGTACATGCACACAATTGGAAAACGCGCCTATGCGGCCTCTCGGATCGTTGCCATAGCTGATACCGGCACAAAAAACCAGGCCCTGCATGCGATTGCCGATGACGTCCTGCAAAATGAAGACGCACTCACCATCGCCAATTGCAAGGACCTGGATGCGGGCAAAATGGAGGGCCTGGCGCCGGCGTTGCTTGATCGGCTGGAGCTGACCCGTGCCCGGATTGAGGCGATGGCCGAGGGGCTGCGCCAGGTGGCGGCACTCGAGGATACGGTCGGCAAAATATCGGAATTGGCGCCTCGACCGAATGGTATGCGCATCGGCCAAATGCAGGTGCCGCTGGGGGTAATAGGCATTATTTATGAATCCAGACCGAGTGTGACCGCGGACGCGGCCGGCTTGTGTTTGAAATCCGGTAACGCGGTCATTCTGCGTGGTGGTTCCGAGGCATTAAATTCAAATCAGGCCATCGCCGCCTGTATTCAAACGGGCTTGAAATCGGCCGGTTTGCCGGAAGACGCGGTGCAGGTGATCAATGTTGCCGACCGGGCCACCGTCGGCAGATTGCTGGCGATGCCGGAATACGTCGACGTGATCATTCCCCGTGGCGGTCAGAGTCTGATTGAACGAGTCAGCGCCGAGGCGCGGATGCCGGTGATCAAACATTTGGCCGGTATTTGTCACGTCTATATCGACGCCGACGCCGATCTCGATAAGGCCGTCAATATTGCGTTCAATGCCAAAACCCAGCGCTATGGCACCTGTAATACGATGGAGTGTTTATTGCTCGCCGAGGATATGGCCGAGGCGGTTCTGGCGAAACTGGCGCCGATGTATCGACGTGCCGGCGTCGAAATCAGAGGCTGTGAGCAGGCGAGAAAAATATTACCGGATATATCGTTGGCAACCGAGGAAGACTATCGAACCGAATACCTGGGGCCGATCCTGTCGTTAAGGATAGTTGCCGATATCGATATGGCAATCAGCCATATCGATCGGTTTGGTTCGCATCATACCGACGCGATCATTACCGAAGATTCAAGTAAGGCCGACCGGTTTTTACGGGAGGTCGATTCCAGTTCGGTCATGGTCAATGTTTCAACCCGGCTTGCGGATGGATTTGAATATGGCCTGGGGGCCGAGATTGGGATCAGTACCGATAAATTTCATGCCCGCGGCCCGGTCGGTCTTGCCGGCCTGGGCTCAAAAAAATACGTTGTTGTCGGTGATGGACAAATCAGACAATAGCCTTTTCGGTTGTTATAATCGGCGTTAATGACGGCAATAGGCATCCTTGGCGGCACGTTTGATCCGGTCCATCTGGGCCATATTTTCGTCGCCCGGCAGGCGTTAACCAGGCTGATGCTCGATCAGGTCCGGTTTATTCCGGTCAATATTCCGCCGCACCGCGATCGCCCCGTCGCCACCGCCGAACACAGACTGGCGATGCTGAAACTGGCGGTTGCGGATCAGGTCAATATGCTGGTGGATACCAGGGAACTGGATAATGCCGACGTTTCATACACGATAATTAGCGTGCGATCATTGCGCCGCGAATATCCCACCGGGCCATTGGTATTATTGATGGGTGATGACGCCTACTCGAAAATTGACGGTTGGAAAGACTGGCGGCAATTACTGGATTATGTTCATATTGTTACCATAAAACGCGAGGGTGCTTCGGAGGCGGATAGCGTTTATAATGGAACCGACCGGATGAAAAAGCATTTAACCGACAATCCCGCCGAACTGCTTGATAGCCGTCATGGCCGCCTGTACCGGCTTGAAAATGATCCGGTGGCGATATCTTCGACTCGAGTCAGACAACAGATCAAACGCGGTTCCGTCGCCGATGGGTCACTGCCGCAAGCGGTGATCGATTACATACGCGCCTATGATCTTTATCAACCGTAATATATGAACACGGATAATTTGCTGGCTATCGCAAAAACCGTGCTTGACGATTTCAAGGCCATACAGATCAGCGTATTTGACGTTCGGCATCTGACTTCGATCACCGATTATATGGTCATCGCCAGCGGCCGGTCAGACAGGCAGGTTGCCGCAATCGCCGGCAAGTTGATTGAAACCGTTAAGCAGTCCGGTATTAAACCGCTGGGTGTTGAGGGTGAAAAACAGGGCGATTGGGTGTTGGTTGATCTCGGCGACGTCGTTGTTCATATTATGCTTCCCCAAACCCGCGCCTACTACCAGCTTGAAAAGCTATGGGGTACGAACGCGGCGTCACAACAAAGCGGTTATTCCTGAGCGCGCCACGGATCGATGATCTCGGCCCGGTCCGGGGCATAAGCGGTATGAAAATCTATCTCGCCTCTCGTTCGCCTCGTCGCCGGCAATTATTGGCTCAAATCGGGATCGATTTTGAATTGCTGGACGTGGCAATCGATGAAACCTGGGACGGCGCTGAAGCGCCAAATGAATATGTTCAGCGCATGGCCGTGGAAAAGGCTGAAGCCGGCGTGAACAAGCGGCCCGGCAATCTGCCGGTGTTGGCCGCGGACACCTGCGTGGTTCTGGATGGATCGATACTGGGCAAGGCCGATGACGATGCCCGGGCCCGGGCCATGCTAAGGCAATTGTCCGGTCGCAGGCACCTGGTTTATACCGCCGTCACCCTCATCCATCAGCGGGCGCACACTGTACTCAGCGTCAGCCACGTTTATTTTCGGCGCTTGTCGGAGCGGGATATAGATCGATACTGCAATACCGGGGAACCCATCGGCAAGGCCGGCGCCTATGCGATACAAGGCCAGGCGGCGGTCTTCGTCAAACGCCTGGAAGGCAGTCATAGCGGGGTGATGGGGCTACCGCTTTATGACACCTCGCGCTTGCTGGAAAGTTATCGACCGGGCACCCGGGGGTGCAACTAAAATGGTGGGCGCAGACAATAACCATAATAGTGCTCGACGATAAAAAAGTATATTTTTGCCCAGTCGGGAGTGTTATCCCGGTTGACCGGCCAGATCATTTTTCTGTTTCGCCAATAATTATGATAGTGGTCGGCACAATAGCGCATGCGTGCTGGCTCCAAACGGTGTTGGGTGGCATTTTTTCGCAGATCGGCGATAAAATAATCGTTTAACACAATAGGGTAAGCCTGGTCCAGTTTCGGTTTATTATCTTCTTCCAACTCTCCACGATTGACCTTCCTGCTGAAATCCGTCCCCAGTTCATCGATCCAGTTTGCATGTTCCTCGCCTTTTTTCATCGCCTGTGCGCGGGCACATGAATCCGGTTTTCCCTGAGCGCACATGCGCTCGTGAAATTCGCGGATGGTTTCGGCGGAAATATTCAATGAAATAAAAACCGGGGAAATAACAACCAGGGCAATAAAAGTCGGACCGGGGAAAAGCCGCAAACGCGGGCGGAAGAATGCACCATGAATCGCTGCCATGGTGCATTTTAAAAACAGGCGGGGATTAAATCAAGGGCACGATCAATAACGCAACAATATTAATGATCTTGATCAACGGATTGACCGCGGGCCCGGCGGTGTCTTTATAGGGATCGCCAACGGTGTCGCCGGTGACCGCGGCTTTATGCGCGTCCGAGCCTTTACCGCCAAAGTTGCCGTCCTCGATGAATTTCTTGGCATTATCCCAGGCGCCGCCGCCCGCGGTCATCGAAATGGCCACAAACAAGCCGGTGACGATCGTGCCCAGCAACAAGCCACCCAGGGCTACCGGGCCTAACACAAGACCGACCAACACCGGCACCAGTACCGGTATTAATGATGGAATGATCATCTCCTTGATTGCGGCAACGGTGAGCAGATCGACCGCCCGTGAATAATCCGGCTTGGCGCTGCCGTCCATGATGCCGTCTATCTCTTTGAATTGCCGGCGGACTTCCAGCACCACCGATCCGGCCGCCCGGCCCACCGCCTCCATTGCCATCGCGGCGAACAGATACGGCACCATGCCCCCCAGGAACAGACCGATAATGATCATCGGATCAGACAGGGAAAACTCGGCGGCTTTGCCGGCGCTTTCCAGCGCGTGGGTGTAATCACCAAAGAGCACCAGCGCGGCCAGGCCAGCGGAACCGATGGCATAACCTTTGGTCACCGCCTTGGTGGTATTGCCAACCGCGTCCAGGGGATCGGTAATATTGCGGATCTTTTCATCCAAATCGGCCATCTCGGCAATACCGCCGGCGTTATCGGTGATCGGCCCGAATGCATCCAATGCCACGATAATACCGGTCATCGATAACATCGAGGTTGCGGCTATGGCAATACCGTACAGGTAGGCCAATTCATAGGCACCCCAAATACTGGCACAAACCGCGATGACCGGCAGTGCGGTTGCCTTCATGGAGATGCCGATACCGGCGATAATATTGGTTGCATGACCGGTCTCCGAGGCGGCGGCAACCTGTTTGACCGGCGGGTATTGTGTGCCGGTATAGTATTCGGTGATCCAAACCAATGCCGCGGTGAGTGCCAGACCTATCAGCGCGGCATAATACAACCTGCTTGATGGGATCTCCTCCCCGCCGATCACTATCGTGTCACCCAGCACCCAGCCGGTTACCGGGTAGAATGCGATTATCGCCAGCACCCCGGCTACGATCAAACCGCGATAGAGCGCACCCATGATGCCGCCACCCTCACCCACCTTGACAAAATAAGTGCCGATCACCGAGGCAATGATCGATACTCCGCCCAGTGCCAATGGATAAATTAATGCACCATCGGCGGCGGCTTCAACTATCAGGCTACCCAGCAGCATGGTGGCGATCACCGTTACCGCGTAAGTCTCAAACAGATCGGCGGCCATACCGGCGCAGTCACCGACGTTATCGCCGACGTTATCGGCAATAACGGCCGGATTGCGGGGATCATCTTCCGGGATACCGGCCTCGACCTTGCCGACCAGATCGGCGCCAACGTCCGCCCCTTTGGTAAAAATACCGCCGCCCAACCGGGCAAAGATGGAAATTAAGGAGCCGCCAAAACCGAGCCCGACCAGGGCATGTAATATTTTGTCGGTCGGGACCCCAAGCATATCGAGCAGGCAGTAATAGCCGGCGACGCCTAACAGGCCCAAACCGACCACCAATAAACCGGTGATCGCGCCGCCGCGAAAAGCGACCGTCAGTGCCGCGTTAATGCCGTCACTGGCGGCTTGTGCAGTGCGCAGATTCGAGCGCACTGAAATATTCATGCCTATATATCCGGCCGCGCCCGAAAATACCGCGCCTATGGAAAATCCGAACGCGGTGTACCAATCCAAGGCCAGCCCCAGTGCCAAAAACAGCACGCCACCGACTATGCCGATGGCGGTGTACTGACGGTTGAGGTAAGCCGATGCGCCTTGCTGAATCGCCGTCGCTATCGCTTGCATTTTTTCGTTGCCTTCCGGTTGCGCCAGAATCCAGCGAATCGACCATATTCCATAAACAATCGCCAATACCCCGCAGATCAGGGCAAACATTAGTGCCGACATGAAACTTCCCCTTAAATTGAATGATTAATGATTAAATGCAGGACAACCATATCCTCGGTAAATGCGCCCCGAGTATTTGGTCAAGATCTGATATGGTGCGGATTGTACCCGGATATCAATCAAATTCAAAGCCCGCATCCAGTTTTTTCCGCACCGGACGGTTTTTAAGTTGCACGTAACAGGGCAAGCCATTTGCATAGGGCGGATAATCTTCGCCTTCGATCAACGGGGTTAAATAGTCACGGCAGGCTTGCGTGATCCCAAATCCATCTTCAGAGATATACGCCGATGGCATCATCTTTTCAACGTTGGCAACGTCCTCAAGATCGGCTTTGCCGATCTCCCATACATAGGGTCGGTCGCTCCGGCGAGTAATTATCGGCATGATCCCGGTTGCGCCGGTGAGTGCCATTTCCACCGCCGCCCTGCCCAGTGCATAGGCCTGGTCAACGTCTGTTTTAGAGGCGATATGGCGTGCCGAGCGCTGTAGATAGTCTGCCACGGCCCAGTGATATTTATAACCATGCGCGTCCTTTATCATATTGGCGAGCACCGGCGCCACTCCCCCCAATTGAGCATGACCAAATGCGTCCCGACTGCCCTGGGCCGAGAGAAATCCGCCATCCGGCCAGTGCGCACCCTCGGCCGCCACCACCGTGCAGTACTGATATTGCTCTACATATTGACCGACCCGGCTCAGGAACGCCCGTTTATCAAAATCAATCTCCGGAAATAAAATGACTATCGGGATATCGTTGTTGTCATCCGCGGCAAGGCCTCCGGCGGCGGCTATCCAGCCGGTATGTCGCCCCATGACTTCGATTACGAAGACTTTGGTGGAGGTCTTGGCCATGGCCCGAACGTCAAACGAGGCCTCGCGAGTTGAAATGGCGATATACTTGGCAGCCGAACCAAAACCGGGACAAACGTCGGTGATGGGCAGATCATTGTCAACCGTCTTGGGAATGTGTATGACTTGAATTGGAAAGCCGGCCTGGGCCGACAGTTGTGATACCTTGTAGCAGGTATCCGCCGAATCGCCGCCACCATTGTAAAAAAAATAGCGGATATCGTGCGCCCTGAACACTTCGATTAATCGTTCATATTCACGCCGGCTTTCCTTTGGATCTTTCAGCTTGTAGCGGCAGGTCCCAAACGCCCCGGCGGGAGTATGGCGCAGTGCCGAAATCGCTTGCCCACTCTCTTGTGAGGTATCGATTAAGTCTTCAGTCAATGCGCCAATAATGCCATTTCTGCCCGCATAGACCCTGCCGATTGCATCGGTTTGTTTGCGGGCGGTTTCAATGACGCCGCAGGCACTGGCATTAATCACCGCAGTCACCCCGCCTGACTGGGCATAAAATGCATTTCCGACTACTGTTGCCATAATTTTCTCCTATCGTTTGAAACCTTGCCATGGCAAATGGACTCTAAATAATATCATCTCTTGCGCCACCGGCCATTATAATGCACCGGTGTCGATGCGATAATAAGCGGATATAACAACGTAATAAAATATGACCTCATTCAGATCATTTTGCATATTCATTGCCGCCCTGGGCATGCTTTACAGTATTGCGGCATTATCGGTCACCGCGTTCGACCTGCCCGATATCGGGGATTCCGCCGGCAGCGTAGTGTCACCTGAATACGAACGACGTCTTGGCCAGGCATTTCTGCGCCAGGTCAGACGGCATGCCAACATCGTTACCGATCCGGAGATTGAGCAATATATCAATTCTCTGGGTTCTCGGCTTGTCTCCCACACCGGCGATAACGCCCAGCCGTTTTCTTTTTTTGCGGTGTTGGACTCTACCATCAATGCCTTTGCCGGTCCCGGTGGGGTGATAGGCATTAATACCGGCGTGATATTGAACTCCCGCGGCGAAAGTGAATTGGCCGCAGTGATGGCGCATGAAATTGCACACGTCACTCAGCGCCATCTGGCAAGATCACTGGAACGGCTTAATCGCTCCAAGCTGCCTATGTTTGCGGCACTACTGGGTGCGGTGCTGGTGGGCATACAAAACCCCAACGCGGGCGTGGCCGCATTGACCGCGGCAACCGGTGTAAACGTTCAAAATCAAATCAATTTTACTCGTGTCAATGAACAGGAAGCTGATCGCATAGGTATGCAATTGCTGGTACGAGCACAATATGACCCGCGCGGCATGCCGGGATTTTTTGAACGCCTGCAGCAAAGCTCGCAGTATCATCACAGCAATGCCCCTGAGTTTCTTCGCACCCATCCCCTGACCACCTCGCGTATTGCCGATACCCGTGCCCGCGCGGAAATTTACCCAAAGGTCGAATATCCGGACAGCGAAGAGTATGGTTTGGTTCGGGCAAAGATCGAGGTATTAAGCCGAAAATCGGCGGATGATCTGGTTAAATCATATGCCTATAAACTGAAGCAAACGCAAGCGCGCGACGCGGATGAAAAGTCTCTGCGTTACGGCTATGCGCTTGCCCTGACCAGCCAGGGTGATTTCGATGAAGCGCACCGGCAGTTGGCGTATTTATTAACTCGGGACAGTGACAACGTGCATTACATGCTGGCTTCCGGCGGAGTTGAAGCGGCACGGAAAAATTACCGTCTCGCCAACACAATTTATCAAAAGGCTTACACACTTTATCCGCGATACAGACCGCTTGTATTTGCTTATAGTAAGTTCTTGCTCGATTATCACAACCCCGAGGAGGCCCGCAATATATTGAGGCGCTACCGGGGGCAGCATGATCACGAAGCTGATCCGATTTTTCATGATCTGTTGGCGCAGGCCGAAACTCAATCGGGTCATGATGCTGAGGGGGCTATTGCAAAGGCCGAATATCATTATCTGGTGGGCGCTACTCGATCAGCCATAGACAAACTCAAATTTACTGAAAACCGCTTCAAACTAAGTGATTATCAACTGCAAAGAGTGACTGCCCGACGGGTTCAATTGGAGTATGAGCTTGAATTGGAAAAGCAACTTGGATTAAGGTAGGCATAAATATATCTGTGGCACAATGTTACGAAGAACATGCATTAAATTGTTGACCGCCGGCGGTGCATTTTTATTATTGACCAGGCCATTGCGGGTTTTTGCCGAGATGCGCAGAGATGCCTTTACCGCCACTGAATTGGATACGGCGCTGGCAGAGGCTTTTCCCGGAAAATCAATCGTGATCAGCGATCAAATTACCATAGGGGTTCATTCAGTGGTTGAAAACGGCGCCGTTGTTCCAATCAAAATAAACACCTCTTTGCCCGACGCCAAAAAAATTGCCATTTTTGTGGAAAAAAACCCGAATCCACTGATCGCCAGCTTTGATCTATCGGCGGGATGCAGGGGATTTGTCGCCACGCGAATAAAAATTGGCGAGCCATCGAAGGTTCTTGCGGTTGTACAATCGGGCGAGTCGCTGTATAAACACGAAAAATTTGTTGAGGTGATTGAAGGCGGTTGCGCCTAGGGCCGGGTTCAATGCCGGAAAGTATAAGAATACAAACCAGATTGCGAGCAGGTTTGGTGACCATACGCGCGATTATTCGGCATCCGATGGAGACCGGATTCAGGTTCGATCAGGAGCGTGGCGGGATTGTGCCCGCCCATTATATTAAAACCGTAACCGTTTATCACAACCATAACGTCATTATGTCCTGCGACTGGAGCCGCGCCGTGGCCAAAAACCCGTATTTATCTCTGATGTTTGAGCAAGCCAAAGCCGGGGATACAATAAAAATAAGCTGGGTGGATAATCTGGATAAAACAGACTCCGCCGAAGCTGTAATTTCATAAGCTCTCTCGTCCCCGGTCTCTCATTTCAATGCGTGTGCTGATTCTTTTATTGTTATATATCGTCTTGTCCATTATTTGTGGCGCCTTACTGAGTTATCCGCTGATGGTGATACTTGAGCCGCTGCTGGAGCTGGGATATCGGAAATATCCGCATTATTCGACCCTGCTTTGCGGGGTGATCTTCAGTATTCTTTATGTGAAATGCCTGCGCCTGCCAGTAAAACAGAGTTTAGGGTATGATCAGCCGGTCCGCCCCTTTATTAAACATATCATTCAAGGTTGCCTGGCGGGCATGGCTATGATGGCAATTGTCGCAATAACCTTGCAGATAACCGGAATACACGTGGTCGACTCTTCCCGCGTCATCAACCCGGGCGCAGTACTGGAAAAATTGTCGGGCATAATATTGGCCGCCCTGGCCATTGGATTTATTGAGGAAAGTATTTTTCGAGGGGCATTACTTGCCGGCCTGCACAGGCAGCTGAATGCCGTCGTCGCCATCCTGCTCAGTGCCCTGCTGTATGCGGCTGTACACTTCATCTATTACCCCATCCCCCCTGAGGGAATGGAGATCCGTCCATTGACTGCATTCATGGCGATACCGCAAGCGTTGCACCGATTTTCCAACCCGGTGATCATCGATCACTTTATGACGCTTACCATGTTTGGCGTTCTGCTCGGCTTGATCAGATTGCGCAGTAGCAGCCTGGCGACTTGCATAGGCGTACATGTCGGGGTCGTGATCGTGATAAAACTGGTACGGTATTATACGAATTCAGTTCATAGCCACGATTACCTGCTGCTTAACCGCTATAACGACATGGTTGGCTGGTTCACTTGCATGGTATTGCTATTGACGGCCTTGCTGTACGCGTGGCTCAGCCGCAGTGGCAGAATGACGAATTGATATTTGCCTGCGCGACTGGTCGAAACCGGGACACAACTTATGATATCTCATCTAAATTTTATCGTAATACCGCTATCTTTTGTTATACAATCTTTGAATATCCATGGTGGGGTTTTGCATAGTCGCGATGATCTTAATCGGATCCGTGTCTTAAAATAACCATGGCTAAAAAACTGTTTATGAGTCCGATGACATTAAATACAATCCTGAATACCGCGCCTGTTTTGATTCAAGGGGCGACCAGGTTGATTAAATTGATCCGTGACCGGGGTGATCCCGCTGCGGTGGAAATTCCGGATACAGTGGAAGGAATAAAACTGGAAGTGGAGCACTTGCACCGGCGGCTTGATGCCGACACCGAAGCCAACGTTGAACAGGTCCGATTAGTTGAAACACTGGCCAAGCAACAGGAAGCTCTGGCGAAACAATTGAGAGCGACCGTGACTTATCTGAATCTGGTGATAATTGGTTTGCTTGCCGTGGCGGTTGTGGCGGTAATTGCTCTCTATCTGACACTGGTCGCATAGCAATGAAGAAGGTTTACAGCTCGGACAACCTTATCCAATCCGGTTACATCAAAGGCCTGCTGGAAGCTCATGGCATATCCTGTCACCTCAGAAATATCGATCTTGCCGGCGGCATCGGCGGCTTGCCGATCAATGAATGCTGGCCGGAAGTTTGGCTGGTTCATGACGACGATTACCGGCAGGCCAATACCATTATTAACGAAGCAATAAAATAAATTCATGGGCGGCCACAGGCGGTGAAAAACACAAATCACAACCGGAACGATCGCACTGTATTCAGGCCCCGCCGGGTTGATCGGGAGCAAATCCAGGTCACCTATTCATCCCACTTCTTATGTAATAGTCCGGTTCGGCAGTGATATCGTTCCATATACCGGCAAAAGCTACCGCGGTTTTTGTAATCGCTTGTTTATCGGCCGGCATTTCCACCGCCGATGACATCGGCCGATTGCCCGATCCGGTAAAGAAAATACTGGCCACGCACAAATTACCGAAAGACTCACTCAGCCTCTATATTCAGCAATACGACGCGTCTCAACCCCTATTGTCGATAAATGGCAATATTTCTCGGACCCCGGCTTCGGTGATGAAACTATTGACGACCTATGCCGGCCTGCAATTACTGGCGCCCAATTACACCTGGGAAACCCATATACATCTCGACGGAAAACTTGAAGACGGCACCCTGAATGGTAACTTGATCATTGAGGGAGGCGGCGATCCATATCTGGTCAAGGAGACCTTCTGGCATTTATTATTTACCTTGCGCAACAGAGGATTAACGCACATCAACGGCGATATCTTAATCGATGACGAATGGTCGGAAGAAGAAACAGGACATCCGAAGGATTTTGACAACAGACCTCATCACGTTTATAATGCCTTTCCGTCAGCGTCGCTATTGAATTTTCACGCTCATCAATTCTACTTCATACCCACCGGGAATAAAGTCCATATTTATCCCGATCCGCCCGCGGCAAACTTAAAAGTTAAAAATAAATTGCGACTCGTAAACGGACATTGTAAAAGAAAATACCGCAACGTCCGTTTTAACGTGGTCAAACAGAATGCCGTAACAACCGTTGAATTTGATGACGACTATCCCAGAAGATGCGGCAATCAGCATCTGCTGCGCACCGTGTTAACGGCTGATGACTATATATTTGGCGTATTCAAAACACTGTGGCAAAGCATGGGCGGAACCATAAGCGGAAGTGCCGGAAAAACATCGGTCGATTTCTCCCGTCCTTTTTACGCGGTGCGTTCAAAACCATTGAGCGAAATTATTATTTATATTAACAAATTCAGCAATAATGTGATGGCCCGGCAATTATTACTAACTATTGGCAGCACAAGCCCGGAGACGATCGATAGCAAGAACGGCGGCAAACAAGCCATAGCCGATTGGTTAACGAAGATTGGCATCCCGGCGCCTGAATTGATCATTGAAAACGGTTCCGGGCTGTCGCGTCATGCTCAAATATCAGCTCGCACCCTGGCGTTGATTTTACAACATGCTTTGCATAGCCCGTATCAACCGGAGTTTTTTGCATCACTGCCCCTGGTTGGCGTAGATGGCACAATGCGCAAGCGGCTTAGCGGTGAGATTGCTCCCGGCGCGGCGCGGATCAAAACCGGCATCATCGATAACGTCAGAACCATGGCCGGCTACGTGCGCGGCAAAGACGACAAAGGCTATATCCTGGTCGCATTACAAAACCATCCGGGCATACACAGGGGAATCGGAACACGTGTACAGGACACAATTTTGAAGTGGCTGTATAACCGCTGAAATGCTTCTTTCCGGCAAAGCATTCTTAATTGGACTAAAATAATGTTAAGCCTGTCAGGAACATAATTCCGCAGGGTTGCAGCGCGGTGGTACCGGGATGCGCCAGGCCGGAGCAAAACAATTTTTGGTACGTGAAAATGAATATAGCAACAATCTTTACCTTGTTAATTATCCTTATGCCGTTGTCGGTGAATGCCAGAGAGGATCCCCAACCATATAAACCGCCCGGAAAATTCATATTGATTGAGTCCAGGCATGGTTATTTACATCGCATGTATATCGATTGCCGAGGCACACGAGAGCCAACTGTATTAATTGACGTTGGTATTGGTGATTCGTCGGCAAACTGGCTGATGGTAATGGAAAATGTCTCCAGCAAAACCAGGGTATGCATTTATGACCGGGCAGGCTATGGTTTCAGTGATAGCGGCCCCGGACCCAGAACCACCAAGCAAATTGTTGAAGAGCTCAACAACCTGGTGGTGGCCGCGAAAATACCCGGGCCCTACGTACTTGTCGGGCATTCGTTCGGCGGCTTCACCGCACAATACTTTGCGGCCAAACATCAAGATAAAACCGCTGGCCTGGTTTTGGTCGACTCATCCAATCCATACCAGGTAGAGCGCCTATCAAGGCTTGATGGAAAACCCCCCGGCAAACAGAATAGGAAGATCATTTCCCGAAGGGACCCTCCGACCGAAGATCTGAGTGCGGTTCAAAAGCAATGGTATATGTTGAATTCAAGTCGGAAGGCAACCTTTGCGATCATGGACGAATTGAAACATTTCAAAGAGAGTGCGCAGCAGGTGCAAAAAATGGGAATAATATCGCCCGACTTACCCCTGGCGGTATTGACCCGAGACCAGAGCCTATTACCGGAGATTAACGGTAAATCACTGGAGCACGAGTGGTTGGACATGCAAAAACAACTCACACGGCTCTCCACCAACAGTTGGCAAACCATTGTTGAAAACAGCGGCCACAACATCTATCGGGATGCGCCCCGGCGGGTGAGCGAGCATATTATCAAGGTTGTGATGCTGGCCGGCGCCGGCTCAAACACTAACTGATATGGTCGGCGTGCAATATCCGGGCGCGACGGCTTGAAAAGCATGGTCATATCTTCGATATCGGCCCTGCAGTTCCGGAGACGTCGGTCGCAACCGGAATAATAGGTGTGGCCAGGGACAGAATTGAACTGCCGACACAGGGATTTTCAGTCCCCTGCTCTACCGACTGAGCTACCTGGCCGCTTCGTTAATTTCATGACAACCATCCAAATCTTGTGCTTCGCCAAAGATGTACCGGGCACAGCGATTCATATGGATGGACGAGGGTATTAAACCGGGTACAGGATGATTCGTCAAGCGGTTGCGATGAGTCTGGTATTCGTTCCCCGCTCAGACAGGATATAGTAGTGGCGGTTCACCGTGTCTGCCGCTAATCAACACGCCGACCTGGTTGAGGCCTCAATCCTGCCGGATCGGTGATCCGGTTGGGCTCCTAATGTATTGGTTCTTGCCGGCCCATCTCCACTTGAATCTATCCCAGTCCATGCATACCAGTGACTTTTGTGATTATCCGAGCAATAATTACCGAGAGCCACGCAAGGACAGCCGTATATTTCCGGCAACACCCCGCAGTATATCGTAATTTCTGTAAAGGTGCCGGCGATACCGACAAAGTCTGGCATACTGGCGCCCTGTCCAGCCCAAGGTACGCCACTTTTCCTCAAACAAAGTGCTGGCATATTCGTAGAGTGCATACTCTGCGTTCATCATCTCGCGAACCTGATGTTGCAAGGCCGGAGACAGTTCCTTGCTGGCAGGCTTGCGATGAGATACATTGTGATGTTTTAGATCATGTGGAACTTTCCAGCCCATTATTCGACAGAGCAGGAATAAGAAATCATCAAACCGTTCAGTTAAACCCACCAGCATGTATTGATCGCGGAGTCTTTGCTTTAGGTCTTCGGTATCAGCACAGGTTTGGGCGATTTTCCTTTTGAGCCATTCCGCTGGATCGGCGCTCGCTTCCGGTACCGTTTCATCGAAGAAGGCCATGTCAGAATAATATAACTCAGCCCGGCTCTCGATATCTGCACCATCCCAATCGCGTATATAGTCTTCCAGGGTATATTCTTTACCTTTGGACAACTCCAGGTAACGGTGATGTTCACGTCGGAACTGATGATAGTTTGAGCAAAATCGTTCCAAGGGCTCGCGCATCAGGGTGATATACAGACATGGGCGAGAGAGTAATCGATGCAGACCATAAGAAAAATGTCCGTGTATACAGTCGAGCGTATCTCTCTTTCTCTGTGACATAGCAAGAAAGCGATCCCATCCGTCGGAGCTATAGACTAAAGGAGAGTCATTGATTTTGTATCTTCTCATTGAGTAGCAATTTTTCTCACCATATATGAACTCTAAGAAAATCCAGAGGGTTGTTCCGCCAGTCTTAGGCAGATGGGGGAAAATCAATACCGGTCGCTCTTGCTGAGGTACTGAGGGAGTAGCCATATATTACTCTACACAAAAAATCTTATAATGGTCAAATTTGCCCGCTATCCCGCAGGCTTTTCTGCCTCTGTTGCCTCCGCTTGCGGCCGGTCCACGAGTTCAACGTGGGCGACAGGCGCCCGGTCGCCGGCCCGATAACCATGCTTCAGAATCCTTAAATACCCCCCCGGACGTTCTTTGTATCGCGGGCCCAATTCATTAAACAATTTGCTTACCGCGTCGCGGTCGCATAAGCGCGCAAAGGCTATTCTTCTGTTTGCCACGGAATCGGTCTTTGCCATGGTAATCAATGGTTCCGCAACCCGGCGTAGTTCCTTGGCCTTGGGTAAGGTTGTTTTGATCACTTCATGATGCATCAATGATGCGGCCATGTTACGAAACATGGCCTTGCGGTGTGAGCCGGTTCGATTTAGTTTCCTGCCGCTTTCTCTATGACGCATTTTATTCCTCTGACTCTATTCCGCCAAGGTGTCTTTGTCATTGTACAGACCGCTGGGCGGCCAGTGTTCAAGACGCATACCCAGTGATAAACTCTTTTCCTTCAACACGTCCTTAATTTCGTTTAATGATTTTTTACCAAGATTTGGCGTGCTCAATAATTCCACGTCGGTGCGTTGCACCAGATCGCCTATATAATAAATGCTTTGCCCTTTTAGACAATTTGCCGAACGGACGGTGAGCTCCAGTTCATCAACCGGACGCAATAGCACCGGATCAATTTCGGGTTCTTTATTGATCTCCACTGCCGGAGCCGGCTCTTCCGCTTCAAGCTCAACAAATACGGCAAGTTGTGAGTGCATAATTGTCGCGGACTTGCGCACCGCGTCTTCCGGGTCTATTGTGCCGTTGGTCTCAATCGCCAGGATGAGTTTATCCAGATCGGTCCGTTGTTCAACACGGGCACTCTGAACCTCATAGGCAACCCGTTTAACAGGGCTGAATGACGCATCCAGCTTTAATTTGCCGATCGCTTGTTCCGAGCCTTCAGTGTCGCCAATCACCACCGGACGGTAACCCCGGCCACGTTCAATCTTTATGCTCATGCTCAAATCCACCGCCTTGGTTAAATTGGCAATCAAATGATCGGGGTTGGCAATCTCAACGTCGTGATCCTCGGAGATATCGCTTGCCAGCACTTTCCCGGGACCGCTTTTCTTCAAGGTCAGTACCGCCTCATCCCTGGCGTGCATACGCACGGCCAAACCTTTAAGATTCAACAGAATATCGGTCACGTCCTCCTGCATGCCTTCTATAGTCGTGTATTCATGCAATACATTATCGATTTCCACTTCAACCACCGCAAACCCGGGCATGGATGAAAGCAATATACGACGCAAGGCATTGCCCAAGGTATGTCCGAAACCGCGATCCAGCGGCTCGATGGTAATTTTCGCGCGGGTATCACTGATCCGGTCCACGTCAACCCGGCGGGGTTTTAGCAGATCTAAAAATGCTGATGTCATATAGTTTCAATCCTCCAGTTGATTATTTGGAGTAGAGCTCCACAACCAGTTGTTCATTAATTTCCGTGGGCAGGTCGCTGCGTTCGGGTACGGATTTGAATATGCCTTCCATTTTTTCCGTATGCACCTCCACCCACTCCGGTAAGCCATATTGATCGGCAACCGATAATGCATCCTGGATTCGCAGTTGCTTTTTCCCTTTTTCACGAACCGCAATCGTATCAGCGGGTTGGACTTGATACGAAGGGATATTGACCGTGCGCCCGTTCACCAACATCGCCCGGTGACTGACTAATTGCCGTGCCTCGTTGCGCGTCGAACCAAAACCCATGCGATACACCACGTTGTCCAGACGGCATTCAAGCAATTGCAACAGGGTTTCACCGGTTGAACCCTTGCGCCTGTTGGCTTCTTTGTAATAACGGCGAAACTGTTTTTCCAACACGCCGTACATTCTTTTCAATTTCTGTTTTTCACGCAACTGTAAGGCATAGTCGGACAGCCGTTTTTGTTTGGTGCCCTGGGCTCCGGGGAGTTTATCGATATGGCATTTGGATTCAATCGGCCGCGCCCGGCTCTTTAACAATAGATCCGTGCCTTCTCTGCGGCTCAGTTTGCATTTTGGTCCTAAATATCGCGCCATGGTCTTATTTCATCATACTCGGCGTTGTTTGGGCGGACGGCAGCCATTATGAGGAATTGGCGTTATATCGGTAATGCTGGTGATTTTAAACCCAACCGAATTGAGTGCACGAACCGCGGATTCCCGGCCCGGCCCGGGGCCTTTAATGAAGACCTCCAAATTCTGCATATTAAATTCCTTTGCCTGTTCACCGGCCTTTTGTGATGCAATCTGGGCCGCAAAAGGCGTGCTTTTTCGCGAACCCCGAAACCCGCTACCACCGGTCGTCGCCCAGGATAGAGTATTACCCTGACGATCGGTGATGGTGATAATGGTATTATTAAAAGAGGCATGGATATGGGCGATCCCATCCACCACCGTCCTTTTTATGCGTTTACGCCCTGTTCTGGTTGATTTTGCCATAAAGATTCATCCGCTTATTTATTTCTTAACCAGCCTTTTTGGACCCTTACGTGTACGCGCATTGGTACGAGTTCTCTGGCCTCGAACCGGCAGGCCCCGCCGGTGGCGAATACCCCGATTAGTGCCCAGATCCATCAGGCGTTTGATATTCATCGCGACCTCGCGACGCAAATCGCCTTCCAAAACGTAATTGCCCACCTCCTTTCTGATCTTATCCAATTCCGCTTCAGAAAGCATGCTTACTTTTGTCGATGCAAGCAAAGCCGTTGCATCACATATTTCCTGGGCGCGCCGGCGCCCTATGCCGTATATATACGTCAACGCAATATTCAGATGCTTATTCCCGGGTATGTTTACCCCCGCTATGCGAGCCATATTATTGCCTATCCCTGACGCTGTTTATGCCGAGGAGTGGAGCAAATTACCCGCACTACGCGCTTACGGCGAATGATTCTGCAATTTCTACATATTCTCTTAACCGAGGCTCTTACTTTCATCGCTACCCTTTAGATAAAATCAAAATTATCGCCTTCCATAGCCTTTTAAATTGGCCTTTTTCATAATGCCTTCGTACTGATGCGACATCAGATGCGCCTGCACTTGTGACATAAAATCCATTACCACCACTACTATGATCAATAAAGAAGTGCCGCCAAAATAAAACGGCACGTTAAACTTTATAATCAAAAATTCCGGTAACAAACAGACGAAGGTGATATATATCGCCCCCGCCAGGGTCAATCTGCTTAACACGCCATCCAGATATTTTGCAGTTTGCTCACCGGGCCGCATACCCGGTATGAATGCCCCCGATTTTTTCAGGTTATCCGCGGTTTCTCGCGGATCAAACACCATGGCCGTATAAAAAAAGCAGAAAAATATGATCCCGGCGGCGTAACACAACACGTAAATCGGCTGTCCCGGAGATAAGGTTGTGGCAATATCCTGTAGCCAGCCCATGCCCTCTCCCTGCCCAAACCAGCCCGCCAGAGTCGCCGGAAACAAAATTAAACTGGATGAAAAAATAGGCGGTATCACTCCCGCCATATTCAGCTTTAACGGCAGATGGCTGGACTGGCCGGCCATCATCTTTCTGCCGACCTGGCGTTTGGCATAGTTGACCGTGATCCGTCTTTGTCCGCGCTCGGTAAAGACCACAAATGCGGTGATCACTATCGCCAATACAAATAATGCCAGTACCGCCAGCAGATGCATTTCCCCGGTGCGGGATAATTCCAGGGTGCCGCCAATTGCCGCCGGCAACCCGGCTACAATACCGGCAAAGATGATCAACGATATCCCATTACCCACCCCGCGTTCGGTGATCTGTTCCCCCAACCACATTAAAAACATGGTGCCGGTGACTAACGTGGTGACCGCAACCGCCTTGAAGCCTATGCCCGGGGCCATCACCACCGAGCCGAATGAGGTGCGCTGACTTTCCAACGCCACCGCCACCCCCAATGCCTGAAAAGTAGCCAGTAACAGGGTACCGTAGCGGGTATATTGGGTGATCTTACGCCGACCCGCTTCACCTTCTTTTTTTAGTTGTTTCAATCGGGGTTCGATTACGGTTAATAATTGCATAATAATCGACGCCGAAATATACGGCATGATGCCCAACGCGATCACTGAAAAACGCTGCAATGCGCCACCCGAAAACATGTTAAACATATCTAATATGGAGCCGCGCTGTTGATTGAACATTTCCGCCAGTGCCGCCGGATTAATGCCGGGCACCGGTATATGGCTCGCGACTCGATATACAAACAACGCAAACAGCACGAACAACAACCGCTGCCGTAATTCTTTAAGCTGGCTCAGACCGGCCAGACCGCCGGGGAATGCAAGATTGGACGTGGCCATTTATTCCTCGATTGTTCCGCCGGCCGCCTCTATTGCGGCCGCCGCGCCCCTGGTTACCTTTAATCCTTTCACGATGATGGCTTTCTCTATGCCGCCCTGCAAAATTATTTTGGCCCGTTTTATTTTACCGGTGATCAGTTTGGCTTTGCGTAACACCGCCAAATCAATCCGCTCCTGATTAAGTGCCGCTATTTCATGCAGCCTTATTTCAGCCGTATCCCCGGCGACGCGCGAATTAAACCCCACCTTGGGCAAACGCCGTTGTAACGGCATCTGTCCGCCTTCAAAACCGGTTTTACGGGAGCTGCCGGCACGAGATTTCTGCCCCTTGGTGCCCCGCCCGCAAGTCTTGCCCATGCCGGTACCTATGCCGCGACCGACTCGCTTGCCGGTCTTTTTGGCACCGGCGCCGGCTTTAAGCGTATTCAAGCGCATGCTCAGGAATCCTCCACCGCCAGCAGATAGGATGCCTTATTGATCATGCCCCGATTTTCCGGTGTATCGGTGATATTCACCGTATCGCCTATGCGGCGCAACCCGAGTCCGGCCACACAACTCTTATGTGACCGCAACCGCCCATTGGTACTTTTCTTTAAAGTCACCTTAATTTGTTTTCCCCGTTTAGCAGCCATGCCTACCCCAACAACTCTTCCACCGTGATACCGCGTTTGGCGGCAACGTACTCAGGCGATGACATCGAATGCAGCCCCTTAACCGTGGCCCTGACGACGTTAATCGGATTAGTCGAACCGATCGATTTGGCCAGGACGTTCTTTACCCCCACCACCTCAAACACGGCCCGCATGGACCCACCGGCAATAATACCGGTACCTTCCGAAGCCGGTTGCATATAAACCTTGACCGCCCCATATTCGGCGGTAACCGTATAATGTAAGGTGCCTTCATCCAACGACACGTTCACCATGTTCCGGCGGGCATACTCCATCGCCTTTTGAATCGCCACCGGTACCTCACGCGCCTTGCCTCTGCCAATACCAACCCGGCCACTGCCATTGCCGACAACCACCAACGCGGTGAACCCAAATTGACGCCCACCTTTAACGACCCTGGCCACACGATTGACGGCGACCAGCTTTTCCAGCAGATCGTCATTGCCTGTTACTGAATCAGTCCATGCCATGATCAGCTTCCTAGAATTTCATCCCCTGCTCACGGGCGGAATCAGCAAACGCCTTAACTCTGCCGTGAAATTTAAACCCCGAACGATCAAACGCCACGTTTGAAATATTCGCTTTTTGGGCGCGTTCGGCAAGCGTCTTGCCCACCGCCGCCGCCGCCTCAATATTACCGCCACATTTAATCCGGCTTTTAATCTCCTTGTCTATAGTCGACGCGCTGACCAATACCTTTGAACCACAGGGCGCAAAGATCTGTGCATAAAAATGCCTGGGGGTTCTGTGCACGCTAAGCCGGTCCACGCCAAGCCGCTTGATCCTGCCCCTGGATTTTTTCGCCCTACGCAATCTTTGTTGTTTCTTACTCACGATGCATCAACTCTTTTTAGCCTCTTTACGCATAATTCTTTCATCCGCGTATCGCACCCCTTTGCCCTTGTAAGGCTCCGGCGGCCGGCAAGCCCGGATATTCGCGGCAATCTGCCCCACTTGTTGTTTATCGCTGCCGCTGATCACTATCTCGGTCGGACTGGGGGTCGTTATGGTAATGGCTTCGGGAATTTCAAAATTCACCGGATGCGACCGGCCCAATGCCAGATTCAACACCCGCCCCTGTACCTGGGCGCGATAACCCACGCCGGTAATTTCAAGCCTGCGCTCAAAGCCCTTACTGATCCCGGTCACCATATTTTGCAACAAGGCCCGAGTGGTGCCGGCCAGTGCTTTTGATGCCTTACTCTTGCTCAGTTGAGCTATTTTCAACGCATCGCCCTCCCGCGTTACCGAAATAAGCGGATGCACGGTATGAGACAGGCTGCCCTTGCCGTTTTTAATCGTCACCACGTCGGCGTCAATAGTAACATCAATACCGTCGGTTATGGACACCGGATTATTGGTCATTCTAGACATAATTCCTGATCACGCAACGATGCAGAGCACTTCGCCGCCGACTCCTTGTTCTTTTGCCGCCTTGTCGGTCATTACCCCTTTGGCGGTGGAAATAATTGCCGTACCGAGTCCGCCCCTGACTTCAGGCAAATCATCGACCGACTTGTAGCGGCGCAACCCGGGCTTGCTCACCCGCCGTATTATTTCGATCACCGGTTTGCCCTCATAATACTTGAGTTCAATCACCAGCGTCTTTTTTTGATCACTGTCATCGACTCGATAATCGACAATATAGCCTTCCTGCTTGAGGATAGCCGCAATCGCCACCTTCGATTTCGAGGCGGGCATCGCCACTTCGCGCTGCATCCGCGTCGTTGCATTACGGACTCTGGTCAGCATATCTGCAATTGGATCACTCATGGACATAAATACATTCTCCCCTGCCGGTATTGATCACCAACTCGCCTTAATCAGGCCGGGCACGTCTCCGCGCATTGCGATCTCTCTCAATTTGTTGCGCCCCAATCCAAACTTACGGTAATAACCGCGCGGTCGGCCCGTCAACGCACACCGGTTGCGCAAGCGCACATAACTGGAATCACGAGGCAGTTTATTCAATTGTTCACGCGCCTCTCTGCGTTCCTCTTCAGTCGTATTGGCGGAGCTGATCCGGGTGCGCAACTCAGCCCTTCTGGAAGAATATTTTTTTACCAGTTTCATGCGCTTCTTTTCGCGATTGACTATTGCCACCTTGGCCATAAGCTTATGTCCTTAGCGGGCAATTAAATGCCATTAGCAGAGCCCGACCCTCTTCATCGGTACGGGCGGTCGTCGTTATCGTTATATCCAGGCCGCGAATCGCATCAATCTTGTCATAATCTATTTCCGGAAAAATGATCTGCTCCTTAACTCCCAGACTGTAATTGCCGCGGCCATCAAATCCCGCCGCATTCAACCCGCGAAAGTCCCGGATCCGGGGGATCGCAATCGAAATCAAGCGATCCAGAAATTCATACAGGCGTTTGCGTCGCAAGGTCACCATACAACCCACCGGCCAGCCCGCGCGCACCTTAAAGTTGGCGACCGATTTCCTGGCCTTAGTGACCTGCGGAAGCTGC
Source organism: Gammaproteobacteria bacterium (assembly GCA_965202915.1). Taxonomy (GTDB): domain Bacteria; phylum Pseudomonadota; class Gammaproteobacteria; order Eutrophobiales; family Eutrophobiaceae. Next base: position 2,089,966 of record OZ241847.1, read on the forward strand.
CCGGAAATTTTTTTCAGATCGTCCATGGCATTATCGATAACCTTTTTATCCGTCACCGCTTCACCAAGTCCCATGTTTAGGGTAATTTTGCTTATCTTCGGTACCTGCATAATCGTTTTATAACCGAACTTTTCAGTTAACTTCGGCGTAACCGTGTCCTGATAATATTGTTGCAATCTGGCCATTTCCATCTAAGTATCAATAATCTCATTATTGGATTTGAAGTAACGAACTTTGCGGCCATCCTTGAGAAAACGGAACCCAATCTTATCGGCCTTATTGGTGACCGGATTCCAAGCCGCAATATTTGAAATATGCACCGGTATTTCTTTCTCGACAATACCCCCCGCCGTGCCCCGCGTTGGATTCGCCTTGACGTGACACTTGGCCATATTCACGTTTTCCACAATGATCTTGTCCTCTTTTGTCAGCACTTTCAGCACCGCGCCTTTCCTGCCTTTATGTTTGCCGGCCAGCACGATCACCTCATCGCCTTTTTTTATCTTGTTCACGCCTACAGCACCTCGGGGGCAAGTGAAATGATCTTCATAAATTGTTCATCCCGCAATTCCCTGGTTACCGGGCCAAAAATACGCGTACCGATAGGTTGCAACTGATTATTAAGCAATACCGCGGCATTACCATCAAAACGAATCAGCGAACCATCAGGCCGGCGCACGCCTTTCTTAGTGCGCACCACCACTGCCTTGTACATCTCTCCCTTTTTTACCTTGCCACGCGGGATTGCCTCTTTGATACTTACCTTGATCACGTCACCAACGTGCGCGTAACGCCGCTTTGAACCGCCCAGCACCTTGATACACATTAGCGAGCGGGCGCCGCTGTTATCAGCCGCATCAAGCATGGTTTGCATCTGGATCATTGTTGTTGTTCCTATAGCTGTTCCGCTACGTTCACGACCTTGCGCAAGCGCCAGGATTTATTTTTTGACAGCGGTCTGGATGCTTCAATGATCACTGTATCGCCCTTATTGCACTCATTATTTTCATCATGTGCCAACAACCGGGTTGAACGCCTGATATATTTTTCATACAGGGGGTGTTTAACCGTTCTCGGAATCAACACCGAAATAGTTTTGTCCATTTGAGCGCTTACCACGCTGCCGGTAAGCGTTTTCGATTGTTTAACCTGTTTGTTCATGCCGCCCGTCTGTCGCCGTTGGTTCATTTAAAATCGTTTTAATTCGGGCAATATTGCGTCGGGTTTTGCGTATTGCACTGGGCGTGCTTAATTGCCCGGCGCCTTTTTGCATACGCAGATCAAATTGTGCCCGCAACTCTTCCCGCAACAACGTCCGCAATTCATCCCTGGTTTTTTCTCTCAATTCAGCCGCTTTCATTACATTACCCTTCTACTGACAAACGCGGTTTTTACCGGCAACTTTGCCGAGGCCAGACGGAAAGCCGCGCGCGCCAGCTCCTCCGATACCCCTTCCATTTCATATAACATCCTGCCGGGCTGAACCGGGGCAACCCAGTATTCAACATTGCCCTTGCCTTTTCCCTGTCTCACTTCAAGCGGCTTTTTAGTGATCGGTTTGTCCGGGAATATACGTATCCAAACCTGAGCGCCGCGTTTCACCTTTCTGGTGATCGCCCGCCGTGCCGCCTCAATTTGTCTGGAGGTAATGCGTCCCCGGCCAATCGCCTTTAACCCATGCTCCCCAAAGCTCACCTGATTGCCGACGCCGGCAAAACCGCGATTTCGCCCCTTTCTTTGTTTTCTGAATTTTGTCTTTTTAGGTTGCAGCATAACACTTACCCGCTACTGCTCTTCCACCGCAGCTTCTTCCGCCCCCTCTTTTTCTTCGTCCTGTTCTTTTTCCGCGCCAACTTCATGTTTTAATATTTCACCCTTGAAAATCCAGACCTTTACCCCGATAATCCCGTAAGTGGTCTTTGATTCCACGATGCCGTAATCGATATCCGCTCTTAATGTATGCAACGGCACCCTGCCTTCGCGATACCATTCAGTGCGGGCAATTTCCACCCCGTTCAGCCTGCCGCTGACCGTGATCTTGATCCCTTGAGCGCCAAGGCGCATCGCATTGGTTACCGCCCGTTTCATCGCCCGCCGAAACATGATTCTTCTGGCAATTTGCTGGGCAACATTTTCGGCAACCAAATGCGCATCCAGTTCCGGTTTGCGAATCTCTTCCACACTGATATGGGCGTGTACCCCCATCATTTTGGATACCTCGGCGCGCAATTTTTCTATATCCCCGCCTTTTTTACCAATAACAATACCGGGCCGCGCAGTGTGAATAATAATCCGGGCATTACCGGTGGGCCGTTCAATCTGAATACGGCTGACCGAGGCATTGGCCAATTGTTTGCGCAGGTATTCGCGTACCTTAAGATCAGTATGCAGGAAATTCGCATAATCACTGTTATTTGCATACCAGGTCGAAGTCGACTCCTTAATGATCCCAAGCCGGATCCCGGTCGGATGTACTTTCTGTCCCATAAATAGCTACTTACTGTCCTCGGCAACAGTGATGGTTAAATGGCTGGTACGTTTCAATATCCGGTCCGCGCGCCCTCGGGCTCGGGCCCGTAAGCGCTTCGTCACCGGCCCCTGATCGACCTGAATTGCGTCCACTCTTAATACGTCAACGTCGTTGCCATCGTTATGTTCCGCGTTGGCGATTGCGGATTCCAATACCTTCCGTATTACCGCCGCCGCTTTTTTATTGCTGAACGACAGCAGATTAAGCGCCTGATCGACCGGCAGTCCGCGGATCTGATCGGCAACCAATCTGGCCTTTTGCGGCGCCAGCCGGGCAAATTTCAAACAAGCCGAGGTAGCCATTATCAGGTTGCCTTATCCCCGGCGTGACTGCGAAAAGTCCGCGTCAACGCAAATTCACCCAGCTTGTGCCCGATCATCGCCTCACTGATATAAGTGGGCATATGTTCGCGGCCGTTATGGACCGCGATGGTCAGGCCCACCATTTCCGGCAGAACCATAGACCTTCGGGACCAGGTCTTAATCGGTCGTTTATCATTATTTTTCTTTGCGATCTCCACTTTTTTCATCAAATGATGATCGACAAAGGGCCCTTTTTTAATAGAACGTGGCACGTTAATTCAGTCTCATTATTTTTTACGTTTGCGAACGATCAGATTATCAGTCCGCTTGTTTTTTCTGGTTTTATAACCCTTGGTAAGCATACCCCATGGCGATACCGGATGACGGCCTCCGGAACTTTTGCCCTCACCGCCGCCGTGCGGATGATCCACCGGATTCATCGCCACCCCTCTGACCGTCGGTCGGATCCCCCGCCATCGCTTGGCGCCGGCCTTGCCCAATGCGCGCAACCCATGTTCACTGTTGCCCACCGCGCCAATAGTCGCGCGGCAATCCACCAACACCTTGCGCATCTCGCCGGAGCGCAGCCGCAGGGTCGCATGAGTGCCCTCCTTGGCCGCCAGTTGCACCGAGGCCCCGGCGCTTCTTGCCAATTGTGCGCCCTTGCCCGGTTTCAATTCAACGCAATGAACCGTAGTCCCCAAAGGAATATTCCTTAATCGCAGGCAATTACCGGTTTGAATCGTCGCCTCATTACCGGACATCACGCTGTCGCCCGGATGAATCTTATCCGGGGCAATAATATAGCGTCTCTGACCATCGGCATAGAGCAATAAGGCGATATTTGCGCTGCGATTCGGATCATATTCAATCCGCTCCACCTTTGCGCCTATCCCATCCTTATCGCGTTTAAAATCAATAAGACGATAATGCCTTCTGGAACCGCCGCCGCGATGTCTTACCGTAATTCTGCCGCGATTGTTGCGACCCGAGTGCTTGCTTTGCTGCTCCAATAATAGCGCATAAGGCTTACCCTTGTAAAGATCAGGGTTGCTTATCTTGACCATCGCACGTCTTCCCGGCGAGGTCGGTTTTGGATTAACTAAGGGCATACCTGTTCGCCGTTCATCCGTTCACAAAATCAATATCCGAACCCGGCTTTAACTTTACATAAGCCTTCTTCCAGTCGGACCGGCGCCCGGGCCTGCGCCCGGACATTTTTCGCTTGCCGTGCACGTTACTGATCCGCACGTTTTCCACCGCAACCTCAAACATCAATTCCACCGCCTGTTTGATCTCCGGCTTGGTCGCATCCCTGGCCACCTTGAACACGATCTGGCGGTATTTGTCCGCAACCCTGGTGGCCTTTTCGGTGATGCGCGGTTCCCGCACCAGACTCATCAGGCGTTCCTTATTCATGCCAACCATGATTCCACCCTGCTCACCGCGGCCCTGGTGATCACCACCTTGTCAAAACGGATCAAGCCATACGGTTCAATCGCGTCAGTATCGATCACCTCAACCGCGGGCAGATTGCGCGCCGCCAGGTAGAGATTTTCCGTTACCTCCTCGGTAATAATCAAAGCTGAATCGAGTGCCAGCGCCTGCAATTGTTCCACCACCGCCTTGGTCCTGGCCTCTTCGACAACAAATTTATCCACACAAATCAAACGCTGTTGCCGCGCCAATTCGGAAAAAATCGAGCGCATTGCCCCCCGGTACATTTTTTTATTTACCTTTTTTGAATGATCCCTCGGCTTGGCGGCGAATGTTACCCCGCCGCCTTTCCATAGCGGGCTGCGAATAGTACCGGCGCGCGCGCGCCCCAGACCTTTTTGCCGCCAGGGTTTCCTGCCGCCCCCCCGTACCTCGGCACGCGATTTTTGTGCCTTGGTGCCGGCGCGCGCGCCGGACATATACGCGGTCAATACCTGATGAATCAAAGGCTCATTGAAATCCTCGGCAAAGACCTTGTCGGCAACGGTCAGTTTTACCGTCCTCTTGTGCCCGGGAGTGTGTATTTTAAATTCCATAATATATTATCTTTATTTCACCGCCGGTTTGACGACGACTCGACCGCCCCTGGTAGCCGGAACCGCCCCTTTGATCAGCAATAAGCCTCGGTCACTGTCTATACGCATAACCTCAAGATTTTGCGTAGTTTGCCGCTTATTGCCCAACTGCCCGGCCATTTTCTTGCCCTTGAAAACCCGTCCCGGAGTCTGGCATTGGCCTATTGACCCCGGAGCCCTGTGCGCCAGAGAATTGCCATGCGACATACGTTGACTGCTGAAATTATGGCGTTTTACCGTGCCGGCAAACCCCTTGCCGCCGGTCCTGCCGGTCACGTCCACTTTTTGCCCCAACTGAAAGATATCCACTTTAATTTCAGAACCGATCGCCAGATCGGTTGGCTCATTGGTGAGACGATATTCTATCAACCCCTCGGCAACCTCGACCCCGGCCCTGGCAAAACCTCCGGTCTCAGGTTTGTTGACGTGCTTCGCCTTTTTACCGCCCCAGGCAACCTGGACCGCACGGTAACCGTTGGTTTCGGCGGTTAACAGCCGGGTGACGCGATTCGGCCCGACCTCGATCACGGTCACCGCAACAGACTTGCCTTCCTCGGTGAACAATCGGGTCATGCCTCGTTTTCTTCCCACTATGCCTATCGCCATAGCCAATCACCCTTCCACCGAATTAAGCTGTATCTGCACGTCGACACCGGCGGCCAGATCCAGTTTCATTAATGCATCCACGGTTTTATCAGTCGGATTAATAATTTCCATCAGGCGTTTATGCGTGCGTATTTCATATTGATCACGGGCGTCCTTGTTGACGTGCGGCGAGATCAGTATCGTATATCTCTCTTTTTTTGTCGGCAACGGTATTGGCCCTTTGATGCGGGCGCCGGTGCGGCGCGCGGTCTCAACGATCTCCCTGGTCGACTGATCGATCAGCCGATGGTCAAAGGACTTCAGCCTGATGCGGATAATTTGTTGCTCTGCCATTGCCTGTTTATCGCAATTATTCAATCACCCTGGTGACGACGCCGGCGCCGACCGTGCGACCGCCTTCGCGTATCGCAAACCGCAGCCCCTCTTCCATCGCTATCGGCACTATCAGGCTCACCGTGATCTTGACATTATCCCCCGGCATCACCATCTCGGTATCCGCCGGCAGTTCCACCGCCCCGGTCACGTCCGTCGTCCGAAAATAAAACTGCGGCCGATAATTACCAAAAAACGGCGTATGACGCCCACCCTCATCCTTACTCAACACATATACCTCCGCCTCAAATTTGGTATGCGGCGTGATCGACCCCGGCACACATAATATCTGCCCGCGCTCCACTTCCTCCCGCTTGGTCCCACGTAATAATACCCCGACGTTATCCCCCGCACGCCCTTCATCCAGCAACTTGCGGAACATCTCCACCCCCGTGCACGTCGTCTTCTGGGTCTCCTTAATGCCGACTATCTCGATCTCTTCCCCGACCTTCACCACCCCGCGCTCCACCCGACCGGTCACCACCGTGCCCCGGCCCGATATCGAAAATACATCCTCTATCGGCATCAAAAACGGCTGCTCCACCGGTCTCTCCGGAATCGGTATGTACTCATCCATGGCCGCCACCAGCTTCTCTATCGTCGGCACACCCAGATCGCCGGTATCCCCTTCCAGGGCCTTCAGCGCACTGCCGGTCACCACCGGCGTATCCGTACCCGGAAATTCATACGCATCCAGCAATTCCCTCACCTCGATCTCCACCAGTTCCAGCAACTCCTCATCATCCACCTGATCCGCCTTGTTCATATACACCACGATCTTCGGCACTCCCACCTGCCTCGCCAGTAAAATGTGCTCCCGCGTTTGCGGCATCGGCCCGTCCGCCGCACTCACCACCAACACCGCCCCATCCATCTGCGCCGCTCCTGTGATCATGTTCTTCACGTAATCCGCGTGCCCCGGGCAATCCACGTGCGCATAATGGCGCGTATCGCTCTCGTATTCCACATGCGCCGTCGCTATCGTGATCCCCCGCTCCCGTTCCTCCGGCGCATTATCGATCTGATCGTAGGCCCTGAACTCGCCACCGTGCCGCTCACTCATCGTCTTCGTGATCGCCGCCGTCAACGTCGTCTTGCCGTGATCAACGTGCCCTATCGTCCCCACGTTTACGTGCGGTTTCGTTCGTTCAAATTTTTCTTTGGACACAGCTTACTCCTCACAATAATATTTATATTTAATGACTCTTAACGCTTGCCAATGATGCCTTCGGCAATACTTGCCGGCACCTCGGCATATTTGGCAAATTCCATGGTATAGGTTGCTCTACCCTGGGTTGCAGAACGCAAATCAGTCGCGTAACCAAACATCTCACTTAATGGAACCTCCGCCTTGATAATCCTGCCCGCGGGTGCGGCCTCGGTTTTCTGTAGGATCCCGCGACGCCGATTCAGATCACCGTTCACCGTCCCCATATACTCCTCAGGCGTCACCACCTCAACCTTCATTACCGGTTCCAGCAACACCGGTTTTGCCTTTAACGCGCCCTCCCTGAACCCCATCGAACCGGCGATCTTAAACGCCATCTCATTGGAGTCGACGTCATGATAAGAACCATCATATAAAGTGACTTTAACGTCAACCACCGGATAACCGGCAATAATACCATTTTCCATCTGCTCCTTGACACCCTTTTCCACCGCCGGAATATATTCTTTCGGGATCACCCCGCCGACGATTTTATTAATAAACTCAAACCCCTCTCCGGCAGGCGTGGGTTCAATCCTGAACACCACGTGACCATATTGCCCCCGCCCCCCGGTCTGGCGCACAAACCGGCCTTCCGCCTTTTCCAGGATCGCACGCACCGTTTCACGATATGCAACCTGTGGCTTGCCGACGTTGGCGTCCACCTTAAACTCGCGCCGCAGCCGGTCGATAATAATCTCAAGATGCAACTCACCCATGCCGGAAATAATAGTCTGGCCGGATTCCTCATCAGAATGAACCCGGAAGGACGGATCCTCCTGCGCCAACTTACCAAGCGCGAGGCCCATCTTTTCCTGATCCGGTTTGGTCTTGGGTTCAACCGCTATCGCAATCACCGGATCCGGAAACTCCATCCGTTCCAGCGTGATAACACTATTCACGTCGCACAAAGTATCACCGGTGGTGACGTGTTTGAGCCCCACCGCCGCCGCGATATCGCCGGCGCGCACCTCCTTGATCTCCTCGCGGCTGTTGGCGTGCATCCGCAGAATACGGCCTATCCGTTCCTTCTTATCCTTAACCGGGTTATACACCGTATCCCCGGCGTTCAACACCCCCGAATAGACGCGGAAAAAGGTCAGATTTCCGACAAACGGATCGGTGGCGATCTTAAAAGCCAGCGAAGCATAAGGCGAATCCGGTGAACGGCGTTCCGGCTCAGCCTGCGGATCATTATTTGGCACCCCCTCGATGGCCGGCACGTCAACCGGCGAAGGCAGGTACTCAACCACCGCGTCCAACAGCGATTGCACGCCTTTATTCTTGAACGCCGAACCGCACAAAGCCGGCACAATTTCATTGGCCAGGGTTCTTGTCCTGATTCCCCGTTTAATCTGTTCCTCGGACAATTCACCGCCTTCAAGATAGGCCTCCATCAACTCCTCATCAGCCTCGGCGGCGGCCTCCAACATGTGCTCGCGCCACTTATCGGCCAGCTCCCGCAATTCAGTCGGGATATCCTTCTCCTCATAATTGATCCCCATATTCTCATCATCCCAGTAGATCGCCTTCATCTTGATCAGATCAACAACCCCTTGAAAAAGATTTTCCGCGCCTATCCCGATCTGTAACGGCACCGGCACACTTCCCAGACGTTCCCTGATCTGCTCCACCACTCGAAGAAAATCGGCACCGGCCCGATCCATCTTATTGACAAACGCGATTCTGGGCACCCCATACTTATTGGCCTGGCGCCACACCGTCTCCGATTGCGGCTCCACCCCACCGACCGCGCAGAATACCGCCACCGCGCCATCCAACACCCTTAATGACCGTTCCACCTCTATGGTGAAATCAACGTGACCGGGGGTATCGATAATATTGATCCGATGTTTGGGCAGATTATTCGCCATCCCCTGCCAGAAACAGGTCGTCGCCGCCGACGTGATCGTGATCCCGCGCTCCTGTTCCTGTTCCATCCAATCCATGGTCGCGTTGCCGTCATGGACTTCCCCTATCTTATATGAAACCCCGGTATAATAAAGAATACGCTCAGTCGCAGTGGTTTTACCGGCGTCAATATGGGCCATGATGCCGATATTGCGATAATGCTCGATAGGGGTGGCTTCCACGGGATTAATCTGACTCATTATTATTCCAATCTCCTGCCTACGATCCCCAGCGATAATGAGAGAAAGCCTTATTGGCCTCCGCCATTCGGTGAGTATCCTCACGTTTCTTAATAGCCCCGCCGCGATTATCCGCCGCCTCCATCAGCTCGCCCGCCAGGCGCATACCCATATTCTTCTCGCCTCTTTTTTTAGCCGCATCGATCAACCAGCGCATCGCCAGAGTCTGGCTTCTATCCGAGCGCACCTCCACCGGGATCTGATAAGTCGCCCCGCCCACGCGCCTCGACTTCACCTCCACCAGCGGGCGCACGTTATCCAGCGCCTGCGCAAACACCGCAACCGCCTCCTTATCACCCTGACCGCCGATCTTATCGAGCGCGCCATAAATAGTCCTTTCCGCCACCGACTTTTTCCCGTGGCGCATCAACATATTAGTAAATTTGGCTATCTGCTTATCCCCATACTTGGGATCAGGCAGAATATCCCTTTTTTCAACAACTCTTCTTCGTGACATAATCTCTGCTCAAAAAACAATCAAGACTTGGGCCGTTTTGTTCCGTACTTCGAACGACCCTGCTTTCTATCGCTTACCCCGGAAGTATCCAGGGTCCCGCGTACCGTATGATAACGCACACCCGGCAGGTCCTTGATCCGCCCGCCGCGTATCAACGTCACCGAATGCTCCTGCAAATTATGACCCTCACCACCAATATAAGTCGTCACCTCCTGACCATTGGTTAAACGCACACGGGCCACCTTCCGCAGAGCCGAATTCGGCTTCTTTGGCGTAGTAGTATAGACCCGCGTACACACGCCGCGCTTTTGCGGACATGCCTCCAATGCCGGCACATTACTCTTAACGCGCTGGCGCTTTCTTGGCTTTCTTACCAACTGATTGATGGTCGCCATCTCACTCCTCTTTTTTTACACAAATAAAATCCCGCGCCCGCCCGGGGCGGACAAAAAAATCTTTGGGTATCCGATTAATTCAGCTCGGTATTATGACGCCGATAACCCCGTGCGCCCTTGTTTGTAGCCGGCCCAAAATAATAAAGACCAATCGGAAGCCACCTTCCCACCGGCCAAAAGGATCAGGATTCTACGCCCCTGGAAACAAAAATTCAAGACTTAATATATTTGTTTTATCATAAATACCCGGTCTTAGGCAATCTTTTATATGAATCCACCGGATAATTATATCTGCCCCGTTGCCGGGATACGCTCCACCCAGATGAATTAATCACCGCGACGTTGTCCAGTACCGGAGCCCGTGACTCCCGTCGCGGGTATTAACACACACCCGGCACGCCGGATTCCCTGAGCAACCCGGATCCCCGAACTGCACCAGGCCTTCCCCGAATCAACACCAACCCCCCAACCCCCCTTGTCAGGGGGGTTCGAGCAACACCGGCACCTTGCCCGAACTGCACTGTGAGCCGTGCTGAGTTGTGGGTTGACGATAATGTTGATTGTTATATACCCGCGACGGGAGTCACGGGCCCCTGTAATGAGCGGTGCAGGCCACTGCTGAAAATTTCATTTGATAACCGCGGGGCATGGGTCTATACTGGCTATATGAGAGATATGAGCATTCTGGTAACACTCTGTGGCAAGCGGAAGATCCCTGCCATACCGATAAAATTATCCGGCACCTGAATATGGAAGCCATCGCATTTGATACCCATAAATTTGTCAAGCACCTGACTGCATCCGGTTTCACCGAAGCGCAGGCGGAAGCCCTGGCCGGTGAGCAGGTCGATATGATTAACAGCAATTTGGCCACCAGGGCGGATATCGAGAAACTACGCCTGACTACCAAGGAGGACATAGAGAAACTACGCCTGGCCACCCAGGCGGACATTGCCGAGGTGAAGGCGGACATAGAGAAACTACGCCTGGCCACCCAGGCGGACATTGCCGAGGTGAAGGCCGACATAGAGAAACTGCGCGCGGACACCAGGGCGGACATAGAGAAACTGCGCGCGGACACCAGGTCCGACATAGCTGAGGTGAAGGCGGACATAGAGAAACTGCGCCTGGCCACCCAGGCAGACATAGAGAGACTGCGCGCGGACACCAGGGCGGACATTGCCGAGGTGAGGGCGGATATTGCCGACACGGCAGCAAGACTGACGCGCTGGATCGTTGGTGCGATGATTGCGCAGATCGGCGTGGTTGTCGGGTTGATTAAATTGAGTTGACAGGAGCCCGTGACTCCCGTCGCGGGGGCCGGTGACCCCGTCACCGGCGTTACGATCCACCCAACCAACCCGGATTCCCGTACTGCACCAGGCCTTTGCCGAATCAACACCAACCCCTACACCCCCCTGACAAGGGGTGTAGGGGGGGTTCGAGCAACACTGGCACTTTGCCCGAACTGGACTGTGAGGGGGGCTGAGTTGTGGGGTGATGGTATTGTTGATTGTTTTACCCGCGACGGGAGTCAAGGGCTCCGGTGGTCGCAGGGATCTGTGTTGTTTATTTGCCCGGTATGACTCGGTTGCTAATGGTAGGATCCCGGCATTGCAGGGTGTTTTACCGGCGCGGTCTTATGAGTAAAATCATACTGCGCCATCAGGGTCGGCTTATAAATCAGGGAGAATTTAATGTTACTTGGATCGATCATGGGCGATTTGCGGGGGTGCGTACTGGCAGCGGATGAGCGGGAAATGCTTGGACATCCACTGATCGGGGGGATTATATTGTTTGCCCGTAATTATGAATCCCCGGAACAGTTGACTGAGTTGGTGCATGCCGTCCACTCTGCCAGGGAGCCGCGTCTGCTGGTCGCGGTGGACCAGGAGGGTGGCCGCGTGCAAAGATTCCGGCAGGACCTTACCCGTCTGCCGCCTTGCAGCGTCATGGGGCGGATGTATAAAACCGACAGGACACTGGCCACCGGGTTTGCCGAGCAGTTGGGCTGGTTGATGGCTTCCGAGCTGAGGGCGTTGGGTGTTGATTGCAGTTTCGCGCCGGTGCTGGATCTGGATAAAGGGATGAGTGCGGTGATCGGTGATCGTGCCATCGATGGCGATCCGGAAATCGTGTCTTTGCTGGCGGGGCATTATATGCGCGGCATGAGGCGAGCCGGGGTCAGTGCGGTTGGTAAGCATTTCCCCGGTCACGGCGGTGTATCTGAAGACTCGCATAGTGTGACGCCGGTTGATCGCCGTGAACTGGCGGATATACGGATCGAGGATATGGTCCCGTTCAGGCGATTGATCGCAAATGGATTGCCCGGAATTATGCCCGCCCATGTGATTTTCCCCGGGGTGGATGACAAACCCGCCGGCTTCTCGGCAATATGGCTGAAACAAGTATTACGCCGGCAATTGGGGTTTCAGGGGGCGATCTTCAGTGATGACGTGGATATGGCGGGTGCGGCATTTGCCGGGACTTATTGTGAGCGCGTGCTGGCGGCGTTGAGCGCGGGATGTGACATGGTGCTGATATGTAATAATCCAAAAGAGCTGGTGCAGGTGCTCGATAATTTAAACGTGGCAGGTGATCCGCAGTCGCAATCGAGGTTGATGCGCATGTACGGACGCCATGACGTCACTCTCAAGAGTCTGCGCCGGAGTCAGGAATGGAAGCAGGCCTCGGCTTTTATGGCAAGGCTAGACGTGGGTGATCAGCAGCGGTAACCGGCTTTTACCCACTGACAGGGCCTGCGATTAAATTAATCGGATCATTGCCTGCGGCACCAGAAGATAAAATTGCTGAATCTGATCTTACCGTTGGATTCCAGAGTTTCCCAATTGCCGAGATCGGCGCGTTGCAAATCGGCGGGAAAGTCGGCGCAATAACATTGCTGCTCTTTGGGGGCAGTGGCGACGCCACCGGCAAGACGGCGGTGTTGGAACTCGAAACCGATAAAATCGACGTCGGTGGCCGAAGACAACATTGCGCGTATGCCGGCGACGTTGAAGCTCTGTTCGCTGACGTGCAGTAACAAGTCACGAAAACCGCTCATGGAATAGAAATCCGGTCTGCCGGCGAGGTCGGCATGGAGGCGGGCATAGTCGGGAGAGGACTGATTGCGGATATCTTCGCGCAGACGCCGCATGGCATCGGGACTGGTGCCAATTTCGCGCCAGTCAGAGCGGTCGGCCTTGAATTTTTCGATCTCGCGGCGATGCGCCTGGGCATACACCATGATCCGCAGATAGCCACCGGGTCGCAAACATTCCACCAGGGCACGAAAGCCGGCCGCGGGGTCGGCCATGTGGTGGAGTACCCCCAGAGACTCGATCCAGTCGTAGCGCGCGGACTGCCCCGGCAAATCAAGAATATCGCCCTGGATGAAGTTTATCTTCTCAAGACCAAGCTGGTCCGCCACGCGCGCGCCATAGGCGAGGCTGGTTCGGCTGATATCGACCGCGGTCACCTGAGCGCCGGGAAAGCGCTCGGCCATCTGTACCGGATGGCGTCCGGTACCGGCACCCGGTATCAGTATCTCCATGGTCGCCGGCGCTTCGAGATCGCTGCGCCAGGGAAACAGCCGGCGAAGAAAATCGCCCGGGTCGGATGGCGCCGCGAGGGTGGAGGGTAACCAGCGCGGATAGGGTGTGGATTCGTACATGGCGCGCACCTGTACCGAGGTATCGTCTGCAATCGGGGTGAGGGAGGGCAAACCCCGGGCGAACGTAATTTCCTCCTTGATCGCTGCGATGGTACGCGCCTGCAGGCTCCATCCGCTCTCCGGCCAGGCCTCCAATGGCGCCGCTCTGAGCGCCGGCAGGTCGGCGGGCGGGCGGTAGAGTGCATATTGAAAGAGTGCGGCGGCGTCCTGTGGCAGTGAGGCCCCGGCGGCTTGCCGGACGAGTTCGGTCTCTTCCGGCGTCTCCGGCCAGATATATTCGTTGGCAAAGCACTGCAATGCCAGGGCGGCGGCGAGATCGAGCAGTGGTTCAACTGTAAGCTGGCTGGCCAACTGCCGGCGCAGCGCCACCAGGGTGCGTTCAAATTCCGGGTCGGTATTGATCGTGCGGGTGAGATAAAGGTGTAACAAGGGATCAAGCGCCATTAACATTGGATCTGTGTCCTGTCCATAACGCAGGCGCAGCTGCTCAGCCGTCAGGCTGGACAGGGCGTCATAATTGGCCCACGGGGAAAGCAGACAGCGCTGGGCAACACGGGCAAGTATTGGATTGAACCTGGTCGTGCGCGTGCGTTCGAGAATGGCGACGGCCTGGCGCGTTGCGGTTTCATGGTCGCCGATAAGGTCAAGCGCCTGGGCAAAGTAAGCCAGCGCATCCAGCGGATGATCCTCCTGCTGGCGGGCGATCCCAAGCCGAACCAGATGGTCGGCGAGGCGTGCATGGCCATGGCCGTCGTCAAAAGGCATGGTCATCAGGTGCGGCAACTGTTCCGACAAGGTCAACCTTGAACGAACCGTCGCAAGTCGTAAGCCTTTGCCGCATGGTTGGCCAAATGTAATTTGCCGGTGGGCGAGGGTCGGCACGTTGCGTACCCGGGCAGTGTGTACGTGAACAGTTTCTCATTTTTTGTTTATATCAGGGTCAGTAATGATTCCGCCCACCTTGCTGAGGCACCGAACGGTGCGGTACGCGGCGACGACCGTCCATACAGTTTTTTGATAGTATTTCAGGATTGTTGCGGTTTGTCCAAGATTATAATGCAAACGTCCGATAACGCGCACTTCGATTAAAGCGGGGTAATGATATATTATCCCGCCCACCAATGAGTAAATAAAGGCGCACGCGGGTGGACGGCAAAATGTTGATTATTAATGATTGGACGGATAGTGTGGCGGTGAAAAAACAGTATAATATAATTACACTTTTACAATTTGCTTATTTGGCTGTGCGGCCCTGGAACAGCGGCTGATGCGGACCAATAACGGGGGAAAATCTTAATGGAATCGTTTAATTTTTTGCAAACGAGTATGGAGTATCTGGGCAGGGAGTTCTGGTTGATTCAATTATTCGCCGTTGTGTTTTTCACCGTGCTTCTGAATTTCTTCCAGAAGCGCGTACTGAATAAGTTAATGCTCAAATTTGAGCAGACCACTTTTTACTGGGATGATGCCCTGATCAAAGCGGTCCGCCCCCCGCTGACCCTGTTGATCTGGATACTGGGTCTTAGCTTCGCCGCGGAAATTGTCCGCGATGAAAGCAAGACTGGAATTTTCGGGGCAATCGGGCCAATACGTGAAGTCGGGGTGATCGTCGTACTTGCCTGGTTTTTGGTGCGATTCATACAACAGGTCGGGGGCAATATTATTCAAGCCAGGCAGCGCCTGGATAAGCCTTATGATCGCACAACGGTGGATGCCATAGTCAAGCTGCTCAAGGTTTCAGTATATATCACCAGTTTTCTGATCGTATTACAGTCACTGGGTTACAGCATTTCCGGGGTACTGGCATTTGGCGGCATAGGCGGTATTGCGATTGGTTTTGCCGCAAGAGATCTGCTGGCAAATTTCTTTGGGGGGCTGATGATTTACCTGGACCGTCCGTTTAAGGTGGGTGACTGGGTGCGTTCACCGGACAGGGAAATCGAAGGCACGGTGGAATATATTGGCTGGCGCCTGACGCGGATACGCACCTTTGATCAACGCCCGCTTTACGTGCCCAATGCGATTTTTACCAATATCGCGGTCGAGAATCCCTCGCGCATGACAAACCGCAGGATCAACGAAACCATAGGAATACGCTATGAGGATTCCTCCAAGATGGCGGCTATTGTAGCGGCAGTCCGGCAAATGCTGGAGAAACATGAAGAAATTGATGCCACTCAAACGCTTATTGTTAATTTTGACGTGTATGCGCCGTCATCACTGAATTTTTTTATTTATACTTTTACCAAGACAACCGACTGGATTAGATTTCATGAGATCAAACAGGATGTATTATTAAAGATACTCGAAATTATTGAAGTGCAGGGCGCCGAGTGTGCTTTCCCGACTTCAACTTTGCATATTGCCCATGCAGGCGATACTGTCGAAGGTAAACAGAATTGAGTTCGAGTATATCGAGCTAGTCATTGTTGGCGTCACCGGCCGCGCTTATTACCCGGGTGCCGTGGATTATGGGCTTATATGATCTGTTGAATATTAATGATCAGGCGGTTAAAGTGTAGTTTCTTTTGCATGGAAAATTCACATATTGTCGCGCCGGGCGGCGGTCAGGGTGAAACCAGAAGATGAGTGATTGGCGGTCGCCTGGAATGGGCCGGGTCAATTCGTATAATTAATAAACAGGACGGTTAACGACGGTATAATGGAAGCATCGATTTATGAACACACATAAACAAAAATCGGCTAATCAGACGGACCCAAAGGCGCGAGATATCGTTGATTATTTGAGGGCAAATCCCGGTTTCTTTAATGATCACCCCGAATTGGTTGCGGTATTACGCATTCCGGACCGGCATCACGGCGCGGTCTCGCTGGTGGAACGACAGATTGCCGTCTTGAGAGAGCAGTCCCGGAAAAGCAAAAAACATCTGCATGAGTTGATTCAGATTGCCCGGCGTAATGAGGAACTGGCCCGGCGCCTGCACCGCTTGTCTCTGTCTTTAATAGATGCCGCCGAGCCCAAGGATATCTTTGCCACTTTGTACGCGAGTCTGATCAAATCTTTCCGGGTACACCGGGTCACTGTGCGCTTGTTTGCCGATCCGGCCGACGCCGATATTATTGCCGGTGATGAATTTGCCGGCGCGGATTGCCCTGAGCAAATCCTTTTTCGCTCCATTATCGATAGCCGTCTGCCGGTAAGCGGCGCAATGGAGCCACAACAACGGGCTTTCCTGTTTGATGATGATATCTTATCTGCGGTGATCGTGCCGTTGCACGGCAAAAGCTGGAGCGGGGTATTGGCGATAGGCAGCCTGGATACCGACCGCTTCAGGCCGGTGATGGGGATGGAGCTGTTGAGTCACCTGGGTGACGTACTGAGCAGTGTGTTAGGTCCGTGGGTCCATGCACACTAAGCCCGCATCATTGATACCCGATTTTGAGACGTTTCTGGCGAGCCTGCACCATTTATCTCCGCATACCCGCAACGCCTACCGGCGCGATCTGAAAATATTGATGGCTTATTGTCATGCCAACAATGTCTCATCCTGGGCCGATTTGGATGGCAGGCAGCTCAGAAATTTTGTGGCACTGCGCCACAGGCAAGGCACAGGCGGTAAAACCATACAGCGTAATTTGTCCGCGATCCGGGTATTTTATCGTTATATGCTTGAACGCGGGGCGGTCGCGGTTAATCCTGCGAAAGGGCTCCTGCCACCCAAATCCGCGCGCAAACTGCCCAAAGTCCTGGACGTGGACCAAGCGGTTCAATTGGCGGAGATGGACGCCGAGGGGCCGCTTGCCAAGCGTGATCGGGCGATTATTGAACTCATGTACTCTTCCGGTCTTAGACTGGCGGAATTGATCGATCTTGATATTCGCCGGATCGATTTTGCGGATGCAACCGTTACCGTTACCGGCAAAGGCGGGAAGACTCGAACCGTGCCGATGGGCCGGCAGGCGATTAAGGCGCTGAAAATCTGGTTGCAACAACGCAAGGCGCTGGTCAACGGCGACGAGCAGGCGGTCTTTATCAGTAACCGGGGACGAAGAATCGGGCCCCGCATAATACAGCAGAGGCTTAAACAATGGGGCCGACGGCGGGGTCTGGAGAGCAAGGTCCATCCGCATATTTTGAGGCATTCATTTGCCAGTCATATGCTGGAATCGAGCGGCGATCTGCGGGCGGTGCAGGAATTACTTGGCCATGCCGATATCAGTACCACCCAGATCTATACGCATTTGGATTTCCAGCATCTGGCGCAGGTCTATGATAAGACTCATCCGCGGGCGCACAGGCAAAAAACCAAAACTTGAATTTATTCATTCTCGCCTTAATCTGGTAAGATACCTACACCCCGGTCTGTCAGGAGCGCATTTTTGCAACAATTCAGTGGAACCACAATTTTATCCGTGAGACGCAATGGTTCGGTCGTGATCGGCGGTGACGGCCAGGTATCACTGGGTGATACCGTTATGAAACATAATGCCTGCAAGGTCCGCCGGCTTTATAACGGCAAGGTGCTGGCCGGTTTTGCCGGCGGCACCGCCGATGCGTTCACCCTGTTTGAACGGTTTGAAGGCAAGTTGCAGGAACATTCCGGCAATCTGACGCGGTCGGCGGTTGAGCTGGCCAAGGATTGGCGCACCGACCGTATGCTGAGGCGGCTGGAGGCAATGTTGAGCGTTGCCGATAAAACAACGTTATTTGTTATTTCCGGCAATGGTGACGTGATTGAGCCGGAAAATAACGTCATGGCGATTGGTTCCGGAGGCGCCTATGCCCAGGCGGCCGCAATAGCGTTGCTGGAGAATTCGGACCTCGGTGCCAGGGCAATAGTCGAGAAGGCGCTGGCTATTACCGCCGATATTTGTATTTACACAAATCAGTCTCTTACCATTGAAGAACTCTGAGTAATAAAAATTTGTCTAAGCTGACACCGAAGGCGATAGTCGCCGAATTGGATAAACATATTATCGGGCAGGACGCGGCCAAACGCGCGGTTGCCATTGCATTAAGAAATCGCTGGCGCCGCAGTCAGGTTGAAATTTCATTGAGGCAGGAAATCACGCCAAAAAATATTCTGATGGTTGGCCCGACTGGCGTGGGGAAAACCGAGATTGCCCGGAGATTGGCAAAACTTGCGGATGCGCCGTTTATCAAAGTCGAGGCAACCAAATTTACCGAGGTCGGTTACGTCGGGCGCGACGTCGAATCGATAGTCCGTGATTTGACCGACGTTGCCGTGAAACAGACTCGCGATCATGAGCTTGAGAAGGTACGGCAGGCGGCGGAACAGGGCGCGCAGGAACAGGTGCTGGATATATTACTGCCGCCGGCACGAGAGGCGGAGCCGGAATCGCCGGATCACTCCACCCGCGACAAGTTCCGGGAAATGCTGCTTGCGGGCAAGTTTGCGGAAAAAAAGATCGACGTGGAATTGAATGCGCCCGCGGTTGGCGTGGAGATCGTGGCTCCGCCGGGCATGGAAGAAATGACCAATCAGTTGCAAAGCATGTTCCAGCACGTATCGGGAGGTAAAAAACGCACGCGCCAGTTAAAAGTCAAAGACGCGCTCAAACTATTGGCCGAAGAAGAGGCCGGAAAACTGGTTGATGAAGAAGATATAAAACTTGCCGCGGTTAAAAACGTGGAACAAAACGGGGTCGTATTTCTTGATGAAATTGACAAAGTGACCAGGCGATCAGACCATGGTAACGCCGACGTATCACGCGAAGGCGTGCAGCGCGACTTATTGCCATTGGTTGAGGGTTCCACTGTTTCCACCCGTTATGGCATGATCAAAACCGATCATATTTTATTCATCGCATCGGGCGCGTTTCACCTTGCCAAACCTTCCGATTTAATTCCCGAGCTCCAGGGGCGATTGCCGATACGGGTTGAGTTGGATGCATTGGTGACAGAGGATTTCATTCGCATACTGACGGAACCGGACGCGGCGTTAACCAAACAATACAGCGCTTTGATGAATACCGAAGGCTGTAAACTGGAATTTACCCCGGATGCGATTGAACGTATTGCCGAGGTGGCCTGGCAGGTTAATGAGAGCAATGAGAACATAGGCGCAAGACGGTTGCATACGGTGATGGAACGGTTGTTGGAGGAGATCTCCTTTGAGGCGTCGGAAAGACGGGATGAGACTATCTCAATTGACGCCGGCTACGTCAATGAACACTTAAATGGTTTATTGCAGAATCAGGATTTAACCCGCTATATTCTGTAACCGGTCGCCGAAAATACACAATCACACCGCGGCGGCTTGCGTATAATAAACAGGGTGCATAGGCAAGCCGCCTGAATCCGGGGATCAACGCCCTCGGCGGAAATAGAATTGCGGTATCATATCTTATGAGCAGGCGATACGCTTTTACCACGATTGCCAGGTACACCTTCCTTGAGGCAATCCGGGATCGTTTATTCATCCTGTTGATCGTCGGGCTTATATGTGCGTTTGGCCTGACTGAGTTTCTCGCCGAATTGGCGATCATCGAAAGCAGGGAGATAAGGTTGTCCCTGCTGGGCTCAGGGTTAAGACTGTTTGCGATTGTGATCACCGGTTTATTTGTCATTACCAGCATGGTCAGGGAGATGAATGATAAGGGGCTGGAACTGGTTCTTTCCCAGCCCGTGCCCAGGTCATCGTATTTTTTTGGCAAGCTGGCCGGGTTTGCATTAATCTGCCTGGTGTTGGTGTGTCTGATCACCATGGAACTGGCGATATATTCGGCAACCGCGACATTGATCCTCTGGTCCATATCCTTGTTTTGCGAAAATCTGATCATCATCGCGTTAAGCATTTTATGTGTGTTCACCTTTAGCAGCACCACTCTTGCATTCAGCATCGTGTTTGGCTTTTATTTGCTTGCCAGAAACATCGAAGTCATCCAATTGATCAGCCGCAGTCCGATTCTTGAAACCAATACGGTGTCGCAGAACGTGATCGCCGTGCTGATAGACGGTATTGCCTATTTGCTGCCAAATTTTAATGCCTTTACAAAAACCGAATGGCTGGTTTATCAGGGTGCAGGCTATGCCGAGTTAGTGGTGATCATCGGACAAACCTCGATCTATATCATATTTATTTCCGGTGCGGCGCTGTTTGATTTATATAGAAAAGAATTATGAATCCGGATCGGACTGAAATCCGGTATTTGGCGAGCCGGCGGCAACGGCCCCTGGGATCGGTGCCGGCGACGGTCCGGATGATGCTGATCACCGGTCTGATACTGCAAATAATATGGCATAGCCATCAGTCGGAAGTGAGCGTCAGGGTAAAGCGTCTGAGCCCGCCTCCGCCTCCGGCGGTGGTTCAATTGCTCAGCCTGGATGATCCGATAACGGCGGGAAAATTGATCATGCTCTGGTTGCAGGCATTTGATAATCAGCCCGGCATAAGCATCCCACTGAAACAATTAAATTATGACCGGCTGATATCCTGGCTGGAATTAATATTAACATTGGACCCCCGCAGTCAATACCCGTTGCTGGCGGCGGGCAGGATATACAGCTATCATCCTGATCCCGAAAAAAAGCGCCAAATGCTGGATTTTATTCATCACCAATTCCTGGAATATCCGGAGGCGCGATGGCCATGGATGACGCACGCGGTGATCCTTGCAAGGCATCAGTTAAACGATTTGGATTATGCCCTGGAGCTGGCAAAAAGCCTGCGCCAACACACAACCCGGCATTCGATTCCGGATTGGGCCCGGCAAATGGAGGCGGTTATTCCGGAGACGAGAGGCAAAGATTGACGGGGGTATTCAGGGGATAGCCCGGATGGGCCAACGTCGGCAACAAGCGATCACCTGAGGAACATCTGATAAGCGGGATTGTTCTCTTCCGGCCAGTATTTTATCCCCAGGCCGTCAATAAATTCCCGAAATTCCGCCCGCTCCTGCTCCTTTATCTGGATCCCCATTAACACCCGACCATAAGCGGCGCCATGGTTGCGGTAATGGAATAGGCTGATATTCCAGCGTTCACCCAGTGCATTTAAAAAATGCAAAAAGGCTCCGGGACGCTCCGGAAATTCAAAACGAAATAACTGTTCATCCCGCGCCTGGGGCGCATGGCCGCCGACCATATGGCGCACGTGCATCTTGGCGACAACGTCATCGCTTAAATCAACCACTTCGTAGGCCTTTTCTTTTAAGGATGCGAGCAGCGCCTGTTTTTCTTCGATACCGTTACGCAACGCTATACCGGCAAATACGTGCGCATTGGAGGGATCCGCGTAACGATAATTGAATTCGGTAATTGAGCGCGGGCCCAGATCATGACAAAAACGCTTAAAACTACCGGGTTTGTCCGGAATAACCGCACCAATGAGGGCCTCATGATTACCCCCCAGTGCGGAGAGTTCGGCAATATGCCGCAAGCGATCAAAATTGACGTTGGCGCCACTGACGATCGCGACCAGCCGTTTGTCCCTGATGCCTTCCCTGGCGATGTATTGCTTCACTCCGGCCAATGCCAGTGCCCCGGCGGGTTCCGGAATCGATCGGGTATCTTCAAAGATATCCTTAACGGCCGCGCAAATTTCATCAATACTGACCAGTAAAACCTCATCAACAAGTTCCCTGGCGATACGAAAGGGCTCTTTGCCGGCTTGCTTCACCGCGGCACCGTCGGCAAATATTCCAATTTGTTCCAACGCCACCCGTTCATCGGCCGCCAATGCATGGTGCATACACGGTGCTTCATCGGGTTCAACGCCGATAATTTTAATATTTGGATGTGTGGATTTTATATGTACCGCGATGCCGGCGATCAAACCGCCGCCACCGATCGGGACGAAAATCATATCCGGTGTTTGTGGATGCTGCTCCATGATTTCAACGCCGACCGTAGCCTGCCCGGCAATCACCAGCGGATGGTCATAAGGAGAAATAAACAGCCGGCCCTGTTGTTCCGCCAAGGTCAGGGCATATTCCATCGCGTCATCGAAGGTAGTGCCGTGCATAATGACTTTAGCCTGTAATCGCTTGACGGTATAAACCTTAATCTCAGGCGTAGTTTTGGGCATCACGATAACGGCCGAAACCCCCTGCTTTTGTGCCGCCAGGGCCAGGCCCTGGGCGTGATTACCGGCGGAGGCGGTGATCACGCCCGCCGCTTGCTGTTGTTTGGACAAGTTTGAAATCAGGTTAAACCCGCCGCGCACCTTATAGGAAAAAACCGGTTGTTGATCTTCGCGCTTTAAGCGGATATCGTTGCCGGTTTGCAGGGAAATCCGCACCGCATAGTCCAGCGACGTTCTGTTTGCCACGGAATATACCCGCTTACCGGCGTCCTTAATTAATTGTTGGTATTCTTCAAACATCATTAATAAGATAACATTTAACAGGGTGGCGAAAAATTTTTTTCACTGAAATACTAAAAAATGTCGCAGGACAGTAAAAAACAACGAGTCGCGGAAGCGGCTCTGGAATACATTGAGACCGATACCATTGTTGGCCTTGGGAGCGGTAACACCGTCAACGTCTTTATTGCCGCCCTGGCCGGCGTTAAGTCCAGAATAGACGGAGTGGTGGCCGGTTCCACCGCCTCCGAGACGCTGTTAAGGGAGTATAATATTCCGTTGATACCGCTAAACAGCGCCGGTGATATACCTGTTTACGTGGACAGTGCCGATGAAGCAACCAAACACCGGCATTTAATCAAAGGCGGCGGCGGGGCATTAACCCGGGAAAAAATTATTGCCGCGGCCAGCGATAAGTTCATTTGTATTATTGATGACAGTAAATTGGTCGGCACCCTCGGCGGTTTTCCTCTGGCCATTGAGGTGATCCCGATGGCTCAAAGCCACGTGGCACGGGAACTGGTCAAGCTGGGCGGCCAACCGATTCTACGAGAGAAATTTACTACCGATAACGGCAATATTATCCTGGACGTACATAACCTGAAAATCCCGCAGCCGTTGGATCTGGAACGAAAACTCGATCATATTACCGGCATAGTCGCAAACGGGATTTTTGCCAACCGCCCCGCCGATGTATTGTTGATCGCGGACGATAATAGTGTAAGGACGATTTGACCTATGGAGAGTATTGGGAAATGCTGTTTTATATTGTGTATATCGCATCTATTGCCCGGTCTTTGATGGCGGGATTAATCGGCCCAGTTGGCGGGCCTTAAATATACATCATAAAGCTCGGCTTCCGGCGACCCGGGCTCAGGTTGCCAGTCATAGCGCCAATGCACCTCCGGCGGCAGAGACATCAGGATCGACTCGGTGCGCCCGTTTGACTGTAATCCAAATAAGGTGCCTCGATCATAAACCAGATTGAACTCGGCGTAACGGCCGCGCCGGTAACATTGAAAATCCCGTTCTCGCCGGCCCCATTGCATATGCCTGCGTCGTTCCACTATCGGAATATAGGCGCTCAGAAAATGGTTGCCAACACTCCGCATAAACGCAAAACACTGCTCAAAACCCCATTCATTCAAATCGTCAAAAAACAGGCCGCCCACCCCGCGCGCTTCCCTGCGATGTTTGATATAGAAATAGCTGTCGCACCATTTTTTATATTTACTGTAACTGTTTCTACCAAACCCCCGGCAGGCTTTTTTGGCGGTGTTGTGCCAATGTTTCACGTCTTCTTCAAATGGATAGTACGGCGTCAGATCAAAGCCTCCGCCAAACCACCATACCGGGGCCTGGTTTTTATTGGCTGCGATAAAAAAACGCACGTTCATGTGCGCGGTCGGGATATACGGGTTAAGCGGGTGTATCACCAGGGAGTTGCCCATGGCTTGATAATTGCGTCCGGCTAATTCAGGCCGCCGGGCGGTGGCCGCGTCCGGCAATTTTTTGCCGCGGACGTGGGAAAAGTTAATCCCCGCCTGTTCAAGGATTTTGCCATTGGACAATATCCGGGTCCGGCCGCCGCCGGCCGCGGGTCTATCCCACCGATCCTCCCGCACCTCCAGGGTGGCATCCAACTGGGTCAGAGACCCTGTGATCCGCTCCTGTAGATCGAGCAGATAATTTTCAATGATAATGGTGTCAATCATTTGAGATCAGCTGTAACCGACTGGCAAGTTAATACATTAGCGAGTATTCTATACTGTTTTTCAGGGCCTTATTATGACAAGTCGCATAGCACGAATAAACCGTGAAACCAAAGAAACCCGGATCGATATCGAGCTTAATCTCGATGGTCAGGGTGAAGCCGAGCTGGATATCAATATTCCGTTTCTTGAACATATGCTGGACCAGGTGGCACGGCACGGCATGCTGGATATAAGGATACACGCCAGGGGCGATTTGCAGGTTGACGCCCACCACACCGTTGAGGATATAGGCATCACCCTGGGTCAGGCCATGGCCAAAGCCATGGGCGATAAACAGGGGCTACGCCGCTATGGGCATGCCTATGTGCCATTGGATGAGGCCCTGTCGCGGGTGGTCGTTGATTGCTCCGGCAGACCCAGTCTGGAATACTTCGCCGATCACCCCCGTGCCAGAATTGGTGATTTTGATGTCGATCTGATCTTTGAATTTTTTCAAGGGCTGGTTAATCACGCGATGATAGGCGTACAGATTGACAATATTCGCGGCAGAAACGCGCACCATATTGCTGAAACCATATTCAAGGCATTCGGCCGGGCACTGCGCATGGCCGTGGAACATGATCCGCGTATGGCGGGAATATTGCCCTCCACCAAGGGCGTGCTGTAGTGCCATGGCCAAAATCGTGATCCTCGATTACGGCACAAGCAATCTGCGCTCGGTCACCAGGGCCCTGGAAACCGTTGCCGATGGCGCGCATCGGATTGCCATCAGCGCCGATCCGGCCACCATTCTGGCGGCGGATAAAGTGGTCTTCCCGGGACAGGGCGCGATGGGTCAATGCATGTCCAGCTTAACTCAACAGGGCCTGGACCAGGTCATTCGAGAATGTATCTTAAACAAACCTTTCCTCGGCCTGTGCCTGGGTCTGCAATTGCTAATGAACCACAGCGACGAGGACGGCGGGACACAGGGCCTGGGCATACTGCCCGGCAAGGTCATTCGTTTTGCCGAGGGCATTAAGGACGAGCATGGCAATACCCGTAAGATCCCGGCCATAGGCTGGAACCGGGTCCATCAAACAAAATCACACCCTCTTTGGAACGGTATTGAAGACCGCAGCCGGTTTTATTTTGTCCATAGTTATTATGTAAAACCGGAGCTTGAATCCGATATCGCTGGCAATACCGATTATATCGGTCGCTATGCCAGCGTGCTTGCCCGCGGTAATTTTTTTGCCACCCAGTTCCATCCGGAAAAAAGTCAGCAAAACGGATTGAGGCTGCTTAAAAATTTTATCGCCTGGAACGGCGATTAACCGTCAATAATTTCGGTATCGACTCCCCCCGCCAGGCCTTGTCAACAATTTGTAAAAAATTATGCCATAATTATTATCAGTGACGTTGGCAGGTTCAGTATTATGGATTTAGACAATAAAACAATGATTCTTTTGGCGGTGGCGCTGGGCTGTTCCGCGCCGGGGCAGGCCGACACCCAGGCCGACACCGTTGTCGCCTACCAGCGGCATATTAAGGATCTGGAATCAAACCAGGGTATATATGGCGCACAACTTGGAGAACCGCTGATGGGGTTGGGCCTGGCCTATCAAATAGAAAATGATCACGAGCGAGCCGCGGCCACGTTCAAACGGGCACTGCAGATTAAACGAATCAATAACGGCCTGTATGATCTGGACCAGGTCCCTATTCTCGACCAACTGATAAAGAGCAATATCGCCAAACAGAATTGGATGGGCGTGGATGGCAATTATCAACGGATGCTGTGGCTGCACAGGCGTAATTATGAGGGTGACGATCCCGGATTATTAACGGCTTTAGACAGGGTGGGGCGCTGGAAATTGAACGCCCACAGGCACCGCCTGTTAAAGGACAGGGAAGAATATCTGCTCCGTGACGCGGATAGAATCTACCGGGAAACAATTGCGGCGGTATCCGCACGTAATGCAACTGATCCGCGCCTGATTGGTCTATTATATGGACAGGCTTTGGCCAATTACCCAATCATCCCGAATAAGGTGGGCAGGATCCTGCAACGCGTGATCACAATATATGAGACTAACCCGGAATTACCGAGACTGGGGCACGCCAATGCCCTCATTCATCTGGGCGACTGGCGCCTGTTACGAGGGTGGCAAGACGGTGCCCATCAAACCTATCGCGACGCCCATGCGTTGCTTGCCAGCGATGCCGCCAACCGGGAACATCTGGCCTCGCTGTTTGGCGCCCCCAGAATTATCCCGGACGTGAAAATGGTCTTGCCGGAATTGGATGAGTACCGAAACAGCCGGGCGGAGCGGGAATACGTCCTCGCCTTGCTGGACGTGTCAGAACACGGCAGGCCCGGAAATATAAAAATTCTTGAGCTTAGTCTGCCCGATGGCAGGGGCAATGATCGAACCGCAAAAAAGGTGGTTAAATCACGCCATTATCGGCCTCGCTATCAAAACGGCGAACCGGTTGCCACGGTGGAGCATCAAGTGCATATTGTGCGGGGTGATTGACAATGATGCGAAATTTAACCTCGGTCAGCCTTTTGGCGATATTGTTGACGGCATGTCTTACCCCGCCGGAGAAGCCTGCGCCCACCACGTCAAAGGTGGAAAAACAACCACGCGCCCCGGAAACGCAAGCGCGATCCGCCGGGGCCGAGCAGACTGACGCCGCCGGGCAATCAACGCAAACCTCCGCCGATCGCAACGTAGCCCTTTCCGTGCCCCATGACCGGGCGCTGCCGGAGAGTGCGGACCGGTCCTCGTCGGCAAATACCTCCAAACCTCCGCCGGACGGCGGTTCGTCTCCCGGCCGCGGGCGGCCGGGGAATGTAGACGCCCAGGATCATGATCCACCGGCACGGCCCGGGCAACCGGGGAATGCGGACCCATCCTCGTCGGCAGATGTTTCCAAACCTCCGCCGGCCGGCGGTTCACAGCCTGGCTCCGGGCAAGCCAACGCGAAAGATAATGAGCTGCCGACGCGACCGGGGGAGGCGTTGACCGATGCCGAGGAAATCACCGCGATAGAGCGGGAATTGGATCGGCAGTTGAGTGAATTTGATGCCATACTGTTACGCCGCCAGGGGCAGATTAAAGCCCGGCAAAATGAACAGGGCGGTGGGGGTCGGCAGGCCGGTGGCGACGAATATCTTGACGGCGACGTCGCTGATCCTCAGGCTGCCGACGGTACCGGACAAACCGCCGCGAGCGGTGATAAAAAAACAAAAGCGGTAACGGCCGGCCGGCAACCAGGTGATTCCGGTGATAACCGGGCGGGCGAGTTTGAAGATCAGGCCTCACCCGAAGACCTGCCTGAAGACGTGGCCGATGGCAAAGATGACGACGTGGTGGCCCGGCAATTGCGTGAGGCGGCGATGCGGGAAACAGACCCGGTTTTGAGGGAAAAATTGTGGGACGAATACAGAAAATATAAAAGGGGAGTACAATCCAAACGATGAACAATAATTATTTTAGATTCTGCCTGTGGTGTTTGTTGGTGCTTTCCCTTGGCGGTTGCAGTACCAAGACGGTAACGACCACCCAGCGTGAAGAGATCATTATTGAGACTGAAACAATACCGGAAGAATTGTTGTTGGACGTGGGGATCAGTCCGTTCGATCCGGGAATTGACAAACTATCCGAGGAAGAGGCCGGTCTGTACCGGCAGATCAGAGAGGCGGAAGCCCGATACATGCCCGTCAGGTTGATGGAGACCCTGCAAGGCAGCGGCCAATGGGGGGTGATACGGGTTATTCCGAATAAACAGAGTGAAATGGACGTCTGGGTGGATGCAAAGATATTGGAATCAGACGGTGCCAATCTGGCGTTGCAGGTGACGGTACGGGATTCATCCAATAAGAAATGGTACACAAAAAAATACACCGAAGTCGTCAATAATTATGCCTATGATGCCGGCCCCGGCGGTGCTCAGGAACCCTTCCAGGGGCTCTATAACAAAATTGCCAATGACTTAATTAAGTACAGAAAACGATTCACCGCCGATGATCTGAAAAACCTGCGCGCCATTTCTGAGTTGCAGTTTGCCCGGCGATTTGCACCGACGGCGTTCTCACGGCATCTGGATACCGCCGGAAACGGCCGCATCAGCATCAACAGCCTGCCGGCGGATAACGATCCGATCATGCAACGCGTCAGACGGATCAGGCAAAGGGATAACGCCTTCGTTGATACCCTGCAGGAATATTACAATGCCTTCAGCAGACAGATGGCCGGCAGTTATCAGGAATGGCGCCGGCTCAGTTATGAAGAGCAGCGCGCCCTGGATAAATTAAACAGGCAAAAATGGACGCGCGGATTATTGGGGGCGGCGGCGATTATTGCCGGTGTGCTCGCCCAGACCAGCGGCAGTGAAGCCACACAAACCGCCGGCACACTCGGCATAGGTGCCGGACTGCTGGGCTTGACAAGCGCCTATGGTAAAAGTGAGGAAGCAAAAATCCATCAGCTGGCACTGGAGGAACTCGGTCAGTCACTGAATGCCGACGTGCAACCTCACACCATGCAACTGGAGGACAGAACGGTGACCCTAAGCGGCTCGGTTAATGAACAATATGTACAGTGGCATCAAATACTGCATGAAATCTATCAAAAAGAAACCGGGTATCTTGATGATACCCTCGCCACTGAGCGACAGTAACGGTCGGGCCGTCGCGGCGTCATTACCGCCAATATACCGGTATGGCGCTGCATTGCAATTCATGCCGGCGCGATGAGTGGCGGTAAAATATCGGCGACAAAAGATTTTAAGCCTATCCCCCCCACGTCAACCCAGGCGGATAAACGGCGCGGGTCGCTGATACATAAAATAAATTCATTGCCGGGCGCGGTTGCGATGGTGGCGTTGCTGGCTTGCGCCGCTTTGATTTTTTTATTCTGGGCAAAATCATTTCAACCGACACCGCTGGTGGCGATAAAACAAACCAGCCCGGCGGCGGATTATGCCTCCCCACAACCTGCGCCAACCGAACCCGGCTCCGAACCGCTTTCCCCCTGGAACGAGTCACAACTGGCGGCGCTCAGAAAAAACTCTCAGGCTATACTCGCAACAATGCTTGAAGCCCAGGAACAATTGCGCAATAAGGCCGTGGAAAAATGGGCTTCCGAGGATTACGCACTCGCGCTGAGTCACGCCAGGCGAGGAGATCAGCGCTACCAAAACAAACAATTTGAGGCCGCCATCAGTGGCTATCAACAGGCGCAGGAGATATTTGGCAAACTCCTGGCCGAGGCCGACGAGATTGTGCAAACGTCGCTGACACAGGGCCGGCGTCACCTTCAGAACATCGACGCGGCGGAGGCGACAGAGTCTTTTGAAAAGGCGCTGCTGATTGAACCGGACAATACTGAGGCCGGCGTCGGATTGCAGCGCGCCCGCACGCTGGATCAGGTAACCGATATTCTTGAGCAGGCGACAACCCTGCTGCAACAGGGAAAACTGCAACAGGCCGGGGCCATGTTCAAACAGGCAATGAATCTCGATAAATATAATGAATTGGCGAAACGGGGCCTGGAGGAGGTACGAACAGGCAGCCGCGACAGAGACTTCAGTCGGGCGATGAGTGCCGGTTACGCGGCCCTGGAAAATAACGATTACACGCAGGCGACGGCAAAATTCAATAAGGCCCTGCAGATCAAACCCGGCGCCGGGGAGGCAACGTCGGCATTGAAACAGAGCAGGCAGGAAATGATCACCGCCAATCTGAGCGAGTTATTACTCAACGGCGGCAAGCTGGAAATTGAGGAACGCTGGAATGACGCCGCCGACGTTTATACCGAGGCATTAAAGCTGGATAATTACTCCGCTGATGCACGCCAAAAACAGCGCACTGCAAAAAATCGAGCCATGCTCGACCGCAAATTGACCCTTACCATAGCCCATCCCGAACGGCTGGGCGATCAAGACGTATATCGGGAAGCCCTGGCCCTGCGGGAGCAAATCGATACCATACCGGTATTGGGCCCCAGAATCACCGGCCAAAAAGCCACACTGGCCGGATTGTTGCGGCAGGCGCGTGAACCGATCACGGTTGGTTTTATTTCCGACAACAAAACCGACGTACAAATATATAAAGTCGGGAAACTGGGCAATTTTGACAAAACCAGTCTGGAATTACTGCCGGGGAAATACATTGCGGTCGGCAACAGACCCGGCTACCGTGACGTCAGGGTTGAATTTATCGTGCAGGCCGACCGCGACCCGCAGACTGTTATGATCCAGTGCCGGGAACCGATTGGTCAGGCGCAATAAATTCCGCAAAAATAAACCGTCCCGGTTGCCGGCAACCTCAAAAATAACCCAAAGAATAACCCTTTATGGTATCGGGCCGCCTGATGAATACCTAGATCGTTATCACCGTCACTGAGGGCGCATTTAATTTCGGATCATTATGAAACCCCCGTACAAGCAGGATTTTCTCACCCGATTTAGCCAGACCCAGATCAGATACGGTGCGGCGCGCCAATCGATTCGGGTTGGCTCTGCCGGCCTCCGCCGCCAGCACCGGAATAACCCCCCATAACAGACCAATCTTACGACACACCGCCGCCGAACCGGCAATAACCACCACCGGCGCGACGGGCCGGGATGAGCTCATTGTCGCCGCCGACATACCACTCTGCGAGATAACAACAATCGCATGCACACGTAAATCATGAGCCAATCTGGCCATCGCATTGGCAACCGCCGGCCAGATTGGAATCTCGTCCTGGTTGGTTCTCTTGACCGTGCCGCTATAGGCATTTTGCTTCCAAAGATAAGACTCGGTCTGGCGGGCGATACGATCCATCATATTTACCGCATTAACCGGATAGGCGCCTATCGCGGTCTCACCGGACAACATAACGGCATCGGTGCCCAGGGTGACGGCATTGGCGATATCAGCCACTTCGGCCCGGGTTGGATGCGCATGTTCGATCATCGACTCCAGCATCTGCGTGGCAACGATAACCGGTTTGAACTTGCTGCGCGCCTGATCGATGAGTTGATGCTGAGCCACCGGCACCTGTTCCGGGGTGAGTTCCACCCCCAGGTCGCCTCTTGCCACCATAATGCCGTCAGCGATATCCAACACCGCATCCGCGTCATCCAGGGCCTCAGGTTTTTCGATCTTGGCAATAATCGCAACGTCACCATTATGCTCGGCAATAAAATTTTTAAGCTCGCGGATATCCTCCGCCTTGCGAACAAAAGACAGGGCAAAAAAATCAACCCCCAATTCTATTCCAAATCGCGTATCTTCCCTGTCCTTGTCGGTCAATGACGGCGCCGATACACTGACGCCGGGCAGATTGATGCCTTTGCCGTCGGTCAGAATGCCCCCGCGAACCACCATACAGCTGATCTCGGTTGCCTCGGAACGCTCAACCTGCAATTCCAGGCTGCCATCATTTAATAAAATCCGGTCGCCGGGTTTGACGTCATCCGCCAATGCCTTATACCGGGACGGAATCAAGCCCGGCTGCCCCTCTACGTCACGGGTGGTGACGATCACCTGTTCGCCCTCCACCAGTTCGATCTCCGCGTTTTTAAATTTGCCGGTGCGGATCTTGGGGCCGGACAGATCCGCCAGAATACCAACGGGCTTTCCGAGTTCGAGCGCTATCTTCCTGATATCAAGATAGACTTGACGATGAAATTCATGCTCACCATGGGACATGTTCAGGCGAAAGATATCGACACCGGTGCGCATCAGTTTTTTAAGTATATCCGGGGCGCGGGTGGCGGGACCGACGGTGGCAATGATCTTGGTGCGCCTTTTCTTCAGCAACGCGACTTCGGTGATTATCGGCATGGTTGAGTCCTTGCAGCCATTATTATTGTGTTGCTATCATGATAAGGATCCGGCATCGCTAAGGAGCCGGCGTTTAATATGAAATCGGGTCGCGCCGCCGACGCCGGGCTCCCGCCCGCGGATCGGCCGCTCTGAGACACCGTCCCTGTCCCAAACGTCTTCCCCGGACTCCGGCGAACAGGATTCATTACGTCCCCGCAACCGCCCGGTAGCCAATATCCTTTCTATAAAACATGCCCTCATAGGTAATATTATTAATCGCCTGATATGCCCGTTGTTGAGCCCGGGCGACCGTTTCCCCCAGGCCGGCCGCGCATAAAACCCGACCGCCTGCGGTAACGATATTATTATCTTTATTTGCCGTGCCCGCGTGAAATATTTTTGTCTCCTCGGGAAAATCGGAATCCACGCCACCGATCACGTCACCCTTGCTGGCACCGGCCGGGTATCCCGCCGAGGCCGCAACCACGGCCAGCGCCGCGCGTTCATCCCATTCAACCCGATATTGGTCCAGCCCCCCCGACGCCGCAGCCAGCATAAGCGGCACCAGCTCACTTTTTAACCGCAGCATAATGACCTGGGCCTCAGGATCGCCAAAACGACAATTAAATTCCAGTACCCTGGGCGTACCGTCATCGCCGATCATCAGTCCGGCATAGAGACATCCCCGGTAGATTCTATTTTCACCGGCCATGCCCTGAACCGTCGGCAGGATGACGGTATCCATGATCCGGCGATGCATAACCTCATCCACCGCCGGCGCCGGAGAATAAGCGCCCATGCCACCGGTGTTCGGCCCGTGATCGCCTTCGTCGCGTGCCTTGTGATCCTGGGCGCTGGCAAGCGGCAAAACCCGCTCACCATCGGTGATGACCATAAAGCTGACCTCCTCGCCCTCAAGAAATTCCTCAACCACAACACGATGACCGGCCGCGCCAAATTTATCCCCGGTAAGCAGATCCGTCACCGTTTTTATCGCCTCAGCCACCGTGGATGCGATGATCACCCCTTTACCCGCGGCCAGTCCATCGGCCTTGAGAACGATTGGCATGGGTCTCGATCGTATATACTCAGCGGCGGCCTCGACCTCGGTGAACACCTCATACCCGGCGGTGGGGATTTGATGTCTTTTTAGAAAATCCTTGGCGTATGCCTTGGAGCCTTCAAGAACGGCCGCAGCCTTTGTCGGGCCAAAACAAACCAGCCCGGCGCGTTGAAATGCGTCAACAATACCGGCGGTTAATGGCGCCTCCGGGCCGACGATGGTCAGGTCTGGTTTTTCCCGTCTGGCAAAGTCCGTTAACGCCGGAATATCCTCGGCGGCGATTGCAATATTATGCAATTTCTCCTCGCTTGCGGTGCCGGCGTTCCCGGGGGCCACGTAAACGTCGGTAACCCGCTCCGACTGCGCCGCCTTCCACGCCAGCGCATGCTCACGACCACCACCGCCAATAACAAGGACTCGCATCAATGCAGAAAGTGCCGGATACCGGAAAATACCATCGCAATATCATGCTCATCGGCGGCGGCAATCACCTGCTCATCGCGCATCGATCCACCGGGCTGGATGATTGCGGTGATCCCAAGACTCGCCGCCAAATCGATGGCGTCGTCGAACGGAAAGAAGGCATCCGAGGCCATCACCGACCCGGCCACCTCCAGCTTTTCGTCTTCCGCCTTAATCGCGGCGATGCGGCTGCTGTAAATACGGCTCATCTGGCCGGCGCCTATGCCTATGGTCTGGCGCGCCTTACAATAGACAATTGCATTTGATTTAACGTATTTAACGACCTGCCAGGCAAATAACAGATCATCATATTCATCTTCGGTGGGCGTGCGTTCGGTCACCGTCTTTAAGTCGGCACGGCTGATCATCGCCTGATCGCCGTCCTGCAGCAACAAACCACCGCTGACCCGTTTTAACTGTAACTGTTGTATCCTGCGTTCACGCCGCCCGCATTGCAATACCCTCACCGCCCCCCTGGTCGCGGTTATTTCCAGCGCATCGGCGTTAATCTCCGGCGCAATAATTACCTCAACAAATTGCTGGTCGATGATTGTCCGTGCCACCTCCTTATCGTAGGCGCGGTTGAATGCAATAATGCCGCCAAACGCCGAGGTCGGGTCCGTCTGATATGCGCGCTGGTACGCCTGGCGCAATGTTTTACCGGTCGCAACACCGCATGGATTGGCGTGTTTAACGATGACGCAGGCGGGTTCGGCAAAGGCTAATACGCACTCCAGGGCGGCGTCGGTATCGACGATATTATTATAGGAAAGCGCCTTGCCGTGCAGTTGTTCGGCACTGGCCAGAGTACCGGAGGGCGGTGACGGCTGGACGTAGAAAGCCCCGGTTTGATGTGGATTTTCACCATAACGCAATTCCTGCCGCTTGTGAAACTGCACGGTATAGGTTGATGGATAATCATAATGCCGGCCATCGCCGTCAGATGCGCCAAGATAGTTGGATATGCCGGCGTCGTAATCGGCGGTATGAGCGAATGCCTTTTGGGCCAGATGAAACCGGGTGTTATCGCTTAATTCCCCATTATTATTTTCAAGCTCCACAATAAGCCGGTCATAGTCGCCGACGTCGACCACAACCGCCACCGCGGCATGATTTTTAGCCGCCGACCGCAACATCGCCGGCCCGCCTATATCTATTTTTTCTATTGCCTCAGCCAGGGTGCAACCGGGCCTGGCAACCGTTTGCGCAAAGGCATACAAATTCACAATAAGCAGATCGATGGGGTCTATGCCGTGTTCCCGCATCACCGGCTCATCCCTGCCCCGGCGACCCAATAATCCGCCGTGAATTTTTGGATGCAGGGTTTTCACCCGACCGTCCATCATCTCCGGGAAACCGGTATAATCCGACACCTCCACCACCTTGAGTCCGTTTTCCATCAGAACCTTTGCCGTTCCACCGGTGGAGACAATACTGACGCCAAGCCCGGTTAATTTCCGGCAAAAATCGACGATCCCGGATTTATCGGAAACACTCACCAACGCGCGCTTTATTTTCATTGGGACGCCGGAATCAGGTGAATCAAGTCAACCGCCCGACACAATCAATATCGGCCAGTATCGAAGGTTTAATTAAGATCATATTTTTTCAAGCGATTTCTCAGGGTGGCACGATTTAATCCCAATAACTCGGCCGCACGGGTAATATTGCCGCGGGTATGCTCCATCACGATATTATAAAGGGGCTTTTCAATTTCGGATATAAACAGTGCATACAGATTCCTGGTCGCGTGATCATCCATATCCCTGAAATAATTTTTCAGCGCCCGTTCCACGCAAGCATGCAGGGTGCTTTGTCTTAGTTTATCGCGGCTCGCCCCGTGTTTTTCACTGGTTTTACCCACCTTGCCCATTATCTCCGTATAGATAAATGATCTGTCAGTAATTGTCTGGCGACGGTTTGTAGCTTTCACCCATCCGCGGCTTCGGTCGATTGCCGGGCCGCCGCCATTGTAATGCAAGTGCCATCCCCGCGGTAATAATAACGATAAATAATAAGCTTACCAAAGCAATAAAAGATTCCCTGAAAAATCAGTTACTTCATAGAAAGCGAAATTCAAAACTGACCGCGTTAAGGGTTTGCCCGGTGATTTCAAGCACAAAATGAACGGGGCTGCCCGGCTGCATACCGGCATGAACGGCAATACTCTGGTCCAGATATTGCTGCGGTGTGAATTTGCGCGAACCAATGATCGCTCCGCCGGTATCGAATAAGTTAAACTGAACCGTTGGATAGGGTTGAATCCCTGCTAATTGATTCATCATGGTCGCATTCACCAGCAACGTCTCCCCAAACGTCGGATGCAACCTGACGTCCCGATTCAGCAACTCAATCGCCGACAGGTCCCGTTTGCGAATTATTGCACACTGGAATCGTTCACAAAGCTGCCGCGCGTAGGGCACCGCCTCGGGGTAGTGTTGCAAAACCAGGTCCCGCTGAAACCAAAGCACCTGAGCAACGGCAATGAGCAGCAAAGATAACGCCCCCGCCGACCAAAACAACGCCAATGAACGATTTTTCGCCGGCTCGGCCTGTTCCAGTTCACCGGCAACGGCGGCATAGGCCAGGTCCACGTCCGGATCAATCTCGGCCTCAAATACCGGCTCATTGTGATCAGACCCCTGCCCGCGCCGGTGCGCGTCCGCGGCCTCACCAACCGCCGAAGAATCAGCCTGCGGGTCCGGCGGCTCCGCATCCGCCGCAATTATCGCCTCGGCACCGGTTGGATGCAGAGCCGGTTCATCCGAGTGCTCAGAGTCCGCCTGCCGAGCCCCAATGTTTACCCCGGCATCGATGGAATCGGTGCCCGCCGGCTTGAGTTTTTGCAGGATAGCTTCATCATGCAGACGCGCAACCGCGTTGAATACATGGTCACAAATACCACACTGCACCTTGCCGCTTGCCGCAGAGATATGTTTCGCAGTGATATGAAATTCAGTCTTGCAATTCGGACAATCCGCATACATGGTTGCTTATTGATTGGTTGCTTATTGATATTGGCAGTCCGCGTTGCGAGTACCACAAAGCAGCGCCCACTGTTCATTAAATAACGGTTTGTGCATCGTGAACCAGCGGGAATAAACCGCCAGACATTCTTCAATCTGCACGTGCAGCAGCCCCGATAAAACCAGACCCGCGCCGGGTTTGACCAGGCTGGAAAATCGTTCCCCAAGCCGCACCAGCGGATTCAGCAATATATTCGCAATCAATATATCCCCCGGCGGCAGACGCGGTCGTTGCCCGGCAACCATTGTAACCCGTTTATCCAGTTTATTCGCGGCCAGATTATTGGCGCACGCGCTTACCGCCCGTGGATCGATATCGGTTGCATAAACCCGCCGGGCACCCAATTTTGCCGCCGCCATCGCCAGAATGCCGGTGCCACAACCATAATCGATCACTGTTTTATTGTGCAGATCATTATCGCCCAGCCATTGCAGACAAAGCGCGGTGGTGGAATGTGCCCCGGTACCAAACGCCAGCCCCGGATCGATCCTGATGGCCGGCAGGCCCGCGGGCGGATCGCCCCAACTGGGATAAATACACAATTTATCGCCGCAGAATAAAGACTGACCGCCCGCCCCGGCCCGGCGGTCGGCATCGGCGGATAAACACAGCGAGTGGCCATGAATATGCCGATCACCCACGCGGTTGCGGATACAGATCAACACCGTGTCCAGGTCCATATCGATCGGCAGCACCGCCCTCAAACGAACCCGCCGCGATAAATCGGGCGCCGGTTTTGGGGAATCACCGCCGGCGGCGTTCAATCGGGCGCGGTCATCCGGGGCTGCAAGGCGGACGGAATCAACTCCGAATTGCGCAAGCAAAACCGCCAGATCATCGGCACGCTCCGCATCGATATCAATGCTCAGTTGCAGCCGGCCCATGATGGTATAGTCGGGCTCCTCCGTCACTGCAAACCAAACTTCTTCTCCAGATAATGAATACCGGTAACGCCGGCAACAAAAGCCGCGTCGCCGACCAACGCCTGATGCAGCGGAATATTGGTCTTAATCCCATCCAGCACAATTTCCGACAACGCCATGGACATGCGCGACAAGGCCAATTCACGCGTCTCCGCGTGGGCGATTAATTTACCTATCATGGAATCATAATGAGGAGGAATCGAGTATCCCTGATAAATATGGGTATCCACTCGAATGCCCGGCCCGCTTGGCGGATGATAATGATCGATGGTGCCGGGAGACGGTATAAAACTCTCCGGATCTTCCGCATTGATGCGACATTCTATTGCATGGCCGTTGATTCTTACGTCCTGCTGACGATAACTCAATTCATCACCATTGGTGATTCTTAATTGTTCCTTGATAATATCGATACCGGTGATCATCTCCGTAACCGGATGCTCCACCTGAACGCGGGTATTCATTTCGATAAAATAGAACTTGCCGTCTTCATATAAAAACTCAAACGTACCCGCGCCGCGGTAAGCAATTTCACGACACACATGAACGCAACGCTCACCGATTTCCCGCCGGGTGGCGTCATCAATGCCCGAGGCCGGCGCTTCCTCAACAACCTTTTGATAGCGGCGCTGTATGGAACAGTCACGCTCCCCCAGGTGGATCACGTTACCATGTTCATCCGCCAATACCTGTATTTCTATATGCCTCGGTTGTTCCAGGTACTTTTCCATATACAGGCCATCATCGCCAAACGCCACGCCCGCTTCAGAACGGGTCAGGGAAATGGTCTTTAATAACGCCGATTCACTGTGCACCACCCGCATACCCCGGCCACCGCCGCCGCCGGAGGCCTTGATAATGACCGGATAGCCTATCTCCCTGGCCACCTCCAATAATTCATTATCATTATCACCCAATGCCCCGCCTGAGCCCGGCACACAGGGCACGCCAAATTTTAACATCGTTTCTCTTGCCGCCACCTTATCGCCCATCAGGCGAATCGTCTCCGGTCTGGGGCCGATGAATTTAAAGCCACTCTGCTCGACCCGCTCGGCAAAATCAGCGTTCTCGGACAGAAAACCATAACCCGGATGGATTGCAACCGAATCGGTCACCTCGGCCGCACTGATAACGGCCGGGATATTGAGATAACTCTCAGAGGCTCGCGCCGGCCCGATACACACGGTCTCGTCCGACAACAGCACGTGTTTTTGCTGCCGGTCGACCTCGGAATAAACCGCAACCGTGCGGATCCCCAATTCATGGCAGGCGCGCAATATGCGCAGCGCAATTTCACCCCTGTTTGCAATAACCACTTTTTCCAGCATGATCGTCAGGATTGAATCAATATCAGTGGGATGATTCACTCAGCAGAAACAAAGGCTG
This sequence comes from Gammaproteobacteria bacterium, assembly GCA_965202915.1. Classification (GTDB taxonomy): domain Bacteria; phylum Pseudomonadota; class Gammaproteobacteria; order Eutrophobiales; family Eutrophobiaceae. The sequence goes on from OZ241847.1 coordinate 2,129,397, forward strand.
ACCAAATTCCACCGGTTCACCATGCTCCGCCAATACCTCAATGACCGTTCCATTGGCGTCGGCTTCGATCTGATTCATAACCTTCATCGCCTCAATAATGCAAAGCACGTCACCGCGGTTAACCACCGCGCCCGGATCAACAAAAGCCGGTTTGTCAGGCGCGGGAGAATTATAAAATACCCCGACCATAGGCGATTTAATCACATGGCCTTTATGTTTCAGTTCGGGCTCGCCACCGTCGGCGGTAACCGCCGCGGACGCCTCAGACCCATCGGCGTCGGCCCGTGGCCGTACCGTTGTCTGGGTTGCCTGTGTCTCACCCCCACGACTGATGCGCACCGATTCCTCACCTTCATGTATCTCGATTTCGGACACGCCCGATTCTTCCAACAACTCGATTAATTTTCGTATCTTTCTAATATCCATTGATTGCGCCTTATTGCCCGCTCAGCTTATCCGCTGCCGCGGCGATTGCCAGTTCATAGCCGATCACCCCCAAACCACTGATCACCGCCACCGCAATATCGGACAGATAAGAATTGCGTCTAAACTCTTCCCGCGAGAATATATTGGATAAATGGACTTCAATAAATGGGATATTAATCGCCAGCAGCGCGTCTCTTAAAGCGATACTGGTATGAGCAAATGCACCCGGATTGATAATAATAAAATTGATTCCAACCCGTTTGGCGTCATGAACCTGCTCTATCAATACATGTTCCGCCTGACTTTGAAAGCTGATCAACTCATGTCCATGGTCGCGGGCGCGGGCCAGCATGCGCCGGTTAATTTCCTCCAATGACACGGAACCATAAATTTCCGGTTCACGCTCGCCCAACAAATTGAGATTAGGCCCATGTAAAACCATCAGTTTCGCCATACCCCCTCCTATCATAAACTGATTTTTGTAGAAATTAAGCGTCTTTTAACCGCACTTTAACACAATTCCCGATCATTACCACTACAAAAATCAAGCCAACCACGTCCGCCGCGGCGCCGGCCATTATTATTAAAGATAAAAAGCCGGAAAAAAATTAAACGATATATGCCATACTATATATACTCGTGACCCTAAGATAATCAGCCATTCATGATCAGCCGGTCTCCGGGTATGTTTGAATTTAGCCATGAAATCAGTCAGGGAGAAATGTTATGAACAGCATAGAAAAGCGGCTGACCGCTGTTGATATTAAAATCAACATTCTGCTTGCTATTGCGGCGGCAATTCTGATTAAATCGTTTTTTTGATATTGTAGCAAATATTCACCACGGCTCATTCCGCACCCCGGCAACAACGCGGCCCTAAGGCCGACGATTTTATAACCCCCCGAAAATAACCGCCATGGCTACTATAACAGCCGCTATAACAACGCCAGTATGCTTTGTTCCGCTTCCGATTTTGACAACGCGCCGCGCTTCTGAAACGCAATTTTACCCTCGCGATCAACGATCACCGTATAAGGTATCGCCCCGATTTCATTACCATACTGGCGTCCGATTTTGATCACCTCATCGCCGCCGAACAGCAGCGGATAGGGAATATTCACCGCCTCACTGTAGCCGCGGACTTCCTCCGCATCCTGCAGCGCAATACCAATAAACTGCACCCCGCTTGCCCGATACCGTTGTTGCAATTCAATAAACATCGGGATCTCTTCCAGACAGGGCGCACACCAGGTCGCCCAGAAATTCAATACGATCACCTTATCCCGCCATTCATCGATATGGCGGCGATTGCCGTCCATATCGGTCAATACAAAATCCGCGCGGGGGGCGCCAATAATAACGCTCGCAGCGGGCGCGGCGGCGCTCCGAGTGTCGTCAAACACGCCGGAATAATGCAAACCGGCGCCGGTAATAAACGCCGCCATCGCAACCACAATCAATATCGGGGTTGTATTGTTCAGAGAGCGATCACCTCTTGCAGATGCGCGGCGAACGATTCCGCGTCGATAAAACCGACCAGGCGGTAGGGACTCAATTCCTCGGTATCACGATTAAAAAAGATCAACCCGGGCGGGCCAAACAAATCGAAGCGCGTTAACAATGCCTGATCCTGATCATTATTTTGAGTGACGTCCGCTTTAAGCAGCACTAATTCCGACAATAACGCCCGCACGTTTTCATCCGGGAAGGTATATCGCTCCAGCTCATTGCAGACCACGCACCAATCGGCGTAAAAAACCAGCATCACCGGCTTTTGCGCCCGTCCCGCCTCAGCCAGAGACCGCTCAAGCTCGGTTTCATTGCCAACGTAAGCAAACCCCGCATGCGATGCCGCCGGTGTTGAGGAAACATTTAACAGCCCGGTGACCCTGTTGCCGCCGGTTACCGAAGCAAAGATCATGATCACCCCATAAACCATGATCACCAGTCCCAGACCTTTTCGGAAACGCAGCCACTTTGAGGCCGCGTCAACCTTATCGAATGCGCCCAGATACACCGCCGAAATAATAAACAACGACGCCCATAATAATAAAGTATATGTCGACGGCAGCACCCGTTCCAGGAACCAGATCGCCACCCCCAGCATGAGCACCCCAAAAAACTGCTTGACCGCGTTCATCCATTGCCCGGCCCTCGGCAGCAACCCCCCGGCGGAGGCGCCGATGATCAACAGCGGCACGCCAAACCCCAGCCCCATTAAAAATAACGCCATGCCACCGAATAATGCGTTACCGGTCTGACTGATATACAACAGCGCGCCGGCCAGAGGCGGTGCCACGCAGGGCCCGACAACAATCGCCGATACCGCCCCCATGATCGCCGCCCCCTTTAGACTGCCGCCGGGCTGACTGGCACTCATCGCATTCAGCCTGGTTTGCCAGCCACCGGGCAACTGCAATTCATAGAAACCAAACATCGACAGCGCCAGTAAAACGAACACCCCGCTGAATAAAACGATTGCCCAGACGTTTTGCGACGCCGCCTGCAAATTGATATTAAACGAACCCGCGATCACCCCCAGCAAGGCATAGCTTGCCGCCATCGCCAACACAAACACCAATGACAGCATAAAGGCGCGCCGGGTCGATAAAGCACCCTGCTGGCCGACTATTACGCCCGATAAAATCGGGATCATCGGAAACACACAAGGGGTCAATGACAATAACAAACCGAAACCGAAAAAACTCAGCAAATTGATAATAAAACCACCGCTCAGCAGCCTTTGCGTAATCGCGTCCTGTTCCGATACTTTTACCTTTGGCGCCGCCAAATCATCGCCAAAAACCGGCGCCGCCACCGCATTGCCGAATAAATTCAGACTCAGGGTTTTTTGAATCGGGGGATAACAGACCGCGTCCTCCTTGCAGCCCTGGTACGCGACCTCAATATCGGTCGTGTCGCCGGCCGCCGCCGCGCTGATCACCGGCACGTCGACGCTCAATTTGTCATAATGCACCCGCACCGCGCCAAAGATCAGATCCTGCTTTAATTTGCCCGCGGGGATGGTGAACGGCGCCAGCCGGTGATCATCGTCCAGCGCAGTGACCTTGAACTTATCATTATACAGGTAATAGCCCGGCTCTATATCCCAGTTAAGGCTTATGGTATTATCCCGATTGGCCCGTGCCGACAACCTGAAGGCCTCATCCGGGGGCAGTATCTGCTCGCTGCCCGCGGCCTCGCCGGCAGCGAAAACATCGCCGAGTTTATCCCTCAAAGAAGTCGCCGACGTCGCTTGACACAGGCAACTTACGGCAACAATAATCGCCAATCTGGTTAACATCCCAATCTGGTTAACATTCATGATGCGTCGGTATTATTCTTAATCCATTGAAGGTATTCATCCAAACCGGTATCTATGGGGACAGCAATAATCTCAGGAAGTTCGTAGGAATGCATCGCCCTGATCCCCTGCTCCAGTTTTGGATAAACCTCACGAGTGGTTTTGATCAACAACAAATGCTCCGTAGATTCACTGATTTTACCCATCCACGAGAAACACGACTGAATACCGGGGAGAATATTAACGCAGGCGGCCAACTTATCGGCGACCAGTTTATGGGCTATTTTCTTCGCCGAAACCGGCCCCGGACAGGTGCATAACACCATCAAAGTCCCATCATTATCACTCATTCGCTCAGTCCCATAATCTGATCAGTCCCAAATATCATCCAAATATACCCCCCAAATATTCCCTATTCCCATTGTACTCATACATCGCCGATCATTGCAGGTAAAAATACGGCGTGACAAAGAAAATTATTCCTTGCAAGCCGCTCCTTACCTGTAATGAGCGGTGCAGGCCCCTGCTGAACAATTTCATTTGATAACCGCGGGGCGCAGGTCTATACTGGCTATATGAGAGATACAAGCATACCGGTAACACCCTGTGGCAAGCGGCAGATCCCTGCCATACCGATAAAATTATCCGGCACCTGAACATGGAAGCCATCGCATTTGATACACATAAATTTGTTAAACATCTGACTGAATCGGGTTTCACCGAAGCGCAGGCGGAAGCCCTGGCCGGCGAGCAGGTCGATATGATTAACAGCAATTTGGCCACCAGGGCGGACATTGCTGGGGTGAAGGTGGACATAGAGAAACTACGCCTGACTACCAGGGAGGACATGGAGAAACTGCGCCTGGACACCCAGGCGGACATTGCCGAGGTGAAGGCGGACATAGAGAAACTGCGCCTGGCCACCCAGTCCGACATTGCCGAGGTGAAGGCGGACATAGAGAAACTGCGCCTGGACACCCAGGCGGACATCGAGAAACTGCGTGCGGACACCAGGGCGGACATTGCCGAGGTGAAGGCGGACATAGAGAAACTGCGCCTGGACACCCAGGCGGACATCGAGAAACTGCGCGCGGACACCAGGGCGGACATTGCCGAGGTGAAGGCGGACATAGAGAAACTGCGCCTGGCCACCCAGGCGGACATAGAGAAACTACGTGCGGACACCAGGGCGGACATTGCCGAAGTTAGGGCGGACATTGCCAACACGGCAGCAAGACTGACGCGCTGGATCATTGGTGCGATGATTGCACAGATCGGCGTGGTTGTTGGGTTGATTAAATTGAGTTGACAGGAGCCCGTGACTCCCGTCGCGGGTATCAACACACACCCGGCACGCCGGATTCCCCGAGCAACCCGGATTCCCGAACTGCACCAGGCCTTACCCGAATCAACAATAACCCCCCAACCCCCCTTATCAGGGGGGCTACCGAACCAGCCCCAACCAATAACTATAGGAGCCCGTAACTCCCATCGCGGGTATTAACACACACCCGGCACGCCGGATTCCCTGAGCAACCCGGATTCCCAAACTGCACCGGGATTTTGCCCGAACTGGACTGTGAGGGGTACTGAGTTGCGGGGTTGACGATAATGTTGATTTTAATATACCCGCGACGGGAGTTACGGGCTCCGTTCCGTTCAAGTAAACGCGAGTAATTTGAAGCGCCAAAATTCGGGTTGTATAATTCAGGCTATAATATAATACGGAACCTTCCATATAATATTTGTAATGAATTTACTGAGGTACATAATATGACCGATAAAGCGAAACTCAAAGGCCTGCGCCCGCTGTCGCTCATCCATCCCCTTACGACGACCCCGCTCGCGGCATTGTTGCCGGTCACGGGCGCAGGCAACCGTATCTACCGCGCCGAGGAGGCGACCGCGCCCGCCGAGGCTCAAACTCTGTTGTTGCTGAATCCGGCGGCCACCGAGTCGACGTCTCCGGCCGTGGTCTTAGCCCCCCGGGCTGTACCGGTTATTCTGCCGCTGGGCCTGAGCCTGGACATGAGTCTGGACCTGAGCACGGCCCTGAGCACGGGTACCCCGGCCGCTGATCTGCAAAGCGCCGGCCTGCCTGCTTTAGGCACGCTCCCGCCCACTGGCCTGCTCCATGCCCTTTACGGCGCCACCAACCCCCCTGATAAGGGGGGCCAGGGGCCGGGGGAGGCTTTATCTGAGCTGCACCAAAGCTTTTCCCAATCCCCCTTATCAGGGGGGGTCCTGGCCCGGCAACACCAAGCCTTATCCGAGCCGCTCGCACTCCTTGCCCTGACTTCGGAGATGCAGCAGCGCCCGTATGAGGTGGCGTTCCAGACCGGCACCGATACGCTGAACCTGCTGGACCTGAACCAGGATGCCTTCATCAACCCGCGGGACGCCCAGGTCTTGTATTACCTCACCCTCAACCCAGGCAACCTGACAACGCTCCTGACTAAGCTCAACGTGCCCAACCCGAGTCAGGATGGCCCGACCGCGCTGATGAATTTGAATCTGTTAAACCCCACCGCCGCCGTCCTGGCGCTGGACCTGAACAATGATGGCAGAATAGACTTACAGGACGTGCGGGTTCTATACTATGTCTTGCGGTTTGAGAATATCCTGCGTGCCAGCCCGAACCTGCGGGAAGCCCTGCTCAGCGGCCTGACCGTGGCAGATGATGAGCCCGGTGCCGACCGGGATGCGGTGTATATCGCTATGCTGGAGCGAGTGACGGACCTGTTCCCGGTGATCACCACCGGCGACGCCGCAATTGAAGTCGATGAGGGCGCAAGCTACGCCCTCAGCCCGAGCGACCTCAGTGCCCGCGCCCGGAACGATGCCAGCGTCGTCCTGAGCTGGACGGTCACCACCGCACCGACAAACGGACGCCTGGCACTGAGCGGCGACCCGGGCACGGCAATTACCCCCGGCATGAGCTTCACCCAGCGGCAGCTTGACGCCGGTGAGGTACTCTACGTCCATACCGGCACTGATGATACCAATGACAGCTTTGCAGTCCGCTTGCAGAACCCGGCCGACCCGGAGGGTACCATGCGGCCACCGGCGACGCTGACCGTGACCGTCTCCACCCCGGCGGATATGCCCCCGACCGCGGTGACGCTGAACAACGTGGTGCCGCCATTGGCCGAGGACGCCGACGTCACCGCCCGCACACGGGTCGCCGATATAGACGTCGCCGATACCGATCTCGGCCCGCGCGGCCTGGAGCTGGTCGGTCCCGATGCGGCGCTGTTTGAGCTCGGCGACGACCCTATGACCGGTATGCCCATGCTGTTCCTGAGCGCCGATGCGGCGCTGGACTTTGAGACCAACCCAAACCTGGAGGTCACCGTGCGGGCGGTACGCAACCCGGCGGCGGCGACTGCCGACCTGAGCCTTGCGCTCACCGACGTGAACGATGCGCCGACCACGAGCGGCGATGGCGAGTTCCAGGTGGTTAAGGGCGCAAGCTACGTGCTGACCGTGGATGACCTGGCGGCGACGGACGTGGATGAGAGCGACGGTGCGGCTGAGCTCACCTGGACGTTCATGAGCGGTGGCCAACCGACAAACGGCCGCCTGGAACTGAGCGGCACGCCCATCACCACCGGCATGAGTTTCACCCAGGCCCAGCTTGAGGCGGGCCAGGTGGTGTACATGCATGATGACAGTAATACCCTCTCAGACGGCTTCACGCTACAGGTGGCGGACGACGAGGGTCTCCGGGCCGCCGACCCGGTTATTGTGAGTATCGATGTCACGCGCAAATTCGATAGCATCGACCTGTCTGAGCTCGCCATCGCGGACGGCTTTATTATCCAGGGTGATATGGAGGGCGACCGTGCGGGCGGGAGCGTATCCGGCATCGGCGACGTCAACGGCGACGGCTATGCCGACCTCATCGTCGGGGCGAGCAGTGGTGGCGACGGTGGCCGCTTTGCCGGCGAGGCCTACGTCGTATTCGGCCGGGCCGCCGACTCGGGCGATACCACCCCGCGGTTCGTGGATTTGACCAATCTGGCCCCCGATGACGGCTTTATCATCCGGGGCGATATGGCCTATGAAAGTGTGGGCAGGAGCGTATCCGGCGCCGGCGACGTCAACGGCGACGGCTATGCCGACCTCATCGTCGGGGCCCCCGGAGGGGGTGACGGCAATGCCGGCGAGGCCTACATTGTGTTTGGCAAAGAGGATGACCCATCTGATCCATTTGGCAGCCTGATGGGTCGCCGCCGGTCCATAGACCTGGAAAGGCTGGCCCCGGAGGACGGCTTTATCATCCGGGGCGATATGCCCGATGACACCGCGGGCTATAGCGTATCCGCTGCCGGCGACGTCAACGGCGATGGCTTTGCCGACCTCATCGTCGGGGCGCGCCAGGGCTTCGACGGGGGCAACTATGCCGGCGAGGCCTACGTCGTGTTCGGCAAACAGGACGACTTTGGCGACATGAGGGGCAACCGCCGGGTCGTGGATTTGACTGAGCTGGCCCCGGCGGAGGGCTTTATTATCCAGGGCGACATGTTCAGAGACAATACGGGCGTGAGCGTATCCGGTGCCGGCGACGTCAACGGCGACGGCTATGCCGATCTCATCGTCGGGGCAAACGAGGGCGACGACAGTGCAATCAATGCCGGCGAGGCCTACGTCGTGTTTGGCAAACAGGACGGCTTTGGCGGCATGAGGGGCAACCGCCGGGTCGTGGATTTGACTGAGCTGGCCCCGGCGGACGGCTTTATTATCCGGGGTGATGCGCTCCAGGACCGTGCGGGCGTGAGCGTATCCGGTGCCGGCGACGTCAACGGCGACGGCTATGCCGACCTCATCGTCGGGGCGAACCTGGCCGACGTCAACACCTCCGACGGCAACAAGGAAGACGCCGGCGAGGCCTACGTCATATTCGGCAAACGGTTCGACTTTGGCGACGGCGTCAGCAACCCCCTTTCGGACGGGAGCATGTTTGTCCGGCGGGTGATAAAACTGGCAAGCCTGGCCCCGGAGGATGGCTTTATCATCCAGGGCGACGCCGGCGGTGACCAGGCGGGCAGGAGCGTATCCGGCGCCGGCGACGTCAACGGCGACGGCTTTGCCGACTTCATCGTCGGGGCACCCGGGGGGGGCGACGGTGGCGGCAGTGCCGGCGAGGCCTATCTGTTGTTTGGCAAAGAGGACGACCCATCTGATCCATTTGGCAGCCTGGACGGCAATCGCCGGATCTTGGATTTGGATGGGCTGGCCCCGGAGGATGGCTTTATCATCCAGGGCGATACCGGCGGTGACAATGCGGGCAGGAGCGTATCCGCCGCCGGCGACGTCAACGGTGATGGCTATGCCGACCTCATCGTCGGGGCGAACGGTGGCGGCGACGGTGGCAACAATGCCGGCGAGGCCTACGTCCTGTTCGGCGGCCCGGCCGGCCTCAGCACCGAGGCCGCCGCGGTGCCGGGCACGGACGGCAACGACCTGCTGAACGGTAACGGTCAGGCCACGGTGGTGCTCGCCGGCGCCGGCGATGACGTGCTGAATATAGACGGCTTCGGCGCCGACGATCTGCTCAAATTCGACGGCGGTGCCGGCACCGACACCCTGCGCCTGAGCGGTGCCGGCCTGAGCCTGGACCTGAGCACCCTCGCCGATACCCGCCTGAGCAGCATAGAGCGCATAGATCTGAGTGGGAGTGGTGCCAACAGTCTGAGACTCACCCGTCAGGACCTGCTGAATCTGTCCGAGGTACGGACTAATGGTCGCGCCGAGCTGCGGGTCGATGGCAACGCCGGCGACCGCGTCAACATCAGCAGCGACTGGATGGAGGCAAGCGGCACGCAGGATACAGGCGGCACCACGTATAACGTATTCGACAACGGCAATGCCCGCCTGCTGGTCAATATCGCCGTGGCCGTGGTCGCGGATATGGCCATGGGCGAGGTGCCGACCACGGCCGGCGATGGCGTCTTCCGAGTGGTTGAGGGCAGAACCCATACCCTGACCCCGGCCGACCTCAGCGCCCGCGACCCGGACAATGACGCCGCCACCCTCACCTGGATGGTCACGACCGCCCCGACAAGGGGCCACCTGGCACTGAGCGGCGACCCGGACGTGGCAATTACAGAATTCACCCAGCGGCAGCTTGAGGATAGAGGGGTGGTGTACGTCCATATCGTCATTGATGACAGCGACGACGTCTTTGTAGTACGGGTGATGGACGACCAGGGGAACCAGGCCGATCCGGTCACGGTGAACGTCGCCGTCGCGAGTGAGCTTGGCAGCATAGACCTGGCCGAGCTCACCCCCGTGGACGGCTTTATCATCCGGGGCGACGCGGCCGGTGACCAGGCGGGCGGGAGCGTATCCGGTGCCGGCGACGTCAACGGCGACGGCTTTGCCGACCTCATCGTCGGGGCAAACTATGGCGACGACGGTGGCGACCCCAACGCCGGCGAGGCCTACGTCGTGTTCGGCAGGGCGTCCATCCCGCCACGGGTCGTGGATTTGACCAATCTGGGCGCCGGCGACGGCTTTATCATCCAGGGCGACGCAAACGGTGATCAGGCGGGCGTGAGCGTATCCGGCGCCGGCGACGTCAACGGCGACGGCTTTGCCGACCTCATCGTCGGGGCGTTCGAGGGCGACGACGGGGGCCCCAACGCCGGCGAGGCCTACGTCGTGTTCGGCAAGGCCTCCGGCTTTGGCAGCGATATGGGCGGCCGCCGGGTCATAGACCTGGAAAGCCTGGCCGCCGGCGACGGCTTTATCATCCAGGGCGACGCGAACGGTGACCGTGCGGGCGTAAGCGTAGCCGGCGCCGGCGACGTCAACGGTGACGGCTATGCCGACCTCATCGTCGGGGCGAACCGGGGCGACGACGGTGGCGGCAGTGCCGGCGAAGCCTACGTCGTGTTCGGCAAAGAGAGCGACTTTGGCGAAGACGTCAGCAACACCCTTTCGGACGGCATGACCATGGTTGACCGCCGGGTGATAAACCTGGAAAGCCTGGCCGCCGGAGATGGCTTTATCATCCAGGGCGACGCGAACAATGACCGGGCGGGCGAGAGCGTATCCGGCGCCGGCGACGTCAACGGCGATGGCTATGCCGACCTCATCGTCGGGGCGCTCCGGGGCGACGACGGTGGCGGCAGTGCCGGCCAGGCCTACGTCGTGTTCGGCAAAGAGAGCGACTTTGGCGAAGACGTCAGCAATACCCTTTCGGGCGGCACCACCACGGTTGACCGCCGGGTCGTGGACCTGGAAAGCCTGGCCGCCGATGACGGCTTTATTATCCAGGGCGATATGGACGACGACCGTGCGGGGAGCGTATCCGGTGCCGGCGACGTCAACGGCGACGGCTATGCCGATCTCATCGTCGGGGCGCTCCGGGGCGACGACGGTGGCGACAGAGCTGGCGAGGCCTACGTCGTGTTCGGCAAACAGGACGGCTTTGGCGAAGACGTCAGCAACACCCTTGATGAAGACGGCACCACCATGGTTGTCCGCCGGGTCGTGGATTTGACTAAGCTGGCCCCGGCGGACGGCTTTATCATCCAGGGCGATGCGCCCGGTGACAATGCGGGCGTGAGCGTATCCGGCGCCGGCGACGTCAACGGTGATGGCTTTACCGACCTGCTCGTCGGAGCAAACCAGGGTGGCGACGGTGGCTTCAATGCCGGCGAGGCCTACGTCGTGTTCGGCAAGGCGTCCGACTTTGGCGACGACGTCAGCAACACCCTTGATGACGGCACCATGACTGTCCGCCGGGTCGTGGATTTGACCAATCTGGCCGCCGTGGACGGCTTTATCATCCAGGGCGATACGGATCGTGACTTTGCGGGCACAAGCGTATCCGCTGCCGGCGACGTCAACGGCGACGGCTATGCCGACCTGCTCGTCGGGGCGAATGGTGTCGACGTCACCCCCTCCGATGGCAACACCAGGAACAACGTCGGCGAAGCCTACGTCCTGTTCGGCGGCCCGGCCGGCCTCAGTACCGAGGTCGTCGCAGTGCCGGGCACGGACGGCGACGACGTCCTGAATGCCGACGGCGCGGCCACGGTGGTGCTCGCCGGCGCCGGCGATGACGTGCTGAATATAGACGGCTTTGGCGATACCGATCTGCTCAGATTTGACGGCGGCAGCGGCACCGACACCCTCAGACTGGCCAACCCCGATGCCGACACCGACCTGGACCTGGACCTGAGCACCCTCGCCGACGTCCGCCTGAGCAGCATAGAGCGCATAGACATCAGTGGAGAAGCTGACAACAGACTGACCCTCACTCGTCTGGACCTGTTGAACCTGTCCGAGGTACGCACCGAAGGCCGGGCCGAGCTACGGGTTGACGGCAACGCCGGCGACAGCGTCACCGCCTCCGATGGCGGCTGGGTGCGGTCGGCTGACGTTATGATAGGAAGCACCATGTACAGGACCTTCGACAACGGCAATGCCCGCCTGCTGGTCAATATGGACGTATCGCTGGGTGGGAATTTAATGGCGACCAGCATGGCCACCCTGGCTGAGGCCCTGCAAAACTGTTGTGTCACGCAGACCGTCAATATCCGCGCCCTGATCGATGCCCTGCCGCCGGAGGACGAAGAACAACAGCGCAAGCGCCTGGAAGATGAACTGGCGATGCTGGGACCCTTGCCGGCGGCAAAGGCGGCGATGGATCTCACAGAACCGGCGGCGGTCGCGGAACCGGATGCCGATCTGTTCGACCTGCCAACGTTGATCCCTGATGATGGCTAAAGGAGTCGGGGTCTCCCGACCCCGATAAAACAAACCCCAACAAATACCCCCCCTGACAAGGGGGGGCAGGGGGGGTTCCCCAATCACCCCGGATTCCCGAACTGACAGGAGCCTTTCCCAAATCAACACTAATAACGGCGACAGGCGTCGCCGTTAACGGACCAACTCCATTCCCCAACCACACTATGAACCGTGCCGAGCCACGGGGTGACGATATTGTTTATTTTAATATACCCGCGACGGGAGTCACGGGCTCCGTTGGCGTTCAAACAAACGCGAGCAACTTGAAGCCCCAAAATTCAGCTTATATAATTCAAGTTATAAAATTCAGGCTATACTATAATACGGAATCTTCCATATATTTTTAATGGCTTTAATGAGGCACACAATGTGATCGACAAAGTAAAACTCAAAGGCCCGCTGGGACGTCCTCTATCTCTCACGAATCCCCTGATGACCCTGTCACCGGTCACAGGCGCAGGAAACCGCGTCCACCGCGCCGAGGAGGCGACCGCGCCCGCCGAGGCCCAAACCTTACTGCTGCTGAGTCCGTCGGCCGAGTCGACGTCCCCGGCCGTGGTCTTGCCCCCCCAGGCTGTGCCGGTCATTCTGCCGCTGGACCTGATCCCGGATAAGCCCACCGCTGATCTGCAAAGCACCGGCCTGCCTGCTTTAGGCCCGCTCCCGCCGTTTACGCCATCAACCCCCCAACCCCCCTTATCAGGGGGGCTATCGAGCCATGGCCAGGCCATCAACCCCCCTGATAAGGGGGGGCAGGGGCCAGGGGAGACTTTCTCTGAACTGCACCGCGCCTTAGCCGAACTGCACCGCGCCTTATCTGAACAACACCGGGACTTCTCCGAGCCGCTCGCACCCCGTGCCCTGACTTCAGAGACGCAGCAGCGCCCGTATGAAGTGGCGTTCCAGACCGGCCCCGATATACTGAACCTGCTGGACCTGAACCGGGATGCCATCATCAACCCGCAGGATGCCCAGGTCTTGTATTACCTCACTCTCGACCCAACCAATCTGACGACGCTCCTGACTAACCTCAACGTGTCCGACCCGACTACGCTGATGAACTTGAATTTGTTAAACCCCAGCACCCCCCCGGCGCTGGACCTGAACAATGATGACGTCATAAATCTGCTGGACGTGCGGGTGCTGTATTATGCCTTGCGGTTTGGGGATATTCTGCGGGCCAGCGCCAGCCTGCGGGAAACCCTGCTCGGCGATCTGACCGTGGCAGATGAGGGCCTGGCTGCCGACCGGCGGGATGCAGTGTATATCGACATGCTGGAGCGAGTGGCGGACCTGTTCCCGGTGATCACCACCGGCGACGGCGCATTTGAAGTCGATGAGGGCGGAAGCTACGACCTGAGCACGGTCGACCTCAGCGCCCGCGACCTGGATGATGCCACCGTCGCCCTGATCTGGCGGCTCACGATCCCCCCGACAAGCGGCCAACTGAAACTGAGCACGGGCACGGCCATCACCCGCTTCACCCAGGCCCAGCTTGCGGCGGGCAAGGTGGTGTACGTGCATGATGACAGTAATACCCTCTCAGACGGCTTCACCCTGCAGGTGGAGGACGACGAGGGTCTCCAGACCGCCGACCCGGTTATTGTGAGTGTCGAGGTTACGCGCAAACTCGACAGCATAGACCTGTCTGAGCTCAGCGTGGCGGACGGCTTTATTATCCAGGGTGATAGAGCCGGTGACTATGCGGGCGGGAGCGTATCCGGTGCCGGCGACGTCAACGGCGACGGCTATGCCGACTTCATCATCGGGGCGAACCTGCACGACGACGGTGGCACCAATGCCGGCCAGGCCTACGTCGTATTCGGCCGGGCCGCCGACTCGGGCGATACCTCCCCACGGGTCATCGATTTAACCAGCCCGGGCGCAGAGGATGGCTTTATTATCCGGGGCGATGCGGAAGATGACTATGCGGGCGTGAGCGTATCGGGTGCCGGTGACGTCAACGGCGATGGTTTTGCCGACCTCATCGTCGGGGCCGACGGGGCCGACGAGGGCGGCGAGGCCTACGTCGTATTTGGCCGGGCCGCCGACTCGGGCGATACCTCCCCACGGGTCATCGATTTAACCAGCCTGGGCGCGGAGGACGGCTTTATCATCCGGGGCGATACGGAATATGACTATGCGGGCGTGAGCGTATCGGGTGCCGGCGACGTCAACGGCGACGGCTATGCCGATCTCATCGTCGGGGCAAACTTTGACGACGACGGTGGCAACTATGCCGGTCAGGCCTACGTCATATTCGGTAAACAGGACGACTTTGGCGACGACGTCAGCAGCCCCCTCGAAGACGGCATGACCATGGTTATCCGCCGGGTAATAGAGCTGGAAAGCCTGGCCGTCGGGGACGGTTTTATCATCCAGGGCGATGCGGAATATGACTATGCGGGCGGGAGCGTATCCGCTGCCGGCGACGTCAACGGCGACGGCTATGCCGATCTGATTGTCGGGGCAGACGGGGGCAACGACAGTGGCGACTATGCCGGCGAGGCCTACGTCATATTCGGCAAACAGGACGACTTTGGCGACGAGGTCAGCAACACCCTTGAAGGCGGCATGACCACGGTTATCCGCCGGGTCGTGGATTTGACTGAGTTGGCCGTCGGGGACGGTTTTATCATCCAGGGCGACGGGGCCAATGACCAGGCGGGTTTTAGCGTATCGAGTGCCGGCGACGTCAACGGCGACGGCTTTGCCGATCTCATCGTCGGGGCAAATTTTGGCGACGACGGTGGCGAAGAGGCCGGCGAGGCCTACGTCGTATTCGGCAAGGCCCCCGACCCATCTGATCCCCCATCTAATCCATTTGGCAACCCGGTCACCACAGGGGAGGGTGAAAGTGCCGTTACCCGCCAGGTGATCGATCTGACTGAGCTGACCCCGGAGGACGGCTTTATTATCCAGGGTGATACGGAGGGCGACCGCGCGGGCAGAAGCGTATCCGGTGCCGGCGACGTCAACGGCGACGGCTATGCCGACCTCATCGTCGGGGCGCCCAGGAACGACGACGGTGGTAGCAATGCCGGCAAGGCCTATCTGATCTTCGGCAAGGCCCCCGACCCATCTGATCCCCTATCTAATCCATTTGGCGGCCCGGTCACCACCGGCGAGGGTGAAAGTGCCGTTACCCGCCAGGTGATCGACCTGGTTGGGCTGGCCCCGGAGGACGGCTTTGTTATCCAGGGCGATGCGCCCGATGACAATGCGGGCGTGAGCGTATCCGCCGCCGGCGACGTCAACGGCGACGGCTTTGCCGATCTCATCGTCGGGGCGTATCGTGCCGACGTCATCAAGTCCGTTGGTGGTTCCAGTATAACCCTCGAAAACGCCGGCGAAGCCTACATCCTGTTCGGCGGCCCGGCCGGCCTCAGCACCGAGGCCGCCGCGGTGCTGGGCACGGACGGCGACGACGACCTGAACGCCGACGGCCAGGCCACGGTGGTGCTCGCCGGTGCCGGCGATGACGTGCTGAATATAGACGGCTTCGGCGCCGCCGATCTACTCAGCTTCGACGGCGGCAGCGGCACCGATACCCTGCGGCTGAACGGTGTCGGCCTGAGCCTGGACCTGAGCACCCTCGCCGATACCCGCCTGAGCAGCATAGAGCGCATAGATATCAACGGTGGCGGCGCAAGTGGCCCAGGTGGCAGCATGAGTAACCGCCTGAGCCTCAGCCGTCAGGACCTGCTGAATCTGTCCGAGGTACGCACCGAGGGTCGCGCCGAGTTGCGGGTCGATGGCAACGTCGGCGACCGCGTCACCATCAGTAGCGACTGGATGGAGGCAAGCACGCAGGAGATAGGCGACGTCATGTATAACGTGTTCGACAACGGCAATGCCCGCCTGCTGGTCAATATCGCCGTGGACGTGGCCGTGGGCGGGGTGCCGACCACGGGCGGCGATGGCACGTTCCGAGTGTTTGAGGGCACGATCTATACCCTGACCCCGGACGACCTCAGCGCCCGCGACCCGGACAATGATGCCGCCACCCTCACCTGGACGGTCACGACCGCCCCGACCAACGGACGCCTGGCACTGAGCACCACCCCGGACGTGCCCATCTCCCCCGGCATGAGTTTCACCCAGGCCCAGCTTGAGGCGGGCGAGGTGGTCTATGTGCCCACCGGCGGCGGGGGCAGCGATGACGGCTTTGTAGTACGGGTGGCGGACGACCGGGGGAACCAGGCCGACCCCGTCACGGTGAATATCGCTATCACGGGTTTGCTCGGCAACATAGACCTCACCGAGCTCACCGTGGCGGACGGTTTTATTATCCAGGGCGACGCGGTCGGTGACTTTGCGGGCAGGAGCGTATCCGGTGCCGGCGACGTCAATGGTGACGGCTTTGCCGATCTCATTGTCGGGGCGCCCTTTGGCGACGCCGGTGGCTCCAGTGCCGGCGAGGCCTACGTCGTGTTCGGCAAGGCGTCCAACCCACGGGTCGTGGATTTGACCAATCTGGCCGCCGGCGACGGCTTTATCATCCGGGGTGATGCGACCCTTGACGCTGCGGGCGGGAGCGTATCCGGTGCCGGCGACGTCAACGGCGACGGCTTTGCCGATCTCATCGTCGGGGCGCCCTTTGGCGACGATGGTGGCCCCAATGCCGGCGAGGCCTACGTCGTGTTCGGCAAAGCGTCCGACTCTGGCAGTCCGGGGGGCGGCCGCCGGGTCGTGGAACTGGAAAGCCTGGCCGCCGGCGACGGCTTTATCATCCAGGGCGACACGGACGGTAACCAGGCGGGCATAAGCGTATCCGGTGCCGGTGACGTCAACGGTGACGGCTTTGCCGACCTCATCGTCGGGGCGAATCGTGCCGACGTCACCACGCCCGATGGCAACACCAGGACCGGTGCCGGCGAGGCCTACGTCGTGTTCGGCAAGACATCCAACCCACGGGTCGTGGATTTGACCAATCTGGGCGCCGGCGACGGCTTTATCATCCAGGGCGACGCGAACGATGACAATGCGGGCGTGAGCGTATCCGGTGCCGGTGACGTCAACGGTGACGGCTTTGCCGACTTCATCGTCGGGGCAAGCGGAGGCGACGACGGTGGCAGCGGTGCCGGCGAGGCCTATCTGGTGTTTGGCAAGGCCTCCCCGGACAGTACCGACCGCCGGCTGGTGGATTTGACCAATCTGGGTGCCGGCGACGGCTTTATCATCCAGGGCGACGCCGACGATGACAATGCGGGCATGAGGGTATCCGGCGCCGGCGACGTCAACGGCGACGGCTATGCCGACCTGCTCGTCGGGGCGAGTTCTGCCGACGTCAACACCCCCGGTGTCGCCAGGGCCGATGCCGGCGAGGCCTATCTGGTGTTTGGCAAGGCGTCCGACCCATCTGATCCATTTGGCCGCGCGGACGGTACCGACCGCCGGGTCGTGGACCTGGCAAGCCTGGCCGTCGGGGACGGCTTTATCATCCAGGGCGACGCGTTCGGTGACCAGGCGGGCGTGAGCGTATCCGGTGCCGGCGACGTCAACGGTGACGGCTATGCCGACCTGCTCGTCGGGGCGTCCGGTGCCGACGTCACCACCTCCGATGGCACCAGGGCCGATGCCGGCGAGACCTATCTGGTGTTTGGCAAGGCCTCCGGTTTTGGCAACGACGTCAGCAACCTCCTTGCCGACGGCACCTCGGTTGTCCGCCGGATCGTGGGCCTGGAGAGCCTGGCCCCGGCGGACGGCTTGATTATCCAGGGCGATGCGCCCGATGACCAGGCGGGCGTGAGCGTATCCGGTGCCGGCGACGTCAACGGTGACGGCTATGCCGACCTGCTCGTCGGGGCGTCCGGTGCCGACGTCACCACCTCCGATGGCACCAGGGCCGATGCCGGCGAGGCCTACGTCCTGTTCGGCGGCCCGGCCGGCCTGAGCACCGAGACCGCCGCCGAGCTGGGCACGGACGGCAACGACGTCCTGAACGTCGACGGTGAGGCCACGGTGGTGCTTGCCGGCGCCGGCGATGACGTGCTGAATATAGACGGCTTCGGTGATAGCGACCTGCTCAGCTTCGACGGCGGCACCGGCACCGACACCCTGCGGCTGGTCAACCCCAGTGCAGGCACCGGCCTGAGCCTGGACCTGAGCACCCTCGCCGATACCCGCCTGAGCAGCATAGAGCGCATCGACCTCAGCGGTGGCGGCCCAAGTGGTAGCATGAATAATAACAGTCTGAGCCTCACTCGTCTGGACCTGCTGAATCTGTCCGAGGTGCGCATCGATGGTCGCGCCCAGTTGCGGGTCGATGGTAACGCCGGCGACCGCATCAGCACCGATGACGACGGCTGGGTGCGGCGGGGCACGGAAGAGATAGCCGACACCACGTATAGAGTGTTCGACAACGGCAATGCCCGCCTGTTGGTCAATATCGCCATCGATATCAGTGGGATCAGGATATCATCGGTCGACCTTACTGCGCTGGCCCCGGTGGACGGCTTCATCATCCAGGGTGACGCGGGCGGTGACGAGGCGGGCGTAAGCGTATCCGGCGCCGGCGACGTCAACGGCGATGGCTTTGCCGACCTCATCGTCGGTGCGCGCCAGGGCGACGACGGTGGCAGCTATGCGGGCGAGGCCTATCTGGTGTTCGGCAGGGCCTCCGGCCCATCTGGCACGGACAGCACCGGTCGCCGGGTGATCGATTTGACCAGCCTGGCCGCTGTCGACGGCTTTATCATCCAGGGCGATGCGCGCCTTGACCGTGCGGGCATAAGCGTATCCGGCGCCGGCGACGTCAACGGCGACGGCTTTGCTGACCTGCTCGTCGGGGCGTACCGGGGCGATGACGGTGGCGGCGATGCCGGCGAGGCCTATCTGGTGTTTGGCAAGTCGGTCGACCCATCTGATCCCCTGTCTGATCCATTTGGCAGCCCGGACGATACCGGCCGCCGGGTGATTGATTTGACCAGCCTGGCCGCAGAGGACGGCTTTATTATCCAGGGCGACGCGGGCGGTAATGTTGCGGGCATAAGCGTATCCGGCGCCGGTGACGTCAACGGTGACGGCTATACCGACCTGCTCATCGGCGCCCGTGGCGGCGAAGGCGGTGTCGGCGCGGCCTATCTGCTGTTCGGCAAGGCCGCCAGCCCATCTGATCTATTTGGCAATGAGGTCATCAACACCGTTGACGATGAAGGTGTCTTCACCCGCCGGGTGATCGACCTGACTGAGTTGGCCCGGGAGGACGGCTTTGTCATCCGGGGCGATGAGTTCCGTGACCGTGCGGGCTTTAGCGTATCCGGTGCCGGTGACGTCAACGGTGACGGCTATGCCGACCTGATTGTCGGGGCACCCAGTGGCGACGACGGTGGCAGCGTTGCCGGTGAGGCCTATCTGGTGTTTGGCAAGGCCTCCGGCCCATCTGATCCATTTGGCAGTGAGGTCATCAACACCGTTGACGGTGAAGGGGCCTTCCCCCGCCAGGTGATCGAACTGGCTGAGTTGGCCCCGGAGGATGGCTTTATCATCCAGGGTGATACAAGCGGTGGCCGTGCGGGCGTGAGCGTATCCGCCGCCGGTGACGTCAACGGCGACGGTTATGCCGACCTGATTGTCGGGGCCCCCGGTGGCGACGCCGATGGGCGCGATACCGGCGAGGCCTATCTGGTGTTCGGCAGGGCGCCCGACCCATCTGATCCCCCGTCTAATCCATTTGGCACCCCGGTCACCACCCGAGAGGGTGGACGGGAGATCACCCGCCAGGTGATCGACCTGAGCATTCTGACGGCAGAGGAAGGCTTTATCATCCAGGGCTATAGAGCCGGTGACCAGGTGGGCGGGAGCGTATCGGCTGCCGGTGACGTCAACGGCGACGGCTATGCCGACCTCATCGTCGGGGCCCGCTTTGGCGACGTTGACACGCCCGATGGCACCAAAACCGATGCCGGCGAGGCCTATCTGGTGTTTGGCAAAATGTCCGGTTTTGGCAGCCCGGACCCCGACACCAACCGCCGGGTGATCGACCTGCAAAGCTTGGCCCCGGAGGACGGCTTGATTATTCAGGGTGATAAGTCCGGAGACAGTGCCGGCGGGAGCGTATCCGCCGCCGGTGACGTCAACGGTGACGGCTATGCCGACCTGATTGTCGGGGCGTACCTGGGTGACGACGGTGGCGGCGATGCCGGCGAGGCCTATGTACTGTTCGGCGACCCGGCCGGCCTGAGCACCGAGGCCGCCGCGGTGGCGGGCACGGACGGCGACGATCTGCTGAACGCCGATGGTGCGGCCACGGTGGTGCTCGCCGGCGCCGGCGATGACGTGCTGAATATAGACGGCTTCGGCGATAACGACCTGCTCAAATTCGACGGCGGCAGTGGTATCGATACCCTGCGGCTGGTCAACCCCAGTGCAGGCACCGGCCTGAGCCTGGACCTGAGCACCCTCGCCGATACCCGCCTGAGCAGCATAGAGCACATCGACCTCAGTGGCACCGGTGCCAACAGCCTGACCCTCAGCCGCCTGGACCTGCTGAGCCTGTCCGAGGTACGGACCGAAGGCCGCGCCGAGCTACGGGTCGATGGCAATGTCGGCGACCGCATTGCCACCGCCGATAACGGCTGGGTGCCGCGGGGCCGGGAAGAGATCGCCGACGTCTTCTATAACGTGTTCGACAACGGCAATGCCCGCCTGCTGGTCAATACCGCCATCGATATCAGCGGGATCATGCTGACGGTCGATCTGACTGAGCTGGCGCCGGCGGACGGCTTTATCATCCAGGGCGACGCGACCGGAGACCAGGCGGGCATTAGTGTATCCGGTGCCGGCGACGTCAACGGTGACGGTTATGCCGATCTGATCGTCGGGGCGAACCGGGGCATCGATGGTGGCCCCAATTCCGGCGAGGCCTATGTCGTGTTCGGCAGGGCGGACGACTTTGGCGGCATCGACGGTACCGGTCGCCGGGTGATCGATTTGACCAGCCTGGCCGCCGGGGACGGCTTTATCATCCAGGGCGACACGAGAGATGACAGGGCGGGCGTAAGCGTATCCGGCGCCGGCGACGTCAACGGCGACGGCTATGCCGACCTGCTCGTCGGGGCACCCTTTGGCGGCGACGGTAGTGCTGATGCCAGCGAGGCCTATCTGATATTTGGCAGGGCGGACAACTTTGGCGGCACCGACGGTACCGGTCGCCGGGTGATCGATTTGACCAGCCTGACCGCTACCGACGGCTTTATCATCCGGGGCGATAGAGACTATGACCAGGCAGGCTATAGCGTATCCGGCGCCGGCGACGTCAACGGCGACGGCTATGCCGACCTGCTCGTCGGGGCGCCCTATGGCAGCGACGGCGACGACTATGCCGGCGAGGCCTATCTGGTATTTGGCAGGGCGGACGACTTTGGCACCCCGGTCACTACCCGGGAGGAGGGACGCGACCTTACCCGCCGGGTGATCGACCTGGGGAGACTGGCCGCCGGGGACGGCTTTATCATCCAGGGCGATGCGACATACGACTATGCGGGCACTAGCGTATCCGGGGCCGGCGACGTCAACGGCGACGGCTATGCCGATCTGATCGTCGGGGCACCCTTTGGCGCCGACGGTGGCACTGATGCCGGCGAGGCCTATGTCGTGTTCGGCAAGGCGTCCGACCCATCTGATCCCTCATCTGATCTATTTGGCAGCGCGGTCGAAACCACTCTTGAGGACGGTACCACTGTTGTTACTCGCCAGGTGATCGACCTGACTGAATTAGACCCGGAGGATGGCTTTATCCTCCGCGGCGATAATGACGGTGACCAGGCGGGCAGAAGCGTATCCGGGGCCGGCGACGTGAACGGCGACGGCTATATTGACCTCATCGTCGGGGCCCACTTTGGCAGCGACGGTGGCACGTCTGCCGGCGAAGCCTACGTTGTGTTCGGCAAGGCGTCCGACCCATCTGATCCCCCATCTAATCCATTCGGTAGCGCGGTCACCACAGGGGAGGGTGAAAGTGCCATTACCCGCCAGGTGCTCGACCTGACTGAATTGGCCCGTGAGGACGGCTTTATCATCCAGGGGGATAGCGATAGAGATCGGGCGGGGCGTAGCGTATCCGCTGCCGGCGACGTCAACGGCGACGGCTATGCCGACCTGCTCGTCGGGGTACTCTATGGTGACGACGGTGGCCGCAATGCCGGCGAGGCCTACGTCCTATTCGGCAAGGCGTCCGGCCCATCTGATTCATTTGGCAAGCCGGTCACCACAGGGGAGGGTGAAAGTGCCATTACCCGCCAGGTGATCGACCTGACTGGCCTGGCCGCCGGGGACGGCTTTATTATCCAGGGGGATACGGAAGATGACCAGGCCGGCCATAGCGTATCCGCCGCCGGCGACGTCAACGGCGACGGCTATGCCGACCTGCTCGTTGGCGCGCCCTATGGCGACGACGGTGACAGTAATGCCGGCGAGGCCTATGTCCTGTTCGGCGGCCCGGCCGGCCTGAGTGCCGAGGCCGCCGCGATACTGGGCACGGACGACGCCGACGTCCTGAACGCCGACGGTGAGGCCACGGTGGTGCTTGCCGGTGCCGGCGATGACGTGCTGAATATAGACGGCTTCGGCGATACCGACCTGCTCAAATTCGACGGTGGCACCGGCACCGACACCCTTAGCCTGAACGGTGCCGGCCTGAGCCTGGATCTGAGCACCCTCGCCGATACCCGCCTGAGCAGCATAGAGCACATAGACCTCAGTGGTGAAGGTGACAACAGCCTGATCCTCACTCGTCTGGACCTGCTGAATCTATCCGAGGTACGGACTAATGGTCGTGCTGAACTGCGGGTTGACGGCAACACCGGCGACAGCGTCACCGCCCCCGATGACGGCTGGGCGCGGGGGGCTGACGTTATGATAGAAGGCACCATGTACAGGGCCTTCGACAACGGCAATGCCCGCCTGTTGGTCAATATGGAGGTAGAGCCGGGTGGGAATTTAATGGCGACCAGCATGGCCACCCTGGCTGAGGCCCTGCAAAACTGTTGCGTCACGCAGACAGTCGATATCCGCGCCCTGATCGATGCCCTGCCGCCGGAGGACGAGGCGCAGCAGCGCAAACGCATGGAAGATGAACTGGCGATGCTGGGCCCGTTGCCCGCGGCAAAGGCGGCGATGGAACTCGCCGAATCAACGGCGGTGGTGGATCCGGATGCCGACCTGTTCGACCTGCCAACGCTGATCCCGGATGATGGTTAAAGGAGCCCGTGACTCCCGTCGCGGGTAAAACACACACCCAACAAATACCCCCCTGACAAGGGGGGGCAGGGGGGGTCGAGCAACACCGCCACCTTACCCAACCACCCCCGCGAGCCCTGCCGAGCCACGAGTTGACGATAATGAGCACCTGTAATGAGCCGTGCAGCCCCCTGCTGAAAATTTATTTGATAACGGCCGGACGTGGGTCTATACTGGCCATATGAGAGATCTGAGCATACCGGTAACACACCGTGGCAAGAGGAAGATCCCTGCCATACCGATAAAATCATCCGGCACCTGAATATGGAAGCCCTCGCATTTGACACCCATAAATTTGTCAAGCACCTGACTGAATCCGGTTTCACCGAAGCGCAGGCCGAAGCCCTGGCCGGTGAACAGGTCGATATGATTAACAGCAATCTGGCCACCAGAGAGGACATAGAGAAACTGCGCCTGACTACCCAGTCGGACATTGCCGAGGTGAAGGCGGACATAGAGAAACTACGCCTGGCCACCAAGGCGGACATAGAGAAACTGCGTGCGGACACCCAGTCAGACATTGCCGAGGTGAAGGCGGACATCGAGAAACTGCGCCTGGCCACCCAGGCGGACATCGAGAAACTACGCCTGGCCACCCAGGCGGACATTGCCGAGGTGAAGGCGGATATAGAGAAACTGCGCGCGGACACCAAGGCCGACATTGCCGAGGTGAAGGCGGACATCGAGAAACTGCGCCTGGCCACCCAGGCGGACATCGAGAAACTACGCCTGGCCACCCAGGGGGAAATAGAGAAACTGCGCGCGGACACCAGGGCGGACATTGCCGAGGTGAGGGCGGACATTGCCAATACTGAATCAAGACTGACGCGCTGGATCATTGGTGCGATGATTGCGCAGATCGGCGTGGTTGTCGGGTTGATTAAATTGAGTTGACAGGAGTCGGGGTCTCCCGGCCCCGATAAAACACACACTCGGCACGCCGGATTTCCTGAGCGACCCGGATTCCTGGACTGCACGGGGGCTTTGCTCGAACTGGGTTGTGAGGGGGGCTGAGTTGAGGGGTGATGGTATTGTTAGTTTTTATATACCTGCGGCGGGAGACAGGAGCCCGTGACTCCCGTCGCGGGTATTAACACACACTCGGCACGCCGGATTCTCTGAGCAACCTGGATTTCTGAACTGCATCGGGGCTTGCCCGAATCAACACCAAACCCCCCAACCCCCCTTGTCAGGGGGGCTACTGAGCCAACCAATAGCTCCCCCCTGATAAGGGGGGCAGGGGGGGTTCGAGCAACACCGGCACTTTGCCTGGATTGGGCTGTGAGGGGGGCTGAGTTATGGGGTGATGGTAATGTTGGTTTTTATATACCCGCAACGGGAGTTACGGGCTCCTGTAACGGCGGTGCAAGCCCCTGCTGAACAATTTTATTTGATAACGGCGGGACGTGGGTCTATACTAGCCATATGAGAGATCTGAGCATACCGGTAACACACCGTGGCAAGAGGAAGATCCCTGCCATACCGATAAAATTATCCGGCACCTGAATATGGAAGCCCTCGCATTTGACACCTATAAATTTGTCAAGCATCTGACTGCATCGGGTTTCACCGAAGCGCAGGCCGAAGCCCTGGCCGGTGAACAGGTCGCTATGATTAACAGCAATCTGGCCACCAGGGAGGACATAGAGAAACTACGCCTGACTACCAGCGAGAACATGGAGAAACTACGCCTGGCCACCCAGTCAGACATTGCCGAGGTGAAGGCGGACATAGAGAAGCTGCGCCTGGCCACCAGCGAGGACATGGAGAAACTACGCCTGGCCACCCAGGCGGATATAGAGAAGCTGCGCGCGGACACCAAGGCGGACATCGAGAAACTGCGCGCGGACACCAAGGCGGACATTGCCGAGGTGAAGGCGGACATAGAGAAACTGCGCCTGGCCACCCAGGCGGACATTGCCGAGGTGAAGGGGGACATAGAGAAACTGCGCGCGGACACCAAGGCGGACATCGAGAAACTGCGCGCGGACACCAGGGCCGACATTGCCGAGGTAAAGGCGGACATAGAGAAACTGCGCCTGGCCACCCAGGCGGACATAGAGAAACTACGCTTGGCCACCCAGGCGGACATAGAGAAACTGCGTGCGGACACCAGGGCGGACATTGCCGAGGTGAGGGCGGACATTGCTAATACCGAATCAAGACTGACGCGCTGGATCATTGGTGCGATGATTGCGCAGATCGGCGTGGTTGTTGGGTTGATTAAATTGAGTTGACAGGAGCCCGTGACTCCTGTCGCGGGTAAAACACACACTTGGCACGCCGGATTCTCTGAGCGACCGGGATTTCTGGACTGCATCGGGGCTTGCCCAAGCAACATCAAACCCCCCAACCACCCTTATCAGGGGGGCTACTGAGCCACCCCCAACCAACCTCGTGAGCGGTGCTGAGTTCTAGCCTGACGATAAGGTTGATTGTTTTATCGGGGACGGGAGACAGGAGCCCGTGACTCCTGTCGCGGGTGCCGGTGACCTCGTCACCGGCGTTACGATCCACCCAATCAACCTGGATTCCCCGAGCAACCCGGATTCCCAAACTGCACCGAGTCTTTGCCGAATCAACACCAAACCCCCCAACCATCCTTATCAGGGGGGCTACTGAGCCACCCCCCCCTGACAAGGGAGGGGCAGGGGGGTTCGAGCAACACCGGGACTTTGCCCCAAACTACCCCGTGAGCAGTGCTGAGTTCCAGCCTGACGATAAGGTTGATTGTTTTACCCGCAACGGGAGTTACGGGCTCCTGTAACGGCGTTGATACACCGGCATCTTTCCCCCAACCAACACCGCGAGCGGTGCTGAGTGCCAGCTTGACGATAAGGTTGATTGTTTTACCCGCAACGGGAGTCCCCGACTCCTGTAACGGCGTTGCTACACCGGCACAACTCAGGCAGACGCGAGTAATTTCCGCCCATCGCCCCCCAAATTCCGCCCCCAAATTTCCGCCCATCGCCCCCCAAATTCCGCCCATAAAATTCAATTTATACTATAATATGGAATGTTCACCGACACATTTACAATGACCATAACGAGACCTACACCATGACTGAAAAAGCGAAACTCAAGGGCCTGCGCCCGTTGTCCTTCAATCCACTTACGAACTCGCCGCTGATGGCTCCGTCGCCGGTTACGGGGGCGGGCAATCGTGTCTATCGGGCGGAGGAGGCGACTGCGCCGGCGGAGGGCCAAACGCTGTTGCTGGTGAATCCGGCGGCTACTGAGGCGACGGCGACGTCCCCGAATAGGGTCTCATCCCCCCAACTTGTGCCGGTTATTTTGCCGCTGGACTTGAGCGCGACCCTGAGCATGGACCTGGGCACGGCCCTAAGCATGGACCTGAGCACGACCCTGAGCACCGATACCCCGGCCGCTGAGCGGCAAAGCGCCGGCCTGGGGGGGAGGTACTGTAGGCCCGCTCCTGGCGCCGCCTGCGGGCCTGCTCCATGCTCTAACCATCAATCCCCCTGATAAGGGCGGCCAGGGGCCGGGGGAGACTATCTCCGAACTGCACCGCGCCTTTACCGAACTGCACCGCGGCCTGGCGGAGCAACACCAATCCCCCCAGCCCCCCTTGGCAGGGGGGAGTTTGGCTCAACAGCCTCCCTTATCAGGGGGGAGCCTGGCTCAACAGCCTCCCTTGGCAGGGGAAAGTTTCTCCCATCAGCCCCGGTATGAAGTGGCGTTCCAGACCGGGCCGGTGTTGTCGGTGCCGTTGAACCTGAACCAGGACGACGTCGTCAACCCGCAGGACGCCCAGGCTTTGTATTACCTCGCCCTGCCGCAGTCCCCGGCCAACCTGATGACGCTGCTGAGCAGCCTCAACGTCGCCAATCCCGGCCAGGACGTGGCCACCCGGCTGGCGGCATTGAATTTGCTGGGCAACGTCAGCAACGCCGCCGGCACCATCATCGTCGCCGTCCCGATGCTGGACCTGAATCGTGGTGGCGTCATAGACCTGCCGGACGTGGGTCTATACTGGCCATATGAGAGATCTGAGCATACCAGTAACACACCGTGGCAAGCGGAAGACCCCTGCCATACCGATAAAATCATCCGGCACCTGAATATGGAAGCCCTCGCATTTGACACCCATAAATTTGTCAAGCACCTGACTGAATCCGGTTTCACCGAAGCGCAGGCCGAAGCCCTGGCCGGTGAACAGGTCGATATGATCAACAGCAATCTGGCCACCAGGGAGGACATAGAGAAACTGCGTGCGGACACCAGGGCGGACATTGCCAATACCGAATCAAGACTGACGCGCTGGATCATTGGTGCGATGATTGCACAGATCGGCGTGGTTGTCGGGTTGATTAAGTTGAGTTGACAGGAGCCCGTGACTCCCGTCGCGGGTAAAACCCACACCCAGCACGTCGGATTCCCCAATCACCCCCGGATCCCCGAACTGCACCGAAGTCTTTGCCGAATCAACACCAACCCCCCAACCCCCCTTATCAGGGGGGCTACTGAGCAACACCGGGACTTTGCCTGAACTGCACTATGAACCGTGCCGAGCTACGGGTTGACGATATTGTTGATTTTTATACCCGCGACGGGAGTCACGGGCTCCTGTAACGGCCGACCCAGCGTGGCGGCGGTTAAAAGGGTTTCCATAATAGAATCAGTTTGGGTAATAGGGTCAGGGTGGCTAATAATGCAATAAGCATTGCCAATGCGGTCAATAGTCCAAAATAAATGGTTGGAATGAAATTGGATAAAACCAGAATCGAGAAACCGATAATGATAGTGATCGCGGTGTAAGATACGGCCTTGCCTATGTTGGCGTGGCAGTAGTGCATGGTCTTGTTGTAGTCCTTGAGGCGGGGGTATTCCTCGCGAAAACGGTATATGTAATGAATGCTGTTGTCGACCGCGATGCCGATGGTGATCGCGGCAATGGTTATGGTCATTACGTCAAGCGGTATCGATAACAGTCCCATCAAGCCCAGAATAATTGTCGCGGCGAGTAAATTGGGGATGATGCCGATAATCGCCAGCGGCACGGATCTGAACAGTATCAGCAGCATCAGTGCGATCCCGGCCATCACCGCGCCCAGGGTCAAAATCTGCGAACGAAATAAACTCTGCAACATATTATTGTAGAGTACGAGCATACCGGTTATCTGAAATTTATCCGGGGCCAGTCCCAGTTTGTCGGTCAAGTCGAAGCGGATGTTTTCAATCAGCTCCTTGCGTCGTAAATCTTTAAGTGAGTCCAGAATGCGCAGATTGATCCGGGCTTCGTTGGTTTCGACCGACAGATAGGGATCGATCATGACTGTTTTAAGTTCCCCGGGCATGCGTTTGTTGACAATGGCCAGTTCAAATGCGTCAAATTCACCCTTATTGACGTCTTCGCCAATTCGGATGATCGATGCCAGTGACAGGACTTTGCCAACCGCGGGGATGCCGGCCAGGTAGTCATGCACTTTTTTAATGGTGTCAATACGGTCGGGCGTGAACCAGGCGTCGTCGCCGGTCTCTTCAATTCCGCCAAATAAGTCGTCCCATTCATCTTCTTCGGGCAATGGTTGTTTGTCGTCGCTTAGATCCAGCACGATCTCCAGCGGTGTGGTCCCTCCCAGTTCCCGGTCAATCAATTTCAGGCCCTGGTAGATTTCGGTGTGGTCGCGAAAGTAGTTGATAAAACTGTTCTCGACTTCAAGTCTGGAGATCCCAAACAGGCTCACCAGGGCCAGCAGGACCGCCAACGCCAGGACTTTATTGCCGTGTCGTTCGGCAACCCATGCCAGTTTTGGGGTGAACTGAAATACGTCGCGCTGTGGCGCGGGCGCGTTTGGTTTGCCCAGCAGTATCAATAATGATGGTAATAACAGGAATGAGGTCAGCAGGGTCACGGTCAGGCCTATGGTCATCATCCAGCCAAAATCGATAACCGGCTTAATATTACTTACGATCAAAGACAGGAACGCGATGATGGTGGTCAGGGCGGTGTACAGGCACGGCCATATCATCCTGGAGGCCATGGTTAGCACCAGCTTGCGTTGATTCATTTCGGGGAAGTCATGCATTAATTGTCGATAGCGCACGATCAAATGGATATTCATCGACATGGTGATGATCAGCATCAGGGAAATAAAATTGGAGGAAATTACGGTGACCCGCCAGCCGACCAATCCCAGCAGGCCGATCATCAATAATCCGGCAAATATACAGCTTGATAACGGCAACAATACCCAGCGCGCCCGCCTGAATATGATCGTCAGCATGGCCACCAGCAACAGAAACACGCTGACGCCAAACACGATGAGATCATTTTTGATAAAGGTGATCATGTCATCGGCAATCATCGGTACTCCGCCCAAATGGAGGGTGCCGTAGCGCCGATAGGGTTCGATAATTTCCCGTATTTGTTCTATATTGTGGTGGTTATCGCGGTCCACCCTGGTCTTGGCGCGGTCATAATCGGCCAGTATTTGTTTCAATAAGTGCTGTTCTTCGGGGGTTAAACCCTCGGCGTCGCGTTTTACCCATAATTGGTTTCTTTGCCGGTGTAATTGCCGGTATTCCGGGTCGTCTTGCAGGATGATCTGGATCGCGGTGGTGCGGCCGTCCTGACTGATCAATAAATCGCGGTATATCGGGCTGTGCAGTATTTCCCGGCGGGCTTTTTCGATATCGATATTTTCATCTTCAAGTGTGCGAACGGAATTGGCAATATCGGATAATGAGCCTTCACCCTGTTTCAGCAGCGGCACGTCAACCAGGCTTAGGACTGATTCGATGCCATTAAGCCGCCTGAATTCATCGCTTAGTCGTTTGATTATCTCAAGGGAATATGAGGAAAAAAGATCGCCGCTCGGAGTTAAGGTAACAAACAGGAATGCTCTGATTTGATACTTTGACGCGACGTCCCTGAAGGCGCGCAGGTCCTGATCGCCTTCAAGCAGGAGTGAATCCGCGGAGGCGTCGAGTTTAAAGTCGCGGGCGTGAAAACCAAAATAAGCCAGTACCGCGAGCAGCAAAACCAATACCACAACCGGTTTGCCCAGTACCAAACGATCATATATCTTTTGTGGTTGTGCAAACATGTTAATGGTATCTGTTTACCGGGATTGGGTTATTGATGATCTGCAAGCAATTCAATCTTATATCCATCAGGGTCCTCAACAAATGCGATTA
Organism: Gammaproteobacteria bacterium; assembly: GCA_965202915.1. Lineage (GTDB taxonomy): Bacteria > Pseudomonadota > Gammaproteobacteria > Eutrophobiales > Eutrophobiaceae. Next base: position 2,160,292 of record OZ241847.1, read on the forward strand.
CCGTGGTACCGCCCTGCATAGGCCCGGCGTTTCTTATGATATTGCCGCCCGCCGCATGTATGCGTTCACAGGTAATGTAAACATCATTGACGCCAATTGCGATATGGCCGTAGGCATTGCCCGGATTATACTGCTTCGTGCCCCAGTTATAGGTTAATTCAAGCACCGCGGTCTCTGATTCAGCCGCGTAACCGACGAAGGCCAGGGTGAATTTATGTTCGGGATAGTCGTGCATGCGTAACAATTTCATCCCCATAATTCGAGTATAAAAATCCAGTGATTTTTCAAGATCCCCGACGCGCAACATGGTGTGCATGATTCTCACGGTTTTGCTCCTCAATAAATTTATTTATCGTCTCAGGGTAGAGTTTGTGTTCGATCTCGAGCACCCTGGCCGCCAGTGTTTGAGCGTCCCTGTGGTTGTCTCCGATCTCGACTTTTTTCTGCTCCAGGATCCTGCCCTGATCATATTCGGCATCGACAAGATGAACGGTGGCCCCGGTTTCCGATTCGCCGGCGTCAATAACGGCCTGGTGCACCTTCAGGCCATACATGCCTTTGCCGCCAAATTTGGGCAGCAGGGATGGGTGAATATTGATAATTTTATGGTCAAACCGGTGTAAGGTCAACGGCCCTATCTTCTTCATGTAGCCCGCCAGAATAACCAGATCGATTTTGGCGGCAACCAGGGTCTCGGTTAATGCTCGATCCAGCGCGTCGGCGTCGGGGTAGTCACTTGAGCGAAGACAGCGGTGTTCGAGGTTTTCCTGCTTGGCGATTTTTAATGCGCCGGAGTCCGGATTATTACTGATCACGATTTCGACGACGGCGTTTAGAGTGCGATTATTACAGGCTTTGATAATGGCGCCCAGATTACTGCCCCTGCCGGACGCCAATATTCCCAATTTAGTCTTCATGGATCACCTTGAAGCCCAAATCGGTTAATGTTTTTGCCGATGAATGATCGCCACCGCTGAGTGTAATGATTTTTGAGGTAAATTCCCTTCTTGCCGGATAGTTTTTCCTTAATCGATCAAAACCTTTGCCAACCCCGGATTTGTCGGTCACCAACAGGCCTTTTAATGCGGCACTATCCATACTGACATCATAGCTCGATAGCACCGCGCGTTGCACCTGATCCGAGCGGCTATCGATGAATAATACATCGTCATCGGCCGTCGGCGGTGACCAGGCGGGAGTATTCAGCTTGTACTGGTTGATGAATGCCTTGTGTAGCAGGGCCGTGGCCGCGGCTTTTGCATCAAGGCTATAGCCCGCTATATGAGGCGTGGCCAGCGCCACTCTATCGAGCAGCGCCAAATTGATATCTGGCTCATGCCGCCACACGTCCAGTATCGCGATAAAATCGGGATGTATTTTCAGGTGTTTAATCAATGCCGGTTCATCGATCACCTCCCCGCGGGAGGTATTAATCAATATTGTATCGGGTTTGCAGCGGCGCAGGAAATCGGCGTCGATCATATTGGCGGTGGCGTGCCGACCTGCCCGCGTTAATGGCACATGCAGGCTGATCACGTCAGCGCGGAGAATTTCGCCCAGTTCGCGGTATTGCGGATCATGGGTTTTGGCTTGCAGGGGGGGATCATTGATCAAACAATTTATCCCCAGTGCGGCCAACAGGGAATGCAGGATTGAACCGACGTTGCCGTGGCCGATGATCGCGACCGTCAGTTCCGCGAGCGGTTTTGATCGGGTCTGTTCGATACGGTACAGACAACTGAGCACGTACTCCGCGACCGAACGGGCGTTGGCCCCCGCGGCATGGACAAAATTGATATTATTTTGTGCCAGATAGTCGGTATCCACATGGTCGATACCACTGGTGGCGGAACCAATAAATTGCATTGAGGCGTTTGTCAGCAAGTGTTCATCGACCCGCGTGATTGAACGAATCAGTAATGCCTCGGCATCGGCGACGACCGCGGCATTAATAGCCCGCCCGTCAACCCGGTGCACCCGGCCCAGGCAGGCAAACAGCTCATCTACAAATGGGATCTGCTGATCGGCAATAATAAGCAAACCGGAACTCGAATAATGATCTTAGCCGTGGCTAACCATCCGTGCACTACGCCGGTCACGCGCTAAAAAATCGGCCGGAAAATGGGCCGGAAAATCGGCCCAAAAAATCGACCAAAAAATCGAAATCAACCATTGATCGCCCGATTATCGCGACGCCGGTCGCGCTCGCCGCCCTCTTTTTCCACCGGAGTCAAATCCTGCCTGGTGATGCCGAGTGCCAGGATCACCGGACTGGCGACGTATAATGATGAATAGGTGCCGATCAATACGCCAATGATCAACGCGGTGGCAAAACTATGGATGATCTCACCGCCCAGGAAAAATAACGCCAGTAATACCAGCAAGGTGGTGAGCGAGGTCATAATGGTGCGGTTCAGGGTTTGATTTAATGAGCTGTTGATCACCTCTGCGGCACTGCCTTTGCGCATCTTTCTGAAGTTTTCACGGATCCGGTCAAATACCACTATGGTATCGTTTAATGAATAACCGATGACCGCTAAAATCGCGGCCAGCACGCTGAGATCGAAATCAAGCCGGGTTAATGAGAAGAACCCAAAGGTAATGACAACGTCATGAATCAACGCCGCAATCGCGCCAACGGAGAAACGTATTTGAAATCGCAAGGCAATGTAAATCAAAATACCGAACATCGCCCAGATCATCGCCAATCCGCCGTCTTCGGTTAATTCATCGCCGATTTGCGGGCCGACGTATTCAACCCGGCGCATGATCACCGACGGGTCTGATACCTTGAGCAGGTCCAGGATCTGATTGCCGACGGCGGAACTGTTCAGACCCGCTTGCGGTGCCACTCTTATCAGTACGTCGCGGGCGCTGCCAAAATACTGCACCGACGCGTCACCAAACTGGGAACCGGCCAGGGCGCCACGGATTTGATCCAGTTGTACGTCCCGCTGGTGTCTCACCTCGGCCAGTGTGCCGCCTGAAAAGTCGATGCCCAAATTCAGGCCCTGCATCGCCAGGGAAACTATCGAAACCGCCATTAAGGTGATGGAGATGATTGCGGCGATTTTGCGCTTCCCGACAAAATCAATGCTCAGCGGTATATGAATAAATTGCATTTTGGTCGGTCGGCGACTAGATGGGCAATTTTTGCAGGCGGCGACCGCCGTAAATTAAATTGACCAATGCGCGGGTTACCATGATGGCGGTGAACATCGAGGAAATTATTCCCAGTGACAGGGTGACTGCAAAGCCCTTTATCGGGCCGGTACCAAAACTGAATAATACCAGTGCCGCGATCAGGGTGGTGATATTGGCGTCGGCTATGGTCGACAGCGCCTTTTCATAGCCGGCGTGGATGCTGGCCTGGGGCGAGTTGTCATTGCCAATTTCTTCGCGTATGCGTTCAAATATCAACACATTGGCATCGACCGCCATGCCCACCGTTAATACGATGCCGGCAATGCCGGGCAGGGTTAAGGTGGCTTGCAACAGTGACAGCATGGCTACAATCAGAATCAGGTTTAAGGTCAGCGCAACGTTGGCAATAAGACCAAATACCTTGTAGTACACCGCCATAAAAATCAGCACCAGAATGAAACCGATTATTACCGCGTCCACCCCCCGATCAATGTTGTCCCGGCCAAGGTTCGGCCCCACCGTGCGTTTCTCAATGATGTCTATTGGTGCGGCCAGTGCGCCGGCGCGCAGCAGCAAGGCCAGATCGCGGGCTTCCTCGGTCGAATCGAGGCCGGTGATGTGAAACCGTCTGCCCAGTTGTTCCAGTATCGTGGCCGCGTTGATCACTTCTTCCACCTTCTTTCTGATCCTGGTGGTTTCGCCGTCGGTTTTAATGACTTCGGTTTTGTTCTCTATGAACACCACCGCCATGAGTCTGCCGACGTTGTCTTTTGTGCCGCGTCGCATCAGCTTCTCACCCTTGCCGTCCAGCCTTATGGTGACGTCAGGCCCGCCGTTCACCGGATCAATCCCCGAGGCGGCGTCAATAATGTAATCACCGGTCAACATCACCTGCTTCTTTAACAGCATATCCTGGCCGTCACGATCTTTATACAGCCTGGAACCCGCCGGCACTCTGCCGGTGACCGCGTCCTGGACACTGTGTTCATCATCCACCAGGCGAAACTCCAGGGTTGCGGTTGCCCCCAGTATGTCTTCAGCCTTGGCCGGGTCCTGTACTCCGGGTAGTTGTACAATGATCCGGTCTTGTCCCTGCCGCTGAATGATCGGCTCGGCAACGCCCAGTTCATTGACGCGTTTGCGCAGGGTGGTGATATTTTGCTGCAGGGCAAATTCTTTGGTGGTGCGTATCGCTTCTTTGGGCATGGCTATGATGATCTGCGCTTCCTCATTGGCTTCGGGAGTGGTCAGGATCAGATCCGGGTATTCGTCTTCAATAACAGCCAGCCCCTGTTCCCCTGAGGCGGCGTCACGCAAGCGCACCAATATCCCCGCCTGGGCTCTGCGGGTAATGGTTTTATAACGCACTTTTTTTTCTCTCAACAGGGTGCGTATCTCGGCCACGTACCTGTCTTCCGCCTTGGCTATCGCGGCGTCCATATCGACTTCCATCAGGAAATGTACGCCACCGCGCAAATCCAGGCCCAGCAACATCGGTTCGGCGCCTATTGTTCTTAACCATGCCGGGGTTGCGGGGGCAAGATTTAATGCCACCACGTAGGGCGCCCCCAGTGACTCTTCAATGATGGTATATGCCTGTAGCTGGGTCTCCTCATTATCGAAACGGATGATCAAACGATTTGATCCGAGCTCCATGGAAATGGCCTGAATGTCGGCCTCCTCCAGGGCGGCCTCGACTTGATACTGAGTAAGCTCACTGACTTCCGCGCCCCGGGCCGGAGAGATATCCAGTGCCGGGTCCTTGCCGTAAATATTAGGCAACGCAAAAACAGCGCTGATCATGATGATCAGCGCCACCAGGGCGTATTTCCAAACAGGGTATCGATTCATTTATACTAAAGTGATTTTAACGTGCCCTTGGGCATGACCGTGGCGACTGCGTTTTTTTGTATCTTGACCTCGGTATCCCTGGCGATCTCAAGTAAGACAAAGTTATCGCCGATTTCCTTGATCTTACCAAGCAGGCCGCCATTTACTGATATTTCGTCGCCTTTCTTTAAGGATTCCACCAGGCTCTTATGTTCCTTTGCCTGTTTCATTTGCGGGCGAATGATCAGGAAATACATAAGGGCGATAAAAAACAGCATCATTAATAAAAAGCTGCCGCCGCCCTGCGATGCCGACGCCTGCGCCCATGCACTGTTGATGAAGAATTCAAACATAAAGTCACCTAATTACGATCAGCGTCCATTATTGCACACCGGGGCGGCATTCGGAAAACTTTTTGCCGGCGGGCGGTTGTCGTGCCGGGCGGGATCAACTTTGTCTCCGATGCCGGCCACCCGGCGCCATGCCATCGAACTGTAAGAATCAAGGTCGCAGGGTTCACTGAGCGGATTCGTTTTTTGTGATCAGCATGGCGTCGCCGTAGCTGTAAAAATGGAAATTATTATCAACCGCGTACTGATAGGCGTCCAACACGCGCCGCCTGCCGGCAAACGCACATACCAGCATCAACAGGGTTGATCCGGGCAGGTGAAAATTAGTGATCAACAGGTCCACCGTCCGAAATCGGAATCCGGGGTAAATAAAAATATTTGTTTTGCCCTCAAACGGTCGCAGTTGACCGCTGCTTGACGCGGTTTCAAGACCGCGTACCGCGGTTGTGCCAACGGCAACGATCCGGCCGCCATTGCGTTTTGTGTCATTTATTTTGGCAACCGCCTGCTCCGGGACGCGGAGGTATTCAGTGTGCATTTTGTGCCGCCTGATATCCGCCACCCGAACCGGTTGAAACGTGCCCGCACCAATATGCAGGGTTAAAAATACACGGTCTATTTGTCCGGCGGTTAACTCGGCAAATAATTCATCGGTAAAATGCAGCCCCGCGGTTGGCGCCGCCACCGCCCCGGAGTGGCGAGCGTAAATCGTTTGATAACAGACTCGATCAATATCGTCATCGGGTCTGTCTATGTAAGGTGGTAAGGGCACGTGGCCGTATCGATTCAGCAAATCATCGACCGTTAATTCCGGCTCCAGGATTGCCAGAATAAACATGTCATTTTGCCGTTTAATGACTCGCAGGCGAACGGCGTCATGGACGTAAAGCAGGCTATCCGGTTTCGGCGCTTTGCCGGCGCGTATCTGTACGCACATTTTGTTTGCATCGATTTTTTCTTCCAACAGGATCTCAACCCTGCCTCCGGTCGCCTTGGTGGCAAATAAACGCGCCGGCATCACCGCGGTGTCATTCAACACCAGCAAATCTCCCGGTTGTAAAAAATCGGGCAGGTTTTTAAAAATTGACTCCGAGACCGCGCCGGTATTGCCGTCCAGGCGTAACAGACGGCTGCGATCACGCCGCTGCGCCGGGCGTTTTGCAATCAACCGCGTTGGTAAGGGATAATCAAACTCGCCGAGTCGCATGGGGTGCGATACTAACAGAATAAAATAAACGTCACGCGGGTTTCATCCGGTTGCGAGATTCTTTATACTGCACTTTGCCACTGACAACGGTGGGAGGCCTGTTATCCCCGGTGGCGGGGTGCGGGCACGGCCTTGCCGGGTTTAACTCTGTCGGTTTCGGCGAGCTTGACAACAATGCGGGTGTGGCGGAATTGGTAGACGCGCAGGTCTCAAAAACCTGTTCCTTCGGGAGTGTGAGTTCGATTCTCACCACCCGCACCAGCGATACGCCGCCCGGCTGACAAAATTCCGGAGGAAGACAATGACGTGTGCACTGATCGTGCTTGTTTATCATGCCCAGGGCTATTGAAAACATCAGACTGCCTGTATTATCAATCATTATTAACGGCTGAACTCGGCTGATTTGGTTCAAACATTATGGAAACGGCAAATATTATCAGGGATGGGGCAACTGCTGAACCGTCCCGCCCGGCGACCAGGCGGAAATATGACTGGCGCTACATTATTGAGAATGCACGCGATCACCGGCGTGAATTAATCCGGGCAAATATCATCGCGATTATCGCCACTATTGCGAGTGTGCCGTTGCCGTTATTGCTGCCGTTACTGGTCGATGAAGTGCTGCTCGATCAACCGGGGTTCGTGGTCAACACCATTAACAGTTTTACCCCCGATTCAATCCATCATCCCGCACTTTATATACTCTCGATTCTTGGCCTTACCCTGTTGCTCAGGCTGACGTCGCTGAGCTTAAACGTCTGGCAGGCGCAGCAATTTACAATTATCGCCAAAGACCTCATTTTTAAAATCCGTCGTACCTTGTTATTGCGTCTGCAAAACATATCCATGTCCGAATATGAAACCCTGGGGAGTGGCACCGTTGCCGCCTATTTTATTACCGATCTGGAAACGGTCGATGAATTTGTCAGTAAAACCGTCAGTCGTTTGCTGGTCGCGGTTTTGACGATTCTGGGGGTGTCGATCATTCTTTTATGGATGCACTGGCAAATTGCCCTGTTGATCTTATTTTTCAATCCCCTGGTTATTTATTTCACCATTATCCTGGGGAAGCTGGTCAAGGAATTAAAGAAAAATGAAAATTCGGCATTTGAAATTTTTCAGCAATCGCTCACCGAAACACTCGATTCCATCCATCAAATTCGCGCCGACAATCGCGAGCGACATTATCTAAAACTGATCATCGATCAGGCGCGTTCGGTCAAGGATAACGGTATTGAATTTGCCTGGAGGAGCGACGCCGCCAATCGATTCAGTTTTGTCGTGCTTTTACTGGGCTTCGATATTTTTCGCGCGGTATCGATGTTTATGGTGATCTATTCCGGCCTCAGCATCGGTCAGATGTTTGCGGTATTTGGCTATCTCTGGTTTATGATGGTCCCGGTGCAGGAGATATTGAAGATTCAATACGCCTATTACGCGGCCAAGGCGGCGTTGGAAAGAATCAACAGCTTGTCGGAATTGCATGAAGAGCCAGATTATCCCCGGATCAACAATCCCTTTCAGAATCGGACCACCACCGGCATTTCAATTAAGGATCTGCATTTCGCCTATGGCGATGGCCCCGACGTTTTGAACGGCATCAATCTGGATATCGGGCCGGGGGAAAAGGTGGCCCTGGTGGGCGCCAGTGGCGGCGGCAAATCGACCCTGGTGCAGATACTGATCGGCCTTTATCCCGCCAGCCACGGCATGATTTATTATGACGGCGTACCGATCACCCAGATCGGTTTAAGCGTGGTAAGAGAGCACGTCGCGACGGTGCTGCAACACCCGGTATTATTTAACGACACCATCAGAAAAAATCTTACCCTTGGTCGGGATATCGATGACTCACGATTGTGGCAAGTGCTGGAAATGGTGCAACTGAAGCCGACCATAGAGGCGATGCAATATCATCTCGACACCGTCATAGGCCGCCAGGGGATACGCTTGTCCGGCGGTCAAAGGCAGCGAATTGCGATTGCCCGCATGGTATTAAGCGAGCCCGGTATTGTTATTCTTGACGAGGCCACGGCCGCGCTGGACGCCGAGACCGAGTATCAACTGCACGCCGCCCTGAGTGAATTCCTGAACGATCGCACCACCATTATCGTGGCCCACCGCTTGAGCGCGATAAAGCAGGCAAACCATGTTTATGTGTTTGAAGCGGGCATGATAGGCGAACAAGGCAGCCACCGGCAATTATTATCCCAGGATGGACTCTATTCACAGTTATACGGGGTCAGACAGTCACAGGCTTAAACAAGCGCAGTCTGTTTCCAATCGGCGCCCCGGATTTGATGAGATGGCATTGTCACTCAAATGACTTTGCCCGTATTGCTTGTGATGGTATTCTGGGTTCCAAAAGACTGAGCCGTTCCAGGATAATTCCCCCGATGAACGACTGCATGGTATGGCCACGTTTTTCAGGCGTTTATTCGGAGCCGCCCTGGAATAAATCAAGCTGCCGCTGCATTGTTCCACCGGCATTATAAAGGCTGGTGTTCAGCGGGGTGCGGTCTCCGAAATAATTCAATTTGCGACGTGCTCGCCGGAATCGCTGGGCAATCATTTCCGCGTACACGCCCTTGCCCCGGAAACGTTCATGGAAACCCGCCTGGTTCAATTTGCCGCCACGGCTTTGTCTGATCAAACTCAGTACGTGCTCGGCCTTGTCGGGAAAGTGGTTTGTCAACCAGTCTATAAACAAGGGTTCGACTTCCAGCGGTAAGCGCAACAAAACATAGCCGCAAAACTCTGCGCCCGCCTGGGCCGCGGCGCTGAGTACGGCCTCCATTTCATAATCATTCAAGGCCGGGATCACCGGTGCGAACATCACACCGGTTTCTATTCCGGCTTCATGCAGCCGTTTTATCGTCGCCAGCCTTCTATCCGGTGCGGTCGCCCGCGGTTCCATTACGCGCGCCAGTGCGCGATCCAGGGTGGTCACCGAAAGAAACACCCGCACCAGCCTGTTGGCCGCCATCTCCCGCAGTACATCGATATCCCGTTCCACCAGCCAGGATTTGGTGACTATCGTGCAGGGGTGCCGGTATTCATGCAGCACTTCAAGAATACTCCTGGTGATCTTCCAGTCCCGTTCTATCGGTTGATACGGATCGGTGTTGGCCCCCAGTGCAATCGGCGTGCATTGATAGGCCGGGGCCGATAAGGCCCG
>OZ241847.1:2175000-2489980 GCA_965202915.1 Gammaproteobacteria bacterium
AGATAGGTCAGCGTTTTTGCCTGGACATCATGGCGCAGGCCAAACTGCGCGTCCCAGAAAGTGGCGATATTGCGGCTGTACATCGCCCAGAACTCAGTCTGCGTGGTGGTCCCGCGTTCGCGTTCGGCCTCGCTTTTGAGCGCAAGTTTGTGGTAATCGCCCCCGACCCAGCCATCGAAATCCCATGCCACAATGGAATCACCATGATCGCTTTGCCCGCCGTCCAATTCCAACTGCAAGGCATGATAAATGATTTGACCCTCAGCCGCCGCCACCGGCAACGCCGTGGTGAATAGCAACAACAGGGGTAGCGGATATTTAATGCGTATAATCGGCTTAATCGTCCCGGTTCCGCCCGGCCGGCGCAGGTGTTGTTTTCGATGAATCGAGTTTGGCGACCACCACTTTATTCATCATCCCCGCCATCATGTGATACAGCAGATGGCAATGCAATGCCCATTCGCCCGGCTCAGTCGCGCTTAGTAGTATGGAGTAACTGTCACCGGGGGCCACAATAATCGTATGCTTATTCGGCAATTTTTCGGCGGGCTGGCCATTTTCCAGTTGGCCGAACATGCCGTGCAGGTGCATCGGGTGCGCCATCATTGTGTCATTGATGAAGGTCAAACGAACACGCTCCCCATATTCCAGATTAATCGGTTGTGCGTCCCGGTATTTGTTGCCGTTCAAGGTCCAGATATAGCGCTCCATGTTGCCGCCCAGGCGCACACTGATTTCACGTTCGGGTGGGCGCACGTCCGGTTGTACACCGTGATAACGCAAATCCTTGTATGCCAATGCCTTATCGCCCTCCGGGGTGCCGGCCTGTGCCCAGCCGCTACCGGCGACGCCGGTTTCATAGTCCGGTGCCCTATCGTGACCCATCATTGCATGCCCCATCCCATCCATCGCCGCACTCATACCATGAGCCTGATGACTCATGCCCATATCCGCGACGGTCAACAGGCTGCGACCACGCTGCTTAGGCATTGCCCCTTGCATGCCCTCGGCAGGAGCCAGCGTGCCCATTGCAAAGCCGGTCCGATCTATCGGTTCGGCGACGATGCTATAGGCTTTGGCTTCCCCGGGGACAACTACCACGTCATAGGTCTCAGCCACGCCGAAACGAAATTCATCCACCTCAACCGGTTCCACGTTTTGACCGTCGGCGGCCACCACGGTCATCTTTAAATCCGGGATCCGCACGTCATAAAATGACATCGCCGACGCATTGATAAACCGCAGCCGCAGGCGCTCTCCCCTTTTAAACAATCCGGTCCAGTTTTGTTTGGGAGTTTTGCCGTTCATCAGAAAGGTGTAATTGCCAATATCCGTTAAATCGGTGGGCAGCATCCGCATTTCTCCCCACATTTTGGCGTTTTGCCAGGCCTGGCCCAATCCATTTTGTTTGACGTCCACCAGGAAATCGCCGACGGTTCGGCGGGTGTAGGCATAATATTCGGATGATTTTTTCAAGTTGGACAGGATGGTGGTGGAGCGGTGTTGGTGGAAATCGGACAATACCACAACGTGTTCACGGTCGGCGCTGACGATATCCGCTGCTTTTGGAGCTATCACGATTGCGCCATAATGGCCATCCTGCTCCTGGCCTTTTGAATGAGCATGATACCAATAAGTGCCATCCTGGCGCAGTGGAAAACGATACGTGAAGGTGGAATTTGCTTTAATGCCCTGGAATCCGTTCAGGCCCGGCACACCATCCATTGCGCCCGGCAATAGCAGGCCGTGCCAATGCACCGAGGTGTCTTCATCCATCTTGTTGATAACGTGAATAAGGGCCTCATCGCCGTCCGTGAAAAACAGCGTCGGCCCCGGTATGGTGCCGTTTATGGTAATGCGTTCCAGCGGTTTGTCGGTGATATGGACCGGTTGCGTATCGATGACCAGGGTGTATTCCGTCACCCTGGCATGGGATGGGTGAATCAACGGCACGGCCAGCCCAAATATCACCAGTGTCCGCACTATGATTGTTTTCATGTCCTTACCTCTTTATCTCTAATCTCAAGTGTGTTTGACCGTTGCCATCGGCGCCGGTTCCAATATTCACTGCGGCTCAGCGTTCATGCACCAAGCCTCCCGGCCGCGCAGCCTGGTATCAGACCGGGGTATCAGACCGGCAGGGTATTAACCGGCTTTCAGCGCGGTTTTGGCCAGCCGGGCGCCAAATCCCCACAACGGCCCGGGGAATTTTTTAGCACCATCCAACACCTCATCCAAGGCGGTGACAAATCGTTCAATTTCGGCGTCGCCAATGATCAACGGCGGCAGGATCTTTATCACGTCCATATTGTGGCCGGCAACGTGGGTCAAAATCCGATGCTTTTGTAATAACGGAGTGACCAGAAGTTGCGCGAACAGGCCTTTATTCAGCGCGTGAATCGCCTTCCAGGCGAGTTTGAGTTTGATTGCCTCAGGTTGATGAAATTCAATCGCAATCATGCAGCCTTTGCCGCGCACTTCCTTGATAAATGGGTGTTTTTGTTTGAGGGCGGCCAGCCTGGCTATTAATTGTTCCCCCGCCAGTGCCGCGTTTTCCACCAGTTTTTCCTCCTGTAACACCGCTATCGTTGCCAGTCCGCAGGCCATGGCCAGATTATTCCCACCGAAGGTGGTGGAGTGGACGACACAACGGTCCAGGCGAGAAAATACGCTCTGGTATATTTGCCGGCGGGTGATGATCGCCGCGACCGGGACGTAGCCACCGCTCAATGCCTTTGAAAGGGTGACGATATCCGGTTCCAGGTCCCAATGTTGAAAGCCGAATAATTTACCGGTGCGGCCCAGGCCGGTCTGCACTTCATCGGCGATAAACAATGCGCCATGGTGCCGGCATAGTCGCATCGCCTGCGGGAAAAAATCGGCATCGGGAATATGCACGCCCTTGCCCTGTATCGGTTCGACCATAAACGCGGCCACGTTGCCGGCCTGCAGTTTGCGCTCCAGATCGGCCAGATCATTAAACCCGACCGCTTCCACCCCGGGCAGAAACGGGCCAAACCCATCCCGGAAATGGGCATTATGGGTGGCTGACAGCGAACCATAACTCAAACCATGATAAGCGCCGCTTAAAGATAAGACGGTTGTCTTAGCGGTGGCGGCGCGGGCAAACTTAATCGCGCCTTCCACCGCTTCCGTCCCGGAATTGGCAAAAAACACCGCATCCAAATGGGCCGGGGTGATTTCGCTAAGCCTTTCCGCCAGTAAGCCGCTTAACAGCGAGCATTCCATTTGCACCATATTGGCCAGGTCCAATGCCAACACGTCTTCGATGGCCTGTTTTATTGCAGGGTGGTTGCGCCCTATATTAAAAACGCCATAACCGCTTAAAAAATCCAGATAATCCAGATCATCGGCATTATATAGATACGCACCCTTTGCCTTGACATAGACCTTGTCAAAACCGGTCGTTTGGAGGACCCGGACCAGGGTCCGGTTCACGTGCCTCTGGTGAAGCTGATAATTTTCTCCAAATCGCCGGGCGACCGTCTGTTTTAGATTAAAGCTCATTAAATACCGGGGGGCTGAAGCGCTTGGGCCAGCTCTTGTTTGTGTGTAAAGATTATTGCCATTATCGGGCCGGGTTGCCGTTGCCGGTATAATATGCCGATAGCCCCGATGCTTCAATCCGTTTCACCGGTTTCCCGCGGCGCCGGTCGGCGTCTGCTCACGGCACAAGCTCGCCGCGCTTGCGCCTCGCATTATCAATCCCATCCTCATCCGGCCGCATTTTGAATATAATACGTCATTTATCTATTATGGGATCATGTTAGGACCTTATACTCATCGGATCGATCCGGTACTGTTTGACGCCGGTGTGCTCTATCTATGGTGGTATGGGTTAAGTTACACCCTGGGCTTCCTGGAACTGCACCTGTGGTTGCGCCTGAATCGGCAACGCCTGAGGATGAGCCTGGACGACGCCTATCGACTCACACTCTATTTTATACTGGGCGTGCTCATTGGCGGTCGGATCATTGAAGTAGTCTTTTACGAATGGCCTTACTACCATGAGCATCCCCTACATATTCTTTTCTACTGGCTGGGCGGCATGTCCACCCATGGGCTGCTCCTGGGGGCGGTGGTTGGAACCGTGCTGTTCTGCCGGCGCGCCCGTTTTGCGTTTCTGCCCGTTGCCGATGCGCTGGTTATTCCCGGGGCATTTCTTCTGGGCGTTGGCCGCCTGGGAAATTTTATCGACGGTCAGATCGTGGGACGGATCACCGACGTTTGGTGGGCGGTTGAGTTCCCCGACGTCGAAGGCTTTCGTCATCCGGTGGTGCTCTACGACGGGATCAAGAATCTGCTGCTGATCCCGCTGCTGCTTTACATTCGCAAATACCGTCCGCCGCCGGGGGTATTGCTCGGTCATTTCCTGTTTTGGTACGGATTTCTCAGAATTTTTGTCGACCTGTTTCGAGAGTATCGGGTTACCCTGTTTTATCTGGGTCCCGGGCAGGAATTCAATATTTTCATGAGCGTTCTGGGCCTGGTCCTGCTGGTGCTCAGCTACCGAAAAAAATGGCCGGCCAGGTCCGTGCCGACTCAAGCGCCGGGGATGGAAAAACCGGTGCCGATTTACAAAAAGGCCCTGTTTATCGGCCTGCTGTTGTTTTCCCTGACCCTGCCCAGCGATTGGACCCAGGATATCCCGCAACGCTACGGCGAGCGGCATCAGGGGCTGAAATACTCGATTCTATATCCGCCGATCAGTAAGCCGTGAACGCTCGCCTCGGCTCAGACCTCATTACTGAAGAATAACGAAGTCAACGCCCGCCCCGGGTCCGGTGCGAGCATAAACGCCTCTCCCACCAGAAAGCCATGCACCTTATTGGCGCGCATCAGTTGCACCTGCTCCCTGGTATGGATACCGCTTTCCGTTATTACGATCCGATCGGCAAAGGTATCGCTCAGCAAATCAAGCGTGGTTTGCAGATCGGTTTTAAAGCTATGTAAATCCCGATTATTAATGCCAATAAGCGGCGTCTCCAGGGTCAACCCCCGTTGCAGTTGTGGTCGATCATGCACCTCTATCAGCACGTCCATATCCAGCTCCATCGCCAGCCCGGCCAGATCCTGCAACTGCATATCGCTCAGCATTGCCACGATCAGCAATACACAATCGGCCCCAATTAGCCGCGACTCATAGATCTGGTACGGCTCCATGATAAAATCCTTTCTAAGCACCGGGATCCCACAGGCGTTTCTGGCATCGGCCAGGTGAGCGTCATCTCCCTGAAAAAACCGCACGTCCGTCAACACCGATATGCACGCGGCATGATTATCGGCATAGGAGCGGGCAATTTCCGCGGGCTTAAAATCTTCCCGTATGAGACCTTGACTGGGCGACGCTCTTTTTATTTCCGCAATCACCGCCGGTCGTTCCCGTTCAATCATAGCCTCGATGGCGCGGCTAAATCCGCGGGTGTCGGTGCCGTCATTCGCCCGCGCCCGGACTTCCTGCAAGGGCCGCCGACGTCGTTGATGGGCGATCCATTCTTTTTTATATTCCAGGATGGTTGTCAATACGTCGGGAAGGCTATCGATAACACTCATGCGGTTTTATATCCCTGCGAGGTTCGCACCAGGCCTTCCAGTTTTTGCTTTGCCGTGCCGGCGCTGATAACCTCATCCGCCTTATTGACCCCTTGTTCCAGGTTCTCGGTTAATCCGGCGGCATAGATCACCGCGCCGGCATTCAGGCAGACAATATCCCGGGTCGCCCCGGCCTGATTATTTAAAACCGAGTGTAATTTGCTCAAGCTGTCTTCTATGCCATCGACGACCAGCATGCTTAGAGCACGTTGCTCAATACCAAAGTCCGTCGGCGAAATTTTATAACTGCTGATTTCATCGTGATTCAGTTCCACAATCCGGGTCGGGGCGGAAACGCTGATCTCATCCAGCCCATCATCGGAATGAACCATCAACACGTGCTGGCTACCCAGTTTTTGCAGTACCCGTGCCAGCGGTTCCTGCCATTTGGCGTCAAATACCCCTATGACTTGATTGACCACCCCCGCCGGATTGGTCAACGGCCCCAATATATTAAAAAAGCTCCTGATCCCCAGTTCCCGCCGTGGGCCGACCGCGTGTTTCATCGCCGGATGCAGGGCCGGGGCAAACATAAAGCCGATGCCGACTTCAGCAATGCAAGCGGCCATCTGTTGCGGGCTCAGCTCCAGATTCACGCCGGCGGCTTCAAGCAGATCGGCACTGCCGCATTTACTGGAAACCGAGCGATTACCGTGTTTCGCCACCTTTGCACCGGCACCGGCGGCGACCAGCGCCGCGGCGGTTGAAATATTAAAGGTGTTCGCACCGTCACCGCCGGTGCCGCAAGTATCCACCATATGCTCGGCGTTGATATCGACCCTGGTGCAGAGTTCACGCATGACCCCGGCGGCCGCGGCGATTTCTTCAACGGTTTCACCCTTCATTTTCAAACCCACCAGAAACGCACCCATTTGCGCCGGCGTGGTCTGGCCCTGCATGATGGCGAACATAACCTGGCGCATCTCAGCGGCCCGCAGATCGGTATATTCGGTGACCGTTTTTATCGCCGTCCGGATATCCACTATCGTTGCCTGTCGAGAAAGTTTTGCAGCAATTCATGGCCATAGGAGGTCAATATCGATTCCGGATGAAACTGCACCCCGGAGACCGGCAATTGCTTATGTCTCATCCCCATGATCTCCTCCATATCGCCATTTTCGGTTTGTGTCCAGGCGGTAATTTCCAGGCAATCGGGCAAGGAATCCTTTGCCACCACCAATGAATGGTAACGGGTCGCGGTGAACGGCATTTCAAAACCGTTAAACAGGCCCTCGTTATTATGATAAATATCGGAGGTTTTCCCATGCATGATCGCATTCGCATGGACTATATCGCCGCCGAATACCCGGCCGATCCCCTGGTGACCAAGGCAGACCCCGAGCAGCGGCACCCTGGCCTGAAAATGGTCGATGACGGCCATCGACAAGCCGGCTTTATCAGGCGTACCCGGCCCCGGCGATATCACGATATAATCCGGTGCAAGTTTTTCAATTTCGTCGATGGTGATTTGATCATTGCGATATACCGCAATCTCCTGACCCAATTCCCCAAGATATTGCACCAGGTTATAGGTAAAAGAATCATAATTGTCGATCATCAGCAGCATTGCATACTACCCGTCAAATTGCGTCAACCCGCCGCCGGCCATGCTCGCCGCCGAAAAAATCGCCCGCCCCTTGTTCATGGTTTCCTCCCATTCATTGGCCGGTATAGAATCCGCAACAATACCGGCGCCGGCCTGCACGTACAGGGTATTATCGCGGATCACCGCGGTGCGTATCGCAATCGCGGTATCCATATTGCCGCTCCAGTCCAGGTAGCCCACCGCACCGGAATACACGCCCCGTTTCACCGGTTCCAGTTCATCGATGATCTCCATCGCCCGGATTTTGGGTGCGCCCGACACCGTACCCGCCGGAAACGTCGCATACAACACGTCCAACGCAGTCATTCCATTTCTCAGCCTGCCGGTTACATTTGACACCATGTGCATGACGTGTGAATAGCGTTCGATGATCATTTTATCGGTTAACCTCACCGTGCCCGTTTCCGCCACCCGACCGGTATCATTGCGACTCAGATCTATCAACATTAAATGCTCGGCCAGCTCTTTCGGATCGGCCAGCAGTTCCTGTTCCCGCATTAGATCTTCGCCCTCGGTCACGCCTCTTGGGCGGGTGCCGGCTATCGGTCTGAGGGTGACGGTATCATCCTCCAATCTGACCAGCATTTCCGGGGAAGACCCGGCTACCTGAAAATCATCCAGATCCAGATAATACATATACGGAGACGGATTCAGGCAGCGCAACGCCCGGTAAAAATCAATCGCCGGCACGTCAAACGGAATGCTGAGACGCTGTGATAATACCACCTGCATCGCGTCACCCTCGCGGATATAATGCTTGATCCGGTCGACCGCGCGTTCAAAACCTTCGCGGGTAAACCCGGATTTAAAATCCTTTTCGGCGACCGTGCGGTCCAACGGCTCGCCGTAGGGTTTAACCGCGGTGTTGGTGAGCTTGTCTTTAATCGCGTCAAGCCGTCTAAGCCCGTCCGCATAAGCCTGGTCGCGGGTGAGATCGGCATGCACAATAATAAACAACTTACCGCACAGCTTGTCAAACACCACCACCTCTTCGGACACCATTAACAAAATATCGGGAGTCCCCAGGGGATCATCCTTATCCGGGTTGTTCAGCCTCGGCTCAATATAGGCAATGGTATCATAGCCAAAATAGCCCACCAGACCACCGCTGAATCGGGGCATGCCGTCGATATCAGGGACATTATACCGCCTCCGCAGGCGGTCGATTTCAGCCAGCGGATCGTCACATTGTTTGATCGCAGTTGTATCCCCGCGCTCTATCCATTCCACGCTATTGCCATTAACCCGTATCATGGTGCCGGTCGGCAATCCGATAATCGAATAGCGGCCCCATTTTTCCCCGCCCTGAACCGACTCAAACAAATAAGAATAGGACGCATCACAGAGTTTCATATAAGCGCTGAGCGGGGTATCCATATCCGCCAGCATCGCACACATCAGCGGTATGCGGTTATACCCCTGCTTTGCCAACGCGTTGAATTGTGCCTCTGTAAGGTTTGGCGTCATAAATTCTCAGAATTCCATAGACCGGGATCACCCGCTGCCCGGCGACAGTCGGAGCATATTATACTCACCACCTGCAACCATATCGGAGCTCAGCCGCCCACCCGTGCCAGCTCAGAGCGCATGGCCGCAATTGTTTTGTGATAATCATCGCTGCCAAAAACTGCCGAACCGGCGACAAAAGTATCCGCGCCCGCCTCGGCGACGCGCCTGAGATTTTCCAGCCTGATCCCGCCGTCCACCTGCAGACGAATATCCATGCCGCACTCATCCAGCAGCGCCCGCGCCCTGCATATTTTATGCAAGGTGCTCTCGAGAAACGAGCGGCCTGCAAATCCCGGATGCACCGACATAAGCAGCACCATATCGACCCTGTCCAGCAGCCTGTCCAAACCATCAAGCGGCACGTCCGGATTAAACACCAGGCCGGGCCTGCAGCCGGCGTCACGGATCCGTTTCAGGGCATCACCAATATCCTCGCTGGCATCGGGATGCACACTAATATAATCCGCGCCCGCGTTGATGAAGTCCGGGATTATTTGGTCCACCGGTTTAACCATCAAATGCACGTCCAACACCGCCTTGATTCCATAATCCCGCAATCCCCGCACCACCGTCGGCCCAAAACTCAGGTTGGGCACATAGTGGTTGTCCATCACGTCAATATGGATAAAATCCGCGCCCGCGTTGAGTACGGTTTGGGTTTCCTCGCCCAGGCGCGCCATATCCGCGGACAGAATAGAGGGTGCGATAATATAGTCTTTCGTCATAAATCCTGAAATGATGCAATCATGTGATCAATGCGCCCACTTTACTTGATTAGCCGTCGCACCGCCAGCCGGCGGTAAAATAACGCGGCGCTGCTCATGCCGCCGGGCGGATTGCCGGGGTGAAGACGGACATCGAGAAACTGCGCCTGGCCACCCAGGCGGACATAGCCGGGGTGAAGGGGGACATTGCCAACACGGCATCAAGACTGATGCGCTGGATGATCGGTGCCATGATTGCTCAGACTGGCTTGATCGTCGGGTTAATTAAATTGATCTAAACTCTCCGGGAATTTCACTATGACGGCTGAACGCCGGTTCGTGCCGGCAAACCGGCCATGCTGAATAGGCAGAGATAAGCATTTGTGCTGACAGTAGATAGTAGATAATTGATGGCATCGATGGCGATGATGGACACACCGCGAACGCGCCGGATGGAAAAAACACCGACCTGCTTGCCGGCTGGATGCCGGTGCTTTTTACCCCCCCGGGGGCCGCAGACCGACGACCCCGATACGCCCTGCCACGATGATTTTCGTACCCTGCGAAGGCGGCATTTCACATAATGAAGCGGAGAATGCCAAGCCGGAGGATATTGCGGCCGGTGCCAATGTTCTATTGCATGCCGTGTTGACGCTTGCAAGCCGTGAGTGCCGGGCGGAAACGGCGCCATATCGGCTACCCCCCCATTTGAGGGATTGTTAATGTATTAAATTGTTATTTAATAGTCCTTGAATATCCAATCATACAGGGAGGCAGCACATGAAAATCTGTTACATTTACCCCGGAATATTGGTCGTAACATTGTTACTGAGCGCCAACGGCGCATTAGCGCAAGAGCTCGAAGAAATAACGGTGACGGCCCAGAAGCGCGAACAAAATATCCAGGACGTGCCGATCAGCATTACCGCAATCAGCGGCGACGAAGTAAAAAATCTGGGTTTTAACAGCGCGGCCGATATTCAATATCAAACGCCGGGCCTGATCGTCTCTTATTCATCCACCAATGCGATTCCCAACTTTGTTCTGCGCGGCGTGGGTTTGAATGATTTTACCGCCATTCAAAGCTCCCCGGTTGCCATCCACGTTGATGAAATTTACTACGGCAATTCCACGCTGCTGAATTTTGGGTTGTTCGATCTGGAACGGGTGGAGGTGCTGAAAGGCCCGCAGGGCACCTTATTTGGACGCAACACAACGGGCGGTGCGGTCAACTTTTTTTCCGCCAAACCAACTGATGAATTTGAAGCCGACGTCGATATAGGCGTGGCAAATTATGATAACTTTACCGCTGAAGGCTATGTGAGTGGTCCCTTGAGTGAGGCACTGTATGGTCGTTTGTCGGCGATGGTTGTCCAGCAAGATGGCGGGGCGTTTGATCATCCGGTTCACGGTGAAATCGGTGAGCAGGAAAAATTCGCCGCCCGGGGACAACTATTGTGGGATTTTTCGGAAAAATTGACCGCCCACCTGACCGTATTTGGTGGCACGGATGAATCCGAAGGCAATCAATATCAAGGTATTCCTGCTTTCCAAAACGATGATAGTTTTGACAACTGTGACCCGATTTCAACAGGAAATCCTAATTGTTCTTTTGACAGTGGCTCGACAGGGATTGACGACGATGACCCGTTCAGCCTGCAGAGCGGTATTATCAACCGCGATGAGATTGACGCTGTTGGCGGTGCGCTTAAAATAGACTATGAGTTGTGGGAAGGACTCACGCTGACCTCGGTCACCGGCTATAATCAGGTTGACCGCGCGTCCCAGGAAGATGCCGATGGTTCCCCGGTAAGGAATGTCGACGTCGCTTATGAGACCGATTTTGACCAAATCTCCGAAGAATTGCGCCTGGCCTCGGTCGGCCAGGGCCGCTGGGATTGGACCTTGGGTCTGTATTATTCTTCCGACGAATTGGATGCACCACTGACGGAAACGGATGGTGCCTTTTTGGATTACCGCCAGAACCATGCTTATACCCTGGAGACTGATTCTTTCGCGGTATTCCTGCATAACGAATTTCGCGTGACCGAGCCTTTGTCCGTGTTTGGCGGTCTGCGTTACACCATTGAAGATCGAGACTTCAGGGGCGGCACGATTGATGCCAGCGAGCGTGGCATTGACGATTTGTCTGCTACGCCGGGCCCATCTGCCAGCGGCGATTTTGTCCCCGCAGTTCCTGGGCCTGCCAGGCCTGATGATGAAGTATATCTGGACCGGGGGATCTCGTTTAACGAAGTATCCTGGACTATAGGCGCCAGCCTGGACGTTTCCGATCAGGCCATGGTATATGCCAAGATTGCCAATGGCTTCAAAAGCGGCGGCTTCATTGGTGACATCACTGTGCAGCAGATATTAGAGGCGCCTTATGACGAGGAAACACTGACTGCCTTTGAGATCGGTTTGAAGTCTGACTGGCTGGGTGGTCGCATACGTTGGAATACGTCTTTGTTCTACTACGATTATGAAGACGTTATACTTACACTGAGTGTCCCAGGTGATGAGCTTGATCCGAACCCGGGGTTTGACCCTTTGATCAATGAGAACGGTGCTGACGCCGATATCTACGGTCTTGAGTCGGAGCTCTGGTTGCTTCCGACAGAGGGGTTGGATATCAAGTTCGGATTCACCGTGATGGATACGGAGACGTCCAGAATTGAAACCAGCCCTTATAATGTTATGGAGAGACTGGATGATAGAGAGTTGATTTATGCGCCTAAATTCAGTGCCAATGGACTGGTACGATATGAAAGGCCTGTTGCCGGCCAATGGTTGGGTTTCGGGCAGTTTGACTTTACCACTCGTACCCGGCACTGGGCTGAAGCAACCAATGATCCCGTCAGTAGAATCGAAGGATATACCCTGCTCAATGCCAGCATTGGCATAGGATCGCAGAACAACGACTGGCGGGTTTCCCTGTGGGTAAAAAATCTGACGGATGAGGAATATACGCAATATATAAACGATCTTTCAGGATTGGGAGCCATTTTGAATACACCCGGTTATCCGCGAACCTTTGGTTTAAATGTGGCCTTTTCAATGTGATCAATCAAGCCTGAGGTTGTGAAAATCATGCCTCAGGCTTTTTTCAAAATCACTGATCTCACTGCGATGAAAGAGTAAGCCACCATATGCCCGCCATCGGTGTTGAAGTGCTCATCCCCAGCATAGTGGTATTGATTCTGGCGATAATATCCAAACGCACCATCGAACCTTTGTTCGGGGGCGTTATTGTCGGGCTGTTCATGCTGGATACCAGCCGCATAATGACCCGACTCACTGACACCATGTTGGCGGCCATGACCAACGAAATAGTGGCCTGGGTCATTTTGGCCTGCGGCCTGATGGGCAGCCTGATTGTATTGCTGATAAAAATTGGCGGGGCGGATGCGTTTGGGAAAATGGTGGCTACCCGTATCCACAGCAGAACCGGCGCCTTGATGGCGGCCTGGTTGCTGGGATTGACCATCTTTATTGATGACTATCTCAATAGCCTGACAATAAGTTCATCGATGAAAAAAGTGACTGACAGTTTTCGGGTTTCGCGAGAGATGCTGGCTTACGTCGTGGATTCCACCGCCGCGCCTGTTTGTGTTCTTATTCCGGTGTCCACCTGGGTGGTGTTTTTTATAGCACTGCTGGAAGAAAGCGCCGGCGTTTCGCATGAGCAGGCGGTAAATCTTTACTTACAGGCAATACCATATATGTTTTATGCCTGGAGCGCGGTGATTATTGTGCCGTTGGTGATCGCCGGCAAGATCCCTTTGCTTGGCGCGATGAAGACCGCGGAGAAAAATATCAGGCCGATCGAGGCCGGTCCGATTGATGCTGATAAAAACGATACCGCCGGCGAAAACCTCAAGGGGTTGCGGAAAAGTTTTATTTTAAATTTTCTGGTGCCGATACTCTCACTGATATTTTTCACCTGGTATTTTGATATAGATATTTTGAAGGGAGTGATCATTACCCTCGGCATAACCATCGTTTTGACGTTCTCTCAAGGGTTGCTTGGATTGGCGGATATCTTCAATACCATAATCGATGGCTTTAAGTCCATGCTGTTCCCGCTGGGCACGGTTTTTGCCGGATTTACGTTAAGGACGTCAACGATCAATTGGGCCTGACAACTTACGTCATTGATACGGTCGGACCGCTTATGACCCCGCTGCTTCTACCGGCGGTCACCTTTGTCACCATGGCTGCGGTTGCTTTTGCGACCGGCTCATTCTGGGGGGTGTTCGCTATCGCAATGCCCATCATAATGCCGCTTGCAATTGCCACCGGGGTTGATCTGCCGCTGACAATTGGCGCCGTTATTTCAGCCAGTGTGTTTGGCAGTCACGCTTGTTTTTTTGGCGATTCGACGGTGCTCTCGGCCCACGGCAGTGGCTGTGGCGTGATGGACCATGCCCTTACGCAGTTACCCTACGTATTGCTGGCGGCGGCAGTCGCCTGCATCGCATTTGTGCTGGTTGCGGCGCTGTAGGTTATATGTTTAAGATTTGATTTTTATGCACCGGGATTAAAATGACTGAGATTGACAAAAAGAGCATTTGGCAAATGGATAAGGATCATTTTATTCATCCGTACACAAATTTTGCAACCTTCAAGGAAGAGGGCAGCCAAATCATCTCCGGCGCTGAGGGCGTGTATGTCATCGATGCCGATGGCAAAAAATACCTGGACGGTATCGCCGGTTTATGGTGTGTGAATATCGGCCACGCGCGTAAAGAGATGGCGGATAGTATCGCTGAGCAAACGCTCAAAATGCAGTACTTCAATCCATTTGGACACAGCAGTAACGAACCCGCGGCGCAGCTCGCGGCCAGGCTCTCAGAGCTTGCCCCCGGCGATTTAAGCCATGTGTTTTATACCTGCGGGGGTTCCACTGCAAATGATACGGCCATCAGGCTGGTACATTATTACAACCATCTTCGCGGCAAACCGGACAAGAAGAAAATCATTTCCCGGCTTGGCGCCTACCATGGCTCAACCTATGTGGCGGCGAACCTGACCGGCATACACGAAGGTAAAAACGGCTTTGACCGGATAGCCGATGACTGGATTACTCACGTCTCGGCGGCGAATATGTATCGCCGCCCCACGGGTGCCGAGCAGTTAAGTGAACCGGATTATTGTAACTTTCTGGTGGCGGAGTTCAGCAATCGTATTGAGCAGTTGGGCGCGGACAATGTGGCGGCATTTATTGCAGAGCCGATCATGGGAGCGGGTGGCGTATTGGTGGCCCCCGGCGGGTATCACAAAAAGATCTGGGAAGTCTGCAAAGAAAACGACATTCTATACATTGCCGATGAGGTGGTGACCGGGTTCGGTCGCCTGGGTCATTGGTTTGCTTCGGAACCTGTTTTTGACCATATCCCCGACGTTATAGTGACTGCAAAAGGTATCAGTTCCGGCTATGTGCCACTCGGCGCGGTTATTCTTTCCCAGGCAATCTACGATGTGATCAGCGAGCCACAATCTGAGGGGGGACTGTTGTCGATGGGTTTTACTTACTCCGGTCATCCGGTTGCCTGCGCCGCCGCGTTGAAGAATATCGAGATCATGGAGCGAGAAGATATCAACGGGCGGGTTTTGGAGGTGGGTCCGTATTTTTATGAGTGTGCGCAATCCCTGAACGAATTGTCAATGGTCGGAAACGTGCGTGGCAGCCATTTTATGGTAGGCATAGAATTTGTTGCCGACAAATTGCTTAAAACACCCTTGCCGGCTGTTTGCGAGGTTTCAAACCGCGTCTTCAGGAAATGCCGTGAAGGCGGTTTGATCGTTCGACCGGTTGGCAATCAAGTCATCCTTTCTCCTCCTTTAATATTAAGCCGAGACCAGATTGATATACTATTCAATATTCTGCGTGAGAGTATCAAGCTGACGCAGATGGAGCTTGAGAAGGATATTAAGCAACATTAATTCAGAGATTTTTTTATCCAGTCTTCAAAAAGTCGCGCTTTGAGTAGTTGTTTTTCCGGTTTGTCGGCTAATAAATAGTAGTTATGGGATTCGGGAATGCTGTAGTTCAGCAATTTTACCAATCTGCCCTTGCGTAAATCTTCCCGCACTTCAAAATGGTTGCAAAGTGCCACGCCGTATCCGTGTCGTGCGGCGCTAAGAGATAAATTCGTACTAAAGAAATAGACTTGCCGCAGATTATCGGGCACGGCAACACCCAGCACGGAAAACCAACGCCTCCAACTATTCTGGCTATCCTGCAACAGCGGAAATCGGGCCAGATGTTCCAGTTTGCTAACGTCTTTTTTAGCGTGCAGCAAACGTGGGCTACAGACTGGAAAAATAGGCGGCGACGTCAGGTCTTCAACCCGCCGACCATCCGCATTGGGCCTGCCGTAGCAGATCGCGATATCGATTTCTCCGGGAATATCTTTTTGCTGAGGTTTTATCTCAACGGTGTGAATTTCTGTTTGCCAGTACTGGGCGTGAAAATCACAGATATGTTTGGTGATCCAGCTTGCGCCGGCGGTTTGCGTGCATCCAATCACCAGCTTACCGGAAAGATTATCCGGCTCGAGATTCAGCGCGCCATCAAGGATGGTATCAAACCCTTTGCTTACTACGTCCAATAAGCGTTTACCGGGATCAGTTAATTGCAGGCGATTATTGGCGCGAATAAATAATTTTATACCCAGACGTTCTTCCAAAGATCGAACCTGATGACTAATGGCGCCGTGTGTCACGCCCAGTTCTTCTCCCGCGCGACCCATGTGCAGGTGTCGGCCGGCACTTTCAAACGATCTTAAGGCGGAAAACGGCAGTGTACGTCTGTCAAGCATGAATTTTATAAATAAGCGATTAGTGAGCTGATTTCACAGACAATACAAAAATATGCAGGCTGTGGCAAGCTGGAGTAAAGCCGCCGCCATGAATTTTAGCTTCAAAAAATCGTCGGCTGTGATCATCCTATAAAAAGCTGTTTTACAAGGCCCTTCGGGTATTATCAGCAACTCACCTGAATTGTCTGATTTTTTCTCACATATATTGAATCTGCACTATAATTAATAGGGTGTTTTCGGAAATTATCCTCGAACACACAAACGGGTATTAGTAGGATAAATTTTGCCGCCTTTGGCGGGGTACATGGTGATGAGTATGGGTGAGGACCTGGTATGGTTGAAAACTTCGTAAAATCGGAAAAATGGCAGGTGATGCTGGCTGATTTAATTAAAACACTTCAGCAACCGGAATTTCCCGCAACTTACCTGAAAGCAATTGAAGAAATAGTCGGATTTGACAGCGCGGTCATCATGGCCTACGGGATGGAGACCCGTCCAAAAATATTACTCGACCAATTGGCATTGGAGTATCGAGACGCCTTTTATAACAGGTATCTGAAAGGCGCCTTTTTACTTAGCCCGCTTTACCGTACGTTTCGATCCGGCAAACAGGGATTTTTCCATATCAAAAATTTAGCCCCTGATGGTTTCTTCAACAGCGAGTACTATAATAAATATTATATGTACAGCGGGCTGATCGACCAGTTTTTTTACCTTAAACGTTTCCATGAAGGATTTGCAATTGTTGTATCAATCGCCAGAACTAAAAACTGCAGGGCATTCAGCAGGTCGGAATTAAATGGGCTTAAACTGCTGGAATCAGTGCTCATCTCCCTGATTGAAAAAAACTGGGAGCACCTGGCAAATGAAAAATATTCATTTTCAGATCACCTTTATCGCGCATTTGAAAATTTTGGAACGTCCGTACTGAGCAAGCGCGAAAAGGAAGTGGCAAACTGCATACTGAGAGGCGCGTCATCAAAATCGGCGGCCCGGGAGATGGACATAACCGTGGAAACGGAAAGATCTTATCGCAAGACCGTGTATCAAAAAATGGACGTCCGATCACACGCCGAATTATTCAGCCTGTTTTTCCGGTCGCTTGCATTTGCCGAACATACCGACGATCAGGATCCTCTGGTGCTTTTGAGAAAAACCGAAAAACCGTCGCGCCCGCCGCACCCGTCGGTAACATTGGCCCTGCAAAAATTATACTGAGCAAGTCCTGCAATATAGAGTCTGTTGAATATTTGCAGTCGCTTTCTCTTTAGTCGCGCGTAAAACTACGATCTCAAATTTCTCAACCACCACTACCGTCACGCCCGGTGATGCGTTAGCGCCTGTATCGGATCGACAAATTCATAGCCATGCGCATCAGCGACGGCTTGATGGGTTATTTTTCCCTGATATATATTAAGCCCATGCGCCAGGTGTATATTGTCGCTCAGCGCCTGTTTAAAGCCTTTATCTGCGATCTCTAAAACGTATGGCAGGGTTGCATTATTCAGCGCTATCGTCGATGTTTTAGCCACTGCGCCAGGCATGTTGGTGACACAGTAGTGCACAACGCCATCGACGATATAGGTGGGATCATCGTGCGTCGTCGCGCGCGAAGTTTCAAAACAACCTCCCTGGTCAATCGCTACGTCCACCACGACGGAACCCGGTTTCATGCCCGCTATGGTTGACGCGGACAACAATTTTGGAGCCTTCCCCCCCGGCAACAAAACCGCACCGACGACCAGATCCGCATTGCGCACATTATCATCGATTGATTCAATGGTAGAATAGAGACACTTGATACGCCGTTTATACTTGATATCCAGCTCTCTTAATCGGGCAATGGATTGATCGAGTATGGTCACCTCAGCGCCCATCCCGCAGGCAACAGTAGCCGCATTATCCCCAACGACGCCACCGCCGATAACCAGCACCTTGGCAGGCGCAACGCCAGTAACGCCGCCCAGTAAGGTACCATTCCCGCCCTGTGCCTTTTCCAGGCTATGCGCCCCCGCCTGAGTAGCCATTCGTCCGGCCACTTCGCTCATGGGGATTAACAGGGGTAGCCTGCCCTCGGCATCAGTAACGGTTTCGTAGGCGATACACCTTGCCCCGGACTTCATTAGTAAATCAGTTTGTATAAGGTCGGCGGCCAGATGCAGATAAGTGAACAGTATTTGATCTTCACGCAGCATTTTACATTCATCAGGTTGAGGCTCTTTTACCTTGACTATCATCCGCGCTTTCGCGAAAACGTCCCCGGCGGTTTCCAATATACCGGCTCCGGCCTGCACGTATTGTTCATTAGTGAAGCCTATCTCCAAGCCGGCATTATTCTCGACTACTAATGTATGGCCGTGAGAGACTAATTCCTTAACCGCATTTGGGGTCAGTCCAACGCGATATTCATGATTCTTTACTTCCTTGGGTACGCCGATATACATAAAATAACCTTTATTATTAGTTTAAATGTTGACAGCCTGGTACGAATCCGACCAGGTGCCGATAACCTGATTAACCGAACGATATAAAATTTCCACCAGTTCGTCAATTTGCCGCCTGCTGATGATGAGTGGCGGGCATATCGCCAGGGTATTGTCCGCCAGGGCACGAACAATCAGGCCATTGTCTTCGCACTGTTTCTGACATCGTACAACGAACTGATTATCGTTAAAAAACTCTTTTTTCTCTTTCTCCGCCACAAACTGAATCCCGGCTATTAAGCCCACGCCCCTGATCTCCCCAACAAAGCCATTGTCCTTAAAGGCAGCGGCAAGCTTTGCATGCATATAGTCGCCATTTTCCGCCGCCGATAAATAGAGATTATCACGTTCATATATCTCCAGCGACTTGAGCGCGGCCACACAGCCAACCGGGTGCCCGGAATAAGTAAAACCATGTCCGAAGACGCCCACTTCCGAACTGCCTTTAACCAGCTGATCGTGGATTTCGCCGGAAATAACGCAGGCACTGATCGGGAAATAAGCTGACGACAAGCCTTTTGCCAGGGTCATGGTATCGGGCTGAAAGCCAAACATGGTGGCACCAAAATCCTTGCCCGTTCGGCCAAACGCACAAATAACCTCATCGTCAAGAAACAGGATATTATTATCCCGCAAAAGTCGTTGAACGCGTGGAAAGTAATCCCTGGGAGGCACTATTACGCCACCCGCGCCATTGATTGGTTCAGCAATAAACGCAGCGATTGTCTCCGCTCCTTCGGTGTCGATTAATTCCTCAAGTTGATTGATCAGACGATCACAAAAAGCACTTTCCGACTCGCCATTTAAACCATTTCTATAGTAGTGAGGAGCATCTATGCGAAGTATGCCCAGAGCGTCGAATGGGAGATTAAAATGAGCATGATTTGCGGCCAGCCCGGTCAGCGAAGCGGCGGCGACGGTCAATCCATGATAAGCATTATGTCGTGAAATAATTTTTCTTTTCTCAGGCGTACCCAGTATATGATTATAGTAACGCACAATTTTAACAAGTGAATCATTGGCATCGCTTCCTGAGTTGCCAAAAAATACCTTCGCCCCGCTGATATTCACCATTTCACTCAGTTTGTCAGCTAAATCAATGCCCTCTTGATGTGTTTTCCCGCCAAATAAATGACTATAAGACAGGCGTTCCAGTTGCCCGGAGATGGCCTCTACCAGTTCCTCATTCCCATAGCCCAATGAGGCGCACCATAATCCGGCCAGACCTTCTATGTACTTTTTCCCCTTATCGTCATATACATATATGCCCTTACCCTTAGAAAACTTTATTTGCTCCGGTGCGCATAAATTAGTGCTTGGATATAAAACACTGCTCATTATATTGCTTTCCTCATATGAACAAAACCAATCGCGACGTTCAGACCAGCTTTCCGGTTTATTTATCTGTATTAAATTATAGTCATTTAATTCTTTATAAACCATCGACATATTTTCACTTAATCTGTGAATATATCTCACTGATGGCGTTCGCAATGTTTATCAGGTGGCTTGTTTAGCCTTAAAGCAGGCACAAACCCTTAGCCCACACAACCGCGCGACAGCCTTTATTCCGGGAGAAACATTGGCTGAACGCAACATTGGCTGAACGCAACATTGGCTCACGCCGGCATTTGCCACGCCACCCCCTATGCCTGGCGGCATACATACCGTTGACGCATCACCATGGGGTCATTAAAATATTCCCGTGTCGCACTACGGACTGGAATCTTCCCTCACACTTAATAATGAGAATCATCAAAAGTGAGTAGGCAATCAAATTTCAATGCCAGAAAACGCGGCAACAGGAACCGACGCCGGCAAGCCAAATCGCAACCGGTTTCGCCAACAAGCTCAAAGCCATCAGCGACAATATCAGCAAGGGAAAGTATCCATATTACCCCGGCGCCGCACGGGCCGGAGTCACCCGTCTCCGCCGCGGCACCGGAAGCCGCCATCGCAACCGTATTCGCGCTGCCGGCACTATGCCTGTTAATCACCCTCAGTTACCTGCCCGCAACCTGGGCGGGGTTGGTGTGGGACGACGTCGTACTGACGATGGCCCAACCGTTGCAACATCTGTCCGGCCTATGGGATATCTGGTTCGCGCCCCGTTCCCTTTCCCAGTTTGAGGGACACTACTGGCCGCTTCTCTATACGTCTTTCTGGCTGGAGAATCGATTGTGGGGCGTCACCCCGGTCGGCTATCATATTGTCAACCTTGTACTACATGGCTTGGTCACAGTACTGCTATGGCGCCTGTTACTAAGGCTGGCCGTTCCCGGTGCCTGGTTTGCGGCGGCGGTGTTCGCGGTACATCCCCTGCACGTGGAGTCCGTGGCATGGATCATCGGACGCAAGGACGTGCTGGCCTCACTGTTTTATCTGGCCTGCGTGCTGAGTTACCTGCATTTCATCGAGGCCCGGCGGCGCCGGTTTTATGCCGCGGCACTGGCACTGTTCATGGCGGGTCTGTTGTGCAAATCCATCCTGGTCACGCTGCCCGTATCGCTACTGATCTGGCACTGGTGGCAACAGGGGCGCGTGACGCCGGCCGACGTGCGCAGAGTGCTGCCGTTCCTGCTGCTGGGGCTGTGCGTCACGATCGCCGACGTCTTGTTCTACAAGAGCAGGGATCCCACCGCCTTTGACTATTCAATCGTTGAACGGCTACTGATCGCGGCGCAGGCATTGTGGTTCTACCTGGGAAAACTGGTCTGGCCGACGCAACTGGCGGTCATTTACCCGCGCTGGGAGGTCGGCGTCGCCAACCCGCTGGCCTGGGGGTGTTTGATGGCCGCCTTCGCTGCGGTGGCGGCGCTGTGGTTCGGGCGCCACCGCATCGGTCGGGGGCCGCTGGCGGGTGCACTGTTCTTCGTGGTGACGCTGTCGCCGACGCTGGGCTTCGTGGACTATGGCTACATGCTGTACTCCTTTGTCGCCGACCGCTACCAATACTTGGCCGGGGCCGGTGTGATTGCAACACTGGCCGCAGCCGTAACCCTGGGCATGGGCAGACTGCCGGGCGCATACCGGCGCGGAGCGCAGGGCATGGCGGTGCTGCCGCTGGCCGCACTGGGCGTCATCACCTGGAACCAGGCGGGAATCTACCGGGACAACTACACTTTTTACAGCCACGTCCTCTCTCTCAACCCGCAGGCCCGCTTCGCCCACCACAGTATCGGCCTGGAGTATCAAAAGCAGGGCCGCCACGAAGAGGCACTTGCCGCTTTTGAAACCGACTATCGTCTTGCCCCGGAGCAGCCGTCCCCACGGGTGCGCATGAGCAAGGCCCAGACCAGCATCGGAACGTCGCTTGCGGCACTGGGCCGGATCCAGGAAGCGGAGGAGCACTTCCGGCGCGGGGTTGAGATCGCCCCGGACTTTCCGGGGGCCTACGATCATCTGGGCGGGTTCCTGATCACGCACAAGCGTTACCGGGAGGCCCTCGAAGTTTTTCAAGCCGTCATCACCATAACGCCCGGCAATGCAAGGTTTCACGTCGGCCTGGGGGTCTCGCAGGCGGGCTTGGGACGGCTGGATGAGGCCTTGCAGAGCTACGAGCGGGCGCTGTTGATAGACCCCTTGCAGGAGCAGGCGCTAAGCAATCGCGCCAGCCTGTTGAAGTTCAGAGAGAGTGGCGGCGGATAGTGCTAAAGGGCTCAAGATAAATATATTCTGCGCGGCAAAGCGGGAACATCGGCCAATAACACCGAGGAAAGGCATCACACACCACAACCAGATCGTGGCCATTCACGCCGACCAAGAGCGAATGAACCGGCAGGTACTCACACCCCACCTCAAAAGACCAGTTGTCATTGAACGACATATTCAAGATTCCGATCTTACGATTCGGATGGTTTCGGTGATAATGGTGGGCAGGGGGGCAGGGTCACTCATATTCTCTTTTGTGGCTTCTCCAGCATTTTTCCAAGCTGATTCAGTTTTCTGTTAAGAAGTTGCCCGTCTTTTAGCTGACATTCCCATATCCGCAATACTTTCCATCCGTTGTTTTTAAGCGTCTTGTTTACCAGCCTGTCACGTTTCTTGTTGGCATATATTTTTTTAACCCAAAAATCTCTGTTGTTTTGGGGAACTTGGCCGTGCTTTGGGCAATCATGCCAGAAACATCCATCCATAAAGATCGCAAGCTTACTGTTTGGAAATACAATGTCTGGCTTGCCGAAAATCGGGTATCTGCGTCGCCATCCTATCACATGATTTCGCTTCAATATTTTAAGCAGTTTCCCTTCGGTTGATTTGTTTCCAGTAGAACGCACCTTACCCATAATCCATGAACGTTTTTCTTTTGAATAGACGTCAACCATTTTTCTTGACGTTGTCAAGCCTAAACAATAAAAATGAAATTAGACTTAGAATATCAAGGCAACTATTTTCTGGAAATAATATATTTGATGTTGTCCTAGGTTCATGGTGCGTTGGATTTCTGAATGCTTGCACCAAACCAACTGAAAGAAATTGTTGACCCCTTTGCATGTTAAGTTCTGTGTCGTCGGAAAGGTCTGAAATTTGAAGTATTGGAAGCCTGGTTATTGTTGTTCTCCCTCTCTCGTTGTGTGATTCAAAACTAAAAGATTTATGCATCAAATCAGTAGATGAATAATTAACACCAGCCTTATCTCTAATTTCCCTTTCATAAATCACCACTCCCTCTTTTGCAGCATCCAGATATCGGGCATTTTTATAATCTTCGTACAGTCGATCCCTGATAAGCTGATGCAAATTTCTCCAATGATAATAAGGGTAAGAAGGTATAAGTTTTTTAAACTCGACAAACAGCCGATTTGATTCAATAGTTTCTATTTCAGGAAAATCTTCAATCAGTTTTTCAGTAATAACCTCAATACTATTCTGAATTTCCTCCGGCATAGAATTTTTCCAGTCTTCCAGACCAATATCGCCAAGGCTGTTATCAACCTCGGCTATTTTCTTTTCTTTACGCTTTCTACGCCAATCCAATTGAACGAACTGGACACATTTCTCAAGATATGTATGAAGTTTGCTAGTTTGTAAATACCCCCAGTTTAGGTTTTGTCTGTTAGTGGAAATTACGTCCTCTGAAAAATCTTCTATAAAATCCACTTCCAACCATCCCGTCATATAAGAAAAGAAATGACTGGACGTGCTATCAGAAAATTGATAAGGAGATTGCACGAGTTTCCCCCGCGAAAACAAAGAAATACCCCTTGAATCAAATCTTGGTGCAATGGGCTTTTCAGGCGTAATGATCTTTCCCTGAATCTCAGACCGGTGCTCATAATCTGATTCTATGTTTGAAAAATCCTCGGGGAAATTCCAAGAAAATTCTTCACCAAATGCGGAGAAGTGCATATCATTGGACAACATTACCGGGTCTTCATCGTTACGCCTTACGGTAACGGAAAAATCTTCATCGAAAATAAAAAACCTTGCTATGCTGTTGGCAAGAAATTTTTCCGAAAAATCAGATTCTCTATTGATGTTTGTAAGTATTATTTGAGTTCCGGATTGACCATCTTCAACAATTTTGTCAATTACTTGCGGGATCATTAAATATTTCCCTCTCGTGGAGTTCATTAAATCATCCCAATCCATCGTAAAAATATTTCTTTTTCCCTGTTGAACAGTGTTTACGGTAATTGTCCGAACAATCCCAAAGAATGAAAGCTTGCCCAAACCCTTTTTACCGATAACCTTCCTACCTCTCGGAGTCAACTCTTCTCCATCTTCTCTGCGGTTTCTCCCAATAACAAGAAATTTCTTGTCAATATCATTAAAAGACATTCCTGTTCCATTGTCCGTTACAATAATTTCTTTTTCATTAATATCATTCAACTGCACTTCCACTTTTGTGGCATCTGCATCATATGCGTTGGCTAGCAGCTCACTTAAAACCGGAGGAAGAGTTGAGTACATACGAACTCCAAGGTGCTCTATAACTCTTGGGTCAAACTTCATCGTCAATTGATTAGATTCCAGCATAATAAAACTATCTCAGCCCGAGTAAAAAGATTTCGCTATTCTGTAAGCAAGTTGCGGTGGCACTGCATTGCCTATTAGCTTGGCTGCGATCATTGAACTTTCACACGCAAAAACATAGTCTTCGCTGAACGTTTGTAGTGTTGCACCTTCTCTTAGGGACAATCCTCTGTTCTCCTCGGGATGGGCAAATCGACCATTTGAAATCCCGTTAAATCTCGTTGTAATTGTTGAAGAGGGTTTATCCCACCTCAATCTCCCATAAACATCCCGAAAAGAATTATCTTTGCCTTTGTAGGTGTTCAATTGAAGCTCGGGGTCGTCTTTCCATGCGCTCCTTGTCCCGCCGTCTTTGGGTGTTAGCTTGAGCCGTCTCAAATTTTTTTCGGATAACGATGAAACTGTATCCATGAAATTATTTTCATCCTTATAACCGGATTGCAGAACGGGAAATCCATTATGGGTCCCTATAAATTCCTTCAATACGGATTCTTTCTCCGGTTGGGGAAGATCAATCGATTTTTTTACCCTGGAAGCAATCAAGATAAATCTCTTTCTGCTTTGCGGAACTCCATAATACTTGGCATTGATAATATCCTCGACAATCTTATATTCTTTTTCAAGTTTCCGACAAAATTTGTCAAGCCCACTTTCCGCTTTGTTTCTTTTTATTCCCGGAACATTTTCTATAATTACATAACCCGGTTTGTAGTAACAGACAAAGCGCCAAAAATGATCAAGCAGTCCTCTGGTGTTCTCCGATGATCTTTTGTTCGTATTCAGGGTGGTCCAGTGCTGGCATGGGCTGCACCCTATAAAGATCAAAGAGTCGTCATTGCGTTTAATCCCACAATTTTTTTCCAGAAAAGTTCGTGGTGTGTCTTCTATATCTTTTAGAAAAAATTTTGTCCCCGGATGATTTGCCTCATATGTCTCTTTACAATCCTCATCCACATCTATCCCGGCAACAACCTTTACTCCGGCCATCTTTAACCCTTGGGACATGCCGCCGGCACCGCAAAAAAAATCAACCGCTCTTAAGGATTTTTTTCTCATTCGCCACCGCCCAAACTGGCTATTAATGTTACTATATGTGCCGCAACCGCGGACGAGGCAGCACGCACGACAGAATCTTCGTCATATTCCTCCCGGCCATCGGAATTATCTTCGGAGTCACTGACAAGTCTCTTATACATTGCTAATGTGAGAATGCCCACCCCCACCCTGAAGCGGTGCCTGATGATCTCTCTCTTACCCTCATCTGATTCTTTGGAAATTAAGTACAAGAGATATTTATTGGCTTTGTTCACATATATGGTTAGCGTTTCTCCTCTGGACACATGACCGCCCGACTCTTCATTGTAGTTATGTTCATCCCAATATTCTTGCTCCACCCACTCAATATTCGGAAATTCCCGAGCCGGTCTCTCTTGATTGTTTGTGTCTGTTTCATCCCCGGGCGGGTTTCTTTGAGTTTCTTCCGCACTGGCAATTTTGATCATTACGTCAAAAGTCAGAGGATCTGTTCTTTCCGGGTTTGAGTCATCAAAGCCAAACTGAACGGCAATTTCATCTCCTACTTTTGCCCCCGCGGGAGTTATGACTTTTATTCGGAATTTTCCATTACGCAGAGAACCCGAATGTGGCAATATATCAGGTGATGGGTGAATAAACTCCCCTCGGTTGGCATCTCTTATCAAATAATCATTTTGAGCGTCTGTTCTACATTCAATTCGTCTGTAAGAATTTATGGGAACACTCTTAACATTGCCCTCCTCCAAGTGCGTGGGAGTTAAATATGTGGGGAACAATTTCCCTTCATATTGATCCTCACCTCCGGATGTTGCAATCTGACTGTCAACAATACTTCCAACATCAAATAGTTCTTGAAGATCCGGATTATCTTTAACAAGATTGGAAAGAAATTCTTTATCGGTCTGCTCTTCTATTTGCTCGCTAATACGACGGTTTTTTATTTCTCTTGCATATTCCCTAAGTTCTCCGCTCCCGGCCAAGGCATCTATAATAATTTTCTTTAGTTCTCTCGTGAGCCCTATGTCCGCCATTCTTTCCCTGTCCGATTTAAACACGGCGGCTCGCGCCGTATTATCCATGGCATTACAATCTATTTGAACAATTAAATGGTTTCTCAAATCATCCAGTCGCGCCTTCCGCAACAGACTGGCTCTGTCCGCAGATTGGGACTGACCGTTGATCGTGTAGAACATTCTGTATGGCTGTTTGCGCAAATAATCCTTCATTTTCTTCAACCCAAAATAAGATATTCGGATAGTCCCCAAATCCGAATTTTCAGAATTTTCAATTACGTTTTCCAAGTCAACTTCGCTTTCCTCACTTCTTTCATCATCGGATTTGAGCACTATATTCATACCGGAAAAAGTTCTCGGTGCAATACCCTCCGCTCTAAGACCGCTCCTTGTGGGTTGAGCATCAAAATCATAAAGACGAACAGGCAAGGCACAATTTATAAGGTTGGTCGTAAGCGCATCATATAGTCCTATATCAACCGCACGGGCACGAGGCCCTATATCGTATTCATATAACTTCACAATGCTGCCACCATTGATGACGACACCGATATCCTCTCTGCCAAAAGCCTTGATTTCATCGGTTTCAAAACAGGCAATTTCTCCGTCGGGACAAAAATACTCAACCACTGGCAAATCCTCTCCTTCTCGAACTCCTCTTACCCTTATCAAAGTCCATCCCCATAGACCATCCGAACCGTAAGTGGTTCTTTTGGACAGAATAAACTTATACATCCCCGCCCTGATATCTGCTCGGGTACAAAAAGGTATGGATCCGGTGCTACCCATATTAAATCGACCTTGGACAAACGGAATGCCTTCCTTATTCTTTTCTCCAAGAGATAAAAAAGTTTTTCCAAAATCTGTATGATTTTGCCCCTCACCAAAATCAACTATCGTATAGTTTGGACAAATATCATTTCTCCTTCCTGTTCTCTTAATACCAATCAAAACACTTTTTTCAGCCAGATCAGTCCTTTGATTCGGGCTTAACAAAGCCAACCTGCCTTCTTGAACTTTGGGGAAAAAGTGTTTGACAGCCTCGCTCATATCTTGGGGAGCTGATTCACCATAAAAATCTATTTGCTCTTCCTTTGCCCTGCGCATAAGGATTGCGTCAATGGAATTAATGATTAACTCTGCCAACGCACCGACTGGTTGGCTCGTTTGGACGCTCACCCTGTCCCAATTTTTATCCGCGCCGCCGTAAGGCTTCCAATTTTCATCAGCGCTAAATTCAGGCTGGCTTTCCATGAACCGATTAACGTCGTCGGCTGACAAAGCACCGAGAAACTTATTCGCTATTAACTTTGAAAGTGGGCTGTTGAAAAATTTTCTCGAATCATTCATTTATGAAAATTCACCTAGGTTTTGGTATTTAATCAGTACATATCCATAACCGTTAAAAATCATTCCCGGAACCAAATGGCCACCCACTTGCGGAATAGGCCCGGATGTCATCATCGCCGGCATATTTGAACCAAAAAACCGCCGCCGGCACAACCGAACATTTGCCAAGCCGGCAGTTTTCCACCACCACCTTGAGCATGGCGTATTCGCCGTTGACTTGGCAGGCGAAAGCCAGCATATCGAATGCTACTTGATACGCCAAATGATGTCGAGTTTAATATATCCAGTTTGACCATTACGCATGTCGGTGATGTCGAGATCTTCACGCAGTGCTTTATCGCCATTGGTTAGGACCATTTTGTAACTGTATTTGTCGCCGCCCGCTAGAATCGCCGGACATACGGACTCCCCGAACCAAGAATGATAACATTAGCTCCCTCTACAATCCAGGTATTTCCCAACGCCTGTCCTTCCAGAACACCTATCGACCAAACCATCGGTTACTGACAGAACAACATCTACGGACGTGGCGACAGCGGTAATTGGGTTATCATGGAATCATCCGATTCACACCATCTCCAGAATATACGGGCGGCAGCATCGGACACTTCCTTGGGTATGTGTGCTACCCGCACCTCCAATTAACACGGCCGAGTTGAGAATGTGAACCAAGTATTTCGTTGGTAATTACCCCACATCCTTCGACTTATCAGGTAATGAGACAAGACTCGGCAAGGTTACGGGACTTCCCCGGTCACCGTCTGTGCACAATCTTATAATGCTTTTCTGCGAAAATTATGAGGATTGTGTAAAATCCTCTCTTGTATAGGATTAGGATACCCTCTTGCCACACTTCAGACTGAAATCTGCCTTCTCCTCAAGAAAGGAGTGGCGCAAGGTGAACAGATAATCGGATATGGCGGCCCGAAAAAACCGAAACAAGGCCCGGCGCAGGCAAATGAAGCTGCAAACCACCGCCAGGCGCCCCGGCACGGTGCGTAGCCGGACCGGCCCCGTACCCATCAAATCGTCGCCGGGCGGGTTGCAATCGCTTTTTTCCGGGCTCAAGCGGAGCGTACTTCACGGGGACCCGATCCCACCCGCACTCGCGGCCACGGCGCTGTGGCTGCTGATACTCATCAGTTACCTGCCCGCGACCTGGGCCGGTTTCGTGTGGGACGACTTCGCGTTCACGGAGGCCGAACAGGTACTGCGCCCATCCGGTCTTTGGGATATCTGGTTCAAGCCGCACTCGCTGCAGAATGAAGGCCATTACTGGCCGCTCCTCTATACGACCTTCTGGCTGGAGCACAAGTTGTGGGGGCTGGACCCGACCGGTTATCATATCGTCAACCTGCTGCTGCACGGGTTGACCACGCTGTTGTTGTGGCGCCTGCTGCTGCGGCTGGCCGTGCCGGGCGCCTGGTTCGCGGCGGCGGTGTTCGCCGTGCACCCCCTGCACGTGGAGTCGGTGGCATGGGTTATCGGACGCAAGGACGTGCTGGCGGGGCTGTTCTCCGTGGCCTGCGTGCTGAGCTATCTGCGTTTCGTGGAAGCTGGTCGCCGCGCACGCTATACGCACTACTTTCGGGCACTGGCGCTGTTCGTGGCGGGACTGTTGAGCAAATCCATTGTCGTCACCCTGCCGGTGTCGCTGTTGATCTGGCACTGGTGGAAGCAGGGTCGCGTAGCCGTGACCGACGCACTGAGGACGCTGCCGTTCCTGCTGCTGGGGCTCGGCATCACGATCATCGACTGGTGGTACTACAAGGACCGGGAAGAGATTGTCCTGGAGGACTACTCGTTGATCGAGCAGACGCTGAACGCGGCGCACGCGCTGTGGTTCTACGTTGGCAAACTGGTCTGGCCGGCGGAACTGGCAGTCATCTACCCGCGCTGGGAAATCAACGTCAGCGAGCCACTGGCCTGGGCGTATCTGGTCACCGCCGTCGCGGTGGTGTGGCTGCTGTGGTTCTACCGCGACCGCATTGGCCGGGGGCCGCTGGCGGGGGTGCTGTTCTTCGTGGTGACGCTATCACCGACCCTGGGGTTCGTCGAGTACGGTTTCATGCAGTTCTCGCTGGTCGCCGACCGCTATCAGTACCTGGCCGGGATCGGAGTGACGGCGGGCCTCGTGGCCGCCGCGGCCCGCGTTGCAGGCCGGCTGTCGGGTACGCCGGCGAGGGGCGTACAGGCCGCGGCGGTGCTGCTGCTGGTCGTGCTGGGAACCATCAGTTGGAACCAGGCGGGCATCTACCGCGACAACTTCACGTTCTACCAGCATATCATCGCTCTCAACCCGCAGGCCAGGAACGCCTGGTACAACCTTGGCAGAGAGTATTCCATGCAGGGCCGCACGCAGGATGCGCTGGCCGCGTATCTCACCGCCGGCGAGCAGCGCCCCGACCACGTCTGGGCGCATATCGGCGCCGGGCAGATGGCCGCGGAACTGGGAAGGCTCGCCGAGGCGGAGATGTACCTGCAACGCGCGCTTGCGGTTGACCCGAGTTTCCCGGAAGCCCTCAACAATATGGGAGCGCTGCGGCTCAGACAAAAACGCTACAGCGAGGCGCTCGAACTCTTTGAGACCCTGATTGAGATGCAGCCCGAGTACGCCAAGGTTTATTCTGGCATAGGCGTGGCCCTGGCCGGACTCAGGCGGTTTGAAGAGGCGTTGCGGAGTTTTGACCGCGCGCTTGAACTGGACCCGTCACTGGAAGAGGCGCGGGTCAACCGCGAGCACGTATTGCGGAACTCCAAAAGCGAGAGCAGGTAATGGCGAAACGGAAAAACCCCCGCCCCGCCACTCGCCGGCGCCGACAACCTGGGGCAGCGGCGCCGACAACGGCAACGATGCCCTGGCGGTGGCGCGCGGGCGACGCCTTATTTGCCGCCGACCGCCCGCGGCTCGCCGGCGACGGCGAACACTGGACGTATTTCTGGCCGCTGCTGGGCGCGGCCCTGCTGCTGCGCGCTGCCATCGCCCTGTGGGGTGACTTTGTGCTGCATCCGGACGAGATCATGCAATACCTGGAGCCGGCCCACTATGTGGCCTTCGGCAATGGCGTCCTCTACTGGGAATATCTCCACGGCGCACGCAGCTGGCTGATCCCGGGCGCGATCGCCGGCGTGCTGAAGGCGCTGGATGGCTTGGGGCTGGCGCAGCCGGCCATCTATATCGCCGTGGTGAAACTGTTGTTCTGCCTGCTGTCGCTGTCGGTGCCGTGGGCCATGTACCGCTTCACGCAAATCACGGTCAACGAGCGATCTGCTCGGCTGGCGCTGATCTTCGGCTGCTTCTGGTACGAACTGGCGGCGCTGGCGCACAAACCCTTCACCGAATTGTTCAGCACTTCCATTTTCATGGTCGTGCTCGCTCTGTCCGTGGGCAGGGAAGCGGAAAGACCCGCCAGGCTGTTTGCCATCGGCCTGCTGGCGGCACTCAGCGGTGCGGTGCGCCTGCAGTACGCACCCGTGGCGTTGCTGCTGTTGTTGCTGCGCTCGGTATCCCTGCGCAACGGCGTTGCCGGGCTGGTGTCGTTATGGGCGGGCGCCGGGCTGCTGACGCTGCTAGTGGGTATCTTCGAATGGCAGACCTGGGGGGCGCCGTTTCATTCCTACCTGAGCAACTTCTTTATCAATCTCGCCATTGACCCCGCACGCGCCGGTGAATCAAGCCGATGGCTTCTGTTGGGGCAGTTGGCCGCGGCCAGCGGCGGCATGGCACTGATCGCCTTTGCCGCTGCGCTGCCCAGGGGGCGGCGGCATCTGCTCATCCTGGTGACGAGCGCGGTGATACTCGTCCTGCACCTGCTCCCGGAGCATCGCGAATACCGCTTCATCCACGTCCTGATCCCGTGCTGGTTGATGCTGCTGGCGGCCTGGATCGCGCGCTGGGGCGACGGATTGTCCGGCGAACGAGGCCGGATATCCGCACTGGCGCGGCGCTGGGGCGCGGCGGCGGTGCTGGCCTTCGGCATCCCAGCCCTACTCAATGCGTTTCCCTGGCAGAGCCGGGTGTACCAGAGTTTCTCCGTGGAAAAACCGGTGTACTACTTGCGCAATCAGGACCCGATATTTGAGATCATGTCTTTCCTGGCCGCCCAGGACGACGTGCACGGAGCTCTCTACCATACCCGGGAATACAACGCATACTTCAGCACTGGCGGCTATTACTACCTGCACCACGACGTCCCTTTCTATACCGCGCAAGACACCTGGCAAACCATCAGGGAACGGCACCCGGCGGTGCCTCAGGAATCGTTGGTTTCCCATATCGTGACCGAGGCCGACGGCCCCGCCATCCAGGGGTTCGAACGACTGCTCCGGCGTGGAAACCTGGCGCTGTGGCGGCGCCGGGACAACGACAGTGCAGTCCCCCGCTGGCGCGAGCACGTGATCAAGGTAAGCCATGCGGACCTAAACGACCTGGTGAGCAGAACCATGCGGCGCCTGAACGCCTCTTCCATGCTCGACCTTTTCGTAGCCGATGACTTGTACTGGGTGGAGGCGCCACCGTTGTTTGAGTCGGCGGATGAATAAAAGTTTGTGGTCACGATCTTACACGGGCAGCCCGATGCCGATACCGTTCGCAGGTGTGGCCCACCGGGCCAGGTGGTCGGCGATGCTTTCCGACCCCATGGAGCCCCGCGCGGCCCCGGAATAGTCTTCGCAACCGCTCATTGGTTTGCCGGCGACAATATGGCACACTCTCCGGCAGTTTGATTGTAATGTTGATCCTGTCTTTTGATTTGCTTTTTCATTGCTTTAGGAGGCCCGCCCATGTCCAAAAACCTAAGCGACTTTTCAACCCTGAGCCTGGACTGCTATGGCACACTCATTGACTGGGAGACTGGCATTTGGGACGCGCTACAGCCCCTGATCCGGCGATCCGGACGAGACGACGTCGTGCGCCGCCAAGGACTCGAGGCGTTCGCCCGATTTGAAAATGCCCGCGAAATGGAGACACCGGAGCTGCCCTACCCGGAGATTTTGCAACGAACCCACGCCGACGTGGCGGCCTACCTGGGAATGACCACCTCGGTGGAACTGGACCGCGAGTTTGCCTGCTCCATCGCCCACTGGCCGGCCTTTGCCGACACCGCCGACGCGCTGCGCCGCCTGCGGAAGCACTATAAACTGGTGATCCTGTCCAACGTCGACCGGGCCGGATTCGCCGCCTCGGCGACCAAGCTCGGCGTCGCCTTTGACGCCGCCTACACAGCGGAAGATATCCGCTCCTATAAACCCGCCGCCGCCAACTTCCACTACCTGATCGAACATCTCCAGGCCGATCTCGGCGTTAAGCGCGAAGCCATCCTGCACACCGCCCAGAGCCTGTTCCACGACCACGCACCGGCCAACGCCTTCGACCTCGCCAACGTCTGGATCGACCGCCAGGGGCTGTCGCATAGCGACAACTGGGGCGCCACCGCCAGGCTCGACAAGCGCCCCGACGTGGACTTCCTGTTCCCGACCCTGGCGGCGATGGCGGACGCAGTGGAAGGGGAGGTCGAGCCGCCCCAGGGTTGAAAGCGGTCATGCACTGTACCAGTTAAGGATATAAATCCAGTGGTGGGTCTGGTACCTGGCGTCGTTCCTGATTCCGCACTGATGGCGGGGCGGGGAGCAAGTGCACAGCAGGGGCCAGGACTGAACACTTCGGCAGTGGGTGCTGCCTGGCGTCTTGCTGGTTGTACAAACGCGCCGGTGCCACGTTGCTGGCGGTGCTGCTTCCCACCAATTGCGCCGCCGGGACATTTTTAATGAACTATGTCCACAAAAAATTCACTTGTCCGAGCGAAAGCTTTGTAGTGCCCGCCCTGGTGCGCGAGATTCACTTACCCGTTCGCCATTGTGGAGACGGTCGTGTATCTGCGCGCGAGTGCCGCACGAGAGACACGGTGTTCGTCGACCAGTGGCGGGATTCCCCGATGTTGCCGTATTACTTGAGCGGTCAACTCATTTTCTGCTGCGGCCTGGGACACTACACCAGACTGCCCGGTGACCTTGTATAGGGTGATATCCTCGCGCACTTGCTCCAACAGATAGAATTCCATCCGGGCATGGTTGAAAGCGAAGCGATCTCCTGACCGGTTGTTGAACACCAGCTTGGAGAGCGCAATGTTGACGACTACCAGCGCGGCCAAAATTGTCAGTATCCAGTGATTAGACAGCCCTAGCCTGCAAACCACGGCAAACCCCTTGAGATGGGTCGGATTTCGACCCTGTGCGTAAACCAGCGTCAGCAGCAGAATCAAAAGAAAAAGCAGCACGTGTAAGGAATACACCTTCTGGATAATGGACTGCGACCAGAATAGCTTGGAAAACCCGTAGGCGAAGCCGGCCATGTAGCCGCCGAGGCGGCCGCCCGTCAGGTGGACCGCCACCAGATATAGCACCGCGCAGGCCGCCGC
The DNA here is from genome assembly GCA_965202915.1 of Gammaproteobacteria bacterium. Taxonomy (GTDB): domain Bacteria; phylum Pseudomonadota; class Gammaproteobacteria; order Eutrophobiales; family Eutrophobiaceae. The sequence continues at coordinate 2,209,530 of OZ241847.1, forward strand.
GCCCAAAAGGGCGCTCAATATGTTGCCGGCCAGCGGGCGCGAAAGCAACGGCAGGTGGGCGAACGGGAAGCACAACATGCTGTACAGCGGGTAACCCGGCGGGTGCACTGGTTGGCCGTAGTGGCAAATCAGGTTGAAGATCGCTGCGTCTTCGTAGGTGACGACACGGGGCATCGTGGCCAGATATACGATAAAAAGCCCGGTAAACACGGCCAGAGGGGGGGCAGCCCTGTCCTTCGATGTTATCGCGTAATGAAAACAAGCTAACCGTAGCGGCGTTGCGCACCCTGTCTTGGGACTGGGGGCGCACCTTACCCGAACGGGTACGGTTTTTTCTTTTACTCTTTCTGCGCATGGTGCCTACCCAACTACAGTCCCTTTTTGGCAAATACTATCACGTCTGATGCTGTACCCGCTCGAATCGGCTCGCCTGAACGGGAGGGCGGAATGATTGTAATGTCGACTATGATGTCGCGTGTTTCATCCGGGCGGTTTTGTTGAATCTCGTCTTTTATGATTTGTATGTCCAGCCGGATCAACGGTTTATTCAGGTCAAAGATTTTCGCCAATTGGTAGCAAACGTCGCCGTCAAAGAATAAATCTTTGCGGTCTGTCTCAACCTCATATTGGGGGTTATAATGGTCTTGAGTTCGTTTTGCTTGGCACAATCGTAATATTTACTCAGTAGTGGACCAATCCACCGCTGTTTTTTCTTTGATAATACTCTGCACTTTTTTGATTGGATATAGCGAGTTCAAGGATGTGTTTGACTCACTGCTAAAAGACAACCCTATCTTCCACATGTCCCGACAAGCGGCCCTATTCAACCAAAAACTGGCTGACACGTCCCCGCATCGGGGTTGGCTACCCAAATACAACGCCATCCGACCTCATAAAGGAGTTGGACTCAAAACACCCGTATGGATTACTATCGATAACAACAAAATTTATACAATATGTGGTGGACCCCATACATAGAGTAGTAGAAATATCGCTATGTGGGAGTATATATGCAGATAAGGCATAGGGAGTTTCCTAATAATGAAATTAGATGAATTAAATAAATACAGAAGGCTAATACTCATTATTAGTGTTATTGCCTTTTCTCTTTTGTTAATTGGTGTGTCTGAGGTCTTTCTAGCCAGATATATGGGCCTGGGTGAGCCTGTACTTTATGACTCATCTCCAATATACGGGTATAGGCCATTGCCTGGAAAAACATACTCTAGATTTTATGGAAAGGAGGTAAAGTTTAATAATCTGGGGCTAAGGTCTGAATCTGATTGGAACGAAGATATTGAAGATAAAATACTTTTTCTTGGTGATTCCGTAACTTATGGAGGTTCTTATATTAGCAATACGGAATTGTTTTCTTATCTATCTGTAAAAAATCTGGGAAACAATTACGTTAGCGGGAATGCCGGGGTAAATGCATGGGGGGTTGAAAATATATATGGTCTTATTGTCGAGTCAGGGTTCATGCCCGCGGGAATTTACGTCACAGTTATTCCAGAATCTGATTTTTACAGAGGCTTGACTAGAATACACGGGCTCCCTTTCTATAATGAGGATCCAAAATATGCTTTTCAGGAGCTATTTGATTATTTTATTATTAATAAAAATAATAATAAGCGATACAAAGGTTGGCAACACTATGCTGATAAAAACACAAAGGCTTTCGTTATAGAAAAAGCAGTGAAAAAACTAAAGATGATCGATGTATTGTTAAAGGAAAAGGGGTATAAGCACTTAATCTTTATTTCTCCCAAAAAAAGGCAAGTGATAAAACATTTGGAGAAAGATCTTCTGAAAAAAGATCCATTGGTTAAAAAATTTCTAACGAAACATGGGCTGTTTCCTTTCTATATAAAAGATGAAATAAATAAGCTTGATTTATTGAGGGAGGAAATAGAGGGTATCTATCATGGCGACCATGACAACATACATCTTTCAGAAAAGGGCCATAGGCTCTGGGCAAGGATTATAACAAATAAGTTACAAGAGTTACTGCTTTAGTTGGCGTTAAGCCCTGGGTTGGCAGCTAACGATTGCGGGTTTTATTCTGTCGCCATGGGGTCGCTTTGTTGGACAATATATTGCATTAATCTCAACAAGTTAATCGCAACCAAAGAATCATTTGGCAACGTATTATCATAATAATTATCTTTCCATTCATAGGGTTATTGTACCGATTTACTTGGCCTGGCTGTATAAGCTCAGAAACATATTGCGGGCAATATCCTCGGCGTATATCATGTCATCGTGTGTGACGTTCCGCTATCGCAAGACAACCAGGATAAACAATATGACTGATACCGTATTTGGAAAAATCATAGCCGGGGAAATACCCGCGGACGTGGTCTATGAGGATGACTTGTGTCTGGGATTTCGTGACGTCAATCCTCAGGCACCGACCCATATACTGCTGATTCCGAAAAAATCTATCGCTAAATTATCCGAGGCAGGGCCGGAGGATCAGGCGTTGCTTGGCCACCTGATGTTGACCGCCGCTAAAATTGCCGGACAGGAAGGTGTTGGTGATCGCTTCCGGCTGGTGATGAATAATGGTGCTGATGCCGGTCAAACCGTATTCCATCTGCATATCCATATCCTTGCCGGTCGACAATTGGACTGGCCCCCCGGGTAGCCTGGCCCGTCCCGGCAATAAAGATGCGGCTTTTTAGTGCTTCTTTTGCCGGCATAAAAGCGAAATAAAATAGGCTGAGCAAGCGATGAGCACCATGACGGATGCCGCCGGCAGATCAGGCTGATAGGAAACGGCCAATCCAAGCCAGGTGACCATTAATGCAATCAGGCAGGCAACGATCATCATTTTTTTCAGTGATTTTGTGAATAGAGCCGCGGTCGCGGCCGGCATGCTTAACAAACAGATAACCAGTATTAATCCAACGACTTGTATTAATAATACGACGGTCAGTGCAATCAATAAAAACAGCAAATAATAGATTGCCTCGACGTTAATGCCTCGAATGCGGGCAAATTCTTCATCAAAGACCGATAACAGTATTTGTTGGTAAAAGATCGATACCACGCTGATGATCACTATATCAAGAACCAGCATCAGAATAAGATCGGAATCAGTGATCAGCAGGATATTGCCAAATAGATAAGCGAATAAATCCACGTTATATCCCGGCGTCTTTGACAGGAAGATAATGCCGATTGCCATCCCGGCGGACCATATTGCGGCAATTAAGACGTCTTCCTGCTGTTTCCATTTCAGATTAATCCAGCCAATAATCATTGCCGCGATAATCGCGGTGATGATTGCGCCGTGCATCGGCGACGCACCAAAGAAATAGGCGATACCCATGCCTGCCAGAACCGAATGCGCTATCCCGGCACTGATGCTGCTGATCCTCTTGACAACGACGTAACTGCCAATGATGCCGCAACCGATGCTCGCCAGCAGACAGGCAATCACCGCATATTGCATGAATTGGTAATTGCTTAATAAATTAATGGCTTCATTCATACCGGATGCTGATGATGAATGATATTGACCCGCACGTCGTAGAGTTCCTCAATCATCTTGCCGCTGATTGATTCGGTGTCGTGGCAAATCAGTGTTTTATTCAGACAAGCGACTCTGCTGACATAGGAGGAAATAAAGGCCACGTCATGCGACACAATAATGATGGTCATATATTCATTGTATTTTTCCAGAAAACTGAAAATATTTTCTTCCCCTTTGACGTCAATATTGGCCGTTGGCTCATCCAAAATAAGGATCTTCGGACGACAAACCAGCGCCCGCGCCACCAATACACGCTGGAGTTGGCCGCCCGATAACGCGCCTATGGGTTTGGCGGCTATATGATCGATTTCCACCTCCCGCATGGTTTCCCTTACCAACGCACTGTGCTCAGACTGTATGCTATTGGCGGTTCCAAGCATGACCACTTCTTCAACAGTGATCGGAAAGTCTCTGGAAAACTTTGCATATTGGGGAACATAACCAATGTGATGCACGGCTTGTTCAGGCGGCTTGCCATAAATTGTGATCTTGCCGCGTTCAGGCTTTAGCAGTCCCAGCATTAATTTAAGGAGGGTCGTCTTGCCGCCGGCATTCGGGCCAATGATGCCAATAAATTCCTCTTGATAAATGGAAAGATTAATATCCTTTAATACCCGCACCTCCGAATAGGAGAAATCAAGCGCCTGAATATCGATGACTATATCCGCCATTATCTTAATGATAATGCAATTGCATCACTCACGCGATCCAGATTGGCAAGATAATCCTCCGCCAACGGGTCTATAGTGATAATGTTGCCATTAATCTCTTTCGCAAGAACGCTGGCGGCATTTTGATTGAACTGGGGCTGTACAAATATGGTGCGCACCGCGTTTGTTTTGGCAAATTGGATCAGATCAACCAGTTTTGCGGCATTAAGCTCGCGTCCATATTCCTCAAGTGATACCTGAACCAGGTCATAATCATGGGCAAAATATCCCCATGCAGGATGTGAAACGATAAATGCTTTGCGTTTTTTATCGGCCAGTTTGGATTTGATTTTTTCATCCATCAAAATGAGGGCGTCGGTTAAATGTTTGTGGTTGTCGGCAAATTCACTTTGCAATAAAGGTTTCAAGCGGAGGAGATGCGCGTATATTGCATCCGCTAAATGCGCCGCCTGTCTTGGACTGGTCCATATATGGGGATCAATATTATTACCGCTTTGATGGTGGTGGTGATCATTAATTTTGACGGCCGCGTCACAGCACCTGAGCAGTTGCATTTGCGGGTGGCGTTGCATAAAGACCTCGGCCCAAACCGATTCAAAAGGAACACCAATAAAAAAAAACAGGTCCGTCGAGGCCAGTGCCGCCATTTGTTTTGGGGTCGGTTCATAGATCGCCGGATTATGCCCAGGTTTCACCATTACAGACACGTCAACGTGGTCCCCGCCGATGCGTTCAACAAAATATTTTTGTGGTGGCACCGATACAAACACCCTGATCTTGTCATCCGCATGCAGGAATGATGCGTTGAGTAGCAGGACAAATAAAATACAGTGGCCGATAAGGTTGCCTCTGTCCATATCCATCATTGATTTCATAAAATCCGTAACGGCCAAATGGCCTGATTGGTTTCCGGTAAAGACCCGTTTTGCGAGCTTGTCACTGAATATACGGCACCGATGGTTCATGCCCGGGCGGTCTTGCCGGCCATTTGATTGAACGCCACAAGCTATGCAGCGTCTAATACCTCAAGCCTGGTCGTTCCGCAATAAATGTAACCCTCGATATAATGAACACCCTTTTGAGCCGCCACGCTTGTTTGCTGAATTGATTGTAACAGGCATATAAACATTACGCCGATCTTTCACGGGTCGGAACGGGCTGATAGTATTATGGTTTTGCATGATCAAGTATCGATTACACTATAACATATCACCTTATTTTATTGCACGTTCCGACTGGTTAATAGTGTGAATCCGGATAACAATCAAAGCGGCCGCGTCGCTTTATTGCACCTGCCATCGAACGCTGGGATAAATATGCAGTCCGGAACACCTGGCACAACCGGGCGCCCTCGATTCAGCGATCACCGGGCGGGCGGTAATATTGGTTTAAGCGGGTGTTTCCAATATAATTGGCGAAAAAGTTGATATGGACGATGGAATAAAATACGACGAATATCTCGATGCCAAGGGTCTGAATTGCCCCTTGCCCATCTTAAAGACCAAGGTGCTGCTCAATAAAATGCAAGCCGGTCGAGTGCTTTACGTTGAAGCCACCGACCCACATTCAAAGGTTGATTTTGAAGCCTATTGCGCCAGAACAAATCACGGTTTGTTGACCAGTGGTAAAACCGATGATGGGATTTTTTCCTTTTATATAAAACGCGCCGAAAATCCAAAAAAAATATGAACGTCCGTCGCCCATATTAACCATGATGCCCTGCTTTATTATGCAAGCGCGGCATACATCCGCAACTCTAACGAGCATATCTCATCCGGTAATGATATGATATACAGGGCATGCCGCTCCGCGGAGGATAGAATGACTGCAAAAAAGATTTTAGTTGTTGACGACGACGCCACCACTGCGATTGTTATGCAGTTGTACCTGCGAAATTTCGGTTTCCACGTACCTACTATTGCCAAGTCGGCCAGCGAGGCGATTTCCATGGCAAAAGCCGAAAGACCAGACCTGGTATTAATGGACATTCGCCTTGGAGGAGGTCTGGATGGCATTGACGCCGCCGAGGTGATCATTGAAAGGATTGGTATTCCGGTGGTTTACGTCACCGCCTATTCGGATGAAGCCACCCTGGAACGGGCACAATTGTCCAACCCCGTCGGTTTTATTAATAAACCGTTGCGCGAAAAAGATCTGAAGACAACACTTCGATTTGCATTGACCGGCAATAACAAGCCGCAACCAAAAACCGTCCGAAACTTTAATATGGTCTCAATGTTGCGAAATATTTATGATCTTACCCGTGCGGAAGCAAGAGTAGTGGCGACCTTGCTTAATAACCCCAATGTTGAAAATGCCGCAAACACCTTACACGTCAGTCTCTCCACCGTGCGCACGCATTTAAAGCATATATATCGAAAGACCGGCACCAAACGCCAAACGGCCCTGCTACACAAAATAGTGACCGGGCCAATCCCAACAATAATGGGTTCTCCCGAACTACCGATCCAAACTGAGGACTGAGATAAATTGCCCGCAAACATTGACCCCAAAAGCAATCCCGAACAGACCATGTATTCAATCCCACGGCCTTTAGCCGCGGTTCGGTAAATAAAATTGGTAGCGGGGGCAGGATTTGAACCTGCGACCTTCGGGTTATGAGCCCGACGAGCTGCCAGACTGCTCCACCCCGCACCGGACGGTCAAGTATAAAGGCCTGAGTTTATTTTTCAAGGGGGGCGTATAAATCCGCAATATACGGATCAGTATGGGATAGACGGGGTTGTGGTTGCGATGTGCTCGGACAATAACCGTAGCCAGAGAGATATCGCCTCAACTAACCGCCACTCAATAATGCAAAAACGCCAATGATCGCACCGATTCCAACACCAATTTGAACGTCCGCGGGTGCATTAACGACGGCCTTTGTGAACCAGTCATATTCCTGTTCCGGTTGTTGCTCGGGAGCGTCGGTGGCCTGGGGCTCAGCAGATTCATCGTTTGCCGTTGTTTTGCCGTTTCCCGCTTCAGCACCATGATAAATATAATAATCACTCTCGGTAACGCGGATACCACCCAGTTCAAATGACCATATCCCGTGTTTGTCCATCTCCAGGCCGAAAAGCGCCGGCTTGTTGAGATCAAAACCGGAATCAATGGGTGTTTGTATCAAGCTGCGGTCCAGTCTCAAGCCAAAACTGTATTGGTTCGCCGATTGACTTGCGCCGGCGAGCGGAATATTAAAATAGACGTAGGCCTGATGATCCAGAACAGGTTCGATGGCATAAAGGTTGAAAGAAACGGCTGAAATAACCGCGAATAGAAGACAGTGTGGTTTGCGCATATTATCCTCCCCGGCTATATGAGGGCATGATGAATGACCATGAAAAACCAATATCGATATTTACCCTGCCAGGGGCGTATTCAAGCGGTGCCGTGAAATGCTGCAATCTCATCACCTTTAGAACGGGATATCATCATCCAAGTCGGCGGTCGGGCCGGGTTGTTGAGGTTTTGCCGGTGCCGGATTTTCACCCGCATTAGGCCGGGCATTTTGCTGTGGAGGCGTGCTATCAATACTGGCCGAGCCGCCACTGCGACTATCCAGCATTTGCATTTCCCTGGCGACGATTTCCGTCGTATAGCGATCATTACCCTCCTTGTCCTGCCATTTACTTGTTTGTATTCGGCCCTCCACGTACACCTTGGAGCCCTTATGCAGGTATTCACCAACGATCTCGGCAAGGCGCCCGAAAAAAACCACTCTATGCCACTCCGTGCGTTCCTGCTGGTCGCCGGTTTCTTTGTCACGCCATGACTCACTGGTGGCAATACTTATGTTGGCAACCGCGGCCCCATTGGCCGTGTAGCGTATATCCGGATCATTCCCCAGATTACCGATTAAAATAGCTTTATTAATACCGCCGGCCATATTTTGATCCCCCTGTCTCCTTAATAGTGTCCTTGCTCCCGGCACAGGATACCCTTTTTGTTGGAAAGATGACAACAAATATTTGATGCCGGCACATTCTAAAAAACGGCGGGACGGCGAGTGTCTGGCAGGACGTCTTTCCAGTGCGGGCGTCTTGCCGGTCGATCTCTGCATTCCCTTTCAAGTTGACCCCGGAACGCCGGTCACGCAACAGGTTGATTCTGCCCGCGTTGCGCAAATTATCCGGCAGAACCCTCAGACGGCGGATTTGCTGTTTTGCTCAGGCCTTTTGCTCAGACCGCGCATCCAGAATGTATCCGGCTTGATGCAGTGAATCGCGATCCAGATTATCGATATCAACCTTCAAATAGGCCACGCCCTCTTCCGCGACCACGGTTGCATCCACCACCCCGGATACGGCCGATAACGTGCCGGCCAGTTTGCCGGCGTTTTCGGCGTCCAGCTTGCCTACGTTAAGCAGATAGCTCTTATGCCGAGCGAGCCGGGGCAGGGTCAATATCAGGATAAGCCAGGGCAGGGTTAATAACGCACAACCAAAATAAACCGCGGCAATACCAAATAGTGCATATAATCCACCGCCCGCTATTCCACCCACAAAAATGCCGGCAAATTGGGCGGTGGAATGTGCACCGAGGGCGGTGCCCTTGGCGGCAATCGGCGCACTGCGCGACACCTGCGAAGGCAGGAAGGCTTCAAGGTAATTAAATGCAATAAACAGCATCGTGGTCAAGAAAAACACCGCGGCATGTGAGGAATAGTATAATGCATTGCCGAATTGTGAGATAAATAGTAACAGGGTTGAAGGAAGTAGATATTTGCCGGGGTTGCCCCGGCGTTCTCCATATACCAACACCGAGCCGGCAATCACCAGCGAAATGAGGACTACCGGCAAATAAAAATGCCAATGCATTGCCGCCTCCAGTCGGTGATGGTCGAGCAGGATAATCGGCAACACGGTAAAATTGGCCATAAGGATCGTATGGGCGATAAGGATGCTGAGATTAAGCCGCACCAAAACAGGGTTGCGGATCACCGATTTTAAATCGGCGTAAATGAATCCGGTGTCGCGATATCTGCGTATCCGCCGGGGATCGGGCACCATAACAAACAGGACGGCTATCGCGGCAACGGCGAGCAGAGTGCACAATAGGAACAGGCCGGCGTGGCCCACCACCGCGTACATTATCGGCCCGGCAACAAAGGCGAATGAAAACGCGAGCCCTATGCCGCCGCCAATAATCGCCATGATCTTGGTACGCTGCTCATCTCGGGTTAAATCCGCGGCCAGCGCCAGCGTGGCCGCGGCTATCGCACCGGCCCCCTGCAACGCCCGACCGATAATGATCATATCGATGGTATCAGCCCCGGCGGCGATCAGACTGCCCACGGCGAAAATAACCAGTCCCAGGGTAATAACCGGTTTTCTTCCCCAGCGATCGGATAACAGGCCAAACGGGATTTGAAAGACCGCCTGCGTCAGACCGTAGATCCCCAGCGCAAGCCCGGTCTTAAAAGGCGTGTTGCCGGCAAGCTCGTTTGCCATCAGGGCAATGACCGGCAACAGCATAAACAGCCCCAGCATGCGAAGAAACAGCACCAGGGAAACGGACGCTCCAACTTTTAACTCAAAAGCGGAAATTTTATTATCGGGGGTCACTGACGATTGAATTGCATCACGCATGTAAAAACATTTATAGTAACAGGTTATTTTGTCACTGGCGAAAGAGTAAATGGATAGTATTAGAATACGCGGGGCACGCACCCATAACCTGAATAATGTTGACCTGGATATTCCCAGGGACCGGCTCATCGTGATCACCGGGATCTCCGGATCAGGCAAATCATCGCTTGCATTTGATACCATCTATGCGGACGGGCAACGGCGTTACGTTGAATCGCTGTCGGCCTACGCGCGCCAGTTTCTATCGGTGATGGAAAAACCCGACGTCGATCATATAGAGGGTCTTTCACCGGCAATTTCCATCGAACAAAAATCAACCTCACATAACCCCCGTTCCACGGTCGGCACGATCACCGAAATCTATGATTATCTGCGCTTACTGTTTGCAAGAGTGGGTGAACCGCACTGCCCCACGCATCGGACGCCGCTGGCCGCGCAAACCGTCGGTCAGATGGTGGATCAAGTGATGACGCGTGAACAGGGGGAAAGATTAATGCTGCTTGCTCCGGTGGTACAGGATCGCAAGGGCGAACACGTGCAATTGATAGAACGACTCAGGATAGATGGTTTTTTGCGGGCGCGGGTGGACGGGCAAATCATTGAACTGGACAACGTGCCCGCTCTCGATCTTTATAAAAAACACACAATAGAAGTGGTGGTCGATAGATTCAAGATTAAACCCACGCCGGAAATGCAACTCAGATTGAGCGAGTCCTTTGAAACCGCACTGAAATTATCCGAAGGTACGGCAAAGATCGTTGCAATGGATAATGAATGCGATGAACAACTGTTTTCTTCATTGTTTGCCTGTAATCAATGCGGTTATAGCCTGAACGAGCTTGAACCAAGATCATTTTCCTTCAATAATCCGGCCGGTGCCTGTGACGGCTGTGACGGCCTTGGGATAATAGAGTTTGTCGACCCGGATCGAGTCGTGCGGGACCCTGATCTGAGCCTGCCCGGCGGCGCGATAAAGGGTTGGGACAGACGCAACGCCTATTATTACCAAATGCTAAAGTCTCTCGCTCAGCATTATAAGTTTGAGCTTGACGCGCCGTTTAACCGTTTATCAAAAGAGATACAAAACGTGATTCTTTACGGCAGTGGAACCGCCGAGATTGAATTCCAATATCTGCACGACGGCGGTACTCCCCTTGTTCAACGCCATACTTTTGAAGGCGTGTTGCCGAATATGCAACGACGCTTGCGGGAAACGGAATCAATTACGATGCGGGAAGAGCTGTCCAAATACCAGACCAGCACAAGCTGTTCAAAATGTGACGGCACCCGGCTGAACCAAGCCGCTCGCCACGTGTTTATAGAGACCATGGCCTTGCCGAATATCACCGCGATGACCATCGTCAAGGCGCAATCTTTTTTTGCGTCATTGCACTTGCAGGGAAGTCGCGGTGAAATTGCCGCCAAGATACTCAAGGAAGTGAACGACCGTTTGCGTTTCCTGGTCAACGTCGGGCTGGATTATTTGACGCTTAACCGCAGTGCCGAAACACTTTCCGGCGGAGAGGCGCAGCGAATACGCCTGGCCAGCCAGATCGGTGCCGGACTGGTCGGGGTAATGTACGTACTGGATGAACCTTCCATCGGATTGCATCAGCGTGATAACCGGCGACTGTTATCCACCCTGTTCGATTTACGTGATTTGGGAAATACCGTGATCGTCGTTGAACACGACGAGGAGGCGATCAATGCCGCGGATCACGTCATCGACATCGGTCCGGGCGCCGGTATTCATGGAGGCTGCATTGTCGCCGAGGGCAAACCTGAGGAGATCGCCGCCGATCCAAATTCGCTGACCGGACAATACTTGTCCGGCGTGAAAGAAATTGCAACACCCAGGCGACGCACGACCTATGACAAGACGCGCACCCTAAAACTGACGGGCGCAAGCGGTAATAATCTGAACTCGGTGAATTTGGCAATACCAATAGGGCTTATGACTTGTGTAACGGGTGTATCCGGATCGGGGAAATCGACACTGGTCAACGACACGCTGTATAAAATCGCGTCACATAAATTGAATTGCGCCAATACTGAGCCGGCCCCATATCAATCCATCTGCGGTCTGGAACATTTTGACAAAGTCATCGATATCAATCAGAGTCCAATAGGACGCACGCCGCGCTCTAATCCGGCCACCTACACCGGTGTATTTACACCGATACGGGAGTTGTACGCGGCCACTCAGGAGGCGCGTTCACGCGGCTATAAGCCGGGACGCTTCAGTTTTAATGTAAAAGGCGGTCGTTGCGAAGCCTGTCAGGGAGACGGTTTGATCAAGGTGGAAATGCACTTCCTGCCGGACATATACGTCCCCTGCGACGTTTGCAAAGGCAGGCGCTATAACCGTGAAACTCTGGATATTCGCTACAAGGGCGTCAATATCCGCGAAACGCTTGAAATGACCATAGAAGAGGCCCGCGAGTTATTCGACGCGGTGCCGGTGATTGCCCGTAAGCTGCAAACCCTGATGGACGTTGGGCTTAGCTATATCCAGTTGGGTCAAAATGCGACGACTTTATCCGGTGGCGAGGCACAACGGATAAAATTATCCAAAGAACTGTCCAAGCGAGACACGGGTAAAACGCTTTATATTCTGGATGAGCCGACAACCGGCCTGCATTTTCATGATATTCGACAACTTTTGGCCGTACTACGGCGCTTGCGGGACCACGGTAATACGATTGTGATCATTGAGCATAACCTGGACGTGATCAAAACCGCCGATTGGATTGTCGATATGGGACCGGAAGGCGGTGACGGCGGTGGCAACATTATTGCCAAAGGCACGCCTGAGAAGATTGCACAGGCAAAAAAATCCTATACCGGGCAATTTCTCAAGAGATTATTTGCTCGCGCGACGCGGCAAAAACGCGCCGGTCGGCAAAAAACTCTCGATAAAGTGGGTTGATACCTTTTCAAACTGAGCGCATTTCATTTATCATGAATACAACAACCCATTAAATATATGATATGAAAGCGCTTATTTGTGGCTCAGTTGCCTACGATAATATTATGGTCTTTCCGGACTATTTTAAAAACCATATTTTGCCCGATAAGGTACACATGCTTAATGTGTCATTCATGGTGCCGAGTCTGAGGCGCGAGTTCGGCGGCTGCGCGGGAAACATCGCCTATAATCTAAATCTGCTCATGGATGATATTGCCGTGCCCATGGGAACGGTGGGTAAAGATTTCCAACCTTATGCAAACTGGATGGATAAAAATAAGATAAATCGGCAATGCGTCAGAGTCATTGATACCGTTTTTACCGCGCAGGCCTACATTACCACCGATTTGGATGATAATCAGATCACCGCTTTTCACTCCGGGGCGATGGAATTTGCGCATCACAACAAAATTGTGAACAAAGACGATATAGCCATCGGCGTGATTGCGCCCGATGGCCGTGAAGGCATGCTTCAGCACGCCGCACGGTTTCATGATCTGGGCATTCCTTTTATCTTCGACCCGGGACAGGGCATGCCTATGTTTGGCGGAGAAGAATTAAAGGATTTTATCCATCAGGCGGATTGGATCACGGTCAATGATTATGAATGGCAGCTCATGCAAAAGTACACCGGATATAACGCCGAGGAGGTTGCCGAACAGGTGCGGGCACTGGTTGTGACCCTGGGCGGTCAGGGATCGATAATTTACGCGGCGGGCAAAGAGTATAAAATACCGGCGGTACAAGTTGATCACTTACAGGATCCAACCGGTTGCGGCGATGCTTTTCGCGCCGGCCTGATGTACGGCTTATTAAAAGATATGGATTGGGAAACCATGGGGCGCGTTGCATCGTTAATGGGCGCCATCAAGATTGCATCACACGGCAATCAGAATCATTCATTCACGTTCGACGAGTTTCAAGCAAAATTCAAAGAAAGCTTTAACCGAACAATATAAAAATCATCCACCGATTGCGTCGCGGCGGCCGGCGCGTTTGCCGATCAATAGCGACGCAATTGCCGGCAAAATCAAAATTGCACCCGCCATGCTGACAAGTAACATGAAGCTAAGAAGAACGCCCATGTCGGCCTGGAATTTTAACGGAGAATACAACCAGGTTATCACCCCGGTGGCCAGCGTTACGCCGGTAAAGATGACACCGAAACCACTGGTTTGCAAAGCGATAAAATACGCCTGGCGTATGCTCGCGCCCCGCTTCAAGGAGTCGGATATTTGGCTGTATATGTAAATCCCGTAATCGACACCGATGCCTATGCCCAATGCAACCACCGGCAGGGTGTTCACCTTCAAACCGATTGCAAGATAACTCATCAGGGCATAGCTAAGTAAAGACACAAGTACCAGGGGTAATACGATGCACAGCATCCCGCTGATGGATCGAAATTGTATTAAACAGAGCAATATGATTGCGGCAAAAACATAAAGTAAAATTGGAAATTGTGCCGCCCTGACCTCCTGGTTAGTGGCCGCCATTACACCGACGTTGCCGGTCGCGAGTCTGAAATTGACCAAATCGGTTTGATTTTCGGTCTTAAATTGTTCCACGCCGTCTATTACCGCGTCAATCGTTTCGGCCTTGTGGTCCTGGGTGAATATATGCACCGGCATGGCACTGCAATCAGTGTTCAACAATCCGGAAGAGGTCGGCACGTGGGAAACGGCACGGGTCAGGGACGACCGGTTCCTGGGCAATACTCGCCACTTCATATCGCCTTCATTCCATCCGGCGTTTATTCTTTTGGCAATTAACGGCAGCCCGACCACGGATTGAACTCCGGGCGTGTTTTGCATGTGCCATGCAAACCGATCGATCAAATCCATGACGTGATAATCGATACAACCTTCACTCTTTGTTTCGGCGATTATCGAAATCACGTCGACACCGATTGAAAATCGTTTTGTGATCGCGTCGGTGTCGACGTTATAGCGCGCCTCTTCATGCAATTCCGGAACGCCGCGATGCAAGTCGCCTATCTTCACATCCGTCCCCTTTACAAACCCGAAAATGCCCAGCAATACCGAAACTGCAATAATCGATTGCGCGTAAGGATAAGCGGTCAGGCCGGACGTCTTCCACCATAAAGCTCGCAGAGCATCGGCCCGGCGTTGTAATTTTTCACCATAAGACGCGTCAAACTTGATAAATGAAATCAGCACCGGCAGTAAAAATAGGTTGGTAAAAATGATCACGGCCACGCCTATGCTTGCGGTGATCGCCATTTCCCGGATGATATCGATCTCGATGAACGAGATGCTTATAAAACCGATCGCGTCACTGATAAGCGCAATCGAGCCGGCAATGAATAATTTTCTAAAACTTTTTTTGGCCGCGTTCAAACTATCGGCGCCCCGATAAATTTCAGCGCCCGCGGCGCCAATCATCTGCACGCCGTGGCTGACCCCGATGGCAAAGATTAAAAAGGGCAGAAGTATCGACATCGGGTCGATTCCAAATCCGAACAGGGACAGCACGCCCAGTTGCCAGATCACCGCAACCAGTGAACAGACCAATGGCACGACCGCCATTTTGATCGATTGCGCATAATAAATGACCAGCAACGCGGTGATCAGAAACGCAATCGCAAAAAACGCAACCACCCGCTTGACGCCTTTGCTAATTTCGTTAATTACCATCGCAAAGCCTGTGATATGGTAATCGATATTTGTTGCCGCATATTTTGTCCTGATATTTTCTTGCAATTGTTCGGCAACGCGGACGTAATCAAGCCGTTCGCCGGTTCTTGGATCAATCTCCAGCAGTTGTGCGCTGATTAACGCCCCTGAAAAATCATTCGCCACCAGCCGACCCAACAGGCCCGCCTTGATGATGTTTTCCCGTACCCGCTTGAACCCTTCATCGGTCGCCGCAAAATTATCAGGAATAACGTTGCCGCCGGCAATGCCCTCCTCGACCACCTCGATAAAACGCACGTTAGGGGTAAAAAGTGATCTAATTTGGGCGCGATCGACACCGGCAATAAAAAATACTTCGTCGGTCACCTTATTCAAGGTATTAAAGAATTCGGGAGTAAATATATCCCCCTCTTTCGCCACCAGGGCAACCAGAATTCGGTTTGCCGCGCCAAACTCATTCTGATATTGGATGAAGGTTTGCATGTATTCATGTTTGAGCGGCAGTAATTTGTCAAAACCGGCGTCCATTTTAAGGTGGCTGGCCGACCAAAGCATGAATGCGCTTATGAGCAGGAATATGCCGATCACCACCGCACGGTTGGCAAATAAAAACCATTCGAGGCAGGCAAGCGGGGCCGATTGCCGCATCATCGATTGTTTTGGAAAACGTCACGCCGCGTCAAGCGTTTAATGCCAAATTCACCGACCAACACCAGCCCGTCATCAGCGACCGTACTGATTGCCGCAATCCCCTGTCGTTGCTCCAGGGAGCGGGACTGGAACGTTGCCCCATTATCGCGACTGAGCAGATACCGGCCTCCGGTCGCGGAGATAACGATGCCGTCGGCCAATCCAAGCCCTGCAGTTAACCTTTCCGTGGTATTAATATCGATTTTATTCCAGTTAACGCCGGCATCGGTCGATCTGTACAGATGGCCGCGCAGACCGAACACCAAAAGAGTATCGGCTCGTGCCGGCAAGACGCCAAAAAAAGAGCCGTCATAGGGGGACGAGATCGCCGACCAGGTCGCACCCTGGTCGAAAGATTGAAAAATATTGCCCGCTTCCGCGGCAATATATAACACTCCTTCGTCAGACCCGGCAATATCATGCAAATGAAAATCAAAGAAGTCTTCAGCGGCGCCATCGGTGCCGAGCAGGTCGGCAAAGGCCAATTGCCGCCAACTGGAACCGCCGTCTTGCGTCAGCAGATATAAACCATATGCACCGATCGCAATGCCATGATTTGCATCGAAAAACCAAAGATCGAGTAATGGGGCGTCCAATTCAATGTTAGAGTGGACTTTGGTCCAATTTTTGGCGCCGTCCTCGGTTTTCAGAATAATTGCATCATGACCGGCGGCCCAGCCGATGCTATCATCCAGCATAAAAACACTGGTCAGCGTTGCTCTGCTTGCAACCCTGGCCTGATGCCAATTTACACCGTCGGCCGAATAAAGAATATGGCCTCGTTCTCCGACCACCACGACCAACGACTTGGAGGATGCCGCCGACAGCAATAAGGATTGTTTTGCCAGCGGCGCAATAGTGGCGTATTCATCGTTTGCCAGGACAATCCCGGCTCCGAGGAATAAAAATAATAAGGGCATTGAAGAAACAAAACCGGAGGGCTTCGGCGCGTGATGAAACATTGAACCGCCATCATTAAAAAACCTGTTCATTGCCGCCACCGGAGCTGATTTTCCAGTCGGCAAGCGGTCATTTATCGGCGTCCCCGCCTGCGCAACGCGCCCGGCGTAAATTCCCAGTTGGAAAAATTCACATTGAAGTTAAGCGGCATACTCTCATTATTCAGTCCTATGGCCAGATATCGGCCAACCTGCAGATCGGTATGCACTTCCAGCGTGGTCCATACACTTTGGACGTCATAATAATTCATCGCAAAGCCCTCGGAGACCCGCCACAGCTGATCACGATTGTCATAATGATCGACTATCAGGATCTGCCATGAATCTTCATCGACATAAAATACTCTGCGTTTATAGATATGGCGCACACCCGGTTTCAACGTCGCCCGCACCACCCACACTCGGTGCAATTCATAGCGAGGATAACTCTGATTAATATGCAACGGGGTCAAAATATCACCGTATTTAAGTGATGGGGAATGCAATTTGTAGCTGTTGTACGGCACGTAGATTTCCTTTTTACCCTCCAGGCTCCAGTCGTAACGTTCGGGACTGCCGTTGAACATGTCCAGTTGGTCATTGGTGCGCATACCATCCGATGCCGTACCCGGATTATCAAACGCCAGGTTGGGTGCGCGTCTCACCCGCCGTTGACCGGGATTATAAAACCATGCTTTGCGATTTTCCGCCTTTTGATTCATGGTTTCATGAACCAATAATATACCACCCGCCAAACGAGCCGGGGCTTTCACTTCCTGTTTGAAATATAAAATAATGTTATTCAGTTTATCCGGCGTCATATCCTCATGGCTGTATAACATGGCAAAATGATCATGGAACTGAACCAGGGTATAATCACCTCCCCTTGTTGGTGTCGCCTGGGCAATATTTCGTTCGACATACTCTCCGCGCCAACGCAATATATGATTCCAGATCACTTCCAGCCCGTTCGCGGGGATTGGAAATGGAATGCCCAGCACCGCGTTTTGTACGCCGTTACCATCCGCGGTCAGCCTCGCCGACGCGGCGATCCGTTTAGTCGCGTCGTAGATGTGCCTGGGTGCCGAGGCGCTGCGCCGAGTCGGGTATATATTCATCTTATAAGTGTCAGGATAGGTGCCAAGCAATGCCTTATGCCCCGCACTTAATTTATCCGCGTGGTCATCGGCGTTATTTGCGGTTATGGTAAATTTCACGGCATCGCCGGCATACGGGTCCGTATAATGTTGGCCGGGTATATAAGCGGACGGTGGCGTAGTAATACCGCCCTCCCAGGCGGGAATGGTGGCATTCGCATTGGCCGCTTTATCGCCACCCAAAGGCGTGAGGTCATTGTCCAAACGTGCAATTTGATCCGCGGAGATTTCTGCGGATGCAGGCAATGATATTAACGGCAGAATCAGGAGGAAACTGTTTATCAATCTCATAATTTATTCTCCGCCGGAGTTAGAAGGAATATTTAACGTTAAAGGCAAAGAAATCACGGTCATGTATCAAATTTTGCCGGCCTGCGCCAAAGAAATTGGTATAGCTCATATCGACCTCCCATTGATTCTGATAGATCGCGCGCAAACCCAAATTAAAGGATTTTCTGCCTTCAATAAAATTACCGCCTGGTCCGGGGCTGATTCCATGTATATCATGTTGCCAGCCAAAACGCGGTTGCAAATTGACCGCATTAAAAAGCGCATTATTATAATCAAGCCTGCCAACCAATCGATATCCGTACGCGGTTGCATCAGGAAAATTGGTCAATGGCTCAGACGCCGGCTGACCGAGCAAAACCACGGACGCGGTGGCGGGCACAAATGTATGAGGGGCTTCCAACCGGAATGTACGTTTAGCCGGTAGATTGTGGACATGGGTGATTGCAAATTCACCTAATAAAAAAGCGGAACTTGCCTTTAACGTCGGCCCGAATATTTTCGAAACAGTGAACTGAAATTGGCTGCTGTCTCGCAATATAAAACCGTCGAGGCGATTGCCCGCCGAAAATGAGCCCGCCGGTGTGATTTGGTTCGGAACACCCAGACCGGCGGCCAGCAATTCCTCAAGGTCAATTTGAAACGGCGCATCACGCCTGTAAGAATATTCACCCTGTATCGCTATGCCCGACTGACCAAGTTCATTATTAAAGCTGAAACCGAGCAGTTGTATATCCTCAGGATAACTAATGAAATACCGGGCATCAGTCAACCCACCCCGGCTGTTGCCGGAAATTGCATTTACGATCGGTAATTTGCTGTGATAATTAATGTAATAGAAGCCAAATTCGGTGGCATTAAGAATCGGGGTAAAGACTCTGATCGCCATACCATATTCTCCACCGTTGGCCGGTTCCCGGTCCGGGCCCCTGGCAAGATGGGATGCATCCATAAAGCTCCGATCGGTCCCCCTGCCAAAACCGGCGGCCACCGCAAAAACACCGCCCTTGCCAACAAAATCATTGGTGCTGAAATACGAACCCGGCGGATCAATAACGGTCTGTTCCCAATCATATTGATAAAAGGCCTCGACCGAAATATTTTCCGTTATGGCCACATCACCCCAGATCATGCCGACCGGAATCAATGCCTCACGCACCTCCGCACCGGGCGTTCTCAATCTCGAGACGTCAACCGGATTGATGGTATTGATACCGTTCTGAATGAAGGTGCTTTCTCCCCAACTCAACACCTGTTCACCGACCTTGATCGTACCCGGCACCTTGCCTATGGAAAAATCCAGCCACGCAAACAAATCCCGTAAGACCAGGTTCGATTCTACAAGGCGTTTGGCGTCATTGCTCAGCGGGGTGCGATCAGTCTTATCAATCGAATGGTCGCCAAAACCACTGCCGCGAAAAAAGATCCCGGCATGGTTTTTATAAACAAGATCGAGCTCGGTGGTGAATTGTCCGGTTGCGGCGACTAATCCGGGGTCATAGTTCAAATTACCATCATCGCCGTTGATGGAAAAGGCCGAACCGCCGTTGGCAACGCCCACCAGTTGTTTCGACCTGGATTGTACTCGGTATAGATGGCCGTAGGTTAAGATGGTATCCCAACTACCACTAAACTCGTTAAATCTAAATGCAACGGCATTAACGGAAGCCGAATACTGCAACAAGATCAATACGGCAAACAGTCGCTTAACCGGGCACAAATCAATCATTCCCTGGCCATACACTGATATCCCTCCAAAAATAACGCGTTTGCATGCACAAAAACCGATGTGATTTTTATCCTCAACGCAATCCAAGCATACCCGGAAGCGGCGGCTGATTGCAAGGATGACGCGACTTATTAGCGTGCAGGCACAATCGCGGTGGCACATGGATTGCCCCGTATGGTTGTAGGCGGAGCTGACAGAAGCCGGCGGGACTAAGCCGATCAGCTCAGCGCACCGATTGCCACCGACAAATTGCCCAAAATTGGTATGGCAATTATTTATTAAAGCAGTTATAATAGTCTGGCATGATGTATTTTGGGAGTGGGCCTTAGCGCCCACTTTTTGGTTTTATATGTACAGGCAAAATCAGGCACTCATTAATCTGTTGGAGCCGGTGGTGAACGCACTCGGCTATAGGCTGTTAGGTATAGAATACCTGCCCGGAAGCAGGGGCGTACTATTGCGGTTTTATATAGATAACGATGCGGGCATCACCCTTAATGATTGTGCCAGGGTCAGCCAGCAGGTAACCGGCGTATTGGACGTCGAGAACCCGGTCCGGGACATATATGAGCTCGAGGTATCATCACCGGGCCTGGATCGACCTTTGTTTACACTGGAGCAGATTAAGCAGTATGCGGGTCA
Source organism: Gammaproteobacteria bacterium (assembly GCA_965202915.1). Lineage (GTDB taxonomy): Bacteria > Pseudomonadota > Gammaproteobacteria > Eutrophobiales > Eutrophobiaceae. The sequence goes on from OZ241847.1 coordinate 2,230,402, forward strand.
CATGGTAAGTCTAAAATTGTATGAAAAACTGCAGGGTCGCATGCGTTTTCGAGGCAAGGTGAAAACGGTGCATAACGGTGCCGTTGTTATTTTGGCGGAAGATACTGAATATTTAATACCGGCTGGTATGATTAAAAAAGCCAGACTGGTACCTCGGATATAGTGATAGAACGGATGTTGAACGGTATGAATAAAGAAATATTAATGGTAGTCGACGTCGTCTCCAACGAAAAAGGCGTCGCCAAAGAGATCATCTTTAACGCGCTGGAGGCGGCACTTGCAAGCGCAACCAAGAAACGCAGTCGCGAGGACATCGAGGCACGAGTATCGATTGATCGTGAAACGGGCGATTATAAAACCTTTCGCCGCTGGCAAGTGCTGGATGATGATCCGGAATTATTTGAAACGCCCAGCAGGCAAATATCATTGAGTGACGCGCGTAAAAATAATCCTGATATTAATGTGGGTGATTTTATCGAAGAACCGATGAAATCGCTGGAATATGGACGAATTGCGGCACAGGCGGCAAAACAGGTTATCGTCCAAAAAGTTCGTGAAGCAGAGCGCGACCAGGTTATCAAAAATTATCAGGACCGCATTGGTGAAATGCTGGGGGGAACTTTCAAACGCATGGACCGTAATGGTGTAATTATCGATCTGGGCAATAATGCCGAGGGCTTGATCCCTCATTATGAATTGATTCCGCGTGAATCATTCAGACTCGGCGATCGTGTACGCGCTTATTTAACGGAGGTGAGACCGGAAGTACGCGGCCCCCAGTTATTCTTAAGCCGCACATCTCCAAAGCTGTTGATTGAACTCTTTAAAATCGAGGTTCCGGAAATTAATGAAGGCCTTATCGATATTATTAATGGTGCTCGCGACCCGGGGGTGCGGGCAAAGATTGCGGTAAAGGCAAATGATCCCCGCATTGACGCTGTTGGTGCTTGTGTCGGTATGCGCGGCTCCAGGGTGCAGGCGGTATCAAACGCGCTGGCCGGTGAACGTGTTGATATTATTTTATGGGATACAAATCCGGCTCAATTCGTTATTAATGCAATGGCACCGGCTGAAGTCGTTTCAATTATGGTGGATGAGGATGCAAAGTCCATGGATATTGCCGTTGCCGAAGAGCATTTATCGCAGGCGATTGGCCGTGGAGGACAAAACGTTAAATTAGCCAGTGAACTGACTGACTGGGCACTAAACATCATGTCCATTGAACAGGCGGAAGAAAAAAATGAATCTGAGGCGGAATCGTTGCGGGCGATATTCATGGAACAGCTGGACGTGGATGAGGAAGTGGCGATTATTCTGGTGCAGGAGGGTTTTTCCAGCATTGAAGAAGTGGCCTATGTTCCGGAAAACGAGATGCTGGACATTGACGAATTTGATAATGAACTGGTGCAGGAATTAAGGGCGCGCGCGCGTAACGCCATATTGACGCATGCCATCGCAAACGAAGAAAAACTGGGTGACGCCAAACCGGACAATGATTTATTGACTATGGAGGGCATGGATGAACAGTTGGCTTACGAACTGGCCGGTCGAGGCGTGGTGACCGTGGAAAATTTGGCCGAACAATCGGTTGATGAACTGTTGGATATTCAAGGATTGGATAAAGATCGTGCCGGAGAGTTGATAATGACCGCCAGACAGCCTTGGTTCGAAGCCGAAAAAATGAGTAAGGTGTGAGCAAGAGATGGCAAAGATAACAATAGCTGAATTTGCTAAAAATATAGGAGTCCCGACTGATCGTCTGACGCAGCAATTGATGGAAGCGGGCATGGGTGAAAAATCCGCCAATGGCATGATCACCGATGAGGAAAAATCTGATCTGCTTAATTTTCTGCGCCGCAGACATAGTAAAAAAGACGGCTTTGAACCTGAGAAAATTATCCTGAAAAGAAAAACAATCAGTGAAATCAAAATGCCGCCCACCACCCAGAGCAGAATAAAGTCGCGGACAAAAACAGTGAACGTTGAATTTAGAAAACGCCGCACCTACGTTAAACGGAGCGTGGTAGCCAAAGACATGCTGAAGCAGAGGGAAGATGAAGTTGCCGCGCAACAGGCCAAACAACAGGAGGCAGAAGAGCAGAAATTAAAAATTCAGGCCGAAAAAGTCGCTCAACAAGCCGAGGAAGCGACGCCCCAGGCCGACGCGCTAAACAATGAAAAGGCGACGCTGATCAGTGAACCCCCGATAACCGCCGAAGAAAATGAAGTGAACGCGGCGTCTATGGACGCCGTGCCGCAGGCCACACCGGCGGCTGACGAGCCGGAAACGCCAAAGAAACAAGCGGAGCAAAAGGATCATAATAGTCGTAAAGAATTGCATATTGCGAGTGAAAAATCCGGCCGGCGCAGGAAAAGAACCATCCGTCCGAAATCGGTGGTTGCCCAGGCATCACGCAAGCATGGATTTGAAAAACCAACCGCACCGATCGTTCATGCAGTGGAAATTCCCGAAAGCATTACCGTGGCGGATCTGGCCCAACGCATGTCCATTAAGGCTTCCGAAGTGCTCAAGACCATGATGGGGCTGGGCAGTATCGCCACTATCAATCAGACTATCGATCAGGACGTGGCCGCAATTGTGGTGGAAGAGATGGGGCACAAACCGCAAATGCTAAAGGAGAACGCGCTGGAGGAAAAAATCATTCAGTCATCAAAGCAAGCGGGGGCGCAAATCAGCCGCACGCCGATCGTAACCATTATGGGACACGTTGACCACGGTAAAACGTCTTTGCTGGATTATATTCGCCGTTCCAAGGTGGCCGCCGGGGAACCCGGTGGCATCACGCAACATATTGGCGCATATCGGGTCTCCACCGATAACGGCGATATTACCTTCCTCGACACACCGGGGCATGAGGCATTTACTGCAATGCGCGCTCGCGGGGCAAAAGTGACTGACGTGGTCGTGGTGGTTATCGCGGCCGATGATGGGGTCATGCCGCAAACCGATGAGGCGATCAAACATGCCAGGGCGGGTTCGGTGCCCATCATAGTTGCGATCAATAAAATTGACAAAGATGACGCGGATACCGAGCGCGTCAAGCGGGAATTATCCAAGCATGGGCTGATTTCCGAAGACCTGGGCGGCGATACCATGGTGATTCACGTGTCTGCAAAAACCGGGCAGGGCATTGATGAACTGCTGGACGGTATTCTCCTGCAAACGGAAATACTTGAGCTTAAGGCCATCAAATCCGGGCCTGCATCAGGCACTGTGATCGAATCGAGACTGGACAAGGGACGTGGTCCGGTGGCCTCGATCCTGGTGCAGAATGGCAAATTAAACAAGGGCGACGTTATATTAAGCGGGCATGAGTTTGGGCGGGTTCGATCCATGATTGATCATAGTGGCAGGGAAGTAAGCGAAGTCGGACCTTCAACGCCGGTGGAGGTGTTCGGCTTGTCCGGCACGCCCAGGGCCGGCGATGAAATGATCGTCGTGCCGGATGAAAAGAAAGCGCGTGAGATTGCATTATTCAGGCAGGGGAAATACCGCGAAACCAAAATGGTACGGCAACAGACTGCCAAGCTCGAAGACGTGCTGTCACAAATGGGCGATGGCCTGGCAACCGGGTTGAATTTGATAATCAAAACCGACGTGCAGGGTTCGGCTGAAGCAATGGTGGATATGCTGACGCGCTTGAGCAATGATGAAGTCCAGGTCAATATCGTCAGCAGTGGAGTGGGCGGGATCACAGAATCGGATATCAATTTGGCGATGACCTCCAAAGGGAGGGTGATCGGTTTTAACGTCCGTGCCGACGCCGCGGCAAAAAAGCTGGCTGATGCGGAAGGTATAGATCTGCGCTATTACAGCGTCATCTATGACGTGGTTGATGACGTGAAAGCAATAATCACCGGATTGCTTACGCCTGAAGTGCATGAACAGATCATCGGTATTGCAGAGGTGCGTGATGTATTCCATTCTCCCAAATTTGGGAATATTGCCGGATGTATGGTTGCAAGCGGAGCCATAAAGCGCAATAGCCCAATTCGGGTGTTGCGCGACAATATCGTCATCTACCAGGGCGAATTGGAATCATTGAGACGATTCAAAAATGACGTCAGCGAGGTTAAATCCGGGATGGAATGCGGGATAGGCGTTAAAAATTACACCGACGTCAGAGTCGGGGATCAGATAGAAATATTTGAATGTGTCGAAGTGGAGCGTAATACATAGACCGCAGTCAGGTGACGCTGCTTTATCATAAGTCGATATCATGCCAAAAGAATTTGGACGCAATCGCCGTATTGCCGAGTTGATCAAGCACGAGCTGGCGGGGGCCTTGCAACAGCGGTTCCCGACCAGTCAATATGGCCTTATCACCCTGTCGGCGGTGGACGTCAGCCCTGACCTGGAAAATGCCAGGGTTTATGTAACCTGCCTCAGAGAGGATAGCGATATCCCGGTTTTTATCAAAGCACTGAATGCGCAGACGTATTTTTTTAGAACCCGGATCGCCAGGGTAATGCACTCCAGAAAAGTGCCGGTAATACAATTCCAATATGACGAATCGATACGGCGGAGTGAACGTCTGACTGCGCTGCTTGATTCACTGGCACCGCCAAAGACCGATTGATCAAAATAATCAGCCCGGAAAGACGGTGCAACGCGGTAGAAACCTGAACGGTATATTATTATTGGATAAGCCCGCCGGCAGGACCTCCAACCAGGTTTTACAAGTCATCAAGAGACTATTTGATGCAGACAAGGCCGGGCACACCGGCAACTTGGACAGACCGGCGACCGGATTATTAATCATCTGTTTTGGCCGTGCCACCAAGATATCCGGCTTCCTGTTAAATGCGGATAAATATTATCGAGTCCAATGCCGGTTGGGTATTCAAACCACAACCGGAGACGCCGAGGGTGATATCGTCGAGCAGAGACCGGTGGACAATTATTCTGCGACCGATATCCGGCCGATACTATCGGCATTTACCGGTGAGAGTAAGCAGGTGCCGCCGATGTATTCCGCGCTGAAACATAATGGCCGGAGATTGTATCGACTCGCCTATCGAGGCATCAACGTGGCGCGTAAACCGCGCAAAATAAAAATTTCCAAGATCAAGCTGCTTGACTATGCATCCGAGCGACTGAGCCTGGAAGTGCACTGCTCAAAAGGGACCTATATTCGCGTCCTGGTGGAAGATATTGGCGATAAGTTGGGTTGTGGCGCGCACGTGCATGATCTCAGACGGCTTGGTATCGGACATTTTAGCGCTCAGCAAATGCTGTCATTGGACACGATTGAGGACTTGGCGCAACAAGGATATGCCGCTCTGGATAAGTTGCTTCTCCCGATAGATGCGGCCTTGACAAATTTGGCCACCGTATATCTGGATGAAAAGACGGCGTACTATTTGCGCCGGGGGCGGGCCGTGCGGGTGTCGGATGCGCCGGCACAGGGGTGGCTGCGAATCTATGATGAGCGGGGAAACTTTTTTGCCATTGGAGAGGCAAGGGGGGACGGGCATATCGCTACAAAGCGTTTAATCATCCCCTGATCGGTGGGCACTGCCAAGCGATAAAAATAGCGGGAATAGAGTGTATCTTTATGGCTCCGAGACAAACCAGGCACCATTTCTTCCATGCGGGTTATCGATTTACCAGGGACGGAGAACAAAATCAGCGACTTTCGAAGAATAATCTATCGGGGGAATGCGATGCCTTTTCCATTTGGGTTGGGCCAGCTCATCCAATGCCTCAAGGATTTCCGGTTCTGACGCATCTGCCGGCAGCGACAGACCCGCTTTGAAACGATGAATTTCCTTTATGGTGTCTGCTTCCGGCGGCCCAAGAAATAGAACCGGCGCCTCCGTTTGGAGAATTCCGTACAGCTTGCTGGGAATAATGATGCCCTCCCATCCCGGATTCATTGTGATTAAGTGCACGGTGGCGTTGAAAAAAAGATTAGTGAATTCTTCCAATGGCGGATAATCAAGGACACAAAAGTTTTTGAGGTCGTTAGTATCCTCGATCAGCTGCTTGCGACCAGACCCGCGGATGACAAACACGAATATCCAGTCATTGTGGTTTGCTTCAGACAACAAACGAGCCGCGCCCACTAGGGCTTTTGAGGAATGACCCCGGCCAAGATTGCCCGCGTAGAGGGCGATCTTGGCGTCCTTCAGTCCGTGCCTCTCGACAAGGCTGTCATTGCTTGTCTTGTGGCGCCGGAGCGGACGGGCATCCCATGGAGGGATCACAACAATTGCCTGATCGCGATTATGTAAGGCAGGATAACGACTTAGGCGTTGCTTCTGTTTCTCGCCGAGCGAGATCACGCCCGCAATACTTTTCAGTCCCAGGTTGTTTACGCGGCGCAGGCAACGATAGACAATACCGCTCTCGTTTAGGAACGAAGCAGCCGCCAATGCCTCCGGATAGAGATCCATCGCCCACAAAATCAGAGAGCGCTTCCTGCCATAGCAAAACAGGCGTGAGGGCCAGGCACTGAAGATCAAAAAAGGTGGGTCCGTCAATAGAACACAACGGTCCCAGTTAAGCAGTGGGACCCGGATGAGGGCCTGGCACCAGAACAGAAACCAGTTGAGAGGACGCAAGCGGAAAGGCGGGGTAAAGGCAAAATGCATGACAAATGCGCCGGCTCTATCCGCTCGCGCGGGCATTGAAGGCACGTATGAATCGCGGCTGGAAAAAACCTCCACGGTGTGACCCTTGACGGCCAGGTGGAGAGCCACGTCATGGAGCATTCTGCCGGAGGGAGAAGCCTGCTCGTCTCCGAAAAATCGATTGACTAAGAGAATACGCATGAAGGCAGGACTCAATTACAGTACAGGCAGTGTAGAAGCAGGTGCAAGCTGATAGACGGTCAATACGGTTACAAAAAATACCCTGATGCAGGACGACAAACCATGCCGGCATTTATTCTGTTGTCAATGAGTCTGGATTGCAGTCCGGGCATTATTGAGATTCCACATGAAATAGGTTGGCTATGATGTATGGGTATTATAAAACACCTGCATTGACAAATACAGCGGGGAAGCATGCACTTAGGTTGCAAAGGGGCCATTGATGGACAAGAGTTAAAGCATGGCTATTGCCGGCGTGGTGGTATCGCTTGAATAACGGTCACAGAGCCGGGCATGCATGGAATCACAAAGCAAATTGGCACAACGGATAGCGGTCAATGCCAAAATTTCGTCTTTTTTACACTTAAATGCATTGCATGAGGACGGCGACTCATCTACAATTAACCCTTTAGCGTTTGTCTCACCGTCTTAAAATGAGGAAATTACTTAACCATGAGGATGCAATAGATGCGGCACTATGAAATTGTGTTATTGGTCCATCCCGACCAGAGCGACCAGGTGCCCGCGATGGTAGATAAATACCAGGCCATGGTCACTACTAATGGTGGTGCCATTCATCGCATTGAAGACTGGGGACGGAGATTGCTCGCCTATCCGATCAATAAAATGCATAAAGCGCATTATATTCTGCTCAATATCGAATGCGACGCGGATATCCTTAAACAGCTTACCGACGGGTTTTTCTTCAACGACGCGGTTATTCGTAATCTTGTTATTCGCCGTGACCGCGCCTTCAAGGAACCATCGCTGTTGGCAAAATCCGATGAAGAAGGTGATGACGGCGACGACGCGGAGGCACAGGAACCGGAAAGTGTTGAAGGAGAGGATTTAAAGCAGTCTGATGCACAGGAGCTGCCGGCGGATAACACCGCCGATCCGGTGGAAGAAACCTCCGGGGAACGCGACGAAACAGCCGAAGACGCGGCGGCAACCGATAAAGTATAGAGGAACACTCGATGGCATATTTTTTAAAACATAAGCGCTATTGCCGCTTTACAGTAGAGCGTGTTGAGGAAATTGATTACAAGGATATAAACATGCTAAGGAATTACATTACCGAAACGGGGAAAATTATCCCGAGTAGAATGTCCGGTACCAGTGCAAAATATCAGCGACAGTTGGCGACGGCAATTAAACGTGCAAGATTTCTGGCGCTTATGCCATACTGTGACGCACACTAGCAAAATATATATTATTGTTGTCACCCCCGGGTTGCCAGAATAACCATGACAAGCCGGGTATCGTCCGATACCATTTGATTTTGAGAAGCGGCAATGCACGCATTGGGCAACCATATACTTCGCGGCCGGTCACAAGCGATTATAATTATTACCGCCTTCACCCTGTGCTCCGTGATATTATTTCCATTGGCTTATTTGCTAAGTGGCGCGCCGCTGGCCCTGGTCACTTTGGGGCAAGGCAGTCGGCAGGGCCTGCAGGTTATTATCGGGGTCGGACTGGTTCTGACTTTATTTAGCCTGGCCGTGCAATGGCCGGTGCATCTGGTACTGGCATATTCTATTTTTATCTGGATACCGGTGTGGTTATGCGCAACCATTTTGCGCTTGAGTCAACAACAGGGCATACTGGTAACCGCGGCCGGTTTAATGGGCATAGTGACATTGGCCACCTTATACGTCACATTGAGCGACACTGGCGGCTGGTGGCAAAATCTGCTTAATAACGTAATTGAAAAGAATCTGCCCATTGAGCAACAAGCCGAATACAAAGACAGGCTATTGCCGATGGCGGAGTTTATCAGCGCTTTGCTGGTGGTCGGCTTTGTGGTAAATTTGGTCACAACGGTCATGTTGTCGCGCTGGTGGCAGGCTTTGCTGTACAATCCGGGTGGATTCGGTAAAGAATTTCGCGCACTCCGGTTGCCACCGGTAATACTGATGCTGACCGCGGTAAATATTATTGCCTGCCTGGTCGTAGCCGAGCCCTGGGGCCGGTTTGCCAGAGACACGTTGGCGGTAATAGTATTTATGTTTTTATTTCAGGGTCTGGCTTTGGCGCATAGAACCGTCGACGCCAGGCGCTTACCTGATTTTTGGCTGGTGATCACGTACGGCTTACTGCTGCTTGTACCGGGGTTGGCACTGTTTATGGCCTGCCTGGGGATGATCGACAGTTGGCATGCAAGCCGTAAGCCCATCAGGCCTAATCATGATTAAGACGGGGCACTGTCCCATTTGTTAATTAACGGTAGCGATGAGATGGACATTATTTTATTGGAAAAAGTGCATAGTCTCGGTGACCTGGGAGATCAGGTCAAAGTCAGGCCCGGATACGGGCGCAATTATTTGATACCCAGCGGCAAGGCGGTGGCAGCCTCCGATGATAATCGCAAGATGGTCAAAGTCCGGCAGGCGGAGCTGGAAAAACAGCAAAAACAAACCCTGGAGCGAGCCGCTGCCAGGGCCGAAAAGATGCGGGACTTGACAGTCGATATCACCAGCAAAGCCGGTGCCTCGGGCAAACTGTTTGGTTCCGTGGGAACCGCCGATATAGCCGCCGCGGCCACGGCCGCCGGAGTGGAACTCGCCAAGCACGAGGTCAGATTACCGCAGGGTTCACTACGGGCAACGGGTGAATATGATATTGACGTGCAATTACACGCGGACGTGACAACGGCAATTAAAATCAATATTGTAGCGGAGGAATCTTAGCTATAGGTATGATGCACTTTTAGCTCCAGGCCATCAAACATCCCATCTCGTATTAGATACGCGGATAGGTTGATGAATTTGTAAGCTGCTGCCGATGACCCCGGTTCCGTGGCTTGTTGCGAAAGCTCATCATTGCAGAGCAAACGAAAATCCGGAGGAAATAATGCAGGAAATGGCTCAAACACCCGGTGCCGGTGACGCCGAAGTTGATGCTTTGAAAATCCCGCCTCACTCCATTGAGGCCGAGCAGTCGGTGCTGGGTGGCGTGTTGTTGGATAAAAATGCCTGGGTTAAAGCCACCGAACACGTTCGGCAAGAGGATTTTTACCGGAAAGACCACAGACTTATCTTTCAGGCCATCGCCAGGCTGGATAACGAAGGTCAGCCGTTCGATATCGTCACAGTGGCGGAATGGCTGGAAAACCATCAACAGCTCGAAGACGCCGGCGGGATAAGTTATCTGGCCGCATTGGCGGAAAACACCCCCCACGTCAGCAACATTGCCGTCTATGCCGATATAGTACGAAAGCGCTCGATCCTGCGTCAACTCATCACCGCAACCAGGAATATAGGCGACACCATTTTTAATCCGCAGGGTAGAAGCAGCGACGAAATTCTGGATTTTGCCGAGCAGTTGGTGTTTGAAATCGCCGAACAGGAAGGGCGTAGCAAAAAAAATTACAAGAACATCAAAGACGTTGTGGCAACCGCGCTTAAACGCGTGGATGAACTGTTTCACAAGAACAGTCCCATTACCGGCGTGGCAACCGGTTTCGATGATCTGGATGCCAAAACGGCGGGCCTGCAACCCTCCGATCTGATCATCATTGCCGGACGTCCGTCCATGGGAAAAACCGCACTGGCAATTAATATCGCCGAGCATGCCGCGATCAAGGACAAAATGACCGTTGCTATCTTCAGCATGGAAATGTCGGGCGAACAACTTGCCATGCGGATGATGGCGTCGCTGGCGCGTATCGATCAACACAATATCCGCACCGGTAGGCTTGATGAAGACGATTGGCCAAGATTAACCTCTTCACTGGCGGTATTGTCGGAAACCAGCATGTTTATCGATGATACCCCGGCGTTAACGCCCGCCGAATTAAGAGCACGTTGCCGACGTATTGCCAGAGAGCAGCACGGTCTTGATATGATTGTGGTTGATTACCTGCAACTCATGCAAGTGCCGGGTACGGCGGAGAATCGAGCCACGGAATTATCCGGGATATCCCGTTCCCTAAAGGCAATGGCAAAGGAATTGAATATTCCAGTGGTTGCATTATCACAATTAAATCGCAGTCTCGAACAACGGCCCAACAGACGTCCGGTGATGTCCGACCTGCGTGAGAGTGGCGCGATTGAACAGGACGCCGACGTTATCCTGTTTATTTATCGCGACGAGGTTTATGACAAGGACAGTCCCGACAAAGGCATGGCCGAAATCATTATAAGCAAACAAAGAAACGGCCCGATTGGCATGGTGAAATTGGCTTTCAGGGGACAATTTACCCGCTTTGAAAATTATATTGAGGAACGGGACCTGGTCCTGGCGGGCGACTCATACCTTGTATCGAGATCGGATGAATGACGCGACCATCCCGGGTCATTATTGATCGCGCCGCACTTCAGCATAATTTTTCTGTTGTAAAATCCATCGCCCCCGCCGCCCGGATCATGGCCATCATCAAGGCCGATGCCTATGGTCACGGCCTGATCCGGGTCGCAAAGCTGTTGCGCGACGCCGATGCCTTTGGGGTGGCCTGCCTGGAAGAGGCAAGCCAATTGCGCGACGCCAATATTGACCGGACCATAGTCTTGCTTGAGGGCCCGTATGATGCCGGGGATATCCCTCCGGTGCGTGATCTCAAACTGGATATCGTCATCCATAACCAACACCAGATCGAGATGTTAAAAGGCGCATCCTGCTACGATCTGCAAACCTGGATCAAGGTCGACACCGGCATGCATCGTCTGGGATTCCAGGCCGATGCGGTTGCCAACGTGTGCCAACAATTGGAAGCCTTGCGCTTGTCCCGCCCACCAAGACTCATGACTCACCTGGCGGTCGCGGACCAGCCGAAGAATCAATTTAATCGATTACAATTGGCGCGCTTTAGTGAGCTCAACGCAGGCGTCGCGCTGGAAAAAAGTGTTGCCAATTCCGCCGCGATTCTGGCCGAATCTGAAACTCATATGCATTGGGTCCGCCCCGGCTTGATGCTCTATGGCGTCTCGCCCTTTCCCGAAAAACAGGCAAATGATCATGATTTAAAACCGGTTATGACCCTGGAGTCGGAATTGATCTCGGTCCGGTGGTTAAAAAAAAATGAACCGGTCGGCTATGGCGCCGATTGGCGTTGCCCGGAAGATATGCCGATAGGCACAGTGGCTACCGGATATTGCGATGGCTTTTCCAGGCACGCGCGCCCCGGCACCCCGATATTGGTGCACGGCAAACGCTGCGCACTCATTGGCAGGGTGTCGATGGATATGCTCACCGTAGATCTGCGCAATTGTGCCACCGCCGGTATCGGCGCGCCGGTTACGCTATGGGGAAACGGATTGCCGGTGGAGGAAATTGCCAGGGCGGCCGATACCATCCCCTATGAATTATTATGCGGCGTCCATAAGCGGCTTGAATTTGTAGAACGTGGCTAAAACAAAAATACAATTTCAATGCAGTGAATGCAGTGCAATAGCCCCAAAATGGTCCGGACAATGCGCGGAATGCCGATCATGGAACAGTATGATTGAGGTGACAATGGCGGCGCCGTCCCTACATACCGCACGGTTACCACAGGACTCAGGCGAGTCGGTAAAAGTCTGCGCGCTCAGTGCGGTACGCTTTAATGATGAGCCGCGTCAGCATACCGGCATCGCCGAACTCGACGTCGTCATTGGCGGTGGCATAGTCAAGGGATCGGTGACATTGATAGGAGGCGATCCGGGGATCGGCAAATCCACCCTGTTATTACAGGCCTTGTCGGGACTCAGGCAAGTCGGCAATATAAGCAGCTTGTACGTAACCGGCGAAGAATCGGCGCAACAGGTGGGTTTGAGGGCACAAAGACTGGGGTTGCCGCTTGACGGTCTGAAATTACTTACCGACAACCGGCTTGAAAGAATATTAACCATCATCGCCGGCGAACAACCGCAGGTTATCGTCATTGATTCCATCCAGACAATGTACAGTGAACTGGTGCAGTCGGCGCCCGGGTCCGTTGCCCAGGTGCGTGAATGCGCGGCACAATTGGTGCGGTTTGCCAAATACAGCGGTACCGCGGTATTTCTTGTCGGACACGTGACCAAAGAAGGGGCGCTGGCCGGCCCGCGTGTACTGGAACACATGGTTGATACCGTTTTGTATTTTGAGGGTGAGCACGATAGTCGCTACCGGATAGTGCGGTCGGTCAAGAACCGATTCGGCGCGGTCAATGAACTGGGGATCTTTGCGATGACCGATAAGGGATTCAAAGAGGTGAATAACCCGTCGGCAATATTCCTGTCACGCCATGATGAACAAATACCGGGGTCGGTGGTGATGGTGATGCGTGAAGGCACCCGGCCCATACTGGTCGAGGTGCAGGCGCTGGTTGACGCCGGGCACCCCGGCAATCCCCGCCGAGTCATACTGGGCATGGAACAAAACCGCCTGGCGATGCTGTTGGCGGTATTGCATCGTCACGCCGGTATCGTCACCACCGACCAGGATATATACGTCAACGTGGTCGGTGGCGTGCGCATCAGCGAGACTGGTGCCGACCTGGCCATTTTGCTGGCGATCATGTCCAGTTTACGCAACCAATGCCTGCCTTTGGATTTGGTCGTGTTTGGAGAAGTGGGTTTGTCCGGTGAAATTCGTCCGGTTCAGAATGGTCCGGAAAGATTGAATGAGGCGGTCAAACATGGTTTCAAGAATGCCATTATTCCAGGGGCCAATAAACCCAGACAAAATATCGCCGGCTTAAATGTTATTGCAACCGACAATTTACAGTCGGCACTACAGGCACTCAAACGGCTCTGCCGGTTGTGAACCGATTTGCATGGCCTGAAAATATTGTCTCACTGATGCATTGGATTAGCGTATCGCTTATAAAAAAAGGATTCCAGGGGCGGCCCGGAAAAAACTAAACCGGCGTGGAGTGGCGTACGTCTTCAGTAATTCTGGCTTTCTTAACCGCGTTATCAACAACCTGAATGATTTCTATGGTGTAATTATTTATGCGTAAGCTGGTATTCGCAACCGGAATATGTTCAAGCTGTTCCAGGACCAGACCATTCAATGTTTTCGCCCTTTCGGTCGGGAAATTCCATTGTAATTGCCGATTTATTTCTCTCAGCGCGATCGACCCATCCACCATATAAACGCCATTTCCCTGTTCATGTATGTCTTGGTTAAACATCTGCATATTGGTTGTGAACTCACCGACAATCTCTTCAAGAATATCTTCCATGGTTACAATACCCTTAATGACGCCATATTCATCCACCACCAGGCCATAGCGAAGTTTTTGACGCTGAAAATTAAATAACTGTGTATGCAGTGGCGTACCCTCAGGCACAAAATAAGGCTCGGACAAGACGTCTCTGAGTGCCTCGGGGGTGAAACCATCTTTATCGGATAAGACCCGCAGGACGCGACGAACGTGCAGTACCCCGATAACATTATCAATATCCCTGTCATAAACCGGCAGGCGGGTATGCTGACTACGGTCCAGTTGCTTGATGACGTTGCCGGCCGCTTGGTTGATATCGATCGCCACCATTTCGTTGCGCTTAATCATGATATCATCAACGGTGACGTTCTCCAGCTCAAGGATATTCATCAGCATTTTTTTATGGCGCGGCGGGATCAGGTGACCGGCCTCCCTGACGACGGTATGCAACTCATCACGAGACAGCGCCACTCCGGTTTGGCCCTCCGGATCTATCTTGAACAGCATAAGTATGCCATTTGATATTTTATTGACGACAAATACCGCCGGGTAACACAGCTTCATCAACACCGACAAGACGTGCGAGGCCGGAAACGCAACGGCTTCGGGATACAACGCGGCCGTGGTCTTGGGCAACACCTCGGCAAAGATAAGGAACACAACAACCAGGATAAAAGGCGCCAGCGCCACGCCGACGTCTCCCAATAGACGCATACCGATTAAGGTGGCAATAGTCGCGGCAATGAGATTGACGAGATTATTACCAAGCAGAATCAATCCAAATAATCGATCCGGGCGCTGTAATAATCGGTTGGCTTTAATTGCAGACTTATGATTATTCTTAACGAGATGACGCAGGCGATAACGATTGAGCGCCATCATACCTGTCTCAGAACTTGAAAAAAAAGCCGACAGGACAATCATGATCCCGAGCACAGCAAATAATACGGACAGGGGAATATCGTTCAAGTAATTTATGGTACCGGTTGTGGACTGGATATCATTTTGAGACAAAACCGGGGCATGTCAAGTCCAAATATTGCCCGGCGGACGACTATACCCGCTTGAGAATCAATTCCAGCACCATTTTGGAACCAAAATAGGCCAATAGCAGTAATGAAAAACCGCCTAATGCCCATTTCACGACGGTAATTCCCCGCCATCCCAAACGCCAACGCCCCCACAACAGAATGCCATAGACAAACCAGGCAAAAATCGAAAACACGGTTTTATGGGCAAGATGTTGAGCAAAGATATTATGGATAAACATCAGGCCGGAGGCGAGACTCAGGCTGAGTAAAAAGAACCCGATCATTATCAATTGAATCAACAGACTTTCCGTAGTCTGCATCGGTGGCAATATATTAAACAATCCGGTGAAATGTTTATTCCGCAGGGTATATTCCTGGATATAAAGCATAAACGCCTGCAACGTGGCGATGGCAAGCAGGCTATAGGCAACAAGCGACAGCAAAATATGAAACTGTAGCCCAAATGACAGCAAACTATCCGGGGCTCCGGGATCATGCAGAGAGTATTGCAGGACCAGCACGATCACCGCCAACGGATAAATAATTATCAACAGGCTTTCCACCGGTTTAACAACTGCGGTGAACGTGGCTATGGTGACGATAAGCCATGCCACCAGGGATAATGCATTATAGAAACCCAGGTCAACAACACCAGCAACAAGTAGGGTTTGATAGAGTGAAACCGCATGCAGAATCAACGCGCCCGCACCAACACCGAGATATAAAAACCGCGACCCAAACCGGCTGCCAGGCCCCCCGGAAAAACGCATAAGGAGCATAACACTTGCCAGCAGATAGCCGACCATCGTCAATCCGAGGATAATAATATTCATTGCATGGTGATCATATTCTCAGCATGATTGCATATTAACAGAGATTCAAAAAATTCCTGTGCACGGGGCGGCGTCAAACAATGGTCGATCAAAAGATGCGGAAACATTATTTCCAAAAAAGTAATATCACCGAGGCACAGGCCAATTTTTCCGGCTATTTATTGCCGGGAATTGAATTATAATTTTTCTTATTTTTTTAAATAGATATAGCTTTTATTAAATAAATTGTATTAAGATCATATCATAAGCTATACTTATCTATACTTAACTTAGAGAAATTAACCTGAACAGACAGTCGTAATAAACAATCATGTCCGATGATACTGAAAAAAGTGCACTTGATTACCACCGCTTACCTCGTCCCGGCAAGATAGAGATTTCTCCAACCAAACCGCTGGCCAATCAACGGGACCTGGCACTCGCCTACAGTCCCGGCGTTGCCGAACCCTGCAAGGCCATCGCATCGGATGAAAACATGGCCGCCGAGCTTACCTCCCGTTCCAACCTGGTTGCGGTGATCACCAATGGCACCGCGGTGCTTGGCTTAGGCAATATCGGCCCGCTTGCCTCCAAGCCGGTGATGGAAGGCAAAGGTGTATTATTCAAGAAATTTGCCGGTATCGACGTATTTGATATCGAAATCGAGGAACAGGACCCCGCCAAACTGGTTGATATCATCGCCAGTCTGGAACCCACCTTCGGCGGGATCAATCTCGAAGATATTAAATCCCCGGAATGTTTTCTGGTCGAAGGCCAGTTACGGCAACGTCTCGGCATACCAGTATTCCATGACGATCAGCATGGTACGGCAATCATCGTTGCCGCGGCGGTATTAAATGCCCTGCGCCTGGTGGAAAAGAATATCGCAGATATAAAAATAGTGGTGACCGGCGCCGGCGCCTCCGGCATCGCCTGCCTGAAGCTACTGGTCAAAATGGGTGCAAAAAAGGCAAATATCATCGTCGTCGATAGAACCGGTGTGATTTCCAAAAATCGCGGGGGCTTGACGCCTCACAAGAGGATGTTTGCAAGCGATACCGATGCCAGGACTTTATCCGACGCGATACAGGGCGCGGATATGTTTTTGGGTTTATCCGGGCCGGGGGTGGTCAAGCCTGAAATGGTGCGCAGCATGGCGAAACGACCGTTGATCTTTGCCCTGTCGAATCCACTGCCGGAGATACTGCCGGAGGAAGTCAAAGCGGTGCGGTCAGACGCGATCATTGCCACCGGGCGCTCCGATTACCCAAACCAGGTCAACAATGTATTGTGTTTTCCATTTATTTTCCGGGGCGCACTGGATGTATGTGCGACCACAATCAACGATGAGATGAAACTTGCCTGCGTCAAGGCATTGGCGGAATTGGCTCATGAAGAGGCACCGGATACAGTGGTCGCCGCATATGGAGGGGACGAAATTAAATTTGGGCCGGATTACCTGATCCCCAAACCATTTGACCCCAGGCTGATCATGAAACTTGCGCCGGCGGTGGCAGAAGCGGCGATGCAAAGCGGCGTCGCCAGGCGGCCGATTAAAGATCTGCGGAAATACATGGAGAAGCTGTCACAATATGTATTCAGATCCATCATCCTGATGCGACCGGTATTTGAAAAGGCCAAGCAGGCTCCCAAACGGCTGGTATATGCGGAAGGCGAACAACCCAAGGTATTGAGGGCGGTGCAATCGGTCATTGATGAAGGCATTGCAAAACCCATCTTGATAGGCGATGAAGCCCTGATTGACTCCCATATCAAAAGAATGGGGTTAAGAATTCGACCCGGTATAGACGTTCAAATCGTCAACCCTGAGCAACATGAGCCTGCAAAAAACAACCCGGATAGCCCGGATAGCATCACAAGCAATACCCGCCTTGCGGCAACCATGATTCACAACGGTGAGGCCGATGGCCTGATCTGTGGCACCACCGGCAACTACCATCAACACCTGAATCAAGTGATAGCGGAACTGGGGGTAATGAACGGCATACAGCAACCCACTGCAATGAATATCCTGATCCTCAAAATGGGGGTATTTTTTATCTGTGATTCTGCAGTGACGGTTGAACCCAATGCCGAACAGATCGCCGGCAACACCCTACTGGCCACCGAAAGCGTCAGGCGATTCGGCATTACGCCCAGGGCGGCCCTGTTGTCGTTTTCAAATAACGGTGATATTTACCCTGACGATACCGCAAAAATGGCAACGGCACTACAATTGATCCGGCAACGACAACCCGACCTCAGGATCGAAGGGCCGATGCGGGCTGATGCGGCATTGGTAAGTGGGATAAGAAAACGGGTCTTACCTTATTCCAAACTCGTAGAAAACGCCAATCTATTGATCATGCCCAATCTGCATGCCGCCAAAATTGCATACGATATGATAAAAGTGTTGAGTGACGGGATATCCATAGGCCCGATATTATTGGGATTAAACCATCCGGTTCACATCATGACGCCCTCATCCACCGTTCGGCGTTTGGTCAACGCCAGCGCGCTTGCAGTGGTTGATACGGGATTGGCGGTTGCGGCTCAACGACGGGTAAAAAAAGCCAGCTGACTGTAGCGGGAGCACGGTTCCACCGTCATCTTCCCGTCATCGGTCACGTCTTGCATTCCAATTGGCTGATATCCGGGTATTCCTCGCCAGCTCGTGCCCGCCGGGAAACGTCGGGGCGGGTGCATATCGGCCATTAAAATCACCGTGACACTAAATTACAGTTGAAAACCAGGGTATAAATTAAACCTTGCAAGTGAGAATAGTTTTCATTTATCATTAGTTTCTCATTTAGATTAGATAAAGGGGGAACGGTGTGGAAGCAAATCAAAAACTCGTCATTACCTGGTTCAACAGAGGCCGACGGGTCTGCCTGAGCACATTGTTCATTATAGCCTTTTCAGGCGGTGTCGCAACCGCCGATGAGGCCGCACAACTGGAAACAGAGGCATCCCTGAGGTGGGATTCCAAATACGTCTCTCGCGGACGAGATCAATTGGATGACGGCGGCATTTTCTCCCCGGAAATTGGCCTGTCTTATGGTAACAGTTACGTCGGCGCCTGGTTTGCCGTTGGCGATTCGGTCAACTATCGTGAATTGAATCTCTCGGTCGGACACGTTTTCTCGGCCGGTCCGGTGGAATTGGACCTGGGCTATACCTGGCTCTGGTTCGAGGATGAAAGAACGGACGAGAATGAATTCACCGCCATTGCCTCCTGGCAGGCTCAGGAATGGCTGGGTTTCGACGCCGATTACATCTATAACACCCTCGAGGATGGATGGGCAATTGATGCGGTGGTACGGGGCAATTTTGCCGTTGGCAATTTTACAATCTCTCCATACGCCCTTGCCGGATTTGATTTCGGCTTCTCCAGCCCTGAGCACAACGGCATTGCTGAAATTCAGATTGGCGCCGAGACGAGTATCCCACTGGGGGATAAATCGGAATTGAGTATCTACGCCGCTCATTCCCTGGCTCAAAGAGATAAGAGTAGAGACGGTCTGGGTGACCTGAGCTGGATCGGGGTCGGACTGCATTTCCATCTGCCGTAGATAACCGCTATTACTATCCAATATAGAGGAGGAAACACCATGAATAATCATTATGCAATCAAGCTCCCAACTGTGCCGCAAGGCTTGCCGGGAAAATGCCTGGTACTGTGCTGGCCGTTACTGCTGGCGACGGACATATATGCCGCCGAACTGATCCTCGGCAAAGAGCGCATCCCACCCGGTATTGAGCTCATCTTTGAAGGTGCCGTCAAAGATGACGTGACGCCCGCCGGCCAACATTTGCCAATCGCTAAAACCCACGTACACCTGGAGGCATTGGCGAACTGGGCTGAAGACGGGTCGGCACCGGCGGGCGCCCCCGGCGGAGGCTTCATACCTTACCTGAAGATCACTGCTGAAGTCACCAATGAAACAAGCGGGGCTTCAACACTGGTGGACCTGGTACCGCACATTAACCTGATTGACAACCTGCACTACGCACGCAACATGTCCCTGCCGGGCAAGATCACCGATAAATACGAGGTGACTTTCCACGTTGTCCCCCCCGGCAGATTCGACCTTGCCTATCACAAGGATTGGCGGGTGCAATACGAAAAAGGCTTATTCAAAGAAGCAAAATTCCGCATCCGGCACATCGACTTCGAGGAAATTGCGCTGGCGACCAGGGAGTAAGGCCTGCTGGTAAACACCGTCCGCCGCTGACCGGGGCAAACCGTGGCGATACAGTACACTCGCCGGTCGGCCGCGGGCATTGATCAGTCCGGTTTAAACGAATGCCGATACAGGATGGCCGGTACTGATGCAATCAAGATCGCCAGGAAGCAGATCATGCTCCATTCCGCAATACTCATACTCATGAAACGCCATTGCACCTCGGCACATTCGCCGGAACCGGTGAACACCATGCCAATGGCCTCCCGTAGCGGGAAGACTTCCAACATGTACTCCAGGCCCGGCCCACATTCAGGCACTTCATCCGGCGGCAAATGCTGTAGCCAGATCTGGCGCCCGGCAATCGCCGCGCCCGCCAACGCGATAACGCTGATCACCCCATGATAAATTTTGCCCACAAATTGGCGCGGACCGTGAATCACCGCAATCAGGGCGACCAGGGCGATCAATA
This sequence comes from Gammaproteobacteria bacterium, assembly GCA_965202915.1. GTDB lineage: Bacteria > Pseudomonadota > Gammaproteobacteria > Eutrophobiales > Eutrophobiaceae. The sequence continues at coordinate 2,250,870 of OZ241847.1, forward strand.
CATACGCTAACCGTTGCAGGATACAAAGCGGACAGGGTTCAAGTCCGACCCCGTATTCCAGATACAGTCCAAACCCAAGCAATCCGATGCAGGCCAGGAGCAGCAGCAGAAAATACGCCCTTGATGTAACCATGCTGATCATCCTGACAAACATATCATATTTTATGAATTTAACCGGCTTTTGAAAAACGCCGGAATGCGTCTTTCCAACCAATAGGTCGATTGAAACGGGAATCTTCCGCCGACAAATCCAACGTGACCGCCCGTATCGGCAAGTTCAAGCGTCACCTGATCCGATAATTCAGCCAAACCGGGAATGGCCGCCGCGGTCAGGAAAGGATCATCGCGGGCATGAACGATCAAGGTCGGTACCCGGATGTCTTTTATAAATTGCCGGCTGCTGCATTTTGCATAATAATCATCGGCGTTTTTAAACCCATGCAAACGTGCGGTAACGCAATCATCGAATAACGCAAAGCTGCTCCATTTATGCATCCGGGTCATATCAAAAGGCGTCGGTCTGTGCAAAAATTTGTAACGCATCTTATTTGCAAGACGGTTTATCAGATAACGCCGGTACAAGCGTGACGCCCCTCGATCGAGTCTTGCCGCACCCTTGGCCAATTCAAACGGAACCGATACCGCCACCGCAACCTTGATCATGCTCCGATTGCCCTCTTCCCCCAGATACTTTAACAAAACATTGCCCCCCAGAGAAAACCCTATTATGGCGACGTCCCGATTTGGAAAATGGCGCGCCAGATATTTGATAAAATACCGCAGATCACCCGTGTCACCGGCATGATAACTTCTTTGCAATCTGTTATGCCTGCCGCCGCATCCTCTGAAATGCATAAGCACACCCTGCCAGCCCTGCCGTTCAACCCTGTGCAACATACCCCTTATATAGCGCGAATTAACAGACCCCTCAAGACCATGTAACAACACTATAATCGGGCCGTCACAGTCGCGGGTCCAAACCAAATCAACAAAGTCGCCATCATCGGTATCCAGAGTTTGCCATCGTAATTCAAGCCTGTTCCGCCGGCGGAACAGGGCCGGCCATATAGTCTGGAGATGTTTATTCCTAAGCCACCAGGCCGGCTGAAATTGACTTTCGATGATCACGGTATGGTCACAAAAACCACTTCCCAAAATACCTCATCTTGCCGGCAACCCGGCAAAACTTTCTCCTGATAGCGCGGCGACGCTTGTTCAAGGATTCTCCCCCTGTTCGAGTGTGTGCCGCATATTGCCAAGCCCAGGCGATGGATGGAGTATTACGGACCGGTCCGGTTTGTTTGACAGGCATATCCGGTCGGCATCCGGACGGTCCAGTTCCATCACCACCAGCATAATCGTTTTCTCACCGCTATCCCTGATGCAGGACAGTACCGTGCCTATTGACCGGTCATTGCCATCATAACAAAGGGTGTCACCCACGTTTGCGTCCGCAGCCACCGACGCCGGCATAAGGCGGCGTTTTACCGTGCCGCGGTAATGCAGGCGAGCAATCACTTCCTGCCCCGGAAAGCAGCCTTTGTTCAGGTTGATTGCAGACAGTAAATCCAGGTTCAGCATTTGCGGCAGAAACTGTTCGCTGGTCCTGGTGCCGACCCGGGGCAGGCCCTGCTTAATATCCAGATATTGCCAGGATAGGTCGTCAGTAAAAGACACCAACACTTCCCGGTTCTCGATAACGGACCGCATATCAGCAAAATCAGACAAGATCATCACCCTCCCCGAATGCTCAGGCAGACCGATTATTACCCGATTTTCATGCACGATGACCCCGCCGGGCGGACAGTCAATTCCCCCCCCGGTGTGCAGCGCATTAACCGTCTCCATATCCGCCGCACCCGATAAAACATAATCATTACCGGCCTCCTCTATTTTTACATTGGCGCGCAACTTAAACATGGCCAGACGCGGTGACACCACAGCGGTTAAATCCTCAGGCAGCAGCATAAAAAAGTCGCCGCTGATATTGGCAAGTATAAAAAAACTGATCACCTGACCCCTGGGATTGCACCAGGCATTGAGCTGACAGCCCGAAGCCGCAATCGCGGTAACGTCATTACTGAATTGACCGTTTAGAAATGACAGGGCATCGGGCCCCGACACCTTAATGATCGCCAAATGAGACAGATCAAACAGCCAGCACCGGTCTGGCCCCTGAAGTTCGGATACATCGCCAAGGTCGGCAAACCGGGTGAACCGACTCGACCGTTGCAGAAGGGTACGCCATTCCCGGTTCATAGATACCCAAAAACTATTTAGTCTTTACTTGCCGTAACAGGGCAATGATGGCATTGAAATCATCCCGCCGCGGCCGGCCCTTATCCATGATCCAGGCGAGAATATCCAAATCGGCCTCATCCAGCATATCATCGAAACTCAGTTTTTGATTGTCCGACAGCCGGTCATAATGCCGTTCAATAAAGCCCTGCAACAACAAATCCATCTCCTTGACGCCGCGCCGGCAACGCCACCGCAGACGGGAGCGACTGGCCTCCATAGACACGATTAAACCGTGCGGGTAAGCATCAATTTTTTAACCTCGGCAATGGCCTTCGCCGGGTTCAATCCTTTTGGACAGGTATTGGTACAATTCATAATCGTATGACAACGATACAGACGGAACGGGTCTTCCAGTTCATCCAGACGCTCACCGGTATTTTCATCCCGACTATCGACAATCCAGCGATAGGCCTGAAGCAGTATCGCCGGCCCAAGATAGCGGTCCCCATTCCACCAATAGCTCGGACAACTGGTGGAACAACATGCGCACAATATGCACTCATACAAACCATCCAGCCGGGCCCGCTCCGGTTTTGATTGCAGACGTTCAGCATCCGGCGGCGGCGGACTCTGGGTTTGCATCCAGGGTTTAATGGATGCGTATTGCGCATAAAAATGGGTCAGATCAGGCACCAGGTCCTTGATCACCGGCAGATGCGGTAACGGATAGATTGCAATATCACCGGCAAAATTTTTGATCGCCCTGGTACAGGCCAGGGTATTAGTGCCACCAACGTTCATCGCACAGGAACCACAGATCCCCTCCCGGCAGGAGCGACGAAAAGTGAGTGTCGAATCCAACTCATTTTTAATGTAAATCAGAGCATCCAGCACCATCGGCCCGCATTGATCAAGATCGATCCGGTAACTATCCATGACCGGATTGTGATCCTTGTCCGGGTCCCAGCGATAGACGCGCAAAGTCTTGTCGCGTGCCGCACCATTGGCGGCGTTCACGGTCTTGCCCGATTTGACCCTGGAATTTTTTGGTAACGTGAATTCAGCCATGATCACTCTCTCAAATAGTTATAATAATCAATAGACCCGTTTCTTAGGAGGAATAACCTCAACCTCGTCAGTCAACGTGAACAAATGCGTTGGCCGATAACCAAACGACACCTTGCCGTTGGCATCGATCCAGGTCAAAGTATGTTTCATCCAGTTTTCATCATCCCGATCGGGATAATCCTCCCTGGCGTGCCCGCCCCGGCTTTCCTGTCTATTATCGGCGGCGTGTATGCTCACGATTGCACACTGCAACAGATTTCTTAGCTCCAGTGTCTCCACCAGATCGGTATTCCAGATCATGCTTCTGTCTTCCAATTTAACGTCGGCAAATGAATCCCAGATCCCGGCCATTACCTCAATACCCTCGCGCATAACCTCGCCGGTGCGAAATACCGCGGCGTGACCCTGCATATTGCGTTGCATATTGGTGCGGATCCGTGACGTAGGAACCGAGCCGTTGCTATGACGAAGCTGATCCAGTTCCTCTATCGCCTGCGCACCCGCGTCCTGAAGGGACTTATGCGCCATCCCCGGCTTGATATTTTCCGCGCAATAATTTGCGGCCGCCCGCCCAAACACGATCAGATCCAGCAGCGAATTGGAACCCAGCCTGTTGGCGCCGTGCACCGACACACAGGCCGCTTCACCGATAGACATCAAGCCGGGCACCACCGCGTCCGGATCATCACCGTCCAGGGTCACCACCTGGCCGTGGTAATTGGTCGGGATCCCACCCATATTGTAATGCACGGTCGGGATCACCGGTATCGGTTCCCTGGAGACGTCAACCCCGGCAAAAATCCTGGCCGACTCGGCGATCCCAGGCAGACGCTCATTGATCACCTCCGTGCCCAGATGCTCCAGATGCAGATGCACGTGATCCTTATCCGCCCCCACGCCCCGGCCTTCACGGATCTCGACCGTCATTGAACGGCTGACCACGTCACGCGATGCAAGGTCTTTCGCGGACGGCGCATAACGCTCCATGAATCGTTCGCCGTCCGAATTGGTTAAATAGCCACCCTCACCCCTGACCCCCTCGGTGATTAAACAACCGGAACCATAAATCCCGGTCGGGTGAAATTGAATAAATTCCATATCCTGCAACGGCAACCCGGCGCGCAACACCATCGCATTCCCGTCACCGGTGCAGGTATGCGCCGAAGTGCAGGAAAAATAAGCGCGGCCATAGCCGCCGGTGGCCAATACCACCTGGTGGGCGCGAAACCGATGCAAGGTGCCGTCGTCCAACTTCCAGGCCATCACCCCGACGCAGGCGCCGTCATCATCCATAATCAGATCCAGCGCAAAGTATTCAACAAAAAAATCGGCGTCATACTTTAACGATTGCTGATACAGCGTATGCAATATCGCATGGCCGGTACGGTCCGCCGCCGCACAGGTTCGCTGGGCGGTGCCTTCACCATAATTGGTCGTCATGCCGCCAAATGGACGCTGATAGATCTTGCCGTCCTCGGTGCGCGAAAACGGCACCCCGTAATGCTCCAGTTCTATCACCGACGGAGCCGCCTCACGACACATATACTCGATGGCATCCTGATCGCCCAGCCAATCGGACCCCTTGACCGTGTCGTACATATGCCAGCGCCAATCATCCTCTCCCATGTTACCGAGCGCGGCGCTCATTCCGCCCTGAGCCGCGACGGTGTGGCTGCGGGTCGGAAACACCTTGGTGATACAGGCGGTCGCCAGGCCCTTCACGGCCATGCCGAACGTCGCCCGTAACCCGGCGCCGCCGGCACCGACCACGACCACGTCATACCGATGTTCAATAATCTGATAACCGTCGGCCATCGCGGTTCAAAACCCCAGAGACATTTTCAATACCGCCACCAGCGCCGCCAACCCGGCCAAACAGAACAAAAACTTAACCAGCATGATGCACGCAATCTTTTGCCATTCCGGTTGAATATAATCCTCTATTACCACCTGCATACCGAGTGCCGCGTGATAATAAAGTGCAATCAACATCAGCAACATAAGCACACAGCGCATTGGCGATAACTGCAACCAGCTATTTATGCCGGCATAATCCATCGTAGTCATACTCACCAGGGAATAAACAAACCACACGCTGAGCGGCACCAGCAAAACCGCGGTCAATCTTTGCGCCCACCAATGGCGCAAACCCTCTTTGGCGGAACCCAGGCCGCGCGCCCTGGCTATCGGGGTTTGCAGACTCATACACTGCCACCCGCAAGCCAGGTCGCAACGCTAAGCAACAACGCAACCACGATGGCGGCGTAACCGCTTTTATAACTGGTCTCAAGCTCCAGGCCGAAACCCGCGTCCCAGAATAAATGCCTGATGCCGTTGCACAAGTGGTAATAGAAAGAAAGCACAAACGCAAACAACAGACACTGACCGTACCAACTGCTGATATGAGTCTGCATCAGCGCGAAATATTGCGGCCCGGTGGCCGCCGCCGTTAACCAGCAGGCAAGCAACACCGCGCCCAGCGCCAAAAATACCCCGGTGCCGCGATGACTGATCGACAACAGCGAAGTCAACTGCGGTTTATATATCTGCAAATGCGGTGATAAGGGTCTATTTACCATCGCCATACATGCTGCCTCCTCCTGATCACGTTTTATATCCGGTACATCAATCGCCCGGCGGGTGAATCCAAACCCGCCTAGAAATCGATACAGCGCCCGCGCCGTTCCCAATCACCGTAGCGCGTCGGCTCCGGCCCCTGCGGACCTCCGATTTCACCGCCGGCGTTTTTTTTCACGTCCATAACCGGCTCAGGTTGAATATCGTCCGGTTTTTTAGCATCATTGGTTTTTGCCTGCATTCGTAAATTATATCCCAGGCCGCCAAAAAAAACAGCACTTTTGTACGTCGGAATACCGGCGAAAGTCCGGCCGCAATTAAAAACCACCAGAATAACAAGGAGACAGCATAAACCGGGATGAGCAGAGAGAACCCTTTCCTATTGCCGCTATCGATTCCGGTGGCGGTATCGCCCAGGCTGATCAGGCTGCTGTACGCGGTGGCACTGGGGGCCGGCCTGGCAATATGGATCAGTGCCGCCACAGTGATAATAAAATCCGCGGCGTCACTATTATTATTGCTTTATATCGCGCTCCTGCGGCGCCGGCTCCAATCCAACCGGGCGCACGATCCCAGACAAATAACGCTACTCCATGATAACAGTTGGCGGATCATTACCCATGCCGGCGAGACCCTGCCGGCAACACAGGGCCGGGCGATCTTTATTCATCGCGATCTGATCGTGCTGCCTCTGCACTACAATCGGCGCAAAAAGATCCTGCTGTTGACGCCTGACAGCCTCGACAATACACTCCTGCGGCGCTTGCGGGTGCGCCTGCAATACCTCAGCGACCAGCCACCGCTCAGCACCAAAAATGTTTTATCTTCCAGGCAATAAACAACTTGCTCAGCGGACTCAGCGCATGCCGTTGCCGCAGGAATGAATCGCAATGACGGATATCGACCCCGCACTGACGCGCCAGTAAACGGCACAGGATCAATGCATGCAACTGTTGCCGGCGGTCGGTCGCCGGCATCCGCTCATAGAGCCGCTGCAAATACCGCCGCAATTCCGTAAATAATGGAATAAAGACCGCCCGCAGCTCAGCCGCTTCCTGATTCAAACAGGCCGGAATAGAGGCCCGACTTAAATAGCCGCCGGGGATAAAAATACGATCCTGCCGCAAATGAAAAGCGGTTTGCCCAAGCAGGCCGAACAACGCATTGACGGCCGCGGTTTTTGCCAAAACCTCCAGCGTATCGGGATCCGAACAGCCGCCTATCTCGGCACTCAGCCGCCAGATTGTACCGGGGCCGTTCATCAAAACCCGGATACAGGCATCCAACGATTCAGGCTGCTCAATGCAGATCAAAGAATCGGCATGAGCGATGGGCCCGATCAGCCTGGCCCGGTCTATTGTGTGCACCGCAATGATCTCCGCCAACGCACGGCTGATCGGATGCCCGGCCCTGTGCCGGTAAAGCCGGTCGATCTCCTCACTCCACCACAGTAACTTCAACCTGGCCACGCCCGGATCCTGGCAGGTTTGCAGGATCCGAATCATTTCAGCCTCAAAGCACAGCAAAGGTATCAATATCCGTTTTTTCGCCTCATCCATGAACAGGGTCGCGTAATAGAGCTTGGACCCATCAGCCGCAACCCGGGTGCGGCAATACTGATAATCAGAGATTGCGTCCACCCAGTGCGCGCACCCGCTCCAGTATTTCCAGCGACGATTTTACCATGCAACCCGCCCCCCAATGCTCAGGCGCGTCCTCGCCGGCAATATAGCCGTACAGCGCGATCATGGTATGCATACCCGCCGCGTTACCGGCATCGATATCATGTTTTGCATCACCGATATAAACCGTGTTGCCGGGATCGCAGCCGATCAATTTGCAGGCGTGATACATCGGATCGGGATGCGGTTTACAGCGGGCAACGGTATCACCGCTGACCACACACGCGGCCCGCTTCAGCAGCCTCAGGGAATCCATCAGGGGCTGGCTCAGCCATGAGAATTTATTAGTCACCACCCCCCAGACTATGCCCGCCTGCTCCAGGGCCGACAACACCTTATCCATATCCGGGAACAACCTTGTGTGTTGCGCAATGGATTTTGAATACCTGTCCAAAAACTGCCGCCGCACCGCCTCAAAATCATCATGCTCCTTATCCACGTTAAACGCCAGTTGCACCATGGCCTCACTCCCAAGAGAAACCGCCGGTCTGATCAAATCGATCGGTAAAACCGGTCTGGCGTGCTCGATCAGGGTCAAATTCAGGGCCCGGGCGAGATCGGGCGCAGTATCGGCAAGCGTACCGTCCAAATCAAACAATACCGCCTCTATACCCGCATCAGCCATCGGTCTTAATCGTATCCATCAAATAATTCACCCCCGGCGTAGAGCGCAAATAACAGCGATCGATCCCCGGCAGGTACTGCATCCCGCTAATATCGGCCAGTTCCAGACCGCCGCCGCGACACCAGCGGCGCAGCTCAGACGGACGAATAAACCGCTGGTATCTGTGCGTCCCTCTGGGGAGCAGGGCAAGCACGTACTCCGCCACCAGGATCGCCGACAAGTACGACTGCAAACTCCTGTTTATTGTGGAAAAAATGACGTGACCGCCGGTCCTGGCGAGACCGGCGCAGGCACTCACCAATAACCCCGGATCGGGAACGTGCTCCAATAACTCCATACAGCAGACCAGATCAAATTGGGCGCGGTGATCACCCACAAACTGTTCCGCATCGCCCTGGAAATAGGCAATATCCAGTTGCGACTGCGCCGCATGTTCACGAGCGACCTCGATATTTCTCCCGCCCGCGTCTATCCCGGTCACCCTCGCGCCGGCCTGCGCCAAAGCCTCGGAAAGCAGGCCCCCGCCACAGCCGACGTCGACCACCGCCTTGCCCGACAACGACAACCGTTGTTCAATATAGCTCAATCTCAGCGGATTGATAATATGCAGGGTTTTAAATATCCCCTGCGGCTGCCACCACTGCTCCGCAACCGCGGAAAATCTGCTCACCTCCGCCGCGTCAACGTTACCCATCACCGGCCAATCCATATAAACCCCGCGAACCATTCACCCTGATTTGCCCGGGGCGAACACAACCGCACAACCTAAGGCAACAGGCGACCATTTCAGCCTGCATTGCGACTTTCCATGTCCTCGTAAGTGGGCCATACATTAATGATGGCCTTGACCAGGGTGGCCAGGGGGATCGCAAAAAACACCCCCCAGAATCCCCACAAACCGCCAAACACCAGGATCGCGATAATAATTGCAAGCGGGTGCAGATTGACCGCCTCGGAAAACAGCATCGGCACCAGCACGCTGCCATCCAGAAACTGCAGCACCGAATACCAGATCACCAACCAGATAAAATCCGCACTCAGCCCCCATTGAAAATAACCCACCAGCACGATGGGAAAGGTTACCACCGCCGCACCGATATACGGGATCAATACCGACAATCCGACCATGATCGCCAACAATGACGCATAATCCAGTCCCAGCAGCTTAAAAACAAGGTACGCGGCAATACCGACGATCACGATCTCATACGCCTTGCCGCGGATATAGTTACCGATCTGTGCGTCCATCTCGCCCCAGATTTGATTCACCAAATGCCGTTCCGCCGGCAAAAACCGGCTCATCCAGCCCAGGATCAAAGCCTTATCCTTCATAATGAAAAAAATCATCACCGGCACCAGGATCAAATACACCAGCACGGTGATGATCGCCGGGATCGAGGAAACCGATATGGACAACACGTCTTGCCCCAGGGTGCTGAGCCCGTCCTTAATCGCACCGATCACCCCCCAGATCGCCTCCTCGGAAATAAACTCCGGATATTGCCCCGGCAAACGCAGCATCAGTTCCTGACCATTGGCGATCATAGCCGGCAGTTCCTGGAAAAACGTGCTCAACTGCCTGGACAATATCGGAAACAATCCCAGCAACAGGAACACCATAAACGCCAGAAACAGCAGAAATACCGTGGAAACCGCCAACAATCGCGGCGCCGAATGGGATTCCAGTTTCCTGACCGGCCCCTCGAGCAGATAGGCGATAACCACCGCGGCGAACAACGGTACCAGGATACCGCCCATCAACCAGAAAACCAGCACACTGACGACAAACAACACCACCAGCAACGCCGCCTGCGGATCGGTAAAGTAGCGCCTGTACCAGGTGGCAAGAAAATCAAACATGAATTTTATTTATAATAAAATGATCAAACAAATACATTTTGATACCAACAACAGATGAACGCCCCCGAAATCACCAGAAATATGGATCGATCCCCAAGCCCCAATTTGAGCGCCAATGTAAGCCCCAATTTAACACAGGCCTTGCGTCCTCCCCCCCATATCAAATATTGTCAAATATTATCAAATATTAATATTATCCAATATCATAACCATATAAATAAATTATTGTTGCTATTATTACGCCCCGGATCATTCCCGGATCAATATACATACCAAAGACTCCGCCGCTCATCCCATTAAAGATCAATGCCAGTTACACCCGACTCCCCCAATTACACCGAGCTCTCCCGTGCCATAAAACGCTGGGGACTGGAACTGGGCTTCCAGCAGATCGGGATCAGCAACCAGCGCCTCGACCAGGACGAAGCCCATCTATACGACTGGCTGAACAAAGGCATGCACGGCGAAATGGCCTACATGGCCCGAAACCGCAATAAACGCGGCCGCCCGGCAACCCTGCTGCCCGGAACAATTTCAATTATTTCCGCAGCCAAGGACTACTACCGCGGCGACGTCCGCGACGCCGATGAGGTTCTGGACAGCCCTGAACTCGGCTATATTTCCCGCTACGCACTCGGCCGTGATTACCACAAACTGATCCGCCGCCGCCTGCAAAAACTGAGTGACAGGATCGAACGCGAAACTGGAAAATTCGGTTATCGCTGCTTCACCGACAGCGCCCCGGTGCTGGAAAAGGCGCTGGCCCGCAATGGCGGCCTGGGCTGGATCGGCAAACACAGCAACCTGATCAACCCCAGGGCCGGTTCCTGGTTTTTTCTTGGAGAAATCTACACCGATCTGCCATTAATCCCGGACCGGGAATTCAAACACGATCACTGCGGCACCTGCACCGCCTGCATAGACGTTTGTCCGACCAGGGCGATTATCGGCCCACGACAAGTGGACGCCCGCCGCTGCATCTCCTATCTCACCATTGAATTAAAAGGCCCCATCCCGGTGGAATTCAGAAAACTCATAGGCAACCGCGTCTATGGCTGTGACGACTGCCAGTTGGTCTGCCCGTGGAATCGATTTGCCCGACTCAGCGCCGAACCCGACTTTGCGGTCAGACACAATCTCGATCAAACCTCGTTGATCGAATTATTCAACTGGTCCGATTCGGAGTTTTATCAAAAGACCGAAGGCTCGGCCATTCGCCGCATCGGTTATCAACACTGGCTGAGGAATATCGCGGTCGCCCTCGGCAACGCCCCCGCAACCGATGCCACCATCAGCGCGCTGACGGAAAAACTGTCCCACCCATCAAGCCTGGTACAGGAGCACGCCGCCTGGGCATTGGCACAACACCGCCTCAACCGGCGTCTGCCTCCACCGCCAGAATAGTCCCCTGTACCGCAACCACCCTGATGCGGGTGCCGGCCGGATAATCAAGGCCGGTGATTTTCCAGGTGGTATCATCCACCTTGACCTTGCCGACGCCGTTAACCAGCGGCTCCTCCAGATTGAAAACCCGGCCAATATACTGCTCGCCGCGGCGATTCAGCATCGGTTGATCCGAAGGCCGATCCGTCTTCCTCTGATAGCGCTTGTAATAAACCAGGGCGATCACCGAAATCACCCCAAAGACCAGAATCTGCACCAGCCAGGGCATGGACGGAATAAAATAAAGCAGGCCGCCGACCACGCCGGCCGCAATCCCCATCCATAAAAAATACCCCCAGGCAACCAGCATCTCCAACGCGATCAGCACCATCGCAACAATCAGCCAATACCAGAACACAATGCCATTCAGCCAGGCCACTGAGCTCAGCCCTTGGTCCCCGGCTTATCCGCGTCCCCGCCAAAAGCCTGTTTGGCTATCTCGGTGATCCCGCCCAATGCCCCGATCACGTTGCCCGCCTCCAGCGGCATCAATACCACCTTCTGGTTCGGCGAACCGGCTATATCCTTTAACGCCTCCACGTATTTTGTCGCAACAAAATAATTGATCGCCTGTATATCGCCCGACGCGATAGCCTGCGACACATCGATGGTTGCCTTGGCCTCGGCCGCGGCCAGACGTTCACGCGCCTCGGCCTCCCTGAACGCCGCCTCCTTTTCACCCTCCGCCTCCAGGATCGCCGCCTGTTTCTCACCGTCGGCCTTTAATATCTGAGCCTGTTTCAAACCCTCGGCCTCCAGGATCGCCGCCCGCTTATCGCGCTCGGCCTTCATCTGCCTGGCCATCGACTCGACCAAATCACGCGGCGGGGTAATATCCTTGATTTCAATACGGGTGACCTTGACCCCCCAGGGCCCGGTGGCCTCATCCACCACGTTTAACAATTGCGCGTTAATCGTATCACGCTGGGAAAGCAACTCATCCAGATCCATGGAACCCATCACCGTGCGAATATTAGTCATGGTCAAATTCAGGATCGCACGCGAAAGATTATTGACCTCATAAGCCGCCTTGGCCGCGTCCAGCACCTGAAAAAATACCACGCCGTCCACCTGCACCATCGCGTTATCCTTGGTGATCACCTCCTGTGAAGGCACGTCCAGCACCGTCTCCATCATATTGATCCGGGCCCCTATGGCATCAAAAACCGGAATAATAAAATGCAGACCCGGCCTCAGGGTACGCCGGTATCGGCCAAATCGCTCCACGGTATATTCATGCCCCTGGGTAACCTTCACCGCCATCTTGAACAGCAGGATGATGACGACGACTAAAAAACCGAAAGAAAATACAGTACCTACTTCCATAATACTCTTCTCCACATAGTGCGTGAACGAATGACCCCGGCAAATGCCAATAACCCCTCAGGGCGCGTACACCTTATTATAGGAATACCATCATAACGCGGTCAATTATTTCCATCCATTCCCAGCCCGCTACGGCAGGGCGGCGGCCTTACCCCCGGACCTCTTTGCCGCGTCCAGGTGACGCACCGCCTCCTTGATTTTTGGGATCGCGATCTTATCCAGATAATCCCTGTCGCGATCGACACCGACAAACTTTCGCCCACTCCTCAATGCCGACGCGCCGGTGGCGGCACTGCCACAAAAGGGATCAAAAACAACGTCGCCCTCGCCACTGCAGGCAAGCACTATGCGGTCCAGCAACGCCTCCGGTTTCTGAGTCGGGTGCCGTCCGTGTTTCTTTTCCACCCCTTTGGGCGTCCCGATAGCCCACACGCTGCGCATTTGCCTGTTATCCCGTTTAAGAAAATCGTCCGGCCATTCTCCATTCTTTACCAGATCATAATTAAAAAAGTGCTTCGCCTTTTTATCCTTTCTAACCCAAAGCAGCGTCTCATGGCTTGCAGTGAACATACGGCAGGCAAGATTGGGAGCGGCATTAGGCTTAAACCAGCAAATATCATTGATCAAATGCCAGCCCTGCCTTTGCAGCGCAAACCCGCAGATATAAATGGAATGATAAGTCCCGGACACCCACAACGACCCATTCGGTTTAAGTATCCTCCGACAGGCCCGAATCCAATCGCTATGGAATGAAAAATCCTCCTCCACCCCCCTGCTCTTATCCCAATCCCCCTTACTGACGCTGGCCCGCTTGCCGGCGTGACAGGTATAGCCGCCATTGGAGAGATTATAAGGCGGATCCGCAAAGATCAAATCCACACACTCATCCGCAAGCATATCCATCACCGCAACCGCGTCCCCCTGATATATCCTCACGTCCCGGGCCGAGTAACAGGCCTTCATTTTCATCCCCAGACGCATATGCTCCCCCCGCACCCCGCCGCCACCGACCGCAACCACCGGCCGCACCGCAACAAAGCAAACCCAATCATCCCACCGCCCCTGAAACCAGGATAGCAACCGTTTCCGGCGCCAGGCAGGCATCATCATTGCAGGCCTGGAGTCGCAGCTTAAACCGGATCAATGCCCCGCCGTTCCGCGCTCCCCGGCCCTTGAGGACCGCACTGATCACCACCTCATCCCGATACACCGGCAGCGCCCCGGTTAAAGACGACGGCGCCTCGATAACCGGCTCAGGATAATTCACCTCGGCCAACTCCCACGACGACCTCTCATCGGCAACAAGCTCAGTCGCAATCAAATCCCCACCCGCACCCCCGCCGGCATGGATACGCCACTGCGGTCGCATTGCAATCCTGACGATCAACTCAAGCCCCCGGCCCTCGCCGGACACCGTTGAATCGATACGAATATTCCCCCCGGCCGCGTATTGCCTGGCGCCGCACTCATGATTCAAAAACTCCAGCAAACCGGTCTGCAAATACGAAAACGCATGCGGATATCGAGCTATCCTCACACAAAAGCCGCCGATCAACCTTTCCGCGTGACCGCGATAATCCTCCCTGCCGGTGCGCTTTGCCAGCCTTGCCAGCACCCGCAACGCAGTCGAATTACCCGACGGCACCGCATTATCATCCAGCTCCTTCATCCGCAGCGGCAACTGCACCGCCGCGTCCTCCTCCGTCATATAAAAACCACCGTCCCGCCGGTCCGAGAACCGCCCCACCATCGTATCGATAAGCGCCTGCGCCTGCCGCAACCAATCATCATCATCCGTATCATCATAAAGCTGAACCAACCCCTCCGCCAAAAACGCATAATCCTCCTGCGTACCGACGACCGCCGGCCGACCATTCAAACTGGCGCGCCAGAGACCCCCATCCCGCCGCCGATTTTTTTGGAGCAGGTAATTCGCCGCATTGACCGCCGCACGGGTATAATCCTCACGCCCCAGCGTCTTCCCCGCGTCCGAAAAGGCGGTGATCATCATCCCATTCCAGGCGGTAATGATCTTATCGTCACGCAAAGGCCGAACACGCTCATTGCGGGCATGCAACAACTTTTGCTTTATCGTCGCCACCGTCTCCAGCAGCCCGGCCAGAGCCAGACCGTGATTCTGCGCGTACTCGGCATAGCCCTCAGCCAGATATAAAATACTCCTGCCGTCAAAATTACCGGCCTCGGTAACCCCGAACAGATCCACCGCCAGCAGATATTCCTCCTCACCAAGACGCGATCTCAACTCCTCCCGCGTCCAACTGAAAAACACCCCTTCCCGATCCTCGCTGTCAGCATCAGTGGCGGAATAAAAACCGCCGCCGGCATCGCGCATTTCCCGGACAACATAATCCAGGATCTCAGTCACAACCCGCCCGCACCATTCCGCGCCGGTGATCTGATACACACGCAGATAAACCCGCGCAAGATTGGCCTGATTGTAAAGCATTTTCTCGAAATGCGGCACCAGCCAATGCTGATCCACCGAATAACGATGAAACCCTCCGCCCACATGATCATAAATCCCGCCCTGCGCCATCGCCTTCAGGGTCTTATCAAGCACCTCCGGAATCGGCGCCGCGTCCACCGCGTCAAAATGAACCGCCGCCTCCGCCAACAAAAACAAATAAGGCTCATTTGGAAACTTCGGAGCACCGCCAAACCCGCCAAAAGACCCATCGAACGACCGAACGATCTCATCCACCGCCCTCGCTATCGTGCCATTATCGATACCGGCCGCCTGCCGCCCGACAGACGTCGCCTGATTGATCCTGTCGGTGATCAACTTCGCCTGCTCCAGCAAATCCGCACGCCTCTGATCCCACGCCGCCCGCACCCCTTGCAGCAACGACAGAAACTGTTGCGGAGGATAATAAGTACCGGCAAAGAACGGCCTGCCATCCGCCGTCAAAAAGCTACTCATAGGCCAGCCCCCCTGCCCGTTTATCATCATCGCCGCCGCCATATAAACCGCGTCAACCTCCGGCAGCAACTCCCGGTCGACCTTAATCGCAATAAAATGCTCATTCATATATCGGGCAACAGACACATCATCAAAACTCTCCACCTCCATCACATGGCACCAATGACAAGTCGAATAACCGATAGACAGAAACACCGGCTTATCCTCCGTTTTAGCCCGATTCAAAGCCTCCCGTCCCCATGGATGCCAATCCACCGGATTATGAGCATGCTGCAACAGATAAGGCGTATCCTCAAGGATCAGGCGATTAATATAAACCGGCCGCCGGCCCTCATCCAGATGCCGGGTACGCGGCTCATACTCATCCCCCTTGGCCGCGTAAGCGGCGTATAACTCGCGCGTTAATTCCGGATCATGACCGAACATAGATAAACTCGTGTCCATTACCCTGAACACTATACCCGAAAGCCGCAAACAATGCCGTCCCCGGAAAACACACCCCCGGCAACACCGGATTCCCGAGTAACCCGGATTCCCAAACTGACAGGACAGGAGCCCGTGACTCCCGTCGCGGGTATCAACACACACCCGGCAAGGCCGGCTTCCCGAACCAACCCGGATTCCCGAACTGCACTGTGAGCCGTGCTGAGTTACGGGGTTGACGATAATGTTGATTGTTATATACCCGCAACGGGAGTCACGGGCTCCTGTAACGGCGGTGCAGGCCCCTACTGAAAATTTCATTTGATAACGGTGTGACGTGGGTCTATACTGACTATATGAGAGATACGAGCATTCCGGTAACACCCTGTGGCAAGCGGAAGACGCCTGCCATACCGATAAAATTATCCGGCATCTGAATATGGAAGCCATCGCATTTGACACCCATAAATTTGTCAAGCATCTGACCGCATCCGGTTTCACCGAAGCGCAGGCGGAAGCCCTGGCCGGTGAGCAGGTCGCTTTGATTAACAGCAATTTGGCCACCAAGGCGGACATAGAGAAACTACGCCTGGCCACCCAGGCGGACATCGAGAAACTGCGCGCGGACACCAAGGAGGACATTGCCGAGGTGAAGGCGGACATAGAGAAACTGCGCCTGGCCACCCAGGCGGACATAGAGAAACTGCGTGCGGACACCAGGGCGGACATTGCTAATACCGAATCAAGACTGACGCGCTGGATCGTTGGTGCGATGATTGCGCAGATCGGCGTGGTTGTCGGGTTGATTAAATTGAGTTGACGGGCCGGATGAACGCCGTGACAGGAGACAGGAACCCGTGACTCCCGTCGCGGGTATTAACACACACCCGGCACGCCGAATACCCGAACCAACACCGGATTCCCGAACTGCACCAGGCCTTACCTGAATCAACACCAACCACTAATCCCCCCTGACAAGGGGAGACAGGAGCCCGTGACTCCCGTCGCGGGGGCCGGTGACCCCGTCACCGGCGTTACGATCCACCCAACCAACCCGGATTCCCGAACCACACCGGCACCTTGCCCTAACTGCACTGTGAGCCGTGCTGAGTTGCGGGTTGACGATAATGTTGATTGTTATATGCCCGCGACGGGAGTTACGGGCTCCGTTAAAAAAACCATAAAAACCAAACCATAAAATTCAAGTTATGCTATAATCAAGCTATACTATAATATGGAACGTCCGCCAAACACATTTACAATGACCTTAATGAGTCACACAACATGACCGATAAAGCAAAAACCAAGGGCCTGCGACCGCTGTCCCTTACGAACCCGCTTGCGGCATTATTGCCGGTCACGGGCGCAGGCAACCGCATCTACCGCGCCGAGGAGGCGACCGCGCCCGCCGAGGCCCAAACCCTGCTGCTGCTGAATCCGGCCACCGAATCGACGTCGCTGGCCGTGGGCTCAGCCTCCCAATTTATGCCGGTCATTCTGCCCCTGGACCTGAGCGCGGCCCTGAGCGCGGATAAGACGGCCGCTGAGCCGCAAAGCGCCGTCCTGCCTGGGGGGGGGGGGGGGGTACTTGTAGGCCCGCTCCTGGCCCCGCTTACGGGCCTTCTCCATGCCCTGACAACCAACCCCCCTGATAAGGGGGGGCAGGGGGGGTTTCTTGGAACTGCACCAAAGCCTTTTCCAACCCCCCCAACCCCCCTTATCAGGGGGAGCCTGGCCGAGCCACTCCTTGCCCTGGCCCAGGAGGCCCAGGAGACCCAACCGCCCCGGTATGAAGTGGCGTTCCAGACCGGCCCGGCCCTGTCGGTGCCGCTGAACCTGAACCAGGATGACGTCGTCAACCCGCAGGACGCGCAGGTGCTGTATTACCTCGCCCTGCCGCAGGCGCCGGCCAACCTGGATGCGCTGCTGAGCAGACTGAGTGGTACGACCTTGAGCCAGACGCGCCTGGATGATCTGACGAGCCTGGATTTGACCACCCTCATCCCCGACCTGAACAATGATAACCGCACCGACCTCCAGGACGTGCGCGTGCTGTACTATGCCCTGCGATTTGAGGACATCCTGCGCGCCAGCCCCAGCCTGCGGGAAACCCTGCTCGGCGACCTCACCACCGAAGACAATGACCTGTCCGCCGACGGCCGCCAACAGGTGTATACCAGACTGCTGGAGCGAGTCGCCGACCTGTTCCCGGTGGTCACCTCCGGCGACCGCGCCATAGAGGTCGATACCGGCGCCAGCTATACCCTCACCACCACCGACCTCAGCGCCCGCGACCCGGACAATGCCAACCTCGCCCTGAGCTGGACGGTCACCACCGCCCCGATGAACGGCCGCCTGGAACTGAGCGGCGCCGCCGGCGTCGCCATTGACGTCGGCATGGGCTTCACCCAGGCCCAGCTTGAGGCCGGCGAGGTCTTCTACGTCCATACCGGCGGCAATGATGATATGAGGGACAACTTTGCGGTCCGCCTGCAGAACCCGGACGACCCGGAGGGCACTGTGCGGCCAACCGTACCGCTGAGAGTGACCCTCTCCCCGCCGACGGACGCGGCCCCGACCGAGGTGACGCTGACCGCCACGGAGACCTCATTGCGCGAGGACGTCACCGCCCGCACCCTGGTCGCCAATATCGGCGTCACCGATGCCGGCCCGCGCGGCTTGCAACTGGTCGGCCCCGATGCGGATTTGTTTGAACTGAACGATGACCAGGATATGCTGTTCCTGAGCGCCGGCGCGGTGCTGGACTTTGAGACCAACCCGACCCTGGACGTAAGCGTGCAGGTTATCGGGAGTGACCCTGCGATAAATGCGCCGTTGCGCATAATGGTCACCAATGTCGACGAACCCCCGACCGGAGTGACGCTGACCGCCACGGAGACCTCATTGCGCGAGGACGTCACCGCCCGCACCCTGGTCGCCAATATCGGCGTCACCGATGCCGATGATGGCCCGCGCGGCCTGGAGCTGGTCGGCCCCGATGCGGATTTGTTTGAACTGAACGATGACCAGGATATGCTGTTCCTGAGCGCCGGCGCGGGGCTGGACTTTGAGACCAACCGGATTCTGGACGTAAGCGTGCAGGTTATCGGGAGTAGCCCTGCGATAAATGCGCCGTTGCGCATAATGGTCACCAACGTCGACGAACCCCCGACCGGAGTGACGCTGACCGCCACGGAGACCGCATTGGCCGAAGACGTCACCGCCCGCACCCTGGTCGCCAATATCGGCGTCACCGATGCCGATGACGGCCCGCGCGGCTTGCAACTGGTCGGCCCCGATGCGGATTTGTTTGAACTGAACGATGACCAGGATATGCTGTTCCTGAGCGCCGGCGCGGTGCTGGACTTTGAGACCAACCCGACCCTGGACGTAAGCGTGCAGGTTATCGGGAGTGACCCTGCGATAAATGCGCCGTTGCGCATAATGGTCACCAATGTCGACGAACCCCCGACCGGAGTGACGCTGACCGCCACGGAGACCTCATTGCGCGAAGACGTCACCGCCCGCACCCCGGTCGCCAATATCGCCGTCGACGATGACGATGGCGGCCCGCGCGGCTTGCAACTGGTCGGCCCCGATGCGGATTTGTTTGAACTGAACGATGACCAGGATATGCTGTTCCTGAGCGCCGGCGCGGTGCTGGACTTTGAGACCAACCCGACCCTGGACGTAAGCGTGCAGGTTATCGGGAGTGACCCTGCGATAAATGCGCCGTTGCGCATAATGGTCACCAATGTCGACGAACCCCCGACCGGAGTGACGCTGACCGCCACGGAGACCTCATTGCGCGAAGACGTCACCGCCCCCACCCTGGTCGCCAATATCGGCGTCACCGATGCCGATGATGGCCCGCGCGGCCTGGAGCTGGTCGGCCCCGATGCGGATTTGTTTGAACTGAACGATGACCAGGATATGCTGTTCCTGAGCGCCGGCGCGGTGCTGGACTTTGAGACCAACCCGACCCTGGACGTAAGCGTGCAGGTTATCGGGAGTAGCCCTGCGATAAATGCGCCGTTGCGCATAATGGTCACCAACGTCGACGAACCCCCGACCGGAGTGACGCTGACCGCCACGGAGACCGCATTGGCCGAAGACGTCACCGCCCGCACCCTGGTCGCCAATATCGGCGTCACCGATGCCGATGACGGCCCGCGCGGCTTGCAACTGGTCGGCCCCGATGCGGATTTGTTTGAACTGAACGATGACCAGAACCAGCTGTTCCTGAGAGCCGATGCGGGGCTGGACTTTGAGACCACGCCGACCCTGGAGGTGAGCGTGCGGGTCGTCGCCGATACGACGGTGGCGGCCACCCTGCAAATCACCGTCACCGATGTGAACGAGGCGCCGACCACGGGCGGCGATCGAGCCTTCGCAGTGGTTGAGGGCGCAAGCTATGTGCTGACCGTGGCCGATCTGGCGGCGACGGACGTCGATGCGGGCGACGATGTGGCTGCGCTACTCACCTGGACGGTGCTGGCGGGAGGGCCGACGAACGGGCGACTGGCACTGAGCAGCGATCTGGGCACGGCCATCCCCAGCTTCACCCAGCGGCAACTTGAGGATGGCCAGGTGGTCTATGTGCATCCCCCCGGCAACGATACCACCCTCGACAGCTTCATGGTACGGGTGGAGGACGACGAGGGTTCACAGGCCGATCCGGTCACGGTGAATGTCAATATCGTCGGCATGCTCGGTAGCATAGACCTGACCGAGCTCAGTACCGGGGACGGCTTTATTATCCAGGGTGATGAGAGCGGTGACCGGGCGGGCGAGAGCGTATCCGGCGCCGGCGACGTCAACGGCGACGGCTTTGCCGATTTCATCATCGGGGCGCAATATAACGCCCCCGAATTCGGCGTTGGCGGCAATGCCGGCCAGGCCTATGTGGTGTTCGGCAGCCGGGATGCTACCAACCGCCAGGTCGTGGATTTGACTAATCTGGACGCCGGGGATGGCTTTATCATTCAGGGTGAGCTAGGATTTAGATATGACTCTGCTGGTTATTCCATTCCAGGCAGCCGGGTGGGCGAGAGCGTATCCGGGGCCGGCGACGTCAACGGCGACGGCTTTGCCGACCTCATCGTCGGGGCACGCTATGGCGGCGAAGGTAGCGATATTATTCCCGGCGAGGCCTATGTCGTGTTCGGCAAGGCCTCCGGTTTTGGCAGCCCGGACGGTGGCGGCCGCTCGGTGATAGCCCTGAGCAGTCTGGCCGCCGGCGAAGGCTTTATCATCCGGGGTAATACCGGCGGTTACGCGGCGGGCGATAGCGTATCCGGCGCCGGCGACGTCAACGGTGACGGCTATGCCGACCTCATCGTCGGGGCACCCAGGGGCGACGACGGTGGCGAGGCCTACATCGTGTTCGGCAAGGCCTCCGGCTTTGGCAGCCCGGACGTTAGCGGCCGCCCGGTCGTGGATCTGACCAATCTGGCCGCCGCCGACGGCTTTATCATCCGGGGCGATATGGCGAATGACGGGGCGGGCAATAGTGTATCCGGCGCCGGCGACGTCAATGGTGACGGCTATGCCGACCTCATCATCGGGGCGCCCGGGGGCGACGACGGTGGCAACAACGCCGGTGAGGCCTACGTAGTGTTCGGCAAACAGGACAATTTTGGTAGCGTGGAAGGCAGCGGTCGGGTCATCGAACTCAGCAGCCTGAGTGCGGCCGACGGCTTTGTTATCCAGGGCGATACGGACAATGACCAGGCCGGCAGGAGGCAAATATCCGGTGCCGGCGACGTCAACGGCGACGGCTATGCCGACCTCATCGTCGGGGCGCGTTTTGCCGACGTCACCACCTCCGATCGCAACACCAGGGACAACGCCGGCGAGGCCTATGTCGTGTTCGGCAAGGCCTCCGATTTTGGTAACCCGGATGGTGCCAACCGTCAGGTGATAGACCTAAGCAGTCTGACCTCCGGGGACGGCTTTATTATCCAGGGCGCCAGGGCTGGTGACGAGGCGGGCTATAGCGTATCCGCTGCCGGCGACGTCAACGGCGACGGCTTTGCCGACCTCATCGTCGGGGCGCGTTTTGCCGACGTCAACATCCTCGATGGCGACGACAGGGTCGATGCCGGTGAGGCCTATCTGGTGTTCGGCAAGGCGTCCGGCTTTGGCAGTGTGATAGACCTGGAAAGCCTGACCCCGGCGGACGGCTTTATCATCCAGGGCGATGCGCCCGGTGACTATGCGGGCGGGAGCGTATCCGGCGCCGGGGACGTGAACGGCGATGGCTATGCCGATCTCATCGTCGGGGCGCACGAGGGCGACGACGCTGGCATCATTGCCGGCCAGGCCTACGTCCTGTTCGGCGGCCCGGCCGGCCTCAGCACCGAGACCCTCGCCGGCGACGACGTCCTGAGCGACGACGATGACGACGGGGTCGTGCTCGCCGGCCCCGGCGATGACGTCCTGAACATAGACAGCTTCACCGACACCGACCTGCTCCGCTTCGACGGCGGCAGCGGCACCGACACCCTGCGCCTGGTCAACCCCGATGCCACCACCGACCTGAGCCTGGACCTGAGCACTCTCCGCGACACCCGCCTGAGCAGCATAGAGCGCATAGACCTCAATGGCAGTGGCCCAGGTGGTAGCAATAACAGCCTGACCCTCACCCGTCTGGACCTGCTGAATCTGTCCGAGGTACGCATAGACGGCCGCGCCGAGCTACGCGTCGACGGCAACGCCGGCGACCGCGTCACCGTCACCGACGACGACGTCGGCTGGGTGCGGGGGGACGATCAAACCATAGAAGGCAACACCTACACTGTCTTCAACAACGGCAACGCCCGCCTGCTGGTCAATACCGCCCTGACGCTGGGCGAGAATTTAATGCCACCACCCGCTACCAGCTCGGCCACCATGCCCACCATGGCTGAGGTACTGCAACAATACGCCACCGGCCAGACGGTCGATATCCGCGCCTTCATCGACGACCTGCCGCCGGAGGACGAGGAACAAAAGCGCAAACGCCTGGAAGATGAGCTGGCGATGCTGGGACCGTTACCCGCGGCAAAGGCGGCGATGGATCTCGCAGAACCGGCGGCGGTGGCGGAACCGGAAGCCGACCTGTTTGAACTGCCGCCGCTGATCCCGGATGATGGCTAACGGAGTCGGGGTCTCCCGACCCCGATAAAACACACACCCAACAAAACCGGATTCCCGAACCAACCGGGATTCCCGAACTGCATCGGGGCTTACCTGAATCAACACCAAACCCCCCAACCCCCCTTATCAGGGGGGCTACCGAACCACCTTCAACCACTACACCCCCCCTGACAAGGGGGGCAGGGGGGGTTCGAGCAACACCGGGATTTTGCCCGAACTGGACTGTGAGGGGGGCTGAGTTGCGGGGTTGACGATAATGTTGATTTTAATATACCCGCAACGGGAGTTACGGGCTCCTGTAACGGCGTTGCTACACCGGGATTTTGCCTGAACTGGACTGTGAGCGGTGCTGAGTTGTGGGGTTGACGATATTGTTGGTTTTTATACCCGCGACGGGAGTCACGGGCTCCGGTGGCGGGTGGATGGTACAAATAGTTTTATTATCGATGATAGTGCAATATACTGCTGAAGCGATGAAATCATTCCAATTTTTTTATGCCTTTACAGTCCGGGCAATTGCGGCAATTGCCGATTAATCCGGGTGCCCGATAATGAACCCGGTAAAGGTTATCCTTGTTTTCCTGATCATCGCGTTGATATGCTGTTTTTTTATTTTTGATCTGGACTCGTATTTCAACCTGGAATATATCAAATCGGCCAAGGCGGAGATCGACGCCTATTATCTGGCCCGGCCTTTTTTCAGTGCATTTATTTTCTTTGTTCTTTATATCGTTATTACCGGTTTGTCCCTGCCCGGAGCAGGGATAATGTCATTGATTGCCGGCGCCATTTTTAGCGTGATTTGGGGGACGGTTATCGTCTCATTTGCATCGGTGATCGGCGCCACGGTGGCATTTTTATTTTCACGCTACGTGTTTCGGGCGGTGATACAGAAAAAGTTTGCCAGACAGCTTGCCCCGATTAATGCCGGTATAGAGCGGGAAGGCGGATTCTATTTGTTCACGCTTCGGTTGATCCCGGCGTTCCCGTTTTTCCTGATCAATCTATTAATGGGTCTGACGCATATAAAGACGTTCACTTTTTGCTGGGTCAGCCAACTGGGGATGCTGCCGGCAACGATTGTACTGGTCAACGCCGGCACCCAGCTTAACCAAATTCGGTCTCTTGAGGACGTGGTGACCTTTAAATTGCTGGGTTCACTGGCGCTGCTTGGTATTGTGCCTCTGGTGGCAAAAAAAGGCGTTGCGTTTTACCGCAGGAAACACGGTCTGGCGTCTATGTCGGAACAATAATAATGTGGCAAAAACCGCGCTCCTTCGATAGAAATCTGGTGGTGATCGGTGCCGGCTCGGCGGGTCTGGTGGCCGCATTAATCGCGGCCACCGTCAAGGCGAGGGTAACATTGATAGAAAAACACAGGATGGGTGGGGATTGCCTGAATACCGGCTGTGTGCCTTCAAAGACGCTGATCAAGTCGGCAAAGATTGCGTCTCTGTTTAAGCGCGCCGGCGAGTTCGGGATCAATAATGCACGGTATGATATAGATTTCGCCGCGATGATGGAGCGCGTGCAGGCGGTGATCAAAAAAATTGAACCGCATGATTCGATGGACCGTTTTGAAAGTCTGGGGGTGGAGTGCATACGCGGGCAGGCGCAAATCGTTTCGCCCTCGGCGGTCACCGTCAATGATCAGACTTTGACCACCCGCAATATTATTATTGCCACCGGCGCCCATCCTTTTGTTCCCCCGATAAAAGGGATGGAGAACATCGATTATCTGACTTCGGATAATTTATGGGAAATACGCACACTGCCGAAACGCCTGATCGTGCTGGGTGGAGGGCCGATAGGTACGGAATTGGCGCAGGCATTCGCCCGCCTGGGGAGCCGGGTCACCCAGGTTGAAATGCTGGAGCGGATCATGTCGGGAGAAGATGAGGATATTGCCGGGATGGTCGCGCAGCGTCTCCAAAAGGACGGCGTGGATATTCGGGTGGGTCATACCGCCCGCGCGGTGGTGCGCAAAAATAATAAAAAAATACTGGTCTGCGAGCGGAACGATGATCAGGTGGAGATTGAATTCGATCAATTACTGGTTGCGGTGGGTCGGGCCGCCAACACCGACGGGCTTGGCCTGGAAAAGCTGGGCGTGCGGTTAAATGCAAATAACACCGTCCGGGTCAACGCCTGTCTGCAGACCTCCATACCGACCATCTTTGCCTGCGGTGACGTCGCCGGCCCGTATCAATTTACCCATACCGCCTCCCATCAGGCCTGGTATGCGACGGTGAATGCATTATTTGGTAAATTCAAAAAATTCAAAGTCGATTACTCGGTGATCCCGTGGGCGACGTTCACTGATCCGGAGGTGGCCCGCGTCGGCCTGAATGAAAAGGATGCGCGGCAACAGGGCATAGACTATGAGGTCACCAAATATCCTGTCGCTGATCTGGACCGGGCTATTGCGGAGGGTGAAGATCATGGGCTGGTAAAGGTGTTGACCGCGCCCAAAAAAGACAGAATACTGGGGGCTACGATTATTGGCGCGCACGCCGGCGATTGGATAGGCGAATACATCAGTGCGATGAGGAACAATTTCGGCCTCAACCGCATACTCGGCACTATTCATATTTATCCGACCATGGCGGAGGCCAATAAATTTGCGGCCGGGGTCTGGAAAAAGGCGCACGCGCCCGCGCGGTTGCTCAGTCTGGCGGAAAAATATCATCGCTGGATGCGGCACTGATCGGCCCTTTCTCGGAATACCAAAAAAATGATATGTGATGCCAAAGTTTGATTATGATCTTTTTGTCGTAGGCGCCGGCTCCGGCGGCGTGCGGGCGGCGCGAACGTCGGCGGCTTACGGCGCGCGCGTGGCGATTGCCGAGGATCGTTTCCTGGGGGGGACCTGTGTCAATGCCGGCTGCATTCCGAAAAAATTATTTTTTTACGCCGCTCATTTTGCCGATGATTTTAACACCGCTGAGGGTTACGGCTGGAATATTGACAAGCCGGGGTTTAATTGGCAAACCCTGATTAACAATAAGAATAATGAAATTGAACGCCTCAATCGTGTTTATCAAAAAATTCTGGACGACGCCGGGGTGATCACGATCCGGGGGCGGGCGACGTTAAGCGGCCCGCATTCCGTCCGGGTCAATGATGAGGTGCTGAGCGCGGAAAAAATATTGATCGCCACCGGCGGTTGGCCGGATATCCCGGAGGTTGCGGGCCGGGAATATGCGATTTCATCCAATGAGG
This sequence comes from Gammaproteobacteria bacterium, assembly GCA_965202915.1. GTDB lineage: Bacteria > Pseudomonadota > Gammaproteobacteria > Eutrophobiales > Eutrophobiaceae. The sequence continues at coordinate 2,277,418 of OZ241847.1, forward strand.
CCTTTCATTTGAAGGCATTGCCGGAAAAAATTATCGTGGTGGGCGGCGGTTATATTGCGGTTGAGTTTGCCGGTATATTTCATGGTCTTGGAGTGGACACCAGCCTGCTCTATCGGGGGCCGTTATTTCTTCGCGGCTTCGACCCGGAGCTGCGTGAATTTCTGGCGGCTGAAATGAAACGGCACGGCGTCAACGTGCAATTCAACGCCAATATTGCCAATATCCAAAACAACCGGCAGGCATTGACCGCGACGCTGGAGGACGGAACCACTATGGAGGCCGGACGGATCATGTACGCCACCGGCCGCAAACCCAACACCGCCGGGCTGGGCCTGGAAGACGCCGGCGTCGCGCTGGATGACAAAGGTGCCATTAAGGTCGATCGGAATTACCGGACCAATATTGCCTCCGTCTATGCCATCGGGGACGTGACCAATCGAGTAAATCTGACCCCGGTCGCGCTTGCGGAAGGCATGATTCTGGCCAACGCATTATTCAACAATGGCCGCGATACGGTCGATTACTCCAACGTCCCGACCTGTATTTTCAGCCAGCCGAATCTGGCCTCAGTCGGTTTGACCGAGGAACAGGCGCGGGCGCAACAGCTTGATATTGCGGTGTATAAATCCATATTTACTCCGATGAAATCGTCACTCTCCAATCACGGTGAAAAGGTCTTTATCAAGCTGATCGTCGCTAAAGACGGCGACCGGGTTATCGGTGCTCATATGATCGGGCCTGAGGCCGGCGAGATCATCCAGGGGATCAGCATTGCGATAAAAGCGGGCGCCACCAAGGCCGCATTTGATGCAACTATCGGTGTGCATCCGACCATCGCCGAGGAATTTGTCAGCCTGCGACAGGCCGTTGACGATGAATGACCGAGCGCAGGCCGGTGTCGATCCAGGGGCCGCCCGACGGCCGTCAAAAACCGGACCCTGAATCAGGCAATCGTCGGGACGGTGGCAAGTAATCCGCGGGTGTAAGGATGCTGCGGTTGCAACAGGACCTCATCGGCGTTGCCCTGCTCCACTATCTCACCCTGATACATCACCGCAACGTGATGGGCGATATATTCGACGACCCCGATATTATGAGTAATAAACAAATAGGCCAGATCCAGCCGCTTTTGCAGCTCGCACAACAAAGCCAGTATTTGTGACTGAACCGACACGTCCAGGGCACTGGTTGGTTCATCGCAGATAATTAATTTCGGCTCAACCGCCAGCGCGCGAGCGATGCAGATACGCTGTCTCTGCCCGCCTGAAAATTCATGCGGGTAGCGATACTGATGCTCCGGCAACAGGCCGACCTGTTGCAATAATTCATCCACCCGCCGTTCACGTTCGATTCCGTCCCCGGCCATTGCGTGGGTCATCATCCCCTCCCGAATAATATCACCCACCATCATTCTGGGATTCATCGATGAATAAGGGTCCTGAAATACGATCTGAATATCGCTGCGTTTGGCGCGCAGCTCGGCGGCCCTCAGTCCGCTCAGTTCATCACCGTCAAATATTACCCTGCCATCGGTGATATTTAACAGTTGCAGTATGCCCATGCCCATGGTCGTCTTGCCGGATCCGGATTCACCCACCACCGCGACCGTTTGCCCGGCATAGACCTCGATGCTGACTCCATCGACCGCCTTTACATGGCCGACGGTGCGTTTAAATATTCCCTTGCGGATTGGAAAATGCACCTTTAATCCCCGCACCGACAGCAACGGCGATTCGCCCGCCGGGTCAAAACCCCGGTACATCGATTCCCGGTCGCGTTTTGCCCGGCCGGGAACCGACTCAAACAACTGCCGGGTGTAGGGATGCTCAGGGTTCTTGAGCAGGCGCTGACGACTTTTGGCCTCAACAATTTTTCCCTCCTTCATCACCGCCACGTTATCGGCGATCCCTGAGGTCACGCCCAGATCATGGGTGATAAACAAAATCGCCATCCCCATTTCCGTTTGCAAATCCTTTAACAGCTCAAGCACCTGGGCTTGAATGGTGACGTCCAGTGCGGTTGTGGGTTCATCGGCAATCAACAGGTCCGGTTTGCCCGCCAACGCCATCGCAATCATAATACGCTGCTTCATCCCGCCGGAAAATTGATGGGGATAATCATGGATCCGCCGGCTCGCCTGGGCAATGCCGACGGAATCAAGCAATTCGATACTCTTTTGCAATTTTGCCTTGCCGGTCAGGCCGGCGTGACGTTGCAATGCCTCCCCTATCTGTTGCCCGGCGGTCAACACCGGATTAAGGGAGCTCTGCGGTTCTTGAAAGATCATTCCAATCCGGCCACCTCTGATCCGCCGCATCTCGGTTTCGGGCAACGTCAACAGACCGTCGCCGTCCAACAGTATCCGGCCATCGGTGACTTTTGCCGCGGGCGGTAACAGGCGCATGATTGCCAGCACCGAAATCGACTTGCCGCTGCCGGACTCACCCAGCAGTACGAAGGTTTCACCCCGGTCTATGGTAAAACCAATATTGTCAACCGCGGCGATCTGATGATCTTCCGGCCCGAAACAGACTCGTAATTGCTCGACTTCAAGTAAGGGTGTGTGCATTTTATTTTGCCAGTCCACTGAGACCGTCGTTGCGGCGCCAGGCCCCGCAGGACAGCCCCGGAGGTCGATAATAGCATCTTACGGGCTGATCGCAATCCGGCGTATCCGTCGATAACGCGGGTGGTGATGGACGGCGGATCGGCACGACGTCTCCTCCGGGTCGGAGGAGACGTCGCCGGTTTCTAAACTTATATGGTCGCGCTGTGATCTCTACAGAGTATAGCCGCGCTCGTTGTGACTGGTGAGGTCGAGGCCTTCGGTTTCCTCGCTTTCATCGACTCTCAGGCCGATCACCACGTCAAGCAGCTTGAGCAGGATGAAACTGATAATGCCGCACCAGGCTATGGTTGCAAGCACCCCGATCAGCTGAGTGACAAACTGTGAACCGATGGACGTTTCCAATCCCAATCCGCCCATGGACTCGGCCGCAAAGACCGCGGTTAATAAAGTGCCTAAAATACCGCCCACTCCATGGACCGAGAATACGTCCAGGGAGTCGTCTATCTTGAGTACGGCCTTAATATACTGGGTTGCAAAGTAACACACGATACCGGCGGATATGCCAATTATCAGACCGCCGACCGGCCCGACGTAACCGGACGCCGGGGTGATCGTCCCCAATCCCGCCACCATGCCGGTCACAATACCGAGCACGCTGGGTTTGCCGAACCTGACCCACTCGCAGGCGATCCACGCCAGCGAACCGGCGGCGGCGGATATATGGGTAACCGTCATTGCCATGCCCGCGCCGGTGCCGGCGCTGAGAGCGCTGCCGGCATTGAACCCGAACCAGCCCACCCATAACATTGAAGCCCCGGCGACGGTCAGCGCCATATTATGCGGCGGCATCGGGGTGGTGGGGAAACCCCGTCTGTTACCGATCACAAGTGCGGCAACAATGGCGGCAACGCCGGCGTTGATATGTACCACTGAGCCGCCGGCAAAGTCCATAAATCCCAGATCGCCGAGCCAGCCGCCTCCCCAGACCCAATGGCATACCGGTGCATAAACAAAAATTAACCATAAGGCGCTGAACCACAGTACCGCGGCGAACGATATGCGCTCCGCATAGCTGCCGGCAATCAATGCCGGGGTAATGATTGCAAAGGTCATCTGGAACATGAAAAAGACGGTTTCAGGAATGGTGCCGCTCAGGCTGTCCACGCCTATGCCATCCATCATGATCTTGCCGCCGCCGATAATTTTATTCAGCGACCCGCCGTCGCCAAACGCCAGACCATATACGACCACCATCCACAGGATGGAGGCCATGCACGCAATGGCAAAACACTGCATCAACATCGACAGTACGTTTTTCGATCGCACCAGACCTGAATAAAACAATGCCAGCCCGGGCAAGGTCATAAATAACACCAATACCGTTGACGTGAGTATCCAGGCCGTGTCAGCGCCATCCAGTTCATTGGCAAAAACGGTTATGGGCAAAAATAATAGAATGCCTGTAATTAACTTACTGGTTTTTTTGTCGATCATTTTTCCGACCATCCCCCCGTAAATAGTCATTGTGAAGCTAGAGCGCATCGACACCGGTTTCGCCGGTGCGGATTCTGATCACCTGTTCAAGGTTTGTTACAAATATTTTTCCATCGCCAATTTTGCCGGTTCCGGCTGATTTGCTGATCGCCTCAAGCACTGCGTCCAATGCGCCGTCATCAATCGCGACCTCAATTTTTACCTTGGGGAGAAAATCAACGACATATTCCGCCCCGCGATACAATTCGGTGTGGCCCTTTTGTCGACCAAAGCCCTTGACCTCTGACACCGTGAGTCCCTGTACACCAATTTCAGATAACGCCTCGCGTACATCATCCAGTTTAAAAGGCTTGATAACCGCGGCTACCATTTTCATGTTAATCCCCCCATGAGAATCTTTATAAGATATGATAGTACCCAATTTGAAGGATAAAGGTCAAGATGTTGTGTCATTCCCAAGGGTAAAGGACACTATATAGGCTGAATTTTGGGGTTCAAGTTACCCGCATTTGCCTGAGTTGTGCAGGTATTTATGCGGGCATTAACGGAGACGGTGACTCCTGTCGCCGTTATTATTATTGTTGCTCGGGAATCCGGCGTGCTGGGTGTGTGTTTTACCCGCGACGGAAGTCACGGGCTCCTTTGACGGCTATGATGCTGAGCTTGATGCGCCCGCGTCTCCCTTGCCGGCCGCTGCGGCAATGCGCCGCAATGCCCGCATCCTGCTGTGGCGGGCATACCACCACAAGCCCGCGAACACGGCCAGCATTATCGCGTAGGATGACCATATATAAGCACCATAGCCCCCCATTGCGATAAAATCGTGCAGCTTATCGATCATTTTTGCCTGCCGACCGAAGCGCCGCGTCACGCGCCCAACGCGGGCTTTGTTGCTCCTGATCCAGCAAAATTGCCTGGCCCCGTGTGCAGATAAACAGGATATAAAATACCATGAACGCGAATGCCATAACCAGCAGTGGTAACAGCATGTCCGGGTGGATCGCGGGCGCGCCCAGGCGGGTAATGGTCGCGGGCTGGTGCAGGGTGTTCCACCAATTTACCGAGAAATGAATGATCGGGATATTGACCACCCCCACCAGCAGCAGGATCGCGCCGCTGTGGTCGGCGGCACGGCGGTTGGGTATGGCCGAGACCAGCCCCATATAGCCCAGGTATAAAAATAACAGGATCAGTTCCGAGGTCAGACGCGCGTCCCAGACCCACCAGGTCCCCCACATCGGTTTGCCCCAGATGGCGCCGGTTAGCAGGGTAAGAAGGGTGAAGCCGGCCCCGACCGGTGCCGAGGCGCGAGTGCAAACCGCGGCCACTTTGCCGTGCCATATCAGGGTCACCGCACCCATCACCGCCATGTTAGTGTAGATAAACATCGACAGCCACGCCGCCGGTACGTGCACAAAGATGATGCGATAGCCGTCGCCCTGCCGATAATCCGGCGGCGCGGCGATCAGTGCGCCGTATAAGCCGTAGCTGATCAGCCCCAGAAACAGCGCAATCAACCATGGCCGCGCGGCCTCCGCAATATAATAAAAACCCGGCGGTGACGCCAGACGATAAAGCCTGTGCCACACGTCAACCACCCGCCGCCGATTGGTGTAATGCGCCGGCGGTGACAAACGGCAGCACGGTGAGCGACAGCATGAATAATGCCCCCAATAACAGCGGCGGCGCGGCCGTGTCGCCGGAGACCGAAGCGGCGGCGAAGATGATCGCCGGCAGGCAAAGCGGCAATACGATCAGCGCCCCCAGAAAGTGATTATGGCGAACCCCGGCCAGCAACGCCGCACTGAACGCGGCAAGCAGGCTGAAGATTCCCGTGCCCAGAGGCAGTGTTATCAATAAGATCCCAAGTTCATTCGGGCGCATATGCATCCACGCACCGAGCACGGGTGCAAGCACCAATAAGGGCGCGCCATAGGCCAGCCAATGGGCGGCGGTTTTCGCCAGTACCACCACTACCAGGGGTTGGGGCAGGAGCAGGATTTGTTCCAGGCTGCCGTCTTCGGCGTCTTGCCGGAAAAGCATGTCCTGTGATAACAGCGAGGACAGCAGTGCGACCGCCCAGATTATGCCGGGGGCGATCAGCCGCAACACTTCAGGGGCGGGGCTGATCGCCAGCGGAAAGATGGTGATCACGAGCAAAAAGAAGATCAGTGGAGTGATCCATTCGCCCGGATCACGTATCACGAGCAGCAGATCACGCTTGAGCAGGGATATAAAAACGCTATCCATCACCGCGCCCGCAGGGACAGTATTTGCGGCGAGAATGGCCAGTCAGGCACCTGGTGGGTGGACATGACGACGCTGCCGCCGGTGCTCAGGTGGTTTGCGATCATATCGCCGAGGGTATCCCCCCCGGCACGGTCCAATGCCGTCAACGGTTCGTCCAGAAACCACAGGCGGGCACCGAACAGCAGCAGCCGTGCGAGTGCGGTTCGCCGGCATTGGCCGGCGGACAGTGTGCGACAGGGTACCAACAAATCCGCAAGTCCCCATAATCGCAATGCGTCTTTGATGCTGACACCAACGGCGGTCTCGCCACGACCCCGAATGGCCGCGGCAAAGCTGAGGTTTTCGGTTGGGGTCAGGCTGTTCTTGAGTCCGTCTTTATGTCCGACGTAGGCGACGTCGCCATGGTAATCTTCAGCGTGTTGACGGATATCGCGCCGGCGCCACAGCACCTGTCCCTCATCGGGGCGTATCAGCCCGCACAGGGTGCGAATAAGCGAGGTCTTGCCGACGCCGTTATCACCGATGATTTGGAGCATTTCGCCGGCGCCCAGGGTAAAACACAGGCCCTTCCACAGAGGCGACAAGGACAGGTTTTTGGCCTCAAGCAGGATGGGATTATGATCGGCAGGCATGGCATAAAATTTAGCATAACCCGGCCTAAGCGTGCAAAAATAAGTGGGCGGGCACTCACCGCCGGGGCGACAATAAAAAATTGCCGAGCACCCGCTGAGGCAAACAACTGGTGTTATGGTGTAATACTTAGGTTATAATTGGCCCTTATCATTTGGTATTTATTCAGGGAGTAATTCAATGGACGTTAAAGAACGTATTCAGACCGTACTGGATGAAAATCCGGTAATGATTTTTATGAAGGGTTCACCCGATTTTCCGCAATGCGGATTTTCCATGCAGACGGTACAAACTCTAAAGCAATGCGACGCCGAGTTTGGTTACGTGGACGTGTTGGCGGAACCGGAAGTGCGCTCAACGCTTCCGCAGATCTCCAATTGGCCGACCTTTCCTCAGGTATTTATTAACGGCGAATTGATTGGCGGCTGTGATATCACGCTGGAATTATTTAATAACGGCGAGTTGCAACAAAAAATTAAACAGGCGGTGGCCGGGTAAGCGGCAAACGGAGCAACACCACCATGCCGAGCCGTCGTTGTTATGGTTAAGTTATGGGGCAGTTTTGGGTCAGTTCTGGTTAAGCCAGATGCACTTGCCCTCGCTTTCTTTTTGAATCAATTCCAGGCATTTCCGGTGTTCTTTTAACTCTTCATCGCTGGCCTCAATAACCGGCAACTTTTTTCTATCTGAGAGCGGCCGGCCGGCGGCCTGTTTTTGCTGATACTGTTGCAGTGATTCGACAAACGACAGGGTCGCCTGCCCACCGGTCATTGCCAAATAAACGTCGGTGAGTATTTGGGCGTCAAGTAACGCGCCGTGTAGCTGCCTGTGGGAATGGTCGACGTCATAACGCTTGCATAAGGCATTGAGACTGTTTTGCTGCCCCGGATGCTTTTGCCTGGCCATCACCAGCGTGTCTATTACCCGGCAGTAATCTTCGAGTTTGCCCCATTGCGCGCCCAGGAGACCCAATTCCAAATTGAAAAAGGCAAGGTCAAAAGGCGCATTATGGATGATCACTTCACTGTCCCGGATAAAATCGACTAATTCCTGCGCCTTGTCGGCAAATACCGGCTTATCCGCAAGAAATTCTTTACTGATGCCGTGCACCTCAAGCGCCCCCTGTTCTATATCCCTTTCCGGGTTCAAATAGATCTGCAGGTCGCGGTTGGTGCGGCGGCGATGATTAATTTCAACACAGCCTATTTCAATAATACGATGTCCCTGACTGGGTTCCAGGCCGGTGGTTTCGGTGTCAACAATGACTTGTCTCATGCTCTGTATCCCCGTTCAATCAGCTTTGTCCGGCGCCCAACATATCATCAATGGCCCTATTGGCAAGCCGGTCGACTCGTTCGTTTTCGGCGTGGCCGCTGTGGCCTTTTACCCAATGCCATGCAATGGAGTGGGTCCCGCAGGCCTTATCCAGTCTTTGCCAGAGATCGCGGTTCTTGACCGGTTTTTTGCTCGCGGTTCTCCAGTTGGTACGCTTCCATTTTTCCAGCCATTGAGTAATTCCGTCTCTGACGTAGCGTGAATCGGTGGTGACCGACACGCGGCATGATTTTGTCAGCGCCTCCAGGCCCATTATTGCCGCGGTCAGTTCCATTCTGTTATTGGTCGTTTCCGGCTCCCCGCCGTACAGTTCCTTTTCCCTGCCATTATAAAGCAATAAGGTCCCCCAGCCCCCCGGACCGGGGTTGCCCCGGCAGGCGCCATCAGAAAAAATCCGCACCTCGTTGGTCATCGTATTTATGGTCTCCTTTATGGTTTGTAACGCCCGCCAGGCGATGCCACTGATCTTATTATAATATTATTGATTGACGGCAAATAATCAAACTGACAGCATAAACACCATGTTTGAGGTAACGCCAATCCCGGCATTGCGTGATAATTATATCTGGCTGGTCAAAAACAGCGCCAATCGGCGGACTCTGATCATCGATCCGGGAGAAGCCGGGCCGGTAATCGCTGCCATTGACGGCATGCAATTACTGCCTGAGGCCATCCTCGTTACCCATCATCATTGGGATCATACCAACGGCATTGAAGAGCTGGTCGAGCGTTATCAAATCGCGGTTTATGGCCCCGCTTCGGAAAACATTAAATGTAAAACCCAGGGATTAAAACAAGGGCAACAATTAAAAATTGCCGCCCTCGGCCTGGGTTTCGATATTCTCGACGTGCCGGGTCATACCGCCGGTGCCGTTGCCTACTACGGCCATGGCATGGTCTTCAGCGGTGACACCCTGTTTGCCGCCGGTTGCGGCCGTTTGTTCGAGGGTACGGCCGAGCAGATGCACGCCTCATTGAATAAATTCAAACGCCTGCCTGCGGACACACTGCTCTATTGCGGGCATGAATACACCCATGCAAATTTGCAGTTTGCCCAGGCTGTTGAACCCGATAATAAGGCTATATCCGAGCGCCTGCAGACCGCCAAATCACTGCTCCGGCAAAAGTGCCCAAGCCTGCCGGTGACCCTCGCGCTGGAACTGCAAACCAACCCATTCCTGCGCTGCGAGCAAAAAACCGTTGTTGCATCGGCCGGTCAGCGAGCACGGCGGCAATGTCAGCCCGGGGCGGATGCCTTCGCGGTGATCAGACAGTGGAAAGACGGTTTCTAGCCGGCGGAATCGGTGGTTGCCCCGGCATTCTTAATAGTATATATTCGGTTTAATAAACAATTTATTGATTTTATTAAATAAATACTTGACTAAATTAATAAACCATTGCTAATATTGCGCGATGAAATTCAGAAACGTCTGCCTGGCCTGTTATTGTATCGTGGGGGTCGGGGCCTGTACCATGGCCCCGGTCTCTCAATATCCCTCATCCCCAGACGGGGAAGAGGAGCGCTCGTCTGCGACCGCCGAGACCGGCGACTCGCCCGCGGCGGATACCGCGAACCCGACGGCCGGGGTCAATAACACCACTCCATCCACCGCCGGCGACGACGATGATCTATGGCTTAGAATCCAACGGAATCTATCATTGGACCGCCAGCTTGACCAGCGGGCCGTCAACGACAAAATTGATTGGTACCGCAACAAGCCAGCCTTTCTGGAGCGAGTCGCCGACCGTGCCGTGCCTTATCTCTATCATATTGTTGACCGGCTGGAACAACGCGGTATGCCGGCGGATCTGGCCCTGCTGCCGATTGTGGAAAGCGCCTACAAGCCGCTTGCCTATTCACGCAGCCATGCATCCGGGCTGTGGCAGATCATCCCGGCAACGGCGACGCGATTGGGGTTAAAACAAAACTGGTGGTATGACGGTCGCCGGGACGTGGTCGCCGCCACCGACGCCGCATTGGATTATCTTGAATTATTGCACCGGCAATTTCATGGTGACTGGTACCATGCGCTGGCCTCCTATAACGCCGGCGAAGCGCGGGTGGCCAGGGCCATCAAGCGTAATAAGGCCGCCGGCAAGCCGACCGATTTCTGGTCTCTTGCACTGCCGTATGAAACCCGCGGCTACGTACCCAGTCTGTTGGCCCTGACCGAAATCTTTGCCCACCCCGGCAAATACGGCCTCACCTTAAAACCGATAGCGAATGAACCTTATTTTGCCGCGATAAACACCAACAGGCAGATCGATTTGGTCGCCGCGGCCAGGCGGTGCGGGCTGAGCGTAGATCAAATGTACGCGCTTAACCCCGGATTTAATCATTGGGCCACCGCCCCGGAAGGCCCCCATAGAGTGCTTGTGCCGGTCGCCAAGGCCGACCGCTGCCAACGCGCCCGGACTGAGCTGGCGGTTGATGCAAGAATTGCCTGGATACGGCATCAGATTAAAAAAGGCGATTCCCTGGGGCGGATCGCGCGTCACTACAACACCAGCGTCGATGCGCTTAAACGGCTTAACCAACTGCGCGGTAATACGATATACGCCGGGCGCGCGTTACTGGTCCCGGCCGCGACCGAACCATTACGACACGATGCCGCCGGGGCCGACCGCGGCGGTGGGCATACTTACACCGTCCGCCAAGGCGACAGTTTGTGGCATCTGAGCAAAACATACGGGGTCAGCGTGGACCAGATAGCCCGACGGAACGGCATTGCCAGCTCCGGCTTGTTGCAACCGGGGCAAAAACTGCTTATCCCAGGCGCCAATGGTGACGGCGCAACCCTTGCCGGCGGCCTTATTCCGGCCAGTTTAAGCGCGCATTATGGATTTGAAAGCCGCGGCTATACGGTCAAAAAAGGCGATTCACTGTGGTTGATTGCCCGCCGTTTTAAGGTCAGCGTCGCCGATCTGAAAAAATGGAATCGACTATCAAGTCATGGGTATCTGCAACCCGGACAGAAGCTGGTTGTCAAAATAGACGGAGTCTGAAACGGTGGCGGCCGATTGAGGCGCGTTCATTAGCCGCCGAGTCTTAATGGTGCTTTATCGATTTAAAATATAAAATGCGTAAAATGCTGGCATGATCAAGCTGGTAAAATTGTTGTTGCGTGGCCTGCTACGCCTGTTATATCGCGTGCAAGTAAGCGGCCTCGATCATTATAACGCCGCCGGCAAGCGGGTATTGATCATCGCCAATCATACTTCCCTGCTGGATGGCATCCTGCTCTATGCCTGGTTGCCGGTCACGCCCACGTTTGCGGTTAATACCCAGATAGCCGCCCGCAAATCATTTCGATTCTTTTTGCAGTTTGTCGATATATTTACGCTGGATTATTTAAATCCATTATCGATCAAATCGATGATCAAATATATCAAGGCCGACAACAGGGTGGTCATCTTCCCCGAAGGGCGCATTACCACCACCGGTTCGCTTATGAAGGTTTATGAAGGGCCGGGCCTGATCGCCGACAAAGCCGGGGCGGTGATCCTGCCGATTGCGATAGAGGGCGCACAATTCAGTCGTTTCTCCTACGTGCGGGGCGGCGCCAGGCTGTTCTGGTTTCCGAAAATCAGCGTGACCGTATTGCCACCCGAAACCATCCGGCTTGAAGACCGGATTCGCGGCCATGAGCGGCGCAAACGAGCCGCGCTGCAATTAAACGATCTGATGTTTAAACTGGTTTATGCCTCATTCAATCACCGCACGACTATTTTCAGCGCCTTTTTGGACGCCGCCGGGCGGCACGGTAACAACAGCATTATTGCCGAAGACCTTAATCGTGCGCCGCTCAGCTATAAACAAATCGCGTTGCGCAGTTTTATACTCGGCCGGGCCATGGAAAAACACAGCGTACCCAATGAAATCGTCGGGGTGATGCTGCCGAATGTATTAACCACGCTTATTACCTTCATGGCCCTGCAATATCTGGGGCGGGTGTCGGCGATGCTTAACTTCACCTCAGGGGCGTCGGGATTAATTCGCGCGTGTGAAACCGGCGGTTTGAAAACCGTCTATAGCTCCCGCAAATTCATTGAAAACGCCGGCCTGCAAGAGCTCGCGTCGGAACTGGAGAAGCACGTTAAGCTGGTGTACCTGGAGGATCTGAAAATCGGCGTCATCGCTAAATTAATCGGCGTGTGCAACAATCTTGCCCCGCGTCTGCATTACCGCCGGAGGTGTAAAACCGATAACCCCGACGACCCGGCCGTGATCATATTCACGTCGGGCTCCGAAGGCCATCCAAAAGGCGTGGTACTGTCGCACGCCAACCTGTTGAGCAATTACGCCCAGGTCAGAGGATATATCGATTTTAACCCCAGGGACGTGATTTTTTCATGCCTGCCGCTGTTTCACTCATTTGGTTTAAATGCCGGATTACTGATGCCGCTGCTCGGCGGCAGTCGAATATTTTTCTATCCGACGCCGCTGCATTACCGCGTCATCCCCGAACTCATTTATGAATTAAACGCCACCATCCTGTTCGGCACCAACACCTTTTTGCGTGGCTATGCCCGCCATGCTCATCCCTATGACTTTCATGCATTGCGTTACGTGGTCGCCGGCGCTGAAAAGCTCAGGCCTGACACCATGCGGATATGGATGGAAAAATTCGGGGTACGCATATACCAGGGTTACGGCGTCACCGAAACCAGTCCGGTGATTTCAGCCAACACCCGGATGTTTCACAAAACCGGCACTACCGGCAGACTCATACCCGCGATGCAGGCCTATCTGAAACCGGTTGAAGGCATCGATGAAGGCGGTCAACTGATCGTCAAAGGCCCGAACGTCATGCTGGGTTATCTGCTGTACGGCGGTGACGGGAATATTAAACCGCCTGAGCCCGGCAAAGGTGAGGGCTGGTATGACACCGGTGATATTGCCAGTATCGATGATGAAGGCTTTATCAGTATCCTGGGACGGGTCAAGCGCTTTGCTAAAATCGGCGGTGAAATGGCCTCGCTGGCCGTGGTTGAGGAGCTGGCCCTGCAGACCTGGCCGGAATACAATCACGTCGCGGTGAACCTCCCGGATGTAAATAAAGGCGAGAAGATCGTACTGGTCACCGATCACCCCGGCGCCGGCCGCAAAGAATTGCAGGAACGGGCGCGCAGCAATAAAATGAGCGAACTCTATATCCCGAAAAAAATAATCCATACGGATAAAATACCGGTGCTGGGTACGGGCAAAACCGATTATTCCTCGGTGACTGAGCTGGCTGCGCACGAAGATGCGCCGACAACAAACCCGGAAAATAATCAATGAGATAAAATTATGTCAGACGCCAATAAAGAACAGATTATCATCAGGCCGGCCGGGTTCAAACCGTTAAAAAAAAACGGCCCGCGGTTCGCGTCGCCCCCGGCCGCCGGAGCGTATTATTCATTATTTCACTGTGTTTATTCGGCGTCATCGGCTGGTATTTGCTGTCGGTAAAATCGGTGTATATCATCACGACCCCGCAGCAGGGGGAAATAACCATAGACGCCTTGCTGAAATTTAAGATCGGACAACGCTATCTGCTGCTGCCCGGAGAATACGACTTAGGGGTTCAGGCGCAGGGTTATCGGCCGCTCAGGGACAAACTTGCGGTCGCTGAAAAAGACCACAATCAGCAATTTAAATACCTTTTGCAAAAGCTGCCCGGACACCTGAAAGTAATATTGGACCCGGCCCTGAACGCGCGCATCTTTATTGACGAGGAAGCACAAGGCAAGGTCCCGGCGACGATAAAAAATATCGAAGCAGGCGAACACACCATACGGATCACCGCCGACCGGTATCTGCCTTACCGGCAACGGTTTGATATCGAGGGCCTGGATCGCGAGCAAACCCTGGAACCGCAGTTGCAGCCGGCCTGGGCCGCGGTTTCCATCCGCTCCGAACCGGCCGGCGCCGAACTCTATATCGAAGATCAAATGCTCGGCACCACCCCACTAATAGCGGAAATCCCGCAAGGCAGGCAAACCCTGCAACTGCGGCTGGACGACCATAAACCCTGGCAAAAAACATTGAATATAACCGCCGGTGACTCCACGGAGCTGCACGATATTAAACTGGCAAAGGCCGACGCGGTGGTCACTGTGACAAGCAAACCGGACAAGGCCAACGTCACCGTGAATGGGCAATACCGGGGACAGACCCCGATGCAAATTGCGGTGGAGCCCAATCAACGGCTTGATATTCGCTTGTTTAAGCCGGGCTACCAGCCGCACGGCCGCAAGCTGAGTCTCAATGCCGGTGACAGGCAAAAGCTCAGCGTCGCGCTGGAGGCGGAACTGACGCCGGTACAATTCAAGGTCTTTCCGGGCGACGCCGAACTGTTTATTGATGGCCGATCACAAGGCCCGGCAAACCAGACCCTGGAGCTTGCGACTCATCCTCACGAGATAGAAATTCGGAGTCCGGGGTTTCTCGATCATGCGGCCACGATCACCCCGCGCAAAGGCATTGCCCAGACCGTCAACGTCAGCTTGAAATCAGTGCTGAAAGCAAAACAGGAAGCCATACCGCCGATGATCCGGACCACGGCCGGACAACGGTTAAAATTGTTTCGTCCTGATCATGAATTTACCCTGGGGGCCTCTCGCCGGGAACCGGGAAGACGTGCAAATGAAACTTTCCGTAAGGTAAAATTAACCCGGGCCTTTTATCTTTCAATTAAAGAAGTCAGCAATGCCGAATATCGTTTGTTTGCAAAAGATCACTCTGTCAACGCCACTCAACACAGGGGTCTCGATGATGACAATAATCCGGCGGTTGATATCAGTTGGGAGCAGGCGGCACTCTATTGCAATTGGCTGTCAGAGCGGGACAACAAGACGCCGGTATATCAACTTGAATCCGGTAAAATCACCGGTTATGACCCGGGCGCCAACGGTTATCGCCTGCCGACCGAAGCCGAATGGGCCTGGGCGGCGCGTTACAATGGGCCGAACGAAATGCTGAAATTTCCCTGGGGTGTAGGGTTTCCCCCGAAACAGGTGGTGGCTAATTTCGCCGATCAATCCGCCGACAATAGCATTGCCACCGTGATCCCCGGCTATAACGACGGCTATGCGGCCACCGCGCCGGTGGGCAGTTTCGCGGTCAATGGTAAAGGATTATCGGACCTGGCCGGCAACGTCTCCGAATGGATACATGATTATTATGACGTCTCCGCAAGCGGTGAACAATCCGGCGATGATCCGATGGGCGCCCCACGGGGCGAACATCACGTTATCCGCGGATCAAGCTGGCGACAGGCCACCGTGTCGGAACTGCGCTTATCCTATCGTGACTACGGCAAAGACGGTCGCGATGATCTGGGATTTCGCATTGCTCGTTACCTGGAGTGACCATGAAAAGATTCTTAACGGGACTGTTGGTGATCGTGCTCTTTTCGTTGGCACAGGCACAGGAAAATGGCGAACCGCAGGCCGACGACCAGACGCAACCACAGCAAAACGATGAATCGGCCGGCGCTCCAAAGGAAGACAGGTTTGAACCGAGCGAAAAGATTGTGGAAGATCACCCGGCGATATTTCCGGCGGATATCTGAGCCATGACAATAAAATACACCCGCACGTCCGATTTTTTGTATCAGTTGAGCGCGTTGATCCTGTCGATCATGATCGTGCATACGGTGTATGTCACGCTGATCAGGCCCAATGCCGAGGCGATACACCAGCAACAGTTGGAACAGCAGCAGGCCGGGGGCAACTATGAAGTCAAACGTTCCGTGTATGTGGTTCTCAAAGACTTTGAACAGGAAGTCTGTTGCATACTGGCGCTATGGGCCATCGCCATCATTGCGCTCCGGGCGAAACATACCCTGCGTGAAAGAACCCTGCTTGACCGGTCTCTGCTTGCAATCGTTGCCGGCACCAGTATTCTGCCGGAGGATACCCGCCAATACGCGAGACCTCTGCAATCCCTGCCGGAACGGGAGAGGGAATATTTATTGCCGAGGGTGTTGCTCAATGCCCTGCAAAGGTTTGGTTCCACCGGCAACATTCAGGACGTCGCCTCCGCGGTCAAAGAAGTGTGCGATTCAGAATCGGATCGCCTGGATTCTGAATTATCGATGATCCGCTATATCATCTGGGCCATACCCTCAATAGGGTTTATTGGCACGGTGCGCGGCATCGGCGAAGCGCTTGGCCAGGCGCATAAAGCCGTTGAGGGGGATATCATCGGCGTCACCGTGAGTCTTGGGGTTGCGTTTAATTCCACCTTTATTGCCCTGGTCATCAGCATATTCATCATGTTTCTGATGCATCAATTACAGCTATTGCAGGAAAGACTGGTGCTGGATACTCATAATTACTGCGATGTAAATCTGATAAGACATTTGCAGGTTCGCTGATTCGGGATGACCGATACATTTATTGAAATCAATGACGCCGCCATTAAGGTGTTGCAGAATAACAGTATCGTATTGCGCAGCCCGGGCTATGCGGTCATCAATAATAACCGGATTTATCTGGGTGGCGAGGCCGTGGATATGTCGCGTGCAAATCCGCGCATGACTTACACCCATTTCTGGAACAACCTTAACCTGGAGCCATTATCATCACCCTCGAAGCTCACTCGTCATCATGCTGATTTGGCCTATGCCCATTTATCACATATTCATCAGCAGATCGGCAAACCCGACGAAGTAATATTTGCCGTTCCGAGTCATTATGATGAGCAGCACTTGTCATTACTGCTCGGACTGGCCGAGGCCATACCGCTGCGCGCCGCCGGCCTGGTGGACACCGCAATAGCCGTGGCCGCGGTCGCCGCCGAGGCCGGCCCTTATTATTATCTCGAGATATATCTGCACCATCTTACCGCAACCAGACTGGAGGCCGGCACCGAGGTGGTAAGAAACAGTGCCGAGGTCAATGATGCCGTCGGGTTGCTGGAGATCTATGCCAAATGTGCCGACTATATCGCCGATCTGTTCATCCAGCAATCACGGTTTGATCCCCTGCATAACGCCGCAACCGAACAGGCCCTGCATGATCGCCTGCCCGATAGCCTGGCCTCACTCTGTACACGCCCCGAAGTCACGTTTGAATTGCCGTTTGAAAACGCCAAATACCGAATAAAATTGAAACGCCGGCAACTGGTGCAAATCCTCAGCCCGTTTTACGACCGCATTATCCGGGCGCTTGAACCCGGCATAAACTGCCTGGTGAGTTACCGCCTGAGCCGGCTGCCCGGGTTCACCGACGCCCTCGACGATCATATTGCCGTTGCCGAGGACACCCCTTTCCAGGGCTGTCGGAAAAATGTATCCCGCATTAAATGCGACGGCGATGCCCTTAACTTTATCACCCGCCTGCCCGTCACCGGCGCCCATGCGTCCGGTCATGTAAACAATGTTGCCGCATCCGCGACGGAAACGGTCGCCGTGGATGGTCCCAGTCACGTACTCTGCAACGGTAAGGCCCGCGCGCTTGGGCCGGACCCGCTTTACCTGTCCGCCGGTGGCGACCTTAGCCGCGTTAAAACCGCGCACTCGCATTGTGCCGTTGATAAATCCGATCAGCGGGTCTGCATCCGGGCCGAGTCGGAACTGCTTATATTCAAAAACGGCTCCGAGGTGCGCGCCTCAGTGGAGGTGCAATCGGGAGACGTGATCACCTTTGCCGGTTCCAAAATAGAATATATCTTTATTGAAATTGTAAAATGAATGCGCCCAACCGTCGCAGACTGACTCCGTTTTCATTGTCTTTCCTCGATATTATGTCCTGTGGGTTTGGTGCGGTTGTGTTGTTATTTTTGATCATCAAACACAACGTTGACGCCAGCATTTCCCCGCCGGACAGCGGCCCCGATGTATCATCGGAAGTCAATCTGCTGGAACAGGAAATACGACAGGGGCGAGAGGAACTGGCCGAATTACACGACCACGTTGCCGCAATCGATCAAAAAATTGCCACGGCTGAGAGGCTGGCCGCGCGCACCAGGCGGGAGATCGATTCCGGCACCGCGCAGACCGAGGACCCGGGGGCGGATTCACGGGACGCCGAAATAGAGGGGTTGAAGACGAAAGTCATTGATCTGGAGCGGGAAGTGAACCGCATACGGACAGACACACCGGCGACCGGAAAAGACGCACGTAGTTTTATCGGCCAGGGCAATCGCGAATACGTGTCCGGCCTGAAACTGGGGGGTAACAGGATCTTGGTGTTGCTGGACCGCTCAGCCAGCATGCTGGACGATACCATCGTCAATATCATCAGACGCAGAAATATGTCTGATCGAGTCAAGCGCAGGTCGATAAAATGGCGGCAGGCGATAAGGATCGTCGATTGGCTGAGCGCCCGCTTTCCGGTCAACAGCCAATACCAGATTTACACCTTTAACACCGACGTGCAGGCGATCCATAAAGGCTCCAGGGGCAGTTGGTTAAAAGTCAGCGACAAACGCCGGTTAAACGCCATTATAGACGACCTGTCGGAGATCGTACCCGCCGAAGGCACCAGTCTGGAAAATGCATTTATCGCCGCCGCCGGCCTGCGTCCCCTGCCCGACAATATTTTTTTAATTACCGATAGTCTGCCCACCCAGGGTCGAACCGCGTCAAAAAAGACCACGGTAACCGGCGAGCAGCGTTTGAAATTTTTTACCAGCGCGGTCAAAAAATTGCCGTCCAGGGTTCCGATAAATATAATACTTTCCCCGATGGAAGGCGACCCAAGAGCGGCCTCCGCGTTTTGGCAATTGGCGCAGATCACCCAGGGTTCATTTCTGAGTCCCAGCGGTGACTGGCCATGAAAAAAAACCGGCGGGAAGGCGATGCCTTCAATATCGCCTTTCTCGACATTATCACCTGTGGTTTCGGTGCCATCATTCTATTATTGATGATCGCCAAACCCGGCGACCCTCCGGAGCCGGAATCCCGCACCCCGCCGGCGGGCGTGATCAAGGATCTGCAAAGGCAATTATTCAAGGTTCGCAACGAATCGGAACTATTGGACCGGCAACTCAGCGGCAAACAACAACGGCTGTCCTTACATGAGCGGGAAATCGCCCGCCTGCAACGGCAATTGGCGGAGAAACAGGACCGACTTTCAAGCATCTCGCAGACAAAAACAGTCAGTACCATAATCAAAGGCGAACTGGAACTGGCGGTACAGGAACTCACCGAAGAAATGCAAAGGCTGCTGGCGCGGCGAACTCAAAAGAAAAATAATTACATTGGCGGCATCCCGGTGGACAGCGAATATATTATTTTCATCATTGACACCTCCGGCAGCATGTTTCAGCATAGCTGGCCAAAAATGATAGAACAGTTGGTGCAGACCCTGGACGTCTATCCGCAGGTAAAGGGGCTCCAGATCCTCAATGACATGGGCGATTACATGTTCAGCCAGTATCGCGGCAAATGGATACCGGACACGCCGGGACGCAGAAAGATCATCATCAGTAGATTGCGAAAATGGAATCCTTTCAGCAACAGCAGCCCGGTGGAAGGCATTACCCGTGCCATACGATCATTTTACAGCCCGGATAAACAAATAAGCCTGTACGTGTTCGGCGATGAATTTACCGGCAATTCCATTCACAGAGTCGTTGAGGCGGTTGACCGGCTTAACCCCAGGAAGAGCGGGGGCAAGGCCCGGGTACGCATACATGCGGTTGGCTTTCCGGTACAATTTGTCAATCCGCCGGCGTTGCAGACCACCGGTATTCGTTTCGCCACCCTGATGCGGGAACTGACCCGCAGGAATGACGGCGCGTTTGTCGGGCTTAATAATTTTCGTTAATCCGCCGATTTTAAGATATTATTTCCGGCGGGCCCTGTACACGACGGCGGCGGCGGTTGTAAAATAATCGACTCGGGCCACCCGGGCGCCCGCGAGATATGATCATTACATTTTACGTCGGATGAACCAATGCAAACCAAAGCGGTGATTCTTGTGTTATCGATGCCGGCCCTGCTGACGGCCTGCAGTCCATCCCTGCATCTGAAAATCGACTCTGAGATCCCCACGCCCCTGGGCAACCCCCATCCCGTCTCCATAGGCGTTTATTTTACCAGCGAGCTGCGTAATTCTGTCTATCTGGAAGATTCCAAAGACCGCCCCGGCTGGCGCATTGAAAGCGGCGCCGCCCAGGTGCAGTTATTTAACCGGATATTATCGGCCCTGTTTGAGTCGGTGCGGGAGGTCGATACAATCGGGGCCGCCACCGTTGCCGCGGTACTCAAGCCGGAAATAAAACAGATGCAATTTGCGGTGCCGAGGGAGACCCACACAAACTTGTATGAAGTATGGATCGAATACCGGCTGCAATTATTTGACGCGGATAGCCGGCTCATCGCCAGTTGGCCGGTGATCGGTTACGGCAAATCCTTCGCCAGATTGTTTGCCCCCCGCAGCGACAGGCTGAATGCCGCGTTCAAGCAGGCCCTGCGAGACGCCGGCGCAAAATTTGCGCTGAATTTCGACAACAACAAAGAGGTCAGACAATGGTTGGCCGATAACCGGGCATGCGTCCGCGGCCGGTGTTAGCGTCATGCTGAGAGCGTTTATCATTTTAACCGCGTTGAGCTTTCTGGGCGCATGTAAAAGTCATACCGTCATAGACGAATACCGCGCCGCGGAAAGCTTTGCGCTGGATAAACACGACGCGATTGCGATTCTGGGCCGAAGACACAGCGATGAATATGAAACCGAACATGACTTTATTGAATGCATAGGCGCCAGACTGTCGGCCAACGGCAATAAGGTGATCCCGGAAAAACAATTTTTAGACAGTTTATACCCCTATTTTGAAACCAGCACCGCGCCGACGGACGTCAACAATATCGGCAAATTGATACACAATCCATTAATTGCCAAAAAATTTGAAGAATTGAATCTGCGTTATTTTATCTGGATTGAAGGCTCAACCGAGACCACCGACAGAGCCGGCAGCATATCCTGCACCCTGGGACCGGGAGGCTGCATCGGCTACCTTCAATGGGACGACGAGGCCAATTATGAAGCCAAGATCTGGGATTATCGGCAGATAACCGTGTCCGGCAAGGTCAGGACCGAAACCAGGGGCAGCTCTTTCATGCCGGCCATTATCATTCCGATACCGATGCTGGCGCGGGTTCAGGCCACCGCCTGCGAGACCCTGTCAAACCAGATAAAATCATTCTTTTCCGAATCAACCTAGCCGGCGACACCCTGCCGGATACTCACCCTCGGTCGCTGAGTGTTCTCCCCCGGACCACGATGGCACATTTTACGGTAACCGGATCGCCCCACACGTGCCCATTCTTTCCATCTAGCCACTGATCGACCTCGGTGACGTCGTGCACGTGGGCCGGCGTGGTCGTTAAATTGTGGATGAGACCCGGCGGTTCATCCACGTGCCCGGCACCGGGTGTTTATGCCCGGTGCCGGACGCGGTTATTCGCCGCGCAGACTGCGGGCCCTGCTCAGGGTCTCCATGGTCACCCCCAGCGCCGCCCGCAACGCCGGGCTGGCCTGTAGTTCATCCTCAAACCGCAATACATAGTACAGCAGCCGCACGTCATCCTGGTCCAGGTCACGATCATTGTCCAGGTCCGAGATGGAGTTGGTGATCGGGTTCTGGGCCAACCAGTTTTCGGCTCTCACCCTGATCTCCGAGTCAGTCGCGGTCCCCTGTAGCCGGTCCAACAGCGCATCCAGGTTGGGGGGCGGGGGATCCAGCGCGAGATAATACAGGATCTGGGCATCCGGCGCACGGATGGTATCGTCCCCATTCAGGTCCAGCGACACCGCCGTCGTCACTGTGACGTTGGCACTGCCGGTGGCGTCGCTGCCGTCGGTGACGGTGAGGCTCAGGATGACGGTATCGCCGAGGATGTCCGGCGCGGTCCAAGTGGTGTCGGCCAGGGTGGCATCGGTGAAACTGCCCCGGTTCGGGGGACTGGTGCTCCACTGGTAGCTCAGACCAGCCTCATCGCCGGTATCCACGTCGTTGCCGGTGGCGGTGAGCGTGACCGGGTTGCCGGT
The DNA here is from genome assembly GCA_965202915.1 of Gammaproteobacteria bacterium. GTDB lineage: Bacteria > Pseudomonadota > Gammaproteobacteria > Eutrophobiales > Eutrophobiaceae. Next base: position 2,299,685 of record OZ241847.1, read on the forward strand.
GTCCACCGCCGCATTGTCCACCGGCGTATCGATGGTCACGGTGGGGGCGTCATTGGCGCCGGCGACGGTGAGGGTGACCTGCTGGGTGACGTTGGGCCGGGCATTGGCCCGCGCGGTAAAGACGTCGGTGGCGGTGGCGTCCGCGGCCAGGGCCTGGGTGTCGACGTCAGCGTTGTCCAGCCGGTAATTCCAGTTGCCGTCGGCATCAATGGAGAAAAAGCCGTAGATGCCGGACAGGTTGGTTTGCGGGGCGAAGGTGTCGTCAGCGAGGGTGGTGGCTATGCTCAGGGCGCCGCTTGTGGTGTTGTTGGCGTTATCATCTTCGGTGACCGTGCCCGTGGTGTCGCCGCTGATGGTGAGCGACACTGCCGTCACCCCGACGGTGACCCTGGCGGTCGCGGTGTCGTTGGCGGCACCGCTGGCATCGGTGACGGTCAGGGTCAGCATGACGTCGGTGCCCACCGCGGTGTCCGACGGGGTCCAGGTGGTGGTGGCCAGGGTGGCATTGGCGAAACTGCCCTGGGTCGGGGACGTGGTACTCCACTGGTAGCGCAGACTGGCCAGGTCGCTGGTGTCGACGTCGGTACCGGTGCCGGTGAGCGGGACCGGGACGCCGGCGTTCACCGTCGCACCGTCCGTCGGTGCGCTGATGCTTGCGGTGGGCTGCTCATTGGCGCCGGTGACGGTGATGGTGACGATTGCCGTGGCGGTGGCGCGGGCGGCCGCGACGACGGTGAAGACGTCGTCGGCCATGGCACCCTCGGCCAGGTTCTGGGTGGCGGCACGACGATTGTCGATGTCGTAGGTCCACATGCCGTCGGCATTAATGGAGAAGGTACCGTAGGTGCCGGATACGTTGGTTTGCGGGACGAAGGTGCTCAAGGTGGCCCTGGTGTCTATGCTCAGGTCGCCGTCCGCTCGATTGAAGCCACCCCGGTCTTCGGTTACGGCACCGATGACGTCGCCGGTGATGGTGACCGGTACCGGCACCACCCGGACGGTAATGGTGGCACTGTCGGTGGCGTCGTTGCCGTCGGTGACCGTCAGGGTCAGGACGACGTTCCCCACGTCGGACGGTGCGGTCCAGGTGGTGTCGGCCTGGTCGGCATTGGCAAAACTGCCCTGGTCAGCACTCCACGCATAGCGGGTGATCGCGTCACCGGTGTCCGGGTCGCTGCCGGTGCCGGTGAGGGTGACCATGGTACTGGTACCGACCTCGACGTTGTCCAACGGGGCACTGATGGTGGCGGTGGGGGCGTCGTTGGCGCCGGTGATGGTAATGGTGACGTCCTGGGTGGCGCTGGGCTGGGCATTGGCCGCGACGGTGAAGACGTCGGTGACGGTGGTGCTTTCGGCCAGCGCATTGGTGTCGTCGTCGGCGTTGTCCAGGGTGTAGCTCCAGACGCCGTTGACATCAATGGAGAAGGTGCCGTACATGCCGGATACGCTGGTTTGCACCACGAAGGTCTCGTCGCCATCGTCCGGGTCGTCAATCATTAGGGTGCCGCCGGCGGTGTTGGTCGGGGCGTTCTCGGCAACCGCGCCGGTGGCGTCGCCGCCGAAGCTAAGCGGCGATGCGATAACCAGCATAACCTGGAAGCGGGTGGTCGCCGGCGCTGTATTGACTGCGGTCGTGGTTTCAGTGGCGACGACGTTAAAGCGGTAGGTGCCCGCGTCCACATCGGTGGGCGTCCAGGTGAAGGTGGCGTTGGCCGGGAAGTTCTGGGGCGTGGTCGGGGTAAAGGTTGCACCGGGTGGCAGGGTACTGCCCGTAACTGCCTCCAGGGAGAAGCTGAGTGCATGGTTTTCCGCATCGGTGGCGCTGAAGCGCAGTTCAATCTCCTGGTTGGGCGGATAGGGGTTAGCCACGATGGGCGGCGTGATCTCCGGTGGGTCGTTGGCGACTATGAAGGTGAAGGTCGCGCTGGCAGAGATGAGCAGGTCTCCGGCAGTAGCGGGGTCGACGCCGCCGGCATTCATCAGCGGGATGATGGTGTTGGCAATGGAGTCGTCCGTGGCGTATAAACCGACGGTGAACGTACCGCTGTCGCGACCGGTAAAGCCGGGTAAAAAGTCATATCTAATGAAATTGCTACGATTGATCTCCCTGGCATTGGCAAGATCAGGCGCTTCAGAAAAGCTAAATCTCAATTCCTCGCCATGCGGTGTGTGGCTGATTGCGGGATCTAAAAGTTCAGTCCCCAAGCCTTCTTCTCCCACGGCCAGAACGATGAGTCGACCTTCGGAGGGATTAGCCGGATTCCTAAGATCCATAACAGTAAAATCAGTATCACGATAGGAAAGGGTCGGTCGCTCATCGATGCGCAGGGTCAGGTTGGCGGAGTCGGTATTGCCGTCCTCATCGGTCACGGTATAGCGGAACGTATGGGCTTCGAGAGCGGTGCCGTCGACGCTGGAGACTTCCAGCATCTGGCCGGGTCTGTCCAGGGTCAGGACGCCAGTGACGGCATCGATCTCGCCACCGCTGACCAGTCTGACGCTGGGGTTGGCAAAGGAGGGCAGGGTGACCTCCAGGTCCGCATCGGCGGTGGTGCTGTCATCAATCAAATCGTTAAAGTTGATGGTGACGGTCGGGGTCGCGGGCGCGTCCGGGTTTCGGTACAGGTTTTCGGGGTGGTCCAGCGCGGACGGGGGCGCCCCGATAATGGTGATGGTGAAGGTCAACTCCGCGACGTCGCCGTCGGCATCCCGCACCCGGTAGGTGTAGGTCGCCGTGCCCTGGGTGGTGGTCGGGGTGTCGGACAGGACGCGGTTGCCGGCGTCAAACGACAGTCCGGGGGGCAGGGCCAGGTTGCCGGTGGTGCGCGCCAGGGTGTAGCTGAGCGGGGCGTTGCCGCCGGTGGCCGCGGGCAGGGTCAGCGGGGTGATGGCGTCGCCGGCGGTGTAGCTCTGGGGGGTTATGGTGTCGGAGCCAAAACCCGGATTGGTGTCCGTCTCGATGGTGATATCGAAGCGCAAGTCGGCCCGGTCGGAGGCAGCGAGATTGCTGTCGGCGTCCACCACCCGGTAGGTGTAGGGCGTGGCAGGTTGCGCAGTGTCCGGGATGCCGGACAGGACGCGGTTGCCGGCGTCAAACGACAGTCCGGGGGGCCGGGCCGGGTTGCCGGTGGTGCGCGCCAGGGTGTAGCTGAGCGTGCCGTTGCCATCGGTGGCCGCGGGCAGGGTCAGCCGGGCTATGGCGTTGCCGACGACGTAGGTCTGGGCGGCGAGGGACGCGGAGCCAAAGGTCGGTGGGGTATCCGTGGCCACTTCCAGGGTGAGGGGATAGGTGGCCCGATTATTGTCCGCCTGACCGTCGTCGGCGACGACGTTAAAGCGAAAGGTGCCCGCCTCGGTGGGCGTCCAGGTGAGGGTGGCGGTGGCCGGGACAGCTTGTGGCTCGGTCTCGTCAATCTCCGCACCGTCCGGCACCGCACCTGCTCCAGCCTCCAATGAGAAGGTGACCGGATGGCCATTCTCATCATTTGCGGTAAAGGCCAGGGATATTAGCTCGTTGAGCAGATAGATGGGGAGCACGCCTGGGGGCGTGATCACCGGGGCGGTATTGGGGATAATAAAGGTGAAGGTCGCGGTATCCGAGACCAGCAGGTCTCTGGCCCTGGCGGGGTCTTCGTTCGTATTCATTGGTGGAATGATGGCGGCGCGAATGGAGGCGTCCGTAGCATATACACCGATAGTGAACTGGGTGCTGCGGCTGCCGGCAAAACCGGTATTAAATATATAGTCAATAAACTGAACAAATCCAGGAAATCTCGCAGAGCCTTGACGTATGAACCTGCTATCGTCTGGCGCAGGCGGTTCATCTCCAATTCCGATCCCCACGAACTCGCCATGCGGCGTATGGCTGCTGGTTACAAGTGAACTAAAAGACATTCCGCCGTCACCAAACCGGATAGATCTGTCGGATACCATAAACTCACGATTAGCGACGGAGATGCTCGGTTGCTCATCGATGCGCAGGGTCAGGGTGGCGGAGTCGGTATTGCGGTCCTGGTCGGTCACGGTATAGGTGAACATATGGGCGTCGAGATCGGTGTTGGGGACGCCGGAGACTTCCAGCATCTGGTCCGAGTTCAGGGTCAGGACCCTGTTTTCCAGGGTGCCGTCGCTGCTTTCCAAGGTGCCACCGCTGACCCATCTGACGCTGGGGTTGGGAAAGGGCAGGGTGACCACCAGGTTCTCATCGGCGGTGGCACCATCAGCAATCAAATCGTTAAAGTCGATGGTGACGGTGGGTGTCGCGGGGGCGTCCGGGTCCCGGAACAGGTCCACCGTGAGGTCGGTGGCGACCGGGTCGCCTGTAATGGCGATGGTGAAGGGCAACTCCTCCGTGTCATCGTCGGCATCATCCATCACCCGGTAGATGTAGGTCAAGGCTTCTTGTGGTTTGGTCGGGGTGCCGCTCAGGGTACGGGTGTTGGGGTCAAACGACAGCCCGTTCGGCAGGGTCTCGTCAATTTCGTAGCTGAGCGTGCCTGTGCCATCGCGGCCCACCGGCAGGGTCAGCGGGGTGATGGTGAAACCGGCGGGGTACCGCTGGGCGGGGATAGTCTCAGCGCCAAAGTTTGGGGGCAGGTCCGGCGATGTAACGGATATGGACCAACTTTCTAGCCTGGAGCCACTGCTAGTAAAGAAGATCTCTGTAATTCTCAACTTCCATGTGCCGATTGTGCGGGTTCCGACAAGCCCTGAAAGGGCACCGGCATTGGTGTGAGTCGATATTATGGAGCTGGCCCTATAAAGCAGTCTGATATTGGCACCATTGGGTGCTATCAGATCAACTATGATTGCATTCGGGAAGTCAATAGAACGCAGATCAAAAGTGACAGAGATCGCATCTATTCTCCTATTGTCTGTGATGGTGATGTCGCTTTCTCCGATACCGGGGACACCGGCAGGACTGGCCTCTGGTAAAAAAAATGGAGTATCGTCGCTGGTATAGGTAGTGTCAAAGGTCTGCGCCCAGGCCGGTGGGATCACAGCCGGAGCGAGCAGACCGAGGCCGAAAACCAACCAGAGAACACCCCTGGCAAGGGCACGCCCGGTTATTTTTCGGGGGGGGGGGGGGGGGGGGGGGTAGAACCGTTGCCCACTGGGCGTTGCCGCGGCAGGCGGGGCTCAGGGTAATGCTCAGGGCAACGTGGATATATCCAAAGCTCGTTCATTATGCATGACCTCTATGATAACGGTTTCCATTTAGACATATTCGTACTTTATAGCAAAAACGATCACCCCCGCAAGTTTTTTTGCCGCCACGGTGCCCGCCTGGGTCACCGCCTGAGCGAGGGGCCATTGTGAACGCTCAGTAATTCACCAACGGCATGATAATCAACCATCCCGCCACCGCCCATCGGTGAAATTCCGGCGACCGCCGGCACCGGTGGGTTCACCGGATTCCCGCCTGTGCGGGAATGACGGGCCGGGCGCATCTATTTGTTCATCAACGTCGTCGCCAAAGACAACACCCTCTACCCGCCATCACCGCGCAGACGGCACCCATCTCTCTTCCATCGTGCCCTCGCAGTGCAGGGCGCCTAAAAGTCGCCGCCGCCGGCACTGAGCGCCGGCGCCCGCGGGAGCGATCCCAGGCTCGGCAAACAACCCCCCGTCGGTGCTCATCAGGCGCCGGCTCTCCGGTCGCCTTTACAATAGATTAGCAACAACAATCCAGAGTGCGATAGGTTATGGACTTATATGGATCATTGACATAATGATGCTGATTGGATATTTTTAAGTTATTAAGGGTCGCTTTCCAATATGGAGAATAATACCGATGATATTCAAAAAAATAATTTTGCCGATCTGCGCGGCTGTCTTTGCACATGCCGCCGTAGCCGATACCACCCTGGTCGAACTGTGGGAAACTCCGGGGTTCAAGAATCCCGAGTCGGTGATCTATGACGAAAAAAGAGACAGGCTTTATGTGTCCAACGTCGATGGTGCCGCAACCGACAAGGATGGCAAGGGTTCTATTTCAATTGTGGGCGTGAATGGTGCAATCATCGATGCCGCATGGATCTCCGGGTTAAACGCGCCCAAGGGTCTGGCAATATATGATGACAGGCTATACGTGTCTGATATCGATACCCTGGTTGAGATTGACATCTCTGCGGGTGCGATCAGCAATGCCTATCCCGTTGCCGACGCGGAATTTTTAAATGACGTTGCGGCCACCGCCGATGGCAGCATTTTTGTCTCCGATATGGCCTTGAATCGGATCCATCGTCTGGCCAATAATAAGTTTGATATCTGGTTGGAATCAGCGCAGCTTGAATCGCCCAATGGTCTGCACGCGGGCAAGGATGGCTTGGTCGTCGGTGCCTGGGGGGTGATGACGGATGGGTTTGCGACGGCTGTCCCCGGGCATTTAAAAGTGGTCGATTATAAGGATAAAACCATTAACAGTCTGGGCGACGGTACGCCGATTGGCAATCTGGATGGTGTCGAGATTGATGAGGACGGCAATTATTACGTGACCGACTGGTTCAACGGTAAGTTATTGCATATATACGCGGATGGCAGGGTCGAGCAAATGCTGGAGCTGAATCAGGGTAGCGCCGATCATGAGTATATTGCCAAACAGCGGTTGATCCTGATCCCGATGATGAAGGACAACGTCTTGCGGGCTTACGCCATAGACCCCTAGAGCAAGGGTGGTGGCCTGTTTCCACGATACCTTGTGTGATTCATCCGAGCACAATTGCCGTAACGTGAAACCGGTTCCGCCTGGGTTGTTATTAAACCCGCTGCATTTATTGTCATTGGGCTTTGGCAGTGGGCTGGCGCCGAGGGCACCGGGAACCGCGGGCACCGTGATCGGGGTGCTGTTGTACCTGCCGATGCAATCATTGCCCCTGGGTGCTTACCTTGGGATCACCCTGGTGTGTTTTTTTGTGGGTATCGGATTGTGTCAGTTCACCGCGTCGCGTTTACAGGTGCATGATCATCCGGCGATAGTCTGGGATGAGATAGTGGGTTATTTTGCCACGATGACCTTTGCGCCGGCCGGATGGGGATGGGTGTTGCTGGGTTTTTTGTTGTTCCGCTGTTTCGATATATTCAAACCCTGGCCGATAAAATGGGTAGATGACAAGGTATCCGGCGGCGGCGGGATCATGCTGGATGATCTGCTGGCGGGTATTTTTTCGGCAATTATTCTTAAAATAATGGAATATTTGTTATATATTTAAACAGGTTTGATAGATTCAGTGTGAATTATTAAGAATAGCCATGAATAAACGGTGCTTATCTCTGTCGGTGTTATTGATTTTATACTGCTCCAACGCGGTGGGGACTGATATTTATCGATACGTCACTGATGAGGGCCGGGTGATCCTGACCGACCGCCCCAAACATGCGGGCTATAAACGCCTGGTTAAAACCTGGAAAGGCTGGGTGGAGCAGGGAAACTGGGTTAGAAATCACAATTGGAAAGAAAACCAGAAAAAATATGATCGGTTGATCAAGGCCCAGGCCAGGACCTACCGGCTTCCGCATACATTATTGCACGCCGTTATCACCACCGAGTCCGCTTATGATCCCAATGCGGTTTCCAAGGCCGGTGCGGTCGGGTTAATGCAACTGATGCCGGCGACGGCACAAAGATACGGGGTTAAGGATCGAAGGGATCCGGAAGATAATATACAAGGCGGAACCCGTTATCTGCGTGATCTGTTGCAGATGTTCAACAACGATCTGGTTTTGGCTTTGGCGGCGTATAATGCCGGGGAGTCGGCGGTAAAAAGATACGGTTATAAGGTGCCGCCTTATAAGGAAACCCGCAATTATGTCGACAAGGCGATTAAATACTATCGGCAGTATCGTGAAACTATGAGTTGAGCGGGCGCGATACGGGCTCTATTCATCGGTCACGCACCCTTCCGAGGCCGATTTTACGTTTTTGATATATTTATACAGTGTCCCGCGCGTCGCTTTGTAATCCGGCATTGACCATGCCGCTCTGCGTTTTTCCAGGTCTTCATCCGACACCTTGACGTTGATTTGATTGTTTGCCGCGTCCACGGTGATCAGGTCGCCATCGCGCACCAATGCGATGGGCCCGCCTTCCTGTGCCTCGGGGACGACGTGGCCGATAATAAAACCGTGTGAACCGCCGGAAAACCGGCCATCGGTGATCATTGCGACGTGTTCACCCAGGCCGGCCCCGATAATTGCCGAGGTTGGGGTGAGCATTTCCGGCATGCCCGGTCCGCCCTTTGGCCCTTCATAGCGAATAATGATCACGTCACCTTTGGCTATTTCATTGTGTTCCAATGCGGCAAGCATCGCCTCTTCTGAATCATAGACCCTGGCCGGGCCGGTAAAGGTTTCACCTTCTTTGCCGGTGATCTTGGCGACGGCGCCGCCCGGAGCAAGATTGCCTTTTAATATCCTGATATGACCGCTTGGTTTAAGCGGCCTGGCCAAGGGATGGATGATGTCCTGATCGGCGTTTAACTCCGGCAGGTCGGCAATATTTTCTGCAATGGTGTGACCGGTTACCGTCAAACAATCGCCGGCAATTAAATCGTTTTTCAGCAGGAACTTCATCAAGGCCGGGGTGCCTCCGGCAAGATGCAGATCTTCCATCAGGTACTGGCCGCTGGGCTTTAAATCGGCCAGATACGGGATGCGATCACTGACGGCCTGAAAATCATCGATGGTTAAACGCACGCCGGCCGCGCGCGCCATCGCCAACAGGTGTAATACCGCATTGGTGGATCCGCCCAGCACCGTGACCAGCACCATCGCATTTTCAAATGCGCGTCGAGTCATGACGTCACGCGGTTTGATATCGCGTTCCAACAGGCGTTTAATCGCCTGGCCGGCGCTCAGGCATTCCGCATGTTTTTGCGGATCAACCGCAGGCGTTGATGAACTGTACGGCAGCGACATGCCCATTGCCTCTATCGCCACGGCCATGGTATTGGCGGTGTACATACCGCCGCAGGCGCCGGCGCCGGGGCAGGCCTGTTTTACTATATCCAAACGGGTGGCGTCGTCTATGCCGCCGGTGATAAATTCTCCGTAGCTTTGAAAGGCTGAAATAATATCCACCTTGGTGCCTTTCCAGTTGCCCGGTTTGATGGTGCCGCCATAGATCATCAGTGACGGGCGATTCAACCGTCCCATGGCGATCAGACAGCCGGGCATATTTTTATCGCATCCGGGCAGGGAGATATTGGCGTCGTACCATTGCCCGCTCATCACGGTTTCAATTGAATCGGCAATCAAATCCCGTGATTGCAGGGAATAACTCATGCCTTCGGTACCCATGGAAATGCCATCACTGACGCCGATGGTATTAAAACGCATACCCACCATATCCGCGGCTTCCACCCCTTGTTTTACCTTTTGGGCGAGGTCCAGCAGGTGCATATTGCAGGTATTGCCTTCATACCAAACGCTGGCGATCCCGATCTGGGGTTTGTCCATATCGGCGCTGCTTAGCCCGGTACCATACAACATGGCCTGCGATGCGCCCTGGGCCCTGGGCTGGGTGATCCTGGCACTGTAACGATTGAGTTTCCCGGACATGAGTTACCTTTGATTGCCGTGGTTAAAAACGTGGGTTTAGAATATAACAGAATATATGGATTGTCAGCTTTGATATGCAGGTATCCGGCACCAAGCCAGCCGGGGGGCGGGATAACTCGATAGAATAGCCATACTCGCGGCAATAATGTAACAAAATTCTCACTCTTGCAGGGGCAAGCAGGCGGGAACAATGGCGACGGGTTCCCTGGCCAGGGCCTGTCTGAGAATCACCGGTTAAGCCGTGCTTTCGGCTTCTTTTTCCTCAATCTCAATAACGATCTCGTTTTGTTTTTCCCTGATAATGATATGACCGCCGTGCTCAAGTTTGCCAAACAGTAATTCCTCGGCCAGCGGCTTCTTGATTTTGTCTCGTATCAAGCGGGACATGGGCCGGGCTCCCATAATCTTGTCATAACCCTTGCGCCCCAGCCATTGTTTGGCTTCTTCGGTGATTTCCAGGGTGACTTTCTTGTCATCCAATTGCGCCTCCAGTTCAAACAGGAATTTGTCAACAACGTTGCTGATGATCTTTTTATCCAATGAGTTGAATTGAATGATCGCGTCCAAACGATTACGAAACTCGGGGCTGAACGTCTTTTTAATGATTTCCATCGCGTCGCTGCTGTGATCTTGAGGGGTGAAGCCTATGGTTGAGCGACTGATCCGGTCCGCGCCGGCATTGGTCGTCATCACGATAATGACGTTGCGAAAGTCGGTTTTCCGGCCATTGGTATCGGTCAGGGTGCCGTGATCAAATACCTGCAGCATTAAATTGAATACGTCGGGATGAGCTTTTTCCATTTCATCAAGCAGTAATACCGCATGGGGCTGCTTGTTGATGGCATCGGTCAATAAGCCGCCTTGATCAAAACCAACGTAACCGGGAGGGGCGCCAATCAGGCGCGATACGGTGTGACGCTCCATATATTCAGACATATCGAAGCGAATCAATTCGATACCCATGATGCGTGCCAACTGGCGGGCCACTTCGGTCTTGCCAACCCCGGTCGGCCCGGCAAATAGAAATGAACCAACGGGCTGTTGCTGCAGACCCAAACCGGAACGTGACATTTTTATCGCGGTTGCCAGGGATTCAATCGCGGTGTCCTGGCCAAAGACCACCATTTTCAAGTTCCGTTCCAGGTTTTTTATCACGTCTTTGTCTGAGGTGGTAACGGTCTTCGGCGGAATGCGGGCAATCCTGGCAACGATGTTTTCAATATCGGTTATGCCTATGGTCTTTTTACGTTTTGACGGCGATACCAACTGCTGCAATGCGCCGGCTTCGTCTATAATATCAATGGCCTTGTCCGGCAAGTGCCGGTCATTAATATAGCGTTCGGTTAATTCGGCGGCACAGCGCAAGGCTTGATTGGTATATTTGATCTGATGATGTTCTTCAAAATGGATTTTCAGCCCCTGTAATATTTTTACCGTTTCATCAATGCTGGGCTCGGCAATATCGATCTTTTGAAAACGGCGGGCAAGCGCCCGATCTTTTTCAAAGATCCCTCTGAATTCCTGATAGGTGGTGGAACCAATGCATTTGAGTTCACCTGAAGCAAGTATCGGTTTGATAATATTGGAGGCGTCCATAACGCCGCCGGAAGCGGCGCCGGCGCCTATGATGGTATGGATTTCATCAATGAACAGGATTGACCCCGGCCGTTCTTTTAATTCCACAATGATTCCCTTGAGACGTTTTTCAAAGTCTCCACGGTATTTGGTGCCCGCCAGCAGTGCTCCAAGGTCGAGTGCATAAATGGTGCTATCGATCAAAATATCAGGGATCTCTTTGTCCACTATCATTTTTGCCAAACCTTCGGCGATGGCGGTTTTACCGACGCCGGCTTCGCCCACGTACAAGGGATTGTTTTTGCGGCGGCGGCAGAGTATTTGCAGGGTGCGCTGTACTTCCAACTGACGACCAATCAATGGATCAATTTTATTCTGCTCGGCGAGGGCATTAAGGTTAACGGCATAGGCATCCAACAGACTATTACGACCGTCTTCCTGTGCATTTTCATTATCCGTCTCGATATTTTCATCAATCTTTACATCTTCCGCAATCTTGCTGATACCGTGAGAGATATAATTAACGACGTCCAGGCGCTCAATACTTTGCTGGGCTAAAAGGTAATTCGCCTGTGATTCTCGTTCACCGAAGATCGCAACCAGCACGTTGGCCCCGGATACCTCTTTTTTACCGGAAGATTGAACGTGAAAAACGGCGCGTTGAAGTACCCGTTGAAACCCCAGGGTTGGCTGGATGTCGCGGCGATTATCTTTACCCAGGGTCGGCGAATTTTCCTGAATGAATTTAATCAGATCGCCGTGCAGTGCGTTCAGGTTGGCGCCGCAGGCTTTCAATACTTTTACCGCCGATGCATTACTGAGTAACGCCAGTAACAAATGTTCAACGGTTATGAATTCGTGACGCTGTTCCCTGGCTTCATAGAATGCGCGGCTTAGGCTTTGTTCCAATTCTTTATCGAGCATATCAATGTGCCTCAGGTTTTTTCCATGGTACAAAGCAGAGGATGGCCGTTTTCACGTGAATAACTGTTTACCAATGAAACTTTGGTTTGAGCAATTTCATGTGTGAACACGCCGCATATGCCCCGGCCTTTGGTGTGTACTTCCAGCATAATGCGAGTGGCATTTTCCTGATCCAGGGAAAAGAAAACAGTAAGGATATGAACCACAAAATCCATCGGCGTATAGTCGTCATTGACGAGGATGACTTTGTAGAGAGAGGGGCGCTTAAGCCTGGGCTTGGCTTCTTGTAAGGCCACGCTTTCATCAAAGGTGTTGTCAGTTTTTTCTGACATACTTCAATAAACTCCAAGCTGTTGGTTAACTGATATTGTTTAGACACTACACCATCCTTTTGTTCAGTGTCAATATCTTATTTTCATTAATGCGGTAAGCGCATTCTAAGCCATTGGGGTAACCGGGACAATGTATGCAAACCAACCGTACTGAAAATCCGCAACCTTGTTTTTAGGCCGGGGGGAGGGGTGCAAACCCTGGAAAGGCTACGGAGATGATCTCAACCCATGGGCACACCGCAACAGTGGCTGATAACACCCGCCCAGGGCCGTGGGACGTTGTTACTCACCGCAGACCGAGGGCCTTATTCAGAGTATCCAGGTCAATCCCCAGTGCATCCCGCAGTGCCGGGCTGGCCCGTAGCTCATCCTCAAACCGCAACGCATAGTACAGGATCCGCCAGTCATCCCCGTCCAGGCTGTTACTATTATCCAGGTCCGGGTTTGCCGGGTTTTCGGCCAACCAGGCCGTGGCTCTGGCCCTTAACTCCGAGACGTCTGCGGCATTCCCCAGCAGTTGGCCCAGCAGGGTATCCACGTTACTGCCTGGCGGCAGCGCGAGATAATACAAGATCTGGGCATCCTGTGCGTTGATGTTATCGACCCCATTCACGTCCAGCGATACCACCACCGTGGCGGTAACCATGGCGGTGCCGGTGGCGTTATCGGCACCACTGTTGTCATTGACGGTCAGGGTCAAGGTGTACTCGGTGTCGACGGTGACCGCACCGGTTTGGGCGCCGCCGAAGGTTATGGCGGGCGGTGATGTATCAATTGTGATCCAGTGTTGCGTTCAGCCGATGTTTCTCCCGGGGTGTCGTGCAATCAGAGGCTGAGGTGGTGTAAGCGGCCGCTATACACCGCCACTCAATACCGGATGATAAGCGTCTTGATGATACTGCGGGATCGGTGATGAGGAATTATTTTTGTTCACGAAAACACGCTGTCGAAGCCTGTATTGATAGGATTATTTTTTATTTATTAAGATTTTGGACGGGTAAATTCGCTTTATTTATTAGATTTCAGCATGAATTTTCTTGTTGACAATTTGTGCGACGCAACATATAAGGGCGGTTGGTATCGGGCAGATCGCTGGAAACTCACTGCCTGTTATGAGAAAATGTTCATCTAATTATTAATTTGGCGGGAGGTAAGGCTGTGTCGAGAGAAGAGCAAGTAAAAGAGATCCAGAAAGATTGGGATGAAAATCCTCGTTGGCAGAATATAAAGCGCGGTTATACCGCCGCCGACGTTGTGCGCCTGCGGGGCTCGGTGCGGGAAGAATATACCCTTGCCCGCAGTATGGCCGAGAAATTATGGAGTCTGGTCAATGAGGCCGATAGCTATGTGGTTGGCATGGGCGCACTCACCGGAGGCCAGGCCATGCAGCAGGTCAAGGCCGGTATTAAGGCGATCTATCTTTCAGGCTGGCAGGTTGCCGCTGATGGCAATACATCGGAGACCATGTATCCCGACCAATCTCTCTACGCGTATAATTCGGTGCCGACCATGGTGAGACGGATTAACAACGCTTTTCGCCGGGCCGATGAAATTCAATGGGCAAAAGGCGGGAATGATATTGATTGCTTTGTGCCGATTGTTGCCGATGCCGAGGCCGGTTTTGGGGGGGTATTGAATGCTTTTGAATTAATGAAGAACATGATTGAAGCCGGGGCTGCCGGCGTCCATTTTGAAGATCAGTTGGCGGCGGTAAAGAAATGCGGACACATGGGCGGTAAGGTACTGGTTCCAACGCAAGAGGCCATCCAGAAATTGATCGCGGCGCGCCTGGCGGCCGACATCCTGGGCATACCCACGATAGTCATTGCCCGCACCGACGCGAATGCGGCCGAGCTATTGACTTCCGATATAGATGAACGGGACAAGCCGTTTATCACCGGTGAACGTACCGATGAGGGGTTTTACAGAACCAATGCCGGTATGGACCAGGTTATTTCACGCGCCGTTGCATATGCGCCCTATGCTGATTTACTCTGGTATGAAACTGCGGTGCCTGATTTGAATGAGGCCAGGCAATTTGCCGAGGCGATACAGCGGCGGTATCCGCAAAAATTACTGGCCTATAATTGCTCGCCGTCCTTTAATTGGAAGCAGCACCTGGATGACGTGACGATCGGAAAATTCCAGAAGGAACTGGGGGCAATGGGTTATAAGTACCAATTCATTACTTTGGGCGGCATCCACAGCATGTGGTATAACATGTTTGATTTGACCGTGGATTACGTTAAGCACGGCATGTCCGCTTATGTTGAAAAGGTGCAGGAGCCGGAGTTTGCCGCGGCGGCAAAAGGCTATACTTTTGTCAGTCATCAACAGGAGGTGGGCGCGGGTTATTTTGATGACGTTACTACGGTCATACAGGGGGGTCGCTCCTCTGTTACCGCATTAACCGGTTCCACCGAAGAAATGCAATTCGATAGCGTTGCCGCGAAGTGATCATCAGTAAGTGATCCTGCAATAACCGGGGTGGATGCGGGGGTCTAAGCCGTATAAACACGGCTCCACGGAATCTCGCGACAAGGTGCATCATTAGTCCGAAGGTTGGGTGCCGGTGGCGGATACCGCCGCTTGTATCGACTGCGGGGTCGGTGGGCCTTCACCGGCCCTGTTGCCCCGGCAGGTCTTGCCGGGGACGCCGGGCCGTTGGCTCAATATAACCCCCTGGCAGGCCTGGTGTCGCGTTGGGGGTGCGATTTGGTAAGATATGCGAGCTAATGCTGTCGGTGTTTGGCAAAGGCTATGTTATCCAACACCGCCAACAATAATGCCGATATCACAAAGGTCAGGTGGATAATGACAAACCACATCAGTTGATCGTTGGTATAGGCGGGCACTTTCATGAATATTTTTAACAGATGAATGGATGAAATTGCGACTATGGAGGCGGCGACTTTCAGTTTCAATGTGCCGGCGTCAAGTTTGCCCAGCCAATCCAGTTGATCATCACCCTCATTGAGATCAATCTTGGAAACAAAATTTTCATAGCCACTGAACATTACCATCACGATTAGACTGCCCACCAATGCCATGTCCACCAGCGACAGGGCCGAAAGGATAAGGTCGGATTCAGTTATTGCAATGATGTCGCCCAACACGTGCCAGACTTCCTGGAAGAATTTAATGGCAAGCGCAAATAACATTAATGCCAGGCCGAGATAGATCGGTGCCAATAACCAACGGCTTGCAAAAAGGGTTCTTTCGATTAAGCGTTCCATTTCAGTCCACAAGCAGATTATACAGTATTGTTTGATATATCCGTGCCAACAGCCTGAGTTCATCAATACCAACACATTCATCGGTTTGATGGATGGTGGCATTAACCGGCCCCAATTCAACGACTTCGGTGCCGCCGGGGGCAATAAATCGTCCATCCGAGGTGCCGCCGCCGGTTGACTGTATCGGCTCAAGACCGGTCACAGAATCTATCGCGGAACAAACCGCATGGATTAGTTTGCCCGGTTTAGTCAAGAATGGTTGCGCGGAAATTGTCCACTCCAGGTCGAAGTCTAGTTTATGTTGCCTGAGGATCGCAACCACTTGTTCATGCAGACTATGCTCGGTCGATTCGGTGCCATGGCGAAAGTTAAAAACCAGCTCCATCCTGCCGGGGATAACATTGCCCACGCCGATTCCGGCATGAATATCGGAGATTTGAAATGAGGTTGGAGGGTAGGCCGGGTTACCGTCGTCCCATTGCATCGAGCAGAGTTGATTAATCGCCGCACTTGCACGATGAATGGGATTATTTGCCCGTTCGGGATAGGCAACGTGGCCCTGAGTGCCGATAATGGTCAATCGGCCGGTCAATGAGCCCCTTCTACCGATGCGGATCTGATCGCCCACCTCGGTCTGACTGGAAGGTTCACCAACAATACACCAATCCATGGTGATATTTTGTTGTTGCAGGTACTCAACGACTTTGCCAGTGCCACTGATCGCCGGCCCTTCCTCATCACTGGTCAACAGGAATGCAATGGAACCTTTGTGATCGGGGTGTTCAGTGACAAATCTTTCCACCGCAATAGTCATTGCCGCGATACTGCCCTTCATATCCGCGGCTCCACGGCCATAAAGCCGGTTATTTCTGATCCGGGCAACAAACGGATCGGAGCTCCAGGCCTGCCTCGGACCGGCGGGCACAACGTCGGTATGGCCGGCAAAAACAAAAACAGGGGGCTCATTACCCCGTCTTGCCCAGAGATTGTCAACCTGGTCGTAGCGCAGATGTTTGGTGGTAAAACCGGCCTGGTGCAGACGCTCGGCAATCATCTGCTGACAGCCGTTATCTTCGGGAGTAACCGATTCGCGCCCGATCAATTCGCTCGCCAATTCAATTGTATCACTCATCGATAAAGGATTAGCGGCGGTCCGGCGTCCGGGGTCGCAGGATTTTCTCCATGGTGATCTCCTCCGGTGGCTTGTCGGTAACGGTCGTATCCAATTTTATTCACTCAAAGCCGGGCCATTTTTTTCAGGCGAGCCGAAATAGAATAAAAGACATGTCATCGGGTTTATGCGGTCGCCCCTGAAGCCTGTTGTACATGCGCAGATTGACCTCTGCCACCAGTTTCCTGGCGCACTCGGATAATTTGCCACGCCGGATGATCCCGATAATTTCCCGTTTGAACAGGTTATCGAATAGCCCGTCGCTGCCAAGCAACAGAGTATCATAGCGGGCCAGGCGATAAGGCCGGCCCAAATCCAGGGCCATATCGCTCAACCCCACCCCATTGGAAATAATATGGCGTTTGCGGTGAAACATTGCCATTTCTTCATCAATCAGTCCCGATTCAAAGGCATGGCCGACGGGAGAATGCACCTCCGTGCGTAATTTTAGTTTACCCCGTTGGCCGATTATCAGGATTTCAGAATCGCCGGCATGATAGGTTATTATCTTGCTGCCTTCCAGTTCCACTATCGCAACAGTAGTCCCGGCATTGTGGTAATTATGGATTATTTTATCATGTGCAATTGAGATGCCTTCCATAATACCGCTGATCAACGGGACGTTATTTTCCAGGCTGATTCTGGTGTTTTTTACAATTTCACGCACGGTGATTGCTGAGGCTTCTTTGCCATTTGCATATCCGCCCAACCCATCTGCAACAACCAGCACGGCCTGGGTATCGCTGATCGGAATAATTGCGGCGGAATCTTCATTCTCGGTCTGTTTGACCGGCGACTTCGCCGAATAGATGACGCAATGACCGTGCGCCAGTTTTTTTTCAATACACTCCACCGAATCATGCCGGGGCAGTATGATGGGTTGATTATTGTACATAATACGGCATTAAAACGTGCGGTTAATACGAGGGTTACCGGAGAACAGGATATAAAAGCGAATGACCATTATAATACGATACGGGATTCACCCGCCGGACCCCATCAGTAAAATATCCCCGCCCTCCCGTGCGCACCCGCGTCCTTTTCGGTGTCAATCGTTATCCGTCGCCTTTCCTGATCAGGGTAAAAATGGTTCAGGTCATTCATCCGGGCTCCTGGCATTGATCTTCAAGGCATGGATATCAGAGTTCATCAAACCATCCACCGCTTTATAAACCATACGATGCCTGTCGATCAACGATTTGTCGATAAATTGGGTGGAAATAACGGTGACGTTGAAATGACCGCCTCCGCCGGCACCCGGATGGCCGACGTGTTGGCGTGATTCATCGACGATATCGAGCTGTAAGGGCTTGAATGCGTTTTCAAGTCGTTGCCGAAGAAGCTCAATCCGATTGGTCATTTGGAAATACCCTTTTAAAGGGCTTGACTATAACGCTTTCATAGACACCGGCGGCAATATAAGGGTCGGCGTCAGCCCATTCCCGGGCCGCTTCCAGAGATGCAAACTCGGCCACTATCAAGCTGCCGGTGAACCCCGCCGGCCCCGGCTCCATGGCGTCAATTCCCGGATGAGGCCCGGCCAATAATAACCGGCCCTGGTCCTGCAAAGCCGTCAATCTGGCCATGTGATCGATTCTGGCATTTTTTCGTCCTTCCATGCTGTTTTCAACGTCCTGAGCCATTATTGCATAAAACATTGAGCTATTCCTTGTTTTGTTCCACCAGATATCTCGACAGGTACACCGTTTGGGCTATGGCAAATAATAAAGTCAGCCCCAGTATGCCAAATAATTTGAAATTAACCCAGACGTGTTCAACAAAATTAAATGCGACGTACAAATTAATCCCGCCCATAAATACGAAAAACAGCATCCAGCCCCGATTCAACTTAACCCAGACGTGCGCCGGCATCTCTATCGCGTGCTCCATCAGGCGTTGCATCAGATTTTTTTTGCCAATAAATTCACTCGCCATCAAAGCCATCGCAAACACCCAGTTGACGACGGTGGGTTTCCACATGAAAAAACGTTTATCATGCGTGATCAGGGTGATTCCGCCGAGGATCAGGATAACCACCAAAGTGACCAAGTGCATTTTTTCAACGCGGCGATAGATCAGCCAATACACCGATACCTGTATGATGACCGCGATGATCGCGACCGCGGTTGCGACAAACATGCGTTGCGCCAGATCGTCGGGAATATAATAGGCGATAAAAAAAGCCGCAACTGGGAAAAAATCAAATAAAAATTTCATCGGCGTTCAATGTTTAACAGGGTACTATCATAACCGAAAACAATCTTTCTCTCCACGATCCTTATCCGGCCACCGGATATTGCATTTTCCCGATAATGGGATACATCCCGGCAACGGGACGTGTTGTGGTGATGGTAATTCTATTGGCTAAACCTGCTGAGGGGCCGGGGATATTCTGATTCACCACAGACTCCAGGGTCAACGCCGACAACTGCGCCGGAATGAAAAAAAGATCAGGGACGCACAGCGCACACCACACTCGCCGCCAACACTATGCAAGCAAGCCGACCATCAACCCCGCCAACGCCATCAGCGCCGCCAACACGCTACTCCCAAACCCAGCCACCCACTTGATGAGTTCATCCTTGCTCTGTACGATTTTGACCTCCATTTTGGCGATGTTTTCCGTGAGCTCGGCCCTCACCTCGGCGATGTTTTCCTTGAGCTCGGCTCTCACCTCGGCGATGTTTTCCTTGAGCCCAGCCTCCACCCTGGCGAGTTCGGCCTTGAACTCGGCCTCCACCCTGGCGAGTGCAGTCTTGAGACCGGCATCCACCTTGTCGAGGTTGTCCCTGGTTGCAAAATTCTCGTTAAGCAGCAGCACCTGCTCCTCGGCCAGGACTTCCGCCTGTTGCTCGGTAAAACCCGCCTCGGTCAAATGCTTGATGTAGCGGTGGGTGTCAAAGGTGATGACTGTGCTCATGCTTATCGTATCCCGACCGGGTGTGTTACCGATGTGACCGCGATTTGCTCCGCGGTGCAATCAATCAACGGGCCCGACCGACCGCTTGGAATTGTGGCTATCATAAGCATCAACACTACTAATAATCGCCCGTCATCGCAAGCAATTTCCACCCCTCATCAATTATAGCCGCTTATCCCATACCCAAAGGGCACGACGTGCCTGTGATTTGCGGCTGGATTCCCGCCCGACTCTTGCCGGCTTGATTCGCCCGGCGGGGGCATTAACTATAATGCCGCCGCCCATATATTGATATTGCACTCCTTATTTACTCCTATGGTGCGATATGTTGCTGAGCCCATACGACGCCGGGCGCGGTATATTCCGGCATTGGCGCCAACGCCACTGGCGGCATTTGCGCTCCCGACCGGGGATACAATCAAATTGATGAGACTGTTTTGCGGAAATTTTAAGGAATCGGTGTATAATAGATAAATTGATCACTATCCCTGGGAGGAGAATGATTGCTCATTTCTGGTAAGCAGCGAGTGCTGTCCGGCATGCGCCCAACGGGTCCGCTCCATCTTGGACATTATCATGGAGTGCTTAAAAACTGGCTTGATTTACAGCATGAATATCAGTGCTTCTTTTTCGTGGCGGATTGGCATGCATTAACCACTGAATATGAGCAGACTTCGATCATTGCGGACAACGTCTGGAATATGGTTATTAATTGGCTTGCGGTTGGAATCGACCCGGGTGCCGCCAAATTATTTATTCAATCCAGGGTGCCGGAACATGCTGAATTATATTTACTGTTGTCGATGTGCACGCCATTGAGCTGGCTGGAAAGAGTGCCCAGCTATAAGGATCAACAGGAAAAACTGGATCATAAAGATCTCGCCACTCATGGTTTTCTCGGCTATCCACTGCTACAAACCGCCGACATTATTATCTACAAGGCGGGGCTGGTGCCGATTGGGGATGATCAGCTTGCCCACGTCGAATTGTCCCGTGAAATTGCCAGGCGTTTCAATCATATATACGGGCGCGAAGCCGGGTTTGAAGAAAAGGTCGAAACGGCGGCCAAAAAGATGGGTAAGAAAAATAATCGGCTTTATCATCAGTTGCGCCGCAGTTATCAGGAACAGGGGGACGCGCAGGCATTGGAAAAGGCCCGCGCCTTGCTGGAATCTCAGCAAAACATCAGTATTGGCGACCGCGAACGTTTATACGGCTATCTTGAGGGCGGCGGCAAAATGATATTTCCCGAACCACAGGCATTGCTCACACCCTATTCCAAAATGCCCGGACTGGATGGCCAGAAGATGTCGAAATCCTATAATAATACAATCCTGCTGTGCGAACCGCCGGGTATTGTCGAAGACAAATTAAAGACGATGCCGACTGATCCGGCCCGCGTGCGTCGTAC
This sequence comes from Gammaproteobacteria bacterium, assembly GCA_965202915.1. Taxonomy (GTDB): domain Bacteria; phylum Pseudomonadota; class Gammaproteobacteria; order Eutrophobiales; family Eutrophobiaceae. Next base: position 2,320,812 of record OZ241847.1, read on the forward strand.
CGATCCGGGTACGCCTGAGCGATGCCCGGTCTGGGACCTGCATCAGATTTATTCCGATGATGAGGTAAAATCCAAAGTGCGCCAGGGATGCACCTCCGCGGAAATCGGGTGTTTGGATTGTAAAAAATACATTATTGACGCGGTATTAAAAGAACAGGGAGAGATCCGCGCAAGAGTGAAGGATTATCAGGATGATCCGGAAACGGTAAAAGGGATTATTAATGAGGGTTGTGAGGCGGCCCGGGACGTGGCAAGAGAAACCCTTGAAGAAGTCAGGCGGGCGATGGGAATGGACTATCGTTAACGCTGAGTTGATATGATTGCCAATGCATACCACCGCGCCGGAAAATATCTCCGCCCCGAATAACTCCGAACCTGATTCAGCCGAGCAGCGCGAAATGCCGATAGCCATTTTGCAAGGCGAACCCTTGACTCAGGTGCCGAGAGATTTATATATCCCCCCGGATGCCCTGAACGTGTTTCTTGAGACATTTGAGGGGCCGCTTGATCTGTTACTGTATTTAATCAAGCGCCAGAATATCGATATTCTGGATATCCCGATAGCGGATATTACCGCACAATACATGAAATATATTGAGTTAATGGAGGAGCTGCGGCTTGAACTGGCGGGTGAATATCTGCTGATGGCGGCGATGCTGGCCGAGATAAAATCCAGGATGCTGCTTCCCAGGCCGGAAGCGGATGATGAGCAAGGCGATCCGCGGGCGGAGCTGGTTAAACGGATACAGGAATATGAGCGTTATAAACAGGCCGCAGAGGATCTGGATGCACTGCCGCGTTATGAGCGTGACGTGGCCGGCACGATGGTTGAGTTTCCGGACAAGCGGACCCGGGCAAAGCCACCGGAGGTTGCGCTGGATTCCATTGTACGGGTTTTTGCCGAGGTCTTGAAACGTGCCGATATGTATGCGCATCACCATATACACAGGGAACCGCTGTCGGTAAGAGAGCGAATGATAGACATCCTGGACAGGATTGATGCTGAGTCTTTCACCGAATTTAAATATCTCTTCAAGGTAAAAGAGGGACGGGCGGGTGTGGTGGTTGCGTTTCTGGCGGTGCTGGAACTGGTGAGAAACCGTCTGATTGAACTGGTGCAGAATGAAACCCATGGCCCTCTCTATATAAGGACGGCGGCGTGAACCGGGATAAATTAAAAAATATTATTGAGGCGGCGCTGATGGTGGCGGAGCAACCATTGAATTTGAACCGGATACAGGGGCTGTTTGAAGATGAGCCGGAAAAACCGGAATATTCAGATATACATGCGTCAATAGAACAGTTGCAGCAGGAATACCGGGATCGCGGCATTGAACTGAAAGAGGTCGCCAGCGGGTTTCGCTTCCAGGCTCGGCCCGAATATTGTGAGTGGGTCAACAAACTGTTTGAAGAAAAATCACCGCGCTATTCAAGGGCCCTGCTGGAGACGCTGGCTATTATTGTCTATCGTCAGCCGGTTACCCGCGGTGAGATAGAGGATATACGCGGCGTCAGTATCAGTTCCTCGATTATAAAAACTTTGCAGGAAAGGAAATGGATCAGGGTTGCCGGTCATCGGGATCTGCCCGGCCGCCCCGCATTGCTGGCAACCACCAGGCAATTTCTCGATTATTTTAATCTCAAACGCCTGGCTGAATTGCCGGCCCTGGCTGAAATTGGAAGCGTGCAGGAGATCGATCCGGATCTGTTTGAAGATTTGCAAGAGGCGCCCGCCGCTGACTTATCCGCCCCGGAAGCCAATGACGACCAACCACGGCAGGTTAATGAGGGCAGCGGTTTTCCCAATTAGGATCACCGACCCTTTTGGGATCAAAGTTGGGTATCGATAACGTAATGCCGGCAAGAATTCACAAGCTACTGGCAGATAATGGCTATGGTTCCAGGCGGGAAATCGAATCATGGATACGTGCCGGAAGGATACGGGTTAATGGCAGCCCGGCCAAACTGGGCCAGCAGATCGATGGCAAGGATCGGATAAGCCTGGATCAAAAATCGTTGCGCGTTGATAGTGGCCGTACCAGAAAAAACCGTATCCTGGCATTTTACAAACCGGCGGGCGTGATCTGCACGTCCAGGGACCCCGAGGGCAGGAAAACCGTCTTTGAATATTTGCCTGATCTGAAAAAACAACGCTGGGTGAGCGTGGGCAGATTGGATATCAATACCAGCGGTCTCATCCTGTTCGTCAATAATGGCGATTGGGCGCATCGTTTGATGCATCCCGCCAACATTATTGAAAGAGAATATGCGGTACGCATCCTGGGCAAAGTGGAAAAGGTAAACCTGCGGAATCTGCGTACCGGCGTCATGCTCAATAACAGATTGGCGCAATTTACTGATATTGTGGCGACGGCTGGCAAAGGAGTTAATCAATGGTTTCACGTGGTATTGATGGAAGGCCGAAACCGGCAAGTGAGGAAAATGTGGGAGTCTCAGGGGTTTCAAGTGAGTCGATTGATTCGGGTCCGTTATGGCAGTTATATTCTGCCCAAGGCTAAAAAACCGGGCGAGGTCTGGCCGCTGACCAATACAGAAGCCGGTCGACTCATGGCATTGGCCGATAAAACCGGGTAAGCGGATATGCCGGCATTATCAGCGCAAAATTTGTTGACGGTGTACAACAGGCTGTATGAAGTCTATGGGGCGCAACACTGGTGGCCTGCTGAATCGAGGTTTGAGGTCATGGTGGGCGCGATCCTGACCCAAAATACGGCCTGGAAAAATGTCGAGAAAACGATACAAAATCTCAAGCAGGCGCAATGCCTCTCCGCCAACAAACTCATTGGCCTGGCGGATACTGAGCTCAGCCGCTTGCTTCGTCCATCGGGTTATTTCAACCTCAAGGCAAAACGGCTGAAAAATTTTGTTCGCGCCTATCGACGCAGGGGCAAATATGCAGGGCTGCAAGCCATGGAAACCGATCAATTAAGACGGGTGTTGCTGGAAGTGAACGGGATTGGACAAGAAACAGCCGATGATATCTTGTTGTACTCATTCGACAGGCCCGTATTTGTGGTGGATGCTTATACCCGCAGATTATTCAGTCATCTTGATTTGATAGGGGGGAATGAATCGTATGAGACCCTGCGATTGGCGGTGCAACAAGCTCTTGCAACCACGGATGCAGGTTTATATAATGAATATCACGCGCTGATAGTGAGACATGCCAAGGAAAAATGCACACTCGGGGAGGATTGCCGGCATTGTCGTATTGTAGTGCCGCTGAATTGAAATATGGGGCGAAGCATTGATGAACCTGGCACATACTCACAAGATCGCGGTTGGCCTTGAACCTCCGGTGTGGCTTGCAGGTCCGCCACGCCATATTCTGTTGTCGCACGTTTAGATGACGGGGACGATGATCCGCCGACGACAATCCCTGGTGGTCGCGAACTGGAAGATGAACGCTTCCCTGGAAACGATTCGGCCGTTGGTGCATGATATTCATCAGGGGCTGGGGGCCGGAATACAAAGGCAAATTGTCATTTGTCCGCCGTTTCCATATCTGCAGGAAGTATCGGCCTGTTTGCCCGGCAACGGGATGGCTCTGGGAGCGCAGGATATATCGGAGCATACCGCAGGGGCATACACCGGTGAAGTTGCAGGCTCAATGCTCAAAGATCATCAATGTGAAATGGTAATAGTGGGGCATTCGGAACGAAGGCGGGATAACGCCGACACCGATGAACGGGTTGCCCGAAAATTTGCCCGGGCTATCGAGTCGGGACTGGTGCCGATATTATGTGTCGGGGAATCTCCTGCTGAGAGGCGGGCCGGTGATACCGAGCAGGTTATTATGCGCCAACTGTATGCGGTTTTGGAGGCCAATGGGATTGCCGCGTTTAAGCATGCCGTGATCGCGTATGAGCCGGTTTGGGCGATAGGGACAGGGGTCACCGCGACACCGGCGCAGGCACAGGAGGCGCATGCATTCATTCGCATGCACCTGGCAAGGCATGACAATGCGACAGCGGAAAATGTTCGCATTCTCTACGGGGGTAGCGTAAAGGCGGACAATGCCGGGGAATTGTTTAAAATGACGGATATTGACGGCGGTCTGATTGGCGGCGCATCGTTACTGGCCACGGACTTTCTGGCCATTTGTCACTCAATCTAAAGGTAGGAAAATGGAATCATTCTATACAGTATTATTTGCAATACAGGTTATCATTGCGGTTTGCCTGGTCGGCTTTATTCTTATCCAACATGGTAAAGGTGCGGACGCCGGCGCCGCATTCGGCAGCGGCGCATCATCCACTGTGTTTGGCAGTCAGGGCTCCAGCAGTTTTCTGACCAAGGTGACCACTTTTCTGGCGATTGTATTCCTGGGAAATAGTCTTTTTTTGGCGTATCTGGCCTCGAAAGGGGTTGGCGAACAGGCAACAAGTATCATGGATCAGGCACCGGTAACGGTTGAAGCGCCGATCACGGATGAACCGGCCAAAGAAGAGACCGCGTCCGACTCGGAGACTGCATCTGATCCGGAGACTGTATCTGAGCCGGAGACTGCGCCTGAGCCGGAGCCCATCCCGTCTGATTTGCCGACGCTGCCCGAATGACTTTGTTTTTATGCCGATGTGGTGGAATTGGTAGACACGCTATCTTGAGGGGGTAGTGCCTTTATGGCGTGCCGGTTCGAGTCCGGCCATCGGCACCAGTATATATTCAGCGCGGGTTTTATGATCATGCGGCTTATCAAGCCATGGTGATCGCACCCCGGATAATCTAAAATACACCTTATATACCAGGTCATAAACTGTGAGCGTCAGGACAAAAGATACTGGTGCCGACGTCATTGAATCCATTCGTGTTCGGGGCATAGTGCAGGGCGTCGGTTTCCGTCCCACCGTCTGGCGTATCGCCAATGAATACGGTCTCGCCGGCGAGGTACACAATGACGCAAACGGCGTGCTTATATATGTAATGGGTCATATCAAGACCGTGGATCAATTTATTCAACGCTTACATGATGAAGCACCGCCATTGGCCCGTATCGACTCCATTGAACGTCAACCCTGTGGCAAACAATTAGCAGATAATCAATTTCGGATAACCCCAAGTAATACCGGAGTGCCGCTTACCGGGGTTGCCCCGGACTCGGGGACTTGCAGATCATGCATTGAGGAGATTTTTGATCCCGCCAACCGACGTTTTCGCTATCCGTTTACAAACTGCACCCATTGCGGTCCCAGATTCACAATAATAAACAAGATCCCTTATGATCGATGCAATACATCGATGACCGGCTTTACAATGTGTGCAGCATGTGATGATGAATATCAAGACCCTGCAAACAGACGATTTCACGCACAGCCGAATGCCTGTTCAAAATGCGGCCCGCAGGTCTGGCTGGAACAGGCAAATGGCAATATTGTGCCTGACGGTCAGGTCATTGAACGGGATGAGATTGATAATGTATGTTCACTGTTAAAACGGGGGCAAATTGTCGCTATCAAGGGTGTCGGCGGATTTCATCTGGCCTGCGACGCATTAAATCAAGACGCCGTTCAAAAGTTGCGCCGCCGCAAACAACGGTATAAAAAACCTTTCGCATTGATGGCGTACCATCCGGATATGATCAAATGTTATTGTGACGTTAATGCACCGGAAGAGCAGGCGCTCAGATCAGCATCGGCACCAATCGTCCTGTTAAAAATGAATCATAAAAATCCGGTTGCGGAGGCGGTTGCCCCGGGACAAAACTGCCTGGGTTTTATGTTGCCGTATTCACCCGTGCATCATTTGATCCTGAAAAATATTGCACGCCCGCTGGTAATGACCTCGGGAAATATTGCCGATGCACCGCAATGCATCGACAATGCCGTTGCCAGACAAAAACTGAATTCCATTGTCGAGTACTTCCTGTTTAATGACCGCGACGTTGTCAATCGGATGGACGATTCGGTGGTGCGTATTGTTGCGGATGAGGTTCGGTTTTTACGCCGGGCGCGGGGATATGCGCCGGCGCCGTTGAAATTACCCGGGGGATTTTCAAATTGCCCCGAAATACTCGCCATGGGGGGAGAATTAAAGAATACCTTTTGCCTGGTTAAAGACGATAAGGCGATTATCTCTCAACATCTTGGTGATCTTGAAAATGCCCCGACCCTTATGGATTACCGCAAGAATTTAAATCTATATCGCGATCTCTATCAGTCCAATCCGAAAGTTATCGCCATCGATCTGCATCCTGAATATCTGTCCGCCAAGGAAGGCAGGAAACTTGTTGAACAAACCAATACCACCCTGAATCAGATTCAGCATCATCATGCGCATATCGCCAGTTGTATGGCGGAAAATCTGATCCCGTTCAATACCAACAAGATCCTCGGCGTTGCCCTGGATGGCCTGGGCTTTGGTGAGGACGGCACACTTTGGGGTGGGGAGTTTTTGCTTGCTGATTATCTGACGTATAAACGCCTGGCTAGTTTTAAGCCGGTTGCAATGCCAGGGGGAGTGCGGGCGATTTACCAACCCTGGCGCAATACCTATGCGCATATTGCGTCGACAATGGGTTGGGCCGGATATAAGGAAGAGTTCAATGATCTGGAATTAACCAAATTCCTGGAAAGCAAGCCACTCGCGACTTATGACGTCATGCTGAAAAACAGGCTCCATAGTCCTCTGGCAAGCTCCTGCGGCCGATTATTTGACGCGGCGGCGGCGGCAATCGGGGTTTGCAGGGAACAGCTTGCCTATGAAGGCCAGGCGGCAATGGAAATGGAGGCCATGGTCGATGAAAATGCCTTGCACAGGCAAGACCCGTCATCGGCCTATCCGTTCTCCATATCGACACTGGACGATAAAAATATACTCTGCATGGAGCCGGAAAAGACCTGGCGGGGCCTGCTCGGAGACCTGCGTGCCGACACCCGAAAACCGGTGATTGCGGCGCGTTTCCATAAAACCATGGCCAATATTATCTGTACCATGATCGATAGAATAGCATCCGACGATCAAGCCGGTTACACTGTCGACACCATTGCGTTGTCGGGGGGCGTCTTTCAAAACAGGCTGCTTACGGAGCTGGTCATCTTGCAGCTTAAATCAGAACAATATAATGTGATCACCCATCGACAATTGCCGGCCAATGATGGCGGCCTGTCTTTGGGACAGGCCGTGATTGCAGCCGCAAGATCAATTGCAACTTAACAACGGGAGTATAAGTATGTGTTTGGGAATACCCGGTCAGATCGTGGAGATCGCGGACGAAGAGAATAAACTCGCTATTGTGAACGTCGCCGGTATAAAACGACGGATAAACGTCACTTGTATTGTTGATGAAACTCATCCGCCGGATTCTTGCGTCGGTGACTGGGTGCTCATACACGTTGGCTTTGCGATGAGTCGCATCGACGAAGCGGAGGCCAATAAAACCCTGGAACTACTTGCCGAGATCGGCGAAATGCAGCAAGAGATGGATTTGTTGCGCACAAGTTCTTCATAAAGCCCAACCCGCAAATAAGCCCATGTCGGAAAACAAGGAACAACTGGAGGCACTTTATCCTTTTCTCTCCGGCGCAATAAACGATCCAAAGAAAAAAAATCAATCGCTGCTTGAGTCAGTACGTCAAAAAGCCGAACACAGTATTACAACCAAACAGGCGTTTTTTAAGGATAACGCCCAAAACATCGTTGACACCGCGTACACCATGGCCCGAATTTACCAAAACGATGGACGGCTTTTATCCATGGGTAATGGTGGCTCCAGTTGTGACGCCGCACACGTCGCCGTTGAGTTTCTACATCCGGTAACGGCCGGACGTCCCGCGTTAACGGTGATAAATCTGGTCGCTGACGCGGCCATGATAACGGCGGTGGGAAACGACGTCGGCGTTGATCATATCTTTGTTCGTCAACTGGAGGCACATGCAAGAAAAGGTGACGGCTTAATTGGCATATCCACCAGCGGCAACTCTCAAAACCTGATCGCCGCCTTTAATCGGGCGAAGGAAATGGGGCTTTACACTATTGGCTTGTCGGGAAACGACGGCGGGAAAATGGCCGCAGAAAATTTTTTAAGCCATTGTGTCACCGTCCGGACCGACAGCATCCATCGAATACAGGAATGCCACGTCGCCGTTTATCATATCCTTTGGGACCTGGTGCATACGATTCTGGCGGACGAGCGCGGCAATTTGGACAAATACGTTCTATGAAATTTGTTGATGAATTTCGCGATCCGGATAAGGCCGGGATCCTGATCAGTGGCATCAATTCATTAGTTGAGCAAATCCCGATATGTAAACACAGACCCTTGCAGATCATGGAAGTCTGCGGCGGACACACACATACCATTTTTCGCTATGGTCTGGAACAAATGCTACCGGACCAAATAGAATTGGTGCATGGTCCCGGTTGCCCGGTTTGTGTGCTGCCAATGGGCAGGGTGGATGACTGCATGGCACTGGCGGAACACCCGCAAGTGATATTTACCACCTTTGGCGACGCGATGCGGGTGCCGGGGTCAAAGAAAAGCCTGTTACAGGCCAGGGCGGAAGGTGCCGACGTCAGAATGATTTATTCACCTTTGGACGCATTGGAGATCGCCAAAAAGAATCCGGATAAAGAAATCATATTTTTTGGCATTGGTTTTGAAACCACCATGCCCGGCACCGCATTGACGGTCCTGGCGGCGGAAAAGGCCGGGATTAAAAATTTTTCATTATTTTGTAATCACATCACGATTGTTCCCACCGTAAAGGCCATTCTGGATTCACCGGAATTATTGCTGGACGGTTTTGTCGGGCCGGGACACGTCAGCATGGTGATAGGCAACAAACCCTACGAGTTTATTGCAAAACATTACCAAAAACCGCTGGTGGTCGCCGGTTTTGAACCGTTGGATATCCTGCAATCCATTTGGATGTTATTAAAACAAATTACCGAAGAACGCTGCGAAGTTGAAAATCAATACCAGCGCATTGTGCCGGAACACGGCAATAAAGAGGCGTTGGACGCGGTCAATAAGGTGTTTGAATTGCGCGATTTTTTTGAATGGCGCGGCCTGGGTTCAATCGATCACTCCGGTGTAAAAATCAGGGAAGCCTATGCGCATTATGACGCGGAAAAGAAATTCTCGGTGCCAAATTTAAAGATCGCAGACCCCAAGTCATGCCAATGTGGCGAGGTATTAAAAGGCGTGATCAAACCCTGGGAGTGCAAGGTATTTGGCGCCGGCTGTACCCCGGAGACCCCACTCGGGGCATTAATGGTTTCATCCGAGGGGGCGTGTGCGGCCTATTTCAATTATGGGCGCATTGATTTGGCGGACCTGATTGCCAAACGGCAGGCAAAGACAAACCCACCCCGATGAATCCATCCGCCGATAAAACAGGCAATGAAGCAAACATACGGCGTCGCAGCGGCAAGCTAAGGGGCAATACCATTACCCTTGCGCACGGCGGTGGCGGCAAAGCGATGCGGGATTTAATTGATGATGTATTTATCGGCAATTTTGCCAATGACCATTTAACGCCCCTGGAAGATCAGGCAAGACTGGTTCTAAAACAATTTATTAATACTCATGACCGGCTGGCTTTTACGACCGACAGTTACGTCGTTGATCCCCTGTTTTTTCCGGGCGGCAATATCGGCACACTGGCAGTCAATGGTACCGTCAATGATCTGTCGGTCGGCGGCGCCAAACCGCTTTATTTAAGCTGCGGGTATATTATTGAAGAAGGATTTTCCGTTAAGCTGTTACGGGAAATTGCCAGGCAAATGAAAATCGCGGCCGAAAGCGCCGGGGTGTCCATCGTCACCGGTGACACCAAGATCGTTCCCCGCGGCGCCGTTGATAAGTTATTCATCAATACCGCCGGCATAGGGATCATCGCCGAGAAAATTAATATTGGTTCACGCCGCGCCGCAGTCGGTGACGTGATCATATGTAACGGTTACATTGGCGATCATGGGGCCGCAATCGTCGATGCCAGAGGGGAAATGGGATTGGAAAATACCATTGAAAGCGACTGTCAGGCGCTCCATGGTTTAATCGAAAAAATGATTGCAGCCTGTCCCGACGTTCATTGCCTACGCGATGCAACCCGCGGTGGTATTGCGACGGTATTAAATGAATTTGCCGAGGCAAGTAATGTATGCATGGTGATGAATGAATCCTCAATCCCGGTGCGTGCGGAAGTCAAAGGCATGTGCGAAATCCTGGGGCTGGATCCCTTATATCTTGCGAACGAGGGGAAATTGATTGCCGTCGCCCCAAAGGAAAACGCCCAATCCTTATTATCAACAATGCGGCGGCACCCGGCGGGGAAAGACGCCGCCATTATTGGAGAGGTGCATCCCGCACCCGCCGGGGTGGTAATACTTTTGACCGCATTTGGTGGCGAGCGCGTCGTGGACATGCTGACGGGTGATCAATTGCCGCGTATTTGTTGATGGATAAGGCAATGAACGCGCCACAAAAACAAAGCATCAGGATAGCTGACAATGGCCGGGTGCAAACGCTGGACTATGATGATTTACTGCAATACCATAAAGGCAATGCAGTCTGGGGGCTGAGTGCGGCTTTTCGAGCATTGCAACTCGGAGCGAATATATTTTCGCAAGAAAACATATGGGACCGCCGGGAACTGTTTATTATCAGCAGTCATCCCGGCCCCGGTGTGCGCGACGCGATTGAATACGTCACCCGTTGCATTAGTCGAAATAAATTTGAATTGGCGGACGCAACCGACAAACAAAAACGATGCTCAGGTAACATGCAATATAAATGGCAAATTACCTGTGGCAGGCATACACGGGAAATTGCACTCCGAGATGAATTTGTGCCAACTGAATTTTATGAATTACTGGACCGGCTGAGCACGGAAAAACAAAAACCGGAAGACAAAAAAAGATTTGATACAGTCAAAAATACCCTGGTGGAAAAGATATGGAATCAACCCATTGCCTCCAGTTTTTTGATTCACAATTGTTTGGCGAATAAAATAACCAAAAAACACGCTCATATATAACATACGATGATCGCACTGATTTCAAATTGGGAGTTTTGATATGAAGATTGCAACCGTGGGTAAAGGCGGCTCGGGAAAAACAACCCTTGCCGGCACCCTGACAAGAATACTTGCCGAAAATGGAACCAGAATACTGGCGGTCGATGGCGATCCAAATCCAAACCTTGCTTTAACCCTGGGTATCAGCCGTGAAGATGCGGACCAAATCACTTATATCCCGCCGACCATAATGACAATCAAGGAAGAAAACGGACAACGGAAACTGCAAATGACGATTACCGAAAATGAATTGATTAATACCTATGCGGCAAAGGCCCCTGACAATATTGATTTGATCGTAATGGGCAAACCGGCGGATGGCACCGCCGGCAGCGGATGCATGTGTGCTTCCCATAGAGCCGTTCGCGGCGTGATAACGGAAATGAGCGGCTACGGTGAATACACGGTGACCGATATGGAGGCCGGATTGGAACACCTGAAACGAGGCACGGCGGGTAACGTGGATACCATGTTAATCGTCACGGAAGCCTATTACCGATCACTTGAAGCCGCCGCCAGAACTTACCGATTGGCCAGGGAGCTGGAAATTCCGAATATCCATATCATCGCCAATAAGGTTGGCAATGATTCAGACCGGGCGGCAATAGAAGAATTTTGCAACGCTCAGGCCATGCCAATCATTGGATTCATACCGGCGGAACAGAGTTTTATCGAGGCAGAGCGCCAATGCAAGGCGCCCATCGACCATGCCCCCGCTTGTGCCGGACTCGCCGCAATAAGAACAATTGCTGAAAATTTAAGGCGGCTGAGCGTCCGCTAATACAATCTATTTCCATACGACGGTAATAACCCGGTATTAGCGAAAACTAATATTCCAATCTTATGCCCGCGGATACGCCGAGACCATTCGCCGGGATCCCCGCTACAAGTTCAAATCCCTCATCGGTAATGTTATCGACTTGAAAGAACATTTGCGCAAATTTATTCACTTGATAATTTACTTTCAGATCAGCAACGAAATAATTATCAAGCTCTACCAAAGCATTGCCCCCAACCGGCAGGTCAACGGTATCCCTGGCAAAGCGACCGGTCAAACTGACTGAAAGATCATGCTCACTCAAAAAACTGTGCTTGTAGGTTACGCCAAAATCGATGGTCTGCTCAGGCACGCGTAAAAATCGGGTATTATTTTGTTCAAAATCAGCCACAGTTACGCCCAGCATTGTTTCCCAGTTTGCCGTTGGATAAAAATGCATTCTCGCTTCGATGCCATAATTGGTGAAATCGATACTATTAAGAATGTCAGGCGGCGGGGGTGGCGGAGACGCGGGGGCTTCAATAAGATCCTCCCCGTCTTGTACGTAAACAACAACGTCGAGATCACCTTTTGAGAAAGGCTTGTTAAAACCAATTTCATATTGGTTTAATATTTCCGGATCGAGATCGGAGTTGGCCGGCCCAGCCCGTCCGCCGCGAAAGACCCCAAATAATTGCTGCAACGTGGGCGCCTGGAACCCGCGCGTTGCTCTGGCACGAAAAGTTGTCCCATACAGAGGGTTATACGCGTCGTTCCGCACCGGCGTCCATGCAACACCAAGCTCCCCCGACGTCTCAGAATCAAAGGCACTGTGATCAGTGTATCTTAGGCCGGCGGAAACCAGCAAAGACGGAGTAATGGATTGTTCCACAAACCCATATATGCCCAGTTCATTTAATGATTCCAATACCCTGTCACGGGGGGTCGCCAGGGGTGGAAGGAAAAACGGGGGCAGTACCGGAGAATTATCCGCTTGGGCGCGCAAGGAATCAAAGCCTATAATGACGTCGGTTTTATCAGATACAGCCCACGTCGTTTTAAGGCGCAGTCCTGTTTCTTCAACTTCTGCGGTTTCCTCATTGCCGTCCAGAACCTGACTGTCGGGTTTCAGATCATCGTAAAATAATTTAAGAGACGACCGTACTCTGTCAAAGTCGGCGCTCAGGGTTAAATCAAACACGGTTTGCGTCAAATCAAGGCTGTCCGTGCGGGGATCCGTAAAAGGCCCGGGGACAAAGAAATCATTGAATACATCAAATGAATCCACGTTTCTTCCTCCACCGGCGGTGACACTGAAGACCTCATTAAAATGGTAACCCGCCTTAAAATTAATACTTTTTACAAATGCCCTTGAGCGTGGATTATCACCATCGCTGCTCCGGTATGAGCCACTGGCCCGCAGGTAACCGCGTTCACTGCCATAAGATACACCTCCGAAATTTTCAGTTGTATCAAAACTACCGTAACTACCTTGATAGTAACTGTGAAAACCGGGCTCCGGATCTGCGGTTTTAATATTAACGACTCCGGTTTTACCGGAACCATACAGCACCGGAGAAGGGCCATGTATGATCTCAATTCGCTCAACGTCTTGCAGGTTTAAAGCAGAGGGAGTGGGATGCGCGAATGACACCGTTGCATCGGGCCGACCATCAACCAGCACCTGTATGCCGGCGGGTCCGACGCCACCATTACCCCGGATGGTTAAGCGGCTTAATCCCGAACCGGTTAATCCCAGGCGTTTAACAACGTGCAGACCGGGTTGTTTTTCGAGTGCATCATAAGCAACGGCCGAATGATTGTTCTCTATTTGTTCACGATCTATCACCGTGACCGTATCCGTACGTCGGCCTTGCTCAGTAACGGTAACCTGTTCCAGCAATGGTATATTATTTTCTTCTTCCGCGTACACTGTACCTGATAACACAAAATAAATTGACAATAACGTCATGAAAAACCGCGGTAAATTATTATTCACACTCTCCCCCTTACTATTAACGCTGCAATCTATCTTTAAAGTTTAATATTTATAATCCATATAAAAACCGGCGCTAAGACTTCCCGCTTAAACCAGCAAAAAATCAAACCATTAATTTCGAATCCCGAATTTTATCGGAATCCGTACCCGACTTTCAACCGGGATACCATTGCGTGTGCCGGGTTTAAATAACCATTTTTTCCTTACCGTTGACAATGCACTGTCATCCAGTAACGGATACCCGGATGATTTCGAGATGCGGGCGTTTTTCACCTGGCCATTAATATCCACCAATACCGCTATGATGACCGTCCCCTGTTCACCGAGATTTCTGGATTGACTTGGATACGGCGGTTTTGGAATACGATAATAGAGTGGCGTCGCTGTTGTGCCATCACGCGCTGAAACAGTTATTGATTGTTTGCCGGGATCACTTGCAGGAAATTGTTCCGGTAACAATGTATTATTTTTAGCGACATACGTTGAATTTCCATCTACCGTCCGTCTCGCCGAGTCTTTAATTCGCTGATTTTTAGCGGGATCAGCGGCGTTGGCCGGATTTGCTTTGGACTCAAGGTATTTAGTGTGTGATGTTTTATGCTCTTTTGCTTGAATAATGTTGTTTGTGGAGGTCTTTGTTTGTTTCTCCCTAAGCGGTTTTTCTTCCGGTTGGCGTTTTTTCTCCGCAATTGACGGTATTTTTAAGTCTGATAACACTTGTTGAGATTCGGTAAATTCTTTAATTTCCCGTACAGAGCCCTGTTCCATTTCCGTCTCAAAGTTTTGTTCCATACGATTAATATCCGCCCATTTATTTGCCGGAAAATCAACCGGCGATACTGCGTCGGCTTTGTTTGTTTTTTCCATCTCGGTATTTTGGATAGGCACCCTTGCACGTGATTCAGAAATCAGAGCGGGCATATTTGAATCTGATATAAACGACAAGGTCACTTCAAATTGACCGTCATCGCTTGAGATTGGTTGGTTCGCAGAGATATCACCGAACAGGGCTATACAGACGTGAACAATTACAGATAATGCAACGGCAATATATGTTCGCAAACAATCATTCATTTACGGTTTGTCCTTTACTATCTTGCCGGTAACGATGGTGAAACCCTTGATTCCGGTTGTGTGGCGATATCCATCACTGTTACCGGTTGATCAGTTTTTGCCTGATGGTCACCTTGATATATGAAATTAAATTAGTTTGTGCCACTGCGGTCTCAATTAATATTTTTTAAGTTCAAGGTGTAATAAATTCAGAAACATATGCACTGTAACGAGGGCTAAAAAGAAGTGCAATATCATGTTTAATGCCGACTGGAGCAGCCGGCTCCGGTCTGTGCAAGGGTTACATCGTGTCCCTGGGGTGCCTCCATGCCGACGCCCCCAAATATAACCGCTTCACGCTGCCGCCGAGCTGAATGGCCTATACTCATCCGTTTGTTGAATAAGAATCAAGAGTATAGAGGCGGTGTACGCGGAAACCGATATATTGCTGGGCATTTCGGCTGCCTTTTTGTGTCAGGTCACGAATCCGGTATGTATCTGAATTCATAGCATAAAACGCAGGCCATTTAATCAAACATGCGGAAAATATCGATATTTTTTACAATATTATGTTGCAATGCAACAAAATAGTATATAATCTATAATTAATGACTTATTTTATAGACTACAGGAGAAAGAAATATGGAAAAAACATTCGAAAAAATGCTTACGCCGGTTAAGGAACTCAATGATCTCACCTTAAAGAGCATTGCACAAATTGCCGAGATGCAGGTTAAATTGGTTAAGGAACATACTGATATCAGCATCGACGCGCTCAAATCGGCCAATCAAATCAAAGACATTGATACTCTACAGAAGTATTTGCAGGGACAGATCACCGTTGCGCAGAATCTGTCAGACAAGGCGGTGGAGGAGGCACAGGAAGTCGCCAAGTTGAGTGAAACCTATGTCGACAAAGTCAGGCAACTGGTGGAGAAGTCGGTCGGCATTAAATAACCGGCCAGGATTGGCCAGGGCTGACAAGTGATGCCTTAGGCATAAAATCTGGGCATGCCCGATAAACCCGGACTGGCCCCTGTCATTCACGCTACGGTAATGCACAGGCGGCTTTGTCCGGTTTTTTATTTAACCAATCGGACAATCACGCAGGGCTTGCTTATCCACTTTGTCTCAGGAGCCCCACCCTCTTTAAGCCCGTTCATTTTTTCCTTTGCAATAAGCGCACCCGGCGGCAGATGGTTTCTTCCCGGTCTCGGCTTGTGAACCTGGCTTTTCTATCCTTTTCCGGGCTGAAACTCATACAATCCAACCATGATCGCAGTGACGTTGTCAAAACATCCGGTATCGCAGGGTGATCTCCTGTGGTAAAATGCATCAATATATAGTTATGCTGGAGTGAGTGATATGTCCAATGAAACGTCACCGGAAGCGACGTGCAAACTGGCGGTGCTGATTGACGCCGACAACATGACTCCGGCCCTCATTAGTGAAATATTGGCCGAGGTTACCAAATACGGAACCGCTATCGTCAAGCGCATTTACGGTAACTGGGCCAGCCCGCGGCTGAAAGCGTGGAAACAGCATTTGCTTGACCATGCCATACAGCCCCGGCAACAGTTCGACTATACCATCGGCAAGAACGCCACCGACATAGCGATGATCATTGACGCGATGGACCTGCTCTATACCCGACGTTTCGAGGCTTTCTGCCTGGTGTCCAGCGACAGTGATTTCACGCCGCTGGCAATGCGCATCCGCGAGGAGGGCACCGCCGTTTACGGCATCGGCGAAAAGAAGACGCCCAGGGCCTTTATCTCGGCCTGCGACAAGTTCATCTTCACTGAGGTGCTGACCCCCTCCACCGGGACCATGGCGCCCAGCCCCCAGACCATGGCCCAACTGCAAAGCGACAGCACGCTCATCAACTTGCTCAGCAAAGCCGCCAATACGTCGTTCGATGATGCCGGCTGGTCAAATCTGGGCCCAGGCGGTAGCAACATTACCAAGCGAGCCCCGGAGTTTGATCCGCGTAACTACGGTTACGACCAGCTCAGCGACCTGGTGCGCGCCACCGGTTTGTATAATGTTAAGCAAAGCGAGGAATCCATTTACATTCGGCCGAAACCTGACAGCACGCTCACCAACCTGCTACGTAAAGCCGTCAATGCGTCGTCCGATGACGACGGCTGGTCAGACTTGGGCCTAGTCGGCCGAAACCTTGCCAAGCAAGCCCCGGAGTTTGATCCGCGCAACACCATTTACGGCAAGCTCATCCAACTGGTGTACGCCACCAGTTTGTATATTATCGAGCAACGCGGGCCACACACCCACATTCGACCGAAAAGCAAGAAGTAAGTGGTGCGCCCTGGATAAAGAGCCATGAACTCTCGGCGGCTTTGCAAAATGAAATTAGACTTGTTCCCAACCCGCAACGAGCCCCCGGCAATTACCACAGCTACATAAAGAAAAAACAGCATAATAAAATCGCGCCCGATGGATACAATCAATCTCAAATTACCCGAGCTTTACATCAACAGGGAATTAAGCCTGCTTGAGTTCAATCGCCGGGTGATCGAACAGGCTAAAGACAAGAATAATCCACTGCTGGAACGTTTGCGGTTTCTCTGCATCGCCGGCACCAATCTGGATGAATTTTTTGAAATTCGAGTCGCCGGGCTAAGACAACAAGTCAAATACGGTTCGGTACAGGCGGGCCCGGACAACCTGGCACCGGCCGATATTCTAAAGAAAATCAGTGATATTGCGCATGAACTGGTCAATGAACAATACCGGGTGCTGAACGAGGTACTGATCCCGGCCCTGGCCGATGAGAATATACGCATACTCAAACGCAAGGCCTGGCGAGCCAAATTGTCGCGCTGGATAAAACGCTTCTTCAGTAGTGAATTATTACCGGTATTGAGCCCAATTGGCCTTGATCCCGCACACCCATTTCCAAGGGTTCTGAATAAAAATCTTTATTTTATCGTGTCGCTTGAAGGCAAAGACGCATTTGGCCGTGACAGCAGACTTGCCATCGTGCAGGCGCCGCGTTCTTTGCCGCGGATCATCCATACCCCTCAGGAATACACCGCATCGGGGCATGATTTTATTTTGCTGTCTTCAATCATCCATGCCCACGTGGGCGAATTATTTCCCGGCATGAAAGTGACCGATTGCTACCAGTTTCGGGTCACTCGCAACGGTGAACTATTTGTCGATGATGAAGAAGTGGATGATCTGCTGCGTGCATTGGAGGGTGAATTACCGTCGAGACGGTTTAATGAAGCCGTCCGCGTTGAAGTGGCCGACAATTGCCCGGAAGAAATCAGCATGTTTCTGCTGAAAGAATTTAATTTGCCAAAGGACGCGCTGTATAAAGTCAATGGCCCGGTCAATTTAGATCGGCTGTTACAGATACATGATCTGGTTGACAGGCCGGACCTGGTTTATCCGGGATTTACCCCGGACCTGCCGCCGCGCCTGATCAAACATACCAACATCTTTGAATCCCTGCACCATGGCGACATCCTGTTGCACCATCCGTTTCAATCATTCGTCCCGGTCGTGGATTTTCTGCGCCAGGCGGCCACCGATCCGGAGGTATTATCGATTAAACAAACCCTGTACCGTACCGGTGATGATTCGGCGATAGTCGAGGCATTGAAGCTGGCCGCCCGCAAGGGCAAGGAAGTGACGGTCGTCATTGAATTACGGGCGCGTTTTGATGAAGAGGCCAATATTGAATTAGCCAGCGATCTGCAGGAAGCCGGCGCCAACGTGGTGTATGGGATAGTGGGATACAAAACCCATGCAAAAATGTCCATGATTGTACGCCGCGAAGGCCGCACCTTGCGGCGTTACATCCACCTGGGAACCGGTAATTATCACGCCAGGACGACCCGGCTATACACCGATTATGGGTTACTGACCTGTGACAAAGCCGTTGGTGAGGACGTAAATAAACTGTTTCACCAGCTCACCGGTCTGGGACGAGCCAGCAAGTTAAAGAAACTCCTGCAATCGCCGTTCACCCTGCATAAATCCATGCTGAATTTGATCCGGCAAGAGGCAAAGAATGCCCGCGCCGGCAAAGAAGCGCGCATTATTGCCAAGATGAACGCGTTGACCGAGCCGGAGATCATTCGTGCACTCTATGACGCCTCACGGGCCGGGGTCAAGATCGATTTAATCATTCGCGGCATTTGCTGTCTGCGCCCCGGGGTGCCGGAGGTATCGGAAAATATTCGGGTGCGTTCGATCGTCGGCCGTTTCCTGGAACATACCCGCGTGTATTATTTTTACGCCGGTGGCAAGGAATTACTATTTTGTTCCAGTGCCGATTGGATGCAGCGTAATTTTTTTTACCGGGTTGAATCCTGTTTCCCAATAGAGGAAAAACGCCCGCGCGACCAAATCATCAGAATGGGCCTAAGCGATTATCTGACCGACAATTGTCAAGCCTGGATACTACAGCCGGATGGCAGCTACCGTCGCACCAAACCCGGCGGCCATAAGCAGCGCGCGGTACAAGCCAGCCTGCTGGAATACTACTGCTAGGGGTCAACGGATTTTATCTTCAAAGCCATATCCACGGCTTGCAGATAAGCCGCCTCGGTCTCCAAATCCGCCTCAGTAAGGGGATGCTTGGCCAGCCAGCCATCAGGACATTTAATGCTGATCGAGGCCGCCTTTACGCCAAACTTTATTTTGGGCAGGGCCTTATAGGAGCGACCGCGGTTCAGCACCACCGCCAACCTTAAAATAACCGCCAATTTTTGCAGTCGCCCCCGGTCGGGACCGGGAATTTCGTCAAACAGTGCAACTGGAAATTTACGTCGATGGCAGCGCACCAGCAGGCCAAGATAATTTTGCTCCTGTCTGGCAAACCCGGGCATATCTGAATGAGTCAACAGATAGGCCCCGTGTTTATGATATTGATTGTGGGCTATGGCCAGGCCCAGGGTATGCAGGCAGGCCGCCCAGCGCAATAACTTGAGATCATCAGCGGCGGACAAATCCCAGTCATTATTGATTTGATGAAACATTTTTACCGCGGTGCCCGCCACTCTTTCAGATTGCTCGCGGTCAACGCCATAACGTTCCACCAAACCATCGACGGTCTTATCGCGGATATCATCCTCATGCAGGCGACCGATCAGATCATGCACCAACCCCTCCCTCAATGCCCCCTCCGAGGTACTCATCTCCTCCAGTCCCAGGGTTTCAAATACGGCGGACAAAATCGCCACGCCGCCGGGAAAAATTGGAATACGGGCCTCGGAAAGAGATTGATAATTCATTCGCTCGACATGGCCTTTGTCGACCATATCTTTTGTCAATTTAGATAATGCGTCGGCGGTGACGCGGTCACTGCCCCAATCCTGTGACTGAATGATGCTGTTAACGCTGTTGATCGTGCCGGACGTGCCCAATGCAAGGTCCCAGCCGAGTTTCTTATATAAGGCCTCGATGTTCTCCAGTTCCTGACGCGCGGCAATGATCGCCCTGGCCATATTCTTTGCCGATATTTTGCCGTCACCGAAAAAGCGACGGCTCATATTGATGCACCCGATATGCAGACTCTCGGTGACCTCGGCGTAAAAATCTTTGCCGATGATCACCTCGGTGCTACCGCCGCCAATATCGATAACCAGGCGCCGTTCGGTTTCATTGAAGATGGTGTGGGCGACGCCGAGATAAATCAGTCGCGCTTCCTCGCGCCCGGAAATAATTTCTATGCCATGGTTAAGGGCCTCATTTGCCACCGATAAAAAAACCATACTGTTTCTTGCCCGACGCATGGTATTCGTCCCCACCGCGCGCACGTTCATCTTGGGTATATGCCTGATCCGCTGGCCAAAACGTTGAAGGCATTGCACCCCCCGTTCGATGGCACGTTCAGACAGGATATGTTCGTCGTTCAGACCGGCGCCCAATTGCACCATTTCTTTCAGCCGGTCGGTAATTTGCACGTGCCCGTCGACCACGTCGGCGACGACCAAATGAAAACTATTCGAGCCCAGATCAACGGCGGCATAGGTTTCGCTGCCGGCATTCAAATCGGCGACGCTCAAATGATTGTATCCATGGAATTTATTTTGAATGTAAAACGGCCTGTTTCATGCAAAAATGTAGCACATTTTTAGCAACAGAGGCGAATCTTGCGATGAGCACAGTGACTTTAATCCTCATGCGTCACGCCAAATCCGATTGGCACACCGCAGACCATGATTTTGACCGGCCATTATCAGAACGAGGCATACGCGACGCCAGGCGCATGGGCAAATGGCTGAGTAGCAGCGCATATATGCCGGAAAAAATGATCGCGTCACCGGCCGTCAGGGCAAGGCAGACGGTTGAGTTATTATGCCAAACCGCAAACATGGACAGCGACAGGACTATATGGCAAAAGTCGATATACCAGGCCGACCCGGATACATTAATCGCGCTCGCCAGGCAGCATTTTGAAACCGCAAAAACCATCATGCTGGTCGGCCACAACCCGACCATTGCAACACTATTGCACCACCTGTCAGCCGATGATATCGACACCACGGAAACCGGAAAATACGTAACCACCGCCAATATCGCGGTGCTCGAATTGGATAAAAGCAGTGAATTGTTTTTACAGGCCGGCTCCGCCAGACTCCTGGCGATGGTCAGACCCAAACAACTGGATGGTTAAATTCAGCCGGCCAGTTTTTCCGCAACAATATACGCAATCCAGCCGGCGTCGGCGTCGCCCCTGGTGGCCGGCAGATAAACACCATTACCCTCGCCGTCTTCACCGGTTCCCTCCCAATATACCGTGGCCTTAAACCCGGCGGCAACCAGCATTTCGGTGATTTCCGGCAAGGTCCAGAGACGCCAGTGATAGCGGAACGCATTTTTTAATTTCGACCCGTCCTTAAACTTAAAATGGATCTTGCAGACGGACTCGCCATTAATCGGATTATAACTGTGCTGATCCCAGATATAAGTAAAGCCCTTATGCCTGGTTTCCTCTTTCATTTCCTGAAAGGCCTCATATCCGCCGTACGCGTCAAGAAAGAAGATGCCGTCTTCAACCAGGGTGTCCCGGACGCTGGTAAAATAACGCATCATCTCGGTCCTGGCCCTGAAGGTCCAATAACTGAAATTCATCGCCAACACCGCGTCCACCGGGCCGGTATCGGCGTTTAACACGTCATCGTTCAGCACGGTAACCCGCCTGGCCTGAGCTTTTGACAATCCGGCAATCTTATTCGCCCGGCCCCAGGCCAGCACCTGCGGATCGATATCCACACCATAGGCAATATTAGTATCACGCCGCCTTACCCACTCGCAGGAAGTATTGGTGGTGCCACAAAAATCTTCCCTCAAAACCACCGCCGAGCGCTTGCGTATTTTCCGAAACGTGTCATCGACAAAGTCGATTTCCGCTTCAACGCATTGAACCGATTGCTCGTACAGAATATAAGGCTCGGCCAGTTCCGCCATGGAACGCCTGGCCTTGCCATTGAGTTTGTTTGATTTACGCTTTTTCTTAGATGCCATTATATTTCAACCATCCGCACCGCCGGCGGCCATGATTTAGTCCCGCACGGGATTTATTCTGCCCAACCAGGCCGGCGACAAACCCGGCAAGAATAAACGCTCCCCGCAATTTTATTCTACCACGTCGCCCCGACGTGCACAGGCACTAAGCCGACAATCCACAACGCGATTGCAACCGCCCCGCGCACGCCCGATAATACGGCAATGAACGATCCGCTTAGCCCGCCAAAAAACTGCCCCCACTGCCCGCGCCTGGTGGAATACCGCACCCAGAATAAACAAAGTCATCCCGACTGGTTCAACGGCGCAGTACCCTGCTTTGGCGACACCGCCGGGCGACTGCTGATCGTCGGGCTGGCCCCGGGGCTGGCCGGCGCCAACCGCACCGGACGGCCTTTCACCGGTGATTTTGCCGGCGACCTGCTGTATGCAACGCTGACCCAATTCGGTTTCGCCAATCAGTCCTATCGCAAACGCGCCGACGACGGGCTTGCATTATATGACTGCATGATCACCAACGCCGTGCGCTGCGTGCCGCCGGGCAACAAACCGACCGGTAAAGAAATCACCCAATGTCGCCCATTTCTAAAAGCCCGCATAGAGTCACAAAACCATTTGCAGATCATCCTGGCACTCGGAAGAATTGCCCATAACAGCGTCGTCCATGCCCTCGGCGCCAGGCAAAAAGACGCGCCTTTCGCACACGGCGCCCGCCACGCGCTTGGCAATCGGCTGCTTTACGACAGCTATCATTGCTCGCGCTACAATACCAATACCGGGCGATTAAAGCCGCAACAATTTGCACAGGTATTTGAAAATATTACCGCCCAACTGAAACAATGTTAAGCGAAGCAAGCGTCGACCAGAAGGAGCTTAAAAGCCACGCATAGTCCTGCGATGGCCAGGCACTAGATCAAACCGTGCTCGGCAAAGGAAAAAGTCTGACCGCTGCCGACAATAATATGATCCAACACGCGCACGTCGATTAAACCCAGCGCCTGAGTCAGCCGTTTGGTCAGAGACTTATCCGCCTGGCTGGGTTCGGCCACCCCCGACGGATGATTATGACAAAAAATGATCGCCGCCGCGTTGAGTGACAACACCCTTCTAATCAATTCACGCGGATGAATATGGGCGCCGTCTATGGTGCCGGAAAACAATTCCTCATACTTAATAATACGATGCCGCGTATCCAGGAACAGGCAGGCAAACACCTCATTGGGATAGGCCTGTAATTTAGCCAGCAAATAATCCCGGGTTTGCCGGGCACCGGCCAGAACCTCACTCCTTTGCAACTGATTTTCCAGATAGCGCCGCCCCAGCTCAACCGCGGCCTTGAGCTGGGCAAACTTGGCCGTGCCGATGCCTTTAATCCCACTCAATTCGGCAACATCCGCGTCAACCAATTGTTGCAAAGTTGAAAACCGTTTCAGCATATGCATCGCCAGCTCCACCGCCCCCATATCCCGATTACCGGTGCGCAGAAAAATAGCCAGTAATTCCGCGTCCGACAATGCCGCCGCCCCGTTGTACAAAAGCTTCTCCCGTGGCCGCTCGGCCTCCGGCCAATCCCTTATCCTCATTGGAACACCTCCCTGTTATCTTTGATGATTACCGGCATATGGCGCACCCCTCGCACCCTCTGCCAATCATAACAATAATAAGATAGAATCGGCCAAACATGCACGTATTAAATAACAAACAGATCCTGGTAGGCGTCACCGGCGCGATAGCCGCGTATAAAAGTGCCGAATTAGTACGCCAATTACGCCGCGCCGGCGCCCAAGTCAAGGTGGTGATGACCGCCAATGCCCGCACTTTCATCATGCCATTGACCCTGCAAGCGGTCAGCGGTCATCCGGTGCATACCCAAATGTCGGACGCCGACCGGGACGCCGGGATGGAACATATAGAACTCGCACGCTGGGCCGACGTCATTATTGTGGCGCCGGCCAGTGCCAATTTCATCGCCCGTCTGCGCATCGGGATGGCCGATGATCTACTCACCAGCCTGTGTCTGGCGACGTCCTCCCCCGTTCATATCGCCCCGGCGATGAATCAACAAATGTGGCAAAACCCGGCCACCCAAGACAATATTACCGTGCTGCGGGAACGGGGGATAGCCGTACTTGGCCCGGACAGCGGCGACCAGGCCTGCGGCGAATACGGACCCGGCAGAATGCTGGAACCCGACGCATTAATCAGCAAATTAAACGAGCACTTTACCTCCGGTTCACTGGCCGGGATCACCATACTGGTCACGGCCGGGCCGACACACGAACCCATTGACCCGGTGCGTTATATCACCAACCGGAGTTCCGGCCGCATGGGTTACGCCGTCGCTCAGGCCGCCCTGGAAGCAGGCGCCAAAGTAACCCTGGTTTCAGGTCCGGTCAGTCTGACCCCGCCCGAACGAGCCCGGATCATTCGGATCACTACGGCAAAAGAAATGCACAACGCGGTAATGGAACACGTCACCGGCGCAGATATATTGATTGCCGCCGCCGCCGTTGCCGACTATGGTTGTGACCACGTTGCTGGCCATAAAATCAAGAAAGACGGCAACCCCCTGTCATTGGTATTAAATAAAACCCGGGACGTTCTGGCACAGGTTGCCGGACTCAATAATCCGCCCTACACCGTAGGCTTTGCCGCCGAGACCGAACAGCTAAAAAACCGCGCCCGGGAAAAACTGGTGCGCAAAAAATTAAATTTGATCGCCGCAAACTGGGTGGACAATAACCGTGGTTTTGAGCAGGAAGAAAATGCACTCACGGTATTATGGCCGGGCGGGGAAATGGAACTGGCAACCGCCACCAAACCAAAATTGGCCAGAAGGCTGATCAAAATCATTGCCGAGCGCTATCATGCGGAGAGAACCACCTGAGCGACCGGCTCACAATCTCCGTTATCCCTCCGCCTGATAGTACCCGCAAGCGTATCCTGGGAAAATGCCGAGACACACATTTTCGCCGGCTCTCTGTTAAAATACCGGAATGAACAGCCCTCCCCAGATACCCGGCAAGGCAACCGGGAAAAAGATTCAAACCAAAAATCCCGAAATTTCCCTGCATTCCTATATCTGGTCGCACACACAGCCCGAAGATATTGGCACGGACAGGGCAATGTCTCTTGACGAATGCCATGCCGAAGGTATCTTCATTGCTTCCGGGGCGGATACGGAGTTAACCGCACTGTTGCGACACGCGCTTACTTGAACGCATCACGGTCGGTTTTCATCGAAGCCACAAGTCCCGGATAATATCGCAGCAGGGTAACGGTGCGCACCACCATGAAAAAACATAAGCCCAGGAACAGGCCGTGGTTGCCAAGCCATGGGATCAGCGCGGTCAGCAGCGCGATGTAGGCGACGGTGGAGGTGAGCATCGCGTTGCGCATTTCGCGGGCGGCACTGACGCCGATGAAAATACCGTCCAGTTGAAAACTCCACACCGACAACAGCGGCAACACCGCCATCCATGGTAAATACCGCCCGGCCAGGTCGAGCACCGCCTCGATATTGGTGAACAGCCCGATGATCTGTCCGCCGAAAAGCCAATAAACCGCACTCACCAACAGCGCGGTAACGCCGGCCCATAGCGTTGACACGTGGACGGCGCGTCGGAAAACCTGCTGGTTGCGCGCACCGTAGGCGCTACCGACCAGCGCTTCGGCGGCATGGGCAAATCCGTCCAGCGCGTAGGCCATAATGCTTTGCAAGTGCAATAAAATCGAGTTGGCCGCCAGCACCACTACTCCAAACCGCGCGCTTTGGGCGGTGAACCAGGCGAATGCGAACACCAGACACAGCGTGCGCACAAAGATATTGCCATTGGTGCGCATCAATTCCAGCATTGCGCCGGTCTCCAGCACCTCGCCCAGGCGGCTTTTGGACAGCGCGCGCCTGATCTCACCGCGCAGCATGACGTAGCCGGTGATCGCGGCGGTGTATTCGGCAATCAAGGTCGCCCAGGCCACACCGACGACGCCGAGTTTCAGCACCGGCACGAACAACAAATCCAGCACCATATTGGTGAGGTTCAGGGTCAGCACCAGGTACAGGGCGCGGCGGGTATTATGTGTGCCGATGAACAGGCCGGTGAACACGTACACACACAAGGTTGCCGGTGCGCTCCACACGCGGATCAGTGAATATTCGGCAGTCAATTGTTCCACCGCATCGCTGCTTTCGAGCAGGAACAAAGCCAGGCCAATCAGCGGCCTGCCGAGCGCGATGGTGGCCAGTCCGAGCACCAGTGCCAGCAATAGCACCCGTAGCAGGGTATTTGACAGAGCCGCGGTGTCGCCGGCGCCATAGGCGCGGGCGATGAAACCGGTGGTACCCATGCGCAGGAAACCAAAGCCCCAGTAGAGGAAGGTGAAGATCAGCGCACCGAGGGCGACGGCGCCGATATGGTGCGGCCCGGGCAAGTGGCCGACCACCGCGGTATCCACCGCGCCCACCAGTGGCACCGAGATATTAGACAGGATCATCGGCCATGCCAGCATCCACACCGCGCGATGGGTAATGTTCTCCGGCGGGCGGTTGATCGGATTGTCAGCGGCGGCGCGTTGCATCCTGCAAGCATAACCGATCACACTTAAAACTACTCCCGTTTAGCCGGAGTGGCCTTTCTGTGAACAACCTACTCAGTAACCACACCTGACCATTCAGTATCCCTTTCTTATTAACTGTTCGGATCTGAACATCCAAAATGTCGAAAAGCAAAAGGCAAGACCTGACCCCTTAATTCAGCCCGTTGTCGCTGAAAGGAGAGTGGGCGCGCAATGTATCCGCCAAAATTATGCCGATTCCAATCGTCGCCGGGGTACGCCGTGTATTTGTGACTCGGCCCAACCAGTTGCACCAATCGGCGGGCACTTTTTCGCTGAATCAGGGCATGCAACCCTTCCCTAACCAGAGGCATTTTTCGCCCTATCCCGGTCACCTGCGGTGTTTCTGCCAGCAATTGGGCGTCAAAATTCATGGTGGTTTTCATTGCAATATCCGGGGTAACCTATGCCTAAAAAATCCGGCAATGGATAACCAGTATAGACATAAAGGCGGCGGACTTGTACGCAAACACACTTCTCAAACGCAAGCTGCAATAAGGAAACTACACGGCCTGATGATATTTTTGTTGTTTCCGCGTAGCACGGTCTGTAATGCTGATAAATACGGTGTATAATCTCCACAAACTCCAACGACATGCAAATATGAACATAATAACTATCCGGCAACTGCACCGGCGGCATGATTTTCAGTATGAATCGGATGCCAAACCTGACCGGTCTATTTTCCAGCCGAACAGGATCGTTTATGCGTTATCCAAACAACCCTGGGATCATATCGATCCGGGGC
The DNA here is from genome assembly GCA_965202915.1 of Gammaproteobacteria bacterium. Classification (GTDB taxonomy): domain Bacteria; phylum Pseudomonadota; class Gammaproteobacteria; order Eutrophobiales; family Eutrophobiaceae. The sequence continues at coordinate 2,348,519 of OZ241847.1, forward strand.
TGGTGGGGCGGCGGTAAGTGAAACCGGCACTCTGGGGTTTCTTTTTCGGTCTGCTCATACCGATATTCGGTTTGTTTGTCGGCCTGCAATTTTCGGCGCTGCTTGCCAACCTCATGCTGTTCCCACTGGTTGTGCTGTCCGACCTGACCGGCATCGTCTTCGGCAAGGCATCGTCGCTTGAACGAATCCTGTTTGTTTTGATTTCCGGCGTCTTCTGGGCGCTGTTGTTTTTTGTGGTCAGCCGACTAAGAAAATTCCGGCTCCGAAAATAACATTCTATTTTAGGTTTGATTCTCGGTAAGAATCGGCTGAATGATCAATTTCCGATTCATTGGAAGTGGCAGAAACGGGTCACCGGATTGACTCAGGCCCGGATGTTATTGAAGTAAGGCTTGTATATTGTGCGGTAGCCACTCCAGGTTCCTGACCATAGCCCGCAGAATAAGAATGTATTCACGGTATTTCGCCTTACCCTGTGAACATTTCATTTTGATAAGAAATTTAGTTTGCCTTAGCTCTGTTTTACTCAGCGTCATAAACGGGAAAACCTTCACTGATTATCTCCCAGTTCATCTTTAAACCGCTTGATCGCATCCAGAAAATGGGCGCCATACCGTTGCATTTTTACCTGCCCGACACCGGAGACCGTATTCATCACGGCCGCATTTCCGGGTTGTTTCCTTGCCATCTCAACCAATGTGTCGTTGTGGAAAATGACGTAGGAGGGGACGTTCTGTTCGCGGGCCAATTTCAGGCGCAGGGCGCGCAATTGTTCAAACAGGCGCTTTTCGTCGTCATCAAGGGGCTCGGTTATACGGCGAAGTTTGGGTGCGGTCTTTTTGATTGTCGCGGCTTTGGGCGGCAGTTTGCGCAAGGCAATGGTCTGTTCACCGCGCAACACGGCCCGGCTTTTTTCGGTTAGCCGCAGCCCGCCATAGCCCTCCGGATCGGGTGCGAGCAATCCGGTGGCGGTCAGTTGCCGTATCACCGAACGCCATTCGACCGCGCCCAGTTCCCGGCCAACACCGTACACGCTGAGTGTGTGATGCCTGAATCGCTTCATTCTTTCATCGTCCTTGCCCAGCAGTACGTTAATCAGGTAGGCGACGCCGAATCGCTGGCCGGTGCGATAAACACAGGAAAGTGCTTTTTGCGCGGCCACGGTGCCGTCCCAGGTTTGCGGTGGGGTCAGGCAGTTGTCACAGTTACCGCAGGGTCCGGCATAGGCTTCCCCAAAGTAGCCGAGGATCGCCTGCCGCCGGCAACCTACGGATTCGCACAGCCCCAGCAGTGAATTCATCTTGGCGCGCTCGACACGCTTGAAGTCGTCGTCGGCATCGGAATCGTCGAGCATCTGCAGGAGCATGACCACGTCCTGAAAGCCATAACTCATCCACGCGCTTGCCGGCAGTCCGTCCCGACCGGCGCGACCGGTTTCCTGATAATAGGCCTCGATGTTCTTGGGCAGGTTCAAATGCGCGACAAAGCGCACGTCGGGCTTGTCGATTCCCATGCCAAAGGCGACGGTGGCGACCACTACGACCCCTTCTTCGCGCACAAATAAATCATGGGTTTGCTCGCGCTCCGGCGCGGACATGCCGGCGTGGTAGGCGACGGCGCGCACCCCCTTGTTGCAAAACCATTCCGCGGTCTCATCTACGCTGCGGCGCGACAGGCAATAAATGATCCCCGAATCTCCCCGGTGCTTGTCGTGGATGAAATTGAACAACGCCTGCCGGGCGCCCGCCGCTTCGCTGATCATGTAGCAAATATTGGGGCGGTCAAAACTGGCTATATAGGTTTCGGCGTCGCCCAGATTCAGTTCGCCGGCGATGTCCCGCCGGGTTAACTGATCGGCGGTGGCGGTCAATGCGATGCGCGGCGCCTGCGGGAAACGCTCCGCCAGTACCGATAGCTCCCTGTATTCCGGGCGAAAATCATGGCCCCAGCGCGAAACGCAGTGGGCCTCATCGATGGCAAACAGCGCGATTTTGATCCCGGACAGCATCTCCAGCATGGCCTCGCCAAGCAGACCCTCCGGCGCAACGTAGAGCAGATCCAGATTCTCGCGGGTCAATTCGCGCTCAACCCACCTGCGGTCTTCCCAGGCCATGCTGGAATTCAAAAACGCGGCGCGCACCCCGTACTGACGCAATGCGTCCACCTGGTCTTTCATCAACGCAATCAGCGGCGAGATCACAACCCCGGTACCCTCGCGCAAAATCGACGGAATCTGGTAGCACAGCGACTTGCCGCCGCCGGTGGGCATGATCGCGATCACGTTTTCGCCGGTCATCAGGGTCTGGATGATCTCCCCCTGATGAGGATGAAAATCGCTGAAACCGAAGGTGTCGCGCAGGACTGCAAACGCGCGGTCGGAATGGTTTTGCATCACTTCACTTGCTTGCATGATTGCCGAGATTGCCTGCCTTGCTGATTGACAAATTTATCAGAATCGGGGCATATATCCGGCTGAATATGGATACCCCCCAGGCGATAAGCATAACCCATAAGGAAGCTCTTGTAATATTTTCGCATACCCTGGTCGAAACGGGCCGGAGTAACGCGCCGTCGGCCAAAATTCCCAGGCAAGGCGGGGCACAAAATGGAGCCTTAAAGCCTCAAGCACCTGTATCCGACCATACCGCATACTCATTGCCATTGGGATCGCCAAAGTGAAAACGACGCCCGCCGGGAAATGAGAACACGGGTTTGATAATCATGCCGCCGGCCTGCTCTATCTTTGCCCGGGTTTGCTCCAGTTCCCTGCTGTAGAAAACAATAAGGGCGCTGCCCTTGTCCGTGGACGCGGATAGATCGGACTTGAAAAACCCACCGGCAATGCCCTGGTCGGAGAAGGTCGTATAGTCAGGCCCGTAATCCACAAACGACCAACCGAACACCCTGGCAAAGAAGGTCTTGGTCGCTTCCATATCCTTTGCCGGAAACTCAACATAGTTTATTTTTTCGTGATCGTTCATCGCCGTGCTTCCCCCTGGTTGTCATGTAACAGTATCGAAGATGTGCCGTCTTTGAGTTTTACCTTGGGGTTGCGCCAGGCAATCAAATAGCCAACCGGATAGCCTCGATAGAGGGAGTCGAGCAGGTTTCGCACCCTGGTGGCATCCCATACAAAAGGACGCTGGATTTCCGGGATTGCAATTTCCCCCGATTTAACCCAGGTGAGCAGGGTATCAACAGGGTGCGGAGTGACGGAGTAGCGTTGTGTGGTCATTGCCTTTAGCCTGCCTTATGCGTGACTATATTCGGATAATCCATAATAACACGTCATGTTTGATAATGTTTTAGCCTGGCTTGTTCGTGGTCATGTTTGGATAGGCTGAAGTCAGTGTAAATACCGTCATACCCCCGCGCTGAACCGCCCCCGATAGACTTCGGCCACCGGGCCCTTCATCGTCAGATTGTATTGGGCATCCACGGTGACCGCCAGTCCGCCGCCGGGGGCGGTCACCTTGACCGGGCTTTTGACGAGTCCCAGGCGCACGCCCGCGGCGGCCACGGCACAGGCGGATGAGCCGGATCCCTGAGTTTCGCCGGCACCGCGTTCCCAGATGAGTATGGATACGGCGCGCGGGCCGGTGGCAACCGCCAGTTGGACGTTGGTGCGTCTGGGGAAGCCGGGGTGGGTTTCCAGCACCGGCCCGATGCCGAGCAAATCCTCTCGCGTCCACTTCCCGTCTTGCTCTTGAAAGATCACGCAATGCGGGTTGCCGATGCTGACTCCGGTAAACCGCAGGGACTGCCCCGCGACGTTGATGGGTCGCCGTATCAATTCCGGCACCTTGATGGTGCAGGGCAGGTCGCGCGGCTTGAACGAGGCCCGGCCCATATCCACGGTAGCCTGGTGCACCCGTCCCCGCCGGTCAACTTCCAGCTCCACGTGCACCAGCCCGCCTTTGGTTTCCACCGAAAACGACCGCCGTCGCGTCCTTCTGGTGGCGTACAGGAAACACCCGAAAATGCGCAAGCCGTTGCCGGATTTTTCCGCCTCACTTCCATCCGGGTTAAAAATCCGCAATCCGAAGTCGGCCTTTGCCGAGGGTGCCAGTGTCAGGATGCCGTCGCCGCCCACCCCTCTGTTGCGGTCACAAATTGCGCGTATGGTTTTCCGGGTCAGGTTAAAGGTCAATTGTTTGGGATCAACGACTATATAATCATTGCCCAGCCCGTGGCCCTTAAAGAATGCATTGGTCATGGTGTTTGCGGTTGGTATGCGCTCCGTGAATGAGACGTGTGCCGCGCCTCTTGTTGTCGTTGCAGGTTCGTGGCCTTGTATTATAGGGCAAGCATGACGGCCATGAAAGAGTAGGCGGAGCCTGTCCAATATCCGCGAGAATGGCTGAGCGGGCTATGATTGATTCCCCGGCGCCCCTGCGGATTCGGACCTTGCCGGTGTTGGAACCTGTCCCCGAGCCGGTGCGCGTATGCGACCATAATCCCGCCCGCAATCCACAAACCACCAATTTAAGACCCGAGCAAAGCATTCCCTGGTCGCCTCCACCTTCCTTGTCGGGAACTCCTCGCAGTTTATTTTTTCGTGGATGGTTATGACTGTACTTGCCGAAGTTTCGCCTCGGTGGTTTCGTATGGCCCCAGGTGGGCGCGCATCAGGCTCTTCCAGAGTTTCCCGTGGTTGGGCACAAAGAAATGAAGCAACTCATGGACGATCACGTAATCCTGAACGTCCGTATCGACGAATACAAGTTTCTCATCGAAGTTCAAATGACCACTTGTCGAGCAGGAGGCCCATTTATTGCGCATGGACCGCACGCCCAACCAGGCGATCCGCACGTCCAGCTTCTCGGCCCAGCGGTGAACACGCTGCTTGAATATCCGTTTTTGATTGGCCTTGTTCATGCCTTCAGATTTGGGCGCATCGTTCCAATAAATTAAACAACTCTCCGACCATCGCAACCACCCGTTCCTGACTTTCGGTTTCGCTAAGGATGGCAAGAGTAACTTCCTGTCGCAACTCACGCCGTGATTGTTTGCTGTCCTTCCAGTTCGGACGTTCCGCAAAGGCTGTCTTGATCCGTCGGCTGACGACTTCGGCGTTGTCGATCCCGTCATCAACAAGGAAGCGATAGACAAAATAGGTCGTCCCATCAAGCCCTTTCTCCTCCTGCTCCTGTTTTCGCGCCAGGTGTTTCTGAATTTGCTCTTTTAACGATTTCAGTGCGTCGGTGGTGCTGAGCTGGCGATTTTCAAATTTTTCCCGCACCGCCCGGGCGCGCTCGGCCATGGGAATAAGACTCAGATCAGCCCCCGCTTCAGCCTGCTTTTCGATGCTCTTGACCAGGTTGACGATCCTGGTTCCCTTGTTGTCTTTTGTATTATTAATCAGTTCGATGGTGCCGGCATTAATTTCAAAGACACCATCCACCCGCTCAACCCCATAACTGCCTATGTTTTCCCGCACTAATTGATCGGTTTTTCTCTGGAAGTCCCGATCCACTGCCACGTAATTGGTATAAGCCTTGCGGACGACGTCATAAATTGCTGAAAGCGTGGCGTAATCGTCGACAAACGGCCCCATAAAAGCGTCCGGTGAGATGATTTCGTAGAGCATTTCAATTTCTTTATACTCTTTGAAAAACTCTTTCCGACGCTCAGGGTCGCGGAAGTGCTCAACCAGGGTGTCAACGTCCTTGTCATCGAAGCTGCTCTCAATCAAACCCAGGTATTCCGGCACTTTTGACCGCATCTTATCCCGGAATAAAACCTTGAGTAATTTCAGGTCCTTGACGATGGCATTGACTTCTTCGCTGTCAAAGGCAAGGGCTTTTTCCAGGTTGTCGAAAATGCCAACAAAATCAAGGATGAATCCCTGCGGTTTCAGCATTTGAGCCGCCTCGTTCTCATAGGGGCGGTTGACCCGCGCAATGGCCTGGAGCAGCGTGTGATCGCGCATCGGCTTGTCCAGATACATTGCGTAAAGCACCGGCGCGTCAAAGCCGGTGAGCAGTTTTTCGGTAACGATAAGAATCTTCGGCTGCTGGTCGAGTTTGCAGTAACTCTTGCGGATCTGGCGCTCTTTCTGCGGATCAAGGTGAAACTTTTTGAGCAACGCTGAATCGTTGTTGTTGCCGGTGTACACGACTTCGGAATATTCAGATGGGAGGAAGCCGTCAAGGGCATCCTTGTAATGGGCGCAGGCCTCGCGATCCACACCGACGACAAAGGCCTTGTAACCAAGCGGCTCGACGTTCTCCCGGTAATGCCGGGCAATGTATTCCGCCACTTTGTGGATTCGATCCTCTCCCTTGAGAAAGTTTTTCAGATTCACCGCGCGCTCAAGGATCTTGTTCAGCTCCTCAATGTCGGACACGCCCTGGGCTTCGGCAAGAGCAAGAAATTCCTCTTCCAGGGTTTCGTGCGGCACGAGCATCTCGTTCGGCGCCAACTGGTAATACAGGGGCAAAGTAGTTCCATCTTCAATACTCTCGGCGATGGAATACTTGTGCAGATAACCTTGATCATCCTCGCAACCGAAGGTCTTGAAAGTGCCCTTACCGTAAGCGGTCCTGTCCACCGGGGTGCCGGTGAACCCGAGGAAGGTCGCGTTCGGCAGGCCGGCCATGAGAAAGTTACCGAGATCGCCGCCGGTGGTACGGTGGGCCTCGTCGATAAGGACGTAGATATTGGAACGGGTGTTAATATCCGCCGGCATATCGCGGAACTTGTGAATCGTCGTCACGATGATGCCCCGGTAGTCGTTCCTCAGGAGCCGGTTGAGCCGGGCGATGCTGCCGGCGTGCTCCACGTTACCGAGACCGAGCGCCGCCAGGTTCTTGAGCATCTGGTCCTCCAGCTCATTGCGGTCGATCATCAGCAGGATGGTCGGCTTATCGGCCACCTTCTCGCGGAAGAGCCGTTCCGCCGTCTTGATCATCGTGAAAGTCTTGCCGCTGCCCTGGGTATGCCAGACCAGCCCGCGGGTGCGCTCCGGCCGGAGGGCGCGCCCAACGGCGGCATCGACCGCGCCGGTCTGGTGCTGGCGCAGGATATATTTATTCAATTCCTCGTCCTTCTCAGCAAAGACGATGTAATCCTTGAGAAAAGCCAGCACCTGCGGGATGGCGCAGAAGCTCTTGATCTTAGCCTCCAGACCGGAGAACGGACTGGAAAGTCCGTTCTCCTCTCCCAACACAAATTCCCCGACCCTGAGCTTCGCCACCACCGGATTCTCCCGGATATACTCCACCACCTTAAAAAAATTCCCCTCACTGCGAATCAAACGATCCCAATACTCATCCTGCCACAGTGTCCCCGTTTTCCCCATCCGCTTATTGATCTCTCGCGCCGTGAATCCCTTCCAGGCCCTCACGATATCCGCCAACACATGATCCCCCAACGGCCGAAACAGCACGTGCACGTGGTTCGGCATCACCACAAACGAGGCCAGTTCATAGCGCCTGCCGTCGAAATGGCGCAGCGCATCCGCCACCACCTTGGAATTCCCCGGCTCCCTCAACACACACGATCCGCTCCCTTGATTCAGCCACTTATCGAGCTCGTGCGAAAAGCCCTCATGATATTCGGCCTCGGTCTGCTCATCCCACGGCCTGGGGTGATGCTCGAGCCAGATCTCCCGTTCCACCTTCCACTGCTCCAGCCTTGCCCTGGGCAGCGAGTCGCCCAGCCGCCACGTCACGAATACCCACGCCTCGCCCTGCTGCCAGTGCGGTAGATCCCCACCATGTATATCGGTTTCCGCATCGGGATTGAAAAAAGGAGCACGGACATTCCTGTCCGTGTTTAAATCTAAATCAACGGGTTGGAAAACCCGTTCTCCCTTCCAATCGAAAATATTCCGCCGCACCGTATTCCAGGTCACCCCGTAGGCAAACCCGATGGCGTCAGTGACAGTGAAGATCTGCTGCGGGACAAACAACTCCGGCGTCTCCCGGTGATACCGGCGGATCTGATCCACGCCGAGGGCAATGGCCTCGTCCCTGCTGGCATTCTTGCACTCGATCACCAGCACGGGGATGCCGTTGATGAGAAACACGACGTCCTCCCGCGTGCCGTAGCGACCATTGTGAAAGGCCCACTCCTCGGTGATCTCATAAACATTGTTCGCCGGATCGTCATAATCGATCAGGATCAGGTCGCGCTCACGGTTCTCCTCTTGATCGAAGAACTTGCCCCGATTGCGCAGATGCCGGACAAAATCCCGATTGCCGTAAATATCGGGGTGGAGATGGCGGAACTGTCCGAGCAAGGCGTCCCTGGCGTCGGTATAGCGCGGGTTGAACTCCCGCACCTTGGCGTCGAGCAGAGCGTCGAAGAAGAGCGAGCGGTTCCTGGCGCGGTCGGCGGGTGGGGCGTCGAGATCAAAGCCGCGCCGCTGCTCAGATTCCTCGCGGGGCACAAACGTCCAACCGATGGCCTCGGCGTATTTGAGGATGCGGGCCTGGACGGTTTTATGTTCGGAGGGGGTGGGCATGGATCGCCGGGTTGGGCTCAGTTTTTGGCTGTTTTCCCAGGAATGTTACCGATCACAGGAGGGCGGGTTTTCCAACCCGCCAATTGACCGAGAGAATAATGATTTTTCCAACCCGGAGTTACGTCCGGATTGTTTCTTCTGATACTTTTGGGAGTTTGCAGGTATCGCGACACAATGTCGCGATTCGTGTCGCGATCCGGATGGTGGAAAGGCTGAATCCGGACACAATGTCCGGATTCTTGTCCGGATTCCTGTCCGGATGGTAGCCCAGTCGGAGGGAAGCACTGCTATTTGCCCGTTCAACTGATCGTCACGACGCTTGCGTTGGAGCAGGGTGCACTCCGGGTGGCCGCCGCGTCGCAACTCACCGCGAAAGGCCGTACCCACCACACCGTCCGGCTTCATCAACACTGCCCCCAGCAGTGGGCTCGCTTTTCTATCATCTTGCGGGGGACAAGCGTCCAATCGATGGCCTCGGGGTATTTGAGGGTGCGGGCCTGGACGGTTTTGGGTTTGGTGGGGGTGGGCATTTGTAGAACACAGTCGGCTAGGTTGTGTTCCCAGGATTGTTCCAGTCAGCAGGAGGAGTCTTCCATTTGCCGCTAGGTAAGAGGGCTGGATTAGGAATCTTGGCCGTGTCCTCCGCCAAGCTTTGGTGAGGGCGCTCAACGAGTTTTCTGGGATGGATCTCCGCAAACGCAATCGAGGCTTGGGGCTGACCGTGAAAGTGGAAAATTTCACGTTCATAAGCGTTTCCAAAGGGCATGAAAAAGCTGCTTCCGCCATACTCTCCATTGTTCACCAAGATCACCCCTTGAAACATGTGGTAGTGAAGTGCCTCCGTCATCCGATCGAAGGTCCCAACATCCTTATTCAGTGCACAGATAATATAGAGATCACTTCGGGTTTTCAGGTCAGCCGCGAGGGCAATATCTGTTGCATCGTAGCAAATAGACGCTGAGAGCCTCAGCGGTCGATTCTCTTTGGAGTTTGTGTGCCATTGGTAATCAATCAGCCACTGAACCGGTCGGAACCCAACCAGAATTGGGGTCAATTCCTGCTCGCCTGAAGTGAGGTGCTGCTTTCCTTGTTCGATTCGTCGAATCTGAAGGCCATGAGATCGTGTCCACTCGGGAATGAGCCAAAGTGCGCTGTTAATCAGGGGGGAGTCCGTATCAAAATCTCTGGGGTGATAGATTTGACCGAACAACGCGATGCAACGATGCTGCCTCACAAAGGGCAGAATTAGGGGGTCTATGTCATCTGGGTGAATAGCTAGCTCAGGGAAAATCAACAGATCTAAACTTCGGTTGTCGTTGCTGGGGAGGGTGCGGTGAGTTCGCCGAATGTTGAGCATCTGCGATACCCCCTCCATAATTGCGGCGAGGTGTGCTTTTTGGCGCGTGCGAATGCCCGCATCTAGTAGCTCAGGACTATTGTCATTGCTAACATAGTCTTGCAAGGTTGGGATTACCGATTGCACAATTCCGACGCGCAACGGTCGTTCATCTGCCGTAGATGGTGTCTTCGAAGGCCAAGGGACAGCCTGCTCCAGGAATGTTGAAGAGGTAAACTGGCCTCGCTTGGATTCGATTTCTTCAAGGCGGGCGTCCACGGATTTAAGAAGCTCCGTCACCGAGCGTATTTCCGTTTCGACACCAGACCCGGGCCATCGCAGAAGTTCAAAAAGTAGGCTTTCCGTAAACGACGAAATCGGAAGCCAAGCTGCTCCAAAATTGTCGCGCCCCTGATACCCGGAATACCTCTGTTGTTCCCAATGGGAGGTTGGCCTTGCATAGCGATGGCCGCGGTCCCTTATCCTTGCTTGATTGCCACCTAAAAAATCCGTGTTTCCTTTCAATGCATATCGGAGCAGCAATCCAGTATTGAATCGTTGGCGCTCTTCGGCTGTCTCGCACCACTCCGGACAGTCAAACAAGTCCATTGCGAAATCGCCGCTAGATTCAATAGCGAACGCGCTCTCATCAATTTTTCCGAATTCATATCCTGAAGGAGTCGGATCTACCGCGCATCGAATCCTCCATGGTGTAACAGCCTTTTTAAAACTCTCCCTAGGTTGGCTGAGCAGAAACTTCGCCAACTGAAGCAAGTTTTCCTCCTCAATGAATGGATTGATGTCGTTCGAAGCGACACCCGCCATTGTGGTCTTTGTTGGAGGCTTATCTGAAGGGACAATACCCAGGCGAACAGCCCCCTGCTGCGCCCTGCCGCCGGATTGGGAACCGAATACAGTCCAAAGCTCTTTTGCCAGCCGTGGAGAAATCGAGTTTACACGGCTTAAAAACTCGATTGAGATCCTACTGGTTGGCGCTAGGCGTTCAAACCCGTTCACGCCGAACGCTGTGTTCACCTCAGTCAAAAGAATCGCTCGATCGCTTAGGTTCGTGGGGGTATCGCCTCTGAGAAACTTGAGCAACTTCCAATAGTGGCGCATCGTTGCACCGCCGCGAGCATTCGTCTTACGCACCGATTCTGGAACTTGACCCCTTGCAGCTAAATACAAGAATACCTGCTGCATCAAATACCATGGAAACCGGGTCGGCGAGAAACCGGGCGAAGAGTATGCCGTGAAGATCTTTTGGGCCTCTCGGACGAGCCGTTCGTGATATGCGTCGATCGAAACATCTGCCGGTCGACATTCCCTCTCGTCCGAAGGGACGATGCCGGTCTCTGTTGCGCCCGCTCGAAAAAGTTCTGCCAGACAGTAGAGTCTGACTTCACGCTTCGCTTTTCTATATTTCCGAGATTCCCAACCAGGACGCAATAGCATTAGGACTTCATCCAAGAACTCTCGATCAGGATAAATATCGAGCGCGATACGGAGGAGCCGCACATTGCCAGGATTCCTTGTCCACTCCTCGATCAGTAGGGCAGAGAATAATTTACCCCGTTCGTCGAGCTGTGCCTTCGAGAGGACAAGGCCTGCGCGTGGAGCGGTTTCTTCAATCTCTTCCTGTGCTTCCGGATGGCTCTGGACCAATTTCCCCTCATCCGCTAGGAGCGGTCGAAGGGAGCGGAACATGCGCCTGAATTTCCCAGCGGCGAATCGGACGGCGGTTCCATCCGCCATGTCGGGCACACCGACGAGTAGGCTATCTGCTTCTTTGCTGTCGGTGGTGGAATACTGCTGCTGGGTGTGAAAGAACCCTTCGATTGCCCCAATGAGTTCGGTGCCGTGAAGCATGTCGAACGTGCCCGAAACTTGAGTCTGGATTCGCGCAGCCTCCCGCGATTGCCTAAGTAGGAATCGTTTGTCTCTACCTTCGATTGTGACCTCAGTCTTTTCTTCCGAGACCACCAACTCGGGTGCTGTCGCTGCGAGAGTGGTCTGCAACATCGAAGCCACTCGATGCTGCACATCGTTTTCGTCGACTTGTTCGCTTCCCTTCGGGACCTCCAACACCATTCGAAAGTCATCCACGTAGTAGCACGCATCGTAAAGAGTGAGTCTGAGATCCTCATCAATCACTGTTCCAATCTGGTCCCTCAGCTCCTTATCAAAATCAAGAAGGGCGACGTTTGCGAAGAAACCGCTCGCGACGAGCCCCTGCGGTAGAGCGACTTCATCGAATTTCGGGATTTCATGTGCAATCGCGTAACGTTTTGCCCGAGCACTATCCATCCACCGCCAATCCAGAATCCTCTCCGCGAGTAGAAAAAAGGGCTCCTCATCGTCTTCTCGCTTCAGCAAACGCAGTTTGCTGTGGAGCAATGCAGGGCGCACTCGATCATAGAACTTCGAAAGATCGCTCTGAACGATCGCAATCTCGATCTCTCCTGCTCCACTTTTATTCTTGCGTCGCAGTTCCTTGGCTGCGACTTTTGGGCGCTCCAAGAATGTCTGATAATCCTGGAAGAAACTTCGATACAGTTTTGAGCTTCCCCATCGGTGTCGTAACTGAGCGTCATCTTCACCGTCGCAAAACAGGCGATGCCCATAGGCCAGAGTTCGCTTTCGGTTCTCCTCTTTGGCGACGGACAATCTGGGATCTCCTAATCGAGTTTCGACTCTATCGGCGAGACACAGCATCATCGCGGTCGCGATGACCTGGTCTTGAAGATCAACGTGAGCAAGCGGCCGGAGCTTCTTGTCGATATTCTTTTCTTGCGGCGACCATTCGCGATTAACATAGGCCCAACGCTGATTCTTTGGCGCTGGCACAAGTTTCAGCGGTTTTGGTTCGAAGCTGTCTGGATTCTCAAGGCGTTCCTGAATCTGCCTGATGAACTCCGGAATTCGGAGAGATTCAATATCCAGGCCCAAAGTATCTGCATACCAACTGTGGTAACGGAGATGTGCGGATGTCTTTTTCCATGCCTGCATCAGCACGCACTCCATTCTAAGGTCATCTAGCGTTGGTTGGAGTGTCTGTTTCATCCGCGTGAGCCTTGGCAGGTGATGAACTCAGTTTTATGAACGCGGATCCTCGCGGTCATCAGTTCGTGGAGGAGGGTGCGGAAGAGCGCTTCAAGAGCGGCCTTCTTTTCGAGATGCTTATTGGTCTTGTTCTCGACGCCGTGAATTGCATCCGCGATCTCCAACTGCTGATCGTAGGGCGGGTTCGGAATTTTCAGATTGGCAATCTCATTCTTGTTGTAGTTGGCCTGATTCACCGCACGGCGGGACAATTTCACAAATACGCCTTCCTCCCGGTAGTGATTCATCAGGTGCTTGAGGAAGTAATTATGAGATTTCTTTTCCCCCGCACAGATTCGAAGGATGAAGGATGCAACGATGTGTCGTTCATCCTGCTCCTTAAAGATCGTCGTCTTGCCAATTAGCTCAGGACTGTTGCGCCAGTTGAAAAGCATGTCGCCATCGCGAAGGGTAAGTCTAGTAGCAGTCTTCTCTGGGACTTCGATCCTTCGGATTTTCCAGTAGAGGAGATTGCCCTGCTTATCGATGTCGGCCGTGCTTACGATTTTGACGCCATTGGGGGGCGGTGTTTTCGGAATCGCTTTAGAAACTCCGTAGTCAATGTATTCAACTGTATCGATTAGTGGCACCACCTCCCAACTCTCAGGCACGGGGCCGATTTCGGTTTGTTTTTGGGGTTCGTTGCGGAGGCCTTCGGTGAAGAGCTTGTGCATGAGGGCCTTTTTCAATTCGGTGGTGGTTTGAATGATCCGCTCCTGCGCTTCGATCGCCCGTTGCACTGTCGATAGGATGTACGCGATCTTCTTCTGCTCGGGGGGTTCGAGGTCGGCGTTGTTGATCGGCAGCTTGCTCAACTGCGATTTGTTGATCGCCTTGAAAATCGCACCAGCACCGAGACTGTCGATATAGTCCTCGATCTCCTTGAGATAGAAATACAGGAAGTCCCGATCGATCCCGTTTGCTCGAATCGCAGCAATGCCACGTCCGATGCATGACTTGGCCGGGCAAAGGTTTGTGGGGCCAACCGGCGCACGGACTGACATCAAGATGTCGCCTTCCTCAGCGATCTTCTTGGGATCGGTGCAGTATTTCTTGGGGGTCGGGAAGGTCGATCCAAACTCCGACTTTCCTTGGTAGAACGGAAGCCCTTCGCCAGTTTTGTTGTAACTGGTTGATGGTGGCGATTGTCCCATCACCAGATCAGCAACATCTGAAAGCATTGTCGTTTCACTCATACCCCGATCTTCTCCAGTATCTCCCGCAAGGTCAAGGTCTTGGTCTTGATCAACCGTTTTGTTGTCAGGGGTTTTTGCGCTTTTCCTATTGGGGGACAGGAATGTCCCCCCTCCGTTGTACGCTCGAAGAGCAGGGAATCGATTTTGTTTCGCAAAGTGCGGACGCTCCAGTGTTCGACCGACACATCTCGGCGTAGAAATCGCGTTGAAGGTCGTCATTGAGGGGAATTATCTCTTTAAAGTGTGACTAACTCAAATTTCGCGACGGTTTCGCGATAATCTCTTCGTCGTATCCGGTTCTCTCATTGCCAAAAACTTCGGAGTGTATTGGTTTGCCGATGCGCCAGTAGAGCAGAGTCATCCCGGCATGGACGGTGCGGGCGACGCCTTCGCGAGTCTGCACGATTAGGGGGCGGACTTCGGCGGCAAGGCCGTCGTCACTCTGGATGATCCGGAGGTCGTCGTGGCTCATACGCCGAGTTGTTTGAGTATGGTTCGCAAGGCTTTGTCCGTCTCTTTGGCCTCGGCCTCGCGGATCTGGGTTTCCTTTTCGCGGCTCTGGTAGTCGCTGCTGAGGGTGAAGAGGTCGCGGATTTTCTGGTAGAAGCGTTTCTCCGAAGCCCGGATGTCGCGGATGCGAGCGAGGAGCTCGTCGAAGTAGTCCCAGCCGCCGGGGTTCTTTAGGCGTTCGTCGTCCATGACGAAGCCTTTGATGAGAAACTCGCTCAGTCGTGCCGTTGCCCACTGGCGGAACTGGGTGCCCCGGGGACTGCGGACTCGGTAGCCGACCGCCAGAATCGCCTCCAGCCGGTAGTGCCGGAGCGAGCGGGAAACCCGGCGTTTTCCTTCCTGTCGAACTTTTAAGTATTCCTTACAGGTTGCCTCCTCGGTGAGTTCGCCTTCGGTAAAGATGGTCTTCAGGTGCAGGCTAACATTTTGGGGCGTGGTTTCAAACGGCTCCGCAATCTGCGCCTGGGTGAGCCAGAGCGTTTCCTGATCGAACCGGCATTGGACGCGAGTGTCCCCATCCTCCGTCTGGTAGAGAATAATCTGACCATTTTCCGGCTGATTATGTGAATCCACGTTCATCTGCGAAATCTGCGGTTGAAACTGTTCACTGCGGCCTGGTTGCTGATGCCGTCGAACTCGACGGCATTAGGGGCGGTCGTCCGGAGACCAGTAGAGTCAGTTCTTTTCAGAGTCGTCCGGCTGTCATTATCCATGTTTATCTCTGTTATCCGTGGTGAATGCCCGGTTGTTTCAGGATGTTCCGGAGCGCCTTGTCGGTCTCGGCGGCTTCTTTCTCGATAGTATCCAACTCGGCTACGATTTTCCCAATCGGCCGGTAGGTTTCGGCGGCACCGGTGTGGACGTAGCGGCGCTACACTCCGCATCGGATGATTCGGGGCGGAAAATCGGATGATTATCGGATGATTGTTTCTCATGGTTTTGGGGGAAGGTAGCGGGTTGTCCAATCTTTTCCCTCTCGCCGGAGGAGGTTCAGGTCGCAAAGGATAGAGAGGCCGACCGCGGGAGTCCGGCTTGACGATTGGCGGCTCTGGACTTGACGCAAAGCTGACGATTCCGAGCGGCATTGGAGGTGGGCATATCCCTTATGCCCCATTGATGCCTCTTTGTGCAAATGGGCCATTTTCCTGCAAGGTGGTAGTCGGTGTCATCGCCTTGGACAGGTGGTTCGGCCCCCAGGCCTGGCGCATTTGGCGCATTCTTGGCGCAATAAAACGGCTTTCATTGTTTGCTCCCTGATGGCGCATTTGGCGCATTTTTGGCCGATTTCGCGGCGAGTTCATAGTGAGTGCCCCTGCCTTTGCCCTTAAACTCAATCAAGCCATGATTCACGAGTTGCCCGAGATCGCGAGTGGCCGTGCGCCGAGAACAATCCGTGATACGTTGGTAATCGGCACTGGAGATTCGGCCTGTCTTCCGCAGATGCTCGATGGCCATTCGCTGTCGTTCATTGAGTCTGAGCTGGTCGAGGCGGCTGGAAGTGAGGGCGTCCCGCCAGATGGTGACAGTGAACTGGTCTCCGTCCTGAGCGAAGTCGGGCTCGGGAAGCCCGGCCTGACGGCATTTACTGAGGACATCGAGCACACCCGTGCCTGCCTTGTCGATGTAGTTGGCGCGAAAGAGGGCTTCACAGAGGCGCTTATTGCGGGGCACTGAGCTATGGGCCTGCTTCAACTTGGCCGGGGTGAGCGTGGGCGGAAGTTCGCCGGGATTCCAAACGGCAACGCGGTCGACGAAGACGTAAACCTGCACACTGGCGTCGGACTGGTAGTCTCGGTGTGCGAGGGCATTGATTATGATCTCGGAAACGGCGGCCTTGGGAATCTCGTAGGTAACCTCGTTTGCCGGCCCGGCATCGCGCACGCCGGCCTTGCGGGCGACCTTGGCCATGACGTAGTCGGTGGCCTGGTCGATTAGTTCGAAGAGGTTACCCTTGAAGATTTGGTAGTCCGGGATGGGTTTGACTGTTTCGGTACCGTGGAAATGGAGACATTTCACCTCGGAGGCGGGCAGCCAGCTCTGAGGTTTCTTTCCGAACAGGAGTACCGCGGATTGGGTGAGCTGTCCGTCGGTGAGCAGGTCGAGATGGGCAAGAACTTCATCGACCGGGGTATCCAACTCAATTGGGTAGCCGCGAGCTTCACGGGCACGTTTCAGGAACCAGTGGACCTTGCTCTCATCAATTGCAGCGTGGTCGAGTTTTGGGATCGGTTCCTGTTCGAAGGCAACGCTATGGAGAATGCCTTTCCAGCGGAGAAACTCGATCAGGCTGGGATAAATCCGCTCATGCAAAAGTTCATTGGTCGATTTGAAGCGACGACGGCGCAGTTGTCTGGAAATTTTGGAGACGAGTTTCTTTGTTTCCGGATGGCGCGGGGAGTCGTCGTTGCCTTTGATGAAGGCCAGGCGGTAAACGGAATCATCCGTGGCGCGGTTGAACTCGTGCTCGGTGGGTGAAATGCCGTTCTCGTCCACGGAACCATAATCGTTGCCGAAAAGTCCGAGGTAGATGGCGGAAGCGGACACCTCATCGAGGTAAGTTTCGTCCGCCCGGCGGTCGGCGGCAGGAAGATCCTCAAACAGGAATGCTTCAAAATACTGGCTGAACAGCGCGTCGCCGCGGATGTAGTCACCGATCGCCTGCCGCTCGGTTGCAAGTTCCTTCTGGACGCTGCTAATGAAAATCTTCTGCTTCATATGCTGGCTCCGATCTGCTTGAGGATGTTTCGCAGGGCTCTGTCCGTCTCTTTGGCCTCGGCCTCGATGGCATCCAGTTCGGCTACGATTTCCCCAATCGGCCGGTAGGTTTCGGCGTCACCGGTATGAATGTAGCGGCTGGGGGAGATATTGTAGTCGTTCTTCCTGAACTCTTCAAGGTCGACGATACGACTGAGTTTTTCCTCTTCCTTCCAGCCGAGGAGGGTGCCGGCAATACGCTCGATGCCTTCGTCCGGGATGAAATTCTTGGGATCGCCTTTTTCAAACATCTGGCCGGCGTTGACGAGAAAAACCCTGCCCCGGCGTGCTTTTGGTTTGGCCTTGTTGAGAAACAGGACGATGCCCGGCGCGGAAGTATTGTAAAAGAGGTTTTCGGGCAGATAGAGGACGCTTTCGATAAGGTCGTGGTCCACAAACCACTTACGGACGGATTTTTCCTTGTTGGTGCCGGCATTGCCCGAGCCGCGAGAGGCGGCGCCGGTGTCGAGGACGACGGCGGCGCGGCCCTGGTCATTGAGGCTGGCGTGCATGTGCTGGACCCAGCCCCAGTCGGCGGAGGATTTGCCGGGGAAGCCGGCCCCGGCGGGGAAGCGCCCGAGTTCGTCGGCGTCGTAGTCTGCCTCGGAAAACCAGTTCTGGTTCCACATGGGGTTGGCGATTACGCGGTCGAAGGTGCGGAGTTTTCCGTGTTTGCGGAATTTGGGATGCTTGAAGGTGTCGCCGATCTCGATCTCGCCTTCCATGTCGTGGATGATCATGTTCATGTTGGCCATGGCCCAGGTCTCAGCGGTGAATTCCTGACCGTAAAGTTTGAGGGGTTTGGAGGGCGGGTTTTTCAAGCCGCCTTTGGCTTTTGAGTGGCGGACAGGAATGTCCGCCCTCCGGTTTTCTTCCATCGCGAGTTCACATTTGATAAGCAAGCCGCCGGAGCCGCAGGTGGGATCGTAGATTTCCATGCCGGGTTCGGGCGCGAGCACCCCGGCCATGATTTCTCCAACCTGGGCGGGGGTGTAGAACTCGCCGGCGCTCCTGCCACCGCCTTCGGCAAACATGCGGATCAGGTATTCATAGCTCCTGCCGATGACGTCGGCGTCGACGTCCTTGAGTCCGAGACGCTTGATACTGATGGCTTCGATGAGGTTGGAAAGACGGTCGTCATCGAGGTCGCGCTGGCCATGGGTGGTGGCATTGAAGTCGACACGGTTAATGATGCCCTGTAGCGGCGGATTTTCTTTGGCGATTTCCCGCATATAGTTGGTGACGCCTTCACCGATTTTGTCGGAAAGCATGCGAATGGCGGACCATGCGGGCTGTTCGGGATCGTCCGTCAGGAGGGGCAGGTAGAAGCGGACCAGCTTGTGATCGGCCTTGACGAGTTGGAAGGCCTGCCTGCGTGAACCGATTTTGGAGGCAATGCGATCTAATTCGTCATCAAAGACGTCGCAGAGGCGCTTGGTGAAGACCAAGGGAAGGATATAGTCCTTGTATTTGGTCACGTCCGCGGCTCCGCGGATGAGGCAGGCGGCGTCCCAAATCCAGGATTCGAGGGATTTCGAGTTTTCGGATTTGTGTTTCAATTTGATTGCCCTGTCGGCCTGTTAATCAGAGATTGGATCATGGATGCCGGGTTTTTTGTCGCATAGTGAGAACCGTGTTTCAGTATAACAATTTTGTTAATGAGCCTGTACCGCGTCTGATCGCGCTTTCAACCAAACTCGCTGCTGTTTTCTCTGATCCGTAACCCTGATACATACACTAAACGGGTCAGCAATTTGATCGCACCGGCGGCGAATCAGTTGAGCGCGATACCCGACTTGAACGGTTTGCCGGAGGTGTGCGGGCAGGCCGGGGGATTATAATGGCTGAGCGGTTGCCGGCGCACTTCCCCGGTTCAAAATATCCCGGAACCGGGAGTAATGAATTTTACCTCGGCGGGTGGCGCGAAACCTCCGACTCCGCATACGCCGGAAAACCACCGACGCCTTTAGCGAGCCGCGGTGAAACCGGTAACCGGGGTCGCCGGGGAAGCATTCGGCATGGCCGGCGGACGGTCAAGGTTGTTCCTATTCAAAGGGGTTATTCAATATGATCGTGTCGCTGCGGTCGGGGCCGGTGGAGATAATATCTATCGGGGCGCCGCTGATTTCGGCGATGCGGGCCAGGTAGTTTTGGGCCTTCTTGGGCAATTGTCGGTATTCGGTGACGCCCGCGGTTGGGGTTTGCCAGCCCGGCATTTGTTCATAAATCGGTTCGCATTGTGCAAGGTTTTCACTGCCTATGGGCGGACTTTCTCTGGTCGTGCCGTTGCAGCGATAGGCGGTACAGAGTTTTATGGTCTCGACCTCGTCCAGTACGTCCAATTTTGTCAGGCATAATCCGCTCAGGCTGTTTAATTGTCTCGACCGCCTGAGCGAAACCGCGTCAAACCAGCCACAACGGCGGGGCCTGCCGGTGGTGGCGCCAAATTCGTGGCCCTTTTTGGCCAGGTGCCGGCCGGTTTCGTTGTGCAATTCGGTTGGAAAGGGGCCGGAACCGACTCGGGTGGTATAGGCCTTGGTGATGCCGAGTACGTAATCGAAACAGCACGGGCCAAAACCGGAACCGGTTGCCGCGCTGCCGGCGGTGGTGTTGGATGAGGTAACAAACGGATAGGTGCCATGATCGATGTCTAACCAGGTGCCCTGGGCGCCTTCAAATAGAATATTCCTGCCCTGTTTGTGCAGTTGATCCAGCCGTTCGGTGACGTCATCGACCATCGGTTTTAATGCATCGGCCTGATGATGTAATTTGTCCAGCAATGGGGCGTAGTCTATCGCCTCGCCATTGAAATAGTTCACCAATAAGAAATTATAATAATCCAGGTTCTCTTCCAGTTTTTCTGCGAGTCGATGATCGTCATATAGATCACCCACCCTCAATGCCCGCCGCGCCACTTTGTCTTCATAGGCCGGGCCTATGCCTTTGCCGGTGGTGCCAATGGCCTTTTCGGCTTTGATTTTTTCACGCACTTGATCGAGGGCGACGTGATAAGGCAGAAGCAGAGTGCAGGCCTCGCTGATGCGTATTGCCGCCGCCGCTTGTACGCCGTTGTTTTCCAGCATTGCGATCTCTTCCAGTAAGGCCTCCGGACTCAGGACCACGCCGTTGCCGATTAAACATTCAATGCCCTCATGCAGGATGCCGGAAGGGATCAAATGCAGTATGGTTTTATGGCCGTTAATGACCACCGTGTGACCGGCGTTATGCCCACCTTGAAAGCGCGCCACCGCGGCCACGGAATCAGTCAACAGATCGACTACTTTGCCTTTGCCTTCGTCGCCCCATTGGGTGCCCAGTACAATTAAATTTTTTCCCATGGCTGTTGCGCTATGCGTCGACCACCCGCCAATTACCGCCTTTTTGCTCCAGCATACGCCGGCATTGCATATCCCCGGCACCGCAATTTTGATCCGGCAATTCACGAATCACCGTCTCACCCCGCCGCCTTAATAGATTAATTTGTTCAATCAATTTTTGATCGTTGCAACAGGGCGCAAAGATCGCGTCCGGTCGACCGTGATCATCGGCCTGCAGGGTCTGCAGGGTTTTAATGTCGGTACTGAAGCCGGTGGCGGGTCTGGCCCGGCCAAAGGCCGCGCCGATGTCGTCATAACGACCACCAAAGGCTATGCCCTGCCCCTGGCCGGGGCCGTAAGCGGTAAAAATGATGCCGGTGTGATAGTGGTATCCCCTAAGCTCGGCCAGGTCAAAATTAACGGTGACGTTGTCGGCATAGTCATCCGCCAGGCTGGTGATCTGTTCCAGTTCGGCCAGGCAATCGGTGATGATCCCGGAATGTTTGCCTATGGTTTGTCGCGCCCGCTGCAACACTTCATGGCCGCCGCTCAGATGCAGCAGTTCGATAAACGAACCGGCTACGTCGGCGGCGGTGTTCCAGTCGCCAAACATTTGTTCCAGTTCGGCAACGGCCTTCCTTTGCAATGCGTCGAACACCAACGATTGTTGGCGGCTGTTCAAGTCACTGGTATTGATCAGGGATTGGTAGATGCCGGCGTGGCTGATATCGATATGGAGATCGGTAATATTCGCCAGTCTCATTGTCTCCAGCATTAACGACAATATTTCCGCGTCACTGGCGGCACCGGAGTGGCCGTAAAGTTCGGCACCGATCTGCAACGGCGAGCGGCCGTCTCCGGGGAAACTCGGGCGGGCGTGCAACACCGAACCCAAATAGCACAAACGGGTCGGCACGTCCCGCCTCAGCACGTGGGCATCGATGCGCGCCACTTGCGGGGTGATATCGGCGCGAATGCCCATCATCCGGCCGCTTAATTGATCGGTCAGTTTGAAGGTCTGCAAATCCAGGTCTTCACCGGTGCCGGTGAGCAGGGATTCCAGGTATTCAATCATCGGCGGGAGGACCAGTTCGTAACCCCAGCAGGTGTACAGGTCGATAAGGTCGCGGCATAAGCGTTCCAGCCGTGCGGCCCTGGGCGGCAGGATCTCTTCAATGCCCTCAGGCAACAGCCATCGGTTTTCGGTGTGCATAGGCCTATCTGATAATATACAGTATTATCACCCCAAGTAACATGCTGCTTATTCCCGCAAGACGCAACAGCCTGTTGCCCATTTGGGCAACCATGCTGAGCATTCTTTTCAGTCCTTCGGGATTGACAAACGGCATGATCCCTTCAAGCACCAAAAGCAGCGCAAACGCCGTCAATAGTTCTTGCCACATTGCGATATTGGAGCCGTTATCCTGAATTCCCGGAACAGTGAATTTCAAACGGGTAAGGTCTGATGTTCAAAGTATGATCCGAGGTCAGGGAGCGTTGATTACCGGCCTTGCTGATTATTGAAATATTTGAAGAAATCGGAATCGGGATCGATCAGCAATACGTCATTGCCCTGATGAAAACTGTTTTGATAGGCATTGAGGCTCCGGTACAGGGAATAAAATTCCACGTCTCTCTGGTACGCCATCGCATAGACTTCGGTCGCCTGGGCGTCGCCTTCACCGCGTATCTTCTCGGCGTCGCGATAGGCTTCGGCCAGGATCACTTCGCGGTCGCGGTCGGTTTTTGCCTTGATCCTCTCCGCCGCTTCCTTGCCCCTGGCGCGAAAATCCTTGGCCACCCGAACGCGTTCCGAACGCATACGCTTATAGACCTCGCTGCTTACTTCATCGGGTAAATCGATCCGCTTTGTGCGCACGTCGACAATTTCAATGCCGTAACGCTCTTTAAGCTGATCCGAGGTGGTGGTGACTATCTTGAGTATTTCATCGCGCTCCCCGGCGACCACTTCCTGGATGGTGCGCTTGCCAAATTCATCCCGTAAAGCCTGATCCAGATTTTGCGATATCAGTTCACTCTTGGCGTATTCTATATCCCCGCTGTTGCTGGAGACGTAAAATTTATCGACGTCGGCTATGCGCCATTTGGCGTAATAATCAACAATCACGTCTTTTTTCTCAAAGGTAAGAAAACGCTGCGGTTCCTGATCCAGATTGAGCAGGCGGTTCTCAAACCTTTTGCGGGTATTTACCACCGGGATCATGATATGCAGGCCCGGCAAATAATCCGACGCCTGTATTTCCTTGAATCTAAACACTATCGCTTGTTGCCATTGCTTGACCTGAAATAAAGAAAGCGAGGCCACAAGCAGTATCGGAAGAATTATAAGTAAGATTCTGGCGCCCATGGTTTAACGCTCCCCCCGGTTTCTCTGGTTTATTCGGTCCTGCATGGTCTCGGACGCACGATTCCCTTGATTGGGTAGCATCCCATCGGCGGAATCGAATGCCCGGTCGACTCTCCTGTTTTTCATTAACTGATCGATCGGCAAATACATCAGGCTGTTGCCGCCTTTGTCGTCGATAAAAACTTTATTGGTGTTTCTGAACACGTTTTCTATCGCGTCCAGATAAAGTCTCTCTCTGGTCACCACGGGGGCGCGCTGATATTCGGTCAATAATTGATCAAACCGGTTGGCTTCACCCTGGGCCTTGGCGACGATCCTGGCCTTGTATCCGGTTGCTTCCTCCATTAAACGGGCGGCGTTACCGCGGGCAATCGGGATCACTTCATTTTGATAGGCCTCGGCCTCATTGACGTATCTTTGCTCGTCTTCGCGCGCCTTGATGGCGTCATCAAACGCCTCCTTGACCTCTTCCGGCGGCTTTGCCGATTGCATTTCAACGCTTTCTATGACTATGCCGATTTTATACAGCTCATCCAACACCTGGGACATCAGTTCGCGCTGATTCTGGGCAATCTCAGCCCGGCCTTCGGTCAAGATAAAATCCAGTTTGTTTTTGCCTATGACCTCGCGCACCACGCTCTCGATAACCTGCCTTAACGTATCTTCCGGCATTTTTACATTAAACAGGAAATCCGCCGGGTCATTCTTAACCTTCCACTTGACCGCAACCTCGACGTCAACAATGTTTTCATCCTGGGTCAGCATCGTCGCCCGGTGGGTCATCCGTTGCACTCGTCCGACGTTGACGACGATGACTTCTTCGATGGGTTTGGGAAAACGAATGCTCAAACCGGGTTGTAACGTGGTCACGTATTTGCCGAAACGCAACACCGCGCCGCGCTCCTGTTGATCGATGACGTAAGCCATGTCATAGGCCAGCCAGACCGCCAGCAACGCAAGCGCCAGCAACCAGGGGAACATGGACTTATTATTACCTGTCTTGCCGGAACGGCCGCCAAATATGCCGCCCAGCCCTTTTTGCATTTTTTTTATGATCTCATCCAGGTCGGGCGGGCCGTCATTGCCCCTTCCGCCCCAGGGGTTTTTGTCTCCGTTTCCGCCGGGTGGTTGATTCCAGCCCATTTAATATGTCTCCTTAGAAATGTTTCGGTGTTACCAGGGTTGTGGCTATCTTAATGGTGAGCGCGCCTTACTGCAACCGGTATATTACTCTACCGGGCCGGCGTCGGACGATCGTGCCCGCCCAAAGCGCACCTGAACCCCGCTAATCATCGATAACGGCCGCATCCTGGTCCACTTTCGGCAGTGTGATCCTGCGTGATGGCACTATGGTCGATACCGCGTGTTTATACACCAGCTGACTGACTGAATGCCTCAACAGGATAGCATATTGATCAAATGATTCAATCTGGCCCTGCAGCTTTATCCCATTTTTAAGAAATACGGAAACGGAAACGTGTTCCTTTCGCAGCGTATTCAGAAAAGGATCCTGCAGGGAATGTCCCTTATTCATCAAGTTATCCTCCGTTTTATTATAATTATCATTATTATTATTCCCGCGCTTGAACGGGTTTATATACTATTAAGTATATTACAGATGGGGGAAAGTTCCGGGCGTTTCCGAATACTTGCAAGAATTTTATCCGAAATCGTCAAATCGGTGCTTTCATACCAATCCGCCCGTTGTTCGGAACGAAACCAGGTCAACTGGCGTTTGGCCAGTTGCCGGGTCGCGGCAATCGCCCGGGTGCGCATCGCGTCAAAATCTATTTTGCCCTCCAGATAGCTCCAGACTTGACGATAGCCGACCAATCTTAGCGCCGGCATACTGCCGCACAGGTCGCCCCTGTTAAACAGCGCTTCCACTTCCTCCACCAGTCCGGCCTCCAGCATCGATAAAAAACGCGCCCGGACTCGTTCATGGATCACCCGCCGGTCGCCGGGCGCGACGATGATCTTGCAGATCGTGAACGCCAGTCGCCGGTTACGCCCGGACGCCAGCAGGGCCGACATTGGCCGGCCGCTGAGCTGATAAACTTCCAGGGCCCTTTGGATACGCTGGCTATCATTGGCGTGAATGCGCCCCGCCGTTTGCGGGTCAATCTTTGCCAGCCTGGCGTGCAGCGCCGGCCAACCGATGGCCGCGGCGTCCTGTTGCAATTGTTTGCGCACCGCCGGGTCGGCGCCGGGCAGCGGCGATAAACCCTGTTCCAGGGCCCTGAAGTACAGGCCGGTGCCACCAACCAGCAGCGGGATCCGGTTTTGTGTCCGGAAAACGTCATCAATCGCGGCCAGCGCGTCGGTCTGAAACCGCGCCGCCGAGTAACTTTCCGCCGGGTCGCAAATATCGATCAATCTGTAAGGCACTTGCGCGCGTATGGCTTGATCCGGTTTGGCGGTGCCGATATCCATGCCGCGATACACCTTGGCGGAATCGACGCTGATCAATTCACAGGGCATTTCCCCGCACAAACGCAACGCGAGTTCGGTTTTGCCGGCGGCGGTCGGGCCCATTAAAAAAATTACCGCCCGCTTAGGTTGGCTCATATCAGCGGTCTTCCAGTAATTTTGCCCAGACTGACGGTTGCAGATAGCTCCAGGGAAACGTTTGTTTATTTTGTGCCGTGCGTTCGACTCGCTCCATATCCTTGAGCAGCGTCTTGATTTCCTGATCATCGATCCGCGGGTGAATCGCATTATTGACGTGCCGCGCCATTAACCGGCCGATCTTTTCCGAGGTCTGAGGCGTCAAATCGAGATTCTTTTCCGCCATTAACGCATCGATAACCTGCGTCAGCATCGGGATTAAATCGGCATAAGGCAACAGCGCCGGAAACCCCTTGAGGTTGATCGTATCCGGGCTGATCTGCTCCAGGTCAAAACCCAGTAATTTGAGGGTGTCTTTATGGTTCACGGTAAAATCGAGTTTGTCCTCGGCCAGGGTCACGCTGACCGGTACCTGCAGTGTTCTGATGGCCGCGCCTTCGGCCCGCATGGCACGGCTTAAATGAAAAGCAATGATGGTTTCCCTTGCCGCAAACACGTCGATCAGCACGGTGTTATCCTGTCGTTGCCACAGCAGGTATCGGTCTTCATGCAGATTCATGACGTTTGAGGGGACGTAACGCGACACCGCGTCTTGCAGGCGGGCGGATTCGATCCAATCCGGTCGCGGCGTATCCGGCGACCCGGCCGGATTGGGTGCGACGACGGAATAACGCCGGGGATCGTAGGGCATGGTCTTTTCCCGGCCACCTGTTGGCGGCGCAACGTCAAACAGGCGGCAATGGTCCAGGGCCTCGGTCAATACCCCGAACACCAGATCGTGCACTTCCCTGAGGTTGCGGAAGCGGACTTCATGTTTGGCCGGATGAACGTTGACGTCCACCATCGACGGGTCCATGTCCATATACAGGATATAACAGGGAAACCGGCCCGGATAAATCCGGTCTTGATAGGCCATCCGAATCGCATGAATGATACTCTTGTCGCGGATCATGCGGCCGTTCAGGTAAAAAAACTGCCGGTCGGTTTGGCTGCGCGCCGCGTCCGGTTTTGCTATCCGGCCCCACAGACGCATGGCTTCAAAGGTTTTGTCTATCGGCAGACTGTTATCAACCAATTTCCGTCCAAGCACGTCGGCAATGCGCTGCTCAATATTGCCATGCACCGGGATGTAGCTCAGCACCGGTGCGCCATGATTACGCAATTTGAAAGCGGTATCAAACCGGCTTAGCGCCATCGCCTTTAACAAGGCCTGAATATGCAAAAATTCGGTTTTATCGGATTTAAGAAATTTGCGCCGGGCCGGCACGTTATAAAACAGATCGCGCACTTCCACCGTTGTTCCTTTTGGGTGTGACGCCGGCGCCTTCTCCGCCGCGTCGGTCGCCACCATCCAGGCCTGATCGTGCTCGGCGGTGCGCGACACAATCGAAAACCTCGATACTGAGGCAATACTCGGCAGCGCCTCGCCGCGAAAACCAAGACTGGCGATCCGGCCAAGGTCATCGATAGTGTTCAATTTGCTGGTCGCGTGTCTATCCAATGCCAGCGGTAAATCATCGGGATGGATCCCCTGGCCGTCATCGCGTATTTTTACCAGGTCGGAGCCGGCGCCTTCTATATCTATGATGATCTCGCCGGCGGAGGCATCCAGCGCATTTTCCAGCAATTCCTTGACGACCGAAACCGGGCGCTCAATCACTTCACCGGCGGAGATCTGATTGGCCAGCCGGACGGATAATTTATGAATACGCGGAATGGAACCGATATGAGACATGCCTATATGATAAAACAATCAGGCCGGCCAATATAGAGCCCGCTGATTGCCGTTATGACTCAGGCGCGGGTCGAGATCAAGTGTCGCCGCTGCCGGGGATGCTAATCACCTGCCCGACTCGCAGGAAATTGCCGTCTATGCGGTTAAACCGGCGTAGCTGCTCCAAATTGATCCGGTACTGTTGGGCTATCCCCGACAGGGTGTCGCCTCTGACAATAGTATGCTCGCGCGAGGCCAGAATGCTGCCTGCCGGTGCAAATTCACGAAAATAGCCGTTCAGCCCTTTTACAATCGCGCCAACCAGTTTATTTTGATGGGCGACGCTCAGTAATTTCTTTTCCTCGGACGGATTCGAGATAAACGCGGTTTCGATCAGTATCGAGGGCACGTCCGGCGATTTGAGCACCGCGAAACCGGCCGATTGCACGTGGCGTTTATGTACCTTGCCGACTCCGCGCAGGCCCTTTAACACCCGGTCGGCGGCATCAACACTGGCCTCCAGACTGGCCGTCTGGGATAAATCCAGGAGCACTGTTTTTAACAGGTCATCTTTATCATCCAGACTCACGCCGCCGATTAAATCGGCCGCGTTTTCCTGGTCCGCCAGCCATTTGGCGGCGGCACTGCTGGCGCCCTTCTGGGAGAGCACGTACACCGATGAACCGCGCACTTTTGGATCCTGAAAGGCATCGGCGTGCAGCGAGATCAGCAGATCGGCCCGGTATTGGCGCGCCTTGTTTATGCGTTCCTGTAAGCGCATAAAATAATCGCTTTCGCGTATTAACACCGCGGCCATACCCCGCTGATTATTGATGCGATGCATGAGTTTTTTTGATATCTGCAAGACCACGTCTTTCTCCAGCGTACCATTGGGGCCGCGGGCGCCCGGATCTTCACCGCCGTGGCCGGCGTCTATCGCAATGATCACGTCTCTGAGCCTCGCCGGTGCCGCAACCACCGGCTTGGCCTGGACCAGGGGTTCGCGGGGTTGTTGCTGGTCGAACAGGTCGATGACCAGGCGATGGCCGTAGTGTTTATTCGGCGGTAGCTGAAAACTCTTGCTTTGGGCGTACTTCTTCAGGTCCAGCACGATACGCAAATCGGTGCCGTTGCGCATCGCGGCCCTTATTTTTTGCAAATACTTATCATTGGCCGCCGGCTGAGCCGCGGAAGACTCGAAGATTGCGTCTTTAATATCGATAACCGCGCGGTAGTTATCGGTCAATCGGGTGATCCTGTATTGGGCCGGTTCGCTGATGTCAAACACCACGCGGGTGCCGTCGGGTGCGGCCCAGACCCGCACGTTCTCAACCTTGAGCGGGGCGGCCTGGATGGTCTGCGCAACCACGGATAACAACCATAATAATGTCAAGCAACGAATACGCATGATCATAGGGCAAATCTTATTGGTTTTCTTTTATGTATATATACTGTTGGAGAAATTATTTCAAATTTTTTTTATAAGATCAATTTATATTACTGTTTTTTATCATTAAAAGCCAGAAAAATAGCGAGAAAAATTGCGGATCAGTCCGGCGCACGCCGGGCCAGGATGGCCTGGCCTTGATCGCTGCCGGCACCATAGGCCAGTGCCCGCCGGTTGGGATCGCCGACACAATGATCAATCCTGACCTCGATATCGGCCGCGGGCAACACACTGCGGCCGATCTCCGGCCATTCAATCAGGCAAATACTGGCGCCGTCAAAATAATCGCGCAGCTCAATTGCCTCCAGTTCCACCGGATCGCTCAAACGATACAGATCGACGTGATAAATGCTTGCTTTATCCAGCATATAAGGTTCGATCAGGGTGTAAGTCGGGCTCTTGACCAGGCCCGTGTAGCCGTATTCGCGTATAAATCCCCGCACCCAGGTGGTCTTGCCCGTACCCAGTTGGCCGGATAAAAAGATGATACAGCCGACCTGCTTATCGGCCCGATTATTGGCCTGATTATTGGCCTGATCATTGCCCTGGCAACGGCGGGCCAGTTGCGCGCCCAGGGCGTGCATCGCATCGGGGCCGGAAACGTGCAGTGTCTCAATCACCCGGATTGACGAGCATCCTGATACAGGGAAGCAGATCGGTGGCCAATAAACCGCGTTCTCCACCGCCGGCGGCCAGGTCGGCCGCGGCGGCATGCAGGCATACGCCGATCCTGGCGGCGTCATCAGGGCTGAATTGCTGGGCGATCAGGCCGGCAATTATGCCGGACAGCAGATCACCCATGCCGCCGCTGGCCATGCCGGCGTTGCCGTCAGAGCACAGGCTTAGACCGGCCTGCGAATCGCTGATGATCGTGCCATTGCCCTTGAGCACCACGGTGCCACCATATTTATTTTGCAGTTCGCCGGCCGCCAAAAATCGGTCCGCCTGGATGGTGGCGGCGTCGGTGGCAAGCATCCCGGCGGCTTCACCCGGATGCGGGGTGAATATCCGTTTGTCGGAAGCGGCCGGTTTCTGCGGCAACAGGTTTAATGCGTCGGCATCGAGGACGGTCGGCTTGTCCGCCACCAATACCTCTGCCAACAGGGTTTGCGCCCAATCCGACCGGCCCAGTCCCGGGCCGGCAACAATCACAGTGGCGCGTTCGATCAACAAGTCCAACTGTTGTATATTTTCAATCCCATGTGACATGACTTCAGGACGGGCGGCGCTGATCATCGCCGCATGGGATGCGCGGGTGGCGATGCTCACCAGGCCGGCGCCGGTTCGGGCGGCGGCGACCGCGGCCATCAATGCCGCCCCCATATAACCGCTTTCTCCTCCGACCACCAACACGTGGCCAAAATTGCCCTTATGCGCGCTGCGCGCCCGCGGCGGAAATCGGGATTTATATTGATCAAAGCTGATTCGGGCAACCGTACTCTGGTTCAATGCCGGATATATCGTTGCCGGCACGTTCAGGGCATCGAAATAAAGCTCGCCGACGTAATCGCCGGCCGGCCCGGTCAGCAGGCCTTTTTTGACGCCAATAAAGGTCACCGTCAGCGCGGCCTTGACCGCAATGCCCATAGGGTTGCCGGTATCGGCGTTCAAACCCGAAGGCACGTCTATCGACACCACCGCGGCATCATGGTCATTGATCATTTGTATCGCGTCACGCCATTCGGCTTCCACCTTTCTGTCCAGGCCGGTGCCCAATAAGGCATCGACGATGAGTTCGGCGGAGCAATCCCTGATATCCCCGATATCCCCAATATCGGTGATATGCTCAACCTGCAATCCGCCGGCCTGCATGGATTGCAGGGCCAGCAATGCGGCACCGCTCAGCGTGTCCGGCGCGGTCAATGAGAATACCGCAACCTGTTTGTTATCTCTGTGGGCAAGTTCGGCCAGGACGTAGCCATCGCCGGCATTATTACCGCCACCGCAGATCACAATCATCGATCCGCAGTTTGGCCATTTTGTACGGATGGTTCGGTACACCGCGGCGCCGGCGCGGCGCATCAAATCGATGGCCGGGATCTGATGCCGCTCTATTGCCAGCCGGTCCAGCGCGCCAACCTGAGCGGTGGAATAAAGTACCTGCGGCAATGACGCGGACGATTGCATTACGCTTGCGGCTCAGCAGTTGAAAAAATGCTTGCGGTAATAATAGAGTTCATCGATGGAATCACGGATATCATCCAGGGCCCGATGACTCGAATTCTTTTCAAACTGGCCTTGCTCAGGCGCCCAGCGCCGCACCAGTTCCTTAATGGTGCTGACGTCAATATGGCGGTAATGAAAATAGGCTTCCAGGTTTGGCATCAATCTCGCCATAAACCGCCGGTCCTGGCAGATACTGCTGCCGCACATCGGTGAAGTTGCCGGCGGCACGAACTTCTGTACAAATTCCAGGGTCATGCGTTCGGCGTCGGCAACGGAGTGGGGACTTTCCTTGACGCGCTTGACGAGACCGGAACCATGATGCTGGCTGATATTCCACTCATCCATCCCCTCCAGTACTTCATCGGGCGCCCGGATGGCAATAACCGGCCCCTGGGCAAGAACGTCCAATTCGGGGCCGGTGATCACGGTGGCGATCTCTATAATATGATCCGAGACGGTATCGAGCCCGGTCATCTCCATGTCCACCCAGATCAGGTTAGTTGCGGATTGAGGCATTGATTTGCTTGTATATATTGCTGGTAATATTGAATTTTGACATTAGATTATATATGAATATGGCCGGCGGCTTAATATATACTTTGAGTCCGGCAAACCCGCCCTTTAGAGTAAATTTAGCAAATTTAGCCGGATAACGTCGGCAAAAAGGAATATAATAATGGCATGAACGGAACGGGTTTATACTGGTCTATATGCGCAGTTGGCGCTCCCACCGGTGGGAGTAAAAATGGCTCAGGCAGGTTGCCGTGCCAGGCGCAAACCGGCCTGATCCCTGCATTGATTAAACTGATCTAAATTGCCAGTTAAGAACTGAAGTCCCCGATAATAGATAATAACAGCATAATGAATCTTTTCAGTTACCTCTTCCTGCTTGCCCTGTTTGCCGGGGTATTGATGCAGTGGTTGTTGGTGCATCGGCATATACGCCACGTCCATGCCAACAGGGAGACCGTGCCCGCCGAATTCTCAGACAAAATTACACTTGCAGACCATAGCAAGGCGGCCGATTACACCCGCGCCAAAGCAAGGCTAAATCTGGTTGATCTGTTCACCGGCGCGGTACTGGTACTCATCTGGACCCTGGGCGGTGGCCTGCAATGGGTTGATACCGCCTGGCGTTCCCTGCAATTACCGGAAATATGGACCGGCACCGGATTCTTGTTAAGCATATTCGCGATAACCTCGATACTGGGGCTGCCGTTATCGGTCTATCTCACTTTCGGGATAGAACAGCGTTTTGGTTTCAACAAAATGACGCCGCGTCTGTTTATCATCGACCTGATGAAAAACGCATTACTGGCGGTGCTGATCGGCACGCCGCTGATCATGCTGGTGTTATGGCTGATGAACCATTCCGGCGGCTATTGGTGGGTGTACGTCTGGATAACGTGGTTGGGCTTTACTCTGCTGATGGTATGGGTTTATCCGGTATTGATCGCGCCGTTATTCAATAAATTCCGGCCTCTGGACAATACCGAATTAAAACAGCGTATCGTCCGTCTATTGAGCCGCAATGGTTTTAAGAGTCAGGGGATCTTCGTAATGGACGGTTCATCCCGTTCAACCCACGGCAACGCCTATTTTACCGGCCTGGGCGTCAATAAACGCATTGTATTTTTCGATACCCTGATCGATGAATTAAGTTATGACGAGATTGAAGCGGTACTGGCGCATGAACTCGGTCATTTCAAATGCAACCATATTGTCAAAAGATTGACCGTGCTGGGGCTTTTATTCTTTGCCGGGTTGGCGATATTGGGCGGCTTGATCGATGCGCGCTGGTTTTATCAAGGCCTGGGCGTGCAGTCCGAGTCTGCGTATATGGGGCTGATGCTGTTCTTGATGGTTGCGCCGGTATTCACCACGTTTTTACAGCCGCTGTTTTCATTCATATCCAGACGCCATGAATTTGAGGCCGATGACTTTGCCGCGGCGCAGGCGCATACTGACCATTTGATCACCGCGCTGGTGACCCTGTACCGGGAAAATGCCAATACGTTGACGCCCGATCCGCTTTACTCTGCGTTCCATGATTCACATCCGCCGGCACCGATACGGATCGCCCATTTAAGAGGCAGGCCGGCGTGACACCGGCGCCGCTGACGGTCACCGCCCGCATCTGCCTGGGTGCCGGCCTGTTATCGGTGGCAACACTGAGCCCGGCATTGGATATCGCCAATGGCAGGACATTACATGATGAAAATTGTCTGCGCTGTCATACCACCGAGTTATACACCAGTGAAAAACGTCAAATACAATCGATCGAACAACTGCGCGACCGCGTCAGCCAGTGTGAACTCAATGCCGAACTCGCCTGGTTCGATGATGAAGTGGATGACGTCACCGCTTACCTGAATCAGGCGTTTTATAAATTTCCGGAAAAATAGGTTTAGATTTCCCGCCGGCCGGCTAAGGCATGGGTAATGGTGCCGCTGTCGACGTACTCGAGCTCACCGCCCATAGGCACGCCATGAGCGATCCGGGTCGCTTTTAACCCCTGTGCCCGAACCATTTCACTAATGAAGTGCGCGGTGGTCTCGCCTTCAACCGTGGTATTGGTGGCCAGAATCACCTCTTGCACGGGGTTTTGTTGCAGGCGGGTTTGCAACAGGTCCAGCCCCAGATCGGAGGCCCCGACCCCGTCGAGCGGCGAAAGATGCCCCATCAGCACAAAATACAGCCCTTTGTAATCGGTCTCCTCTATCGCGTCCACGTCGGGCGGGTTTTCGACCACGCAAATCAGCGACTGATCTCTTTTCGGATCATCACAAATGCCGCATAAGTCGGTTTCGCTGAAAGTACGGCATTGTCGACAATGACCGATATTTTCGACCGCCTCGGCCAATGACTTTGATAGCTGCATCGCCCCCGCACGGTTGCGTTGCAATAATTGATAGGCGATGCGCTGTGCCGACTTTTTACCGATCCCGGGCATGCAACAAAGCGCATCGATCAACTGCTGTAACAACTGCGAACCGGTCATGAGCAATAATTAATAAGGGCTTTGCCTGAGCAGGACGCGGCTACTAGAAAGGCAACTTCATCCCCGGCGGCCATCCCATCGCGGTGATATCGGACATTTTTTCCCTGGTCATGCCCTCGACCCGGCGATTGGCGTCATTCACCGCGGCGGCGATCAGATCTTCCAGCATATTCTTGTCGCCACTCATTAGCTCCGGTTCTATGGTCACGCGCTTTATATCATGTTTGCCGGTCATCACCACGGTGACCATGCCCGCGCCGGCGGTGCCGGTGACTTCGATCCTGGCAATATCCTGCTGAGCCTTCTCCAAATCGGCCTTCATTTGCTGGGCCTGTTTAATAATACTTCCAAATCCACTGATCATCCGGCTTCACCTCATCGTAATAGTTGCTCAGTCGATATTGACTGAATCCGGGTCCAGGCGCCCGTCAAACACGTCGACTATCGCCTTTACATTCTGGTCCTGTTGCAGCGATGCTATTGCAGCCCGTTTCTTTTCATCCTGTTCGCGCACGTTTGCCTGTGCCGGCGACTCGGCGTTGATCTCCTCCACCGGGTTTATGGTCACTTTCAGGTGCTCACCACACTGCGTCTTGATGGCCGCTTCAAGCCGCGACTTCTGCTGGTCATTCAACAAATATTGCCGGGTCGTACTGATCACCAGTTCGATCTTATTGGCCGTATGCGATTTTAATATACAGTTATCGGCAAGTTCCCTGGTTAATCCGGTCAGTGCCATCCGGGCAATTATATCCTTCCATGCCGAGCCCTGATGATCCGCGGTCGCCGGCGGGGATTCCGGCCGCTTCCCGCTATCATACAATGGCGCCGGCGGCGAGGCTATGGCGGCGGTCTCCGGCGCCGGCTCTTCGGCCTCCGGTGCGGGCGGGAACATATTGGCCCGGGCCGGCTGAAAGGCCAGCATTCTGATCAGGATCATCTCAAAACCGGCCCTGGGATCGGGGGAGATGGACAAATCGTTACGCCCGGTCAGACCGATCTGGTAGTACAGTTGAATTTCCTCCTTATTGACCTGGTCGGCAAGTTGCTTAATCAGCGCATTATCGGCGACCAATTCCCTGGCCTCCCCGGATAATACCTGCGCCATCGCGGCCTTTTGCAGCAATGATAATAATTCCGCCAATACCGTATCGTAATCCGGGTTATGGGCCGCGATATGGTCGACCGCGGCCAGGATCAACGCGCCGTCGTGTTTTACCAGGGCGGTGATCAGATCGGTCAAATCGCCGCTGTTCACCGTGCCCAGCAGATCCCGCACCTGGCCCTCTTCCAATTTTCCGGCGCCGTGTGAAATAGCCTGGTCGAGCAGGCTCAATGCGTCGCGCATACTGCCTCGGGCGGAACGGGCAATCAGCTCCACCGAGGGGTGATCATGTTCAACGGCTTCGTTTTGCAATATTTTTACAAGCTGCTCACCGATCTGGGACGCGGTCAAGTGCCTGAGATTAAATTGCAGGCAACGGGACAAAACCGTAACCGGCAGTTTCTTCGGTTCGGTCGTGGCCAGCAAAAATTTAACGTGCGGCGGGGGTTCCTCAAGGGTTTTCAGCAATGCATTAAAACTGTGCCCGGAAAACATATGAATTTCATCGATCAGATAGACCTTGTAGCGTCCCCCGGCGGGCGCGTATTGGACGTTGTCCATCAGCTCCCGAGTCTCCTCGACCCTGGCGCGGGACGCCGCGTCCACTTCGATTAAATCGATAAACCGGCTTTCATTGATCCCGACACAGGCTGTGCATTGATCACAAGGCGTGGCGCTGACGCCTTGTTCACAGTTAAGACATTTGGCAAAAATCCGCGCCAACGTTGTTTTACCGATACCGCGAGTACCGGCGAACAAGTAGGCGTGATGCAGACGGTCTTGATCCAGGGCATTGGTCAAGGCCTTGAGCACGTGCCCCTGACCCACCATATCGGTGAATAACCGGGGCCGCCATTTCCTAGCGAGAACCTGATAACTCATTGACTGATATAACTTTTGTGTGCCTTAATCTTTTGTGTGCCTTAATGGAATGCGCCATTGTGCATATCGCTCATTATCATACCGCAGACCAACGTCGTTGCCTATTTAATATATCCATGTGGCAGGCGGCAACCCGTACCCTCCTCACCCCCGGCATCCGCAGCCATTGCCGCCGTCGCTGCCCTCCGGAGCCGGCGGGTTCACAATTTCACGTCGCGGGGAAAAACAGCACAGACCGCCATTACATCTGTTAAGCATACCAAACAGGCGCCCCGCTCACCATAGAATCGCAGACAATTAGCGCCGCTGCCAAGTCACGCCGGGCGCAACGCAGGATTGATTGCCAGCGTCCGGTGAAAATATGGATTCAGGTTCGCCTATCCAGTTCGTTTGATACGCGGCCGCAGGCTGAGCGTCAGGATTGTAGAGCAAAAGATCCACCGAGACGCGCCACTTCCCATGCCGGAATCGGCGACCCCCGCCGTCCTCGACGAACAATTTTCTGAAACCGTCAATCTTGTGATACGAATCTGTATGGGCATCACCTTTCGGGTCAACAAACACGATGCGGTATAGGTTATCCTTACACATCCAAAACACAAAATCGGGCAGGAAACGGCGATATTCATTTCTTTCGGAATCGTAATAGGGGATATGAATCTGGTCCAAGGATTCATCTATTTTGCTAAACATCCAGGCGTCCCATGAAACGTCATTGTGCTGAGTCCACTGCTCAAGTAAATTGAGAAAATCAATTTCGCTTTGAACCTTGATGATATGCTGTATGTAATTTGCTTGTTCATTCCCCAATACAACCGGCAGGTAGTAATGCCCCAGCAGTTGCTTGATTGTGAGCTCTTTGAAAGTCCTGTGGCTTTTTCCCAAGGCTCTGTTGTCAAATTCTTTTCGCGTTATCTTGCCTGCCGCAAGTTGCCGTCCCAAGCTGCTTATCTCTTCATCAGATACTTTTCCCTGCTTAACCTGGTTAATTTTACCCTGAAGCTCTCTGACGTGTTCAGGATCAACACGAATATGGCGAAAATGAACAATGTCTTTTTCGTCAAGTTTCCGAATGCCATCGGATATCTTCGTCGTTTTGGAAAGATGGGATATAAGACGGTTTTGCAAAAAGGCCAGCATCGAATAATTTTTTGCCGGGGTGAGTTGTATTTTCTCCGCCGTTTTAACCATATTGCGCAATGCCGAAACCTGCGACATTGCAAGCCCATCCCGAACCGCAAACACGGAATCGGAAGTGCTGTTAACATAGCTTGTCAGTCTGCCCAGGGTGGCTTTACTCATCGCAAATTTCGCCTGTGTGGCTATGCCCTCTTTGGTTTCCCGGTATGCGGGAACGAATAAAGGCATAGTGTTGTTACCGAGTTTCGGTACCGGCGCTCTTGCAAAACCGTCCAATGTCTCAAAGATTGCGCTTGTTTCCGTTTCCAATCCCTGTAGTACCGATTGGACGGCGTTGCGATTCGTGGCAAAGAGAAACAGTGTTTCCGGCGGTTGCACCCGGTCATGGCATTGCTCCATGGCTTGCTTTTCTCTACCTTCCAAAATCCCTTCCAAAATCAGGCGGGAAAGGCGGTGGCGCTTACCGGGAAGAGTCTCTATACGCACCCCGCGACCGACCGACTGTACAACAAATTTCCTGGCATCCTTACCGCCAATA
The DNA here is from genome assembly GCA_965202915.1 of Gammaproteobacteria bacterium. GTDB lineage: Bacteria > Pseudomonadota > Gammaproteobacteria > Eutrophobiales > Eutrophobiaceae. Next base: position 2,386,133 of record OZ241847.1, read on the forward strand.
TTGATGAAATTTATCACATTGGGGCGGTTGGAATCCCAACTTTCGAAGAAAGTACGGGAGCCCATCAGAATAGTGATCGGGCTGTGTTCCAATCCGTCAAAAAAAGATTTTTCCTGCAATGCGGTTGTTTCTTCATACCCGACTAAAATTTCATTGCGCCACTTTGAGGTATCGCCGATGCGTATCAACGCAAATGGGGAATCAGCATTTTTCATTTGAAACGCCAGTTCCTTATCGTCGCTGCTTCGAATAAACTGCAACGCGCCTTTTCTGCGACTGAAGAATATCGCCGCCCGCAAATCGGTGATTTTCATTGCTTTAATGGACTGTTCATCCATACCAATAATGCCGCTGCCGTCCTCTCCAAACAAAAGCCTTGCGTCTTTCCAGTCATCAATCAATTCCTTCCTGGAATCTTTGAAAAACGACGCATCAATCTCTCCCGTGGCAATTTCACGTAAGGTCTGAAAGAATGCCCACAAATCGTTCCTTTCATTTTCAACATCAGTATTTACGGAATTAACCAGGGTCAGCATAAGGGGCCGGTGATATAGTTTTTCAAACCCGGTGTATTCTCTAAGCTCATCCACTCGCATGGATACATAAGCAAGAGTTATCAAAGACTTCAAGACAATTTTCCGCCTTTCACAATGGTTGATTTCCTCTCCTCTGCTCCTGAATGCATCATATTCCCCTGCATTCAAATAGATACTTTTCCCATAGCTATTGGTAGTAAATTCTTCCAGGTTATATTTCTTAACCGTCGTTACGATATCCACTTTATCGGTAAAAGTGGCGGAAAAATTAAACAGAAAACCCTCGCGCGCCATCACTGCGTAGTACGCCTGCCGCTTGGAATCCTCCTTACCGCCCTTATGCGCTTCATCCAGAAATAAATACCACCTGCCGCCGTTCTCATAGGTGCGGTAATCGGTGAAAGCATCTTTTTGAACATCGGAAATATTGTCGCTGCGGTGATAATAGACTGTTACTGAATCACCCAATTTTTGCTGATACGGCCTCCTGCCTGTCTGGCGCAGAGGGACCAAGTCTATTTGCAGCCCGCCGGACTGATTGAACTCGTCTATAGTATGGCGAATTTGACCGATCAGATGCTCGCTGGGTGCCAGAATAAGGATATTATGCGGTGGTATTTCCCCGTGTTGTTTCAAAGAGTGCAGATATTCTATCAGCTTCACCATAACAAGCGTTTTGCCGCTCCCCGTGGCCATCCAGAAACACATGCGGTTGATGAGGTGAGAGTATGGAATAACATCGCCCTGAAAATGAATAAATTCCGAAAGTATCTTAAATACAGGATTCTGTTTTTCATTGCGCCTGTCCGCGTTGCGTTTGTGCTTTTTTACTGACAGTTCGGCTATTGGTGATTGTCCGGTGCGTGCATACAAACCGGCAAAATACTGCTTACGCTGGTTATTGGTATCCTGTGCTTCGTTTGCTTGCCATCTGTTTTCCCGCCCGTAGTAAAGATAAAGAGCCCGTGCTGCATTTTCCAGAGCGGATCGCTGGTAATCGTATAGTGTCTTTTGTGATGAAAACCGTTGAATATCAGATACTCGCCAGGTTTCCGCCAGGTCGCCGTAGTTCAGAGATGCAACGACGTTTTCAAGCATGGGGGAAGTCATTGATTATCAGGATCAATCCGAGCCATGATTTCCCTGGCAAGGGCTTTAAAATCCTGGTAGCAACTCCGGACGGCATTTTGTTGCGCACCGATAACGCCATCGGCAGGCTTCAACATAAACATGGGCTTGTTCGCTTCTTGAGCCAATGGCATCAGCGAGCGGTAGTCCTTGAGGTGTGCCAGAAGACTCGGATCATTATCAATAGACCGATTGGTGGAGCCGGCACTTTCTCCTTTAACGGATTCTTTATAAACTGCCGGTATTTTGTCAATCCACCTGTAATATGCCTGAACCGGGCGGTTCAATCTGATGGAATGGCGCATGACGATATAACCGAGCGGTTCCATTTCGCCTTCGGGCAAGTCAAAGTGCAAATCATCCGGTTTTGTGTCAACACGTTTTTGCCATGCCTTGCGCCATGTCTTGAGAGTCGGACCCACATTACGCAACCCCTGCAGCGAAAATAAATCAGGTGCAAGCGGTATCACTACATAATCGCTGGCTATCAGTGCGGTTCGGTTGATAGCGCCCAAGTTAGGACCAACATCTATAAGCACCAGATCAGCTTCAAATTCCTTCCCTGCACTAGCAATTATCCGCGCAAAAGCAGTAGTAACACGAAAAGCTCGTTTATCGCCATCCATACATTTTGGCCATTGTCCAGATAGTTCATCTTCACGCTTGGAAAGCGCAAGGTCTCCCATCAATAAACCAATCCGGCCGGTTATTTTCTCGATATGCGGTCTTGCCGATACGTCTCCGGTCCGGTCGGTTATTTTCTCGATATGCGGTCTTGCTGATACGTCTCCGGTTCCTTCAAACAGCGGTGCAATATCTTTATCAATCGTTTTCGGTTTTGTATTCCGCCAAATGACGTCCAGTTTATCTTCATCCAAAAACATGCCACTCAGATTGGCTTGCGGGTCCAAATCGGCGGCAACAACACGATAATTGAGTTCGGCAAACATCCAGGCAAGATGGTAAACCAGCGAGGTTTTTCCCACGCCGCCCTTGTTGTTAAAAAATGCGATGGATTGCATCATCGTTTTTTTATCTTGGTAAGAATAACTGTATTTTCAATATCAAATGTCGGTAGCGGGTTTCCATTTTTCTGTAATGCCTCGCGCGCCGTACTGATGCCGATACCAAATTTCTGCATGAATCCCATGTACTTCATCGCCTCGGCGATAGTCGGGTTGCGATAGTCGGTAATACCGGGGTCCCCAAAATTTCCCCGTGTTACTCCACCATAAACTGATCCCGGGCTAATAATTTCTACCCGGTCGGCAAACCAATACAGACGAACGGGCGCATTGGAATTTTCGTAGTTTCTGTGGATGACTGCATTACGAATAAGTTCGCGTAATGCTTCATATGGATAGTCCGGTTTTTCCATGTGCGTTTCTCCGCTCATACCAAGTGCGATAGAAATGTTCGCTTTCAAAATTTTATCCAGCTCAATAAGTTGTTCCGGTAAAGTTCCGTGTATTTCTTTCTGGTCTAAAATAGGGTCCGTGACTTCACTGCCCAAATACCGCACAAACTGAATATATGCCCCCGGAAACCAGTGAATTGGATTCTTCCCCAAGATAAGAATTGCGGTCACTGTCGGTGTACCATCCTGGGCCATCAGACGCAATGCCCTCAACTGGTCTTGGGAATTACGGTCATTTTCTTCCAATGCCTCCGGCGATACGGCATTAGGTAAGTATTCCTGCCTAAACTTCTGCATATCTAAATCCGTTTCCATAGACGCATCATTTACTCCTTGCATATCGTAGGGCAAATTCCCCCAGCGCCGTTTTTCTGTGAGGAGACGTTCCTCTTCAGGACTAGCTTGGGCTTTGATTGGGCCCGTCCTAATCCAACACCTGCCGTCAACTTTTACCGGTGGATTCCCGGAAGGCTCCACTTGTATCACTGCAACTTCGCAGTCATTAAGAATTTTCTTGTCAACCTGCATGTTTGGAATCGGAAGAATTTTACCATCACTCCGCAAACTGCTGATCTTTTGCAATAGCCCATCATCAATAGTCAAGTTTGCGCAACTTCCGTCATTTTTAATGCCGATAAATATGACCCCGGAACGCTGATGATTTGGCAGGTCATTGGCAAAGGCGCAGATCGCTTTTCGGCATTTATCCAGATCTGATACCGATTCAGTGAACTCGACACGATCACTCTCGCCACAATTGATAATTTCTATCAATTCAGGATCAGTAAGCATAGTTCACTCCCCCCACCATAAATAAGGTTTGACTAGCGACACGAAACGCTGTTTCTCTTTTTTTATCATTTTACTTCGTTTGCCTGCCATCTGCTTTCCTGCCCATAGTAAAGATAAAGAGCCCGTGCTGCATTTTCCAGAGCAGATCGTTGGTAATCGTAAAGCGTCTTTTGTGATAAGAACCTTTCAATATCAGGTACCTGCCAGGTTTCAGGCAGGTCGCCGTAGTTCAGGGATTGGGCCATGGATTCAAGAAGTGGTTGCAATTTAGATCCTTATTTGAAGCCCTTTAAACATCTCTACAAAATTAATACAATGAACATTTTCTTCCTGGCAAATCAAAGGGATTTTATAGTGCTTTTTCTCTTTTGGTTCTTGAACTTGTTTTCCTTCCAAAGTAACAACTGTTTCATTCTGTTTCTTGGTATACGAAATCAATTTAATGTCCACTTCATCCGCTCCTCTTGGCGTGCTTTCAATTCCATATTTTTCCACTAAACGCAAAGATAAGGCTTCTACCGTATCATCCACAGAGACTGAAGAAAATTCGTTTTCCTCCAGCCACATGCGTAAGGGGTATTTTTCCCGCTTTTCATCCAAAACAAGGTTTTTATGATTTGATGAAATGGGTTCAATTTGATCGTAAATGGGTTTTATCAAGATCATCTCATCCCGATGATTGGCAAGCTGCACCCAGAGAGATTTGAAAATTTCTTCCAGATAAAGAGTATACCAAGGTTCAATAAATATATTGGCATCAACACAATATTGACCGCTCATAATGCCTTCTCTATTTTCAAGACATCGGATATCCTCTTTAATCCAAATGCCATTGACAACTTGTGCAAAGTTATTTCCTTGTTCTGATGTGCTTGAAAAAGCGCTTTGACGTAAATACGACCATACTGATCCAATACCTCTTTTGACCTGTTTCTGGAGGGCCCTCTGCTACTATCTTTTAATTTTTTCTGTATTTGCTGATACTCTTTTTGCAGATCTTTTTCCAAATCGTTATATGTGAATTGTTCGATCACTTTCAAATCCCTCAGCCTGATCAAGCAGGCGTATGGACTGACGTGAAAAGAATTAGCAAGTTTTTTGACAGCCTTCAGATGATTTATATTGTTTGGCGTTTCGGATTGAAACTGCTCTTTAGGCATCAAAACTGTAGCGGCTAACCTGTCGCACCATCTTTCCACTTCCTTATCAGATTTCGACCAACCATCAATTGCATCTTCGTTTCTAATCAAATGCGCTAACTCATGTAACAGAGTAAATGAATAGGCTTTTTTGGCGTCTGAGTTGTTAATAATAATAATGGGCAATGTTGAATGGTTTATAGCCAAACCGCGAAAGAAATTTTCATCAATATGAGACCATCCCGTGTATTTACTGGTCATAAAAACAAAAACTCCCTTTTTCTCGACACTTTCTCTCCATTGTTGAAATTCAAGATTGGAATCTACCCCCAGCCATCTTCGGATTTTAGCGGCGACGTCATCTAACGAACGGTTATCCCGTAAAACCGGAGGACGGAACTTGCCCACTGACTCACCCACATCCTCTTGTAATTCAATTATCAGGTCGCGACAGCGTTCAACTTGAGACACCAAATAACGCACTTTTGATTGATTTAAAGCACCTTCATCGGATCCTAAGAACTGGTGGAAGCTCGGCGGTATCATTTCGGCAAAGCGGTATTTTTCAGGTAGTTCTTCCGAGATAAAAACCCAGCGCGGCACACTATATAAATGCGCCAGAGTATCCAACTGTCTGAAAGTAGGAGGCTTTTCTCCTGATTCTATTCTGGCAATGAGACGAACTTTCTTGCTGACTACATCAATGGGCAGACCCATCTGCTTACGGCACTCCTGTAAAATCTGAACATTAATATTTTCTACAGTTTTTGCCATTCTATTCCCCCCACCATAAGTAGGGTTTGACTAACGACACGAAACGCTGTTTCTCTTCCTCGGTCATAGTTGCCGTGTCGATTTTTTCAGTTGTACCATCGGTGAAAGTTACGCTGTCCGCAGTGCGTTTACGGATTTGTTTTCCAAGAATGTTTGAGATCGATTCGGCAACGTCTATGTCGGGATAGAGGTTTTTGAGATTGATTGCCAGTTTGCCGGTTTTTGATGGTTTGACTGCGTGGGCGAGTTTGTCGTCGCCAAAGAATACATATTGCTCAAACGGGGATTTTGCGCTGTCTAATTCCAACTGTTCACCATCTTTGTAGCGGGAGTTTCTCAGAGTTTCCTCGTATTGTTCCAGTGTGTAGTATTTGAAAATACCACCGCCTTTGTAACCCACTTCTTTACTAATTCCTGATTGGAATCCAGCCAGCACTTTTTTCATTCTCGGCACAATCACTGTGTCAAAGTGATCGCCCATTTCCACGCCAAGCCACTTGTGGCCGATTTTTTGTGCAATGGCTTGGGTCGTGCCGCTACCAGCAAAAAAATCAAATACGATATTTATCTCTCCCTCAATAGTAGGTAATACTTTGACTACCCGCCCAAGAAGTTCCTCAGCATTTTCAGTCGAAAATTCCGACCCAAAGGCATATCCTTTCACATCGGTCCAATCGTCGTCAATCGGTACATCATCTGACTGCAAATACTCCGGGACACCTTTCACCCTGTCTCCTTTCAAATCAACATAAGACAGTAACTGATTAATTCTTATGCGCTTTTCAGAAGTCATTCTGTCAATCGTTTCTTGCTTATAAGTCCAATGCCTCCCTTTTGGCGGAAGACGCGTCTCATTAAAAATTATTCGTTCAGGCGGATTTCTTAATTCTGGAGAATGCATTGCCCGCCATTTTCCATGTGTAAGTTGTCCACAAAATGTACAAATTCTTCCTCTATTAATTTCAGTAAATATAGCGTTATCAGACTTACCATAGAAGAACAAAGATTCTGTAGCGTTATTTAATTTTTTTAAATCCCTCAATTGACGTCTAAATCGATTCACAACAATTTCATTTTTGAAGTTTCTCCATCCAAAAATTTTATCTAATAACGTTCTTGCCACCCAATTTCCGTTGTAATCACAACGGACAAAAATTGAGCCATCATCAGAAAGGAATGATTTGCCCGCAGCGATTCTGTTTTCCAACATTGTAGCCCAACAAGCATCTTTATAGTTTGTCCTATAATCAAACTGGTCGCTATCTCCAAGATTATACGGCGGATCAATATAAATACACTTCACCCTCTCCCGATACCGCTTCTGTAATGTATTCAACGCCTGCCAATTCTCACTATGCACCAATTCACCGTCCAACACTTCATCCAAATTTCCCAACTCGTCAAGAATCTCCAATTCCAAATCCTTGAAGTGCTTTGTGTCCAAAGGCAAAAACTTGCGATTCCGATTAGCACTTTTCTTATTGCCTGTATTTTTCTGCTCGATGAGAATCTCTTTTATTAAAAACCTGTCACCCACCATTCCAAGTTCCCGCCATTCGGCAATCTGCTTTTCCGCCCCCTTATGTTTTATTATCTTCTTTAAAACCCCGTCCGCCAGTTTGTCAATCGTTACGACATAATTAACATTGCGGACAAATTTCGGCTTTTCCCATACACGGCGGAGCTCATCCTCAAACTGCGCGATAAAATCGATAATGTCGTAGGCGGTATCCTTGATCGCCTGAATCTGTTTAATTCTTTTTTCCTCAAAGATGGTTTCTTCCTGAAAGATGTATTGATAAACCCACAAATCAAACTGCTCGCGCAGAAAACCACGGGCGTCCTTATTTATGAAAAAGTCCGCTTCAGTCTGGCGGCGGAATACGCCTATGGCTTTTTGCAGTTGCTCATCGGTCAGCGAAATACCTGCTCCACGGGATTGCTTGATGATTTCATCGGTCTTTGTTTTGGTGCCCTTTTGAGAATAAGAAACTTTGAGATGGATAACCTTACCTGCATTTCCATGCTTGATTTGCCCGAAAGCAAAAACGAACTCTCTCTTCTCGTTGTTTTTCTTGTGCTCCACTTGGGAAGCGTCAAAGTAAAATCGTCTCGTGTTTTGCGGCTTGTCCTCATCGTTTAATTCCACGGGCATGGAACGCACCAGCACGTCGGACTTGACGTAATACAGCATCTGCGTTTTCCACGACAGCGCGACGTCCTGCCCGTCCGCATAAACGCGCTCATAGATCTTTGAAAAAGCCGGAAGGTGGCGAAAATAGATGGAGCCGCTTTCACAGAAATAGCGGTGAAAGAAAGTATAGAGTTTGTCGAACAATTCCTCCCGAAACCGGGAGCCTTGCTCCGCGCGTTTGTCAATCTCCGCCAGCAGTTTCGGGCGTATCGAGCGGAAATAGCCCCGCTTCATCCGCATCAGGTTGACAAAACCGGAATCACCTTCAACCTCGGCGCCGGTGAACAGGGACTCAAGCGCGTCCAGGAAACGTTTCTCTTTTGTGCCGCCGCTCACTGTGCTTGGTTTCTCAATTTGTCGCAGGGCGTGATTGCCGTTGTTGCCGAAATGCCAGGAAGAATACCGGGCCACGATTGCCCGGACGGTCTCCCATCCGGCGGGACCGAAACGACGTCAAGATAAATTAATTCTTCATGGCCATGGATTATCCGTTATTATACCATTCTTTATCTGCTTGTACACGGAATGCCCAGTACAGAAACTCAATTCAAATCCGGCCCCAATATCGGCATTGTCGGTGGCGGCCAGCTTGCCAAAATGACGGCATTGGCCGGGCTCAAATTGGGCTGCCAGGTACAAATCCTGGAACGCAAACATTATGGTCCGGCGGTCAGTCTTGCCAGCCAGGCCCTGACCGGGGACTGGGATAAGCCCGAAGACCTGTTTAAACTGGGTGCGGTTGCCGATGTGATCACCCTGGAGAATGAATTCGTTGATGCCAAAGGGCTGGCCGCACTGGAACAGGCCGGCCATACTCTCTACCCGACCGCACACAGTATCAGCCTGGTACAGGATAAATTCATTCAGCGGCAGACCCTGGCCGCGGCCGGATTGCCCCTGCCTGAAGTCCGCCCGATTCAAAAGCGCGGGGATATTGCCGGGATTGCGGCGCAACTGGGCTGGCCATTGGTGCTAAAGGCAAGACGTAACAGTTATGACGGCAAAGGTAACGCGACGGTCAACAATGCCGGTGAAATAGACACGGCATGGAAAAAACTGGATGGTGACGCGCGCGCCCTCTATGCCGAGGCATTTTGTCCTTTTGTCTGCGAACTGGCCACGATCATTACCACCGGCCGGGATGGACGGGTCGCCGCCTATCCGTTGGTGGAGTCGATTCAGAAAGACCATATCTGCCATATGGTGCGTGCGCCCGCCACAGTTTCAGCAACCATCAAAAGACAAGCCATGGAAATTGCCGGCCGCGCGGTCGCCGCAGTCGGCGCGATTGGCAGTTTTGGCGTGGAAATGTTCCTGACCAAAGACGATCAGGTGCTGATCAATGAACTGGCGCCCAGGGTCCATAATTCCGGTCATTATACGATCGAGGCCTGCGCCTGTTCGCAATTTGAAAATCACGTGCGCGCGGTGCTTGGCTGGCCACTCGGCGCCACCAATATGATCAAACCGGCGGCGGTTATGGTTAATCTGCTCGGCACCGGCGACGGCAGCAGTTATCCGCAGGGTCTGGACCAGGCCCTGGCATTGCCCGGCGTACATATTCACAATTATGGCAAAGACCTAAGCCGCACCGGACGCAAGATGGGGCACGTCACCGTGGTGGGCGATGACTTAAACCGGGTGGAGACTTTGGCCAAACAGGCGGCAAGTATGATTCAATTTGGAACCGGTCAATGAAGAACAAACCGCCATTGGTCGGCATCATCATGGGCAGTGACAGCGATTGGCCCACGATGCGGGAGGCGGCCGAGGTCTGTGATGAATTCAAGGTGGCTTGTGAGACCAGGGTGGTTTCCGCCCATCGCACGCCCCTGGACATGAGCGAATATGCACAACGGGCGCATGAGCGCGGGCTGAAGGTCATCATCGCCGGCGCCGGCGGCGCGGCTCATCTGCCGGGGATGGTGGCCAGTCTTACGCCGTTGCCGGTGATCGGCGTGCCGATTGAGAGCAAGGCCTTGCAGGGCCTGGATTCTTTGCTGTCCATCGCCCAGATGCCGGCCGGGGTGCCGGTGGCATGTGTCGCGATAGGTGGTGGCAAAAATGCCGGCATCCTGGCCGTCGAGATGGTGGCCGGGGATGATCCGAAATTGCAGCGGCGAATCGTCAAATTCAAGGCGGCACTGGCCAAACAATCGCGGGCAAAAAACAGGTTGCTCGCCAACAAGACAAAAACCAGCCGGGGTTAATAGTGGTTATTTATCGCCAATAGTGGCAACGATATCGCCCACCGCACGGGTTAAACAGTCCAGATCGGCGTCATCGATGATATAAGGCGGCATAAGGTAAATGAGTCGGCCAAAGGGTCTTATCCATACCCCGGCTTGAACAAAACGCGGCACGATGGTTTGCATATCGACCGCGTGCTTCAATTCCACCACTCCGATCGCGCCCAGCACTCTGACGTCATCGACACCGTCCAATTCCCGGCAGGGGAATAAACCATGTTCCAATCGGCGTTGTATGCGCATGATGTTTTCCCGCCAGTGAGAATCGAGCAGCAGGCGGATACTGGTCAACGCGGCGGTACAGGCCAATGGATTGGCCATGAAGGTCGGCCCGTGCATGAAGGCGCCGGGGCGACCGCTGTCGATCACCTGTTGCACCGCGTCCGTGGCGAGGGTGGCCGCCAACGTCAGGTATCCGCCGGTCATGGCCTTGCCTATGCACATGATGTCCGGGCTGATCCCGGCATGTTCGCAGGCAAACATCCGACCGGTGCGGGCAAAACCGGTGGCTATCTCATCCAGGATCAACAGCACGCCATATTGGTCGCAATACTCGCGCGCCTGTTTAAGGTATTCGGCGGAATAGAACCACATGCCGCCGGCGCCCTGAACAATCGGCTCCATAATGACCGCGGCAATCCGATCACCGTATCTTGCCAATGCCCGCTGCAACGGTGCAATGTGCTCGCGGCTGCAGGACTCACCGAATCTACAGCCGGGCCGGTCGATAAAATATTGCCTGGCCAAGACGTGATTAAACAGGGTGTGCATGCCCGTTACCGGGTCGCAAACCGACATTGCGCCCAGGGTATCGCCATGATAGGCGGAATGGAGACTGATAAATTTTTGCCGTTGCGGTTGCCCCTGGGCGTGCCAATACTGGATCGCCATCTTTAATGCCACCTCCACCGAGACCGATCCGGAATCGCTGTAAAAGACCGCGCGTAGCGGCGCTGGAATCAGTTCAAGCAACTGCTCGGTGAGCGCCATCGCCGGCCGATGCGTCAGGCCGCCAAACATTACGTGGGCGATATCATCAAGCTGCCGCGTCAATGCGGCGTTCATCTGCGGCTGGTTGTAACCATGGATCGCACACCACCAGGACGACATGCCGTCAATCAACTCCGAACCATTTGCCAATTTAAGACGCACGCCCTCTGCCGAGACCACCGGATACGCCGGCGGCTCGGACGCCATCGCACTGTAGGGGTGCCAGATCGAGTCCCGGTCGATTTTCAGCAGATCGGCGAGCTCAGTCATACGCGATGATTATATATCACCGGTGCCCCGGCGATGGCAATGCCCGGCGCGATCACGTCAATGCCGGAGCGGTGGTTTGCGGGACTCGCGGATGCGTGCATAGGCGGTTTGGATCTGTTGAGTCTTTTCGGTTGCAATCCGCACCATTTCCTCCGGCATACCTTTGGCGATCAGCTTATCCGGGTGATGCCGGTTCATCAGCCGCCGGTAGGCCTTTTTGATCTCTGCGTCGGCGGCGTCATCGGCAACGCCCAAGGTCCGATAATCATCTGCAAGGCTTGTATGCGGTGTGTTTGGATCGAGCCACAGCAATTCCTCCAGAACACTGGGATCAAAACCGAGGCTACGACTAATATGCTCCAGGATGCGCCGCTCGGCGGGGTCGATCCGACCATCCGCCATTGCCGCCTGAATTTGAATCTCCAGGAACATGCGCAGCAGGTTGCTGCGAGCATGACAGGTAGTCCGTAACTGGTGGAGAATGGCATCCAGCGGAAAGTCCGCGGCCTTGCCCTGCTGAAATAATTTGATGGCGGCCTCTTGCTGGTCCTGATTCAAGCGCATTTGTTGTATGACCGTCCGCGCCATTGCAATCTCCTCCGGTGACACCCGGCCATCGGCCTTGGCAATATGCCCCATAACGGCAAAGGTGGCGGTGAAAAACGCCGCCTGGGTCTGCTCGGTGCCGGATGCGCCGATACCGGGACGCCGGCCTGCCTGATCATGCTGATGTCCCAGCGCAATGCCAAACAACGCGCCCAAATGACCGCCCAGCATAAAACCGAGGGTGCCGCCAATCATTTTTCCCCACCATGCCATCCCGCCTGACTCCTTTTGATAACCCAAAGATACATGCTATGTTGCCGTACACGGCAGGTCAAATGGTACTGTCTTGATTGCAGAAAAGGCACGCGCTCTCGGCGATCCCGCCGGAGAGGGCGTCTTATACTGCGAGTTTGACCATTACAATGGATCAGGTTCCCGACAACGAGGCGAGGTCCTGCCTGCATCGGCCGGACGATCCCGACAACGGCTGCAAATATCGTGCCTAAGCCTTGACGTTGAGCAAGATGGTGCGGGAGCTACCAATACAAAAAGCGATCCAGGTCGACCCCGACTCAGACAAGGCAATATGTTTCTGAACTTATAAATATGGTGCTCTTCCTGATAGTCTAACGCGGTTTCCTAGTATAGCATGGGTGGCCTGATGCGTGCATTAATTTTCATGGTTTGCGCCGCCTGGGTATCGGGCTGCGATGAAAAAGGCCTTGCCTTGCCGGTGGTCCTGCAAGGGCCAACCATGGGTACCCAGTATTCGATAAAGATTAATAGTGCCCATGCCCCACCGGACGTTGAATTATTGCATAAACGGATCGAGGGCCTGCTTGAGGACATTAATAACAAGATGTCCACCTATATCGATGATTCTGAATTAATGCGGATCAATCGTCATAACGACGACGATTGGATACCGGTATCCCCGGAATTGTTTGCAGTTATCAGTCAGGCCCAGCAGATCAGCACCCACACCCGCGGCGCGTTTGATATGACGGTGGGCCCGCTGGTCAAGCTATGGGGCTTTGGCGCTAACGTGGGCGAGGTCAAGGTGCCTGATCAAACCGCGATCAAGCGCAACCTGGAAAACGTCGGCTATCCATTGGTGCAATTGCAGGCCACGCCGCCGTCGTTGAGAAAACTCAAACCGGGGGTGTTTATCGATCTGTCGGCGATAGCAAAGGGTTACGCGGTGGATTATATTGCCGAATATCTGGCGGCTACCGGGTTGACCGATTTTATGGTCGAGATTGGCGGTGAAATATTGGCTCGCGGCAATAATATGCAGGGCGTCCCCTGGCGGATAGGGATCGAGAAACCGGCCGATAATATTCGCAGCGTGCAAAAAATTATACCGTTGAAAAATATGGCCATGGCCACGTCCGGTGACTACCGGATATATATCGAGGCCGGAGACCGGCGTTATTCTCATATCATCAACCCGCTCACGGGGGAAGCGCTGCCGCATAAACTGGTCTCGGTGACCATTTTCCATCCTTCGGCGATGCAGGCCGACGCGCTGGCAACCGCAGCTCTGGTTATGGGCGGCAAAAAGGCACTGGAGTATATGGAACGCCATCGCCTGGCGGCATTCTTTATCGCCGCCTCGGATGACGGATTTAAGGAGTTTTATTCATCCTCATTCCGCGCCTACCTGGATCGGATGCAGTAAGGGAGGTGCCGTGTCGTGCTGAAAGCCGGGGGGGAATAGGGGCCGGATAAGGGCCGGCTAAAAATTGGGGCGGATTGGGTACCGGTCAGTCATCCAATTGCGCCTTGATATCGGCCAGCAGAACGGAATCGGCCTGTTGCACCTTTACTTTGGCGACTTTGGTCTGGTTCTTAATCCGGTGCACTAATTTGGCGCGCGACTGAATAACGGTGGATTCGGCCTCCCGCCGTTGCGCATCCTCAAAATTGAGGAGATCGTTTTTAACCCTTTGCGTCAAAATTTCTTCCTGTTTTTTCTTTTTTAACAAGTCGCGGTTGATTTTATCCTTGGTGGACGCGGTGGACTTTTCCTTCTCGGTGGCATTGTGCAGGTGTTGGTTGGCCTGGATGATTTTATGTTCCATTGCCTTTAATTCACCAGCCAGGTCCTCCAGAGTCAGGCCCGGAGGAGCGGTCCGCTCTTTTTGCTGGTTTTTCAGTTGATCGGCGCGCTGCATTGCCGCTTTTCTTTGCGCCGCCGCCCCGGCTTTTGTTTTTTGTATCTGTATCAGGGCCTGCTGGATCTTTTTTGCTTCTTGCTCCAGTTTCAGACGTTCATTATGCAATTTTGTTTCTTCGGCGGTGCGGTCCCTGCCATGGGTGGTTTTAAATTCTTGAATAATTTTTGCCGCTTCTTGTTGCGCCGCCTTTTTTGCCGCGGCCGCGACGGTTCTCGCCTGCTGCAGCTTTTTAAATTCCGCAAGGTTGCGCTCATATTCACCGGCCAGTTTTTTCTTTTCTCTGTCAACTATGGCCTTGGCTTTGGCTTTTAGCTTTCTTTCCATCTCTTCCTGTTCCCGCCTGCCTTTTTTGGCCTGCTGTTCAAGCTGACGGCGGGATTGTTCCAATTGCTTTCTTAGATGATCCGCCTTGCCCATTTTTCTTTTGGACTCTTCGGCCTGTTGTGCGAGCTTGGCACGCTGCTCTTCCAGTTGCCTTTGCGAGGTTTTCTTCAAGCGTTCCAGTTTTTCTATTTCGGCTTGATTCCTGGCATAGATATCGTCCAGTTTTTGCTTTTTCTTTTCTATAATGCGCTTGGTTTTTTGCTTTAATTGTCGTAACCGTTCTTCCTCATCGGCGGCTTTTTTGCGCATTTCTTCTTCAGCAGCCCGTTTTTCAGCCTCCAGGATCTTCCGTTTTTTCTCCAACTCTGCGGCTATTTTCTGCTGCTTTTTCTTGGCTTTTTCATCGGCTCCTTCCACCGCCTGTTTTATTTTTTCAAGCCTGAGTTGAGTGGTTTCCAGATCGACATTGACCACTTCGGTATGGACCTCCGGTGCAAATTCATCATCATCTTCATCATCATCGTCATCAGGCAGTGCCGCCGGATTATTGACCAGGCCGCCTTGCAGACAACATGCATCAAACCCGCGTTCGGTGAGCAGGAAGGTGGCCGTCGCACTGCGGCCGCCGTTATCGCAATAGACCATATATTTTATCTCTTGATCGAGTTCGTCGATTTGCAGCCGTAGCGCGTTCAAAGGAATATTAACGCTGCCTTTAATTGCCTCCCCCGCGTGTTCATTTTCAGAACGAACGTCCAACCAGACCGAGCCTTTGGCGTTTGCCGCCGTGGCCTCTTCAAATGACACGGAAGTGAGGATCGGCGTCTTTATGAGGCGCATGAAGTCATCTTTTGACAACTGCATCACCGTACCGGCGTTAAGCATCCTAACGGTTGCGTTGCGGGTGGCGTCGGAGACTAATGCCTCTTCGCCAAAACTGTCACCCGGCCCCAATTCAGTCAGCTTGACTTCAGGGCTGGTGGGTGAAGGCTTACGGGACACCACACAGCTTCCGGATTCGACAATATAGTAATGCTCTCCTTTATCGCCCTGCCGAACCACTACTTCGTCTGATTCCTTCTCCAAGGGCTCCAGCGCGGCAAATAATTGATGCATATTGGCGGTCGGTATCTTTGAAAAGCTCGCGGACTGTAACATCTTGGTCATCCAGTCCATGTCTTCATCGGGACTTTCGTCGACGTCGGGTTGAGCGGCCGAGAGTTCATTAACCAGCACCAGCAGCTGGTCCATTATATTTCTTTCTATCTGTAAAATAGTGGATTTGATTTTGGCCTTGGCGGAAAATTGGCGCGGCTGCAATTGCGCCATCGCGTAATCGGCCTGCACACTGCCGGCTACAATGGTGCTGTGTAATTGACCATTGGCAAGCAAGTCGATCTCGCCGTCAAGCAGGTAAAATGAGTAGTTGTCCTTGTCGCCTTGTTTAAATACATGGCGCTTTTTCTTACATTCAATAATCTCAGCACTTGCGATCAATTGCCGCTGCAATTTCGGGCTGAGCTCATTTATCGGGATCAGTTGACTGATTAGGTCCGCATATTTTTCTTTTAAATTAGCCATCTATTTCATTACCACCGTGTTATTGCATATTTGATTTGGCAAATTTCCCTCTTTAGACACGTTGCTATAATAGATTAGTATGTCATTTAAGCAAAGATTTGTCAGCCGAAAATTTTATTGATTCAATCCGGTTATGCCGGTGGGCGTAATGATTTTTAATTTTTGCCTTACTATGCCAAGATGGTGACCGCTACATTATTCATAATCGACAATGAAAACATCCAATTTATTCATGCCAACGCTGCGCGAGGTGCCCGCCGAAGCTGATATTATCAGCCATCGGTTAATGTTGCGCGCCGGCATGGTCCGCCGGCTTTCCGCCGGGATCTATAGTTGGTTGCCGCTGGGACTGCGGGTGCTGAGAAGGGTTGAAGCGATTGTGCGCGAGGAAATGGAGCGCGCCGGGGCCCAGGAGGTTTTGATGTCCGGCGTACAACCGGCCGAGCTTTGGCGGGAATCGGAACGCTGGGATCAATACGGGCCGGAGTTATTGCGTTTCACCGACCGGCACGGGCGCGAGTTTTGCCTCGGCCCCACGCATGAAGAGATCATTACCGATCTAATTCGCCGGGAATTGCGCAGCTATAAACAGTTGCCGGCCAATTTCTATCAAATACAGACAAAATTTCGGGATGAGATACGCCCCCGCTTCGGCATTATGCGCGCCCGCGAATTTTTGATGAAAGACGCTTATTCCTTTCATTTGACGGAGGATTCCCTACAGGATACTTACCGGCTTATGCTGGAAACGTATTGCACTATTTTCTCGCGCCTGGGTTTGGAGTATCGCATGGTTTTGGCCGATAGCGGCAATATCGGCGGCGCGGTCTCGCATGAATTTCACGTGCTGGCTGACTCCGGTGAGGATGAAATTGTGTTCAGCCGCAATAATGATTACGCGGCCAATATGGAATTGGCAACATCACTGGCTCCGCAAGGTCAACGGCCTGATCCGAGTCAAGCGATGCGGACGGTGGATACGCCGGGTCAACATAGTATTGAAGAGGTGGCCCGATTTTTGGGCGTGGAAACGTCGCAGTGTCTCAAAACTCTGCTGGTCAATGGTGAAGATAACGGCCTGGTGGCCCTGGTACTGCGCGGGGATGATCAGTTAAATGCGACCAGGGCCCAGCAGCTTGAGCAGGTTGCCGCGCCGCTACGGATGGCGGATGAGGAGGTTATCCGGAAACAACTGCATTGCAGGATCGGTTCGCTTGGCCCGGTCGGTTTGGATATTCCCGTTATCGCCGATCATTATGCCGCACAGGCGGCGGATTTTGTTTGCGGGGCCAATGAGGATGGCAAACATTTAACCGGCGTGAACTGGCGGCGGGACGCGCCTGATCCGGTGACGGCCGACATACGCAAGGTGCGACGGGGCGATATGGCCGAGGACGGATCAGGCCCGCTGGAACTGGCCAGGGGCATCGAAGTCGGTCATATTTTTCAATTGGGGGAAAAATACAGTGCCGCGATGAATGCACGCTGTTTGAATCAGCAGGGCCGGGCGCAGACCTTGATTATGGGTTGTTATGGGATAGGCATATCCCGTATTGTGGCCGCGGCGATAGAGCAAAATCATGATGACCGCGGTATTATCTGGCCGCTGGCAATTGCCCCTTTCCAACTGCTGCTGGCGCCGATCAATATGCATAAATCGCGGCGCCTGCGCGAGGCCGTGACCGCCTTTTATCAGGCTTTGATAGCCGCCGATATCGATGTGCTGTTGGATGATCGCAGGGAACGCCCCGGGGTGATGTTTGCCGATGCCGACTTGACCGGGATCCCGCATCGTTTTGTATTGAGCGAAAAGGGCCTGGATAATAATGAAATAGAATATAAAGGCAGAAGCGACAGCGATCATCAAATGATTGCTTTTGACGGCGCCATTGATTTTTTATTGAGCCAACTGCGGGGCTAGACGATATTCAGCGGATTTCAAATCCTTGCAGTGACTGATATTCGGCGGTGTTGCTTTGCACGTTCAGAACACGCGCCGCATCCGGCCCTTTTGACAGCCACAGGCGTAATTCTTCCAATTGCCGTCTGTCGCCGCCGGCAAATACTTCAACCCGGCCATCGGCCAGATTGCGGACCCAGCCACTCAGTCCGAGCAGAACGGCTTTCTGGCGGGTGGCCATGCGAAAACAGACGCCTTGAACCCGCCCGCTGACAAAACAATGGATGGCATGTTTCATATTAAAACGAGGGCCTATTGTATCAATGCGATAAGCGATTGGCAAATGGCTTCAATATCGGCGATTCGGCGGTTTTGCAACACCCGCCGGCGTTTGCGGACACTCTTCATCCGACAAGAAAAATGCTTGCCAGGCCCAGGAAAGTGATGAACCCGACTACGTCGGTCACGGTGGTCAAAATCACGCCGCCGGCAATGGCCGGATCGATGCCATAGTATTTGAGTATCAATGGTATTGTCGCGCCGGCAAGTGCGGCGACAAATAAGTTAATTATCATCGCCGCGGCAATGATTGCACCCAGGGAGGGTTGATTGTACCAAAGTGTGACGATCACCGCGACGATCAGCGACCAGATGATCCCATTCAATGAGCCCACCGCGATTTCCTTGATCATTAATGCCTTGGTATTGATTCGGGTAATTTGCCCCAGCGCAATTCCCCGGACGGCGACGGTAAGAGTTTGACTGCCGGCAATACCGCCCATTCCGGCAACAATCGGCATTAATACCGCGAGTGCCACCAATTGTCGTATTGTTTCTTCAAATCGGCCTATTACCCAGGCCGCAAGAAAGGCCGTCAATAGATTGATCCCCAGCCATACCGCACGCCGCCGGGTGCTGGCAATGATCGGGGCAAACATATCGTCTTCACCCAGTCCGGCCATATGCCGGACAACCTGTTCCGCATTGTCCTGGATCACATGGAGCACGTCATCGACGGTGATCCGTCCAAGCAGACGATTGCGTTCATCAACAACGGCGGCGGAAACCAGGTTGCGCTGTTCAAACAGTTTCGCGACTTCGCTTTCCGGTGAATTGGCTTTTATGCTGGCACTGTGTGTCATCGCTTCGCCCACCGTGGTTTCAGAATCGCGGATTAATATCTCTGATAATGACAGTATCCCCAGATAATGATCATCCCGGTCCACCACCATCAGGTTGTCGGTTTTTTCGGGTATTTTGCCGAGCTTTTTTAAATAGCGTGATACTACGTCCAGACTGACGTCGGCCCGCACCGATATTACGTCAATATTCATTAACCCGCCGGCGGTATCTTCCGGATATGAGAGAATGGAGGCGAGCCGCTGGCGATTTTGTTCGTCCATCGCATCGAGCACGGAGGCCATTACATTGTCGGGCAGGTCTTGCAGAATATCGGCGGCATCGTCGGTATCCAGCTCTTTGGTCGCCCGGATCACTTCATCGGGACGCATATGTTCCAGAAATTCCGCCCGCACGGCATCATGCATATGTGTAAGAACGTCGCCCTCAATGTTGGCATCGATGAGCCCCCATACCAGTTCCCGGGGCTTAGCGGGCAAACTTTCAAGCAGGTCGGCGATCTCGGAAGTATGTAATTCGGCCAGCAGACGGCGTACCTTATCAAGCTCCTGATGCTCAATCGCCGTATAGAGAAGGTCGATAAGTTGTGGCGCCTGGTGCGCCTGTGTCGGCTCAGTCATAAGGTCGGTTTTATCGGACAGGGAAGGGGATCTGCTCGCACGTGATATTAGCAAAAATGTCCAACAACTTAAAAAAAGTAATGTTGTTAAAACTGTAAAGATTCAATAGTTGTGGCAGCTGAGGGTATCCATCAATTCGATAATTTTTCTGCCGCTTTTTGCCTCAAGGATTTGTTTTTTATAATTGTTCAATTCCGCCAGGTTGCACTGATTAATGTGCTGGCGAATCTCCAGTAAAGTAGCCGGGTGGACGCTGAATTCCCTTAAACCCAGCGCCAGCAACAAACAGGTATATCGCTTCTCACTGGCCATTTCTCCACACATGGCAACGGGTATATTGGCCTTTTCACCGGCGGCTATGGTTAATTGTATAAGCCGCAATACGGCCGGGTGCAGAGGATCGTACAGATAGTTGACTTCTTCATTTACCCGGTCTATGGCCATGGTGTATTGAATAAGATCATTGGTGCCGATGGATAGGAAGTCCAGTTTATCGGCAAATATATCCGCGCATACCGCCGCCGCCGGCACTTCGATCATACCGCCAATCGATAATTTGTGATCATAGTCAACGCGTTGTTGATCGAGTTCATGCTTAATCTCCTCAATCATCTCCAACACCCCTGTTATTTCATGCACGTTGGCCAGCATTGGTATCATCAGACGCACGGGCCCGAGGGCGGAGACGCGAATAATGGCGCATAACTGGGGCCGGAATAACGCCGGTTCTTTCAAGCATAAACGGATAGCACGCAACCCCAGGGCGGGATTGGATTGTGCCGGTCCGGTTCGAGTCCCGCCTTTGATTGGGGTGTCCGCGTCCAGGTCCAGGGTGCGTATGGTCAGCGGCAGGCCTTTTAGTTTATTGACCACTTTTGTATAATTCATAAGATGTTCTTCTTCGTCCGGCGGTTGTTCGCGGTTCATATACAGAGACTCGGTTCGATACAAACCGACGCCGGCCGCACCCACGTTACGGACGATATCAAAATCCCTGGGCAATTCTATATTGGCCATCAGTGTAATGGGTACGCCGTCCCTGGTTTGCGTGTGCGCCCGCTTTAATTTATCCAGAGAAGAAATATAGAGCTTTTCATTTTCAATGCATTTTTGATAATGCTCCAGGATACTTTTATTCGGTTCGACCAGTACCACGCCCTGAGCCCCATCGACAATAACCAGGTCATTATCGTGAATGAAGCGACGGGCCTCATGCAAGCCGACAATGGCGGGAATACCTATACTGTGGGCGAGAATTGCGGTATGTGACGTCGGCCCGCCGCGTTCGGTGCCAAAGGCAATTATGCCGTGGTGCTGCATTAAAATGGTATCACCGGGAGTGAGATCATCGGCCAATACGATGTAACCTTTGAGTCTGCTTTCGGGCACTTCATGCGGTAAGGGTGATTGATTTAACAATGCACTCAGTATCCTGTTAATTACGTGATCAACGTCATCCCGCCGGGTGCGCAAATAAGTGTCTTCCATCTCCTCAAAGACGCCAACCAGCAGATCGCGATTCATTTTTATCGCCCACTCGGCGTTGCATAACTGCTCTTTAATAATGCGTTTGGGCTCCAGCGAGAAGGTATTATCGGCCAGCATAAGTAAATGAGTATCTATAAATTCGGCAATATCCACCGTGACTTCTTTGGGAATGCGATCACGTATGGCTCGGAGCTGTCGTCTGGCGCTATCGATCGCAACGTCCAGGCGCACTATTTCGGTGCCAATTTGATTCCGCTTAATGCGGTATTCGGGTACGTTAATCTGGGCGCGTTGGATGACGTGCGCCCTGCCAATGGCAATGCCGCGGGAAACGCCTATGCCGTGAATGGAAAACGTCATTCCTGTTCCCCGAATTTGTTCAGGACCAACTGCTCCAGTTCATTGGCCGCGTCGTTTTCATCCGGGCCTATGCATGAAATTTCAATATCGGTCCCTTTGCCGGCGGCAAGCATCATCACGCCCATTATGCTTTTGCCGCTGATCTTTTGATGATCGATGGCCACAGTGATTTCACTGGCAAAACCGGACGCGACCTGAACAAATTTGGCGGCCGCGCGCGCATGGAGGCCAAGTTTATTGTTGATGGTTACAGTTTTCTTATGCACCGGAGGTAATGACTTGTATCCCTTCGGTGCCACCGCTGATGGCCTTTTCAGTCAATTGCTCGAGATCGAGTGTATGGTAGTTCATTACCCTGATCAGCATGGGCAGATTTAATCCCCCCACTACGTTGACGTGGTTTTGGCCGCTGATCTCGGTCGCGATATTGGAAGGGGTGGAACCAATCATGTCGGTCAAGATCAGTACGCCGTCGCCGTCGTTTATTTCATCCACCAGCTCGGCGGCCTCGCCCAGCAGATTATCCGGGTCACAATCACGCGAGGCGGTAAGCAATTGTATGCGGGCCGGACAGTCTTTAATCATGAAATTGGCGGTGCCCAGCAGGGCCGGGCCAATGCCGTCATGTGAAATAATTAACACCCCTACGCTCATTGTTTATAAGTCAGCTTGATTGCCTTTGCATAGACCGGGTCGCGCTCTGTTGGCTGATCAATTTACTCTGGCGCTTGGCAAATACTTCCGGCGCGTTATAGCCGCCGACTCTGAGCATATGATTTCTTGCCGCACATTCCATCATGATCGCCAGGTTGCGGCCCGGGGTGACCGGCAGGGTTATTTCCGGTATTGCCAACCCGAGCACGTCCCGGCTTGTGTAGCTGCCTTCAAACCGGTCGAGTTTCAGCACGTCTTTATTGTCAAGATGCCGGAGTTGGACTATCAATTTTAGGTACTTGTTCTTTTTTATTGCGCTGTCTCCGAATAATTCACGCACGTTGATGATGCCCATGCCCCTTACTTCCAGAAAATCCAGCAACGGCGGCGGGCAAACACCATCGATAATATCGGGGGCAATTCTGGAAAATAACGGCGCATCATCGGCGATCAATCTGTGGCCGCGGGAAATCAATTCCAGGGCAAGTTCACTTTTGCCTATGCCCGCCGGGCCGGTGATCAACACGCCTATGGCTACGATTTCCATATACACACCGTGCAGAGTCGAGCGGTCGGCAAAAAAATTGGTCAGATAATAGTGCAGTTCATCCGCCAATCTGGTGCTGGAATACGGCGAAGTAAATAATGGCACGCTGAGTTCATTGCTCTTGCGTTTTATTAACGTGGGCACCTTGTTATTATCGGCAATGATGATACACGCCGGATTGTCGTCAAATAATTGAGTAACGGAATCCCGCATCGATATCTTTCTTATGCCGTTCAAATACTGCAATTCTATGTCGCCCAGTATTTGTATTTGGTGGGGATGAATCAGGTTAAGATAACCCACCAGAGACTTATTTGGCGCGGGCCGATGCTTGGCTTTTTTCTTTACCGGCGTTTTCTGGATAAAGGCATCGTAATCCGGGAGTATAACGTGGTCGGCGCCTTGTTGTCCGGCTATCCATTCCAGTTTCAGCTTTTCTTTGCGGGCGCCGAAAAATTCCCGGATGGTGAGCTGGTTGATGATTTCGATCATGTCATTTCGCGGTCAACAGCTTGTAGATCGCCTGCGCGGACGCGGCGCGGCGAATTTTATTGATCAAATCGCGGTCTTTGAATTTGCTCGCCAGCATGGATAATATTTGCAAATGTTCGTCGGCGGAATCCTGCGGCACAATCAATGCAAACACCAAATCGACCGGTTGCCCGTCTATCGCGTCATAATCGACGCCGTTGTTAAGGGTAATAAATGACGCCATGGTTTGTTGGTTATATTGCAGACGCCCGTGAGGCATTGCCACACCGTTGCCAAAGCCGGTGCCGCCCAGCCGCTCGCGCGCCAATAAACAGTCAAATATATCGGTTTGCGCCAATGATGAATCGGCGTCGGCAATCAATTTTGCCGATATCGCCAACGCATTTTTTTTGCTTTTGCAGGCAAGGTTAAGTTGAATGCGATCAGGGCTTAACATGTCGGCAATTTGCATGATTGCAGCCTATGACTGAGGGCGACGGAGATTGAATTGTTTGGCCAATGTTCTAATTTTTAGCTTCTATATCGTTGCGGTGATGATCCGTCAACTTCTCTTTGTGCTTTTTTAACTGCCGATCGAGCTTGTCGATCAGTCGGTCTATTGCGAAATACATATCATCATGCTCTTCATTGGCGAACAGGTCGCCGCGATTGACGTGAACCGTCGCCTCCGCTTTCTGCCGCTCCTTTTCCACGGTCAGGACTACGTGAACATTGGTTATATGCTCGAAATGTCTCGCCAGTTTTTCGAATTTGGCCTCAATGTATGATTTCATTGCCGGGGTAACGTCCAAATGACGACCGGTGATATTCAATTGCATAAATCACTCCAGTTTGTTGTTGGTTTATCAGTGTATTAGATTAGCCGTTTTCGTTCATTAGAAGGCGGTATCGTCATGGTTTCGCGGTATTTTGCCACGGTTCTGCGCGCCACGTTTATGCCTTGTTCTGAAAGAATCGCGGCAATTTTACCGTCGCTCAGGGGAGACTGTATATTTTCAGACTGGATTAATTTTTTAATCCGCGCCCGCACCGCGGTGGAAGAACAGGTTCCGCCAAGATCGGTGTCCACGTGACTGGAGAAGAAATACTTTAATTCAAAGATGCCGCGCGGGGTATGCATATATTTTTTTGTCGTTACCCGCGAGATCGTGGTTTCATGCAGATCCAAAGCCGCGGCTATGTCATGCAATACCAAAGGCTTCATCGCCTCCTCTCCATATTCAAGGAAGGCGCGCTGTTTTTCGACGATGCGGGCGGCAACTTTAAGCAGGGTTTCACTGCGGCTTTGCAGGTTTTTGATCAGCCATCTTGCTTCCTGCAGGTGGGTTTTTAATGAGGTATTCTCACTGCTGTTATCCGACCGTTTGATCATATTGGCATATTGACCGTTTATTCTTAGATTAGGCATTGTTGCAGAATTGAGGTCGACTCGCCAGGCGCCGTCGCGTTTTTTCACGTATATATCCGGCACAATGTAGTCTATTGGGGTTGCATCAATCTGACCGCCGGGTCTGGGGTTCATCAATTGAATCAGGTTGACCACTTGCTTTAATTGTCCCTGGTCGAGTTTCATCCGCCGCCTTAGCCGGGGGTAGTTGTGCGAGGCCAGCAAATGCAGATGTTCTGAGACCAGCCGCTTTGCTTCATTGAGCCAGGGCGTGTCCGATGGGCATTGGTTAAGCTGTATTAACAGGCATTCCGCCAGATTCCGCGCCGCCACGCCGACGGGTTCCATCGCTTGTATGAGGTGTAAAATGGTTTCCATTTTTTCCATGACAATGGCTCCATGATCATCACCAATGGTGGCGGATATTTCTTCCAGACCGCAACTCAAATAGCCGTCTTCATTGACCGCGTCAATAATGGCAACGGCAATGGCAGCGTCGGATTCTGTGCTTGGGACCAGGTTGAGTTGCGATAATAGATGTTCGCGCAGGGTTGCGGTCCGGGCGTTCCAGTTTTCGAAGCCATTGTGATTGACCGCTTCCCCGGTGCGTCTGGAATAACCGCCGCCGCCATCATAAATATCTTCCCAGGCGGTATCAACGGGAAGCTCTTCGGGAATGCCGTCAGTTTTCATTAAAGTATCCGACTCAAGGGCGGCGTCATCAGCGGCCCGTGCATCCGGATCTGCTTCTCCGTTGCCCTGATTATCCTCGGCCAGCTCCAGCATCATATTGGATTCCAGCGCCTGTTGAATTTCCTCCTGCAGTTCAAGACCGGATAATTGCAACAATTTTACCGCCTGTTGCATTTGCGGCGCCAGGGTCAGGCTTGCGCTGATTTTCAGTTGTAATGCGGCTTTCATAATTTTAAGTGTAGCTAAAAATTCAGCACTTGGATAACCGGCCATTTAAAGTGTGAACTCTTCACCTAAGTAAACTTTCCTAACTTGTTCATTTTCAAGGATATGATTCGGTGTGCCGGCGGCGATTATTCTGCCATCATTGACGATATATGCACGCTGGCAGCTTATCATGGCTGCCGGCACGTTGTGATCGGTGATCAATATCCCGATGCCTTGTGCGGCCAGTTGTTTGATAATACGCTGTATATCGCTGATCGAAATCGGGTCGACCCCGGCAAAGGGTTCATCCAGTAGCAAAAAATCCGGCTCGGAAGCAAGCGCCCGGGCAATTTCCACTCTGCGCCGTTCGCCGCCGGACAAGCTGTTTCCAACATGTTTCCGTAAATGGACAATATGAAATTCCTGTAATAATGCTTCCAGTTTTGCCCGCACCGCGCCGGGCCCGGAGATGGGACGGGCTTCCAGTATCGCCAATATGTTGTCTTCAACGGTCAGCTTTCTAAAGATCGATTCTTCCTGTGGCAAATAACCCAGACCCAGACGGGAACGTTGATCCATCGGCAAACGGCTGATTTCGTGATCGTTCAGGTGGATGGTACCGCGGTCACACGGCAACAGCCCTACGATCATATAAAAACTGGTTGTTTTGCCGGCGCCATTCGGCCCGAGCAAGCCGACTACCTCACCACTGTTCACCGACAGGCTGACGTCGCTGACCGCGCTGCATGATTGATAAGATTTACTTAAATGCCGCGCCGACAGCACGTTCATTGCAGGGGCGAATAAGTCGCCCGTGCCTGGTCCTTGATTGCCGCCGGCGGCATCGGCTTGATTTACCATAATTGCGCCTCGATTGATCGCAGCGTGCATGATAAAACCGTGAGCGGCGGCAATAAAAAATTATTTCCGCTTTTTCTGTTCAATAATGATCTTAACTCGTCCATCTTTATTCGAGGATTTTTTTGCATCACCGGATTTGCCGGTTTCGGTTCCGCCTTTTACCTGTACTTTATTGGTAACGGTATCATACTCGATGCGATTGCCGCTAAAACGCAGTCCTTCCTGACTCACCAGCGCCTCATCAATCAGAATCACATAATCTTTGCGGGCATAATACTCCATCTGCAAGGCCTCGGCTTGATCATAAATTTCGCCGCCGTCCGGCAGTTGGCGATACGTTGCCGGATTGCCCCGCATGATGACGGTATCCATATCATCCTGCTCATTAAAGGTCACCGTCATGGTGTCGCCGGTCATGCGCAAACTACCCTGTTTAACGATGACGTTGCCGCGATACACCACTATGCCTTTTAGGTCGTCAAGTTCGGCGGCGTCGGCTTCTATTTCAATATCCTGGCGTTTGTCGGTGGACAACGCCCACACGCCGCCGGCAAACAGCAATGCCGCCAAAGGTATCAGCAATCGGCTAGTGAGTCGCATTGGGGGTGATGGCGGTACGGACATGATTTATGAATTCCAATCTGTTTTCCTGCAAATAGACCTTCATTCCAATTGCATTAATGATCAACCGTCTGCCGATCAGAGTCGCTGCTTTATCGGTCTCAACATATTCTTGATCAACCAATACTCGTGCTTCGGTGGTGATGACTTCAAATTCAAGCTCCCCGGTTTGTTTATATGTTTTGAAATTTACGTCTCCCGTCAATAGTATCACTTTATTATCGTCCACAGCCTGGCCCCGTGCGGCAGCAATCCGCATCGGAGGGCGATTTTCTCCAAATATTTCAAGGCGGGGCCGGCGTAACGCGGTGGTATCATTATCGGGGTAATGGGCCATATGATCGGCATAAAGTCTGTGTTTGGGTGTACCGTCCGATTTCATGGTCAGGGTGCTGAAATTTTCCATATAATAATCCGGGCTGCGCGTTCCCGCCGGCTTTCGCCCCAACTGATCTTCATTCGACCAATGCAATAACCATGAGCTGCCGCCGACCATGATCAACAGTAGCAAAATAAGCCTCCCTCTGCCGGCAATCATCGGGCCCGCTCAAGCTAACCGGATGACCGAGGGCATTACCCGGTGGTGTATTGCACAAACAATGATTCAAGTTGTCCTTGTGCATCCATGATCAATTCACAGACCTCTCTCACCGCGCCCTTGCCGCCATTCTTCATTGTCACCCAGTCGGCGCGTTCAATTACTTTCGGGTGGGCATCGGCGACGGCAATATTCAGGCCGGCGTGCCGCATCGCCGGAAGATCGATAAGGTCATCTCCGACGTAGCAGGTTTGTTCCGGGCGAAGCTGTAATGTGTCCATTAAATCGAGGATCGATTTATCTTTGTTTGGTTGTTCCTGGCAAACGTATTTTATGCCTAAAGCGGCCATGCGCTCGGATACTATTTTCGAAGAGCGGGCGGTGATCACCGCAATTTGACAGCCACTTTCAAGCAGCATGACCAAACCGTGTCCGTCCCTGACGTGAAAGTTTTTATATTCATTCCCGTTTTCACCCAGTATCAATTTACCATCGGTTAACACCCCATCGACGTCAAGCGCAAGCAGCTTGATGGCCTTTGCCTTTGCAAAAATTGCCGGTTCAATCACCGATTATATAACCTTGGCGCGCAATAAATCATGCATATTTAAGATCCCCGTCAATCTTTGAGTCTCATCGGTGATCAATAAGGCATTGATTTTATGCTCTTCCATCAACGCCAACGCGCTCACCGCCAGCAAATCCGGTCCGGCGGTTTTGCAATTGCGCGACATGATGCCGCCAATCCGGGTATGGTTTATATCCTTGCCGGCATCCAGCGCCCGCCGCAGATCACCGTCGGTAAATATGCCCAGCACTTTGAAGGCATGGTCGACAATTGCGGTGGTACCCAGACCCTTTTGGGTCATTTCTATCAGTACTTCGCGTAGCAGAGCGGTTTCTCGTACATGAGGAATGGCGTCGCCGGTATGCATGATATCGCTTACATGCAGCAATAACCGTCGGCCTAAGATGCCGCCGGGATGTGACAGAGCAAAGTCGTTTTTATTGAAACCGCGCATTTGCAGCAATGCGATCGCAATCGTGTCACCCATGACCATTGCCGCGGAGGTGCTGGACGTGGGCGCAAGCCCAAGCGGACAGGCTTCCTCCCGCACGCTCACGTCTATATTGACGTTGGCCGCGGCGGCCAGCGTGGAGCGATTGTTGCCGGACAGGGTAATTAATGGGATTTTAAGCCGTTTAATCACCGGTAGCAGCCGCACCACTTCTTCTGTTTCGCCGGAGTTTGACAAAATGATAAGGACGTCATCTTTGGTGATCATGCCTAAATCGCCGTGACTGGCTTCTCCGGGATGGATGAAAAATGCCGGCGTGCCGGTGCTCGCCAGGGTGGCGGCGAATTTATTGGCGACGTGGCTGGATTTACCCATGCCGGTAACGACCGTTCTGCCACTGCAATTGAGTATGATTTCGCAGGCCGCGCCAAAGCGATCATCGACGCGATCAATAAGCGCCGCAATCGCCTGGACCTGCTTGTCTATTAACGCCCTGCCCAGGACGGTAATGTCTTCGGTAGCGCGCCCATTTTCATGTTTATCGAGATTATGCATGTTTTATTTATCCAGTTGCGGCCAGGTACAGGCTGTATTGATATCCCAGATAACCGCCCAGTAATACCATGCCTTCGGCACGGGAAAATTTACCGCGTCCATGTAGAAATACCATCCAGCCAAACAGGATGGTCATGCCGATCATAACCGGAAAATCGCGCCATAACACCTGACTGGAGAAGGCAATTGGCTGTATCATACCGGGCAACCCCAACACCGCCAACATATTAAACATATTTGAACCGATTATATTGCCAATGGCAATATCCGCCTCCTTTTTGATCACGCTCATGATGGAAGCCGCCAGTTCCGGCAGGCTGGTGCCTATCGCAATAATGGTCAGGCCGATGATTAAATCGGATATGCCATAATGTTTGGCGATAATAACTGATCCGCGCACAAGTAATTCGGCGCCGCCCATCAACATAATTAAACCAAGACCTAACAGCCCCAGCGATTTCATCAGGGACATGCCGTCTTTCAATTCGGTATTGAGTTCATCGATCAATGGGTCGGTTTGCGGGGTGTTCCTCTCCAGGCAGACCATCCAGGTAATAAACCCGCATACGCAGACCAGCAATATCGCGGCATCAAGCCGCCCCAGGTGGCCGTCCAGCAGTAATAGTAACGCGATCACCACCGCCAGAGACATTAAACCAAATTCCCTCTTCAATATATCGGAGGCAACGTATATCGGTATTATGCTCACTGTGGCGCCCAGCACGAGCCCAATATTGGCAATATTTGAACCTATTGCGTTGCCAATCGCGATTGCGGTTTTGCCCTGCCACGCGGCGACGCTACCGACCAGAATCTCCGGCGCGGAGGTGGCAATACCGACCACGGTCAAGCCGATGATAAAGGTCGACAGCCCCAAATTGCGCGCGGTATTGGCCGCCCCGCTGACGGCCTTGTCGGCGCCGGCGACTAACAGCAACAATCCGATGCAAATCATCCAGGCCGCGTTTATCATATTATTAGTGCATGATCGTGTTTCATTGTGCAGGATAATGCCAGAATTGGCCCATATATGAAATTTTTTGCGGTTCGGCTTTTAGGTTTTAGGTGGCACTAATGGGTTGCCGGCCGCCCCGCTGAGGAGAATAAATATTGACGCGCGTACAGCAAATCAAAGACTGGATTCATCTGCAATTGGACTGTGACGGCATTGCCCTGGTGCCGATATCGGGTGACGCCAGTTTCAGACGCTATTATCGTTTTAAGTTGAATGATCGATCCTATATTGTTATGGACGCGGCACCGGAGCATGAAGACTGTGCCGCATTTATCGATATCAGCGCGCGTCTGGCGGCGGTGGATATCAACGTCCCGCAAATACTGGCCCAGGACCTTGCACGAGGGTTTTTATTGTTGACCGATCTGGGCGACGCGCTGTATTTGGACAGTCTTAATCAACGCACCGCGGACGACCTTTATGCCGATGCCCTCGACGCGCTGTTCACGATGCAGACTCGATGCGAGGTCGGCAGTCTGCCAAATTACGATGAAAGTCTGCTGCGGCGGGAGATGTCGTTATTCAGCGACTGGCTACTGGAAAAACATCTGGCACTCAAATTGCCGGACGGATTAGTGGATGAAATAAGCACGATTGCCGATTTATTGGTTGAATCGGCACTGGAACAACCGAGGGTGTTCGTCCATCGTGATTATCACTGTCGTAATTTGCTGCAAACGTCGGCTAATAATCCGGGCGTCCTCGATTACCAGGACGCGGTATTGGGCCCGATCACCTATGATCTGGTGTCACTCTTCAAGGATTGCTATATTAAATGGCCGCGTCTCAGGGTCAATCAGTGGGCCGGACAATATTGCCGGCGTTTACGCGAACAAGCGGATTGGGGCGCACTCGAAGAATCCCAATTTATGCGCTGGTTTGATCTGATGGGCGTGCAACGCCACCTCAAGGCCGGCGGCATTTTTGCCCGCCTGTGTTACCGCGACGGCAAGACCGGGTATTTAAAAGACCTGCCCCGGACACTGAGTTATATACTGGATTTGAAGCGGGACTACCCGGAATTGCAGGGTCTTTGTTGTTATATGGAGCGGCAGGTGTTAGCCGCGCTGGAGCAGGCCAGGCCATTATGCGCGCAATGATTCTGGCCGCGGGCCGCGGTGAACGTATGCGCCCGTTAACCGATACGATCCCCAAGCCCCTGCTGAAGGTGGCGGGCAAGGCACTGATTCAGTATCACATTGAGCGCCTTGTAGAGGCCGGGATCTCGGAAATTGTCATTAATCACGCCACCGGCGGTGAGAGCATTGCCGAATATCTGGGGGACGGCAAACAATTTGGCGTGCCTATCCGGTATTCGGCGGAAGGCGACGCTCGTCTTGAAACCGCGGGAGGCATTATCCGTGCGTTGCCGTATTTCAAGGCCCAGGCGTTTGTGGTCGTCAATGCCGATGTATTTACCGATTTTAATTTTTCCCGATTGTCGCAGACGTTATTACCGCCTGAGGTGGACGCGCATTTGGTATTGGTGGTCAACCCCGCTCATCATCCCCAGGGTGATTTTTCGCTGGCCGGTGAGACCGTCAGCAATACCGGGGCAAGTCGATTAACGTATAGCGGTATCGGCCTATTCCGATCCGGGTTTTTTGCAGGTTATGACGATGGCCCCAGGCGGCTTGCGCCCTTGCTCCGTGACGCCGCCGACCGGCGGCGTGTGACCGGCCAGTTTTTCAACGGGACGTGGGCCGATATTGGCACGCCGGAACGCCTGCGGGCGATTAATGCCACCATCACCTGAGCACTGGTCGCATTCGGCGTTGACGCCGCCGCCGGCACTTACCGGGGGATGGATATACCAATAATTGCAGCAACTAAGGCAATACTTCAGCTTGAACCATTCTACTGATCAGCACCTTGGGCGATAGCCAGAGGATCATATCGTCATAATAGTCGGTTTGATCGGCGCTGTAACCCCGGGACACAAAAATTTCGTCACCATCGGTATTTTCCAGTTCATGGCAGGAGGTGGCGGCATGATTGCCCTGGGAGTACACCACGGCCGGCACCTCCGTGGCGACGTTTGCCGACGTGCCGCCACAGGTTTCGCCGGCATCCTTGACAGTGAGGCCAGCCTTTGAACAAATTTGAAAGGAGACCTGCTCGCGGGTAATGCATTCCACTTCGCCGGTGCCGTCGGTCGCGTCTGCATGATCGGTTTGCACCTGATAGGCCAGTATCTCGCCCCAGGGATCCCGGCCCGCCACCCCCAGGTCAACCCAGGGTAAATTTCCCACCGCCAGGTTTGCGGTATCCGCCTTGCAGGTGCCGGTTTCGATGTCCTCGATGCCGTCATCCTCGTCCCCGGGACCGCAGGTACCGGTCGCGGTATTGGAACAGTCCGGGCATGGGAGACGGCCATTGATAATAATAAACCCCATCAACGCCTCCCGTATTTGGTCATATTGCCGTGATAAGGTCTCGCGCCGCTCTTGTTCGATACTGATCGCCACGGGCGTGAACAGCCCGGCCAACAGCAATCCGATAATAAGCAGCACTACCGCCAGTTCCAGTAAGGTGAACCCGTTTAATTTGCCGGTCATGCCGTTATTGCACCCTCTCTATTATTCTGACTCGATCATTGAAGCGGTCGGTAATAGCGGCCTTTTGAAATATCTCGTTAGCGGGCGTTTGATTTTCCAATTCAAAGTAATCCGCTATATCGGCACTGGGTCTGGCACTATTCAAATCTTTGCCGGCGATAACGGCAATCGCACGAATATCGTCATGGGCGGTACCGGTGAGCCTGAGACAGGCACCCAGGGTATTGCAGTCCCGGCCGGATCGTATGTCTCCGGGCAGGGGCTCAGAGGCGGGATAGGCAAGGTGCAGGTACTTATACCACTCATTTCTTGTAAACCATGCAGGCAGATCCGGGGCCACGTCGGGGCGGGTATCCCCGTCCTCATAAAAATTGCCATTATTATTGCCATCCACGCCCGCGTCCACGAAGTCACCATCGTCATTTACATCCATGCCGTCCATATCCAAGTCGTACAAAATATCCTCGGCCACTATGGTGGCCATGGTCACGTTATTGCCGCGCAAAGTCCGCTCGGTCTGCTTGGATAAAGGCGCACCCGGATAATCGGCATGGTAATCAATCTCGGTCAGCGTGTCGGTCACGGAGATCATCACCGCATCGGCGGCAAGCCTGCCGTTGCGGATCGTCAAATTGCGCGTCCTGGGCGAACTGTCGGTGGGTTTGTCGATGCGCGGGCCGGCACCAATATTGTGGCTGAAAGTAATGTCAAACTCATAGAGTCTATTCAGCCTCCCTTCCATGCCGGCAAAACCTGCCCGCTCAATACTTATCCCAAAACTGCCAACGCAATCGAAAGTGTCCCGGTTAGTCCAGGTACAGCCTGCACCGGCTATATCAAGCGGAGCATTCAGCAGACCGACGAATGGATCCGCAGGATCCAGGCACGGGCTATTGACCACACAGGATGGGGTCGGCGTCGGCAACTTTGGGGCTGCGGACGGATCCGAGTCCGGAACAGACGTCATGCTCACCCCGCTAATCGCCCACGATAAGCGAATGTCATCGGTGAAGCGGTTGAGGCCATCCGCGTCACCGGAATAATGAAACGGGATATGACCGGTATAAGTGCCGATTTGAGATTTGAACGCCGAGGTATCAGGATGGGCAAACGGACTCAGCCAGGGGAAGGCCTCCATCTCGGTTTGATAATTTTTCCAGCGGTTCTCCACCAGCGCCAACACCCGTTTTTCAATCGGTTCCATTAAGTCGCGACGGGTGATGATCACCAAGTGGTCATTGAAATCGGTCACCTCGGTCGCAGCGGAATCAAAGGAGACAAAATCGAGGTCCAGGTCATTGTTGTCACCTTCAAGATAGTTGCCTATTTCGGCTGCCATATTGGTCTCCGCCGGGTCTCGGACCTGCCCGCCAACCGGTGCGCCGGGGGCAATCAGCACCGCGACAACGTCAGTCCCGCCATCGACGCTGAGCTGTCCCGCGGTGTCGCTGTTTAAGGGTTCCAATGCCGGATTATTACGAAAATTATCGGATAAGACGTACCATAACCGGGCGCCGGTGCTATCGGTCAATTCGGATACTTCCAGAGTTTTATAGGGCAACCTGCCAATGGTCGTCCGGCCTGAAGATGAACAACTCCCGCCCGCATGACCGTTATTATTGATATCCGGACATGGCAAATAGCCGGGACCATTGATGACGTCGCTCCCCGTGTCTCGGTCAATTTCAGGAAAATTCACCGCATAGCCGATCAGCGCCTGTTTTGCCAGACGCAATGATCTCTGGCTATAGTTGTTTTGCCTGATATAAAAATTAGTATCCGAGTTGAGTTTTATCAGCAGGGAAAACATGGAGCTTATGAGCAATACCAGCACCAATAACAGAAGCACTGCTCCGCGCTGCCTGGATATACCGCCTATGGAATAAGGCATGGTTGTATTTCAACTCAAACAGTTAAACTGCGGAACCGGCGGCCAATCAAAACCGAAGGGCTTATTTGGCAATTGCAGGATTGTGAATTTGCGGATCATAATGCTCCCCTACTTTGATCTTCACCCTGGTTTGCTTATCCGGCAGGGTGATCTGAACCCGGTCCGGCTCTATGTCCTCGTTCTTGATCCGAACATGTTGCAATTCCAGGTCGCCGGCAAGGGTGTTACCGTCATTAATCCAGGCGGTGTGCTTACCATCTGAGCGATATACCACCCCCCCAACGCGGACTGTATCCATCGGTTTGGGTGGTGCCGTTGGATCAGGCAGGACCATTGGTTCGATTGTGATCTCCGCTTCCGGTGCGCGATTTCTTGATGCCTGCAACTGTTGGCGCTGATCGGCGGTGGTGAACAGCCGGCCAAGATCATCCGCGCCGGCTGCCGGGCAATATGCAAGCCACAGAGCAAGAGGATAAAAAACAGCTTGCCGGCCGGCGTTGATCATGACCACTCCAATGGATTGCCTTCGGCAAGGTCTATCGTGAACCATTGCAGTATGCATCTTGCGGAAATATTAGCCTGGTCCGGTGCGGTTTCAAGATCAATTGCTTGTTGCGACCGGTGAAACTGACATTCGGAAACGGAATAGATGCCTTCCGCGTGTTGGTCCAGATAGTTCAATAAATCAAGCAAGTCGCCTTCATGCAACAACCCCAACGTCAAGTGCATCTCGCTGGAGTACAATTGATACGGACCGGTGTTCACCGAAAACGCGGGATTGAATGGCCGTTGCGACAGCACCTCATATCCAAGCGCGGGCAGTTTAATCATTGCGTCCGATTGACGCAGCGTCTCCATCCAGTTAAGCCGGTGCTCATCACCAATCAAGCCGTTATCATAGGCCCGCACAAATTCGGAATAATACTGGTCTATTAATTGCTTTTCCTGGTCCACCGATAAATAACGGCGGCTGATTTCCAGGAATAAGCGGTGATTTTTATTATATTGTTTTTGTTTGGTTTGTTTAAAATAGTGACTGCCCGCGATCAAGCCAACGCATACCAGCAAACATATGCCGAAGGTGATCAGCGAGCGTCTGAGTATTGGCCACTCAATATTAGCCAGGGGCGTCATCGTATATCCCTATTACCGCTCTCAGACTAAATTCCGCCTTGCCACCGACGGCCTTTACGTCGCCGCTCAAACTGGCTTCGGAACTGAGGTCCAGTGGCAGGGTTAACATGGTTATTTTATAAACCGCCTCGTTTTGGCGTAATTCCTCGGCAAATTCACGCGCCGTCGCAATGGCCCCGCGATAATCACCATCAAAAGGCTGTAGCCGGGCGTTGATCGTCATGATCTGATAGTACCTGGCCTGATCGCGGTCGTCCGTTGCGCCCGTTGCCGCATCGGTTTGCGGGTCCGGGTCGATGCTGGCAAGCCAGTCGATGTGCTGTAGCTGAACGTCGGGAAATTTGGTCAACGATGCGCCCAGCCAGCGCATCATGTTGACCGGGGTGGATTTATATTGATTGAGCGTGGCCAGCAGGTCCGCCGCCACTTTCAATTGCGCCGGTTCAACCGGAGTTGGCTGCAGGCGTTCACGCGCCAGATTATAGCGATCGGTATAGAATTTGGCCTGGCTACTGGCCGCGGCACTGTGCTGTTCGAGTGCCAGCCCCCGGACAAGATTGAAACTACTGTACATGGCGGTCAACAGCAACAGCGATAACCCGGCAAAATTCACCGCATGGCGTAATTTGCGGATCTTGTTATAGCGCATCTCGGCCGGCAGCGCATAGGCGTTGGGCGGGGGCCCGGACAGTAAATGGGCGATAAAAAGCCGATCAGAAAACGGCGTGCTGCGCGGGGTCCCTATGCCCATTCCATGGGCAAGTTGGTCGATATCGATCAAATGCCGTCTAAGCGGCCCGACGCTGTCCGGCTGCTGCTGTAACTCCAGCAGCAAACTGCGGTGCGCTAAAAAATATATGTCCAGCGGCTGCTGTATCGATACCAGCATCAGACTGTTCAGATAGCGGCGGATCTTGTCCACTTCGGCAAAGATTCTGGGGGTGTACGGGGCCGTGCCATAACGGGGTAATTTCATCAGGCGGCTCAGTTTTAATTGCCGGTCGTGGAAAAAGGTCTGCCTTAAACCACTCAGGCTTTGCATGCTGACGACCAGCATATGATCGGAGGGTTCGGGCAGATATTTCAAAAATGATTCCGTTACCAGCGGAAGCGAGCTCATGCCAGCCAGCGGCACTTTATGCTGTTCCAGGATTTCCAGCCAGGGCCGAATAATTTCCTGATTGGACAAGGCCATAAAAAGCACCTTGCTATCTCGCCTGCCCTGCTCTTCTCTTCCTTGAATCTGGGTGTGAAAATATACCGTTTCTTTGAATAAACGGGATTGCCTTCTTTTGATCAGCGCCTTGCGGTCCGAGCCGAACACGTGCGGGATCGTATCCGTGCGAAATTCTTCTTCCATGATATCGACCAGCACGTATATTGGGTAGTCCGGCGTTTGTTGAAGATAGCGGGCAAAATTTCTCCGCCCGCTTTCATCGGTGCCAAACAAATAGGAATTACCTAATTTGCCTCGATACCAATGATAGACGGCCAGTTTGTCGGAGCTTAACAATATCGCCCGGCGGTTAAAGGGATCAGATTTTGATTTTGGTAATGAGATCATAAATTGGCCCCAACACCGAGAACATGACCCAGGCTATCACCGCCCCCAGCACGACCGTCATGCCGGGTTCGATTACCGCCTGCAAACGTTCAACGGATTCCTTTACGTCACGGGTGTATAAATAGCTGATATTGCGTAACGATTCCTCCAACGATCCGGTGCTTTCACCCACCCGCACCATTCTCAATACCAGCGACGGAAAAAGGTCCACCGAATGAAAACTATTACTCAGAGTCATGCCGTCGGAAATTTGTCGGCCCACCCGGCGCATTGCCTCGGCAATCGCCTTATTGCCGGCGATCTTTTCCCCCGCTTTCATGCAGTCAATGATGGTTATACCGGCGGCGTACATCAGTGCAAATGAATTGGCAATTCTGGTTAATATAATTTTCTTCATGATCGGACCGACTACGGGCAGTTTCAATTTGAGTGCATCAAATTTCAAATGGAACGCGGGGCTGGTTTTGATGCCCGTATAGATGATCAATACGATTAACAAGGGAGCGGACAAAATGATATACCAGAAATGCACAAAAATATCTGAAATCACTATCAGGGCCCTGGTATGCGCGGGCAGTTCCTGACCCACGGTTTGCACGAAACGCAACAATTCCGGCACCAGGTAAGTCATTAAAAAGAGGATCACTGCAACCACCACGGTTGCGACGAAAGCGGGGTACATCAACAGTTTTTTTGTTTGCGCCGCCTGCTCATTCTGCCACTTTAAATTTTCGCCCAGCTCAGTGACCACCGCGCTGAGCGCACCCGATTGTTCGCCGGCACTGATCAGACTGGTGAATACATCGCCAAAGACCGAGGGAAAATCGCTCATGGACTCCGACAGGGTTTTGCCGCCCTCTATCGATTCCACCACCGTGGCGACGACGTCGGCCATACGGGGGTTGTCGGTATTGTCCCGCAAATCCCGCAAGCTGTCGATGATCGGCACGCCGGCGCGCAGGGTTTGCTCGAGATGAAAACAGAAGGTCATTAAATCACGGCGTTTGATTCCCGATCCGGAAAACTCTTTTCCCGGCGACCGAACTTTGCGATAGTTGACCAGATCCAACTCCATTTTGGATAATCGCATTTCAAGATCGGCGCTATTAATCGCATTGATACGACCTTTATGAAATCTGCCGCGTTCATCGATTGCTTTGTAGCGATAAGAAGCCATGATCAGTCCGCCTTCATCCCGCCGGGTTAAACGCCGTGGGTGTCCCCGTGAACCCATGCGTCTGTTGCAAGCGGCCGGTTAAATCGATGACCCGCGACACTTCATGGAGACTGGTTGAACCGTCCAGCACCCGCGTTGTGCCGGCGTCGGCAAGGGACTTGAACCCTTTCGGCAGCACCATATTTAACAGCTCCCGTTGTGTGCCCTGTTTGACGATCAGTTCATCTATATCCGAATCAAAATGCAATACTTCCTGTATGGCCATTCTGCCTCTATACCCGTAGCCATCGCATTTGGTACAGCCCTTGGCTCTATATATTTGCCGACGCCCGGCGACCGCCTCAGGAGCAAGCCCGTGTTTGCGTTCATTGGCACCCAATCCCAGCAGATGGCGTTCGAGATCACTCGGCGCATACGCCTCTTTACACTCATTGCACAGCATTCTCACCAGTCTTTGGGCGATGATGCCAACAATGTTGCCGGCAATGATGTTGGGTTTAATGCCAATATCAAGCAGGCGCGGAATGGCCCCCAGGGCTGAATTTGTATGCAGGGTCGAAAATACCTGATGGCCGGTCATCGCGGCTCGAAAAGCCATGTTCGCGGTGTCCTTATCACGAATTTCGCCGATCAGGATGACGTCCGGGTCCTGCCGCATCAATGACCGGATGCCATCGGCAAAATCAAAACGCAGGGCCTCATTCACCGAGGTCTGCCGGATCATCACAGTCGGATATTCAACCGGATCTTCCAGCGTCATGATGTTGACCGATTCTCTATTCAGGTACGTCAGGATTGAATACAAGGTGGTCGTCTTACCGCTACCGGTGGGACCGGTGACCAGAATGATGCCCTCCGGTCTGGCCACCATCAATTTGAGCAGGTCGAGGGACTCTTCCAGCAGGCCCAGCTCAGTGAGAGAGACTATGCCTTTATCGCGATCGAGCACCCGCAGAACAATATTTTCTCCATGTACCATAGGCAGAGTCGATACCCGAAAATCAACCGTCCGCCCCGACAAAGCCAGCGATACCCGGCCATCTTGAGGGGCCCTGGTCTCGGCAATATCCAAGCCCGACATGACCTTGAGTCTGACCGCTATCGCCGACCAATAATTTTTGTGCAGACTGCGAATCTGTCTCAAAACGCCGTCGATTCTATAGCGAAACCGCAGGAAGCCGGCTTCGGGTTCAAAATGAATATCGGAAGCGCCGCGCTTTACCGCGTCCGACAATAAGGCATTGACAAGGCGCACAACCGGTTGACTGTATTCATTAGATTCAGCATCCAGACTTTGATAATCAATTTCACCGGTTTCGATTTCGTGCAGAATGCCATCGACCGAAAGTTCGAAACCATAAAACTGATCGATCGCCTTTTCAATTTCCGCCTCACCCGCCAACACCGGCACCACCTCGGCATTGCCATCGAGATAGATATTGACTTGATCCAGCGCGACCACGTTGAAGATATCCGCCATCGCCACCGTCAACGCCTTGTGCCGAGGATCGTAGGCCAATGGCAATATGCATAGCCGCCTGGCCATGTCCTTTGGAATCAGCTTTATCGCCTCGTTATCGGCAATTGCATTATTTAAGGCGATACTCTTTTGGCCAATTACCCCGCCCATTACGTCGCGGATAATGGCCTCGGTGGCAAAACCCAGCCTAACCAGGATCTTCCCCAGGAGTTCCTTGCTTTTTCTTTGCTCGGTTAATGCAATCTTGATTTGATCGGAGGTGATCAGGCCCTTATTAACCATGATCTCACCAAGACGAAGATGTTCATTATTTGCGGCCATCACGTATTCACGGCCGTTTTCTATCTGACAGCGCCTGGATCCTCGCCAAAATAGAAGCCGTGTCGAATCGCAAATCCCCGCCATCGTCGGCCAGTTTGATCGCAACGGTATAATAATTAAGCGCGGGCTCAGATTGACTCATATGATCAAGACTGACCGCCAGATTCAACGCATAGTTGGGGTTATTGGGTTCCAGACGATGGGCCTGATGGAAGGCCTGCCGTGCCTCGGGCCAACGCAGTTGTGACGCGTATATATTACCCAGCGCAAAATGCAGATAAGGTAATTCCGGGTCGTGGGATAATAATGATTTAATCGTACTTTCACTTTGTTGAGCGTTGTTTTGACCAAATAAATTGATCAGCGCGGCCACTGCAATCGCATCCGTCGGGTCCAGCCTCAATAATTCCGAATAGTAATTACCGGCGCCGTCGGTATCCCCTTCCCGCATGGCTATCGCGGCCAGGCCCAGCAAGGCGTCACGATTATTGGGCGCGGCATCGACAATCAGATGATACAGTTTTTTTGCCCGGGGGTAATTGCCCCGTTGGTAGGCGTCATACGCATCCTGCAATTGCAGACCGAGCGGCGCCGTGGTTTTATCTTTGGTAAAGGTGATCGGTTGCCAATCAACGGCACGGGTTTCATCAGGCAATATTTCCGGCGCGTCCTGTTGTACGGGCGGAGTTTGCGGTTTTTCCATGCCTGGTTGTTCATTGTCGGACAGTCCCTCAGGATCGATGGAATCATGATCATCCCGCGAGTCGGCGAGGGTCGCCCGGTGTGTTTCGACGTCCGCAGCCTGAATCTCTGCCGACGATAATTTTGCAGCCTTCGAAGCCGCGGTCGGCACGACCTCGTCGATATTCGTCACGGGTATTGTTTCGCCCGCGGGCGCCACCGCTATCTCGACGTCTTTTGCCACCGTGGGAGACGGGATCGTCCTGACGACCGGCGTCACCGCAAGATAATACAACACGCTTAAACATGATAATGCCAGTATCATTAACGCCCCCAGCATCACCCATTTGAACAGCTCAGCACCGGAATGATATCCGCCAAACGCAGCCGCGGTTGCGTCCGCAGTCGATGGGTATGGAGCTACGCCGGGATCCTGCGGGAACTCCGCCTCCGGCACGTCGGTCAATGTTGTATCCTTGTCCGGCGCAGTTTTATCGACCGGGGCCGTGTGCTTGACGGCGGCGGGCTGATCCCGCTCAGTCAGGCCCCCGCTCGAATGCGGCTCCGACTTCTCCCAGGATAGCAATTGCCATGACAGTGCCGGCGATTTATTAACGGACGGTTTATCCTCCCTATCCGCCGGGTTTTGATTGGGCAAACCGGCTTCCA
The DNA here is from genome assembly GCA_965202915.1 of Gammaproteobacteria bacterium. Classification (GTDB taxonomy): domain Bacteria; phylum Pseudomonadota; class Gammaproteobacteria; order Eutrophobiales; family Eutrophobiaceae. The sequence continues at coordinate 2,427,825 of OZ241847.1, forward strand.
AAGAATCCTCGGCAACAAACTGTGAACTGCGCGTATCCGAACCGGTTTTGTCCATTTCCGGTTCGGCATCGCTTACAGACAATTTCTTTTCCCGTTCCGCCTTTTTTAAGGCATCCAGCAGCAGGCTCATGATGATTAGTTCGGCGGTATGCCGGTTTTTTGAAACCGTGCCGGGGTCAAAAACGGTTTATACTGCCTGAGATCGTCTTCAATACTGGGCGTATTGATGATAAGCGGCCGTAAAAAGATAACCAGTTCGGTTTTGGAATAATCTTTATTCGTCGCCGAGAAAAAATTACCCAAAAATGGAATATCGACAAGCCCCGGCAAACCTCTTTTTACGTCTCTTTCCTCATTCTGCATCAGGCCGCCCAGCACCCCAATCTGACCATTGATCAGTCGCAGCACCGATTCCATTTCCCTGACTTGAATCTGTGGCACTCGATTCACCAGCAAGCGGGTGTCTCTTGTGTCATTGTCCCTGACGGTGGCCGGATTGGGGTCATCCACAAACGATAAAACGCTTGAAATACTCGGTCGGACGTTTAACAGGATTTCATCATTCGCGCTGATCTGCGGGGTCACCGCCATCACGATCCCAACCGGAACGGTCCTGGCGGTGGTATCGATTGCAGAGACCGGCCCGCCGCCCTGGGTCCCCGGAGCCACCTCCGCGTCTATTTCAAAATAGACAATATTATCCACCACCTTCAGCAACGCGGTCTGATTATTTAAGACCATGATCTGCGGGCTCGAAAGCACATTGGTATCGCCGAATTGATCCAGCAAATTAACCGTTGCGGTAATTGAATCTCCGGTCACCTCAGGCGGGTTGCCCTCGGCGTCGGGTTGGGGACCGTAGGTCAGCGCAAACGCCCGGGCGACATTATTGCTTAGGCTGGGCAGCCCCCCCAACGAGGATATGGTCACACCAAAGTCATTCTCGATGATGCTCCAGTCTATGCCCGTTTGATATTGATCGCTCAATGTTACCTCGGCTATCGTCACCTGGATCAGCACCTGCCGCTTTGCGTTCGCCAACAGGCGGTCGATAAATTTCTGAATGCCGGCGTGCTGCCGTGCAGTGGCCCGCACGCTCAGGAGCCCCGATTCAGGATGAGGGATAACCGATGCAGACACAGGAATCGCGGATATACCCCCGGTCTCAAGTTTTTCCCCCAGGATTGCCGAGATATTTGCAACCAGCATGGGCCAGAAATGATGCGCCGAAATGCTGCTTACGTCGGTTGTGGAGTTATTGCCGCCGCCCCCGGACTGGCTCTGTTCCGGCGCCCCACTGCTGGTGGATGCAATTTGCGTTGCCACCGCATTGGAACCCGTGGTAGTTCGGGATATGTTGACGTAGTCTATGGTATAGGTATGAATATAGGGACGGTCAGGGGTAATGATCAGATTATTGCCTTCAAGGGTGTATCGCAGATCAACCTGCCTTGATAATCGAGACAATATCTGTGGCAGGGTCTGATCGATGGCATTGAGTATCACGTTGCCGCTGATATCGGCGGCAATATCAACATTAATCCTGGCGTCCCTGGCCAGGGCAAATAATAACTCCTTGACCGGTACCTCATTCACCACGACCGTGTAGGTTTCCAGTTCCTGCGGCGGCGACGGTTGCGGCAATATTGGCAAGGCCGATACCGGCGGCGGGATCTTGCGGGCGGGCGGTTCGTCGGTCTGAATATGGGCGGCGGAAGGTTCCAGCGGTTTTGGTTCAATGCTGGAACACGCGGCCAGAAACAAAAACAATATAACAAAAAACACTTGCTGCATGACTAGTAAAAATCCCTTTCGTTAAAGTCAGTCCTTAGATTATATAATAAACTGCCCGTGCCACGATGCATAATTTTGGTTCCCTCCGTTAAACAATGACCGGCAACAAATCGGCCTGTCATTGGTTCCAAACCATTTCCCCGTCCATACCGGACGGTCGGATGATCCGCCGCGTTCAATGGGAATATCCCGGAATGTAACGCCTTGATTCCCCCGATCCCCTTGATTTTAGCATCTATCTCTTGGTAACTTTACTTATCTCCAAATTAAATTTCAAATACAGCAATGAATTTCCGCATTATTATTCTTGCCGCCGGTCAGGGGCAACGAATGCATTCCAGGTTGCCCAAGGTATTGCACACACTGGCCGGGCGCACCCTGCTTGAGCATGTTTATCATACCGCCTCATTGTTACCGCATAAAGATATCCATATCGTCTATGGATACGGTGGAGAGCAGGTAAAAGCAAGCCTGCCTGAGCGGCCGGTGACCTGGGTGGAACAGGCCGAACAATTGGGCACCGGTCATGCGGTATTACAGGCCATTGCCGGGCTGCCCGATGCCGATGATGCGCTGATCTTATGCGGAGATACCCCGTTAATTACCCCGGCAACCCTGCAAGGGTTAATCGACGCCGATGAACCTGCGGCACTGAGCGTATTAACCGCTTATATGGATGAGCCTGGCGCTTACGGTCGCATCATCAGAGATGAAGCCGGGCAAATTGCATCCATAGTCGAGGCCAAAGAGGCCACCGAAGAAGAGCGGGATATCCATGAGATAAACACCGGCACGCTATTGGCCAATATCGGCGCATTGCGAAGATGGTTGAGTGCCATTGCCAACGACAATGCCCAGGGTGAATATTATCTCACCGACATCGTCGCCCTGGCCGTCAATGAAAAAGCCAGGGTCAATGCCGTGGTCGCGGATGCCGTGATGGAAATTCAGGGGATCAATAATTGCGCCCAGCTCGCCCGGGCGGAACGTTATTATCAATTGGCCCAGGCGCGTCGTTTAATGGATAGCGGCGTTACCATGATGGACCCGGCCAGATTTGATCTGCGCGGCCAACTCGAAACCGGGCAAGACAACGTGATTGATATCAATATCGTAATGGAGGGCCGTCTAAGATTAGGCAATAACGTCCGCATAGGTCCGAACTGCCATATTAAAGACTCGGTGATAGGCGACGACGTTGAGATACTGGCAAACTGCGTTATCGAGAAGGCAATAGTCGGCAATCATTGTCGAATAGGCCCCTTTGCGCGCATACGCCCGGACTCAACCCTGGATAATAACGCCCATATTGGCAGTTTTGTTGAGATAAAGAACAGTACCGTTGGCAAAGGCACCAAGATCAACCATTTAAGCTACATAGGCGACAGCGAACTGGGAGAACATACCAACATCGGTGCCGGTGTGGTGACCTGTAATTATGACGGTGCCAATAAACATAAAACCATTATTGGCAATCAGGTATTTGTCGGTTCGGACGTGCAGTTTATTGCGCCGGTTAAAATCGAAGATGGGGCGACCATCGCCGCCGGCGCAACCATTACCAAGGACGTCGATACCAATACCCTGGCAATCAGCCGCACCGAGCAGAAAGTGATCAGCGGCTGGCAAAGACCGCGGAAAAATGAATAGCGCCGCCGTTGTGGTAATCCCTTTTGATCAGGACCGCCTTTGTGCGACAAGACGACGAACCATACCAGCAAGATGATCCAGGCCTTAATCGAGGTTGAATAATATGACTTTAATTTCACATAAATACAAATTTATATACATGAAAAATGCAAAGGTAGCAGGCTCATCGGTGGAATACTTTTTTGAAAAGTATTGTGTTAAGGATACAGAGGCTTATGAGGCTAAAGAGTTTTGTCTTAAACCAATCGTATCCAAATACGGGATCATTTGTCATAGAAGGCCAATGATTGGTCATAGAAGGCCAAAAAAAGTAGAAATGAATATAAGAAAGCTATTCTCGTTATGTTTTGGAAGAGATGATATATATTACGCTCATATGTCATTGAGAGAGATAAAGCACTACCATCCTGATTACTACAATACATACTTTTAGTTTTGTGTCATTAGAAATCCCTTTGATCAAGCAGTTTCACGCTATTTTTTTGCTATAAAGAATGGTGCTATAGAAAACATGTCTTTTCAACAATTCATTAGTACTATAGTAGCAAAACAATCGGACAGTAATAATTGGAAACGCATGGCAATTGATAATCAGCTGACTTTCGATTACTACATTAGATTTGAGAATTTAGAAAATGATATAGTAACCGTCTGCAAGAAATTGAATCTTCCCGATGCCAATTTAAAAGATTTACCAAGGTTGAAAGCTCATACGAGACCCGGCAGTTTGCACTATAAAGAATTGTATGATGAGCAAAGCAAGGATGTAGTAGAAAGAGTATATAGAAAAGAATTAAGGGCGTTTGGATATAAGTTTTAGTTGAAGTGAGCCTAATATTTATCATGGCTATTAACCTCAACGTTCAAACCGTATTAATTTTAGCGCAAAGGCATGAACCAAGGTAGAAGCGATCCTAATATCCCCATAATCTTTACCAGTATCAGGCTTCATGCAGGTGGGGTCTGCTGTATACGAATTTAGCTAGGATAGTGATCAGTATAAATAATCACATATGCGGGTAACCTGGTCAATAGAGAACTCTCCCGGCGGCAAGGTCGGTTATTACCCCGGCTTGCCTGCACGCAGTATTTGCCCGGTCATGGCATGACGTATCTCAGTCGGCAAGGCCCGGCCCGGCAATCTTGCGGGATAAATATAGTCCACCCGCGTAGCAAAATAGTTCCTCACCTGCAGCGCACTGCGCGCCGGCGGCGCATTGGCCGGGTTGGCACTGGTTGAGATCAATGGCCCCAACACGTCACACAGACAGCGGACAACGCTATGGGCGCTGACACGAACCGCGATAGTCCCTTGGGCCCCGATTAACCAGCCGGGTAAGTTTCCACTGGCCGGCACAATCCAGGTGATCGCTCCGGGCCAGGTGCTAAAGATTCGCTCCGGGTTGGCCAGGCCGCTTGTGTCGATCAAAGGCCGTATCTGTTCGATGGTCGAGGCAACGAGGATCAATCCTTGCTTTCGGGGTGACCGGCGCTTCAAATGCAGTATGCGTTCAACCGCCGCCCGGTTGGTCGGCAGACATCCCAGGCCGTAAACGGCCTCGGTCGGATACGCAATGACCCCGCCGGCCCGCACAGTTTTAATGGCCTTTAATCCATGCCAGTTACCCACGGCTTACTGAGCGGCCTTAACTTTGCGCTGTTTTTTTGCGGATTTGTTGCCGGATTTGTTGCCGGCTGATTTGCGTTTGCCCCCCCTTTTGCCGGGTTTGGCCGCGGCTAATAATTCCACGCACTCTTCCAGGCTCAGCGCCGCCGGTTCTTTGTCTTTTGGGATCTTGGCATTTTTCTTGCCGTCGGTGATATACGGGCCATAGCGCCCGTTTAAAACCGATATGCCCGGCTCCTCAAATACCTTGATCTGTTTTTCGGCGTCGGCCTTTTGCTTTTCCGCGATCAGAACCAGGGCGCGTTCGAGGGTGATCGTATGGGGGTCGTCTTCGCGCTTCAGGGAGACAAATTTGCCGTCATAGCGTATGTACGGGCCAAACCGGCCTATGCTCGCCACGACTTCTTCGCCGGCGGCGGTTTGGCCCAGGTTTTTTGGCAGTTCGAATAGTTGCAGGGCCTGCTCAAGGGTGATTGTGTCCAGGGTTTGTCCGTCTCTCAAGCCGGCAAACCGGGGTTTGTCGTCGTCATCTTTGGTGCCTAACTGCGCATAGGGGCCGTAGCGCCCCATCCGAGCGGATACTTCCAGGCCGGTTTTATGGTCTCGCCCCAGTACCCTCGCCTTGGCGACGTCGCTGCGACTGAGGTTTTCATCTTTGTCCTTGATTTTTTCGGAAAACGGGCGCCAGAATTTGGTCATCAATGGCACTCGTTCTTTTTCCCCTCTGGAGACTGCGTCGAGTTCATCTTCCAGGCGCGCGGTGAAATGGTAATCGACGTAGTCGGTGAAATGCTCGGTCAGAAATCTGCTGACGATTTTGGCAATGTCCGTCGGGATGAATCTTTTTTTGTCCAGATCAACGTAGCCCCTGCTGCGCAGGGTGTGGATGATGCTGGCGTAAGTCGACGGCCGCCCTATGCCGTATTCTTCCAGTGTTTTGATCAGGCTGGCCTCGGTATAGCGCGGCGGCGGCTCGGTAAAATGCTGCAGCGGTTCTATTGCGGTTAATTTGACGGTCTCTCCCTGTGCCAGCGGCGGTAAAACGCGCTCTTCATTTTTATCCGCCGGTTCATCCCGGCCTTCAAGGTAAACTTCCATGAAGCCGGTTTCGGCTATGGTGGAGCCGGTCGCACGGAACAGGTTGCCGGGGCCGCATTCCATATCGATGGAGACCCTATCGATAAGCGCCGGGTTCATCTGGCAGGCGACCGCGCGCTTCCATATCAATTCATACAATCGGAATTGTTCATCCGATAATTGCTTTTTAAGCTTCGCCGGCGTGCGCCGGGCCGAGGTCGGGCGCACCGCCTCATGTGCTTCCTGGGCATTCTTGGCCTTGGTTTTGTATTGCTTTTCCCGCGCCGGCAGTTTGTCTTTGCCGTAGTGCTCGGCTATATATTGCCTGAGCTCCGTCAGCGCTTCACCCGCCAAATGCACGGAATCGGTTCTCATATACGTGATCAGGCCGACGGTGCTGGTGCCCACGTCTATGCCTTCATAAAGCTGTTGTGCGACGCGCATGGTTCTCTGGGCGGTGAAGCCGAGTTTGCGAACGGCTTCCTGTTGCAGGGTGGAGGTAATAAACGGTGGCGCCGGCTGCCGCCGCTGCTGCTTCCTGGTGACTTCCTTAACGGTCAGCACCCCGTCGGCCAATTCGGTCAGGTCAGCCTGTACCGATAGAGCCTGTTTTTCCGTTTCTATTGAGAATTGGCTCAGCTTTTCAGCTTGATAATGTATCAGTTTGCCTTGGAACGTTGTTTCTTTATGCCTCAGCTTCGCATGGATACTCCAGTATTCCCGCGATTTGAATTTCTCAATCTCTTGTTCGCGTTCGACGATTAATCTCAACGCCGGCGATTGCACCCGGCCCGCCGATAAGCCCCGCTGCACCTTTTTCCACAATAGCGGCGATAGATTAAACCCCACCAGATGATCCAGCGCCCGGCGCGCCTGTTGCGCGTCAATCAGATTGTGCGACAGACTGCGCGGATTTGCTATCGCCTCATTCACCGCTGATTTGGTCACTTCATAAAATACGATACGGTGCACGTTTTTGTTCTCGATGCCGCCCCGCTCTTTCAGTAATTCGTATAAATGCCACGATATCGCCTCCCCTTCCCGATCCGGATCGGTCGCCAGATACAGGGTATCGGCCTTGGCCAGGGCCGTGGCGATGGTATTCACCGATTTTGCATTCTTTTCAACCAGTTCATAATTCATTGAAAAGTTATTATCGGTGTCGACCGCGCCGGGTTTGGAGAGCAGGTCGCGCACGTGACCATACGAGGCCAGCACCTTAAACCCCTTGCCCAGATATTTTTCCAGGGTCCTGGCCTTGGCCGGGGATTCAACGATGACTAAAGCATTAGTCATGCTTGTCACAACGGTAAGGTTTGAGGGTCACGCGCTACTCCACGCATCCATAAGGGCGGCTTTGCGGGCACAGGCTCTTCCCAGGCGATAGCATAGACGCTGGTTGTGCCCATGCCCGCCATAATGGTCAGTGAGTATCAGATTCATCGAAATTCCCTGCGGTATCCGCCGGTTTGTTTATTGTCACACCCGATAATATATAGAATATCTGCCCGATTTGGCAAAATTACGCAAGTAAATATGTATGCCTCCACTATTGCACAGGTTGTTGTGATCAATAATAAGCCGTAAGGGTGTTTTGAGTCCAAGTCCTTTGTCGGGAAGAAAGACCCTGTATTTCAGCAACCAAGCCCGATGCCGGGATACGTCGGCCAATTTTTAGATGAATAGAGGCGGTATAAGGGTCGTTATTGCCGTCGGCACCTTGCAGACCGGCAGTTGCGGGCGCTTGCGTTACGCCGATGCCTGATTCTGTACCCCTGGGTGCCTGTGCCCTTGGGTGCCTGTGCCCTTCAGGGTATTTATGCCCTTTAGGGTATGCAGACGGTCCTGGTTGCAGGTGCATACCCTGCGGACAATGATGGATGACCGCGACTTGTTACGGTGACGGAGGGTTGAGCAGATTGCCGGCGTCGTTCAGGGCCGCGTCCGGGTCGTTCACCAGATCACCCAGCAGCGCGTCTCGGAGACTCGTGCTGGCCCGTAGCAGTGCCTCGAAGCGGGCGACGTAGTAAAGAATGCGGGCGTCTTGCCGGTCGATCTCCCCATTCCCGTTCAAGTCCAAATCAGGGCGCTGGGCACGCAACTGGTTGAGGGTATCGGCGCTGCGCAAATTATTCAGCAGGGCCCTCAGATTCGTATTCATCGGTGGCGACACATCCGATGGCAGCAGCAGGTAATACAGGATCTGGGCGTCCTGCGCTTGAATCTGGTTGTCTCCGTTCAGGTCCAGCAGGTCCGGGCGGGTCACCGTTATCGTGTAGGTCTCGGTGCTGCCGTCCTCGGCGGTGACCACCACCATGATGGGATTCTCGCCTATGCTCAGCGTAATCTCCTCGCTCGGCGTACCGCTGTCCACCGCATCGCCGGCGACCGTGATGGTCGCGCCGGCAACGGTTGCGGTCGGCGTCACCGTAAGACTGGCCACGGCGTTCGCCACGGTAGCCGTGTAGTCTATCGTGCCGCTGTCGAAGACTGGACTGAGGGTGCCAGCAGACAGTGTCAGTGCGCTCAGCGTCACATCGTTGCTTACCACCCTGACCGTCACCATAGCGGTGTCTTCGTCATTGGCGACGCCACTGTCGTCAGTGACGGTCAGGGTCAGCGTGACGTTGCCGCCGTCGGGCGCGTTGGCCGGCGCGGTCCAGGTGGTACTGGCGGAGTTGGATGCGGCAAAGCTGCCGACGTCAGGGCTTGCGCTCCAGGCGTAGGTCAACACATCGCCACGGTCTGCGTCCGTACCCGTGCCAGCCAGGGTAACGGTTTCGCCCTCCCTCACCAAATCGCCGGCCACGGGCGCGTTGATTGTCGCCACCGGCGCGTCGTTTTTGCCGTTGATAGTGATGCGAACAGTCTGCGTGACGGAGGGATCTGCGGCGGCGGTCACGCTGAAGTTCTCGCTGAGGATGTCGAAGGGGCCCAGCTGTTGGACAAGATTGCTGGCATTGTTCAGTCTGAAGGTCCACGTCCCGTCGGTAGTGATGCTGACGAAGCCAGTGGAGATTCGGCCGTTGTTTATAGCGACGAAATCAGTGTTGCCGCCCGGGCTGGTAATAGTCAATGTGCCGGTTGCGGTAAGAACCTCATCTTCAGTCACACTGCCGCTGGTGTCACCGCTGAAGGTGATCTGCCTGTTGATGGTGATGGCCGCCGCGGGGCCGGCCACGGTGTAGCCCGTGCCCGTATTCAGCATCATGCTTAGGGTCTCCTCTCCCTCAGTCACGCCGTCCTCGACCGCGGTCAGCGTCAGTGCCACCGTCCCGGATGCAGCCCCTGCCGGTATTATTACTGTGCCGCCCAGGGTGCCTTCGCTCAAGGTCGCGCCATTGCCGCCGGTGGTGGCCACCGCCAGCCCGTAATCGGCATCGCTCACGCCGGTGCCCGACACGCCGTAGCCGACGCTCAGTGGCGTGGCCCAGCCCGCCGGCGTCACCGTCAGCGTCAACGTGGAGGCGCCCCCCTCGTCTATCGTCGCCGGGTCTGCGGCCACGCTCACCGCAGGCGTACCATTCTGTTCAATCTCAACCTCCGCCGACGAGGGGTCACCTAAGTCGTAATCGTCACTGGTGTCCATGAGATCAAAGCTCAGCGTCTCGGCCAACTCGGCGACCGAGTCGTCCACCGCGGTCAGGGTCAGGGTGGCACTGCCGGTATTGGCCGGGATCTGCACCATGCCGGCACCGGGCAGTATGGCGGTGCCGGCGGTCAGAGTGTAGTCGGCATCGGTGACGCCGGTGCCGGTGATGGTGTAGGGCAGCGTCAGCGCACTACTGCTCATCGGGGTCACCGTCAGCGTCAAGGTCGCTGCGAGGCCGCCCTCGGTGATTGCGGCCAGGGACGCAGCTATGGTCACCAACGACACGCCTGCCGCCGCCTCACGGGTCACCGTTATCGTGTAGGGCATCATCGTACTGCCGTCCTCGGCGGTGACTACCACCGGGATGGGATTCTCCCCTACGCCCAGCGTAATCCCCGCGCTTGCCACGCCGCTGTCCACCGCAGTGCCGTCGACCGTGATGGTCGCGCCGGCATCGGTCGCGGTCGGCGTCACCGTGAGACTGGCCACGGCGTTTGCCACGGTAGCCGTGTAGGTCGTTGTGGCGCTGTCGAAGGCCTCGTTCAAATTCCCCGGGGATATCGTCAGGTCATTCAGCGTTGCATCATTACTGTCCATCCCCACCCTGACCGTCACCATAGCAGTGGCGGTATCGCCGAAGCTGTCCCTAACGGTCAGGGTCAGCGTGACGTTGCCGCCGTCGGGCGCGGTGGCCGGCGCGGTCCAGGCGGTGCTGGCGGAGTTGGAGGCGGCGAAGCTGCCGACGTCCGGGCTTGCGCTCCAGGCGTAGGTCAAACTATCGCCGGCATCTACGTCCATACCCGTGCCCGCCAGGGTGACGGTTGCGCCCTCCCTCACCAAATCGCCGGCCACGGGCGCGTTGATTGTCGCCACCGGCGCGTCGTTTTTGCCGTTGATTCTGATGCGGACAATCTGCGTGACGGAGGAATCAGCGGCGGCGGTCACGCTGACGCTATCGGTGCGGTTGATGAAGGGGGTCAGCCGCTGGACATTATTGCTGGCATTGTTCAGTCTGAAGGTCCACATCCCGTTGGTAGTGATGCTGAAGAAGCCGAGGTCGGTTCGGGCGTTGTTTACGGCGACGAAATCAGTGTTGCCGCCCGGGCTGGTGATAGTCAATGTGCCGGTTGCGGTAAGAACCTCATCTTCAGTCACACTGCCGCTGGTGTCACCGCTGAAGGTGATCTGCCTGTTGATGGTGATGGCCGCCGCGGGGCCGGCCACGGTGTAGCCCGTGCCCGTATTCAGCATCATGCTTAGGGTCTCCTCTCCCTCAGTCACGCCGTCCTCGACCGCGGTCAGCGTCAGTGCCACCGTCCCGGATGCAGCCCCTGCCGGTATTATTACTGTGCCGCCCAGGGTGCCTTCGCTCAAGGTCGCGCCATTGCCGCCGGTGGTGGCCACCGCCAGCCCGTAATCGGCATCGCTCACGCCGGTGCCCGACACGCCGTAGCCGACGCTCAGTGGCGTGGCCCAGCCCGCCGGCGTCACCGTCAGCGTCAACGTGGAGGCGCCCCCCTCGTCTATCGTCGCCGGGTCTGCGGCCACGCTCACCGCAGGCGTACCATTCTGTTCAATCTCAACCTCCGCCGACGAGGGGTCACCTAAGTCGTAATCGTCACTGGCGTCCATGAGATCAAAGCTCAGCGTCTCGGCCAACTCGGCGACCGAGTCGTCCACCGCGGTCAGGGTCAGGGTGGCACTGCCGGTATTGGCCGGGATCTGCACCATGCCGGCACCGGGCAGTATGGCGGTGCCGGCGGTCAGAGTGTAGTCGGCATCGGTGACGCCGGTGCCGGTGATGGTGTAGGGCAGCGTCAGCGCACTACTGCTCATCGGGGTCACCGTCAGCGTCAAGGTCGCTGCGAGGCCGCCCTCGGTGATTGCGGCCAGGGACGCAGCTATGGTCACCAACGACACGCCTGCCGCCGCCTCACGGGTCACCGTTATCGTGTAGGGCATCATCGTACTGCCGTCCTCGGCGGTGACTACCACCGGGATGGGATTCTCCCCTACGCCCAGCGTAATCCCCGCGCTTGCCACGCCGCTGTCCACCGCAGTGCCGTCGACCGTGATGGTCGCGCCGGCATCGGTCGCGGTCGGCGTCACCGTGAGACTGGCCACGGCGTTTGCCACGGTAGCCGTGTAGGTCGTTGTGGCGCTGTCGAAGGCCTCGTTCAAATTCCCCGGGGATATCGTCAGGTCATTCAGCGTTGCATCATTACTGTCCATCCCCACCCTGACCGTCACCATAGCAGTGGCGGTATCGCCGAAGCTGTCCCTAACGGTCAGGGTCAGCGTGACGTTGCCGCCGTCGGGCGCGGTGGCCGGCGCGGTCCAGGCGGTGCTGGCGGAGTTGGAGGCGGCGAAGCTGCCGACGTCCGGGCTTGCGCTCCAGGCGTAGGTCAAACTATCGCCGAGGTCTACGTCCGTACCCGTGCCAGCCAGGGTGACGGTTGCGCCCTCCCTCACCAAATCGCTGGCCATGGGCGCGTTGATTGTCGCCACCGGCACATCGTTTTTGCCGCTGATTCTGATGCGGACAGTCTGCGTGACGGAGGAATCAGCGGCGGCGGTCACGCTGACGCTTTCGGTGGGGATGTTGAAGGGCGCGCCCAGGACCTGGACATTATTGCTGGCATTGTTCAGTCTGAAGGTCCACGCCCCGTCGGTAGTAATGCTGAAGAAGCCGTGGGTGGTTCGGGCGTTGTTTACGGCGACGAAATCAGTGTTGCCGCCCGGGTTGCGGTTATCGATGGTCAATGTGCCGGTTGCGGTAAGAACCTCATCTTCAGTCACACTGCCGGTGGTGTCACCGCTGATGGTGATCTGCGCCGAGGCGTGTTGCGCCGGGATAAGGCCCCAGCAACACAGCAGCCCCAGCAGAGCCAGGCGGCATAGAGAGCGGGGCCTGGGGCCTGTTAGCGACTGCCGCTCAGAATTGGGGGGGGGGGGGGGGGGGGGGGGTAGAAAAGCCCTGGCACCCAGGCGCCCGGCTGTTTGCTGGTTATTTATCGAGTACATTCGGATTGCCTCTGTCATGGTCAGTGATATTATAAACAAACGGTTGTCATTACAATACCTTCAAAAACATTATGGCACTCTTCCCACCCGCAGGATTCGCGATTGCTCATAAGACTCTAGCGGCTTATCCCGGCGCCTGCAAGCATTTTTCCGGATTGGCAATAACCCATTTGCCGACGGCCGTTCCTGTATAAATCCTTGCAGCTTAGTGGCGCCGGCCCTTGATTTCCTTTTTGATGGGCAGATGATTGACCGGCCATGCGGCAAAATAGCCGGCCGGGAGCGCCGCGCCGGGATTGCGCGTAAATCGCTTATGGCCACGGACACGGGTCTATTATGGCGGTGCGTGATGGTGTCCGCGCAATCGCTTGACATTTAGCCGTTCCCAAACCAGAATGCTGGGAAAAGGTATCGCCCGCATGATCGGCGATCACCATGGATTGCTTCGGAACCGCGTTAGAATATTGCATAGCATGAGAGTCCACAGACTTGAAATATTGCCGGCAGGCGAGTCGGGTAACTCCGAAGGCGTTAGCGGGTCTGCCCTGTTGGCCACTATGGTATTGCCCCGGCGGCGGCATGGGTATTCCCTGTGCTGAAATTCCGGTGCTGATCACCGCACGCAACAGCCGCTTGCCATCGGCGTTGTATCCGGCCTTGCCCGGGTGCGGTTCAATCTTACAGGGCGCAACCTGCCCGGAGGTATTTGACGCCGGCGGATTCAGCGGGCCGATCAAAAAATAATGACTGAACGATTATCATGCAATCATGCTCTAATATTTGTAGCAATTGGATGAGTGAGCGGATGCGATAATGAACCCCAGGCGAAAACGGCGTCTTATCATGATCAGTCTGGCGGTGGCCGGCGTCAGTGTAAGTATCGGCTTGGTTCTGCTGGCTTTGCAGGAAAACATCAATCTGTTTTTTTCTCCCTCCCAGGTGGCCGCGGCGGAAGTCCCGGCCGAGCAGCATTTTCGCATCGGCGGTCTGGTGGTGCCCGGTAGCGTTGAAAAGACCCGGGGTAAACTGGCGGTCGCGTTTAAGCTGAGTGATACGGTTAACGAGGTGCAAATCGAATATGACGGCATACTGCCGGATCTGTTTCGTGAAGGACAGGGGATCGTCGCCGAAGGCAGGCTGAATCAACGGGGTGTGTTTATTGCCGACAGAGTGCTGGCCAAACATGATGAAAATTATATGCCACCTGAGGTCGAACAGGCCCTGAAAATGAGCGGTAATGAATTATATCGCGGGGAAACCAGATGATCCCCGAATTCGGCCATTTCGCATTGATCCTGGCATTTTCGGTCGCGCTGGCGCAGATGATTATTCCGGCGCTGGGGCTGATCTATCGTCGTCCCCGCTGGATGGCGGTCGCGGAAACCACTGCGTTTTTACAATTTATTCTGGTGCTGGTGGCCTATGCCATCCTCACTTATTGTTTTATTATCCATGATTTCTCGGTGCTGTACGTCGCCAACACCTCCAATTCCAAATTGCCGCTTATGTATCGCGTCTCCGGGGTCTGGGGTGCGCACGAGGGGTCTTTGCTGTTATGGGCATTGATACTGAGCGCCTGGACCGCGGTGCTTGCATTCTTCAGCAGGCGTTACCCGCCGGATATGAGCGCCGGGGTTATTTCGGTATTGGGGTTTATCAGCGTCGGCTTCCTGTCGTTTGCGTTGTTCACTTCGAATCCTTTTCTGCGTCACTTTCCGGCACCGGTCGACGGTGCCGATCTCAATCCCTTATTGCAGGACCCGGCCATGTCGATACATCCGCCCATGCTGTATATGGGGTACGTTGGTTTTGCCATACCCTTTGCATTTGCCGTCACCGCATTGTTGCAGCGCCGGCTGGATACCGCCTGGGTGCGTTGGGTGCGCCCGTGGACGCTGGTGGCCTGGGTGTGTTTAACCGCCGGCATCACCCTGGGAAGCTGGTGGGCCTATTATGAACTGGGCTGGGGCGGCTGGTGGTTTTGGGACCCGGTGGAAAATGCCTCTTTCATGCCCTGGCTGACCGGAACCGCATTGATTCATTCCCTGGCGGTTACCGAAAAACGCCAGGCACTGCGTAACTGGACCGTACTGCTGGCGATCATGAGTTTCTCATTGAGTCTGTTGGGCACCTTCCTGGTGCGCTCCGGGGTGTTGACCTCGGTGCATGCGTTTGCGTCGGACCCGACTCGCGGGGTTTTTATCCTGATCTTTTTGGGGGTGGTGATAGGCCTGTCCCTGTCTCTGTTCGCGTTGCGCGCCTGGCAATTACGCACCCTTGGCAGCTTCGCCCCGGTATCACGGGAAATGGCGTTGATGACCAATAGTGTGTTGTTTCTGGTGGCGATGTTGACGATACTATTGGGCACACTGTATCCGCTGATTCTGGAAGCCGTGAGCGGCAAAAAGATATCCGTCGGCCCCCCTTATTTCAATCTGGTGTTTATTCCGCTGATGGTGCCGGTGATCATACTGATCGGCATAGGCCCGTTCATGCGCTGGCGTAAGGATACCCCGGCCAATCTGCGAGCACGTTTATACCTGCCGGGGGTGCTGGCTATTATCAGCGCGACCGTGGTATTGCTGTTTTTGCCCGGCAAGGCCTCATTCACCGCCTGGTTCGGTTTGCTGCTGGTATTCTGGGTACTCGGCAGTTGTTACGCGCTGTTGCGGCAGCGGCTGCGCCATGCCGCCGGTCTGATCCGGGGTTTGCGCAATATCCCAAGAGGCTGGTATGGGATGATCACGGCCCATATTGGCGTGGTCTTTACCGTGGTCGGCATCGTCTTGTCGAGTGCCTACAGCCAGGAACATGACGTGCACATGGCACCCGGTGATCACCGAACACTGGGAGCCTACCGTTTCGAATTTGCGGGTGTGGAGAAAAAGGCCGGCCCGAATTATTCCGCCGACGTCGGCACCATTCATATTTACCGGGCCGACAAACGATTGATGACGCTGCATCCGGAAAAGCGCTTTTATAATGTGCGTGAAAGTGCGATGACCGAGGCCGCGATTCATTCCAATCTGTTGCGTGATTTATATGTTTCCCTGGGTGATCTGCGGGACGCCTCCGCCGATGCCTGGTCAGTCAGGCTTTATTACAAGCCGTTCATCCTGTGGTTGTGGCTGGGCGGCATGGTCATGGCAATGGGCGGGCTGATCGCCGCCACCGACAGGCGTTACCGCATTGAAATGAAACGGGAAAAATTCAGGCTGGAGCAGGGCTATGCCCCAGGTGTCTGAGGGTCACGCCAATCGCCCCAGGTATTGGGTGTATCTCCCGCCGCTGGGCCTGTTCGGTTTTTTGATGGTATTTTTCTTTGTCGGCCTGAAACTGGACCCGCGTTTAGTGCCCTCACCCCTGATAGGGCAACCGGTGCCGGAATTTTCGCTGCCCAGGCTCGGCGAGTCGGGGCAATTATTCCGGCAAACCGATCTGCAGGGCGAGATCAGTTTATTCAACGTCTGGGCCACCTGGTGCGTCTCCTGCCGACACGAGCACCCAATACTGATGCGCATCGCCGCCAGCGGCCAGGTGCCACTCTATGGTTTATTTTACAAGGACGAACCGGATAAGGGCATGGCCTGGCTAAAACAGCACGGCGATCCTTATCACGCCAATGCAGTCGACCAGGACGGCAGGGTCGGCATCGAATGGGGGGCCTATGGTACGCCGGAAACCTTTATTGTCGACGGTGCCGGGATCATTCGTTATAAACACGTCGGCCCGATAAGCTGGCACGACTGGCAAAACGTGCTATCGCCGATGATTGCATCCCTGCAAAACGACTCCGGATAGTGCCGAGATTTTTTTACGCGAGTCTATTAATGCTGCTGATGGTGGCGGCAAGAGCCGAGATCGTTGACTTCCCGTTCCAATCCGAAGAGCAGGAGCAAAGGTTCAGGCACCTGGCCGGGGAGTTGCGCTGTCTGGTCTGCCAGAATCAGTCGCTGGCGGATTCAAACGCGGAACTGGCACAGGATCTGCGCAATGAGCTGTATCAGCAGGTGCTCAATGATGATTCAAACGATCAGATCATCGACTT
This sequence comes from Gammaproteobacteria bacterium, assembly GCA_965202915.1. Classification (GTDB taxonomy): domain Bacteria; phylum Pseudomonadota; class Gammaproteobacteria; order Eutrophobiales; family Eutrophobiaceae. Next base: position 2,444,637 of record OZ241847.1, read on the forward strand.
TATGACCAGGCGTTACGGCGAGTTTATTTTGTACCGTCCCAGATTCAATGCGAGTACATTTTTCTTATGGTCGGTTCCGGTGCTGCTTGTTATCATCGGCTTGCTTGGATTATTTCACTTTGCCCGGGTCCATGCCCGGCCGCCGCCCCAGCAATCGGCCGATTCCGAATTGCAGGCAATACACAATTTGCTGGAACAGCGAAGCGGGAAAAAATGACCTTCATGCTGTTGATCATCGCCGCCGCGGGGTTCACGGTGGTCATGCTGCTGTTGCCGATATTCTCCGGGAAACGGCGCAGTGACCGCACACAGCGGCACGACATCAATATTGCCGCGGCGGCGGCGCGCTTATCCGAGTTAAAGGAGGAACTGGAGGCCGGCCATATCGATCGAGACCAGTTTCAACGCTACCGGACTGAATTGGAAGCGATGACCCTGAATGAATTGCAGGACCCGGCCACCGGCAAGCCGGAAGATAATCGCCTTGCCACCGAGTTACAACCAGGTCGGAGCGATACTATTCTGGCCGTTATTATCGCCTTGCTCATCCCGTTCTTTTCCCTGTTCACCTATAAACAACTTGGCAGTGAACAGGCGATCGCGGGTGCGCCCGCAACGCCGACCAATCGGGTTACACAGCGGGAGCAACTGGAAAATACCCTGGTCGAGATGGAGGCCAGGGTGCGCGCCGATCCGGACAACGTCGAAGGGCGCATCATTCTTGGCCAAATCTACGCCGAGCAGGGGCGCCATGGTGAAGCGGCGATCTTCTATAAAGAAGCGTATCAACTGCGCCCTTATGAACCCAACATTTTGGTGGGCTATGCCGATGCCCTGTCGCGTTCTCACGGGAATCGCTTGTTGGGTCGGCCGGCGGAGTTATTGGAGCGCGCCCTGGAGATCGCCCCGGAGCACAAACACGCCCTATGGCTGGCCGGATTTGCCGAGATGCAGGCAAACAACAAACAGCGGGCGCACGCATACTGGCGCCGCCTGCTTGCCGGACTGGAGACCGGTTCCGAGAGTTACCAGCAAATCGAGGCGATGCTCGCTGAAGCAACCGACGTGCAACCCGCCGCCTCCGACAAGGGCAAACACGCGATCAAAGTGAACGTGGCACTTGCGCCGCAGTTTCAATCCAGGGTGGGGCCGAACACCACCCTGTTTGTTTTTGCCCGGGCGTCGGAGGGCCCGCCCATGCCATTGGCGGTATATCGCGGTCTGGCGAAAGAACTGCCCTTAACCGTAACCCTGGATGAAAGCATGGCGATGATGCCACAGATGTCCCTGGCCAGTTTCCCTCAAGTGATCGTCGGGGCACGACTCTCCGGCGACGGTCTGCCCCAGGGTCAGCCTGGGGATATGGAGGGCTTCAGTGAGGTGATTGAAACCGCGACAACGTCAACCGTTGACGTGCTGATTGATGGCATCCGACCCTAGTCCGCGCTCAGGCATTCACCCGTGATCGCGGCGTTAAAATCCGGTTATGGATGGACCGTGAGCCCGGTGGCACTGTGTCTAGGGTAATGGGGTGACGTCAAGATAAATGTTGATTGCGGTGTAGTTATTGCGGCCACTGGACCAACCGAAACTGCCTTTGCCCGGGTAACAACGGAATTTGAAGCCACCGGAAGGTCCGACGCGGGCCAGGCCCACCCCCTGTTTTTGCTCGCCGTCGATGGCACTGAAGATCATATTGGTCAGTGCCGGTCGGGCAAGTACGTCGTCATACCTGGCCGGGCCTGCATACCACGGTTGGAAGTCGACGCCGCCGGGGTCGACGCTGAAGCCGTCCAGCTTGGAGGCATGCGGGGTGATCCGCAGGTTATCCAGATCAAATTTATCACCATGCCCAAGATAATTGAGTTTGGCCCGCCGCAGGCTGAAGGCGTCATGCTCTCCGCCAATTTCGGCCTGCGATAAATCGACTATCATGGCCCCGCCGTCGCCGATCACTTCGGCGCGTCCGCCGCCGGTAATGACGATTGCAGTATTGACGCCGACGCCCAGCCCGCGCCTTAGCGACAGCTTTGTCATCGCGACCAGACTTACCGCAAACCGTCCATGGCTGAAATAATGCTGATCGATGAACCAACCGTCGGGGAACAGACCAAGACCCTGCCGGATGGCCTGCGTTGGCAATTTCCCTTGCAGTGCCGCGGCGGCACTGATGCCGGTGCTGACGACCGCGCGGGCGGCATTGGCACCGGCGATAACACCGCCGGCGGCATAATTTTTCCGTATCGAGGTTAACATTGGGGTCGCCCGGCCATCGGGCTGGTAAAGGGCCCGGGCGATATGTTGCGGGGCGCCGCCGGTAAAGAAAATGCCGTCGGCGTCCCTGATTTTGGCTAATAGTGCCGGGTCCTGCACGACTTGCCGGTGGTCGGTGTCGATCTCACCGGCCCTGGGCGAGAGCAAGATCAATTCCGCTGAGGCGCGATGGTGACGCAACGCCCTCACCGCGAAACCGCCGTAGGTGCGCGGGCGGCCGCTGGCGGTTGGAAGTACGATAATTTTCGATCCCGGGCCACCGGCGAGTTCGACGATGCGTTGCCAGACGGCCTGGTTGTCATAGCGCAGTACGCCGCCGACAAGCACTATCGTGCCCGCCTCAGCGGCCGTGGCGACATAGGGTGCGGCGGCAAGTACGGCGACCAACAATGGGAGCGCGGCGACCTTGGGAAGGGGCATGATTAACGGACCTGCTCGCCGGACCTGCGGCCTAGGTGGCGGTGGATGGTGATTCGCTGATCCGACTCAGGCGCAGAGAGTTCACTACCACCAAAAAACTTGAGCCGGCCATCAGCGCCGCGGCGATGATCGGCAGCAGCAGTCCGCTCGCCGCCAGGGATAACGCGACCAGGTTGTAGCCCAGCGCCCAGGCGATATTGAGATAAATCATTCTACGGACCTGGCGGGCAAATTGAAATATCCAGGGCAGGAGCTCCAGGGCATGATCCGGCAAGACCACGTCCGCGGTTTCACGGGTCAGGTCGGCGGCGCCGCCGACTGCGATGCCAACGCTTGCCGCCGCCAGAACCGGGCCGTCGTTCATCTCATCGCCGATCATTGCGACCGCACCTTGTTGCCGCATCCAATCCCGCAATGCCGCCACTTTGCCCTCAGGCGTGAGCCCGGCCTGCCAGGTTTTAACGTTCGCCGCCCGCGCCACTCTCTGGGTGGCGGCACCGGTGTCGCCGCTTAGCAGGCTGGTGGCAAATCCGGTATCTTCCAGTGCCGTTACCGCGGTGCGGGCGCCGCTTAGGAAAACGTCCTCCAGTCCCAGCAGGCCTCGTACCCGCCCGTCCCAACCGACGTACACCAGGGTATTAGCGGCCATGGTTTTCGCCCGTGCTGTTAACTGCGTCGGTACGGACCAATCAAGCTCGGTCATCAATGCAATGGAACCGGTGGCGGTGATCTGATCGCGGTGGCCGCCAACAAGTCCTTGACCGGGGCGAATCTCAATATCGTGATGCGGTAACGGCCTGATTTGCCTGAGCCTGGCCGCGTCGGCGATGCCACGGGAAAGCGGATGGGCCGAGCCCTGAGCCAGGCCGGCGGCCCGTTGCAACAAGACCTGCTCGGAGGTGGCGACGGTAAAAATTTGCCGCAACTGCATCCGACCATCGGTGAGGGTGCCGGTTTTGTCAAATGCAACCGCGTTGACGCCGGCGAGACGTTCCAATATGCCACCGCCGCGGATCAGCACGCCTCGTTGCGCCGCCTGTCCCAGGCCAATCGCGGTTGCCAGCGGCGCCGCCAGTCCCAGCGCACAGGGACAAGCCACCACCAACACCGCCAGAGCCGCCGGCAGGCCCTGCTCGATATCACCACGATGCAGGTAAAACAGGGTGATCAGGGCCAATATGATCACCATCGGCATGAACACTGCCGCCGCCCGGTCGATGATTTCGGCCGCGACGCTTCTGCGCTCCAGGGCCGCGCTGACGAAACGACCGATCTGACCCCAGCGAGTCTGGTCGCCGGCGCCGGTAGTGCTTACCAGGAGCTGGCCGGTGCCATTAATGCTGCCGGCGTACACCCGGCTGTCGGGGTGTTTTATTTGCGGTTCGTGCTGGCCGCTGAGCATGGCTTCATCACACTGTGAGCGCCCTTCCAGTACGATGCCATCAACCGGCACTCGTTCGCCGGGATAGACCCGCACCACGGTTTGAGGCCGGATCGTTTGCACCGCTTGTTCTCGGTCTTCGCCTTCAATAACCACGGTCGCTTTGGCTCGGCGGGCGGCCAACATCGGCGCCAGACTGCGCGCGGTTTGCGCGCGTCCGGCCGCTTCCAGATAACGCCCGACGGTAAATAGCACCAGGACCATGGTGGCGGTGTCGAAATATACTTCGGTACCGTAGGTGACGGTTTGCCAGGCGGAATATGCGTAGGCCGACAGGGTGCCGACGCTGACCAGGGTGTCGGCATTTATTTGCCGTCGCCACGCGGCCCTCCAGGCTCCTCTGATAAACGGTTCGCCGAGGATGATCAATACCGGCGTCGCCAGCACCCAGAGCAGGACGTGGACAGTCTGTACCAGTTGCTCGTCGCCGGGGCGGAACGTGCCTGAGTATAAGAGCAGGCTGAACAGCATGATGAACATCGCCAGGAATACCCCGGTTCCGATCCTTACCAGTAACCAGGCGGCTTCGGACTCCTCGCCCCGCCCACGGCTCACTTGAAACGCCAGACAGCAGCCGTAACAACAGAATTGATACGTCTCGCCATGGAGCTCGCGTTGCTGAATATCGCTACGGACCGGCAGGTGGCAGTGAGTGCAATTCATAGGGGATCAGGTTGGAACACCAGGACAAGGCCTTGAGTAGTGAGGATGAGCCATGGTCGCCCAGTGGCACAACGCCCCGCACCAGTGTCATCAACCCGACAATAACGATGCACAGACCGGCGATGCGTACACCCCGAAATCGCCAGTCGAGACTCAGCCGGGTACCTATCTTGCCGGCCAGTAACATGGCCGGGAACGTGCCAAAGCCAAAGGCCGCCATGATCAGCAGACCGCTTAGGGTGCCGCCACTGGCCGCGGCCTGGGCGACAAAGGCATAAACGAGTGGACAGGGCAAAAAGCCGTTAAATACTCCAAATGCCAGCGGCATTACCGGACTGGGGATTTTCAACAGATCACGCATGGCCTGCACCAGCAGGTGACTGCCGGAACCCAGTGCGCCGTAGCGGCGTTTGAAATAGCCCGCAATTTGCAGGCCGATCATGATCATCAGTGCACCGGATGCGAATGCCAATAGACGCTGCGCCGATAGCACCATATTATCGGATGCATGCAAGATAAGAGTGGCGCCCAGGGATCCGGCTACGGCGCCCAGGAAACAATAGACGCTTACTCGTCCGGTATTATAGATGATATGCCGTCTGACGGTGGCAAACCGGCCACGCGGATCGGTACCCATGGCACAGGCAAAACCACTGCACATCCCCAGACAATGAAAACTACCCGCAAAGCCGGTCAGGGAGATCAGCAGATAAGGAAGCATTTATTGGAAATGCAACCAGACCATCCACAAACCAAAACCGACGATCATTATGATCGCAAAAATAAGGCAGATAAGTGCAATATTGGACATGATTTTTTACCCGAACCCCAGCATCACGCCAAAGACGTTGAAAATGATCTCGGAAAACAAAAAAATGAGGTTCAGTATCGCCAACCCCATGACCAGCTTAATGTTCCACATGAATGACGTTCTCCATAATACTCATCAATAATCACCCAGCCCCGGGCCAAGTTCGTTATAGCCGGGCAACGCCCAGTATTCAACGGCATAATATACGGCCCAAACCAACATGATGATATAGACGGCCCACAGCCACCAATTGATCCGGCCATGGCGGGCGGACACGGTGCCACACTCTTCCAACGCGTCTTCGTGGGCATTGCCGGACAGATTGCCGGGTGCAGTCCCGCCGGTTTCAGCTTGATTGTCAATTTTGTCGTTCATCTTTTTCCGCCTCCAAAACCTGATGTTTGATATCTTCAATATCGTTGAACAACCCTGACATGACCGCCCAGATAAAGATAAATACCGCACCCAGACTCATAAAAAAAGCCACCAGAAATTGCCATGCCGTCAATTCCAGCATTGTGCCGTTACCTTACAACACCGGGCTCGGGTTGAATAAATTCAAAGCCTTTTTTGCTGGCCCAGGCCTCACCGGCGTAACGGGTTTGTTCGGTTTCGGTATCCACCACCGCTTCCCCACCGTGTTTGAATCGCACCCTGGTCTGGTAGGCCAGGCTCGATTCCGGGGCGATCAATGTGGGGTCGTTAAGTGCCCGACGGTCGGTTCCGGCAATCTGCAAGGCTTCACCGGTTAAAGGGTCCTTAAAGGCGGATAGCGATAATACGTAATAGGCCAAGGCCCAGCGCTCGTCATCCGGCAGGGAATCGGCGTATGACGGCATCGGCGTGCCATTGACGCCGGTGGTAATGGTGCGGTAGATGTCTCTCACGCCGGCACCGGATTTGAACAGTCCTCTGGTTAAATTTGCCGGCGGAATCGGATAACCAAAATCATCTTCCAATTCATCGGCCTTATCGCCGTCGCCCTGGCCTGTATCGCCGTGGCATTCCCAGCATTTGGCACTCTGCCAAACTTCATTACCCTGCGCCACAAGCGCTGAGTCCGGCTCCGGCGGATAACCCAGATACAGCGGCCGCTCCGGTTGTTCTTCCAGGAAATAGGCATAGGGTTCATCCGGGTCACTGCGGTCCACCGCCAGTTCGTATTTGAGGTATTGAATCACCGCCAGGCGGTCCTTGTTCGGCAACATGTGAAATGAGGGCATCGCCGTACCGCGCACACCGCGGTTCAGGGTGCGCATCAAGTCGCCATCGGTGGGCAGGGAACCGGTGGGGGTGACACGGAATTTGAACAGCGCATATTGAAAATTGCGCGGACGCACCTCCAGAAAGGTTGCGGCCGGGCCATTGCCGTCGCCGTTGACGCCGTGACAGCCTATGCAGCGGCGCTGATATACGTTTTCGCCATAACTGAGCAATTCCTCCGCACGGGGTATGGTCATTTCGTTGATTTCAAGCCGGTGCGGGAAAAACAGATCGCGCCATTTGCCACGATTGGTGCCAAGTTTCTGCAGATAAGCAATCAAATTATCCAATCTCTCGCTGCCGGCAACCAGGGTAACCACATTGCCGGTATATTCCTCGTTAGGGGTATGGATGATCGGGTATTTGCCGGTTTCCCTGATAAAAGTAAGCCCGTCGCGATTGGGCGTCAGTAGAATTGTCTGCGATGAAGAGAAGTCGAATAGTTTCTCGGTTTGCGGAGTCTGCTCCAGGGTTCTATTACCGTCGGCGTCTTCAATGATATTGATCTGATTATAGGGTCCGTCAAAAAACTGGGTGAAGCGCGGCATGATGGAATCCGTCACCACCATGCGCGGGTTCCAGAAGTGTGCCAAATGCCAATCATCGCCATACTTCAAACCGACGCGCGACAGGTCCGGGCCTATGCGCCGGGTGGAAAACATATGCGGCAGGTCGAACGCGTATTCACCGGCCTGGGCGACCGGGCCCCAGCGCCTGCTCTCTCCGGCAATCGGTCTCACGAATTGGGAATGGCAATACCAACAGCCTTCGGCAATATAGGTTTCACGACCGGCCGCTTGCGCAGGGGTGTAGTCGGTGGCGTCACTTACCATCCATTTGAGTTCGCCAACGTCGGTGCGCACCACCCGGGTTACTTTAGTATCCCAGGATTGCGGCACCACCGCCGGTAGAATGCCCTGCACCAGAGTGGCCGCCGATATGCATGCCACACCGGCACCTAATGCGATAATGCGGGTGTTACTCATCGCTATGCTTTCGCCGCCTCGGTGGCCGCCGGGGCGGCGACCACCGGTTTGGCGTCGGTATCAGGCACCGACCCCGCCAGGGCCGTGCGCATCAAATTATAAATCAGCAATGAAATACCGATATCCATCAAGGAACCGGCTATCGTGCGCACCAGCCAGTATGGCTTCATTGCCACCACGGTATCAACCCACTCCGAACCTGCCATCAGCATGTAGCCCTGTTCAATGCCCTGTGCGGACAGCCCTATGCCCATCAAGGAGATGCCGCAGGTGATCAGCCAAAATGACCAGTTGCCGAGTTTGAAAGACCATAATGGTCGACCGCATACCAGCGGCCAAACATAGATCAGCCCGCCTATCGCCCAGACCACAAAGGTGCCAAACACGGTAAGATGGGAGTGGCTGATCACGAAATCGGTAAAGTGGGTCGGTTCCTGGATTGAGCGCAACGCTTCGGTTGAACCCTGGAAGCAACCGATTAAATACATAATTGAACCCATGATCATGAATTTGGCGCACAAGTTCTGGCCAAAGTTATGCCAGCGGCCAATCATGGTACCAAAGAAATTCTGCAATACCGTCCACACCGGAATGATCAGCAACATTGAAGTGATAATCGCCAGGGTTTCCGCCCAATCGGCAAATGGGCTGTATAAATAATGATGCAGGCCCACAAACGGGTAAAATACCGCCAGTGACCAAAACCCTATCATCGATAGTTTATGGCTGTAAATCGGATTCTTGATGCTGGCCGGTAGAAAATAATAGATCAATACATACCCCGCCGGGGTGATCCACAGGCCGACAATATAGTGTAGAAACAGACCGTGAAACGCGGCGTTATTGATACCGGGAATGGCATAAGGGATCACGAATCCAAGCAATAGATTGGCAACCGTCCACACCAGTGCCGCCACCAAATACCACAACGAAACATACATCGGTCGAATGACCCGCTTGGCAACGGTTACGATGACTTGATAGGTCATAAGCGCAATCGCCACAAAGAACATAATATCCGGAATCAGCGGTAATTCGCCGGCTTCCAGCCCCTGATTATGGCCCAGTAATAATGACACCATGCCCACGATCAGCGCGGCGTTCCAAAGCCACAGCAATGGGTAGCCCCAATGCGTCTTGTGAACCGCGGTACCGGTCAGGCGTGGCAGTATATAAAACACCAGACCAACGAACAGGGTTGAAAACGCGCCGAAGATCACTCCGTTCACATGCATGGGCCGCAAGCGGCCAAAGGTTAAATAGGAGTTCTGGCCAAGGTATTCGGGAAAATTAAACATGGTCGAGATGGTGATCCCGATAGATGGGGCAAACATCAGCCAGACACCGCCCCATAACAACCATAGGCGGATCAGTTTGTAATCGGTTATTTGGTCATAATCAATAGCGGTATTGGCCATAATCCTAAATGATAGTGTTGCGGTTAAGTCAGTATTTATAAAACTTCCCACCCGGCGAGAGTGAAATACTCCCGCCGGGAAGGAAATGGCTGCGTTTTAGTGACGCCCGGGATCCAAAGTGGAACCGCGATTAGCCCAGTAAGAATAGGCTTCAAGCGCCTTCATCGCCGGACCGTCGGGATCGATTTTTTCGCCCTGATTGGGCTTCTCAATACACCAATTCACCATGTCGCGGTAAGTCGCAAACTCGCCCATTTGCTCCTGGAATTTGGGGAATAATTGCGGATGCGCGTCAGACGTGTCCGGATGACACATTGCACAAGCGGCTCCGGTATTGGAAAGATTCACTCCCAATTCCTTCTGCATGGCCTTGTCTCCGTGCCACAGCAGGTCACCCACGCGAACCTGCTCCATGAACTCTTCCTCAAAGGCTTGCAACTGATCAGGGGTATGCTTTTCCTTATGGGCCAATGCCAAACCACCGAACAGGAACAGGGTCAATGCCAATAAGCCGCTTATCCCGATTGATTTATAATAAGACGTTTTATTCATCGTTCATATCCCCCGTTATTTGTATGGCCACATCTTGTCCGCAATCCGACGACTCAGGATCTGATTATCGTTATCACCGGTTCCGGAATCATGTACGGCTTCGGCAAAAATATGCTCGGGCTTGCGCCACATTTTATAGGTGTTGTCGACCGCGCCGTTGGTGTCCATCGCCAGCAGGTCCCAACCGACGCCGTCAAAATGATCTCCGGGGTCGACCCTCAGCATGGGTTTGGTCAGTGCCGGCACACCCTCCGGTGCATAAGGCCAGGGCCAGGAAGTGGCCAGCATGCCAATCGAGCGCATATTGCCGATCTCATTGTAGAGCACCTGATGCACGTGCCCGTGGATATTGGTAACATTGGTGAAGCCCTCAAGGATCTCATGCACTTCGCGCCAATCCCGCACCCAGAAATTCCACGGCGGATAGTATTCATAAAGCGGGTTATGGCTAAACACCACCAGGGGCTCGCCTTTGGGCCAGTCGCCAACCGCATCCTGCAACCATTTCAATTGCTCGGGGCCCAATCCCGCCCACGGACCGGCTACGGTGCCGTCCAATGCCTCCATATGCCCCATACGTTCGCGCGGGCTCATCTTTTTGGCCGACCAATAATCCGGTGCCTGGCCAACGGTATTCAAACCGATCAGACGCACCCCTTTATGGTCTTTGACCCATGGCGATGCGCCGAAATCCTTTTCCCATTTCTTGCCCAGGTCCAGATACCAATCGTGTTCGCCGGGAATAAACAATTGCTCGATCTTCAGCTCCGACAGCAACTCCTTGCCAAGATCCAGCTCCACCGGATCAGCGGTTTGAGCAAGATCGCCGCCGAATATCAGGAAATCCAGCGATGACCCTATGTCCCCTATCTCTTTTATCGCCAGCTTGGTTTTTTCCACAAACCGTTCATTAACGTCGCGCGGATAAAGATGGGTGTCGGAAAGCCATGCGAACCGGAACGGCTTGGTGACCGCGGCCGAGGCAAAATCGATGGTGTTGACCAATGGAAACCAACCCAGATAAGCCGCAGTCCCGACGGCACTGCCAATCAGTGATTTCTGAATAAAGGTGCGACGGGTGATGGTGGTGGTCGGGTCGGGACCGCTGCCGGGAGGATTCAATTCCCGATGCATGGTACCGCGGATTTTATCAAGCTCTTTCATAGTAAGTTACCTCTTTATTTAATCTAAAATCAAGATCGTAAACAATCCGCCAAGCCCACCGCTTTATGCCCTTCAGGGCAATATTGCGGTGTGCCTATTTTGTCAATTCAATATCTAATTCGGCAGTTTTGCCACCTTCCACCGTGACGTCCATTTTGGTCTCTCCGGTCAGTTTCTGCCAGACGACCAGGCTGTAATTACCGGCGGGAATATCGGTAATGCTGAACGTGCCGTCATCTCCGCTGAGCGCATAATAAGGATTATCGGCGACATGGATATGCGCCAACATCCAGCCATGGGCATCGCAGTCCACCTTAACCAGGCCGGGTTTCTTTAATTGCTTGGTGATCTTCTGACCCTCATTGGGCAGGGCCAGATTAAACGCGGTGCGCTTACCGTAATAACCGTGGGTGTTGTGTAATAACGGGTCCGAATTGAGGATATCGATAGGCCCCTTGGGAATGATCTGGACGCGGGGAATGAAAACACAGTTTTTCTGATCCAGCACCGCGTTGGCCGTGGGTTCCCCCCATGCCTTGCCTTGCTTTACACCCTTGAGATAGACAACCGCCTGTTGTACGCGGCCGTCTTCAGACACCAGTATTTGCGGCTCTTTGCGCTTTTTGCCACAGATCTGAGCGTCCTTGGTGGGAATGATGGTTTTCATCGGCACAGTGCCATTGAAGGTGATCTGGCCCTGGATTGAACCGCCATCGACGACGTCTATCGCGTTGTAGCCGTAAGCCAAACCCGTGACAAACAACAACAGCAATACACCCAAGCTGGAACTTATCGAACTATAATGTATCATAGTAAAGCTACCTTAAAAGTAATCCAAAGAGATTGCCCGTAAGTAATTATAGACTGTTTTTTTATAAAGGCAAAATATTTTTTCCAAATCCATTATTATGCCGTTTCTATGATAACGCATACCAGAGTGAAATACCATTCCAGATGTCCGAAGCGAACCACCCAGAGCGCATAAATACCCCGGAGGGCATGAATACCCCAGAGGGCATAAATACCGGGAATCGACAATTAGTACAGACGGTAATAGCCGGGTTTTGTCCGATATTTATGGTCGTCGAATCGACGATACAGGGACTGGCCACGGGTGCTCTGATTGCATTGACGGTATTGACCAGTATGGTGCTGATTGGATGTGCCCGGCAATGGATTGATCCGGACGTGCGGATGCTGTTTGTCACCATCATCTGTGCCACCTTGGCGGCAATATTGGCTTTACTGCTGGCGGCCCATTGTTACGGGTTATATTTGATCATAGGGGTGTACCTGCCATTGGTCGCGCTCAACTGTTTTACTTTGGCCCGCAAACAGACGGGCTGTTTTGGTAATGGATTGATGGCGTTACTGAAGGATGGGGCGATCATGACGACGGCGGTGATCGCGGTGTTCGGGGTGTTCGGTCTGGTTCGTGAATTATTTCTCCATGCCTCTGTTTTCAAGCAATTTGATTTTGATTTGGGGCAATTTAAGCCGGATACCGGCCTGGTTTTATTTGATCATTTTAATGGCGTTATGCTGTTTGCAAACGGCGCCGGTACCTTATTAATCCTGGCCACGTTGATGGCGGCGGCCAATCTGATATGCGGGCTCGGCGAAACCGAGTCTTGAGCTTCCGTCATTGACCCACTTAGCAATGTGAATAACACCAAGCGCACCGCGATCCTCAAAAAATTAAAAGCTCATAATCCGAATCCAACCACCGAACTCCGATATGGCTCCCCATTTGAACTGCTGATCGCGGTGATCCTGTCGGCGCAGGCGACGGACCTCGGCGTCAATAAGGCGACTTTAAAACTTTACCCGATTGCCAATACCCCGGAAGCAATTTTAAAACTGGGCCTGGGCAAATTAAAAAAATACATAAAGACAATCGGTCTTTATAACACCAAGGCGCGAAATATTATCAACACCTGCCGGATATTGATCGACGCTCATGCAGGACAGGTACCGAACACCCGCGAGGCGCTGGAACAATTACCCGGGGTCGGGCGCAAGACTGCAAACGTGATTCTCAATACCGCCTTCGGCCAGCCGACTATTGCCGTCGATACCCATATTTTTCGGGTGGCCAACCGCACCCGCCTGGCCGCGGGTGACAACGTGCTGGAGGTGGAAAAACGCCTGTTGAAATTTATCCCCGATAACTACAAACAAAACGCTCACCACTGGCTGATCCTGCACGGGCGCTATACTTGCATGGCCAGAAAACCGCAATGCGGGCGGTGTATTATTTACCCGGAATGTGAATGGGATCAAAAGACCGATTATACAGGCCCGGATACAACCCCAAGGCAATGAGCCCTTAAACTTAATGCCTTAATATTCTTGCCTTTTGCCTTTGCCAATCGCGTTCTTTTTCGGTGGCCCGTTTATCATGCTGTTTCTTTCCCCGGGCAATGCCGATTTCAAGTTTAACCCGGCCCCGTTTCCAATACATTGCCGTGGGGACCAAGGCAAACCCCTTGCGTTCGGTGGCGCCGATCAATCTTGCGATCTCGTTTCGGTGCAGCAGTAATTTGCGCAACCGCCGCGGCTCAGGCGCAATATGCGTGGACGCCGCGGGCAACGGCGTGATCGACGCCCCCAATAAAAAGGCTTCACCTTGTTTGAGCAATATATAACCGTCCCGAATCTGCACCTTGCCGGCTTTCAGACTTTTCACTTCCCAGCCTTGCAGCGCAATACCGGCCTCCAGGGATTCCACAATAAAATAATCATGCCGCGCCTTTTTATTCAGGACGATGGTGGTCTTCGAGGAAGGGGCTTGTTTGCTCACGGGATCAGGATTATAGCGCAACCGGCCCAAAGCGGTTATGATCCCGGAACCGGCAAGATTCGGGTGGGCCGGCATTTATATCAGGCGGGCAAATCAGGCAAGCCGGCGCGCCCACGATCTGATTATTATATGGTGGCTTAGTCATCCCGGTTGAGCATACCAGTATTCTGCGGCAAAATATCGGCATAAAGGTAAATTAGGATGATCACAAAACGCAAATCACTGCATGGACAATGGTCCTCGCGCTGGGCCTTCATTATGGCCGCAACCGGGTCCGCGGTCGGGCTCGGCAACATCTGGAAATTTCCCTATATGACCGGTGAAAATGGCGGCGCCGCGTTTGTGCTCATATACCTGCTATGCGTGATATTGGTGGGCGTCCCGATCATGATGGCCGAGGTGCTGCTGGGCCGGCGCGGACGCCAGAATCCCATCAACACCATGCATACCCTGGCGCTGGAGGAAAAAGCCAGTAAATATTGGCAATTGCTGGGATGGATGGGCGTATTGGCCGGCTTTTTGATCCTGTCATTTTACAACGTGGTCGCCGGCTGGACCCTGGCCTATATCTTTCGTACCGGTTCCGGCATGTTCGTTGACGCCGATGCGGAATTTTCGGCGCGGATCTTTACCGAATTGGTGTCCGATCCGGAACGCCTGCTGGCCTGGCATACGACTTTTATGGCACTGACGGTTATTGTCATCTCTCGCGGCGTCAAAAGCGGTTTGGAAAAAACCATGCGCTGTTTAATGCCGGCCCTGGTGTTGTTATTATTAGTCATGGTCGGCTATGCGATGAGTACCGAGCGATTCATCGACGGCATAAATTATATGTTTGTACCGAATTTTGAAAAACTGGCCGACAAACATTTGTTTGGTGATATCTTTTTACCGGCCTTGGGCCAGGCTTTTTTCAGCCTGAGTCTGGGCATGGGTGCAATCATGATCTATGGTTCCTATTTGTCACAAAAGGCATCGATCACCACCACCACGATCACCATTGCTCTGGCCGATACCGCGGTTGCGATCTTAGCCGGTATCGCGATATTTCCCATCGTCTTTACCTATGGCCTGCAACCGGGCGGCGGTCCGGGTCTGATCTTTTTATCCTTGCCCATCGCGTTCGGCCAAATGCCTTTTGGCACGTTTTTTGGCACCCTGTTTTTCTGTCTGTTAATGGTTGCCGGATGGACCTCTGCGATTTCCCTGCTTGAACCGGCGGTCACCTGGCTAGTCGAAAACGCCAATATGAGCCGGGTAAAAGCCACGGCCGTGGCCGGATTGATTACCTGGGTGCTGGGCCTGTTGACCATACTATCCTTTAACCACTGGGCCTTTACTTTCACGTTTGCCGGACAAGTAAAGGAAAATGGTATTTTTGACGTTCTGGATATTCTGACCACAAATATCATGCTGCCTCTGGGCGGTTTATTAATGGCCATTTTTGCAGCCTGGATCATGACCCGTTCGTCCACGGTTGCGGAACTGAACGTCGGCGACGGCCTGATCTATAAAAGCTGGCGAATGGCAGTGCGCTATATTGCACCGATTGCGGTGACAATTATCTTTCTAAACGCGATTGGCGTTTTACAATTGACCGGTTTGGTGAGCTAATTATAACCGTGACTGAAATAACCAAGACCGCAACGGTGCCGTATTCCCCGACTGAAATGTTCCGGCTGGTTAATGACATCGAATCCTACGCTCAATTTTTACCCTGGTGCACCGACACCAAAATATTACACAAGGCTGAAACTCAAGTAACGGCCACCGTTTCACTGGCAATGGGAAAATTACGCCAATCATTCACCACCGAAAACACCATGGAGTCTGACCGACTGATCAACATGCGCCTTGTGACCGGCCCATTTAAGAAGCTGGAGGGTAGCTGGGGATTCCAGCCGCATAATGACAATGGCTGTCTGATCAAACTGCATATGGATTTTGAATTTGAAAATAAATTGCTTAAATACACCCTGGGAGGCGCGTTTAATAAGATAGTCAATTCCCTTGTGGCCGCATTTGCCGAACGGGCGCAACAGGTGTATGGCAAGCGGTAAGCCTGCGGTACGGGTCGAAATAGTGCACGTCGGCCGGTCTGAGGTGCATCTGTCAACGGTGAATATCATGCCCGGCACAAACGTGCGGGAGGCGATCGAGCAATCGAATATCCTCAATAAATACCCTGAAATCAATCTGGACGGCAATCGCGTCGGCATATTTGGCAGGCTGTGCGGACTGGATCATATTCCCATCGACGGCGACCGCATCGAAATCTATCGACCTTTGTCAACCGATCCCAGGGAAGCCCGACGGCGCAGACAGGCAATGTAATCGCCGGTGAGGCAAACGGCATCGCCCGACGTAGCTGTGCCGGGCATATTTTCAAAGCGCCCTTCCCCGGGTTTATTGTTCAGGCACCGGGCCGGGGCTATCGGCGGCTTCCGCCGCCGCACCGGATTGTCTGGCCTTGATATCCCCGGACACACCGGCCAGCTTGTCATCCTTGAAATGCAGCGTGATATGCCTTTGTTCCCTGACCGAAGACCCTTGTTGATAACTGTATATATACTCCCACTGATCACTGTGAAACGGATCGATGATAGACGGTGTGCCCATAATAAAACGCACCTGTTCTTTATCCATGCCCGGCTTTAATTCATCAAGCATACTCTGCTCAATGACGTTACCCTGATGAATATCGATCTGATACAAAAAAATCGGGGACCAACCACCATCAAAGCCTCTGGTACAAGCCTGTAGCTGTAGCAATAAGACCGCACCAAGCACTAACTGAGTGTAGCGATACACGGGTTATTTTTTCCTCCGGCGCCGTTCATAAACAGGTGTAAGCATAATCGCGTGCGTTGATTTCCTCAATGACAATTGCAATTTAATTCCCTATACTCCACTTGAAAACAGTAAATGATAAACAAGGCGGGCAAGGCATGGAAACACAAAACCTAAAAAAAGCCGGGTTAAAGGTGACGTTGCCCAGAATTCGCATACTCGAGATTCTGGAGAACTCATCGGAACCGCATATGAGTGCGGATCAGGTGTACAAAAGACTGCTCGATTCCAATGAGGAAGTGGGGCTGGCAACCGTATATCGGGTACTGACCCAGTTTGAATCCGCCGGCCTGGTTATCCGCCATCATTTTGATTCAGAGCATTCCGTTTTTGAACTGGACCGAGGCATCCATCACGATCATATGGTGTGCCTCAACACCGGTAAGATCATCGAATTCCAAAATGAACGCATAGAAGAGCTGCAAAAAGAAATCGCCGAAAAACACGGTTATACCCTCGAAGACCACCATCTGGTGCTGTATGTAAAACCCAAACAGTGATCCGGACCGGCCACCGCTCAGGTTTGCATCCTTTCCCTGCTGACGTTGAGCATCTCGCTCGCGTGGGCGCGGCTTTCACCGGTGATTTTAACGCCCCCCAACATTCGGGCTATTTCCTCCACGCGCTGCTCTGAATCGAGTTTATCCACCCCGGTATAAGTCCGATTGGCGCGAATGAATTTATTGACCCGGTAGTGATGTTGACCGAATGAAGCCACCTGGGCAAGGTGAGTGACACAGAAGATCTGTTTATGCTCGGCCAGACTGCATAGTAACCGCCCTATGATTTCCGCGACGCCGCCGCCGATCCCGGCATCGACTTCATCAAACACCATGATCGGGGTGCCTTTGTCCCTGGCGGCGGTAATGTATATTGCCAGGCTGATACGCGACAGCTCGCCACCCGATGCGACCTTGTTGATGGACCTGGGAGTCTGGCCGGGGTTGGTGGTGACCAAAAATTCAATGTTATCGAGTCCATTGGGAGAGGGATCAGCATCTTCGCTGAAATTTCCCTCGACCTTGAATACACCGTCGCGCATGCCCATATCATGCATATTGCCGGTCACTCGTTGGGCAAATTCAACCGCGGCGGCGTTCCGCGCCCTGGATAATTCCTTCGCAGTCCGCCGATATTGCGCCAGGGAATCGGTATTTTGCCGGAGCAGGTCTTCAACCAGCCCGGCATTATCCCGCAACTGTTGCAATTGCCGGTCGAGTCTTTGGAAGTGGGCAAAAAGCTCCTTTGGATTGACCTTGTGCTTGCGCGCAGTTTCATGAAATTGCGCCAACACGTTGTCGCTGCGTTGCAATTGCTCAGGATTGATTTCAATATTATCGAAGTAATGTCGAAGTTCACCGCCCGCCTCATCAACCTGAATACGCGCCGTATCCAGCAACGTCAAAATATCCCCCAAGGCGGGATCGAATTCACTGATTCCGCGCAGGGATTCATAAACCCGTGCAATTCTGCCGGCAATTGCATTTTCCGTTTGACTGATCTCATTCAACGCAAATTGCACGCACTCGGCGATGCGGTTTGCATTGGCCAGGCGCTGATGTTCATCGACACTCTCCTGATAACAGGACTCAGTAAGATTCATCGCCTCCAACTCATCGACCTGATAGCGAATCAACGCCAGTTGATCCTCGCGGCGTTCATTATTGTGGTTCAATTCAGCAAGCCGGCTCGCGCTGGCATGCCAGCACCGGTAATGCGATTGCAATTCATCCAGCAAATGATCATAGCCGCCAAAATGGTCCAGCAGTTGTCTTTGCAGGTCGTGTTTCAATAATGATTGATGCGCATGCTGGCCATGGATATCCACCAACCGTTCACCCAGTTCACGCAATGATTGAATCGGCACCGGGGTGCCGTTGATATAGGCGCGGGAACGACCATCCAGCTTAATGACGCGGCGTAAAAAAACCTCCCGATCATGTTCGATATCCAGCTCGGCCAATTTGCTCGCCGCATCCGGATAATCGCATATATCAATTATTGCGGTAATTTCGGCCTCATCAACACCGTCTCTGATCAGCGCGGTATCGGCACGATCACCCAGTATCAAGCCCAAGGCATCGATCAGAATCGATTTGCCGGTGCCGGTCTCACCGGTCAGTACGTTCATTCCCGGTTCAAATTCAAGATTAAGCGACTCGATGACGACCAGATCACGAATAACCAATTGTCTCAGCAAAACTATTTACTCCAGTGCAGTTTTTCGCGCAGGATTTGAAACTGATCATGCCTGGCGGGGTGAATCAAGCGAATCTTTCTATCCTTTTTACGGACACAGATTTTATCCCCCGGCAACAATTCCAGCTTGTTATCGCCGTCGCAGCTAAGATAAGCATGATTATTATTACGCTCCCCCACGACTATCTCTATGCGGCTGTCACTATCAAATACAATCGGCCGGTTGCTCAATGTATGAGGACAAATCGGCACCAAAACCAGGGCATTCAGAGAGGGATGCAAAATCGGTCCGCCGCCGGACAGCGCATATGCGGTGGAACCGGTCGGAGTGGCCACGATTAAGCCATCGGAGCGGTGGGTATGGACAAAAACCCCGTCTATATACGTGTCCAATTCTATCAATCTGGCTATATTCCATTTCTGGACGATAACGTCATTAAATGCATGCGCGTCAAAAATAACAGTGTCATTACGGCAGGTCTGGCTTTGCAGCAGGAAACGCTCATCTTCAACGTAATTCCCGGCCAGTATTTCATCCAATTCCTGCGCAATCGCATCGGCGGGAATATCCGCAAGAAAGCCGATTCTGCCAAGATTGATCCCCAACAGGGGCACGTCATTGCCGCATAACAGATGAGAGGCCATCAGCATGGTGCCATCACCGCCTATCGCGATGGCAAGCTCACAAACGTCGCCTATCTCATCATCAGGCGGGGTTTCAAACTCATTATCCCCGATCAATTCGGCACAACATGCATTCAGAATAACAGTCTTGTCTTTTTTGACCAGATAGTCGATCAGCGTCGATAGCGTATCTTTGGCCTCGTTTATGCCCTTATTAGAAATTAATCCGATTCTCTTAAACATGTTGTTTTTTTCTTGTAGCTGAATTGACCCATGCCAGGATCGATCCAGGCAGCTTGAATGCACATCATCCGGCAACATATCGGATTTGCTCTGGCGCGATCTCCATCCATTGGGACGGGATAATCGCTAAATTATATATAGAATAGTGCCGGTCTGAAATAGTAATATTCCGCCATTCCCACCGCGACGGCAATGCCTGGCCGGCGCACTTGCCGATGGAACAGGCCTTTTATTCACTGCATAAAGCCGGAAACACACCGGATTCTTGGGCTCAAGCAAAAGGCGTTTTGGGTGCGGACCTGCACCCAAAGGCACGAGCGCGGCTTTAATGAGCGCCTGCTGACCTTTCTCCAGCCTGACAATGGCGAATGCCCGCACTGGGGATGGGGTAGCCTGGCAGCCCGCACCCAGAGGGCGCCAGGCCGGGCACTCGCCAAATAAAACCCTGTTGTCGGTGGCGGCCGGATACACAGTGTGGCATTCCCCATCGAGTTCGGATAAAATCAGCGAAACCAATCGATACGGGATCAGAACATAATGAACCAAATCAAATTAGAATCCATCTGGGCCTTACTGAGAATATCCATCGGCTGGGTTTTCTTCTGGGCTTTTATCGACAAACTGTTTGGCTTAGGCTTTGCAACCACAATCGAAAAGGCCTGGCTATCCGGTGCTTCCCCAACCTCCGGTTTTCTGCAATTTGGCACCAGGGGGCCCTGGGGCGGATTTTACCAGGGTTTGGCCGGGAATGCGCTGGTGGATTGGCTGTTTATGGTGGGCCTGTTACTGGTGGGGGTGGCACTGATACTGGGGATAGGCGTCAAGATAGCCGGTTACAGTGGCGCCCTGATAATGCTGCTGATATACAGTGCGGCCTTTCCCCCCAAAAATAACCTGTTCATGGATCATCACATCGTTTACATTATTATATTAATCGGCTGTGCCATGACCAAATCCGGCCACGTTTTTGGCTTGGGCAGGCGCTGGGCTGAAACCCGGCTGGTTAAAACATTCCCTTTCCTGGAATAACCGCGATGCCGCCGCCTGGTCGCTGATTGGGCGGCGAATCCAGGACCAAACATCGGCGCTCCGACCACTGCGCTTGTCCCAGTACGGGACTTGTCCCAGAATGGGATACATCCCAAAACCGGGTGGCATGACCATCAGAGCTTTTATATGTGTGTCGGCGACGGCAAAAACCGTTGCCGAAGAAGATAGAGGCAAATAACCATGACCAGACCGACAACACTATTATATGATGGCGAATGCGGGATCTGCCGGGAGTGGGTCGACTATTGGCGGCACCTGACCGGAAATCGAGTCGAGTATTACCCCTATCAACAAGTTGCCGACAATTACCCCGATATTGCGCAACAGGATTTGGCCGACGCAATCCATTTGATCGAAGCAAACGGCACCATTTCAAAAGGCGCCAAAGCCGCCTACAGTCTCGTCCGGGATAATCATCCTCACTCCATTTTGTTGTTCCTGTATCGTTACTTACCCGGGTTCGCCCGCTTGAGTGAACTTGGCTATCGTTTTTTTTCCACGCACCGCCGCTTGTTGGCCTTTTTCACCCACCTTTTCTGGGGCAAAAACTTTGCTCCTCTCCGTTACCAATTCACCGCCTGGCTTTTCCTGCGCCTGCTGGGGCTGGTTTATCTGATTGCTTTCATTTCCTTTGCGGTGCAATCCAAGGCATTGATCGGTGCCGACGGGGTATTACCTTTGCAATACTATTTGAGCACGATTAAAGATCAGTTTGGTAACGCCGCCTATTTGCAATTGCCAACCCTGTTGTGGTTTTCTCATGCCGATGCCTTTGTTTCCTGGGTGTGTATCGCCGGCGCGGTATTATCATTAATTCTGGTGGCTGGTATTTTCACCCGAACCAGTTTGGTACTGTTATACCTGCTGTATCTTTCAATAGTCAACGCCGGCCAGACCTTCACCTCCTTTCAGTGGGATATCCTGCTGTTAGAATGCGGTTTTCTCGCCATTTTTCTGCCCTGGGGATCGACGATCATTATCTGGCTGTACCGCTGGCTGGTGTTCCGTTTCATGTTTTTAAGCGGCTTCGTCAAGATCATCAGTCACGATCCCAGCTGGGCCAATTTAACCGCGCTGAACTATCATTTCCAAACCCAGCCATTGCCAACCCCGTTGGCCTGGTATGCACATCATTTGCCGCAGGCGGTGCTGACCGCGGCCACCGGGATGACCTTGATCGTCGAATTAATCATGCCCTTTTTTATCTTTGCGCCGCGCCGCTTCCGGCAAATCGCAGCCGGTTGTTTCCTGATATTCCAGACCATGATCGTCCTCACCGGCAACTACAATTTTTTCAATCTGCTGACCATGTTGATCTGCCTGTTTCTGTTTGACGACGCCGCGATTAAACGGTTATTGCCTGAGTCCATACTGCCGCGCTTGTCGATGATCCGGCATCGCTCAGCCGGCGCGTCCGCCCGCGGTTGCGCACTGATAATGGCATTGCTCAGTATTTACCTGAGCGGCGTTCAAATGATCGGAGTGGATTCGGCAACCCACCGTTTTCTGAGACCATTCAATATTGTCAACAATTATGGCCCGTTTGCGGTAATGACCACGGAGCGCAATGAGATCGTGATTGAAGGCAGCGCCGACAACAGTACCTGGCATGAATACCGGCTTAAATATAAACCCGGTGATCTGCAACAATGCCCGGGCTGGGTGGCACCGCATCAGCCCCGCATTGACTGGCAGATGTGGTTTGCAGCGCTGGCAAACCCGGATACCCAGCGATGGTTGTGGAATATGATGATAAGACTGCTGCAAAACAGTGCGCCGGTAACCGCACTATTTGCCTACAACCCTTTCCCGGAGCAACCGCCCCTCAGTGTTCGCGCCGTGGTTTATCGCCATACCTTCACCAGTGCAAACGAACGCAAACAAACAGGCCGGTGCTGGAAAAGAGTACTGCTGGCACATTACTACGCCCCAATCAGCCTCTCGGAGCAACCCATTGAGTAATCATACCAGGCATCCGGGTTGCTCGCCGGTGCCGACTTTAATCCGGAAATGATATACTTGCCTGATCCCGGCACCCGATGATGACACAAGTTGATAGTCGCAAAATTATATGTTATAAACTCCGTACATATATGCTAAAGCAACACCAATGATCAAGTGCTTGATACATAAACACCCAAGGAGACGCGTCATCCTGATGGGGTCTGCGTTGCTCCTGCTCGCGCTGAGCTTCGTCCTCGCCTCGAACGCCGCGGCGCAAGGCATGCCCACCCTGAGCATAACGGGCGACACCGTCGGTACGGTGTTTGAGGATGGCTCCGATGCTATGCTGAACGCGAGCGGCAGGCTGATCATCACCGACGGAATCCTCATGGACTACACCTTCGTCGTGCAATCCGGCATGCCCGGAATTTATGGCACTTTCAGCATTGACGCTGAGGGCAACTGGATGTATATGCTGGATAATAACAACCCCGAAACCGACGCCCTGGCCATAGGTGCCGAAGAAACCGACACCTTCACCGCGGTGTCGAGCGACGACGGCACCGTTTTCCAAGAAGTCGCCATCACCATCACCGGCGCCAACGACGCGCCGACGATAAGCATGAATGCACTGTCGGAGGTGACCCAGGGCGCGGAGATCATCCTCATCAGCGTGGGCAACGACGTCGATACCGGCGATAATATGCTAAGCTATGCGTGGAGCGCGGAAGACGACCTCGGCCTTTTCACCAACGGCACTGGCAGAGTCGACAATGGCGTTAGTTTCAGTACCACCTGGAGGGCACCGGACGAAATCCGCGGCGTCAGGCTAAACCTGACGGTTACCGATGACAACGGCGCCGTCAACAGTAGCTTTAGCGCCCCCCCGTTCTTCGTTGAGGTAACCCCGGCATCGCTTGAAATCAATGGCGCCATCACGGGCTCAGTCACCGAAGACGACCCCGCCTCCACCATGGCGAGCGGGACGCTGACCATAGACACCACCGCCAATAACCGTGACTTTGTCCCACAAACCGATACCGGCATGTACGGCACCTTCGAAATTGATGTCGGTGGCGCCTGGACCTACATACTGGATAACAATGCCCCAGCTACCAACACCCTGGCCGCAGGCGCCGAAGTAACCGACACCTTCACCGTGGCGTCCAGCCTCCGACCCACCTCCGATACCCAAGAAGTCACCATCACCGTCACCGGCGCCAACGATGCGCCGGAATTTGACCCGACTTCCTACGACTTTGATCTGGCGGAAAACCGGGACGGCAGCACGGCACCGATTGAGGTGGGCACGGTCACCGCCACCGACCCGGAGGGTGACACCATCGCTTACAGCATCACCGACGGCAACACGGCCCTATTCAGCATTGACGAGGACAGCGGCGTGATCGCGTACATGGGCACCGGCGAGAATTTTGAGGCGGTGCCACCACCGTATATCCTTGAGATCACCGCCACGGCGGGCGGTCAGATGAACACTGTACAGGTCACGGTGACGGTGACCGACGAGAACGACCCGCCGGAATTTGCCCAGGATTCCTACACCTTTGACCTGGCGGAAAACCAGGACGGCAGCACGGCACCGATTAACGTGGGCACGGTCACCGCCACCGACCCGGAGAGTGACCCCATCGCCTACAGCATCACCGTTGGCGACACGACCCTATTCAGCATTGGCGAGACCAGCGGCGTGATCGCGTACACGGGCACCGGCGAGGATTTTGAGGCGGAGCCGTTGATGTACGCCCTGACCCTCACCGCCACGGCGGGCAGTCAGACGAACACTGCACCGGTCACGGTGACGGTGACCGACGAGAACGACCCGCCGGAATTTGCCCAGGCTTCCTACACCTTTGACCTGGCGGAAAACCAGGACGGCAGCACGATGCCGATGAATGTGGGCACGGTCACCGCCACCGACCTGGAGAGTGACCCCATCGCCTACAGCATCACCGACGGCGACATAACCCTATTCAGCATTGACGAGACCAGCGGTGCGATCACCTACATGGGCCCCGGCGAGGATTTTGAGGCGGAGCCGTTGATGTACACCCTTGAGATCACCGCCACGGCGGTCGGTCGGACGAACACTGCACAGGTTACGGTGACGGTGACCAACGTAAACGAGCCGCCAGAATTTGACCCGGCTTCCTACGCCTTTAATCTGGAGGAAAACCAGGACGGCAGCACGATGCCGATTGAGGTGGGCAGGGTCACCGCTCCCGATCCGGAGGGTGACGCCATCGCCTACAGCATCACCATTGGCGACACGAACCCATTCAGCATTGGCGAGACCAGCGGCGAGATCACGTACACGGGCGCCGGCGAGGACTTTGAGGCGGGGCCGCGAATTTACACCCTTGAGATCACCGCCACGGCCAACTCTCAGACCGGCACGGCACCAGTCATGGTGACGATCACCGATGCCAACGACGCGCCGGTGGCAAGCATCACTGGGCCGGCGGCCAATACGGAAGTGAGCCAGGGCGAGTCGATCTCTCTGACCGGCACGGGCGACGACGATGACACCGGCGACACACTGAGCTATGCGTGGAGCGCGAGCCCCAACGTCGGTAGTTTTACCAACGGTGACAGGCTCAATGCCACCTGGGCCGCGCCGGATGCCCTCGGCCCCGTCATGCTGACCCTGACGGTTACCGATAACAGCGGCGCCGTCAATGACAGCAGTGCCGCCTCGGTCACCGTTATGATAATCAGGGCGCTGCTCGAAATCAGTGGCGACACCGTGGGCATGGTCACCGAAAACGCCCCATCCAACATTACGAATGGGGTACTGACCATCGCCACCACCGCCAACGACCGCAACTTCGTGCAAACCAGTACAGTCGGCACTTATGGCAGCTTTATCATTAACGCTAATGGCACCTGGACCTACACGCTGGACAATAACGACCTCAATACCAACGCCCTGGACGCCGGCGATGTAGAAACCGACACCTTCACTGTGATGTCCAACCTCCAACCCGCCGTTACTGAAGTCGTCACCATCACCATCACCGGCGCCAACGATGCGCCGGTGGCAACGGATGATGCGTTCACGGTGCTTGAGGGCGGCACCGCGACGACGCTGACGGGCGGAGCGAACAGCTTGCTGGCCAACGACGACGACGTGGATGCCGGGGCAACCCTAATGGTTGAGCGGGTAGAGAATGTGAGCTACGGCACGCTGACGTTGAACGAGGACGACGGCACCTTCAGTTACACCCACGACGGCAGCGAGAACCACGACGACTTCTTCACCTACCGCGTGAGCGACGGCAGCGCCGACAGCAACGTGGCGACGGTCACGATTACGGTGACACCAGAGGACGATGCGCCGGAATTTGATCAGACCTCCTACGACTTTACCCTGGAGGAAAACCGGGATGGCAGCACGATACCGGTTGCCGTGGGCACGGTCACCGCTACCGACGCAGAGAGTGACCTCATCGCCTACAGCATCAGTAGCGGCGACACGACCCGCTTCAACATTGGCGAGGCGAACGGCGCGATCTCGTACACGGGCGCCGGCGAGGACTTTGAGGCGGTGCCATCAATGTACACCCTTGAGATCACTGCTACGGCCAACTCTCAGACCGACACAGCACCAGTGACGGTGACGATCACCGATGCCAACGACGCGCCGGTGGCAAGCATCATCGCGCCGGCGGACAATGCGGAAGTGAAACAGGGCGTGTCGGTCTTTCTGACTGGTACGGGCGACGACGTCGACACCGGCGACACGCTGAGCTATGCGTGGAGCGCGAGCCCCGACGTCGGCAGTTTCACCAACGGCGACATGCTCAATGCCACCTGGGCCGCGCCGGATGCCCTCGACCCCGTCACGCTGACCCTGACGGTTACCGATGACAGCGGCGCCCTCAATAACACCGGTACCGCCTCGGTCACCGTTACGATAATCGAGGCGCTGCTCCAAATCAGAGGCGACACCGTGGGCATGGTTACCGAAAACGCCCCATCCAACATTACGAGGGGGGCGCTGACCATCAACACCACCGCCACCGACCGCTCCTTCGTGCAAACCGATACAGCCGGCATTTATGGCAGCTTTATCATTAACACTAATGGCACCTGGACCTACACGCTGGACAATAACGACCTCAATACCAACGCCCTGGACGCCGGCGATGTAGAAACCGACACCTTCACTGTGATGTCCAACCTCCAACCCGCCGTTACTGAAGTCGTCACCATCACCATCACCGGCGCCAACGATGCGCCGGTGGCAATGGATGATGCGTTCACGGTGCTTGAGGGCGGCACCGCGACGACGCTGACGGGCGGAGCGAACAGCGTGCTGGCCAACGACGACGACGTGGATGACGAGGCAACCCTAATGGTTGAGCGGGTAGAGAATGTGCGCAACGGCACGCTGGTGTTGAACGAGGAGGACGGCACCTTCAGTTACACCCACGACGGCAGCGAGAACCACGACGACTTCTTCACCTACCGCGTGAGCGACGGCATCGCCGACAGCAACGATGCGATGGTCACGATTACGGTGACACCAGAGGACGATGCGCCGGAATTTGATCCGACCTCCTACGACTTTACCCTGGCGGAGAACCAGGACGGCAGCATGACGTTGGTTGCCGTGGGCACGGTCACCGCTACCGACGCAGAGAGTGACCTCATCACCTACAGCATCAGTAGCGGCGACACAACCCGCTTCAACATTGACGAGGCGAACGGCGCGATCGCGTACACGGGTGCCGGCGAGAACTTTGAGGCGGTGCCATCAACGTACACCCTTGAGATCACCGCTACGGCCAACTCTCAGGCCGACACGGCAGCAGTCACGGTGACGATCACCGATGAAAACGAGCCACCGGAGTTTGATCAGGGCTCCTACGATTTTGACCTGGCGGAGAACCGGGACGGCAGCACGACGTCGTCGGTTGCCGTGGGCACGGTGACCGCCACCGACCCGGAGAGTGACTCCATTGTTTACAGCATCAGCAACGGTGGTACGAACCCCTTCAGCATTGACGGGGTGAGCGGCGCGATCGCTTACACGGGTGTCGGCGAGAACTTTGAGGCGGAGCCGCTAATGTACACCCTTGAGATCACCGCTACGGCCAACTCTCAGACCGATACGGCACCAGTCACGGTGACCATCACCGATGAAAACGAGCCACCGGAGTTTGATCAGGGCTCCTACGATTTTGACCTGGCGGAAAACCGGGACGGCAGCACGATCCCGGTTGCCGTGGGCACGGTGACCGCCACCGACCCGGAGGGTGACTCCATTGTTTACAGCATCAGCAGCGGTGGTACGAACCCCTTCAGCATTAACGGGGCGAGCGGCGCGATCGCGTACACGGGCGACGGCGAGGACTTTGAGGCGGAGCCGCTAACGTACACCCTTGAGATCACCGCTACGGCCAATGCTCAGCCCAACACGGCACCAGTCACGGTGACGATCACCGATGCCAACGAGGCGCCGGTGGCAAGCATCACTGAGCCGGCGGCCAATATGGAAGTGAACCAGGGCGTGGCGGTCACCCTGATCGGCACGGGCGACGACGTCGACACCGGCGATACGCTGAGCTATGAGTGGAGCGCGAGCCCTGGCGTCGGCAGTTTCACCAACGGCGACATGCTCAATGCCACCTGGACCGCGCCGGATCCCCTCGACCCCGTCACGCTGACCCTGACGGTTACCGATGACAGCGGCGACACCGGCACCGCTATGGTCACCATTATGGTAACTGAGGCATCACTCACTATAAGTGGTACTAACGAGGACATGGTCACCGAAGACGCTGCAATCATCACGGCGAATGGCGACCTGGACATTACCACCACCGCCAGCGACCGCACCTTCGTGCAAACCGATACTCCCGTTCCCGGCACGTATGGCAGCTTCACTATTGCCACCAACGGCATCTGGACCTACACGCTGGACAATACCGACCTCGATACCAACGCCCTGGGCGAAGGCGCTGAAGTAACCGACACCTTCACTGTGATGTCCCGCCTCCAACCCGCCGTTACCGAAGACGTCACCATCACTATCACCGGTGCCAACGACGCACCGATAGCGTTGGATGATGTGTTCTTGGCAGTGGAGGGCAGCGGAATCGGGGGAGAACTGCCCCCGGCAACCGACGTGGATACCGATGAGTTCCTATTATCAGTTATTACCACGCCGGTAGAAAATGTGAGCCGCGGCTCGCTGACGTTGTCCGACGACTTCACCTTCGATTACGAACACGACGGTAGCGAGACCACCAGCGACCGCTTCACCTATCGCGTGATGGACGACTTCGGCGCGGTGAGCAATGTGGCTACAGTCATAATTACAGTGATACCAGAGGACGATCCGCCGGAGTTTGAAGAGGCTGCCTACGACTTTGATCTGGCGGAGAACCTGGACGGCAGCACGACGTCGTTTGCCGTGGGCACGGTGATCGCCACCGATGCGGAGAGTGACCCCATCATTTATAGCATCAGTAGCGGTGACACCGCCCGCTTCAACATTGACGAGACCAGCGGCGTGATCGCATACATCGGCACCGGCGAGGACTTTGAGGCGGGGCCATCAATGTACATGCTTGAGGTCACCGCCACGTCCAACTCTGAGACCGCCACGGCAGAGGTCACGGTGACGGTGACCGACGAGAGAGAGATTGGTCCGCCGGAGTTTGAAGATACTCCCTACAGCTTTAATCTGGCGGAGAACCTGGACGGCAGCACGACACCGGTTGTCGTAGGCAGGGTGTTAGCCAACGCACCGGATGATCCCGACATCACCTACCGCATCAGCAGCGGCGACACGGACCGCTTCGACATTCAAAGTTTGTCTGGCAGGATCAGGTACACGGGCGCCGGCGAGAACTTTGAGGCGGCGCCATCAATGTACATCCTTGAGATCACCGCCACCACGACGGACGGGCTGGATGACACGGCACAGGTCACGGTGACGATCACCGATGCGAACGACGTCCCCGCCGCTGAAGCCGGCCCGGCGCAGATCGTGGACGAAGGCGCGAGCGTGACGCTGGACGGCAGCAGTTCGACGGATATGGACCCCGACGACGACACCCTTAACTTTAACTACGCCTGGACTCAGACCGAAGGCATGACGGTCACCCTGACCGGCGCTAACACTGTCAGTCCCACCTTTGCCGCCCCCACCGGGCTGAGCGAGGATGAAACACTGACGTTCCAGTTAATCGTTACCGATGTGGGTGGTCGGCCCTCGGAGCCGGACACGGTGATCATAACGGTCGCCACCCCGCCGAGCTTCGGCGACACTGTGATTGAAATCCAGCGTTACACCACCGGCAGAGACGTGCCCAGCGTGACCCTGCCGGAGCCCACCGGCGGCGGTGACGGCCTGTACACCTACACGGTCGACAATCAGGACTTGCCGGCTGGGGTGAGCTTTGATGCCACCACCCGCGTCATCTCCGGCACCGTCACCGCGCTCTCGGGCCGGGCCACCCACACCTACACCGTCACCGACGGTCGTGATGCCACCGACACAATTTCATTTGACACCATAATCGTGAACCCCCCATCTTTCGGGACGGCGACCTTTCCCGACCTGACTTTTGTCGTCCGCGACCCTGTCAACCTGACCCTGCCCCCGGCCTCCGAGGGCAGCCCTCCGCTAAGCTACAGACTCGAGAGAGCCTTCGACTTCGGCCCCGTGCCGGCTGGGCTCAGCTTTGACCGTGACCCTGACGAACGCGTCCTTAGCGGCATACCGAACAGAGTGCAGGACAGGGAGTACAGATATATCGCGACGGACGCCAACGGTGCCGAAGCACCACCGGCGGGCTTCCGTATTAATATTGAGACGAATAGTGCTCCAAACTTCGGTGCGACCACCCCACCCCTGGCGTTCACTTTTGCCAGGGGCATCACTATTCCCGCTCGGACCCTGCCGGCGGCCACCGGTGGCAACGGCCTCCTGAGCTATGATATCGTCCAGACCTTGCCGGAGGGACTGGCTTTTGATCCCGACGACCGCATCCTGTTCGGTGCACCGACCACGGAGCAGGACGCCACCGACTACACCTACCGGGTGCAGGACGAAGACGGTAACACTGAGGCCGCCGATGCCGCAGATTTAATCTTCTCCATCGAAATTATTGCCCCGCCCATCACCTTCAGCGGGACCAATACCGGCATGGTCACCGAGGATGGGCCCGACAGACTCCCGGAAAATGACGACGAAGCAGGCACAACAAGCAGGGCGGCCGGGACGCTGACCATCATCAATCCGGGCGGTGACGCCAGCTTCATCGCACTGACCGAGATCGGCACCTATGGCCTGTTTAACATGGCCTCCAACGGCCAATGGACCTACACACTGGACAACGGGCAGGACACGACCCAGGAGCTGGCGCAGAACGCCAGCGCCGGCGACACTTTCAATGTGGTCGCCACCGCCTTCGATGGCATCACACACCCGGTAAGCATCACCGTGGCCGGCGCCAATGATGCGCCAGGGGTGCTCTTGACCAGCGGGATACCGACAATAATGGAGCCGGAAGAATTCATTGTGCTTAGTGCTCGCGGCACCGACGTGGACAGCGGAGAGACCGACACCCTGAGCTATCAATGGAGCACCGACCCACCGGACCGGGGCAGTTTCGACGCCCCCAACTCCGCTGAAACGGGGTGGGCCGCTCCGGCGGTCACCGAATATGAGGATATTGACCTTATTCTAACCGTGGATGACGGCAGCGGCACGGACACCAGTAGCGATACCATCGAAGTGATGGTCAGGATCATTGCGGTGAACGTCGAGCCAGGCTTCAGCGAGATCATTGATAACCAGATATATACAGTCGACGCCGATATCTCGGACCTGACCCTGCCGGAGGCGACAAATGGCAATCCGCCGTTCAGCTACAACATTACCCCGGACCTGCCAACCGGCTTGAGTTTTGACCCTGACACCCGCGTCCTGTCCGGCAGACCAGCAGTGATCCCTTCGCCTCCGACAGGCACTTACACCTACACCGTCACCGACTCGGACAGCACCGCCACCGATGCCTCGGACGACAGCGGTACTGCCAGCTTAGTGTTCGATATCACCATCAACCAGGCGATCACCTTCAGCGGCGACGTCCTCGGCAGGGTCACCGAGGACGGCCCCGACAGACTCCCGCAGGATGGCGACACAGCAGGCACAACAAGCAGGGCGACCGGGATGCTGACCATCACCAACCCTAACCCGGGCGGTGACACCAACTTCGTCGCACTGACCGATATCGACGTTACTTACGGCACCTTCAGTATGACCACCGACGGTATCTGGACCTATATTCTGGACAACAGCCGGATGGCCACTCAGGAATTATTGTTCGACGAAGGCTTCGGCGCCTCCGGCACGGACACCCTCACCGTGATGGCGGCGGCCGACCCCAATGTTCTGCAGACCATTACTATCACCGTCGACGGCGCCGATGATGCCCCAACGATCAATATCATCGCGCCGGCGGACAGAGCCACGGTGGCGGCGGGCGCGACCATTGCGATCACCGCCATCGGTATGGACGTGGACAGCGGACAGACCGACAGACTGAGCTATCAGTGGATCACCGAACCGCCCGGCCAGGGCAGTTTTACCGCTCCCAGCCTACCCGACACGGTGTGGACTGCACCCACGGTCGACACAGATCTCGATATCATGCTGAGGCTGAGCGTGTTTGACGACAACGAATTAGAAGGCAACGCCGCGGTCACATTGGTGGTGGAGGTGGCCTCGCCTAACGACGTAAATGCGGACGCCATAGTCCAAGTGCGGGATCTCCAGATCATTTATTATGTCGCGCTGTCGCCCCCCAACCTGGATGCTCTGCTGAACCGGTTGCGGGGGATTGCCGCGGACGTCGCGCAGCTAAGTGCCAGAGCCACCGCCTGGTTAAACCGGAACCCGGCGGAAGTCACCCCCGACCCGGACCTGAATGGTGATGGGACCCTAAACCAGCAGGACGCACGGATCCTGTATTATGCGTTGCGGTTCGAGGATGAACTGAGGGCCAGCCCGGCACTGCAGCGGGCGCTGGGGGTGAATATGCTGGCCCTGCAGAGTGCCCTGGATCTGCGCGATGAGTAGTAAAACGGGGTGACGGTCACGTCGCCCCCGGCCCCTGTTTTTCATCCTCTGGTTCCACGATCTCCCCTTCAATGACTACGCCCTCGGGGTCTTTATCTTCCACCAGCGCCTTTTTCTTCTGGGCCAACCAGGCGGCAATGCACGCCAGGATGATCTCATCCACAAAGGGAATAAAATCGGGAATAATAATGTTGATCAGCAACAGCGCGATGACAATAACAAACAGGTTCCTGAATTTCAGCTGATCGGCGAAAGCCATCAGCAAGCCGATTAAGGTTCCGGGGCCCATGGCTGAATTATCAACGCTGAGACGACGGCATAATGCGCCGGTCGCCCATGTTTGGGTATTGCGCACCGGGCATTAACAAGCGTCCTCTCTATCAAGTCTGACCGGATTGGGCGTAGCCGGAAAGCACTGTTCGGATTGGCGGCCATACGGCCATACCGATTGATGTTGCCGGGAATGGAAAAGGCCCTTAGCCGAAGGTTTGCTTGATCTCGTCAAATTGCGCGTCAATAACGTGGACATTGGTGTAACCCATGATCTGCAGGGTATGGGCGGACATGGAAGCGCGGCCGCCGGCGCCGCAATGGAGCAGGATCGGCATATCGTGTTGCGAACACAGCTCGATGATCTTCATTTCAAGCAAGCCGCGGGGAATATTAGTGGCATCGACAAGTCTTGATGCCGCGGCCTCTTCAGGCTCGCGTACGTCGATGATCACCGCATTGTTATGTGCGTCAAAAAATATTTTTGCCGCCTCGACATCCTTGAGACTGCATTGTGCCTTGGCGGCGGCAATCAAGTCATTGACCGGTATGATCATATTGGCCCTCGCGCAAAATTAATGTATCGCCTGCCAGACTAACTTATAAAATAAAATTTGTCGATGTGATATGCGGCTTAATCCAGTATTATGTGCGTATTCATTATCTGCCGGAAATTACCCTGTACCATGCCGCCGAAATTACAAAATAATCGGTTTATCCTGTCCCTGTTGCGTGAACCCGTTGATATGACGCCGGTATGGATCATGCGCCAGGCGGGGCGCTATTTGCCCGAATATAAGGCTGTACGCGCCCGCGCCGGCAATTTTATGACCCTCTGCAAGACCCCGGAACTGGCCTGTGAAGTGACTTTGCAGCCTATCGCTCGCTATCCCCTGGACGCGGCGATTATATTTTCCGATATATTGACTATTCCCGATGCCATGGGACTCGAGCTGTCGGTGGTGGAAAAACTGGGCCCAAGATTTGCCAAAACGGTTTCCACCGAGGCCGAGATTAAGGCATTGGCGGTGCCGGACCCGGCGGACAGACTTGGCTATGTTATGGATGCGGTCGCATTGGTTCGGAAAGAATTGAATGGCCGGGTGCCGTTAATCGGTTTTGCCGGCAGTCCCTGGACTCTGTCCGCTTACATGGTTGAGGGCGGCTCCAGCAAGGATTTTCACAAGGTAAAGGGTTTGCTCTATGGAAACCCGGCGGCGATGCACGCGTTGTTAAGCAAATTGGCGGACGCGGTTGTACTTTACCTTAATGCCCAGATAGAGGCGGGCGCGCAGGCGGTGATGATTTTTGATACCTGGGGGGGAGTGCTAACGCAGCCCGCCTACCGGGAATTTTCGCTGGCGTATATGAGGCAAATCGTTGAACGATTGCGGCGTGAATATCAGGGAGAACGGATCCCGGTGATACTGTTCACCAAGGGGGCCGGGTTATGGATGGCGGAGATCGCCGACAGTGGTTGTGACGCGCTGGGTGTGGACGCAAGCCAGGATATGGGCAAGCTAAGAAAACAGATAGGCGGCAAAGTTGCACTACAGGGGAATATGGACCCGGCGGTGCTGTACGCCGAGCCGGAAATGATTCGCAAAGAGGTCGCCGGCATTCTCGCCGGCTACGGCCATGGCAGCGGCCACGTTTTTAATCTTGGCCACGGGGTACAACCCTATGCCGACCCTGAGCGGGTCGGGGTATTTATCGATGCGGTGCATGAATTGAGCCGGCCTTATCACACGGGGAAAGCGGACCCCGATTCAAGCCGGTGAAGACTCAATTGCTACTGATTGCCAAAGGATTTTGCATGGGTTCGGCCGACGTGGTGCCGGGCGTCAGCGGCGGCACAATGGCGTTTATTCTGGGTATTTATCAGCGGCTTATTAACGCGATTAAATCATTTGATGTGGTTTGGGCAAAGAGCATTCTCAAGCTGGATATGAAAGTGACCTTAAACCGGCCCGACTTTGTCTTTTTGATACCGCTGGCGACGGGGATTTTTTTGGCGTTGATGTTTTTTACCCGGGTGATTTCATTACCCGATCTGATTCGCAGCCATCCGGAATGGATCTACAGCCTGTTTTTTGGGCTGATTGCCGGTTCGATCATGGTGCTGGCGCAACAGACCGGCAGATTCAGCGGGCGCGGGATCATGGCATTATTGGCCGGCCTGCTGATCGGTTTTACGGTGGTCAATCTGGCACCGGTCAACGTGCCCAACACAGGCTGGGCCATTTTTATCTGCGGGGTGCTGGCCGCCACTGCAATGATGCTGCCGGGCGTATCCGGTTCTTTCATTTTGTTGCTGTTACAAAAATATGCCTATATCTTCGACGCGATTGGCCATTTTAAGTTTGCGATTGTGATTCCCTTTGTCCTGGGGGTGGCGGTCGGATTAATGTTATTTTCCCGCGTTCTTGCCTGGTTGTTGCTACGCTATTATCGGGTAACGGTGTTATTCATTCTGGGCGTCCTCACGGCTTCTTTATGGGTGGTTTGGCCGTTTCAGAATCGTCAGTTCGAGATAGTCCGGCAAACCGAGCGTCTGGTCGGCTCTGAGCCTTATTGGCCGACGGCGATATCGACTGAGGTGGCGATTGCAATCGGCATAATGATCTGCGGATTCTTGCTGGTGCTGATCCTGGATTATGGCAAATCGATCCACAAAACCGGTTGATTTTTTTGCCGTGATGAAGTTATCGCCATGATCATACTTGTGACCGTGGGCTCATAGTCATGCCTTTGTCGGAGATCATTCTGGTTGTGATGGGCTTATTGACCGTCGCGATGGCCGCCGCGGTGATATGCCGGAATATTCCCATTCCTTATACCGTGTTCCTGGTCGTGCTCGGCGTGTTCGGCGGCTGGCTGGCGCGATCATATTCTCAGTTTGAATTATTACTGCAATTCCAATTAACCCCGGAGCTGGTGTTATTTTTGTTCCTGCCGGCGTTGATATTTGAATCTTCTTTTAATCTCGACGCGCGACAATTAATAAAGGACCTGGCCCCGATAATGGCCCTGGCTATTCCGGCCGTATTGGTGTCCACGATAATGATCGCCGCCGGTCTGTGGTTGACTCTGGACATGCAAATCATGCTGGCATTGTTATTTGGCGCGTTGATCTCGGCAACCGACCCGGTGGCGGTCATCGCCCTGTTCAAAGAATTGGGCGCCCCGCACCGATTGACCGTGTTGGTGGAGGGTGAATCGCTGTTGAATGATGCAACCGCCATCGTGCTGTTTAATATTATCCTGGGTTTGACCATCAGCGGCTCCATCGAAGCCGGCGGCGCGGGTGGGGTGGTGGTTGAATTTATGCGCGTGTTTTTGGGTGGGATAGTGGTGGGCGCGGCGATGGGGGTGATCGTGAGTGAGTGTCTGTATCGTCTGGCCGCCGGGGTGAATTTTTATATGGTTATGTCGGTGGTGTTGGCCTATTCCAGTTTTGCCGTTGCCGAGCATATATTGCACGTGTCCGGCGTCATGGCGGTTGTTTCCGCGGCGATTGCGCTGGGGATATTTGGGGTAAGCCGTATTCCCCAGGGGGCAACCACGATGGTGAAGGAAACCTGGGAAGTGATCGCACTGGTTTGTAATTCATTGTTGTTTCTGCTGGTGGGTTTATCGGTCGATATCATGCTGCTGCTGGACCGCGCCGAGGTGATCATAGTGGCAATCTTTTTGGTATTGCTGTCACGGGCGGCAACCGTCTATTCCATGGTGCCCGCGGCAATACGACTTTTTCGGCTGCCGCGGGTGTCGCTGGGGGAACGGCACATCATGTGGTGGGGAGGCCTAAAGGGCAGCCTGGCCATGGCGATGGTTTTGCTGTTGCCGGAAGATCTGCCGGCGAAACCATTGTTGCTCGATATGACCCTGGGCGTGGTGTTGTTTTTATTACTGGTCAATGCCACCACGATCAGACCGTTAATTCATGCCCTGGGCATAGATCGCCTGACTGAAGATGAACAAGAGGAGTTAAAAAATGGAGTATTTCAGGCACAACGACACGCCGATGGCATGTTGCAGCGGTTTCATGACGCGGAGTTAATGTCCCACGGCACCCGGCGGCTGATCCGGGATAAATTGCAAAAAGTCCTGGCATTATATGACCTTGAATCCGAGCATAGACGAGATCTTCGCTATCTGTTCATCTCTGCACTGCGGGTTGAACAGGAGGAATTAAAGCATCTTCATGATATAGGGTTGTTGCAGCATTACACTTATTTTGATATTAACAACAGCCTGCAACGCGACCGGGAATTCTGGTCATCCCATCCGGAGACCCTGCAATACCGGCAACAGGACGCCGGCACCGGCCTTTTTTCCCGAATTGAAAATGGGGTGTTAAAGCGTTTGCGCGAACATGACTGGGCCGCGGGCATATTGTCGCGCTATCAATATTGGCGTTTATCTCACAGCATGCAGCGTGATATCGCCGGCATATTGATGTGCTCGCGCGTACTTGAGAATCTGCGCGATAACAGCAAGTACGCGAGCGAGTTTCGGCGGGAGGTTGAAGCAATATATCGCCGACGCATGGATAGATGCAAACAATATCTGCACCGGATCGCGACCGAGTTTCCGGATTTTTATTTGCGTTTTCAGACTCGCTTATTTACCAGAATAGCTTTTATCAGTTCATTGCAGTACGTCGAGGAATCCCATCAAAGCGGTGAAATGGGTTCCAAGGCCTATACCGACGTTGAGCGACGGGTGCGCAATGCGCTTTCGGCCCTGGCTTCCATCTCCGACCCTATCCCGGAACTGGAATCCACTGATCTGATTGCAACGGTGCCGCTATTGAAAGGGCTTTCACGTACCGTACTGATGCGGATTGCCAAGGTTGCCCGTACCGTTACCTTTCTAAGCGGCGACGTGATCATCGGTGAGAATGAGAAGGGCGACGCGCTATATATTATTTCCCGCGGACTGGTTTACGTCTATAAGGGCGAGGGCGATGACCCCGGAGATCATATTGCCGAGCTGCACGACGGTGATTTTTTTGGTGAGGTGGCTCTGTTGGGCGGCCAGATCAGGACCGCGACCGTCAAGGCAAAAAATCCATCGACTCTGATCAGAATCAGCCGCCGTGATATATTGTCATTGGCGCAACAGGAGCCGGAGTTAAAGGTGCGGCTTGAGGAGATGCGCCGGCTTAGGTCGTCGGAGATAGATTCGCCTTCCTGAGGCGTAAATAATGGACCCCAAGTATGCACAGGCATAAGACCAGCACCGGCCAGTAACCCAGCATGGTAAAAGGCGTGCCACCGCCGCGCCGGTGTACTTCGGCGGTCAATGCGTGCGGTTCAAATGGCGGCGATTGGGCGATAATACCGCCTTTGTGATCGATGATCGCGGAGATGCCGGTGTTGGTCGAGCGCAACATGAAACGTTCCGTTTCCATGGATCGCATGCGGGCAATTTGCAAATGCTGGTGGATCGCAATGGAGTCACCGAACCAGGCGTCATTGCTGACGTTGACCAGGATCTCCGCCGCCGGCAACGGCCTCCGAATTTCATCGCCAAAGGCATTTTCATAGCAGATCGAAAGGCCAAGCAGGCCTTTGCTGGTTTTAAAACCGGCCGGACCGGGACCACCCGCACTGAAATCGGAAACCGGTATATGCAGGGCCTCGAGTATCGGTGCCAACAATGAATGCAAGGGAATGTATTCGCCAAACGGTACCAAATGACGTTTGTGATAGAGATAATATTGATCATCCATCAGCAAAATACTGTTGTGGTAACGCTGGCCGGCCTGGTCCGTGGACAGAATGCCGGTTAAAAACACCGTCTCGGATGGATTGAGCGAGCGGTTTATATGCTCCAGCAATTCACCGGCGGTCTCGATAAAGGCCGGTACCGCGGTCTCAGGCCAGACGATCAGATCACTGTCCCGATATGGTTCGGTCAGTTCCCAATAAAGCTGATAGGTTTTTTCCCTAATCTCCGGTCGCCATTTCATCGCCTGCGGGATTGCCCCCTGTACCAGCACCGCGGACAGGGCCGGATCGTGTTGCCTGGTCCAGCTGATTTTGCCTAATGACAGCGCGCCGGCGAAGATCGCGATCAGGAC
Organism: Gammaproteobacteria bacterium; assembly: GCA_965202915.1. Lineage (GTDB taxonomy): Bacteria > Pseudomonadota > Gammaproteobacteria > Eutrophobiales > Eutrophobiaceae. The sequence goes on from OZ241847.1 coordinate 2,483,820, forward strand.
AATGGCCGCCGGCAGAGACCGGCGCTGCAAACATAATAATACAATGCCACCGGCGGTGACGCAGACCATAAAGCTGATTCCATAGACGCCCAATACCGGCGCATAGGCCGAGAGCAGGGTATCGGTCTGGCTGGCGCCCAGATTCAGCCAGGGGAAACCGGTAAAGAGCCGGCCCCGGCACCATTCTATTAGAGTCCATAACGCCGGCAACACCAGCAGGTAGTGTACCCGGCCGGGCGCGTTGCCCGGCAGGCGGCTTAGCAGCCCGACCAGGGCCGGATATAATCCAAGAAAAGCCACCAGCAACAGGGTGATCGCATACGAGCCGACAACACCGACGCCACCAAACAGATTGATACTGATATGCACCCAGCTTATGCCGATGGCAAATAACGACAAGCCAAACAGATAGCCGCTATAAAATGCCTGCCTGGGGGTGCAGGAATGCCAGATATAAAATAAAACCGCCGGCGCAATAAAGGCCAGATAGTCGCCGCCATAAGGGGCATACGCAAACGCAAGCAACCCGCCGGCAACCGCGGACGCCAAAAATTTCAGATATTGCTTGGTTTGCAATGCCGGTTATTAAGGCCGATAGAGCCGCATGATAAATGGCTGTTGTTGACCAGGGGGCTACTGATAAGCGGCATTTGACGGCTTCCGCCTAGTGAGGCGCAGCAGATTGATTTTTCTCTTATCGGCGCGTAATACGGTAATTGTAAATCCTTCAAAATCAATGGTTTCCCCCCGCTTGGGCAAATGACCAAAGGTCTGCAATATCAACCCTCCTATGGTGTCATATTCATCATCGCTTAATTCTGTATTGAAATATCTGTTGAATTCAGCTATCGGCGTCAATGCATGGATGGTAAAACGGTTGCGGCTGTGAGTCTGTATCTGTTGTTCTCCCTCGGAATCGTGTTCATCCTCAATTTCACCGATGATCTCTTCGATAATATCCTCAATAGTAACCAGACCGGCGACCCCGGAATATTCATCGATAACAACTGCCATATGATTTCTGCTTGCGCGAAATTCACGCAACAATATATTAAGCCGTTTACTTTCCGGAACAAATATCGCTCTGCGCATCAGATCTTTTATATCAAAATTTTTATCATCTTTTCCGGCAAAATAGGCGAGCAGATCCTTGGCCAGCAGTATGCCGGTTATCTCATCATTGTCTTCGCCCATAACCGGGAAGCGTGAATGCCCGGAGGCGATAACCGTTTTAAGGATCTCTTCAGGTTGATCATCATGGCGCACCAGGATCATCTGCACACGCGGCACCATAATATCCCGCACCTGTATTTTGGACACGCCCAGGGTGCGTTTGATCATCGCCAGCGCCTCCGGTTCGATCAGGTTGCGACTGCCGGCGACGTCCAGCAGATTGATCAAATCCGCACGCTCCCAGTGCATTTTGGAGAATAAGGTTTTGAGCGCATCTTTCCATGGTTTGGAAATGCCTCTCAATCGGGATTTATCTTGCCGGGACATTTAATGATGATCGCTGATATACGGATCCGGATAACTTAATTTTGTCAATATCGCGCTTTCCAGGGATTCCATTTGCTCGGCGTCCTGAGCCTTTACGTGATCATAGCCCAATAAATGCAGAGTGCCGTGCACCACCATATGCGCCCAATGTGCCTCCGATGATTTACCCTGCCGTTGCGCCTCACGTTCAACAACAGGCGCACAAATGGCCAGGTCTCCCAGCATCGCGGTGCAATACTGGTTTATCTCGCCCGCCGGGAAAGATAATACATTGGTCGCTTTTGCCACCTTGCGCCATCTCGCGTTCAGGGCTTTGCTTTCATTTTCATCGACTATTCGGATACTCAGCTCGGCGTCTTTTCCATGGCCGGACAAAGCCGATTCGACCCAGGTCCTGAGCGCGTCTTTTTTCGGTACCCGCGCCTCGTCCGTCAGGCATTGAATTGCAACTTTAACCGCCATTGTGGTTATTGTTTATGGAAATCTTTTTTTCATGCCGTTCATAGGCATTTAGAATCTTGGCGATCAATGGGTGTCTGACGACGTCGCGGGATTTGAAAAACATGAAACTGATGCCGTCTTCATCTTTTAAGATATCGATCACGTGTTTGAGACCGGATTGTTTTCCATTTGGCAGGTCAATCTGGGTTATATCACCGGTGATCACCGCCCTCGAACCAAAACCAATTCGAGTCAGGAACATTTTCATTTGCTCGACCGTGGTATTTTGCGCCTCATCCAGAATAATGAATGATTCATTGAGGGTGCGACCGCGCATGAACGCCAGCGGGGCGACTTCGATGACGTTGCGTTCGATATACCTGGCGACGCGTTCAAACCCGAGCATTTCACAAAGTGCATCATGGAGAGGACGCAGATACGGGTCAACTTTCTGTATTATATCGCCGGGAAGAAAACCAAGATGTTCCCCCGCTTCCACCGCGGGGCGGACCAGCACCAATCGGCGTATATCCTCACGCTCCAGCGCGGCCACCGCCGAGGCAACGGCGAGATAGGTTTTGCCGGTGCCGGCGGGCCCTATGCCAAAACTGATATCATGTTGCCGAATCGCCGTCAGATAAAGACGCTGGTTGGGACTGCGCCCGTACACAATCCCGCGCCTGACTTTGATATCGACGTCCTTGTCTTCGGCCCGCTCGGCCCCGTCGTCTATTAAAGAATCCTGGAGTAAGGAATGCACCCGTTCCGTGGACAAGTTCTGTTTGGTCGTGAACGCATACATTTTTTGTATTACCTGTTCGGTGATTTCAACCGATTTTCTGGCGCCGATGATCTGAAAGCTGTGACCGTGATTATTGATCTCCACTTCCATGCAACACTCAACCTGACGCAAATGGGCATCGAGAGGGCCGCATAGATTGGTTAATCTGCGGTTATCAACCGGTTCAAGGGCGATGTTTGAAGAAAATGAAGAACGGTTGTCCAACGATTATAAATATGCTGCTGGGGGTCGATCCGGGATCACCGCGCGCAATGAATTTGGCAATGCTTCGGTAATTTTAACGTCTATGAACCGGCCAATCAGCGAAGCCGGCCCGGAGAAATTGACACTGCGGTTATTTTCCGTGCGCCCGCTGAGCTGTTCAGAATTTTTGCGGGCATGGCCATGGACCAGTATTGTCTGCATACCGCCCACCATACTTTCACTGATCTCGGCGGCCGACTGATTAATCCGCTCCTGTAAAATATAAAGCCGCTGTTTTTTAGTATCTATATCCGTATCATCCTCGAGACTTGCCGCCGGGGTACCCGGCCTGATACTGTAGATAAAACTGAAAGAATGATCAAATTTTATTTCGTTGATCAGATCGATGGTCTTTTCAAAATCGGCGTCGGTTTCCCCCGGAAACCCGACAATAAAATCGGATGATATCGAAATATGCGGCCTGAGGGCGCGCAAACGGCGAATTTTATGCTTGTATTCAAGCACCGTATGGGCGCGTTTCATCAATGCCAGGACACGGTCCGAACCGGTTTGCACCGGCAAATGCAAATGGCCGACCAACTCCGGGACTCGCTCATAAACTTCGATCAATCTGTCGGAAAATTCCATCGGGTGCGAGGTGGTGAACCGAATCCGGTCGATGCCATCGACCGCGGCGACATATTCAATCAGCAACGCCAGATCGGCGATTTCCCCATTATGCCTGGCGCCGCGATAGGCGTTGACGTTTTGCCCCAGCAGGGTGATCTCGCGCACGCCTTGCTCCGCCAGTTCCACCACCTCGGTGAGCACGTCATCAAAAGTACGGCTGACCTCCTCGCCGCGGGTATAGGGCACCACACAAAAACTGCAATACTTACTGCACCCTTCCATCACCGAAACAAACGCCGTCGGGCCGGTCACTCTGGGGGCGGGCAGGTGATCAAATTTCTCTATTTCAGGGAAGGAGATATCGACCACCGGAGTATTTTTGGCCACCGCGGCATCGTACATTTGTGGCAGGCGATGCAGGGTTTGGGGGCCGAATACAATATCCACGTAGGGTGCGCGTTTGCATAAGGCCGCGCCTTCCTGGCTGGCAACGCAACCGCCGACGCCGATCACCAGATCCGGATTGTTGTTTTTCAACGGCTTCCAGCGACCCAATTCGGAAAACACCTTTTCCTGCGCCTTTTCACGAATCGAGCAGGTGTTAAGCAGCAACAGGTCCGCTTCTTCCGGGCGGCGGGTGGCATCCATCCCATGGGAAGCCGATAATGCGTCCAGCATCCGCGAGGAGTCATATTCATTCATCTGACACCCCATGGTTTTTACGTATATTTTAGGCATATAGGTTTATTGTGGCATAAACGCGGTTAAACTGCACTGCATTATACAGCGCACGGCACCCCAAGCGGCCTCGGTGACCGTCAGGCACCGGATAACCGGCTCAGCCCTGGGTGCCTGTGCCCTTGGGTGCCTGTGCCCGGGCACCGTTACTTACGGCAGACTGAGGGCCCTGTCCAGGATCGCGGTATCCGACCCAAACCCCAGCGCCCGCCGTAGCTCCGGGCTGGCCCGCAGCTCATCCCCGAACCGCAAGGCATAGTACAGCAACCGCGCGTCCTGCTGGCTCAGGCGGCCATCGTCGTTCAGATCCGGGCTCGGGGTGACGTCCGCCGGGTCCTGGCCCAACCAGGCCCCGGCCCTGGCCTCCAGCCGCGCCCGCGTAACGCCGTCGGTTCCCCGCAGTTGATCCAGCAGGGTATTCAAGCCGTCTGATGCAGCCGGCAGCGCCGCGACGTAATACAACACCTGGGCGTCCCGCGTGTCGATGTTAGCGTCCCCGTTCACGTTCACCGATCCCACCGTCGTCACCATCACCGTGGCGGTGGCGTCGGCATTGGCGGCGCCGCTGTCATCGCTCACCGTCAGGGTCAGCGTGACATTGGCGCCGATGGTATCGGGAGCGCTCCAGTTGGTGTCGGCCAGGGTCGCGTCTTCGAAACCGCCAGGGTCCGGGCTCGCACTCCAGGCATAGCCCAGCACGTCGCCGCTGTCCACGTCCTCAGCGGTGCCACTCAGATCGACGGTGGCGCCCTGGCCCACCTCAGTATTGGCCGTCGGCGCGGCGATAGTGACCGTGGGCCTGTCATTGGCGCCGGTGACGGTGAGGGTGACGTCCTGCATGACACGGATCCCGGCACTCGCGGTCACGGTGAAGACCTCGGTGTCGGTGGTGCCCTCGGCCAGGGCCTGGGTGGCGGCAAGATCGTTGTCCAGCGTATAGGTCCAGGCGCCGGCGGGGGTGATACTGAAGGTGCCATACGTGCCGTCGGGATCGGTGGGCGGCGTGAAGGTGGCGTCATCACCGTCAATAACGAGGCTTAGCGTGCCGCTCGCGACGTTGTTGGCGTCATCATCTTCGGTGACCGTGCCCTCGGTGGCGCCGGTCACGGTCGGCGCAATGATAAGGATCCGCAGTTCCAGGTCATCCCGGTCGCCGGCACCGGTACGGGCGTCGGCGTCCTGCACCCGGTAGGTGAATACGCCGGCGGCGCGGGTGATATCGAAATCCGCCGGGGGCGTGCCGGTCAGCCTGCCGGTGCCGCCGTCAAAGCTGAGACCGAGGGCGTCCAGGTTCGGGCCCTGCTGGTGGAGCAGGGTGTAGCGGAGAGCGCCGTCGCCGCCGGTGGCGGCCGGCAATTGCACGAAGTCCCGCGGCGTGCCGTCGGTGTCAGTGCTGCTGAGGGCGATGCCACGGGCGTAGCGCTGCTCGGGGAGGGTGGCGTCGCCGAAGCCGGGGACGGCATTGTCCTCGATGGTGATGCCGAAGCCTTCCGGATTGCCGGGAAAGCTGGGGGGGAAGGGGTTGGCATCGGAGGGGGTATATACGTAGCCGCTCCTCCCCTGGGGCGTGGTCGGACGGCCGGAGAGGATACGGGTGCTGCCGTCAAAGCTCAGTCCGGCCGGCAGGCCGCCGCTGGTCCCGCGGAGGGTGTAGCGATAGGGCGGGGTGCCATCTATGGCCGCCGGCAGACAAGAGGAATGCGAAAGATGTAAGCGGAATCATGCGAAACATGGTTGCGCAAATTCAGGGTGGGGATTGAAAATCAACAGATGTTTGACTATGTCAACACGGGATCAAATGGAATGTGGTGGAAATAGGCGGAATATTTCAGATTTTTTGCAGTGTCATTGGATGCCGATGGTATTA